>NZ_AAYB01000001.1 GCF_000169435.1 Roseobacter sp. CCS2 | reverse complement strand
CCACCAAATGATGTGACTGTCAGGTCTTGGGCCGCAAGCGGGCTGGCAGTCAGCGCGGTTGCGGTGGCTAGTAACGTCAGATGTTTTTTCATCGGTTTCTCCTTGTCATGTCCGGGCATTATGCAGGGCCCCGGTTTGCCCAAAGTGGCCGAACCTTACGGAAAGGCCGTGCAATCGTTGGTCAAAGACAGCAGTTGGGCTTGCGCCCCATCGTCAAAGTTTGGGGCAGACAGATCATTGAGGACCTTGACGATAATATCTGTTCCGTCCGGCATTTTGAAATAATAGCGGATAAAGTCGCCCACATAGATACGCGTGTTGAACGTGACTGTCAGCGCGTTGTCATGGGCATGATCGGTTGGATGGATGAACAGTTTCTCCGGGCGGATCGACACGCGGCAAGCAGCACCATCTGTCAGGCCTTCTGCCGCGCGTGCCGTGATCGTGCCAGCATCGGTTTTCACTTGGGCCACGCCATCCGTCAGGTTTGTGACCTGACCCGCGACAAAGTTATTTTCGCCGATAAAGTCAGCAACAAATGCGTTCACCGGGCGTTCGTATAATTCAGACGGGGGCGCGCATTGCTGCACAACACCATCGTTAAACACGGCGATGCGGTCAGACATTGATAACGCTTCGGTCTGATCATGGGTCACATAGATCACGGTAAAGCCGATCTGCTTGTGCAGACGCGTAATTTCAAACTGCATCTGTTCGCGCAGGTTTTTGTCCAGCGCCCCAAGGGGTTCATCCATCAAGATCAGCGAAGGCTGGAAAATCATCGCACGCGCCAAGGCGACACGCTGTTTTTGTCCGCCCGACAATTGACCAGGGCGGCGATCACCAAACGCGGACAGTTCAACCAACTCAAGATACTGGGCAACACGTTCCTTGATTTGTGCTTTTGGCATCTTGCGCACGCTCAATGGATACGCCAGATTTTCGGCCACCGTCATATGCGGGAATAAAGCATAGTTCTGAAACACCATACCGATGTTGCGCTTGTTCGGGGCCGTACTGTTGATTGATTTACCGCTGATCGCGATATCGCCGGACGTCACGCTTTCAAAGCCTGCCAGCATCATCAAGACGGTGGTTTTACCGGACCCCGACGGACCAAGAAGGGTAATAAATTCCCCCTCTTTCACATCCATATCGAAGCCTTTGACGACCAGATTTTTCTGGTCATAGCTTTTCTTCACATTATCAAAACGCAGAAACGTTTCTGATCCAAAATCTTTCATACTCGTGTACGCACTCCCCAGTGGCTGGGGTTAGTTAAACAGGTGCTATAGGACTTTACAACAACCAGTCTTGCCGGTGATAGCCCGCCATTTCAGGCAGCCTAAAATTTATGCGCTGTGGGCTTACTTGGCTTCTTCGCCCTGAACGACAATGGCCTCTTCGACAACTTCAGTTGACGGCAATTGTGCCTCTTTTGTCTGCCCGACAATCAGTGGCAACATCTCGGTGCCGGCGGGCATGGCGACATCGCTTGCCGGTGGCGTTTTCCAAGCAAGCGTATCAAATGATCCGCAGTTATCGCAGGTGGCCGCCCATGTGGGATGGATATGCTGGCAATTGCCACAAATCCACTGCGGGCCGCGCGGCGCGGTCAGCGCTTTGGTCAGCCAGCCGCGTACCACGGAGTCGTCCGCACCCTCGCCGCGTTCAATGGCTGCCATGATTGTCAGATTACGGGCCGTCGGGTCTTTTTCAACCAATTCGCCCAGCGCACGCTTGGCCGCTGGGAAATCCTCTGCCGCGATGTGCAATTCGGCCATCAGCATCTTTGTTTCAGGATGGTCGGCGGTTGTCTTTGTTAGCTTGGTGAACCGTTTAAGGCGCTCATCGCTGCTTTCATCCGGCGCAATCTCTGCAAAGGCTGCTGCAATGTCGGGATGCGGTTGCGCATTCCAAACCTTCGTCAAAACGCGCGTCGCATAGCGGGCGTTACCTTCACCGATATAGCCACGCGCAGCCATGATGGCCGCAGGGATCAGATCAGGCGATAGGCGGTTGGCCTCAATGGCCGCCTCGCGGGCCTCAATGGTTTTGCCTTCGTCCAGAATATCGCGGGCCTCGGACAGGGCAAGCACAGCATCGCGCCGCTTGTGAACATCACGCGGCAGGCTGCCGGACTTGAGCTTAGCACCAAGGGTTTTGCGCGCCCCAGCCCAATCAGACTTTTCGGCTTGCAGACGCAGCAGTACATCCTGCGTCTCTTCGTGCTTTGGCTTCAGGGCAAAGGCCTTTTGCGCCAGCGCCATTGCGGTATCCGTATCACCATCACTTAGCTTTTGCTTCATGATCCCACGCACCCCGACAAAGCGGGTTTTGTCATCGGACAGCAGTTTCTTGTATGTCTCTTCGGCTGTTTTACGATCGCCCGTCATCTCGGCCGCCTGCGCCGTAAGCAGGTTTGTCAGCTGTGGCTGTTGCAGATACTTATCTGCCCGCGCCGCTTTGGTCATCGCCAGATGCCCTTCGCCTGACGCTAGCGCCATCATACCTTCGCTGAGCGCCTCATAACCCTTTCGTTCGCGGTTACGGTCGAAGTAACGCGAAATCGCGGTTTCATCGCCGTTGAGGAATTTGAACGTGGCCACGCAAAGCGCCAAAAGCTTTAGCCCCAACCAAACCGCAACGACCAATGCACCAAGGGCAAAGACCATTTCCAGCGTACTGAGCGTGAATTCCTGACCGGCAACATCCACGGTCGCCCCGCCATCCACTTCCATTAGCTGCGTGCCGCCGTAGGTGAGTGCGGTTACGGCTAAAACAAACGCCACTATTTTAATGAGGGACCAAAGCATAAGGTTCGCCTTTAGTTATCTGAAAGGGATGTAGAAAGCATATCAACTGCGGCGATGGCATCAGCGCGCGCTTCGGCCTGACCCAGCCAGTCTGACATTTCAGCGCGGGCCACTTCGGGCAAGGCGCTGATCTCGGCCAATGCATCGGACAACCGCCCTGTGCGCACCGCGTCCTCTGCCCGCGACAAAATAGCATCGGCGCTGTCACCGTTTTGTGGGGTCGTTGACCGGACATCGAATTGATTGCGCATGAATGCACCAAAGCCGGTTGTCTCTTCGCCGGATACACCTTCGCTGCGCGCGGTTGCCAAGGCGACACGAGCCATGTCCGGGAACTGGTCTTGCAAACTGGCAAGTGTGGGCACGCCATCCTGCACTGCGATCAGGGCATCGGGTGCGCTTTCGCCCAGCGCCTCTTCAAGATCACCCAAAGCTGCACCGATTGGCGCACCGCTTTCAAGCGCTATTTGAACACGGGCCAATGCAGCGCGAGCTGCGGCGTTGCGCGCTGCCGCTGCTGCATTCTCTTCAATGGATGCGGCTTGCGCGCGCGCCTCCGTCAATTCCGTCTGGGCTGCATTTGTCATTTCGGCGATCTGCGCACGTAAGGCATCCAGCTCGCTCGCGACACCTTCGCCGGCCGCATCCGAGATCACAGTGCCGGCAGGCCGGTCCTCCAACGCGGTGACGCGGGCGGTGATGTCAGAAATCTGCGCCGCCAAATCCGCTTGCGCGGCTTCAATACCGCTTAGGTCCACTTCGGGTACTGCAGCCAGACGTTGTTCCAGACTGTTGATTTGCGATGACTGGACAGCAATTTGTTCGGACAATGTTGTATCGGCTGCGGGTGCTGTCAGCGAAGCAACAGCGAAACCGATGACGCCGGCCAGTAAACCGCCAAGTACCAACGGCAAGAAACCGGCACCTTGGGCAGGCTCTGCCGCTTTGGGGCGCGCGGGTGTTTTTGGCGTTTCAGGTGCTGGGGTGACTTTAGGTTTTTCGACAGCAGGCATAGCCGATTTTTCCACAGCTTTTTTCTTTTCCGGCGCTGCTTTGGTGTGCACTTCAGCAGGAATGGTGTCGATCATCGGCTTGGAGGCCGTTACCGATTCGGATTTCGCCGCTTCGGTTCTTGCCGTATTTTCCGGTTTTGCTGGTGTCTTGCGACCCTTGGCTGGCTGTTTTGCCACGTTTTCACCCTTTCAGCGCCCCCACCGGCCAGATTGACAGGTGAAAACCTAGACTATCGCGCATCTGCTGGACCCTCAAGCAATCCAACCTGACCTAAGTGCGACCAATTTGCGTTCTCATGACACTTAACGTTGCCGAAAGCATCGCGTTCCCATCCGGGCTGGCTGCCACAGTGATCTGCGTTGCAACCTTTGGCGAGACTGCCGATTTCACAGCATCGCTAAGTGCCACAACATGAACGGCTGCATCAAACGGCCCCTCACCATTCAGTATCGTCGCAGTACGCGGCGAGAACAGGGGGAAGATCACCAAGCTTTGCGCAGCGACCGCGCGTTTTACTTCTTGTGTGAGGTTCAGCGCCCTTTGATCATAGACCACGACATCCGCGCAGGTAATCCCAGCGGCGTTTAAACGGGCGCTCACGTCACCGCGTGCGTGTTTGCCGCGGATGTGCGCAAGCGCGCCGGTCGGTTTGGCCGCAATGATGTCGGCGACCAACCCATCAGCGTCTCCCGGCCCGACGACCGGCGCAAACCCAGCGGTCCGCGCCAGTTCGGCTGTTTTTGACCCAACACACCATGCCGTCAGGCCGCGCGGCAGGCCAAGCCTTTCAGATGCCGACACACCATTGGCAGAGGTAAAAATAATGGCGTCCGGTACGTCACAAGTGGCAGCGACCGGCACAATTTCAATCAATGGGGCAATAATAATCTCTAACGGTCCATCCCACTGCGCCTTTAGCTTTGTTGCAAAGCGTGCGCTTTGTGCTTTTGGGCGGGTCAGGATGACGGTCGGCATTATTGAGGCACCATTGTTTGCGCGCTGTCGCAGTGTTACTCGGCAACGACAAACACGCAACCGGAACCGCCATGAATCGCACTCTGACCATCCTTGGCATCGAAAGCAGCTGTGACGATACCGCCGCCGCTGTGGTGCGCGGGCATGATGTGCTGGCTTCGGTCGTGTATGGCCAAACATCGCTCCATGCCGATTTCGGCGGTGTCGTGCCAGAGATCGCAGCCCGGGCACATGCCGAAAAGCTGGATCATTGCATTGAAGAAGCACTGGCTGAGGCTGAACTGACATTCTCTGACCTTGACGGTATCGCGGTTACCGCAGGTCCCGGCCTAATTGGTGGCGTATTATCCGGTGTGATGTGCGCCAAGGGGCTGTGTGCGGCGACAGGATTGCCATTAATCGGGGTAAATCACCTTGCCGGGCACGCATTGACCCCGCGGCTGACGCATCAAGTGGCTTATCCTTATTTGATGCTGCTGGTTTCAGGCGGGCATTGCCAGTTCCTGATTGTTAAAGCGCATGACACCTTTCAACGCATCGGCGGCACGATTGACGATGCCCCGGGTGAAGCATTTGACAAAACCGCGCGCCTGCTGGGGCTACCGCAGCCCGGCGGCCCATCTATCGAAAAGGCTGCGAAGACGGGCGATCCAAAGCGGTTTGCCTTGCCGCGCCCGCTGCTGAACCAGCCTGGGTGCGATATGTCGTTTTCTGGTCTCAAAACCGCCATTCTGCGCGCGCGCGATAGCGTTGTTGCCGAAAAAGGCGGGCTGACGGCGCAGGATCAATCGGACCTGAGTGCAAGTTTTCAGGCCGCAATTACTGATGTGCTAACAGAAAAAACGCGGCGCGCGCTTGCTGAGTATCTGGAATTGACACCGGCAAAACGAAGTTTTGCAATCGCTGGCGGTGTGGCTGCCAACCAATCGGTCAGAGATGAATTATTAGCGCTTTGCGCCACGTTAGACACTAATTTCATGGCACCACCCCTGCATTTGTGTACCGATAACGCCGCAATGATCGCATATGCAGGGATAGAACGGATGATGGCTGGCGAATACGATGACCTGACCCTTTCTGCCCGTCCACGTTGGCCTTTGGACGGGCGGGCGGCACCCATGCTAGGATCAGGCAAAAAAGGAGCAAAAGCATGAAGATCGGAATTGCAGGCGGCGGTGCTTTTGGCACGGCATTGGCGGTTGCGCTGGCGCTGGACGGGAATGATATACACCTATGGTCGCGCAGTGCAGACGCCGTTTCAGCGATGCAAAACACGCGCAGCAATCCAAAATTGCCGGGCGTTGAGCTCCCTCAAAACATAACTATTTCCGCCGAATTAGAGCCGCTTTTTGTATGTGACACGATCCTGCTTGCCATTCCTGCACAAACTTTGCCTGCATTCCTGACCACACATAGTGAAACATTGGGCGGCAAGAACCTTGTGGCGTGCTGCAAGGGCATCGACCTGAAGCGCATGACAGGTCCGGCCAGCACGATCCGTGATTTGGTGACAGGGGCTGTGCCTGCAATGCTGACGGGCCCCAGCTTTGCCGCCGACATCGCGCGGGGGCTGCCAACCGCGCTGACACTGGCTTGTGCCGATGATGAAATGGGCGCGATGCTGCAAACAGCATTATCGACGACCAGCCTGCGGATTTACCGCACAACAGACACTGTTGGGGGCGAATTGGGCGGCGCGCTCAAAAACGTTATGGCAATAGCCTCTGGGATCGCTATCGGTGCAAAGCTGGGTGAAAGCGCGCGTGCGGCACTGATTACCCGCGGTTTCCCTGAAATGCAGCGCTTGGCGCTGGCGCTGGGGGCACAGCCGGATACGCTCTCTGGTCTGTCTGGTTTTGGTGATTTGGTGCTGACCTGTACGTCGGACCAATCGCGCAACTATCGCTATGGTCTTGCCCTTGGCACCGGCACGGACTTTGACCCGAACACCACTGTTGAAGGGGCGGCAACGGCGCGCGCTGTGCGCCAATTGGCGGGTGAACTGGACATTGATATGCCCATTTGTACTGTAGTTGCAGACCTGACCGAAGACAAAACAGACGTGGCGACGGCACTGAATACACTGCTTTCGCGCCCTTTGAAGGAAGAATAAATGCGCGTTGCCCTGATGACGAAAGACAAATCCGGCGCCTTGCAAACCCGTATGGACAACCGCGAGGCGCATTTGGCTTACATCGCCGAAACCGGTGTGGTTGAGATGGCAGGCCCTGTGCTGGACGATGACGGGCAGATGTGTGGTTCGCTGATCGTGTTGGAAGTTGACGATCTGGCAGCCGCACAGGCCTGGGCCGATAACGACCCTTACGCCAAAGCAGGGCTTTTCAGCGATGTCACCTTGCGCGCATGGAAAAAGGTGATCGGCTGATGGCCCGGTGGTTGTTTAAATCGGAACCCGATGTCTGGGGCTGGGACGCGCAGGTCGCCAAAGGTGAGGCTGGCGAAGAATGGGACGGCGTGCGGAATTATCAGGCGCGTAACAACATGCGGGCGATGAAACTTGGCGAAAAGGGCTTCTTTTATCACTCGCGCACCGGGCTGGAAATCGTCGGTATCGTTGAGGTTTGTGCCGAGGCACATCCTGACAGCACGACCGACGATGACCGTTGGGACTGCGTTGACATCAAGGCAGTACGTCCATTTACCAAGCCGGTGACACTAGAGACTATCAAGGCCGATCCCCGCCTTTCTGATATGGTGCTTGTCAACAATTCACGTTTGTCTGTGCAGCCTGTCACAGACGAAGAGTGGCAAATCATCTGTGATTTGGGTGAAACAAAGCCATAAAATTAAAAAGAGGGTTCGGACCTGCTCCGAACCCTCTCTCACCCCGCGTGCTCCATCTCCACCACACGCAACTGAATCTCTGGTTCGGACCGTTCTGGCCCATGTGTTTGTCTAACAAGATATTGCGGGTTCAGGCAAACGCTAAGCACCTCGAAAACAATTCAAATCTATCGCATCTGCGTCCAAACAACGCAAAACGCCCGCGCAATGGCGGGCGTTTCGTCAAAAATTCGGTGTCCGTTTAGCTGTAGACTGACTCTTTACCGAAGTGTTTTGTCAGCATGTAATAGACCACGGCGCGATATTTGTTGCGCTCGGACTGGCCATATGTGTTGAGGACAGAACTGATTGCTGAATCCAGCTCTGGGCTGTCTTTCAAGCCAAGCTTTTTCATCAGGAAGTTGCTTTTCACGGTCTCAAGTTCCGCTGGTTGACTGCTGGCCACGGTCGCGGCGTCTGCATTGTAAATGGCTGGGCCACATCCAATTGTCACCTTTGTGAGAAGATCCATATCTGGCGTCATGCCACATTTGTTCTTCAGGTCGTCTGCATACTTTGCAATCAAATCGTCTCTTTTACCCATGAGAATGTCCCCGATGTTTGTGTTCTTTTATCAATAGAGACGCGACGCGCCCCAGTAGGCGCACGTTAATGGGACTGCCCCCGCGACGTAAAGAAAAAAGCCTTTTCGGTGGCAATCTTTCGCTTTGTTGCCCCAGCCAGCCCCGGTTCAAGTGTGATGGCAGGGAATGAGGCGCTCACAACATCCTCACGAAAACGTTGAGCAAAGCCGTAAATCCAGAGCGATTGGCCCGCCGTAAACCATTCATTAACTTCAACAAGGAACACGAAATGAAACTTCACTCCCTCGTCATTGCAGCTGCTCTTGCTGCCGCACCTATCGCATCCTTCGCACAAGATTGGACCGGCCCATACGCTGGTTTCCAAATTGGTGGATCAGACATCGACGTTGATGGCGCAGCTGAACTGACCGGCGACGGCCCGTCCTACGGCATCTTTGCTGGTTACAATGTGCAAAACGGTGCAATCGTCTATGGCGGCGAAATCGACTATGACGTAACCGAATACGAAATTGCAGGCGGCGCGCAGGAAGTCGACTCAACCACGCGCCTGAAGGGTCGCATCGGTACAGAGCTGGGCGGCGGTTTGGCATATGGTACTGCCGGTGTGGTATGGGCAACGTCCCCGGGATTGGGTGACGACAATGGGTATTTGGTCGGTGTAGGTTATGACCTGCCAGTGACACAAAACATGACCGTTGGCGCAGAAATCCTGCAACACGAGTTTGAAGATTACAACGATACGGACCTTGATGTTGGTGTGACCACATTCAAAGCCCGCGTTTCCTTTAGCTTCTAAGCAATAAGACCAGACGCGGATCATGTGATCCGCGTCTGGTCGTCATCGGCAAAGCCCCCAACCGCGCGATTGCAAATGAAAGTGATCCGCATGCAAGCGATTGTAATCAGGCGATAACGTCAGATTGAACCAATCGCAGGCCCCGTTGCGCACCGCACGCAAAAAGTCGCGTCTGGGTCCTTCAGCCTCCCAGTCGGCGAGGAGCCTGATCCGGGTGCCATTCGCCAATCCAAAGCCCGCAATATCTATGGCATCTGCTGTGGCATGTGTGCTCATCCGGGTGGAGGGTCCGGAACCGGTTCGCATAGCCCGGCAATTATAGCTGCCAAAGTGGTCGATACTGCTGACGGTTGATCCCAGAAATTCCTGCGCTGCGGGTTGCACGCTATGCCTTTCCCACATGGCCAGCCGCAGCGCGATGGCGCAGCGTGTTTCAACCGGGGCTAACCGCGATTGCCCGACAGCACGCAGATCAACGCGGTCTGTGATGAAGCACTGTTCGGTATCTTCAAGCGGGCCCAGCGATTGCAGCGCTGCATGCCCGTCCAGTGCAGCCAGACATTGCGCTTGATCAGAAACGGCCTGATTCAGCTTCCACCCTGTCATTGCCGTCACGGGGTCACTGATCCGCAAAGGCTGGGTCGGGTTCCATTCCCGTGGCAAAGGTGTGTCTGGATGCACAATTGCCTGATATCCAACAAAGGCCAGCACGCCCGCAAACAAAAACGCAGCGATGCCGCTTGTTATGGCCCCGCTGCGTTCACGTTTCTTGCGCTGCTTTTCAGCGGCCTCCTGCGCCATTTGCTGACGTTTGGCGTGCCGCATTGGCGCTTAGTACCTGTAATGCTCTGGCTTGAACGGGCCTTCGACGGTGACGCCGATGTAATCCGCCTGCTCTTTCTTCAGCTCGGTCAGTTTTACGCCGATCCGGGCAAGGTGCAGGCGCGCGACCTTTTCGTCCAGATGTTTGGGCAGGATATGCACGCCAACTTCGTAAGCATCGCCATTGTTCCACAGTTCCATCTGCGCCAGCACTTGGTTGGTGAATGATGCGGACATCACGAACGACGGGTGGCCAGTGGCATTCCCAAGGTTCAACAAACGCCCTTCGGACAACAGGATCAAGCGGCTGCCGGATGGCATTTCGATCATGTCGACCTGTTCTTTGATATTGGTCCACTTGTGGTTTTTCAGGGCTGCAACCTGAATTTCATTGTCGAAGTGGCCGATATTGCCGACGATCGCCATGTCCTTCATTTCGCGCATATGCTCGATCCGGATGACATCTTTATTGCCGGTAGTCGTAATGAAGACATCGGCGCTATCCAGCACATCCTCAAGCACGACAACTTCAAAACCGTCCATGGCCGCCTGCAATGCACAGATCGGGTCAACTTCGGTTACTTTCACGCGCGCACCGGCACCGGCCAGTGACGCGGCAGAGCCTTTGCCGACGTCGCCATAACCGCAGACAACAGCAACTTTACCAGCCATCATTGTGTCGGTCGCACGGCGGATGCCATCAACCAGCGATTCCTTACAGCCGTATTTGTTGTCAAACTTCGACTTGGTCACACTGTCATTCACGTTGATCGCCGGGAACGGCAATTGGCCGTTTTTGTGCAGATCATACAGACGGTGCACACCTGTCGTTGTTTCCTCGGACACACCTTTGATCGCATCGCGTGTCTTGGTGAACCAACCGGGGCTGGCGGCCATACGTTTCATGATCTGCGCTTTAATCGCGACTTCTTCTTCGGATTCAGGAACGGGAATAATTTCTTCACCCGCTTCAGCGCGCGCGCCTAGCAGGATGTACAATGTCGCATCGCCACCATCGTCCAAGATCATGTTCGCGCCTTCCGGGAACATAAAGGATTTATCCAAGTAATCCCAATGCTCTTCCAAAGACTGACCTTTGATCGCAAACACCGGTGTGCCACCTTCGGCGATGGCCGCAGCAGCGTGGTCTTGGGTGGAAAAGATGTTGCAAGACGCCCAGCGCACGTCAGCACCCAGTTCAACCAGTGTTTCGATCAGAACAGCGGTCTGAATGGTCATGTGCAAAGACCCGACAATCCGCGCGCCTTTCAACGGCTTTTTGTCGCCAAATTCTTCGCGCAGCGCCATCAAGCCCGGCATTTCAGTTTCAGCGATATCCAGCTCTTTGCGGCCGAACTGTGCAAGGGCGATATCCTTGACGACGTAATCTTTCATTGCTGCCTCCTGGCGCGCGGTTGATCTGTTTGCGTGGCTGATAACAGGGCTTTTGCCTTGCGACAATGGCAGCGATGTCGCGCCTGTCAGGCGATGCACATCACCCGTCGCATTAGTCTGATATTCGGCAATGATTAAGCAAGTATGGAGCAATATCACAACCCGCCCCAAAGCCACACTTTACGCATCGCCCGCTGCGGCTTATGCCGATAGTTCAGATCATTGGCGGAGCGGGCATGGCAAAAGCACAACCCAGAGCATGGCAGCGGATGCTGTCGGGCCGCAGGCTTGACCTGCTGGACCCGACCCCGGTCGATATCGAGATTGAAGATATCGCCCATGGGCTTGCCTTTGTGGCCCGCTGGAACGGGCAAACGAAGGGTGATTTTGCCTATTCTGTTGCAGAGCATTCACTGCTGGTCACCGAAATCTTCAAACGACAACAACCCAAAGCGCCGGTTAAATGGCAATTGGCCGCTTTGCTGCATGATGCCCCCGAATATGTCATCGGCGATATGATCAGCCCTGTGAAGGCTGCCGTCGGCCCGGGCTATGGCGCGCTGGATGACCGGCTGACGGCGGCCATTCATTTACGGTTCGGTCTACCGGCGCAAATTCCAGTTTCGGTGAAAAAGCAGATCAAAAAGGCTGACAAACTGTCGGCTTGGCTGGAAGCCATCCAGATTGCGGGTTTCACACAAGCAGAGGCTGACAAGTTTTTTGGCAAGCAGGATCCAGCACTGGCAAGCAGCTTGACCATCCGATTACGCGCACCTGTCGCGGTGCGCGATGACTATACTGCACTTTATCAAGAATTGGTGGCCGCCCTATGATGATCCGTCCCGCAACATTTGATGATGCCCCACAAATGACCTCCCTGCTGAACGAGATCATCGCCATCGGCGGAACGACGGCCTATCAAACGCCTTTGAATGAAGATCAGATGCGGCAAAAGTATATTGCGCATGACGATTTGTTATGTTGCCATGTCGCCGAAATAGATGATGCCGTTATGGGTTTTCAGTGGCTTCGTTGGGCCGATCAAACGGTCGATGATCTACCCAAGGGGTGGGCGATCATCGCAAGTTTTGTCAACGGACGCGCAGCTGGAAAAGGCATCGGTAAGCGGCTGTTTGCAGCAACAGTCACTGTGGCGCAACGCGCGGGCGTCAAGACCATTGATGCCACCATCCGCGCCGATAACACGTCTGGTTTGCGATACTACAGCAGCATCGGATTTGTCGATTATGATCTGCTTACCAACGTTTCACTTTCAGATGACTTAGTCGTTGATAAAGCAAGGAAACGGTTCGAAATCGGATAGGTCGTATTTTAACTGCCTCGCCGCAACGCTCCTTTAATGAATCCAAGTCCATACTTCTGCGACCTAGTTGCAGGAATCATGCATGCTCGCGACCCAAAATCAGGCTGAAAATGCGACAGCCAGTCTTTTCCTGCGCAAGCCGGATCGGCTGTGGCTGCATTACTGTTCTGCGTTGGTCATTGTGCTGTGTCTGATTGTGGCAACCTATCTGTTGAACCGCACGATGCTGGAAAAAGGGTTAATCGCAGCAGATGGTATCACAAGCAGCAATGAACATGTCCTGCTGGCGCAAGATATTGTTGGTTTCTCGAATGATCTGCTTCTTGTTGGGTCAACGGACTTTGCCGCATTGGAAAAAGCGATCAACAGGTTCGAAGCCGTCTATAGCGATATTCTGACAACACAGGTCCGGTCAGATTTGGTGAATGACCACTTTTTCGGGCAAAACGCACAAGTGCATCAACGCATACGCGCCTTTGCAAATATCGCTAAACAATTGTCAGATGCACCGCCTGACGTGCAACTTACGCTGAATATCAGACTTCG
The DNA here is from genome assembly GCF_000169435.1 of Roseobacter sp. CCS2. Classification (GTDB taxonomy): domain Bacteria; phylum Pseudomonadota; class Alphaproteobacteria; order Rhodobacterales; family Rhodobacteraceae; genus Yoonia. Next base: position 1,291,323 of record NZ_AAYB01000001.1, on the reverse strand, counting down.
TCGGATTTACGAAAATGGGCTGATAGCCGACCTGCGAGTGACGCCAGATCTGGTCGCCAAACAATTGGCGATCGAAGCTGCGCATTTCACCACCTTGCAACGTGCGATGCTTGCGGCCTCTGCCATTGTGCTTTTGGCCGAAGCGCTATTCATCTTTTTGCCCGCGCAACGATCTGTGCAATCCAATTTGCGCGCGATGCGACAGACAACAAACGATCTGCGCAATTCGCAAACGCAACTCAAAAAGATGAACACGCAGTTGGAGCATACTGTCAGACATGATCAACTGACAGGGCTGCCCAATCGTAGATCACTGATCGAATACATTGGGAATACCGTATCAAATAAAGACGCTGACGAGCGTAGCTTGCTTTTGGTTGGTCTTGATGACTTTAAGTCGGTCAATGACACCATGGGTCATGATTATGGCGATGCACTGCTGATTGCGGTCAGTCAGGCCCTTAAAAACTGCGTTGATTATGACAATTTGGTTGCGCACGTCGGTGGGGATGAGTTTGCGTTAATCTCCAGGGAACCGACCCCTTATCTCATCGAACGGATTACCGCTTCACTTCAAGAACCATTTCACATCAAAGGTCGGCGCATTCCCATCAATGCCAGTATCGGTCATCTACAGATGGGGGACCTTGAAAGGACACCGCTCGATATTCTGGCTGATGCTGAAATCGCGCTTCAATACGCCAAAAACAGCGGTGGAAACCGCGCGCAGGCCTTTACGCAGCATCTGCGGGACGATCTGGGCATGATGCAACAACTGCAATTGGATTTGATGGATGCAATCCGCAACGGTGAAATCGAACCTTGGTTTCAGCCACAAGTGCGTCTAGCAGATGGGCAGTTACACGGTGCTGAGGTCTTGGCGCGCTGGCGGCATCCGACCCGCGGCTTGCTCACACCAGATAAGTTCATGCCCGCAGCAGAGCGTGCGGGGCTGATGATTGATCTTGATCATGCAATCTGGCGGGCCGCGATGGATTTGGCGAAAAACTGGGAAGCCTCAGATGTTTGGCAGCCTGTGATATCGCTGAACGCAGCACCGGATACAATTTCAGACCCACATTTGCTTGAACGTTTCTTGCTTGCGCTGCAGCGGTCTGGTTTGAATGCTGATCAGGTGATCGTTGAAGTTCTGGAAACCACGCTGATCGACGGTAAAGACGATATCGCTGCCATCAATATCGACAGCCTTGCCGATTGCGGGATCGCGCTGGAACTGGATGATTTCGGCACCGGCTACGCGTCTTTGTCCAAGCTGACGCAATTGCCATTGGCCGGTATCAAACTGGACAGGTCACTTGTGGCACCACTGCCTGATCAGGCAGCGGATAGCATCATTCGGGCCATTCTGGCCCTTGCAGCCGAACTGGGATTGCATGTCGTGGCCGAAGGCGTGGAGGAAGATGAGCAAGCGGTTCACCTTAATGCGCGCGGTTGCGGCGTTGGACAAGGCTATGGATTTGGTAGACCGATGCCGCCAGATGCGTTCACCCGCTGGCTTGAACAACATGCCAAAACACCGCCTCAGGTTGGGCCCGACATGGCGCGTTTCGCCTGAACCACTTGAGGATCACGTAGACAAGCCGTATCTGGGGCTGGTTAAGGCTGACCAGAAAAGGGCGACACATGGCCAATCACCTCTATCAGAACGATTTGCCCGATGGGTTGGACCTTGGTCCTGTTGTTGCGATTGATTGCGAAACGATGGGGCTGAACCCGCATCGTGACCGTCTTTGCCTGATCCAGATGTCAGGCGGCGATGGTGATTGCCACCTTGTGCAGGTCACACCGGGCCAAACAGCGGCGCCCAATCTGTGCGCGATGCTTGAAAACCCTGATGTATTAAAGCTTTTCCATTTTGGCCGCTTTGATATTGCAGCGCTATTAAACGCTTTCGGTGCACTGACAGCCCCTGTCTACTGCACAAAAATCGCATCAAAGCTGGTGCGCACCTATACCGACCGGCATGGGTTAAAAACTCTGTTGCAGGATATGGTTGGGATCGACATCTCAAAGCATCAACAGCAAAGCGACTGGGGCGCGCCAAACCTGACGGATGCACAGCTTGACTATGCCGCCTCTGACGTTCTTTACCTGCATCAGTTAAAAGAAAAGTTCGACGTGCTTCTAGCCCGTGAACACCGGGCAGACGTGGCGCAATCCTGCTTCGATTTCCTGCCAACACGGGCCAAGCTTGATCTGGCCGGATGGCCCGACATTGATATCTTTTCGCACTGATGACCGACCACGCGATATTCCTGACCGCCGCACGGCGCGTCATTACGCAAGAAGCAAAGGCGCTGACCGTTCTGTCGGATCAGTTAGGCGACAGCTTTGGCGAAGCAATTGAATTGCTGTTGAACGCCAGTGGCCGGGTGATTGTGACCGGCATGGGTAAATCGGGGCATATCGCCCGCAAGATCGCGGCCACATTCGCCAGCACAGGCACACCTGCGCATTTCGTCCATCCGGCCGAGGCCAGTCATGGCGATCTGGGTATGATGACACGTGGTGATGTTGTGTTGGTGCTGTCCAATTCTGGCGAAACCCCGGAACTGGCCGACCTTGTCGCCTATACCCGGCGGTTTGGTATCGCGATGATCGGTGTTGCAAGCAAACCGCAAAGCACGTTGTTGCAACGCGCTGACGTCGCCATTGTGCTGCCACAACTGGGCGAGGCATGCGGCACCGGCGTTGTGCCTACCACCTCGACCACCATGACATTGGCGCTGGGCGATGCGCTTGCGGTCGCCTTGATGGAACATCGTGATTTCACACCTGAAAACTTTCGCGAATTCCATCCCGGCGGCAAACTTGGTGCGCAATTGTCCAAGGTATCGGACCTGATGCATGTGGCCAACGCTGTGCCGCTTGTCCCGGCAGACACACCGATGAGCGAAGCGCTTTTGGTGATCAGCCAAAAGGGGTTTGGCGTTGTGGGTGTGACAGATACGGATGACCGCCTAATCGGGATTGTGACCGATGGCGATTTGCGGCGGCATATGACGGGGCTGTTGGACCATACCGCCCGCGAGGTCATGACAGCACAACCAACCACAGTCGCACCCAATGCTTTGGCTGAAGAGGCCGTTGCGTTAATGAACGACAAAAAGATCACCTGCCTTTTTGCAGTTGATCCCGCAGGTCCAGGGACTGCGGCTGGGTTCATTCACATTCACGACTGCCTGCGCGCCGGGATCGTCTAGCCATGGTTCCTGCCGACAACACCTATTCACAGCTTGTCGGATGGGCAAAAATCATCCTGCCGCTTTGCGCGCTGGGCTTGTTGTCGACGCTTTTTCTGTTTGCCCGCTCGACGACAGAACCGAGCGAGATTGCGCTGGCAGAGGTCGAAGCGATCGCGCGCGAACAACGCGTCTCTGCGCCCGAATTTTCGGGACTGACGGATGATGGGGCCGTCATCGTAATCTCTGCCAATTCGGCGCGCCCGCATTACACCCAGCCCGACAAAGTCAGTATTGATGGCATAAGGCTGCGCATGGACAACACCGATGGCAGCAATATCGACGTTACCGCAACGCAGGGCGAAATTGATGGCAGCACCCAAATAGCAAGCTTTCTGGGACTTGCGCGCCTTGTCACGTCCAGCGGTTATGAGATGGAAACGAACGGATTAATCGCAGAGTTGGAAACCGGACTGGTCACCAGCAACGGATTATTGGAAATTCGCGCGCCATTCGGCCAACTGACCGCTGGAAAAGTGACCTTTCAGGTGGCATCAGAAGATATCGCGCAGCAGATGCTGTTCACCGACGGCGTCCGCCTGCTATACGTACCGCAGACCCCGTAACCAAGGATAAGGCACCTATGCTTCGACTAATCGCCATTTGTGCATCCCTTTTTGTTGCGACAGCGGGTGCAGCCTATGCGCAAACCAACGTCAATTTGGGTGGAATCACGGTTGATACATCAGCTGCGATTGAAGTCACCGCAGACAGCCTGTCCGTCGATCAGGCCAGCGGCAAAGCTATTTTCGACGGCAATGTCATTATCGGCCAGGGTGATTTACGTCTGACAGCAGGCCGGGTTGAGGTGATTTACGGCGCGGATACATCACAAATCGCACGGTTGATTGCGACCAAAGGTGTGACTTTTGTGACTGCAGAAGAGGCTGCCGAAGCACAAGAAGCCGACTATGATATCACAACTGGCCTTTTGATTTTGGCAGGTGGCGTTTTGCTGACGCAAGGCCCAAGTGCGATTTCTGCCGATCAGATGACGATCAATGTGACCGATGGCACCGCCGCAATGGATGGCCGTGTGCGCACCGTCCTGCAACAAGGTGGCAACTGATGAAAGACGCCAGCCCCCAATTGACAGTGCAAGAAGGCGATGTTGGATTGCATATTGTCAACTTGCGCAAAAGCTATCGCAAACGGCCCGTCATTCGTGACGTTAGTATTGATCTGGCGCGTGGTGAGGTTGTCGCACTGTTGGGCCCCAACGGTTCTGGCAAGACCACGTGCTTTTATTCCATCGCCGGGCTTGTAACCCCTGAAGGTGGACGCGTCATCATTGATGGTCGCGATGTTACGACCCTGCCAATGTATCGGCGTGCCCAGCTTGGCATCGGGTATCTGCCGCAGGAAATGTCGATTTTTCGCGGCATGTCCGTTGAAGATAATATCATGTCGATCCTTGAAATCAGCGTATCCAGCAGCCACCGCCGCCGTGAGCGGCTGGAAAAACTGCTGTCAGAGTTTTCAATCGAACATTTGCGCCGCGCGTCAGCGATGGCGCTGTCAGGTGGTGAACGCCGCCGGGTTGAGATTGCGCGCTGTCTTGCCGCAGGGCCGAAATACGTTCTGCTGGACGAACCTTTTGCAGGCGTCGATCCGATTGCAGTGGGTGAAATCCGGCATCTAGTCGCTGATCTGAAAAACCGCGGTATTGGCGTGCTGATTACGGATCACAACGTGCAGGAAACACTGCAAATCGTCGATCGCGCCTATATTCTGCATGATGGCAAAGTCCTGATGAGCGGAACCACCAGCGAAGTGATCGAAGACGAAAATGTGCGCCGCGTCTATCTTGGTAACAACTTCCGTGTGAACTGATTCTTTTGGCGGATTAACCACTGCATCATTGACAACAGACAGGGATTCATCGCCAAATAGAGGTGATGACGAACCCGATTACTTTCCCTGCGTCTTTGCCGGTAAATCACCGGCCTGTTCAGGTAAGGTTAACGATATCAGGGTGTTATCGGTATCCACTCATATGACAGAACGCAGTTGGTACCGGTTTTCCGGGCCAACTGATCCATCCTGTCATGACCCAGTAAAGGAGAAACGATGCGTTACCAGATCAGCGGAAAGCAAATCGACATTGGTGCAGCCCTGCAAACTCATGTGAAGACAGAGTTGGACGATATTCTAAGCAAGTATGCTGGACGGCCGACCGAAGCTTACGTTGTTTTTTCAAAGTCGGGCCATGAATTTGTCTGCGAAGCCGTTGTGCATCTTTCAACAGGACTGACCGCACAGGCGACTGGTAAAGCAACCGAAATTTATGCTGCTTTTGATGCAAGTTCTGAAAAAATGGACAAGCAGTTGCGCCGGTATAAACGCCGCCTGAAAGACCACCATAAGGAGCGTTCACAACCTGTTGAACTTTCGGACGCCGGATCATATATCCTCGAATCAAGAGATGAGACTGATGAGGTTGAGCAAGATTCTGTAAACGCAATGATCGTCGCAGAGATGGAGACGAAAATTCCGTCCCTGTCTGTTGGTGAAGCGGTCATGCAGATGGAACTTGCAAGTTCGCCGGTACTGGTGTTCCGGAACGAAAAACATAATGGGGTGAACGTCGTTTACAGACGTGACGACGGAAACATTGGCTGGATCGACCCGCGTACATCGGGTTAGACCCGCGCATCAAGTGAAAGATACGATCAATGCAACTTGGCACTATTCTGAAAGCGGATGCGGTAAAATCTATTGCATCTTGCACCAGCAAGAAGCGTCTTTTTCATGATCTGGGCGAACTTGCTGAGGCAAGCTATGACCTGAACGCTGTTGATGTGATCGACGCGTTGATTGATCGTGAAGGTTTGGGCCCAACCGGTGTTGGCCAGGGCATTGCCCTGCCGCATGCTCGCATGACCAGCGCAAATGGTGTTTTTGGCCTGTTCCTGCGCCTTGAAAAGCCGCTTGATTTTGATGCGGTTGATCGTCAGCCCGTTGATCTGGTATTCGCGCTGATCGCGCCAGAGGATGCTGGCGTTGACCACCTCAAAGCGCTGGCGCTTGTGTCACGTACACTGCGGGACAAGTCGATTTGTACGAAACTGCGCGCCAACAGCGATGCAGGCACACTACACACAATCCTGACCGAGCTTGAAGCGTCGCAAGCGGCCTAAGCCCAGTTTCCAAATCCGAATACTGCGTAATCGCGCGCGTAAGCTGCGCGCGCTGCATCTTCAAGCGTTTGATCATAAATGGCCGCAAGGCGCCCCTGCCATTTGTGGGCTGTATGGCCCAAAGCGGGCGTATTTGGCAGGTTCATTTGCTGGGCCAAATGATGCAGGTCTTCGCGCAAATTCTCTTCACGCAGCACAAGATCAGGGACGGCAAACTGCGCCATGCCTTGCAAAAGCGTCAACTGGCTGGCCCATGACGGATCAACCCGGATACTGGTCTGGCCTGCCAAATTCATTTTGAGAAACGTCAGGAACCCCAGCATCGCCTGCTTGTGATCCTGATCTGAATAGATGGCGGGATCATCCAAAGCTGGTGCATCATCAGGGATTTTCAGCTTATGCACCCTGATCAGATTGGCCCGAATTTCGGGCAGACGACGCGGACCATCCAGCAGGATCCGATCACAGAATGCAGCATGCGCGCGCGCCAAAGGATGGCGCAGCACGGCAAAGCTACGATGGGGCTGCTGCCTTTCCTGCCATTGGCGCAGTGATTTTTGCGAAAACTTTTCAAGCAATGCATCAGTCGGTGCACCATCAACAGCGGCCAGCCACTGCCGCACTGCCCGGTCGGGCCCGGACCGCAGCGGCATATACATCAGCCCAGTTGTGGGGGCCGCGATATAAGTGGGAATGGCAGGACCGCGTTTGGGTTCAAAATGCGGGGTACGTGATAGGTCAAACGGATCGATACGGGCCAAAGCATCTGTCATCTGATCGTAGTTTTTGACCTTCTGGTTCAGCGGCTCTGGGTTTTGTTTCTTCAGTTTCTTGTTCACGTTTGACAGGCGCGCATCCACGCTCAGAAACTGTGCCAACCCGTTCAGCACATCAACATCGCGCAGGTCATCATAGTTGATATGAAAGGCCGTCTGACCGCTAAGTTGAAGTGCGCGTTGAATGCTGGTCTGAAAAGATTGAATAGCTTCAAGATGCGCTTCAAACGCCTTTGGATCGAAGGTGATTGCCATTGATTTAGAGTGGGTTGCGTTGGTCAGTTTCCATTGTCCTGTCGCTTGCGCGATTTTCCAACTTACAAAGCTGTCCAGCGGATTGCGCGTCAGAATGACTTTGGCGCAATAGGGATCATCAATGCAGGTGTCCAACACACGTGGGTCGTGATCGTGAAAAAACCGAAAACCCCCCAGATCATCGCTGTCTTTGATCTTTTGCAGCAAGGCATGCGGATCCTTTTCGCGGGCATCCCGGTCAATACCCAGCACCTCGTCAATCTTCGGGTATCCGACGAAAGACGGATTAAATGCCTCTCCATGACAACTGATACCATCAAGCATATTCAGGTTGGCTTCCAACAGGTTTGATCCTGTGCGCATTTCGGCCAGCAGAATGAAAGACCGAAACCTGCTCATTTCGTGCTGATCACATAAGGTTTGCGGCGCGATATTGGTTTGGGCGCTTGGGTGTTTCCGACCGTGATGTCACCGGTCAGGAACGGATGCATGCCTTGGTTTTTCAGGTCCTGCAGGAAGTCGGGCAACCCTGTTAAATCAGCCATCTTTGGCACTTCTTTCAGCGCATTTCCCCGGTGGCCCGCGATTTCGTCAATGATCGTTTGCAGAACATCCATAGGTGCCTCGATGAACTGCGCTAACGTCATAATATTGATCCGCGCCCGCGCATCAGGTGAACGCAGAACCTTTAAAAACTTATCCTCAATCCGCTGAAGGCGTGCTGCTTCGGCGCGTATATCACTGGCTGACCGGCCTGATGAAAACAGCGGGATCGACCACGCGCCAGAGACAACCCAGATGCTGGCGTTGGTATCCTTGGCAAGGGTCCAGCAAATGTCTTGGGTGTCCGCAGGGCCAAACTGAAAGCAATGATGCTCGTCCCGGCCATTCCAGATCAGGTTCGTCAGGAACATCTTGCCATTGTAATCGCGCAGCCGCGCGTTGTCTGACAGCCCGCCGCGGTACACATCACTGTCATCTGCAAAATGTGCGCGGTCCTTTGCAAACAGGTGCCCATGCACCTGCGCACCTGTCTGTCGGGTAAGCCATGGCTGAAAATCAGGAAAGACATCACTTAAACCTTGCAAAACAGCATAGGGCGCAGCGGCGACGTTGGTTTGCCGATCAATGCTTGGATAGCGGCTTTGCATATAAAGGCCTGCGCGGCCAAGCGTGCGCCGCTCTACCGCTTGGGAAAAGACCCTGTCGACGGCGCCGGAATTGGGTTCTTCAGCAGCACCAAGCGGATCGCTGGGCAGCGGAAACATCTGATAAAGCTGGTCTGCATCGCGCCAGATTTTACGTGCAACAAAGCTTTTTGAGCGTTGCAGCAGTTCTGCATGATCATCGAAAAAGATGTGCGGCTTACCTTGATAGTCGAACTTAGCCAGTGTCAGTGACCGGCTTTCCACCTTGCGCGTATGCAAGCGGGTCAGGGTTTGATAATAGCTTTCGTCCGGAATCCAGACTTTGCGGAAATAGGCGTCATATGTGTCGCGGTTAGGGTCTTGCAGGATCGCATCAAGGGTCTGTCGCGTCAGGCACCACCACTGTGATCCCATATGTGGTCTGATCCCTTCGGGGATGTTGCGCCGATACCCCAGGATCTGTTGCAGTTTGACAAACCAATCGAACAGACGACGATGCTTTTTCCACGCGAACGGAAACCTAAGCGTGAACCTTTCCCGGTCCAATCCACCAACCGTCCACGGCACATCTGCGGTCGTCGCACTTTCGATAAAATCGGTGTCAGGCTGCGCTTTCAAGTAACCGATAAGATCGGCAATTGAGCGTAACGGCAGACAAGCCCCGGACGCGAGAAATGCATGTTGCACATCAGGAAAATCCTCAAGCAAAACAGTCGCCGCCTCTTGCGATGCAGCAACCAAACCCCAAGTCCCCCACTCGCACCGGTGCCGCGCACAAAAGCGCACATCAGCCAAGTCGGCCACGGACCGCATAAAGGCGTCATAAGTCGCGTCAGGAACGTTACTATCAACATGGACAACAACCGGGCACGCAGCGGCGGCCCAATGGCGCACCATCTGTTCGGCCCGATCAAATGCGGTGTGCACCAACATGATGACACCCAAGCTCATGCCCAGTTCCCCTTGGACATCAGGCCCAGCACCTCGAGCTGGCGCCAGTTGATGTATTGCTCGCTCCACTGGCACCAAAGATCGGGGTCTGTGCCGTGGCGTTCCGCATATGTCTTGTATTCTTGGCCATTGCGATAATGTTCAGCGCGCTGCGCTTCTTCGGTTGCCCGATCGCCAAAGGTGTTCAGGAACTTGGCGTGCAGCAAGATGCCAGAGGTCTTTTCACCCCCTTGCTGATCATAAACAAGGTTGAGCCCCCGTGGCAGCATCATATGCGTCGAGCTGACATAGGCATAGGGTTTGCGCCATTTCACAAATGGGATTTTGTTTAGTGCAGGTGCTTGCTTTGGCTTGGCCGCAAAGAAACTGCGTGCACGCGGGCCGCCTTGAATCCAAAGGTTTTTCAGCAATTTATTCTGCGTCATGAAATAATTGCCAGGGTCGAACCAACTGGCTGTTTCAAACGGGTTATCGCCGCGCGCGTATTCTGTCTGACCCACCGGACCCTTGGGGTACATATCCAGCAGCATCGCCCCGAATGAACGCACCTCTGACGCATCCAGCCAATCGGCCAGCGCACGAATAGGCCGGGTATCGCAAAACGGGTAGACAAAAAATTCGTCAACATCGACGGTCAGCGCCCAGCGGCCATCAGCGTATCTGCCTTGCAGATAGGTCAGCCAATCAACACCATAACGGGCCTCACCATAAGGTGCATCAGTGCGCCACAAAGACACGTCGGGTTGTTCTTGCGCAAAAGCGGGGCCGTTGTCTGCACTGCCGTTATCAATCATCAGAAAGTGGTTGATACCCAGCTTGCGATAATAATCGAAAAAGAACGGCAGTCGCACATCTTCGTTGCGGAAGGTGCAGAACAGCAGCACATCATCGGGGCCAATATCGCTGGTGCGGTCAGACACGGCCTGCAACTCGCGCCCTTTGCGCAAGGCACGCGCACGCCAGTGCTTGCGCTGCCACCGCAGCCGATATGAAGTCAAAAAGCCCACGCCTGAAGTTACCTGTTTGTCCCGTTACCACTTACCATATCAGACCCAACGCCCCTTGGACATCAATCCTAACTCAACCAATTGCGCAGGCCCCTCGTAACGGCAAGACCCTTCATGCCAAAGGTCGGGGTTTTCAGTCAGCCTGCGATGATAGTCTTGATACAAGGCTGTGTTCTGAAAATGCTGCCCGCGTGTCAATTCTTCGGCAGATTTCGCACCGACAATGGGCAGGAATTTGGTATGCAACAGGGCACCACTGACCTTACTGTCGCCTTCAAGGTCAAACACATCATGCAGCCGTGTGGGCAGGATCTGATGGGTTGAACTGACATAAACATAGCGCCACGACCAACGCACCAGCGGCGTTTTGTTCAGCGTTGGCGCGCGCGCAGGTTCATTCGCGAAAAAGACGCGTTCGCGCACACCGCCTTGTATCCAAAGGTTGTGGTAATATGGATGCACTTGGTTGCGATAGTTGTCCGGATCAAACCAACCCAGTGTTTTGGTCGGATCATCCCCCGGCACATAGGTGGCGGACTGCAAAGGCCCTTTTGGATAAAGCTCAAGCAGCAACGCGCCGAACGATGCCTCGCCCCTTTCATCCAACCAAGATGTCAGCGCCCGAAGATCACGGTTTTCGCACTCAGGATACGTCAAAAGTTCGTCTGCATCGACGGTCAGACACCAATGCTTGTTTCCATATTGCCATTGTAACCAGCCAAGCCAATCCATCCCAAAACGTGATAACCGATAACTATGCGTTGTCGTCCACAATGACACATCAGGCTGTTCTGCCAGAAACGCAGCCGTACCATCATCACTGCCGTTATCAACAAACAGAAAATGGTTAATTCCAAGTTTGCGGTAATAAGCCAAAAAATGTGGGAGCCTGACGATTTCATTGCGCACCGTTGAAAAGGCAAGGATTGCATCAGGGGAAATTTGTGCTGTCCGGTCAGTGGATAACGATAGCTCTTTACGTTTGCGCCATATCCGAAACAGAAATCGCCTGCGTTTCCAACGCAGGCGATAAGCATGCCAAAGGCCGGTCTTGGGCAATGACAGCAAAGACCTTATTGCGCAGCCTGCTTGGCCACATGCAGGTCCGTCAAAAATGCATCAAGTTCATCACGCAGATCGTCGCGCGCCAATGCGAACGCCACGGTGGCCTGCAAAAAGCCCGCCTTGGAACCACAGTCGTAACGTTCACCTTCAAACCGATAGCCAAACACATCACGACCTGATTGGATTTCTTCTGCGATTGCATCGGTCAGCTGAATTTCACCACCGGCGCCACGCCCGATATTGTCAAAATTCGCAAGCACCTGCGGCGTCAGAATATACCGCCCGATCACGGCCAGATTGGACGGCGCCGTTCCCGCTGCGGGTTTTTCAACCATGCCACGCGCGGTTACGATACGCGGGCTTTGATCTGCAACATCCAGCACACCATAAGACGATGTTTGCGCTGGCGATACTTCCATTGTGGCAACCATCGCACCACCGGTTTCCTGATACGCCTCGACCATCTGCTGCAAACATGGTTTTTCGCCTGCAATCACGTCATCAGGTAGAATGACGGCAAAAGGCTCATCCCCGATCAACTTGCGCGCGCAGGATACAGCATGCCCAAGGCCCAGCGCTTTATGTTGACGCAGGTAAGCAATGGTGCCGCTATCCATGTTGGTGTTGCGCAGAATTTCCAGCAGTTCGGTTTTGCCAGACGCCTCAAGCGAGGCTTCCAGATCAGGTGCCAGATCAAAGTAATCTTCCAGCGCAGATTTGCCGCGTGAAGTCACGAAAATAAAATCTTCAATCCCAGCGGCACGGGCTTCGTCGATGGCATATTGAATCAGTGGACGATCCACCAATGTCATGATCTCTTTCGGGACGGATTTGGTCGCGGGCAGAAAGCGTGTTCCCATGCCAGCGACGGGGAAAATGGCTTTTGATACTTTTCTGTTCATAAATTTGATCCTCAAAACAATTTGCACTCAAGTAACAGCTTATCCGCGACAGTATAAAGACAAAGCCAAAGGATTTCAGCCTTCTTGCGCAAGAAATCGCGCGCGACTGCCTAGTCTTGACCCATCTCTGCCAACATTGCCTCTATACGAGGCACATCTTCAGGGTTGTTCAATTCCCAAAACTGGCGGCCTTTGGCAGCCACCTCGACGCATAGCATCGGCACGCCGCGTTCAAGAAAGCGTAATTGCTCTAGCCCTTCGAGTTGTTCCAGCGGTCCGGCACCCCATTGCGCATAAGCTGCCAGCGCTTTTGGTCGGTAGGCATAGACGCCAACGTGATGAAAAACAGGTGTTTCATCATGATCTGCAAAGTCCTGGCCGGTGTAAGGAATAACCTCTTTCGAAAAATATAGCGCATTGTAATCAGCGCCAAAAACGGCCGTTGTCCCACCAACACGGCCCTCTTTGCGGTCTTGGAGCAACCCGTTAAGCGCCCGTCCTTCGGTGCGCAAAACCGGTGTTGCCACATCTGCGTTTGGGTTGTTGCGCAGCCCTTGAACAAGATCTTCGATAAACCACGCCGGGGTGAGCGGTGCATCGCCTTGCAAGTTCACAACGAGGTCAAAATCCCCTTCCAGCTTCTTCAACGTTTCGGCGCAACGTTCCGTCCCGTTCTGACAGGTGGCCGATGTCATCACGACCTCTGCCCCAAATGCCTGTGATGCATCTGCAATACGCGTGTCATCGGTGGCAATTACCACTTTCTCAATGCCCGCAACATCGCAAGCCGCGTCCCATGACCGGCGAATCAGGCTTTTTGCCGCGCCGCTGGCACCCCGCAATGTCACAAGCGGTTTGCCGGGATACCGGGTTGAGGCATAGCGCGCCGGAATAACGATCAGGACGGACATCAGGGTTGCTTTAGCTGCACACCGGGTGCGTAGGCGATGAAGAACGGGTTTTCAAACCCCGGTTTGCCATAGGCCAAAGTCGTATGATCATCAAAGCGAACGACCTCACCCCCTGCACCTTTCAAAACGGCATGTCCTGCGGCGGTATCCCATTCCATCGTGCGGCCAAGGCGCGGATAGATGTCCGCCTCTCCTGTCGCGACAAGGCAGAACTTGAGCGATGAACCCGCGCTTTTCATATCGGCTGTCGCGTATTTGTTGATGTAGTCATCGGTTGCCTGATCGCGGTGCGATTTCGAGGCCACAACCAAAAGCGCGCTATTGTCTGGGGTCGACACTTTGATCGGATGCGTCGCACCTGGCGCGTCTTTCGCGAAGGCACCTTCCTCTTCAACGGCAACACCGTTCGCGTCTGTATAAAACAAGCGGTCTTTGGCAGGGGCGTAGACGATGCCACGGATCGGCACGCCATTTTCGATGTAAGCGATGTTCACTGTAAAATCGCCGCGACGTTTGATAAATTCTTTCGTGCCATCCAGCGGATCAACGATCAGAAATGTGCTGACCGATTGCGCATGGGATGCTGCCTGTTCTTCGGTCACCAGCGGCGTATCTGGGAAGGCCGCGCGCAGACCGGCGCTGATGATGGCATCGGCCGCTTCATCGGCGATAGTAACCGGGCTCTCATCGCTTTTCGAACGTACCTCAAAATCGTCAGAGCCATAAATCTCCATGATCTTGTCACCAGCTTGCAAAGCCAGTTCGCGCATCACAATTGTCAGTTTCACAAAGTCCATAAAATATCACCTGTCATCAAAAAGCCCTGATCAGCCCGTTTATGCTGTTTCGTCAAACGATCAGCAAGGATATCGTGCGACAAACCTCGAAACAGCAAGAATGACCTGATCGGACCCACGATGTTTCAAACGCCAATTCATAGGACGCATGGCAGTAGCCTGCTTGGCATGCTTGAGGTGACCTATCATACAATCGTGCGGCAAGCCCGCAGCGGGCATCGGAACGCAGTGATTGCGATGGTGCTGAATATGGTGCAGGGTCTGACACTGATTGTCGCGTTTTTGCTATTTTATCAAATTTTGGGGCTTAGAAGTTCGCCCATTCGTGGCGATATGTTGCTTTATATCATGACGGGGATTTTTGTTTATCTCACTCACGTCAAATCTGTTGCCGCGGTGATGGGTGCCGCAGGGCCGACATCTGCTATGATGCTGCACCGCCCGATGAACACGATTATTGCGATTGTGGCAACGGCGGTATCCACGTTTTACCAGCAATTTGTCACGCTGATGATTATCCTGTTGGTTTATCATATCCTTCTGTCGCCCATCACAATTCACGATCCGATCGCCGCATTGGGTTTCTTGATCATGGCGTGGTTTTCAGGGTGCGCCGTGGGAATGATTTTTTTGGCGTTAAAGCCTTGGTTCCCCAAGTTTACTGCCATCGCCAAATCAATTTATGTCCGTGTGAATATGATCGCGTCGGGCAAGCTTTTTGTGGTGAACTCGCTATCCGCGTCGATGATCAACATGTTTGACTGGAACCCGCTTTTTCACATCATTGATCAGATGCGGGGCGCCGTGTTCCTGCATTATAATCCGCAATTCACCAGTTCAGACTACCCGATTTATGTCGCCCTCGTTCTGATTATGATCGGTCTGATGGGCGAATTCTTTGGACGACAGCACGTTTCACTTAGCTGGTTTGCCGGGCGATAAACCGCGCTTGCTCTGCCAAGGCGATAAAAACCGTTATTTTACGCGCGTCGCGGGCACTCTGGTGCTTGCAGCCCCAATACCGCATCCCTATATACGCCAAGATCGTAGATTCAGGGCGTGATCCTGAACTGCAAAAATGAAACTGGCGCGGGTGCCGAAAACGGGTTCGCGCTGCTCAAACCGCCTAACGTAGAGGGATTTGAAAATGGCCAAAGTTATTGGTATCGACCTGGGAACCACGAACTCCTGCATCGCCATCATGGATGGTGCAAAGCCACGTGTTGTAGAAAATGCCGAAGGTGCGCGCACAACGCCATCTATCGTTGCGTTCACAGATGATGAACGCCTTGTTGGCCAGCCGGCGAAACGCCAAGCTGTTACCAACCCTGAAAATACAATCTTTGCGGTCAAGCGTCTGATCGGTCGTCGGTTCGACGACAAGGACCTTGCCAAAGAGAAAAAGAACATGCCGTTTGAGATCATCAACGGCGGCAACGGCGACGCATGGGTCGAAGCCAAGGGTGAGAAATATTCCCCCAGCCAGATCTCTGCTTTCATCCTTGGTAAGATGAAAGAAACCGCCGAAAGCTATCTTGGCGAAGACGTGACACAGGCGGTTATCACGGTTCCTGCCTACTTTAACGATGCCCAGCGTCAGGCGACGAAAGACGCCGGTAAGATTGCGGGTCTCGAAGTTCTGCGTATCATCAACGAGCCGACAGCGGCTGCGTTGGCTTATGGCCTCGACAAGAAAGACAGCAAAACTATCGCGGTCTATGACCTTGGCGGCGGTACATTCGACGTCACGATCCTTGAAATTGACGACGGCCTGTTCGAAGTGAAATCCACCAACGGTGATACGTTCCTTGGTGGTGAAGACTTTGACATGCGCATCGTCAACTATTTGGCGGATGAGTTCAAAAAAGAGAACTCGGTCGATCTGACCAAGGACAAGATGGCGTTGCAGCGTCTGAAAGAAGCTGCTGAAAAAGCGAAGATCGAACTGTCATCTTCTTCCAGCACCGAAATCAACCAGCCGTTTATTTCTATGGGCTCTGACGGTCAGCCGTTGCACATGGTGATGAAGCTGACGCGCGCGAAGCTGGAAAGCCTTGTTGGCGATCTGATCAAAGCATCTTTGAAGCCTTGTAAAGAAGCGATCAAAGACGCGGGTCTGTCCACATCTGACATCGACGAAGTCGTGTTGGTTGGCGGTATGACACGCATGCCAAAGGTCAAAGAAGAAGTGGCCAAGTTCTTTGGTAAAGAAGCGCACCAAGGTGTGAACCCTGACGAAGTTGTGGCGATGGGTGCCGCCATTCAGGCCGGTGTTCTGCAAGGCGACGTCAAAGATGTGGTTCTGCTGGACGTGACACCATTGTCCTTGGGTATTGAAACCCTTGGCGGTGTGTTCACACGCTTGATTGACCGGAACACGACGATCCCAACGAAGAAATCTCAGGTCTTCTCGACCGCCGAAGACAACCAGAACGCTGTGACATTGCGCGTCTTCCAGGGTGAGCGTGAAATGGCCGCCGACAACAAGATGTTGGGCCAGTTCAACCTTGAAGATATTCCGCCAGCGCCACGTGGCCTGCCGCAGATCGAAGTGACCTTTGACATCGACGCCAACGGCATCGTTGAGGTCGGCGCCAAAGACAAAGGCACCGGCAAAGAACAGAAGATCACGATCCAGGCCTCTGGTGGTTTGTCGGATGACGACATCGAAGAAATGGTCAAGGACGCTGAAGCGAATGCCGAAGCTGACAAGGAACGCCGCGAGCTGGTGGATGCGAAAAACCAGGCGGAGAGCCTGATCCATTCGACAGAAAAGTCGATGGAAGAGCATTCGGATAAGGTTGATCCAACCACAATCGAAGCGATTGAACTGGCGATTGCCGCACTTAAGGACGATCTGGAAACAGAAAACGCCGATAAGATCAAATCTGGCGTCCAGAACGTAACCGAAGCGGCCATGAAGTTGGGTGAAGCGATCTATAAATCGCAGCAAGAAGCTGAAGGCGAAGTAGAGCCTGATGCGCCGGGTGCAGACGAAGAAATCCTCGATGCGGATTTCGAAGATCTGGATGACAACAAGCGTGACAACTAAGGCGTTACGCCGTCTGTGAATTGACCGGCCCGCAACCCGGGCCGGTCTTTTCCTTTCCCAAAGGGGGAATATCATCATGGCAAAACGTGATTATTACGAAGTGCTTGGCGTCGCGAAAGGTGCGGATGCCGCGACAATCAAGAAGGGTTATCGCCAAAAGGCCAAAGAACTGCACCCAGATCGCAATGCTGACAACCCAAACGCCGAAGCACAGTTCAAAGAGGCGAATGAAGCCTACGAAGTCCTGAAGGACGAGAACAAGAAAGCTGCCTATGATCGCTATGGTCATGCGGCGTTCGAAAACGGCATGGGTGGCGGCGGGCCGCGCGGCGGCCAAGGCGACTTTGGCAGCGCGTTTTCTGACGTGTTTGACGATCTATTCGGTGATTTCATGGGTGGCCGCGGTGGCGGTGGCCGTCGCAGTGCGGCCCAACGCGGCAATGACCTGCGTTATAACCTGCGGATCAACCTCGAAGATGCATTTGCTGGCATGCAGAAAACAATCACCGTACCCACGGCTGTAAGTTGTGGTGCCTGTAATGGCACCGGTGCCGAAGGTGGATCAGAACCGCAAACCTGCCCAACATGTTCCGGCATGGGGAAGGTCCGTGCGCAGCAGGGTTTCTTTACGGTTGAACGCACCTGTCCAACCTGTTCCGGCTTAGGTCAGATTATCAAAGACCCTTGCAAAACCTGCCATGGGCAAGGCCGCGTCGAAAAAGAAAAATCGCTGTCTGTGAACATCCCCGCTGGTGTTGAAACTGGCACACGCATTCGCCTTGCCGGCGAAGGCGAGGCCGGAATGCGCGGTGGGCCAACCGGCGATCTTTATATCTTTATCGAGGTACAGGACCACGCACTGTTCGAACGTGAAAGCACCAATCTATATTGCCGCGTGCCTGTGTCCATCGCGACCGCTGCTTTGGGCGGCGAGATTGAGGTGCCCACCATCGATGGCGGACGCAGCCGGGTAAAAGTGCCCGAAGGGTCGCAATCGGGCCGTCAAATGCGCCTGCGTGGCAAAGGTATGCCCGCACTGCGCGGCGGTAATACCGGTGATATGTTCATCGAACTGGCGGTGGAAACACCCGTTAAGCTAACATCGCGGCAGCGCGAAATTCTTAAAGAGTTTGACCAGCTGAGCGAAGACAACAACCCGCAAGGGTCCAGCTTCTTTGACAGCGTCAAAAGCTTTTGGGACTCAATGAAGAGCTAGCGTTAACCACGCGGTAACCATCGTTTTGGCAAAGTGGGCATATGACCCATTTTGCCGAAGCACCTTCCCTTTTTGCCGATCATGATGACGTGACCGAGGTTTTGCCTTTGCAAAAGGGCAAGGTCCCATCCTACATGCGCGATCATCGCAAAAGACTGCGCGAACGGTTCTTGTCTGGCGGTGCCGGGGCAATGCCGGATTATGAGATGCTGGAACTCGTCCTGTTTCGTGCAATCCCGCGGCAAGATGTGAAACCGCTGGCGCGTGCGCTGATTGACATCTTCGGTGATTTCAATCGCGTGCTGTCTGCATCGGCAGGGCAACTGCTGGCGGTAAGCGGGGTTGGCGATGCCGTTCTTTTGGAACTGAAAATTGTCGAAGCGGCAGCGCATCGATTGTCACGCGCTAAAATTATGCAACGTCATGTGCTGTCCAGTTGGGATGCGTTACTTGATTATTGTCACACCACCATGGCACATCGCGCAACAGAGCAGTTTCGCATTCTTTTCCTAGATACAAAGAACACCGTGATCGCTGATGAAGAACAGGCCAAAGGCACGGTCGATCATGTCCCGGTTTATCCGCGCGAGGTTGTGAAACGCGCGCTAGAACTGAATGCCAGCGCATTGATCCTTGTACACAACCACCCCTCTGGCGATCCAACGCCATCAGACGCCGATATTCAGATGACACGGCAGATTGATGCGGCTGCCAAATCACTGGGCATCATCGTGCATGATCACTTGATTATTGGGAAATCAAACGAAACCAGCTTTCGGGCGCTTGGTCTTTTTAATGGTGCTGCTTAGTTCGACACGATTGCCAAGTCAGAAAATTTATCTTGAAGAAACACGACTTCGCCTATCTTTTCGCAGGAAGGCATTTGCGCTGCAATTTCGCTTTGAATAAGCGTCTGTCCCGCGTTGGTCTGGATAGTCATCGCGTCCACCTCGCGTCCGCAGTTCTTTTCGGTCACGGTGACACCGACACGCAGGTCAACCGCACCGTCACGGTTCATCTGGCCCTCGGGAAAAGTGTAAACTTCGGCCTGATAAGGAATATCTGCATCAGCGTCGCCAAGATAGACGACGAAACCATTCTTGCCCTCGCGCGTATCCTCAGGCGAATGCAGGGACGCAGACCAAACATGACCAGGATCACCAATCTGCGCGCCGTTTTCCAGTGCATGCAGGCGCATGTTGTCCGATGTCATCCATTGTAGCACGGCACGATCGTACTGGCGCAATTCCGGCACAAAAATCTTTGTCGTGGCTTGCAGAATATTGTCAAATGTCACCTTGAATTCAGCGTCTGTCACCAGCGCGGGAATGCGGACAATTGCGTTGCCTTCGCCATCAGTATTTGCAGCGACTTTCATGCCGCTATGCGACACAGCAAAAGCCTGTTCTTCGGCGCAAGGGGCAGACAAGGACAAGGCAACCATCGCCGCAGGTTCACGCGCTGCAGACAGGGTGGCATCACACCCGGATACCGGCGAAGCCATAATCATCCCAAGGTTAGGTGCGGCCATTTCCGTATAAACCACATCAACAGCAACAACACGTTGCACATTGGCAGCGTGATCAAGTGGGGTAGTAACAATATTCGGCACGCCAAAAACAGGTTCGCCTTGCGCATTCGTCGACAGCATTAAAGATCGCGGGGCGTTGTTATAAAGTTCTTCGCTTTCCCCATCACCAACACGCGGCGTTGTTTCACCATATTGCACAAGAAACCCAAGGGTTACGGCAATGGTCAGCGTCGAAGCGACAGTTTTGATCGTGTTAAAGCGAGACATCCCCATCCCTCACAGCGGCAGAAAGCTGAGGGTAGGAATGCCGTGTTAACGTGACATGAACAGGACTGGCGAAAGGTCTTAGCGTGACCCAATTATGTCGGCAATTAGGCGAGGCGACCGTGACAATGCTTGAACTTCTTGCCTGATCCACAGGGACAAAGGTCGTTTCTGCCTGGGTTTCCCCAGGTACTTGGATCATTTTCGTCAAAGCCTTCACGCGTCGTTCCAGCCGCTGCGGCAGCCGCCGCCGGGGTGGCCGCAGCCGCTGCAGCCGCCGCAGCCGTTTGCTGCTGCTGGCGAATTTGCGCGACCATTTGTTCCTGCTCTTCTTTGGACATCGGACGAATTTTTGACAGTTTCTGTGTCACATCCGTGCGCAGCCCATCAAGCATGCTTTCGAACAATTGGAAGCCTTCGGTTTTGTATTCATTCAGCGGGTCGCGCTGCGCATACCCCCGGAAACCCACGACGGAACGCAAATGTTCCAGCGTCAACAGATGCTCGCGCCATTTGGCGTCAATCGTTTGCAACAGAAGTTGCTTTTCAACGTTGCGCATCGTCTCATCACCAAAGGCTTCGGCCTTTTCTGCCATGTATTTGTCGGCAGCCTCTTCCAGCCGCTCGCGGATGTCATCATCATCGACACCTTCTTCGGCGGCCCAGTCGATCACCGGCACATCAATACCAAGGTTTTCAATCACACTAGCATAGAGACCTTCTGTATCCCATTGATCTGCATACGTTTTTGGCGGCATAAAATCGTCAACCAGATCATCGATGACCTGATCGCGCATGTCTTTGGTGACCTCTGACAGGTCTTTCGCTTCCATGATATCGCGGCGCTGCGAAAAGATAACCTTTCGCTGTTCGTTCATTACATCATCGAATTTCAGCAACTGCTTGCGAATGTCAAAGTTGCGGCCTTCAACCTTGGCTTGCGCGCGTTCCAGCGACTTATTCACCCACGGGTGGACGATCGCTTCACCTTCTTTCATGCCCAAACCGGACAGTACTTTATCCAATCGGTCAGAGCCGAAGATGCGCATTAGGTCATCTTCCAATGACAGGAAGAAAGCCGAACGGCCCGGGTCACCCTGTCGGCCAGACCGGCCGCGCAACTGGTTATCAATCCGGCGGCTTTCATGGCGTTCGGTCGCAAGGACAAACAGACCACCCGCGGCTTTCACCTTTTCTTTTTCATCAGCAACTTCGGCTTCGATACGCGCGCGCACCTCTTCGATATCGGCGTCAGGTGTTTCGGCCATCGCCTGCAACACGCGCATTTCGACGTTACCGCCCAGCTGAATATCGGTGCCGCGACCGGCCATGTTCGTCGCAATTGTGACGGCGTTCAGTTTTCCAGCGTCAGCAACAATCTGTGCTTCTTGTTCGTGCTGCCGCGCATTGAGAACGTTAAAGGTGATTCCCTCGGCTTTCAGCATCTCTGCCAGCGCCTCGGATTTTTCGATTGATGTCGTGCCAACCAAAATCGGCTGACCTTTGGCGTGGGCCTCTTTGATTTCATCGACAACACCTGCAAACTTTTCGCGGGCGGTGCGGTATACCTGATCGTCTTCGTCAATCCGCGCGATGGGCCTGTTCGTTGGCACCTCGACAACGCCCAAACGATAGATTTCCTGAAATTCTTCCGCCTCGGTGGCCGCAGTACCGGTCATGCCGCCCAGTTTGTCATACAAACGGAAGTAGTTTTGGAACGTGACAGAGGCCATGGTCACGTTCTCTGGCTTGATCGAACAATCCTCTTTCGCCTCGATCGCCTGATGCAGACCATCAGACAAGCGACGCCCGGCCATCATACGGCCGGTGAATTCGTCGATCAGAACGACTTCGTCGTCACGCACGATATAATCTTTGTCTTTGGTAAACAGCTTGTGCGCACGCAGCGCCTGATTGACGTGGTGCACCAGCGTGGCGCTTTCCGGGTCATAAAGCGTCTGCCCTTCTGGCAGCAGGCCGGATGACGTCAATTTCTCTTCCAGAAAATCATTTCCTTCGTCGTTGAACGTGACCTGGCGGGTCTTTTCATCAAGCGTATAAAGGTCTTCTGAAACGTCAGGGATCACCTTATCAATCGTCGCGTACATCTCGGAACGGTCTTGGGCGGGGCCAGAGATAATCAGCGGCGTCCGCGCTTCATCAATCAGAATACTGTCGACCTCATCCACAATCGCAAAGTTGTGGTGGCGCTGGAACATCTGATCAAGCTCAGACTTCATGTTGTCGCGCAGGTAATCAAAGCCTAACTCGTTATTCGTGGCATAGGTCACGTCACAGGCGTAAGCGGCCTTTTTCTCGTCTTCCGGCTGTTGGGGATAGATCACGCCAGTGGTCAGACCCAAAGCACCGTAAACCTTGCTCATCCACTCAGCATCACGGCGGGCCAGATAATCGTTCACAGTGACGATATGCACGCCTTTACCTGTCAGCGCGTTCAGGTAGGCGGGAAAAGTCGCAACAAGGGTTTTACCCTCACCCGTCTTCATCTCTGCGATGTTACCCTGATGCAGAAAGATGCCACCCTTCAGTTGCGTATCAAAGGCACGCAGGCCTAGCGCGCGTTTGGCAGCCTCGCGACAGTTGGCGAATGCCTCGGGCAAGATTGCATCAAGGCTTTCGCCGCCCATGGCACGTTTCGCCAGTTCTTCGGTTTTGTTCTTGATCTCTTCGTCAGACAGCGCCTCGAATTCAGGCTCAAGCGCGTTGATCTGATCGACCAAAGGGCGGGCCGCTTTGACTTTGCGGTCGTTTGCGGTGCCAAACACCTTTTTGGCAATCGTTCCGAAACCCAGCATATTCTCTCCGGCGGCGCGTGCGCGCCTGTCTGACATCTATTTGAGAGGAGGTCGCTTGTAGGCCCGGTAAAGGCCACATAGAAAGGGCCGAGGTTATGGAACTATAAGGCCTCCTCGAGGCATCTTTGGGATGTAAGGGGCCACCAGTACAGTGTCAACGCCGCGGGCGAACGCGGCCTATCAAGGGATCGTTTAATGCTGAAACATGTTACATTTTTGGGTGCAACAGCCATGGCTACGGTTTTGTCCACCGGGGCCTTTGCCCAGGACGTGACCGCCGAAACCGTTGTGGCCACCGTCGGCGACACAGAAATCACCATGGGCGAGATTATTATCGCCCGTACCCAGCTGCCACCGCAATATGCGCAGCTTCCGGCTGATGCGTTGTTTAACGGCCTTGTGGATCAGTTGATCCAGCAACAGCTTTTAGCAGATGAAGCTGATGGAGTATCCGCGCAGATCGAATACACGCTAAGCAATGAACGGCGGGCGTTGATCGCGGCTGATGTTATCACATCCATCGCAGATAATGCCGTCACAGAGGCCGATGTGCAGACCGCCTATGATGCGCGCTTTGAAAACGCTGAAGAGATCCAAGAATTCAACGCCGCACATCTGCTGGTCGAAACCGAGGAAGAGGCAATCGCCGCCAAAGCCCGGATCGACGAAGGCGCTGCCTTTGCAGATGTGGCGCGCGATGTATCCACTGGGCCCACTGGCCCCAATGGCGGTAACCTTGGCTGGTTTGGCCCCGGTGCCATGGTTCCCACGTTTGAAGAAGCCGTCATGGGGCTAGACGTTGGCGGTGTGTCAGAACCGTTTGAAACGCAGTTTGGCTGGCACGTTGCAACGTTGCTGGAAACACGCGTCCAACCACGCCCGACAATTGATGATCTACGCCCTCAAATCGCGCAAGAATTGCAAGAGGCAGCAATCACCGCGCGTCTGGATGAACTTGCAGAAGCGCAGACCATCACCAAGCCAGAACCAGGCGAATTTGACCCCGCCCTGATCGACGCGCTTGAATTGCTGGACTAGGCAGACATGACCGTCTCACCTTTGGCGCCCGCCACCTTTCCGCAGTTACCGGAAATTAGCGGGGCCACGTTCGCGGCCACTGCTGCGGGTGTGAAATACGAAGGCCGGAAAGATGTCATGTTGGCTGTACTGGCCGAAGGCACAGCCATTGCGGGTGTCTTTACCCGGTCGGCCACGCGTGCAGCGCCTGTATTGGATTGCCAACGCAAACTAGGCGGTGCCAGCAACACACCCGCAGCAATCCTTGTGAATGCGGGCAATGCCAATGCATTTACCGGTAAAAACGGTGATGGCAGTGTCACAGCCCTGACAGCAGCAGTTGAAGCCGCAACAGGTGTCCCGCAATCGCGTGTCTTTACCGCCTCAACCGGGGTGATTGGTGAACCGTTGCCGCACGCGCGGATTACCGACAAGATTGCCGAATTACAGACGACACAGTCCACTACCGCTATCAACGCGGCAGCAGAAGCCATCATGACAACCGATACCTTTGCAAAAGGGGCATCGGCGACGATGACCATTGACGGACAAACCGTCAATATTGCGGGCATCGCCAAAGGCTCTGGCATGATTGCACCTGATATGGCGACGATGCTGGCCTTTATCTTTACCGATGCGAAGATTGATCAAGACGATCTGCAAGCCTTGGTGTCAGCGCAAAATGCAAAAACGTTTAACTGCATCACCGTGGATAGTGATACATCCACATCTGACACGCTGATCGTGGCTGCAACGGGTGCATCTGGTGTGGACGTGACCGCGAATGCTGCGTTCGCGCATGCCTTGCACGACGTCATGCGCGACCTTGCCCATCAGGTCGTCCGTGATGGTGAAGGTGCAACCAAATTTATCACCGTTCAGGTCACCGGCGCGCAGGATGACGCCGATGCGCATAAGGTGGCGCTGGCCGTCGCAAATTCCCCCCTCGTTAAAACGGCCATCGCGGGCGAAGACGCCAACTGGGGTCGTGTTGTGATGGCAGTTGGCAAATCAGGCGCTGCCGCTGACCGCGACCGGTTAAGCATTCGCTTTGGTGATATCACAGTCGCCGAAAACGGCTGGCGCGCGCCGGATTATTCCGAAGACGCCGCAAGCGCCTATATGAAAAATGCCGAACTTGAACTGGGTGTGGATCTGGGGATCGGCAAGGGTGAAAGCACGGTTTGGACCTGTGATTTGACCCATGGCTATATCAGCATCAACGCGGACTATCGGTCATGAAGACCGTATTGGTTTCGGCTGTTGCATTGATTGACGCTGACGGACGCATCCTTTTGGCGCAGCGCCCAGAAGGCAAATCAATGGCAGGCCTATGGGAATTCCCCGGCGGCAAAGTTGAAGTAGGCGAAACACCCGAGGCAGCTTTGATCCGCGAGTTGCAAGAAGAACTGGGGATCGATACTTGGGCGTCTTGCCTTGCCCCACTGACATTCGCCAGCCACTCCTACGACGATTTCCATTTGCTGATGCCGCTATTTGCCTGCCGCAAATGGGAGGGCGCACCACAGTCGCGCGAGAAACAAGCGTTGAAATGGGTACGGGCGAACGAATTGCGCGATTATCCTATGCCAGCGGCAGATATCCCGCTGATCCCGATTTTGCGCGACTGGCTTTAGATTTCCAGCGCCGCTGCGGCAGCGATTTCGTTCAGGTCAGGCTGATCTTCGGGGCCGATGACAACATAATCTGCCTCGCCAGCCGTCCATGATACAAAATCAAAGCCATTGATGGTCTGTTCGTTAAAGGTCGGTGTCTCTGGCGGTGTTTTGCTGGTGCGCTGTAGGCAAAGTGCGACAACGACACCATCCGCATCCCGGTACATCAGTTGGGCGACAGGGTTACCATTGGCAACAACCAGACGACCACCTTCGAACGTCAAACCAAATTCAGTCAGATCAGGAATGGAAAAGGTCGCGCCAACAGTGTTGCCCAACCATGTTTCGATATGATCGGATTCGTCGGCGCCCACTTCGACCAAGTGACGCACCTGGCTGGCATAGATCGCATGATAATCAGCGATATCGGCCAACCAACCGGCGGTTTGCACAGGGGCATCCTGCCCACGCAGTGCAAAACCACCCAGACCGCCAAGAACAAAGACAACCAGACTGGCCGCAAGCGCACCCCAGACAGGTCGTGATTTCGGCGCAGCAGATTGCGGCATCGGAGCCGATTTAATGTGCTGCGCCAAGGTAAAAGGAACAGGAGCGCTCAACTCTGCTTCAAAAGCTTCCTGTGCAAGCACATCGGCTGCAATCAGCGCATCAAGCTCTGCTTGCGCCGCCGGATCATTGGCCAACCGCTCTTCCACAGCCAAAGAGGCCGTTGGGTCAAGCTCGCCATCAAGATAGGCACTCAGCTGTGTCGAAAATTCAGTCATGATCTGCCAGCCCCCTCCGATACGAGCCCTGATACAAGCTGTTTGCGGGCACGGTGAATGCGACTCATCACCGTACCAACGGGAATCCCCAATAGATCCGCAACCTCACGGTAACTATATCCTTCGGCACAAACCAACAGCAAAGGCTGCGAAAGTTCCTCACCAAGGTCGGTGACCTTACGTCGTATCTGCTTGGCCTCCAAGGTTTCATCAGCGCTACCTGCCGCGTGTAGTTCTGGCGCGTCTTGTGCATCCACCTGGCCTTGGCCCTGACGGACCTGACGCTTACGCACTTCGCTGACCCATAGGTTACGTACAACGCGAAACATCCAGCGGTCAAATGGCTGCGCGGGATCATATTGTTCCCACTTCTGAAGCGCTATTGTACAAGCTTCTTGTAATAAATCATCGGCATCCGGACCAGAACGAGTCAGGCTCAGCGCAAATCGGCGCAGGCGCGGTAACAGCGCAATCATTTCTGATTTGAACTGGTCAGGGGTCATGACTACCGAAAATTTCATTCCTAATATTTTTGCAATATGTCCGATGGCGGCACCTTTGAACAGACTTCTTTCAACATGTTATTGTTGGCCCTCATTATTTCACGAACCAACGTCAGACAGACCCCGCGGCAAAATACCAAAGGATGTCCTGCTGGGATTACGCAGCAGGGATGCAATTTATTCATAATCAGGCGATGTTTTTAAAATCGGGCATGCTATGAACGCATCCCGCGAATGAAAAAGGCGGGCCAAATGGCCCGCCTTTTCAGCTGTTACAATCCTTGATGGATCACAGGTTCCGTTCGACCTCTTCGCGTTCGAAAATCTCGATCACGTCTTCGGGACGGATATCTTCGTAGTTTTCAAATGCCATACCGCATTCTTGACCGGACTGTACCTCTGGCACCTCGTCCTTGAAACGCTTGAGCGTCTTTAGCGTGCCCTCGTGGATAACTACGTTGTCACGCAGCAAGCGCACACCTGCAGAACGACGCGCCACGCCTTCGGTGACCAGACAACCGGCAACTTTACCCACGTTAGAGACCTTAAAGACCTCTTGGATTTTGGCGTAACCGATGAACTTTTCACGAATTTCAGCAGAGAGCAGACCAGAGGCCGCCGCTTTCACATCATCCACAAGGTCGTAGATAACCGAATAATAGCGGATTTCGACGCCCTTTTGGTTGGCTGTGTTCCGCGCGGATGTATTCGCACGGACGTTAAAGCCAAATACAGGCGCACCAGATGCTTCGGCAAGGCCGATATCGGTTTCCGTGATCGCGCCAACACCAGAGTGTAGAACGCGCACGCGCACCTCATCGTTGCCGATTTTCTCCATCGCTTGCACGATAGCTTCGGCAGAACCTTGCACGTCAGCCTTTACCAAGATCGGCAGCTCGCTGACGTTTTCGTCCGCCTTGGCATTCGCCATCAGCTGTTCCAGCGTCGTCGCCGCACCAGCCGCCGCGCGTTTTTCTTTCGCAGCCTTTTCGCGATATTCTGCGATTTCACGGGCCTGCGCATCGGTTCCAACCACGTTCAGCACGTCACCTGCTTCGGGTGTGCCATTCAGGCCAAGCACCTCAACAGGCACAGCCGGACCAGCCTCTTCAACACGCTCGCCCTTATCGTTGATCAGCGCGCGGACCTTACCGTACTGCTCACCCACAACAAAGATATCGCCTTGATGCAATGTCCCATTCTGCACCAGAACGGTGGCTACAGGACCGCGACCAACATCAAGCTGCGCTTCGATGACAGCACCTTCGGCAGCGCGATCCGGGTTGGCTTTGAGTTCAAGAATTTCAGCCTGCAAAGCAATCGCTTCAAGCAGTTCATCCAGACCCTGACCAGAAATGGCCGAAACCTCAACGTCCTGTACATCACCGGACATCTTTTCAACGATGACCTCGTGTTGCAGCAGGTCGGTGCGGACTTTGTCAGCATTCGCTTCAGGCTTGTCGATCTTGTTGATCGCCACGATCATCGGCACTTGCGCCGCTTTCGCGTGGTTGATCGCCTCAATCGTTTGCGGCATGACCGCATCATCAGCAGCAACCACAAGCACAACAATATCAGTGACTTGCGCGCCACGTGACCGCATCGACGTAAACGCTGCGTGGCCCGGTGTATCAAGGAAAGACAGCACAGCGCCGCTATCAGTTGTCACCTGATAAGCACCAATGTGCTGTGTGATACCGCCTGCTTCGCCAGCCACAACTTTCGCGTTGCGGATCGCATCCAGCAAGGATGTTTTACCGTGGTCAACGTGGCCCATGATCGTGATGATAGGGGGGCGGCCAGACAGATCTTCGGGCTTGTCTTCAATCGCGGTCAGCACGTCTTCGACATCAGCGTCAGAAACACGTGTCACCGTGTGACCAAACTCTTCGATGATCAATTCGGCGGTATCCGCGTCAATCGTCTGGTTCTGTGTCGCCATGATGCCGTTATTCATCAACGCCTTCACAACATCAGCCACACGTTCTGTCATGCGGTTAGCCAGTTCCGAGACGGTAATCGCCTCTGGCAGAGCAACTTCGCGGAAAACCTTTTCGCGCTCTGCCGACACACCCATTGCTTTCGCACGGGCGCGATCTTGCTTGCGCTTCATTGCAGCCATAGACCGCTGACGGCCACCATGACGGCCAGCCATCGCATCATTGACAGTCAGTTTACCTGAACGGCGACCGTCATCATTGCGACCCGGCTTTGCCTTGGTCTTGTTGTCGCGATTTTCTGCAGGGCGGTCCGTTTTGCGGGGTGCCGCTGTTGGGCGTGAAATCTCAGTCTCGCCAGGCACGGCAGCTGCAGCCGGTGGTGCATCAGCAATGGCCTTAGCCTTTGCAGCTTCAGCCTTCTTGCGCTCTTCTTCTTCAGCTTTCGCCTTGGCGCGCTCTTCACGTTCGCGATCTTCGGCTTCTTTTGCCTCAATCTCGGCGCGGCGCGCATCGCGTTCGGCGGCGCGCTCTTTTTCTTCGGCTGCGCGCTTTTCGGCTTCTTCTGCTTCGCGGGCTTTCGCCAGCTTCAGCGCTTTCATCCGGCGCTCAAGTTCCACATCGGAAATGCCCGCAGGACGCTTGGAAGGGTCACCACCAACCGGGCCGCCAGAGGCCGCAGGTTTGGCCGCACCGGGTTTGGGCACCACAACGCGTTTACGTTTGGTTTCCACCACGACGTTCTTGGTCCGCCCATGGCTAAAGCTTTGCTTCACGTTTGAAGGACGTGAACCACCAAGGCCGAGTGTCTTTTTACCGTCGTTATCGCTCATTTAGCTTCTGTATCCTTCTCGGAGGCCGTATCGCCACCGTTCACTTCACGTAGACCGCGTAGCTTTGTGGCTTCCTCTACAACACGATCGCTGAGTCTGCCAGTCGCAAGCGCGCCATGTATCACACTTTGCCGCCCAAATGCCAAACCCAATTCCTCGGAGCTTAAGCAACCGAAATATCGGGCGCCTTCGGGCGTCCATAGTTTTGTTTTGCCCCGTTCCGACCCATCAGAGGCCTGAATTAGAACACGGACCCGCTCACCACCGGCAAGCCAGCCCTTTACCTTTTCAAATCCGCAGACCGCGCGACCTGATTTCCGGGTCAATGCGATCAGATCAACAGTGCGGCGGGCCAGTTGACGTTCAACTTCGTCTACCAAACCATCCGGCACTGTCACCGCCTGCTTGGCGGATCGTGAAAACTGACCTTTCTTCGCCTCATGCAGCGCTTTGCGGTCAGCCGTCACATACATGCCTCGGCCCGGCAGCTTGCCCAGAATATCAGGCACAACCTGATTATCCGGCCCCACAACAAAGCGGATCAGCCCAGCCTTTGGCTGCACCTCACCGGTGACGATGCACTTGCGTTCGGCATCACCCCGATCTTTGTTATGGCCACCACGCGCCATTTGCGAACCCGTCAGAGGCCTGAAATCAGGCCTCCTCCTCCGCTGCTTCTGCCTCTTCGGCAGCCGCGGCTTCGGCAGCAAGCTCATCAGGGTCAACCCAACCCAGCATCACGCGGGCGGTCATCACCATGTCCTGCGCTTCCTCCAGCGACACTTCGAAAGGTTCCAGCACACCGTCGTCTTTCACGCGTTCGCCATCAACTGTGGTCCAACCACCGGCCAGTTCCCAGTCAGCGCAGGTTGCAAAGTCTTCCAGCGTTTTCACGCCATCTTGGCCCAGCGCCTCTAGCATCGCGGGTGTCAGGCCTTCGAAATTCGCAAGGCTGTCTTCAACACCCAAGGCGCGGGCCGCTTCCATCGCTTCTTTGGCTTTCGCTTCAAGATAGTCACGTGCGCGGGCCTGCAATTCGCTGGCAGTATCTTCGTCAACGCCTTCGATCACCAGTAGTTCGTCAACTTCGACATAGGCGACCTCTTCCAGGTTCGTGAACCCTTCTGATACCAGTAGTTGGGCAAAGAATTCGTCCAGATCAAGAGTATCCATGAACAATTTCGTCCGCAGTTCGAATTCTGCCTGACGACGCTTGCTCTCTTCTTCCTCGGTCATGATGTCGATATCAAGGCCGGTTAGCTGCGACGCGAGGCGCACGTTTTGGCCGCGGCGGCCAATGGCCAGTGACAGCTGCTCTTCTGGTACAACCACTTCAATCTTGCCGGCTTCTTCGTCCAAAACAACCTTGGACACTTCGGCCGGCTGCAATGCATTCACAAGGAAGGTCGGCATGTCTTCATTCCAAGGAATGATATCGATCTTTTCGCCCTGTAGTTCGTTCACAACAGCCTGCACGCGCGAACCACGCATACCAACACAGGCACCGACAGGGTCGATGGACCCATCATAGGAGATGACAGCAATCTTTGCGCGTGAACCGGGGTCACGGGCAACCGCCTTGATCTCAATGATGCCTTCGTAGATTTCAGGCACTTCCATTTTGAACAGTTCTGCCATGAACTCAGGCGCTGTGCGGCTCAGGAAAATCTGCGGACCACGCTGTTCGCGACGTACTTCTTTAATGAAGCAACGGATGCGGTCATTGGGGCGATACGCCTCGCGACCAATCTTTTCGTTACGGCGGAGAACAGCTTCACCAGCGCCCACATCGACGATGACATTGCCATACTCTTCGCGCTTGACCAACGCGTTGATGATTGTACCCGCGCGATCCTTGAATTCTTCGTATTGCTTGTCACGCTCGGCTTCGCGGACCTTTTGCAGGATCACCTGCTTGGCTGATTGTGCCGCGATGCGGCCCAGTTCGACCGGTGGCACTTCTTCGATAAACTGCTGACCGACTTCTGGGTCTTCCATGTATTCTTTGGCTTGGGCGACGGTGAATTCCGCCTGATAGTTCTCAAGCTCTTCTTCCTCAACCACGGTACGCACACGGGTGAATGTGGCCTTGCCGGTCTTACGATCAATGGCGACACGGATATCCATCTCGGCCCCGTAACGGGACTTTGCCGCGCGGGCGAGCGATTCTTCCATCGCTTCCACAACAAGCCCGGGCTCGATGTTCTTTTCGCGGGCCACAGCCTCGGCTGTTTGCAGCAATTCCAGCTGGTTCGCGGAAGTATATGCCATCAGGTGTTCTCCTCACCGTCTATAATCGTTTCAATCTCATCAAATTGGGTCTCGTCGATCTGACCCGCATCTTTACGTCCGCGCAGCACGTCGCGGATCAACTCATCTGTCAGGACCAGTTTGGCGTCTGACAGCCATTCAAATTTGAGGCCAATCGTGCCCTCAGCAATCGTGATCAGGACTTCATCGCCTTCAGTACCAGCGAGCGGGCCTTTGAAGCGACGGCGACCATCAATCAACTCATCCGTTTCGATCTTGGCTTCAAAGCCTTCCCACTGATCAAAATCTTTCATTCGCGTCAGGGGGCGGTCGATGCCGGGGCTTGAAACTTCGAGCGTGTAAACATCTAGAATCGGATCTTCGACATCCAAGATTGCACTAAGAGCGGTAGACACCTGCCCACATTCATCAACCTCAATCTGGCCATCAGGACGTTGGACCATAACCTGCAAGATGCTTTCCTTACCCGTCATCAGACGGACGCGCACAACTTCAAACCCCATGTCTTCCACGACAGGGGTAATGATTTCAGCGATACGGCGGTCAATGGCCGCTTTGGCAATCAGATCGTTCATCATATTTTCCGACTTATCATTCGGACACAAAAAAACGGGCGCGCGGCCCGTTGTGAATTTCGGTGGGGTTGGGGGTGGAAGCCAACGCCGCTGTTGAGGAAGATATAGGGGAAGGTGGAGGGAGGTGCAAGGGCTACATTTCGCGGTCAGGGTCCCATTCGTCAGGACGCCGAAGTTTTGCGCCGCCTCTCCCAATAACAGGGTTAGGAAATTGGGATCGTCGCAGCATAGCTGGCCTGATATGGCGAACCGAGGTAGCGTACTGACGAAGTAGTTTACTTGGTGATGTGTCTTCGAACCAAGCAACAATCACTACTTTTCCAAGTTCCTGTGAAACCATTCGAATTGGCTCTAATAAATCGGTGTCCTGAGACATAACCAGCGCAATGTCGTAGGTGTCGCAAAAACCATCCATAAGGAGATGTGAGGCAAGATTGACGTCTGACCCTTTTTCCTCTGTATCTCTAACGTAGACGTAGCTTTCTTCTTGGCCCCTAACGGGGCGGTGGATTGTTTTGGCTAAGAAAGTCCCTTTATGAATCTCAAGCTCAGGAATTGTTCTAAGAGCACGAAAGTAAGCTTGTTGTCGCGTTGGAGCATCCGGGTCTCCTGCACGGGGGCTAACATCAGCAGTAAAATACCGAATGCGTTCGATCACATCACCCGTTTGCAACAACTCTGAAGAGAGCAGTTTAAGGTCTGTCCACTTGTATCGTGAATGCTTTAAGAGTCGATAATATAGGTTAAATCCATCAACATATACACGAACCCGCATCGGCAACCTTTAACCCTTGAGTTGAGTACATACAGCAAGAGCCGCGAGGGCGCAAACCCTACACGGCTCTTGAACCAATAGACCTGCTATTGGCCGGTATATAAATTAGTTAGTACGCCGATTCGGATTTGTCAATGTCACGCGGACTCAAATCGCTCTCAGAGTCAATAGAAATTTATATATGTGGTGCATGACGCTAAGAAAGGCACCACATATACCAATAAACTTACGCCACAGACCACCGTTCAGCCATCCGCGCGTTATCCATCTGCCAGAGGTTGCCCACTGTATCAGGTGACGCAATCCGGTTGTTCACGGCCTGCACATAGTTGGCAAACATTGGGATCAGAACACCGCCATCGTCGCGCAGGATTTGCTGCATCTCAAAATACTGCTCTTGGCGTTTGGCGCTATCAAGTTCGGCCCGTGCCGATATCAGCAATTCTTGGAAACGGGCGCTGTCGTCTGCATCCCATTGGCTGTCATTCCAAGGCACACCGGCCTCATACGCGGTCGAGAACATCCAATCTTCTGTCGCGCGACCGGACCAGTATACAGCCGAGAAAGGCTTTTTCAGCCAGACATTGGACCAATACCCATCTGCGGGCTCCTGCACCACGTTCAGGTTGATACCTGCAGGTGCCGCGGAAGCCTGGAACAATTGTGCTGCGTCAACCGCACCTTCAAACGCGGCGTTTGATGCACTGAGGTCGATGTTCAGGCTATCAAGACCCGCTTGCTGCAGGTAGAACTTGGCCTGATCTGGATCATACTCAAGCTGTTCCATGTCAGCGTGATAGTACTGGCTGGCGGGGCCGATTGGTGTGTCGTTGCCAACCTGACCGTGACCCAGCAGGATCTTGTCGACCATTTCCTGACGGTTGATGCCGTACTTCAGCGCGCGGCGCACGTTCACATCATTGAACGGCGCGTTATCGGTCAACATCGCGAAGGTGTAGTGCTGATTACCCGTCACTTCCTGAATGCGCAGCGCAGGGTTGGCGCGCAGCAGGGCCTCGGTTTTAAAGTCGATCCGGTTGATCGCGTCGACCTGACCGGTCATCAGTGCGTTCATACGGGCTGTGTTGTCGTTGATGGCGATATATTCGATCTCATCAAAGAAGCCCGCGCTGTCGCCCTTGTAGTGATCGGCGTATCGGGTTGCGACCATGCGCACACCGGGATCAAAGGACTGCACTTGATAAAGGCCTGTGCCGATGCCATTGGCGATTGCTTCTTCGATCTGGCCTGCGGGGTACATCAGCAGGTGATAGTCGGACATCAGGTAAGGGAAGTCAGCGTTGCCTGCTTCCAGCACAAACTGCACCTGGCTGTCGGACATCTTGTTCATTTCAGTGATCGCCGCAACGATTGGCTGGGCTGCAGATTTCGCGCCTTCAGCTACGTGCAATTGCAGGGATGCGATTACATCGTCAGCGCCAAATGACTTGCCGTTGTGGAAAGTGACGCCTTGACGCAAGTTGAATGTCCAAGTTTTGGCATCGGCAGAGGCTTCCCAGCTTTCCGCCAATTCCCCTTTGAGAGAGCCGTCAGCACCAACTTCGGTCAAGCTATCAAAAACCGAACCCTGCGCGGATGCGATCATGAACAAGTCAGAGTGGGTCCGTCCATCCCAACTATCAGATGTATTCGCACCCGACAGACCTGCAGTCAATTTTCCACCGCGTGTTTGCGCGCGCAGTGGCATGCCTGAAAGGCCCAGCACACCGGCAGCGACACCTGTTTTCAATAGACCGCGTCTACTAATTCCGTGCATATTTTCGTTCTCCCTAATTATTTTTTCAGGCACCTGTGCACCCGATTGCGTCGTCACTTGCGTGACCGATTCGTGTTACATCTTATCAACAGCTGCATCGCCGATGTTATCAACTCCGCGTTCAGCCAACAGATTGGTCAGCCAATCCGGGTCCATTTCCGGCACCGAAGACAGCAAAAGATCGGTGTAGGCGTGATGGGGCGGGGTAAACATTTCGACTTTTGGTCCTTGTTCAACCACGCGTCCGTCTTTCATCACCACAACTTCATCTGCGATCGCCCTTACCGTCGCAAGATCATGTGTGATGAACATATAGGTAAGTGATAGCTCATCCTGCAAGCGCGCCAATAGTCGCAGAATTCCTTCGGCCACCAATTGGTCCAGCGCAGAGGTCACCTCATCACAAATGATAAACTTTGGTTCCGCCGCCAAAGCACGAGCAATACCAATGCGTTGTTTCTGACCGCCTGACAATTCAGATGGTAGGCGATGATAATACTGTGAAGGTTCCAGTTCGATCTGCTCTAACAGCGCATCAACCTTTTTGCGTTTCTCTGCACCTTTCAGCCCAAGATAGAATTCAACGGGGCGGGCAATGATCTGGCCAATCGACATGCGCGGGTTCAGCGCGGTGTCGGCCATCTGGTAAATCATCTGCACTTGGCGCAATTGGTCTTTGCTGCGCTTGCGATAATCGGGCGGCATCACGTCACCATCGACCATGATCTGCCCAGCGGTTGGCGGTAAAAGGCCCGTAATGCAGCGTGCTGCGGTGGATTTGCCTGATCCGCTTTCGCCCACAACAGCGACAGTCCGGCCTTCATGCATGTCAAAGCTGACATCATGCAGCACTGGAACGGTGCCATAAGAAGCATCAATATTCTGGACGCTGACAACCGGCACCGAGCCTGTTTGCACAGCAGATTTCAAAGGTCGCTCAAAGCTGCGCACAGCCCAAAGGGATTTAGTGTATTCCTGCGTTGGCGTCGCCAACATCACACGGGTGTCGGCCGTTTCGACTTCATCACCCTTCAGCAACACTTTGATCGTATCGGCCATCTGCGCAACAACCGCGAGGTCGTGGGTGATGTAAATCGCCGCCGTGTTAAACTGCTCAACAATATCACGGATTGAGGCAAGCACCTCAATCTGCGTTGTCACATCCAACGCGGTTGTCGGTTCATCAAAGATTATCAGATCAGGTCGGCACGACATCGCCATTGCTGTCATACAGCGTTGTAGCTGACCACCGGACACCTGATGCGGATAACGAAAGCCAATCTCGTCCGGGTTTGGCAATCGCAGCTTGGCGTAAAGCTCTATGCCGTCCGCCTCGCTTTCACCGCGTCCCATTACACCGTGCTGAACAGGACCTTCGACATGCTGATCCATCAACTTGTGCGCCGGGTTAAAACTGGCCGCCGCGGACTGGGCGACATAGGCAATACGCTTGCCTAGCAACGCGCGTTTCACCGCGGCAGAGGCGGTCAGCAGATCAATGCCGTCAAATTCGACCGATCCTTTGCTGATCCGTACACCATCGCGGGTATACCCCATTGCGGCCAGACCCAGCGTAGATTTACCCGCACCGGATTCACCGATCAGGCCCAATACTTCACCTTTTTTCAGCGTCAGATCGACGTCGTTGATAATCGGGTTCCACGTCTCATCGCTCCGGCCTTCCAGCCAGACATCGCGCATCTTGAGAAGGATCTCGTCACTCATTCTTTCAGCCCCGATGATTTGTGCAGCATCCAGTCGACGACAAAGTTCACGGCAACGGTCAGCAAGGCAATGGCACCAGCGGCCAACAATGGGGCCGTTGCGGCCATCGGCGCGAATTGCGCAAAGTTCACGAAACCACCCAAATCGCGCACCATTGTACCCCAGTCAGCCAACGGCGGCTGGATACCCACACCAAGGAAGGACAGCGCGGCGATCGTTAGGAAGACAAAGCAGAACCGTAGCCCAAATTCGGCCAGCAAAGGTGCTGTAGCATTTGGCAGAATTTCCTTGAAAACAAGATAGCCCAGACCTTCGCCGCGCAGTTTCGCCGCCTCAATATAGTCCATCACAACGATGTTTTGGCCGACCGCACGAGCCAAACGATAGACACGCGTGCTGTCGATCACGGCGATGATCACCACCATAAACACGGTCAGCGGAATACCCAATTCAGGTGCCCAAACACTGGCGATTGTCATCAAGAGCAACGCAAAAATCAGCGATGGGATCGCCATCAAGACGTCCACAGCACGCGACAACAATTGATCAAGCCAACCGCCCAAAGTGGCGGCCAGAAAGCCAAGCGTGCCACCTAAGAGGAACGCCAAGACCGTTGTCGCGAATGCGATGCCCACCGTATTTTGCGCGCCATAAATCAACCGGCTTAGGATATCACGGCCAATCTGGTCTGTTCCTAAGGGAAAATCAGGATTGCCGCCCAGCTCCGGGTCGCCACCGGGGATGATATTTGCCGCAACACCGGGAATAATCTGCTCTTGCCCATATGGCGCGATCAATCCTGCGAAAATCGCAAAAATTGCATAGATCAGGATCGTCAGGATACCAAATGACGCCGTAAGGGGCATGGAACGGAACAGCTTTTTACTGCGTGCAGTGCCGACAGAACGGCCCAACAAGCGAAACAGCCAGGCAGCAATCGCAAAGATGATAAACCCTTCGATGGCGATGCGCAGAAAGAAGAACTTGTTGGCAATCGCCTGATCGTCGCTGCGTCCTTGCATATAGGCCCAAACCAACCATGCCAGAACCGCCGCACCCAAAACATAGCCATAGGCCACACCATAGGGCATATCGCGAAACTTGGGTGCGTTTCCGGTGACCGCTTGCCCCGCAAACCGAAACCCCCATGCGACAGCGGCCAACCCGATCAGTGCTGCGACGAACCAGATCATTTTGGATGCCTCAGCCGTGGGTTGGATAGGATCGACATAATGTCAGCTGTCAGGTTCAATAAAATAAACGCAGTCGCAAAGATCAGGCAGCAAGCCTGCACAACCGGGATATCGCGGTTTTGCACGCTATCAACAAAAAGTTGGCCGATACCCGGATAGACAAAAACCACCTCGACGACCACGACGCCTGTGATCAGGTATGCAAGGTTCAGGGCGATCACGTTTATGATGGGCGCAAGTGCGTTGGGCAGCGCATGTTTGACGATGACACGCATGGGCGACAGGCCCTTCAGACGTGCCATTTCAATATAAGGCGAGGCCAGCAAATTAATGATCGCGGCACGGGTCATGCGCATCATGTGTGCTGTCACGACCAACGTCAGCGTCAGCGCTGGCAACATGGATCTTTCGACCCTCTCAATCAACGGCATGCCTTCGAAGATGGTTGAAAGTGAAGGAAAGATCGGGTTCAGCACCGCCAGAAACAGGATCAGGATGTAAGCGACAAAGAATTCCGGGCTGGAAATCGACGACAGCGTAAAAATGTTCGTCGCACGATCAAAAACCGTATTGCGGTAAAGCGCGGCCAGCACACCCAGAAAGATCGAAAATGGCACAGCGATCATCGCGGTGATCATCGCCAAAAACATGGTGTTGGCAAAACGCGGGGCGATCTGCTGGGCCACGGTGGTGGCACCCGAGTCTGTACCCGTAAAGCTGGCAAAGTTAGCCTGCGCAAAACTGGTGCCCAAATCACCGCGCAAAACACCACCCAACCAGTCAAAGTAGCGGACGACCAGCGGCTGATCGAGCCCAAGATCTTTGCGGATTGATGCCACCGCCTCTGGTGTGGCCCCTTGCCCCAGAATAGACTCTGCAAAGTCACCCGGCAGCAGGTTGACTGCGATAAAAATCACAATCGACACAATCAGCAATGTCAGAAGGCCAAGCGCGAGGCGCTGTAGAATAATCGTTAGGACATTGCCCAAAACTCAAGTTTTCCCCGTAGCTTAGCCAAAGACTAACGGCATAATTTCAGTAGTAAACCCTAAAGGCCCAAGGAATGGCGCTGCGCACCCATCATATCCATCGTGCGCACAAGTTCGGCGCTAATCCCCGGTTCTGACAAGGCATGCCCAGCGCGCCCAATGAAAGTAAGCCGCGATTTGGGCCACATCTGCGAAAGCTTATGGGCAGACACAGGGGGGCAGATCATATCATAGCGTCCCTGGACGATGACCCCGGGAATATTGGCGATCTTAGCCATCTGATCAGGATGCAGGATTTGCTGATCTTCGTCTAAAAAACCGTTGTGATAGAAATAATGGTTCTCCAACCGGGCAAATGCACGGGCATAATCGGCGGGGCTTTCGCCTGTCACGCCATCGCTGTCAATCGAAGCCAGCGCATTTTCCCATGACGCCCAGGCGCGTGCATAACGCACCTCGATCCCGCGATCATCCGAAAACAGACGCCGGTGATAGGCCGCAATATAATCATCACGTTCGTCTTCAGGGATCAGACCTGCAAAGCGGTCCCACAAATCTGGCCAGAACTTGCCTGCACCGCCGCCATAGAACCAGTCCAGCTCTGACTGGGTCATCAGGAAAACGCCGCGAAGGGTCAATGCTGCGGCACGGTCAGGATGCGCTTGGGCATAAATCAACGCCAGCGTCGCACCCCATGACCCACCAAAGACAATCCAGCGATCAATATCGAGCGTTTCACGGATCAATTCGATATCCGCCACCAGATGCCACGTTGTGTTCGCCTCAACACTTGCATGCGGCCGCGAACGACCACAGCCGCGCTGATCAAACAAAATGATACGGAAGATATTCGGATCAAAATAGCGGCGCATCGCAGGGCTGCACCCACCACCCGGACCACCATGCAAGACGACAACAGGGATACCATCAGGGTTCCCACACTGCTCCATATAAATGCGGTGACCGTCACCCACCTCCAGCATCCGTTGATCAAACGGATCAATCGGCTGATAAAGATGCGCGCCGGGGCGCTTTTGTCCTACGACTTTGTCCATAACCACCCTATATCGCGTGTTGTACGCACTGACCATGACGCGGAGCGATGAAAATGTCGGCAACGAACACCGTAGATCCAAGCGAGATTGCTAAATTCGAGGCGATGGCCGCCGAATGGTGGGACTTGAATGGCAAATTCAAGCCGCTGCACATGATGAACCCTGTGCGGTTGGACTATATCACAAGTCAGATCGCGGCAGAGTATGGACGTGACCTAAGCCAGCCTGAACCGTTCAAAGGTCTGCGTATCCTTGATATCGGTTGCGGTGGTGGGTTGCTGTGCGAACCCATGGCACGTTTGGGCGCGACGATCGTCGGCGCAGATGCTGCTGAACGAAACATCCCTGTTGCCAAAATCCATGCCGAACAATCAGGGCTGGAAATCGACTATCGCCACACCACCGCCGAGGCAATGGCTGCTGCCGGTGAACAATTCGACGCTGTACTGAACATGGAAGTGGTCGAGCATGTGGCCGACCCGCAGGGATATCTGGATGCCTGCCAGCAACTGATGAAGCCCGGCGGCATTCACATTTGTTCAACCATCAACCGCAACCCCAAATCCTTTGCAATGGCGATTGTTGGTGCGGAATACGTGATGCGCTGGCTGCCCAAAGGTACGCATGAATGGAACAAATTCATCACACCGGATGAATTGTACGGGTTTCTCGAAAAGGCAGGCATGAAACCTGTGGACCGCAAAGGTTTTATTTTCAGCTTTACAACGTTCACATGGTCAATCTCTGACCGTGACTTGTCAGTCAACTATGTGACAGCAGCCACAAAGCCAGCGTAACGCGTCTTTCAATCAACCTGGCTAAGTTTCAACCGCATCTCGCGCAGGACAGGCAGTACGGCTTTTGCTTTATCTTCGCCAACCTTGTTCACAACATCGGCGATCACGGGTGCAATGGCTGCCAGTGCCGCATCGCGTGCTGACTGGCCGGAAGGGCTGATTGCGACCATCTTGCGACGCGCATCATCCCAGTCAGGGCGCACATGCACCCAACCGGCCCATTCCAGTTTATGCAAGGTGTTGGTCATGGCCCCACGGGTCAGGTGAAATGTCTTTGCCAATTGGGCAGGTGACCGTTCCGCGCCAGAATGCGCCAGATGGTTCAGCACCGAAAAATGCGACAGCTCCATCCCTTTGGGCAACACGCGCGCCACGCTTGCCCGCGCCAACTGATCAACGGCCAGAATTTCACTAAACAGCGAAACAGCAAGGTTATTGGCGTCTTCGGACATTAAGGGCCTTCAAAAGGGCGATCATGGCTTAGCGCCGCAATACGTTTGCGGCTTTGTGCCACTGACGCAGGGTCAAGATCAACCAATGCGATGCCCGGTTCCGGGCCTAAATCCGCCAACACGTCCCCCCACGGCGAAATCGCCATACTGTGCCCATATGTTTGGCGCGGTTTGCCTGCATGGGCTTTGTGCGTTCCGGTTTGGGCAGCGGCCAGAACATAGGACCCCGTCTCAATCGCGCGGGCGCGCAAAAGCGGTTCCCAATGCGCAGCCCCTGTTACGGGGGAAAACGCCGACGGGACCAACAGAACTTCAGCCCCCGCCTGTGCCAAAGCACGATAAAGATAGGCAAAGCGGACATCGTAACAGATGCTCAGACCGGTTTTGGCAAAAGGCGTATCGGCCACGACCGCGTGTTCACCGGGGCGATACCCGACAGATTCGCGATAGCTTTCGGTTTCAGAAACCGTCACATCAAACATATGAATTTTGTCATATCGCGCCACGATCTGCCCGGCAGGATCAATCAGGAAAGACCGGTTGGCGAAACGCCCATCAGGGTCGCCCGTTTTTAATGCCAAAGAGCCGATGGACAGCCAGATCCCATGGCGGACCGCCGCGTCACGCAAACCCGCCAATGTCATATCGTCATCTTCGTGCTGCAAAACGCGTGTTTGATGTGCCCGGTCCTGCGACACGCAGTTCGTCACCTCGGGCGTCAGCACAAAACCGGCACCCTGCCCAGCGGCATCTGCGATCATCCCGGTCGTCTGCAACAGGTTGGCAGCCGGATCATCGCTGGCGTTCAACTGAAGCAGCGCGGCCTTCATGCCGCCAGCAGCGCATCCAATTTGCCGCCGCGCTCTAATGCAAACAGATCGTCGCAACCGCCCACATGCGTGCCATCAACAAAGATCTGCGGAACAGTGCTGCCCCCGTTTGCGCGCTGTATCATTTCGGCGCGACGCTCTGGTTGGGCGGATATGTTAACCTCGGCATAGCTGATATCTTTGGAATTCAGTAAGCGCTTGGCCATGTGGCAAAAGCCACAGGTTGGTTTGGTATAAATCTCTACAGTTGCCATTTTGAACGGTCCTTAGATCAGCTTCGACCTTGATCTAGGCATCTTTTACTACTCTTGCCAGTGTAACAATCGACACGTTTGTGGCACCGGCCGCCCGGACGGCCTCGGCGCTGGCTGCGAGCGTGGCACCAGACGTCATGACATCATCAACGAGAATGACTGGTCTACCCACAATCTGAACAGCCCTTTTCGGGTTTGGGATGATCGCACCCGACAGCTCTGCGAACCGTGCGTCGCGACTGTGTCCTTCCAAGGCATTTGTCCTTTTAGGACGTAACAGCGCATCGACGCAGACAGGTAAGTTCATGGCTTTTCCCAACTCTTGCGCCAGCAAAGCCGATTGATTGTAGCGGCGCCGGGCAAGACGCACCCAATGCAGGGGGACTGGTGCGATTATAGTATCTGATAAAGCTAAATTAGCCATTTTCTGCGCCATCCAACGCGCCGCCGTTGGCGCAAGGTCCGTCCGATCCCCATGCTTGAGGCCCAAAACCAAGCGCCGCCCCACGCCATTGTAAACCAGAACGGATCG
Source organism: Roseobacter sp. CCS2 (assembly GCF_000169435.1). Lineage (GTDB taxonomy): Bacteria > Pseudomonadota > Alphaproteobacteria > Rhodobacterales > Rhodobacteraceae > Yoonia. The sequence goes on along the minus strand of NZ_AAYB01000001.1, from coordinate 1,248,313 downwards.
CCCTGTATCCCAAGGCCGTGCAATCGTCATACAATCGTCACATTGCACCACTTCGCCATGATCCTCGCCGGGCAAAGGCGTGCCACACGTGTTGCAGACCAGCCCACCAATGAACTGTGTGTCCTTCCAACAGACTGCGCATAGCCCGTTGTCATCCTCGGTCTGTGCGTCACACGCAACACATTGCGGCGGATAAATTGCCCGAATGACGCTTTGCAACCGCATGAATGCACCCTAAATGACGGGCATGTATATGCCCCAGATCACCGACCGCACCGCTTTGGCGCGTAATCGCGCCCGCGCCGAACCTGATGCGCTGTTCTTGCAAGAACATGCCGCCGATGAACTGCAAGAGAGACTGAATGAGGTTAACAGAACCTTTACATCAGTCGCGATTGTCACAGGTTTCCCGGATTTCTGGGCAGCGCGTTATCCAGAGGCAACAGTCATTTCAGATGAAGAAACGCTTGATTTGAAACCGCAGTCCCATGACCTGATTTTGCATACCATGTGCTTGCATTGGGCGAATGACCCGGTTGGGCAGTTGGTACAAGCCCGACATGCGCTGATACCTGATGGGCTTTTGTTATGTACGTTTCTTGGCGGTCAAACCCTGCATGAATTGCGCGCTTCGCTTGCTGAAGCAGAAGCTGTTGTTGCAGGTGGTCTGTCGCCCCGCATCGCGCCTATGGGTGAAATCCGTGATCTGGGCGCGCTTTTGCAGCGTGCGGGCTTTGCCTTGCCAGTAGCGGATGCCACGCCGCTGACCGCGAGCTATGCGAATGCCTTTCACCTGATGCATGACCTGCGCAAAATGGGTGAAAACAACGCGCTGACCCAGCGCATCAAGCATGCAACACGACGCAATGTGTTGACGGAAGCGGCGTGTATCTATGCAGCGAATTTTCGCAACACCGAGAATCGGGTGGACGCCACGTTTGAGTTTATTACGCTTACCGGTTGGGCCCCTGCTGACAGCCAACCACAACCGTTACGCCCCGGCAGCGCCACAACCAGGTTGTCTGATGCGTTGAATACCAAAGAAACGCCTTTAGATAGGTCCAATGACTGATGCCATGCGTATCCCATTTACTACTACGCAAATGACGCTACTTAAGGGGCAATGAAAATGTTCGATGCACAAGCCACGGCGCAAGAGCGTCCAGCCACATGCCCCATGCATGCGCAACCCGATCACCCGGCGGTGAAACCGGCACGCGTGGGTATTCTGGTGGCCAACCTTGGGACGCCTGACGCAACAGATTACTGGTCCATGCGGCGGTATCTGAACGAGTTCCTGTCCGACAAGCGCGTGGTAGATTACTCTGCCTGGATCTGGCAGCCACTGTTGCAGCTGGTTATTTTGACCAAGCGACCCTTTTCGTCTGGGGCGGCTTACAAGTCGATCTGGAATGAAGAAGACAACGAAAGCCCGCTGCTGACCATCACGAAAAAGCAGACTGCGGCGATCAAAGCGCAGATGGTCGAACGTTATGGCGATGATGTGCGCGTTGATTTTTGCATGCGCTATGGCAACCCTTCCACACAATCCAAAGTGCGTCAGATGATCGACGATGGATGCACCAAAATCCTGTTCTTCCCGCTTTATCCGCACTACGCGGGTGCAACATCGGCAACTGCGAACGATCAATTCTTTCGCGCTTTGATGAAAGAAAAGTGGCAGCCAACAGCACGGATCGTAGACCCCTACTTTGAAGAGCCTGCGTATATCGAGGCGTTGGCGCAATCGATTGAACGGGCCTATGCGGCCGCCGAGAAAAAGCCAGAAAAGCTGATCTGCTCTTACCACGGCGTGCCTGAGCGGTATTTGCGCGAAGGTGACCCATACCACTGCCAATGTCAGAAAACGACGCGCTTGCTGAAAGAGCGGCTTGGTTGGGATGACACACAGATCGTAACGACCTTTCAGTCGCTGTTTGGCCCCGAAGAGTGGCTAAAACCCTACACGGTAGATGAAGTGGCCCGTTTGGCAGAAGAAGAGGGTGTAAAAAACATCGCCATTTGCGCGCCAGCATTTTCAGCCGACTGCATCGAAACGCTGGAAGAGATCAACGAAGAGATCAAGGAAAGCTTTGAAGAAGCGGGTGGCGAACATTTCACCTATATCCCGTGCCTGAACGATGATCCTGCGCATATTGATGCATTGTCCGGCGTCATTGAAAAGAACCTTAAAGGCTGGATCGGCTAATCCAATACCACGGGTGATTGCAGCACAGCCTTGGTTTTGCGATCATTCAGGCGAACCAAAAGCGATTTTGCCTGATGAAAGTGACCCTGACAGAAAGCGGTGCGACGGTTGATGCGCATGATCTTGGCCCGCTTTTGGGGCTGGATCCCGCGGATGTGCCAACCAAAATGCGCGCTGGCGAAATTACCAGTCAGTCAGAAGAAGGTGTCGATGACGATGCAGGGCGTATTCGACTGACATTTTGGTACGCGGATCAACGGGTCCGGCTGATCTGTGACACAGATGGTAACGTCATCAAGACAACACGGATCAAGGCTGCGCGCTAAACCGATTCTATCTGGTGGCGAGGTCAGTAATATGAACCCTAAATTAACACGGCTATAGCCTTGGGGTGGAATTAGGGCTAACACCCCCAAAAGACTCTGTTTTCTTAAGTAAAGACATAACTTTTTTGCAGCGCTGCCGCAAAGCCAACATATTTCGATGACATCAAATATACTGTGAAAGTATATTGTTTGGATCGTGCCCAGTGCCAGTACAATGAGTGGTGAAGATGACAGCAGTAACGCAGCCAAAGAAAGGGGCGAACCCAGAAGAGCGCAGTGAAGCGCTTCCCGATGGTACGGCTTTGCTTGGTGACCAGTTTACAATCAACAGAGCGCTGAGCAACGGCGGCTTTGGCATTACGTATCTTGCGAAAGACAACTACCTTGAACGGAATGTTGTCATCAAGGAATGCTATCCAGAAGTATTCTGTATGCGTGACGGCAAAAACGTACTGGTCCGGTCTGATCAACACGCAGAAAAATATCGCACAATCGTTCAGATGTTCATGCGCGAAGCGCGCAGCATCGCAAAAATGCGCCACCCCAACATCGTCGGCGTACACCGGATTTTTGAAGATAACCAAACCGCCTATATGGTTCTCGATCTGATCCATGGCCGTGACCTGCTGAGTATCGTCAACGATAAGAATGATCCGCTGCCACCTAATCAGATCAAAGAAGTTCTGATTAAAGTCTTAGATGCGGTCGATCTGGTACACCAGAATGACCTTTTGCATCGCGATATCTCGCCCGACAATATCCTGCTTGATAAATGGGGTAGCCCGTTCCTGATCGACTTTGGCGCAGCACGCGAAGAAGCCAGCCGTGAAACACGCGCAGTGTCATCTGTACTGATCGTCAAGGATGGCTACTCTCCTCAGGAATTCTATTTTGCCGGTGGTAAGCAAGGGCCAAGCAGTGACCTTTATGCGCTTGGTGCCACATTCTATCACCTGATCAGCGGTTCCGCCCCACCAAACAGCCAAACGCGCATGGCAGAGTTTGCAGGCAATAACCCTGACCCTTGCGAACCCTTGGCCGGGCGTTTCCCAGAATATGATCTGACGTTCCTTGAGGCTATTGATAAGGCAATGCAAATCCTGCCCAAGGCACGCCTGCAGTCAGCACCCGAATGGTTGAACATCATCAACAAAGAGGGCAAGCGCGTTCAGCAGCTCAAGGTGTCTTCAAGGTTCAATCTTGAAAAAACCCTGACCCGTCTGGTGTCTGAAACCAATGAATACGTTCTGAATTCGCAGCCCCGCGAACCGCAGAAAGCGCCTTTGCAATTAAAGCCTGTTGACGCAAAGCCAGCAAAATCACCGGGCTGGGTCGAAGAGTTTAATCAAGAAACAACCGAAACGTTTGAAGAGCAACGCGCTGTGAAAAGGGCTGTCGCAGAACTTGAGGCGAAAAAGGCCGAACGTCAGGCTGAACAAGGACAGACTCCACAGAAAAAGAAAAGCTGGTGGCGCATTGGCCTGTGGAAAAAATCATCGCCGACAAAACCATCCATATGACCACTCAAACAAAAAGGGGCGCATCATATGATGCGCCCCTTTTTGATTTGTGTTTCCTATTCTCAGATCAGCAGGACCTGCGTACCGACCTGGGTCAGGTTATACAGTTCGGCGATCTGTTCGTTATACAAGCCGATACACCCGTTCGAGGACCGACGCCCAATCTTGCGCGTGTCATGGGTGCCGTGAATGCGGTAATACTGCCATGACAGGTGCAGCGCATGGGTGCCAAGCGGGTTATCAGGGCCCGGACCAATGAAATCAGGCCACTCTGGATTGCGAATTTTCATTGACGGCGTCGGCGCCCAGCTGGGCCCTTCGACTTTGCGCGTAATTGCGGTGCGTCCTTTACGGGTCAGCTCTTCTGACAATGGCACGCTGGTCGGGAACAGTTTGTAGACCGCCTGATCTTCGGACCAGAAATGCAACGCGCGCGATTGGATGTCGACCAAGACAGCACCTTTGTTCAAGTTGCTGAAATAGGGCTGCCAATCCAATGACCGGAAACTGGCGACATTGCGCTGCACGCTGGCAGAGATGTCAGCCTCTACCTCTGTGCTGCCGGCAGTCTGGGCCACAGCGCTTGTGCCAACCATTGCAGCGGATGCAGCCAAAAAGCCGCGACGCGATAGGGTCTTTGTCATGATGGTCCTCCTTAAAGGATCAGATGTCTTTCAAAAGTGACAGATAATGTGTCTGGCAAAGCGCCGCAATTCAAACAAATGTCATCCGTATGCTTATGCAAAGATGTGGGTTTGAAGTGTCACCTTATTCCCGTTAAAGAATGGCGACTATAGCAAAGGCGAGTAGTAATATGTTGCGACGCGAAGTTTTTTTAGGGCTGGCAGCCCTTGGCCTTTCGGCCTGTGGCGCGACCACAAACCGTCCGCTTGGTGAAGACGGCCTGCCTTTGCCGTCGGCATACGTGATCAGGCCGGGTGAAGAAGCCGCAATTCAATTCCGCATGCTCGATAGTGTAAATGCCCTGCGCCAAACCGCAGGTGCGCAACCTGTTGAACTTGACGCGCGTCTGAACGCAGCAGCCGCCACGCATTCGCGCGATATGGCGGTGCAAAACCGGCCTTGGCTTTTCGGATCAGATGGATCCAGCCCACTGGAACGTGCGCGCCGTGTCGGTTTCCCCGGCAGGCTTTTGGGTGAAAACATCTCTGAGTCATTTGAATCAGAACTTCAGACACTTGCAGCTTGGATGGCGCAACCTGACACGCGCGCCGTGATCCTAGACCCGGACGCCCGGTTTATGGGTTTTGCATGGTATCAGGAAGAAGCGGCAAAGCTGTGGTGGACATTGAATATGGGCAGCGACCCACAGGTCAGCCAACCCATGGCCGGCTTTGGTTTCTAAGCGTAAATATAGATCAACGTGCCGGTGTTCACCATCGCATAAACCTCGTCCATCTGATCATTCGTGACTGCGATACAGCCCCATGTCCAATCCGGCGTGCGTTCCCAAACCGCCGGTGTGCCGTGGATAAAGATATCACCGCCCGGATTGACACCCTTGGCGCGCGCAGAAGCGATATCATTCGCATCAGGGTACGAAATGCCAAGAGACAAATGGAAAGAGCTGTTGGGATTGCGCCGGTCAACGCGATAGCCCCCTTCGGGCGTGCGCCCGTCGCCTTCTTGAACTTTATGACCAACCGGGGCAAAGCCCAGATCTATTTTATATGAGGACAAAAGCGTGCGATGATGCAAAAGTTGCATCTCTCGCCGTTCCTTCAGAACCTGAATGCGCGTCACCTCTGGTCCGTTGTAGGTTGGCAATTGCCGCGTACATGCTGAAATACCGACCGCGGCCGACCCAACTATCATAGAACGTCTTGAAATCATTATCTCTGCCCATCTTTACGGTCTGCGCCGTTTCATCCTGAGTACACCAAACTCAGCCGTCGCAAAAGAGCACCTGATATAATGACCTTTATTTCCGCGTGAATGATGCAACAATCTCAACATGTGGGGACCAACGGAATTGGTCCACCACTTGCATCCAGGGCGTATCGAAACCTGCATCAACCAACCTGCGCGCGTCCCGTGCGAATGTCACAGGGTTGCATGACACCATTGCGATTGTCTTAATTTCCGACGCCGCGAGTGTTTCGATCTGCGCTTCGGCGCCTGCGCGCGGCGGGTCAATCACGGCCGTATCAAAGTGGCGCAATTCGTCTGTTTCCAGCGGACGGCGGAACAAGTCACGGGTTTCGGTCGTGACACGCCGTAGCTGGTGCCCCTCGCGCCAGCCACGATCAAGCGCATCCAACATCGCTACCTCGCCTTCAACGGCATGAACCTCAGCACGTTTTGCGAGCGGCAAGGTAAATGTCCCGCAACCTGCAAACAGGTCCACGATGCGGTTGGCGTTCATTGTGATTTCTTCAACCGCAGCCAGTAACGTGGCCTCGCCATGTTTGGTGGCCTGCAAGAATGCACCGGGTGGGGGCACAACACCTGTTCCGCCGAATTCCTGCGCCGGCGGATTAATCATGACCACCGGTTCGTCATTCCAGACAAGGCGCGACAATCCGAACTGATTGGCCAAACCCGCCAATTCAACACGCAGTTGCGGTGTCAGCTCTTTATCAGTTGCGACCAAAACATCCGGGCCAAGGCTGGCCTCTGTTACTGTCAGATCAATCTCGCCTTTGCGCGAACAGGCCAGAACGGTCAATGCTTCCAGCGCAGGGAAGCTGTCAATCAATGCAGGCGTTAACAATCGGCAATCGGGGACCTGCACCAATGTATCAGACGCGCGGGTATGAAACCCGACTATCGCACCTTTCTTGGTGCGCCTGCCTGATAGTTTTGCACGTCTGCGCGATTGCGACGGCGACGTCGCGATATCACGAAAAACAGTGTCTATTCCACGCGCTTGGACAGCTTTTACAACGATGTCCTGCTTCCAGTCCGCGACAAACGCATCGGTCGCATGTTGCATCGCGCAGCCGCCACAGGATTTGAAGTGCCGGCACGGTGGCGCAACCCGGTTAACCGAAGGTGTGACAATCCGCACGGTTCCATCCTGCGCAACATCCACCTCTTCCCCTGGCAGAACACGCGGCAACAATGACTGCCCGTCAGAGGCACGCCCCATCCCCAGATGGGTCAAACTTTCAATTGTCAGCATTTATTCCGCCGCATCTTTCACGTTGATAAACCCGCCCGACTGCCGGTTCCAATAGCGCGCATAAAGGCCGCCCTGGGCCAAAAGCGCGTCATGGGTTCCTTCCTCGACAATGCGGCCAGCGTCAAGCACGACGATGCGGTCCATACGGGCGAGTGTCGATAAGCGGTGGGCGATAGCGATCACGGTCTTTCCGTCCATAATAGACTCTAACGCACCTTGAATCGCTGCCTCGACCTCAGAATCCAAGGCGCTTGTCGCTTCGTCCAGAACAAGGATTGGTGCATCTTTTAGGATAGCGCGCGCAATCGCAATCCTTTGGCGCTGCCCGCCTGACAGTTTTACACCGCGTTCGCCCAGATGCGCATCGTATCCTCTGCGGTCTTTGTGATCCTTTAGTGTTTGAATAAACTCATGCGCCTCAGCCTGACGTGCGGCATCTTCAATCTCGTCCTGCGTGGCGTCCGGCTTGCCGTATTTGATGTTATCCCGGGCAGACCGATTGAACATTGCCGTTTCCTGCGTGACCATCGCAATCTGACGGCGCAGGCTTTCTTGGGTCACATCGCGCACATCAGCGCCATCAATCTGCACCTTGCCCGCCTCGGCATCGTAAAGACGCAATAACAAAGCCACCAAGGTCGACTTACCCGCACCTGACGCCCCGACAAGACCCAGCTTTTCACCGGGACGCACGGTAAGGCTCACATTATTCAAACCGCCAGGGCCACCACCATAACTGAATGATACGTTGTCTAACGTGATCGCACCATCCTTCGCGATTAAGTCTGGCGCGCCCTGCGCATCTGTCAGCGTATGCGCAGGACTGAGCGTGTTCATCGCATCCTCGATCTCACCCACATTGGCATACATGCCCATCAGCGTGAAACTGACCCAGCCGGTCATTTGTGATAAACGTAGTGAAATGGCCCCGGCTGCGGCGATATCACCGGCAGAGGCAGTACCCGTAGTCCAGAAATAAAGGGTCATACCGACCAACAATACAGGCAGCAGCCCGCCCAGCGCCATCAGCCAGAACCGAAACGATGCAGACAACCAGCCATAACGCACAGCGGTGCCCCAGTAATTTTCCATCGCGTCAATCGCAGCGCGGTCTTCATGGTCATCATGGGCGAATAATTTGACTGTTTTGATGTTCGTGATCGTATCAACAACCTGCCCGCTTACCATGGCGCGCGTCGCGGCACGTGCCTTGGACCGTTCGCGAATGCGGGGCATGAAGAACCGGATTAGCGCAATGTAAGACACAGCCCACAGCGCCAAAAGCCCTGCTGACCGCGCATCAATTGTAAGCAGCAAGATGACCGACCCCACCAACGATGCCAGTGCAAAGGCAACCGTGTGGATCATATCGACCACCAGATCGGTCGCGGCGCGCGCGGCCTGCATCTGCTTTTGCGCAATGCGGCCGGCAAAATCATCATCAAAGAACGTCACAGATTGGCCCAGCGCGTGCCGGTGCAGACGCGACAAGATCAAATTACTTAACGAAGGGCCAACCACGACCGCCTGCATGACGCCAGAAACGCCAAGGATAATCGGACGCAACACAATAAAGAATGCGGTGACACCCAGCAAAAGCAACACATTCTCTGTGAAATACCCCTCACCCGAGGAGTTAAGGGCTGCATCAATCACCCAACCCAGCATAAGTGCTGTCGCAACCTCGAGCGTGCCTGCGATAGAAGATACTAATCCAGCCCCAAGCGTGACTTTTGTGCTGCCTTTCAGACACCAGCGCAAGAACGCCATCAACGTCTGCGGCGGGGGCCCTTGGGCAGGTTCAAAAGGATCAATCCAACGTTCTGGGGTCATTCAACTGCCTATTCGGTCTGTCCCAGAAACCCGCCGGATTGGCGCGCCCAGAACCGTGCGTATTGTCCATTTGCTGCAAGCAATGCGTCATGGGTGCCGTCTTCGATGATCCGCCCCTGATCCATCACGATGATCCGGTCCAGCTGGGCAATCGTGGAAAGGCGGTGGGCGATGGCGATAACGGTTTTCCCTTCCATCATCCCATAAAGCGTCTGCTGAATTGCGGCTTCGACTTCACTATCTAGCGCACTGGTCGCTTCGTCCAAGAGCAGGATTGGCGCGTCTTTTAAAATGACACGCGCAAGGCTGATCCGCTGGCGTTGGCCGCCAGATAGCTTCACACCGCGTTCACCCACACGCGCGTCATAGCCTGTGTTGCCCTCGTTATCCTCAAGCCCCAAGATAAATTCATGCGCTTCGGCCTTTCGCGCGGCCGCGATCATTTCCTCTTCGCTGGCGCCGGGGTTGCCGTAAAGGATATTTTCCCGCACGGACCGGTGCAACAAAGCGCTGTCCTGTTGGACCATACCAATGGCGCTGCGCAGGCTGTCTTGGGTGGTGCGGCTGATATCCTGCCCATCCACAGAAATAGTGCCGCGTTCGGCATCGTAAAACCGCAGCAGCAGCTTGACCAACGTTGATTTACCCGCACCCGACTGGCCGACAAGCCCAACCTTTTCGCCCGGCGCGATTGTCAGGTTGATCTTGTCCAGGCCACCGGTTTCCTTCCCATAATGGTGGGACAAATCACTGATCTGAACCTGCCCAGACGTCACCGCCAATGGTGTCGCATCAGCCTGATCCAACAAAGTGACAGGCTGCGCGATGGTTTGCATACCTTCAGAAACGACGCCCAATTCGCGGAAAAAGTTCGTAACGGCCCACATGATCCAGCCGGACATCGCGTTCAAACGCAGCGCCAGTGACGTGGCAACAGCGACCACGCCAACAGAGGCCGCACCTTGCATCCAAAGCCAAAGGGCCCAGCCGACGACGCCAACAACCAGCATGCCATTCAACAGCATCAGGCCCGCGTCCATGATCGTGTAAAGCCGCATCTCAACCTGGAATGTGCGCCGTGCTTCTTCGATCGCTTCCTTGGCATAGTCGACCTCTCGGTCGTGATGGGCAAACATCTTGACGGAATGAATATTCGTATAGCTGTCGACCACGCGCCCTGTGACGGCGCTTCGCGCATTTGAGGCCGCCTCTGACGCAGGCCCAATACGCCGCACGACCCAGCGCAGCAGAAAGATGTAGGGCACGATCCACAACATCAGCGGCACCAGAAGCCGCGCATCGGCCTGCCCCATCAAAACGGCGGCAGCGATGACATAAGCAAGCGCAAAGGTAATCGCATCGAACAGCTGGAACACCACCTCGCCCGCGGCGGGTGGTGTTTGCATGATCCGGTTCGCAATACGACCGGCGAAATCATCCTCAAACCAGCCCACCGATTGGCGCAAAACATGGCGATGCGCCCGCCACCGTACCAAAGTTCCGAAGTTTGGCAGGATGGTGTTATTCAACAGCATGATCTGAAACATGTGGACCGCAGGCCGCATGGTCAGGATCAGGACCGCAACAACAATGAACTCGCCTCCACTATCGGCCCACACCTGCGCAGGCGTGCCATCGGACAAGATATCCACCAACCGCCCCAAATAGCCCAGCAGCCAAATTTCGACGATGGCAATGACGATTGAACTTATGCCGGTGACCCAGAATACCTTTTTAAACGGCTCTGCGTATTCACGCAGAAACGGGTAAAGCCGCTGGGGCGGCGTGTCGGTCTCTTTGTATGGCACATAGGGATCGACAAGACCTTCGAAAAAACGAAACATCGGCTTGCCTCTTGGGGTTATGGGCCAGCTATAGCAAAGGAATGGTCAGAGAAAAAGCAGGACTGAAAAGCCAACTAAAGCAAGCGCCATAATGCGCATGAAAATGCGCCATGCGGCCTCGTTGATCAGCAGATAGGATAGCAAACTGCCCGCGACAGCCCAGAAGGTACAAACGCCAAGGTTAATGGTTGAAAAGGTGGCAGCCAGTGACATTGCCTGCTGCACCGGGGCCAAGGTCGCGACATAAGCGGTTGCGCTAAGTGCGACAGCCCACACTTTGGGGTTTACCCATTGGAACAGCACCGCCTCAACAAAGGTAAAAGGCTTGTCTGTCTCTGTCTTTTTGGCTGGATCAGCGCGCCATAGATTGTAGGCCATCCAAAGGATCCAAAGGCTTGCAATGATTTTCAGCAGAAGGCCCAGCGCCGGTTGCGCAGTGATCAGCGTACCAATTCCGATACCGGTGACTGCCGCAATCACGCCAACACCCAAAGCGACACCGATGATATGGGGCACAGTCCGCTGAAACCCGAAACGCGCGCCCGATGCAGTGATCAAGATCACATTCGGTCCGGGAGAGAACAGCCCGAAGAACACAAACCCAATAAGTGGCAGGAATTCAGTCAAGCAACTGCGCTTTCGTCAATGTGAAGCCCGAGCGGATCCACCGCGTCTCAGCCTCTTTCAATGCGCTGCCAAGCGCAGGGCCGCTTAGCGCGGGCATCAAATCAGCAGCTTTGAGGGGGAACACCTGCTTTGCTGCGTTTTCAATTGGCTTAAGCGCTGTCTTGTCGATGTCTTGACCAAGCGAGGCAGACTGAACCAGCAAGACATCCAACCCGACCTGCACCCCGTGTCTATAACTTGCCTCAACTGGCGACAGTCCGGACGTCAGATGATCCAATGTGCGCATCTGCGTTTTTGAAAGGCGAAGCGCATCGCCGGGCTTTCCACCCAGCACGGCCAGCCTGCGCAAAGGGTTAGGCGCAATAGTGAGCGACTGTTCCAAATGGATAAGAACGGCAAGGCTGCCGGGTTCCGCACCGGGCAGTACCTGCGCTAAAGCACCGGTCGATGTCATAGACGCCAAAGCGGGTGCTGGATCGGGGGCCGCGAGCAGTTTAAGCATCTCTGCCGTGATACGTTCGACCGACAGTGATTGCAGACCTTCAATGTTATCCGCGCAGGCCGCCAGCCCATCAACATCCGGGCCGTCATTCACATCGCCATACCATGCGTAAAACCGGAAAAACCGCAGGATACGCAAGTAGTCTTCCTTGATCCGGCGATCTGCGTCCTCAATGAACCGAATGCGCCGCGCTTTTAGGTCGGGCAAACCGCCTAAGGGATCCGCAATTTGGCCATCAGCATCTGCATAAAGCGCATTCATCGTGAAATCACGGCGGCGCGCGTCATCCGTCATGTTATCAGAGTACGCGACAGTGGCGCGTCTGCCATCTGTTGCAACATCACGACGAAACGTCGTGATTTCAAATGGCACATCATCGACGATCAGCGTGACTGTACCGTGGTCAATACCCGTTGGGATCGCTTTGATCTTTGCGGCCTTCGCGAGTTTCATGACAAATTCAGGCAACGCGTCCGTTGACAGATCAAGATCTGCAACGGGTTCGTCCAGCAGTTCATTCCGCACACATCCACCGACGAACCATGCTTGATAACCTGCATCAGCCAGCAGTTTGCAGACCTGTTGCGAGGCGTCATCATCTAACCAAGGTGCAGAAATCCGGGTCATGTCATCCGCTCTGCGAAGGCGCGAAATATACGGGCGGTTGCGCCCCAGATATAATAAGGACCAAAAGGTACAGTATAATAGAGTCTGCGGCGGCCCTGCCAACGGCGCCCTTCGATCAGGAAGTTTTGGTGATTTACCAGATGCGCCAACGGCACTTCAAAAACTTCGCTGACCTCACCGGCCTCTGGCACGGGGTCATAGGTGCCGTGAATCATCGCCAAAACCGGGGTCACCTGATAACCTGTCACGGTCTGATGCGGCGGCAGCATACCGACAACATCAACAATACCCGCAGGCAAACCAATTTCTTCGCGTGCTTCACGTAAAGCGGCATCAACGATGGTTGGATCAGTTGGGTCCTGCTTGCCACCGGGAAACGCAATCTGACCGGGATGGTGTTTCAACCGTGCTGAACGTTTCGTAAGGATAACAGTCTCGGTTTCGGCCCGAATACCGATGAGAACGGCGGCAGGCGTTAAATCACGCTCAGGCACTTGCACATCATCATTGAGATCAAAATCAGAAGACGCGCCACCCGGCCGGGCCAGCGCGTCTTCTAGTTTTGTACGCAAGTCAGGCATTCGCATCCTTGGCCTCAAACCCCAGCGTTTCGGGATCGAAGGTATAGTGTGCGCCGCAGAACTGGCAGTCAGCGGTGACAGTGCCTTCTTCTGTGGTCATCGTCGCGATATCCTTTGCCGAATAGATCGACAGGCTTTGGCGGACTTTGTCATCCGAACAGCTACAGCCAAATTTGATCGGTTGAGCATCGTAAACACGCGGTCCCTCTTCATGGAACAGACGCACCAACAGGTCGGTTGGCGATACGGTTGGGCCAATCAGTTCAATCTCATCAACAGTATCCAACAGCGTATTGGCGCGGTTCCAGTTTTCGCTTTCGTCTGCATCTAAAATATCGGTCGCATGCAACAGGCCATCTTCACCAGACCCACCTTCACCGGTCACATGCGGCGATGCCTTTGGCATATGCTGCAAGATTACGCCACCAGCGCGCCAATGCGTGGCTTCGCCGGGCAGTTGTGACTGGCCATAGGTCAGTTGGAACCGAGTCGGAATTTGCTCGGATTGCGCAAAATACGTCTCTGCACAGGCGGAAAGTGAACCGCCAGCGATCGGCGTGATGCCCTGATAGGGGGTCATATCCTCGCCCTGATCGATCAGAATAGCAAAGTAGCCATTGCCAATCTGGCTGAACGGATCAGCGCTTTCATCCGATGTTTCTGCATCATAAGACGCATAGGCACGAATGCGGGCAGGCTCTCCATCATCTGTGGGGCCGTAATAATCTGTTGCGATCAAACGGGCGGGGCCGGACCCGCGCACCTGCAAAGACAGCTTCCACCGCAGTTTCATTGTTTGACCAATGAGCGCTGTCAGCAAAGCCATTTCCGCCACCAGACCTTCGATCATCGGCGGGTAATTGTGCTGTTTCAGAACCTGTTCCAGCACGCCATCCAAACGCGCCACCCGGCCACGGATGTCGGAGGCGTCAAGTTGAAACGGCAGGACGGTATCGTCCCAGGCGATTTGAGTGCCTGTGGTCATAGTCTTTCCTAACAAGTTTAGGGATGGCATACCGCGCCTATATAGGTGGGGCAAGGTGGCGTCCAAGGGGGCAAGCTATGATCAGACGGTATGGCGAGGTGCCGGTAAGCGGGCAGCGCTACAAACACCGGGCGGGCGTTTACGCGATTTTGCCATTGGATGGAAAGCTGCTGCTGACGTATCAAGGCGATCCGCATTTTGAGATTCAATTGCCCGGTGGCGGGATTGATCCGGGGGAACATCCGCTGAATGCACTGCACCGCGAGGTGTTTGAGGAAACGGGCTGGCGGATTACAGAGCCGCGTAAGCTGGGCACGTTCCGGCGGTTCACCTTCATGCCAGAGTACGACATGTGGGCAGAAAAGCTGTGCCATATCTATCTGGCAAGGCCCGTGCGGCCACATGGGCCACCGACAGAGCCGGGGCATATGGCACTTTGGTTAGAGCCGGAGGACGCGGTGATGGAGCTGCATAATGAGGGTGATGCGGATTTTGTGAAAAGAACATGTTTGTCCAAAGCTGCAATCTAGTCAAAAGCATCAGACATCGATTGATCTCTCTCAACAAGCATACGTTCGTACATGGCAGCGAGTGTTGTGACCTTCAATACGGCGATAAGCCATATGATCAGGATGGTAAGCGCCGGCTCCACGAAAGTGCTGCCTCGGTAAGCCGATGATGAAAAGATCAGCGCGGCCCATGGCACGACATAATACGCAATCGCCATAAAAATGGCCTGATATTTGTAAGATCGCGAGGCCCGCCAGGCGACACGCAACGCTATGGGCTGCCCTACAACGTAAGCAGGCAAAATAATCGCAAAACGAAGCCAAAGCCAACCAAATGCACAAGACGCAAGAAATGAAACGGCAAAGGGCAGATAGATAACCCGTAATGAGCTGCTTTCGACGCGAGTGAGTAATTCGATACTGAACAAAACAATTGCAACCCAAACGATGGCGGTTGGGATAAACAATCCCAATACCCGCAGGTTATATCCGCCGACAATCTTAAAAAATGTAGATGCGCGAACCGCGGTCTGCGGATGCAAAAGATACTGCCTGAAAAATCTGACAGCAAAAAGTGACATAAACACCGCTTGAAGCACAAGCTGCGGCCACCCCGTGGTGTAAAACTGTGCAAATATGAAGTTGCCGGATCCAAGCACAGAGTTAAAGAAGACAATCGACGCCAGTGTAAACAAAGTCGACGACAGCGATGTGATAATGACAAGCCTCGCATTCGATTTGAGAATAACCAGCGCATTCCAAACAATAATTCGTGTCAAACGCTATCCTCTAAATCCGTACTTCCGAAGTGGACTGGAAACACTGTTTGGTCAACGCTGGTGGCTTGTGACTTTGACAGAAAAACGCTATCGCGCCTTTCCAGATACATTGATGTAAAGGCGCATGCTCATGACCGCTCCGAAAAAAGTTGTTCTGGCCTATTCTGGTGGCCTTGATACCTCGATCATTCTGAAATGGTTGCAGACCGAATATGGCTGCGAGGTTGTGACCTTCACCGCTGATCTGGGTCAAGGTGAAGAATTGGAGCCAGCGCGCAAGAAGGCCGAGATGATGGGTGCGACCGGCATCTATATCGAAGACCTGCGCGAAGAGTTCGTGCGCGACTTTGTGTTCCCGATGTTCCGGGCCAATGCGCTTTATGAAGGGCTGTATCTGCTGGGCACCTCTATCGCCCGTCCCCTAATTTCCAAGCGTCTGGTTGAGATTGCAGAGGCGGAAGGCGCCGACGCAATTTCCCATGGGGCCACAGGCAAGGGCAACGATCAGATCCGCTTTGAACTGGCCGCCTATGCGCTGAACCCTGAAATCAAGGTTGTCGCCCCTTGGCGCGAATGGGATTTGGGCAGCCGGACCAAGCTGATTGAATTTGCTGAAAAGCATCAAATTCCAATTGCGAAAGACAAGCGCGGCGAAGCGCCGTTCAGCGTGGATGCCAACCTTTTGCACACCTCGTCAGAAGGTAAAGTCCTGGAAGATCCTGCCGAGGAAGCGCCAGAGTACGTCTATCAGCGGTCCGTCGCGCCGGAAGACGCGCCTAACGCCCCCGAAATGGTTGAAATCACGTTCGAGCGCGGCGATGCCGTGGCGATCGATGGTGAAATGATGTCGCCCGCAACGATCCTGACCAAGCTAAACGAACTGGGCGGCAAGCACGGCGTCGGTCGGCTTGATCTGGTGGAAAACCGGTTCATCGGGATGAAGTCGCGCGGTATTTACGAAACGCCCGGCGGCACCGTTCTGCTGGAAGCGCACCGCGGGATTGAGCAGATTACGCTGGATGCCGGCGCTGGGCACCTGAAAGACAGCATCATGCCGAAATATGCAGAGCTGATCTATAACGGTTTCTGGTTCTCGCCCGAACGGGAAATGCTGCAAGCACTGATCGACAAAAGCCAGGAGCATGTGTCAGGCACCGTGCGCGTGAAGCTTTACAAAGGGTCCGCGACCACCGTCGCCCGCTGGTCTGACGAAACGCTTTATTCTGAAGAGCATGTGACGTTCGAGGATGACATGGGCGCTTATGATCAAACAGATGCGCAAGGGTTCATCCAGTTGAACGCATTGCGGTTGAAACTGTTGTCGGCGCGGAACCGCAAGGGCTGAGGGGGCTTTGCCCCCGACCCGTTTCGGATCCCCCCAGGATATTTTTGGGCCAATAATAAACCGGCCTAAAGCTTTTGTGTCTGAAGGCTTTCGTAAAGTGGCAATGACTGAGCAAGGATATCCTTGTGCTGGGCCTTAACGTTGGGCAGCGGTCCTTCGGGCCCCGCAAAGCCCGTACTTTGATGCACTGCATTATACCAATGCGCGGCCCAAACGCCGTCTGTTTTGCGTGGTTCGGCAGGCCATGACAACATCGCTGGATCGAACGGCAGGTGAATTGCATCGCATAGTTTGCGCAGCATGCCTTCGGGGTCGGCGCGGATATCTGCACTGTCGACCACCAGTCCGCCGATCTTGTCGTAAACCGCTGCTTGTTGACGAAAGCCGATGTCTTGCAACATCATTTCATCCCGTTTTGTTGCATAACTCGCGATAACACGGGCCGGATGGCGGATAAGGTGGATGTTGATGCAATCCTTTGCCCAGTCCAGCGGGAAGTCATCGATCATATGATGCGGCATGTGCTTCATGTAGAAATGCGTCTTTTGCGCTGGAATAGTGTCTAAACAACGCTGGGCGACGATCTGTGGATCAGTTTCATGCGCTGAAATAATCGTGTCTTTCATCGGATGATCAGCGTCAGTTGCCTTTAGATACGGCGCATAGAACGGTTCATCCCACACAGCGCAATCTGCGCGGTTACCAAAGGCATACATCATTGCGGTCGACAGGTTTCGCGGGCCGGACCACATTGCAATCCTCATGAGCGGTCAATCAGATCTTTATAGAGACGACGCAGGCGTTTGGTCACCGGGCCCAATTCGCCTGTGCCAATCAAGCGGCCGTCAATTGTGCTGACGGGCGTTTGTGCGCCAAATGTTCCTGTCAGGAAAGCTTCATCCGCAGAATATGTATCTACAAGGCTGTAATTTCGTTCAAAAACCGGAATGTCATTCGCGCGACAAAGGTCAATAACCTTTTGCCGGGTGATGCCGTTCATGCAGTAATCGCCAGTGCTGGTCCAAACGGTACCGTTTTTGACGATGAAAAAGTTGCAGGCGTTAGTCGTGTTCACAAACCCGTGCACATCCAACATCAGCGCCTCATCCGCACCTGCCTTTTGCGCCGCGATACAGGCAAGAATGCAGTTAAGCTTGGAATGGCTGTTAAGTTTTGGATCTTGCGTCATCGGCAAACCGCGTTGGTGCGGCACCGTGGCCAAGGTGATCGATCTAGGGATTTTTGGCTGTGAATGCTCCATGATAATTACAAACGTTGGCCCAGACTGTGAAAGGCTGGGGTGTTGAAATGGCCGAACCTTGATGCCGCGCGTTACCATAAGGCGTGCGTGCGCATTCGTGGTCATCTCATTTGCCTTTTTCGTCTCTAACAAGGCCGAAATCACCTCTTTTCGATCCTTTCCAATATCCAGATCAATCGCTTTTGCCGCCTCGAACAATCGGTCGATATGTTCATCGACAAAGGCCCACTTACCATCGTAAAGGCGCAACCCCTCCCACACGCCGTCGCCCAGCATAAAGCCACTGTCATAAACGCTGACCATAGCATCCGCCTTTGGAACGATCTTTCCATCCACATAGATCAGGATGTTTTCGTTACGGGCGTCATCTGCGGCTTGGTGCGTGGTTACGTCTGTCATTCCTGATCTCCCTTAACCGGACGCTAGGACAGCAAACGGTCTGTTCCAAGCGGTAAAGAGCGCGTGAGATCGCATGTCAGTGATTGTGTAGGCACCACTTGGCCTGAAATGGTACAAACAAAGGAGAATTCTTATGTTCAAGCCCCTCGTCTTTATCCTCGCGCTGTTGCCAATTGCACAAAGCGCCACTGCCGATACCCAAACCGCGATTTTTGCGGGCGGATGTTTTTGGTGTGTCGAAAGTGACTTTGAAAAAGTGCAGGGAGTGAGTGAGGTGGTATCCGGCTATACCGGCGGCACGACAGCCAATCCCACATACGATTCAATCAAAGGATCTGGGCATTATGAGGCCGCGGCGATCACCTATGATGCTGATGTTGTCAGCTATGGTCAGTTGTTGCACGCTTTCTTCCGATCAGTTGATCCGACCGATGCGGGCGGCCAGTTTTGTGATCGCGGAGAAAGCTATCGCACGGCAATTTTCGTGTCTAACCCTGCGGAACGCGCCGCTGCAGAGGCCGCAAAAGCCAGCGCCCAGCGCGCATTGGGGCAGCCGATTGTAACCCCTATCTTGGATGCAGCGACGTTTTATGACGCTGAAGACTATCACCAAGACTATTATAAAGGCGAAAACCGGGTCATCACACGTCGCGGCGTAAAGGTGCAGTCAGAAGCTTATGAATTCTATCGCGAGGCCTGTGGCCGTGATGCCCGCGTGTTGGAATTATGGGGTGATGCAGCGCCCTTTGCGCATCAAAAGTGAAACGCCTGCACTTCTGATAAATCAGGGATCACATCCGCCGTCCCATGGCGGGTGACCATAAGCGCGCCAGCCTTTGTCGCCTGCCCAATCGATTGTGCCATGGGTATTCCACGATCCAGACCTGCAAGGACGTAACCGGTAAAGGTATCGCCCGCGCCCGTGGTGTCGACTGGGTCTACTTTGATCGCCGGAAAATGCTCTTTGCCGGTCGTGCCATACCAATCTGCCCCCTCTGATCCACGTGTCACGATCACATCGCGTACAGGCAGATCACCGGGAGCTTGGCCGGTGGCGTTTTGCAACTGTTCTGCTTCGACCGCATTCAAGATCAGGAAATCAAGATAGGGCAAGACAGCCTGCACCCGATCAGCATCAAAAGGGGCAGCGGCATAGGCAACTTTCAAGCCCAGCTTTTTACCCATCTCTGCCGCGGTCCGTTGCAGGTTGGTTTCGTTCTGGATGACAAGCCAATCACCTGTTTCAGCTTCGGCCATTGCCCCCTGCAGTGTGACTTGTGGGATCTCTGCATTAGCGCCGGGGTGCAGGATGATCGCGTTTTCGCCGCCGGGATCAACCATAATGATCGCTTGTGCTGTTTCAGTGTCTAACACGGCGATATTGCGTGTATCGACACCGTATTCAAGCAACCGCTCAATCGCCCAGCGCCCGTCTTCGCCCACGGCACCGATGTGATGTACCCGGGCGGCGGCACGGGCAGCCGCCACGGACATATTTGTGCCTTTGCCGCCAAGAAAAACTTGGCGCTTCGTCGATGACAGCGTTTCCCCCGGTGCCGGGATATGCGGGACGCTATAAACAAAGTCCGCGTTGATTGAGCCAAGGTTCCAGATCGCCATCAGTCAACCTTGCAGGCCGCAATTACGGCCATATTCATGATGTCGTTGACTGTGGATCCTGTTGAACAAATCTGGATCGGTTTACCGATACCTGACAGGATCGGGCCGATTACCGTTGCGCCGGCCATTTCTTGCATCAACTTCACAGAAATTGACGCTGAGTGCCGTGCCGGGACGACCAGCACATTCGCCGGACCGGTCAAGCGCTGGAACGGGTAGTTCTCTTGCGCTTGTACATTCAGTGCCACGTCCACGGTCATTTCGCCTTCGTATTCGAAATCAGCTTTGCGCGCGTCCAGCACTTTAGGCGCTTTGTGCATCTTTTCGGCCCGTTCCGACACCGGATAGCCGAAGGTCGAAAATGACAGGAAAGCCACGCGCGGCTCTAACCCCAACTCGCGCGCAACAAAAGCGCCACGTTCAGCGATATCGGCCAAGTCATTCTCATCTGGCCATTCGTGCACCAGCGTATCTGTGATCAGCACGATCCGCCCCTTATGCAGCACCGCCGTGACGCCAACAGCACCGTCATGCGGTTCGGCGTCAAACACATGGTTGATCAGTTCCAGAATATGCGCTGATTTACGTGTCGCACCTGTGACCATCCCGTCCGCATGACCATGGGCGAGGATCAGTGCGGCAAACACGTGCCGATCACGCGCCGCCAGACGGTGCACGTCTTGGGCATCAAAGCCTTTGCGTTGCAGGCGCTCATAAAGGAACGCCTTGTACGTATCCAAGTGTTGCGTTGTCGCTGCGTTAACGATTTCCAGCTCGTCATAAGCTTCTGACAGTCCTTCAGCAGTTAGCTTTTCTTTCACGTCATCTTCGCGCCCGACGACCAAGGCCTTGCCCATGCCAGAGCGTTGATACATCACGGCCGCCCGCAATACGCGCGGATCATCGCCTTCGGCAAAAACAACGGTCGACTGATTGGCGCGGGCTCGCGCGTTCAGGCTGCGCAAGATGGATTGTGTCGGATCCATCCGGGATTTGAGCGACAGTTCATAAGCATCCATATCGACGATCGGGCGGCGCGCGACACCCGTTTTCATGCCAGCTTGGGCAACCGCAGTTGGAATGCGGTGGATCAGGCGGGGATCAAACGGCGTTGGAATAATGTAATCGCGCCCAAACGTCAGTTTCTTGCCATACGCCATGGCGACTTCATCTGGCACGTCCTCACGGGCGAGTGCGGCAAGCGCTTCGGCGCAGGCGATTTTCATTTCATCGTTAATTGCACGCGCATGAATGTCCAGCGCGCCACGGAACAGATAAGGAAAACCAAGCACGTTGTTCACTTGGTTCGGGTAATCGCTGCGCCCCGTGGCGACAATGGCATCCTCGCGGACGGCATGGGCATCTTCTGGTGTAATCTCTGGATCGGGGTTCGCCATGGCAAAGATAACGGGGTTTTCCGCCATGTTAGACACCATTTCTTGGGTGACAGCCCCTTTTGCGCTAACCCCCAAAAATACATCACAACCCTTCATCGCATCATCCAGCGTGCGCGCCTTCGTATTGGCCGCATGGGCGGATTTCCATTGGTTCATCCCCTCGGTCCGGCCTTGGTAGATGACGCCTTTGGTGTCAGCCATGATGCAATTGTCATGCTTGGCGCCCATCGCTTTGAGAAGTTCAAGGCAGGCAATACCGGCAGCACCCGCACCGTTAAGAACAATCTTAACCTCTTCGATCTTTTTACCGGACAGATGCAGCGCATTCAGCAACCCGGCAGCGCAGATAACAGCCGTGCCGTGTTGGTCGTCGTGGAAAACGGGGATATCCATCTGCTCTTTAAGCGTTTGTTCAATGATAAAACACTCTGGCGCTTTGATATCTTCAAGATTGATGCCGCCGAACGTGGGGCCCATCAACTTAACAGCCTTGATGAATTCGTCGGGGTCTTCGGTGTCCAGCTCTAGATCGACGGAATTCACATCGGCAAAGCGTTTAAACAGCACCGACTTACCCTCCATCACCGGTTTGCTGCCCAGCGCGCCAAGATTACCAAGGCCAAGAACAGCGGTGCCGTTGGAAATAACCGCAACCAGATTACCTTTGTTTGTATAGTCATAGGCGGTCGCAGGGTCTGCCGCGATTTCCTCGCATGGGATCGCCACACCGGGGGAATAAGCCAGTGACAGGTCGCGTTGGGTTGTCATCGGCACAGTCGCCTGAATTTCCCATTTTCCCGGGCTTGGCTGCATATGAAATTGCAGCGCATCCTCGCGGGTAAGTTTATTCTTTGGCATCTGATCCCCCTCTTCAGCCCACAAGTCATAGCGGGTTCCGATACTGGCCTGCAACGGATTCATTTCAGGGTTTCGCAGCTACCTCATGCTGTTAATGTGCGCGGGATGATCCGGGGGGATGCATGACCAGCACCAAAAGCACCACAACGCCCATGATGGCGCAATATCTGGAGATTAAAGCCGAGCATCCCGATGCCCTGCTGTTTTACCGGATGGGTGATTTCTATGAGATGTTCTTTGACGATGCTGTCGCCGCAGCTGAGGCGCTGGATATCGCGCTAACTAAGCGGGGCAAGCACGACGACCAAGACATACCGATGTGCGGCGTACCACATCATGCGGCCGAAGGATATTTCCTGACACTGATCCGAAAAGGGTTTCGGGTCGCTGTTTGCGAACAGATGGAAAGCCCCACTGAAGCGAAAAAGCGTGGGTATAAGGCCGTTGTGAAGCGCGAGGTCGTGCGGCTGGTCACACCGGGCACATTGACCGAGGATTCACTGCTGGATGCGCGGCGGCACAACTTCCTTGCTGCGTTTCACATGGTACGTGATGAGGGCGCGCTGGCTTGGGTCGATATCTCAACTGGGGCGTTTCATGTGATGGCTTGTTCTGGTGCGCAACTGGGGCCGGAACTGGCGCGACTAACCCCGCGCGAGGTGATCGTTGTCGACGGGAATGACGCAGATTGGGCTGGAATAGTATCTGATTCCGGTGCAACGCTTACTACTTTGGGGGCAGCGGCGTTCGACAGTACATCTGGTGAAAAACGCCTGTGCAGTCTCTATAAAGTTGGGTCGCTTGATGCTTTTGGCAGCTTCGGCAGGGCCGAGGTTGGGGCGATGTCCGCCGTGGCGGAATATCTGGATATCACACAACGCGGTAATCTGCCGTTACTTCGCCCACCGGTACAAGAAGGCCAATCTGCGGCGATGCAGATTGATGCGGCAACCCGCAAATCGCTTGAACTGACGCACGCAATGAACGGTGGTAAGCAAGGTTCGCTTTTGCATTGCATTGATCGGACGGCAACAGCCGGGGCCGCGCGTTTGCTGGAACGGCGGTTGGCGTCGCCATCTTGTAACGCTGATGTTATTGCCGCGCGGTTGAATGCCGTTTCATATTTGGCGGAGGATACGCGGTTAACCGAAGACATTCGCGAGGCGCTGCGTGGCGTACATGATTTAGACCGTGCATTATCACGTTTGGCGCTGGATCGCGGGGGCCCGCGGGATATGGCGGCCATTCGCAACACGATTGGACAGGCTAGGCAGCTTTCTGAACGATTGCCAAAAGATTTGCCGCAGATCTTGTCCGATGCCGCGGATGATCTTACCGGGCACGGCACCTTACTAAACCTGCTTGATGAAGCTTTGATTGCAGAACCGCCGCTTTTGTCACGCGATGGCGGGTTCATTGCGCCAGAATATAATGCCGAGCTGGATGAAGTGCGTACGCTGCGTGACGAAGGCCGGTCTGTCATTGCCGGGATGCAGGCAGAGTTCATTGAAGCATCCGGGGTTTCGTCGCTGAAGATCAAGCACAACAATGTGCTGGGCTATTTCATCGAAACGACAGCAACCCATGCCGACAAAATGATGACCCCGCCGTTGAATGAAACCTTCATTCATCGGCAGACAACTGCGAACCAAGTCCGTTTCACCACAGTAGAATTGTCCGAGATTGAGACGCGTATTTTGAACGCCGGTGGACGGGCGCTAGAGATTGAAAAAC
Organism: Roseobacter sp. CCS2; assembly: GCF_000169435.1. GTDB lineage: Bacteria > Pseudomonadota > Alphaproteobacteria > Rhodobacterales > Rhodobacteraceae > Yoonia. The sequence continues at coordinate 1,224,212 of NZ_AAYB01000001.1, read as the reverse complement.
GGCTCTATTCCAGCCTAACCGAGGCGATTATTGCGCAGGCTGGCCCTTTGGGTGCGCTGGCCCGTGCACTGTCCGAGATTGATCTGATGGCAGCCCTTGCGCATCTGGCAATGACAGAAAACTGGGTACGCCCGAAAGTTGATGATAGTCGTGCGTTCGAAATTTCAGGTGGACGCCATCCTGTGGTGGAAGCCGCCCTGCAAAAAGATGGTACGCCGTTTATTGCGAACGATTGCGGGCTAACCGACGCCCCTATCTGGTTGCTGACCGGTCCGAACATGGCAGGTAAATCGACATTCCTGCGCCAGAACGCTTTGCTGGCGATTTTGGCGCAAATGGGCAGTTTTGTGCCAGCAACCGAGGCATATATCGGAATTGTCAGCCAAATTTTTAGCCGCGTCGGCGCATCCGATGATCTGGCGCGTGGGCGTTCGACCTTTATGGTCGAGATGGTTGAAACCGCGGCCATCCTTAATCAAGCGGACGACCGGGCGCTGGTGATTTTGGATGAAATCGGGCGCGGCACTGCAACATATGACGGTTTATCAATCGCTTGGGCAACGCTAGAGCATTTGCATGATGTGAACCGCTGTCGTGCGCTCTTTGCGACGCATTACCACGAAATGTCGGCGCTGTCGGCCAAGCTGGATGGCGTTGATAACGCCACGGTTACGGTGAAAGAGTGGGAAGGTGACGTCATTTTTCTGCACGAGGTCAAACGCGGCACCGCTGATCGCAGTTATGGGGTACAGGTGGCGCGGTTGGCAGGGCTGCCGCCTGTCGTTGTTGAACGGGCAAAGGTGGTTTTGGACGCATTGGAAAAGGGCGAGCGTGAAGGTGGCGGTGCACAAAAGGCAATTATTGATGATCTGCCGCTATTTGCAGCGACGCCAGCGCCAAAACCTGCCGCTGTAAAGGCATCAAAAGTCGAGGACGCTTTGAAGGGCGTTTTCCCGGATGACCTGACACCAAAAGAAGCTTTGACGTTGATTTATGAACTGCGCAACATGGTCGACGATGAATAATACTACCAGTTGCCGCTTGCACCGCCACCACTAGACCGCCCGCCGCCACGGCTGCCACTGGACGAAGACGACGTGCTGCGTTTTCTTTTAGGGATGGTGCTTGTGATCGTATACTGCGCATCGCAGTGATGGCAGCTATAATCAGTTTCACGCAGCCCTGTGGACGAATAGGTCGCAGATTTCACAACGCGGCTGTCCCCTTCTACCGTGCGGAAACCACATTCGCGGCAAGCACCATAACGTGAAAACCACGCGCGGTAGCCTTCGATTGTCAGGTGATCGCAGCTGTTGCAGTACCAGACATCATAGTCGACGCTTTCAAGCTGTTCTTCCATCAATTGCCCGGGTGACAGGCTGTCATCTTCGGTTTCTTCCAGATAGCGGCGCATCTGCGCCCCATCGTTTGGGCATATCCGGGGACGATTGCGCCTGATGCGGCGGATGAAGCGTACAACAAAGGGAACCGCTGCGGCAAAAGGCAGTATCAGTAAGAAACCAAGATCAGTCAGAAAACGGCCAACACGGATCCAAGCTTGATACCAAGGAGATGCATCATAAGCCCCCGGCGTGACACCGGCGACTTGATAGATCACCTCTTCCACGCCGGACCGAATACCGTCGGCATATTCATCAAGCCGGAAATTAGGCACAATCTTAGTGTCGATAACACGCGCCATTGGATCATTCAGTGTGTTGCCATAGCCTGCACCTACCTCAATGCGCAATTTGCGATCAAGGTGAGACACGAGTAACAGCAGACCATCGTTGCGTTCGGCGTTACCGATGCCCCATGTGTTAAACAGATCAGTTGCAAAGCTTTCGATGCTGCCTGTATGCCCGTAATCGGACATCCGCGTGATCGTGAGCACCGTAAATTCAATGCCCCGCTGTGTATAAAGTTCATCCAGAATGATGCGCAAATCTTCTTCCTGACTGTCAGTCAGGAGATCGGCGTAATCGTTGACGTAAAAATCGGCGTCTTCGGGAAAGCTTTGCGCAAGGGCAGTGCTGACCCAAAGACCAAGTAAAAGAACCCCTGAAAAGAGGTATTTAATCAAGATGCGGGTGTTGATGATACGCCAACCTGTGCGGGACGCAGCAAACGATCGTGCAGCATGAACCCTTCAGCAGCGACTTGAATGATGTCACCTGCTTTGGTGTCAGGCAGGGGCGCTTCGAACATCGCCTGATGCAGCTTGGGGTCGAATTTATCGCCAACTTCCGGCGTAATCGGGTCGATCCCGTGCTTTTTGAACACGCTGATCAGCTCACGCATTGTCAGCTCAACACCTTCAAGCAAGGCTTTGTTCACGTCCTGCTCTGCCTCGGCGGAGGACTGTAATGCACGGCGCATGTTGTCATAAACAGGCAGCATATCACGGGCAAGTTTTGAGCCACCGTAATCTTCGGCCTCGCGCCGGTCACGGTCTGAGCGTTTGCGCAGGTTTTCAGTATCGGCCAGCGCCCGCATGAATTTGTCGCGGTATTCATCGCGTTCGGCGCGCAATGCTTCTATTTCATCAAATGTCGCTTCGGCCGCGTCAAAATCAATTTCATCGCCTTCTGCGGCAAGTTCATCAAGACTTTGTAGTTCTTCGTCTTTCTCAGACATCTGTCTTCCCTTTAAGAGCGGTCAGCAATCATTTTGCCAACCAACTTTGCGGTGTAATTCACAATCGGCACGATGCGCCCGTAATTGAGCCGTGTTGGCCCGATCACACCGACCGCGCCAATTATCTTTCGGTCGGCGTTCATATAAGGGGAAACGACGAGAGATGAACCCGATAAAGAGAACAATTTGTTCTCTGAGCCAATAAAAATGCGCACACCGTCACCTTCTTCTGCCAGATCAAGGAATTGGGCGATATCACGCTTGCGTTCAAGATCATCGAAAAGGGTACGGATTCGTTCCAGATCGGCTTCGTTTTCGCCATCACCCAATAGATTACCGCGGCCACGCACGATCAGGCGTTCGGTCGCTTCGCCTTCGTTTTCCCAAAGGGCGAAACCATCGGCGATCAGTTCAGCGGCAAGCGCATCAATCTCTTGCCGCCGAGTTTTGATTTCACGGGCGATTACAGCGCCAAGCTCAGACAATGTATGCCCCGCAGCGATAGCGTTGAGGAAATTTGCAGCCTCGCGCATGGACGATGGGGTTTGGCCCGGTGGCGGTGTGAAAATGCGGTTTTCGACATGGCCATCACCAAACACAAGCACAACAAGGGCACGGTCTTGGGATAGCGAGACAAATTCGATGTGCTTGATCGGTGCTTCATGTTTTGGAGTCAGAACAAGGCTTGCCCCATGGGTCACGCCTGAAAGTGCTGTTCCAACCTGATCAAGCACAGAGGTCACATCTTGGTCGTTAGTTGTCAGCGTCCGGTCGATGGTTTCGCGATCTTTTCCATCCAGATCGCCAACCTCTAGCAACCCATCAACGAACATACGCAAGCCCAACTGCGTCGGGATGCGCCCGGCGCTGACATGCGGGCTGCCCACCAGCCCAAGAAATTCGAGGTCTTGCATCACATTGCGAATGGTCGCGGCACTGATCTTTTCCGAAAAATCCCGCGTCAGGGTCCGTGACCCGACAGGTGCGCCGCTTTCCAAATACCCTTCGACCACGCGCCGAAAAACCTCGCGCGAGCGGGTGTTCATTTCGTCGATATTTGGCGGTTGTTCGGTCATCGGATCCTCAGACAAAGGCTGGGCAATTAAAACGAAGTTCGGGCCTACGTCAATCGGGGTTGGATTTCATATGTGGGCAGCGTATCCCCGGACTGCAACCGATAGGAGAGACCCCATGCGTCCATCAGGCCGTCAGACGAACGAAATGCGCGAAGTTTCCATTGAAACAGGCGTAACGATGCATGCCGAGGGCTCTTGCCTGATTAAATGCGGGAATACGCATGTTTTATGCACTGCCACGATTGACGAGCGGGTGCCGCCGTTTTTGAAGAACTCTGGTTTGGGTTGGGTCACTGCGGAATATGGTATGCTGCCGCGCGCGACGAACACACGCATGCGCCGCGAGGCGAAGAATGGGCAATCGGGGCGAACGCAGGAAATTCAGCGGTTGATTGGGCGATCTTTACGCGCTGGTGTTGATCGCGTTGCTTTGAGCGAGCGTCAGATTGTCGTGGATTGCGATGTGATTCAGGCCGATGGCGGGACGCGCTGTGCGTCGATCACCGGTGGTTGGGTTGCTTTAAAGCTGGCTGTGCAGAAGTTAATGAAAGCGGGTGATGTGATCAGCGATCCGTTAATTGATCCTGTCGCGGCGATTTCTTGCGGGATTTATGCGGGGCAAGAAGTGCTTGATCTGGATTATCCTGAGGATAGCGAGGCGGGTGTTGATGGGAACTTTGTCATGACTGGTGGCAAGATGATTGAAATTCAGATGTCTGCTGAAGGGTCAACCTTTACCCGTGCGCAGATGGATGGATTGGTTGATCTGGCCGAAAAGGGTGTGGGCGAATTGACCGCGATCCAACTGGCGGCTGTCAGCTGATGCGGCGCTTTGACGGCAAAGAACTGGTCATTGCGACACATAACCAAGGGAAGCTGGAAGAGATTGCTGATCTTTTGAAGCCTTATGGTGTATCTTTAACGTCAAACGCTGATCATGGACTGCCCGAACCAGAAGAGACCGAGACAACCTTTGTTGGGAATGCCCAAATTAAAGCGCATGCGGCAGCGCAGGCAATCGGTTTGCCAGCACTGTCAGACGATAGCGGTATTGAAATTGACGGGTTGGGTGGTGCGCCGGGCGTTTACACCGCGGATTGGGCCGAAACGCCCAATGGCCGTGACTTTAAGATGGCAATGAAGCGAAGTTGGGCTGAATTAGAGGCTGTTTCCGCCCCTTTTCCGCGGACGGCCCGGTTTTGTTGCACGCTTGTTCTGGCGTGGCCAGATGGGCATGATGAAGTGTTTCCAGGTGTCATGCCCGGCCAGATCGTTTGGCCAATGCGCGGCGATCAGGGCCACGGATATGATCCGATTTTTCAGCCGGATGGATATGATATTACCTTTGGTGAAATGGACCGTTGGGAAAAGAACAAGATCAGCCACAGGGCCGATGCTTTTGCCAAACTGATCGCTGGTTGCTTTGCCTGAAGATTGGGAACATGGCGGCTTTGGCCTTTATATTCACTGGCCGTTTTGTCAGGCGAAGTGCCCCTATTGCGATTTCAACAGCCATGTCGTGGCACAGATTGATCAGAAAGCGTGGCAAGCTGCTTATCTAAGCGAGATTGAGCGGATCGGCGAAGAAACCAAAGGTCGCGTTTTACGGTCTGTGTTCTTTGGCGGCGGCACACCAAGCCTGATGGATCCAGCAGTCGTTGACGCGATATTAACAAAAGTGCGTGCAACATGGCCTCTCGCTAACGATATTGAAATTACGCTGGAGGCAAATCCAACATCAGTTGAAGCAGGGCGGTTCGCTGGCTACCGGGATGCCGGGGTTAACCGGGTGTCGATGGGCATTCAGGCGCTAAATGATGCTGACCTAAAAGCGCTGGGGCGTCTTCATACAGCAAGAGAGGCAATGCAGGCCTTTGATGTTGCACGAAATGCATTCGACCGCGTGAGTTTCGATCTGATTTATGCGCGGCAAGGCCAGTCCCTGAAAGATTGGACATCAGAATTGGGTCAGGCCCTAAATTTGGCTGTTGATCATCTATCTTTGTACCAGCTGACAATCGAAGACGGGACAGCATTTGGTGATCGGTACGCTGCTGGAAAACTGCGCGATTTGCCAGACGACGATGCAGCGGCTGATATGTACATGGCCACCCAAGAGGTTTGTGGTGAGGCTGGACTTTTTTCTTATGAAGTATCGAACCATGCCCGGCCTGAGTGTGAAAGTGTCCACAACAAAATCTATTGGAAATACGGCGATTACGCGGGCATTGGACCGGGTGCGCATGGGCGTTTGACGCTGGGGGGGACGCGCTATGCGACAGAGGCATCTCTTGCGCCCACTATCTGGCTTTCACAAGTTTTGAAAACAGGGAATGGGGATGGCAATCTAGAAGCTTTGGATCGTCAGGATCAATTTGTTGAGTTTTTGCTTATGGGAATGCGGTTGCGGGAGGGTGTTCAGCTTTCCCGATTTTCTGACTGCGTGACATATATATTTCAAAACAATATCAATAACTTACAAGAAAGCGGCTTTGTTCAAAAACAAGATGATGTGCTCCGCGTGACCGATCAGGGTTATCCAGTGCTTAACGCTGTCTTGCGTGAACTTTTGACGGCCTAGCCGCCCGCCAGTACACGCATCAGATCATCAAGCTGCTCTAGTGATTTGTAACCAATGACCATCTTGCCACCCTCGGATCCTGCTGAATGATCAATTGTTACCTTCATATTAAGCGTCGCAGACAACTCATTTTCAATCTGCACGGTATCGGCATCTTTGGGAACCGGTGCACCCGGTACGGAACGTTTCTTGATTGCCGGGCCTTTCTTGGCCAGTTTTTCAGTTTCGCGGACGGACAGATTACGTTGGATGACCTCTCGCGCCAATTCAGCCGCTTGATCATGACCAACAAGGGCACGGGCGTGTCCAGCGGAAAGTTGACCGTTTATCAGATAGGTTTGTACTTCGTCAGGAAGGTTCAGCAAGCGCAGAAGATTGGCAATATGGCTGCGGCTTTTACCAAGCGCCGATGCAAGCTTATCTTGTGTATGACCAAAGCGATCCATCAACTGCTTGTATCCCGCAGCCTCATCAACTGGATTTAGATCAGCCCGTTGGATGTTTTCGATGATCGCAATTTCGAGAACTTCTGTATCATCATAGTCGCGCAGAAGTACGGGGATTTCATGCAGCTTCGCCATTTGCGCAGCACGCCACCGGCGCTCGCCCGCGACGATTTCATAAATCCCATCATCTGATGGCGATGGACGCACGATAAGCGGTTGGATAACCCCTTTTTCAGCGATCGACCCGGCCAGCTCTTTCAGGGCGTCTTCGCCAAAGGTGCGACGCGGCTGATCGGGGTTTGGCTGCACCTGTTCAATCGGAACAACCAAATCAGGGCGTTTCGGTGTAGATTGCGGCGCATCTTCTGTTGCAACATCAGACATCAAGGCCGATAGACCGCGACCCAGGCCGCGGGATTTCTTTGTGGTGCGTGCCATCTACGCCGCCCTCATTTTCTTTTCTTTTTCAATAAGCTCTTTCGCAAGAGACCGATAAGCGGTGCTACCCTTCGAACCGCTATCATAGGTCAAAACTGGAATCGCAAAGGACGGCGCTTCGCTAAGCCGGACGTTACGTGGAATAACTGTTTTGAACACCATATCGCCCATATTTTCGCGCGCATCGTCCTCTACCTGAAGAGACAGGTTATTACGACTGTCATACATAGTAAGCGCGATACCTTCGATCCGAAGATCAGGATTAGCGGTTTGGCGCACATCACGGACGGTAAGAATAAGTTGCGATAGACCTTCCAGAGCAAAGAATTCACTTTGCAACGGGACAATAATGGACTGCGCCGCGACCATAGCATTTACAGTCAATATGTTGAGAGATGGCGGGCAATCAATCAATATGTAGTCGAAATCTAGCGCTTCAGCGCTGCTTGCCCGTAAAACATCCCGCAACAGAAAGCTTCGCTTTGCATTATCGACGAGTTCAAGATCTGCCGAGCTGAGATCTGTTGTTGCCGGGATAATTGACAAATGATCAACCGATGTTTTCTGCACCGCCTCAGACAACGTCACATCACCGGACAGAAGGTCATATGTTGTGGCATCACGTTTATCATGATCAATACCTAGACCAGTCGATGCGTTGCCCTGTGGATCAAGATCAATCAAAAGAACACGTTTGTTCTGCTCTGCCAAAGCCGCGCCAAGGTTAATAGTTGTCGTCGTTTTGCCAACGCCGCCCTTTTGATTGGCAATCGCGATGATTTTTGGGTCATTGGCCAACGGTTTTTATCCTTCGAATGGCAAGTATTCGAGCGTCAGGATCAGTGATACTGGCATAATCTTCAAGGTCAAACGTCCAGTTCTTTTTCGCGTCGGCAATTTCTTGTTGTGACTTTTGACCCTTATGAAACAAAGCTACTCCGCTTGATTTCAAATGTCTTTCAGCGGCAGGAAGAAGACCAGATAATGCGGTAAGCGCGCGTGCTGATACAACATCTGCCAGTTGTTTAGGTACAGATTCAATACGTTGCGCTATAACATCGACGCGTAGCCCGCATTCACGTGCAGCAGTCCTTAAAAATATGGCTTTGCGTTGGTCGCTTTCGATCAATGTAAATCGCGCGTCCGGTTGTAAGGATTTGGCCATAATTGCCATAATGATACCCGGAAAGCCGCCCCCGCTGCCCATATCAACCCAATTTTCATAGTCTTTTGGGGCAAATCGGTAAATCTGCGCCGAATCAATGATGTGCCTGTCCCAAAGCGTTGCAACTGTACTGCTGGCGATAAGATTGATTTTTGGTGTCCATTTGGTGACTAGCGTACCAAACGCTTCTAAATTATCGATTGTTTCACGTGAAACATTAATGCCTGCGACCTGAGCATCCATCACTTATGTCCCAGTGGCCTTCTGTTGCTTTTTCGTGGCAGCAATAATCAGCATCAAAGCGGCAGGTGTCATACCCTCTATGCGACCAGCATGCGCTATGCTTACCGGTCGGGTCGCTGCAAGCTTTGCCGCGATTTCATTGGAAAGACCTCTGACCCCGGCGTAATCGAAATCAGCAGGGATAACGTGCTTTTCATCACGCTCTAACGCAGCAATGTCGCGTTCCTGTCGCGCAATATAATGGGCATATAACGCATCTTTTTTCACCTGATCCTGGATATGCGCCGGGATTTCATCAGCGTTTTGATCAAGTTTTGAAAGATGCCTGAAGCTAAAATCAGACAGCGCCAAAGCTTCAAGAGCTGATTTGCGTGGTCCGTCAGCGTTCAGTTTAACGCCTGTACTGGCAATCTCTCTTGCGGAAAGGCTGATATTAGCCAACTTTTCTTTGGCTAGATTGATGCCTTGCATCTTTTCACTGAAATACGCCCAGCGCCCTTCACCCACACAACCAAGGTTTCGCCCCCGCTGTGTCAGGCGCTGATCAGCATTGTCCGCACGAAGTGACAGACGGAATTCAGCGCGTGACGTAAACATGCGATACGGTTCTGACACCCCACGCGTAATAAGGTCATCAATCATGACGCCGATATAGGACTCCCGCCGGCTGAAGGTAATGGGGTCGCGTCCCCTTACCTGCGCGGCAGCGTTCAAACCAGCAACCAAGCCTTGTGCTGCTGCTTCTTCGTACCCTGTCGTGCCATTGATCTGACCCGCCAGAAACAGCCCCGGCACATCGCGTAATTCAAGAGTGGCTTGCAGAGCGCGCGGGTCTACATAATCATATTCTATAGCGTAGCCAGGCTGTAAAATAAGAGCGTTTTCAAGGCCGTAGATAGAATTGACGTAAGCCTTTTGTACATCCTCTGGCAACGATGTGGATATGCCGTTGGGATAAACCGTATGATCGGTCACCCCTTCAGGTTCCAAGAAAATCTGATGAGAGTTCTTTTCCGCAAAGCGCACGATCTTGTCTTCGATCGAAGGACAGTAACGAGGACCTACCCCGTCAATCTGACCACCATACATGGCAGACCGGCCTAGATTATCCCGAATAATATCGTGCGTCTGTGCGTTGGTATGTGTGATGCCACAATCGATTTGCGGCGCATATGTGCCTGTCGACAAAAACGAAAATAACACTGGGTCCTTATCACTGGGCTGCGCTTCAAGCTTATCCCAAGCAATAGTGCGACCATCCAACCGTGGTGGTGTCCCTGTTTTAAGCCGACCTAGCGGTAAGGAAAAGCTATCCAACCGCTCTGCCATCTTTACCGAAGGATCGTCACCCATACGTCCACCCGGCCGTGACACATCACCAATGTGGATCACACCGCGCAAGAATGTCCCCATCGTCAGAATGACGCTTTGCGCCGTTAATGCGCTACCATCATGCATCTGAACACCCGTGACCCGTTCACCAGACATCAGCAAATCAACAGCTTCACCCTCAACAATGACTAAATTTTTAAGGGCATTAAGCTCTGATTGCATCTCTGTCCGGTAAATCTGCCGATCCGACTGCGCACGAGGGCCTTGTACGGCAGGCCCCTTTTTTCGGTTCAAAAGACGGAACTGGATACCTGCTTTGTCAGCAACACGGCCCATAACACCATCTAGCGCATCAATCTCACGAACAAGGTGGCCCTTACCCAATCCACCGATGGCCGGATTACACGACATAACGCCAATAGAATGTTTGGTCAGTGTCACCAATGCTGTCCGCACACCCATGCGGGCCGCGGCATGTGCTGCTTCGGCACCTGCGTGTCCACCGCCAATGACAATAACGTCGTAGTCATAATGTTTCACGTGAAACACTCCCTACTTACCAATGCAGAAACTGCTAAAAATCTCATCAAGTACATGTTCTACATCAACGCGCCCGACGATGCTATCCACAGCGCGTATCGCTGACCTTAGATCTTCTGCAATCAAATCAGTCATCATATCTGACTGTCCTAAGGCAGCTGTCGCATCATCGAGGTACCCAACGGCACCTACCAGCGCCACACGATGCCTTTCCCGCATCGCAATACCAATCTGCCCTACCTTTTCCTGAAGACGTCCACTGACCCGTGCTATCATTTGGTCAATACCATCACCGGTTTTACCAGAAACAGCCATCCCATCACCATCATGAAGATCAGACTTTGCCTGCACGATCAGGTCATCTGGACCAGAAGGCGCTGATGTATCATTCGGCGCCATCAGCAAATGAATACGAAAATCAGCACGCTCAGCACGTTCAAGGGCGCGCGCAACGCCAAGCCCTTCGACGACATCATCGGTTTCGCGCACACCGGCGGTATCAAGTAACGTCACGGGCAACCCGTCAAGGTCCATCTGCACCTCAATGACATCTCTCGTTGTGCCGGCCACCTCTGACGTAATCGCCACATCCCGCCCAGCCAGACGATTCAGAAGCGTCGATTTACCAACATTCGGCGCTCCTATGATTGCAACCTCAAAACCATCCCTGACACGCTCTGCGACACGGACACCATCGGCCTCACGTACCATCTCCTGACGCACATGTGCCAACAGGTCGTTAACCTCAGGGCTGACATCGACTGGGACTTCTTCATCGGCAAAATCTATCGTGGCTTCCAACAGCGCCGCCGCGCGGATCAGCCGAACCCGCCAGCTATCGGCCAACTCTCCCAAGGCACCAGAAAAAACCCGCACGGCTTGTTTGCGTTGGCTTTCGGTTTCGGCATCGATCAAATCTGCCAAGCCTTCAACCTCGGCCAGATTAAGCCGACCGTTCTCCAGCGCACGCCGCGTGAATTCACCTGCTTCTGCCTGTCGCAGCTCTGGCATATCACCCAAACACCGCAACACAGCATGCACCACAGCCGGACTACCGTGTAAATGAAGTTCGACAACCACCTCACCAGTGAAGCTTTGTCCGTTGGGGAACCGCAAAATCAGCGCCTGATCAAGCAACTCACCCCGTGCATCACGCAACTGGCGCACGCCTCTCGCATCCGGAACAGAACCCGCCAATCGGGACGTCGCCTGGACAGCAAAAGGCCCAGAAATACGGACAATGGCAACACCAGAACGGCCCTGTGCTGTTGCTAAGGCAAAAATAGTATCCATATCTTAACCCATTGTTTTAGAACAATAAGTTACGTGTTCATTGAATCGAAGAAGTCAGAGTTTGTCTTCGTCTGCTTCAATTTACCAATCAGGAATTCGATCGCGTCTGTCGTACCCATCGGGTTCAAAATCCGGCGTAACACATATGTCTTAGCCAGATCGCCTTTATCCACCAATAGCTCTTCTTTCCGTGTACCGGATTTCAGAATATCCATCGCCGGGAAGACGCGCTTGTCCGCGACCTTACGGTCCAGAACAATCTCGCTGTTACCTGTGCCTTTGAATTCTTCAAAGATCACTTCATCCATCCGCGAACCCGTATCAATCAGGGCCGTCGCAATGATAGTCAGTGAACCACCCTCTTCGATATTGCGTGCTGCACCAAAGAACCGTTTGGGGCGCTGCAAGGCATTCGCATCCACACCGCCTGTCAGTACCTTGCCTGACGACGGCACTGTCGTGTTAAACGCCCGGCCCAAACGCGTGATCGAATCCAACAAAATCACAACATCCCGTTTATGTTCCACAAGACGCTTTGCCTTCTCGATCACCATTTCTGACACAGCCACGTGACGCGTCGCAGGCTCATCGAAGGTTGACGATACAACCTCACCCTTCACAGACCGCTGCATGTCTGTCACTTCTTCGGGTCGTTCATCAATCAGCAAAACGATCAGATAACATTCTGGATGGTTCTTCTCGATCGAGTTCGCGATGTTTTGTAGCAGAACTGTCTTACCAGTCCGTGGTGGTGCCACGATTAGGGATCGCTGCCCTTTCCCAATCGGAGCCACCAAATCAATAATCCGCGCCGACTTATCTTTGATTGTCGGATCTTCAACTTCAAGATTGAAACGCTCTTCAGGATAAAGTGGCGTCAGGTTATCAAAGGCCACCTTGTGCTTCGCGCGCTCAGGCTCTTCAAAGTTAATCTTCTCAACCGACATCAAAGCAAAGTAACGCTCGGTATCGTTTGGTTCTTTCATCACGCCTTCAACCGTGTCACCTGTCCGCAAAGAATGCTTTCGGATCATGTCTGGTGACACGTAAATATCATCGGGACCCGGCAGATAATTCGCTTCGGGCGAACGTAAAAATCCAAACCCATCCTGCAAGACTTCCAACACGCCATCACCACCAATGACCCACTCTTCATCAGCCCGCTCTTTGAGGATAGCGAACATCATGTCGCCTTTCCGCATGGTCGAGGCGTTCTCGATTTCCAGCTCTTCGGCCAAGGATAACAAATCCTTCGGGCTTTGCGCTTTGAGATCGGCAAGGTTCAAACGGTGCTGTGACATGAATAATTCCTGAAACCGGCACGAACACCGGCATCTTTGCGATTAGAAATGGAAAATCACTTTCCCGGACGGGAAGCTGCGTGACACATAGGCAAGCAAACGTCTTGAGTCAATCAATCCTTAGAACGGCCGCACAATCACCGCCACCACGATCAGAAACATCAGGACTGTCGGCACTTCGTTAAACAACCGGTACGTCCGTCCCGTCCGTGTATTGGTCCCAGCCGCAAAATCCTTGCGCCGTGCGCTCATCCAGCCGTGCGCACCTGTCATCAGGATGACTGAGACTAATTTCACCCATGACCAGGCAGCGCTCCAATCAAACGCCCCCAAGCCGATCATGATTAACCCCGCGATCCAAGCGACAATCATTGCTGGGTTCATAATGACCCGCAGCAGTTTTTCTTCCATCACCTGAAACGTGTGATCCAGTTCTGATCCAACTGATGCCCGTTCTGCGTGATAGACAAACAGCCTAGGTAGGTAGAACAAGCCAGCCATCCATGCGATCACCGCCATAATATGAATGGCTTTAATCCATGGATAGAAATTATCTAGAAGATCGATCATATCATTCCACTCTCATGCCTTACCCTTCCTTAATAAATATAAAAGGAAAGAAAAGATGATGTTGTTGTTTGTCAGATGATTTTCTGTGGGTTGTTGATTGATCCTCAGACTTATCCCAAGCAACATAAAATGAAAGAGGTAAGTATGAATTTCATTTCATGGACTAAAATATATGTAAAACAGAGTGTTAGAGATGCGACGATATCAGAATATTTTATGCATCACAGGGTTGACTGTCACATGACGATGATTCTTCCACAACGCCGACTTATCCATACCCACCGTGGAGAAAACCATGTGAAGATCCCTGAGATGACAGAATTCTACCCAAATGCAGATGGTGTACTAGTTATGCCCAAAACCACCAGTGTTGCGACACAGGCTTTGTCCCAAAGGTTATCCACATGACCGACCAAATCATTTTGGCTTCAGGCTCTGAAATTCGTGCTCAGCTGCTTAGAAACGCAGGCCTTGACTTCACTGTTTCTGTTGCACGCGTCGATGAAGATGCCATTCGCGCATCATTGCAAACGGAACAGGCCTCGCCGCGTGACATTGCCGATACGCTTGCGGAATTAAAAGCCCAACGCGTTGCCGCCCGTCATCTTGGGGCACTTGTTATCGGCTGCGATCAAATCCTTGCTTTGGGACAAGACATTTATAGCAAACCACAGACTCCAGACGATGCCCTTTCCCAACTCAAATCTTTGCGCGGCCAGAAACACCAACTTTTGTCTGCTGCGGTGGTCTATGGCGATGGCAAACCCCTTTGGCGGCATGTCGGTGTTGTTCGCCTGTTGATGCGCGACGCCTCAGATAAATATCTGACCGACTATGTTGATCGAAACTGGGACAGTATTCGCCATTCCGTTGGTGCCTATAAGTTAGAGGAAGAAGGAGTGCGACTTTTTACACGCATTGAAGGAGATTATTTCAATGTCCTCGGCTTGCCGCTTCTTGAACTCTTGTCATACTTGACGCTTCGCGGAACATTGCCGTCATGACAAACATTCCACGCGCTGCTGTCATCGGAAACCCGATCAGCCATTCCCTTTCCCCCAAGCTGCACAGCTACTGGCTGAACCGCTATGAGATTGAGGGCGAATATACCGCGCTAAAGGTCACCGAAGATGCCCTTGAAATGACGCTTCGGTCGCTTCCCGATCAAGGGTTCATCGGTGCTAACGTCACGATCCCCCATAAGGTCAGCGTCATGCAGTTTGCCGACCAAATAACTGACCGGGCGACACTCATTGGTGCCGCTAATACGTTGATATTCAAGGATGATGGCAGGATTTTTGCGGATAATACGGATGGCTATGGTTTTGTGGCCAACCTTCGACAAGGCGCGCCAGATTGGGATCCCAAGGCTGGTCCTGCCGCCATTTTTGGCGCGGGGGGTGCTGCGCGCGCGATTATTGTGGCACTGGCCGACGCGGGTGTTCCACAAATCATCCTTGCCAACAGAACACGCGCCAAGGCCGAAGCCCTGCGCGCAGATTTCGGCGCACGTGTCAGTGTTGTGGATTGGGTGCAGGCCGACCAAATGCTTGAAGACGCCAATACCGTTATTAACACAACATCGCTAGGCATGACCGGGGCGCAGGAATTTAAAGTGTCCGTTGATGCGCTTTCGTCAGAAGCCACGGTGACAGATATCGTGTACACACCATTGCAAACGCCATTCCTGATCGCAGCAGCTGAAAAGGGCTGCACGACAGTCGATGGTCTTGGGATGTTGTTGCACCAAGGTGTCCCTGGATTCGAACGCTGGTTCGGCCGTCGCCCGGAAGTTGACGATGCAACACGCGCGGCTGTGCTCGGATGACGCATCTGTTGGGCTTAACCGGTTCCATTGGAATGGGGAAATCCACGACGGCTGCCATGTTTCGTGAAGAAGGCATTCCGGTTTGGGACGCTGATGCGGTTGTTCACGACCTTTATGCCAAAGGGGGCGCTGCGGTGCCGGTTATCCAAGCGGCATTACCAGAAGCCATTGTTGATGGCGCAGTCAGCCGCGACCTGCTCAAGCAAATGATCGCCGAAGACCTGAATGTCATGGGTAAACTCGAAGAAATTGTGCACCCTTTGGTTGCAGCACACCGCGCGGCTTTTCTTAATGAAAATACTGGCTCGCTTGTCGTTCTTGATATTCCATTGCTGTTCGAAACAAATGCGCAAGACTGGCTGACATCTGTTCTTGTTGTGTCTGCACCGCCAGAGATCCAAAAAGATCGGGTGATGGCGCGCCCGGGCATGACGGAAGACCAGTTTGAACGCATTATGTCGCGTCAAATGCCTGATGCTGAAAAACGTGCGCTTGCCGACCATGTCATTAAAACTGTTGCTCTGGACGATACCAAGACAGCTGTGCGAAAACTAATCGCAGAACTGACAGGGCAAACAGATGCGTGAAATCGTACTCGATACTGAAACTACCGGATTTGAACCGCACGAAGGTGATCGCATTGTCGAAATTGGCGCGGTAGAGCTGATGGGCCATGTCCCGACAGGCCGGACGTATCACCAATACATCAATCCGCAGCGTTCAATGCCGGCTGAAGCGTTTGGCGTGCATGGCATTGGCCCTGATTTGCTTGAACCGCCGCAAGACCCAAAGCCCGGACAGGAAACACTTCGCGATAAACCGCTTTTCAAAGACGTTGCACAGGATTTCGTCGATTTCGTTGGTGATGCGAAACTGGTCATCCACAATGCCGCTTTTGACATGAAGTTTCTGAATGCAGAACTGGGCTGGCTAAACCGCCCTTTGCTGCCGATGGATCAGGCGCTTGATACACTGGCAATTGCCCGTCGCAAATTTCCCGGCTCACCCGCGTCGTTGGATGCCCTTTGTAGGCGTTTTGCGATCGACAATAGCTCACGCACCTTGCACGGCGCGTTGCTGGATAGCGAAATTCTGGCAGAGGTTTATCTTGAGCTGATCGGAGGACGTCAGCCCGATTTTGCATTGGCCGCAGATACCCGTAGCCAATCGGCAGGTGGGCAGTCAGACGAATGGCGCCCATCAGCGCGACCTGAACCGCTTGCGCCCAAACTTACAATAGAAGAAGCCGCCGCCCATGCTGCTTTTGTTGAGCAGTTGGGCGACGGCGCTATCTGGAAAAATTAGGTGTGGCTTAGTTGACTTTTGCCTTTTCCGCTTCCGACCGGCGTGCAAGCTCAGACCGGTAAAGTGCCAGAAAATCAATGGTTTCAAGGTTCAACGGTGGGAAACCACCATCGCGTGTCACGTCACTGACGATGCGGCGTAGGAACGGGAATGTGATACGTGGGCATTCGATCAGCAGATAAGGGTGCATCTGGTCTTCTGGCACACCTTCAACGTGGAACACGCCCGCATATTCAATCTCGAGCACGAAAAGAGGATCGCCCTTTTCCTTCGTCTTGCTTGTGATGTTCAGCTTCGTAAGGACCTCATACTGGTTTTCCGTGCTGCGCTTGCGCGCATCAAGATTGACCTGCACCTGAATTTCGGGCTGTGCGTCGCCAGTCACACCTTTTTGCGCGAGGATATTTTCAAAAGACATATCGCGGATGTACTGCGCCAAAACGCGGCTGGTGATTTGTGGGGCTGCCGGTGCGGCTGCTGCACCGTTTTCAGGTGTATCGGTCATTGGAAACTGCTCCAGTTAAATAAGGTTCGCGCGTTCCTATCAGCCTAAATCTATAGGCTCAATCCCGCGTCCACTCGGATGGGCCTTGCGGGCGGTTTTTCTGTGGGGTCACATCTTCGAAATCGCCATCAATCACCCTGTCACCAGTGGGCGGCGGGCGCTGGGCGGGCCCTTCGCCCATTTCAAAGCGTTGCACTTTCACTTTGGATTTTGCCCAAACGAATGCGGTGCGGCGAATGCCAGGCACCAAAAGCGATAGACCAACGATATCTGTGAAAAAACCCGGGGTTAGCAACAGCGCACCCGCAAACAGGATCATCGCGCCATGCGCCAAAGGCTCTGTCGGGTCCTTCAGTTCTGAAAATGATCTTTGCAGGTTACCAATTTCGCGCAAACCTTGATTCCGAACAAGATATGATCCGGCCACTGCGGTAAGCAGAACAATCAACAACGTCCACCATATGCCAATAAATCCGCCTACCTGAATAAACAGGGCGATTTCGATCATTGGAACCGCAATAAAAGCAATTAACAGCCACATAAGGTGCGCCTTTCATAACATGTTCGGGGGTAAGGTGGACTCAGCCCCGCCTGCGACCTACATAAGGGGCGAAAGGGCGTGTTTCCATGCCTTCCCCTGAACGAGGTCAAAATGAACTCTCCGCTTATTCAGCTTTTGGTGCTTGCTGGCATCGCTGTTTTCTTGATTTTGCGCCTGCGCGGTGTGCTTGGCACACGCGAAGGATTTGAGAAACCTGCCGTGACACGGCCAGAACCTTCATCCCGTGTCGGCAAGCCAGATTTCGACGTGATTGAAGGCGGTCCTGATCTGGATATTACGGACCATATCGAAGAAGGATCAGATTCCGCCAAAGCGCTGGCTGATATGAAGCGCGCCGATCCTTCATTCAACGTCAGCGAATTCTTGGGCGGTGCACGTGGCGCCTATGAAATGATCTTGATGGCGTTTGAAAATGGTGATCTGGACAGCATCGTACCATTTATTTCGGAAGATGTGTACGAGGCGTTTGCATCCGTGGTTGATGAACGCCAGCGTCAGGGTTTAACCGTTGATGCCAAATTCATCGGGATCAGCGACATGACATTGACAGAAGCCGTTTTCGACGACTTCTCGAAAGAGGGTGAGGTTTCTGTGCGCTTTAAGTCTGAAATGACGTCGGTCGTGCGCGACAATGCCGGCGATATCATTGAAGGCAGCGAGACAGAGATCAAACGCCAGAAAGATACATGGACGTTCGCGCGTAAGATGGACGCAGACGATCCAAACTGGCGGCTTGTTGCAACGGGCGAATGATTCTTGGCTGGATTTGTCGGTATTGCTTTCTCTTCTCAATTGCGAGCGGCGCAATGGCTGATCCAACCTATACCCAGCTGACGTTTGACGATTTGCGAGGGTGGCGTGATGATGATCATCAAGCCGCCTTTGATGTTTTTACCAATACCTGCCGTGATCTGGATGACCCGCAATGGGAAGTCTTGTGCGACTTTGCCAAGACAAACCCCGAACCGCGTGGCTTTTTCGAAAAATTTTTTCACCCTATCCTGATCGAGGATGGTGAACCAATGCTGTTCACCGGGTATTTTGAACCGCAACTGCCGGGGTCGCGTGAAAAGCGCGCATCATACCGTTATCCGATTTACGGCGTGCCGGATGACCTGGTTCGCGGTGAACCATATTATACCCGCCGCGAAATTGACGAAGACCAGCCGCTTGCCAACCGTGGGTTGGAATTGGCCTGGCTCACCGACCCGGTTGATCTGTTCTTTCTGCAAATCCAAGGTTCTGGCCGCATCAGCCTGCCCGATGGCAGTGTGATGCGTGTTGGGTATGGCGGTAAAAATAGCCGGAACTATTCGTCCGTTGGTATGGAATTGGTTGATCGTGGGATTTTCGAACCGCATCAGGTGTCTGCTGCTGTGATCCGCAATTGGGTGCGCCAGAACCGCGAAGAAGGCCGCGCACTGTTATGGGAAAATGAAAGCTACGTGTTTTTTCGCGAAGTCAGCGAAGTGCCTGCTGACTTGGGCCCGTTAGGTGCGATGAACCGGTCGATCACCGAAGGCCGCTCAATTGCGATTGATCCGGCATTTGTCACGCTGGGCGCACCAGTTTGGATTGAAAAAGAAGGCGCGGAACCGATGAACCGCTTGATGGTCGCGCAAGATACCGGGTCGGCAATCAAGGGTGCGCAGCGTGCGGATATTTTCTTTGGAACTGGTGATGAAGCCGGTCGCGAAGCGGGCAAGATTAAAGATCCCGGTCGCATGGTGGTTCTGATGCCAACAACAATGGCCCATCGTTTGGTTGTGGCAAATCGTTAATGCGCAAGCCCCGTCATTTGTCTGCTGAAGAACGCGCGCTTTGGGATCGGGTTGCAGAACGGGCCACGCCTTTACATGATAATCGGCAGGATCCTGCGCCAGATGCGTTGCCGATACCGAAACCAAAAAAACCCATGGCCCCGCGCGGTCCGCTGCCCGATTTTCGCGTTGGTCAAAAGGCGAATACGGCACGCACCCATGATGTGATGCGCCCGCTTGTTGATCGGTTGGCTGCTGCACCAGTAAATATGGATAGCAAGTCTTTCGGTAAGATGAAGCGCGGCAAACTCAAGCCAGAAGCGCGGATTGACCTGCATGGCATGACAATGGCCGAGGCACATCCAGAGTTGGTTGCTTTTATCCTTGGATCGCAGTCCATGGGTCGCCGCCTGGTTTTGGTGATCACCGGCAAAGGCAAAGACCGCGACGATGGTGGTCCGATCCCAACACGTCATGGCATTTTGCGTCATCAAGTGCCGCAATGGCTGGCGCTTCCTCCGCTATCGCAGGCGATTTTGCAGGTGACACCGGCGCACCTGAAACATGGCGGGCATGGCGCGTATTACGTTTATTTACGGCGAAACCGCTAATGCTTGACGTGCGCGCTGGGTCGGAATGATCAAAATGAGCGCAGCAAAAGCAAAAGCAGCGGCGTAGCCCAGCATTTGCACCTCAAACCCAACGCTTTGATCGATCAACCATCCGCTTAACCCCGGACCAATGGCAGACCCCAATACCATCAGCGCCGCCGCTGCCGATTTGATCGCGCCGATGTGCTTGGTGCCATAAAACTCTGCCCAACATGCATTCAGCAAAGTGGCCTGCCCACCGCCAGCAATGCCCATCAACACGACGGCCAACGCTGTCCATGCCAAGGATGGCGCATACCAATGCAGGATAAATGCGACCACATATGGGATCAGATAGATCGGTAAAAGCCGGATCGCACCAAACCGGTCAATCGCCCAGCCATAACCAATGGTCGAAAGCGCAAGCATCAGTGTTCCCAATGGAAAAACGGACACGAGGGCAAGGTGTGACCAGCCTTTAATCTCAGCGAAATGTGCCTGGTGGAACCAGAACGCGGTGCCAAAGCCAGAGAATGACATGACCGCCGGGATCATCGCCCAAAACAGCGGATGGCGCAGCGCATCGGCGCGCGTCCAATGTTTGCCACCCATCCCTGTCGCTTGGGTCGTTTCAGCCATGGATTGTGGTGTCCGTTCCAGTCGCAGCAGGCGGTACAGGACGAAACAGGCGAACACGCAAAATACGGCAAAACACACCCACAAAGTGCGCCATTCGATAAATGATTTCAGCCATACCATGGTCAACGGTAAGGTCGCTTCGCCCAGCATGAACCCAAATGCCGCCACTGCCAAAGCGCGCCCGCGGGTTGCGATAAACCAGCGTGACATGGCAACGGTGGCAACATGGCTTGTCATGCCTTGGCCGGTGAAACGTAGTGCGAAAACAACGAAGGGTAGCAATGCAGCAACCGCGTTGAATGCCATGAACAAACAGGCTGAAGCCAACATCACAATGACGACGATCCCAAGGGAACGCACCCGAAACCTATCGGCCAAGCCACCAACAAAAACCATCAAGACGGCCGATGCGCCGGTGCCGATCATATAAATCAGGCCCCAATCACCGTTGGACAAACCATACGTTTCACGGATTTCCCCGCCGAAAATGGAAATAAAGAATGTCTGCCCAAAACTTGATAGGAATGACAGCAATGCGCCCGTCGCAAGGAAAGGTATGTTTTCGCGGATGAACGCCAGATATCCGGTGGGTTGGCTCATCCCGCTTTGATGATCTGACAGGGGGTTCGGTGAAACCCCTAAATCATTTGTTTTGCCAATTGTGATATCTGTGAACCAACTCACTTTCGCAGATTTTAAACCCAATGTAGCTAAGCATCGCCAAAGCCCCCGAAATCGCCACTGTCAGCAGTTGCAACAACGCGCCTTCCATCACGGCGGTCCAACCGAATTCACGGATGAACCTGATGTTGGCCATCGACATTTGAAACAGGTTGAGCGTCGCGTAGGCAAAGATGACGGTGAAAAGGCCCGCGATGAGTAAAACGATAAACGCTGGGTATTTTTTGAGCTTCAGCACCGCTTAAAGCACATAACGGCTGATATCTGTTGATCGCGACAGCTCGCCCAAGTGTTCCTCAACGAAAGCTGCATCAATCGCGATATCGTCGCCAGCCCGGTCAGGGGCGTTGAAGGACAGATCCTCAAAAACCCGTTCGATCACTGTATAAAGGCGGCGTGCCCCGATGTTTTCCACAGATTCGTTGACTTCCGCTGCGATCTTGGCCAGCGCTTTGATCCCATTTTCGGTGAAGGTCACAGTGACCTCTTCAGTTTTCATCAGGGCTGAATATTGCAAGGTCAGCGCGTTATCTGTTTCGGTCAGGATGCGCACGAAATCGTCTTCGGTCAGTGCGCGCAGTTCGACACGAATTGGCAGGCGGCCCTGCAATTCAGGCAGTAGGTCGGATGGTTTCGCCACGTGAAACGCACCTGATGCGATGAACAGGATATGGTCTGTCTTGATCGGTCCGTGTTTCGTGGACACGGTCGTTCCCTCGATCAGCGGCAGCAAATCACGCTGCACACCTTCACGCGACACGTCGGCACCACGGGCATCGGCGCGTGCGCAGACTTTGTCGATTTCATCCAAGAAAACGATGCCGTTCTGCTCGACCGCTTCCAAAGCTGCTTTGGTTACCGTTTCATCATCGAGCAGCTTATCGGCTTCATCCGCGACTAGCGCTTCATAGCTATCAGCGACGGTCATTTGTTTTTTGACCGTGCGTCCGCCCATCGCCTTACCGAACAGATCGCCAAGGTTCATCATCCCACCCATGCCGCCGGGTTGCCCGGGGATTTCGAAACCGCCCATGGGGTTGGATGTGTCGGTCAGTTCAAGCTCAATCACCGTATTGTCTAGCTCGCCTGACTTTAGCTTTTTGCGAAACATCTCGCGCGTTGTGTCACGCGCATCGGTGCCAGCAACAGCGGTGATCACGCGATCTTCAGCTGCAGCGCGTGCTTTTGCCTTCACATCTTCGCGCATGTGTTCGCGGGTGTCGATGATCGCGGTATCGACCAGATCACGGATAATCTGTTCAACGTCGCGGCCAACATAACCCACTTCAGTGAATTTCGTCGCTTCCACCTTGAGAAAGGGTGCGCGCGCCAGTTTCGCGAGCCGCCGAGAGATTTCAGTTTTGCCAACACCAGTAGGCCCAATCATCAGAATATTCTTTGGATACACCTCATCGCGCAGATCATCACCCAATTGCTTGCGCCGCCAACGATTGCGCAACGCCACGGCCACGGCGCGTTTGGCGTCCTTCTGACCGATAATGAACCGGTCAAGTTCCGAGACGATTTCGCGGGGGGTCAGATCTGTCATAATGGGCCTTAAACTTGTGAAGGGGGAAGGCGGTGCAGCGGGATGAAACCGGGCATCAGCCGCAGAACGCGGGCTCGGATCCGTTCCCAGAACGCACCAAGAAGCAGAAGGACGATGCCTAGGATCAGCACAGTCAGCGCGGCCCCGTCACCATCAAAAACAGTCGCAGCAAGCGCCACGATATAGCCGATCGCCGCAATTAGGAACGACCGGCGGTCGATGACAATCGCGACAATGGCAAACAGTAACAAGATCCCCAAAAGGATCAGATTTGATCCTCCGTTTTCTTGGTTCAACAGCGAAAGCGCGACGGTGTTCACCAATGCAGGTGCCGCCACGACGTGCAGCCAAAACCCATTGGCAGACCTGCGTGTAACGCGATGTGGATCGCTCATGTCGAACATCATGGCGACGGCAAAAACCAAGATACCCAAAGCAAGCGTGATCCATGCAAACGGACCACCAGCGGACAGCAGGAAAAATTCGCTGACACTCGCAATGCGTCCTTCCCGGCTGGCCGCATAGACAATCGCGACAACGAAAAGCCCGACAGCAATCATAGCCATCGCGAAAGGTACGCGGAAACGCCACCAATATACCGCAAGCGTCAACGTCGCGAGTACCAGTGGAAACGACACGCTTGAATAATCGTTCTGCGCGATCATAAAGGGTTCGGACATGCCGGCGGTAAAGCCAAAGGCGGCGTTTGCTGCGAACATCACAGATAAAGCAATCGCCGGGGCGACCATGCGCCGTTTTCGCACGAAGTATTCCGACAGTAGCCATAAAATGCCACCACCGATCAGCGTGACCCACATGGCGTAGTCCTGCAAATTGACCACTTCGTCGCCAAGCGCCAGCGCAACGACGCCCCACCAACCGAAAGAAAGGATGATCAGTCCGATGACGATAAAAATTTCGTTGAACCCTTTGAACAGCTCAAACGGTTCATCACCGGGGTTCAGATTTTCGCGCGCACCGCGCCTGCTGTCGGACAGGCTGATCAGTCCGGCTGCCTGGCTTTCGCTGATCAAGCCACTGCCAACGGCCGCCTTAAGATCATCGCGTTCGATCATGCTTTGATCGCCTCAACTGTTAAATTGCCGTTTGTGTAGACACAGATATCGGCGGCAATCGCCATTGCTTCGCGGGCAATCGTTTCAGCGTCTTTCTTCGTGTCCATCAGCGCCCGACCAGCGGCAAGCGCATAGTTCCCACCCGATCCGATGGCCGCAATATCATGTTCCGGCTCTAGCACATCGCCAGCGCCGGTGATCACGAACAATTCTGATCCGTCGCTGACAATCAGCATCGCTTCCAGCTTTTGCAGGTATTTATCGGTGCGCCAATCCTTGGCCAACTCGATCGAGGCGCGGGCTAATTGGCCGGGGGTTGCTTCTAACTTCTTTTCCAGACGTTCAAGCAAAGTAAATGCATCCGCTGTTGATCCTGCGAAACCGCAAATCACATCCTGCCCACCGGGGGATAAGCGACGCACCTTGCGGGCGGTTCCCTTGATGACAGTCTGCCCAAGGCTAACCTGCCCGTCGCCTGCGATCACAACCTGCCCGCCTTTGCGGACGCCGATGATTGTCGTGCCGTGCCAGCCGGGGAATTCTTCACTTGCCATAGGTCGCTCCTTGTCGCCTTGTCCATATATGGCGGGGCGATGGGGGGCAAACAACCCCGGATGGGTTGTTCGCGACGTTGGGCAAGGCTAGCGTTCGGCGGATGAGCGCCCGTAACACAGTGACATTTTACCTACCGCCGCAACTGCGCAAGCAAGCAGAGCGCGGCAATCACAATTTTATCAATAAAGTGAGCGATGTTTTGACAGGCGCTGGGCTAACGGTTGCCTTTGATGGCGATGATGATCTGGCACGTTTGCGGGCTTTGGCGCGGTCGGGGCGTGGGCTTTATCTGATGGATCCACCTGTGAATGCGCGCGGGCTAACGTTTCGGAAAACGTACATCTATCCATTCTGGCATATTGAAAAGCAAGCAGAGCGCTGGGACTGGCCAGTTGCCCAAGATACGTTTGACCCGTTCCGTATTGATGCGCGCAAGGCTACAAACTTTGCCCGGCTTTGGCGACGAAGGTTATTTGACGACGCGCCAGATTTCGCCCGTCAGGACGGGTTTGTTTATGTGCCGCTGCAGGGGCAGTTGCTGCGCAGCAGATCGTTTCAGTCGTGCAGCCCGCTAGAGATGGTAAAAGCGGTCTTGGCCCACGACACCAAGCGACACGTTGTTGTGACCTTGCATCCATCCGAAACATACGCGGTTGAAGAACAGAAAGCTTTGGAAACACTGGCATCCGAGGATGACAGGTTGATTATCAACGCAGCTGGTTCCCCGCGGTATCTGCAAAACTGCGACTATGTCGTGACACAGAATTCGGCAGTTGGGTTTGAAGGCTACTTTTTTGGCAAACCCCTGATCCTTTTTGCGAAATCTGACTTCCATCATATTGCTTTGAATGCCGGTGATTTAGGCGCAGAACAGGCTTTCTTAATGGTGCAAGATCATGCGCCGGACTATACGAAATATCTGTATTGGTTCCTGCAATTGCGTGCGATCAACGCGGGCCGTCCAGAGGCCAAGAAACGGATTGCTGCATCATTGCGCTTTCATGGCTGGCCTGTCTGAAAGCAAAAGGGCGCCATAAAAAGACGCCCTTTTCAAAACCGATTTCTGACGGTTTAAATCGATTCTTCGATCCAACCTTGCAGCGCGGCCTTTGGCGCAGCACCGGCTTTGTTTGATACAACTTCACCGTTCTTGAAAACGAACAGCGCAGGGATGCCGCGCACGCCCATCTGGGCTGGTGAATTTGGGTTCTCGTCGACGTTCACTTTGACGATTTTGACCTTGCCTTCCATTTCGGAAGACAGCTCTTCCAATGCCGGGCCGATCTGTTTGCAGGGGCCACACCATTCTGCCCAGAAATCCACGACAACGGGGATATCGGACTGGCGGACTTCGGCGTCAAAGGTTGCGTCTGTTACTGCTACGGTTGCCATTGGGGTGCTCCTTGGCGAAAAATCATTGGAGACCGAAACTAGGAACCCCTGCCCCGATGGTCAAGATGTAGCGAGCGAGTTCAGCGCTTCGTGAAGATGTTGTTGGGGTAAAACAGTCAAAGTGCCGGTATGGGTCCATAAAATTGCGGTGGTAATTTGATGATCGGGATAAATTTCACGCAGGGCGTAATCATAAGCGGCAAGCTGGCGTTGCAACCCAATGGGTGTATCTTCGGGTGTACTGGGCACAAGCCGGTTGGATTTATAATCAATCGCAGTGATTGTATCTGGTCCGATGATCAGACGGTCAATCGCACCATGGACGCGGCCAAGCTGTGGAATATCGGCGGTTATGACAACTTCGGTCAAGGCATTGGCGTTCCATAGCCAGCCCAGTTCGGGTTTCTTGATCAGTGCGATGACATCATCGACAAGCGCGGGATCATCAGTTTGCAACAGTTGCAGGCCAAGTTCATGGCGCTGCTCTTCAGCGGCCATCGGTAAATGTTCGAGAAGCAGGTGAATTTGCGTTCCGCGCGCCTTTGCATCGTCAATATCATCTCCGGCAGGATCACCTTTCATGATCTTGTCGCCGGGTAGTTCTGAAGGGGCGATGGTTTTGGTGGCTTTCGGGATTGGCAAGGCACCAAACTGCGGTGGTGCAACTATCGTGTCGGGTTTTGCATCTGTCGTCACCAAATCAGGCGCGTCCCAATCCAATTCTGACACCCGGCGTAAAGGCATATCGCCCAGCGCGGCATCATAAGCCCCGCGCCTGTCCATCCCGTCGGCCACAAGATTATACCAACTCGCATCGCCCTCGCCGATATCACCGGCGGCCCCTGCGATAAGCCATTTCTCGGCGCGGGTCATGGCAACATACAAAAGGCGCATCCGTTCGCGTGCCTGTTTGGCAATGACCTTGTCGCGAAGGGCTATGACAGACGGGGCCGAAGATTTCGCAGGCGTTTTCCAGATCACATGATCATCGGCTGGCAGCAATTCTTGATTTACCTTTACATCCCGCTTGGCAGTGTCGGGCAGAATAACAATCGGCGCTTCCAGCCCTTTCGCCCCGTGCACTGTCATCACGCGAATACGGTCGCCCTGACTTTCCATCTGGCGCTTCACTTCCAGATCATCGGTTTCCATCCACGTCAGAAAACCAGTCAAGCTTGGCACGCCCGTGCTTTCGTAGGCTAGCGCTTGAGATAGCAAAGCATCAATCCCGTCTTCGGCTTCGGGCCCAAGACGGGCCAGCAATTTGCGGCGCCCATCATGCCGCGTCAGGATGCGTTCAATCAGATCATAGGGGCGCAGAAAGTCGGACTTGCCGCGTAAATCATTGAGGATCGCCAGGGTTTCGTTATGATCAGAGTTTCGCAGTGCTTCCCACAGAAAACTGTTTTTGGGGCGATGATGGGCCAGCGTGAACAGATCCTGTTCGGACCAACCAAAGAGAGGGGACCGCAGCGCCGAAGCCAGTGACAGATCATCCTCTGGCAAAGCCAGAAAACTTAGCACCGCAGCAAGGTCTTTCACTGCAAGTTCGGCCCCAACCCTCAACCGATCAGCGCCCGCGATTTTCAGGTCAGCGGCCTTGCAAGCGCGAATAATCTCGGCGAACAGTTCTGACCGGCGTTGCACAAGGATCAGGAAATCGCCCTCAGTGATGGAACGGCGGTTGTACGCGCCAGTGTTGCCGACTTCTTCGGGGATCGTTTCATGTGCGATCATATATCTGATCTGTTCGGCCACGCGCTGGGCCATCAAAACAGTATGATCGGTGGCACTTGGTTCGTCCACAGGTTTGAACCATTCACGGTTGTCTTCCACTTTTGATTTCTCAATCACAGGCCAAAGATCAACGCGACCGGGCATGTTTTCCTTAAAGGCGATATGGGTCAGGCTGTCGTCCATGCCTGCGGCACGATCCTCGATGAATGTCTGATCGACGACCGAAAGGATCGCTTGAGAAGACCGGAACGAATGGTCCAGCGATGTGACCTCAAAAGGTTTGCTGATCGCCTGATGGGCATCACGAAAATGCGTCTTCATTTGGTCAAAGGCAGCGGGGTCCGCGCCCTGAAACGAATAGATTGATTGCTTTTTGTCACCCACAACAAACACGGTGCGCTCGCGATCCATTCGCGCGCCTTCGCCTGTCGCAAATTCTTGGGTCAACTGTTCGATCACGGCCCATTGGGTCGGGCTGGTGTCTTGGGCTTCGTCCACTAGAATATGGTCAATGCCGCCATCCAGCCGGAACAACACCCATTGCGCCACATCGCGGTCAGTAAGCAGCGCCTTGGCCTTGCGGATCAGATCGTCGAAATCAAGTGCGCCCATGGCAAGCTTGCGCGCCTCATATGCGGGCACAAAGACGTTGGCGAAATCGTAAAGTGCCATAGTACGATCCAAGGCCAGCAGTCCCAGGCGGTGGGGGCGCATGTCTTCAACCCGTCCCATCAAGGGTTCGATGTCCGCCATCAAGTCTTCGTGCGCGGCGCGCGTTGCTTTGGTTGGGAACGTGCCGATTTTTGCTGTAAACGGTGCTTTTGCACCTTCGCCTGTAAGAAAAACGCTTTCGAGAACTGCAAGTACATCATGCGGTGAATGCGGGTAATCAAGGATAGATCGCAGGGCATTGGCAGCTTTGATGTCATTGGCTGATCCGCTCGCACAGGCATTCGCCAATTGCAGCAGCAATCCCTTGTCGAACACATCATCCAACAGATTTTCAACGGTGATGCCCTGCGGAATATTAAGCGTTTCGCTAATAGCGTTACGGTCCGGTTTCTGTAGAAAGTATTCCCTTTTTCCTGCAATCTCTGCCGTGAACTGATCCAGCTCGCTTCCGGTGAAATGCGCCAACAGGCTGTGCACGACGTTGGCTTGTGGCCCCATGACCATCTCGTCCACCACTTCGGCGCGTAGGATTTGTGCCGCGCGATCTTCCATCTCGCGAAATTGCGGGCTGACTTGCGCTTCAAGCGGGAAGCGCCGCAAAACGCCTGCGCAGAACGAATGGATCGTCTGAATTTTCAAACCACCGGGCGTTTCAATCGCGCGGGCAAACAGTGTGCGGGCTTGGGAAAGCTGTGAACTGTCGATCTGCCGATCAACGCCAAGCGCAAGCAGCTCTGCGCTTAATTCAGTATCCGACATCATCGCCCAGGCACCAAGGCGCTGGAACAGGCGGTTCTGCATCTCGGCGGCTGCGGCTTTGGTATAGGTTAGGCAAAGGATGTTCTGTGGCGATACCTCTTCTAGCAGCAAACGCGCGACGCGGTCAGTCAGTACCCGTGTTTTGCCAGACCCGGCGTTTGCCGACAGCCAGGTCGAAATACGCGGGTCTGCGGCATCGACCTGCCGCTGGGTGGCTGCATCGCGGATCATGTCAGCACCTGCGGGACGGGGTCATCGCTGGTGTCCCATTCGCCATGGCGCGACAGGTGGTCATAGTCGCTTTGATCGGTTTTCAGGAATAAGGCGAGGCGAGCGGTATAACCGCGACTGGGATCATGCCAGTTGCCAAAAAGCGTCTCTAGCTCACCCCAGACCTGATCAGGTGGATTGTCGTTCAGGGGCGCGGGTACGTTTTTCATCGCGGCATTCACACCAATAAACGTGGCGCCACCAACGGACATGGAACCAAGGCTTTCAAACGCACCAAGCTCCACCATTGCCGCCTCAAGCAGCAGTTGTTTATCAAAGGTAAGTTGCTGGTTCTTCGTTGGCACAGCCCCGGTTTTATAGTCGTAAATCAGTGCTGCCCCGGTCTTTGTCAGGTCGATGCGGTCAGCCTTGCAGGTCAACAACACACCGGATGGCGCGACAACAATTTCGCCATAGACTTCGATCTTATGGTCTGTGGCAAGCGCTTGTCGGTCGGCTTCGTCAGCAAGGAACTGATCGGCAGATCGTTCCATGCGCGCCATCCACTGGGCGCGGATCGTGGGCCATGGGCAATGCGCGGTGAATTCTTCCGATGCAAGCTGCATCAGGGCGTCGCGATCGTTT
Source organism: Roseobacter sp. CCS2 (assembly GCF_000169435.1). Classification (GTDB taxonomy): domain Bacteria; phylum Pseudomonadota; class Alphaproteobacteria; order Rhodobacterales; family Rhodobacteraceae; genus Yoonia. The sequence goes on along the minus strand of NZ_AAYB01000001.1, from coordinate 1,194,125 downwards.
GGGCCATGTCCGGCGCGGATGAACCGTTCAAGGATACGATGCATGATGGTGCCGCGCAGCGGCGCATCCGCCGTGGGCACAAGCGGGTCAAGCGGGCTAAGGTGTAGCGTTTTGCGGGCGTAAATCGTAAAGGGATCACGGATCAGTGTCTTAATTTGTGTGACTGACAATTTTTTGGGGCGCGCTGCAACAGGTGGGCAAGGTGAGGGGCGCGGCGCGGACGGCACACGCGCTTGGGGCGTTGACAGAACGGCAGCCATTGCTGACCACTGGTCGCCTTTGGCGCACATAGCGGCAAGTGCATCGGGCCCATTCTGATCGGGTAGGCCTTTTAACAGGTTCGTCAGCCTGTTCACCCAGCGCGACGGCACAGTTTCCGCATCAGCCGATCGTTTTGCGCGTGTTATCCAAACCTCGTGCCCGGCAACGGCCTGCTGATAATCATGCGCTGACAGTCCAATCCGCCGCTCCGGCAACAAAAGCCCGGCTTTCGCCCGCATGACCCGGTTCAGCCATGGATCTGGGGGCGGTGCTTCGGGCCAAACACCATCGTTCATGCCGCCAAGAATGGTCAAATCAACGCCTTGCACGCGTGCCTCAAGTGTACCCCAGATCAGGATGCCGGGATGGCCGGCATCACGGTCGCGCACAGTGCCTTCTGCAATCACGGATCCAAAAAGTGCTGTGTAGTCGTGCGGGGTCATTGTGCCACCCGCCGCCGCCGCTTGGATCAAGTTGTCGCAGGTTTTGCGTGCTTCGCGGCCAGCGGCTTCGTCCCAGAGCCCGCCTGACCCGCTGGCGGTAGGCCCAGCGCAAAGCTGTTCGGCAAGAATGATGTGCTGATCCAAATGATGCGCAAGAGGCCTGCTTGCCAAATCTTCAAGTCCGGCAATCAATCCAGCCAGCCACATCGCCCAATCTTCGCGCGCGCTGCCTTTCTTGGCCCATGTCAGCAAGTCTTCGGGTTTGGGAAAGGGCGGCCCAAAGCGGCGCAGGTGCAGTTCAAGATCGCGGGTGTGGCGCAGGTGTTCACCGCGATCATCCCGTGCCGAATGACATAACGGGTGTTTGAGCAGCGTTAACAAAGCCTCACCCGTCAAAGGCTTGCCAAAAAGGTCGGCAACATGGCGCAAAAAGCGCCCGGGTGGCGACAGGGCGAGCGGTGTACCGGCACTATCGTCTGGTTTAATATCCCAACGGTCCAGAGCGGCGGTGACCTGACGGGTTAGCATGCGGTCCGGCGATATCAGGGCTGCGGTAATCCCGTCTTCGGCCGCTTGGCGCAAGCGCAGGGCAATGGTTTCCGCCTCAGCCCGGGGTGAAGCTGCCTCGACAAGTGTCAGACCCTTGGTTGCTTCATATAAATCGCCAAGGTCCGGGCCTTCGGACAGCCATTGATCCGTCACAGGCGCTGGGCGCAGTGACAGGGAAACCAACGCATTGCGTGCGGGATGCGCCGGGGATTGTGTGGACCATTCACGCACATCATGTCGCTGAAATCCGATCAGGTCCATGAGGCGGCGAAACCGGAATTGCGGATGATCTTCTGCTGTCAGGTCATCATCCATCGCGTCCCACACGTGATCTGGCAGATCGAAATCGAATCCCGGCAAGATGATCGCGCCTTGCGGCAGTTTCGCGACTGCCTGCATAAACAGCGCTGTAGCACCGCGCGATCCGGTGGACCCGGCGATCAGGATAGGGTGCTGCGGTGGGGCTGTTTCCCATTTCTGCGCAAGCGCCTCGATTACCATCCGTTGTCGGGCTTCCTTGTCAGGTGGTTCGTTTTGTTGGTCAAAAAACGGGGTGATAATTTTAAGGAATGCGAGCGCACGTTCCCAGTGGCCTGACTGATCCGCGATGTCGAGACTCGCGATTTTGTCAGGGCTGACCCCTTCGCCCTGCATTTCATCCATCAGTTTGGCAAGGCTGTCTGACAGATCGTAAAGTGCGGCGCGCGGCGCGAGGTCCGGTTCTTTATCAAGGAGTTTGGCAACAAATTGCGACAGCTCTAACCTGCGCTGCAAGGGTGACACAGCAGGCGGTAGATCTAATGAAATAGGGTCATTTGCCAGATCAGTGATCAGCCGCACACGCGGCAATAACCGTGCTGGCCCAGTGTCAAACACGGCTCTGATACGCCGCTGCATGCGGGTTGTGTTTACATAAATCTCAACCCTCGCCAGATCGGTCGGGTCTAGATCAGCAGTGCGCGCGATGAGGCCAGCAACAAGGCCCTGGGCAAAATCCACACCCGGCGGACTGGCGAAGATGTGTGGCTGTTTATCTGTTTCAAACATTCAACATTGCCTCGGCTACGAGAATGCTGGCGGGTTGACCGACGTCACACCACTGCCCATCATATATTGTGCCATAAAGTCCGCCACGTTCGGCGATGATGTTCCACGCCACATTTAGCGAAAATGCGCTATCCTTAATCGTGGACAGCACTTCGGTGCGCATGATCTGAAGGCCGGTATAAATCGCCCCGGGTGCGCGATGTAGTCGTCCGTCTGCATCCATACTGAAATCACCGTCGCCAAGGTGGCCATGGACGTTCGTCTTTTCGACAATCAGAAGAAGCGCCTCCATCTGCGGTTGCCAAGCCTTCAGCATATGTTGCACAGGGTTTGGACCCTGCCAAACGGCATCGGTGTTCATCGTCATTACCGGGTTGCCATCAAGTAAAGGAATCGCCTTTCGTAACCCCCCACCGGTTTCCAAAAGCGCGTCGCTTTCATCCGAGAATATGATGTGCTGATCCACCAGATGACTGCGGATCATGTCACCCTTGTAGTGCAAGTTGGCAACCTTTGGACCGACCGGCGCATCATTTGCAAACTCCAGCGCGTGGTCGATTAGCGCCCGTCCCGCAACCTTAATCAGTGGTTTGGGCTTATCTTGGGTCAGTGACCCCATACGGGTGCCAAGCCCGGCCGCGAAAAAGAGGATTGGCACGGTCATTCGGTTAGCTCTTGCAGTTTTGCTGGTGTGGGGGCTGGCACTATATCTTGCACCGCTTGCCGCAGATTCTTGAGTGCGGGGTCTTCCAGATCATGCAGGATATGCCCCCAAACGCGTGGCATGAAATCGCGATAGCGTGGTTTGCCCACTTCGGTCACCAAACGTGCAAATACACCTAAAATACGCAAATTGCGCTGTACCCCAAGACACGCCAGCGATGTGCGTATCGGCTCTTTTGCGCGGCTGTGTTCTGAAAAATAGCTGACGATGTCCTCTGCAACCTTTGGGCTGACATCGCGCCGCGCATCGCGCAAAAGCGAGGCCAGATCATATCCTGGCGGTGCCACAAAAGCATCCTGAAAGTCCAGCAGGCCGACCCGGTCAACGCCCTGATGTGTAGGACGCCAAATTAGGTTTTCAGCATGAAAATCGCGCAACGCGAGCGTGTTCACGTCAGGCGCGTATTGTGCCAATGCGTTTTGGACTTCGGCACAAAGGTCGTCGGTCGGGCTATGGCTATAGTATGGTCCAATGATCGCCACCATCTTGGCCCCGACAGCGGGTGTCATCTGATGAAGGTCATTGGGTGCATCAACTGTTTCGAGCTTGAGCAGGGTATCGGTGGCGGCGCGGTAAAGCGTCGCTTCATCCGATGGTGCGCGATGCAGCCATTGTGCATAATCAGTCGTGCCAAGGTCGCTGAGAAGAAGGAATCCCGTTTCGGGATCATGCAAAAGAATATCAGGCGCGGCAAAACCATTTTGCTGCAGCAGGCGTGCTATTTCAACAAAGGGCTCTGTGTCTTCACTGTTTTCTGGCGGCGCATCCATAAGAATTGCAGTTTCTGCGCCTGACGAAAGGCGGATATAACGGCGGGCTGATGCATCACCGGCCAATGGGGTTTGCACCCAATTTTCCCATGGACTGTCCACAAGAAATGTGGCGATTGCAGTTGCGCGATCAGGCATCCAACCCTCGCAATTTTTCTGCCCAAACATTCGGTCCCGTAATAGCAACGTGATGATGGTCGTCTTGCGCTTCAAAGGACAGTGTTAGCGCTGTTTTTGGTGCGACTTCCCCCAGACGGTCGGGCCATTCGATCAGGCATATGGCGGTTTCGAACGCCTCATCAAGGCCAAGTTCCAATGCTTCATCAGGGTGCGTCAGGCGATAAAGGTCACAGTGCCAGATGTCGCCGTGATCATCCTCATACGTTTGCACCAATGTAAAAGTGGGGGAAGGCACGTCTTCCATGCGGCCAAGGCGGGCGCGGATCAATGCGCGCGCAAAGGCTGATTTTCCTGCGCCAATTTCGCCTTCCAGCAAAAGTGTATCCCCAGCTTTTAGGCGCGGGGCGATTTGTGTTGCCAAAGCAGCCGTTGCTTTTTCGTCAGCCAGATAAAACGCGAATAAGGTGTGGACCATGCCCCGACATTATGGGGTTGCGTCCGCCCTGCAAGCAGAAATCAGCGCTTGGCGGCCTGGATCGCTGTGTCACGCAACATCAGCTTTCGAATTTCAGGTCTTTTCGGCTGTGCGATCGTAAAGCGGACCATGGTCATGCCGCCTGCAATAGGGTTTGCATGGCATTCCAAATGCCGCCCATCATCCATTAGCACAGTATCTGTCCATGGCTGACGCGCACCGAGTTGCTGAATAAAGTCGCGCATATCGTTCCACATGGGAGATGGTATCGAACGGTTTTGCCAGGTTTTCATTTCCGATTGCAGGACGCGATGTTCCAGAATCTGTTCCGGCCCATCCAGCCAAAGGGCTGCATAAGCGCGATTGGACATCACCAGCGTGCCTGTTGACGAAAAGACGGCGATCGCATCGGACAGTGTATCCAGCACGGCTTGCCCCGTTTCGATATCCAACCGGAATCGGCGGGTCAGCGACACCTCTGCGCTGATATCCTCAAACAATAAGGCAAAGGCACCACCCGGATAGGGGCGCCCCGTGACCCGATAGGTCTGCCCTTCCGGTAAGGTCCAGTTTTTGCTGTAGGTTCCGTTCTTTGCCGCATCTTCGACAGCGGTGAACTGTTCGCGCCACGATGTATAGTTTTTGGGTTCGGGCATCATGCGCAACTCGCGCATGCGGTCCAGTACTGTGTCGATGGCTGGATTGGCGCTCAGGAAATCGAAGGGTAGGCTGGTCATATCCCCAAAAGCAGGATTGAACATGGTCAATTGTCTGTTTTTGCCAAAGATAGCGAGCCCGATAGAAAGCTCACCAAAGGTTTTGCCAAGGGTCTTAACGAATTCTGATCTGGCATTATCAGCACGGACAATCTCTGTCGCGTTATTGGCAAAATGTAGCCACCCGTCAGCATGGGCAACGGTTGAAATATCGAACCATTCTTCTTTCTTATCCTGAACAAGCTTGACCGCAATTCTGCGCTTTTGTCCGGTCAAATGGTCTTTGCCACTGCCAAGAATTGTTGGGACGTCAAGATCGCGCAGTGTGTCAACATAGGCGGTATTGGCCCAAAGAAGATTGCCGTTGCAGTCTTCTTGCCAGACAAGTTGCGTGGAATGTATGGCAATGCCATGCATCAAAGCAGTCTGTGCATTGCTGGCATCACAAGACAAGCGCAAGGTAACCAGTTCGCGGGTCCAGTCTTCGTCACTGTTCAAAGATATCCGTAGCCGGTCATCAGTGTGTTTCACGTCAACAAAGACCGCTGGATCATTTTGGCTGGCGATACGAAATTCATGTGCAGCAGGATCGGCAAGCTTTTCCTTAAGCTGCGGAAATTCCTGCACAGTGTTTGCAATCAACACATCAAGATCGCTGAGGTTGCTTGATCCGTGCTTGATCATGGCCCTCGCATCTGATGTGGCGTCGATCAGGTCGCTGCCATGAAACAAGAACACGGTTCCCGTATGCGTCATTGTCTGGGGCGCCGTTTGCCTTTGCAAACCAGATGATGTTCTGAATTGTAGTAGCATTATGACCGCCACAGCCCCACAAATAGCCGCGACCGTGATGGCGCCGAGCTCTGCCATGTTCAACAACATGATATATCCATTCCTGAGTCTGCTCGATTAAAATATCGGTCAGGAAAGTTAATTCAGGCTTAACAATAAAGTTTGGTTTAGGGCCAAATTGCAATCGGCTGGTTCTGACCCAGTGGTGCATTCTCTGTAGATTGGTTTGTTTCAAGCATATTGCGTGGCCAGCTGACCTCGACAATGGCACCGCCAGTGGCCTGCCCCGTCCAGCTTGCATGCCCATGTCTGCGACTGTTGGAAAACTTCAGCGTCGCGCCAGAGCGTTCGAGCAATGTTTTTGCGATGAAAAGTCCAAGACCCATGCCTTCGTAACCGGGCCGCCGCGCCCCGTCTTCTGATTGGCGCCGCCGTTTGACGTAAGGATCACCAATGCGACCGATCACGGATTGCGGGAACCCAAGGCCATCATCAGAAATACGTACAACGATCCTATCCTCAGACCATGTCATTTCCACCATCACGCTTGTACGCGAGAAATCGACAGCGTTTTGTATAAGGTTACGTAATCCATGGATGATCTCGGGGCGTCTTTCGATGCTGGGCTGGGTCAGGCTGGCACCCTCTTGCGGCACCACGTCAAATTTCACGTCTTTGCCCCGGTCCAAATGGGGCTCTGCCGCTTCGTGGATTACCGTTTCAATGGGGGCAAAGCGCACCTGTAGGTCGTCTTTGCCCGAACGCCCCATTGACTGCAGAATATCACGACAGCGATCTGCCTGAGATCGGATCAGCTCTGCGTCTTCAAGCAAATCCGGCCGATCCTGAAGCTCTTCTTTCAATTCGCTACTGACCAGTTTGATGGTCGCCAGCGGTGTGCCCAGTTCATGCGCAGTTGCGGCGACAACACCACCCAGATCGGTAAGCTTTTGTTCACGCGCGAGGGCAAGCTGCGTGGCAAGCAAGGCTTCATTCATCGCATTCATTTCGGATGTAACCTGGCGTGCGTAAAGCGCCAGAAACACCAGACTAATCAGCAAAGCGACCCAGAACCCGAACTGAAGCAGTACGGGCAAAGCCAGCTCTGAACCGTCCTCACTTAGCAACGGGACTTTGTACCGGCTGACAATTGTCACCAAAGTGATCGCTGTCAGCCCCAGAAAAACGGTGCTTCTGATATGCAGAACCGTCGCGGAAATGGTCACGGGGGCCAGTATAAGCATGGCAAACGGGTTATTCAGCCCGCCTGTCAGATACAAAAGTGCCGATAGCTGTAAAATATCAAATATCAACCAAAGCGTCGCTTCAAATTCCGACAACCGCTTGTTGGTAGGATAGGTATAGTATGACACCAAGTTGGCGACCACGGCGATGGTCACAACCAAAGCTGCTGAACCAACTGCAATATCAATGTTGTAAAACCGGGTTGCCACAATGATGGCTGCTGATTGGCCGATAATAGCAAACCAGCGCAGGGTCATCAGCGTCCGCAGCCTGACCCAGTTACTACGCTCTTGTTGCTTGAGCAGGCGAAAGTCGGTCGGCGGCATGCTTTGAAATCCAATGCAAAGGTTGCCAGAGAGGATAACCTGAATGGCGCGATGATCAATGCGACCTGATTGTTTGCGCGTCGAACCATTTTCTTCACGCTAACCAAGGCGAGTTGACGCCGCCTGTTACAAACCTACCTCTTAAGTGAATAAGCAATAGGTCTGTAATATGAATACCGAGGCGTTGGATCTGGGCGAAGACAAAAGCCTTCTTCTGGTTGACGATGACGAAGCGTTTTTGCGGCGACTTGCAAAAGCCATGGAAAAACGAGGATTTGAAGTGGAAATGGCGGGCTCTGTCGCGGCCGGTAAAGCCGTTTCAACAGCGCGACCGCCTGCATATGCAGTCGTTGACCTGCGTCTAGAGGACGGAAATGGCCTTGACGTAGTGGAAACATTGCGGGCCCGGAGGCCCGATGCGCGCATTGTTGTCCTCACCGGTTATGGTGCGATTGCGACAGCGGTTGCTGCGGTCAAAATTGGTGCGACGGATTATCTGGCCAAGCCAGCAGATGCAACTGATGTAACTAATGCGCTGTTGGCGTTGACGGATGAATTGCCGCCACCGCCCGATAACCCCATGAGCGCAGATCGTGTGCGCTGGGAACATATTCAGCGGGTTTATGAACTGTGTGATCGCAATGTGTCTGAAACGGCACGACGATTGTCGATGCACCGACGCACTTTGCAGCGCATCTTGGCAAAGCGTAGCCCACGTTAAGGTATTACGGAAACGCCGAACCCTACTTACTGTCTTCGACGTCGCGGCTTAACAGATCAAATTTCCGCAATTTGACGTAAAGCGACTGACGTGAAAGCCCAAGCATCTCTGCTGCGGCGACGCGGTTGTTCATGGTAAGTTCAACCGCGGTTTCGATGCACATCTTTTCCACCACATTGGTGGTTTCCGCGACGATGTCTTTTAGCGTCGCACTTCCGACAAGTTCGACAACAGAACGCATACTTTCGTCGCTGGTTGGATGTGGGCGTGATTGTGCAACTTCGGCACGATTGGCATCACGTATCACAAATGCAAAAACAGTCTTCGGACCTGCCGCCAGCTTGGTGACTGAAATTTCGACAGCGCGTGGGCTGCCGTAAGCACCGGCAAGCTTTGTCGCATAGTTACGCATACGTCCGGCGCGCGCGGCGTTTTCTGTCATGACCTTAAAATCAACACTGCCGCGTTGCAAATAGTCAGCAATGCTTCGGTCGCGCACATTGATATCATGCGCGACGTCGATCATGTCCAGGAACGCGTCATTCGCTGACAGAACATCACCCGAGTCCGCGGTAAAGACCATCGGATCGGGCCCATCCGTATAAAGCGCCTGAAGGTTATGACCCAGCGCATCGGCGCGGGCGGTGCTTTGGCTTTCAGGGACAAGCCTGCACAGCAGAATCCGTTCTCCAGCGGCGCGGAACAGCTTTGGATATACTTCTACCGTGCCACCGTTGCCCCGCAAATCAACCGTCATCTTCTTGTTCTGGTCCGAGATCGCCTGCGACGCCAGCGCATCAACCATATCGCCACGTTTGCGCCCTTCAAAGCACCCGGACAATTGATTGCCGATCAGGTTTTCAAGCGGGCGATCCACCAGCGCAACAGCGGCTGAATTGGCTTCGGTAATTTCACCCGTCACGACGGACACGAAAAGAACAGCCTCGGTTGTGCTTTCCATCAGCACGCGGAAACGTGTGTCGTATTCACGTTGGGTTTCATAGTCACGCTCAAGCGAAAGCTGGGCTTCGACCAACTGTTGCTGCATCTCGGCAATGGGGCGCAGGTCGCGACCTAAAAGCAGGATGGCACCATCTGGTCCAATCCGGTGAAAACTATATCGTACCGGCGATTCCCATCGGTTGTTGCCATCTGTGTGGTTCAGTTCAACCGGGCGTACCTGCGGTTTACCCTCAAGAAATTCGGCAAGGCGGCTTTCAAATTTCGATACACTTTCGATAGTAAGTGCCGTGCGGATATCCTTGTTTTCCCAGCTTTCCAGCTGACGAAATGCTTCGTTTGACGGGTTTACAAGGACGGAAAGGATTGAGCCTGTTTCGGATATGACAACCCCGACATCCGCGACCTCTGCGATAATATCGCCCAGGATTTCGGGTGCTATCAGTGGGATTGCCCCACTATTCCAGTATTTTGTTCCGCGGGATGTCATGGACGACGCCAGTGGTTGGGAACCGTTTTCATGCGTCAGGTTCCGTTCTTGGCGTGTGCTATGTTGTGAGGAATGTCTTGCAGGCCGCAATATTCTAGGGCCTCATCCGGAATTTTTGTGGCATAGTCAGCCCCTGTAAGCGCCGTTACATCGTTAATCGTCTCAACGTCCAGAATGGTGCCACCAACCACCACTGGCGGTGAACGATCCGTCGAATTTTTCACAACATCAACAATACGGCGCAACGATTCAAGCGTTTCACCGCGCGATGATGATATAAATACGCTGTGGTATTTAGTACGCTGAATGCGTTCTGCAATATCTTCTGATCTACAGCCCAAAAGCAGCTTTACGGAAAAGCCTTTGCGGCGCAGTTGGCTGGTCAGAACGATCGCGCCAAGGGTATGATAGACATCTTGCAGAACGATCAAAAGGATTGAAGGCGCACCCGGTGCCGCCGCATTATCGCTGGCCCAGTTTGGGCCCAATTCGCGCATCATGGCCTGCAGGCGTGATACGCCAATTGTCACGCTGGCAAAGCTAAGTTGGTCTTCACACCAGCGATCGCCCATGTCACGGGCGATGGCAGGTATGTAGACATCAGCCAATTCCTCTGGTGATGTACCTTTTGCCAAAGATGCTTTGACTGCGCGACGGCATGCAGTGGCATCAGGATTGAGTGCCGCTGTTTTGAGTTGCAAGTAAAGCGTTTCGTCTAGTTTTGGTTGAACGGTATCATCGACAACAGCCGCCGTGATACGACGCTTTGCCACTTCTGGCACAGCACTTTCCTTTTTAGCGTCAAAGTTTTGACGGTCGGCCATCTATGGGTCCTCTGACTGAATCAATGCCGAAAGGCGTCTTTTACAGCAGTTGCAGCATTCTCGTAGGTGGGTGCATGAATGTCAAAGCAAATTGACATAGATCAAGCAGTAGTCAGCGTATGATATGAAAAAAACCTTATAATATTATGCTTTAGCGCCCTTATCCGGCCCACATACCCTGCGTCAACGAGTCCGGCATAAAGTGTAACTTAAAGTTGACACATGCCCATTTTGCCTCATATTCTTGACACAAGAAGCTGTCAGGGACTCCTTACATGGCAATCGCCAGTACTCATACGAGCAGCGTGCAAGCGCTTGGTCGACGTCTGTATTCAGACGCTGAAAGGGCCCGTCGCGATGCCACGAAATGGACCCTTGTTCAGGGCCTTTTAGCCCCGTTTCAGTTTGTTGTTTTTCTGATCTCTTTAGCGCTTGTGATCCGCTATCTTCTGACCGGTACTGGATATGATGTTGCAACCCTTTCTATCGTCATCAAAACGGGTGTTTTGTTGTTGATCATGGTAACCGGTGCGATCTGGGAAAAAGTGGTCTTTGGGCAGTATCTGTTCGCACCCGCATTCTTTTGGGAAGACGTGTTCAGCTTTGCGGTTATCGCATTGCATTTGTTATATGTTTTTGCCCTTTTGACGGACGCGATGTCGCCCGCTGGCCTGATGTATTTGGCGCTGACGGCCTATACCGCTTACGTCATCAACGCCGCCCAATTTGTCTGGAAATTGCGCCTCGCCAGACTGGACGCAGAGGCACGCGCATGAACGTACCTTTACCCCCCGCAAACGGCGGTTGCCGTACCACACCTGTTCTTAAGGAACGGGGCCAGCGCGAGGTGTTTTGTGGCCTTACCGGGATCATCTGGTTGCACCGCAAAATGCAGGACGCATTTTTTCTTGTCGTCGGGTCCCGGACCTGTGCGCATCTGCTGCAATCCGCGGCTGGTGTGATGATCTTTGCCGAACCGCGATTCGGTACAGCGATTCTGGAAGAACAGGATTTGGCCGGCATGGCGGACGCCCATGTCGAGCTGGATCGCGAAGTTGAAAAGCTTTTGTCGCGCCGTCCTGACATCCGGCAGCTATTTTTGGTGGGGTCATGCCCCTCCGAGGTGATCAAGATTGATCTGGCCCGCGCCGCAGAGCGTTTGAGCCAGGTTCATGCGCCTCATGTCCGCGTACTGAATTACTCTGGTTCGGGTATTGAGACGACGTTCACCGAAGGGGAAGACGCCTGTCTTGCTTCGATGGTGCCAGTTTTGAAAGACACCCAAGAACGAGAACTGCTGGTTGTCGGTGCCCTGCCCGACGTTGTCGAAGACCAGATGGTTTCGTTGTTGACCGATATGGGCGTCGGTCCGATCCGCTTGCTTCCAGCGCGCCGGATTGATGACACGACCGCCGTTGGTCAGAATACCGTCTTTGCCCTCACCCAGCCATTCCTTGGCGACACCCATGCCGAACTTGAACGCCGTGGCGCACGCCATCTTGCAGCGCCCTTCCCGTTTGGCGACGAAGGCACGACCGCTTGGTTGCGGGCGATTGCCGTTGAATTTGGTGTCAGCGAAGAAACGTTTGAGGCAGTCACCGCCGCCCCCCGCGCCCGTGCCCGCAAGGCGATTGCCCAAGCGGCAGAGGCGTTGCGCGGCAAGTCAGTTTTCTTCTTCCCTGACAGCCAGCTTGAAATTCCCCTCGCACGGTTCCTAACCCGTGAATGCGGGATGACCGCTGTGGAGGTAGGCAGCCCTTATATTCACGATGCGCTGCATGGTCCTGACTTGGATTTGCTACCGGCCGGTCCGCAGATTTCCGAAGGGCAGGATGTTGATAAGCAGTTAGAGCGGGCGCGTGCAGCCCGCCCCGATCTGACGGTCTGCGGTCTTGGTCTGGCCAACCCGCTAGAGGCCGAAGGCCTGTCCACCAAATGGGCCATCGAATTGGTTTTCACGCCTGTGCATTTCTACGAACAGGCAGGTGATCTTGCTGGTCTCTTCTCACGGCCACTGCGCCGCAAGTCAGTCCTCCAGATGGAGGCTGTCGAATGAAGCTGACCGTCTGGACATACGAAGGCCCGCCACATGTTGGCGCGATGCGCGTTGCAACTGCGATGAAGGGTTTGCACTATGTTCTGCACGCCCCGCAGGGTGACACCTACGCCGATCTTTTGTTCACGATGATCGAACGGCGCAACCATCGCCCGCCTGTCAGCTACACAACGTTCCAAGCGCGTGATTTGGGTGCCGATACGGCGACCCTATTCAAAACCTCCTGCCAAGATGCGGTGGACCGGTTTGATCCTGAGGCAATCATTGTGGGTGCGTCCTGCACTGCCGAACTGATCCAAGATGATCCAGCGGGTCTGGCGGAAACGATGGGGCTGTCCATACCGGTTATCCCCCTCGAACTACCCAGCTACAGCCGCAAGGAAAACTTCGGCGCGGATGAGGCATTTTATCAGATCGTCAAAAGCCTGAGCAAACCGCAAGAGCGCACCAAGCGCGTAACCTGCAACATCCTCGGCCCCACTGCGCTGGGCTTTCGCGCCCGTGACGACGTGGAAGAATTGACCGGGTTGTTGTCCGACATGGGCATCGACGTGAATGTCGTTGCCCCTTTGAACGCAACGCCATCTGATATTGCACGCCTCCCAGCGGCGCATTTCAACGTGTTGCTATCGCCTGAAACGGGTGAGGCTGCGGCGCGGTTCTTGGAAAAGAACCACAACCAGCCGTTCACAAAAGTCGTCCCGATTGGCGTTGGTGCGACGCGCGATTTCATCGACGAAGTTGCAGTAATAACTGGCGTCACTGGCCGTCCAGATGAAACGCGCCTGCGCATGCCGTGGTGGTCGCGGTCCGTGGACAGCACCTACCTGACTGGCAAACGCGTCTTTATCTTTGGTGACGGCACCCACGTTGCGGCCCACGCCCGGATTGCCCGTGACGAGATGGGTTTCGAAGTCGTCGGCATCGGGTGCTATAACCGCGAAATGGCCCGACCTATCCGGGCGCTGGCCAAGGAATACGGCGTCGATGCGCTGATCACCGATGACTATCTGGAGGTTGAAGCCGCGATTGAGCGTCTCAGCCCCGAAATGATTCTTGGCACCCAGATGGAACGCCATATCGGCAAGCGTCTGGGTATTCCCTGTGCTGTGATCTCTGCGCCCGTGCATGTGCAGGATTTCCCGGCACGTTATTCGCCTCAAGTGGGTTTTGAAGGTGCGAATGTCATTTTCGATACGCTGATCCATCCGCTTGTCATGGGGCTGGAAGAACACTTGCTGACGATGTTCCGCGATGACTTTGAATTCCATGATGACGCAGGCCCCAGCCACCACGGCGGCAAGGCTAAAGCAAAGGTCGATGATGCCCCGGCTGAACGGGTTCAGCCTCAGGATGACAATGTGATCTGGCTGTCAGACGCCGAAAAAGAGCTCAAGAAAATTCCGTTCTTTGTGCGGGGTAAAGCGCGCCGCAATACTGAGACGTTTGCAATGGAAAAAGGGCTGCACGAAATTAGCCTCGATACGCTTTATGAAGCAAAGGCCCATTATGCGCGATGAGGTGATCCATAGGCCCTACCGCGTGGTGATTGTCACGCTGGATGCCCATGCGGCAGGTCCTGCTTTGCGCGTGTCATCGCGTTTGGCACCTGATTTCCCAGGGCTAGAAGTTCAGGTTCTGGCAGCTGCGGAATGGTCTGAATGCCCAAAAGCTTTGGAACAGGCGCAAAAGGCTGTGGCGCAGGGCGATATCATCATCGCCAACCTGCTGTTCCTTGAAGAACACGTCAAAGCGATCTTGCCCGCAATGCAAGCGCGCCGTGATACCTGCGATGCGATGCTGGGCGTGATTGCCGATGCCGAAATCGTCAAGCTGACCCGCATGGGTGACTTGGATATGTCCAAGCCTGCCAGTGGCGCGATGGCATTGCTGAAGAAACTGCGCGGCTCGTCCAAGGCATCTGCCAACAGCGGTGCCAAGCAGATGAAAACGCTGCGCCGGTTACCTAAAATCCTGAAACTGATCCCAGGCAAGGCGCAGGATCTGCGCGCCTGGTTCCTGTCCATGCAGTATTGGCTGGGCGGGTCTGACGATAACGTCGAACAGATGATCCGGTTCTTGATCGGGCGCTATGCGACGCGGCCTGATTGGCAAGGTGCGCAGGCTGATTTGCCGATCGAATACCCGGATGTTGGCCTTTATCACCCTGATCTGCCGGGGCATCACATTGTCACGGATTTGAACGATCTGCCTGCCCCCGCCGCCCCTGTCGCGACGGTTGGTTTGCTGATGTTGCGGTCTTATATCCTTGCCTCTGACTGCGCCCATTATGATGCGGTTATCCGGTCGTTTGAGGCGAAGGGCATGCGCGTGATCCCTGCATTTGCGGGTGGCCTTGATGGGCGTCCGGCGATTGAAGGTTATTTCCAAGGCCGCGTTGACGCGATGGTATCACTAACCGGATTTTCCCTGATTGGTGGTCCGGCATATAATGACAGCGACGCCGCTGTTGCGTTGCTAGAAAAACTGGATGTGCCATATATCGCGGCACAGCCGTTGGAGTTTCAAACGCTGGGTCAATGGGCGGGTAGCGGTCAGGGCCTCGGTCCGATTGAAACCACAATGCTGGTCGCCTTGCCCGAGATTGACGGCGCGACGAACCCCACAGTTTTCGCCGGTCGTCACGGTGTTGATGGATGTAATGGTTGCGCCAAAGCATGCGCGGCTCAGTCAGATTGCAAAGCTATGGCGCCTTGCCATGAACGCATTACCAGCTTGACTGAAAAGACGCTGCGCCTTGCCCAACTGCGCCGCAAGCGCAATGCCACCAAAAAGGTTGGCGTTGTCCTGTTTGGCTTTCCGCCCAACGCAGGCGCTGTTGGTACGGCTGCGTATCTGAGTGTGTTTGAAAGCCTGCATAATACGCTGACGTGTATGAAGTCCGATGGCTACAGTGTCGATGTGCCTGATACCGTCGGTGACTTGCGTGCGATGATCTTGCAAGGCAACGCTGCGCAATATGGCCAGCAGGCGAATGTCGCGGCCCATGTTGATGCCGATAGCATCGTGCGCACATCGCCACATCTGGCAGAGGTTGAGGCCGTTTGGGGGCCGGCCCCCGGGAAAATCCAGTCGGACGGGCGCGGTGTTTATGTGCTGGGCCATCACTTTGGCAACGTATTTGTCGGCGTGCAGCCCGCCTTTGGGTACGAGGGCGATCCAATGCGATTGCTCTTTGAAAAAGGGTTCGCCCCGACCCATGCGTTCGTCACGTTTTATCAGTGGCTGCGTGATACATTCATGGCAGATGTTGTGCTGCATTTCGGGATGCATGGCGCGCTGGAATTTATGCCCGGCAAACAGGCCGGTTTGGGCGCACAGGATTGGCCGGATCGCCTGATTGGTGAGATGCCGAACGTGTATCTTTATGCCGCCAATAACCCGTCCGAGGCGACACTGGCCAAGCGCCGTTCAAATGCGGTGACGATCACCCATTTGACGCCACCGTTGACGACCGCCGGTCTATATAAAGGGCTGGCTGAGTTGAAAGACAGCCTGACCCGCTGGCGCGAAATGGCCGCTGAGGATGATCAGCGCGGCGATCTGGAACAGTTGATCCGCGATCAGGCCAATGCGGTTGATATGAACGCGCGCGATATTGATAAGCTGTGGTTGAAGCTGTTGGAGACCGAAGGTTCGCTGATTACTGAAGGTCTGCATGTTGTGGGCAAGCCGCTGTCAGGCGCTGCCCGTGCAGACATGATGCGGTTGATGCCTGAAGGCGAAGCGGCTGATAACGCGGCTGAACTGCTGAAAGAAGACCACGAACTGCCGGCGTTGATGCGTGCGCTGTCCGGGCATTTCATACCGCCCGTTCCAGGTGGTGACCTGATCCGGTCGCCGCAGATTGTGCCGACGGGCCGTAATATTCATGCGTTTGATCCGTTCCGCATGCCAACCGCCTTTGCAATGTCTGAGGGCAAAAAGCAGGCCGACCTGCTGTTGGAAACTCACGCCAGCCTGCCGCGTACTGTGGCGCTGGTGTTATGGGGGTCTGATAACATCAAGTCCGATGGCGGACCGATTGGGCAGGCCTTGTCATTGATGGGGGCCAAGCCGCGGTTTGACAGCTTTGGTCGGTTGGCTGGTGCTGATTTGATCCCATTGGCGAAACTGGGCCGTCCACGCATCGACGTCGTGATGACCCTGTCCGGTATTTTCCGTGATCTGCTGCCATTGCAAACCCGCATGTTGGCCGAGGCAGCCTTGAAATGCGCCATGGCCGATGAACCGTTGGAGCAGAACTTTGTCCGCGCCCATGCGCTGGCCTATGCCGACGAGATGGGCTGCGATTTGGAAACCGCTGCTTTGCGCGTGTTCTCGAACGCGGAAGGTGCTTATGGGTCCAATGTGAACCAGTTGGTTGATAGCTCTGCCTTTGGTGATGAGGATGAATTGGCGGACGCCTATGAGGCGCGTAAATCCTTTGCTTACGGTGTGAACGGTAAGGCGGCAAAGAATCCTGCATTACTACAGAAAGCGTTGAAAGACGTTGATCTGGCCTATCAGAATTTAGAGTCGGTCGAGCTGGGTGTGACAACTGTCGACCATTATTTTGATACGCTTGGCGGGATTTCCCGTGCGGTGAAACGTGCCAAAGGTGGCGAAAGCGCCCCGGTGTATATCGGTGACCAAACACGCGGGTCCGCAAAGGTGCGGACATTGCAGGATCAGGTCGCACTTGAGACGCGTAGCCGCAGCCTGAATCCGAAATTCTATGAAGCCTTGCTAAACCATGGCCACGAGGGTGTGCGGCAGATCGAGGCGCATGTGACCAATACGCTGGGTTGGTCAGCGACCACCGGCGAGGTGGAGCCTTGGGTCTATCAGCGCCTGTCAGAGACATTTGTTTTAGACGCAGAAATGCGCGAACGGCTGGCGGCATTGAACCCGCAGGCGTCGATGCGCATGGCGAACCGCCTGCTGGAAGCGTCTGATCGCGAATATTGGGCACCTGACGAAGACACGCTCGCCGCCCTGCAAGATGCAGCGGATGCGCTGGAAGATCGTATGGAAGGGGTGGCTGCGGAATGACTATGACCATCAGGTTTTGCGCCTCTTTGAGGCGCCAGAGTGGGGGCGCTGCCCCCGTCGCTGCGCGCCTCCCCCGAGGTATTTTTGAACATGAGAAGATGGGGACAATCCCCAATAATGAAAGGAGGCTCGCATGAGCCCCAGAGATGATGTCCCGAACCTACGTGGCCAAGACGGTGAAGGATCCGTTCAGGTGCACCAGCCCGAAGATGCGAAGATCGAAGGCGCGAAGGTGTTTTCGGTTTATGGTAAGGGTGGGATTGGTAAATCGACGACCTCTTCCAACTTGTCCGCTGCTTTTTCGATGTTGGGCAAGCGCGTATTGCAGATTGGCTGTGATCCCAAGCATGACAGCACATTTACGCTGACCGGATCGCTGGTGCCGACGGTGATTGATATCCTCAAAGAAGTCGATTTCCATTCCGAGGAGCTGCGCCCTGAAGACTTCATCTTTGACGGCTTCAATGGTGTAAAATGCGTCGAGGCCGGTGGCCCGCCTGCTGGTACCGGTTGTGGTGGTTATGTTGTTGGGCAGACGGTGAAGCTGCTGAAACAGCACCATCTGCTGGAAGATACCGACGTCGTGATCTTTGATGTCTTGGGTGACGTGGTGTGTGGTGGTTTTGCGGCCCCGTTGCAGCATGCTGACCGGGCGTTGATTGTGACTGCGAATGACTTTGATAGCATCTATGCGATGAACCGGATTATTGCGGCCGTTCAAGCGAAATCGGCCAACTATAAGGTTCGCCTTGCGGGTTGCGTGGCGAACCGCAGTCGTGAAACCGATGAGGTGGATCGCTATTGCAACACGGTTGGCTTTAACCGCATTGCCCATATGCCTGATCTGGATGCGATCCGCCGCAGCCGTTTGAAGAAAAAGACGCTGTTTGAGATGGATGACGAGGAAGACATCGTTCAGGTTCGTAAGGAATACATCCGTCTGGCTGAAACGCTTTGGAACGGGACCGAGCCTTTGGCGCCTGCCCCCCTGCCTGATCGCGAAATCTTTGAACTGCTTGGGTTTGACTAATGGCTGACTACGCCGCCACACGTGACCGGGTCGAGCATTATTTCGACCGTTCCGCCACCAAGGTTTGGGAGCGTCTGACATCGGACGCGCCCGTGTCTGGTGTGCGCGCAACGGTACGTGCGGGGCGTGACAAGATGCGCGCACTGATGTTGGCGCAACTGCCAGAAGATTTGCGCGGCGCGCGGGTTTTGGATGCCGGTTGTGGCACAGGTGCTATGGCGGTGGAACTGGCCCAACGCGGGGCTGATGTGGTTGCCGTCGATATCTCGCCTGCTTTGGTCGGGATTGCTGAACAGCGGATGCCTGCGAATTTGGCCGGACATATCACTTGGGTTGCTGGCGATATGCTGGAAGCGACGAACGGTATGTTCGATCACGCGCTGGCGATGGATTCGATGATTTATTACAGCGCACCGGATATCGCCGCCCTTCTGGGAAGGGCCAGTTCGCGGATCAATGGCAAGTTTGTCTTTACACTACCGCCGCGCACGCCTGCGCTGATGGCGATGTGGCGTGTGGGTAAGTTATTCCCGCGTGCGGACCGCAGCCCGATGATGATCCCGCAGACAACAGCAGGCGTTGCCAATGAGCTGCGCAATGCAAGCATCAAAGGGCGGTTGGTTGAAGTCGACCGTGTGAAGTCTGGTTTCTACATTTCCAACGCTCTGGTCTTCGAGGGTAAAATCTCATGATCTTCAAAGCCTCATCCCTCAAAAAGATATCAGTTGATCTGCTGCCGTTCAGTGATGCGGTCAGTGATGATCTGCCGCTGGGCCAATTGCTGCGCCTATCCTTGTTCCAAGTTTCGGTGGGCATGGCGGCTGTTATGCTACTAGGTACGCTGAACCGGGTGATGATTGTTGAGCTGAACATCGGCGCAATGCTGGTCGCGGCGATGATTGCTTTGCCGGTTTTGGTCGCACCCTTGCGCGCGCTGGTTGGGTATAAATCTGATAACTACAAATCTGCGATTGGGTGGAAGCGTATTCCATACCTTTGGCTGGGCACGATGTGGCAGTTCGGTGGTCTGGCGATTATGCCAATGGCGCTGTTGGTGCTGTCTGGTGATCGCACGCTGGACTTTCCGATTGCGGGTTATGTTGGCGCGGCCCTAGCGTTTTTGATGACGGGTTTTGGCATGCACATGACGCAGACAGCTGGTCTGGCGTTGGCAGCGGATCGAGCGACCGAAGAAACGCGGCCAAAGGTTGTGGCTTTGCTTTATGTCATGAACCTTGTGGGCATGGCCGTTGCAGCCGTGCTGATTGGTGCTTTGCTGCGTGATTATTCCGCGCTGCGTTTGGTGCAGGTTGTGCAGGGCACGGCTGTCGTCACGTTGCTTTTGAACCTGATTGCCCTGTGGAAGCAGGAAAAGGTCAAACCGATGACCAAGGCAGAGCGCGCCGAAGCCAGTCCCACTTTCCGCGATGCTTGGAAAGACTTGGCCGCAGGCGGTGATGCGGGTCGCCTGTTGGCGGTGGTGTTCATCGGGACCATGGCGTTCAACATGCAAGATGTGTTGTTGGAACCCTATGGCGGTGAAATTTTGGGACTGTCCGTGTCTGCCACAACATTGCTGACGGCGATGTGGGCTGGTGGGGCGCTGATTGCCTTTGGCTTTGCAGCGCGCTGGTTGGCTAAGGGCATGGATCCGTTTCGCATGTGCGCCCGGGGTATCCTTGCTGGTATCCTCGCGTTCTGCGCGGTGATCTTTTCAGCGCCCGTTGGATCACCTGCCTTGTTTTATCTTGGTGCGGCCCTCATCGGTTTCGGAGGCGGCCTTTTCGGCGTCTCGACTCTGACCGCCGCCATGACAATGCCCACGCTTGGCAATGCCGGTCGTGGTTTGGCCCTTGGTGCCTGGGGGGCTGCGCAAGCCACCGGTGCGGGGCTGTCCATCTTTATCGGGGGCGCCTTGCGCGACCTTGTGAACCATGCCGCTGGGAACGGCACCTTGGGAGAGGCGCTCGCCACGCCTGCCACGGGCTATTCGGTCGTTTATCACACCGAAATTGGCCTTTTATTCCTAACCCTCATTGTGCTGGGGCCGCTTGTGCGGCTGCGGCCAATCAATGCGCGGGGGTCTGCCAAGCTGGGATTGGCAGATTTCCCGACCTAACCACCGAAAGGAAAACAAAATGGTTGGTGTAGAATTTTTTGGAGACTTCGATCTGGCGAGCGCAGCAATTTGGCTCTTCTGGATCTTTTTTGCGGGGCTTGTCTATTATCTGCAAACGGAAAATATGCGCGAAGGCTATCCTTTGCGCGACGACGATGATGGCGTACCAGCGAACGAAAGCTTGTTTCCTTTGCCAAAGGAAAAGACCTTCAAACTGCGTGATGGGCGTGGTGAGCTGACAGTGCCCTCGCGTGAATACGAAGAAGGCAAAATGCGGGGTGATCTGGCCTTGGCGCAGTCTTCTGCGTCGAGCGGTTCTCCTTGGATTCCAACAGGTGATCCGATGGTTGATGGTGTCGGCCCCGCCGCTTGGGCGCCGCGCCGCGATGAGCCAGAGTTGGACGCACATGGTCACGTCAAGATCAAACCAATGGCCGGTTTGGAAGACTTCAAGGTGTCTGCCGGTCGTGATCCGCGTGGAAAGCCTGTCGTCGGTCGTGACGGCGAGGTCGTTGGCCGTGTCACAGATATGTGGGTTGATGTGCCAGAGCAGATGGTCCGCTTTCTGACTGTTGATCTGAACCCCGAAGGTTCAGGTAAAACACGCCTGATCCCCATGAATATGGCCAAGATCGGTACAGACCGTGTGGTCGTGCGGTCGCTGATGGCCAGCAATTGGGACAACGTACCTACAACCAAAAGCATGGAGCAGGTCACCCTGCTCGAGGAAGACAAGATCATGGCGTATTACGCCGGCGGCACGATGTACGCCTCCTGATCTATACGATGAACGAATAGGTGATCCCGGCCAGCCACCGGGGCCACCAAGATAAAAGCGAGGGAATGTGCCATGAGCCACGACGATTTTAACTTTGAACCGATCCGGGGACTGCCTGAGCAGTTGCCAGAAGGGGAACATATCTTGTGGCAAGGCGCCCCTGATCCACGCCGTCTGGCGCGCGAGGCTTTAGGTGTGCGTTGGGTCATGGGTTACTTTGCCTTGCTTGCCTTCTGGCGTGTTGGGGTTTCATCCGCTGATGCACCTTTTGGCATTGCATTGATGCATGGTGTCCCCTTTATCCTGTCCGGCATTGTCGCTTGCGGCATTCTGTATGGCATCGCTTACGTCCAAGCGCGTTCGACCGTTTACACGCTGACAAACAAGCGGGTGGCGATGCGGATTGGTGCGGCACTCACCATGACGCTGAACTTGCCCTATACTTGGATCGGGACAGCGAAACTGGACCTTAAATCATCCGGCCACGGCACGCTGGCGTTTGAACTGATCGGTGAAACCCGGATTTCCTATCTCATGTCCTGGCCGCATGTCCGGCCGTGGCGCATGGCGCGGGCCCAGCCAGCGCTGCGCTGCATCCCGGATGCCGAAAGTGTCGCCCGTATCTTTGCAGAAGCGGCAGAAACCCGCATTTCCGAACCACGCATTGAACGCGTCAGCCAACAAGACGGCAATGCCGTCGCAGCGGAGTAAGCATCATGTCACAACTTGAACAACAAATGCGTCACCGCGACAAAGAAATGGTCCCTCGGATCTTGGTGCAGGCGATGTTTGCCCTGATGGCGGCCAGCCTTGCTATTGTCGCTTATGCGCAATGGTTTGACGTGCCAAACCGGGGTGTGCTGGTCGAAGCACCTATCGTGCAATCGCTTGCGGTTGTGATGGAAGGCGACCGCAGCGGTATCTACGAGGTCAGCATACTTGATGGCACGCTTATTGCATCATCGTCAGACGAAAAGGCCGGTTTCTTGGGTGTGATCGGACGCGTGATTGACCGCGAGCGCTTTAAGAACAACGTGACCGGGGACGCCCCGGTTCAGGTGGTGCGCCGCGAGAATGGCAATATCGCCATCATTGACGACACCACTGATTTACGAGTCGAACTGATCGGATACGGCAAAGATAACGTGGCAGCTTTTGCCAAGCTGCTTGATTGAAACCGTGCGCGGGTTAGCCCCCTGCGCCTAATGTGAAAGGGAACTCACATGGGACTATTTTTAAGAGAGAAAGAAACCGCGCCATGCACGGTGACAATCTCGCATCGTTTTGAAGAACTGTCTGCGCATGTCCGGTTGGACAACGGCGCGGTCATCAACCCCGGTGACACTGTACAGGTTCAAGGACCAGAGATCATGGCCGCTTTTGGCGAAATGATCGAAGAGCAGCGCACCGCTGTGATCACCCGCGCGTCCAAGATCGAACAAATGTGGACCCGTGCAACAGGTGATTTTGAATTCATGGAACTGTGTGAATTCTCATTCAGCGAAGAGGTGATGTCATGAATATGCACTCATCCACAGCCGCCACCGCAGAAGAGGCTATTGCCGCGCAAGAGGCCCTGCCGCCGCTGACCAATGAAGAAGCAACGCAAGTTGCGATGTCGAACACGCTACTGACCCCGCGTTTCTACACCACTGATTTTGATGAGATGGACGCGATTGATGTATCCTCTGTCCGCGATGAATGGGACGTGCTGATTGCTCAAATGAAGGCCGACCCCAACAAGGGTCACTTCAAAAAGAACGAAGATTGGGACGACGTTGATTGGGACGGGATGGAGCCCGCATTGAAAGCGGAATTCATTGATTTCCTGATTTCCAGCTGTACCGCCGAATTTTCGGGCTGTGTGCTGTATAAAGAGATGAAACGCCGCGGATCGAATGAGGACATCACAACGCTGTTCCAGCTGATGGCCCGTGATGAGGCCCGCCATGCTGGTTTCATCAACGATGCGCTGCGCGAGGCTGGCATTGCCGTAAACCTCGGGTTCCTGACGCAAGCGAAGAAGTACACCTACTTCCGCCCCAAGTTCATCTATTACGCGACTTATCTGTCTGAAAAGATCGGCTATGCCCGCTACATCACCATCTTCCGCCATCTGGAAAAGCACCCAGAAATGCGATTCCACCCTATTTTCAAGTGGTTCCGCGAATGGTGCAACGATGAGTTTTCGCATGGAGAGGCATTTGCCCTGCTGTTGAAGACCGATCCACAATTGACCGAAGGCCGAATAAACAAGCTTTGGATCAAGTTCTTCCTCACAGCGGTCTTTTCGACCATGTGGGTACGTGATCACCAACGTCCTGAGTTCCACAAGGCGCTGGGCGTTGATCCAAAGTGGTACGGTCAAGAAGTGTTCCGCGTCACGTCAGAAATCACAACACAGGTGTTCCCGATGACTTTGGACATCAATCACCCGCGTTGGGAACCAACTTTGAACCGCATGCAGGATGCCAATGTGCAGATCGCAGCAGGCCGCAAGCAAGGTGGCGTTGGTGGTTGGGTCAAGCGGATGGCGGGGTCGGCAAAAGCTGGTTTTGCGTTTGTTTCGCTTTTGACCATTCCTGTTCACAAGAATGCGGTGCCTGATAGCCCCCGTTTGGAGCCTGCCTACTAATGACATCGCCTTGGATCGCATCGCTGATTGCTATTTTCGTCTGGTGGTTTTCCACCGGGGCGATTTTGGTGGCGGTGCGCCGGGCGGATCGTTTGGGCACGCATGGGATGACCGTGTTTATGGGTCTACCTTTGCTGGCGCTGGGCGTTTGGGCGGTTTCGGCATCTTTGGATGATGCTACAGTCTTTGGCGCTTACGTTGGTTTTGCTGGCGCTTTGGCGATTTGGGGCTGGATTGAACTTGCTTTTCTTGCAGGCGTCATCACTGGCCCGCAGCGGGATGAATGCCCACCCGGTCTGATCGGGCGCGACCGGTTTTTCCGTGCCTTTCAGACGGTAGCCTATCACGAATTGGCACTTGTCCTGGGGCTTTGGGGCCTTGTGATTGCGTCGGATGGTGCGGCCAACCGTATTGCCCTGGCAACCTATCTGGTGCTGTTTCTCGCGCGTATTTCGGCCAAGCTGAACCTGTTTTATGGGGTGCCACGGATCAACACGGAATTTGTGCCAGACAAGCTATCGCATCTGAAATCATACTTTCGGCGCGGCCCGGTAACGCTTGCCTTCCCAGCGGCGATCACCCTGCTGACTGCATTGTTGGCGGTTTGCGCCGAACGATTGTGGACCGCCGGATCGGACGTCACGATCGTCGGCTTTGCCTTACTGACCGCAATGGCGGGCCTTGCCTTGCTTGAACACTGGCTGATGGTGGTGCCGCTGCCTGATGCGAAACTCTGGCGTTGGATGCTTCCTGCGCCGAAAACGATGACCAAAGAAGAAAGATAAGATCAATGGATTTTGACGCCCTATTCAATGCCCAGTTGACCCAATTGAAAGATGAGGGAAACTATCGATACTTCGCCGAACTTGAGCGCAATTGCGGCAAGTTTCCAAGGGCGGCCAATCATACCGACGAAGGTGTGCGGGATGTCACCGTTTGGTGTTCCAACGATTATCTGGGCATGGGTCAGCACCCAAAAGTGATCGAAGCCATGTGCGAAGCGGTCGAGCGTACAGGCACAGGTGCGGGTGGCACGCGCAACATTTCGGGCACAAACCATGACCATCTGCTGCTGGAGCATGAATTGGCAGATCTGCATGGCAAGGAAGCGGCGCTGCTGTTTACCTCGGGCTATGTGTCGAACTGGGCGGCACTTTCGACTTTGGGCAGTCGTTTGGAAAACTGCGTGATCTTGTCGGACGCGGGCAATCACGCGTCGATGATCGAAGGGATCCGCCACAGCCGGGCGCAGAAAGTTATTTGGAAGCATAACGACGTGCATGACTTGGAAATGAAGTTGCGTTGCTTGCCAGCGGACGTGCCCAAGATCGTAGCCTTTGAAAGCGTCTATTCCATGGATGGCGACATTGCCCCGATCAAGGAAATCGTCGAAGTGGCCGAAAAATATGGTGCGATGACCTATCTGGATGAGGTGCACGCTGTCGGCATGTACGGCCCTCGTGGTGGCGGTGTGAGTGAGCGCGAAGGTATCGCAGACCGGATCACCCTGATCGAAGGCACCTTGGGCAAAGCCTATGGCGTTGTTGGTGGCTACATCACGGGTTCAGCGGCGCTTTGCGATTTTATCCGTAGTTTTGCGTCTGGTTTTATCTTCACGACAGCTTTGCCGCCTGCCGTTGCAGCAGCAGCGCGAACATCAATTGCCTATCTCAAAAACTCTGAGTTTGAGCGCGTGCAACAAAAGCGTCAGGTCGCGCGCATGCGTGCCGCATTGGATCGCGAAGGTATTCCCCACATGGAAAACGACAGCCACATCATTCCGGTGATGATTGGCGATCCGGTCAAGACTCGGATGTTGGCGGATTATTTGATGCGTGAATGGGATATTTATGTGCAGCCGATCAATTATCCGACGGTTCCCAAAGGAACAGAGCGGTTGCGGTTTACGCCGTCACCTTTGCACACAGACGCTGATATTGACCATCTTATCAATGCTTTAAGGGTTTTGTGGAAGCAATGCGCCCTTGCGCATGCGGTGGCATAGCGCTTATCACGCAATCTTTTGCATGCAGGGGTGGACCGTCCCGGCTGTTGCGTTACATTACAGTTTGACTGGGGCAAACGGTCACAGAACTAGATCGAAGAGGAATACGATCATGAAAAAGTTTACAATCGCAGCTGCACTCGCAGTTCTCTCTGCTCCTGCATTCGCAGACGGCCATGCCGCCACCGTTGGTGACGTCGCCTCTGGTGAAGAGCAATTTAACCGCCAATGCGTGGCATGCCATGTTATCGCAGACGCATCCGGTGAAGTACTTGCTGGCCGCAATGCCCGCACAGGCCCGAACCTTTATGGCCTTGCTGGCCGCACCATGGGTTCTGTTGAAGATTTCCGTTACAGCGATGCGCTGATTGAGTTGGGCGAAGCAGAAACTGTTTGGACAGAAGAAGCTTTCGTTGGTTACGTTCAGGACCCAACAGGTTGGCTGCGCGAGACGCTTGATAACCGTCGTGCGCGTGGCAAGATGGCCTATCAGGTCCGCCAAGAAGAGCAGGCTTTTGATTTGTACGCATACATCGCGACATTCGGTGCTGAGGAAGAAGCAGCAGAAGAGGACGCAACAGCGACCAACTAATCTGCTTTTTACCATCGTATTCAGGCCGTCAGAGGAAACTCTGGCGGCCTTTTACGTTTTAAGGATCAGATGAGCGATCGCCAAAGGATCTTCTTCATGGGCCAGATGCCCTAACCCGGATAATTCAGTAAGCGTTGCATGCGGAAGAATTTGTACCGCATCGCGGCTGACCTGCGGCGGAACAGCTTTGTCGCCCAAGCCGGTGATCAGATGAACGGGAATATCAATCTGGGCTAAACGCAAAAGCAGCCCATCCAATGACCACTGCGCCATCATAGACAAAGTCGCATCAACATGACCTTTGTCGGTCGCAAGCCTGTAATAAAGCTCTAATCCATCCTGCTCTAGATGAGAGCCGGTGCCTTGAACCAGATTGCGCACGCTGCTGCGTGTTGTTGTGCTTGCAAAAACGCCCGCACTGAAAGGTGTTGCCGCAAGCGCCTTTGCCATCATCGGAAACAGCCACCCTGCCACGCCTTTGAAATTGCCAAGGGCTGCATTGATCCCGACAATCCGCCCTGTGGGGCGCATCCCCAGTTCCCACATCCGAAGGGCGATGGCTGCACCCGCCGAATGACCAACAACAATGTCTGGCGTCCAGCCTTGGTTGCGGCACAGGGCAAGAAGATCCTCTGACATATGATCCAAACCACACCGCTGTTGTGCACCCAGTTGTGTAAACCCCTGACCGGGCAAATCGACTGCCACAACCCTGTGCGTTTGGGCCAGAATAGGAAACAGACCCCGAAAGCTTTGTGTGCCACCGCCCGCACCGTGAATCAGCAGGATCAAAGGACCTTCACCATGTTCCTGAATGTGCCAACGATGCGGCCGATGCAGAACTTGGCGAGAATAATCAGTAAGAGGCCAACCCTTGGCGTCATCGGGCCAACGCATCAGTCGCCCAACGCTGTCGCGACGGATTTCGAAAGCCGTTCAGCATCGGCGCGTGGCAGCGGCAGATAGGCCGCATCCATCGTTTGCGCAAGATTGCGTAGTGCCGGTTCCGGCCGGTTGCCTGTGTCGATAACAATCGCATCGGTGCCATGTGCGCGCAACACCCGGGCAATTTGCTGTGCGTCAGTTGCGGCCTGTTTGCGATCTGCTTTGCCATCCAGCGCAATATTTGCACGGCCGTCTGTCAGGATTGCAATCGTGGGCGTCAATCCGCGTCGCGTCGCTTGGATTGCTTGTTCGAATGCTGTCATCATACCAGCGGCCAATGGTGTACCACCGCCCCCAGGCAATCCGGCCAACCGCCGTTTTGTTTGCACAAGTGAACGCGTCGGCGGCAACAACAGCTCTGCATCAGTGCCGCGGAATGCCACCAAGGCAACGTGATCGCGGCGGGCATAGGCTTGGGCCAACAGCAGCTCGACAGCGCCTTTGGCCTCAGCCAAACGTGTCAGCGCAGAAGACCCTGATGCATCGACCGTAAAGATCAACAGCCGGTCGGATTTTTCTTCAAACCGTTTGATCCGAATATCGGCAGGTCTGATCTGCAGTCCGGCGCGCCCCGTCGCATTGCGTCTGATCGTTTGCCAAGGGGCTGCTGCACGCAGTGTCCCAATAATATCAATGCGCGCGCCATCGCTGATCCGTCCGGCCCGCGATGGCAGCGGTCTACCGCGTCTGTTGCCTTTATGCGCCGCACCAGTGCCATTGCCGCGTCCGGCGCGCGCCTTTTGGGCAGTGAGTTGGTCAAGCAGGTTATCTGGCAATAGCGCACGTACCGCATCCAAAAGCAGCTCATCCGGCAGGTCAAAGCTTTCTTCTGTATTGTTTTGGCTCTCTTGATCGGGGGGTGGCGCGGGCGGCTCTTCCCCGGTTTCGGGTTCCGGCATCCGCGTTGCGCGATGGGCCAGGGTCAGCGCGCAGGCGATTTCAAGGTCCTCGACGATGACGGTGCCCCGACCGTTAAGCGCGGCATGCGCCCGCGCGGTGCGGATAGCAAACATGGGTGCCCGCATACTGTCGATCCCAAGATTATCTGCAATGCGGGCTATTTGCGCAGTGATGTCGCCCGACATTGTGACAGCGCGAGGCGCGATAGCGTTTTTATTGGTGATAACCGCGTCGGTCAGATCGGCTAAGCAGCAGTCCGACAAATCCACATGAAACGCCAGCCGTTCCGCCAGTTTAGGGTTCAGGCATTCGTCGGGTTCGGCCCCTTCGTCCAAAGCCACCAGAGTGTGGTTTTTCCCTTTATCCAAAGCCACAGCCAATCGTGCAGCAAGCCCAGTCGTCGCCCGTTCTGCCATCGCCAGAATAAGGGTGCCGGGGGTTGCCAATAATCCCTGTTCTTGCACCAGATGACCGCTTGCCAGTGTCGCTGACAGGTCCAACCCGCCAAAAAGGGCTTCATCAGAAATCGCTGGATGTAGGCGCCTTGCATCGGGATCAACCATTGCCATCAACCGGTCACGCACCGGACCGACACGTGCGCGGATGCAAATACCGCCAAGCCCCGGATCAATCCGCAGCAGTTGCAGCGCCAGCGTTGCATGGGTCCAGCTTTGATTAGCCAAGGACTTCTTCCACGGTACGGGCAACGCGTGTACCGCTGCCTGCCTCATCCAGTGGATCGCGGCGCAGGCGGTGACGTAGGGCCATCGGGGCCACTTCGCGCACATGCGCACGGGTCAACGCGGTGTCATCGCGCCATGCGGCATAGGCGCGGGCGGCTTTTAGCAAGGTCAATTCGCCGCGCAAACCGTCAGAGCCGAGCGCGAGGCACAATTCAGCGACGTCGATCAGTGTCTTTTCAGGCGTTTTCAGCTTTGTCAGAGACTTTCTTGCTTTCAGAATACGATCGCGGATAGCAGCATCTTCGGCCTGCCAACGCAACATGAAGGCGGCATTGTCATTCTCAAAGGCATCGCGGCGTTTGATCACTTCGACCCGGGTGTCGATCTCTTTGGGGGACGCAACTTCGACGGACAGACCAAAGCGGTCCAATAGTTGCGGGCGCAATTCGCCTTCTTCTGGGTTACCGGAGCCAACAAGCACAAATCGCGCAGGATGACGGATCGACAGGCCCTCGCGCTCGACCACATTTTCACCTGATTGGGCAACGTCAAGCAGCAGATCAACGATATGATCCTCAAGCAGGTTCACCTCGTCGATATAAAGATAGCCACGGTTCGCGCGGGCCAACAGACCCGGCTGAAACGCCTTTTCGCCCTTGGTTAGCGCCTTTTCGATATCAAGCGCGCCGGTCACTCGGTCTTCGGTCGCGCCCAAGGGCAGATCGACAACAGGCGTCGGCATGTCCTGTGCGCGCTTGGTCGAAACCTGCGCCCAGTCCGGCACGTCCTTCGCCTTGGCGCTATTGATTGGGCAGCCTTTGATCGCCTTGATTGGCGGCAACAATGCAGCCAACGCACGCACCGCTGTTGATTTTCCTGTTCCGCGGTCACCAAACACCAGAACGCCGCCGATACTGGCGTCGATTGCGGTAAGGATCATCGCTTGCTTCATCTCGTCCTGGCCGACGATGGCGGAGAATGGAAAAGGGTGCATCTAGGTTGCCTCGAGTTTGGCTAAAGGTGAGGTGCCGTTCCAGGTGCCCCGGTCAGAGTGGACTGCGAAACGGGCATAAAGTTCTTCGCGAAACCAGCCTTCATCGCGCACAGCGCGAATGGCGTCCGCATGGGGCCCAGTGCGGGCGAACCCGGCCATCGCTTTTTCAGATGGCCAGATGGAAAAGGTGATTTGGTGCAGCATTGGCACTTCGCCAATGCCGATCTTAAAGGCGACGTTGGGGTCTTTGCCGATCATCTGCGATATATTTGGGACGCGACCCCAGAACCGGGTCAGGATGCTGGGTTTGATCGTGGCACGCGTCAGTGCCGCAAGCGGGCCGGATGTTTCGGCCGTTGTAGGTTTGAACGGGGATTGCCCAGACCATTCGCCGCGCGCGGTCTGCGTTTGCAGGAATACGGTCCAGTTTTCGGCTGCGCGTTTTTGATAAGTGGCAAAAATGCCTGTTTGCGTTCGTTTGTGTGCAGTTTCCGCATTTGGCCAGGTGGCAAGGATCGCATAGACGGCAGTGTTGGGGACAGGGGTGAACCCTTCGCCCGTGCCTGATCCACACAGCTTCCAAAATCCGATGTCGGGGGTGCGGGATAACGGCAGTCGTGCGCCGCCCATCATCGTCAACGCCCACGCGCGGGCAAGCGGCCCGGCGAAGCGGAAGAAAGACAGGCTGACGGTTTGAGTCACGTGTAGGACCTCGTGGTCGTGTCAATTTATCCTGACATATTGGCCCTGACTTGGGAAGATGTTGACATAAGAATTGTCAACTTGGCGTTACACTACTACTGTGAGGCTATGATTACAGCTGAACCAAGTGATTCAAATGCAGCAATTGTCATCGGTGCGGGGCTTGGCGGCCTCGCGGCGGCGATGCGTTTAGGTGCAAAAGGCTATGCCGTGACGGTGTTGGACCGCCTGGATCAGCCCGGTGGCCGGGGGTCATCCGTCACGCAAGATGGGCATCGATTCGACCTTGGTCCAACGATTATTACCGTACCCCAAGTGTACGAGGATTTATGGGCCGCCTGTGGGCGCGACTTCCACAAAGACATCGACCTGCGCCCTATGGATCCATTTTATGAGGTCCGCTGGCAGGATGGGTCTACCTTTACGGCCCGTCAGGATACAGATGCGATGCTTGCCGAGGTTGCGCGGCTTAGCCCGCGTGATGTCAAAGGATACAAGCGGTTCTTGAAGGACAGTGAAGCCCGGTACGTTGTGGGATTTGAAGGCATGGTGGCCAAACCGATGCACCGCCTTTGGGAAACCATCAAGGTGTTGCCGCAGTTTGCGATGCTGCGCGCGGATCGGTCGATCCTTGGGCTGGCCAAGGCACGGGTGAAAGACCCCCGATTGCGTATGGCGCTATCATTTCATCCGCTTTTTATCGGTGGTGACCCGATGCATGTGACATCAATGTATGCGCTTGTGGCCTACCTTGAAAAGGAATTTGGTGTGCATTACGCGATGGGCGGGGTGCAGCAGATTGCCAAGGCGATGACCGATGTGATCTGGTCCCAAGGCGGTCAGCTGCGGCAGGGCGTTGAAGTTGACGAGATCCTGATCGAAGAGGGCGCTGCGAAGGGCGTTAAACTGACGAATTCAGACACTATTCATGCTGACCTTGTCGTCAGCAATGCGGATGCAGGCCATACCTATCAGCGTCTGTTGCGCAATCAGCCACGCAAACGATGGACCGACAAGAAACTGAAATCCCGCCGTTGGTCGATGGGCTTGTTTGTCTGGTATTTCGGCACCAAAGGCACCGCAAAGATGTGGCCGGATGTGGGCCATCATACCATCAGCAATGCACCCCGTTATGAGGGATTGCTGCGGGATATCTTCATCAAGGGCAAACTGTCTGACGACATGAGCCTGTATATTCACCGTCCGTCAAAAACGGACCCAAGTGTTGCACCTGCGGGTGACGATACGTTTTATGTCCTGTCCCCTGTACCGCATTTGGGTTTCGACAACGCGGTGGATTGGGACAAGGAACTTGAAAGCTACAAGGCCAAGGTGCAGGCCGAAGTCGATAAGCATTTGCCGGGCTTTGCTGATCACATCAGTACCGAAATGGTCCTGACGCCTGAAGATTTCCGCGACAGATACTTATCGCCCAACGGATCGGGCTTTTCGATTGAACCACGCATTCTGCAATCCGCATGGTTCCGGCCTCATAACGTGAGCGAAGAGGCCAAGGGCCTTTATCTGGTGGGCGCTGGCACGCATCCCGGCGCGGGTGTCCCCGGTGTTATTTCAAGCGCAGAAGTATTGGCCAAGATGGTGCCGGATGCGCCTGTCATGCCTGAATTGAAAGTCGCCGCCGAATGATCCGCCCCGCTGACCTTGAACATTGCCGCGAGGCGATCCGGCATGGATCACTGTCGTTTCATGCGGCAAGCAAATTGTTACCTCCCAAGGTCCGTGATCCTGCGCTTGCGCTTTATGCTTTTTGCCGCTTGGCGGATGACGAGGTTGATGAGGGCGATCATCAGGCCAGCGCTGTCCTTCGCCTGCAAGAGAGGTTGGATGCGGCTTATGCCGGCGCGCCCAAGAACGCGCCCGAAGATCGCGCTTTTGCTGCGATTATCGAAGAATTTGATATGCCGCGGGCGTTGCCAGAGGCCTTGTTAGAAGGTCTTGCCTGGGACGCAGCGGAACATCGCTATGACACTTTGAGCGGTGTAAGAGACTATTCTGCCCGCGTTGCCAGCGCTGTGGGTGCGATGATGTGCGTGCTGATGCGCGTCCGTGATCCTGACGCTTTGGCGCGTGCTTGTGATCTTGGCGTGGCGATGCAGTTGACGAATATCGCGCGTGATGTGGGCGAAGATGCCCGAATGGGCCGGATATACCTGCCACTGGATTGGTTGGCTGAAGCAGGGATTGATCCCATCAACTTTGTGCGTGAACCGCTGCCGTCCCAAGATGTGCGGCGTATGGTGAAACGATTGCTGGCAGAAGCGAACCGGCTTTACCTGCGATCTGAGGCTGGCATTGACGTGTTGCCTTTGCAGACGCGTACCGGGATTTGGGCCGCCCGTTTGATCTATGCTGGCATCGGCAAACAACTGCGTCGCCAAGGATATGATAGCATTTCAATGCGCGCGCGCACCACAGGCCGTCAGAAATTGGGCTGGTTGATGCAGGCCAGTGGGCGCACAGCGACGTCATTGATTATGCCAAAATCAGCGGTAATCTATGCCAAACCACTGCCAGAAGTGGCTTTTCTGGTCGATGCGGCCAGCCGGATCAAACCGGAACATGGGCGTTCAACCTCAGTCTTGGAAATTCTTGCTGAACTGAAAGCCCGCGAAGCAGGCATTGGAACTGACCGCCCGATGGCCTAGGTGTAGCGGGATCCTTGAAAGGGGCCTGCTATGGATATCTTTCTTTTCTGCCTATTTCTTGCGGCGACCTTTGGTGCAGGTGCGACCGGCGCGCTTTTCCCGACGGGTGAGTGGTACAAGAGCCTGAATAAACCAACATGGGTCCCGCCAGATTGGGTTTTTCCTGTGGCATGGACGTCAATCTATCTGCTGATCGCTTTCGCGGGCGCGCGTGTCGCTGTTTTGGACGGTAACGCTTACGCTATGGCGTTCTGGGGTCTGCAAATCGCGTTCAATACATTGTGGACACCGGTGTTTTTTGGGCTGCGTCATCTGAAAGCGTCTTTGCCCGTGATGGCCTGCCTGTGGTTGGCGGTTGCAGGCGCGACGATCACGCATTTCCAGTTGGATTTCTGGGCGGGATTGGCCTTTGTGCCTTATCTGGCATGGGTGACCGTTGCAGCGGCTTTGAACCTTGCCATGTTTCGCCTGAACCCTGACCAAAAGCCGTTGCAGTTGCAGAACCTTTAACACCCCTTGAACGTCCCCCCATTCGGTGAAACCATTGGGGATGGAAACGCATTTCAAATCATGGGCCGATGTGGCCCCCCGATTGGTGGCCGTTGCTGCCGGGCGCGAAAAGGCCGATTTGGTCATTCGCGGTGGCAAGCTGGTCAATGTGCAAACCCGTGAAATTCTGGATGGCTGGCAGGTGGCCGTGGCTGAAGGGCGCTTTGCCTATGTTGGCCCTGATGCGTCGCACTGTATTGGTGACGACACGCAGGTGATCGAGGCCGAAGGCCGCTATCTGATCCCCGGTCTATGCGATGGTCATATGCACATCGAAAGCGGTATGCTGACACCCGCAGAATTCGCTGCCGCTGTGATCCCGCATGGCACAACGACAATGTTCACCGACCCGCATGAGATCGCGAATGTGCTGGGTTTGCGCGGTGTACGCATGATGCATGACGAAGCCCTGATGCAGCCCGTGAATATCTACACCCAAATGCCATCCTGTGCGCCTTCTGCGCCCGGTTTGGAGACAACCGGGTTTGAAATTTCCGCCGCGGATGTGGCCGAGGCGATGGCGTGGCCAGGCATCATCGGGCTGGGCGAGATGATGAATTTCCCCGGTGTGATTAATGGCGACCCCCAAATGCTGGCCGAAATGGCGGCGACGATGAACGCGGGTAAAACCGTTGGTGGGCATTATGCGTCGCCTGACAAGGGCGTTGCGTTTTCGGCCTATGTCGCAGGGGGTGCGGCTGACGATCATGAAGGCACGTCCGAAGCGGATGCAATCGCCCGCGTCCGCAATGGTATGCGGTCGATGATGCGCCTTGGGTCGGCGTGGTATGATGTGGAAAGCCAGATTACGGCGGTGACAGAAAAGGGTCTTGATCCGCGTAACTTCATTCTGTGTACGGATGATTGCATGGCAGGCACGCTGGTCAATGACGGACACATGAACCGCGTTTTGCGCCATGCGATTGCCTGCGGGTGTGATCCGGTGATCGCCTTGCAAATGGCAACGATCAACACAGCCACGCATTTTGGGCTGGAACGCGAGATTGGATCAATTGCGCCGGGGCGCCGCGCGGATGTGATCCTGACCTCTGATTTGACGACGCTGCCGATTGAGGACGTCATCGCACGCGGGCGGACCGTCGCGCGGGATGGCAAGATCACAGTGGAGTGTCCGCATTATACTTGGCCCGATGATGCACGGAAAACTGTGCATATGGGAAAGGTGTTGGGACCGTCCGACTTTGCGATTCAGGCACCTGAAGGCAAGAACAAGGTCAAAGCCAAGGTCATCGGTGTGGTTGAAAACCAAGCGCCGACCGAGGCTTTGACAGCCGAACTGCCTGTAGTGGACGGCTTGGTTGAAGGCGAAGGTGACACCTATCAAATTGCCCTTGTTGAGCGACACCAAGGCACGGGGAAGGTCGTGAATGGTTTTGTGTCCGGGTTCGGATACACTGGCAAAATGGCCATGGCTTCAACCGTTGCCCATGACAGTCACCATATGATTGTTGTGGGAACCGACCGCGCGATGATGGCTGCAGCAGGGAACAGGCTAGGCGATGTCGGTGGCGGCGTCACCGTTTGGAAAGACGGCAAGGAACTGGCACTTGTTGAACTGCCGATTGCCGGGCTTATGTCTGACAGCCCCGCGGCAGAAGTGGCTGCCAAAGCAGATCAGATGGTCGCAGCCATGGCCGCCTGTGGCTGCACATTGAACAACGCCTATATGCAGCATTCGCTGCTGGCGCTTGTCGTTATCCCATCGCTCAGGATCTCTGATTTGGGCTTGGTTGATGTCGATAAGTTTGAAATTACTGATATATTTGAGGAAAATGCATGAACGTCGCACATAAAGTGACAATCCGGACACCCGATGTCCCACAACCTGAAAGCTTCACCGACGCCAAGAAAGCCGTCGCGCGGTTACAAGAGCTTTACAACACGGCGGTCCAATTCCTGTCCGAGAATTTTTCGACTGCACTTGCCAACGGCCAGCCGGAAACCCGGGTGCGCGCTTACTATCCGGAAATTCGCCTGACGACGACAACCTATGCCAAAACAGATACCCGCCTGTCCTTTGGCCATGTTGCTGAACCCGGGGTCTATGCCACGACAATCACACGGCCTGATCTGTTTGCAGCATATCTGGAACAGCAGATTGGGCTGTTGATCGAAAGCCATGGTGTGCCTGTTGTGATCGGCGCATCCAGCACCGAAATGCCGGTGCATTTTGCGGCGGCCAATGATCCGGGGCTGACGGTGCCGCATGACGGATCAATGGAATTCAACCTGCGCGACAACTTTGATGTGCCTGACCTAAGCACCACGCACGACAATATTGTAAATGGTGAGGCGTTTACCTACCCCGATGGTGCGCGGCCCTTGGCGCCCTTTACCGCACAACGCATTGATTATTCACTGGCGCGTTTGGCACATTATACTGCAACTGCGGCAGAGCATTTCCAAAACCATGTGCTGTTTACCAACTATCAGTTCTACGTAGAAGAGTTTGAGGCTTACGCCCGCCACATGCTGGCTGATCCGGAAAGCGGCTACACCAGTTTTGTCAGTACTGGGAATGTTGAGATCACGGATGCAGATGCACCACTGCCCTTACCCGGCAAGTTGCCGCAAATGCCGACCTATCACCTGAAACGTGCCAACGGCAGTGGGATCACTTTGGTGAATATCGGGGTGGGCCCGTCGAACGCAAAGACCGCAACAGACCATATTGCAGTTTTGCGTCCTCATGCCTGGTTGATGGTCGGCCACTGCGCTGGGCTGCGCAATTCGCAACGGCTGGGGGATTTCGTTCTGGCGCATGCGTATCTGCGTGAAGATCACGTTTTGGATGACGATCTGCCCGTCTGGGTGCCGATCCCTGCTTTGGCAGAAATCCAGATTGCGCTGGAAACGGCTGTGGCTGATGTGACAGAGCTTGAAGGGTATGAGCTTAAACGGATCATGCGGACCGGTACGGTTGCCACGATCGACAACCGCAACTGGGAATTGCGCGAACAGGCAGGGCCGGTGCAGCGCCTGTCACAATCGCGGGCCATTGCGCTGGATATGGAAAGTGCCACGATTGCAGCGAATGGTTTCCGGTTCCGTGTGCCTTACGGAACGCTTCTTTGTGTCAGCGATAAGCCGCTGCATGGTGAGTTGAAACTACCCGGCATGGCCTCAAATTTCTATAAAACCCAAGTAGCGGCGCATCTGATGATCGGCATTCGGGCCATGGAACGCTTGCGCGAAATGCCACTGGAACGCATTCATAGCCGGAAATTACGTAGTTTTGAAGAGACAGCCTTCCTCTGATCGGCCAAAAAATGCAAAAACAGCACTTTTTCCCTTGTAAACCTACACTAATCGTTGTGGTTTCACACAACATACCGTTAGATGTGCGGGTAACAGGCCCTACTGCTGGGGCAAATTGAGGGAGACCAGATTGATGGCTACAAAACCAATGACAAAAGCGCAGCTCGTAACTGCACTGGCCGAAGAAACAGGCATGGATAAAAAAGCTGCGGGTTCCGCGCTTGACGCCGTGACTGGTATCATCACCAAAGAAGTATCCGGCGGCGGCGCTGTGACACTTCCTGGCGTCGGCAAAATCTACTGCCGCGAGCGCCCAGAGCGTATGGTCCGCAACCCAGCCACGGGTGAGCAGATCAAGAAAGACGCGGATAAGGTTGTCAAAATGACAATCGCCAAAGCGCTGAAAGACAGCGTAAACGGCTAAGTCGTTCGGCCTTTTTGGCTGACGTGAGATTTTGAAAGGGTCGCTCGAAAGGGCGGCCCTTTTTGGTGAAGGGCAGATTTGACCGCAAACTGGCCATTGCTACGGGTTGTGCGAATACCGGCGATGTGAAATGCGTGCGCTGAAACAAGCTTCGGAGAAGTAACTTGGTTAGACTTCTTTTACTCGTCAGCTTTAGTATTCTGGCAAGTTGTAAATCGGATAACGAACGTTGTTTGGCTTTTGCATCAAGTGACGGATGGTCATCAGACGAAACACCTATAGATGGAACCGACTGGGCATTTTCATTTAGCTCTATCTTAGGTCTGGAGCATGGCCAGACACCGGTAGAGCTATGTACTCTTCTTCATGATTTCGAAGTTGAAATGACCTATGAACAAGTAGACTTTGATGACAGGCTACAGGGACTAATTGCGCCACGAAAGCTTACGTTTGATGGCGAAGCCGCTTGGCTTGGGTCGGGTGACACAGCCGAAACATCTGTTAGCACTTTCTTCTCGGCTCCTCCAAGCGGTTCTCAAATGCATTGGTTCAGTGTGTCGTATGTTTTTGATGCGCCAGATGGACAGCCGCAGCTGCGCAACGTCGTTGACAATGCCATCCGCCTTTTTGGGCCAGCGTCGGTGTCATCGACGCAGACGCAAGGCCGAAAGAGGTATCTTTGGGCGTTTGATGAAGGGACGCTTTTAACAGATATTCCAGCCGAAGGATGCGCGATGGACCAGCTTAGCCTGACTGACCTTGAGGCAGTGAAAGCTATTGAGAACCCCTGTGACGGCTTTATTGACCTGCGCGTTTTTCATCTGGAAGATGATGCCAAAAGTGTCGAGTCCATTATATTGCAGGTTGAGGATCGCAAACGTTTTGCTCAATCTGCTTTGATCGATGATTCAGCCGCAGCGGAACTTTCGGGAAGTCGTTGAGCTGCAAAACGTCGTTACAGTCTAGGACCTAAGACCGGACTTTAAATAGATAAGAATGAATGACTGCCATGTCCGCATAACTAATGTAAGGCACCCTGGAATGGTAAGGCCCACGTTCATGTCTTTTGTCATTCAATATTCCCAGTATGTCCGCTAGGTCAACTTGATGGACATCAAAGCAATCTTCATGGGCCTCGCGTTTGCCCTCATGTGGTCATCCGCTTTCACTTCTGCCCGTGTCATTGTTGAATATGCGCCACCGCTCAGTGCGCTGGCCCTGCGGTTTCTTATTTCTGGGCTGATTGGCGTTGCCATCGCATGGGCGCTGGGCCAATCGGCGCGGTTGTCGTGCAAACAGTGGCTGGGTGTTGTGATTTTTGGTGTTTGCCAGAATGCGCTTTATTTGGGTTTGAATTTTGTGGCGATGCAGACCATCCCGGCGTCTTTGGCGGCAATCATTGCGTCGACCATGCCGCTTTTGGTGGCGCTGGCAGGATGGATTGTCTTTGGCACCAAGGTTAAACCGCTAGGCATTATCGGGCTGATTGCCGGGCTGTTGGGTGTGGTCCTGATTATGGGCGCAAGGCTACAGGGTGGCGTTGATCTATATGGATTAACCCTGTGCGTGATTGGCGTCATCTCTTTGACCATCGCGACGCTGGCGGTATTGGGCGCATCATCGGGTGGCAATGTGCTGATGATCGTTGGCCTGCAAATGCTTGTGGGTAGCACATTACTATGGGTGCCAGCGTTAACGCTTGAGGTGTGGGACGTCACCTGGAACTGGCAGTTGGTCGTTGCATTTGTCTACACAACCCTGGTGTCCGGTTTGGCGGCAACTTTGGTTTGGTTTTTGCTGGTCGGGCGCATCGGGGCTGTGAAAGCATCAACCTTTCACTTTCTCAATCCATTCCTTGGGGTCGCCATTGCGGCGGCTTTGCTGGGCGAGTCGATTGGCGTTCTGGATGTGCTGGGTGTGGCAATTATCGCAGGTGGTATTCTGGCGGTACAATTGTCCAAACAGTAAGGTGGATCAGGATCCACCTTACCCGATCATCCCGCGGACCCCGCCAGTTTGGCCACGATCCAACAGTAGATGATCCAAAATAACGCAGGCCATCATCGCTTCACCCACAGGGACGGCCCGGATGCCGACACAAGGGTCGTGCCGCCCCTTTGTCACCACCTCTGTTGGGCTGCCATCCATGCGAATGGATTTGCGCGGCGACAGAATGGACGAGGTCGGCTTTACAGCAAAGCGGACCACTATATCCTGACCGGTGCTGATGCCGCCAAGGATGCCACCTGCGTGATTTGACGAATACTGTGGCCCATTTGGACCCATAAAAATCTCATCCGCGTTGTCGCGCCCTGTCAGGGCGGCGGCGGCCATGCCTTCGCCAATCTCGACACCTTTGACGGCGTTGATCGACATCATCGCAGCGCTTAAATCAGTGTCTAACTTAGCATAAACAGGTGCGCCAATACCTGCGGGTACGCCGCGCGCCACAACTTCGATGATCGCACCGACAGAGTTGTGATCGTCTTTGCGCAACCACGCCAGATAGTCGTTCCATTCGGCTGCTGCTTCTGCATCGGGGCAGAAGAAATCGTTTTGATCAATTTGGTCCCAGTCGACCTTCGCGGGATCGATCTGCTTGGTCCCCATCTGGGTCATATAGCCTTTAATCTGCACACCTGGCGCAATCGCCTTGATCGCCTCTCGTGCAACACCCCCCGCTGCGACACGCGAAGCCGTTTCCCGCGCCGAAGACCGCCCGCCGCCGCGCGGGTCGCGCAACCCGTATTTCTGATGATAGGTGATATCCGCATGGCCGGGCCGGAATGTGTTGATGATATCGCCATAGTCTTTTGATCGCTGGTCTGTATTTTCAATCATCAACTGAATTGGCGTTCCCGTTGTCTTACCTTCGTATACGCCGGACAAGATTTTTACTGCATCGGGTTCGTTCCGCTGGGTGGTATTTTTATTCAATCCGGGGCGGCGTTTGTCCATCCATTGCTGGATCATCGGCGCTTCCAGCAGCACGCCGGGGGGGCACCCGTCCACAGTGGCGCCCAAGGCAGGCCCATGGCTTTCGCCCCATGTGGTGAACCGGAACAGATGACCGAAGCTGTTGATCGACATGGAAATCCCCTTTGCCAGACGGGTCTAGCGGGGGTGACAATCAGGCTCAAGTGCTTTCCCTTGCGTCCTTGCGCAATCCATCTTAGCTAAGGTGTACCTCGGGGGGCCAACAACTGGCTGAGATGCAATTATGCGGACCCGTTGAACCTGAACCGGTTAAGACCGGCGGAGGGAAGGTTTAGCATCCCCGCTATCCCCCAATCCGCCCGTCGCATTTGGAGGATACGATGAAAAAAGCCACCTATCTGCCAGCTGTTGCGGGACTTGCCCTATGCGCCACAAGCGCATGGGCCGAAACCCCGGTGCTGCAAGTTCTGACCTACGACAGTTTTGTCACGGAATGGGGCCCTGGCCCTGCAATTGAAACGGCGTTTGAGGCTGAATGTGCTTGCGATCTGCAATTCGTAGGGGCTGGTGATGGCGCGGCCTTGCTAGCGCGCTTGCAGTTGGAGGGGCCACGCACGGATGCAGATATCGTGCTGGGTCTGGACACCAACCTGACCGCAGCTGCCCGTGAAACCGGGTTATTCGCGCCCCATGGTATCAATGCTGATCTGGATTTGCCCATTGAATGGACAGACGCTGATTTCTTGCCGTTTGATTGGGGTTACTTTGCCTTTGTGGGCAATGCAGGTGCAGATGCACCTCAGTCACTGCGTGCCCTTGCGGATAGCGATGCGCAAATCGTTATTCAGGACCCGCGCTCATCCACACCCGGTTTGGGTCTGCTGATGTGGGTCAAGACAGCTTATGGGGATGACGCCCCGGCGCTGTGGGCTGACCTGTCCGACAACATCGTTACCGTTACGTCTGGCTGGTCTGAAGCTTACGGGATGTTCCTTGAAGGCGAAGCAGATGCTGTTTTGTCCTACACCACATCACCGGCCTATCATCTGATCGCTGAAGAAGATGACAGCAAAGTTGCATGGGCCTTTGACGAAGGCCACTACATGCAGGTCGAGGTTGCGGGCAAAGTTGCAGGGACTGATCAACCTGAGCTGGCGGACAAATTCCTTGCCTTCATGGTATCTGAGGGGTTTCAAAGCGTGATCCCGACAACAAACTGGATGTACCCTGCTGTCACACCCGAAGGGGGCTTGCCTGAAGGGTTTGAAACCTTGGTGACGCCTGCAAAGTCCTTGTTGTTGTCACCCGAAGATGCCGCAGCAAAGCGTGACGTCGCGCTGGATGAATGGCGCACAGCGCTGTCCCGGTAACAGCACGTTGGCCGGACGCCCTTGCCGGGGTGTTGGTGCTTGTGTTGACCCTTGGCACGCTGGGCGCAGTTGCCTGGCGTGCTGAATGGGGCGACGGATTGGACCCTGCGGATTGGTCCGCAATCGGGTTTACGGTTATGCAGGCGCTTCTCTCTGCTTTTTTTAGCGTTATGTTGGCAATCCCTGTGGCCCGCGCCCTAGCGCGGCGACAGTTTTGGGGCCGACAATTGCTGATCACGCTATTAGGTGCGCCGTTTTTGTTGCCTGTCATCGTGGCCGTACTGGGGCTTCTCGCGATATTCGGGCGTGCCGGTCTGTTGAACACCGGATTGGCATGGCTGGGCATCGCGCCGATTTCAATCTTTGGCCTGCATGGTGTTGTGCTGGCTCATGTGTTCTTCAACATGCCGCTGGCGGTACGTTTCATTCTGCAAGGCTGGCTGTCTATCCCGGCG
The DNA here is from genome assembly GCF_000169435.1 of Roseobacter sp. CCS2. GTDB lineage: Bacteria > Pseudomonadota > Alphaproteobacteria > Rhodobacterales > Rhodobacteraceae > Yoonia. The sequence goes on along the minus strand of NZ_AAYB01000001.1, from coordinate 1,151,488 downwards.
GAGCGGTTTCGCTTGGCCGCGTCGCTTAATGTTCCGATTTGGCGGGTGCTGGAACTGCCGATGTTGCGCGCAGTTGTGCCCAGCACATTCCTTGTCATATTCCTGCTTTGCCTGACGAGTTTTGCAGTGGCGCTAACGATGGGCGGCGGCCCGCGTGCAACAACGGTAGAGTTGGCTATCTATCAGGCAGTCCGCTTTGACTTTGATCTGGGTCGCGCGGCGCTGCTTGCCTGCATTCAATTTGTGCTTTGCGTTCTTGGTGCCGTCTTGGCATGGCGCGTAACCGGTAACGACCCGATTGGGACCGGGCTGGACCGTGTGGTACGGCGGTGGGATTTGGCGCGTCCCGGGGTCGATTATGGTGTGATCATATTGGCAGCCATTTTTCTGTTGTTGCCACTGGCGATGATCGTGCTGCGTGGACTACCCGAATTCTTCAATATGCCAGCCGCCATCTGGGCCGCAGCGTTTCGATCGGTGCTTGTGGCGCTGGGTTCGGCCCTATTGTGCGTACTGATGGCACTTGCGCTTGCCTTGCGAGGCGAGATGATGGTGTCGATCGTCGGGGTTATGCCACTTGCGGCGTCGGGTCTGGTTGTTGGAACGGGTGCATTTCTGTTGGTGTTTCCGTTCATCCGGCCTGCTGATGTTGCCCTGCTTGTAACGATGCTGGTGAATGCGACCTTGGCATTGCCATTTGCATTGCGGGCGTTGGCACCCGCAGTTGAACAGATCAAGCAAGACTATGGACGTTTGGCACTGTCCTTGGATATCGCCAAAGGATCGTGGGTGCGTTTAGTGATCTTGCCGCGCGTGCGCCGCCCATTGGGGTTTGCAGCTGGGCTGGCGGCCGCTTTATCCATGGGGGACCTTGGGGTTATTGCCTTATTCGCCGGGCAATCGGAAGAGACGCTGCCACTTGCGATGTATCGTTTGATGGGGGCTTACCGGATGGATTCGGCGGCGGGTGCAGCGCTTTTGCTGGTGGCGTTGAGTTTTACGCTCTTTTGGATATGCGACCGTTGGGGGCGGGCTGATGCTGACATGTGAAAATCTAATATTGCGGCAAGGGTCGTTTTCGCTGCGTGCTGATATCGCTTTTGATCCTGGCAAGGCTATTGCGCTGATTGGCCCGTCAGGGGCCGGTAAGTCAACATTATTGGCGGCGATTGCAGGGTTCTTGTCACCGGTGTCTGGTCGGTTACTTTGGCGTGACGCCGATCTGACAGACGCGGCACCGGGTGCGCGGCCTGTCAGTATGTTGTTTCAGGATAACAACCTGTTCCCGCATTTGTCCGCCGCGCAAAATGTCGGGTTGGGATTGCGGCCAGATTTACGGTTGAGTGCCCCGGATAAAGCCTCGGTCGCCACAGCATTGGCCGATGTGGGGCTGGATGGTTTTGGCGATCGCAAACCAAATGCTTTGTCGGGTGGTCAGCAAAGTCGGGTTGCGCTGGCGCGTGTTCTTGTCGCGGACCGGCCCGTTGTTTTATTAGATGAACCCTTTGCGGCCTTAGGGCCAGCGCTTAAAGACGAGATGCTGGATCTCGTGCAATCAAAGCTGGTCGCGGCAGGCAAGACGGTAATCATGGTGACCCATGATCCCGCAGATGCACGGCGTATTGCAGATATGGCAGCTTTAGTCACAGACGGTCAGGTCAGCGCACCCGTCGCAACAGATGTGTTGTTCAATGACCCACCCCCCGCATTGAAGGCTTATTTGGGGTAAGGTGAAACATGTTCCACCTTACATAACGCAAAAGGCCCGCCAATTTGGCGGGCCTTTGTATTAGCTAGATCAAAGTGATTTAATCTTTGTGTTTATGCGGTGCCCACAGACGCTTGTTTGTCAGATACAGAAGTACAGACAAAACGGTCAGGAACAAAACACCTGTCAGGCCAGCTTCTTTGCGGGCGACAAGCTTTGGTTCTGCTGTCCACATCAGAAACGCTGCAACATCCATTGATACCGCTTCCAGATCAGTGGATGATCCATCTGCATAATCAACATCATCGCCCCACAGCGGTTGCGACATTGCGATCCAGGAACCTGGCACCTTGTGCTTGCCATTCTCGTCTTTACAGCTTTCAGGGAAACCACCGGCAGCGAAGGCTGCGTTATAGAAACCGTCCATCGGCTCACCTTCAAGCGCGCATTCCGGTTCTTCATGGTAGCCAGTCATCAGGGACGCGATGTATTCTGCGCCACCCATACCGTTCACAAATTGGCTGATGCCTGTCCCGTATGGGCCGCTAAAACCTGCACGCGCTTTTGCCATCAGGCTTAGATCAGGTGCGTTGGACAGGCTTGAAGCTGGAAACTTATCTGCAGGTGTGGCGGTGCGGAAATCACCTTCGCCATCAAACAAAGCCTGGTCGAAAATCTCATAGAATTCGGCATAGGCCCGCATTTGATCTTCAGGAAGCCCCGGCCCGCCTTCGTCTGACAGGTTGCGGAAAGCAACGTATTCCAGACCATGACAGGCTGCGCAAATTTCAGTGTAAACCTGAAGGCCACGCTGAAGCTGCATTTGATCAAAGCTGCCAAATGGACCTTCGAATGAGAAGTCATAGTCGATGACTTCAATATCCACCTCGGCAGCGGTGGCTTGCCCTGCGGTGAGGGCAAGCGCCATTGCTGCGGTGAGTGATAATTTACGGAACATTACTTTTGGTCCTTTCTCACTCGGCCGGGCTGGCGACGGGTTTGGCGCCGTCACCTTTCGGCGCGTAGTGCGCGTTGAAGTCTTCTTCGATAGTTGACGGTGGCGTATTTGGTTTTTCGATCACACCCAAAAGCGGTAGGATCACCAGGAAGTAGGCAAACCAATACGTCGAACCGATCAGCGCGATGTAAGGATAGATACCCTCAGCTGGGCGCGCACCAACCCACATCAGCAGGATAAAGTTCACGACAAACACCCAGAACCACCATTTGAACATCGGACGGTAACGACCAGAGCGTACCGAAGATGTATCTAGCCATGGTGCCAATGCCATTACAACGATCGCACCGAACATTGCCACAACACCAAAGAATTTGGCGTCAACAATACCGAACGTGATCCAATCTACCGCGATCACAAGCCACACGTCTTGGTCAAACGCGCGCAGCACGGCATAGAATGGCAAGAAGTACCATTCAGGCACAATGTGCGAAGGCGTCGCCAATGGGTTGGCCGGGATGTAGTTATCCGGGTGACCCAGGTAATTTGGCATAAAGCCAACAACAGCGACGAACAGCGCCAGAATGATGGCTAGCGCGAATAGGTCTTTGATCACGAAATATGGCCAGAACGGCAGTGTATCTTTTGCGGCATCTTCTTTTGATGTGCGACGCACCTCAACACCCGTTGGGTTGTTGTTACCTGTGGTGTGGAAAGCCCAAATATGGACAATTGTCAGACCCAGCAGGATAAACGGCAGCAGATAATGCAGTGAGAAGAAGCGGTTCAACGCAGGCTGCGCAATCGCACCGTTGGGCGTACCCAGCAGCCAGATCTGCACGCTTTCACCAACGAACGGGATCGCGCCAAACAGGCCGGTGATAACAGCTGTACCGTGGAACGACATCTGACCCCATGGCAGTACGTAACCCATAAAGGCCGTGCCCATCATCAGGACATACATCAACATGCCCACGATCCATGTCACCTCGCGCGGTGATTTATATGAACCATAGTAAAGCGACCGGAAGATGTGCGCATAAACCGCCACAAAGAACAGCGACGCGCCGTTCTGGTGGAAATACCGGATCATATGGCCGCCGTTTACGTCGCGCATGATATGCTCGACCGACGCAAATGCCATATCAACGTGTGGCACATAGTGCATCACCAGCACGACGCCGGTGATGATTTGCAGCACAAGAGTGAAAACAAGAACGATACCCCAGATCCACATCCAGTTCAGGTTCTTGGGTGTGGGCAACATCAGGGTGTCGTACATCAGGCCCACAATGGGCAAGCGCGAGTGCAGCCACTTTGCGCCTTTGGAATTTGGTTCGTAGTGGTCGTGGGGAATACCAGCCATACTGTTCTCTCCTTAACCGAGTTGGATTGTTGTTTCGTCCACGAAGGACGCGACAGGGACGGGCAGATTGCGCGGCGCTGGGCCACGGCGAATCCGACCGGATGTATCATAGTGCGAACCGTGGCATGGGCAGAACCAGCCGCCAAAGTCACCCGCATCGCCCAAAGGCACGCAGCCAAGGTGCGTACATACACCCATCTGAACCAGCCAAATGCCGTCTTCGGTCAAAGCGCGGTTTTCGTCGGTTGCCGGTACTTCGCCTAGGTTGGCGTTGTTTGCGTCTGCATCTGGCAGGCTGCTCACATCAACGGCGCGCGCTTCTGCGATTTCTTCTTCGGACCGCGCCCGAATAAAGACCGGCTTGCCCTGCCAAAGCACAGTAATCTGTGTGCCGGGATCAACTGCGCTGACATCAACGCGGATTGAAGCAAGCGCCAAAACGTCTGCTGAAGGGTTCATCTGGTTTACCAGTGGCCAGACCGCAGCGCCCGTTACCACGACACCCGCACCGGCGGTTGCGTAATAAAGAAAGTCGCGGCGTGTGCCCTGATGATCATCTGCATGTGACACTAATGCATCTCCGATTCTTTTGATGGGCTCGCTGCCCTCACGAGAAAATAGACCGATACTGCGATCGGTCAATTTCCGCGCTGTTTAACTATCAAACCCTTCAAGGTCCAGCGGACAATCCCGCGCAGGCCGACATGACGCATGTTGTAAGTGATCAATACCAAAAACATCGTTAACTGCCGTCAGAGAATCGTTTAAGGCCGCCAATCTTTTGATCCGACGTAGGGCGCGATGTATGGACATAAAGTTGCCTTCTTTCTGCCGCAATCGGCGAATTTCTTCTTTAAATCAGCAATAGTTGTGTTGGGTGCGCCACATTCGCATCATGGTGACACATTGGTGATTAATGTTTTGTTGTCAGGTTTGTTGCACAAGTTTATCGACTTTAGATAGCACTCACTTCGGATTACTTCGTTATGCACCGCGCCTTGGCCTTCTTCATCAGCCTGATGATTGTTCCCGCATTTGCGACTGCAGATGTTGAGCTGAGCTTTTATGGTGGCGTGCAATCGGCCCCCGCATCTGACATTTCGATTCGAGATCCTGAAATTGGTTCGGATGACTTTTCCCAGGAATGGGAAGGCCGTTCTTTCGAAGCCCCACCCTATTACGGGATTCGCGCGACCCAGTGGCGTTCGCCAACGTTCGGTTTTGGTTTGGATTTCGCGCACAACAAGGTTTATCCGACCGATGGTTCATTACCCGCCGGTTATGAAGTGCTTGAATTCACAGATGGTCTGAACACGCTGACGATCAATGCTTATCGCCGGTGGAACGATGTGATGGGTGATGTCACGCCTTATGTTGGTGGTGGCGTCGGCATTTCATTGCCCCATGTCGAAGTCACGAATGGTGCTTCAGAAACCTTTGGCTATCAACTGACTGGGCCTGCTGCCACATGGCTGGCGGGCGCATCCCTTCCGATTAACGATCAGTGGTCGGTTTTTGGCGAATACAAGGGTACGTTTTCGTCTAATAAAGCCGATCTTGAAAGCGGCGGCACGTTGGAAGCTGACATTGTCACCAACGCGCTGAATTTTGGCGTTAGCTTTAACTTCTAAAATACTCACTCTGGTTTGGTGGCAACCATGCTGTCTCTTGCAGCGAATTCTGCATGCCAATTCGCCAGCGCTTCGTGCCCATTCCGCCAGCCGCGTTCATCATGCCGCAGATCAATGTATGAAAGTGCACAGGCGACCCCGATTTGCCCGATGTTAAGCGGCCCTGTCAGATGGCTCATCCAGCGGCTGTTCACAGCTGTAATGCCGCGCGCTGCCTTCACCCATTGCGCTTCTACCCAGTCGGCGGATTGCTTTTCTTCGGGGCGCAGCCGGGCCTCGTATGACATCGCTACCGTCGCATCCATAATCGCGTCAGCCGTCGCCTCTAGTGTCAGAATTTCCCAGATACGGCTTTGCGGATAAAGGTTCGACCCGGCTAAATCGTCCAGGAACCGCGTGATCACCCGACTATCATAGATGCCCGGTCCGTCCGCGCGGATCAACGCGGGAATTTTGCCCATCGGGTTCGCCGCGATAACCTCGGATGCGGAATTCATCGGCGTGGTGGTGACATTCACCTCTTCCACTGTGTCCATCAGGTTCACTTCACGGATCAAGACGCGCACTTTGCGCACGAACGGTGACGCGGGTGAGATGAGGAGTTGCATAGGCATGGTTCCTTTTCCGAATTCAGGGAAACAAGACCTGATCCTGTCCGGCTTGCCAAGGCGGATATTTTGTCATGATGCTGCGAAAACGCTCAGATGTCAGGAAATTATCCAACCACTTAGTAAGTGGCCCAAGCCCTTGCGCATCAAACCACACCCGGTCTGTGTTTGCGAATTGCCGCACGAAAGGCAGGATCGCCATATCAGCCAGCGAATATTTCGGACCCGTCAAGAAGGTGTTCTGCATCAGTCGTTCATTAAGGTCGTTCAGAAACACCATCGCTTTGGCACGCTCGGTCATCTCATCCCTGTCAGGAAAGCGCACTGCATATTTGGTGTGGTCAAGGGCGCTTTTAAACGGCCCATCGCAGGTGTCGATCAAAGCGTAACCTTCCTCAGGCATATCCAGCCAGCCTTCAGGATCGTTCTGGCGCAACGCCCAAAGCATTACATCACGGCTTTCTTCAATCACAGTGTCGCCGTTCTGCACGACAGGAACCGTGCCTTTGGGTGACGCGGTAAGGAAGGGCGTCGGTTTGTCCTTGAGCAGGATTTCCCGCAATTGCACCTGCTGCCCGCTGGATTGGATCGCCAACCTTGCGCGCATCGCATAAGGGCACCGTCGAAACGTCCAAAGGATCGGTAGTGTCGTCATGCGGTCAGTTGCTGGCCAGCAAATCCGGTGATCTGCGCCTGCACGATCACACTTTCAGGCTGGTCAGTGTCGAACAGAACCTCGGTAAATTGTTCGGTCCGGCCCATACGGGCGTTTTCCATCAGGATGCGATGGGTTTTACCCGCTTGCGCCTTGAGGTGCCGATCCACCTGCGCAGTACCAGCAGCGCGCAAAGCTGCGGCGCGTTGTTTGATCAGTTTGCCGTTCACCGGCGGCATTTTGGCGGCAGGTGTGCCGGGGCGTGGGGAATAGGGGAAGACGTGCAGCCATGTCAGGTCACACTCTTTAACCAATGCCAATGAGTTGGCGAACATATCATCCGTTTCCGTCGGGAAACCGGCAATGATATCGGCACCATAAGTCATATCCGGGCGCAGCGTGCGCGCCTCTTGGCAAAAGGCGATGGCATCATCGCGCAGGTGGCGGCGCTTCATCCGTTTCAGGATCATATCGTCGCCATGTTGTAGCGACAGGTGCAAATGCGGCATCAAACGTGGTTCGGTCGCAATTGCCTGCATCAGGTTTTCATCCACCTCAATGCTATCAATGGAACTGATCCGCAGGCGCGGCAGGTCAGGCACCAGTTTCAGGATGCGCATGACCAGATCACCCAGTTTTGGCGTTGCTGGCAGATCAGCGCCCCAACTTGTCAGGTCAACACCGGTAAGGACGACTTCATTATAGCCAGTATCCACCAGCCGTTTGATCTGATCCACGACAACGCCCGCAGGAACAGACCGCGAATTCCCGCGACCGTAGGGGATAATGCAGAACGTACAGCGATGATCGCAACCATTCTGGACCTGAACATAGGCGCGGCTGCGCGTGCCAAAGCCATCAATCAGATGTCCAGCAGTTTCAGTCACCGACATGATGTCATCAACCTGCACAGATTCGGTCTGCCCGATCAAGTCGGGGGCCATGCCGGCCCAGGTGGCGGGGTCCATCTTTTCGGTGTTGCCGATGACAACATCAACTTCGCCCATATTGGCAAAGGTATCCGGCTCTGTCTGCGCGGCACAGCCAGTCACAATCAGTTTCGCATCCGGGTAATCGCGGCGCAGCTTGCGGATGTCCTGCCGGGCCTTGCGCACGGCCTGGGATGTCACTGCACAGGTATTCACGACAATCGCATTGTCCACACCAGCGGCAGTAGCAAGCTCTTTCATCGCCTCAGTCTCATAGGCGTTCAGACGACAGCCGTGATTGGAAAAGATTGGTGCGTTTTTGGTCATGACAGCCGCCATTGCCCATCAAACACGTGGGCGGTCGGGCCGGTCATCCACACGCCATCATCGCGCCAACTGATCTGCAAGGTGCCGCCATCAAGGTCGATGGTCACATCACGATCCGTCAGACCACGGCGCGCAGCTGCAACAGCTGTGGCACAAGACGACGATCCAGAGGCCAGCGTAATGCCCACGCCCCGCTCCCATACGCGCATGCGCAGGTGGTTCGGGCCAATGAGGCTAGCGAATTGTACGTTCGTGCGTTCTGGGTAAAGCGGATGATGTTCAAGTTCTGCACCTTTGGTAGCGAGATCAATCGCCTCGGCGTCATATACAAAGAAGGTACAATGTGGATTGCCCATGCCGGTCGCGGTTGGCGCGCCCTTAATCGGCAATTCCAGCGTATCCATCGCGTGTGCCAGCGGCACATGCTGCCAATCCAGTTGCGGTTGGCCCATATTCACCGACGTCAGACCATTGCCTGCATCCTTGGCCTGCAAGATCCCGCGCTCGGTCTTTAGGGTCAGCGCGGCCGCACCTGTCTGATCCATCACATGCCGCGCAATACAGCGGGTTGCATTGCCACAGGCGCCGGCCTGCGATCCATCGCTGTTCCAGAACACCAGTCGCACATCGGCATCCGGCGTCTCAGACATCACGGCTAACTGATCAAACCCGACACCGCGATGCCGGTCCGCGATGGCGACCGCCACAGCCTTATCCACGCGCGGAGTGATTCCCCGCTCGTCCACGACAACAAAGTCGTTTCCCAGCCCGTGCATCTTCATAAAGGGCAAAAATGATGAGTCGTCTGCAGCCATGGCGGCGATATAGGCCAAGGCAGACAAGTTATCCAGCGCTGCGCGGCATTTGGGGCTTGACCAAGGCGGTGCGCCTTTCTAAGTAGCGCGCTAGTGGGCCGTTAGCTCAGTTGGTAGAGCAACTGACTTTTAATCAGTAGGTCGATGGTTCGAACCCATCACGGCTCACCATTTTATTTATATAAAACAAATACTTGCACCCAAATTCTAGCTTGGTTGCCTCGCCAGTTTACACTTTTCCAGCCTGGTTTACTTTCTTGATCGCATCGATGGCGTCGGCCGCTGCTGCGCGATTCAGGTAGTGAGTATTGATGATCTCTTCCACTTCCCTTTCAGAGTGTCCTGACATTAGTGATATTTCACGGAAACTTGCCCCACCGATGTATGCTAAGGTGACAGCCGTGCCTCGCGTGTCATGAAAGGTAACACCATTGACCTTTGCTGCTATTTTTGCGGCACGGAATGAGCTGTCGTAGCCATCCAGTGTCCAAGGCTGGCCAAGGCTGTTCAAGAAGACCCTTTCATGTGTGCGGTCCAGGCCATCGAGTATACATTTGAGTTCTTCCGGGACCTTGATCCAGACGTCTTTACCCGTCTTTGATTGCCTGATCTTGATAGTGTCGCCATCATACGCATCCCAAGTCATCTCAATGATGTCCTTCTTCCGTTGAGAGGTAAGGAGTGCTGCATTGAATGGGTTCTTGACGTGGCACCCAGCGACGGTATTGAAATGGTTAATTTGATCCTTTGTCCAAATAATATCGCGTCGCGTTGATTTGCCTTTTCGTTTGATTGGTTTGATCTGCGCGGTTGGATTGGTGGTCGTATTGCCTGAGTCGACGGCCCACGCCATCAGCTTCTTGAGTACAGCTAGCGCGTAGTTCGCAGTGCGTTGCTTGTCTTGCATGCTTCGATGCCACTGACGATATGCAGCGATCGCGTCATTCCTCGTCGCTATATCGATGGGCGCTTTGCCGAACTTCTGTGAAATCAGAGTGAGGTAGCGTTTATACTCACGCTTGGAGGCGTCTGACAGGGCTTTGAAATCATAAGACTCAAGATACTGAGTGATGAGCCAATCTATGCTGTTACGCTTGACCTTTGGCGAGGCGCTTTGCTTGAGGGCCATGTATTGGGTGACAAACTCTGGACTGCCATACTTTGCTTGAATGCGCGGCCCGCCGCGATGCGCGTAATAGTATGTCTTGATCGATCCGTTTGCGAGGATCTTATTTACCTTATGAATGCCCTTTAGTTCCACGTTCATAGTGCTCCATCCAATCTGTTAACGAACCGGAGCACTCCGTCTTAGTTGTTTGATCGACCGGTGTGAAGCTTACGCATTTTGATGGACTTAGACTTACACAAACCCCTTCGTCACGCGCAACGCGCGCTGCGTTGCGCATCTCAGTAAGTGTGAATGGTAGGCGCTTCGACATTGAGGAGGGTGGTCTCGTTCTGTTCATAGTACCGATGACATAGTGGCAAATTGAACATTTGAAGAATCTCGACATGAGTTCGCGTGAACGGCCTTTGACAGCCGTATCAGCAACTAGTGGAACTATTAGTTGCGGATCTGGACGTTCGAATGTTGTCTTAGGGATAGAGTGGTGCCTCGGGAAGCGAGAAAGCCTTCCTCATCTTTATGATCCGCTTTGCCGACCTTGGCATGGATGCGGCGAATGGCTGGTTTGAGCCCAAACTCACCAATGCTGCGTTGAGAACGAAGGTCTGCTATTGTGCATACATGAGCCAATTCGTCGCGACCGACTATCCAAACGCGGAACCACTGACGTCAAACTCAAGTGAGATGGCGACGGCACGCATCAAGGTCATCATAGCAAGCCGCGGTTACTTCTATATTGCTGGACGCAAAAGAACCGCGTTCGTGGTCGGAAGCTGTGCAGCGCCAATCGAAGCGATGTATTCCGAGGACGTAAGTTGTACCGAGTTCAGTCTCCCGGCATGGGTTGGGACGGCTGTTCTTGGCGTTTCGGGGCGGGATCTGAGCCATGACGTTCATGACATCAGCGATATGCCACAAACGCCTTTTCTGTCTGCTGTCCAGCAGTCCGCGCCAGATGCACTCGATACTGCGAGAATGGCCTATATGAACTGGAGTGCTGGGCGTGGCACGGTGGATGCTCATATTGCGCAGAGGGTTTGGCACGCTTTGCAAGCTGACCCGACACGCCAACTATGCGATATCACCGACAACTTGGAGCTGAGTGACAGGCGCATCCGTGCAGCAGTCAAGCAAGAGACAGGCCTATCTCCTGCTCAGTGGCGAAAGCTGATCAGATTGGAGAAATCCAGCCACGCAATCGCAAGCGGCACCGAACCTCTGGCGATTGTTGCGCTTGAAGCGGGATACGCTGACCAAAGCCACATGAACCGCGATTTTATGGAACTGGCAGGGGTCAGCCCGTTGAGGTTCCGCCAGACGAACGCCTTGGAATGACGGGCAACTTCCGTTTTGTTCAAGATTGCTTCTGGATAGTAGCCTATTGGTGATCTGAATATTAAAGGAACCTGCCCATGAAACCATCCTACCTTGAAATCGGCGCGCCTGACGACGCCAAGGCACGTCGCTTTTTTGCTGACCTCTTTGGATGGTCATTCACTCCGATGGAAAACGGCGGATGGTTTGACACCGGAGACATCAAAACAGGTTTGCACGGAAAAGATGAACGACCCGCCATCGTGGTCTATTTCGATGTAACGGATATTAAAGTCGCGGTCGCAAAGGTGCGACAGCTCGGGGGCAAAGCAGACGATCCAACGCCGGAAGAACCGGGCTTCGGTCGTTTCTCAACATGCACCGATCCTCAGAGTATTCGTTTTGGACTTCGGCAAGAGTGAACGAGGACGCCGAACTTCGCGGGTAATAATAAAACCACAACTTGGTCCGTAATTAAGACGCGGAACAAGGCGAACATCGATGATGCAACCGCTTTGTCCGCAGCGCATAGCGCCGCGCGTAGGTGATCCTTACAACACCAATGAGGCGCGGCTACACTTGGTCGATGTTCCACTGATCCGGTTTGGACCACCTTGCCTTTAAGAATTTCGAGAACTCTCGAACCCTGAAAGAAAGAGGTCGGTTTTCAGGTCTAACAATCTGAGCAACCCGATCATAAGTTTCATAATCGGTTAGCGCCGCGATCAATAGACCTGACCGCAACGCATCACCGCAAATGAATGTAGGTTCCAGTGAAACGCCCAAACCCGCCTTTGCCGCTTCGACTAGAAACTCACCGTTGTTGGCAATGTAGCGCGGCGTGATCGGAACCTTTGACAGCTTTCCGGAAGGTGCACGAAACTGCCAATGCGTTGGCACTGACCCTGACCGATATGCCAGAACCGGCAGTCCTGCCAAATTCGCAGGCGTTTTCGGGAACCCGTGTTTTGCCCAGAATTCGGGGCTCGCGGTGAGAGCATAATGAACTTTGAACAAGACCTCTGTGCCCAACTGAGGTTTCTCATCTCCGCCAATCCGAATGGCCAAGTCATACCCTTCTTCAATCAGATCTACGTGGCGATCGCTTACATTTAGATCAAAACGGATATCAGGATGCATTTCTGAAAACGCGGTCATAATCGGGGCCAAGTGGCGTGCGCCAAACACGCTGGGAACGGTCATGCGGATCAACCCTGACGCATTGTGCATCTCTCCATTGGCGCGGGCATCTGCTTCGTTCAGGTCGGTCACGACCCTATGACAGCGATCATAATAGGCCCGCCCTTCCGGTGTGAGCGTGGTCCCATGCGTCGTGCGACGTGTCAAAGCGACACCAAGCCGTGCCTCGAGGTCTTTGATGCGACGATGAAGTGCAGAGACTGCGATGTTCATCTTTTTAGATGCCGCCAGCTGTGATCCTGCGTCGACCACAGCGATAAAACACTCGATTTCTGCTAATCTATTCATTTCTAATTCCGCGAAATACGATTTCTAAAATGATAGCCTACAACGCATTTTTAGAAATAAATAGCCTTAGGAACAGCAACCCAATCCCGGAGAATGACTATGACTGCATACTGCCTGTTTCAAAACCTCGAGATCACCGACATGGATAAGATGCAAGAATATGCCACCACGGTGGAGCCGATCACCCACGCCTTCAAAGGGCAGTACGTGACCAAGGCCGGTCAGGTTGATGTCAAAGAAGGCGATTGGGCCCCGACATACCCCGTCATCATCAAATTCCCGTCGATGGCTGATGCGCAGGCTTGGTACGCATCGGATGACTACGCCCCGCTGAAGGCGCTGCGCAAATCGGCGGGGACGTTCAGCGCGGTGTTTATCGAAGGCAACACGGAATAACCGGAATTCCGAAATAGGAGGCCATCAGATGGACCACAAAGACATAATTGGGATGAGCTTCGGCTTCGTCTATTCGGATGAAACCTATAGCATTGAAATTCTATCACAGACGGCGCTACGCTGGACAAGGACGGCTGGCAAAAACACAGGCCAAGGCGACACGGAACAATATGTCTTTAGCAAACTCACCGACGACATGTTCATGCTGACTTGGGTCGAGGCCGATGGGCCAGGCCTGAGCAACATTTTGCGGTTAACCGACGGCACGCTTATCACCCACGCAAACATCGGACGAGATGTGTTTATCAACCCCGGCAAGCTGACAGTGACGCAGTGAAGGTTCCCAATGCAGCATAAAGCGACCTATACGCAGGGATGAATTTTCAGCCATATCACGGCGTTGTCCACAACGTGGGCGATTGGGCTGTTTGCGATCTTTATCGTTGATCTTGTTGATGTGTTTTTTATCGCATTGCTGGGTCAGCCCGCGTTGGCCGCGGCTGTTGGGTTTGCTGGTGTCGGTATTTTCTTTGGCTCTGCTATCTGTATCGGCATCGCGATCAGCATTGGAACGCTGGTTGCGCAATTGCTTGGCGAAGGTGACGAAGCCGCAGCCAGACGTCTGGCCACCCATGGCATGCTGTATATGTTGGTTTGGTCGGTCCCAATCACGATCCTGACGGTCGTCTTTGCAGAAGGCATCATGCAATTTTTGGGCGCGCGCGGCGAAACGCTCGCGTTTGCCGTCACTTACTTCACGATCGTTGGCGCTTCACTTCCGCTGCTAGGGATCGCCATGGCTGGCACCGCAATTTTGCGGTCAGCGGGTGATGCCAAACTGGCGATGTGGTCAACTATTTCTGGCGGTGTTGTAAACGCTGTACTGGATCCAATCCTGATTTTTGGCGTTGGCATGGGGTTGAGTGGCGCGGCCATTGCGTCAGTTATTTCAAGAATTGTCGTCGTGGCCGTCGCAATCTTTGGATTGATCCGAAAGCATGATTTGCTTGGCCGGATCGATACCTCCCAGATATGGTCCGACTTTAAGCAGTTGAACAAGATCGCTGTCCCGTCCGTGATCACGAACCTGTCCGGCCCGATCGGCGCGTCATATGCTACAATGCAGATGGCAAAGTTTGGGACAGACGCTGTTGCGGCAGCCTCTGTCATCGGGCGTATTTCGCCCGTTGCTTTCGCGGGGCTATACGGCCTTTCGGGTGCGATTGGTCCGGTTGCGTCGCAAAATGTCGGTGCTGGCCAGTTCGACCGCGTCCGCGAAACTTTGACCGCCGGCGCAAAATTCTCGGTTATTTATATGGTACCAGTCGCAATCGTCATATTTGCTCTACAAGGGTCGCTGATATCTCTTTTTCAGCTTGAGGGTGACGCAGCAGATTTGCTTCGCTTCTATGCAACCTTCATTGTCATAACCAATATACTGTTTGCCTTGCAACTCTGTGCAAATCCGATCCTGACGGCGCTTCACCATCCGGGCCTTGGAACAATCAGCAATTTTGCCCGTGATCTGGGTTTGGCGATCCCGCTTATGACGCTTTGCGCGGCGTACTTCGGCGCCCCGGGGGTTCTAGCGGGGCAAGCGATTGCCAACGCGATTGCAGGTGTTGCGACATTCTTGGTCGCGCTCTGGCTTTCCCATAAAATCGAAAATGGGTGGGGTTTGGATTGGCCCCTTCTGTCAACCAACTGCCATCCTGAGCGTGCTATTCCAAGCGGGGTTCAGCATCGGGGATTATGATGGATTCTATGCGCTGAGTGGTCCAAAAGCGACGTAAAATTTAGAAAAGGATGCATACTATGGCTTCAGAAACAAAAATATCATTGCGCGAGAATGGCCCGCTTGTCGTCTCGTCGCCGCCTAACCTTCGTGACACCAATGGCGAAGATATCGAAACAAAGGAAGTCGCAGCGCTTTGCCGGTGCGGTGCGTCCAAGAACAAACCTTTTTGCGACGGGTCGCACAGCGACGAGGGTTTTTCCAGCGCTCCGGATCACAGCAAGATTAGAAACAAAGAGATTGCGTATTCAGGAACGGCGAGTTCCCACCCCGTCACAGTTCATTACACCCCTGTGCTTTGTTCGCATGCGGGGGAATGCGCCCGATTGGCCAAGGACATCTTTAACCCTCAAGAAAAACCGTGGATCAAGCCAGATGGCGGATCGCTGCAAGACATTCTCGCGGTCATTTCTGCCTGCCCGTCAGGTGCCCTTAGGCTAAGCACGCAAAGCATGAACGCCGCCCATATGACGTCCCCCGAGGTCAAGATTGATATCGAACGGCATGGTCCGTATTGGGTTTCTAACGTGCCACTGGATGCTGAATTCAATGGCGCCGGGGCCAGCCCCGCAAAATACGTTTTGTGCCGATGTGGTCATTCAAAGAACAAGCCATTCTGCGATGGGACGCATTATGACGTTCAATGGCGAGATGACGACTGAACGCATCGCAAATGCTTGGTCGAAACAAGGTACCTAGGCCAAAACCAAATTTCGCCCTGTGATTGTCGACAACTGCTTCGTCTGCAAATCCGACCCCATAGACCTTACAACACACAAAATAGGCAACTAAGACAGTCAACGTATGGTGTGAGCTCATTGTAACAAATGCTGCGGCATGGGTGAACGGCTACAATGAGATCGCCGCCACACATGGCAGCGGCGATCATGGTTATAGTGTGAATTCTTCCAAAACGTATCCATTGTCATACGTCTTGGTAGATACTCTGCGGATCGGTGCTTTGGTCTGCCGTTGACCAAATAGGGACACTCCACCGCCCAGTACAATCGGCGCGCGCTTAAGCACAATCCGGTCAATCATACCTTTCATAAGAAGCGACCCCGCAAAATCTCCTCCGCCGCAAAGATAGATCGGACCATCGGACGCCGCTGCGATGTCTTTCATCAGGCCATCACTTATGTCGCGTTGAACGACAATTTTGCTTTCATTGGGAGCCTCCATCTGGGTCGAAAACACGATTGTCTTCAGATGTGGATAGGGGTTCTGACCTGCAACAAGGCCAAACTTATAGCCAAATTCATAAGTTGATCGTCCCATGATGGCCGTCGCGTATGTGGAAAGCCTGCGATTGTAGTCTTCGACGACCTCTCCATCGTGGGCGAATTGTGAAACGTCCTCGTCGGGACCGCAAATAAAACCGTCAAGTGAGACGGCGACGTCATAAATAATAGGATGCATTGAGTGCTCCAATTCCAAGTTACCATTCAGCACAAGGCTGCAAAAATTCAGGCAAATTACTTGATCACTGGCAGAGCACTCCTTTGTTAAAACTACCCTCAACACCTGTTCAGGGCTGAAAGAATTATAAACGCATCACGCCCGCGCTGTATATCCATAGCTCGTTCGACTTGGCGGTCCCTTGCTGAACGGGCCGCTATCAATCTGTGAAAATCCGGCTGTAAGCAGCAGCTTTTCTACACTTGGTGGCGAATAAGCGGCATGGCCCCATCGCATGCGAACCAGAGATGTGCACCAATGCGGTTTGCTGACGGCAAGCAATAGCACACCTTGCTCGGTCAGGCGGCTTTTCATCCAAGCCAAGCCCGCTTGAACATCGTCGATATGCTCAATCACATGAGCGCACAGGATGATGTCATAGGTCCCTGCGTTAACCTGTGGCGACCCGATCCCACCTGAAAAACACCTGAGGCGATTGGCGTTCGGGCCTATACGATGTTCCGCTACGGCCAGCATGTCCGGCGACGGTTCGAGAAGATCTATGCGGCCAACTGCAACAGATGATTGCAGCAGTGCCGTGGTAAAGGTGCCAGTGCCGGCCCCCACATCCAGAACATTCACAAGGCTACTATATTGGGATGCGGATACACTACGTGCAATAAGTTCGCCGTAGGCGGCGGGATAGCCCAGCCGTTCAACAGTCGACTGCCATTTCGAGCTTGCCTTGCTGTAAAGATTGATCAGCGAACTGCCTGAGTTGGCCGAATTGGTCGTTTCCGATGTCATGTTCACTGCCTTTTGTGTCCAGCCAATTGGTTCATAAAGAAATGGCAATGTGCTTGCGCCATGCCGAATGGTGATCAAAGTCGGCCTCATGGGACCAAGCAAGCATGAGATTTACGTGCCTGCCTGACTGCAAAGCGACCCGCGCCCCGAACGGGGAAGTTGCTGCAATGGAGAAGGACATTGACGAAACCCCGTCTTGAAACAGTCCAGCATGCAAGCGGGCGGTGTTCGGCCAGCCAAGGTCCGATATTGGAATGTGATCAGGAACAACAGCAAAGTGTTCTTCGATCCGATGAACATCATCAGCAACTGACGCGATGACAAAGTAGGTTCCTTGAAGCCCTGTTTCTGCGTGGAACCCCACAGCGATCCATCCCGGTGTGGGCGCAGAGAGTTCACCGACCAGACGACCGTCCTGAAACATCCATCGAAACGAGACGCCATCAATGACGACGCCGCGTGCGGGATCAGCTTTTGCGGATGATGTTATCAGACCTGATGCCCCCGTTGCTGCGCACAACCGAACCATGAAGTCGCGTTTGGTAAAGTCCATTGAAAGTCCTTAAATCGTCAAGTAGGTTGACTTTAACTAGCGCGATAACATTTGTCAAGTTACTTGACGAATAGCGCTGAATTTGGAGAGTTTCAAATTATTGATCATATTGGCTGGGATTTGTGGCAGGCCACGCAGAATTGGAAAAAGGAACTCGTGGCGGGGATGATCGCACGCGGGTTTCACGACTATGGCGATGCGCGATATAGCCTTCTTAGGCACATCGGTCCCTCTGGATTGTCCCAAAGCAGGCTGACAACTGTATCAGGCCTAAGCAAGCAAGCCGTCCAACAGCAAATAGATGATCTGGTGCGCGACACCATTGTCACGCGACAGCCTGACCCCGACGACGCGCGAAAAAAACGCATCGTTCTGACGGATAGTGGTCGTTTACTTTATGCCGAAATTGACGCGGTGAAAATTGAGATCGAGACACGTTACGAACAGGTGATCGGTCAACAACGCATGGCTGACTTGAAAGATATCCTTAAAGAGATCAACGACAATCAGAATGCACAATCTTAGTCGAATTTGACCTTTCTGATACGACGGGCTGGCCAGAGTTGCGCAATTCAGGACGTCACGCCCCCAGCTATCGAAAAATGGACGTAGAATTTTGATGACGCATTCTATACGGTCAGCAATGCCGATCTGACTTTTGTCATTTGTAGCGCCTCGTTTGAGTTTGGCGGATTTCCTGAACATCAAATCCTGAGGATACAAAATGAACAATACCATCTGGCTTGCCGCAATTGCAGCAACGGGCGGGGCAGCCGTCGCACTTCAAGGTCAATTCATGGGCATGATGGATCGCAAAATTGGAACGAGCGGAGCACTGTTCGTCAATTATGCCAGCGGGGTACTTGTTGCAGCGATCATCCTTTTGTTTCTGCAAGGCGGATCACTGAAAAACCTTTTGCAAGTGCCATGGTATGCCCTTTCGGCCGGAGTCTTGGGGTTGGTGATTGCGGGGTCAATTGGTTTCACAGTGCCGCGTTTGGGGCTTTCAGCAGCATTTACAATTGTTGTCGCGACGCAATTTTTCGTGGCTTTGCTATTGGAACACTACGGGTTCTTCGGTGCATCCCGACGACCCATCGATCTCAATCGACTGGCCGGTGTTGGGAGCCTCATCGTAAGCGTTTGGCTGCTCACCAAGCCGTAGCGCGTAGGAATCTTGGCTCTTCCAAAGCGGCCATTCGCCTAGATGCAGCGAAAGTGCGCTTTGTCCCGCATTCCGGAAGTTGGTGCATCGCGCAGCTAAGGTTCGGTTTGAGCCCAGATTCACCGATGCTGCATGTTGCACGAACGGCAGTTTTTCGGATTGCCAAGGGAGAACTGTCTGACTACGCTCACCGCCAGAGGAGAAAACCATGACCGTTAAATTCGTCGTCGTAGTCAGCAAGAGGTGCATGGTTCGATAAGGGTTTTCCATATCTGTTTCCATGCGCCCCCGAAATCTTCGGGGGCTTTTTTGTTTCTAATGCTGAGAATATTCAAAAATGTACCGCCCCAAAACACCGCCCGCTTTGATCACACTGATCCTCCTGACGGGGTTTTCGCCCATGTCTCTCAATATGTTTTTGCCTTCACTGGCGAACATCGCTGTCGATCTCGAAACAGACTATGGAACGGTGAGTTGGGCGGTCTCTGGGTATCTTGCGATAACTGCGATCATTCAACTGATCATTGGCCCACTGTCAGACCGGATTGGCAGACGGCCAGTCCTTTTGGGAGCGTTGCTGGTCTTTGCATTTGCGTCGGTGGGCTGCGCTCTTGCTCAAAACATTGAGGTGTTTTTGTTTTCCCGGATGCTTCAAGGCGGAATAATCGGCGGATACGCCCTGTCTCTCGCCATCGTCCGGGACACGAGATCAGAGCGAGAGGCTGTGAGCTTGATCGGTTACATCGGAATGACCATGGCAATCGCCCCGATGGTTGGACCGATGTTAGGAGGTGTGCTGGACACATTTCTGGGGTGGCGATCCATCTTTGCTTTCTATGCCGCGTGCGGGTTTGGCCTGCTTATTTTGTGTTGGCTGGACTTGGGCGAAACCAAGCGGGATCGGGACAGTGATCCCGGCACGCCAGTGCCTCGCACGACATCCCTTTTGCGCGAACCGCTTTTTTGGGCTTACGCACTCTGCGGCACTTTCTCGGTTGGTGCGTTCTACATCTTCCTAACGGGCGCTCCGCTTGTGGCTCAAGCCGTCTTTGAAATCTCGACGGCAGAGCTTGGTTTCTACATAGGAACAATAACAGTCGGGTTCATGTTTGGCGGTTTCATTGCCGGGCGTTTTGGCAAAGGCTTTGAGCCGACCACCATGATGATTGCGGGCCGGATCATAGCCTGCATCGGGCTTGCTGGAGGTCTGCTCGTCTTGGCTTTGGGCATCACATCGCCACAAATCTTCTTTGCGAGCACGATATTCGTGGGCCTCGGAAATGGGATCACAATGCCCGGTAGTAATGCTGGCGCGATGTCGGTGCGTCCGGACCTTGCGGGCAGTGCCGCAGGGCTAAGTGGCGCGTTGATCGTTGCAGGAGGTGCCATTTTGACTGCGGCGACAGGCGCTGCCGTTACCGAGACCAATGGTGCGCAAACACTGCTTACATTGATGCTAGTGGCATCCGGTTTGGGCTTAGGATTCGCCATGTGGGCGGCGTGGCTCAGGCAAAGTGCAGCGCAATGATCGACTGAGTAAAGCAGTCGTTCGCGCGGTCGCAGCGAATTCACACTTCGTCCGCACTGCGGTCATTGAAGAATGACACATTAAACGGCGGCTTATTGATCAAAGGTATCTGAATGCATCCTCGGATAAGTCCGTAAAGGGTAGGTCGGTCAGCTTGCAGGACAGAGCAATTAGGGCTTCCATGATATTATTGCCCCGGTAAGGGTACGCTACCTCCATTTCCAGAAGATCGATACTCCTTTGGTCGAGACAAAGGACGCAATGTGCAATGGTACCTTCGTCTAGGTCGGTCGGATCACGTGCCTCAATGAGTAGCATCCCGGCGTCAGGCTGGAGGATTGACCTTTCCTCTTCCCATGGATCGATGTGTCTGACGATGTCGTACGGGTCGCCCTTTTGGAGCAGACGGGCCGAGACTAGGATTTTGTGACCATTCCCCAGTTCATGCTCCTGTCCGATAGTGGGTTGGGCGAAGGACTCGATATAGCTTTGCATGGCAGCCTCATTGTTGTGTTCACCAGTATTTATCGATCTAACTTTTGGAACATCCGAGGTTTGACAGTGGACTTGTCGATGTAGGACAAATCGACCCGAAATTGTTGTGCGTTCTCAAAAACGGTCGTTATCGGAGTTCTCGCAACGATCATGGCTGTGGACTGGCCCTGGCCTGGAAAACACAGGGCCAGGAATTCTCACAACCCTATGTCGTAACCTAACCAGCCGATTGTTAGGTTGAGGATGAGTTTTGAGAAGGAGGCCTAATGAAAGTAGGATACGCACGTATCAGTACGGATACCCAAACACACGATGCCCAGATCGTGGCACTGAAGGCCGCTGGTTGCAGCAAGATTTTCACTGAGACTGCATCGGGTGCGAGGCGAGATCGTCCGGTATTGGCAGAGGCTATGGACTACCTCCGTACCGATGCAGGTGACACGTTGGTGGTGTATAAACTGGATCGCGTCGCACGGAGCTTGCCCCATCTGATCGAAATCATGGATAACCTCAAAGAACGCGGCATCGAATTCCAATCCGTGACCGAGGCTATCGATACCAACACTTCTTCCGGGCGATTGATGTTCCACGTCGTCGCAGCAATAGCTGAGTTTGAACGTGATCTCATTCGTGAGCGCACTCAGGCTGGCCTAAATGCAGCGAGAGCCAAGGGGCGTATCGGTGGTCGGCCCCGTAGAATGACACAGGAGAAGATAGCTGCCGTGCGTGAGCTTCTGGCATCTGGGACAGCAGTGAAGGACGCCGCAGCCGCTGTGGGCGTATCCGTACCGACCCTGTATCGGTGGCTCCCTGGATCGTCACGCTGACGGAACAGATCGTGGTGAAAACCGATTGGCAACCCAGCGGGCTTTCGACATGATCGCCACATGGGCTTTGGCATCTTCATTCACCGAACTGACTCGATCTACGACGATGTCCCATCGGAACGGTACCAGTTCCCAAAGCAGTATCTGAGCCGTGCGCAAGAGTGTGAAGGTGATTGGATCGTTTATTTAGAACCTCGCAAGGTCGCCAATACGAAGGGCTACTTTGCGGTGGCCAAGGTCCAAGAGATCATTCCTGACCAACGACACGCAGACATGTATCTGGCTGTCATCGAGCCGAACACCTATCTGGACTTCGGTGATCCGGTCCCTTTCAGGGATCAGACGTCGATCATCGAGACGGGCCTGCTGAACGATGAAGGTAAGATTTCTGGTCGTGCGCAGGCAGCGGTCAGGCCACTGTCATCAGAGGACTTCAGTCGGATCATTGAAATGGGCCTTGGTCGTGACCCAGACACCCTGCCGCGAGTGGGAGATCACATTGATAAAGGTGGATTCGAAGAAGTGCAGGCTGGCTTTGATCATACGCCGGTCCGTGAACGTGTTAATCAACTCACCACTCGAGTGGTCAGGGATCGGAACTTCCGTCGCACGGTATTAAAGGCTTATGGCGAACGCTGTGCGATCACCGGGCTACGCCTGATCAATGGGGGAGGTCGTGCCGAGGTGGAAGCCGCTCACATCCGCCCCGTTGAGCACGACGGCCCAGACATCATCAGCAACGGCATTGCATTGTCCGGCACCGCGCATTGGATGTTTGACCGTGGATTGGTTGGATTGTCCGACGATCTAGAAATCATGGTGTCCAGACAAGCGAACGACGCTGATGCTGTCCGTTCGATGATAAACCCATCTGGTCACCTGTTGGTCCCTAAACGGTTGGCAGAGCGGCCAAGGGACGAATTTGTCTCATGGCACAGAGACCACTGCTTCAAGCACTGATCATCTGATCCTTGAAGGCAGTGAGCGAAGGCAGTAAGCGTCTGTCCGTATGGCTCATGTCGGTATGAATAGCGTCCGCAGGGTGCCATGAACCCTAGCGGACAGCATGTGCAGCAAGTATTGCCAGTCAACTGAGGTATATGCTTTCTGTCATAAACATCTAGAATAGCCCTAAGAAAAGCGTCGCATGCCAGACAAGAGATCATCTAGCTCACGTACTGACCGATCTGCCATATCGCGAATAGTGCATCATTTCGGTTTGCTCCTAATCAAGGCTGAATTCGAACGCTACTTAGACGAACAGCGGTTGGTTAAACTGGCTTTTCACCACAGGCGTTTGGATGATCATACACCTTTAGCTGAAGCGCACATGCAGAGGTTTGTACCTTTGCTCGAACTTCTCGGGGTAGAGGAAGTTGTCAGCAACCCACTCCTACGATATCTGGACGAAATCGAGCGTCTTGAAAAGGTTGAAGGGTTTCTTGGAGCCATAAAACTCACCGTGGATTTCTCGCTACAATTGTCAGAATTGAGAAAACGTTTGAAGCGAAAGTTTGCTCAAAACCCCTCTGCACTGACACTCCCATACAAGACCGAGAGACTAATAAGCGAAGATTTGGTCAAGCACTGCCGTGAGGTAATGTGGGTGATCAATGAGTTTCATGTCGAGAGCAATGATGAAGGCGATGACGATGGCGATGCGTTGTGGGACGTGAATATTTGGACTGTAATCTTAGATGCAGATCAATTGCACCGAGAGCATGGACGAGTCCATTCGGCCTTCTACAACTACCTTTCCCAGTACCAGTCTCAAAAGGGCACTGGGAGCCCACGCGTTTACTTGCGAACAGCGATGACCGTGTTGCTGGCTGAGTTTTTCGAAGAATTTGATCGGAAAAAGAGGGCGTCACAAATCCACGACAAATCTAAGAGCGCTGATACCGATCTAAACGGCAGAACTATCGAGAACCGAGTATCTGAATACGACTCGGCATTCGCGAATCTGTTGATTGAGTTTGTTCAGATAACCCAATTCTTACCGGTGCCAAATAAGTCGGATAACTCTCTGGATCACTATAGAACCATACTGCGTTTGCGGGTTAAGAAACAAATACCGCACATCTCGAAGTACTTAAAATCCTCACTCAGCGGGGCGGAAGCTTTTGAATTATTTGAAATTTTTGATCAACTAAAGTTCTGACCCACTATCCTCCCTTTATCGCATACGAATCGAAACCGCTATTCCTCCCCACATCGCAATGAAGCGGTCGTCCTGAACATCTTGGACGTTCACATGCAAATTTGGAGGAAATATCCATGCATACACTACTCGGCCTGCGCAACCACTGCGTACTGTCAGGGCAAGTTGGATGAAATGGTTTCTGGAGGCCAGGTGTCTTCGAAGATGAGGAAGACACTACATGACGGAACGAAGCGGCATGGATATGTGCGGCTAAATCCGGAAACTGACGAACAGGCGATGCCAGCCAGTGATTGCAATGTGATCGCGCTTTTCCGAAAAGGTCCCAGTGTGAGTAAGGTCAAAGATAAGATACGGAGAAATCGTGCTGGGAAGAGCAGGTGAAGCGATCTGACCGACTGGACCAGTTGGGAATCGACATGGTCCATGTTTTCCTCACACTTGGACCAAAATGCAAGACCTCTTGGTCCGATCAGTTCTAAAATTATCCAATGCAAAACATACGGTTGTACGTGTTCTCTACTTGTTTGGACCAGACCAAGTGAAAAAACTGAATCAAGTAAGGGGTAAAATAAGGACAGCAGGACGCTTATTTCCGGCCATATACGAACAAGGGTCGTCAGTTTGGGCTTGGTACATGGGGCTCGACTTGGCACCGGGGGCAGGTAGTATGCAGTCGCGGCCCGCTCGATTGTTTGAGCTTGGGACGTTGGTGAGGCGGTAAATCTTTCGCAAAGAGTGCGAACTGTGTTGAAAAACTCGAAAATCTAATCTCCGCATTTTTGTGCCAAAATTCAATACATCAGCCAAGTCGGTTCAGCTCGGTCAGTGCAAGCCATGAGGTCTACTCACGTTGCCAAGTCAGTGTTTTGGTCGACCCGGCTCGTCAAATATTCCGACACGTTTTTTATGGGCCACTTCTTCAGAAGTTTTCCGCGAAATTGGAGTTTTTAACACAATGGGCGGGAAGCGGTCGTTCGCTGCAGATGCGAGACATTCATCACGTCTTGTCAAAGCAGTCTTTCAGAACCGTTTGCAATCAGTGGTCAAGAGGAAACCAATCACCTTAAAGGTGTGGACGACAAGGCCACGATACGGCATATTTCAACCGAGATAATAAGGGCAGGACCTGCCCCACAAAACAATTTTTGAGTGAGCAGTACGTGGGCGAAACGGTATTCAAAAAAATCCATAGTGCTACTGACGCACTTATCGACATTGTGTTTGTCCATGGGCTTTCCGGAGATGCCCATTCAACTTGGGACTGCGGTGGGGACGACGGCTTTTGGCCACATTGGCTCACCAAAGACATCGGTCCGTGCAACGCCTATTGCTTAGGCTACGGTGCGGCTGTGTTCGAAAAGTGGGCAAAGAAAGAGATGGATATGTTCGAGCGCGCCGACAACGTTCTTGAACAATTTTCCGGTGAAGGGCTCGGCAAACGCCCTCTAGTGTTCATCACTCACAGTCTTGGCGGCATCCTTGCAAAGATGATCTTGCGCGCATCCAAGGACGCTGACGACGAGGACTGGGCGGCCGTATCAACCGCAACCAAGCTCGTGATTTTCCTATCAACACCACACATTGGTGCGTCCATTGCCAATATCGTGGACGCTGTACCAGGCGCTTCAAAGCACATCAAACTATTGGGCAATGAAACCGGTATGTTGGAAGATCTCAACAAAGCTTACCGCAAGTTCTGCGCCGCGAACGACGATCATGTGACGAAGGTCTACTACGAGAAACACACCACCTACAAAGCTGTCCTCGTCGTTTCAAGAGAATCTGCCGATCCAGGGATCCCAGGTGCAAACCCTGTGGCGGTCGATCGAGATCATATTTCGATTTGCAAACCCAAGGATCGCGACGATGTCGTGTATCGTGGCATCAAGCGGCATATCGAAAAGGCACAGAACACCGCGACGGCCTCAAACGGTATGATGCCTTTCTCCGTTTATAGTGAAAAATCCGAGCGGGACCGGCGCGATCTCCTCCAAAAGCTGATTGATGCCGACCGAGAGGCCGAATACGATTACGCCAACGATGCCCAGAACAAGTTCGCGCGTGGCTACGCTAAGACGGGGTTATTTACTGCGGCGAAAGAAGACCACGATGCGCTCCTTGCTGAGATAGAGACGCGGTTTGTGACCCACGTGTTCCATCCCCATATCTGCAAAGACGCACCTGAAGAGGCTGTGCGAACAGCCCTTCAGGACAACGTTCTTGACCCTCTAACGGCAAAGGGCTTCGGTGAGACGAAGTTTCCAGCCTCAGCGGTTCTGTCCGGTTTGTATTTTTTGACCGAACAATGCCATATTCGATGGGACAAACCCTCATGAGTGCGCGGCTTTGGTACTCCCAGTTTGACGTCTATGATTGTGTCCGCCGTTTGGGTGGATTGCTGCTCGAATGGCGGCAACCAGTTCATCTTGAGCGGCTCTATATTCTGGACTTCTTTTTTGCCAACGCGCCCCTGCTCCACCGTGTCACCATGACGGCTGGTGTTAGAAGTGCGTTCCGCGATTTGGCAATTCCAAAACCAGATAAGGTCTTTTTGTCCTATCCTGCCTCTCCTCTTCTTTTTCACCAAATGGAGAGCGCTCAAACATCAGCTCTGCGGGCCCTCGCGGGTAAAGGCCTTCTAAATAATGAGAGCTTTGCAAGCAAATCCGCCGAGTTAAATACGCTCGGATCGTCTTTGTTTGTGGACATCAAAAACCGCACTGATAGTCCGCAAGAGATCGGTTTGGCGCGTTTTCTCGTCAACCAATATTCAGCTAGCCATGACAACGGTATGAGCACCCTGCGCTCAAGCTGCGGATTGCGCAGGAGCGTCTGATATGGCCAGCCGCTATCTCCAAATCAATCGACTACGCATCATGCGGCGGGGCCACGCTGCCTATGACCAGAACTTCCATCCCGGCGTCAATATTATCCGCGGTGAAAACGGTTCCGGTAAATCCACGATCTCAGACTTCATCTTCTTCGTTCTGGGCGGAGAGTTTGATGATTGGAAGGACGTGGCCAGTCGATGTGACGAGGTTCAAGCAGAGATTGAGACGTCAAAGGGCAAACTGGTTCTGAAACGGGCCACCTCGTCTGCCCAACAGCCAGTGGCTATCTTTTTTGGTGGCTTCGAAGACGCATCAAGAAGTGCGTTGGATAGGTGGGAGGTCTTCCCTCTCCGGCGCTCCGGAAGCAGGGAAAGCTTCTCCCAGGTCATGTTTCGAACGCTTGGAATCCCGGAGGCTCAGAGTGATGGAGCGTCCAACATCACGATGCACCAGCTCTTGAGGCTCTGTTACTCTGATCAACGTACCCCGGCGATGCGGGTTTTCAGGTATGAGTCATTCGACACACAAAGCATTCGCGAGGCTGTTGGCGATCTGATCTGCGGTATCAGTGGATATGAGCTCTACGAACTTGGATTGGAAATTCGCAACAAAGAGAAAGCGTTCTCAAAGATCGATGCCAAGCTCTCTAGCCTTTTGGGTGCGCTCAAGCTCGAAAATGCCCTCGCAACGCCTGCCTCTATCAATTCCAAGCTTCAAGAACTGACGGTTGAGAAAGCACGTCTACACGCTGAGATCGGGGACGTTGATCGCTATGTCGATACTGGAGAAGTCGGGGATTTCTTGACGGAACGGAAGACAGCCCGCGCACAGTTGTCCAAACAACGAGATGCCATCACTGCCGTTGAGGGTGACATCAGCGAAGCAGAATTTGAACTGAGGGAAATCGCCCAGTTCCAAAACTTCCTTGAAGAGCAAACGGTAAAGTTGGCAGCCGCACAACTGTCTTTTGATGTTGTCGGTGCCATCGAATTTAGCCATTGCCCAGCTTGTGGGAAAGAAATTGTCGCTCCAGATTCTGAAAGTCAGTGCCACGTCTGCAAGGAGGATTTAGATCCGGACATTGAGAAGGCGCGCTACAATCAGATCAGACTTGATCTTGAGATTCAATCTCGTGAAACCAACCAGTTGCTGAGCCAGAAAAAGGGATCCCTGACCGAAAAACTGTCTGAAATTCGGAAGAAGCGCAGCGAGCACAAGCGCGACCTAACGCAGTACCAAGTCAAATATTCTGGACCAAATGGGCCACGGGAAGCCTTTTTAGCCGCACGCACCAATCGAATTGGTCACATCGATGCGGAAAAGGCCTATCTGCTGTCAAACCTGCAAGTTGCAGAAGAGATCGAAGCGCTGAGTGCAGAGAAAGCTTCTGTTCAGAAGGAATTAGACATCAAGAACGCGCGCGCGACAGCGTTGCGCACTGCGGCCGGCAAGAGGCGGACCGTGGCGCTATCCAGTGTATCTCGGATCGCTGCTGCAATCTTGAGATCAGATCTTCCAAGACAAGATGAGTTTATTGCAGCACAGGACGTTTCGGTTAACTTCAAGAATGACGCGAACTCCGTCGATGGCACTTACAATTTCGCAGAAAGCAGCAATGTCTTTCTCAAGAATGCAACGATTTTTGCTTTGTTTCTCGCCGCCATGAAGGACGATACGTTCTATCACCCAAGGTTCCTCTTGTTTGACAACATCGAGGACAAGGGCATGCAAGAGGAACGCAGCCATCTCTTTCAAAAGCTGATCGTTGAATATGCAACGGCGTTCGAGGCACCGTTCCAGATCATTTTCACAACGTCGATGATGAACCCTGCGCTAGAGCTCCAGGATTACGTCGTGGGTCCAGCATACACGCATGAAAACCGCTCGCTTGATCTCGGAATTCCAGCTGCAGACGGTTCGAGCTGACTCGAATAGCAAAACCTGCTTTAGGAACCGGAACAATAGACAACTACCCGCACCGAAAAAGCCGAAAGCCCATAGGACCGCTCGTAGCGTGGCGTTCAAATTGGTTTCCCAAACAAGCAGCAACCTATCTAATGATGGCAATGAACTCTTTTCGGATGCTGTCACTCAGCGCTAGTTTTACTATTCAGCAAAAATAGCAAAGGATGGCCCAAACATAACATGGTCGACGTGAATGATATACGCAATCCAGCAATCGCCTTAGGCGGGCTCACTGGCTTAGATCGCGTGTTCACCTTTCACTATGACGAAACCAACAACATTCGTCGACTGCATCTGACCCCAAACGGCCTTAACGTCAGGGCACCACAATGTTTCGTATTGGGTGGCATCGCGCACGCCGGACTTGCACCAGTACTTGATTTCGAAGATCTGCGAACTGCCTTTAATCTGCAGAGGTCTTCGGTAGAACTAAAGCTAAAGCATCTCGGCAAAGGCGATTTCCTTGCACTACTGGATGCTCCCAAGGTCTGCACCTTTCTCAATTGGCTGAAAAACTCCAACGCCTTCATCCACTTTCAGGTACTCGATCCGATGTATTGGTCACTGGTTGATGTGATTGACTCAATCATAGCCGAGCATGGAAGCAATGAATTGATCGCGATCGCCCCACTGCTCAAAAACGATCTCTACTGGCTTCTCCGCAATGACCCCGATGAGACCCCAGAGATTCTTGGTCGCTATACTTATCCGGACGTAGGCCGTGTCAGGCGTGCTACGTTCATCGCGGAATTGCAAGTTATCCTAAAGGCGCGCCAAGATTTGTTTCCCGCATTTAACTTCCAGATGCTGAAAGGCTTACTGCAAATTGGCGCGCGCCTCGAAAGGTTGCCCTATCTGGAGGATGAGCGCCCCAACGTCCTAATCGACGGTTTCGGCAGCTTCTATCTGCACCGGCTAGCCCTGTTCAAACACTCCAATCACATCCTCGACATTGAACCTTCCATTCAGGACTTTTTGGCTGGCCTCGAACTGAAGGACGGTGAGGTCGCGCTTTCGAATTTCAGTTTCGTTGACTCACGCTCCGCACCTTGGGTCCAGGTCTCGGATGTGCTTGCAGGGCTGCTCGGCAAGCTATTTATCTTCGCGAGCAACAACGATCTCGAAGAGATTTTCGCTTCTCTCTCGGGGTTAAACGGTCATCAGCGCGCTGCGCTTGATACACTGATTGGCCTAGTCGATCGTTCGACCGATGAGTGCCCAGCGTTTGTCCAATATATTAACTCCTTGGAAGACCAAAGACGGCTCGCAGCAATATTCGATTCCTAGTCGGGCTGTCGCGGCGCGTTTCCAATCATCCGCGTCTGCTTGCACTGGTGAAAGACCTTTTGAGCGATTTCGATTGTGTAACCTATGTGGCCGACAAGCGATTTATGCTGACGCTCATGTTCGTCGATTACTCGGTCGAGCCCTATTACTACGAGCGCGGCGTTGACCTTTATGAGAACGGCCAAAACTACGCGATGGCCTCCATGCTTCACATGGCTGGGCCGGTCCTACTGGGTGAGGCAAAGTTTGCGGCGCTGGACTTCTTGTTCATACCTTTCATCCGCATCAATCAGCGGCAAATGGGCATCACGTCTTAACTGGTTGGATCGGCGGACGCCATTGATAATGGCCTTTCGCTCTTGATGCGAGATCGCCAGTGGGTCGGTCTGGCCTATTGATTTGACCGCCATGAAATCGTCCGCTTAGTCAACTTGCACCTCGAAATTGCTGTTATCGTTTTGCTGCGACCTTCTTGGAGTAGAGAGCCTTGATATCCAGAGGACGCAAGCCGATTTGCCGCCGCACCCAATTCCTGTGCCATAGTCGTTCCAGAATGTGCTGCCGCTGATCCACGGTTGAACCATCTTGTGTGCCGGTCAAGGTGTGGATTGGTCGGTATCGATCTCTGCAAGCCGCATCGGTAGCTCACGCCCGTGCGCCTGTAGGCCCTCTCCATTGGCTTCTAGCCAAAGCGCCCGAAGCTGATCAGCATGTTGGGTGATCCATTCCAGCCGTGCTTCTTTCTCCATTTTTGCCCAACGCTGATCAAACCAGCCAGCACCTGCGAGGTCAGGGTGAGAGCCCAGCACACGCAAGGCCTGTTCGAAGTCCGGAACTGTCAGTGCTTCAGCTTGTTTTTGAACCTCTTCAGCCTGAATCCCGCGTGCATGCCAACCGATGATGCCTGCTCCAGCAAGAACGCAAGGGTGCAGGATAAAATGGATGAGGAATACATCGCCCACCTTGAAGCCTGCCGCGCCAGTGTTCCCGATAAGAACCAGTGCTCCGATGTAGTCTCAGCCCGCATTGGTTTGCGAAGCCCTTCAGGCTTAAATTGTTTTGGGTAAGGTAATCCTTGAGCGTCATGGATCCGTTACTTAATATGTAACATAGTGATTCGCTATAGGTAACTTACATGATTGTTGCAAAACCGCCGGAAACGTTTCATAAGATGAAACGCTATCATCACCTGGTAAGACTGTGGAACACCTTTACGAACGCATCAAGGACGCGCGGATACGAGCTGGGCTCACTGTCAACGAAGCGGCATCGCGGCTTGGTGTGAGCAGGGTTCAGGTCTGGCGTATGGAGAACAAGGCCGAGACGATCAGCGCGGAACGACTGTTCGTGTTGGCCGACGTCTACGGCATTGATCCTGCCGTTCTGTTCAAAGGGATCAATGCGACCAGTCAATCCACTTCCGCGCTCTACAATATGATTGGCGAGATTGTCACCTTGGTCGAGGCAGAAGTTCAGAGGTTGGATGCAAAGCCGCCCCCGAGGGTGGTTGGTGAGGCAGTCGTAGAAATTCTGCGGCAAGAGACCCGAGATCGCACCAGCCCGTCAACCGGACCCTTTGACCCCGAAAAATACAGAGGTCTCGTGTCGTTGTTGATCAGGCAGGCTGGGCGAGGTTCGGAAACGCCTTCTAAGTAATCGGAGAGCTTGTGCGCCTCTACTTTTGTTGCGCATTAAGTCATGGCCTTCGCAAAATCAATCGGCGTGTGTTCATCTAACACCTCCAAGGTTGTCTCTCCGGGAACCCATCACGGCTCACCATTTTATGTAGTGTTCAACGAAGCGGAAGTTTTGATTTTCTATTGTCAGAAAGCTAAAAGATCATCGTTCACGTGTGTAAAAAGGCTAGTGACGTAGCGCTACCGCTGGGAATTGACGAGGCCTTGAAGAATGGTTTCAGATATGCGCGTGCATTGCTCCTGAATTTCATCGCGTGACGCACAATGCCGTCCCGTTTGAACGGCCAAATGCGTTCTTTGTGAGGTTAGACATTTTTTTCGATGAGGCTACCGATCCAAGCCGGAGCGATAGGCATTTGGTGGGACGCCGACGAAGGACTTGAATGTGCGGTTGAAGAATGTCGTGTCGCGAAACCCGCTACGGTGCGCGATTTCTGAAAGGGGCAGGGATGTATATTCCAGTAGCCGCTTTGCTTCAAGAACGCGCCGCTGTCTGACAAGAGAATTTGGTGCTGCATCCATTACGCCGCGACATATACGTGTGAGATGGGACGCAGACAGCCCCATGTGTGAAGCGTAATCTGACACCGCCCAAGACTGGCGAAAATTTTCCTCTAGCAGCACACAGAATGCATGGGCTTGAAGGTCCTGTCGGCCAAGATGATCTGCGGCGTTTGCTGGAATAGGTGATAGTTTGCTCGACTGATTTCCGGTAAGATAAAGTGTGATGAGATCGACGAGGGCAGTCATAATTTCAACCCGCCGGCTGTCCAGCCTTTGGTAGGTTTTGCCAAGCTGCTCAAAAAGGATCACGATATCTTCAAAACGCGGAGTATCCGGCTTTGAGAAAACGGCATCTGTCGGGCTTTCGAACGCGGCAAAACGATCATATAAACGGCGAGGGACTTCGCCGACCCGAATGCTTAGGACATCGCCGACAACATCTTCGTCAAACCGAAAGCCATGGGGAATACCCGGATGGATCACAAGCAACGTCGGATGGGTCGTTCGGTGTTGCACATCGCCAAGGCTGAAAAGAACATCAGGTGAGCGAAACAGAAAAATCTGGGCAAGCCGCCGATGACTGTGAACGCGAATAGTCCAGTCATGTTGGCTGCTTCTCTCTCGTATAGGCTCCAGATGGATCGGGTCTGGCGCACGCCCTGCAAGCAAGTCACCATAGAGTTCATAATTCGGTATACTTCTGGGCATTTAACACCTTTGCATCATTTTGTTCAAACCGCCCACGATGATTGGATAGTGCAAAGACTTGCGCGAAATGTCCATTTTTAATCGATTGTTTATAGGTAGGCTGCACGGACCACACGATGTAACAAAAGGCTCTGACAATCGGCATAATGCGTTTCCTGCTGCAGGGCTTTTCAGCGATTACTCTCGCTAGAAAATCAGCACAACTTTATCTCGGCATGTGCGGCTTGGTGGTTCGCAACTGGGGCTTAGTTTTTGCAGGACTGGCGTGTACAGTTTGTAGTTATGTAAATGTTGCAACTCGCGAGTTCCTCGCGAATAAGAATTCTAACCAAACTTTATGAGGTATGACCAATGCGAAATCTAACCGTTTTGTTGGCTGGATCAGCAGTAAGCCTGTTCGCCACTTCGGCGACCGCGCAAGAGATCGCTTGCGATACAGTATATACTGTGGAGGCAGGCGACTTTCTGTCGGGGATTGCGCAACGCGCCTACGGCAACCTTAATAATTTCTCGGTTATCTATGATGCCAATCGTGACGTGATTGGTCCAAACCCCGGTATTATTCGCATCGGGCAAGAGTTTTATATCCCTTGCCTGAACGGATCTGGGGCAGCAGCGCGCGTGACAGCGGCGTCAGCAACGTCTGGGTCTGGCGAAAACGCTCCGATCCGGGTTTTGACGGCAAGCGGATGGCGCCCATTCCTTGACGAAAGTGACCCACAAGGTGGACTGCTGACCGAGATCACTGAGCTGGCGCTTGTAAATACAGATGATCAGGCGGATTATGAAATTGATTTCATCAATGATTTTGGTGCCCATCTTGACCCTCTGCTGACAAAGCAGGCGTATGATGTCAGTATTGGACAGCTTCAGCCTGCATGTGCGGATGGTGCGCAATTGGGCCCGGAATCAACGTTCCTTTGCGACAACTTCGACTTCAGCGACCCATTGTACGAAGAAATCTTTGGCTATTACTCAGCAGCGGGCGACCCTGAATACACAGATCATCAAGAGCTTTCGGGCAAAACGATTTGTCGCGCGGTCGACTATACGCTGGTACCGCTTGAAGCCGTAAATCTTTCTCAGTCAGCAATCGACATCGTTCGTGCGCCTGATGCGGCGACCTGTATTGATTATGTGCTGGACGGTAATGCAGACGTGGCATTGGTGGCGATTGAAGTGGCGGATGCGCGCATCAAAGAACTGGATGCGCAAGACAATATACAGTTGCATGATGATCTATCATATATCGACTTTTTTCATGCCACGGTCGCCAAGAACAATCCGCGCGGAGACGATATTTTGGGCACGATCAACAGCGGCCTGAAGAATATCAAAGAATCTGGTCTTTGGTTCCAAACTGTACGGCGCCATATGATCGAGTTCCGGCAAAGCGGTAGCTAAAATGCGATACGTATTCTGCAAAGTGCGAATGCCCCGATTACAGCAAACGACGCAAGAAAGCGGACAAGATGCAGTCAGGTAAGAAATTGTCCAAATATCCAACGGTGGGATCTTTCATTTTTGGTTTGATGGTGTTGGCGACCGCAAGCGCGGCGCAAGACGATAACCAAATCACCTTGAAGTACGGTGATGGCAGCGGTGTCTCTGGAGAATTGGTGGGATTTGAGGACAGTGTTTTTCGGATCCAGGCATCGATCGGTTTGATCGCTGTTCCTGCGCAGGACGTGTCGTGTATCGGGCGTGCCTGCCCCGAGGGAACCGCGCTTGAGGTTCCGGCGGCACCAGCGACCCTGACAAGTCTGGACGGATCGTTTCGGATGTTTGGCAACGTCATTGATTTTGTTGATGGTGAGTATGTCTTGGCCACCGATATCGGTGAACTGCGGATCAGCGCGAGTGATACAACATGCGAAGGTGATGGATGTGTCGCCGCGCAGCCAACCGTCGACCAGAGAGTTGCTTTGGTAAGTGGCACCACAACGATTGAAGGGAACTTGTTGCGCGTCGAGGATGGAGCGTACATCATTGATGTCGATCGGCTTGGCGAAATGCGGGTTGATGCAAATATATTTGATTGCCGCGGTGACGCATGTCCCTGACGCGCTGCCTTAGGGGATGGGTCTTTAGCTTTTGCCAAACAGGGATCCAGCCTACGCCCCACAGCGCAGTCAGGCGAACCCTGAAACAAGGTTGCGATGCGACCAGGACGATAAATATCATGGAGAGAAAAATGAGTGTTTTGAAGATCTTGGCTTTTAGCGCGAGTGCAAGTGTGGCCACCTTTGCCTTCTCGACAGCCGTTGCTGCACAGGAATTCACGTTTTCGATTCACCATTTTCTGAGCCCGAAAGCGCCGGCTCAAACGCAGCTGATTGAACCTTGGGCACGATCCATCGAAGAAGCATCAGAAGGGCGTATTGCCTTTGAAATTTTCCCAGCCATGGCACTTGGTGGTGCGCCGCCAGAGTTGTACGGTCAGGTACGTGATGGTGTTGCCGATATTGTCTGGACATTGCCGGGCTATACACCGGGCACGTTCCCCCGCACAGAAGTGTTTGAACTGCCCGGTATTCATCTTAGCGATGCGCGTGCAACCAATTTGGCCATTCAGGATTTGATGGAAATTCTGTTGCCAGACTATGTTGGTATTCACCCGCTTCTTGTGCATGTACACGCCGGGAATGCCCTTCATTTCAGTGATGGCAGCGTCACAAACCTTGCTGATTTTGAAGGGTTAAAGATACGTAGCCCGTCAAGAACCGGTGCTTGGATGCTGGAAGAATTGGGTGCCGAACCTGTTGGCATGCCTGTGCCCGCACTGCCGCAGGCATTATCACGGGGCACCGTGGATGCGGGCCTAGTTCCATTTGAGGTTGCGATCCCGCTGGGTCTTGCGGATTTGACATCTGCATCCGTTGAAATGGCAGAAGGCGCGCGATTTGGTACGTCCACATTCCTGTTTGCAATGAACCTCGACAGCTACAATTCGCTTCCGGAAGATTTGCAGCAGATTATCGATGACCATTCCGGTGCCGCGATTGCAGCCGAAATGGGTGAGGCCTGGAACAGCATCGAACCAATCGGCATTCAGCGTGCACTAGACGCTGGAAATGATGTGACGCAGCTGACGTCAGACGCGACCGCCGAATTTACCGCACCATTCGACGCAACTGTCCAGCGCTGGGTCGAAGAAGCGGCTGTGGTCGGTATTGATGCAGAGGCTCTTCTTGGTAGCGCACGAACAACAATCGCTGAATATTCCAGACAGTGATTGGTTTTGGTGCACGGCGTCGCGCAGCACACGCGACGACCGTAAGCCAAAAAACGTCTACTTTTAGTTCCGGTACAATGGCGTCCTGTACCGGAACTTATAAGGCGGTCCCGCCGATATAGGCACGTTGTCCTTGTGAAACGAACATCCAGTAAATGAATGAGGCGGTGCAAGTGGCAGTCAAAACTTTTCTTATCCGACTGATCAATGGCTGGGCCCTTCTTGGTGGCGCGCTGCTTCTACTCATCGTCATTGTAACGGCGATCAATGCGGCCGGTTTCACGGCCAATACAATCGCGCGAACATGGGGCGGTCATGTTTCGGGATTGCCAGGTTATGAAGATGCGGTCCAATTATTAGTGGGTGTGGCGGCGCTTATGATGTTCCCCTATGCACAACTACACCGCGCCCACGCTGCGGTGGATGTTGTTATGCAGCGCGCACCGCAATGGGCTAACCGGGGTGTCAACGTGTTGTCGGGCGTGGTGTTGGCTGTTCTGTTGGTTTGGATGGCTTGGATGTTGGCGCAAGGCACCATTCAGATGCGCGCGGACCGTGTTGAAACGACGGTATTGGGCTGGCCTGTCTGGATTTTCATGCCTTTTGCGGTGATGTCTTGCTTGCTTTGGGCCATCGCCGCCATTCTTGATCTTATTGCGCCAATGGAGACGGCAAATGGAGCGTGAACTCATCGGCGTTTACGGGCTGGTGGCGTTATTCATCCTGATCATGCTGCGCATTCCTGTGGCACTGGCAATGCTGCTTACTGGCATTATCGGGACCTGGGTACTGAGCCTGGTTTCCCCGTTCATCAGATTTGTCCCGTACCTGCAGCAATTCAAAACAGCGCTTTGGAACTCTGTCGCGAACTATGATCTTTCGGTTGTACCTCTGTTTGTCTTGATGGGTTTTCTGGCGGCCGAGACCGGATTAAGCCGGGACCTGTTTCAGGGTCTAAGCGCGCTTACCCGGAAAATTCGTGGCGGTGTGGCCATGGCAACCATTCTCGCCTGCGCTGGCTTTGGTGCTGTAAGCGGATCTTCCATCGCGACAGCCTCAACCATGAGCAGGGTGGCCCTGCCTGAACTACGGCGGCTGAGGTATAACGAGGGGCTGTCCACCGGCGTGCTGGCCGCTGGCGGTACTTTAGGTATCCTGATCCCACCCTCGGTAGCGCTGGTGATTTATGCAATCGTCGTCGAGGCACCGATCATAGAAATGTTCCAGGCTGCAATTATCCCCGGGATACTGGCAGTCATTTTCTTCTTGATTGTCGTGCGGTTTCGTTTGGCCCGAAACCCGGATCTGGCCCCTGACCCTGAACCAATGACTGCCGCGGAAACGACGCGCGCGATCCGCCGACTGCTTCCTGTCGGGTTGATCTTTGGCTCGGTTATACTGGGTCTTGGTATGGGGCTATTCACGCCGACACCGGCGGCGGGCGTTGGTGTATTCCTTATTCTGGTATACGGGGTTTTTCTTCGCTTCGTGTCTGATGATGGCCTGACAGGTGCACGGCTCAAGGCGGCTTTGCTTGCCACAGCCAAAACAGCCTCAATGATTTATTTCATTCTGTTCTCTGCCGATATTCTGAAAGGGTTCTTTGCGCGTACCGGATTGCCGTCCGCGCTTAGCGACTGGGCCGCGGCTTCGACCATGGATCCCTACCTTATCCTGCTGCTGATGTTGGTGATCCTGATCATTCTGGGCTGCTTTCTGGAAAGCCTTTCAATGATCTTGGTTATCGTGCCGTTCTTCTGGCCCGTGTTGATCCAGCTAAATGGTGGCGATTGGGTCAGCGCCGAAGACGCCGCATTTGGCATGACCACCGCCGAATTAAAGATTTGGTTCGGCATTCTTGCGTTAATCGTGGTCGAGCTTGGGTTAATTACGCCACCTGTCGGTCTCAATGTGTTTGTCATCAAGTCGTTCTCGCCCGATACAAAACTCGGCGTGATCTTTCGCGGTGTTGCACCTTTTTTCACAATCGAACTTGTTCGGGTCGCCATACTGGTCCTGCTGCCTGTTCTGTCACTGTACCTGCCTCGTGTTCTGTAGGAGTTCGGCACTATGACCCATAAGCATAAAACCCAAGTCTGCATCATCGGGTCAGGTCCAAGCGGCCTATTGCTGGCGCAGTTTTTGGCGCAAGCAGGGATCGACACAATCGTTCTGGACCGTCGCGACCGTGCCTATATCGAAGGGCGTATTCGGGCAGGTGTTCTGGAACAAGGTACCGTCGCTGCATTGGAAGATGCAGGCGTGGCAGACCGGCTTTATGCTGAAGGACTGCGCCACGACGGTTTTGATCTGGCGTTTGATGGCACCCGTCACCGGATCGATCTTGTTGGACTGACGGGAAAATCGGTGATGGTTTATGGCCAAACCGAAGTGACAAGAGACCTTTTCTCAGCACGCGAGAAACAAGGACAAACCTTCTTTTTCAATGTCGAAAATGTTGTTCCGACTGATCTGAAATCCGACAAGCCCATCGTCCGGTTCCGCCAAAACGGCGAAGATCATACAATCTCTTGCGACTATATCGCGGGCTGCGATGGCTTTCGGGGTGTTTCACGCGCGGCGATCCCTTCGGATGTTCTCAAGACGTTTGAACGGATCTACCCTTTTGGTTGGCTTGGGATCCTTGTCGAAAAACCTCCGGTCAGTGACGAACTTATTTATGCCAATCATGCGCGCGGGTTCGCGCTGGCCTCCATGCGGTCCAAGACCCGCAGCCGATATTATATTCAATGCGATGTTGCAGACGATGTGGCCCTCTGGTCAGATGATCGGTTCTGGGAAGAATTTGCAGCGCGGCTTGGCCCTGATACCGCGGCTAGTTTGCAAACTGGTACGTCGTTTGAAAAGTCTATCGCCCCGCTTCGTTCTTTCGTCGCCGAACCGATGCGCTATGGCAATTTGTTTCTTGCAGGCGATGCTGCTCATATCGTGCCGCCGACTGGCGCAAAGGGTCTGAACCTTGCTGTTGCTGATATCCGAATGCTATCGCGTGCGCTGATTACGCATTATAACGCCAGCAATGATATCTATCTCGATACCTACTCTGAAACCATGCTTAAGCGGGTCTGGAAGGTCGAACGCTTTTCTTGGCAGCTTTCTACACTGATGCACCAGTTCCCTGAAAACTCGCCATTCGAAAAGCGGATGCAGCGCGCTGAATTTGACTATATCACCTCATCTGAGGCAGCCTCAAAGGTGATAGCCGAGAATTACGTCGGCTTGCCGTTGGAGTAGCGTAAGATGGATGTAGCCTTGATCAATGGCGCACCAGTCGCCTACCGCCACCGTCCCGGTTTAGGGCGCACTTTGGTGTTTTCCAATTCGCTTGGCAGTGATCAAAGCATTTGGGACAAAGTTATCGCCGCATTGCCACGTGGTTACGGGATAGTGACATATGATCTGCGCGGACATGGGCAAAGCGGCGGCACTGCGGACAGTATCGAAGGTTTGGCGGACGATATAAGCCAGCTTATTGATCAATTGGGCCTCAAGAACGTGCTGTTTTGTGGCGTTTCAATCGGTGGGATGATCGGGCAAGTACTGGCGGCCCGTCGCAGCGACGTGGTGCGCGGGGCGGTGCTATCGAATACGGCAGTTCAGATCGGAACGGCAGAACGCTGGACCACACGTATCAGCACTGTTGAGCATCAGGGCGTTGCTGCAATCGCTGCGGAAATTGTCGGGAACTGGTTTGGCCCAGAATACGCCACTCAAACTGATCGGATGGCCTTGCACCAAACCATGGTGGCGCGCACCACCAATGCAGGCTATGCCGCCGCCTGCAGCGCGATCCAAGATGCTGACCTTCAAGGAATGGCGCAAGCAATCAAGGTGCCGGTGCTATGCGTGGGCGGCACCCACGATCAATCCGTCCAGGCAGAGGCCGTTGCGCGGCTTTCTGCATCCATACCCGACGCGGAATTGCATATCATGGACGGTATCGGCCATTTGCCGTGCCTTGAAGCGCCAGCGCAATTGGCCGCACTTATCACCGCGTTTGATCCGCGCGATAAAGATACCGCAACGGCAGGTCTGGAAACGCGGCGCGCCGTTCTTGGTGGCGCGCATGTGGATCAGG
This sequence comes from Roseobacter sp. CCS2, assembly GCF_000169435.1. Lineage (GTDB taxonomy): Bacteria > Pseudomonadota > Alphaproteobacteria > Rhodobacterales > Rhodobacteraceae > Yoonia. The sequence continues at coordinate 1,111,109 of NZ_AAYB01000001.1, read as the reverse complement.
CGGCAGATAAGACAACTACGCTCGACCAAGCGTTCCAGACACTTATCACAACAGGCGCGTGGGGTCAGGTTTGGGCCAGCCCCGCGATTTCGGCCCGTGAACGGTCGATGCTGACATTGGCTCTTCTTGCGGCAACCGGGAATTTTGATGAAATCCCCATGCACATCCGCGCAACCAAACGCACCGGTGCAATAGAAAGCGACATCACAGAAGCCTTTCAACACGTTGCCATATACGCGGGCGTACCACGCGCCAATCATGCTTTGAAACTGGCCAAACAGACCCTTGCAGAAATAAGCGGCGATGACTGACCAGCAATTCAACCGCCGTGACCTTTCCTGGCACCCACCTGCGTTTTTCGAACGTTATCGGTCGACACATTTGCGCGCACCGCAACAACCGCTTTTGCAGATGCCACAAACCCAGACCGAACTGACAGGCCCTACTTTTGGTCATGGTGATATTGGGCTACGTGACGATGATCTTATCACCAACTACGCCGCTGAAGGCGAGACTGCACAAGGCCCGCGGATCATTGTTCGCGGCACACTTCGTGATGAAAACGGCCGACCAGTGCCGGGCAAGTTGATCGAGGTTTGGCAGGCCAATGCCGGAGGACGGTACCGCCATGTTAATGATGGTTATCTGGCACCGCTTGATGCCAACTTTGGTGGTTGCGGGCGCTGCCTTACTGACGAACAGGGGCACTATAGCTTTCGGACGATCCTGCCCGGCCCTTACCCTTGGCCCAATGGCGGCAACGATTGGCGCCCTGCACATATTCATTTCTCTGTTTTTGGCGATGGCTTTGCGCAACGGCTGATTACGCAGATGTATTTTGAGGGCGATCCCCATATTGCGCTGTGTCCTATTGTTCAGTCTATTCCCAGTGACGAAGCGATTGACCGTCTTGTCGCGCGTTTTGATATGGAACGCACCGTTCCAATGGATATCCGCGCCTATCGGTTTGATATTGTCCTGCGCGGGCGGCGGGCGACAATCTTTGAAAACCAGATGGAGGGGACATAATGCCGTTAAGGGAAAGCCCTTCCCAAACTGCGGGGCCTTACGTTCATATCGGTTGTACGCCGCAAATAGCCGGGTTGGACCAGCGCGAAATGGGCAGTCAGTTGGGCACCACCATGGTGTCAGAGGGTCGCGACAGCCTGACGCTCTGCATCAAATTGTTGGATGGTGATGATGCGCCGGTAAAAGATGCTTTGATCGAAATCTGGCAAGCTGATCCAAGCGGGAATTACACGCCTTCAGATACGTTCCGCAACTGGGGCCGTCAGGCATCGGACCTCTCTACCGGAATTGCACGGTTTGAGACATTGAAGCCGGGGCGTAACGGGGATCAAGCACCTCATATCCTTGTTTGGCTTGTTGCGCGCGGCATCAATCTTGGGCTAACGACCCGCATATATTTCCCGGATGAAGACAATACATCCGACCCTGTGTTCGCCCTTGCCGGCGCGCGGGCCGACACGCTTATCGCGACGCAAACCGTTGATGGGTTTGAACACATAATACGCCTTCAGGGTGGCAACGAGACGGTATTTTTCGATGTCTAATGTTGCAGGAAAGCCCTGTATTTTATGCTGTGCCATCACCGGATCACTGCCGCGAAAGTCAGATAACCCTGCCGTCCCAATCAGCGTTAATGAACAAATCGAAAGTAGCCATGCCGCCTTTGAGGCAGGTGCAAGCATCATTCATGCCCATGTCAGGAACAGTGACGAAAGCCCATCCAGTAATCCTGACAAATTTGCTGCCCTGAAAGAAGGGCTGGAAAAACACTGTCCGGGTGTGATCGTTCAGTTTTCGACTGGCGGTCGCTCTGGCGCTGACCAAGAGCGTGGCGGCATGTTACCATTGCGACCTGACATGGCGTCACTATCTGTCGGGTCGAATAATTTTCCGGCCCGTGTTTATGAAAACCCGCCCGATCTGGTCGCTTGGCTGGCAGGGGAAATGAAAAAGTTTGAAATCACGCCCGAAGTAGAGGCTTTCGACCTTAGTCATATTCTTCAGGCGCAAGCGATGCATGCCAAAGGCGCGCTTTTTGGCAAGCTTTATGTACAGTTTGTCATGGGTGTGGCGAATGCGATGCCGGTCGATAAAGAGGTGTTTGATTTTTACGTCCACATCATGCAATCGCGCGCGCCGAATGCTGAATGGTGTGCCGCCGGGATTGGTGCTGCGCAGATCATGGTGAATGAATGGGCGATCGCGGCGGGTGGGCATACGCGTGCGGGGCTTGAAGATAATGTTCGGCTCGACAAAACAACGCTGGCCCCTTCAAACGCGGCACTTATTACCCGCGCGGCACAGTTGTGCGCAAAGTATGATCGCCCAGTGGCCAGCCCGGCCGAAGCACGGGCCATTTTGGGCTTGCGACCCGCATGATCAACATCGCAACCCACCCATGGATAAGTGGCCTGTTGGGCGATGAAGAGATGGCGAGCATCTTTGAACCAGAGGCGGAGTTGAAACGTCTGTTGAGGATTGAAGCTGCCTGGATGCGGGCATTGGGTGAAATTGACGGTATCGACGCGTCTGATCATATCGCAGCATCTATCGAGGCCGCACAGATTGACCCACAAGCCCTTAAGGCAGGCATGACCGAAGATGGTGTACCCATCCCGATTCTGGTGCGCCTTTTGCGAAAACATTTACGGCCTGATCAGGCCACGCACGTCCACCAAGGACTGACATCGCAAGATGTGGTGGATACCAGTCTTATTCTTGCATTGGTGCAGGTTCTGTCTCTTCTCAAAGAACGGCTTGGGTTGCTTGATCAGCACCTTGCGGAAAAGCAACGCGCCTTCGGCAATCGATCCATCACAGCCTTTACGCGGATGCAGCCTGCCATGGAAACGACGGTTCATGAGGTTATTGACCGGTGGAGGCAACCTTTTGCAGAGCTCATTGAGGATTTGAGTGATCTGCAAAACAAGGTTGGTGTCTTGCAATGGGGTGGTCCCATTGGCGCGCGTGCGCATGTTCAGGCGGATGCACTTGGTGCGTCCTTTGCACAGCATCTTGGCCTTAAGGATCCGGGGCGCGACTGGCATACGGATCGGACTGTTATTGTCAAAGTCACCCAACTTCTATGCCGCATCGCAACTGTGACCGGCAAGATTGGCGACGATATAGTCCTGTTCGCGATAACCGGTTCAGACCACATCACGTTTGAAGGTGGACAATCGTCGGCAATGCCGCACAAGAACAACCCGGTCAAAGCCGAAGCGCTGGTGGCGCTGGCTGACTTTGCCGCCGGACTTGCGGCGACGGCACTGCGATCTGCGCGCCATGAAGGTTTTCGATCCGGGCGCGCTTGGATGCTTGAGTGGCTGACGCTTCCTCAACTATGCGTGACTGCTGGTGCAGGCGTCCGGCTGGCAAAGCATACCTTGCATGACATTACGTCGATTGGGTTGGAGTGAAACGCGCGGCAAAGTTTGTCCCGGATGCGTGACATTGGTTACTGTCGCACCCATAGAAACGCATTTGATTCCTTCCAGCTGAGACCCTAAAGCCATTTATACGCCCGATTAAAGGCCTTCGATCAGCGTGATCCCCGGAAATGCCAAGAGCAGTGCAAGCGCAAGAATTTGGAGGGCGATAAACGGCAGAAGCGATTGAAAAATCTCTCCCAAAGAAATGTCAGGTGGTGCCACACTTTTGAGATAGAATGCGGCTGGTCCAAAGGGGGGCGACAGGAAACTGACTTGCATATTCATTGCAAAGACCACGCCGAACCAAACAGGATCATACCCAAGCGAGACGACAATCGGGACAAAGATCGGCATCGTCAAAAGCGCAATACCGACCCAGTCCAAAAACATGCCGAGGACAAACAAGACCGCCATCATAAACAGGATGATGACGATCGGTTCATCCGAAATACCGGTGATCAATTGAGAAACGAAATTGATCCCGCCCATTAGGTTGAACACGCCGACAAGGGCTGTTGCCCCAATGCCGATCCAGACAATCATCCCAACTGTCGCAAGTGTTTGTTGTGCCGCACCAATCAGCAATCCCATTGAGAATTCGCCGCGCACAACAGTAGATAACGTCACACCCAATACCCCAACGGCGGACGCCTCAGTCACGCTGGCAATCCCGCCGTAAATTGACCCAAGGACAAAGAAAACAACAAGACCGGGCAAGAACAGACCTTTGAGAAGACGCAGCCTTTCGGATTTGGGAATTTCGCCCTGTTCAGGGATCGGTGCCATTGCAGGATTAAAATGAACGCGCACCAAAATATACACCACATACAGCCCAGCAAGCATGAGCCCGGGAACAAACGACGCTGTAAACAGGTCCCCGATTGAGACATTCGCCGTCAAACCATAAACGATCAGAACAATGGATGGCGGGATCATGGTGCCCAACGCACCGCCCGCACAACAGACGCCAATTGCCAGCTTGCGATCATATCCAAGACGCAACATTTGCGGCAGGGCAAGCAGGCCAAGTAAGACAACTTCGCCGCCGATAATCCCTGACATCGCAGCCAATACCACCGCAACAAGCAATGTCTGTATCGCCACACCGCCACGCAGACGCCCCCCAACCAGCCGCATGGCATCAAAAAGATCGCGGGCGATACCTGAACGATCAAGGATTGCGGCCATCAGCACAAACATGGGCACCGAGACAAAGACAAACGAATTTACGAAACTGAAAATGCGGCTTGTAATCAGTGGCACGGCCGCAGGACCGAACCAGCCTAACGCGAAAATGAGCGCGACCAACAACGTCACAAACGCAAGCGGCATGCCAGTTAACAGCAGTATCAACAGTGAGGCAAACATCGCAAATGTTGCCCACTCGATGCCCATCGACTTGAGGTCGGTCAAGGCTGTCAGCCACTCCATCTCAGTGGTCCTTTTTCTTGAAATAGGCGATTGTCAGAATAAGGAACTGCACTGTCATTACGATGAGAATGAACAGCAAGAATACCTTCAGCATACCGGGCGTTGGTGGATTCCACGCCGAGCCGGATGTCTCAAGCCGGAAATCACCAGCGGGGGTCCAGATCGCGCGTTCCACACCCTTCCACGCGGCCCAAGCGAAGATACCAGAAGCCAGAAAACAGGTCATTGAAATAGCGATATCGAAATAGCGGCGTATCGGCTTTGGCAGGTAGTCGTAGATCAGGACGACGCGGATATGTGTGTTGCGTGCAACGACGTAAAGACCACCGTAGACAAAGGCGCTGGCCGTCAGAAATATCACCGTTTCATGCGCCCAGATCGTAGGGGCATTCACCACATAGCGTAGAAAAATTTCGATCACGAGGATGCCTGCTGACAGCAGAATGCCAATCGCGAAAACAATCCCGATTGCATTGATGATACGACCCAAAACACCAGAGTGTGGATCAGCGCCCGGATCATCATGCAGGCGATCAACAATCTTTTCGGTCATGGCTATGCCCCTGTTATTATTAAACCCGCCCGCTTACGTGTGCGGACGGGTCTTTGCCTCTTTGATCTATTCAGAGATCATGCCTTGCGCGACAAGATAGCCAGTCAAAACATCATAGACGCGTTGCGCGTTTGCAGATTGGCTTGCAACCTTGCCCCACTCGCCTTGGGCGATTGTGCGGAATTTTGCGCGTTCAGCCGCTGACCAGTTATGCACCGTGATGTTTGGATCTGCGTTCGCTTCAGCCACAGCCAGCGTATCGTTCGCGGCAAGTTTGCCGACCATATTATGCGCGAAGTCGCGGACAGACATTTCAAGGATTGCTTGAATATCAGCGGGCATGCTGTCCCAGGTTGCCTTGTTGATGGACACCTCGACCAACGGCATGGAGTGGAAACCGGGATAGACCGGATGCGTTGCGACATCGTGCATGCCTTGCGCATGGTTGGTTGAAAACACCGTGTAATCGGCAGCGTCAATCACGCCCTTGTCCAGCGACGTGAACACCTCGGACCCGGGCAGGTTAACAGGTGCGGCACCCGCTGCGGCAAACACCTGCTGCACAAGACCTTCGGGTGCGCGCATTTTCAGACCTGCCAAATCATCAACACCATCAAGAGGGACTTTTGAAATGAATGCCTCCAATCCCGGTGTTGTGGCGCCGATAAAGTGCAGTCCATAAGGTTCCAGAATTTCGCGCATCAGCTCGTTACCGCCGCCGTATTCAAGGAACGCGAACATCTCATAAGGTGATGACCACGCGCCGACAGGGTTGGCGATCAGGCCAAATGCGGCGTCTTTGCCGGTAAAGTAAGATGTATCTGTGATGTGACCGTCGATGATACCCGCCGCGACCGCGTCTTGGGTTTCGGTATGTTGTACGATGGAATTAACCGGCAGCATTTCGATGGCGACACGACCATTGGTAAGCGCACTGACACTTTCGGCCCATTCGACTTTCAGTTCATAATTTGGGTTGCCAGCAGGATCTGACGACTGGAAACGCAGCGCAAAATCTTGGGCCGTCGCAGCCGTCGCAAGGCCGATTGTCATAGCGGCGGCAGCGGTAAGTGTTCTGAAGTTTAGTGACATTGAGATACTCCTCATTTTCAATGTTTGGTTCAGGTCCGGTGGTGGTCGAACGCCTTGGAACGCACAGCGCGCTCAACAACATCGTCAACAACGTGCTTTGGGGGGGCGATATCAACGGCCAGTACGTTCTCATCAGGCGTTGGCAGATCCAAAATAGCTATCTGACTGTCCAAGAGTGATAGCGGCATAAAGTGATCTTCGCGCTTCATGATCCGGTCTGCGATAATGTCGCGGTCGCCGTTCAGGAAAACAAACTGAAGGTTTGTGATGCCGTCACGCAGCAGGTCGCGATAGCCCCTTTTCAGGGCGGAACAGGCCATTATGACAGTTTCATCCTGACGGGCCTTTTCGGCAGCACAGGCCAACCGTTCCAGCCAAGGAAGCCGCATTTCATCTGAAAGCGGGATACCATGCGCCATCGCGTTTCGATTTTCCGCAGAGTGATAGTCATCGGCTTCGATGAACCGTGCACTCATGCGCGCGGCAAGCGTGCGGCCAACAGACGTCTTTCCCACGCCACAGACGCCCATGATGACGATCGCGCAATGTTGGCTGTCTGCGGCCATATTGAATCCCCCCGTACATCAACACCTAAATGATTGCGCAATCATTTGTCAAATTCTCTTTTCTTTAGAAGGAAGGTGTTTGTATAATCTTTTGAAAGAAGGACTTACCTTTATGAAGAAACCGACACTGATTGATGTTGGCAAGGAATCAGGAGTTAGCGCAATCACGGTGTCGCGCGCATTGCGTGATCCCGACCGCGTCTCGGTCGCATTGCGTAAACGTGTTTTCGCCGCCATCGAAAAGCTTGGGTATGTGCCAGATGCAGCCGCAGCCACGCTGGCATCGAACCGGTCTTCGGTTATCGCCGTACTGGTGCCTTCGTTTTCAAACTATGTTTTCTCTGATGTTCTGGCAGGGGCAAGCAGCGTTATTGAGGGAACGAAATATTCGATCCAGATCGGCAACACCGGATATAGCGCGCTGACCGAAGAGGCGATGATCCCCAAATTTCTGACGTTGAAACCTGCCGGCATTGTCATCGCCGGTGTCGACCAGACTGAAAAATCGCGCAAGATGTTAAAGGCTGCTGACTGTCCGGTTGTCCAGATCATGGATGCGTCTGACGACCCAATTGATGTCATCGTCGGATTTTCAAACTTTCAGGCCGCAGCACAGGCGGTTGCACATATGGTTGAACAGGGCTTTCGACGGATTGCATTTGTCGGTACGCGCATGGACCCCCGAACCCAACAACGTATGGCGGGATATCGCAGCGTGATGGAAGAACATGGGCTTTTTGATGCCGCGCTTTTGGTGACAACACCGCAAAAGTCCAGCGTTGAGATTGGCCGCCATTTGTTGGGATCATTGCTCGACACAGTTCCTGATTGCGATGGCGTCTTTTGTAACAATGATGATGTTGCCGTGGGCATAGCGCTTGAATGTCATCGTCGTAACATCCGTATTCCACAAAATATGGGTATTTGCGGCTTTAATGATTTGGGTACGACCTCGCAGATGCAGCCAGCGATCACGTCTGTGAACACACCAAGGGCCGAAATTGGCGCGCGTGCCGCGCAATACATATTGGACCGCAATGCCGGTCAGCCGCAGCCGGAAAATCGCAACATAGATCTTGGGTTCGCGTTACAGGTCAGGGCGTCTACTCAAAGAACGGCCTAGTTGATGCGTAGCGTCAACGCGGCGGTGCCGATCAATAAACACATTAGCCGTCAGACTGTGCGAACGGTTTTGCCAGCATTGGTAGGATCAAACCCCATCGTGTGTCTTCCACGGGGCCAACAGGTTCAAAACCCAGTTTCCTGTAAACCGAAATTGCACGCTTGTTATCAGGATGCGGGTCCGTTGCGATCACTGGCGCGCCTGCATCAAAAAGAAACTGCATTCTGGCGCGAATAAACGCTGATCCGTGTCCTGCACCGACCATTGCCGGATCGCCGATATACTGATCAATCCCTCGCGATCCTTTGGGCAGATTTGCAAAATGATGATTTTGCCATCCATGGACAGTGTAGTCCTGCATAAACGCAAAGGCACGCCCGTCCAACATGACGATCCAGCGCGATACACGCGGTTCGTCTATGTCTTTCTGACTATAGGGCGCGTCCATGTCCCACCATTTGCGCACGTGCGGTTGCGCCTGCCACGTCACTAATAAGGGTAGATCATCTATCGTCGCCCGGCGGAATGCGTATTTATCGGATCCCATCACACCGATTATTTAACACGTTCCCCATCGGGAAGGTGCATCAAACAGCAGCGGCGGCCTTTCCAAAGTCGCTCAAGCAACCGGTTCTTACCGTAGGTCCGCAATGACAACGCCGTCACGCGGAAGTTCCCCCGGTGCGACAAGGTGTATATTTGCGTTCAGTTTTAGCACTTCGTTGGTTATCGCCTCAAATGGCTTGCTGTCCGTCTCTTGCGTTTCAAGCTTTATGGTCATCTCGTCACGTTGCCCGTCGTGTGTGACCTCGACCCTTGCGCGCGCGACCGTGGGCATACGGGATACAAGATCGGCGACCTGTTCTGGGCGCACAAACATTCCCTTTATCTTGGTCGCTTGATCTGCCCGCCCTTTCCAGCCAGCCAACCGCTTGTTGGTGCGCCCACACGCAGATGTATGGGGCACAAACGCTGATAGATCACCTGTTGCAAAACGTATCAGCGGATAGTCAGGGTTCAAGGGGGTCACAACGACTTCGCCAATTTCGCCCGGGGCAACAGGATCGCCAGTGCCAGGGGTGACGATTTCCACCAGAACGCCTTCATCGACAACCATCGGTGCGTCCGCGATTGTTTCATAGGCGATGTTTCCCACATCAGCGGTGCCATAACACTGCAAACAGTGAATGCCACGATCTGCATAGGCCTGTCGTACCGGTGGGAACAAAGGTCCACCAGAGACCAGTGCCTTCTTGATCCGTGATAGATCAACGCCCATCTCATCCGCTTTGGCAAGGATTGCACCAAGGTAATCCGGCGTCCCGGCATAGGCCGTCACACCAAGGTCCGCCGCCGCGCGGACCTGTAATTCCGTCTGACCCGGCCCAGCGGCAAAGACTTGTGCACCTACTGCAATGGCCGCACTTTCGAACATCGCGCCAGCCGGTGTGAAGTGATAAGAGAACGTGTTTTGCACCACGTCGCCTGCGCCGATGTTTGCAGCACGCAGCGCACTGCCAAAGCGCCACCAATCGGCACCTTGCCCGCCCGGTTCATAGATTGGACCGGGTGACTGGAATAACCGGGTGATACCCTTTGTTGTGATCCCACCAAACGGCGGATTGGCGGATTGTGCTTTGCTGAGTTCAGATTTGCGCAGCACAGGCAGCTTTACCAGATCTGCTAGCGATGCGATCTGTGCGGCAACGTCAGGGGCAAGTTGTGCTTGCAACTGCGCCAGTTGATCCGCCTCGCGCGCATCCGCTGACCGCGTTTCGCGGGGGTCCAGATTGCTCATGCCAGCCACCTCTTGCGCCTGCGATAACTTCGCACGTCGCGGAACGATTTGCGGCCTTCGTCAGACATGCCCAGATAGAATTCTTTGACGTCGGGGTTGTCGCGCAACTCTGCTGCCGGTCCTTCCATCACGACCCGCCCGCTTTCCAGAATATAGCCGTGATGGGCAAAGCGCAGGGCCACGTTGGTGTTCTGTTCAGCCAGCAGGAAAGACACGCCTTCCTGTTCGTTCAGATTCTTCACAATCGTGAAAATCTCTTCCACCAGCTGCGGGGCAAGGCCCATTGAAGGCTCATCCAGCAAGATCGTTTCAGGCCGCGACATCAGCGCGCGCCCAATAGCGCACATTTGCTGTTCGCCGCCAGAGGTATAGCCTGCCTGACTTTTGCGCCGCTCTTTGAGGCGCGGAAAATAATTATAGACCAGTTCCAGATCATCGTTGACCTTCGCCGCGCCATCGCGCCGCGTATAGGCGCCTGTCATCAGGTTTTCTTCGACGGTCAGGTGTTCGAAACAGTGACGGCCTTCCATCACCTGAATGACACCGCGCTTGACCAGATCAGAGGGCGAGCTGTCTTGCACGCGTTCACCGCGATAGGTGATTGACCCTTTGGTCACTTCACCGCGTTCGGAATGCAGTAGGTTCGAAATGGCCTTCAGCGTTGTTGTTTTACCAGCGCCATTGCCGCCCAATAGGGCCGTGATCCCGCCTTTGGGCACGTTCAGCGACACGCCCTTCAACACAAGGATCACATGGTTGTAGATCACTTCGATGTTGTTGACCTCTAGCAGGGTCTCAACTTTTGCATCGTCCAGCATGGCGCTTTGATCCATCATTTGATTGCGAAGGGAGGGTGGCCCGGCAAAGGGCCACCCAATTAGTGTTTAGAGACAGCCCGGCTCGATGTTGTTCTCAGCAGCGAAAGCAGCCGAGTCCGCGGCGATCAGCGGATCAATCACGCTGTCATCGGGCGCAATATAATCGGTTAGTGCCACCCACTGACCATCAGCCGCATTCCACTGCTGCACGATCCCCAAGCCAGAGCCGCCGTGGTTTTCACATGACACGCTGAATTCCGGCCCAATCTGGGACATCCCCAACTCAGCCATGCGTGCTTCGGTGATTTCCAACGCGGCCATGCCATCACGTACCATTGCGGCGGTTACGTCAGAGACACCGTGGATTTCCTGCGCTTTTGCGATCGCCTCTGCCGCCAGCATCGCGGCATACATGCCGCGTGTGTATAGCACCGAACCCACGTTCGATCCGTCACCGGCGGCATTGCCTGCTTCATGCACAAGCGATTGGATTTCGGCAAACACAGGCAGGCTTGCATCAATCCGGTTCATGTTCAGCGACTTGTATCCATCAGCGCCTGCGCCCGCTGGGGTCACGTCATGCTCGGCCCCGGCCCACCAGTTCCCGATGAAGTTTTCCATCGGGAAACCAATGTTGGCCGCTTCCTGCACGGCCACCTGGTTCATCACGCCCCAGCCCCACATCAGAACGTAATCAGGACGTTCACGGCGAATTTGCAGCCACTGCGATTTTTGTTCCTGACCCGGGTGGTCAACGGCCAGTTGGCTCAGCTCAAACCCGTGCATGGCGGACAGTTCTTCCAATGTGCGGATCGGTTCCTTGCCGTAGGCCGAGTTGTGATAGACCAGCGCGATTTTCTTGCCTGATAGATCACCACCGTTTTCCTCTAGCAGGTAGTTCACCATCACAGATGCGGCATCCCAATAGTTTGCAGGGTAGTTAAAGACCCAGTTGAACACTTCGCCATTGGCAGCGGACGTGCGGCCATAGCCCATTGTGTGGATCGGGATTTCATCAACCGTCGCTTTGGGGATGATCTGATAGGTAATCCCAGTGGACAGCGGTTGATAGATCAACGCGCCTTCGCCCTTGGTGCTTTCGTAGCATTCCACACCTTTTTCGGTGTTATAGCCTGTTTCGCATTCAACAATGCGGATCGGCTCACCACCAATGCCACCATCGCGGGCGTTCAGCAGGTTAAAGTAATCCTGATAGCCATCACTGAAAGGCGTGCCGCCCGCCGCATAAGGCCCTGTCCGATACGATAGGTCAGGGATGACCAGTTCGGCCATCGCTGGTGTGGCGGCAATCGTGCCCGCCAAGGCCATAGCGGCCAGTTTCTTCATTTTCATCGGTTTTCTCCTCCCATAGGTTTTCCGATAGTCGTTTGGGTGTTTTCACCCAGTTCAATGCGGGAACGGCCAAAGCCGTAGTTTCTCTTTCGCCAGCCGCCAAAGCTGCGCCAATCCATGCGGTTCCTTGATCAGGAAGAACATGATCAGCGCGCCAACGATGACCAGTTGGAAATGGGCGACAAGGTCGGTGGGCCAACCCATCACATCAACACCAATCCACTTGAGTGCGACGGGCAGTAGCACAAGAAAGGCAGCGCCTGCAAAGCTGCCGAAAATTGACCCAAGGCCGCCGATGATGATCATGAACAAGACAAGGAAAGATTTCTGAATGCCAAAGGCCTCGCCCACTTCGACGGCCCCTAGATAGACTGCAAAGAACAGCGCGCCTGCGATACCGACAAAGAAGGAACTGACAGCAAAGGCGGTCAATTTCGCCTTCAAAGGGTTCACACCTATGATTTCGGCCGCGATATCCATGTCGCGGATCGCCATCCAGGACCGCCCTAATGTGCCCCGCGTCAGATTGCGTGCAATGATCGCGCAGACCGTGACGAAGAACAGACAGATCAGATATTGCGCCCAAGCGGGCGTGCTGGGTCCGGTCACGGCAACGCCTGCCACCAGACGTTCAGGCGCGCTGATTTGGCCTGAGGCAGAGTAGTTGTAGAACCAGCTGACCTTGTTAAAAAGCCAGACAAGAAAGAACTGCGCGGCCAGTGTCGCCACCGCCAGATAGAACCCCTTGATCCGCAGGCTGGGCAAGCCGAAAGCCGCACCAACCATCGCGGTGATCCCACCGGCTAGCACGATATGGATCATGATGTTCACATCGGGGAACGAGGTCATCAGCTTGTAGCAGGCATAAGCCCCTACAGCCATGAAACCGCCTGTGCCCAATGATACCTGCCCGCAGTATCCGGTCAGAATGTTCAACCCAATCGCCGCAATTGCGTAAATCAGAAAGGGCACCAGCAATGAGCTTGCCCAATAGTCGTTGATCACGAAAGGGATCACCAGCCATGCGACGGCCATTGTGACCCAGAACCCAATCCTGTCCAGCTTGAGCGGGAAGGTCTGGTTGTCCGCGACATAGGTCGTCTTGAAATCACCGGCCTCACGATAGAGCATTAGTCGCCCCCTTCACGCGGATTGTCTTGTTATACACGTTCAATAATCCGCTCCCCAAATAGCCCCTGTGGGCGGAACACCAAGAACAGCAGCGCCAGCACATAGGCGAACCAGTTTTCTGTCGCACCGCCAAGGTAAGGCGCACCAATCAAATACTCGAACAGCTTCTCACCCACGCCGATGATTAACCCGCCGACAATCGCGCCGGGGATCGACGTGAAACCACCCAGCATCAGCACCGGCAGGGCCTTGAGCGCGATCAGGGACAGCGAAAACTGTACACCGGATTTCGCCCCCCACATGATGCCCGCAACCAGCGCCACAAGCCCCGCCAGCGACCACACCAGCACCCAGATGAAGTTCAGCGAAATACCCACGGACAACGCCGCCTGGTGATCATCGGCCACAGCGCGCATCGCGCGGCCTTGCTTGGTATATTGGCTAAAGGCAATCAGCCCGGCCACAAGGATGATCGCGACGACCGTCGCCACCATATCCAGCTTATCTATGAAGAAACCAAAGAAGTCGTCGCCACCAAGGCCTGCGGTGGCGTCCTCGACAAAGCGAGACCCACCCTGTGGCAGACCCACGTTCAGCGTCTTGATATCAGACCCCCACATCAGATCGCCCACCCCTTCGAGGAAGTACGCAAGCCCGATAGTAGCCATAAACAGGATAATTGGTTCCTGCCCAACCAGATGTCGAAAGACGAACCGCTGCACGCACCAAGCAAAGATCACCATAACGATTAGCGTCAAGATAATCGCAGCAAGGACGGGGACGTTCCAGCCAAAATAGTGGATATCCGTTCCAAAGATTGCGTTGATCAGATGGGCAAAGGGCACCTGGCCCGACATGATCCCGGCCAATGTCAGGGCCGAGAACAGGGCCATTACGCCTTGAGCGTAGTTGAAAATACCGGAAGCTTTGTAGATCAGCACAAACCCAAGGGCGACCAACGCATAAAGCACACCCGCCATCAGACCGTTGATGACAACCTCGATGCCGTACAGGAAATCAGCGGACATAAGACGCCCTCCACCAGATGCCAGAATTAATCATGGGCCACCCCCAGATACGCATCAATCACCTCTTGATTATTCCGCACTTCGTCGGGTGTGCCGTCGCCGATCTTGCGTCCGTAATCCATCACGACGACGCGGTCGGACAGGTCCATGACCACGCCCATGTCATGTTCAATCAAGGCGATTGTGGTGCCGAATTCATCGTTTACGTCCAGAATAAAGCGGCTCATGTCCTCTTTTTCCTCGACGTTCATGCCGGCCATAGGTTCGTCCAACAGCAGCAGATCAGGTTCAGCGGCCAAAGCGCGTGCCAGTTCAACGCGCTTTTTTAAGCCATAAGGCAAGCGGCCCACGGGCGTTTTGCGGATCGCCTGAATCTCCAGAAAATCAATGATCCGCTCTACCGCCTCGCGGTTTTCATTTTCTTCGCGCTGGGCTTTACCCGCCCAGATCGCCTGCGCCAGCATGTTGCTTTTGATATGCCCCATACGCCCCGTCATGACGTTATCAAGCACCGACATGCCTTGAAACAACGCGATGTTCTGAAATGTGCGCGCAACCCCTTGGCGGGCCACTTGATAAGGTTTCATCGGCGGGCGTTTCTGACCGCGAAAGTAAACCTCGCCTTCCTGCGGTTTGTAAAAGCCTGAAATCACGTTGAGCATGGACGATTTGCCTGCCCCGTTCGGGCCGATAATCGCACGGATTTCGCCTTCGCGGATATCGAAACTGATCGCCTTGATCGCCTCAACCCCGCCAAAGCGCAGGGTAATGTCGCGCAGGTCCATCATGACGCCGCCGATCTGGCGACCGTCTTCGGTCACGTAGGGCGCATTTTTGTCCATCACCGCTTCGTTCATGCCGCCACCTGTGTTTTCGCAATCACGGTGGCATCGCGGATATCAAGCGTGGCTTTGATCTTGCCTTTGCGCCCATCCTCATAGGTGACTTCGGTTTCGGTATAGATGGTGTCGGACCCATCATAGAGCGCATCAATCAGGTCATTGAATTTCTCGGCAATCACCGCGCGCCGCACTTTGCGGGTGCGGGTCATTTCACCGTCATCAGCGTCGAGTTCCTTGTGCAGTACCAAGAAACGATGGATCTGGCAGGCCGCCAGCATTTCATCTTGTGAGACACTTTCATTCACCGCATTCACATGCGCTAGAACCGTATCCAAAACCTGCGGATGCTGTGACAGTTCCTGATAGCTGGAATAGGCGATGTTGTTCCGCTCGGCCCAGTTGCCCACCGCTGTCAGATCAATGTTGATGAAGGCTGTGCAGCGGTCGCGGCTGGCGCCAAAGACAACGGCCTCTAGGATATTGGGATAGAACTTGAGCTTGTTTTCGATGTATTTGGGGGCAAACATGCTGCCGTCCGCCATTTTGGACACATCCTTGATCCGGTCGATTATGCGCAGATGTCCTGACGTTTCCTCGATAAACCCGGCATCGCCGGTGGCGACCCAGCCTTCGGGGTCTTTCGTCGACGCGGTGCTTTCGGGGTTCTGGTAGTATTCCACAAATGTGCCCGGTGAGCGGTAGAAGACTTCGCCATTGTCCGCGATCTTCAATTCAACACCCGGTGACGGCACGCCGACCGTGTCCGACCGCACCTCACCATCAGGTTGCTGGGTGATAAACACCGTCGCCTCGGTCTGCCCATAAAGCTGTTTAAGGTTGATCCCAAGGCTTCGATAAAAATCAAACAGTTCCGGCCCAATCGCCTCGCCTGCCGTATAGCCAACGCGTACCCTGCTCATGCCAAGCCGATTTTTCAACGGACCATAGACCATGTATTTGCCGATGCGATGCAGCATGCGGTCTTTGAAGCCGACGGGTTTTCCATCCAACAAACGCGGCCCGACAGTTTTGGCATGCTCCATGAAATAGGAAAACATCCAGCGCTTGAACCGGCTGGCATCTTCCATGCGGATCATGACTTGGGTCAGGTGCCCTTCAAAGATTGCGGGTGGCGCGAAGAAGTAAGTCGGACCAATCTCGCGCAAATCGGCGTTCATTGTCTCGGCGCTTTCCGGGCAGTTGACGCAGAACGCTGACCAATAGGCCTGACCGATGGAAAAGATGAAATCGCCGACCCAAGCCATCGGCAGATAAGCGAGCGTTTCTTCTCCCGCGCTCAGATGGTCAAATTCTGAAGAGTTCTTGGATGTCTCGATGACGTTGCGGTTAGACAGGACCACGCCCTTGGGCCGACCGGTGGTGCCAGACGTGTAAAGCATGACGCAGGTGTCGTCATAACCAAGGGCATCGCGGCGTGTGTTCAATTCCTTGGACAGACGCGCCTTGGCCGCGCGACCTTCGTTCTGGATATCGGTAAAGGACGTGATCTCACTATGATCATATTTGCGCATCCCGCGGGTGTCGTAATAGATCACATGGTCAATCCCATGGACCGTTTCCTGCGCCTCAATAATCTTGTCGACCTGTTCCTGATCACCCGCAATGGCAAAGCGCGCACCGCAGTTTTCCAGCACATAAGTCATCTCTTCGACAACAGCGTCCTGATAAAGGGGGACTGGCACAGCGCCCACCGATTGCACCGCAACCATGGACCAATAAAGGGCAGGACGGTTGCGGCCAATAACGGCAACGTGGTCACCGACATTCACGCCCAGATCAAGCAAACCCAGGGCAAGCGCCTCAACCTCGTCGGCGGTTTCAGCCCAAGTCCAGCTTTGCCAGATCCCGAATTCCTTTTCGCGATACGCAGGTTTGTTGCCATATAGCTGTACATTGCGCGCCAGCAAATGCGGCACAGACACAAGTCCCTCTGGCGGGTTTTGATCCGTCATGCATCCTCCCAAACGCAATCCCGAATGACCTTCGATCGTCCTCCCAAAGGTCTTCAGATATTTTTGTGACAGACAAGTTTTACAGAAGTTTATCCGAAATGTTGCGAAACCTTGCAAGCTTTACCTGCTCTTGTGGCGGGCCGCGTTGCTGTTACAGATATGGGATGGCGCATATGTCCGCAAACCACGATACCCTGATCCAAGCGGGTTTGAACCTGATCAAACAGGCGATTTCGATCTATGATCAGGACTTGCGGCTGGTGCTGGCGAACCTGCAATTTCAACGTATGTTTGGTTTGCCTGATGCCTTGGTGAAACCCGGTGGATCGTTCGAAGAAACATTGCGGATCTTGGCAGAACGGGGCGATTACGGAGAGCTTGATGATGTGGACAGCTTTCTGGCTGAACGGGTCGCGCAAGCCAAGGCGTTTGAGCCGCATTATTTTGAACGGACCCGTGCCAATGGCACCACGATTTCGGTAGAGGGCAGCCCGCTTCAAGGCGGCGGATGGGTGGCTGTTTATTCCGATATTACCGAGTTGAAAACACAAGAAGCATTGCTGCGCTCGCGCTCTGCCAACTTATCAGAAGAGCTTATCTCACGGTCAGAGGAGCTTGCCCGTGCGAACCGGACGTTGACCGCAACGGTCACGACCCTTGAGGAAACCAAGCACCAGCTACTGGCGTCGCAAGCCCGGCTTAACCTCACCAATTCCATGATCCCGGCGCATATCGCGCGGGTCAATCGTGACGGGATCTATACTTATACCAATCACAAGCTGAACTCGATCGTGCCTGGCCGCGCAAACGATATCGTTGGGAAACATATGACCGATGCATTGGGGCCAGAAGTTTTCGAAAAAATTTCAGACGCCTTTGCAGCCACTTTGCGGGGTGATGCGCCCGTGGTAGAGTTTGAACACAAGGAAGTGGGGCGGTTTAATCGCGTCGCGTTCACGCCGGACATTGATGAAAATTATCAGGTTGTCGGCGCCTACCTGTTATCGACAAATGTGACCGAACAGGTGCGCGCCCGCCAAGCTTTGGCGCACACGCGCAGGCGGGAACTGGCGGCACAGCTAACCAGCGGGCTGGCGCATGATTTTGGAAACCTGCTGACGATTATTCTGGGTGAACAAGACAGGTTGTCACGACTAAACGGCCTGCCCGAAGAGGCCTTGCAATACATTGAGACCATCAAATCGGCTGCGCGACGTGGTGGTGATCTGATTGCAGGCCTTGGTGAACTGGATACACAACGCACGATCAACACGCGCCTGACCGATTTCAGTAGTTTCATCAAAAAGATGACCCTTCTGGCACAAGCCGCCGTACCTGATCGGATCACTCTTATCGTTGATAATCACGTCACCGCGTCACACTTGATGATAGATGCTGGATTTGCGCAGGATGCCCTTCTTAATCTTGTTCTGAATGCCATAGACGCGATTAAAGGCGAGGGAACCGTGACAATTTCAGTGTCAGTTGATCCCGCAAATTTCCTTACCTTCTGTGTCAAAGACACAGGACCCGGCTTTTCACCTGATGCGCTTAGCAATGCGCTGGCCCCCTTTTTTACGACCAAATCTGACAGGACCGGGCGGGGCCTTGGCCTATCGACGACCTTTGATTTTGCAAGGTCGAGCGGTGGAACTGTGCGGCTGGCAAACTGCGAAACGGGCGGTGCGCAAGTGTCGATGCTTGTGCCGTATCTGCCAGCAAAACCGGTTGTTCCCGGTGTGGTTTTACTGGTCGAAGATAATGTCGACATCCGGCAGACTGTGCGAAGTTACCTGCAACGCATGGGACATGCAGTTGTGGAAACTGACAACGTATCAGAAGCAAAAACACTGGCCTTGGTCGGCGATGTCACTTTCGTTGTCACCGATCTGATACTCAAGACTAGGGATACCGGGTTTGAACTGGCCCAATACCTGCGCGAACGCCGCAGCGATTTGCCAGTCTTGATCATCACCGGGCTACCGCAGGACGATCCGCAATGTCTGGCTGCGGCGCAGGCGTACCGGGTCTTGCACAAACCGTTCGAATTTGATGCCCTGTCGGCGGAAATGCATGAAGTGACACTCACATGAAACCTGCCCCGCTCGTCACTGTTCTTGA
This sequence comes from Roseobacter sp. CCS2, assembly GCF_000169435.1. Lineage (GTDB taxonomy): Bacteria > Pseudomonadota > Alphaproteobacteria > Rhodobacterales > Rhodobacteraceae > Yoonia. The sequence goes on along the minus strand of NZ_AAYB01000001.1, from coordinate 1,091,819 downwards.
TGACACCCCGGAAATTCGGAGCATTCTATCTGATGCCCTGGAACAGGCGGGGTTCAGGGTGCGGTCCTTCGGGCGCGCGGCAGATTTTGAACAGGCCTGCAAAACGATAACACCGGATGCCTGCATCATCGACCTTGGATTGCCCGACAGTGATGGCCTTGCCCTTGTTCACCGCTTTGCAAGCCAGTCAGACGTGCCCATCCTGATCATTTCCGGCAGGTCGCGGACACAGGACAAGATTGTGGGGTTAGAGCTTGGTGCTGACGACTACATCATCAAACCGTTCGAGGTCGAGGAAGTCATTGCTCGCCTGCGTGTTATCCTGCGCAGGACAAACGCCGAATCTGTGAAAAGTGACGCCAAGACAGTTCAGTTTTGCGGATGGACGGCAGACCTTAATCTGCTCCAGCTTACAAAAGAAACAGGTGAAAACCAAAGCCTGACGTTTGCCGAGAATGAGATACTGAAAATGTTCCTCGCCTCGCCGAACCGGCTTATTAAACGTGAACAGATCCTCGACTATCTGGGAAGCAGCGCAGATGACGCCTATGACCGATCCATCGACGTTAAGGTGTCGCGGCTGCGTACAAAACTAGGCGATGACGCGCAAAACGCCCGTATTATCAAGACCGTTTATGGCGCGGGTTATATCTTTATCGCTGAAGTGAAAGAGGGATAGCGCGCATGCCGCCCGGATTCAGTCGTGGGCCGCAACCGCGAATGATGCGCGCTGCATCACAGGGGTAAGGGCCAACAGCGATTTAGTGTAGGCCGCTTGCGGTCTTTCATAGACGTCTTCTGTCTTGCCAATTTCCTCGATCTTGCCATTGCGCAGAACAGCGGTGTCATCTGCCATTTGCCGGACCACCGTCAGATTATGGCTGATGAACAGAATAGTCAGTCCGAATTTCGCTTGCAAATCTTTCAGTAGGTTCAGGATTTCAGCCTGAATTGATACATCAAGCGCTGACGTCGGCTCATCACAGATCAAGAACCTTGGCCGTGCCAACAGCGCTCGGGCCACAGCAATTCGTTGCCTTTGCCCGCCAGAGAATTGATGCGGGTATTTGTCAATCGCATCAGGCTGCATGCCCACAAGTGCGAGCATGGATGCGGCGAGTTCTTTTCGCTGATCAGCATCTTTCACGAACCCATAAAACCAAAGCGGTTCTTCAAGGACTGCACCAATGCGATGCCGCGAGTTCAGGCTCGAGTATGGATCCTGAAACACCATTTGCACCAACTGCCGCGACGGGTGATGCCTGTCGCGCGCCTTGCCGCCCGGCAACACCTCATCGCCCAGAATCATGGTGCCGTCGCTGGGTTTCACCAGCCCTGTGATTGCTTTGGCAAGGGTTGATTTGCCAGACCCGCTTTCACCGACCAACCCCATGATGGACCCCGGGCGCACGGTCAGCGACACATCGTTGAGGGCGACATACGGCTCTGGTTTGCGAAACAGCGATGTTCGCGGCCCTGCAAACCGGACATACAAGTTTTGCAAGGTCAGGCCGGTAGGCGCGCCCTGCACGCCCGCCAGTAACCAGTCTTCAGCCTTCTGACCAAGTGACCGTTCAAAGTCGGCACCTTCCTCTTGCGGTACACGGAAGCGATCAATCCGGTAATCCAAGGGCGGAACCGCATCCATCAGCGCGCGGGTGTAAGGGTGACGTGGGGCGCCCAGCACTTGCGCTGTCTCACCTGTTTCCATGACGCGGCCCTTGCGCATCACTGTCACACGATCAGCGACCTGTGCGATGACACCGATATCATGCGTGATCAGCATAAAGGCGATTTTGCGATCCTTGGCCAGCCGCTGGATCAGCTTAAGGACTTGGGATTGCACCGCGACGTCCAGCGCTGTGGTCGGCTCATCCGCGATGATCAGTTCCGGGTCCGTGCAAATCGCCAAAGCGATAACCACGCGCTGCCGCATCCCGCCTGAAAACTGGTGTGGATAGGCTTTGATCCGTTCAGCCGCATTCTTGATCCCGATCTCTTCCAGCAGATCAACAGCGCGTTGGCGCGCAGCGGCGGTGCTGACGTCCGCATGCGCTTGAATGGTTTCGATCAGCTGATCTTCGATCGTCATCAAAGGGTTCAGGCTGGTTTGCGGATCTTGGAAGATCATCGAAATCCGGTCGCCGCGCACAGCATGCGCCTGCTCTGGCGTCAATGTGCGCAGGTCCGTATCGCCCAAGGTCAGTGACCCATGCGCGATATACCCCGGCGATTGCAGCAGGCCGATGACGGCAGCCCCGACGGTGGATTTCCCCGCCCCGCTTTCGCCAACCAGCCCGTGAATCTCGCCCGGTTTGATCACCATATCCACATCTTCAATCGCCGTGAAATCGCCAAAGCGTGACGGGAACTTTACCGCAAGGTCCGTGATCGTCAGCATCTAGCGCAGCCTCGGGTTAAAGACGTCGCGCAGGAAGTCGCCAAGGATGTTGATCGACACCACGAGGGCGACGAGCAACAGGGTCGGTATCCACAAAATCCACCATTCACCCGATAGCAGAAACTGCATCCCAATACGGATCAACGTGCCAAGGCTGGGACTGTCCGCAGGCAGGCCGATGCCAAGGAACGACAGTGTCGCCTCTAACAAAATGGCCGAGGCCAGATCGACCGTCATGATCACCAATAGCGGCCCCAAGATATTCGGCAGAATATGCACAAACATGATCCGCGATGGGCGCTGCCCCATCATGATCGCCGCCTGCACGTATTCCTTATTCATCTGCACAAAGGTCGAGGCGCGGGCCGTCCGCGCAAAATTCACCCAGAGCGACAGCGCAATCGCAAGGGTCAGCACCGCGACGCGCAAATCCTGCTGCACGGCGGCAGGCAGAATACCCCGCGCGATCCCGTCAATCAGCAAGGCGGTCAGGATGGCAGGCAACGCCAGTTGCACATCCGCGATCCGCATGACGATGGCGTCGAACCGGCCACCATAATAGCCCGCAGCAAGGCCCAGCCCGACACCCAAAACTGCTGCAATGGTCAGCGCCGACAACCCGATGACCAGCGACAACCGCGCACCGTAAAGGATGGACGAAATCATATCGCGGCCCTGATCATCCGTCCCCAGCAAATATCTAGGGTTCGCGCCTTCTTCCCAAACCGGAGGCAGAAGACCGTCGAACAGGCTGAATGAGGCGAGATCGTATGGGTTCACCAAGGCCAGCCATGGTGCGAAAACCGCACCTAATATGATCAGCGTCGCGACAATTGCCGCGACAATTGCGGCGGGTGAATGAACGAACAGCCACAGGCCCTCATACCTTTTGATAAAGGCGATCATTGCACGTCCCTCACCCTTAGGCGCGGATCAATCGCCACATAGAGCAAGTCGACAATCAGGTTTACCAGCACGAAGAAAAACGCGATGACGACCAGATAAACCCCCATTACAGGTATATCGACAAAGCGGATGGATTCTAGAAACAGCAACCCCATGCCGGGCCATTGAAAGACGCTTTCGGTTACGATGGAAAAGGCGATGACACCACCAAATTGCAGCCCGATGATCGTAATCACAGGCACCATCGTATTGGCCAGCGCGTGTTTGTAATGCAGCTTTTGCATCGGCACGCCGCGCGCCATTGCAAAGCGGATGTAATCGGTGCGCATGACCTCCATCATCTCGGCCCGGACAAGGCGCATGGTCAAGGTCAGTTGATAGACACCCAAGGTGATGGCAGGCAGTAACAAAGCGCGCCAGCCTTCAACGGTAAATAGCGAGCTTTCCCAGCCGCCGATTTGAACGGTGCCCCCGCGCCCAAAAGTAGGCAACCACCCCAGTTGCACCCCAAAGATAAAAATCAGCATGATTCCAATCACGAATGTCGGGATAGATACCCCCACGAGGGTCGTCATCAAGATCGTCTGGGTCGCAATACCGCGCGGTCGCAAGGCAGTGTATACCCCCGCAGGAATGCCCACAAAAAGCGAAATCAGAAGCGCGACGATACCGAGTTCAAGCGTCGCGGGAATGCGGTCTGCGATCATCTCGGCCACCGGTTGGCGGGTGCGATAGGAAAAGCCGAAATCCCCTTGCAACATGTCGCCGGTGAACCGGCCAAATTGCAGGATGAACGGATCATTCAGCCCCAATTCATCGCGCAGCCGTTCCTGATCGGCGACCGAGGTTTCCACCCCGGTCATCTGCGTGATCGGATCACCGACAAAGCGGAATAGCGAAAAGGCCAAAAAGGCGACGGCCAGCATCACGAAAACGGACTGCACAAGCCGCTTGAGAATGAAATAGACCATCGCCTTTTTGCTTATTTTTGGGTGATCAGTTCACAGTCACCCAACGCAGCATAAAGAAGTTGTCAGCACGTTGCGTCAGATTAATATTGTCCTTCGCAGCCCAGATCAGCGGCTGGGTATAAAGCGGGATATAGGCGACCTCTTCCTGCGTGATCGCGACGACCTCATCAATCATGGCCTGACGGGCAGCGGGGTTAATCTCTTGCTGGATCTGCGGCAGCAACTCATCAACGCGCGCGTTGGAATAGTTGCCAAAGTTCCAGGAACCCAGCTTCTTTTCATCGTCTTGGCTATGCATCAGAAAGCGGATCGGGTGTTCCATATCAAACGTGCCAGGGGACCAGCCCAGAAGATACATATCAAAGTCATCTTCGCGCAGCTGTGGCCAGTAATCGCGCACTGGACCGGTGGAGAGTTCGGCGTTCAAACCAACAGCGGCAAACATGGATGCAGCGGCACGGCAAAGCGCCTCATCATTGATATAACGGTCATTCGTGCACTTCAGACCGAACGAGAAACCATCAGGATAGCCTGCTTCGGCCAACAGTTCGCGCGCGCGTTCTTGGTTAAACGCGGGGCGGTCCTGATTGGCCTCTGAGAAACCGGAAATACCGGCAGGCACCAATTGGCTGGCCGGCTCAATTTTACCCCGGAACAGCACCCGGTCGATGGACGCGATATCAATCGCATGGGCGGCAGCCAAACGGACACGGGGGTCGGTGAAGGGGTTTGCGTCGGTCACGTCGGACGAGTAAAGCAGCGTGTCATGCTCGTGGCCAAAGCCAAACATGATCACGCGGGTTTCTTCGCCCTCCAGCACCTTAAAGCCCTCACGGCCTTCGACTTGTTCCACATCCTGCAAAGGGATCGGCTGGATAAAGTCGATCTCACCCGACAAAAGAGCAGCGAGGCCCGTGGCAGAATTCCCGATCGGCGTGAACACCGTCTCGGTCACATTGTGTTGCACCTCATCCCACCAGTTATCGTTTGGCACCAATGTGGTGCGCACACCGGGATCACGGCTTGCCACGGTGAAAGGACCCGTGCCGTTCACATTCATTGTGGCAAAATTCTCTGCATCGCGGGCGGGCAAGGCCGCGTCATTGCTTTCGGCCCAATCCTTATCAAGGATCATAAAGTTTGCGATGGAATCCGGGAACAACGGGTTCGGCGCTGTGGTCACAAAATCAATCGTGAAATCATCGACAACACGCACCTCTGACACAGGCGCGAACCAAGACCGCACATCTGCGGCCTCATCTGACGCGCGTTGGTAGGAAAACATCACATCCTCTGCGGTAAAGGCCGCGCCATCCTGAAAGGTCACGCCTTCGCGCAGGTTAAAGCGCCAGCCATTTTCGCCCTCCAGCGGTTCCCAAGACGTCGCCAAAGAAGGCTCAATCGACATATCCTGCCCACGGCGGACCAGACCTTCGTAAATGTTATTCAAAAAGGACAGTACCGGGGCAGAGTTCACGGCATGCGGGTCCATGGTTTGCGGATCAGTGGTTGAGGCCCAGCGCAGGGTTTCAGCAGACGCCCCTATGGCGCAAAGACTGAGTACGCCGCCCAATAAGGCCGCTTGGCGCAGATTTCGTTGTGTCATGATGTGTCCCTCCGAGGCGTTGTGCCTGATCAAGTACGGGGTCAAATTGTCGCAAGGTCAAGTGGTTTCGAGCGTCCCAAGCCACCAGGCAATGCAATTTTTAGTGAAGAAGTGATCGCGATTTCACCATGCTTAAAGATTAAAGTCATGACTGGTCATCCGGCAAATCTAGCCCGACATTCTGGGCATAGACCTTGGCCACAGCGGCATCATCTTCGCCACCCAGCCCCATCTCAACCGCACGCTGATACTGTGCCAGCGCTGTTTCTGTGATCGGGGCATGAAAACCCGACGCTTTTGCGGTTTCCAGCACGATGCCAAGGTCCTTTGGCCAGATATTGACCTGACTCTGGGGCGTATAGTCGCCCGCCACAATATGCGGCGCGCGATTTTCCAGCATCCAAGAGTTGCCCGCGCATTTTGTAATTACCTCAATAAATGTGGCAGGTGTGATGCCTTGCGTCATGCCAAAGGTCAGCGCCTCGGCCATTGCGGCAATATGAACACCAGCCAAAAGTTGATTGACCGCCTTCATGGCAGAGCCCGCACCAGCCGCATCGCTAAGGCGAAACACAGTCTCGGCCGTCGCATCCAGAACCGGTGAAAGCGCTGTGAATGCAGCAGCGCTGCCTGACGCCATGATGCTTAATTGACCCTTTGCCGCCTTGACCGCCCCCCCGGAAATCGGCGCATCAAGATAGTGCACGCCGTAAGCATTGCATTTGCGTTCCATGTCCTTTGCAAACTCTGGCGGAACAGTGGCGCAAGCCATGACAACGGCATTTTCGCGCAATTGGGGCACGACGCCCTCTGCTCCGAACAGGACGCTTTCTACCTGTGCGGCGTTCAGTACAACAACGACAATAGCGTCAAGGGCGGGTGCAACATCTGCAATGCGGCCATGCTTTCCGCCTTCTGACACAAAACGCGTAACAGGGTCTGGCATCACGTCGAAACCATGGACATTCAGCCCTGCACGCAAGCAAGATTGCGCCATGCCATAGCCCATAGAACCAAGGCCAAAGATGCCCGCGTTCATACTCATGACAGGTTCCTTTCAAGATGTGGTGCGGATCACGTCAGACGCATCCACCTAGCACAATTTACCAGTCCAAGTCATAAATGTATCCGGCCATAGCTTGGCTCAGACCGCGTTGAAAGACCGCCTGCAAAGCCAAGATATTACCACAGCCGCGATGGCCTTTCGCAACATAATTGCTGTTCTCAGGCGAAATCGACGTGGTTCCAGAATGGCATCTCGCGAATACGTTGACCGGTGGCCGCGAATATCGCGTTACCTAGCGCGGGTGCTACTGGTGGTACGGGTGGTTCGCCGATGCCACGCACCTGTGTTCCGTTCTCTAATCCGCGCACGAATATTTCTGGGCATTGATGCATCCGCATCGCCTCATGCGCGTGATAGTTGGACTGTTCGACTTTTCCGTCAGACACAGTCAGTTCGCAATTCATCGCATGACCAAGGCCAAACACAACGCCCCCTTGGACGTTATTTTCAAAGTTGATCGGGTCAATGATTGTGCCCACATCACAGGCCACCCAGACTTTATCGATCTTGATACCCCTGTCGGTATTGGTGACCTGAACGACCTCTGCTGTCGGCACACCGAAGCTTTCAATAAAGGCGACGCCCTTGGCCTGATTTTCGCCTAATGGGCCGCCCCAGTCAGACATTTCTGCCACGGCTTCAAGCACTTTGCGCGATACGTCATGCCCCATCAGCCTGATGCGTTCTTCTATCGGGTCGGCACCAGCGGCATGGATCAATTCATCCAGAAACGTATCAAAGATAAAGCCAGCACCCGGTGCCCCGACCGCCCGCCAGCTTGATACCGGCATCAGTTCGGGCGCGCGGTATGTACGCACCCTGTAGTGCGGGACATCATACGGGTTATTCCAGGCACCGGCAGCCAAGGTCGGATCTGCCATAGGCAGCGATATGCCCTGCCGCCCCAGTTGTGACGTCAAAACCGACGTGCCTGCAATTTCAAGGTCAATCGCAACCACCTTGCCATCATCAACCTTGCCACGCGCGCGCCCGATCGCCGGGTGGCGTGGGAAATCCTGCGCAAAATCTTCTTCCCGGCTGTAGGTCAATTTGACCGGTGTGCCACGCATCTGGTTTGCGATTTCGGTTGCCTGCTTGATGAATTCAGACTCTAGCCGGTGACCAAAACTGCCACCTATAAACTGATTGTGGAACGTAATCTGGCTGGCATCATGGCCCGTAATTTTACCAACTTCGATCAAAACCTGCGACGGTGATTGATGGCCGGCCCAAATTTCGACGCTGTCATCCTTGACCAAAACAATCGCGTTCAACGGCTCTAACGGGGCATGCGCGACGTAGGGCGAACGATAGGTAGCTTCAACAATATCACCATCGGCCAAAGTTGATGCGGCATCACCATCATCGCGCCATGTGCTATCCAAACGCGCATCGGTAAAGCTGTCTTCAAGGGTTTGCCAGTGATCCGCTTGCTCTGCCGGATAGGGGGCTGGACCCCATTCGAACTTGATCGCATTTATGGCCTGAATGGCGCGCCACGTGTTGTCAGCAACAACGGCCACGCCATTGGTAACCTCAAGGACATCGCTGACCCCGCGCATCGTCATAGCCTCGGTCGCGTCATATCCATCAAGCGTACCGCCCCGCCGTGGGGATGTGCAGACGGTCGCATGCACCATGCCATCTAGTGCAAGATCAATTCCGAACTGCTGTGTTCCGGTCGACTTGGCGACGATATCAAGGCGCTGCATTGGTTTGCCAATCAAACGCCACGCGCTGGGCGGGCGAAGCGTGATATCGGTCACAGGTTCAACAGTCGCGGCAGCCGCCGCAAGGGACGTGTAAGGCAATTGCCTGCCGTCCGGCAAAATGACCGCGCCGTTTGCGGTGCTCAAATTCTCAACCGGTACGCCCTCTTGCTGACTGGCTGCGAGTTTCAACGTTTCGCGCGCCACCGCCCCCGCTTCGCGAAGTTTGTCAAAGCTATCGGGCATGCTGGTTGACCCACCGGTCGTTTGCATGCCCAGCAATTTGATCGCACCACCGGCAACGTCACGCATCGTATTGGCAATCCAGCGTTCGTCGGTCGGTGCAAACGGAACAGTTTCATGGCTAAGGCCGCGGTTCCAATAGGCACCAGACGGGCGTCCGAAACTTGTCTCGAACTGACCGAATTCGATATCCAGCTCTTCGGCGATCAGGGCTGCTTGGGACGACATGACACCCTGACCCTTGTCGGCATGTGGGGTGATCAAAGTTACTTTTTCGCTGTCGACAAGAACCCACGGATTAAAAGTGGCAGCCCCCGCTGCAAGATCGTCTTCCAAGGGATTATCAGGGGTACGTCGGACAGCGTAGACGCCAAATGCGACGCCACCGGCAATAGCAGCAGAGCCGATCAGAAAACTGCGACGGGCGATTGTTTTGATGCGACCCATTGATCAAACCTCCTTGAGGTTGGCGGCGGCCGTTTTGACAGCGGCACGAACGCGCGGGTACGTCCCGCAACGGCACAGGTTACCGCTCATCACGGTGTCAATATCGTCGTCGGTCGGATCGGGGTTGGTTTCAAGCAGTGCAGCCGCTTGCATGATCTGGCCGGATTGGCAGTAACCGCATTGCGCAACCTGGTGGTCGACCCAAGCCTGCTGAACTGCATGCATTGCATCAGGGGTGCCCAGCCCCTCGACCGTGGTGATATCGGCACCGTCCAGCGTGCTTGCCGGGATCTGGCAAGACCGCACAGCAAACCCGTCTAAATGCACCGTGCAAGCGCCGCATTGCGCGATGCCACACCCGTATTTGGTGCCTGTATAGCCCAGTTCATCGCGCAAAATCCAAAGCAGGGGCATGTCATCTTCGACTGTAACCTCATGCTGCTGGCCATTCACTGTGATCTTCATCTGTGCGCTCTCCGGTTTCCAGTCACATGGGGGATTGAAGTCAATTTGACATCTTTTACACATACGTACAGATTGTAAAATTGACTTGAGGTGCGCGCGATGTCAACCAGCATCATGGAGAAAAAAGTCTTAAATATTGTGCAAGCGGCACGCGTGATGTTCGGTCGCCATGGTTTCACCAAAACAACCATGTCTGACATAGCCAACCAGGCGGGCGTGACACGACAGACAGTCTACAACGCCTTTGGTAGCAAGGACGATATTCTGCGCGTCGTGATCCGCGAGATTGGCAAACAAACCTTAGAGCAACTCAAGACGGAGTGGGCCGAGCACGGCACCATCGAGCAAAAACTGGCGGCTTTTCAGCGGATTGGGCCGCTGAGCTGGTTTACAGAGGTACGCAACGCGCCGGACTGGGCCGATATTCTTGAAGGTCTGAACATGAGCGCAGCTTCTGAATTGGCGGAGATCGAGAAAGAATGGATCGCCTTGCTAAACGGGATGTTGAATAAAGAATTGCAGACCGACGCAGGCGGCCCCGCTGCGGTGCAGGATGTTTCGGAATTCTTCTATACGGCAAGTAAAAACGCCAAATACGGCGTCGATGACCCGGAAGATATGAAAAAGCGCCTTGCGACAATTCTGGAAGCGACAATGGCGCTTCTTAAATCGCGCGGTTATCAGCAGGCTTAGACGCATTGTGGGACGACAAGGTTACTTGTTCCAAATGCGTTCATGAAACGCGCACCGTATCACCAAATAAGTGACAGAGACGAAAAAAGGCGCCGAGGATAACGCGGCGCCTTTCTAAAATTACGTGATGATTAGCGCAGCACTGAGCGGCTGTTTGGCAAACGCAGCCATACTTCAACGCGGCGGTTACGCTCGCGGCCTACCTCATCTTCGTTGCACGACAAGGGCAGCAATTCGCCATAGCTGATCGGACGCAGACGTTGTGCATTTTCACGCGACAGCGTGTCGGCCAGAACGTTACGGACGGCATCAGCGCGGTTCTGCGCAAGGGCGGTGTTGCGAGCCCGCTCACCCACTGAATCTGCAAAACCAACCAGCAGCACTTCCAGTCCATCGAATTCGCCAGCTTCCATACGTGCGGCCAGTTCTTCGATGTTACGGATAGATTCGACATCCAGCACGCTGGAACCTGTGTTAAAGCGGAAAGATGTGCTCAGACGGTCAGCGCTGCGCAGTTGCTGCATCATGTCAGAGTATTGCGCACCATCAAAGTCAGGCTCGACCGCGGCAGTGTGCACCAGCATCATACCCATGTCTTCCAGGCGCATCCGCTCAAGCTCGCGGTCAACAAAGTTGCTTTCCTTGATGTAGGATTGTGCGTCGCTGGTCAGTGTCCAGTCCAGAAATGCCTGTGCCTCTGGGTGGATAATGCCCGGTGCGGTGTAGGCATAAAGACGGCGAGACAATGCGTAACCTTCGATCTTCATGCGGAAATCAGTTGGCGGGGACAACAGCCCGCATGTTTCGCGAATAGCAAGCAGGTTGACATCATTGGTGCGTGCCAGCCAACGGCCAACAAAGCCGATACCGCCGCGATCAGCCATCACAGCGTCAACCATGTCCTGGTATGCGCTCCAGCGTACCACTTCTGCCGTTTCATCACGGCCATTCGGGCGCACCAGCGCATCCATCATGACAGCACGGTCGCCAGAACCTTCGCCAAAGGAATTCACGGTGATCGGAACATTACCGCCACCAAGTTCTAGCCAGTTTGTAATCTCACCCGACCAAATTCTGGCGATCTCAAGCGATGTCAGGTTGCGGACCGGATTGTCTGGGTGGGCGATCATGACGATACCATCGACGCCCAAAACTGTTTCATCCGCTGTGTCACGCAGATCAGGGATACCGGCAATGGCCAGTTTTTCGACGTCGCTGTCTTTCATGCGGCGGTCAGCGACACCAATCGCGGCAAAACCTTCTGCAAGCGCGGGAAAGGCACTGCCGGACCCACGCGTTTGCAAATCAATTTCTGCCCGCAATGTGCCATCGGCATTTGTCAGCCGGACAATTCGTTCGGCGGCTTCATCCGTTGCGATGATTTCATAGGTCGCATTCACGGACTGCGCATAGCCGCGCAGCAAATTGGGGATCAGTGTCGTGCCAACAGTACGCGATCCGTAAATTCCAAACTCTGGGCCGTATTCTTGACGTTCTGGGCACAAAATACCTGTACAGGTCACGCCACCCGCCTTGATGCGCAGCGTGCCAAGGCCCTCTGTCTGTACGATGTAGGTATTGTTTTCAAAGCTCAGAAGCTGGCCTGCGATCGACATGCTGCCGTCGTTTGCTTCAAGTTGGATCGGCGCACTTTGTTGCGCTGTCAGTGGGGTCGTTGCGAGCGCTAGAATGCCTAGCGCTGTGCCGATTGCCATAGGCAAACGACTATTCTTGGTTTTCGTAATGTTCATCATAAACTCTTCCGTTACTGGCTACAGGTCTTCACTGTACTAATAACACTTCGAAAAGTGGTGAAAAAATGACGATCATTCTCATTTCGCGCAAAAACCGGGCATTTCGCGCAATTATTACGCAAATTCAGCCCAATAAAGCAGGTTCTTGGTGGCTTTCGCCCTATTCGCCCCGCGCTTCCTTTGCCGTGCCATAAACTGGTAAATCAGCTGTCGTTTTGCCATGTGCTGCCATCAGTGTGTCCCGCACAAAAGCAATATGTGCTGTTTCTTCAATAATCTCAGCCAGATATTGCGCCGCCGTGAGCGTTTTGCCGACCCCGATGGTGCCATGGTTGGCCAGCACTGCTGCCCGCACCGAAGTATCGTGAAACACCGGGCTGATTTCGACCTCGGTTTGCGGCCCGCCGTTGTCAGACAGCGGGATCAACGGCATCCGCCCGATCTTTTCGATGGTCTGCACGGTCAGGCAAGGTATCTCGATCCCGGCACTGGCAAAGCCTGTGGCCCATGGGCTGTGGCAATGCACGATGGCGTTGATGTCGGGCCGGATACGGTAAAGGTCGAGGTGGAAATCCATATCCTTGGACGGCTTGAACGCGGATGGTTCAATCGTACCATCCAGATGCACGACTTGCAGGTTATCACGGCTGCATTCGGCAAAACCAACGCCCGACGGTTTGATCACAATCCCGGGCCCCGATGACAACCGCACCGACAGGTTGCCACCCGCGTTCGTTTGCAACCCCCCTTGAAAACAGCGGTTCGCGGACCAAATCAGCGCGTCTTTCTTGGCTTCGATATCGGAAGGGTCGAACATGGGGATTAGTCCTTTGTGATTTCACGTAAAGCATCAACAGCCGCATGGGCTGTGGCAGGATCGTTGATGTGACCGGGCAAGCTGGTCACGTCGATATGGTTGGCAAGCGTGTCACGAAAGACCTCGCGCAGCTTTGGGTTTTCGATGGCGCCACCGGGTTTGTCTTCGGATGAAAAGCCACCCATGGGGATCAAGACGCGCACCGGTGCCGTCGCCTGTAACAGTGCTTGTCCCAAGATATTGGCGCATGTTTCCATTTCATCCGGTGCGCATTCTACATGCGTAAACAAGGGCGAATGGCTATAGTGCGGGCGGGCGCGATAGGTTTCCGGCATGAGGTCTGATTGCCCCATGCCGATGAAATTCACACCCCCCGGCAAGACGACCCGCGGCACATTGCCCATCGCGGTAAAACGGCCCGGCATATCAGCATTTACACCGGCGATATAGCAACGGGTCAGTTCATGCGGGGTATAGTCGATGACCGACTTAAAGGCTTCGTTCTGCGACCAGCGGGTAAAGGCAGCACCCCCGAAACCGTTGGCATGAAATACGGTCACCTCATCGCCTTCGGCACGCAATCTGTTACAGAGCACGTCTGTTCCCGGCCCTGTCACACCCAATGCCGTAACCCCAACAGATGGCGATAATGACACAGGCCCCGTCGGCAAAGTCGCGTGATATAGCCCGCCGGTAATAGCCGCCGCCTGATCAAGCGCCGCCCGCGTTGTTGCGTTCAACCCGCAGAGGTCTGCAATCGTTGGGACCAACACGATAGAACTGTCAGCAATCACATAACGCGGATCAAAGGGCAGGGTTGTCACCAGTACCTTCGGCATCGCCAATGGCAGTGACCGCAACACATTCACCGCAATCTGCCCGCCCGTACCCCCGCCAATGGCAACAACCATGCGCCGTCCGGCTTGGGGGGCGCTGTTAATCTCGGCTATGGCACGCTCTGTCGCGGCCTTCATGCCGGCGACCTTGGCGGCAGGCGACCAGTGCTGCCCGCCAGCATTCAGCGAGATGTCACATTGTTCGACGGGCACACCCAGCGCCATCAGCCCAAGGATCAGATAATCTGCTTCCTCCTGCTTGGTGTCATAGGTCGCAAGAAGAAGGACTGACATTACCCTTTCACGGCCCCTGCGGTCATGCCTGTGATGATCTGGCGGCTGGCAAAGAAAGTGAAAATGATCGGGGGGACAGCCAGCAACATGCCCGTTGCCATGATCACACCCCAGTCGATGTCGAATTCAGTTAGGCTGTTCACGATGGTCACAGGCACTGTCCGGCTGTTGCGATCTGACAAAGCGTTCGCCAGCAGGAATTCATTCCACGCCACCCGGAAGGTAAAGATAGACGCCGCTGCGATCCCTGGTTTGATCAAGGGTAGCACGACCAGAAAGAAAACCTGGAAGGGGCCGGCGCCATCCATGCGCGCGGCCTCTTCCAGCTGGATTGGCACTTGCACAATGAAACTCTGTAAAATCCAGATCACGAAAGGCAGGTTCAGCGCCACATAAACCAAAATGATCCCGCCGCGTGTCCCATCCAGACCGAACTGAAAGGTCCAGATGCCAAAGACGGGGACCAGCAAAACCGCAGGTGGGACCATACGCATCATCAACGTCCAGATGGACACCACATCGCGACCCATGAACCGGAAACGTACCAGCGCATAGGCGGCCATGGTGCCAATAATCAGCGTAATCGCGGTTGAGACCAGACCGATGATCAGTGAATTCGTCAGCGCCCGACCAAACGTTGGATCGCAGCGGCGCAGATGCTCCGGCTCGTACCACAGGAAATCACACAAGGCGGTTTCGTAGTTCCGCAAGGTCGGCATGAAAATCAGGCTGGAGGTGTCGGACATGATATCGACATTCAGCTTCAGCGACGTGACCAGCATCAGATAGATCGGACCAATCGCCATGATCACCAGCATGACAATCAGGACATAAAAGGCCGGGTTCTGGCGGTCATAGGTTTTCTGGCTCATGCCTCTTCCTCCACCGCGCGCATGCGCTGGGCGCGCAATTCCTGCGCTTTGTTATAGATGAACATCGCGAAGGTCAGGATCAGCAAGACGATCAATAGCAGGTTCGACATAGCCGCCGCTTCGCCCAATTCGCGGAACTCGGATGCGGTGCGGTTGATGCGGATGGATAGGATTTCGGTCGATAGGCCGGGTCCACCGTTGGTCATGACCAAGATAACCTCGAGCACTTTGAAGCTGTCGATCAGACGCAATAATAAGGTGACGATCAGTACCGGCAACATCAGCGGTAGCTTAATATAGATGATCTGCTGCCAACCCGAGGCACCGTCAATCCTGCTTGCCTCAATCGCGGATGCGGGCAGTGATTGCAGGGCGGCCAGTGACAAAATGAAAATAAACGGGGTCCATTGCCAGATGTCGGCGATCACGATGGACGCAAAGGCCCAATCGCCATCCGCCAACCACGGGATCGGGTCAAACCCCCAATCCGTCAGCGTGCGGTTAAAGATACCCACGGTGGGGTGGTACATATAGCGCCACATCAGACCCACAACGATAGGGGCGATCATCATTGGCAGGATAAAGAGGGTGCGCAGCACAGACATACCGCGAATGTTACGATCCAGCAGCAGGGCAAGGCCGACGCCGAGGAACATTTCGATGGTCACCACGACTATGGAAAACTTGATAGTGACCCACATGCTTTCGCGGAAAGCGGCATCGCTGAAAAGCTTGGTATAATTGCGCAGACCGATAAAATCTGCCTCGCCAATGCGCTGGCTGGGGTTCCAGTCCAGAAAGCTGGCGTAGATCATATAGCAGATCGGATAGAACAGCGCGACGGCCAGCACTGCACCGGCGGGTGCCAGAAACAGATAAGGCGTCAGACGGTTGGCGCGAGCGATACTCATGATCCGGGGCTTTCTGATACGGCGCGGGCGAAAATAGCAGGCCGATGCAACATGCACCGGCCTGCCATCGGGGAGGAATTACTGCCAGGTGTAGTAACCGGCCTCTTCCATCGTGGCGCGGGCACGTTCGGCCACACCATCAAGCGCTTCTTGCGGGTCCAGACCTTCGGTCAGAACCTGGCTCATGGTTGTGCCGATATCCGCGTTGATCGTACCCCATGTCGGGATGATCGGACGCCAATCCGGGTCAGCGTATTTCAGTGCTTCACCGAATGTTGCGGAATATGGATATTTCTCATTCAGCTCAGCGTTTTCATAGGTCGAGAACCGCGATGGGTTGCCGCCGGCCAATGCAATCGCAAGATCCTGTTCTTTGCTGGTCAGCCATTGCATCAGCAAAAACGCAGCTTCCTTGTTCTGGGCGTTCGACGGGATGCCAATACCAAAACCACCGGTTTGTGACCCACGGCGCACGCCTTCGGGGTGCAGCGCATAGCCCACGTTGCCGACCACAGTAGACCGGCTTGGATCTTCGAACCCGGCTGCAAAGGCAATCGAGTCCATGAACATCGCAGCCTGACCCTGCTGGAATGCGGCGGCAGCTTCGGCTGGACCGAATGTTGTGCCACCTTCAGGGCCACAATCCACGATAGTCTTTAGCGCATTTGCAGCGGCAACACCTTCGGGGCTGTTGATGATCGGGTTCCATTCCGCGTCAAACACACGACCGCCAAGGGGGGCAAGGTGCAACAGGAATGCGTGGCTGGCCTGGTGGCCGGATGCGGCGCGCGATGCCATACCGCCCATGCCCGGCTCAACCTCGGGGATCAGGCAGGCCACTTCGAGCAGATCATCATATGTTTCCGGCACATCGATGCCGTGCTTTTCAAAGATATCCTTGCGGTAGGCCAGAACGGATGTTTCGGACCCGAAAGGAATACCAAACAGCGATCCAGTTGGACCCGGCAGATACCCTTTTTCGCCACCCGCAATACCGATGTTGGCAACGTAACCGTCAATCAGATCGCCAGCATCATAGTTTGGGTCGGCCAAACGTGGGTTCATGAAGTACTTGGCCAGATTTTCCAGCTGATCGGCAAAGACATAATCCGCTTTGGAAAACACAACATAGGAAATCAGGTCATAATCACCTTCGTCCTTTGTCAGCTCAAGCGTCTGGCGTTCGCGCATCCGAAGATACTGCAATTGGTCAACTTCGACCTCAATTCCTGTCTGCTCTGTAAACTCAGGCAGCACTTCCAGCACCGCATTATAGTGCGGGTGCGCAGGGAAGTTCACGACAAGCGTCGTGCCTTCGTAGGGGGCATAGACGTCAGCCGTGTGGCCATCGGCATATGCCGTCGTATAGGTCAGGGACACAGCAATCGCCGCAGACCAGACATTTGTTTTCGTTACTTTCATATCATCCTCCCAGATGGTTTTTTGCGGGCCTTACAGGGCCGCTTCGGTTTTGGGATCAAAGAGATGGACTTCATCCCCTTGCACCGTGAATTCACGTTCTTCACCGGCCCGAATGGGCGCGACGGTATTAATTTCAATCGACACACGCTGACCGCCCAGTTCAGAGATCAGCACAGATTGCGCGCCAATATATTCCGACAGGATTACGGGCATTTTCAGCCCACCGGGCCCTTCGGCAAAGCTGGATGGACGAATGCCCAGATGGATGTTCCGATCACGGTGGGCTTGCAGGGCACCTTTGCGCGCATCAGGCAGCGGGATGGAAAACCCATCACCTTTGGCGCTTAACGTTCCGGCCTCATCGACCAGTTCAGCGTTCAGGAAATTCATCGTTGGCGACCCGATAAAGCCCGCCACGAATTTGTTTGCCGGGCTGCGATACAGCTCTTCAGGGGTGCCGGCCTGCATGATTTCGCCAAACTTCATCACCACGATCTTGTCGCCCAGCGTCATCGCTTCGACCTGATCATGGGTCACGTAGATCATGTTCTTTTTGATCCGCTGCGACATCAGGGCCAGTTCGGCACGCATCTGCCCGCGCAGTTTGGCATCCAGATTGGAGAGCGGTTCATCGAACAGGAATGTGCCCGCATCACGCACCAGTGCACGGCCCATCGCCACGCGCTGTCGTTGACCACCCGACAATTCCGCAGGTTTACGGTTCAGGTAAGCGGTCAGATCAAGCGTTTCGGCCACTTCACCCACGCGCTTGTCAATGTCAGCTTTGTTCATGCGTGCCAGACGCAAGGCGAATGACATGTTCTTGGCGACGTTCATATGCGGGTAAAGCGCGTAATCCTGAAACACCATCGCAAGATCGCGTTCCTTGGGTTCCATCTGCGATACATCACGATCGCCGATCACAATCTCACCGCCGGTTACACCTTCCAGCCCTGCAATCATGCGCAGGGTCGTTGACTTGCCGCAGCCTGACGGGCCGACAAGCACGGTGAATTCACCGTCCGCCATTTCAAGGTTCAGGTCCTCGATCACCGTCAACGCGCCATAGTCTTTGCGCAGATGTTGTAGTCTTATCTCTGGCATTAACGGACCTCTCCCCTCGATGCACAAAGGGAACATGAGTTTGTATACAAAATCAACACAAAATATCCAATGTATTCGGTTTTAGTAGTTTTTGGATGTGGATCATGATAGTGCAACGTTCAGACGCAAGACGATGAAGGGCCTGTCATGGAGCGAAACGGCACATCTTCCCGCGAATCGACGGGGCAACGTATTGAAAGTGCATTGCGCGACGACATCGCCGCTGGACAGCTAGAGCCAGGCGAACGACTGGACGAGACAAAACTGGCCGAAAGATTTGCTGTATCCCGCACCCCAGTACGCGAAGCGCTAAGCCGACTTACCGCCCAGGGCGTGCTGGTGGCAGGCGAAAAACGCGGCGTGCGCGTGGCGCAATATTCCCGCGAAGAACTGGCGCAAATGTTTGAAGCAATGCAGGAAATCGAAAGTATTTGCGCACGTTTGGCCAATCAACGCCTTACTTTATTGGCGCGCGCCGAAATAGAAGCCGCACAAGAAAGCTGCAAGGCCGCGGCCGCGGCCAATGACCGCCTTGCCTACATTCATGCGAATGAAGCTCTGCACATGTCGATTTACCGGGCAACAGACAACCCGTACATCCGCGACCTTGCTTCGGACTTTCGACGCAAAACAGGGCCTTTCCGGGCGAAAAAACTGGAAACCAAGGCTGATCTTGATGCGTCGGTGCTTAGCCACGAAGAGCTGTTGGCCAAGATTTTTTCTGGTGACTCGCAGGTTGCCGTTGATGGTATGCGTAAACACATGACTGAAAGCTTTATGCGCGTTTTGGCAGTAAATAACTAAGCTGTCGGATTGAGTTTCAGATAATTAGCACCGCAGTGTAGACAGTTTTGTATTTTTGTATACAAAGTCAGGGACTCGTAACTGGAGGACCTCATGGGCGTCGCAGAAACCAAAATCTATCCGATCAACACTGGCTGGCTTGAGGCCGACCTTGGCACATATATTTTCTGGAAAGGGCCTGCGGGTCAGAAGATCTGGAACCCGGTTTATTGCCACTATGTTGACACCGGCACCCACAAGATCCTGATCGACACCGGGCTTTGCGACGAAGAACGCGCCACTAAATACCACCATAAATGCGATAAACGTGGTTGTTTGCAGGTCCATGAACACCTTGAACAAAAGCTGGGCGTGCATCCTGATGAGATTGACGCGATTGTCTTTACCCACCTGCACTGGGACCACGTGCAGAACATGAAGCAATTCAAAAACGCCCGCTACATCGCGCCAAAGGCCGAGATTGAAATGGCCTACAATCCGCTGCCGCTGTACTACCGCACCTATGAAAGCGGTTATCTCGGCATCGAACCAGCCTATGCCGGCTGCGTGTTTGAAGCGGTCGAGGATGAATGCGAAATCCTGCCCGGTATTACGATGTTCCACACCCCTGGCCACTCTGTCGGGCATATGGCCGTGACGGTTGCGACCAGCGTCGGTGATATTGTGGTTGCGGGCGATGCGATCTTTCAGGAACGCAACATGGAACCCAACCCGGACGAAGGTTGGCGTTATTGGGTGCCAGCACGCTTTGTGAATTCCTTTGAGGGTTGGAAATCTGTTGAAGAGCTGGACAAGCGCGCGGATTATATCCTTGCCTGCCATGATAAGGTCGCGAACGCGCGGTCCGACGTTTTTCCTTATGAAGGCATGCCTTTGCGTAAACGCCGTCAGGTGATCCCCGGTTATCAATTCTACTTTGGCGACATGCCCGCGGGCGCTGTTGAAAAGTCAGCACCTGCCCTGACCAAGGATGAAGCTGACGCCTATATCGCAGCATTGGTGCCGCCCACACCGGACCCCAAATAAGCGATGCAACCGATCGACAGCATACTGGCGGTCGCAGATCAGTATGACGCCATTGTTTTTGATCAATGGGGGGTTCTGCACAACGGAACCTCCCCCTATCCGGACGCGGTCATCACGATTGATGCGCTGAAGGGCAAGACGCTGGCGGTTCTGTCAAATTCGGGCAAACGGGCCGCCGTGAACGCAGATCGCATCACCGGCATGGGGTTTGCACCCGATGCCTTTGGCGTTGTCATGACCTCAGGCGAGGCATTGCATATTGAATTCAAAGGCGGCCGCCTGCGCGACATCAAAACGCTGCTGCCAATCACTGCCGCCGCAGGGGATGCCGCGAAATGGGCAGGGTCTCTATCCGTGACTTTCACCGACACGGTTGATCAAGCCGACGCCGTTCTACTGATGGGCCTGCCTGATGCGACTGACCATCCCAAGCAACAAGCGATCCTTGACCGGGCACGCGCGCTGAACCTACCTTTGATCTGTTCAAACCCTGACCGCGCATCCCCGCGCGCGCATGGCAAAACAGTGCAATCACCCGGTGCATTGGCCCATGCCTACGCTGATGCGGGCGGTAAGGTGATGTTCTATGGCAAACCGCACAAAGCCATTTTTGACGTGCTGTCGAATACGCTGCAGATAACCGAGCCCAAGCGCGTTTTAATGGTTGGTGACAGCCCCGAACACGATATCGCTGGCGCACAAACGGTTGGCTGGGATAGCCTTTTTATCGCAGGCGGCCTGCATGCGGATGCGGCGCATGATGTTTTCGCGGGTAAGACCACTGCAACCTATACAATTCCAACGCTCAGGTGATGCCAATGACTGAACCGTCCGCAGATTTCCACGCTTTCTCCGCGCGTCTGGGCAAAGATCCTTTGCGTGTCCAGGGCCCCGGGGGGAACACGTCGATGAAAATTGGCGATGTTATGTGGATTAAGGCGTCGGGCACTGAACTGGCCGATGCGGAAACAAAGCCTATCTTCGTTGCTGTCAACCGTGCCGCCGCCCAAGCAGAGGCCGCTGGCGAAGGCGATGGTAGCTGCAAGGATACAGTGATTGATCCCGCCAACACCCTGCGCCCATCTATCGAAACGACGTTTCACGCCGCCCTTGATTGGCCGGTTGTTGCCCACACCCATTCCATCGCGACGCTCGTTCATGCAATCAGCCCAGAGGGGCGAAAGGTGGCCATCGAAAAGCTCGCCGATTTACCTGCTGTTTTTGTGCCCTATGCCAAACCGGGCCTGCCGCTGACCCGCGAAATCCTTGCACGGGTTACATCTGACACGCAGATCGTGATCCTTGAAAACCATGGGCTGATCTGTTGCGGCACCACCGTGGCCGAAACTGATGAGATCATGCAGCAGGTCGAAGACAGGCTGCAAATGCCTGTTCTGACTGACACGACGAAAGCCGCCACGACCGCAATGACAGGTTTTGAGGCAGTCGGCGAAAGCTGGATCGCACACAACCCGCGCATCTGTGACCTTGCCCTTAGCGGATCCTACTATCCTGACCACGTGGTGTTCCTTGGCCCCGCCTTGCCCACCGCTGATCACGCTGAAAACCCGCCGGTTATCGTGAAGCCCGAACAGGGCGTTTATCTGCGCAATGGTGCCACATCATCGCAACGCGCTATGATCAAATGCCTGTCCGATTGTTTGTCGCGACTACCGGCAGATTGGACAGCCGAACCCATTGGCACGGATGCGGAGGCAGCTTTGCTGAATTGGGACGCTGAAAAATACCGCCAAGCCTTGGCCGCACGATGACAGGCCATCTGTCCCTTGGCATTGACGTCGGTACATCCGGGGTACGCACAGCGGTGATTGACGCAGGTGGACGCGTGCTCAGCACTGTTAAGACAACCCACCTGCCCCAAAAACCCAACGATATTGACGCCAGCAAATGGTGGACAACGGTTCAAGACTGCATCACCGCGCAAGGTAAAGCGCTGAAAGATGCGGGATACAGCCTGTTAGAGGTTAGCCGGATCGGCGTTGATGGCACTTCTGGCACAATGGTGCTGACCGACGACACCCTGCACCCGGTCACACCTGCCCTGATGTATAACTCTGCCGGTTTCACCGCCGAGGCGGCTGACATTGCGAAACACGCGCCCGCTACTCATATCACCAAAGGCAGCAATTCTGCGCTCGCCCGTGCGCTGCGCTTACAGACCTTTGATGCTGACAGCCAAGCGACGCATTTGCTGCACCAAGCCGATTTCATCATCGCCCATCTGCGCGGACAAGGCGGGGTCAGCGATGAAAACAATACGCTGAAACTGGGTTATGACCCGGATACAGGCACTTGGCCGCACTGGTTTGCACAAACAGGGCTGCGTACCGATCTGCTGCCCAAAGTCGTGCCAGCTGGCACCGCGCTTGGCCCTATCGCACCGGATGTTGCGACTGCGCTGGGCCTTTTGCCGCAAACCGTCATCCACGCAGGCACCACCGACAGCATCGCCGCGTTTCTGGCGACCGCATCGTTGGAGGCAGGCAACGCCGTTACCTCGCTTGGTACAACGCTGGCGATCAAAATCCTGTCGCCCACGCGAATTGATGAACCACATATGGGGCTTTATTCGCACAAGCTTGGCGATGTCTGGCTGGTTGGCGGTGCGTCAAATACCGGCGGTGGGGTGTTGGCGAGCCTGTTTGATGCGGAAACCCTGACCACCCTGTCCGACCAGATTGACCCAAGCCAAGCCAGCCCATTGAATTATTATCCCTTGCTGAAAAAAGGCGAACGCTTTCCCGTCAATGACCCTGACCTTGCGCCGCGCATGACACCGCGCCCCGATAATGATGCGGCTTTCCTGCATGGTCTTTTGGAAGGTGTCGCGCGGATCGAACGTCAGGCCTATGATGCGATTGCAGCGCGCGGCGGCCCTAGACCTACGCGACTTTATACAGCGGGCGGGGGGGCACAAAACCCGGTTTGGACAGCGATCCGTGCGCGGGTGTTGGGGATCACGCCAGCGCATTCGGATCAGACCGAAGCCTGCATTGGCATCGCTCGGCTAATTAATTCCGACTAAAATTGTCGGATTGACATAACCAATAAAATCACTCAGGTTAGAACCACGTTCTAGCCACCCCTGTTGACCACAAGGGAAGCCCGACATTCGTCAGATGAAAGGACTTCTCGTCATGTCACGACCACAGGACACAACGCCTCGGCGCGACCCTCAGCTTCATGTGCCTTCCAAAGATGATATTCTACGCATCCTGCAACAAGATGACAGCAGCCGCGCCGGACTTCAGCTTGAGTGGGTCCTTGACCGCTGTAACACCCGCGAAGGGAGGACGTGATGGGACTGCAAAAGGCTGTGCCAACGGCCCCCGCCCCGCCGCAGAACCTGCCCCACTATGACGCACGCGATCTGATCTCGCACGGCGAACAGGCGCATATCATTCTGGATGATCAAGTCTATGTCTTGCGCATCACCCGCGCCGGAAAACTGATTTTAACCAAATGAATACTGGGTCCGATCATCGCGGCGGCGCGACCGTTGGAAGCTTGGATGATTGTGATGCAATCAATGCGGCTTGTGTAATTTACCTACGAATGTGGTGCGCAGGCCCCGAAACCCAGGCCAGCATGATCGCCGATCTGTCCAATACATTGGGGTCCGTGCGCGGTGGCAAAGCGGTCGAGGCTTTTGCCGAAATTTGCGGGTTATGCGCGCGTTACGGGCGGCGACCACTGGCGCGTCACGGTCTGGGTTGCCGATGCGTTGGCGCGGATGAGGCAGGTTTTGCCCAGCTTATTGCCACTGCCACAGAAGGGGACCGTGATGATGCGATGCTGATCGCAATCCTTTTGGTGCGGCCCGATGTGGCGCCGATTTTGACCAGTCTGGCGACTAACTTTGGCTTGGCTTTGAAACAGATGAACCTTGCATCCCCCAAAGCAGCTGCACGGATGTTACCGCAGCAACCGACGCTGCATTAACCTATCGCACCGTTAGGCGTAAAAAAACGGGCCGCCAAGCAGCCCGTTTTTTCATGTCTATAGAAAACGTTTAACGCAGATGGGACCGTAGGAACCACGCGAATTTTTCGTGTGTCTGGCCGCGTGCAATGCACAGATCTTCGGTCAGGGTGTCGCCATGTTCAGCAGCCAGTGCACCGCAACCTGCCAGCGTCGCAGCCAGCGTTTCTTGTGCGTCCAGCATCATTTTGATCATATCTTTGTCGCTGGCATGCCCGTCATGTTCGTCGACCTTTGACCGCTTGAGCATCCCGGCGAGCATTCCTTCGGCATGGGCGTCAATCGCGCGGATACGTTCGGCCAGATCGTCCTGCGCCACAAAGTGGTCTTCATAGATTTGCTGGAACAGTTCATGTAGTGGCGCAAAGGCCATGCCTTTGACGTTCCAGTGAAAATTCTGCGCAAGCATTGTCGTCACGGCGGTTTCCGCCACTGATTGATTTAATGCTTCGGCGATTTGTGTTTTGGCGTCTGTGCTTAGCGCCATGGCTGTCTGTGTCATTGCCGGTCTCCGCTTAAAATTGAATTGTGCTGGCTGGCATCTGGCTGGCTTGCTTGGCATTAACATAAGCCAGCCTGTATCTGAGACAAGTACTTTTTAGAATAATTCTAAGTTGGGGTGCTTTGTGCGGCAATACCGTTGATCAGAAAGCTAATGTGCCTTCGGTGATCTGCCCTCACGCGCGACCGGATCAAGAATGTCAGGCTGTCGCTGTCGCCTTGCTTGGCAGCCATTAAGGCGCGGATCAGCCATGCCTCATCAAATGATATTTCCTTTGTGCCGGGTTGGAAGAATACAGGTTTCGTTTCCACCGCTTCGCGCACACATCTTAGCAGGGCTTGTGCATAAGCATCGCGTGCCGCACTTGGGCTGTTCGAGATGAGCGCGCAAGCCTCAAATAAATCAGTGCGCGCCGCCACGCGGCACTTTAGGGCAACAATGCGCAGCGCATTCAACATATTCAACCACCCACCCGGCAAGGTAACGGGGGCAGGCGGTGTGACCTTTGGCATTGTCAGAGGTGCAACGGACAACATGTTCAAAACAGCCTTTGTAGTCAGGTTTCATCGGAATCGATGCAACCTATTCCTGACTATATTTATAAGAAATATAGGAAATGTGAAGTCTCGATTGTGTGTCGCCCCCCCAGCATTCCCCTAACTCACGCCTATTTTACCGTTAAACAAGCGCAAGGTGCGTCGTGCGCGATTTTTTGTGATGTGCTGCCAAGCAAAAGGCTTGCCACGCCGCCACGTCCGCGCCTTCCTGTGACAACCAGGTCAGAGCCTGTGCTTTCCACAACCTGAATAATTTCCGTCGAGGGAATACCAAGACGCACGATTTGGCTGGATGGCTCTATGCCATGTTCCCGTGCGCGTGTCGCTGCATCGGCCATAATAGCTTGGCCTGCGCGCATGATCTGCTCCATATCCACAGGAACATCAATTGCACCGACGCCCATTGCCATGGCAGATGGTGGGATTTCAGGGACGTGGATTATATGCACTTGTGCGGTGTATCGCTGCGCCAGATCGCAAGCGATAACCAGCGCCCGCCAACAATGATCTGATCCATCAATGCCGATCGTGATGTTGTTAAACATAGTAAATCCCCTTCATTTTGCGGATAATAACCAAGCTTAAAGCATCAGGATCGCCCGCGCCTTGAGGGACATCAACAGGATGAAAGAATTCACCCTGTTGAAGTTCATTTGATGGCTTTTACCCAATCAGCGCGTTTAGCGTGTTCGAAGGGCGCATCGCTTGCGCCGCGCGGTCTTCGGACGGGTTGTAATACCCTTGCAAATCAACTGCCTGACCCTGCCCCGCTGACAATTCAGCAATAATTGCCGCTTCGTTTTCCGCAAGGCTTTTGGCCAATGGTGCAAAGGCTGTCGCAAGACCTGTGTCATCCGTTTGCGTCGCCAGCGCGTCAGCCCAGAAACGTGCAAACCAATAATGGCTATGGCGGTTATCAGGCTGTCCAACTTTGCGCTGTGGGGAATGCCCTTCAGACAGCAATTTCTCTGTGGCGGCATCAACGGCATCGCCCATGATATTGGCTGCCGCCTTGCCCTGTGACACGCCCAGGAACCGCAGGCTTTCGCCCAGCGCGCAGAACTCGCCCAGCGAATCCCAGCGCAGGTGGTTTTCCTGTACCAGCTGTTCGACGTGCTTGGGCGCAGAGCCGCCGGCACCGGTTTCGAATAAGCCACCACCGTTCATCAGGCCAACGACCGATAGCATCTTGGCCGATGTTCCGACTTCCAGGATCGGGAACAGGTCAGTCAGATAGTCGCGCAACACATTGCCGGTGACGGCGATGGTGTTGTCGCCTTTGTAGATCACTTCGAACGACCGGGTTGTGGCATCGCGCGGCGCCATGATCTTGACCTTGTCTGCAACACCCGCCTTTTCCAACGCGGGTTCAACGTATTTCAGCAGTTCCGCATCATGCGCGCGGTTACGATCAAGCCAGAAGATCGTTTCGTATCCGGTGCTGGCCATCCGGTCGAGCGCGAGTTGAATCCAGTTTTCAATCGGTGCGCGGCGGGCAGAGGCCATGCGCCAGATATCCCTCGCGTCCACTTCATGCGTGTGCAGCACGTCGCCGTTATCTGCAATCACGCGCACTGTACCTGCCGTTGCTATTTCAAAGGTCGTCGGGTGTGATCCGTATTCTTCTGCCTTCTGCGCCATCAGCCCCACGTTTTGCACCGTGCCTGCGGTCACGGGATCAAGTGCGCCGTTGGCTTTGCAGAATTCCACAGAGGCGTCATAAACCGGCGCATAAGAGCTGTCGGGAATGACGCAGTTGGTGTCACCTTCTGTACCATCCGGCCCCCAGCCTTTGCCGCCTGCGCGGATCACTGCAGGCATGGATGCGTCGATGATCACGTCAGATGGGACATGCAGGTTGGTGATACCACGGTCAGAATTCACCATGTAAAGCGGTGGGCGCTCAGACAGCAGTGCGTCAATCTCGGCCCGGATCGCGGCACCGTTTGGCATCGCGTCGATGGCATCAAACAGCGTACCGAATCCCGCATTCGGGCTAATCCCGGCGGCAGCGAAATCATCCGCGTATGTGTCAAAGATTGGTTGCAGATAGGCGACAACTGCATGGCCAAAGATGATCGGGTCCGAGACCTTCATCATTGTTGCCTTCATATGCAGTGAAAACAGCGTCCCATCCTCCAAAGTGCGTGCGATCTGCGCATGGAAAAATTCCTTCAACGCTTTCGCCGACATAAAGGTGGCATCGACAATTGTGCCCGCAGGCATCGCG
The DNA here is from genome assembly GCF_000169435.1 of Roseobacter sp. CCS2. Lineage (GTDB taxonomy): Bacteria > Pseudomonadota > Alphaproteobacteria > Rhodobacterales > Rhodobacteraceae > Yoonia. Next base: position 1,064,181 of record NZ_AAYB01000001.1, on the reverse strand, counting down.
ATGCCATCTTTTAGCGTGGTGACTGTGCCGTCAGCGGCGGTCAGTTCGATCTTCAGTGTTTGCGCGTCAGACAAAGTGACCGAAGTCTCGTTTGAGAAAAAGTCGTTCGCACCCATCGTAGATACGCGCGTTTTGCTGTCGGACGACCACTTGCCCATCCGATGCGGGTTCGCCTTGGCATAAGCTTTGACCGAAGATGGCGCGCGGCGGTCCGAGTTGCCTTCACGCAAGACCGGGTTCACGGCAGAGCCCTTAATCGCATCATAGCGTTTGCGGGCTTCGACTTCATCCGTGCTTTCGGGCGCTTCGGGGTAGTCTGGAATGTCGTATCCTTGGCCTTGCAATTCTTTCACTGCAGCCACCAATTGTGGGACAGAGGCAGAGACGTTTGGCAGTTTGATCACATTCGCGCTGGATTCTTTCACGACTTTACCCAGCAGCGCCAGATCATCAGACACTTTTTGCGCATCCGTCAGCTTTTCAGGAAAGGCAGACAGAATACGTCCCGCCAGTGAGATGTCTTTTGTGCCAATCGAAATATCAGCCTGCGCCAGAAACTTGCGCAGGATCGGCAGCAAAGAGGCAGACGCCAGTTGCGGCGCTTCGTCGGTCTTTGTGTAAATGATATCGGGCAGGGTCTGATCTGACATGCGCATGTCCTCTTTTTTGGCGTGTTTCATCGGCTTGTGGGGGCATTGTACCCTAGCAGGATTACAAAGCCCGGAATTGATTCACATCACTAGTGGAACAGACCGCGAAAGGGAATAGTTTTGGTGTACAATTGTACACAAAGAGGTTCAGGTGCCAACAAACAAGGGAAAACTAACGCCCAAGGCCCATGCCAGAACCAACCCTAACGCCAGCCCTGGTGCGGCAGGTCCGGTTTTGGCTGCAACCCACCGGCCAAGTGTTCCGAACACCAGATAGAATAGAACCAGCACCGGGGCGATCATGATCAAAAAGAACAGGCCGCTGAAATCCAGCCAAACCGCAAGACCAAGCGAGGCAAGGAATGTGACCCTGATAAGTAAGCGCTTCCAAATGCGAGCATGCGCCGTCAGAATTGTATCCGCCAGCATGTAAGGTACGGTCCCCAGCGTAAGTGCGGCAATGATCCAAACCCTATCGGCCGTTGGCCAGAAATTTGCGGCATATCTGTCTAGCAGAACACCAAACAGCGCGCACCAAAGTAACGTCAACACAGCCGCAGGCCAGTTGAACGCGCCAAGCCTGACGCCAAAAACCCAAAGAAGGGCCAGTTGCAATGCACCGTAAATCAAAAGATGCAACCCTAAATAGTCAGCAACCAAAACGGGCAAAAATTCCGGTGTCAGCGGCACAGCAATGAACGGCGTGATAACGGCGGGCGGCAAAAGCAGCAGTGCCATCTGCGGTTTTGTAAGGACTGGCACCGCGACCACCTGCGTTGGCAGCCGCGCGGCAATAGGTTTAAAAAGAAGGACGATCCCAATCAGCAAACCCAAAATAGCGGTGCCCGTTGGCAGGATACGTAGATCAGACTGGCGGTCATAAAAGCGATCCAGCCAGTCAACCGCCGCCGCCCGCCCCGCCCGGCTGTGCAGGATAGAGACATGTTCGGTCAATGGACCGACGACCGCGCGTCTGCGCAGATCATCTACCGCAATCGTCTGGCCCTCTGCCGCATCGGGGGCCAGCATCTGAACGGCTTCTAACGCAAAATTGCGCAATCCCGGTTCCCAACTGCCAGTGACAAGCAACAGATCACGCGGGAAGGTTCGTGTGATCTCTTGCGAGAAAGCCGAGATCAAGACAAGCGGCCCACTGTCGCCGCGTCCGCGTGCCACGCGCACCAATATGTCGGTCGCCATGGAATGGCCTAACAAGGCCACAGGTTCGCCACTTGGTGGCAGCGTGTCCAACACCCCGATCGTCTGGTCCATCAAAAGGCGCGTTGTTCCATCCAGCGCATTCACATCACCCGACATCGGCACGCTGTGCCGACCATGCCCCAGAAAATCAAAGGCATAGACCTGATACCCTGCACGGGCAAGCGGAAGCGCATACCCCTGCATCATCTGCTGAGAACCCGCAAAACCATGCGCAATGACGACGGTTGGTCCATCGGCGTCTGGCTGCGCGTATGTGGTCACGGGTGTATCGCCGATAATACCCCTTGTAATCAGCACGTCACTTCGTGCGGCCTCAAGCACAAAAAGCGACAGGACGACCATAACAATTGCAACGACTGGTTTCACGTCAGCACATGCTCCGCAGTTAAGGACAATACCGGGTTTTGTAAGGCGACCCTTCGGTTGGTTTTGATCAACACACATGAACGTAGGGTTATATTGTGCATGTCTACTGTTTTCCTTCACAAAGCGATCAGACTGGCTAGAGTATCCTGAACGCTTTTGGGAGGAAGCCATTGACAGATCAGACCCGCCCATGGACCGCTTTTTATGGCCCGTCCGTTCGCAAGACGATTGACGCCCCTGCACATCGCACGATTGGTGGTTTCATCACAGCCATGGCCGAACTTTACGGCGACCGGCCCGCGTTCACCACTTGCCTGCCCAACGGGATGAACGGCACGCTGACGTACCATCAGGCAGATGAGATGTCAGATGCGCTGGCGGTCTATTTCCGCGAAGTTGCCGGGCTGAAAACCGGTGATCGCGTCGCCATTCAGGTGCCAAACTGCCTGGCTTATCCGATTGCTGCAATGGCCGTGTTCAAAGCGGGCTGCGTTTTGGTCAACGTCAATCCGCTTTACACCGCAGAGGAAATGGCCAAGCAGTTTGCCGATGCCGAACCTGCCGCCATTGTCGTGGTCGATATGTTTGCCGACAAACTGGTCGAGGCAATGCAAGACTATCCGATCCCAAATGTGATTGTCACACGGGTGGCGGAATATTTCCCGGCAATGCCGCGCGGTATTGTGGGGTTGGTCCAGAAATATTGGGACAAGACGATTAAACCGATCGCGACCCCGCACATGCGCCTGCCAGAGGCCGTAAAAGCCGGGCGTGCCAAGCACGCCGAAACACATAACGCATTACAGACCTATCGCGCGACCATTGATCCTGATGATGTCGCTTGCCTTCAGTACACGGGCGGCACAACGGGTGTGTCCAAGGGCGCGATGCTGACCCACACCAATATTCTGATGAATATGGAACAAACAATGGAACTGATTGAGCAGTTTGAGAAGGGGCGTGAAGTCGCCCTGACCGCCTTGCCGCTTTATCACGTCTTTGCCTTTACAGTGAATTTTCTAGGCATGTATTCGCAGGGCGCGCATAATATTCTAATCCCAAACCCACGACCATTAAGCAACCTCAAGCGCGCGTTCGAAAATTATAAAATCACTTGGGTGAGCGGCGTGAACACCTTGTTCAACGGTCTAAACGGGGAAATCTGGTTTCAGGACACACCACCCAAGCATCTGAAATTTGCATCTGCGGGCGGCATGGCCTTGCAAGGTATTGTCGCCGAACGCTGGGAAGAGGTGACCGGCAAGCCGGTTTTGGAAGGGTATGGGCTGACTGAATCCTCGCCCGTGTTGACCTTTAATCCCTATGGCAAGACCCGCCTGAATTCGATTGGCGTGCCGGTTCCGGGGACCGAAGTAAAATGTGTCGATGAAGACGGTGCAGATGTACCCCAAGGGGAACCGGGTGAGCTGATTGCGAAGGGTCCGCAGATCATGAAGGGCTATTGGAACAAACCTGAAGAAACCGGAAAGACGATCCAGAATGGGTGGCTGTTAACCGGTGACATCGGTGTCATGGATGACGATGGGTATTTCCGGGTTGTTGATCGCAAAAAGGATATGATCCTTGTGTCCGGTTTCAACGTTTATCCCAATGAAATCGAAGACACGATTGCCGCCCATCCCGGCGTTGAAGAGGTGGCAGTGATCGGCGTGCCGGACGGCGCGTCAGGCGAAGCGGTGAAGGCCTTTATCGTGAAACGGGATGACACCTTGGATAAAGACGCGATGCGCGCGTACTGCAAGGAACATTTGACGGCCTATAAGGTGCCCAAAGCGGTCGAATTCCGCGATGAGTTGCCGAAATCGAATGTCGGAAAGATCCTGCGCAAAGATCTGCGGGCCGAAGAACAAGCCAAAGTGGAGAACGCATAATGGTTGGACCACTTGAACAGGCCATTCTGGCGCTGATGATTTTTGTGATCATGTTGGGCATGGGCGCATCACTGACACCGCGTGACTTTACGCTTGCTTTAAAACGGCCATATGGCCTGATGATTGGCGTTGTGTCGCAATATGGGTTCATGCCGCTGATTGGCTTTGTGCTGGCAACGACGTTGCCTGTGTCAGACACAATCAAGATCGGTATCCTGATCATGGCCTGTATGCCCGGTGGGACGACATCAAATATTTTTGCCTATTTTTCAAAGGGTAATCTCGCGCTGTCGGTATTGATGACGGTGACCTCAACCGTTTTTGGCGTTATTCTGATCCCTGTTGTTTTGGTGCTTTACGCCGGGGCCCTTGATCTTGATATCCCGCGCGAAAATATCATCGCGACGTTGGTGCTGCTGTTGGTGCCTGTCGCCATTGGGATGGTGCTACGCAAACTCAACGCAAATGTCGGCGCAGTGACAGAGTTTATGGGGTCGATGCTTGCGATCTTCTTTATTCTGTTCCTGATTGTGTCCTGGATTCCGCGGAATTGGGAATTCTTGCTGACAACGACATGGGCCACCTACTTTGGCGCGATTGTGCTGGGGCTTTTTGGATTTGCGTTGGGCTATGGTTTTTCGGTTTTGCTGCGGTTGCATCCGCGCAATGCGCGTACGGTGGCGCTTGAGACGGGCATTCAGAATGGGCCGCTGGCCATTGCGATTATCGCTTTCACATTTGCGGGAACAGAAGCGCAGGCCATCATGGCCGTTCCTGTGCTTTATTCGCTGTTCATCGTGATCACATCGACCATGGTAACCTTATGGTTCCGCCGGGTGGATACAGCGAACGAGCAGCCGCTGCCAAATGGGCTGCTCTAGCGTTCATGCAGGCTTGTTGGGGCGCTAGTTCGTTGCGATCCCCGCGCCTGTTGTGACAAGCGACGGTACAAGTTGTTGCACAACCCGGTTCCAACGCGTCACGGGTTGTTCGGCGATGAATAGTATATCGTTGGGCAGCAGGTTCATCCGCGTTGCAAGCAGCAGGTTAGTCACGTTTGCTGCATCCAGATGCCATGCGGTAACTGCCCTGATGTCTTCGCTTGAACTGCGGAGCACGTAGATCTGACCGGGGTTGCCGGTTTCGCTTGAAAAGCCACCTTCGGCAAAAAGGGCATCGGCAAGCGTGGCCTGTCGCCCGAATGGCAAGGGAAAACGACCGGGTTGGGTCACTTCGCCCGTCAGATAGACAAAGTCGCGGGCGACGGCGTCAAGTTCAACCTTTTCCCGAAAATTATTGCGCGCCTCAATAAGGGCCGCGCGTCGCAACTCTACCTCGGCAGTCAATTCGGCCAAGGCCTGCACGCGCCCTTGCTGCCGGAACTGGGCCAGGGTGATTTGCTCTGCAAAATAGGCTTGCGCTCTTTCAAGCTCAAACGCGGTGTCAACAAAGATACTGTCACCCGCAAGCAGCCGCGTCTTTTGCAGGCCGGGGTCGCGTAGATATGCGACCAGTGGAATCTGATACAAGACGCCATCCCGGTATACGCGGATCGAGGCAAAGTCGATGTCCGGTGTCGCGATCCCACCTGACAGGGCGATAGCCTCGTCCAGAAACAAGGGCGTCAAGGCAATTGGCACGACGGCCGGTTTTCCGACAGCGCCACCAACCGAAACCCGTTTAGAATTGAATTCCGCGATCTCAAGGCTGAAGGTCGGGTCAATTCTGTTTTCGACAAGGCTTTGGAAAAGCTGTGCTTCTGCCTCTTCCAGCGTCAGCCCCGCCAGCATGATACGGCCCACATCGGGCACCGCGATCGCGCCGTCATCTTGAACGGTATAGCCTTCGCGACTGTTCTGCGCTGCCAAAAGACCGCTGAGTTCTTCGACAGTGCCACCGGACGACGGTGTTGCCAACAGCAAGACATCACCAACCCCAATGCGGTATGGGCCGGGTGCAGTATTGGGCGGCGGTCGTGTGTCCAAGGTTGCGGGACGTCTTTGTTCGGTCAAGCTGGGTGGTGGCGCTGCACCGGCGCCGCGCATAGCTGATGGGCTGCCAGCCGTACGGAAAAACACATCTGGTATCTGGTCTGGGGTGCGGGTGTCGCGGTTCGCAATCAAAACGGATTCACTGGTTAGCGGGACTATGCGGACCTTGCCATCATCCGCTTTGACCTGCGGCGAAATATAGGCTGCACCGCATGCACTTAGCATCACCAAAGTTAGGATGCCCAAGCAGCATCGTCGCATTAAAACCTTCAATTATGTTCCCCAGAGACAAGTGTTTTGAGAAAATTGCGCCACGCCAAACAAAGCAACATAGCGGCGGCTGATTTATCGCTGTGCGACCGCCCTTTTGAGTCAGGGATACGTCCATTTTCGTTAAAATTGTATGAACTTAGGAAAGATCGTCTTAACGATGTGCAGCTTCGGGCATGTGGTAAGACTGGCCAGCGGCCTGCGTGGATTACGAAGGTTGCACTGTTCTATGTGACAATTTCGATTGAATTTGGAAAACACATGTTATGTGGTGGTCCGACTGATCGTTGATACAACTTAAAGGACAGAAATCTTATGCGCCAATTTCTGCCACGGTTCTTGCGCAAACGTGGAGGAGAGCGTGATCAGAACCGGACGACGCACAACACCTTGAAACCCGAACAGCCGTTTTATGCCGTTGGCGATATTCACGGACGGTTGGATTTACTGGATGAAGTGGTTTTCAAAATAAACCCTGACAAAGATCAACCCGTTATTTTTCTGGGTGATTACGTTGACCGAGGGCCAGATGCGGCCAGCACGCTTGAAAGACTTTTTGACATGACGACTGGGCGTCCTGACCAGTTTGTCTGCTTGATGGGAAATCATGAGCGGATGATGTTGGATTTCATTGATGACCCTTTGGGTCGCGGTGGCATCTGGTTACGCAATGGTGGTGTAGCAACCTTAGACAGTTATGGGATCAAAGGTCTGTCAGCACAGACCGCGCCGGATGATGTGGTAGATGTGTCGCATACGCTTGAGCAGCGGTTAGGCCCTGAGATGACCGCATGGTTGCGCGATCTGCCTTTGTCTTGGAACAGTGGAAATATGTGGTGCGTTCACGCGGCATTCGACCCCGCCAAAGCACCGACTGCTCAGCGGAAAAAAACGTTGCTTTGGGGGCATGCGGATTTTTTGACGACGCCGCGACAGGACGATCTTTGTGTCGTGCACGGACACACGACAGTTGATACGCCCATAAATCGCAATAGCCGCATTGCGGTTGATACCGGCGCTTACAGAACCGGATGTTTGACAGCGGTTTACATCGCTGAGGATCATTGCAGCTTTGTCCAGTCTTTGCCGAAGCAGACGTAGAATAACACTGCGGCCGGACCGTAAATTTTTGCGAAATATTAACCTTACTGAATGATCTCTGGGCCACGCCTGCGTGCGCGCCAACAGTGGTTGGTCATGCGCAGCGCGTTTGAAAGCGAATGCAGCCAGAAGGTTCAATATGACACGCCATTCCCACGACATGACCAAGGGCATGCAGGTTGTCATACCTTCAGAAGATGATGAGATTGATCTTGGCGCTCTAATCGGGACGTTGTGGCGCGGCAAGCTATGGATCATTTTAAGTGCAGTAATCGCGCTTGTCGCCGGCGGTTATTATGCATTCGGTGTAGCCACGCCGGTTTACACGACGACGGCGTCGGTTGCGTTGGAAAGCCGGCAAGAACAGATTGTCGATATTGACAGTGTGATGTCCGGCCTGTCCGGTGATCAGATCACGATCAATACCGAGGTTGAAGTACTGCGGTCGCGCCGCCTGATGGGCAAACTGGTTGATGATCTGAACCTTGTTGCGGATCCTGAGTTCAATAGCACATTGACCGATGAGACGTGGTATTCTTTGGGTGCGATGGCAGATGCGATACGCGAAAACATCTTTGGGCAGCCCGCAGGCAACTTGTTGCAATCGAATGAGGCTATTCGCGATTCAGTTGTAGATGCGGTGCTTGAACAAATATCAGTGTCTAATGTACGCCAAAGCTACGTCTTCAACATTTCTGTCGTCACTGAAAACCCGGCGAAATCGGCTGCAATGGCAAACCGCCTTGCCGAACTTTATGTCGAAGACCAGATCGTTTTGAAGTTTGAAAAGACGGCCGAGGCCACTGAGTGGCTGACTGATCGGGTTGCTGAGCTTCAGATTGAGCTGGAGGCCAGCGAAAACCAACTGAAGGAATTTAGTAGCAACACTGATCTGATCAGCCCCGAAGGGCTTGTTGGTCTGAACCGTCAACTGAAAGATCTGCGCGACCGGCAGGCAGGTATTGATGCAGAGGTTGCCGCGAACGTGGCCCGCGTCGCCGCATTGAATGCTGCCTTTGATTCCGGTGATCTGCTGCAGATGGCTGCGGTTGCCAACGACACGGCCCTGCGTCAGCTTGCGGCAACAAATGATACAGCTGCGATTGAAAACCAGTTTCAGACGCGCTTTGCCACCATTCTTGCGCGCGCCGTGATGGCGCGTGACCGCTCGGTCGCACAGGCCGATACCGTTGCGCAGTCGATGGTCGAAATTACCCAAAGCATCGCGACACAGTCGAATGAATTGGTCGCGTTGCAACAGCTTCAGCGCGAGACCGAGGCCAGCCGGCTGATCTATGAATTCTTTCTTGGCCGGCTGAAGGAAACATCGGTGCAGCAGGGGTTACAACAGGCCGAAAGCCGGATCTTGTCATACGCCGTTCTTCCCAGCGCGCCATCGGCACCTCGAAAAGCCGTCATTCTGACGTTTTCGATGATCCTTGGCCTCATCGTGGGCACAGGATTGGTGCTGTTGCGCGAACTGTCCCAAAACACATTCCGGACGGCGGAAGATCTGGAAGACAAGACCGGCTTTGCCGTTGTCGGTCAAATACCGCTTGTCCCCGCACGAAGCCGCAAAAAGGTGCTGCAGTACCTGCAAGATAAGCCGAATTCTGGTGTTGCTGAGGCGGTACGTAACTTGCGAACCTCGCTTTTGCTGGCAAATCTGGACAAGCCACCAAAAATTATCATGTCGACCTCATCGGTTCCCGGTGAGGGCAAAACGACCCAATCAATCGCACTGGCGCTGAACCTTTCGGGATTGGGCAAAAAGGTCTTGCTCGTCGAAGGCGATATTCGCCGCCGTGTGATGAGCACCTATTTCGGTGTGCCTGAGAAGCATGGTTTCCTCAGTGTCATGCTTGGTGAAGTGCGGCTCGATGAGGCAATCACGCAATTGCCTGGCATGAACTTTGATGTCCTGTTCGGAGAAGAGTCGCAGACAAATGCCGCTGACATCTTTTCATCAGAACGGTTCGGGACGTTTTTGAACGGTCTGCGGGATGCATACGATTACATCATCATCGATACGCCACCCGTTCTGGCCGTTGCCGACGCCCGGATCATTGGGCGTTGGGTCGATACCACCATCTATACCGTCCGGTGGGACCACAGCACCCATCGTCAGGTACTTGATGGTCTGCGATCCCTTGAACAAGTCCGGGTCAAAGTATCTGGTTTGGTACTGGGACAGATATCACCCAAGGGAATGAAACGATACGGGTATGGGGACAGCTATGGTACGTATCAAACCTATTACGATACCTGAGCAAGTGTCACATTGTGGGCCGCAGTCTATGGAATTTGATCATATCGTTGTAAGGTGTTGAAGGCTACATAGCCATGCATGTTGCGATGGAGTCGCATTTCTGACGGGATATCCATGAACGATAGGAATGAAAAGTTGGGATGGTTTGTGCTGCAACTTAAGCCAAATGGTTTAAGCCTTGCCAGAACACATCTTGCCAGACAGGGTTTTCTGACTTTGATGCCACTGCGTGAAGTATCACAACATGCCCGCTATGGCTTGCGCACCGTCAGGCAGCCACTGTTCCCGGGTTATCTGTTCTTTTCGGTGACAGCACGGCAGATCAATTGGCCCGCGGCGGCCAATACTCGCGGTGTGACGCGCATCGTTGTTGGAACGGACGGACAGCCTGCGCGACTTCCAGCGGACATCGCCGCTGGCCTGCTGGCGATAACGACCGAAGATGGGATGCTGGGCGACGTTGCCGATTTGCAAACAGGCGATCAGGTTGGCGTGGTCAATGGGCCCTTTGCGGGTTGGATGGCAAAGGTGGTTTCGGCTGATACCCCCGATCGTATCCAGCTTTTGGTTGATGTCATGGGGCGCGAAACGGCTGTGAACATTGCAGGTCGTGACCTTGAGAAACGATACTAACCAAAAAGCCGACGTTAACCAAAAAGTTCCAGTTTCCGCCTAAGGTGCTTTTATGGCTACGTCTGGAGTATCTTATGAAAAATATGCGCGATTGCCGACCCTGCACCGCGTATTTTGGTCTACAGATCATTCACGCGTGGCTAGTGACGCGGGTCGACCAGAAGGTGTGCCAATCTTGCCAGCCATTCGTACCAATAACCGCTGTATCATGCCTGAATTTCACAAAATAACGACCCGCATCAGGTGTGATGGTTGTGACACATCCCGTCCTAATTTACGTCTGATGCTAAGGTAAGGAACATCGGTCATCCTTGAAAAGAAAGTATAAAACTGCGATGTGTTCATGCATGAACGCACTGATTCCCTTGCGCTCTTTGAACAGATCACGTCAGTGACCTCTGGTGCGGTAGCCGTGACTCTTTCCGAAGACAAAGAACTCAGCGACAGAGCCGAAGTGCGGTTCCGTGTGATGCGTGCCATCGCGGAAAACCCCAAGATGTCTCAACGAGACCTCTCGCGTGCGCTCGGCGTAAGCTTGGGCGGTATTAACTATTGCATCAATGCTTTGATCGCCAAAGGTGCGGTAAAGGTGGAAAACTTCCGCGTCTCGGACAGTAAGCTGCGATATGCATACGTTCTGACGCCTGAGGGCATGACCGAGAAGGCGCGGATGACTGGACGGTTCTTGCAGCGCAAAATGCGTGAATACGATGCCCTGAAGGCCGAGATCGACGGATTGAAGAATGAACTGGACGATGAGGCCGCGGATGACAGCAGGTAAGGTCATGGGTCACAGTTCACAAAAACCGATGTGTGCTCAAAACCGCACTCTGAAAGAGCAATCGACTTTAGGTAAAACTCCAGTTGGCGCGGTCTGGACAATCAAATTATCCAAGCTGAATTTAAGGACATCATGACTGAAATGCTAGAAAACTCTACAATTCTCGTGACCGGCGGAACCGGTTCATTTGGGCATGCTTTCCTGCCGATGACTTTGGAACGCTACAAGCCAAAGAAGGTGATTATCTTATCCAGAGACGAGATGAAGCAATGGGAGATGGCCAAGCTGTTTGCCGACGACCCGCGTGTGAGGTTTTTCATCGGCGATGTACGCGACAGAGAAAGGCTTTACCGTGCCTTCAACGGTGTTGATTATGTTGTCCATGCGGCCGCAACCAAGATTGTGCCAACGGCGGAATACAACCCCTTTGAATGCATCAAAACCAATGTGAATGGTGCCATGAACATCATTGATGCCGCCATTGATAATAAGGTGAAGGGCGTTGTCGCTCTTTCCACCGATAAAGCGTCATCGCCCGTCAATCTGTATGGCGCGTCTAAACTGGCCTCTGACAAGTTGTTCGTCGCTGGCAACGCCTATTCAGGAGAACATGGAACACGGTTCTCGGTTGTTCGGTACGGTAATGTGATGGGGTCGCGTGGGTCGGTTATTCCATTCTTCATGTCGATTGCCGACAAGGGCACATTGCCAGTCACAGATGATCGGATGACGCGTTTCATGATCAGTCTGGAACAGGGTGTGGAGCTTGTGTGGCATGCCTTTAACGACATGATCGGCGGGGAAATCTACGTTAAGAAAATCCCTTCGATGACGGTAACGGATATCGCAAAGGTGATCGCCCCGGCAGCCGAACAAAAGATTATCGGCATTCGTCCTGGTGAGAAACTGCATGAACAAATGATTGGTGTAGAAGATGCGCCTTACACCTACGAATACGACGCACATTTCAAGATTTTGCCTGCGATCAATGGATGGTCGGATGATCCTGCACGCATCAAGGATGGACGCAAAGTGGCAGAGGATTTCTTTTATACCAGCGATCAGAATGATGAATGGATGACCCCAGAGGATCTTGCCAGTTGGATTTCTACTCATAAAGATAAAATCGGAGCGATTTGATGATCCCATATGGCCGTCAGATCATCAACGATGATGACATTGCCGCTGTTGCAGCGGTGCTGCGTTCAGACTTTCTGACGCAGGGGCCTGTGGTGCCGCGTTTTGAAGATGCTGTCGCTGATCGTGTGGGGGCGCAACACGCCGTTGCCGTGAACTCGGCCACATCAGCGTTGCACATCGCCTGTCTGGCGTTGGATTTGGGCCCGGGCGATTTGTTGTGGACATCACCTATCACGTTTGTTGCGTCGGCCAATTGTGGCCGCTACTGCGGGGCTGACGTTGATTTCGTCGATATTGATCCTGGCACGTTCAACATCTGCGCAGACGCTCTTGAGGCAAAAATCAATCAAGCCGCCAGCGACGGACGTTTGCCCAAAGTGATCGTGGCGGTGCATATGTGCGGTCAGTCGCCGGACATGCTGCGCATATCTGAACTGGCCCGCAGGCATGGCATTCGTCTGATCGAAGATGCCAGCCATTCAATTGGCGCAGATTATCGCAATGCCCCTGTAGGAAACTGTGCCTACTCAGATATCACCGTTTTCAGCTTTCACCCCGTCAAGATCATCACCACGGCCGAGGGTGGCATGGCGCTGACAAACAACGCAGATTTGGCCGCCCGGATGCAGCGGCTTCGCAGCCATGGAATTACCCGCGATGAAAATCTGATGACCCACGCCTCTGACGGGCCGTGGTATTATCAGCAGATCGAACTGGGCTGGAATTATCGCATGACCGAATTGCATGCTGCATTGGGTCTTAGTCAGCTTGGCAGGCTTGATGATTTTGTCACGCGGCGCAATGCGCTGGCTGATCGGTATGACGCGTTGCTTGCCGACCTTCCTTTGAATTTGCCCAAACGGCTGATAGATGCACGTGCGTCGTTTCACCTCTATGTTGTCCGGTTACATGACGAAGCACGGCATCGTTCGGTTTTTGAAGCACTGCGATCAGATGGTATTGGCGTAAATCTGCATTACATTCCCGTTCACCTACAGCCATATTACCGCGACCTTGGCTTTGCCGATGGTGATTTCCCGGTATCCGAAGACTACTATAAACGGGCAGTCAGCATTCCGCTTCATGCCGGATTGTCAGAGGCCGAGCAGGATACTGTGGTTGCGTGCCTGAAACGTGCTTTGGCATGAAGCTGATGCTTGGCACTGTCCAATTCGGAATGACCTATGGTGCATTCAATGCCGCCGGGAAGGTGCCGCTGGATCAGATTTGCGCGATGCTTGATATGGCAAACGCCGCAGGCATGCGCCTGTTGGACACCGCACACGCCTATGGCGAAGCAGAGGCGGTTCTGGCCCACGCTAAGGCGTCGAAACGCTTTGGTATCGTCACCAAATGTCCTGACCTAAGCGATGCAACTGATCCGTTGGCGGCGTTCCATGATGCCTTTGAAGCGTCCTATGCCGCGCTGGGCGATGTGCCACTGTATGGCTATCTGCTGCATAACCCAACCGACATAGAACGACCGGGTATCTGGGATGCGCTGACCAGTTTGCGCGATGCGGGAATGACCAAGCGGATTGGTGTATCAGCGTATGATGTGGATAGCGTGCAAGCGCTGTGCGCGCGCTATCCCATGACGTTGGTGCAGTTGCCTGCCAATGTTTTGGATCCGTGGTACGACCGGGTGACACTGCCCGAAACTATCGAAGTGCATGTGCGCTCGGCTTTCCTTCAGGGCTTTCTTCTTAGCCAACCTGACCAACTGCCGCCACATCTTGCGCCTTGGAGGGATGTTCTGGCGCAGTTTCGCGCGCAGGCCGCGTCGCTGGGGTTGACCCCGGTGCAAGCTGCGCTGTTGCCGTTGTTGTCCTGCCCGAGAATTGCGCAGGTCGTTGTCGGTTGTGATAGCCCTGCCCAACTAAATGAAATCCTGCAAGCGGCCCAGTCGCCGCAAACACGGCCAGCTATACAGTTTACGCCGTTTGAGGGTGTGACCAAGGATCTGACTGATCCAAGGCGTTGGTGAGGACGGAACATGCAGGAAATCCCTTATACAAACGATGTTCATGATGATGGCGGACAAGTCACCGTGCGTCAGCTCACACCTGATGACGTGACTGACACCTATCTGTCATGGTTCAGCGACCCGGTGGTGACCGAGTATCTTGAGGCGCGCAATCTTTCGCGCAAGGACGTCGTTGATTACATGGTCGGTGGGCGCGAAAGTGGTTTGCATGTGATGCATGGTATTTTCGCAAAGGACAGTGACCGGCATATCGGCAATGTGAAGATCGGGCCAATCAGTTGGAAACACGGAACTGCCGGATTGGTCACGTTCATTGGTGATCGGGCGTATTGGGGTAAGGGCATCGGCCGCGAGGCTGTGCGCATCGGTGTGCAGCTGGCCTTTGAAAACTATGGGCTGCGCAAGCTTTCGGATGGCGTGATAGAGGGCAATGTTGGTTCACTCAAAGCCTATTGTGCTGCTGGTTTCGTGGTTGAGGCCACAATGCGGGGTCAGTATTTGCTGAACGGGCAGTCGCGTGACCGCATTGTCATTTCGTGTTTCAACCCCAAGTTTTTCCCGCAAGAGTGCTGACGCCATGGCCCGGCTGACCTTTGTCGAAAACCGGGGCAAGACGGCATTCTGGGCCACGGTGGCACGCGCGTTGGAAAAGGCCGGTCATCAGACGGGTTGGATCGTTCAAAACCCGGCCTATGCACCATCAGGTGTGGCGGGTGATGTGTACAATCTGGGTTTTCCACAAAGCGCTGATCTGGTGAACACCCCTGTGCCCGAAGCGGTCACAACAGACCGTGGCAGACAGTATTTCGGCAGCGGATCGTTGCACTATACCTATTATGAAAACCGCATCGCGTCTGCTTTGGATCAGCTGCGCCCTGACGTGGTGTTTGGTGAACCGACACTGATGCATGAGCTGTTGATTATCGCAGAGTGTCGCAAACGCGGTATCCCCTATCTGCATCCGACAATGACACGTTATCCCAACGGTCGCTTCAATATCCTAAAAGAAGATACGCAAATCCCTGTCGGCGGCAGCGAGGAGGCATGGCCGCAAGAAAAACTGATTGAGATTGCAGAAGCAATCAATACAGGGCGTAACCTGCCAAGTTACATGAAGCTGCCTTCCGCAATATCTGCCCGCACGCGTCAGCTACGCCGTACAGCCGGGCAAGGGCTGACAACGCTTGGTTGGCTTCGGGGTGAGCGTTACAATACGCCGTCGCCTGCCCGCAAATTGGCGCTGGGCAGGCAACTGAAACGGAACCTTGCTGCATGGGACAAGTTGGCGCGCATGCCTGACGCATCACATGACCCAATAATCCTCTACCCGCTTCAGATGCAGCCTGAGGCTAACATTGATGTCTGGGGGCGGCCGTTCAGCGATCAGGTGGCGTTGATAGGGCGCTTGCTGGCGGCGCTGCCAAAGACGGGCGCGGTGGCCATCAAGGCAAATCCAAAAGCGAAATATGAAGTTTCGTCTGCATTGATCGCATTGGCGGCAGAAACAAATCGCGTGATCTTGCTGCCGCGCGATTGCACAATGGCTGCCGCACAGACCGCATGTATCGGCGCTGTCACTGTGTCGGGTACCGTTGGTCTTGAGGCCGTGTTTGGCCGGGGGCGATGCATGTCTTTGCGACATCCTGTCCTGGCGCGTCACCTGCCAGCGTTTCATGCCGACACCCCAGAAGAGGCCGTTGACCGCTTACTGAGCGACGTCAACGCCGGATGTGGCAGTGTCGCCCGCGGTACGGGGCTTTTGGCACATCTGGTGGCAGACAGTTTTGAAGGCACGATAAATGAGCCCTTGTATGACCCACATTGCGCGTCTGAAGACAATATCGCAAAGGTGACAAATGCCATCGGCCAGATCGTGAATCGCCTACAACAGAAAGCTGACGCATGAAAACAGTTGCTATCGTTCAGGCCCGCATGGGTTCGAGCCGCCTGCCGGGTAAGGTGATGAAGACTGTGGCGGGTCAGCGGGTCATCGACCTGCTGCTGCACAGGCTTAAGCAGGCCAGTGGCGTGGATGAAATTGTGCTGGCCACCACCCATTTGCAAGGAGATGATCCTTTGGCCGCGCATTGCGCCACGCAGGGGATTCGCGTCGTGCGTGATAGCGAAGACGATGTATTACAGCGCTATGTGCGTGCGGCAGAGGAAAGCGGCGCGGACGTCGTTGTTCGCATTACCGGCGACTGCCCGTTTGTTATGCCCGAATTGGTTGATGCAGCCATCAGCGCGTTTCATGCACAAAACGGGGATATCGATTATCTGTCGAATATTGACCCACCAACATATCCGGACGGATTGGATATCGAAGTTTTCACAGCGGCCAGCCTGTTGCGCGCCGCCCATAAAGCGCAGAACAGCCATGACCGTGAACACGTCACGCCATTTTTGCGCCGCGCAGCAGACATTCGTCGCGGATCAATAACTGCTGGTCGCGATCTGTCTGCTTTGCGCCTGACGATTGATGAACCAGTAGATTTGCAGGTCGCCGAAGCGGTGCTTCAGGCGCTCTCTGCGGACCCGGATTTCGACTTTGCCAAATTGATTGCGCTGTATGACAGCCAGCCCGAATTGTTTGAGGCCAATAGCACCATCGCCCGCAATGAGGGGGCCAAAATAGGTAAAGGGCAGAAATTGTGGAAACGCGCCAAGCAGGTCATTCCGGGCGGCAATATGCTTTTGTCGAAACGCGCCGAAATGCACCTGCCCGAACAATGGCCCGCCTATTTTGACCGCACGCAAGGATGCCGTGTCTGGGATATGGACGGGGCAGAGTACATAGACGCCGGGTTCATGGGGATTGGCACCAACGTACTTGGGTATAGCCATCCCGAAGTGGATGATGCCGTTCGTGATTGTGTGGCTAAGGGGAATCTATCGACGCTCAATGCGCCCGAAGAGGTGTTGCTTGCCGAACGTCTGGTCGAAATCAACGCACCGTGGGCCGATATGGTCCGGTTTGCCCGATCTGGTGGA
This sequence comes from Roseobacter sp. CCS2, assembly GCF_000169435.1. Lineage (GTDB taxonomy): Bacteria > Pseudomonadota > Alphaproteobacteria > Rhodobacterales > Rhodobacteraceae > Yoonia. The sequence continues at coordinate 1,046,889 of NZ_AAYB01000001.1, read as the reverse complement.
GAGGCTAATGCCATCGCTGTGCGTATCGCGCGGGCGGCGTCGGGGCGTGACGGTGTGGCGATCTGCGGATACCACGGATGGCATGACTGGTATCTTTCGGCAAATCTGGCGGATGATGCCAACCTTGACGGTCACCTGTTGCCCGGTCTGAGCCCGCGTGGTGTTCCGCGCAGTTTGGCCGCCAGCACATTCCCTTTCATGTACAATGATTTTGCCGCGCTTGAGGAATTGGTCGCTACCGGCAAGATCGGTGTGATCAAAATGGAAGTTGTCCGAAACGCTGAACCGCAAGACGATTTCCTGCACAAGGTGCGCGCATTGGCGGATGCCAATGGTATTGTCTTGGTGTTTGACGAATGCACCTCTGGTTTTCGCGAAACCTTTGGCGGGCTGCACAAGAAATATGGGGTAGAGCCTGATATCGCGGTGTTTGGCAAGACGCTTGGAAATGGCTATGCCATTACTGCCGTTGTCGGGCGCCGCGCAGTGATGGAAGCCGCACAATCCACCTTTATCAGTTCAACGTTCTGGACCGAGCGTATCGGTTCTGTCGCAGCGTTAAAAACGCTAGAGATCATGGAGCGCGAAGAAAGCTGGATGCAAATTACTGATATTGGCAATGATTATCGGTCGCGTTTACGCCAGGTTGCCGCGTCGCATAATGTTGATGTCGTGATAAGTGGATTGCCCGCGCTGACCACGTGGTCCGTTACAGGCGACAATCCGGCGGGCTATAAAACCCTTGTGACGCAAGAAATGCTGAAACGCGGTTTTCTTGCGCCTCCCGCGTTCTATGCGTCGCTGGCACATACGCCAGAGGTGCTTGACCTGACATTTGCCGCACTTGATGACGCAATGGCGTTGGTATCAAAATGCCAGACCGGGCGTGAAACGCTGGAAGGCCTACTTGATGGTCCGATCTGTCATACCGGGTTCAACCGGCTTAATTGAACCATGGTTGAAGCCTTGTGGGTAAAGACATGACGTCCAGCTGCGTCGTATTTCGTGCGGACGCCGGGCTGAATATTGGAACGGGTCATGTGATGCGCTGCCTGACACTGGCCGATGCGTTGCGGGCTGAAGGGGCCAAAGTGGTTTTCATCACCCGGCAACATCGCGGACATATTATCCCTACGATCCGCGACCGGGGTTATCGTGCCATCACGCTGCTTGGCGACACTGGTGCAGATTATGGCGCCCATACCGCAACTCCCGTTCATGCAAATTGGCTGGATGCCGATTGGCGCGATGACGCCGCTGCGACCCGACAGGCTCTGCGCGATGAGGGCGCGGATTGGTTGGTCCTGGATCACTACGCGCTGGATCGCGTCTGGCAAGAGGCCGCGTTACCCGGTGGTGTACGACTGTTGGTGATTGATGATCTGGCCGACCGACCCCATCTTGCGGATGTGTTGCTTGACCAGAATGTGGGCCGTTTGGCGCAGGACTATGATGGGCTTGTCCCGGAAAACTACGACCGATTGATCGGCCCCGCGCATGCGCTTTTGCGACCGGAGTTTGCAACGCTGCGCCCCGATGCATTGCGCCGACGCGAAACATTGAAACGACCTGAACGCCTATTGGTGACGCTCGGCGGTATCGACCGTGACAATGCAACAGGCGTGGTGCTTGATGCGCTGGCAGGTATTGCGGGAATTGATCAGATGAAGGTCAGCGTGGTCATGGGCGCGAATGCCCCTTGGCTTGATGACGTCAAGCGACAGGCACGCGCTTTGCCGATGCACACGCAGGTGGATGTGGCCGTCCCTGATATGGCGCGCCGTCTTACGCAAACCGACCTTTGCATCGGGGCGGCTGGATCGACTGCTTGGGAGCGTTGTTGTCTCGGCCTGCCCACACTGCAACTGGCGCTTGCTGACAATCAGACAGCTATCGCCCGCAGCATGGCCGAAAACGGGGTGGCCCTTGCCCTGCCACATCCGGACGAATCTGATTTTGCAGCCGCGTTGGCGCAGGGCCTGACGCAGTTAAGTGACCCTTCAGCCTATCGTGCTATGGCGCGTCGTGCTGCCGCGCTAACCGATGGCACCGGTGCCGGGCATATGGCCGCGCGCCTGTTAGGGGATGCCCATGACTGACAAATCCCCAGGCAAGCTGCGGCGCATGACAGAAACGGACCTGCCCGCTGTTTTATCGTGGCGCAACCACCCTGCGATCCGCCGTCACATGTATACGCAGGATGAGATTACGCTAAAAGAGCATCGCACTTGGTGGGAGGCTACAAAGACTTCACCAAAATCCCGGCTTTATATCTATGAGCGTGATGAAACACCCTTGGGCTATGTTGCTTTTTCCCAGATCGCGCCGCTGTCCGCGACGGCACATTGGGGATTTTATACCGCGCCTCAGGCACCTCGCGGCACCGGGTCAATGATGACATTTCTTGCAATGGACGAAGCGTTTGGTCCAATGGCATTGCGCAAAGTCAACGCCGAGGTGATCAAAGGCAATGCGGCTTCAATCGGGTTGCATGAAAGTTTTGGGTTCGAAAAAGAGGGACTTTTCCTTGCCCACGTCATGATTGGCGAGACACTGGAAGATGTGCACAGGCTGGCCCTATTTGCTGACAACTGGCAGGCAATACGCGCCGCCAAACTTGAAAAACTGCAAGAAAGGCTGCCTCAATGACCAAGACCTGTCATTCAATCAAAATCGCTGACCGTTTGATCAGTGCAGATCAGCCGCCTTACGTGATTTGCGAACTTTCTGCCAATCATAATGGATCGCTGGATACAGCACTACAGATGATCGACGCCGCCGCCGCAACGGGTTGCGATGCGATCAAATTGCAGACCTATACCGCCGACACAATCACGTTGAAAAGCGATGATGAGGCTTTTCAGATCACTGGTGGGCTGTGGGATGGACGCACGCTTTATGACCTTTACGAAGAAGCACATACGCCTTGGGACTGGCACAAAAGCCTATTCGAAAGGGCAGCGCGCCATGGCATGACGATGTTCTCGTCACCCTTTGATACCACAGCGGTTGATTTCTTAGTGGATTTGAACGCACCGGCGTTCAAGATCGCGTCTTTTGAGGTCATCGACCTGCCACTGATCCGCTATGTGGCGTCAACAGGCAAACCGATGATTATGTCGACCGGCATGGCCGATGAAGAAGAGATCGGCGAGGCCGTTCAGGCCGCGCGCGACGGCGGGTGCCAAGACCTTTTGTTGCTGCACTGTGTAAGCGGTTATCCAGCCCCTGCCGAAGACTACAACCTACGCACAATCGCAGATATGGAGGCCAGGTTTGGCGTTCCTGTCGGCCTATCAGATCATACGCTGGATAACACAACGGCAGTGGCCAGTATCGCGCTTGGCGCCGTTGCGATTGAAAAGCACTTTACGCTGGATCGAAATGGTGGCGGGCCGGACGATAGCTTTTCTCTGGAGCCAGCCGAATTCACGCAGCTGTGCAAAAGCGCCAAGACAGCGTGGCAGGCAATCGGGCAAGTTGACTACGGTCGCAAATCAAGTGAGCAAGGAAATATTAAGTTTCGCCGGTCACTGTATTTTGTAAAGGACATGAAAGCCGACGATATTGTAACGGCGGATGCGGTGCGTTCTGTACGACCGGGGTACGGTTTGCCGCCAAAATACACCGATAAGATTATTGGCGCACGCGTCACACAAGCCATCAGGCGCAACACCCCGGTTTCATGGGACCTGCTGAAATCCGACGTCTAAGTTTGCCATTGTGGAAACCAATGATACCAAAGCCTAAAACCAGCCATCAATCAAAGATTGGGCGCAGCAAGATAAAAGGCGCTGGGGTGATCGGCCTAACAGTCCGCTGGCACAGTGCGGCAAGATCCTTCACATCAATATCTCTTGCGATGCAGACCTAAACGGTGCTTTTCCGACCTGAAAATGTGCTGTTCTTTGGCTTTGTGACTTATTTGGGCTTGTGGGTGATCGCGCCACTTCAATCTGTTGTCGAGATCGCACCAACAAGCGTGGTTTTCATCTTGATCTGCTGCTGCACCTTTGTTGCGGGAAGCCGGTTTTCAGATTTGGTCAAGGTGTCTCATCGCACTAGATTTGCATTGGAAAGGACCATCGCGCGAAAGGAAGCACGTCTTTTCTGGACAATGTTCGTCATTGGCGGTGTTGGCAACCTGATACGCCTGATTGATCGGTATGTTCTGCGCGGCGTCGGGGACCTGTCTGGCGGCTTGGCGCGCGAAGTCCTTCTTGAAAGCAGCACTTCGGCGCTCTCTTTAGTGGGTGCTGTGCTTTATCCGTTCGGCTTTATACCGATCCTCATTTATCTGGGTTCGCGGTTCATGCCCCGCAGCCGGTTCAAGCTGATTGCTGCGCTTGTTTTGTTTCTGATCCCCGCGTTCGACGCGCTGATCATTTTTTCAAGATCATTCATGCTTGTCGCCTTGGCGATGGCGTATTTTGGAACCTCAATCTCGGTGTTCAATGGAAAGGCGATACCCCGCAAGCTGCTGCTTCCGGTTGCGGCCGGCATTGCGGCCGTCGTTTTTGTATCCGCAAACGTCTTTTTATGGCGCCTCGATGAAATGAGCTTTTCCGTCTTCGACTCCATTTACGTATCCGGCTATGCCCATACCGTTATCCCAAATGCGGGCGCGCACGCTATACTGTCCAACGGGGGTCCAGCGGCCAACATGCTTGCCGTCATTTTACCAATCTCGCAGTATTACACACACGCTCTTTTTGAGTTTCAGATCCTGTGGGTGCAGCCAACGCCGCAAGAATTTGCTTTCGGGGCACTGACCTTTGCGCCGTACTTCAAAGCGCTTGAAATGTTTGGACTTGCCGGTGCTGCCGATTTGTTTGCGCTTTTCCCAAGGGTTGGTGTTTTTACGTCGTTCTTTGGCCCGCTTTGGGTTGATTTTGGATGGTTTTCGCCACTTATGATGTTCGTCTTTGGGATGTGGGCCCGCAGCCTGGCGCGATCAGCACAAAAAGGTGATATCGGCGCCTATCCTTTGTATAGCCATTTTTGTGTTGTGCTCTTTTTCGCGCCGGTTGTGAATTTCATGATTTCTGCGCAAGGTATGTATTCAATCAATGCGTTTGTCATCTTCTGGATCGTGTCGCGCAAACTGTACAAGATGAAACCGGTGGCTGCGTGATATGAAGAAACTTATCCTGCATCTTGAAAAAAGCGTTCTGGATTTCGTGCTGTTCGGGGGGCTAGTATGGATGTTCAGCAAATTTGCTTTTCGTATCATGTGGCTTTGGGGACGGATCAGGTTTGGCGCGCTGGTGCGCAATCGTGGATCGGGATGGGTATGCGCATGGAACGCAGACCTTAGATACCCCGAAAACATGGTGCTAGGAGACAGTGTTGTTATTGGCACAAATGTTTCGATCGGGGCGCATAGTTGTGTCGAACTTGGCAATAACGTCCGTATTTTGCGTGATGTTTTGATTGAAACCGCGGGGCTTAATTTTCCTGACATGGATTCGCCATATCAGCATGTTTCAAAACCTATACGGATTGAGAACGGCGCGTGGATCGGTGCTCGTGCGATTATTCTTGGTGGTGTACAGATCGGTGAGAATGCGGTTTTCGCAGCCGGGTCAGTCGCATTCTGTACAGTACCCGAAAGAGACACTGTGGCTGGCATTCCAGCCCGCCCGGTTAAGAACAGAATTTAACAAGGATTAGTTACGATGGGAAAGCTTTCACGCGTTAAGCAGATTGTCACTGATAAGCGGTGGTGGAGTTTCTACCTGCAACGTCGCATTACGACCCCGGCACGTCGTGCATGGATTGCCGACCAGTTTGTGCGTTTTAAACCTAAAGCAGCGATCGTTGACAATAAACGCGGTGATGAGGGGCTGATGAACCTTCGCAATGATGGCATTCATCTTTTGGGTTCTTTGTTAAGCGCCGCGCAATGTGAAGAATTACGTGAATACTTCTCTAACCGAGAGGTACGAGATCCGTATCGAGCAGGCGAAGGACCATTTCTACCGTTGTCCGACCAACGCCCAAAGGAGGCACATATCGCGCATCATGACGCGGATGACATAATTGTGGCACCTTATCTGTTGGACATTGCAAATGATCCACGAATTCTTGATGTTGTGGGCAAGTTTCTTGGTTGCAAACCAACGATTGGATATATGGCGACATGGTGGAGCTATCCGACACCTCTGGGACCGCAGCAAGCAGAGAATTATCATCGAGATGTGGACGACTGGCGCTTTGTAAAGTTGTTTATTTATCTAACAGATGTCTCTGAAGAAAGTGGGCCTCATAAATATGTATTGGGGTCGTCCAGCCAGCCAAAGCTCACCGATATTCGTCGGTTCAATGATGACGAAGTCAGCGATACCTTTGGAGCGCAGAAGATAAAAACGATGCTTTCAGCTGCCGGTGACGGCTTTCTTGAGGATACCTACGGCATTCATAAAGGGCAGCCTGTGAAAAACGGCCATCGTTTGCTTTTTCAGGTGGTGTACACCCTGACCCCACTACCCTACGGCCCCAAATCACCTGTGATGCAAAGAGACAATGATAAAAATCACGATGCGTGGACGAACCGGGTATATCTAAAATGATTGCTGTCGAAGTAGTGAAGCGCATCATATGCGTATTTTCCCCTAATTTCCGAACGCTTGCGCAGACATAACTACATTGCATGATTTCTTCACAGGCAAGTAGCCCCATTGAATAGGTTCATTCTATTTTTAGTAGGGTTCGGTGTCGCGCGCTGCGCGTTGTTCTTTTCGCAAATTATTCTGGCCAATCTGGTATCGGTCGAACTTTATGGACGGCTGGAGTTAACCCAGTCAGTTGCCGTTCTATGCGCTCTTATTATCGGACTTGGCTTGCCAGCATCAGTGCCACTTGTTCTTCTCAGAGATGAGGTAAAGGCGCGTTGGGATACAGGCCTTTTGTTGACAGGTGTTATCGCGGTTCTTTTGCTCTTTGTCAGTGCTATCGCGGCCTTAAGCTCTGATACCATCACATCGTTTTTTGTTCTTATCCCATTGGCAACTGCTGCATTGTTATTGCAGGGCCTCTGGGCCACCGTGCTTAAGGCAAAAGGCAAGAGTACGATGGCTGTCTCTCTTGAGGCAGGGTTCTGGGTCACCATACTTCTTGGTGGCGCATTGATTGTTTGGGGCGTTGGACACCAGTCAATTCTGGTTGCTGTGCTTGCTATCTATGCGGCTCTTTTGTTGTTATGGACCATTCGGGCCTATTATGATATACGGATGCCCTTTGATCTGGCTGACCTTCGGGAAAATCTGCGGGTGAGCCTGCCATTGATGGTGATCGGACTGTTATCGGTCCTTGCCGTTTATTCCAGCCGGATTATTCTGGGCACTTTTTCAAACCTAGAGGTGCTGGGTCTTTATGCGATCCTGTTTCGTGCGACCGCCGTTCCACTTGTTGGGCACCAGTTGTTGATCATCGGCCTGTTTCCCAAGTTGTTCTCTTGGGATGAAGCCATTCTTAAGCAACGCGCGGTGGTCATCCCTCTTGGCGTTACCGTTTTTGCGTTGGCATTCTGGCTGCTGGTCGATCAATTTGGCGCGGTGCTTGGTGATCGGTTTGCCGAGGTGTTTGTACAGCACCGTGTCACGGCGCTTTTGATCCTTTCGCAGACAGTGCTTTGGTCAGCAATCGCACTTAACGATTTGCTTAATTCACGGCTTCAGATTGCGGGCCGCGTTGCGTGGTATGCTGCGGCGTTTCTGCTGATATCGCTACCGATTTTGGCTTTCGTTACTGTGCGCTCAAACACCGATGGAAATGTCGGCTCTACTTTGATGACCTTTGCTGTGTGGCATTCCGCACTGATGCTTGGCTTTTATCTGACCCAGTGTATAGCGATTTGGCGTAACGGGCATCGGTACACGCTGTTATGGCTATCCGCGCTGGGAGGGTATGCTGCACTGCTTGTTCTTTTCCTTTTCAGAGAGTTCACCTGACTATGCGCAGCTTGGATATTGTTCATCTGGGTAAATTTTACCCACCAGAATTTGGCGGCATCGAAAGCGTGACAGAGGCGTTGGCCGTGGATCACGCGCAGGATGGGCACAGAATTGAGGTGCTTTGTTTTACCCGAACGACACCGGGCACGGAAACAGCGGGCAATCTGACCATTCGTCGTTACGCCACGCTTTCAGAAGTGTCGTCGCAGCCGATGTCCCTGCGCTACATGACTGACGGCATAAAACGCGCACGGACAGCCGACATTCTGCATGTACACACACCCAATGTACTGGCCGCTTTCGTGGCCCTTTTTTCCGCTCGCAAAACTCGCATCGTCGTGCATTGGCATGCGGATATTGAGGGGAAAGGCATGTTGGGGCGGCTGATACGGCCGATACAATCCTTGTTGCTGAAAAGGGCAAATGCGATTGTCGCAACATCCCAAGCTTATACAGAAGCCTCACCGCCGCTTATTGCGCATGCGGAAAAAATATCCGTCATTCCCATTGGAATCGCAGATATTGAAGGTGGTTCCCAGCGGACTGCGGTAAAGCCAGATCAAATCCTGTTTGTGGGCCGTCTGGTGCCATATAAGGGGCTGCCGGTCTTGTTCAGGGCGATGGCTAAAATGACCCGTCCAGCGCGCCTTGTCGTTGTTGGGTCCGGGCCGGAACGCAAATCTTTGGAGGCTTTGGCTAACGACCTAAACCTAAGCGACCGCATCGATTTTTTGGGCAAAGCCGATCAGTCTGCATTACTTGAGTTGTTTCAGGTTTCTACGGTTTTTTGTTTGCCATCCATCAACCGTCTTGAGGCGTTCGGCGTTGTTTTGCTTGAGGCCATGCGGGCGGGGTGCCCTGCTATTTCCAGCGACATTCCCGGCAGCGGTGTGTCATGGGTGAACCAAAGCGGTATGACATTTGACTTGTGTGACCACGATGGCCTTGCCGCCCGCCTTGATCAAGTATTGGCAGACCCCAATCTACGCGAAAAATATGCGCAAATGGCACGGGATCGGTATGAGGACGAGTTTGGCAGGGAAAAAATGTCGAGGCGGTTTCTTGATCTGTACGCCTCTATCTTACCTTAGGCATTACTCACCGTTTCGCAGATCCGAAACAAAGCTATGGTCGTTTTCGGTTCTTTCGAATTGCGCCAACGGCAAATGTATAGAACCCAAAAAACAACCCCAGGAACATGATCACGACACAGAAAGCGGCAAGGTTATGGTCCCATAATAACGTGCCCGCAATCGGCGGCGCCAAGACAAATGGTGTCAGAGCCGCCGTGGTCAGGGGATTGCTAAGATGGCGCCGGTTGCGCCCCAGAATGCGGATCTCAATACCGCGCATGATCAGTTGATGCATGTGCAATCGGTCGGGTAGCATTGCACCTCGGTTACTGCGGTTCCGGCGATACATGGCAAGCAGCGTATCGGCCAATGGCCAGAACATGGTAAGCAGTATCGCCCACGGTGATACCGCTGGCGCGTTCAGCAGCGTCGCAATACCAAGCCAACTAAGCACAAAGCCGATGGTATAGGCGCCGGCATCGCCCAGAAAAATCCACCCAAAAGGATAGTTGAGAACCAAAAACCCAACCACAACCGCAGCCAGCATCATGCTTAACACCACGGTCGGGACATAGTTTGCCTGTTGCGCAATCAGCGCAATTGAAATTGCGCCACCAATCGCCGTGACCGCAGCCAAGCCGTTTACCCCGTCAATCAGATTAAACCCGTTTGAAACGCCAGCCGTAATCAAAAGGGTGAATGGAATGCCGATAAACCAGTATGACAAAAGCTGATCAGCAAAGGGCCAACCAATGCTTCTTAGCCAATCACCGATAAGTGCGATCACGATCAAGCTGGCGATAACAACTGCCAACAACCGGATACGTGGCGATACGTGAAATCCAAGATCTTCCCTAAGGCCGATAACAAAGATCATTGCTGTGGCGATTATGAACTCAGCATATTGGCGCACCAACGCTTCTGGCGCGAAAAACAGACTGAACGCGAGCGCACCAAAGATTGCAACGCCACCGACCCGTGGTGTCAGCCCAACATGCATAGCCTGCACAGCTGTTGCGTCGCCTGCCCGTCCGCGCAGGCGTGGGACGGTCCGTGCCAAAACAATCAACGCCATGCACAATATGAAAGAAACAAGCGCAAGATAGAGAAGATGAACCTCAAAGAGCTGGATTTTATCAATCTCCATCAAGACGGTCCAACCTTAGGAATTAGCAAGAATATAACCCACTCGTGCGCGCCATTCATCATTGCCACGGCAGCACATCGGATGCAATGTCCAAGACCTCTGGCGCTGTCACCGGTGGCTGCACAGCGCCGTGGTACAAGTCAAGCGTTATGGTTGAGGTGTTGTCCTGAACTTTTCGCAAGCAGGCGTGAACGTTCTTAATATGGCGCAGACCACGGCGCCTGATTATTCTTGGGTCTTGATGCTGGGACTTTATGACCCAATTTCGGCTTTTGCTGCGCCTGCACTCTGGTCTAAGTCTGCGAAACTTGGCAGTTTCCACCGGCAGGGAAAAGGAAAAGGCGCATGGTCGATCTGTGGGATGGTTTGACACAGGCCTTTTGGCTTGTGCTGACCGGTGATCCAGAGCTTGCCGAGATCGCGTTGCGGTCGCTTTATGTCACGCTGACCGCACTGGCGATTGCTTGTGTGATCGCCTTTCCTTTGGCGGCGTTTCTGGCGGTCCGCCGTTTTCGGTTTCGGCGACTGATCATTGCAATTCTGAACGCCCTGATGGGTTTACCACCTGTTGTTGTGGGTCTTATCGTCTATGTTTTACTGTCCAGGTCAGGTCCGCTGGGTGTCTTGGGTTTGCTTTTCACACCCACGGCGATGATCATTGCGCAGGTCATTATCATCGTCCCGCTGATTGCCAGTATCGCGCATCAGTCGCTACGCGATCTTTGGCAGGAATATCATGATCTGCTGATTTCAATGAACGTCAGTCAGCGCCAGAAGATGCGCACGCTGATCTGGGACGCGCGGCGGGCGTTGTTGACCGCAGCATTGGCCGGTTTCGGGCGCGGCATTGGCGAGGTTGGTGCGATCATGATCGTGGGCGGCAACATCGACAATGTGACCCGCGTGCTGACCACGGCGATCGCGCTTGAGACTGGCAAGGGGGCGTTTGCCTTGGCGCTTGCGCTAGGCTTTGTGCTGATCGCGCTGACGATTGCGATTAACCTGACCATCCACTGGCTGGGCCAGACCGAACGCGAAGGGCGGTGGTAGCGATGGTGTTTCCATTACAAGTGACTGGCGCAGAAACACGCCGCCGGGGCAAGGTGCTGGTTGGACCAGTGTCTTTGCATCTGGCTGGTGTGGGCGCGACCGTTGTCATCGGACCAAACGGGTCTGGCAAAACATCACTGCTGGGTCTTTTGCATGGAACAGCACGTTTGCATGCAGGCACCATTGCCTGGCAACTGCCCATGGATCAGGCCCGTGCGGTGCAATCTTTTGTGTTTCAGCGCCCCGTTATGTTGCGCCGCAGTGTTGTTGATAATATCGCCTATCCGCTACTGATCCGGGGCCTGCCGAAAGCCAAGGCGATGGCGCAAGCCCTTGACTGGGCCAAGCGCGTTGGTTTGGGCGATATGCCGTATCGGGCGGCCCCCAGCCTGTCCGGCGGCGAACAGCAAAAACTGGCCCTTGCCCGCGCGTTTATCACCGCACCGCAGGTCGTTTTTCTGGATGAACCTTGTGCCTCTTTGGATGGTCGCGCCACCGCCGAGATCGAAGCGATCCTGCAAGATCAAAAGGCACAAGGCACCCGGCTTGTGATGTCGACGCATGACATGGGTCAAGCCCGCCGCCTTGCCGATGAGATAGTGTTTCTGCGTGGCGGTCAGGTGCATGAAACAGGACCTGCCGCGCAATTCTTTGATGCGCCGCAAACAGATGCAGCGCGGGCCTTTTTGAACGGAGATATCGTAGAATGAAACGCTTTTTGTTTGTAGCAACCCTTCTCTGGGCCACCGCCGCCCAAGCGCAGGACAGCATGCGCATGGCGGTCACGACATCTTTTCATAATTCCGGCCTTGCCGATGTTCTGTTACCGGAAATTCAGGCTGATCTGGGGCTTGAGGTGCAGTTGTTGATTGTCGGCACCGGACAGGCCCTACGCTTGGGTGAGGCTGGAGATGTTGATGCCATCCTTGTGCATTCGCGTGCGGCGGAAGAGGCATTTGTGGCAAATGGCTACGGCACGCACCGCCGCGAGATCATGTACAACGATTTTGTCATTGTGGGGCCGTCGAATGACCCGGCTGCGATCAGTGATGCGGCTGATGCAAACGATAGTTTGCAGGGTATCGCTGATGCCAAGGTCCCTTTTGTCAGCCGTGGCGATGACAGCGGCACCCATAAGAAAGAACTCAGCCTTTGGATTGATGCCGGACTTGATCCAACCGGCTTTGGTGATTGGTATCGCGCTGTCGGTGCTGGCATGGGGGCGGCACTGAACACAGCGTCGGGCCTGAATGCCTATATTCTATCTGACCGGGCAAGTTGGTTGAATTTCAGCAATAAAGGTGACCTTGCCTTGCTGTTTTCCGGTGACCCTGTCCTGTTCAATCAATATGCTTACCTGCCGGTGAACCCGGCGTTGCATGATCATGTGAAATCCGATCTGGCATCGCGGCTGGAAGACTGGCTGACATCAGAACGCGCCGCCGATTTGATCAACGGCTATACAATTGATCGCGAAACCTTGTTTATTTTCAACGCCAAGACCGACTAATGGCTATGGCCGTTGTCATCCTCGGTCACATGGATCGCGAATTGTTCCAGCCCTGCCGCCTGCGCCTCGATCACGCGGTAACCTTCGCGCACGCCTGCGGGCGTCAGCTCGCGCGCAACTGTCAGTAGGGTGTTGGGTGCATGATCGGCGCAAAGCTCCGCCATTTGCGCCAACTCTTCTTGTGCCGTGGGCAAGGCCGCGTCAACCGAAGGTGCACCGTAGTACGTCACGAAATGCGCAGCCAAGGTTTGCGCCAGCGCATCTATCTCGACCTGCTCAACTTGCGTGACGGCCACAAAAGTCACCCGCCCGCCCGTTTCCAGCCCAAGCCAGCCGTTTGAAAACGCCTGCCGCGCCTTGCCGACCAGATCACCCTCGGTCCAGTCCGAAAACTCAAAACCCCCAGAGATGCAGTATTCGCCGGTGCGTGCCGGGCTGGCAAAGACCCGCTGGTCGCTTTCATCGAAATGGATCGCGCGGGCAAGCATCATGGTTGGGCCTCCAATAGGGTTGTCAGGGGGATCAGATGGGTCGTGTCATCAGCATCGCGCAACAACATGCCAAAGTCTTCGTCCACACCCACGAACGTACCCGTCAGATCGCTCACTCCGGTTTCTTCCCCGATACCATGGCACAGGCCACGCCAATCAGTGTGTAGCGTTCGTGGGCCGTCCGCCTCCCACCGGCTGATCCAATGCAACGTGTGGCGCGCCCAAGCCTCGATCAGATCGCTCGGGGCCACATCGGCGCAGCCTTCGGCGTAAAGCACAGTGCGGTCGGGTGTATGTCCCATGTCTTCGGTGCCAGCCATCAACGGCATGGTCAGTCCGACGATCAACCAATCAGGCACTTCATCAGGATCGGTGGTCGCGGCAGTCACTTTCAATGCGCCACAGGACGCGGCGTTGACGCGAATACCACCGTGCCATTCCAGATGGGCCGCCACTTCCGGCGGGCCCAGCGCGCCAAGGGCGTTTTGAAAGCCAACGCCACATAGCGGCAGCATCGCCATTGCCTTTCCCAGCGGCACTTCCGGGGCAAAAACCAGCGCCGCCTCGACCATATCAGGGCGTGAGACATAGGTGACTAGCCCGGCGTCGCACCCCAATGTGGCTTGGCGCGCGGCCTCTGCCATTGCGTCACTGGTGACGGCGTGACCATGCATCAAAGGTGGGAACGTCAGGGTCAAGCATGTCCCCCGTCGATCAGGGTCTTTGCGATGCCTTGGAAGGCCTGCGCCTGCGCACCATCCGGCTGGCTGACAGTGATCGGCGCACCACCATCAGAGGAGAGCCGGATTTGCAGATCAAGCGGGACCTCTGCCAACAGCGGCACATCCAGTTTCGCGGCCTCTGCCGCAACCCCACCATGTCCAAAAACGTGTTCTTCATGGCCGCATTGCGAACAGATATGTGTGCTCATATTCTCGATCATCCCGATGATCGGCACATGCAGTTGCTGGAACATATCAATACCCTTGCGCGCATCCAACAAGGCCACATCCTGCGGGGTTGAAACGATGATCGCACCATCCACCTTTGCCTTTTGTGCAAGCGTCATCTGCACATCACCGGTGCCGGGGGGCAGATCAACCAGCAACACATCCAGCGCACCCCATTGTACCTGTGTCATCATCTGTTGCAAAGCACCCATCAGCATCGGGCCGCGCCAGACGACGGCCTGATCTTCGTTGGTCATCAGACCAATCGACATCATCGTCACACCGTGGTTGCGCATCGGCAGAATGATTTTGCCATCAGGGCTGGCCGGGCGGCCGGAAACCCCCAGCATGCGTGGTTGGCTGGGGCCATAAACATCCGCATCCAACAAACCAACGCGCCGCCCTTGCTGGGCCAGCGCACAAGCCAGATTGGCGGACACGGTGGATTTGCCAACACCGCCCTTGCCGCTGGCAATGGCAAGGATGCGGTCAACACCGGGAATGGATTGCGGGCCGCTGGGTTCAGCGGCGCGCTGCGGTTTCAGATCGGGCGGCGCGGGCTTTTCACTGTGTCCGGTCATCACGATAGACACCGCGCCAACACCATCCAGCGCCTGCAAAGCGGCCTCGGCGGCGTCCTTGATGGCCGTATATTCCTGCGCCTGCGAGGGCGGGATTTCCATGACAAATCGCACAGCACCACCTTCGCCAATATTCAGCGCACGCACGACGCCTGCGCTGACGATGTCACTGCCGGTCGGGTCTGAAATGGACTTGAGCGCGTCCAGTACAGCGGTTCTTTCAATGCTCAAGTGTCAGTCTCGCCCATTGATGGTGCCGGTGACCTCGTGGGTCATGCCAAGCTCTTCGATGGTGATCACGGCGCGCACGTTGTAGGTTTTCCCGCTGCTTTCAGCGGCGCGCACGGCCTCTTCAATCGCGGATTGCGAGGTGATGCCAACCTTTTTGAGGAATTTACGCATCGACATGTTGAAGTCTTCGTCGTCCATTTTCACTCTCTCCCTTCGGTATTAATGGTCACGCCGCTTTGACAGATAATCATCCGTGGTGCGCGGGCGCGGGCGTTCGCCCCCCTGCAAGGGCTGATCGGCGCTATGCACTTGGGCGACGATGCGGCAATCATCGCACATCTGGATCATCCGCAGCTTGCTTTCATCGGCAAACATCGAATGCCCGGTCAGTTTCTCAGTGATCCGATCAATGGTGGATTTTGACCCGAACAGCGTGCCGCATTCGACGCAGGCAAAGGGCTCTTCTTCGTTCAGAACCGTCTGGTTCAGGGCCGCATCGGTCAGGTCCAGACGCGGCGCAAGGGTGATCGCGTCTTCTGGACAGATTTGTACGCAAAGACCGCATTGTAGACACGCGTCTTCCTGAAAGCGCAACTGCGGCTTGTCGGGGTTGTCGCCCAGAGCGCCCGACGGGCAGAGCGACACACACGACAGGCATAAGGTGCAGCTGTCCGTGTTCACAAGGATTGCGCCGTAGGGTGCACCTGCCGGCAGCGCCAATTCGGTGGCGTCCGGGTTCAGCGCGCGGGCGGCTTGGCGCGCCACCTGACGGCGACTGCCCATCGGGCGGATCGGTGGTGGTGTTGGGGTTGGGCTAGGCGATAGCATACCAGACAAAGCCTCTGGATCGGTAACGTCAGCCATGCTGACGGGTGCGCCACCGCCCATCGCCTGCGCCAGCGCGACCTGCGCTTGCCATGCGTCGCGATCAGCGCCCGGTCCGGGCAGCAGGGTGACAGCGGCGAAACCAGCAGCAATGCCCGCCAAAATCTCGGCATGGCCAAAAGCACCGATGGCAGGCAGCGCCATTGGCACCACATCATTCGGCAGGCCGCCAAAGTGGCGCGTTGCAAGACGGATCAGCTGGCTCCCGTAAGCGTCATGCACCAGCAGATGTGGCGCCGTTGCCCCTGCGCCGCGCGCGGTCCGAGCCAATGTTTGCACCCGTCGCATAGTCAAATCCACAGGCGGGGCGTCATAGCTGATCGCACCGGACGGACAGCCGGCAGAACAGGCCCCGCAGCCAGCGCAGATCATCGGATCAATGCTGACATGATCACCCTCGGGGCTGATCGCGCCTGTGGGACAAAGGTCGAGGCAATTGGTACAGCCGGTTTGACCCGCCCTTGAATGGGCACACAACAAAGGGGCCGTTTGCACATAAAGCGGCTTTTCAAACGTTCCCATCAGATGCGAGGCTGCAAGCACAGCCGCAGCAACAGCGGGCGGATGCGCAGGGTCTGCGCGCAAATACCCTTCGCGTTTTTCATGTGCAGAAAACAATGGCGTGCCACCGCTGAGGTCCAGCAGAATATCACAGGCCGATTGCCCACCATCGCGGGCCTCTGACCACTGATAACCGGGCCGGGGCTGTTGCAGCGCATCAATCACAACGTCGAATTGCCCCAACGCGCCAGCGGCACGGCGCAACTGCCCTGCGATCACATCAACACCGGTGATGTCAGGCATGTTAGCGCCCGGTGACAAAAGCAAAGTGACGCTCAGATAGGGCGCAAGTTGTTCCGCCACGGGCAATGTCACGTCTTCGGGGCCGAAAACTAGGCACATACCTTCGGAGACAACATCGAGCGTTTTGGCCGCTGGGGCGGGCAACAGCGCTTCGGCCACAGCAGCGGCCAGTTTTGGCAAAGGTGCAGTCCCCTCACCGGTCCAACCGGTCACAGTATTCAGGTCCAAGACGGTAGGGGCCACCAATTCCAGATCATCGGCCATCGCGGCCAGATGATCGGCGTTCTGCCCGCAGCACCACAAGACATGGTCCTGCGACAGTGCCTTTGCGGCCATGCCAGGGTCTATGTCGCAAAGCGCGGATGGGGCGATTGTGATCTCTGCGCTTATGGCACCAGACAGTGTTTCAGCATGCGCAGATTGCAGACCTGTACATGGGCAGATCATCACTTTTTCAGCCATCAACTCCCCCTCCCTGCGGGTTGGCGCGACAATTTGTTCACCCTATACACATTCGCTTCATGGCCACAATCGCAACTAGGTGCGGCGGAATAACCCTGTCCAATTATTGTGCAGGTGCAGCATAAAACCTAGTCTTTTCATCGGATTATAAAACTTCGATGTTTTATCAGTACCTTGATACGAAAGCCGTCACAAATGGTCGCGTTAGAGCGATCTTCGATTGCGTCAACGATTTTTCATACAATAGTATACCGGTTAGGGAGGATCACTTTGAAGCACGGATCGGACAAATATGATGTCCTTCCGGTTGGCGTTGTAATGCAGCGCACACCGGGCGTTACTGCTTGGGCTAAGTGGTCTTGGACGGCCCGCGCTGTCCTTCCGGGCGCCCAACCCGCACACTGGGTTGAGATGCGCCGCGATGGTGAAACCACCGAGTATCACGCCGGGACGCTTGATCTAGAATTGCACCGCGCCGACACTGAGGCCTATTTGCACGGCCTCCATGCCAAGGACCCCAGCGTCTATATTATTCTGCGCGAAGGTGCAGGCGATGCGCCCCTTGATCTGGTCCTTCTGACGGTCTCGCCCTACGAGGCGCAGGACTATGCTGACAGTGGCGAAGAAATTATCGAGAAAGTGCCGATGCCACCCGCCTTGCGTGCTTGGGTCGAGGATTTTGTCGAAAAGCATCATCAGGAAGAGACATTTATCAAGCGCAAGCGCGACAAGAAGCGGATTGATCTTAGGCAAGATGGCATTGGTGATGCCCGCGTCAGCCGAGGGTCCGATGTTTATGCCTCGCCCCGCCGTTTGAGGGAGCGCTTGCAATGAGCCAAGCGAACTTCTGGGATCGGCGCCGCGCCAATGTTGCTGTAGAAGCAAAACAGGTTGAAATTGCCAAGGTCGAGGCTGATTTGGCCGACCGTACTGATGAAGAGATTTTGGCGGAGCTGGACTTGCCGGTCCCCGAGGACGTCGCAGATCCTGATCAAATCCGTGCTTTCCTGACCAAAGCTGTGCCGCAGCGCATCAAAACACGCGCCTTGCGTCAACTGTGGCGGATTAATCCCATGCTCGCCAATCTGGACGGTCTGGTTGATTACGGCGAAGATTATACAGACAGCGCAACGGTCGTCGAAAATCTGCAGACCGCCTATCAGGTCGGCAAAGGCATGGTCGCCAAGATTGAGGCACTGGCCGCGCCAGAGCAGCAGGATGCTGTTGAAACGCCTGATGTTGAGGATGAAGAAGAGTTGCCGGAATTGGTGCTTGCCTCTGCACCGGAGCCCGAGATGGCAGAACCCGATGAACTGCCTTCCGCCCCGCTGCGTCGTCGCATGACATTTGCCTTTGATCCTACCCCGGAAGGAGCAACATGAACGTGGCCACCCACATTCAGATCCCTGCTGAAGATCGCCAGCGCGCTGATCTTTATAACTTTTTAGGGGTCATCCTGTCTTCACCACCTGATGAAATAATGCTCGCGCAGGTCGCAGGCTTGTCTGGTGATGATACGGATTTGGGGCAGGCCATCACGATATTAGCCAAGCTTGCCAAGCTCAGCAAACCCAAAATGGTCGAACGCGAATTCAACAACCTGTTTATCGGGGTGGGGCGTGGTGAATTGTTGCCTTATGCCAGCTACTACATGACCGGCTTTTTGAACGAGAAGCCGTTGGCGACCTTACGCCTTGATATGTCGCGGCTTGGATTGGCGCGGTCTGAAACCGTGTTCGAACCCGAAGATAATATCGCCAGCTTGATGGAGATCATGGCGGCGATGATTGTTGGCCGCTTTGGTGAACCCGTGCCATTGCAAGAGCAGCGCAACTTTTTCAACACGCATATTGCCCCATGGGCGCGTGTGTTCTTTGCCGATCTTGAGGGCGCAGAAGGCTCTGTCTTCTACGCGCCCGTCGGCACAGTTGGCCGCACCTTTATCGAGGTTGAGGCCGAAGCCTTCCGTATGAGCGGGCAGGTATAAATCATTTACCGGTGGCCCGACGGGGCCATGCGGATCACCGGCGGGGCACCGCCATAAGCCAGGGGAGGGATCATAAATGACCCACCAAGCCAAACAGAAACGCCGCGAAAACCGCCGTGATTTTCTGAAACTGTCCGTGACAGCAGCGCCATTGGCTGCCGCTGTCGTTGTGACAGGCGCCGATCCGGCGCAAGCATCTGCACCCGATTTATCAGACGATACGATGCAGGACACCGCGCAGACCCGCGCCTATTACGACGCCGCCCGGTTCTGACCTGACGCCGTACCACCCGCATCTGGCGACTGGTTGCGTGACGCCCGACTGTCTTGATGCAAAACCAACAGACCTTTGAGGTGCAAACGTCGTTTGTGTCCGATGGGGGAGGAGAGAAACATGCTGAGGAAAAAGACCAACGGGGTTGCGCGACGCTCCCAACGGACTTCGATCCTGACTGAGGCGGCGAACGCATCAGTAGACCGCCGCGGATTTTTGCGCGGCTCTGGCCTTGCCATTGGTGGCATGGCCGCGATTGCCGCGACAGGCGGCACGGTCACCCGTGCAGATGCAGCCACTGCCGCTGTGACCGGAAACATCGAATTGAAAAAGACTGTCTGCACCCACTGTTCCGTGGGCTGTTCGGTGATTGCAGAGGTATCCAACGGTGTCTGGGTCGGCCAAGAGCCCGGCTTTGACAGCCCGTTCAACCTTGGCGCCCATTGCGCCAAAGGGGCCGCCGTGCGTGAACACGCCCATGGCGAACGTCGCCTCAAGTACCCGATGAAAAAAGAGAACGGCGAATGGGTTCGCATCTCTTGGGATCAGGTGATCGACGAAGTCGGCGACAAAATGTTGCAGATCCGCGAAGAAAGCGGCCCTGACAGCGTGTACTGGCTGGGGTCTGCCAAGCATAGCAACGAACAGGCCTATCTGTTCCGCAAGTTTGCTGCCTATTGGGGCACAAACAACGTAGACCACCAAGCGCGGATTTGTCACTCCACCACTGTGGCCGGTGTGGCGAACACATGGGGCTACGGCGCCATGACAAACAGCTACAACGATATTCATAATTCCAAAGCAATCTTTATGATCGGGTCCAACGCCGCCGAGGCGCACCCGATTTCGATGATGCACATCCTACGCGCCAAGGAACGCAACAACGCACCAGTTATCGTCTGCGACCCGCGCTTTACACGCACGGCGGCGCATGCGGATGAATATGTGCGCTTCCGTCCCGGTACGGACGTCGCCCTTGTTTGGGGTATCCTGTGGCACATCCTTGAAAACGACTGGCAGGATGATGAATTCATCCGCACCCGCGTGTGGGGCATGGACCAGATCAAGGAAGAAGTGGCCAAATGGACGCCTGAAGAGGTTGAACGCGTCACCGGCACACCCGGTAGCCAGCTAGAGCGTGTTGCACGCACCTTGGCTGATAATCGCCCCGGCACCGTGATCTGGTGCATGGGTGGCACACAGCACACCAATGGCAACAACAACACCCGCGCCTACTGTGTGTTGCAGTTGGCCCTTGGCAACATGGGCGTCAGCGGGGGTGGCACAAACATCTTCCGCGGCCATGACAACGTGCAGGGTGCAACTGACCTTGGCGTTCTGTCGCACACATTGCCCGGTTATTATGGTCTAAGCGCTGGCGCTTGGGCACACTGGGCCCGCGTCTGGGAAGAAGACCCTGAATGGCTGGCCGGTCGCTTTGATGACTTGCAGTCCGCGGACGGCAGCACAAAGTCATTGCAGAACCTGACGGGTATTCCGGTATCTCGCTGGATCGACGGTGTTCTGGAAGACAAAGACAACATGGACCAGAACGAAAACGTCCGGGCCATGGTGCTTTGGGGCCACGCGCCGAACTCTCAGACTCGCCAGGTCGAGATGAAGGAAGCGATGGAAAAGCTCGACATGCTTGTCGTGATTGACCCGTTCCCTACCGTGTCAGCCGTGATGCAGGATCGGCCAGATAACACCTATCTGATCCCGGCCACGACACAGTTCGAAACCCGTGGTTCTGTCACGGCATCGAACCGGTCTATCCAGTGGCGCGAACAGGTCGTTGATCCATTGTTCGAGGCAAAGACAGATCAGGAAATCATCGCGCTGTTTTCTAAGAAGTTCGGTTTTCACGAACGTATCTTCCGAAATATCGCACTTGAGGATGATGGCCTGACGCCCGATCCCGAAGATACGCTGCGCGAGATCAACCGCGGTATGTGGACGATCGGCTACACAGGTCAAAGCCCTGAGCGGATCAAGAAGCATATGGAAAACCAGCATACCTTTGACCGCACGACGTTACAGGCGGTTGGTGGCCCTGCAGATGGCGATTACTACGGTATGCCGTGGCCAAGCTGGGGCACACCAGAGATGAACCACCCTGGCACGCCGAACCTTTACGATATGTCCAAGCCTGTTTCTGAAGGTGGTTTGACCTTCCGCGCCCGCTTTGGTGTGGAACGTGATGGTGAAAACCTGCTGGCCGAAGGGGTTTATTCCAAGAACTCTGACATTCAGGATGGCTATCCTGAGTTTACATATCAGATGCTGAAGGACCTTGGGTGGCATACCGAACTGACGGATGATGAACGTGCGTATATTGCCAAGGCCGCAAGTGTAGAGGGCTTTACCGACTACACCAAAGAAGTTGGTGAGCAGTCCATGTCACCCTTCCCGTCTGACTACGACGACAAAGTCGCCAAGGTGAATTGGAAAACAGATCTGTCCGGCGGCATCCAGCGGGTCGCGATCAAGCATGAGTGCGCGCCCTTTGGCAACGCCAAGGCGCGGACTGTTGTCTGGACCTTCCCCGATCCGGTGCCAGTGCACCGCGAGCCGCTTTATACAAACCGGCGCGATCTGGTCGCGGATTACCCAACATACGAGGACCGCAAGTTCTATCGCTTGCCGACCATGTATGCGTCGATCCAGAAAAACGACTTTTCGCAGGACTATCCCATCATCCTGACCTCCGGTCGTTTGGTCGAATATGAAGGCGGCGGCGATGAAACCCGGTCAAACCCATGGCTTGCCGAATTGCAGCAAGACATGTTCGTGGAAATTCACCCACGGGATGCCAACAATCTGGGCGTGCGCGATGGTGCGCAGGTCTGGGTCGAAGGGCCAGAGGGTGGTAAGGTCAAGGTCATGGCGATGGTCACAAGGCGGGTTGGCGAAGGCGTCGCCTTTATGCCGTTCCACTTTGGTGGTCACATGCAGGGCGAGGATCTGCGTGCGAAGTACCCCGCCGGTGCCGACCCATACGTCTTGGGTGAATCGTGCAACACAGCGCAGACCTACGGCTACGACAGCGTCACGCAGATGCAAGAGACCAAGGCCACACTCTGCAAAATCATGCCAGCGTAAGGGAGACATATTATGGCAAGAGCAAAGTTCCTTTGTGACGCCGAGCGCTGCATCGAATGCAACGCCTGTGTCACAGCCTGTAAAAACGAACACGAGGTGCCTTGGGGCATCAACCGCCGCCGGGTGGTGACCATCGACGATGGTCAGCCGGGTGAACGGTCGATCTCGGTCGCATGTATGCATTGTTCAGACGCGCCTTGTATGGCCGTCTGTCCGGTGGATTGCTTCTATCAGACCTCTGATGGTGTGGTTCTGCACTCCAAAGACCTGTGCATTGGCTGCGGTTACTGCTTTTACGCGTGCCCCTTCGGTGCGCCGCAGTTCCCGCAGGCGGCCAGCTTTGGATCGCGCGGCAAGATGGACAAATGTACATTCTGCGCCGGTGGCCCAGAGGAAAACCACTCCGCCGCCGAGTTCCAGAAGTATGGACGCAACCGCATCGCAGAAGGCGCATTGCCCATCTGTGCGGAAATGTGCGCGACCAAAGCACTGCTGGCCGGTGACGGTGACACGGTCGCCGACATCTACCGCGAACGTGTGGTGGCCCGTGGCTTTGGGTCCGGTGCATGGGGCTGGGGTACAGCCTATGACGGGCGCGATACCTAAAACGGTCTCTGACCTTACGAAGGGGCGCCAATGCGCCCCTTCGATACAGAATTCAACTGATCCGGGATTTGCTTCATGTTGATCAAACGCCTCATGGCCCTTTTTGTAATGCTGCTTCTGGCTGGCCCCTTGGCCGCACAGGACCGTGCAGAAACCGGCGGCGCACAAACATTGGAAGACATTATGGCGCGTCAGGCTGCCCAAGAGGTGGATGACGCTTTCCGCCGCGACGCAACTGGCGATCCTGAGGCGGCTGCGGCAACAAAGGATCAGCTAGGGTCCTTGGGTGGTGTATCCGACGCCGAAGTCTGGCGCGCGCTACGCTATGACAGCGCCGATATCACCGTATCCGCTGGGGGCCGTGTGGCCGAAACGCTGGTGCAATCATCCGGTATGGAATGGACATTGTTCCGCGAAGGGCCGCTGGCCACCTATGGCGGCTGGACCTTGTTGGGCACCATCGGCGCGCTGATCCTGTTCTTTATCCTGCGTGGCCGCATCGGTGTCGATGGTGGCCTTGCCGGACGCACCGTGCTGCGGTTCAAATTCGTTGAACGCTTTGCCCATTGGATACTGGCGGGATCGTTTATTGTCTTAGGGCTGACAGGCCTTGCCATTTTGTTTGGTCGGGCGTTCATCGTGCCGACCTTTGGACATGAGGCAAATGCAGCCATCCTGCGCTTTAGCATTTTTGTGCATAACAATGTGTCCTGGGCGTTTATGCTGGCGCTTGTGATGATTTTTGTGATGTGGGTCTGGCACAACCTTCCCAGCAGGCTGGATCTGGTCTGGTTCGCCCAAGCAGGCGGTATCGTGGGATCAAAACATCCACCAGCCAAAAAATTCAACGCAGGTCAAAAACTGATCTTCTGGTCCTGTATCGTCTTCGGCGGCCTGATTTCCGTGACGGGCCTGTCACTCATCTTTCCCTTCGAAATCCCGGTCTTTGCATGGGTCTTTGGCGTGTTAAACGCAACCGGCCTTGCCGAACTCTTTGGTGGAGCACTGCCCACCACACTGACCCCACACGCAGAAATGCAGCTCGCACAGGTGCTGCACGCAGGTTTCGCCTTCTTGCTGATGGCGATCATCATCGCGCATATCTACATCGGCTCAGTAGGCATGGAAGGCGCATCAGGGGCCATGACCCATGGCGAAGTAGACGAGGCATGGGCGAAACAGCACCACTCTATCTGGCTTGAGGAAATGAAAGAAAAAGAGCGGCAACCCAATGCTACACCCGCGGAATAGGAGCCATGCATGAAAGCCATTTTCGCAGGGCTCGCCGCCGCTGTCGTCATCACGATCGCCGCAGGATATGGGCTGCCTCAGATCGGTTACGCGTCAGAGGATGTGCACAGTAACGAAAACGTACGCCTCGACTAAAGTGCGGTCATAACAACAAAGAATTTTGGTGACCCCGATTGGATTCGAACCAATAACCTGCCCCTTAGGAGGGGGCTGCTCTATCCAGTTGAGCCACGGGGCCTTGCCCTGATTGGAATGCCCTTGTTTGTTGCGGGGGTCAACGGTGATGCGGTTCTGGCTTTTGTGTGTCAGCGGGGCTAACAATGGGAAAACGACAGACGGGACAACTCCTTTGACCAATTTGCCTAAACGCCCCCTGACCCTGCGTGACGTCTCTGAAGCCTCTGGTGTCAGCGAAATGACCGTCAGCCGGGTGTTGCGCAACAAAGGCGACGTGAGTGCGGCAACACGTCAAAAGGTGCAGGATGCCGCGAAACGGCTGGGGTATGTGCCCAACAAAATCGCGGGGGCGCTGGCATCGCAACGCGTCAATTTGGTTGCGGTGATTATTCCGTCTTTGGGCAATATGGTTTTTCCAGAGGTGCTTTCAGGCATTTCAGAAACGCTTGAGGATACAGAATTGCAGCCTGTCGTGGGTGTTACAGACTACTTGCCCGAAAAAGAAGAAAAGGTGTTGTTCGAGATGCTGTCGTGGCGTCCGTCCGGGGTGATTATCGCCGGATTAGAGCATTCAGAGGCCTCGCAAGCAATGCTACAGCAGGCCGGTATCCCTGTGGTTGAGATCATGGATACGGACGGTGAGCCAATTGATTATTGCGTTGGCATTTCACATCGTCGTGCAGGCCGTAAGATGGCAGAAGAGATTATCGCCGCTGGATACAAACGCATTGGGTTCATGGGCACGAAAATGCCGCTGGACCACCGCGCGCGCAAACGATTTGAGGGGTTTACACGCACCCTTGCCAAGGCCGGGATCGAAATTGCGGATCAGGAATTTTATTCTGGCGGGTCAGCTTTGGCCAAGGGGCGCGAGATGACTGCCAAAATGTTGGAACGCACCCCTGATCTGGATTTTCTGTATTATTCCAACGATATGATTGGCGCCGGTGGACTGCTTTATCTGTTGGAGCAGGGCATTGATGTGCCTGCCAAGATTGGTCTGGCCGGGTTCAATGGCGTCGAATTATTGGAAGGCTTGCCGCGTCAGTTGGCAACGATGGATGCGTGTCGCCGCGAGATTGGCCAGAAAGCCGCACAGATCATTGCAGCGCTGAATGCTGGGGATGATGTGCCTGACGGCCCAGTCGTTGCGCTGGAACCCATCCTTGCGGTGGGTGAAACGCTGCAAAGGTAGCAAGGCTGCCTTTCTGATCGCTACAGCTTGGATCGCACGTCAGCCACAGCGCTGCTCACAAGCTCGTGCAAGCTTTCTCTGGACGCGCCCCCTTCTGCTAAGATCACCATGCCGTTGACGATAGCAGTGAGTTTTCGTGACATTGGACCGTCTGTTGCGCGCGTACGTCCATCGGCGGCCAAAAGGCGCAGCATATTGGCTTCGAAAGCCTGATTTGCACGTTCAATTGCGGCGTCCACAACCGGGCTTTGCCCCTTTAGTTCCAGGGTCGTCCGGCATCTGAGGCACCCATTGGGTGCGGACGGATCGCTTAACCGATCCGCGCTGGCGCGCAGTGTCACCTCAACAGCGTTGGCTGGGTCGGTGGTATCTTGCAGGGTTTTGTCCACGCGCGCGTCAAACCTTGCCGCATAACAATCCAGCGCAGCAGCCAGCAAGGTGAATTTATCACCATAGAGCTTATACAGACTGGCCCGCGACGTGCCGCTTGCCCGCGACAGATCGCTGATAGAGGTGCCCAGAAAGCCTGTTTTCCAAAGAACATCGGTCACGGCACTGATAATAGAGCCGTCGTCAAAAATTGCTGGTCGACCACGCTGACTATTTTGTGAACTCATCAGTCTTTTTATTTCTCTTAATTTATGAACTAATGGATATATTAAATAACAGCAACAGGAGGCTATAGCCATGACTTTCTTCAAGACGATCACATTGATCACCGTTCTTTCGATGCCGTCGTTCGCCCTTGCAGAGGTTTCGAAACTAACTCTGAGTGAGATGCCACTTAATCAAACCCCGATTGACGGCGTTTCCTCGGCGATGATGTCAGGCTCAATGGGGACCGAAGGGGTGTTTGGCGCAAATGCGGTTATGGAGGGCGGAAGTGTTTTCCCGCCGCACAGTCACCCGGATGCCCGCATGTCGCTGGTCATTGAAGGCACGATGTATCTTGGCGTCGGGACGTCCGTCGATCCGGATGCAGAACAAGTGTTCAAAGCTGGCACCGTTGCCCTGACGCCCGCTGGCGTGCCGCATTGGATGGCCGCACGCGATGGCGACGTCCGTATTCTTGAAATCGGGACAGGACCTACAACAACTGACTGGACAGAAGACTAGCGCACCATTTCAACAGCCATGCTGACCTGAGGGTCCGTATTGGCGATCACTGCGATATGCGAAAAAGATGGTGAAGATCGGCTACGACAATTGTCGATCTTCGCCACGCCTTTGCAACATTTTGCACCGCTAGATCATCCGAATAACGTCTTTATCAATCGCTAGCACATAGCCCTTTCGGGCAATGTTCTTGACCAAAAGTTCGCTCATCATCTGGTTGCCCAGCGTATCACGCAGGCGTTTGATCCGCGTCGCACCTGCCGCTTCGTCGCAATCAGCAGAAGCGCGGCCAGAGATGACGCCTTCGATTTCCGCACCTGTCAGCACTTCGTCGTCCATGCGCGCCTCGGCCAGAACCGAAAGCGTTTCGATGGCGGCATCCGTCAGTTTGAACTCAAAGTCATTGAGGTAAACCGCCTTTTGATCGCGGCTGATGGTCAGCGAATTCACCTCGATCCCCTGCCGTTCAATCCGGCCCATGCGGCGGTTCAGCGCGATCAACATCACAAGAAAGGCGACGGCGGCCACCAGAAGGGCCGTTGCAAAGATCAGCAGCACAAAGATGACAAAGCGATAGGATGCCAGCGTATCGGAAAACGCAGTACCGGACCCTGCCAAAATCTCAAGCAGCTTGATCTCCGCATTGCTGGTCAGGTTGTCATTTTCAACAAACAACCGTTCCACCCGCATATTGAATGCGTTGGCATCAGGTAGATTGATAAACAGCAGTACCGCGGTAACGGCCAAAATCAGGACAATCGCCGCAATCCCTGCGACGACAATCCTGTTCCCAATTTCACGTGCTTCAGTAGCGGAGGAAGAACTCACCTGCGCTGTCCTTTCTTTCATCAAGGCCGGCGTCATCAAAGACACCCAGCACATTCAATAGCTGCCAACCGTTACCTGCCAACCGATCGCGCAACTGGCTTTGGGCGGACCCGACCGAACAATCGCCACGCACCTCTGCCACCCCATAATGAAGCCGCAATGGGTCGTCCTGCTTGGCCTTATAATCGGCATAGCAAGCTGCTTGCGCGATGGTTGTGCTCAGCATCAGAGCCATGAATGAGAAAGAAAGTTTTTTCATACGCCCTACCTGATCCAAAGCCGTCCTGATATTCAATAACGCCCAATGATATCGCGATGGCAATCGTATAACCATCCCCCGATATTGTTTGGCAAGCACCGCCTGCCCCAATTTCGGTTCATCGCCACACGTCAGGCACCTGAACCGAAAGGACGCAGATATGTTTAAGCCATTGATCGCAGGGATTACCGCGTTGTCGCTGACCCTTGCCACAACCACACCGCTGCATGCACAAGGCATGAATCGCGACGATGTCGGTAAGCTGATTTTTGGTTTGGCTGCCATTGCTGTAATCGGTGCGGCCATTGATCAAAACCGCGACCGCGATCGTGATCGCCGAACACAGGTACATCAAACGCCGCAGTGGAATGACGCACACCGCAACAATACGTGGTCTGATTTGAACCGTGAACACCAGAACACCCAAAACAGCCGCCGCGCGCTGCCGCACGCGTGCCTGCGCACCGTTGAAACACGGTTCGGTCATCAAGGTCTTTTCGGCAAGCAATGCCTTGAGCGTAACTATCGCCATGTGAACCGCCTGCCTGATCGTTGTGCCGTCAGGATTTACACAAATGATGGCCCACGCCGTGGCTTTGACCCTTTGTGCCTGCGCGAGCAGGGCTTTCGTTCAGATCGGCGCCACTAAGGCGCTGACACGTTGCGCGGTTCCACAGCCCCGATTACCGCGCCACCTTGGGCGGATTGCCTTATAAAGAACGCGCTGATTAGAGCGTGATAAGGCAAGACCCCTACGTGGGGCAGAGAGTTTGGACATGGCTCTCTGCCCCTTTTTCCTTGAAGTGGCCGTCATGTTCTGGTCACTGACCCTATGACCAAACCCGATTTCAGTTTTGAAAGTGCTGCACATCAGCGTGGCTTTATCCATGTGGCCGGCGTGGATGAAGTGGGGCGTGGTCCCTTGGCTGGGCCGGTTGTGGCCGCCGCCGTCATTCTGAACCCCGCGAATATCCCCGATGGTTTGAACGACAGTAAAAAACTGACCGCAAAACGGCGTGATGCGCTTTATGATGAATTGCTCGCCGTTGCGGACGTTTCCATCGCCGAAGCAACAGTTGCAGAGATTGATGAACACAACATTCTGCGCGCGTCGCATATTGCAATGGTGCGTGCAGTTGCCGGATTATCCGTCATTGCCGCCCACGCGCTGATCGACGGCAATATGATCCCGCGTGATTTGGCGATTTCATCGCAGACGATCATCAAAGGTGACGGGCGCAGTTTGAGCATCGCTGCGGCCTCTATCATGGCGAAGGTGTGGCGCGACAGACACATGGTGGCATTGGCGCAACAGCATCCGCACTACGGCTGGGAAAAGAACGCGGGATACCCGACAGCCCAACATAAATTGGGACTTCAACAGTTTGGCGTGACCGAACACCATAGGCGCTCTTTCAAGCCGATACACAACATCTTGTATCAAGATAAAACCTAACCCCCTGAATCAATAATGTTTTTGACTTGGAATCACCTCTGACTCACATTGGGTTCAACCAAAGAGCGGGACACCCGCCGGGGCTATGAGGCAAGTAATGACGACCAAGACCAAAGCAAAAGGGGCTTCCCAGCTCCCGCTCAATACCATTGTGGATGGTGACTGCATCGACGTGATGAACAGCCTGCCTGCGGGTTCTGTCGACCTGATTTTCGCTGACCCCCCCTATAATCTGCAATTGAAGGGTGATCTGCACCGTCCCGATAATTCCAAAGTTGATGCGGTTGACGACGCATGGGACCAATTCGACAGTTTCAAGGTCTATGACAAATTCACGCGTGAATGGCTTGCCGCGGCCCGCCGTCTGCTGAAACCCAATGGCGCGATCTGGGTCATTGGCAGCTATCACAACGTCTTCCGGATGGGCGCTGAGTTGCAGAACCAGGGGTTCTGGATTCTCAATGATGTCGTGTGGCGCAAGTCGAACCCGATGCCTAATTTCCGGGGCAAGCGCCTGACCAATGCCCATGAGACATTAATCTGGGCGTCGAAAGAAGAGGCCAGCAAATACACCTTTAATTACGAAGCGCTCAAAGCCCTCAATGAGGGCGTACAGATGCGGTCTGATTGGGTTCTGCCTATCTGCACCGGTCATGAGCGGTTGAAGAATGAAGCCGGAGACAAAGCCCATCCCACGCAAAAACCGCAATCCCTCTTGCACCGCGTCCTTGTTGCCACCACGAACCCCGGTGATGTGGTCCTTGACCCCTTCTTCGGGACTGGCACCACGGGCGCGGTTGCAAAAATGCTGGGCCGCGATTTTATCGGGATTGAGCGTGAAGAGAGCTACCGCAAGGTGGCAGAGAAGCGCATCAAGAACACTCGCAAGTTCGATAACGAAGCTTTGCAGGTGTCCACATCGAAACGGGCCGAACCCCGCGTGGCCTTTGGCGTGTTGGTAGAACGCGGCATGCTGCGCCCCGGTGAGGAACTGTGGAGCATGAATGGTCGTCATAAAGCAAAGGTCCGTGCCGATGGCACGTTGATCGGTGACGACATCAAAGGATCAATCCATCAGGTCGGGGCGCATCTGGAAGGTGCGCCAAGCTGTAACGGCTGGACCTATTGGCAATTTAAACGCGACGGGCAAAAGGTGCCCATTGATCTGCTGCGTCAGCAGATCCGCTCAGAGATGGCGAAGCATTAAGTTTCACCAAAGTTGATACCGCCGGTGCCTGCGGCAAGCCTGTCCAATACTGGATGGGCACGCGAGCACTAACTTTTCCCCCGCCATCCCATGTGATGGCGGGGTTTTTTATGGTTGGAAAGGGGGTGTTTCGGGTGCAAGCTGGCAAAGGCAGATTTGAGGAGCGCCAGAGGCTTATGACCTCCGATACCCACGTTTTCGGCATTGATGGCGGCGGCACCGGCTGCAGGGTTGTCCTGTGCGATCAAAGCGGAAGACAACTTGCCGAAGTAAGCGCCGGACCAGCCAATTATACAACCAATCCAAATGCGACGATCCAGAATGTTCTGACCGCGATTGAGGCTTTGAAGACTCAGTTCCGTATAGATCTGACAAACTGCGTCGCTCATATTGGTCTGGCTGGTGTCATGAACGACACTGATGCTGGCCAAGTGGCTGCAGCAATGCCTTTTGTATACGTAACCATCACCGATGATCGTGCGATATCCGTGGCGGGTGCCCTTGGGTCTGCTAGTGGGGTTGTGGTGTCCGTGGGGACCGGTTCTTTCGTGGCGGCCCAACGCAACGGGCAGCAGCGCTTTTTGGGCGGCTGGGGCCATGTACTGGGTGATCAGGCATCGGGTGTTTGGCTTGGTGTTCAGGCATTGCGCCGCACGGTGTTGGCCGAAGAGGGCCATATGGTGCATTCTGACCTGACCCGGCACCTGATGGCTTGTTGTGGTGGTGAACTTACCGCGATGGTGTCATTCGCAAATAAGGCGCATCCATCTGACTATGCGGCCCTTGCCCCGAAAATCATTGAAGCTGCGCAAGCAGGCGATCCGCATGGCATTACGCTGATGAAGGAAGGGGCGGCTTATCTGATGTCCTGTCTGAAGCTGATGAATTGGTCTGAGGCGGATACCCTTTGTCTTACCGGTGGGATTGGTCCGCACTATGCTGAATATCTTGATCCGCGAGCGCGGTCTTGCATCCAAGCCCCGAAAGGTACGGCGTTGGATGGTGCGGTCTTATTGGCCCGAAACCTGGTAAAAGCGGCAGACACACCATGACAAAACGCGCGATCATCGGTGCAAAGGTCTTTGACGGCACGCGTATGCATAAAGATGCCGCTTTGCTTCTAGACGATGATGTCTTTGACCGCATCTTGTCTGCCAAAGATGTGCCTGCCGAATATAGGATCATCAGGGCCACCGGCGGCATCATCCTACCTGGCTTTGTTGATCTTCAGGTCAATGGCGGTGGTGGTGTGATGTTCAATGATGACCCGTCCGTTGCGACCTTGCGGACCATGTCTGATGCGCATGCCAAAACAGGGACGCGGGCGTTCTTGCCGACGCTGATCACCGACACGCCAGATTGCCTGCGCGCAGGTGTTATTGCGGTAGAGCAGGCCATTGATGCGGGCGTGCCGGGGATCATAGGTATCCACTTGGAAGGGCCGCATCTGTCGAATGCCAAAAAGGGTGCGCATGATCCGGCGCTGATCCGCCCGATGGAAGATGCGGATGAAGCGTTTTTGGTGGATGCGGCCAGCCGGATACCAAATGTGATGGTAACTGTTGCTCCCGAAAGCGTCACATCAGAGCAGATCAGGCGATTGGCAGAGGCAGAGATCATCGTTTCGCTCGGTCATACCGATTGCACTTATGCCCAAGCACGTGTTGCTTTTGCAGCTGGTGCGCTTTGCGTTACGCATCTGTTCAACGCGATGAGCCAGATGACTGCACGCGAACCGGGGTTGGTTGGGGCAGCGTTGGACGCGGCTGGGGTCAGCGCGGGGCTGATTGCCGACAATATTCATGTCCACGCGAGTACGATGCGGTCGGCGCTTTCTGCCAAACGGGAACAGGACGCGATTTTCCTTGTCACCGATGCTATGGCCACCGCCGGGTCGGACATTACGGAATTCACATTGAATGGGCGCAAGGTACACCGGGTTGGCGGGCGCTTAATGCTAGAGGATGGCACATTGGCAGGCGCTGATCTTGATGTTGCCTCGGCTATCAAAACGCTTGTGACTTATGCTGAAGTTTCGCCTGCGGATGCTTTGCGCATGGCCACATCAATTCCAGCCAAGGTCTTGCACGCATCCGGCAATGTGGGTCACTTTGTTCAGGGCCAGCCAGCCAATGCCATTCATCTGGGCGAAAGCTTTGAATACCTCGGGACGCCCTAGCCGGTCTTGCTGTCGCGATCCATGCGCGCCTCGATCGCCTCAAGCTTTTTCATCACCTCATCGCGGTAGGCATCCGTTGCGGCATTGCCTTCTTCGGCATGGGCGTCTTGCATCGAATTCACGATCAAACCCACCAGCAGGTTCACCACCGCGAATGTTGTGACCATAATAAAGGGTACAAAGAATGCCCACGCATAGGGGTAAATCTCCATCACTGGGCGCACGATGCCCATTGACCAGCTTTCCAGCGTCATGATCTGGAACAGCGAAT
This sequence comes from Roseobacter sp. CCS2, assembly GCF_000169435.1. GTDB lineage: Bacteria > Pseudomonadota > Alphaproteobacteria > Rhodobacterales > Rhodobacteraceae > Yoonia. The sequence continues at coordinate 1,013,842 of NZ_AAYB01000001.1, read as the reverse complement.
ATCCTGAACGGCCCAGCGTGCCGAACCATTCGGGGAAAGACGCGCCAAACAGCTTGGTCGCCATGACGGCGGCGATGTAGAACACAATACCCATCAGCAGGAAAACTGATCCCATGCCGGGTAGGGCGGTCACAAACCCCTCGACCACGCGGCGCAGTGATGGCACCACCGATATCACGCGCAAAACCCGCAGAATACGCAGCGCCCGCAGGACCGAAAGGCCACCATTGCCAGGCACAAGTGATACGCCGACAATGATGAAATCAAAGATGTTCCAACCGTTGCGAAAGAACTTGCCGCGCTGGGCGTAAAATTTGGCCGTAAGCTCAACCACAAAAATGGCAAGGCAGATTGAATCAAGCGTCACAATCAGCGATCCCGCCGCATCCATGATGGTTTTAGACGTCTCCATCCCCAGAATGATTGCGTTAAAGATAATTACACCGACGATAAAGTTGGTCACCCAAGGGGTCGCAAGCAGATCAGCAGTTTTTTGGCGTAGGGTCATACGGTTAGCCTTTGGTCAGATGCGTCCTTGATATGGGTTGTTTGCAACATTTGAGCAAGAGCGTCGCCCGACGTGAGGTTATGCTGGACGGATAATATGACGCCTGCGCATGTTTAGCCTAAAAAGTGAGCCTTAAATGTCGATGAACCCCCGTTTGATTTTTCGCTGGACCGCGTTTCTTTTGGCCGGAGGGTACTGCATTCATACGCTGATCCTTGGCGAATGGGGTGAATTTGGCGGCCCGTTCCGGTTTTTGACGATCTGGGGTTTGTTTTGCGCGTTCTTTGCGTTCAGCCGCCTGATGGCACTGGAAGAAGAAAGGTCAACATGCCGATGGGATGGCTTTATCAGCATGGCGGCTGTGCTCAACACGATGGTATTGATCCTCTATTGGCGGATTTTCTATGCGGATTCAGTTCTAGTCACTGGTGACGGTGGTTTCACCGAATACCACCTTGAGATTTATCGGCATGCGCTGGGTCCTGCCTTGATCGTGATTGATGCGCTTTTCATACATCGCAGCTTTATCAGAGTTTGGGCAGCAGCCGCATGGTTGGTGGGTGTGATCGGAACGTATATCGCTCTGGCCGAATTGGTGTGGCAGCCACTTAACAACACCCCGTCCGGCACGGTCACGAGCGGGTTTCCTTATGATTTTCTGAACAATCTGGAATTTGCTGATCGTGCGGTATTTTACAGTATCAATTTTGGTACGGCACTTGTTCTATTGGTTGTTTACGCAGCGATCGCCTGGGGCATCAGGCGCCGATTTCCTGCGCCAGCAACGCCTTGAGCCCTGATTTGTAGTCCGGGTAAAGCAGTTCGACGCCAAGTTCATCCTTGATCCGGTCATTGCGCACCTTCTTGCTTTCGGCATAAAAGCTGCGCGCCATCGCGCTCATCTCAGCTGTTTCAAAATCAACCGCTTCGGGGATCGGCAGACCCAGCAACTCAGCAGCATAGGCAATCACATCCTGCGGCGGCGCAGGATCATTGTCGCAGACATTGTAGGCCGTACCGGCATTGGGTTTGTTGATCGATGCGGCAAGCACGCGGGCGATGTCGGCCACATGGGTACGGCTGAAAACCTGCCCCTTTTTGATGATCCTGCGTGCAGTGCCGTTGCGGACCTTGGCAAACGGGCCACGACCGGGGCCATAAATCCCGGCGAGACGAAAGATATGCAGCGGCAGACCCGGGATAGCAGACCAAGCTGCCTCTGCCTCAACCCGGGCGATACCGCGTTTTGTGGCCGGGGTCAGCGGGGTGTTTTCATCGACCCAATCGCCACTATGGTCGCCATAGACGCCCGTCGTTGAAAGGTAGCCGACCCATTCAAATTGGGCTGCGCGGCTGGCAATCTCATCATGCAGCTTTGCCAAGACAGGATCACCCGCATCGTCCGGTCCGGCTGAGATCAACAGATGGGTCGCCGCATTCAGCGCCGGGATCATATCGGCCCCCGGCCAAATCCGCGGTTCAACCCCTTCGTTCATCAGGCGCGGTGCCTTATCCTCGGATCGTGTCGTGCCGATGATCCGCCAATCCTGCGGCAGCAGGATACGGGACAAGGCGCGGGCGCTATAGCCGTGGCCAAAGGAAAGCAGTGTTTTCGTCATGGGCTGAGTGGTGGCGCAGGCCTAGCGTTTTTGCAAGTGGGCATCGCGCACGCGGTTTAGGCCAGAACTTACAGCGGAAGTTTGATTGAACATAGAAAGAGCGGTGTTACTGGCTGTAGCTTGATCCTTCGTCATCTAAAACCGCTTTCAGTTCTGCCAGATGCCGGATGTCTTGTTCGGGATAGGTTTCCAGTTCTTGCGCGGTCTTTTCAGCAATATCATCAGGCAAAACCCGCAGCTCCATCCCGGTTTGCAAGGCGCGGATATAGGTCTCGCACGACCGTTCAAAGTAATACATCCGGTTGAATGTCTCTGCGACGGTTTCGCCAATGACCAGCACACCGTGGTTGCCCATGATCATGACCTTCTGCTTGGGGTCACTGAACAGCGCCGCACAGCGCGTACCTTCTTCCTCAAACGCTAAACCGCCATAACCATCATCAATGACGTAACGGTCAAAGAACGTTGCGCAGTTCTGATCTATAGGCGGCAGCCTGCTGTCCTTCAATGATGCCAAAACGGTCGCAAAAATCGAATGCACATGCATCGCGCAACGCGCATGTGGCACCAGCCGGTGAATACCACCATGCAGGCCCCACGCGGTTGGATCGGGTGCATCGGGCCCTTTGAGCGTATCAGGATCATGCGCATCCACCGTGATCAGATCGCTCGCCTTGATCCGACTGAAATGCATCTGGTTGGGGTTCATCAGAAACTTGGTGCCATCGTCGTTGATCGCCAAAGAAATGTGATTGGCCACCCCTTCGTGCATGTTCAGCCGTGCGGTCCAACGAAAGGCTGCGGCCATATCAACCCGTTCGGCCCAATGGGTCATGTTATGCTGATGCGTGTTCATTACGACTCCTTGGATTTACCGGCTGCCCGCGATAATGATGGCGCTATCAGCATGACAAAGGAAGTCCCCAAATGACATTCAAGCCCGCCAAGTGGCCCCGGAAACTGCGGTCTCAGGAATGGTTCGGGGGGTCGTCGAAGGACGCGATCTATCACCGGTCTTGGATGAAAAACCAAGGTTTGCCAGCTGATTTGCTGGATGGGCGACCTGTTGTGGGTATCTGCAATACGTGGTCGGAATTGACGCCCTGCAATGCCCACCTGCGCGATCTGGCCGAAAAGGTGAAGTTCGGGATTTACGAGGCAGGCGGCTTTCCGGTTGAATTCCCTGTGTTTTCACCCGCCGAGTCTAGCCTGCGCCCCACGGCCATGATGTACCGCAACCTTTGCGCGATGGACGTGGAAGAAGCCATTCGTGGCATGTCGATGGACGGCGTTGTATTGCTGGCTGGCTGTGACAAGACCACGCCAGCCCTATTGATGGGGGCCGCATCTGTCGATCTGCCCGCGATCGTCGTCTCCGGTGGGCCAATGCTGAATGGCATGTTTCACGGGGAACGGGTCGGGTCTGGCACCCACTTGTGGAAATTCTCCGAAGCGGTCCGCGCCGGCACGATGACGGCCGAGGAATTTGTCGAGGCTGAGGCCTCCATGTCCCGCTCTCCCGGGTCGTGCAACACGATGGGCACAGCCAGCACAATGGCATCCATGGCAGAGGCGCTGGGCATGGCCCTGTCTGGTAACGCCGCGATCCCCGCGGTCGATAGCCGCCGCCGCGTGATGGCGCATCTGACGGGGCGGCGCATTGTCAATATGGTCAAGGATGATTTGAAACCATCCGATGTGATGACGAAAGCAGCGTTTGAGAATGCAATCCGCACCAATGCCGCGATTGGTGGGTCCACCAACGCTGTGATCCACCTGCTGGCGATGGCCGGGCGGACCAAAGGCGTGGAACTGACATTGGATGATTGGGACCGTTTGGGGCGTGATGTGCCGACGATTGTGAACCTGATGCCTTCGGGCAAATACCTGATGGAAGAATTCTTTTATGCAGGCGGCCTGCCTGTCGTGATCAAACGCTTGGGCGAAGCGGGGCTGTTGCACAAAGACGCGCTGACCGTATCTGGCGGGTCGATGTGGGATGAGGTGAAGCACGTCAAAAACTGGAACGAGGATGTGATCCTGCCGGTTGAGAAAGCTTTGACGCAATCAGGCGGTATCGCCGTGCTGCGCGGTAATCTTGCGCCGGGGGGCGCTGTGATCAAACCGTCAGCGGCGACCCCGGAATTGATGCAACACACTGGCCGCGCCGTCGTGTTCGAAGACATCGACGATTACAAAGCGCGCATCAATGATGATGATCTTGATATCGACGAAACCTGCGTCATGGTTCTGAAAAACTGTGGCCCGCGCGGGTATCCGGGCATGGCCGAAGTGGGGAACATGGGTCTGCCGCCCAAAATCCTTAAAAAAGGGATCACCGATATGGTACGGATTTCAGATGCGCGCATGTCCGGCACGGCCTTTGGCACAGTCGTACTGCACACCTCACCCGAGGCGGCGGTTGGTGGACCCCTCGCCGTTGTGCAGGACGGCGATATCATTGAACTTGATGTGGCCGGTCGCCGCATCCATTTGGATATCACTGACGAAGAACTGGCCGCGCGCATAGACGCTTGGACCGCTGAAAAGTCCGGCGCGAACCCCCGGCCCGAAAGCGGTTATGCCATGCTCTACCATGACAGGGTCATGGGTGCTGATACGGGTGCGGACTTTGACTTCCTCGTCGGGCACCGTGGTAATGCTGTTGGCAAGGAAGCGCACTGATGACACCGATTTGTCTGGTCGGGATCGGTAAAATCGCCGTCGATCAACACGTGCCTACCATTGCCGGTAGCGATGATTGGAACTTGGCCGCGACGGTCAGTCGGGCAGGGACTGTTGATGGCGTGCCATCCTACACCGATTTTGATCAGATGCTGGTGGAACGACCTGACATCTCTGTCATCTCGCTCTGCCTGCCCCCAGTGCCGCGCTATGACTATGCCGCAAAGGCCATCGCAGCGGGTCGCCACGTGATGCTGGAAAAACCACCCGGTGCAACCTTGGCCGAAGTTGATGCACTGGCGACAATGGCGCAAGCGGCTGGCGTCACGCTCTACACCACATGGCACAGCCGCATGGCAAAAGGCGTCGCGCCCGCCAAAGCATGGCTTGCCGACAAGGAAGTGACAGGCGCGCACATCAACTGGAAAGAGGACGTGCGGCGCTGGCACCCGGGGCAGGAGTGGGTCTTCGCCCCCGGCGGCATGGGTGTCTTCGATCCGGGTAGCAACGCCATTTCGATCATCACTGAAATCCTACCAATGCCCTTCCATCTGCGCACGGCTGATCTGAAGTTTCCTGCAAACCGTGACACGCCGATTGCGGCGCAACTGCAATGGACCGAAAACGTGAGCGGAGACTTCGATTGGCGCCAAGAAGGCCCGCAAAGCTGGGACATCACCGTGGAAACAACCGCAGGCACACTCAACCTGCATGATGGTGGCGACCGCCTGATGATTGAGGGCAAAGAAATCGCTGCGGGTGACAACCGTGAATACCCCGCGCTCTATGATCGCATGGCAGAATTGGTGAAAAATGGCGCATCAGAGGTTGATGTGTCCCCCATGATCCATGTCGCAGATGCGTTGACACTGGGCAAACGCATCATAGTGGACCCGTTCCACTTCTAGGCTAACCCATTGCTTCTCATGTTCAAAAATACCTCCGCCGGAGGCATCCTGACCTTTCAACAACGCGCCTAGAGGTGTTTTCATAAACCGCCAAAAATTTACCATTTGATAAAAAATAAAACTGTGGCAGGCTAAAGGGGATTAGCCACGACAGGATGACACCCATGTCCAGCCCCATGACCCCCGGTATCGCCGCCGCGCGCTTGCCACAGGAAATGCTTGCAGAAAACTTTGATGACCTGCACGCGCCCTATGCCCCGCACGAGGCTGCCGTTGCTGCAGACCGCTGCTATTTCTGCCATGACGCGCCTTGCGTAACGGCCTGCCCCACGGACATCGATATCCCGCTGTTCATTCGACAGATCAGCACTGGCACGCCAGAATCTGCGGCCAAAACCATCTTCGATCAAAACATCCTTGGTGGTATGTGCGCCCGCGTCTGCCCGACCGAAGATCTGTGCGAACAGGCCTGCGTACGCGAATTGGCCGAAGGTAAACCGGTTGAAATCGGGCGCCTGCAACGCCATGCCACCGATACGCTGATGGCCAAGCAGCGCCACCCATACGACCGCGCACCCGAAACGGGTAAAAAGATCGCCGTTGTTGGTGCAGGGCCTGCGGGGCTTGCGTGCGCGCATCGGCTGGCAATGCATGGGCACGACGTGACAATCTATGACGCCGAAGCAAAAGCGGGCGGCCTAAATGAATTTGGCATCGCCGCCTATAAGTCGACTGACGACTTTGCCGCGCGCGAGGTCGATTGGCTGATGGGCATCGGCGGGATCGAGATTAAACCGGGTATGCGCCTTGGCGATGACCTTACAATGGAATCCCTGACACACTGCTTTGATGCGGTCTTCCTTGGTGTTGGCTTGGGCGGTGTGAACGCCTTGCGCGCCGATGGTGAAGACAAAGGCGGTGTGCGCGATGCGGTCGACTTTATCAAAGATCTGCGGCAAACCGATGATCTGACCGCCCTTCCCGTTGGACGCGATGTTGTGGTGATCGGTGGCGGTATGACCGCCGTCGATGCTGCGGTGCAGTCCAAGCTGTTGGGCGCACAGAACGTCACGATCGCTTATCGCCGGGGCCGTGATGCGATGAGTGCAAGTGAATACGAACAGGACCTCGCTGCCTCAAAAGGTGTGCGACTGATGTTCAATGCCCAACCTGTCGCGATCCATGGCAACGGTGCGGTGCGTGAGATTGAGCTGGAGTATACGTCCGACAATGGCACCGGCCTGAAAGGGACGGGTGAGACGATCCGCCTTGCTGCCGATCAGGTTTTCAAAGCGATTGGTCAGATGCTGACAACCGATGGCGGGTTGAACCTCGAAGGGCGCAAGATTGCGGTGACAGGTGCTGGGCGCACTAGCCAGGCAGGTGTTTGGGCCGGCGGCGACTGTGCCAGCGGGGGCGATGACCTGACAGTGACAGCCGTCGCCGAAGGGCGCGATGCGGCAATGGATATTCATGCAACCTTGATGGGGAGCACTTAAAATGGCTGATCTGACAACTGACTTTCTGGGCATCAAATCCCCGAACCCATTCTGGCTGGCCTCTGCCCCGCCGACCGACAAAGAATACAACGTTCGCCGCGCGTTTGAGGCAGGTTGGGGCGGTGTCGTGTGGAAAACGCTTGGGTCCGAAGGGCCACCGGTGGTCAACGTCAACGGCCCCCGTTATGGTGCCATCTACGGCGCTGATCGGCGATTGCTGGGCCTTAACAATATTGAGTTGATCACAGATCGCCCGCTTGAGGTGAACCTTGAAGAAATCACCCGCGTAAAGGCGGATTATCCCGACCGTGCGATGATCGTGTCCATCATGGTGCCGTGTGAAGAACAGGCATGGAAAGACATCCTTCCTCGTGTAGCGGCCACAGGCGCAGACGGGATCGAACTGAACTTTGGTTGCCCGCATGGGATGTCAGAACGGGGTATGGGTGCTGCTGTCGGCCAGGTGCCTGAATACATCGAAATGGTGACACGCTGGTGCAAGCAGTATTACGACAAACCTGTGATCGTAAAGCTGACGCCTAATATTACAGACGTGCGCAAACCTGCCGCTGCGGCGATGCGCGGTGGTGCGGATGCGGTGAGTTTAATCAACACGATCAACTCAATCACGTCAGTGAACCTCGACACGATGTCACCTGAGCCTTCGATCGACGGCAAAGGGTCCCACGGGGGCTATTGCGGCCCGGCGGTCAAACCAATCGCCATGTCGATGGTATCTGAAATTGCACGCAACCCGGAAACCCACGGTCTGCCGATCAGTGGCATTGGCGGTGTGACCACATGGCGGGATGCGGCAGAGTTCATCAGCCTTGGCTGCGGCAATGTGCAGGTGTGTACGGCGGCGATGACCTATGGTTTCAAGATCGTGGAAGAGATGAAAAGCGGCCTGTCCCAATGGATGGATGAAAAAGGCTATACTTCTGTGGAAGAGGTCATCGGCCGCGCGGTGCCAAATGTAACAGATTGGCAGTATCTGAACCTAAATTACGTGGCCAAAGCCAAGATCAACCAAGACGATTGTATCAAATGTGGTCGCTGCTATGCGGCTTGTGAAGATACCAGCCATCAGGCGATTGCAATGTCCGACGACCGCACCTTCACCGTGATTGATGAAGAATGTGTCGCCTGCAACCTGTGTGTTGATGTCTGCCCCGTCGAAGACTGCATCATCATGGAGGCGATGCAACCGGGTGAGGTGGATCCGCGCACCGGCAAAGTGGTTGAAAAAGAATACGCTAATTGGACTACGCACCCCAATAATCCCGGGGCTGTCGCGGCAGAGTAGGGAACCTGAGGTGTTACCTGCGTGTTCATCCGGCAAAGGAGACACGCAAATGATCAAAGACCATGGACCGTCCGTCAAGGACGACGAAACCTATGAAGCCTTGCGCGAAGATGGTGCATCCAAGGAAAAGGCTGCACGCATCGCCAATGCGAAAGCCAACGATGACCAGTCGCCATCCCAGAAAGGCGGCAAGCAGCCGCCTTATGAGGAATGGACGCGTGATGCGCTTTATGATCGCGCCAAAGAACTGGACATTGACGGACGTTCTGACATGACCAAAGACGCGTTGATCAACGCATTGCGCAATCATTGAAGGTTTTTAAAGGGGGGCGTCACGGTAAAGGCGGGCCCCCTTTATGCTACCACCCTTCTTCTGTGATAATCTTGTCCTCTGATGCACCAAGTTCTTTCAGGGCGTCGCGCACAGCATCGACCATCTTTTGTGGGCCGCAAACATAGAAGGTCTGATCAAAATCAGTGACAAGACTGGACAGCATATCTTTGTCAGGCCTGCCTGCCGTGTGATCAGTGTCGTTCTGATCAGAGACCAAGTAGGATGTCTTCAAGCCTTCCATCGCATCAAATTCATCTTTCAGAATGATATCTTTTTCGGTTTCATTGGCAAAAATCAGGTGGCAGTCCATGGCCCCTTTTTGGGCATGACTGCGCAGGATGGCGATAAAAGGCGTGATCCCTGCACCACCGGCAATAAACGTCCCGGGCCCATGATCAGTGATCGCACCTGCCGGTTCCTCAGCGATCACTTGCGCTCCCGGTTGCAACGCGGGAATACGCTCGGTCACGCCGTCATGGCTGGGGTAGGATTTTATGACAAACTCCAGCTTGTCGCTGTCACCCGGAAGTGAGGTCATGGTGAAGGCGCGGTCTTCATCACGCCAACCGGACTGATCAAGAGCAAAGTGGGTGGCTTGCCCAACCTCAAAGTTGAACCCATCAGGTCTGTCAAAGGTCAGCTGATATGTATCATGGGTGACGGGTTTGATGTCTTGCAAAGTCAGTGAAAATGTCATGTCTGCGCTCCTGTTGGTCATAGCGGATCAACAATGGTGGCGCGATATCGTTCCGTTCAGGTCGCTGGTGCGATGGCCAAAGTGCGCCCAAGCATATGGGTCAAAAAGGTCTCGGCCCCGGCGTATGCGTCTTCCCCTGACAAGACAGCACGGACCTGCACATCAAAATCGGCGTAGTGCTGCGTGAGGGCCCAAATGGAAAAGATCAGATGATGGGGATCGATTGCCGCAATCTTGCCGGCGTCTGACCAAGCTTGAATCAACTGCGCCTTCTCATCGACCAACGTTTTAAGGTCCGTATGCAGGATATCACGGATATGTGGTGCGCCCTGCAAGATTTCATTGGCAAAAAGGCGGCTTTCGCGGGGGTAGTCGCGGCTCATCGCCAATTTGCGCTGGGCATATCCCATGATCTCTGCAATCGGGTCACCAGCGCCATCAAGTGCCTTGAGTGGGTCCAACCATGTTTCAAGAAGACGTTCCAGTAAGGCCGCATGGATCGCTTCTTTCGAGGCGAAATAATATAGCAGATTAGGCTTGGACAGACCGGCGGTATCAGCAATCTGATCCAGCGTTGTGCCGCGAAACCCGTATTGTGAAAAGACGTCCAGCCCGGCTGACAGAATAGCAGCGCGGTTGCGTTGCTGGATACGGGTAGGCGGTTTGGTCATGCCGTTCCTTCGCTTAAAATACAGGCGGTAACGGGGCGAAAGCACCCACAACTGCCAGCTTTGGTTGCATCTGCCTGCAATCCGAGCGGAAAACTTGACTGGTGCTATCCCTCTGTTAGCGTTGTTTTGACCACTTGGTCAAATGCAAGCTAAGGAGCCCCCCATGCCAGCCCCCGGAGAAAACCTGCGTATCAATGGTGAACGGCTGTGGGACAGCCTGACGGAAATGGCCAAGATTGGGCCGGGCGTTGCAGGTGGGAATAACCGCCAAACCCTGACAGATGAAGATAGCGAAGGCCGCCACCTATTCCAGAAATGGTGCGAGGCTGCGGGCTGTACCATGGGCGTCGACGAGATTGGTAATATGTTTGCCCGCCGCGAGGGGACTGATCCGGATGCGCTGCCCGTTTATGTGGGATCGCATTTGGACACACAGCCCACAGGCGGCAAATACGATGGTGTGCTGGGTGTGCTGGGTGGTCTCGAAATCCTGCGGACGCTGAATGATCTGGATATCAAAACCAAACACCCGATTGTGGTGACTAATTGGACCAATGAGGAAGGCACGCGGTATGCCCCTGCGATGCTCGCCTCTGGTGTATTTGCGGGCAAGCATACGCTGGACTGGGCAAATGATCGTGTTGATGCCGATGGCAAACGCTTTGGCGATGAATTGGAACGAATTGGCTGGAAGGGCGATGAAAAGGTCGGCGACCGTAAGATGCATGCGTTCTTTGAGCTGCACATCGAACAAGGACCGATTTTGGAGGCCGAGGGCAAAGACATCGGCGTCGTCACCCATGGACAGGGCCTGCGCTGGATTGAATGCACGGTGACCGGCAAGGAAAGCCACACCGGATCAACGCCCATGCATATGCGCAAGAACGCGGGTCGTGGTTTGGCGCTTGTGACTGAACTGGTTCATGAGATTGCGATGAAAAACCAACCGGGTGCAGTAGGTGCGATTGGGCATATTGATGTCTACCCAAACTCGCGCAACATCATCCCCGGCAAGGTGGTTTTCACCGTCGATATGCGGACGCATCTATTGGATAAGCTGAATGCTATGGTGGCCGAGTTTAACGAACGTGCGCCGAAGCTCTGTGAAGAGATCGGGGTCGAGTTTTCCTGCGAGATCGTTGGCCAATTTGACCCGCCCGCCTTTGACGAAGGCTGCGTAAAGGCCGTGCGCGATGCGGCCGAGCGGCTGGGTTATAGCCACATGGATATCGTGTCCGGTGCGGGGCACGATGCCTGCTGGATCAATGATATCTATCCGACAGCGATGGTGATGTGCCCTTGCGTGGATGGGCTGAGCCATAATGAGGCGGAAGAGATCAGCCCAGAATGGGCGCGGGCCGGGACGGATGTGCTGTTTCATGCGGTGGTCGAAACGGCGGAGATTGTGGGGTGAAATCAGGATTTCTGAGGCATTTCCTTTATTTTACGCCAGTTTTTGCACTGATCTCGCTCGCGATTGACTTCGTGTTCGGCCGGGCGTGGCCGCCAGAGCTTCGCGAGGTCGCCATTTCGGCTGTGATTGCGGGTGCAGTCTACGCCATATTGATGACTTTTTGGGGAGGACCCAAGAGGGATAAAGGGGAACAAGATGACCAAGGTAATTAAGAACGGCACCATCGTCACACACGATCTGACCTATAACGCGGATGTCTTGATCGACGGTGGCAAAATCATCGAGATTGGTCAGAACTTGTCCGGTGATGAACAGCTTGATGCGACCGATTGCTATGTCATGCCTGGCGGCATTGACCCGCATGTCCACCTTGAAATGCCGTTTATGGGCACCTATTCCAGCGATGATTTTGAAAGTGGCACCCGCGCTGGGCTTGCTGGCGGCACCACGATGGTCGTCGATTTCTGCCTGCCCAATCAGGGTGAAAGCCTGCTGGATGCCATCAAGCGCTGGGACAATAAATCGACCCGCGCCAACTGTGATTATTCCTTCCATATGGCGGTAACTTGGTGGGGCGAGCAGGTTTTTAACGACATGGAAACCGTTGTGAATGACCGCGGAATCAACACCTTCAAGCACTTCCTCGCCTATAAAGGCGCGCTGATGGTGAATGATGATGAGTTGTTTTCATCCTTCAATCGCTTGTCCGAACTGGGCGCCATCGCGATGGTCCATGCCGAAAACGGTGATGTTGTGGCCGAGATGACCGCGAAACTGCTGGCAGAAGGCAATACCGGCCCCGAAGCCCATGCCTATTCGCGCCCCAGCCAAGTTGAGGGCGAGGCGACGAACCGCGCTATCATGATCGCCGATATGGCGGGTGTGCCGCTTTATGTGGTGCACACGTCCTGCGAGGAATCGCATGAGGCGATCCGCCGTGCCCGTCAGCAAGGCAAGCGTGTTTGGGGTGAGCCTTTGATCCAGCATTTGACGCTGGATGAGAGTGAATATTTCAACAAAGATTGGGACCATGCCGCGCGCCGCGTGATGTCACCGCCGTTCCGCAATAAGCAGCATCAGGATAGCCTTTGGGCCGGTCTGCAATCGGGGTCGCTGAGCGTTGTGGCCACGGATCACTGCGCCTTTACGACTGAACAAAAACGGACGGGTGTGGGTGATTTCTCGAAGATTCCCAATGGCACAGGCGGGCTTGAAGACAGGATGCCGATGCTTTGGACCCATGGGGTTGAGACGGGTCGTTTGACGCCGAATGAATTTGTCGCTGTGACCTCAACCAATATCGCGAAGATTTTGAACTGCTACCCGAATAAAGGGGCGGTGATGGTCGGTGCAGATGCTGATCTGGTGGTCTGGGACCCTGCGAAGACCAAGACAATCACCGCTGGCAGCCAGCAATCGGCCATTGATTACAACGTGTTCGAGGGCAAAGAGGTGAAGGGCCTGCCGCGCTTTACCCTGACACGCGGCCATGTAGCGATCCATGATGGCGACGTGCGCACGCAGGAAGGCCACGGCAAGTTCGTGAAACGCGAGGCGAATACGCCAGTGAACAAGGCGCTGTCGTCATGGAAAGAACTGACCGCGCCGCAGCCCGTGCAACGGACGGGTATTCCTGCGACGGGAGTGTAGCAATCTATGCAAACTGAATACATGTTTGACTCAACAAGCTTTGTTCCAAGACCTAGTGAATTAGACGAGACAAGTGACGACTATATCAACCCCGGCGTATTTGCCTTGGATTTTGCGGACTTTCTTGTTGAAGGGCTGAAGGCGGAAGGTGTCAAGATCAAGTTCAGGTGCCAAGAAGACTGGGGTCATTGGATGGAAGTCGATCATGATGGAGGGTTCACGCTCGCAATCGGATGCTCAAATATTGAAGGCGAAATGGCGCACCGTTTTTCTTTGGAACCGAGGAAACCATATATTCGGAAGTTCTTCAAAAAACTACACGTTGAGCCGCAGGTTGAGCAATTGAAAGAAACGATTCTTCTTATTCTAAGGAATAGTGGGAAAGCAGAGAATATTCGGAGCCTTGCATAAATGCCCGATCAATCAGCGGTTATATCTGCGCAAGGCCTCAACCTCACCTTCCAAACCAATGATGGCCCTGTCCATGCGCTCAAGGATGTGAACCTTGAGATCAATAAGGGGGACTTTGTCTCGTTTATCGGTCCTTCGGGCTGTGGGAAGACGACTTTTTTGCGTTGTATTGCAGGGCTTGAGACCCCGACGGGTGGTCAGATTTTCGTCAACGGGATGACCCCTGATGAGGCGCGGATGGCGCGGGCTTATGGCTATGTATTTCAGGCGGCAGGGCTTTATCCGTGGCGCACGATTGGTGGCAATATCAAGCTGCCGTTAGAGATTATGGGGTTTTCAAAGGCTGAACAGAACGAACGGGTGGGCCGTGTGCTGGAGCTGGTTGATCTGGTGGGGTTTGAGAAGAAGTTTCCCTGGCAGTTGTCGGGTGGCATGCAGCAGCGCGCCTCGATTGCGCGCGCACTGGCGTTTGATGCCGATATTTTGCTGATGGACGAACCCTTTGGCGCGCTGGATGAGATTGTACGCGATCACCTGAATGAACAGTTGTTGAAATTGTGGGCACGCACCGAAAAGACGATTGGGTTTGTGACGCACTCGATCCCTGAAGCGGTGTATTTGTCGACCAAGATCGTTGTCATGTCGCCGCGTCCGGGGCGGATTCACGATGTGATTGACAGCCCGCTGCCCAAAGAGCGGCCTTTGGATATCCGCGACAGTGCAGAGTTTATCGCAGTCGCACACCGGGTGCGTGATGGTCTGCGGGCGGGGCATGTGGATGAGTGATACCGCACCAATCCGACGGGCCACAGCCGCCGATGGCCCTGCCTGTGCCGGAATACTGCATTCCTGGATCAGGGCAACGCCATGGATGCCGCAAAAGATGACGCTTGGTCAATTGGCAGACATCCTTTCTGAAGGCTTGCCCAAGCGAGAAGCCTGGGTAATCGGAAACCCTGTTGCAGGGTATCTGTCGATGGACCCGGCTGAAAACCATATCTGGGGCCTTTATGTTGGGCGGTGCGGCGATGGGCTGGGCAAGCAATTGATGGATCACGCCAAGATGGGGCGAACACGTTTGCAGCTGAACACGCATCTGTCCAACATGCGCGCCCATGCCTTTTACGGGCGCGAAGGGTTTACTCAGGTGGGCGCAGTTTGGGACGGTAATGATGGCATTCCCGAAATCCGTATGGAATGGCAGGCCCCTGTGCCACGTCAAACGACAGACGGGATAACCGCATGAAGTCTGTGTTGCCTGTGCTGACCGTCGTGGGGGCAATCCTGTTGTTTTGGGTTGTGTCTGTTGTGCCGATGAACATGCATTTGACGGCTGATCTGGCGCAACGGCAGAATATTGCGGTTTCGCCTGATACGCCTGTCGCACGGCAAGAGTATTCCGGCATTGGCTTGACCCTGCGCAACACGCATTTGTTTGGAATGACGTATACGCTGGATCGCCCGCGTCTGCCCTCACCCCATCAGGTGGCGGTTGAGATGTGGGATACGATTGTGATGAAGAATGTCACGTCGCGCAGGTCACTGGTATATCATGGCTGGGTGACACTGTCGGCGACTTTGCTGGGGTTTGCGATTGGCACTGGGCTGGGCATCTTGCTGGCCGTTGGCATCGTCTACAACCGTGCGATGAATATGAGCGTGATGCCGTGGGCCATTGCCAGCCAGACGATCCCGATCTTGGCGCTCGCCCCAATGATTATCGTGATGCTGGGCTCGATTGGCATACAAGGGCTATTTCCCAAGGCGGTGATCAGTGCTTACCTGAGTTTCTTTCCTGTTGTTGTAGGCATGGTGAAGGGATTGCGGAGCCCTGATGGGATGCAGTTGGATCTGCTGCGCACGTATTACGCCAGCCCCAACCAAGCGTTTTGGAAGCTGCGGTTGCCCGCGTCGGTGCCTTATCTTTTTGCGTCGTTAAAGATTGGCATCTCGGCCTCTTTGGTGGGTGCGATTGTGGCTGAGTTGCCCACAGGCGCGCGTGCCGGGTTTGGCGCGCGTATGTTGGTGGGCGATCAGTATGGACAGCCGATGGTGACGTGGGCAGCCTTGTTTGCGGCAGCACTGACGGCCGCTGCCTTGGTGGGTTTCTTTAGCTTGATGGAACGCTGGACCTTGCGGCGTATGGGGATGCAGGCGGCATGACAGGGACGGCAATCATCAGTGCTTTGGCCGTTTGGGGCGCAGGGTGGTTTGTAAACGCCCGGCTGGCCAATAGTGCCATGGCGCAAAGTCGGTTGGTCAAGCTTTTGGTCCCTGCGATCTTTGGTCTGACCTTATTGGTCATGTGGGAACTGTTGGTCCGGATGCTTGAAGTCAGCCCGATCATTTTACCACCGCCGACAATGATTGCCGAAAGGTTTGCGAACGAAATTCCCACGCTTTGGGCGGACTTTGAGCAGACGATTATCAAAGGGGCGATGACAGGTTACATCATTGGTATGATTGCCGCCTTTGCTGTCGCAATTTTGGCGGATAGGTCAGAATTTCTGACGCGGGGTATTATGCCTGTCGGCGGTTTCATGGCAGCCCTGCCCATTGTTGGAACTGCACCAATCTTTGTGCGCTGGTTGGGTAGCGACTGGCAGTCTAAGGCGGCGGTTGTTGCTGTGATGGTGTTCTTCCCGATCTTGGTAAATACTGTGGCTGGGCTGCGCGATACAACAGCAATGCAACGTGATCTGATGCGCACCTATGGCGCGGGGTATTGGGCGACGCTGTTCAAGCTGCGCCTGCCTGCCGCGATGCCGTTTATCTTTAACGGGCTTAAGATTGCGACCACATTGGCGCTGATCGGGGCGATTGTTGCTGAATTTTTTGGCTCTCCTACGGTAGGGATGGGCTTTCGCATTAGTACCTCGGTCGGCCAGCTTGCGCTTGATATGGTTTGGGCAGAGATTGTGGTCGCGGCCCTGGCGGGAAGCGCGCTTTATGGGCTGATGGCATGGATTGAGGGGCGGGTGACGTTTTGGCACCCATCGCAACGCAAATAAGGAAATAAGCCCCGGCAAGAGGGCAAAAAACACACTGACTAGGAGGTCATGATATGAAGAAGTTGATGATGGCGGCAGCACTCGCCGCAGGACTGGGCGGAATGGCACATGCGGATGCCCATGCCAATGATGTGACGCTGCAATTGCAGTGGGTCACGCAGGCGCAGTTCGCGGGATATTACGTGGCTTTGGATCAGGGCTTTTACGAAGAAGAAGGGCTGAATGTGACGATCTTGCCCGGTGGGCCTGATATTGCGCCACCACAGGTTCTGGCCGGTGGCGGTGCTGATGTAATGCTGAACTGGATGCCCTCTGCACTGGCGGCACGCGAAAAGGGTCTGCCTGTCGTGAACATCGCGCAGCCGTTTAAGACATCCGGTCTGATGCTGACCTGCTGGAAAGACACCGGCATCGAAACCGTTGAGGATTTTCGCGGCAAGACTATCGGCGTTTGGTTCTTTGGCAACGAATACCCGTTTCTCAGCTGGATGAGCCAAGAAGGTATTCCCACGGACGGCAGCGAAGATGGCGTAACTGTCCTTAAGCAAGGTTTCAACGTTGACCCGCTTTTGAATCGCGAAGCAGACTGCATTTCGACGATGACCTATAATGAATATGGTCAGGTCTTGGATGCAGGTGTGTCCGAGGATGAATTGATCACCTTCAAATACGAAGACCAGGGTGTCGCCACGCTCGAGGATGGCATCTATGCGCTGGAAGAGAACCTTGAAGATCCGGTGTTCGTCGACAAAATGGTGCGCTTTGTGCGTGCGTCGATGCGTGGCTGGAAGTGGGCGGAAGAAAACCCTGCCGAAGCCGCAGGTATCGTTTTGGATAACGACGAAACCGGTGCACAGAACGAAGCGGCGCAGGTGCGCATGATGGGCGAGATTGCCAAGCTGACCGCTGGGTCCAACGGTTCGCTTGATCCGGCAGATTTCCAGCGGACAGTTGATACGCTGTTGGCCGGTGGTTCCGATCCGGTAATTTCTGCACAGCCGACAGGTGCGTGGACCAGTGTGATTACGGATCAGGCGCTGAACTAAGCCACACATCTTATCTAGACAAAAAAGGCCTCGGGTATTCCCCGGGGCCTTTGCTTATCAAAGCGGCTTTCACAAAAGTTTGACAGTGTTTTGTGTTAAGTTGGCGGCCCCAACCTCGAAATTACGGCCCGGTGTGTTAGTATATGTAAAGTCAAAGCACCGCGGAGTTTTCACATGAAACCATCCTTAATCACACGGCGCACAGCACTCGCGATGGGTGGTGCAGCACTGATGACGCCTGCACAAGCGGCAGGTATTGCACCTACGCCGACAATGCGTGGCGGTGCGAATAACTACCGCCCCGACGCGCCGATTGTTGACCGTATAGGCGGCGGTGGGTTTTGGATGACAGGCACGGTGCGTCGCGCAGGGGATGGGGCGCCATTGCCCGGCCAACGTATTCAGATGTGGGCGCATACCACTGAAGGGCATGAACGTGATCCGCATAGTCATGGGGCTACGCTGACGGATACAAACGGGGTGTTTCGATTGGAAATGCCTCAGATTGTCCCTGCTTTTGGGCAAGCGCACGGGCATTTGGCGTATGACAGTGGGGCGTTCAAAACAGTCTTTTTGCGCCCATTGCTGGCCAGTCCCAATGACACGACCCTTGACGTTGAATTTGTACTTGAACCTGCCTGATCGCGCACGCGCTGCGCTGATATGGGGCGCTCTTGCGCTCGCTATGTTCACTCCCCTGATCGCGGCATCGGCAAGCCCGTTGCTTCAGTGGCGAGAGCCCATTTATATTGTTGCAGGCTTTGCTGGTATTATAGGAATGGCTTTGATGCTGGTGCAGCCGCTTTTGGCGATTGGCATCTTGCCGGGGTTGTCTTTGCAAAACAGCCGCCGTTTGCACCGGTATGTCGGTCTATTTCTTGTTCTGACCGTCACTTGTCATGTGGTGGGGCTTTGGATTACAAGCCCGCCGGATGTGATTGATGTGATACTGTTCCGGTCGCCAACCCCATTTGCCGTGTGGGGTGTTCTTGCCATGTGGGCGGTCTTTGGTGCTGCCTGTTTGGCAGTATTGCGCCCGCGCATGCCCTTACGGGTGTGGCGCTGGGGGCATACAATATTGGTGGCGCTGGCTGTGATCGGTACGGTTACCCATGCGATGCAGATCATTGGCACCATGGAACAAGTGACAAAGACAGTTCTTTCAGCGCTGGTTGTTGCGGCGCTTTTGACCGCGATTGCGCGGCGAAAGGTCTGGCTGATGGGCCTGCGGTCGCGCAAAGGCTGATCTAAGACCGCGCGTTCATATTTTGATATGTCGGCAAAAGATCATCGGGTGCGGCGGTTGCATCGTAAACTCCGCGTGCGATGGCACGGCTCAGGCAGACAGCACCAGCTGCCGCGATTTCGCGAAATTGTGACTGATCAACCGGTGTGCCCGCGCCAGTCGCGACCCCAAAGACCAAGTCCCCGTCCAGTGGCGTGTGCGACGGCACGATGGCGCGGGCCATGCCGTCATGCGCTGTGACCGCAAGCCTGCAGCATTGGGTCTTGGCCAACGGGGCATCGGTTGCGACGATAGCAATCGTTGTGTTGGCCCCTTCGGTGGCTTGCAGCATCATTGCTTGCTCTTTGCGGCTGGGTTCCGGCGTGGTGTGACCTGCCTTGGTGTCTGGGCCTGCGCCGCCGAATTCCGCATCCACCTCGAACGGGGCGGCCCAGAAGTGTTTATCGCCGGGTGTTGTGACGCTGCCCAAAGCGTTCACCACGACCAATGCGCCCACTGTCACCCCGTCGGACAATACGATCGATGCAGACCCAAGACCGCCCTTTTGCATCGCCGCCATTGCACCTGTGCCGGCACCGGCTGTACCTGTGGCAAACCGCTCAGATGCGCTTTGCAGCGCGTTTTGCCCCAAAGCGCGGTAAGGGTTTTCATCCCAATCCTTTACGCCGCCATTGATCAAGTCAAAGATGATCGCGCCGGGCACGATGGGGATGTTCATCGTACCAATCGGAAAACCCCGACCCATCGCGCGCAACCCATCCATAACGCCGGAGCATGCATCCAGCCCAAAGGCCGACCCGCCGGAGAGTACCAGCGCATCAACTTGCTCTACAGTTTTATCCGGTGCCAGCAGATCGGTTTCCTTGGTCCCCGGCGCGCCGCCCATGACATGCACGCTGGCCGTGAAAGGTTTATCGCCAACCAGCACCGTAGTTCCGGTCTTGATGTGATTGTCCTGCGCATTGCCAACCCGAAGGCCTGCAACGTCAGTGATCAGATTGCGTGGTCCCTTAGATGCAGCGGCCACCGTCCACCTCCATCGCGACACCAGTGATCATGCTCGCCTCATCCGAGCAGAGGAAACAAGCGGCGTTTCCCATATCTTCGGGAGTGGAGAACCGCCCTATTGGAATTGTCGAAAGGAACTTGGCGCGCACCTCTGGTGTGTCCTCGCCCATAAAGGATTTTAAGAGAGGTGTATCACCCGCCACAGGGTTGATCGCGTTCACACGGATGCCTTCGGGGGCCAGTTCCACCGCCATCGTTTTGGTTGCTGTGATCATCCAGCCCTTTGAAGCGTTGTACCAGTTCAAACGCGGACGTGGGGATACCCCGGCGGTAGAGGCCACGTTCAGGATCACACCGCTCTTGCGGGATTTGAAATGCGGGATGAAGGCTTGCGCGGTCAGGAAAACAGATTTCATGTTCACATTATAGACCCGGTCGAAGTCTTCTTCGGTCACATCCTCAAGCTGGTTGGGCAAATGCGTGACACCCGCATTGTTCACAAGAATGTCGAGGTGGCCTGCCGAAAGCACTGTTTCAGCCAAGTCAGACACTGACTTGCGACTTGCAACATTACAAACCAAAGCTGTTCCACCAATTTCGGCTGCAATCGCTTCAGCGCCTTCTACGTTGATATCGGCCACGACAACGCGCGCACCCTCAGCGGCAAATTTGCGCGCAATGCCCGCCCCAAAGCCAGAGCCACCACCTGTCACAATCGCCGTTTTGCCTGATAGTCGCATGATACCTCCTGCTGTTTTCAAACCGTAGCAACCCTTGCGTCAGACCGCCACGCCCAAGTCGGGCAGTTTGGGTGCCGCTGCGATCAGCGTCTGGGTGTAGGGGTTCTGTGGATTGGCGAAAACAGTCTCTGTTTCACCTTGTTCGACGATTTTTCCGGCCTGCATAACCATGACCCGGTCAGTGACCGTGCGCACGACAGACAGATCGTGACTGATGAAAAGATACGCAAGCGGGCGTTTGCGGCAAAGGTCTGCGATAAGATCAAGCACTTGCGCACGGACTGACACATCAAGGGCCGAGACAGCTTCATCAAAGATGATCAATTCAGGTGCGATAATAAGCGCGCGTGCGATGGCGATGCGCTGGCGCTGGCCGCCCGAGAATTCATGGATGTATTTGGTGGCGTCATTGGGCAACAGCCCGACGTCGGTGAGCGCTTTGGCAATGGCATCTTCACGCGCGGCCCCGGTTGGGGGACTTTCTAGCAGATGAAACGGCTCTGTGATCAGCCGGTCAACCCGGTGACGCGGGTTGAAGCTGCTATAGGGGTCTTGGAAGACGACTTGCATCTTGCGCCGTACCGCAAGGTTGGGGCGTTTGCCGGTGAAAACAGGTGCGCCATCAAGGGTGATTTCGCCGCCCTGTACGTCTTCCAACCCCAGAATGGCCCTTGTTAGGGTCGATTTTCCGCATCCACTTTCACCGACAAGCCCGACGCGTTCTCCCTGATTGATCTGAAAGCTGATGTCATGCAACGCGCGGAACGTTGGCTTTGCACCAAGAAGTGTTTTTCGCGCTGCCGGATAATCGCGATTTACATTTCGCACATTCAGCATCGGCGCTGATGCGACGGTATCAGGCAAAGATACCGTATGCGTTGAAGCTTTAAACAATGCCTTTGTGTAAGAATGCTGCATGTTGGCAAGAAGCGTTTTGGTCTTGCCTACCTCAACCACCTGCCCCTTTTGCATAACAACAATCTGGTCGGCGACATCTGCGACAACGGCAAGGTCGTGGGTGATCAATAGCAACCCCATATCAAATTCGCGCACAAGGTCGCGTAGCAGATCAAGAATGCGGGCTTGGGTGGTGACGTCAAGCGCTGTTGTTGGTTCATCAGCGATTAGCAGTTTGGGACGCAGCGCGATGGCCATGGCGATGACAACGCGCTGGCGTTGCCCGCCGGACAGTTCGTGGGGATAGCGGGTGGGCAATACCTTAAGCCCGACGCGGTGCAGCATCGCAGCGGCGCGTTTCTGCGCTTCGGCCTTGGATGTTTTTTCGTGGATCAGAATGGTTTCGGCCACTTGATTGCCAATGGTTTGCACCGGGTTCAAGGCGGTCATGGGTTCTTGAAACACCATGCCCATCGCGTTGCCGCGCATTTTGCAAAGGTCGGGTTCTGTGGTTTGCAGAATGTCGGTGCCGTCCAAAGTCACCGTGCCCTTGGGACTGGCGCCTTGCGGCAACAGCCCCATCACGGCAAGCGCTGTCATAGATTTGCCAGACCCGCTTTCGCCGGTAATTGCAACGATCTCACCTGCCTGCATATCCAAGTCGATGTTATGCAGGATTTGCGTGCCGTTGATCGACAAAGACAGATCTTTGATCGCCAGCAAAGTCATGTGCGCACCACCCGTAAACGCGGATCAAGCCAGTCGCGCAGCCCGTCGCCCATCAGGTTCAACCCCAAGACCATCAGCAAGATTGCAAAGCCCGGAACAAGGGCGGTATGTGGCGCGATGCTGACCAGCGTTTGTGCGTCTGCCAACATACGCCCCCAGCTGGCCGTGGGCGGCTGGGCGCCAAGGCCGATGTAGGACAGGGCCGCTTCTGCAAGAATGCCGAGGCTGAACTGGATCGTGCCCTGCACGATCATCAGGTTGGTGATGTTGGGCAGGATGTGTTCGACGGAGATGCGCGCGGCCGATTTACCGCAGACGCGCGCGGCAAGGATGAAATCACGTTCCCACAGGGGCAGTGCGGCACCGCGTGTCAGGCGGGCGAAGACGGGAATGTTGAAGATGCCGATGGCAATGATGGCGTTGACGGCAGATGCACCGAAGACGGCGGTGATCAGGATTGCGATGACAAGTGACGGGAATGCGAAAACAAGGTCGTTGCCACGCATGATCAGTTCATCCAGCAATGATCCGTGCCGCGCCGCCGCGAGCAATCCCAAGGGGATGCCGAGCGCCATGCCGACGCCGACCGCGACCAGTGCAACGGCAATAGAGGTGCGCGCGCCCATCATGATCATCGACAGGATATCGCGACCGAAATGATCGGTGCCAAATAGGTTGGTCGTGTTTGATGACTGTAGCTTGTTGGGGATATCCAGCGTTTCAATATCCGCAGGCGTCCAGATGAAAGACACCGCTGCAAGCGTGATGAACACCAGCGTTAGCACTGTACCGATGATCAGGTTGCGGTTCATGCTTTGGTTCTCAGTCTGGGGTCCACGGCGGCATAGGCCAGATCGACAAGGAAGTTTACGATGATGACTGTGAAGACCAGCAACATCACCACGCTTTCCACGACAATCAGATCGCGTGCGCTGATGGATTGGAAAATTAGGCGCCCAAGGCCGGGTAGGAAGAAGACTTGTTCGATGATGATGCCGCCTGCCAGCAGAAATGAAAATTGCAGGCCGATGATGGTCAGCACCGGGATCAATGCGTTGCGCACCGCGTGTTTCCATAGCGCTTGGCGGCGCGATAGTCCCTTCGCGCGGGCGGTGCGGATGAAGTCTTCGCCTAGCATGTCCAATAGAGAGGACCGCATGACGCGCGCGAGGATGGCCGCTTGCGGCAAGGCGAGTGCAATGGCGGGGAGGGTAAGGGATTTGATCGCTTGCAGCGGGTTGTCCCAGCCGGGAAAACCGCCCGCGCTGAACCAGCGTAGATTGATCGCGAAGATCAGCACAAGGATCATCGCAAACCAGAAATTGGGGATCGCGACGCCCAGTTGTGTGGCGCTCATGATCGTCACATCGCCCGCGCCGCCGCGTCTGCTGGCCGCATAAATGCCTGCGGGAAAGGCAATCAGTGTTGAGAGGATTAGCGCATAGATTGCGAGGGGGAGCGACACCCAGATGCGGTCGTTAATCAATTCGGCAACGGGTGTTTTGTAGGTCCATGATTGCCCAAAGTCACAACGCAGCAAGCCCGTGACCCAATCAAGGTAGCGTGTGATTAGTGGCTGATCGAGGCCCATTTCAGCACGCAAAGCTGCAATCGTATCAGGCCGCGCATTCACTCCCAGCATAAAGGCGGCTGGATCACCCGGGATCACCTCGATCACCGCGAAGATCACGATGGATGCCACGACCAGGCTGATGATCAGTGAGGTCAGGCGGCCCAGCGCATAGCGGATCATGGGTGTTCCTCTTCCAGCGCTTCGGCGAAATTGATTTCACCTTTGGGGGCGGTGCCGTTGAGTGTGATGAACAAGATGTATTTGGGGTTCAGGCCGCTGTAGGTCAGCGCGTGGTCATTACTGAACCCCATCGGGCAATAGACATCGGGGTTGCCCGTCAATACGCACCCAGCCGCGCCCAATTCGCGCAATAGGCCCAAGCCGGTATGTGCCAGCTTTGTGCCGATCCCTTGCTTTTGCATATCGGCCCGGGCCGAGATGGGACCAAGCCCGTACCACGCGCCTTCACCCCCGCTGATTTTTGCTGGGGAAAACGCCACATGGCCGATGATTTCTTTCTGTTCCGCTACTAATGACAGGGTCAAATCACCGTCCGCGCGCAGTTGATTAACGATGCCCGGTTCGCTGCCGTCGCTGAACGACATCGGTGCAAAGGCATCCCGTGTGAGGTTATAAATCGCCTGATGATCTGCGGGTGTTTCGGCGCGGATAATCATGCGATCACGCTCTTGCCGTGGTGGGTGCCCCATGTCAGAACAGGCGTATTCTCAGGGCGGGGCGAAATTCCCCACCGGCGGTATGTGGCAGGTCCACGAGCCCGCGAGCGCCTTCCATGCGGAAGGGTCAGCAGATCAGGTGCGACGCCTGAGCCGACGGTCATAGTCCGGATGAAAGAGAATGCGGAGAGTTGTGCGCCTGTCGGGCGCATGATGCGTCGTGTGATGCCTTGGGTGACGTGTCGGAACCAAAAGGAGATCACAATATGACACTTCCCCAGTTTGCATTCATCAAAGCGGGTTGGCACGCCGATATCGTGGAACGCGCGCTTGATGGATTTTTGAGTGAAATCCCGGCCGAACAGGTGACGGTCTACAACGTCCCAGGCGCGTTTGAGATGCCGATGCTGGCGCAAAAGCTGGCTTTGACGGGCCGTTTTGATGCGATTGCTTGTGCTGCTTTGGTCGTCGATGGTGGAATTTACCGGCATGATTTTGTCGCCAGCACCGTTGTTGATGGGCTGATGCGCGTGGGGCTTGATACCCAAGTGCCGGTGCTGTCCGTCAGCCTGACGCCGCATCAGTTTCAGGAAACCGACCATCACAGGGCGATTTTCCGTGCGCATTTTGTGACGAAAGGCAAAGAAGCGGCGCTGGCGGCTAAGGCGTTGGTAGATGCCACTGGTGCTGAAAGTCGCGCGGCATAGTTGATAGCCCCCCGCAAGGGTTTGACGGGGGGCATATCCTTAGTTGCTCCAGCTGACGCCGGTCAAATCAACTGCGGCGGTGGGCTGGTTAACCCATAACCCTTCAATTCCTGCTTTTGCCACGGTCGCAACGGCCAGTTCAAACAAGTAACCGTTTACGTAATCCTCAGAGATGATCGTCTGCGCTTGCGCCAATAGATCGCTGCGCATGTCAGGGTCTGTGGTGACATTCAGAACTTCCATCAGTCCCTGAAATTCCAGATTATCATATTGAAAGTAATAGTCTGGGTTGGCGTAAATACTGATGTCCATGGGTTCGGTGTGACTGGCGATGGACAGGCCAAAGTCTTTGTTGGTGAACACCTCTTCGATCCATTGCGCCCATTCCAGGTTCGTAATCTCGGTCTCAATCCCGACGGCGCGTAGCTGGCTTGCAATAATCTCGCCCCCGCGCCGTGCATAGGATGGTGGTGGCAGTTTTAGCGTGGTGGTGAAACCGTCAGCATAGCCTGCTTCAGCCAGCAATTCGCGGGCCAATTCAGAATCGTGTTGTGAATTATCCAGCAGATCAACGTAGTCGGGATGATGTGGTGCAAAATGCGTGCCAATTGGTGTGCCCAGCCCGAACATAGCGCCGTTGATCACAGCGTCGCGGTCAATCGCATGGGCCACGGCCTTGCGCACACGCACGTCATCGAAAGGGGGCATTTTGTTGTTGATGGACAGGATCGTTTCACCTTCGGTGTTGCCGACAAGGACCTGGAAACGGGGATCGGCCTCAAACTGTGGCAGGTTTTCGGGGGCAGGGAAGCCGATGAAAGCATCGACATCCTCGGCCATTACTGCGGCGAAAGCGGCGGTCGGGTCGGAGATGAAGCGGAACGTGGCACTTTCCAGTGCAGGGGCCGTACCCCAATAGGCGTCGTTTCGGGTCAATTCCAACCGGTCGCCCTGCACCCAATCGGTAAAGGTGAAAGGGCCAGTACCGATAGGGTTGGAGGCGATATTCGCGATGCTTTCCGGGGCCACGATCACCGCATCCCCCCAAGCCATGTTGAACAAAAAGCTGCCGTTGGGTTGGTCCAGCGTGACCTGCACGGTCAGCGGATCGACAACGGTGACATCTGCAATGTCCGCGAAAAGACCCTTCTGCGCGTTGGTGCTGTCCGCGGCGCGGGCGCGATCAAGGCTGAATTTCACATCTTCGGCGTCCATCGTAGTGCCATCGTGAAAGGTGACGCCCGCCGCCAGGTTGAATGTGTAGGTCAAACCATCGTCGGAAATGTCCCAGCTTTGCGCCAACCCCCGGATGATCGCACCATCGGCATCGAACCGGGTCAGCCCTTCAAAGACATTGGCATAAAGCACGCTATCAATGGCCTGCGCGGCCCCACCAGTGGGGTCAAGGTTCGGGGGCTCTAGCTGAATCGCAACGGTGATGCTGTCTTGGGCCAACGCGCCCGTCGCGCAAAGAACGATAGCAGTGGATGCGGCGAGTTTCTTGAAAGAATGCATATTGAATCCCCTATTGTTGCGTTCACTCTTGTCGGAACGTGTCGCCAAATCAAGCCCTTCGCGCTGGAAAGGCCCGTGTTGGACTGCTATCGAGCGATCAGGATTGAGGGAGCCCCAAATGAGTGCCACCGCCAAGAAACGCAGCCCCATGCCGGATGACATCCGTGCGGCCAAGGGCGGCACGCCGCTGGTCAGTCTGACCGCCTATACCACGCCCATGGCGCAGATGATGGACCCGCATTGCGACTTTGTGCTGGTGGGTGACAGCGTGGGGATGGTGCTGCATGGGCTGCCGTCCACCCTTGGCGTGACGATGGAGATGATGATCCTGCATGGTAGGGCCGTCGCGCGCGGGCTGCGCAGTGCGATGATGGTCATTGATATGCCGTTCGGATCTTATGAAGAAAGCCGCAAACAGGCGTTTCGCAATGCGGCCCGGTTGATGGCCGAGACGGGGGCGGGTGCGGTGAAGCTTGAGGGTGGTGTCGCGATGGCTGACACGATTGCGTTTCTGGTGGCCCGTGGCATTCCGGTGATGGCGCATATCGGGCTGACGCCGCAGTCGATTAATACGCTGGGGGGCTATAAGGTGCAGGGGCGCGGTGACGCGCGCGATGCAACCCTGGCTGATGCCGATGCGGTGGCGCAGGCGGGCGCCTTTGCTGTGGTGCTGGAGAAGGTGCCGCAGACATTGGCAGATGAGATCACCGCGCGCATTCCGATCCCGACCATTGGGATCGGGGCGAGTGCCGGATGTGATGGTCAGATACTGGTCGTTGATGACATGCTGGGCCTGTTCACCGCGTTCAAGGCCAAGTTTGTAAAGCGTTATGCACATCTGGGCGATCATGCAGAGGCCGCAATTGCAGCTTATGCTGCTGACGTGCGCGCGCGGGATTTTCCAGCCGCAGAACATGTTTTTGCGGATAAGGCCCCGGCGAAATGATTGCACCAATAGAACGCAGCTTGGCCGGGTTGCGCCAGCAAACGCACGTTTGGCGCAAGGCAGGAGAGACGATTGGCGTGGTGCCGACGATGGGGGCCTTGCATCAAGGGCATCTGTCATTGGCGCGGGCGGCACGCGAAAAATGCGACCGGGTGATCGTGACGATCTTTGTGAACCCCAAGCAGTTTGATGACCCCGATGATCTGAAAAACTATCCCCGGACAGAAGAGGACGATGCGCGCAAGTTGGAATCAATCGGCGTTGATCTGATTTATGTGCCGGAGCCGGACCAGATTTATCCGGATGGTTTTGCGACGACCGTGTCGGTGTCTGGCCTGACAGATATGCTTTGTGGCGAGTCTCGTCCGGGTCATTTTGATGGGGTGGCGACGGTGGTGTCAAAGCTGTTTATCCAAACCGCTGCTGACTTCGCGTTCTTTGGGGAAAAGGATTACCAGCAATTGCAGATTGTGCGCCGGATGGCCCATGATCTGGATATCCCCATTGAGGTGGTCGGCTGCCCGACGATCCGCGAAGAGGACGGTTTGGCGATGTCGTCACGCAACCTGCTGCTGTCGGACAGGTCGCGGGTTTATGCGCCCATGCTGGCCGAGGTGATGGAAGACATGCGGCGGCAACTGCAAGATGGTGCGACGATGACAAAGGTGCTGCCGGACGCCAAAGCGCGGATCATGGCGGCGGGGTTCAACGACATCGACTATCTGGAATTGCGGGATGGCGAGGATCTGGGTTTGCTGGACGTGGCGCGCGAAGACTCGCGGCTTTTCGCTGCGGCATGGCTGGCTGGCGTGCGGCTGATTGACAATATGGCGGTTTAACAATCGTGACTGGTTAAAATGTCCGCTATGCGGACTAAGCAGACCTTGAGGCTCCTTCGGGCAATGGCGGCTTTCGGCTGACCCTACCTAACAATACAATGAAAACAATCGAGGTTTTATGGCACTCCAATAGTGATCGATCCATCTAATCAGAGACCGAAGCGGCCTCGACCAGTGTGAATCTGAAACTCAGCCCCGTGTTATCAGTAACGCCATCGGGATCCGTGGGGCTTGTGTATTTAACGTCGGTCTGTCGGTCGTAAAATCTCACGTCACCGAGATTGCGCCCGCCTTCGACCGCCACTGAGCCAACATACTTGTCGGCGTTCGCCCGCGCTGGGTCGCTTTCTAACGGCACAATAAGAGGCAGGGGGTCCAAATTTGAAAGGTCGGTTTGATATAGCACTCTCAGGTCTCCCGGCATATCTTCGGTGTGCAGAATATGCGCCTCGTATTGACCAACCTGCACACGAACATCCAAGTTGCCATCCATTATCTTAAGCGTCGCTAAACCTACGCAGAAATCGATTTCACCTGTAACTGTCACATGCCATTCATCGGGCAATAAAGTCGGCCTGTCGGCATCTTGACTGGTAGGTTCTGGATCAACACCGGATGAATTGTCTTGAACCCGCACGCGTACGCTATCGGTGCCGCGCCTTTCAACGACTTCGGTCCCACTCTCGACAACAGCTTGAGGCGGTTCCTCATAGCCAAACAGGGCCGACACAAAACTAATCCGCACTTCTGCACGCGTATCTTCGTTTATTTCGATCTGTGCTGGCAGATCGTTGTAGGCACATTCAAAAGCCGCAGCCTCAGGATCAAGCATGACCAGAGCAACGCTGTCGCCAAAATAGCTAACTTGGACAGACAATGCCTGCGTCGCCGTAAGGCACGATGCGAAAACGGTCATGACTTTTATGGGCTTCAACCGGAACATTGAGTGCGTATCCTTGAACAAGCGGCGCATGCGAAATCTAAATAACATTAGTTTGACAGAATTTGGGCCTTCAGAAGTCTTCACCAGATTTTACGAAAGCGGTCATTTGTGCATCATGCAGCATCACTCTCTTTGGGCTCAAACCCGACATTTGCTGATGGAGAACCCGTTTATTCCCTCAACAGTATCCGCCGCAACGTTCCAGCCATCACCTGCGCGCTGTCGATCATATCATCCACGCCAACGTATTCGTCGGGCTTATGCGCCAGCTCCAATATTCCCGGCCCATAGGCGATGCAGTTTTTCAGCTTACCAATTCGGTCGATGTGTTTCTGGTCGTAGGTGCCGGGCGAGGCTACGAATTCGGCTGGTTTGCCCAGCACCTTTTCGATTTCGGATGCGACCGTCTGCACGATGGGCGCATCTTGATCTGTCATACTGGGCAGGACCACATTGATTTCGCGCATGTCATAATCAAAACGGTCGCGGTTGGCTTTCAGCCCTTCCAGCAATGCGCGGACTTCACCCCGTACGTCGTCCACATTTTCCTCGGCCAGAAACCTGCGATCAATCACGATGCGGCAGCTGTCGGGCACGCAATGCGCAGGCAGGCCGGTGTAGTCGTCGTCTTGTTCGGGTTGTCCGCCGTGGATCGAATTGATGTTCATGGTCGAGGACCGCGCGCCCTCTGGCACCACAGGCATGTCGGTCGTGCGGGCGGCCATGACGGGGTAAAGCTTGTCTTCGAATTCGGTCAGGACGGCCCCCATGTGCCTGACAGCACAATCGCCCAGAAACGGCATCGACCCATGGGCGATTTCGCCGAAAGTTTCGATTTCCGCCCACCAGCCGCCGCGATGGCCCAGGCAAACACGATCTTTGTTCAGCGGTTCGGGGATAATCACATGCTGCACGCGCGCGGGGTCGAAGTAGCCTTGTTCGGCCAAATAGGCGACGCCACCATAACCGCCGGATTCTTCATCTGCTGTGCCAGAGATTTCGATAGCACCGGCAAAGTCAGGATGCGTTTCCATAAATGCCTCAGCGGCGATGATAGACGCAGCCAGCCCGCCTTTCATATCGCAGGCACCGCGCCCATAGATTTTCCCGTCGTGAAAGTCACCGCCAAAGGGATCTTTGGTCCAGCCGCTGCCAACCTCAACCACATCTGTATGACTGTTGAAATGGACGCAGTCACCACTTTGCCCGCCTTCGCGTCGCGCGACGATATTCCAACGCGGGTATTTATTGCTATCACCGGGCGTACCGCACGCGCGGATCAGTTCAGTTTGAAAGCCGGATTTCTGCAAACGCACATCCAGATATTCGCAAATTTCGCGATAGCAATCGCCCGGCGGGTTCAATGTGGGGATACGGATCAGATCTTGGGTCAGCGCGATCAGATCATCGCGTCGGTTTTTGACCTGATCCATCAGATGTGTTTGGTCTACCATGACCCAACTATCGACCAAGGGATCATCTGCCGCAATAGCGCTAGTTTATGCCGGGCCGGATGGGTTGTTGCAGCATTGAAGACAGAAAGCCGGTTGTGATCACCTGCACCCCCAGCGATGCGCAAACCACAGACAATGCGGCAGGGCGCACGATATCTGTGGCGACCATATCACCAAACCCCGTGGCCCCCCAACTAAAGACGCCAGCCAAGGTTGAGACAAGGGCAGTTAACAAAAGCAGTCCACCAATGATGCAGGCGTTATCTACTGAAATCATGTTGCGGAAACGCTCGTATCTGGGCGACAGCGGCAGCAGATTGAAGCGAACCGCAAAGATACGTGTGAGTGCGTGAAAACAGACCATCTGAAAACCTGTCAGGATCAGCGCACTCGCCAGGATCATGGTGGCGACATCAAAGCTAACGTTGCCAATGGTGACAGGGCCAAACATCAGTGCCGTAAAGCTGACCAGACCAATGCCAAAAAGCGCCAGACCGGGATAATAGAACAACCAATAGGGCGCAAATGTGAGCAGCAGTTTCAGGTGTAGCCAGCCATCGCGCCAGCTGCGCAGATGTGGCGCGCGTGTCCGGCCATCGGGTTTCAGCGTTGTTGGTACTTCGCGAATATCAAGGCCAAAAAGCGTGGCGCGGATAACCATCTCGGACGCGAATTCCATACCTGGCGTGTTCAAATGCAGGCCCTGAATGGCCTCTTTTGAGAACCCGCGCAGCCCGCAGTGAAAATCGCCGACCGGGGTGCGATAAAAGACGCGGCCCACGGTCGATAGCACCGGGTTGCCAAGATAACGGTGCAATGGCGGCATCGCGTTTTTTGCAATCCCGCCTTTAAAGCGGTTGCCCATCACAAGGTCTGCACCATCACGCAGTTGTTCCACAAAGGGATCGAGGTCCGAAAAATCATAGGAATCGTCGCTATCGCCCATGATCACAAACCGACCCTTGGCATGTGCGATACCGGCACCAAGAGCGGCCCCGTATCCCTTGACAGGTACATCAACCACGCGCGCACCTAACCCTCGCGCAATCTCCTGACTGCCGTCTGTTGACCCATTGTCGGCGATCAGCACCTCGCCATCCACACCGGACCGCTTAAGATAGTCGAACGCCTTGACGATACAGGTTTCAAGCGTTTCAGCCTCATCAAGGCAAGGCATCAGGATTGTCAGTTCGGTCATATCGGTTCGCTTTGGTTCTTACGGTCGCCAGAGTATGGCTAGCCGCAAAGTAGGGCGTAATTCAGACGACGCCGTGCGCTACCTTTGGCACAGCGCGACCTTTGTGCAACAGCTATTATTAGCGGCGTAACGCCCTATTTCAAACATTGTTGCACGATACGAACAGATGTTAATAGTTTCGCTGTTTATTCAAAGATTGCTGGCCTTTATGATCCAACGTTCCGGACTACGCATGTTGCTTGCTCATCCTTTGCGCGCGGTGCTTTGGCTGGTAGTTTTGATCGTCATGCTGAAAGCCGCTATTGATGGTGTAAAGCTGGGCACTGCGTTTTCCAGTCAGGACAATGACGATGTGATGCGTTTGCTGTCCGTTCGCGACTGGATCGCAGGCCAAGGTTGGTACGATGTCGCGCAGTATCGGTTGCTGCCACCTGATGGCGTGCCGCTGCATTGGTCGCGATATATCGACGTTGGCATTGCTGCACTGATTATCCCGTTTTCGTTTATCTTCCCGATGGACGTTGCCGAATTGGTGGCCGCCACACTTTGGCCTACGATGATCATGATCATTCATTTGCTTGTGGTAGGCTTTGGCACTCAGCATATTTTTGGACGCGCCGCGGCATGTTTTGCGGTGCTATGTGTGGCGTTTTGGCCTCTGACTGCTGACCTGCATTCCCGGGCGGGACAGCTTGATCACCACAATGTCCAACTTTTGATGATGGTCCTTCTGGCTTTTGCCGTCATCTGGCCCAGCCGGCCTGTTGTTGCAGGCTGTATCGGCGGTATTGCTGCTGCATTTTCACTGGCAGTAGGGTTAGAGAGCCTGCCCTTTATTATAGGCGGCGGTCTGGCCATATTCATACGTGTCGTCTTTTTGCCATCGCCATTAACGCGGTCTTTGCTATTCACTTTTTGCGCCGCTTTGGGCATCGGCAGTGTTGTTTTCTGGTTGGGTCAGACGCCACCGGTTATGCGGATGCAGCAGGTATGTGACCAACTAGGGCCGCAAACCTTGTTGCTGGTCGCCGTTGCAATCCTTGCCAGCACAATGCCGCTGCTTTTGCATCGTTGGCTAAAGGGGCCTTGGCTGCAGTTGGGTGCGGCTGCCGTACTGACCGCAATCGGTATGTTGTTGGTGTGGCCTTTGCTATCGGGGTGTTTAGTTGGCCCCTACGGCGCGCTGCCTGAGGTTATTCAAGAAACAATAAGTGGTCGTATCACCGAAGCGAAACCCGCCTTTTTGTTTGCGCAGGCTCGGCCTATGACAGCGCTTTTGTTTCTGCTGCCAGTTTTGGTGTCGTTATTTGCCGGAAGGGCGTTGTGGGGCACATCGCGTCGGTCAGGGCATTATCCAGATCAAGCGCTTGGCTTGTTGTTGATCCTATGCGCTGCCGGGGTATTGATGGTGTTTCTACAGATGCGGACGGTTATTATGGTCGCCTCTGTCGTTCCGGTTATTGGGGGCGTTGTTGCCGCGCATTTGCTGCAAGGCTATCTCAACAAGCGTGATTTGACAAAAGGTCTGCTTGCCATTGCGGTCACTGTAATGATGACGTCGCCCGGCTTATTTATTGACGCATTAAAACCCTTTATTGCAAAAGGGCAGGGCACAAATACGCTGTCACGCGACGACTGCTTGGAATATACGTCGCTTAGATCACTTAATGCGGTGCCACCGGGAGTTTTGCTAAGCCATATTAACTTTGGTCCGGGGCTGATCTGGGCAACGCATCACGACGGTTTGTCAGCACCATATCACCGTAGTGCCAAGGCGATGGAAAACGGCATTCTGCCGTTCAGTATGAACAACGCAGATATGGCTGCCTATGTCCGGGCATCACCCGCGACCCACCTGCTGATCTGTCGCGGTTATGGCTATGACGATGGCTTTGCTAATACCCTCGCCAATGGAGGCAGCGCCGATTGGTTGCGGCCTGTTGCCGTTGATGACGACATTCAGATTTTGTTCGAAGTGATCCGCGAATGAGCGGCCCTAATCAGATCTGGACGTTCATGCGGTTTTTGATTGTTGGGGGCAGCTTTAGCCTTGGGTATGCACTGGTCACGGCAGGTTTGATCAACTTTGCAGAGATGCCGCCGCTGCTGACAAGCGTTATGGTCTATCTGCTGTGCATTCCTTTGGCCTTTTTGGCGCAGAAAAAGTTCACCTTTCGGGATGGTCGATCAGGTAAGACCGCCATGTTGATCTATGGTGCGACGCAATTGGGCAGCCTGGCCATCGTCTCGACCATCACCAGCCGCTTTGTCACACGGAACTTTGTGATCGACACAGCTTTATTTCTGGCGACCGCAGGCATGGCCGCCGTCGTCAGCTATCTGATTTGCCGTTATGTGATCTTCAGGCCGCGTTCGGTGTAAGCCGCGCCACAAAATGCAACTTGCGCCCAAACACCCAGCTAAGGGGGGCAGGATAAAGCGGAATGTCGGTGATAAATTTATCTGTCGCAAGATCCGCCTTCGCAAACCACTCGTCCCAATCCCGGCGCGGCGCGTAGTTATAGGGCAGCACCACGCCATGTGGCGCGTTGCCGACCCAATCCATCGCGCGCAAGGTCATATGGTCAAGTTTGTTTTCGCTCAAATGATCCTTGATGATCACTGCTTTGCGGGCCACGCGCGATGCTTCGCTGATGAGGACTTGTGGATCATCGGTGTGGTGCAGCACATCGACGAATGTCACCACATCGACAGAGTTGTCATCCATCGGAATGGTGGTGCCGTCGAACAGCGTAACGGGAATATGGATCGTGTCGCGTTTCATGATGTCGATGCCTTGCACCGATGTGCCATCCTGACGCGCGCCGATCATCTTGGCGATCTGCCCATCACCCGTGCCCACATCAAGCATATCAGAGCCTGGAGGCAGTAACGCCCCGATCTTTTCCACCAAAACGCGGACGCGGCGATTGAACACCAGCTTTTCATGGGCTTGGCCAATGGATTTCTTGAACATCTTGGGTCTCTTGTCAGTCGTGCTTGGCGCAGGATGGGCGATCATGTGGTTAACGTAAAGGTTGCCTGCGCAGTAAGTGCAGCTTTTGGCAGAACTGTGGTGGATTGACGTTGCCTTTTGGACCATCGTTGTGCTTATCGGCAAGGCGGCAAAGAACAGGGCGCATCAATGGCTTACCTCTTGGGTGTTGATACGGGTGGCACCTGTACCGATGCTGTCATCATTGATGATGCGCAAGACAGTGTCGTTGCGTCCGCCAAGGCGCTGACGTCGCGCCCTGACCTTGCGATTGGTGTAAGCAGTGCGATTGATGCGGCTGTTGCAAACGCAGGGATCAAAGGGCCTGACGTTGCGATGATATCGCTGTCCACGACCCTTACCACAAACACTTTGGGCGGATGGGCCTTTGCGGTTGGGGCACGCGGTGCAAACACGCATGGAAAAACCCGCACTTGGCCGTTTGATGGGGCATGGTCTGGTTGTTCTGGCTGGTGTCACCCCATCCGATGCATCACATGCCCTTGGGCTGCTGGATACATGGGATGCCACAGCGGCTGAAAAGGCGCTCATGCTGTTTGCCCGCCGTCGCACAGGGGCTGGTGCGCGGTTGGCCAAGAATGGGACAGCGCTGGCCCGACAGATTGTCGATCAATTGACAGCGCAAACGGTGGATTGCCTGCTTGCGGCCGGATTTGCCGACGATGATCGGGAGTGGGCTGACCCCGGTGTTCTTGCCCAGCATCCATTGAGCATCGCAGGGCTTGATCGTCATGACGGTGTCGTGAAATTGCGGATGTCTTTAGGTGTGCCAGTGATCGGGTTGCGTGCGTCCGCCCCGACCTATTATGGCGCTGTCGGTCACCGGCTGGGCACGCAGATGATTTAGCAGAAAAATGGCGGTGTGGCCAATGCGATTGGGGCTGTTGTGGGTCAGGCGCGCGCGCAAGTCACCGGTACGGTCACAAGTGCAGGCGAGGAGAGCTTCGTTGTGCATTTGGCAGGCGGACCTCGGACATGCGCTGACTTAGATGAGGCGCTAAATCTTCTTGAGGCCGCTTTGCGATCTGACGTCGAGGCGCGGATGCATGCATTAGGAGTTGATGAGATCAGGTTCACAGTGGCGCGCAATGTCACGCAGGCAAAAATCGATAACCGGGCGATGTTTGTTGAAGCATCATTGCGGGTTGAGGCAAGCGGTCGTCCACGCCTTGCCAATGATGGATAAGTGCTCGGGCGCGCAGTTTTCTTACCTTTCGCGCTACGACGCCTTAGATTTGTGACAAACTTGCGCGTTGCCCTCACTTTCCCGTCAGGTTGATTGCGCCAAAGGGTTGCATCGTCCACAAGGAAGCGAACTTGGGATGAGGCCGGATGCTCGACCGTTATGCACGTCAATTGATCGACCCACCGCTGAACCAGATCGGTCGCGGATTGGCCGGACGTGGGTTTACGGCAGATGGCGTTACGTTGATTGGTCTGGGTCTTGGGCTGTTTGCGGCGTTGTTGATTGCCATGGGGCAGTTTGGCTGGGCGCTGGTCCCGTTGCTGGCAAGCCGGATCGCAGATGGTCTGGATGGGGCTGTTGCCCGTGCCACGCAGAAAACAGACTTTGGTGGATATCTTGATATTGCCGTCGATTTTCTGTTCTACGGCGCCATTCCAATGGCTTTTGTGATCTATGATCCAACTTTGAATGGTGCGGCAGGTGCGTTTCTGCTGGCGTCTTTTTACTTCAATGGGACCAGTTTTCTGGGCTATGCGATTTTGGCTGAAAAGCATGGTCACAAGACCGATGCGCAAGGTCAGAAGTCTCTCTACTACTCAAACGGTATTCTGGAAGGGACAGAGACGATCGTGTTCTTTGTCATTCTTTGTCTGCTGCCTGCTTACTTTTCTCCGCTGGCTTGGGTGTTCGGCATCCTTTGCTTTGCGACCGCCACACTGCGGATTTATGCCGCCAAACAAATCTACACGCACTAAAGGACGACACATATGAAACATCTCGCCGTATTGGCCGTTTTGCTGGCCCCCGTGCCCGCGTTGGCCGACATTGATCCTGCAAATTGGGACGCCGTCACATCCGAAGCTGAAGGGCAGACTGTATTTTGGAATGCTTGGGGTGGGTCGACCACAACCAACGATTTCCTTGCCTGGGTCGGTGATCGTGTGATGGAAGACTATGGTGTGACGCTGGAACATGTAAAGCTGACTGATACCGCCGATGCCGTCACCCGCGTGCTGTCTGAAAAGCAGGCCGGCGAAGATGATGACGGCGCCATCGACATGATCTGGATTAATGGCGCGAATTTTGCAGCAATGAAAGACGCCGATCTGCTGTTTGGCCCCTACGCCGAACAGTTGCCGAACTGGGCGTTTGTCGATGTTGAAGGCAAGACTGTACAGACCGATTTTACCGTCCCCACCGATGGGTTTGAAAGCCCATGGGCAATGGCGCAGGTTGTCTTTGTACATGACACCGCTGATATGCCAGACCGCCTTGGGTCGATGCAGGCGCTGTTAGAATGGACCCAAGCCAACCCCGGTCGCTTTAGCTATCCACAGCCACCCGATTTCCTTGGGACAACGTTTCTAAAGCAGGTTTTGGTTGATATTCTGCCTGATCCGTCGGTGTTGGCTGATCCAGCGACGGATGAAAACTATGACGAAGTGACCGCACCTCTTTGGACCTATCTGGATGAACTGACACCGAACCTATGGCGCGAAGGCAAGGCCTATCCGCCCACTGGCACGGCCATGTTCCCGTTGATTGCCGATGGCGAACTTGACCTGTCGATTTCGTTCAGCCCTAGTGCTGCTTCAACTGCGATTGCCAACAATGAATTACCGCCCACCGTGCGCACATTCGTGTTGGACAAAGGTACGATCGGTAACGCGTCATTTGTGGCGATCCCTTACAACTCTGGTTCCAAAGCGGGTGCGATGGTTGTCGCAAACTTCTTGATGTCACCAGAGGCACAGGCGCGCGCGCAGGATCCTGCGATTTTGGGTTATGGCACTGTGCTGAACATGGATGCATTGTCTGACAATGACCGTGCATTGTTTGAAGCGCTTGAGTTGGGTGTTGCCACGCTGTCGCCTGCCGAACTGGGCACAGTGCAAGACGAACCGCATCCAAGCTGGGCGACCCGCATCGCTGATGACTGGATGATACGCTACGGTGTGTCCGAGTAATCCAAAAACCATGCTGACCCGTCCCGGGTTCTGCCCGGGCCGGGAGCTAGAATGAACCGCCGCCGCTTTCTTCCGCTTTTGCCGATCCTGACATTGCTTGCAATGTTGGGTCCGGTTGCGGCTGGCCTGTGGGGTACGCTGCTGCCCGCGTTCGGGCATTTACCCGCAGCGGGGCTGACGGGGCCGTCGCTGGCCCCATTCCGCGATTTGTTTGATTGGGCGGGCCTGCCACGGGCGATGTTCTTGTCAATCTCGACGGGGTTATTGGCCACATCCATATCGCTAGCGATTGTGATGTTAGTGACAGCGGGCTGGTCAGGTACAAAACCCTTTCGCGCGTTAGAGCGACTTTTGTCGCCATTGTTGTCCGTACCGCATGCGGCAGCGGCCTTTGGTTTGGCCTTTCTTATTGCACCTTCGGGTTGGATCTCTCGCTTGTTGTCGCCGGGCGTTACCGGGTGGGACCGCCCGCCGGACCTGCTGATTGTGCAAGACACCTGGGGTCTGACGATGACCGCAGGTCTCATCGTCAAGGAGGTGCCGTTTCTGCTGTTGATCACCCTCGCGGCCCTTGGGCAAGCCGATGCGCAGCGCAGCGTCGCGATATCGCAGGCGTTAGGGTACGGGCGGGTGACAGGCTGGTTGAAGACCGTATTCCCGCGTGTTTATGCGCAAATCAGGCCGCCGATTTATGTGGTCTTGGCCTATTCCATGTCTGTTGTGGATGTCGCAGTCATTCTTGGCCCCAATACGCCACCATCCTTGTCCGTTCAAATCGTCAAATGGATGTCTGATCCTGATCTTGCCATGCGGCTGGAAGCGGCAGCGGGCGCTTTGCTGCAACTGGGGCTGGTCATTGGCGCATTGGTCTTTTGGCGGTTTGGTGAATACGTTGTGGCGCGCTTGGGTGCGCGCTGGATCGCATCCGGTGCACGCGGCAAGGCGGATGGCGTTGTGGCCGTGGGTGCATTGATCGCCGGGACATTGTGCGCGCTTAGCGTTCTGCTTGGTCTTGTTGTGCTGACAATCTGGTCTTTTGCCGGCTTTTGGGGCTTTCCTGACGCTTTTCCAGATGCATTCACATGGCGCAATTGGATGCGCTTTGGCCCCGGCACGTTAGACGCGCTGGGTGAAACGGCCTTGATTGCCGTGACCGTCGCTTTGGCGGCGTTGATCCTGACGATTGGGTGTTTAGAAGCTGAGTATCGCTATGGTTTGTCTTTCAGCCAGCGCGCGGTGTGGTTGCTTTATCTGCCACTGCTGATCCCGCAGACGGCATTCCTGCCGGGGCTGCAAACCCTGATGTTGAGCCTTGGTGCGGATGTGGGGCGCATACCCGTGATATTGGCACATCTGGTTTTTGTTTTGCCATATGTGTTCTTGTCGTTGGCTGACCCGTTTCGCGCATGGGACACCCGTATGGGTACGATTGCCGCTGCGTTGCGCGCGAGCCCGAATGGTGTGCTGTGGCGCGTGCGTTTGCCAATGCTGTTGCGCCCGATCCTGACGGCTTTGGCCGTTGGATTGGCTGTATCTGTCGGGCAGTATCTGGCAACGCTGCTGATTGGCGGGGGCCGCGTTGCGACACTGACGACCGAGGCTGTGGCGCTGGCCTCTGGCGGTGATCGCCGTGCGATTGGGGTTTACGGGTTGATGCAGACAGGCGCAGCTTTGGTGCCATTTGCACTGGCTTTGCTGATCCCCGCAGTGGTGTGGCGAAACAGAAAAGGGTTGCGACATGGATAAGGGATTGGCCCTGCGTGATGTAACGATCACCAAAGAAGGCGCGCCGCTGTTGTCGGTGAACCATGACATCGCCCCGGGTGAGGTGTTGACGGTCATGGGGCCGTCTGGGGTGGGCAAATCGACCTTGCTGGCGTTTATCACCGGCACGCTTGCGCCTGATTTCATGGCCACGGGCGAGGTTTGGTTGGATGGGCACAACATCACCCATGCCGCCTCGCACCAGCGGCGGGTCGGCATCCTGTTTCAGGATGACCTGCTGTTCCCGCATTTGTCGGTCGGGGCCAATCTGGCGTTTGGATTGCAGCCCGGTGGGTCGGCGGCACAGCGCAAAGCGAAGATCGCAGAAGCACTGGATGAGGTCGGGCTGAGCGGTTTCGCAGACCGTGATCCAGCGACGCTGTCGGGTGGGCAAAAAGCGCGTGTTGCCTTAATGCGGATGCTGCTGTCAGAGCCTTGCGGGCTGCTGCTGGATGAGCCGTTCTCACGGCTGGATGCAGCGCTGCGGGCACAAGTGCGCGATATGGTCTTTGACCGGGCAAAGGTGCGGCAATTGCCGGTGCTGATGGTGACGCATGATGCTGATGATGCACAGGCGGCAGGTGGGGTGATTGTGACTTTGGGTGGGTGAGTGAAGGGCGGGTATGCGGGACGGAGCGGGCTTTGGCCGCAGTCGCGCCAATGGCCGTATTTGTTAAACGTCTGATTTCTCGCCAAACAAAATTCGGCGAACAAGGTGGTACAATATTCAAGTCGTGGCTCTTTTGGGATAGGCGTCGATAAACAAACTTTTCTTTGGTGCCATATCATGCTTTCCATGCCAACAAGCTTTGCCGATTTCTATGTCAAATGTCTGAAAATGCTACCCTATATCGCAGTCCTAAATGGAATGATTTTCAGCATCGTTGGACTGTATTTCATCTATTCAAGTAGTGCGTTCTCAGCGCGCTCTGTGGTGGAAGAAGTGCATGTCGTATCCATGGAAAGCCGAAGAAGCGACAATGGAATCGTTTACAGGCCTCTTTTTAAAGCCCTTCAAAATGACGGAACATCCATAACATATTCAGGATCGGCATGGGTCAGCCCCAAACCCCACAATGACGGCGACATTGTTGATGGGCGGGTTGATTGGGAGGCTGGCGAAATTCGAAGTGTGAGTATGATGAAGTTTTACACATCAATGGGTAAAGTCTTTTCTGTTTTGGGAGGAATATGCTTTTTCATTGGCGCTTTATATCTTTGGCGGAAGCGAACTCGCTCACAAGTTACGTAGATGGGTTTGAATATGTCTGATACCGAAAGTCGCCATTCGCATTTAGCGCAGCATTGGTCGAAACGGTCTCAAACCAGACCCTAACCGCTCCACCCCTTCCGCCTCGGCACCCTGACCGCCAGCATTGGCTTAAGCAACGGCGACCGGAACCTGTTCAAATCCAGCGCCTCATGCACGCCTGTCACGAATTCCCCATCAAGCTGCGTCTGCACGGCAGACCGTGAATAGAACGGCGCGTCCAGCATGGGCAGCACTTGTTTCGGCATCACGCCCGGATCAGCGCGGGTTTCGCGCATGACTTGCCAGAGGGACCGTTTGAAACGGGTGCGGGGTGGGGCGTTGACGATCTTGGCCTGGCCGTCCCCGTCAAACGCAATTGCCGTGTCCAATGTCGTGCCATCGCGTCGCACTGCGTCGTAGATGCAGGTCGCGCCCGCCTTGGTCGGGTAGCGGCCCCATGTCCAAAAGCTGAAATCCTCTTCCAGTGACCTTGTCCCAAAGTTGCTGTCGAAATAGCCGTGGCCGGACCATTGCCAGCCTTTGGCATCCAGATCAACTTTGATGTCAGAGGACG
The DNA here is from genome assembly GCF_000169435.1 of Roseobacter sp. CCS2. GTDB lineage: Bacteria > Pseudomonadota > Alphaproteobacteria > Rhodobacterales > Rhodobacteraceae > Yoonia. Next base: position 971,852 of record NZ_AAYB01000001.1, on the reverse strand, counting down.
GCGCGAAGGGCCGCCAGATATGTGCGCCGTCGGGGGTGAGGGGCAGTTCGACGTTGGTCATTGCATGCGGCGTGATCGTGATTTGCCCCTTCACGCGGCTGATCAACGGCGGGCTGCTGACCTCGTTGATATTGATGACCAAAGCGTTGCCGTTCCAATGCATATTCGACGGGCCGACGGTCAAGGTGTTCGTGGTGGTTGTCAGCGCCTCGCGCCCACGGTCCGTCATCGTGAACCGCCCGCCGGGACCGTAGGTTGCCACATTGATGCAGCAGTGGTTGGCAGGGTCTTTGCGCCCTGACCATGCGTACCACGGCGAAAACACCGATCCGATAAATCCTATGACAGAGACCGCTTTCGTCCCGCAGTCGCTGATCCCGTCAACGTACCACCACGCGTAGCCGTTGGGCGGGACGTCAAGGTGGAAGCATGGTCCGTCATGATCGCCGCGACCGCGTGCATGGCGGAGAGTGTCGCCATCGGCGCCCCCGCCCCCGGATGTGCCCCGCCCCCGCACAGATACAGCCCCGGCACTTTCGTCCGTGCCGTCGGGCGTTTGAAGGCTGCCATCAGCCCATGTGGGCTCTGCCCGTAAAGGGAACCGCTGCTCGCGGGAAACAGCGCGTCGAAGCCCTGCGGTGTCGTCAACGCGTCCGGTCCCGGCGTTGGGCTGAAGGTCAGGCCGAAGTCGCGGAGCCGCTCGAAAATCTGTGTCTGACATGGGGCTTTCTCCTTAGCAGGATCGCGCGGGACGGGCGGGCCATTCATGATGATCTCGAACCGTTGCAAGGCATTGGCGGCGGCATGTCCGTGGTCTTGGGCGCAAAGGTAAAGGGTAGCGTCGGCAGGCATCTCACCTTTGGCGAGCGCCTTGAACTCGGACCGGGGATCGTGCCCGAAAAAGACGGTGTGATGTGCAAGATCAATACCGCTGGGGGCGGCGGCAAAGGCGTGGACAAAGGCGGATAGGCTGCGCGGTTCAGTGTGTTTTCGACTGACTGCCGCTTGCACCCTTTCGCCAAGTAACCCTTTCGCCAATGCGCGGGGGTCCCCGTTAAATAGTACGGTATCTGCTGTGAAGTGTCCTTCATCAGTTTGTACGCCGTTGATGCGCCCATTCTGCCGGGTGATGCGGGTGGCCGTTGTGCCATAGTGGAAAGCCGTACCGCGTTTTTCGGCAAGGTCTGCGATGGTCTGCGCCAGTGTGTGCATGCCACCTGCAACCGACCAAACGCCTTGCGCTTCGGCCTGCCAGATCAGCGACAGGATCGCAGGCGACGCATAGGGCGACCCGCCCACATAGGTGGCATAGCGTCCAAACAGCTGCGCCAGCCGCGGATCACTGAATGATCGTTTGAGCAAACCTGCCAGCGTCCGATGCGGGGCCATATCCGGGATCAGGCTGGGCTGCCCTAGCACTGCTTCGGTCACCGCCATTTGGTTTGGTTCAGCGGTGCGCATCATTGGGGCGTCAAACGCTTTGAAGAGGCGTTGCGCCCGTGCCGAGAAGGCCTCAAATTCATGCGCGGCCTGTGTTCCAAAGGCCGCTGCAACATTGGACAGGCTTTTGGCAGGGTCCGCATTCAGATCAAGCGTTGCCCCATCATCCCAGTAGTGCCGTGCAATCGTCGTCAGTGGTTGCAGGGTAAGATGATCGCTGAGTGTTTCACCCGCATCTGCAAACAGCGCCTCAAAGACAGGCCGCATCGTGAGTACCGTCGGTCCGGCATCCACTGGCCCGGCATCGGATGCAACCGTGCGCATTTTGCCGCCGGGCGCGCCGTGCATATCCAAAACTGTCACATCACAGCCTTGATGGCTAAGCCGCAAGGCTGCGGCCAATCCGCCGATTCCGGCGCCGATGATAACGATTTTGGGCTTGTCGGCTTTCATCCGCCTTCTGAGTCTCCGTTAATTCTAATTTACATTGACATATGTAAACTAAAATAGACACTATAGATTGCAAAGGAGACGCGCATGAGAATCTCAGAGCGGATTGACGCGACAATGGCGCAGGCGATTGCGTCTGGTCAGGGCGGTGTTGCCCCGGCCAAGCTTGCGGCTGCGTTGGAATATGCCGTCACCCCGGGCGGTGCGCGTATTAGGCCGACGATCCTGACGTCTGTGGCGATGGCCTGTGGCGATGATCGTCCCGAACTGACGAATGCAGCTGGCGTCGCGTTGGAAGTGATCCATTGCGCCAGCCTTGTCCATGACGACCTGCCTTGTTTCGATGATGCCGATATGCGGCGGGGCAAGCCCGCCGTGCATCGCGCGTATTCCGAACCTTTGGCGGTTCTTGCCGGTGATAGCCTGATCATCATGGGTTTTCAGATTTTGGCACGCGCTGCATCCGATATGCCCGACCGTGCGCTGCGCCTGATCGACATCCTTGGCACGCGGACGGGCATGCCCTTTGGTATCTGTGCAGGCCAGGGCTGGGAAAGCGAAGATCAGATTGATCTGTCGGCCTATCATCAGGCCAAGACGGGTGCCTTGTTCATTGCCGCGACCCAAATGGGTGCCGTGGCCGCCGGTCAAGAGGCAGAGCCGTGGGAAGAATTGGGCGCACGCATTGGTGAGGCATTCCAAGTTGCCGACGATTTGCGTGATGCGCTATGTGACGAACAGACCTTGGGCAAACCAGCCGGACAAGACGATCTGCATGGTCGCCCCAATGCGGTTGCATCATATGGTGTGCAGGGTGCGATTCAGCGTTTTGATGACATTCTGGGCGGGGCTATTTCGTCAATCCCGTCATGCCCCGGTGAGGCTGCATTGGCGCAGATGGTCCGGGCCTATGCCGATAAACTGGTGCCTGCGGGTGCGCGCGGCAGGCCCACTGTTCCCGGCGAGTAATGAAAGACCTCGACATCCCTGCACCTAAACCTGCGTTGCCGCGTGGGGCAGTTAAGCGATCTGGCCGTTTGACCCGCCTTGTGGCGTCACGTGGATTTCAAAGCTGGGCTGCACGTTTTCCTTTAACCCGCCGTTTCGTAAAATCCGAAGGTGAAGCGATGTTCGATCTGGTGGCCGGGTTTTGCCACAGCCAGATCTTGCAGGCCTTTGTGCGGCTTAAGCTGCCGGATATGCTTTTGGACCGCGAAATGACTGCCGATGCATTGGCTCTTGAGGCTGGGATGCCGCCAGATCGCATGCCCCTATTATTAAGCGCTGCAACAGCAATTGGCCTGCTTAAGCGCCGCCGGTCCGGGCGCTATGCGCTGACCACGCGCGGGGCCGCATTGGCGGGTGTTCCGGGGTTGGCGGGGATGATTGATCACCATGATGTGCTTTACTTGGATTTGGCCGATCCGGTCGCATTCTTCAAAGGTGAGGTTGAAACTGAATTAGCGGAATTCTGGCCATATGTCTTTGGTGCAAGCGGTGCGACGGACCCGATAACAACGGCCAAGTATTCGCAGCTCATGACGGATAGTCAGGTTCTGGTGGCAGAAGATACGCTTGCCACAGTCAAGTTTTCCGACGCCCAGCATATCCTTGATGTGGGCGGCGGAACCGGCGCGTTTCTAGCCGCCGTTGGTACGGCCCATACACATCTGAAGATGACCCTTTTTGATCTGCCTGCTGTCGTGCCGGCGGCCGCAAAACGTTTTGATGATGCGCAGCTTGCTGATCGCGTTGACATCGTACCTGGGTCCTTTCGGGACGACCCGCTGCCACAAGGTGCTGATATCATCAGCCTTGTGCGCGTGTTATACGATCACGCGGATGAAACGGTGATTGCCTTGCTCAACGCTGTTCATGATGCGTTGCCCGCAGGTGGCCGCATCCTGATTTCTGAACCCATGACTGGCGGCGACAGCCCGCAGCGGGCGGGCGACGCGTATTTTGCGCTTTATTGCGCGGCGATGCGTACGGGGCGTGCACGATCCCAAGCACAGATCGCGGCGCTGCTGGCGCAAGCAGGCTTTGATGAAATCCAGATGCCTCGACCGCGCAGGGCTTATATCACCTCGGTTATAGAGGGTGTAAAGAAAAGTTGACACTTTAGCTGTCTAAATAAATTGACACTATGGTATGTAAGGCTAAACTGTGGATGGACAGAGTGTCGCAAATGGTACGCCTATCATTTGCCTCACAAGGGAGAAAAACGTTGCAAACAAAGGCCGTTATCCTATCAGCGCCAGGTAAATTGGCGATTGATCAGGTGGGAATCGTATCCCCTGCGGCTGATGATATTGTCGTCGCGATCAAGCATTCTGGCATCTCTACTGGTACGGAAAAGCTGTTTTGGACAGGTGAAATGCCGCCGTTCCCCGGAATGGGCTATCCTTTAATCCCCGGATATGAGGCCGCCGGCGAAGTGATCGAGGCGGGTGTCGACAGCGGTTACCGCGTGGGCGAACATGTGTTTGTGCCCGGCGCAAGCTGCTATGAAGGTGCATTTGGTTTGTTCGGGGCTGCGGCGGAAACGCTGGTGACAAAGGCGTCACGCGTCACCCGGATTGATTCCGGTCTTGGTGCTGCTGGTGCTTTGCTTGCTTTGGCTGCCACTGCACGTCATGCGATGGCTGGCCCCAACAAAGCCGTCCCTGATTTGATTATCGGCCACGGTGTTCTTGGCCGTTTGCTGGCCCGTTTGACCGTGGCCTCTGGTGCGCCTGCGCCGACAGTGTGGGAGGTTGATCCCATCCGCATGGAAGGCGCCGTAGGCTATGAAGTAACAACGCCTGAACTGGACGAACGTCGCGATTATAAGTCGGTTTATGACGCATCCGGTCGTGGTGATTTGCTGAACGATTGGATTGGCCGTATCGCCAAAGGGGGCGAGATTGTACTGGCGGGTTTCTATACCGCCCCGCTGCAATTCGCCTTTCCGCCCGCCTTTATGAAAGAGGCCCGCTTTCGCATCAGCGCCGAATGGGCGCCAGATGACATGACCGCCACCAAAGCCTTGGTCGAGGCTGGTGTGTTGGAATTGGCCGATCTGATTACGCATCAACAACCCGCCGACCTCGCCAGCGGCGCATACAAGACCGCGTTCACCGACCCTGCGTGTCTGAAAATGATCTTGAATTGGGGAACTTCATGAAAGACGAAATACCAAACCTGAAGGACTTTGATCAGCGCTTGCGCGATGAGGCCAATGAAGAGCCGTCGCTCGAAGTGCCGCAGGGTGTGCCAACGTCAAAAACGCAGATCATCGCGATTTATGGCAAAGGTGGCATCGGTAAATCATTCACCCTTGCCAACCTCAGCCATATGATGGCCGAGATGGGCAAGCGCGTGCTGCTGATTGGCTGCGATCCTAAATCTGATACGACAAGCCTGCTTTTTGGCGGCAAGGCTTGCCCAACGATTATCGAAACATCAGCAAAGAAAAAGCTGTCCGGCGAAGAGGTCGCCATTGGCGATGTCTGCTTCAAGCGCGGCGGTGTTTTTGCAATGGAACTGGGTGGCCCCGAAGTGGGTCGCGGCTGTGGTGGCCGTGGGATTATCCACGGGTTTGAATTGCTTGAAAAACTGGGGTTCCACGACTGGGACTTTGACTACGTTCTGCTTGATTTTCTGGGTGACGTGGTCTGCGGCGGCTTCGGCCTGCCGATCGCGCGCGATATGGCGCAGAAAGTGATTTTGGTGGGATCGAATGACCTGCAGTCCTTATATGTTGCTAACAATGTCTGCTCTGCAGTCGAATACTTCCGTAAGCTTGGAGGTAATGTTGGGGTGGCCGGGCTTGTTATCAACAAGGATGACGGGACCGGAGAAGCCCAGGCTTTCGCCGAGGCAGTTAATATTCCGGTCCTTGCTGCAATTCCACAAGACGATGACCTGAGGAAGAAATCCGCGAACTATCAGATCGTTGGCACGAACGAGAGCCAATGGGGTCCAATGTTTGAGGGTCTGGCAGAGGCCGTGGGCATTGCCCCGCCTGTCCGCCCGACCCCACTGGATCAAGACGGTTTGCTGGGTCTGTTCGATGCCAAGGACACCGGTGGCGACTATCAACTGGTGCCTGCCACTGACGTCGATATGCGCGGCAAAAACGCGGCCCCCAAGGAAAGCTTGGAGGTCATTTATGATGATGCCTAGCACCGAAAATGCCGTTCTTAAGGAAGTGCAAGACATGCTGGCCCGCGCCACGCGTGCGCAGACATTGCGCTTGCTTCAAGACATTCTGAACGCCACCCCGACGCCTAAGGAGTCCGTCAAGTATGACGCATGATGCTGACACCCAAGGCTATGAGGTTGGCTATGATGACGCTGGACAAGTTCAGATCATCGAGGGTGTTGCGCGTGAAGAAACCTCTGACATGCTGGACGCTGGCACGCAGGCGACTGCCCTCGAGGGTGGTTGCACGGCAAGTGCCGGGTCAATGGAAGCCGCAGCGCGTGCCGCTGGCAAATCTGATATTTTGGATCAATACGCCAAGGATTATCCGCAAGGTCCCCACGATCAACCGCAGAGCATGTGTCCTGCGTTCGGGTCTTTGCGCGTTGGCCTGCGGATGAAGCGTGTTGCGACGGTTTTGTCTGGCTCTGCCTGCTGTGTGTATGGCCTGACGTTTGTGTCGCACTTCTACGGTGCGCGTCGGTCTGTCGGCTATGTGCCGTTTAATTCCGAGACATTGGTCACCGGTAAGCTGTTCGAGGACATCCGCGAGAGTGTGCATGATATGGCTGATCCTGATCGCTATGACGCGATTGTGGTGACGAACCTTTGCGTCCCCACCGCGTCTGGCGTGCCGCTGCGGCTGTTGCCCAAAGAGATTAACGGCGTGCGGATCGTGGGCATTGATGTGCCGGGATTTGGCATTCCGACCCACGCTGAGGCCAAGGATGTCTTGGCTGGTGCAATGCTGGCCTATGCCCGCGAAGAGATTGCCGCAGGCCCAGTGCAAGCCCCCGTTGGTGGCAAGTCAGACCGTCCGACTGTGGCGCTATTGGGCGAAATGTTCCCAGCCGATCCAATGATGATCGGCGCGATGCTGGCCCCCATGGGCCTTGCCGCTGGTCCGGTTGTGCCGACACGTGAATGGCGCGAACTTTACGCAGCGCTCGATTGTGGTGTCGCGGCGGCGATCCATCCGTTCTACACCTCTGCTATCCGTGAATTTCAGGGCGCTGGTCGCAAAATTGTGGGCTCTGCCCCTGTTGGCCATGACGGCACGGCTGACTGGCTGGCTGCGATTGGTGATTCTTATAATGTGAAGCCTGATCAGATTGCAGCGGCACAGAATGCGTTCTTGCCTGCGATAAAAGGGGCTTTTGAGGGCGCCAAGATTAATGGGACCGTGACCCTTTCAGGTTACGAAGGGTCCGAGTTGTTGGTCGCGCGCCTGCTGATCGAAAGCGGCGCTGATGTGCCTTATGTCGGTACGGCTTGCCCCAAGACAGAATGGTCGCGCCCGGATGCTGAATGGCTTGCTGCGAAGGGCGTGAAGGTTGTCTATCGTGCCTCACTTGAAGATGATCTGGCCGCCGTCGATGCGATCAAACCTGATCTGGCGATTGGCACGACACCTGTTGTGCAACACGCCAAGGAACACGGTATTCCGTCGCTTTACTTTACCAACCTCATTTCCGCACGGCCACTTATGGGCCCTGCCGGTGCCGGTTCATTGGCGCAGGTCGTGAATGCCGCGATTGCCGGGAAAGAGAAAATGGACACGATGCGCGCGTTCTTTGAGGGCGTAGGCAATGAAGACACCGCCGGTGTCTGGGAAGGCGCGCCGAACCTGCGCCCTGATTTCCGTGCCGCGCATCAGAAGAAGCTTGATAAAATGGCGCGCGCCGCCAAAGCGCAGGAGATGATCTGATGCTTGTCACCGATCATGATCGCGCAGGCGGATATTGGGGTGCTGTTTATGCATTCTGCGCCGTGAAGGGTTTGCAGGTTGTTATTGACGGCCCGGTCGGTTGTGAAAACCTGCCTGTGACCTCCGTTTTGCACTATACCGACGGTCTGCCACCGCATGAGTTGCCTATTGTCGTGACCGGTCTTGCCGAAACCGAAATGGGTGAAGGCACTGAGGAAGCGATGAAGCGTGCTTGGCAGACCCTTGATCCGGCTTTGCCTGCCGTTGTTGTCACCGGCTCGATTGCTGAAATGATCGGCGGTGGTGTGACCCCACAAGGCACGAATATTCAACGCTTTTTGCCCCGCACCATTGATGAAGATCAGTGGGAATGTGCAGACCGTGCGATGACCTGGATCTTTACCGAATTTGGTATGACCAAAGGCCGGATGCCGCCGGAAAAGAAGCGCGAAGAAGGTGCAAAGCCACGGGTAAATATCCTTGGGCCGATGTATGGCGCGTTTAACATGCCATCCGATCTTGCTGAAATTCGCCGTTTGGTTGAAGGCATCGGTGCTGAAATCAACATGGTGATGCCGCTGGGAGCCCATGTGGCCGAGATGCGTAATTTGGTGAATGCCGATGTGAACGTTACGATGTACCGCGAGTTCGGTCGCGGTCTGTGTGAGGTGCTGGGCAAGCCCTATCTGCAAGCGCCCTTTGGCATTGATTCTACCACGAAATTCCTGCGCAAGCTGGGTGAATTAACGGGTCTGGACCCTGAACCGTTCATCGAGCAAGAGAAGCATTCCACCATCAAACCGGTTTGGGATTTATGGCGCTCTGTGACGCAAGATTTCTTTGCAACGGCTGAATTTGCGATTGTTGCCAATGAAACTTATGCCCGTGGCGTCCGTCACTTCCTTGAAGGTGATCTAGGTTTCCCCTGTGCCTTCGCTGTGGCCCGGACACGCGGCAAGAAAACCAACAACGATGAAGTGCGCAGCTTGCTGCATACCAAGCGCCCTTTGATCGTTTTGGGCTCTATCAACGAAAAAATGTATATGGCCGAGATGAAGGCGGGGCACGGCCCCAGCCCGGTATTCATTCCCGCCAGCTTTCCCGGTGCTGCGATCCGCAGGGCCACGGGCACGCCGTTTATGGGCTACGCCGGTGCGACCTATCTGCTGCAAGAGGTCTGCAACGGATTGTTTGATGCGCTGTTCCATATCCTGCCGTTGGGCACCGATATGGATGCGACCGACGCCACACTGACACCGCTGCGCCGTGATTTCCCTTGGGATCCTGATGCGCAAGCCAAACTGGATGAGATCGTGGCAACACACCCGATCTTGACCCGTATTTCTGCCGCCAAAACGCTGCGCGACGCAGCAGAGCGTGCGGCCCTCGATGCCGGTAATGACCGGGTTGTTCTGGAAACCGTCGAGACACTGCAACCATCCTCGGGAGGACGGACATGACCGATTTTACAACAGATGCCCCAGTGCTGCGCGCACGTACGGCACCACCAAAACGTGAATATTATGCCTACTTCGGGCTGATCTTTCTGGCCACGCTGCCGCTGTGCATCCTGACATGGGTGTTGTCTGCGGCGCGCCGGATGGAAATGCCAGCTAAAGGCCCATTCGCAAAGGCCTGGACACAGGCCCGCATTATTACGCCGCAGATCTTCAGCGCTTGATCCGCAGGTATGACATTTGCCCGCAAGGGCATCCGATGTTCATCATTCCCCCCCGGGGTGATGGATTGGGGCAGAGGAAGAGCTTCTGTCGTAACCCGGCCGCGGGGGGTGCGCGGCGTCAGTACTTTATTTTGGAGACAAAACATGGCTGACAAATCTGACCTGTCTTTCACAGGTCTCACTGACGAGCAGGCCCAAGAGCTGCACGCAGTCTACATGAGCGGGTTTACGATCTTCACGATCGTTGCCGTCGTTGCTCACGTGCTGACGTACATCAAGCTTCCTTGGTTCAGCTGGTAGGAGGAATAGCACATGGCACAGTTCTACAAGATCTGGCTGGTATTCGACCCACGCCGCGTTTTCGTGGCTCAGGGCGTATTCCTGTTCCTTCTCGCAGCGATGATTCACCTCGTCCTGCTGAGCAATGAAAGCACAAACTGGTTCCAACTCGCCTTTGGTGGCGGAATGTAATCGGCTTTTGCCGCAAAAATAAGCTGCGGGCGGGCACGTTCCGCCCGTAGCAAACACCGACATTGACGATGACGGGGCGCACCCATTGGGGATGCAGGGCCTGTCGATGAATGGAGATTGGAAGATGGCACAGCTCAGCTTCGAGAGAAAATACCGGGTCCGTGGCGGGACATTGGTAGGCGGTGATCTGTTCGACTTTTGGGTGGGGCCATTTTATGTGGGCTTCTTCGGGGTCACGACGTTCTTTTTCGCCGTCCTTGGGACGATATTGATTTTTTACGGGGCCAGCCAAGGCCCCACATGGAACCCGTGGTTGATTTCCATCGACCCGCCGCCGCTTGAATACGGTTTGGGTGCTGCACCGCTGATGGAAGGCGGCCTTTGGCAGATCATCACGATCTGTGCGGTCGGCGCATTCGTCAGCTGGATGATGCGCGAGGTCGAGATATGCCGCAAATTGGGCATTGGATATCACGTACCCTTTGCCTTTGGCGTTGCGATCTTTGCCTATGTCACACTTGTCGTGATCCGCCCTGTGCTTCTGGGTGCCTGGGGGCATGGTTTCCCATATGGCATTTTCAGCCACCTCGATTGGGTCAACAACGTGGGCTATGCTTATGGCAACTTTCACTACAACCCCGCGCATATGATCGCGATCACGTTCTTCTTCACGACCACGCTTGCACTTGCGCTGCACGGTTCCTTGGTATTGTCGGCAGTGAACCCGCCCAAAGGCCAAGAGATCAAGTCACCTGATCATGAAGATACGTACTTTCGTGATTTGATCGGCTACTCGATCGGGCCACTGGGGATTCACCGCCTCGGCCTGTTTCTGGCGCTGAACGCTGGTTTCTGGTCTGCGATTTGTATCGTGATTTCCGGCACCGTCTGGTTCGAAGAATGGATCATCTGGTGGGACTGGTACTATGAACTCCCTTGGTGGGTCGATCTGTAGGAGGATATGAACAATGGCTGAATATCAAAACATCTTCACGCAGGTTCAGGTCCAAGGACCACCTGAAATGGGCATCGACGGATACGATGGTGCCGCAATTGACCGGGGCAAGGGTGCAGGTTTCTCAAAACTTGCAGGCTTGTTCGGGAACGCACAGTTGGGGCCGATCTATCTGGGCTCTTTCGGGGTGATTTCACTGGCGACCGGTTTGATCTGGTTTGTCATGGTGGGTTTGTCCTTCTGGGCGCAGGCTGACTATAACCCGGCAATCTTTTTGCGGGATCTATTTTGGCTGTCGCTGGATCCGCCTTCACCGGGCTATGGTCTAAGTATGCCACCCATGAATGACGGCGGCTACTTCATGATCGCGTCGTTCTTCTTGCTGATTTCTGTGATCACATGGTGGGTGCGCACGTACCTGCGGGCCGAAGCACTGGGTATGGGGAAACATGTTGCATGGGCCTTTGCCTCTGCGATCTGGCTGTTCCTTGTGCTGGGTCTGTTCCGTCCGATCCTGATGGGCGACTGGTCAGAGATGGTGCCTTACGGTGTGTTCTCGCACCTTGATTGGACGAACCTGTTTTCGATCACATATGGCAACCTGTTCTACAATCCGTTCCACGCTTTGAGCATTGTGTTCCTTTATGGATCAGCCCTGCTGTTTGCGATGCACGGTGCAACAATCCTTGCGGTCAGCCGTTTCGGCGGCGAACGCGAGATTGAACAGATCGTTGACCGCGGCACTGCGACCGAGCGTGCTGCACTGTTCTGGCGCTGGACCATGGGCTTTAACGCCACCATGGAAGGTATCCACCGCTGGGCGTGGTGGTTCGCAGTCCTGACAACGCTGACAGGCGGTATCGGGATCCTGTTGACCGGCACGGTTGTTGATAACTGGTTCGTTTGGGCGCAAGTCCACGGCTATGCCCCAGTGAACTAAGGAGAGAGATGATGAAAAACGATAACATCCTCGACATGAGCGAAAAGAGCAGGCTAACCGCCGATATCACGCTCTTGATGCTCAAAGGTGCAGGTTACGCGGCTGTGTTTGTCCTTGCCTTGTGGTTCGTGATTGCTGCGATGGCCTTTATCGGGCGCATCCTGCCGGAACAAAGCCGTGAAACGCCCGACCCGATCAACCGGTCATCGCTGATGATCGAAGTGGTCGAAGAGGCTGTGCACGTCTGAGTGAGATTGGATCAGGCGGCGCGCGACGCACCGCCTGATTCTATGCCATCGGGCTACCCTCCCTGGCTGGCCCGATATTGGGGTTTCGACCCCAGTTCCCTTCCTGTTGGCTACAGGAGACTAGCGTCGCAATTGGGTTTCACCCATTTGCGGCGCTTTTTTATTACCACAAAGGTGCCAAGATGACCAATCGCCCCCATACGCCCTTCCTTGATAGCATCGCGGGCCCCGCTGATATCCGTCGCATGAATGACACCGCTATCGCCAATCTGGCTGATGATGTACGTGCTGAAGTCATCTCTGCGGTGTCTGAAACAGGTGGCCATCTGGGGTCGTCTTTGGGTGTGGTGGAACTGACAACGGCGATCCATGCTGTTTTTGATACGCCGCGCGATAAGGTCGTCTTTGATGTGGGGCACCAGTGTTATCCGCATAAGGTTCTGACCGGCAGGCGGGACCGTATCCGTACACTGCGCCAAGAGGGTGGTTTGTCTGGTTTTACCAAGCGCGCCGAAAGCGAGTATGACCCGTTTGGGGCTGCGCACTCTAGCACGTCAATTTCTGCGGCTTTGGGTTTCACCGTGGGCCGCGACATGGGGATGCCCACAGGCGATGCAATTGCCGTGATTGGTGATGGATCCATCAGTGCGGGCATGGCCTATGAGGCGCTGAATAACGCAGGTGCCGAAGGGCGCAGATTGTTTGTGATTCTCAACGATAATGAGATGTCGATTGCCCCGCCTGTGGGTGCCATGTCGAAATATCTATCCGGTCTCTATGCCTCGCCCATGGGCGAGTTGCATAAAATGGCCGAAGGGTTTGAGGCCGCTTTGCCAGGCCCGCTACGTGATCATGCGCGCCGGGCGCGCAGTCTTGTGACGGGTATGCAAACGGGCGGTTCAGGTACGCTGTTCGAAGAGCTTGGCTTTTCCTACGTAGGCCCCATTGATGGCCATGACATGACCCAGCTTTTGCCTGTGCTGCGTGCGGCACGAACCCGCGCGACTGGCCCGGTTCTGATCCATGTTTGCACGACCAAGGGCAAGGGATATGCCCCTGCCGAAGATAGCGCCGATTGTGGGCATGGGGTGTCAAAGTTTGACTTGGCCACAGGTGCGCAGGCCAAATCAAAGCCAAATGCGCCCAGTTACACCAAGGTTTTCGGGTCAGCGTTGACGACCGAAGCACAGGCGGACCCAAGCATTGTTGCAGTGACCGCCGCGATGCCTTCTGGCACTGGTGTCGATATCATGGGTGCGCGGTTCAAGGATCGCGTTTTCGACGTGGGCATCGCCGAACAGCATGGCGTGACCTTCGCCGCTGGTATGGCGGCAAGCGGACTGAAACCGTTCTGCGCGATCTATTCGACGTTTCTGCAACGCGGCTATGATCAGGTGGTCCATGATGTGGCCTTGCAAAACCTGCCTGTCCGCTTTGCGATTGACCGGGCAGGATTGGTGGGCGCTGATGGGCCGACGCATGCAGGGGCTTTTGACATTGGTTATATGTCAGCATTGCCCAATATGGTGGTCATGGCCGCCGGAGACGAGCTTGAATTGATGCATATGGTGCGCACCGCTGCCGCCTATGACGACGGGCCGATTGCGTTCCGGTATCCGCGTGGCGAGGGCGAGGGCATTGACCTGCCAGAACGCGGTGAGCTTATTGAGATCGGCAAAGGCCGGATCGTGCAAGAGGGATCAGATGTAGCGATCCTGTCCTTTGGGGCGCATCTGGCGGAGTGTCGCAAGGCTGCGGAAAAACTGGCGGCGCAAGGTGTCAGCACTACAATCGCTGACGCACGCTTTGCCAAACCACTGGACCGCGCGCTGATCCGGCAATTGCTGCGCAACCACAAAGCACTGATCACGGTCGAGCAGGGGTCGCGGGGCGGTTTCGGCGCGATGGTGCTGCATGATCTGGCCAATGACGGATTGCTGGATGGATGCTGCCAGGTGCGGACGATGACGCTGCCGGATCGGTACATCGATCACGCGTCACCTGATGCGATGTATGCAGATGCAGGGCTGACCGCGGTGGATGTTGCCGCGACGGCGATGCAGGCGGCTGGGATTGAAGTGAAGCGGGTTGAGGTTGGGGTTTGAAAAATCTATTTGCTAGTATGACAACCATCCGCCAGATGGCCCCGTTTATCGCGACGCTCGCCCTGGTCCCTTTCGGCGTTCAAGCCCATGAAGTGAATGTCGATATCCCCTTCACTCCGCAGGAAGAAGTCGCTGGCGTCAATGCGCGCCCCTTCCCGTTAGAGATGTACTATTCTGGCGAAGCTGGCGAGTTATTTAGCCGTTCGAACTGCTACGTCCCGCAAGATAGGCTGCGCGACTATGCGATTGGGCAATGGCTTGAAGACCCCATCGAGCAGCGCATACGCCTTGTTTGCGCGATTGTTATGTTGTCGCGCGGGCCGCAAAACTTAGTCGCTTCTGGTGGGCGCGAGCCGGGCGCAGAATTTCTGGAAAGCACAGTCATTTCAGTTTCGATCTTGGCCGATACATTTTTAGCGCCCGATAATCTGAGCGCCGTGCAAGCCATCAGCGCATCACTTGTGGTTCTGGGTGGTTTGACGCCGGGCGATCAGCGTGCATTGGTCAGATCAGTTTTGGAATAGAGCGGGCATTTACAGCGGCCCTGTTTGAAACAGCCACACCTTCAACCCACCATGCGGGATCGGTGCACCCTTTGGTTTGAACGGTAACCCCGCTGCCTTCGCTAACCCCGCCTCGCTGGTGACCATCCCCACCCGCCAGCCAGAAAACTCGCGTTTGATTGCGTCGCCTAAGCCTGCGTAGACACCATAAAGCATATTTTGGTTGCCGATCCGTCCACCATAGGGAGGGTTGCAGATGATCAGGCCGGGTGGGCCATCGGGCCGTTTGATATCGGCGGCAGAGAGGTTTTGGAAGGTGATGTGATCACCAACCCCGGCCCGTTCGGCATTGGCGGTGGCCATACGGATGGCGCCTGCGTCGCGGTCGCTGCCATGGAAATGCTGGGAGGGGGGTTGGATTGCATTCACCTTACGCAATTCATCCCAGATGCTGTGATCAAACGTGGCGAGCTGTTCGAAGGCAAAGTTCCGCGTCCGGCCAGGGTAAAGCCCCATCGCAATTTCTGCCGCTTCAATCAAAAAGGTGCCTGAACCGCACATCGGATCCAGTACCGGCTCTGACCCATCATACCCACATTCGCGCAGCATCAGCGCGGCCAGTGTTTCGCGCATTGGTGCTTTGCCCACCGCCTCTTTATGTCCTCGTTTGTGCAGGCTGATCCCAGAGGTATCGACGCTGATCGTGACCCGGTTGTCGTCAATCCGCACTTTGATCACAACAGGCGCGTCGGCGGCGATTGTCATGCCATGGCTGTCTTTCAGCGCCGTTTCGATCCGTTGGGTCGCGGCCCCGGCATGGTAGATTTTGGACTTTTTTGATGTGCTGACCTCGACCCGCATGGGGACATCAGGACGCAAAATATCACCCCATGGAAACTTGCGCGACCGCTTGTCCAACTGCGCCAGATGAAACGCCATAAAGCTGCCTACTCGCGCCAGTACGCGCGTCGCCCCGCGCATGACCAGATTGGCCCGCCAGACGTCTTGCCACGTGCCGGTAAAGGTGATCCCGCCGGGGGTGATTTCCGCTTCGTCGAAACCATTGGCACGTGCTTCGGCCAACAATGCCTGTTCAAGGCCCGGTGTCGCGACCATGAAGATGTCAAAGGGTGCTGTCATGGCAGGTGCATACTGGGCTTTGTAGCTGGTATGCAAACGCCAAAGAATTTTTCAGAAATTTGAGGTCACACCGAACAGCACCTGAACAGCTGATGTCGTATTTTCTTCTGCTGTTGAGACGGTGCGCGATGATGACACCGTGATGCTGGGCGAAAACCCGAAATAGCTGACGTCTTGGAATGTCGCGGTGGCATCGGCAGATATGAAATGGTCATCACGCCCATCAAGGGTTGTCACGAATTCGTCGTAGGTCCGATAGCCGAATTGCAGTGATGTATAAAGTTGCACACCAAAGATGGGCTGCGCCAGCCCGTACCCGACCCCAACTTCGTATTCATCGAATGAATTTTCCGCACCTGCCAAGACCCGGCTTGTTTGAAGGCTGAGTTGTAATTGGTCGCCGTTGCGCAGCGTCTGTGCATAGCTGCCCATTAGATCATAGCGCGTGGAATCAAGCAGGTTAGGGGTGCGTGCCAATTGTTCGCGCACCAAACCTTTCAGCCGGAATGTGCGGTCGCGGCCAACCGGCACGATCTGTTCAAGGCTGAGATCATGAAAATCTACAAGCCGTTCTGCGCCTTCCCAGTAGCTGCCAAAGGATAACCCGGCACGCACCGGGCCCAGTGGGCTGATATTGTTCTGTTGCCGTTCCACCCCCGCCAAGGCAGTCACCGTTGCAAAATCGCTGCCATCAACCGCCCGCACATCAGGGTTGGGAGAGCTGGCAAGCAGGTCCTTGGCATCGGAGGACAGGGCATATGTCGCGCCAGAGATCGCGCCGATCAGTGTGGTTGATTGCGCGGGGCTTTGCGCCACCCGATAACGCAATTCGGTGCTTGCCGTGAAGGCCACACCTGATAGCGAACGGCGGTCTTCGGGTAAAACAAAGGTGACGTCGATGCCTTCCAATCTAAGAACACCGTCCTTTGATCCATTGTTAATGTTGTCTGTGGGCGCAATAGACCCGGCAAATCGCATGGACAGTGGGTTGGCTTGTTTGCTGATGGCAAAGGCTTCGGCAACCGATTGTAGTTCTGCGTTTGTCTGCGTGTGGTTTGCTGCACGGCGCAGCCACATTTCTGACCGGGTATATTGGGCCGCTTGAAAACGCACACTACCGACAAAACGCGCGGCCTGAAATCGGCGATCTTCAGTAGTGGCGACGTGATAGGCCTGCATCCCCGTTTGCGCGGCCATTTGCAGATCGTTCAAATCGGCCTGCGCCAATGCCAACAGATAGAGTGCTGCAAAACTGTCTGGTTGCACGTCCAGCATTTGCTGCGCAAGACGTATCGTCTGATCAGGTTGGTTGGCGACCAAGGCGGCCTCGGCCTGTTTTTGCAGATCATTAAAGGCGGGTTGGGCGTAGGCTGTCGTTGCAGCAAGCAACAAAGGCCACAGTATATTCAGTCGCATTTTTGTTGTCAGCCTCGCGCGGTCCCGGTTTGTGTTGCAGCTATCTATGCAAAGTTTTCGCGATGGAAAACACGCATAAGCGGCTGGTTTCCATGTGCGTTCACTATGTTTCAGTTTTGCGCCGAATGTTTCCAAACTTCAGCGCTTTTTCTCTGTTGGTGTCAGAACGCAAGCAGTTTTCTGCTGATCTGACAGTGGTTTGTGTTCTTTGATTGAGTAACGAAGTCAGAACGCCATAGCTGGATGAGATCAAGAATTGGAGTACCCGCATGAAGCCTATTATTTCCGTTGTAGCACTTTGCTTTGTCGCTGCCTGCGGTGGCGCTGGCGGTAGTATGTCAGACCCCAGCGTGACGTCAGCCGCGCCGCCAGCACCGTCGTCAAACACACCCTCGATTGCCACCTCTGGCAGCCCCAGCAATACATTCGCGGGCATGTTGAACGGTGTGCGGGCCGACAACGGCGCTGAATCGGTCAGCTATGATGCGCGTTTAGGGACCGCGGCCCGCCGTCATGCCAACGACATGGCTGCGAATAACTTTTTCTCTCATACGGGCAGCGATGGATCTTCTGGTGGGGATCGCATCACTGATGCCGGATATAACTGGCGCACTTGGGGCGAAAACATCGCGCGCGGTCAGCAAGACGAACGTGCTGTTTTGAATGCTTGGGTGAATTCACCGGGCCATCAGCGCAATAACGTCAATCCGCGCTTTGAGGACTTTGCCCTTGCCAAAGCAGACAGCAATCGCGGGCCTTATTGGGTTTTGCTGCTGGCCGCAGAACAGTAACCGCGGCTTTATTTAACGATCACCCGTGATGGTGCGGCCTCTGGTTTGGGTTTCGGCTTTGCGATACCTTCCAGCGCTTTGAGCGGTTTTTTGACGGCTTCAGTCAATCCTGGTCTGGTCGGGGCGGCCATTTGTTTGCTTACCTCGACGATCAAAACGCCGCCTGCTGCCACAACCGGCACATTATGTCCGATCTTTTCCAGAAAACTGGCTGACTTGCGCCAGATCTTGCGCGCAGATGGCGGCTGATACAGGGCCGACATCGTTCGCTCTGTCACGAATTGATGCCGCCGCAGTTGTGCGTCCAACTGGCTGAGCGAGTAGGGCCGCCCATAGCCAAACGGTGTGGCATCAGATCGCGACCATAGTCCGGCGCGGTTTGGAACGATAAATACGGCCCGTCCGCCTGGCCCCAACACCCGCCATGCTTCGTCAAGCAGCAGTGACGGTTGTTCGGTGGTTTCCAAGCCATGCAACATCACCAGCTTATCAACATGCCCCGTTTCAATCGGCCAAAGCGTATCTTCACAAAGAACGCTGACGTTCTGGCCATCTGCGGGCCACGGCATCACGCCTTGTGGCCCCGGCATCAGCCCGATGACCCGGCGCGCATCTTTCAAAAAAGGCCTGAGCAACGGCAGAGCAAATCCAAAGCCCACAACCATCTGTCCCTTTGCCTCGGGCCACATCGTGCATAGTTCGTCACGGATCACCTTTTGCGCCGCGCGCCCCAGTGCGCTGCGGTAATAGAAGTTTCGCAGATCAAGGACATCGAGGTGCATTGCGGTTTGCTGCTCCTTGGGCAAAGCTGTTGGCATAGCATATCAACTGAAAAGGGCATTGCCATGACAAAGACATCTGCGGTGGAATTGGTTGTGGTGCCGTGCCTGCGCGATAACTATGCCTTTTTGATCCATAACGCTGAGACGGATGAGACAGCGTTGGTTGATGCGCCCGAGGCTGAGCCCATTCAGGCAGAGCTGAATGCGCGCGGTTGGACGCTGACCGATATTTTGATCACCCACCATCACAACGATCATATTGATGGTGTTGATGCCCTGCGCGGTGACGCCCGTGTCATAGGCGCAGAAGCAGATGCGCACCGCCTGCCTGATCTGGACCTTGCCGTTACGGAAGGCAATCAGATTACCGTCTGCGGACAGCAAACTGAGGTTTTTGATGTGTCTGGCCACACGGTTGGTCATATTGCTTTTCATATGCCCGCTGCACAGCTTGTTTTTACGGCTGATAGCCTGATGGCGCTGGGCTGCGGACGCCTGTTTGAAGGAACGCCTGCGCAAATGTGGGACAGTCTGCAAAAGCTGCGCGCCTTACCTGATGATACGCTGGTTTGTTCTGGCCATGAATATACAGCGGCCAATGCGCGTTTCGCCGCATCCCTTGACCCGGACAATTCAGACCTTATCTCTCGTATCAAGCGGATTGAAATGGCGCGCGCAGCTGGGCAGCTAACGGTCCCATCCACATTGACCGAAGAGAAGCGCACGAACCCGTTTTTGCGCGCTGATGTTCCCGAATTCAAAGCCGCCATTGATATGAGTGACGCATCAGCTGTGGATGTGTTCACTTACACACGGGCGCAAAAAGACAAGTTTTGACCACGATTGTGTGAAAGCATGGTGAAAAGCGGGTCAATTTCTTAGCATCACGCGTTTTGTGATGCCAAATACGAAAAAAGTTCTTGAAGGTTGGCAAATAAAACCAAACCTTAAGGGTAAGAGGCCACGGTTGGGTCACGCCAGCCCCCGATATGAAGGAGCACACGACGTGCCATCATTTTCGACCACACTTGAGCAGTCCATTCACGGCGCCTTGGCGCTGGCCAATGAACGCAAACATGAACTTGCCACGCTGGAACACCTGCTACTGGCATTGATTGATGAACCAGATGCCGCCCGCGTGATGCGGGCGTGTTCGGTGAACCTTGATGATCTGCGCAAGGATCTGGAAGGTTTCATCGAAGATGATCTGTCCACACTAATTACGGATGTCGAAGGATCCGAAGCTGTTCCAACAGCCGCTTTTCAGCGCGTTATTCAACGTGCCGCGATCCACGTGCAATCCTCTGGTCGTAGCGAAGTGACCGGTGCGAATGTGCTGGTCGCCATCTTTGCCGAACGTGAAAGCAATGCGGCTTACTTCCTGCAAGAGCAGGATATGACCCGCTATGATGCGGTGAATTTTATCGCCCATGGCGTCGCCAAAGACCCCGCCTTTGGTGAGGCGCGTCCTGTCACCGGCTCGACCGAAGAGGGTGAAACGATTGCCCCCGGTGAGGCGGATGAAAAAGAAAGCGCGCTTGCAAAATACTGCGTTGATCTGAATGCAAAGGCCACCAAGGGCGATGTTGATCCTTTGATCGGCCGCGCGCATGAGGTGGAACGCTGCATTCAGGTGCTTTGCCGTCGCCGCAAAAATAACCCACTGTTGGTGGGTGATCCCGGCGTTGGTAAAACCGCAATTGCCGAAGGTCTGGCGTTCAAGATCGTGAACGGTGAAACGCCAGAGGTGCTGTCGAAAGCGACGATCTATTCTCTGGATATGGGCGCATTGCTGGCCGGAACACGCTACCGCGGTGATTTTGAGGAACGTCTGAAGGCCGTGATGACCGAGATGGAAGAGCATCCTGATGCGGTATTATTCATTGACGAAATTCATACGGTGATCGGTGCTGGTGCGACCTCTGGCGGTGCGATGGATGCGTCCAACTTGCTGAAACCTGCGTTGCAGGGTGGCAAGCTGCGTTGCATGGGGTCGACCACTTACAAGGAGTTCCGCCAGCACTTTGAAAAGGACCGTGCGTTATCACGCCGATTCCAGAAGATTGACGTGACAGAACCGTCTGTCCCTGACTCGATCAAGATTTTGCAGGGTCTGAAGCCTTATTTTGAAGAGCATCACAGCATCAAATACACGGCTGACGCGATCAAAACGGCTGTAGAACTGTCGGCGCGTTATATCAACGACCGTAAACTGCCTGACAAGGCGATTGACGTGATTGATGAGGCGGGTGCCGCCCAGCATCTGGTCGCTGAAAGCAAACGTCGTAAGACAATCGGTGCCAAAGAGATCGAGAATGTCGTGGCGAAGATTGCGCGCATTCCACCCAAGAACGTGTCGAAAGATGATGCCGAGGTTCTCAAAGACCTAGAAAAGTCACTGAAACGCGTTGTGTTTGGTCAGGATACGGCGATTGAAGCGCTGTCATCTGCGATCAAACTGGCGCGCGCTGGCTTGCGCGAACCTGAAAAACCAATTGGTAACTACCTTTTCGCAGGGCCAACCGGTGTGGGTAAAACCGAAGTTGCGAAACAACTGGCGGATACGCTGGGTGTGGAACTGATGCGCTTTGACATGTCCGAATATATGGAAAAGCACGCGGTATCGCGTTTGATTGGCGCCCCTCCCGGCTATGTCGGGTTTGACCAAGGCGGTATGCTGACCGATGGTGTCGATCAGAACCCGCATTGCGTGTTGCTGCTGGACGAGATGGAAAAAGCGCACCCTGACGTCTACAACATTCTGTTGCAGGTCATGGATCACGGTAAGCTGACTGATCACAACGGGCGGACCACTGATTTCCGTAATGTGATCATCATCATGACATCCAATGCAGGTGCGGCTGAAATGTCGAAGAACGCCATGGGCTTTGGCCGCGAAGCACGGACTGGTGAAGACACCGCTGCAATCGAGCGGACATTCACACCTGAGTTCCGCAACCGTCTGGATGCCATTATCAGCTTTGGCGCGTTGCCGAAACCAGTGATCATGCAGGTGGTCGAAAAGTTTGTGCTGCAACTTGAGGCGCAGTTGATGGACCGCAATGTGCATATTGAATTGACCAATGCCGCAGCTGAATGGCTGGCTGACAAAGGATACGATGCGAAAATGGGTGCGCGTCCGCTGGGCCGTGTCATTCAGGAACACATCAAGAAACCGCTGGCCGAAGAACTGCTGTTTGGCAAACTGGTTAAAGGCGGGATCGTCAAGGTCGGCGTCAAGAAGGGTGAATTGGACCTGAAATATGAGGCACCAGCCCAAGGCCGGATTGCCGGGGGCGGGGATAAGCCGCCGCTGCTGACTGCGGACTAGATATCGCTCAGACAAAAGAAAAGCCCGCTGCTTAAATCAAGCAGCGGGCTTTTTCGTTTTCGCTTTGGGCGATGTTCACATGCCCCAGGTCAGCAATACCAAACTAAGGATCAAGCCAGGCACGATCAGTTTCATCGGCCAGACCAATGCAGGCACGCCGAAGGTAAAAATGGCCAATCCCCAAAGGGCGACAACGGCAAGGATCGTAAGAACAATTTTTGCTTCTGTACTGACCGGGAAAAAGTACCCGCGCCATTCTGCAGCGGTTTCTTTCGCGGTATTGATCATGGATTGGGCGGGGACTTGGTCAATCAAAGACATCTGACATTCCTTATGTTTTGACAGAGATAGGGTGCGGAATGCCCCTGCGCAGAGGACGGATTGCCGCACCGGCAGCATAAGCGGCGCAGCTGACCTATTTCTGTCGCCGGCGGAGGGCTGGTAACGCGTAGGGGACCGCCTTTTGGTACGCGGAAAAGCGGTCGCCATAGCGTTTGGCGAACCTGCGTTCTTTTAATCGTGGTGCCAGTAAACAATAGGCCGTCAATGTAGTTGCAAGGGCCAGTTGGTCAGGTGTCCAAACCGGAACTGTCCAAAGTGTCAGCGCAAAGGCGACATAGATCGGTTGCCGGATCAGTCGGAACAAACCGGTGGTCGGCATATCGGGGAAAACGGGTTTGATGTTTTGTGCGAGTGACATCCAGCCAAGCGCGCCAGATTGCACCTCAGCACCCGCATCATAGCTGGCCTTGATCAAAAGCGCCCAAGACACGGCATAAAGTATGCAGATGATAAAGAATGCAGCTCCTTCGGCTTGCCACCAAATGATCCCGCTGGGTGTCCAAAGTGCAAACAGCAACAAAAGCTGGATAGACGCAATAATCGCATAGGTCGTGGTGGAAAGTGTCCCGCTATATGCAGCGGGGCCAAGTTTGCGCAATATCACCGACCCGCGCGCGCTGAGCAAAGCAGAGTGCATGAGCGGGAATTGCGCGATCAGCAGCGCGTTGGCCAGATAGCTCCATGGGGCAGGCAAGCGCCCAAGGCTTTCGCTCATCCCAAAAAACATCGCGGTGATCATGGCAATGACAGCCGCAGCAAAGATCAGGTGGCATATGAAGCCATAGAGCAAAGCGATCGTAATGCGTTTTCGCCCCGGCGGTGGCCTTAAAGTGCCAAGCGCGAGTGTCAGTAGACGCCTGAAGGGGGATGGTGACGTGTTATGCATAAATCGCAGGTAGGTCAGTGAAAACAAAAAGCGATAGGGTCTGCATATTCGTCGCAGGTTGCCTTAAGTAGGGATGCCTCTATCTCACAGGTATGACCAAGACGCCCCAACTTACCCCAGCCCACGTTAGCGACATTATTCAGATGGCGCTATCTGATCACGTCAGTTTTCAGGATATTCGCCGCGAATACGGCGTTGCCGAAAAGGACGTCAAAGCGTTGATGCGGGACAATCTGAAACCCGGCAGTTACCGCGCGTGGCGCAAACGTGTACGCGATTTTGGGGATCGGCGGGAAAACTATAAATGACAGATAATCGTAACTTGCCGCGCGAACTTGCCGTACCATCGGGCCGCATGTCCCGGTTTACCCGTCTGGGCACGATGACGGCCGGGGTTGCGGGCAATATGGCGGTCAACGGCCTGAGCCAATTGGCCCAAGGCCAGCGTCCTGCCATGCGTGATCTGCTGATGACGCCACAGAATATCACGCGGGTGACTGAAAAGCTGGCGCAGATGCGCGGTGCCGCGATGAAAATCGGACAGTTGATGTCCATGGACACGGGTGAATTTCTGCCGCCAGAGCTGGCACAGATCATGGCGCGGCTGCGTGATGACGCGCATATTATGCCGCCTGCCCAGTTGAAAAAGGTGCTGAATGCGAATTGGCCGGATGGCTGGTTGGGGCAGTTTGCGAAGTTTGATGTGCGCCCCATCGCAGCAGCGTCCATCGGTCAGGTGCATCGTGCGCGGCTGAAGGATGGGACGGATCTGGCGATCAAGGTGCAATACCCCGGTGTGGCCCAAAGCATCGACAGTGATGTGGCGAATGTAGAAGCCTTGTTACGAATGTCGGGACTATTGCCAAAAGGGTTTGAACTGGCCCCCTATCTGGAAGAGGCGCGCAAGCAGCTGCATTTAGAGACTGATTATGCGCATGAGGGTGAAAACCTTGCGCGATTTGGCCAGTTGTTGGCGGATGCGCCCGCATTCACAGTGCCTACCCACTTTCCAGATTGGAGCACTCGCGAAGTTCTTGCCATGTCGTTCGTCGAGGGTACGCCAATAGAGGCAGCCTTTGCGCAGCCAAAGGCAGAGCGCGACCGGGTGGCTGATGCTTTGATTGGACTGACGTTGCGTGAATTATTCGATGACGGGTTGATGCAGACCGACCCGAATTTTGCCAACTATCGGTATGATCCGGCGACTGGTAAGATTATATTGCTGGATTTCGGGGCGACCCGTGTGCTTGATCCGAAGGTGGTTGATCAATATCGGCGTTTGCTGGCAGCCGGGTTGGCTGATGATCAAACGGCGATAGCTGCCATTGCTGAAGAGATTGGTTTTGTTGCACGCGATACCGCACCCCATCACCACACCGCGATCATGGATATGATGGGTATGGCCTTTGATGCGCTGCGCAAAGATGCCCCTTTTGATTTTACCGACAAAGTATTGCCGCGCGCGATGCAAGAGGCTGGCATGGCGCTGGCAGAAGATGGTTTTGTCCCGCCCCCGCTACCGATTGACGTTTTACTTTTGCAGCGCAAGTTTGGGGGCATGTTTCTGCTGGCCAGCCAACTTGGCGCACAAATTGATTTGCGCGGGTATCTTATGCGGTATGTCGGCGCCTAGCGCTCTGTCAGTTTCAGCTCGATCCGGCGGTTTTGGGCCCGGGCCTCTGCCGTGTTCAGCGGGTTGAGAGGCTGGAACTCACCAAAGCCATTCGCCGCCAGCCTGCGCGGATCAATCCCCAAGTCTTCGGACATGAACCGCACCACGGATAATGCGCGCGCCTGGCTAAGTTCCCAGTTATCGGCAAAACGGCTGTTACTGCCAATAGGGACGTTATCGGTGTGACCATCAACGCGGATCACCCAGTCGATCCCTTCGGGGATATCGGCAGCGATACTGCGAAGGATATCGGCGATATTGGCGATTTCAGCTTCGCCAGCGGGCGATAGGGTCGCACTGCCGGGTTGAAACAAAACCTCGGAGTTAAAGATGAAACGGTCGCCTTCGACCCGGATGCGGTCTTGACCTTCCAGGATTTGGCGCAACTCACCAAAGAAGGTGGATTTGAAGCGCGCAAGGTCCTCTGCTTCTGCGGCAAGGCGTTCTGCTTCGGCCTCTAGTCTGATCCGCTCTGCCTCTTCCAAAGTGCGGCGTTGGCGTTCTTCTGATACGACCCTTGCAAGGGCGGTGTTCAACTGTGCGCCTAGCGTTTCGATTTGCACCTGCGCCTCGCGGTCAGCTTCTTCGGCAAGGTTCAGCAGTGATTGCAGGCTGCTGACTTGGGTGCGCAGTTCGGTGATTTGTTCGTTCAGCAAGGTTACCTGACGCTGGCTTTCGGCGGACAATGCCTCTTGCGCGGCCAATTCTTCATTCGCAAGAGCAAGCAACGCGGCTTGCGCGGCAGCTTCTTGATTATCCTCGTTCAGGGTTCCGCGCAGGGCTTCCAGCTCTGCCTGTGCCGCGCGCGCGGCTGCCAATAGCGTCAAGGTATCTTCCGCCTCTTGCCGCTGGCGTTCCAAGTTCAGCGTCATCGCGGTTAACTCGGTATCTGCATTGGCAAGCCGTTCGCGCAACGCCTCTGCCGCGGCGGCGCTTGTGATTTGGTCAGCTTCGAGTTCTGTAATACGGGCCGTTTGTGTGTCGTTTTCAGTCTCTAGGTCGGTGACCAAGGCTTCCAGCGCCTCGCGCCTTGCGGCGGCAAGACGTGCAGCTTCAACGCCTTCGTCAATCTCGGTGCGCGCTTGCGCCAACGCGAGGTTCAACGCCTCTTGCTCTGTTAAGAGCTGTTCTTGCTCGGCCTCCAAACTGGCGATATTCGCGCGTGCATCGTTGCGTTCACTCAGCAATCCGGCGACTTGCGCCTCAAACTGGGTGATCTCGCTTTGCGCTTGCGACAACGCCTGATCCTGCGCTTCGCGTTCCGCGATCAGCGCGGCGATCCTGCCGGCCTGTTGTGTGGCTTCGGCATTGGCTGTTTCCAGATCAGATGTGAGTGCTGCGTTTGTATCCCGCTCCAGCCCAAGCGTCGCTGTCAGTGCCGCCACTTCGTCACTCAGCGCGTCCAGCTGTGTTTCTTGTCCGGTGATCTGCTGGCGCAGTACGAATTGGATAACCATAAAGATCGTCAACACAAACATCAGCACCAGCAAAAGGCCGGTCATCGCATCCACAAAACCCGGCCAGATCGCGTTTTGAAAGCGGTTTGATGATCTGCGGCTCAGCGCCATGGATCAGCCTCTGCCTTTGATCGCGTTTGTCAGGTTGGCGATCTCATTGCGCAGATCGCTGACGCTTTCCTGACGACCGGCGGACATTTCTTCCAAAATGCGCAGTAGTTGCACGTCGATGGATCGCAAACGCATCCGGCTTTCTGCATCGATCCCATCCATGCCGTTTTCGTCCATCTTCTGGATCAGCGCTTCTTGGCCAATGGCCACGCGTTCTAACACGTTCGTATTGGTGTTTGTTGCCGACGCTTGCGCCAGTTTTTCGATGGCGGTGGCGAGCGATGCAAAGCGCCTATCATTTTCTTCGCGATCAGCGTCGGTCTGGCCCATTTGCATTTGGATGGTGTCCATCAATTCGCCCAACTGGTCGACAAAGGGGCCCATCGCGCTGAGGTCAGCGCCGCCGCTGCCTTCTTCGCCGTCAATGCCGACGCGTGTGATCGTGGACAACCATTCTTCCAATTCACGGTAGAAACGGTTCTGGCCATGGCCTGCGAAAAGTTCAAGAAGGCCAACAATCAGTGATCCAGCAAGACCCATGAGCGAGCTTGAGAATGCCGTGCCCATGCCGCCTAACTGTGCTTCCAGCCCGGACTGGAGGCGGGCAAAGATATCTGCGCCGCTTTCGCCTTCGCCGGGATTTAGGGAACGGATGGTTTCGACCAAGGCAGGTACAGTCGTGGCAAGGCCATAAAACGTACCCAAAAGGCCAAGGAAAATCAAAACGTTGCCGATATAGCGTGTGATTTCGCGGTCTTCGTCGATCCGCTGCGCGACTGAATCGAGGATCGACCGCCCGGAACTGGATGAGACTTGTGTGCGTGCGCCCCGTGACCGCAGTAGCGTTGCTAGTGGCGCGAGCAATGATGGTGCTGTGCTATACGAATGCCCGCCCGCATCTTGCGCGAACCGTTCGATCCAGCGCACAGAGTTCATTAGCAGGAAGACCTGATTAAAGCAGGACAAGACGCCCAGTACAAAGACCCCAAGGATCACCCCATTGAGGTAGATGTTCGATTGGTAGATCGCTGTGATCTGCTCTAGCCCAAGATAAAAACCAGCGCTGACAAGGCCAAGCACGATCAGCATGAATAGAAGCTGACGGAGAGGCTGTGAAAATTGCGGCTGTGCCTTGGGTTCCCGTTTATCCGACAAAGGAGGGAGTCCTCATATTGTGTGATTGTTCTGCTCGCATAACACCATATGGGCGGATGTGCGCAAACCCAAACAAAATCGGGGTGGCTTTATGTTGCTGTCAAAGCACGCACGCGGGTGGCAAGCCATTCCATGTCAGCGTCTTTGATCCCAAGTTCGGTCAGATGGGCCGCTGTGTTGAACAGATATTCCGTGTTCGGTCCGCGCCCACCGACCGCCTGCGCGATGATTTGCGCCTGTTTTTCCAGATCGAATTGGCAGTATTGCACGTGATCGCGATTGATGATGTAGGCCAGCGCCGGGATCTTTTCGCCGTCATCGCTGACCAGTTCGACTGTGTCTTCGTAATAGGCAGATGAAATCAACTCGCGCGCCCGAAGTTCTTCGTGCACTTGATCGGCGTCTTTGTCGGCTATTTGAAAAGCGACACCGGTGCATTGTCCGCCTGCTTGCGCGTCAAGCGCAAGAACAAGCCCCGGGTCTTCTTCGGAACCTCGGTGGTGGATTGAGAGCATGCAAAAGCTACGGTGATAGTCGTGCAACCGCGCCTTGACCTGCCGGACGGGTGTGAAACCGGGGTTCCACAACAATGATCCATATCCAAATACCCAAAACGCCATGTTCAGACCCCTGTCTTGCAGGGGTCATAAACACTGAATTGCGTCAAACGGAAAGGGGTTTAACCGACCCGCATCATATCGCCAAAGATCGCGTTTGTATGTTCCTGCAGATAAATCCGCAGCCAAGGCGTATATTGGGCCGGGTGTCGTGCCACGTCTGCTGACAGATCGTAGAAGTCGACCCAACGGGTGTTCATGACCTCTTCGGGGTTTGGAGCAATCTGTAGATCATTGGGCGCGTCAGCCACATAGACCTGCACAACCTCATGTTCGATAAGCCCACCACCGACATCGGCGCGATACTCGATCTGGTCACGGTGTGATGGGTACAGGCCTTTGATCCCAAGCTCTTCGTTCAGACGGCGCACAGCGCAATCAGTAGGGTCTTCGTCCCATTCGGGGTGCGTGCAACACGTGTTCGCCCAAAGCCCGGGCGTATGATATTTGTCCATCGCCCGCTGTTGGATCAGCACACGCCCGCGGTTCATCACAAAGACGCTGACTGCCTTGTGTTTCAGTCCACGCAAATGCGCGTCCAGCTTTTCCACCGGTTTCAGCGTGCCGTTTTCCCAGGCCGGGATCATGATCGTCATGTGCGCAAAGGCGAGACCAGTCGCGTCAGATGCGCAAGGTTCTTGATGCCGATTTTCAGGTGTGCCATGGGCCGTGCCTTTACCAATTTCTTGTTCATATAGGCCTCAAACGTCAGCTTTTGCACGTCGACATCATGACACAGGGACACGAACCGCTCGCGCCGTTCGTCACTGCGGTAATAGGCGTTTTGCATTGCGCCCAGAACCCGGAAAACCTGTTTATGTTCGCGCATGAAAAGTTTACGGGCCAGTTGCAGGTCTTTCGCCCGTCCCGTTGAAAGGCACGCAGCGGCAGCCGTGGCCGCAACGCGTCCTCCAACCATCGCGTAATAGATGCCTTCGCCGGATGAGGGGGCGACGACACCTGCCGCATCACCTGCCAGCACGACATCGCTGCCATTGTCCCAACAGTCGAGCGGTTTGAGAGGAATGGGTGCGCCTTCCTTGCGGATCGTCTTGCAATCGGTAAGGCCAGAGGCAGCGCGCAGGTCTGCTGTTGCCTGTTTGACATCGACCGATTTGATCATTGACCCCATGCCAACGCTGGCTTGCCCGCCATGGGGAAAGACCCAGCCATAGAAATCAGGCGAGATTTTACCGTCATAGACGACATCGCAGCGCGCGGGATCATAGCTTGGTGTTGGTTCGGGCGCTTCGATAATCTCGTGATAGGCGATCACATAGGGGATTTTGTCCCCGTCTTTGACCTCTGCCCGCGCCACGTTTGATCGTGCGCCATCCGCGCCGATGACCAGTTTGGTATCCAGCTTCATCTCGTTCCCGCTGATCTTGTCGCGGTAGATGACATGCGTGCCGTCCGCGTCCCGCTCGATCTTGGTGAAGGTGCCGGTGTAGCGATGCGCGCCGGCGTCCTTTGCACGCTTGCGCAGGAATTCGTCAAAGTGTTCGCGATCCACCATGCCGACGAAGCCATTCTCAATCGGGATATCAACATGCCTGCCAGTGGGCGAGATCATACGCGCGGTGTTCACCTTGGCCACGATCTGTTCGTCTGGAATAAAGAAATCCTCGATCAAGCGGGGGGGTACGGCGCCGCCGCAAGGTTTGATCCGCCCATCCCGGTCGATGAACGCAACTTTGTGACCAGACCGCGCGAGGTCTTCGGCGGCGGTGGCCCCGGATGGGCCTGCGCCCACGACAACAACATCATATTGCATTTTCATTCTCCCGGAACGAGGGTGGCGGACGGCATTTTGCGGTCCATGATTTTGGCGGCCATAGCGGTGGCTGCGATAAAGAGGGCGGCTTCGGCGATGAAGACGGACCCGAAGGCTTGGGTGTCGGTCATTGTGGTGCGCAACACGTCGACCATGGCGGCACCGACCAGCCCGCCAAAGCCTGCGGCGATAGCCTGAGCAGCACCCCAAAGACCCATGCGCGTGCCTTCGCGGCGCTCGGCCCCTTCGGCAGCCAGTGCCATCATTGATCCTATGGCAGCGACAGCGAACATGCCGTTGAAAAAGCCCAGAAAGACGACCGCAGGGACAAGTGGGGCGCTTGGCCCGATGGGCCCAAGGAAGGTGATCAGGATCAGCGCACAAGCAGACCCTACACAGCCCGTCATAACCCAGTTGCGCAATGCACCAATCTTGAAACCAGTGGCAAGGATGCCAACGGCGAGCATGCCGATAAAGACGCCACCGTTCTGCGCACCCGATAGCGATGTGGATTGTCCCGGTGTGAAACCGAAGACAAGGCCGGCATAGGGTTCAAGGATCAGTTCTTGCATGAAATAGGCGGTCATCGACAGGAAAACGAAGATAGTAAAGTTGCGCGCTTTGCGTTCGGACCAGACCTCGCGCAGCCCATCCATGAAGGGTGTTGGGTCAGGTTCGCGTACAGCGATCAGATTACGTTCAATGCGCCAAACAGCAAGGCAGGTGATCAACACGGCGATCGTGACGACGATGCCGACAATCTTAAGCAAAAGAGCAGGCGTATAGGGATCAATGAATTGCCCTACAATCCCGGCGGTCATTGCGATCCCGAAGATCATCATCAGCCATGTGATTGTTGCCGCAGCAGCGCGACGATGCGGTGCTGTGGTTGTTGCAAGAAGGGCCAGCAGTGACGTGCCCGATGCGCCAACGCCTAAGCCGATCAATGTATAAGCGATGATCGAAATCGTGAGGCCAAGCGCAAAGGATTGTGCGAATGCCACCACGCCGTAAGCGGCCAAGAATGCGCCCAATGCCAATGTAAACATTCCGCCGATGATCCACCGCGTGCGGTGTCCGCCGGTGTCTGAATAGAACCCCCAATGCGGGCGTGTCAGTTGGATGCCATAGTGCAGGCCAACCAACAGGCCGGGTAGGATGGCGGGTAACGACAGTTCTACAACCATTAACCGGTTTAGCGTCGACGTTGTCAGAACCACAATCGCGCCCAATGCCATTTGCACAAAGCCTAGCCGGACAATTTGGAACCATGAAAGTGTCATCTCAGCCTCCGATCCCGCGCAGGGCAACGGCAGCAATCATCATGCCGCTGATGTAGAAAAGAATGCCCATGCCCTGATACCAAGGCGTCTTGCCTTCGGGGTCGCGCAGCAGCACGCGCATCGCACCCAGTTGCACGGCCAGCATCGCCATGACGCCCAGCGCAAAACCGGGTTTGTCCCAATAGGTCAGCAGGCCAATCACGATGGCTTGCGGTATGGCCATAATCCAGCAGGCAACGCGTGCCGCGCGATCAGGGCCAAGTGTGACAGGCAGGGACCGCAGGCCAGTGGCCCGGTCGCCTTCGATCGCTTTGAAATCGTTGAGTGTCATGATCCCATGCGCGCCAAGACCATAGAGAACGGCGATCAGAATGACTTGCGGGTTGGGTGCAGCTGCCGCAACGACGGCGGCACCCGTGATCCAAGGCAGTGTTTCATATGCAAGGCCGCAAAGCCCCGGACCCCACCAGCCAGATTTTTTCGCGCGGATCGGTTCAGCGGAGTATGCCCATGCTGCAGCAACGGCAAGAATTGTCGCACCAAAGCCCCAAGGGCCCAACTGATAGCCAACGACCAGCCCAAGAACTGTCATCGCCAGCGCAATATAAAGCCCCCAGCGCCCCGGAATACGTCCTGATGGAATCGGGCGGTCAGGTTCATTGATGGCATCCACATGCCGGTCGCACCAGTCGTTTGCTGCTTGTGACATTCCGCAGACGATCGGCCCGGCAAGAACGATGCCAAGAATGACTAAAAACCAATGATCAGAGGGGCTTGCGCCAGATGATACGACCCCGCACAAGTAAGCCCACATCGGTGGAAACCATGTCACGGGTTTGATCAAACGCAGCATCGCGCGTGGCTCTGGCCAGCGGCGTGCCGTCTCGCTAATCTGTAAATCTGACGTGACACTCATATTGTCAGTTTAAAGTGACATACCTGTTCTGGGCAAGTGTAAAGGTGTGTTGACACTGTGCCATCTTGTCACTCTGGCAAAGTGCTACGGCAACGCGCCGATGCGTTGTCTGATCAAATCCTCTAACCAAGTGATTTTCATCGAATTGTTCCGTTAAGCCTGCTTTCACTTCCGCTGTTTTAAGCCCGTTCTGGGTGAAGACATGAGGTAGTAGTATGACCGTAGGATCAAACGCACCAACGATTATTAAACGCAAGAAAGTCATAGCAGGCGGTGGCCATCACGGCGGGGCCTGGAAGGTGGCTTATGCTGATTTTGTTACGGCGATGATGGCGTTTTTCATGCTGATGTGGCTGTTGAACGCCACAACTGAACAGCAGCGCAAAGGCCTTGCTGACTATTTCGCCCCTACGATCCCCATTAACCGCGTGTCTGGCGGCGGTTCGGGTGCATTTGGCGGTGACAATATCTTTACGGAACAAACGCTGGCTCAAAGCGGGACAGGCATCAGTCAGCCGACAATCGGTATGGACCCGGTGCAAAGCGAAACCGATGCAGAGGCCGCTGCAGCCGTGGCCGCACAGGTTGCTGCCTTGCGCGATATCGAGGCTGTGCTGATGGGGCAGGGCGGCGAAAGCATGCTGTCAGATCAGGCGCTGCGGCACATCATTACGCGGCTTACGGACGAAGGTCTTGTGATTGAGATTTATGATCTGCCCGAGGTCACGCTTTTTGTGGATGATACTACCGTGCCAAACCCGGTGACTGCGGAAATTGCAACTATCATGGCGCGCATGTTTACCACAGTCAGCAACGACGTGGCCGTCAAAGGACACCTAAGCGCGAAATCACCACTGCAAATTGATAACCCGGTTTGGGAACTGTCGACCGGGCGCGCTGTGCAAATGCGGCTGATGTTGCAAAGTGGTGGCCTTGATCCGATGCGGATCGTGCGCCAGTCCGGTGCGGGTGATCGCGAACCTGCCGTGCGTGATGCGACAGCGCCGCGCAATAATCGGATTGAGGTGATCTTGCTGCGATCTGACATCTGAATACAGATTACTCGAATTTTAGACATTAGGGGGGCGTTAAGGCTGAGGGTTTAGGTGGTTGTGAAACTTAGTGTCATCTCTGATGCAGAAAGGCTCAACCATATGACGATTTCCTCTTCTTTGAACGCGAGTGTTGCGGGCTTGGCGGCAAATGCGACGCGGCTTGCAACGATCTCTGACAATATCTCGAATTCTTCTACGTATGGTTATAAGCGGGCTGTGACGGATTTTCAGTCGATGGTGATCGAAAGTGGGCAAGGCACCTATTCTGCCGGGGGCGTCCGCACCACGACATCGCGTTTAATTGATGAACGTGGGGCGTTGGTGTCGACATCGAACCCAACAGACCTGGCTGTGCGCGGGCGTGGGATGCTGCCTGTGACATCAGAAACATCTGTTACGGTTGATAACGGGGATAATCCGCTGTTTCTAACAACAACGGGGTCATTCCGCCCAGACGCGCAAGGGTATTTGCGATCACCCGGGGGGTTGGTCCTATTGGGCGTGCCTGCGGCGGCGGATGGCACAATCCCCAACTATCCAAGGGATTCGATTGACGGGTTGGTGCCCGTGCAGATCAACGCCAACCAGTTCGCCGGCGAAGCAACGACGCGGGTCGACCTGTCAGTGAATTTGCCCGCAACCTCCACGCGGGAAGGGGCTTCTGGCGAAAGTGAGTCGCTGTCGGTTGAGTATTTTGACAATCTTGGCGCTTCTTCAAACCTAAGCTTTACTTTCACGCCAACTGTGCCGGCAAATGGCGCATCCAATGAATGGACAATGGAAATCAGGGATAGTGAATCTGACGTTGATGCAGACGGGATCCCCGACGTTGTTGGTGAATACACTTTGACATTTGATGCCACGCGCGGCGGTGGCGGTACATTGGCGAATGTGGATTTCGCCGACCCTGCCGCACCTGTTGGTGGTGCCTATGATCCGATTACAGGTGCGCTTAGCATCAATGTGGACGGCGGACCGATGGAGATCAACATTGGCGAATTGGGCAGTTCTATTGGCCTGACGCAGCTATCTGATGCATTCGCTCCGGTATCAATTTCCAAGAACGGGACGCCTGTGGGCAGTCTGACCTCGATTGAAGTTGATCAAAACGGCTTTGTGCGGGCTTCTTTTGATATTGGGATCAACCGGGTGCTGTATCAAATCCCGCTGGTTGATGTTCCAAACGTCAACGGGCTCGAAACACTTGATCAACAAAGCTATCGCGTGACCCCTGATAGTGGTTCCTTCTTTCTTTGGGATGCCGGTGATGGACCAACGGGCGATATTGTTGGCTTTGCACGTGAAGAATCCGCAACGGATGTTGCAGGTGAACTGACGGAATTGATTCAAACACAGCGGGCCTATTCTTCGAACGCCAAGGTGATCCAGACTGTTGACGAGATGCTGCAAGAGACCACCAACATTAAACGCTGATCCTGACTGGAGTAGACTGATATGAGTATGTCCAGCGCACTGAATAATGCTGTTACCGGCCTGACTGCCACGTCGCGGATGGCAGAGGTGGTCTCTTCTAACCTGTCGAATGCGCTGACAGAGGGATATGGCCGTCGCGGGGTTGAACTGTCGTCTGTGCAGGTTGGTGGCCGCGGTGGCGGTGTGCGCGTTGATAGCATTAATCGCTTTGTTGATGCTGGTCTGTTGGCGGACCGGCGGTTGGCTGACGCCGCGCTTAGCGGGCAGGAACGCAGCGTCGATCTTGTGATGCGACTAGAGCAAGCCATCGGTGGACCAGATGATGCAGCGGGTCTTGGTGCACGGCTAGCAGAATTTGAGCGCGCCTTGATCGCAGCCGGTAGTGACCCCGCATCGGAACTTCGACTTGCATCGGTTGTAGCGCGGCTTGAGGGTGTAGCGGGTACGTTGAAAGCCAATACCGCCAGTGTCCAGGCGTTGCGTCAGGATGCAGATGTCGCGATTGCACGCGATATTGATGTGCTGAATGGTGCGCTTCAGCAGGTCGATGCCCTCAACAAAGATATTTTGCGGATCAGCGGTTCAGGGGATGATCCATCTGCGCTGTTGGATGCACGGCAAC
This sequence comes from Roseobacter sp. CCS2, assembly GCF_000169435.1. Classification (GTDB taxonomy): domain Bacteria; phylum Pseudomonadota; class Alphaproteobacteria; order Rhodobacterales; family Rhodobacteraceae; genus Yoonia. Next base: position 936,381 of record NZ_AAYB01000001.1, on the reverse strand, counting down.
GTGCGGTCGACCAGATCGCTGGAATCGTGCCTGTGCGTGAGATGCCCCGCGATAATGGCAGCATTGGCTTGATGACGACAAGCGGGACAACGCTTTTGGATTCAAGACCGCGGGAGTTTGGCTTTCAAAATACACTGACCATCACTGCCGATATGACTTTGGCAAGTGGTGCATTGGGCGCGATTAAGTTAGATGGCGTTGCATTGGATCTCGCAACAGGGGTTGGGCGTCTTGATGGGGGCACACTGGGGGCTGCCTTTGTGCTGCGCGACCAAACACTTGTACAAGCGCAAAGCGCATTGGACGGGATTACAGCCGATCTGGTTGCGCGCTTTCAGGATAGTACAAATGACCCATCACTAATGCCTGGCGATATCGGACTTTTGACGGATCAGGGTAATCCGCTGGATCTTTCGGACTTATCGGGTCTGGCGGGTCGCATTTCGGTGAATCCTGCCATTGTTCCCGCGCAGGGTGGCAATCTTGCATTGCTGCGTGACGGGTTAAACGCCACCACCCCCGGCCCGACTGGCGATGCGGCACAGATCAACCGTTGGATTGCAGCATTGGATACACCACGCATGGATGTGCCGGGTGCGACGCTCGCATCTGCATCGGGCCGCATCGCAGCATATGTGTCAGAGGTAGGCACCACGCGACTGATGGCTCAGGAACAGCTGAGTTTTACGACCGCCAGATGGGAAACCTTGCGCGAGGCCGAACTCGCGGACGGTATTGATACAGATGTGGAGCTGCAAAGGTTGCTGCAAATTGAGCAGGCCTACGCGGCCAATGCAAAGGTTATTCAAACGGTCGATTTCATGATGCAAAGACTGATGGAGCTATAAATGACTGTAGTCTCAATAGGTGATATGGCGCGGCAATTCACGTCTTTGCGTGATGGGAGCGCGATTAAATCAGAGTTGTTTGAACTTGCTGAAAGCCTTAGCTCCGGTAAGGTCGCTGATCTAACCAAAAGCTTGAACGGTGATACGGCACGGTTTTCCGGGGTTCAATATAGTTTGACGCAACTGGATGGGTATCTTCAGGTCGCGTCCGAGACAGAACAGACCCTCGGCAATATCCAGATTATCCTTAATAAAGTCGATAACACGCGGGCGCGGACGGTCGAAAGCCTGCTGCTGGTCAATGAGAGCAGTACGACAGCGCAAGTCGACGAAGCCGCACGTGCATCGCAAAGCAGTTTCGAAGAAATGGTCACAGCACTGAACACTCGAATTGCCGACCGCGCGTTGATGAGCGGGAATAGCGTGAATACAACACCTTTGGTCGCCGCTGACGATATGCTGGCCGGTTTGCAAACCGCAATTGGGGCTTCCCTTGACCCGGCGACGATTATTGCGACGGTTGATACGTGGTTCAATGATCCCGCTGGGGGGTTCGCCGCAACCGGCTATCAGGGTGATACTGGCGGTCCCATCGAACGGCGGGTGACCGAAGATCAATCAATCCGTATCGATGCGCGCGCTGATGATCCTGCTGTTAAGCAGGTATTGCAAGGTGCAGCGCTTGCGGCCCTTGCCGATATGCTGCCGGGACTGGATCGCGCGGCTAAGGTTGATCTGCTCACAAATGCAGCGTCCCAGCTTTATGGCTCTGCGAGCAGTCTGGTTGCTGTCCAGGCGCGCGTTGGCTTCGCTGAAAACAGTGTGGCCCGCGCGCAGACCGAGACTGGCGCGCAGCAAACGACACTGCGACAGGTTGCCAATGACCTCTCTCTGGCTGATCCATTTGAAACTGCATCGCGTCTTCAGGCGCAGCAGACACAGTTAGAGACATTTTTCAGTTTGACCGCACGACTATCACAACTCAGCCTGCTGAGGTTTATTTAAATGCGACTTTTACAGTCCCTGTGTCTTTTCGTTGCTTTGCTGCTGCCGAATTTGACGGCGGCAAATCCCGTACGGATCAAAGATCTGGTTGAGTTTGATGGCGTCAGGTCAAATGATCTGGTTGGTTATGGGCTTGTTGTGGGACTGAATGGGACTGGCGATGGCTTGCGCAATTCGCCGTTCACTGAAGATATCCTTGGCAATGTGTTGGAACGACTGGGCGTCAACGTGACAGGGGAACAGTTTCGCCCCAATAACGTTGCGGCCGTTCTGGTGACAGGTGAACTGCCTCCCTTTGCCCGGGCCGGTAGCGCGCTGGATATCACAGTATCAGCCATAGGAGATGCAGATAGCCTGCTGGGTGGGACATTGATCATGACCCCCATGAAAGCCGCTGATGGTGATATTTACGCAGTGGCTCAAGGAACGATTATTGCCGGTGGCGCGTCCGCTGCGGGTGATGGCGCCGCTGTTATTCAGGGCGTGCCCACGGCGGGGGTTATCCCATCTGGTGCGACAATAGAACGAGAGATCACCTTTGATTTCTCTAGCCTGCACACCATACGCATGGCGCTGCGCACGCCAGATTTTACGACTGCTGATCGGATTGAACGGGCAATAAATGCTGAATTTTCTGGCGCTGTCGCTGTGATGCTTGATGCAGGTACGGTTGAGCTAAGCATTCCTGCCACAAAAATGCGCTCTCCTGCGCATGCGCTGGTACGTGTCGAAAACATCATGGTCCAACCTGAACGACGCGCCCGCGTTGTTGTTGATCAGCGCTCAGGGACAATTGTCATGGGGGAAGATGTGCGGATCAGCCGGGTTGCTGTCAGTCAGGGAAACTTGACTTTGCGTATCCAAGAAGCGCCGCTCGTTGCCCAGCCTAATCCCTTCGCTGAGGGTGAAACGGTGATTGTCCCAAGAACTGATGTCGATGTCATCGAGGAGCCTGGTATTGGCCTTGCGGAAGTTGACGGCGGAACATCGTTGAGCGAGGTTGTCGCTGGTCTGAACGCGCTTGGTGTTGCGCCGCGCGATATGATCGACATCCTCAAAAGTATCAAAGCAAGCGGTGCATTACATGCCGAGTTCATTGTGCGCTAACTGCCTATGTGGACTTGCACATAATGATAAACCATAGCGGACTAGCGGCTGATATTTGGCTAAGCTTGCGCTATCCGGTCAAGTCGACGGGTAATCAAAAACAATTGGTTAAGATGTTGCGCGTTTTGCGCGGTCAAGCATATATTTCGTCACTTTGTGCCGCCACCGAGATGCCTTGCCTATTGGTCATTCCAAGAGGACAAAGCGATATAGCTTGATGGCTTGATGGCTTGATGGCTTGATGGTGCAACGCGAAGATTAAACAGACCGCAAAGTTCATGATTTCAGCGTAATTTGTTAGCAGTGGCAGTCAATGCCAGGCCGGCGAAGTTATGTGCCGTAGCCTTGGACCAGACTTGTGGCGATCAGTGTCCAGCCGTCCGCCACAACAAAGAAGGCCAGTTTGAAGGGCAATGAAACAATCGCGGGCGGCACCATCATCATGCCCATCGACATCAAAACTGCAGCAACAACCAGATCAATGATCAAAAACGGCATAAAAATAAGAAAGCCAACCTGAAATGCGCGCTCCATCTCGCTAAGTAAGAATGAGGGAACAACAATAGAAAGTGGTGCATCAGATGCAGGTCCATTGCCGCTCACGTCTGGTCGTAAATCGGCCAAAGCTGTAAACGTATCGGGGTCAATGCGGGTCAGCATGAAAACTTGCAACGGCTCTATCGTGCGAACAAAACCCTCTTCCAGCGCGATTTGGCCTTGGATTAATGGGTCGATCCCATTGGACCATGCTTCACGAAAGACGGGTTCCATAACAAAATATGTTAAAAAAAGTGCGAGACTCACAATCAGCATGTTTGGCGGTGACTGTTGCAAGCCGATCGCCTGCCGCAGGATGGCAAACACCGTAATGATAAAGGGAAAGCAGGTCACCATGATTGCAATGCCTGGCACAAGGCTGAGCACCGTAATCAGAATGAGAAGTTGAATAGACCGCGTCGCCAATGAACCGTCGTCGTCAAAGGTGATTGAAACCTCTTGCGCGATGGCCGGCCCGGAGAGCGCCACCATCAGGACCGCCGCGATGATCAGCGCGCGTCGCATCCTAGGACAGATCACCCTTGTCATGGGCGACTTCGGTCAACCGAACGGCCAGTTGCCCTGGTTCAGCGCCATCGGCTTCTTGCAATTCACCACGCGCGATCAACCGGTCACCAATATAGATTTCAACGGGGTCCTCTATCTTACTATCAAGTGGCAGAATCGCGTTTTCAGAGAGCTGCAGCAAATCGCGCACCAACGGCCGCGCTTTGCCTACCGTCACCGAAATTTCGATCGGGATGTTGTGAAGCGGATGCGACTTGTCACTCTGCTCAATAGAATTATCCATGCGTTTCGCTCCTTGGTTGAATGAGGTCGATTGACGATATGATCGCCTTGATATCGGCAAGCAATTGGTCGCAGTCGATGTGAAGGGTGCCTGCCTCATATTGGATCCAGGCAGCGTTCAGTTGCACCGCCTCGTCAGCGACGACATTGGCGTCTAGCGGCGCTGATGCGATGGCCGCTGATACCGCTTCATGGTTGTCGGGATGGATGCGTAGGGTGAATTGTCCAGCCGCATCATTTGTGGCGGCATCCAGCAAAAGTGTCACGATCTGATCTGCAAAACCATCAGCGATATATTGCGGAAAGATCTTATAGGCCAAAGTGGTCAGAAGTGGCCCCATGGCCTGCGTGATCTCACCGCGGGCCTCCTCATATTTGAACTGCAGATCTGCGACGCTTTGGACCATCTCTTGTGTCAGCGTGGCTTGCGCCGCCTGTGCGGCGACAAGACCCGCGGCGTGGCCTTCGGTAAAGCCCTGTGCGAACCCCTCATCTGGCTTTTCTGCCAACAAGGAGTCGCTTTCAAATGACTCGAGTTTGACTTGTGCCATAACTTAGGAACTTGCCTTTGCAGTCGGTTCTTCAATCCAGTTTTGCAGGACCTGAAGTGTCTCTGGTTCCCGATCTGCAATGATGCGTTTAAGGCGCGCAACAGGATCATCATCCGCGTCCATACCCAGAAGGCCGTTATCGATGAAATCACCTAGCGCGTTGTCATCCATGGCCATTGCCATAGGCGGGCTAATGTCGATAGGTTCTGCTTGTTCCTCAATACTTAACTGTGCCGCGCTGGCACCGCTGGACGCCAGTATAGGGCGCACAACAAATAGTCCTAAAATAAGGGCGACAGCAGCCAAAACACCAATCTGGATTAGTTGCATCATATCAAGAGGAAGCGATGCAGCAGGTCCTGTCGCAGCGGTGCCAACGGGTTCAAAAGGTTCAAATGGCATTGATCGAAGCGTCAGAACATCGCCACGATCCACGTCTAATCCAACGGCAGACGCGACCAAGTCTTCAAGGGCCGCCAGTTCACCTTCCGTCCGCGGTGTGGTTGTGGTTGTGCCATCCGCTGCGGTGTCAACCAAATCATTCACCAAAACCGCCACAGTAAGCCGTCTGATTGCACCGGGTGCTTTGGTGAGCTGACGTTCTGTTTGCGACACTTCGTAATTGGTCAGCGTGCGGCTTTCGCTGTTTTCATTGCTGGCACTGCCGCTGCGTGCACCTGCGTCACCGTCTGGCAGATTTGAGGCCACTGTGACATCGCCACCCCGACTGTCGGTCGAGTTGCCTGAACTTTCTGTGACGTCCGTGCTGATCGCAATACGGCTATCGGGATCGACACGCCTTTCAGTGATCATTTCGGTTTCCAATACTTGATCGACCGAAACCTCAACCACAGCATTGCCTACCCCAACGCGGGCCGCCAAAAGCCGTTCTGCCCGCTTTCGCAGGTTTTCAGCGTGATTGTCACCATTCATGCCAGCACTGTTTGTATCTGCTTCGGACAGCAGCCCCCCTTCATCGTCAATGACGGCCACATCTGCAGGTGACAGACCTGGCACCGCAGCGCCGATCAGAAACTGCAACGCCTTAAGATGCTGGGTCGACAGCGTCGTCCCGGCCATTGTGACGGTCACAGCTGCGGTTTGGCTTTGTGCAGCTTGAAACGGGCGCTGGGACGGGGTTGAGATGTGCACCCGTGCTGCGCGAATATGTGGGCTGGCCACGATGGTACGCGCGAGCTCCCCTTCCTTGGCGCGCCAGTAGGCAGCGTCAAACATCTGCGCTGTCGTGCTGAACCCGGATAGCGAATCAAGCAATTCGTACCCTTGGCTGCCGGTCGCAGGCAGCCCCTGTCCGGCAAGGGCCATACGTAGCCCATCGCGCTGTACGGTGGGTACATAAATCGCATTTCCTCTGACCTCATAGGCGACGCCTTGTTGATCCAGTGCTGTCACAACATCACCCGCTGCCCGTGGCTCTAACCCGCCGAACAAAAGCGACATATCCTTTGTGCCAGCGCCACGCGCCAGCAGAAGTACGGCCATAAATACGACGCCTGTCACAACGATCAATATGATCCGGCGCTGTATACTTAACGCTGACCAGACCTTGCCAAGGTTTTCCAAGTTGGGTTCTCCATCCGAAAGGCGTTCTGCCTGTATTCTTTGTTTGCCCCATGAGGCTTAACAATCGGTTAGGGCTTTTCGGTTTATTCAATAAAAAATGAAATTCACCGGAGAGCCGTGATGACTGCAGATGCTGATGTTGCCGAAGATGCGCCGCGTAAAGCGTCAAAACTGCCTTTGGTTTTTGGGTTTGTTCTTGCCATTCTCGGTGCGGGTGGTGGGTTTTATGCTGTCCAATCCGGTGTCTTAAGCGGATCAGACAGTAGCGATGCAGCCGAAAAAGAATCCGCGTCTGAAACATCCAACACAGAATTGGATGTGGCTTTTGTTGCCATTGATCCGCTTGTCATTTCGTTGCCGGGGCAGGGCGGGCGCGATCATTTGCGTTTTGCCGCACAGCTTGAAGTGCGTCCTGATCATGCCGCTGAAGTTGAGGCGATTAGGCCGCGCATTGTTGATGTGCTTAACGGGTATCTGCGTGCGATTGACATCGCCTCGCTTGAGGACCCGGCGACATTGCCGCGTCTGCGCGCGCAGATGTTGCGGCGCATTCAGGTTGTTACGGGCCCGGGGCGGGTTGATGACATCCTGATCATGGAATTTGTACTGAGCTAGAAAGGCACCTTTATGACAATGATCGCCGATATTCTTTTGGCCGCAGGTGCGTTGGGGGCGGCATTATATTGCTATGTTCTGTCACGTCGGCTGCGCCGCTTTACGGACCTTGAAAAGGGTGTGGGCGGTGCGGTTGCGGTCTTGTCAGTGCAGGTAGATGAATTGACCGAAATTCTGACCAAGGCGCAGACGTCTGCAAAGGAATCCGTTACGCAGCTTGATGCGGTCAGCGCCCGGGCTGAGGTGGCGCATAAAAAGCTCGAACTTTCAATCGCATCCTTGCATGATGTGCCAGAAAAAGCTGCGCCAAGTATTGCCGCCAGCCCTTTTTTCGTGCGACGCAGTGCCGACGCTGAAGCCAAATAATGGCACGACATTCCAACAAAAACCGCGGGTTTGGTGCATTACACGTTATCACAAGTCTGCTAATCGCGTCGGCTGTGTTGCGGTTCGCGACAGAGGTTGCTCCTGCGATGGCCAATGAGGCGTCTGTGGAAATTGCACAACAGCCAGCATCGCCCGTGGTGGCCAGCGAAACGCAAACATTGCTGGCTGCCCTGCAGGCGCGCGAACAAAGACTGACAGAACGTGAGGCGCAGCTGCAAAACCGGATGCAGGCTTTGCGCAGTGCAGAAGAGCAAATAGAAGAGAAGCTAGAGACGCTTGTTCAGGCTGAAACTGCATTAAGTGCAACGATTGCACGCGCTGATACCGCCGCTGAGACGGATGTGGCACAGCTTACGACGGTTTATGAAAACATGAAGCCGAAAGAAGCTGCGGATTTATTTGCACAGATGCCGCCACGATTCGCCGCCGGGTTTCTTGGCTTGATGCGCCCGGATGCTGCTGCACTGATCATGACGGAACTGGACCCGGAAATTGCCTATTCCTTTAGCGTTGTCCTTGCAGGTCGTAACGCTGATGTCCCAACTGATGCGCCGCTGACAAATCCTTAATCCCTTCGCCTTACAAGAGATTCGCAACCCGTTAGAAAACGACACTGTAAGGAAATTCGCCACATGATCGGTCTGATTGGTATTGTCGTGGTGTTTGTGACCGTTTTTGGGGGCTATTTGCTGGCTGGCGGCAAAATGGGAATTATCCTTAAGGCCCTACCGTTTGAAATGCTGATGATTTGTGGCGCCGCAATTGGTGCCTTTGCGATCAGCAATGATGGCTCTGCTATCAAGCATACGGTGAAGGATTTGGGAAAGATCGTCAAAGGACCAAAATGGAAAGCGGAAGACTACCGTGACCTGCTATGTATGCTGTTTGAATTATTGCGCGTTGCGAAAACAAACCCGGTTGCTTTGGAAAGCCATATTGAGGCGCCGGATACATCGACCATCTTTGGCAAGTACCCTAAAATCCTTGATGATGCTGAGGCGATTGCCCTGATCTGCGACACGCTGCGATCAGCCTCTATGAATTATGATGATCCGCATCAGGTTGAGGAAATCTTGGAAAAACGGATCGAGGCGACATTACACCATAAAATGCATTCAACGCATGCCCTTCAAGTTGTGGCTGATGGCCTACCTGCATTGGGAATTGTTGCGGCGGTGCTTGGGGTGATCAAAACGATGGCGTCAATTGACCAACCACCAGAGGTTCTGGGTAAGCTGATTGGTGGTGCGCTGGTCGGTACATTTCTGGGCGTATTTTTAGCTTATGGTTTTGTAGGTCCCTTCGCCGTGAAGGTGAAGGCCGTTGTCGAAGAAGACGCGCATTTCCATCAGCTGATCCGCGAAGTTTTGGTCGCGAACCTTTATGCACACGCGCCTAACATTTGCGTTGAAGTGGGCCGTCAAAATATGCCCGGCAGGTATCGTCCCAGCTTTGCAGACATGGAAGATGCGCTGAAAGCCACCAAACAGGATGCCGCATGAGAGGCATTGTTTTGTTTTTTTGGCTGATACTTATGCCTGTGCTGGCACATGCTAGTCCACTGCGGGTTCAAACAGGTGAGCATGCAACATTTACCAGGGTCGTTATCGGTGTACCACGCGACATTGATTGGCAGCTAGGTCGCACGAACGAAGGCTACCTGTTACGTTTGCCAACACAAGATGGTTTCGTTTTGGACCAGTTCTTTGACCTGATCCCGCGCGAGCGAATTGTCGATGTTTCACAAAGTCCGAGCGCCGGAGAATTGCTGATACGTGTTGATTGCCAATGCCATGCACAAGCGGCGATGTATCGATCCAACTATTTGGTGATTGATATTCGTGATGGCCCTGCACCCTCGGTTTCACCTTTTGAATTGGCCTTGTCACAAAATGCTTCGGTAACGCCCGATCCGGCACCGCCGCAACCCAGCGGTGCGACTTTCCGGATTGCGCGCAGTTCAGTGTTGCCTTTGATTACACCCCGTTTCCGACAAGAGGAGCAGTCTGTTGAGACTACACAGTCGGTGAACGCCGATCCAGTATTGGATCAGCCAATTACAAAGGCCACAACTGACGAGGAACAACACAAAGCAGACACCGATACGGCGTTGCAAATGATCGCGCAAGCGCTCGGAGAAAGCCTCGGGCGTGGGCTGTCTGACGGCCTCTTGCAAGAGGATCTGACGACCGGCAGTGATGATGGGACAGTCGTTGAGCCGGATCATGCTTTTGTATTGGAGGATGGCGCATCGCTTCCTGGGCTCAATGCCCGAACGGGCATTGACCCATTGGCGGTTGGCCTTTCAGCGGCACAGCCGCAAACGCAGATCGGACAGACCTGTTTGCCTGATAGCAATTTTGATATTGCTTCTTGGGGCGATGACCGTGCGCCACATATACAGTTACGCAATGCACGCAGCGCGCTGATAAAGCCCGCCGATCAGTTTGAAGATGGGGCGCTGCGCGCATTGGCCCAGCTTTATATACATCTCGGTTTTGGACATGAAGCCCGACAGACGCTTGATTTGGACGGCGTCCAGTCGCGGGATCGCATACATTTGCGGGCTATTGCGCGGATCATTGATGAAGAACCTGTCGCGCAAGACCTGTTTGCCGGTCAGGTCAGCTGCCCGTCGCCAGTGGCACTTTGGGCACTTTTGGCGCAGCCGCAGTCACCCTTGGACGCGCAGGTTGATCGCACAGCAGTGATCAATGCGTACCGCGCGTTACCTGTATATGTGCAGCAGCCGATTGCACCAAGATTGGCGGAGGCGTTACTGTCTATCGCCGCAGAAGATGAAGCAATGCAGGTGCTTGGTGGGCAGTCTACTATACCGCGAAATGATGTAGCCCTGGCCTTGGCCAACGCGGCGTTATCGGACGCGCTGGGCGATGATGCCGCAGCAATTGAAAAAGTGACGGATGTTGCACGAAATGATCGGCGCACTAACCCAGAGGCGATGATGCGATTTTTCGAGGAAGGTGCTGCAAGCGGGGTTGCATTTTCGGACGCTGATTTCTTACTGGCAGATGCATTGCGTTTTGAGAACATGGATTCGGGTGTGGCAACAACCCTCGTTGAGGCACAGTTTGGCGCCTATCTTTCCGTAGATCGATTTGAGGACGCGCGCGATTTACTTCAAAAGCGCGCCAGTGATTTATCTGCTGAGCAGTGGGCATCGTACCGTGAGCAGCTTTTCCGGCAAGCCACGCAACGCATGCCGGATGCCGCGTTTCTAGAGCTCGTGTGGCAAGAAAATCTGGATCAAGACAGCGTCGAAACCCAGAATACAGTGGCGGCCCACCTGCTCGCGTTAGACTTTCCAATGCAGGCGATGACAGTCATGACTGGTGACGCAATTGGTGCGCTGGCAGCGCAACAAGACGCGTTACGTGAACAGGCACTACGCCAGGCGGCGGCACAACAGCCCACCCCGGATACCAATGCGATTACAAGCGCTGCGTCGGCTGATGTGCCGCAGTCACCTGACATGCTTTCAATAGGGAGTGCGACTTTGTTGAATGGCCGTACATTGATTGAAAGCGCGGAACAATCACGGGCAACAATTCGCGCGCTTCTAGAGACTTTTCCAGCACCGACCGATTTTTAGAAACGCTTACTATTTTTAAATCAATTCAAATTACACGGGATCTGACGTGTCTGAATGACATCAATCGGGGCGGGCAGAATGCCAGACGTGCAAAAGCATGATGACGCAGACGTGCACTATAGCTGTGTATGTGGTTTAGCTAACCCATGGGTTACCGCCTTGGCGTGCCGGATATCTGATTTAAAATCTGACGGCAGGCCAAGATGACGGGTTTTTCATTCAGAGATATTTTTCAACCAACCATCCTACTGGCCATGGCGTTGATGGCGGTCATCGTGATGATGATTTTGCCAATGCCAGCATGGGTTCTTGATATCGGATTGGCTGCATCCTTTGCCCTTGCGATCCTGATGTTCACGGTGACGCTTTTCATTGACAGGCCGCTGGATTTTTCAGCCTTCCCGACGGTTTTGCTGGCATCTTTGGTGTTGCGCCTTTCGCTGAATGTATCGTCTACCAAACTGATCATTGGTGAAGGGCACACCGGAACCAGCGCTGCGGGCGAGGTGATCGAAGGCTTTGCAATGTTCGTCATGGGTGGCAGTGTCATTCTTGGCTTGGTAATCTTTTGCGTTTTGCTGATCGTCAACTTCGTCGTTATCAACAAAGGTGCGACACGCATGGCCGAAGTGGGTGCGCGATTTGCCCTGGATGCGATGCCGGGTAAACAGTTGGCGATTGACAGTGATGTCGCAGCGGGCGCAATCGACCATCAGGAGGCCAAGGAAAGACGCGAACGCGAGCAGGCCGAGACGACGTTTTTTGGCTCACTTGATGGCGCGTCTAAATTTGTTAAGGGCGATGCAATTGCCGGGCTGCTGATCACTGCGCTGAACCTGATCATGGGGCTTTTGATCGGAATTATGGTGCACGATATGCCTATTGGCCGTGCATTTAAAACATATGCTATTTTGACGGTTGGTGATGGTTTGGTATCGCAAATACCTGCTGTTGTTATATCTGTGGCGTCCGCTTTACTTTTGGCGCGCGGAGGTGCGAGCGGAGCAACCGACGTTGCATTGGTCGCGCAACTGGGGCGGCATCCCGCAGCGCTTGCCACTGTTGCGATCTTGTTGGGGCTGCTTGCGCTCGTGCCCGGATTGCCATTCGTGCCGTTTATCGTGGGTGCATTGGTATTGGGAGGATGCGCTGCATATATGGCGCGATCCGCGCATGGGGCTGATGACGCAATCCCAGAACTGGAAACGACCGCAGAAGTCACGCCATCAAAGAATGCGATGGGGGATATGCTTGATCTGGACGATATTCATGTGGAGTTTGCGCCCGACCTCGTGGATATGGTGCTGGATCCAGGCACGGGTCTGGATGCACGCATCGCGAATATGCGTAATCATGTGGCAACTGATTACGGGGTCATGCTGCCCGAAATCAGGCTGACTGATAATCCTGCCTTGCCACCGGGATACTACGTTGTGCACGTTCAAGGGGTCGAACAGGTACGCGATAGGCTGCAGCCGGATTTGGTTCTGGCGTTGATAAATGAAACCGATACAGACGACCTTGTTGGCGAAATGGTTAATGAACCGGTTTATGGCGCACCGGCCCGGTGGATTGCGCCGACTGATCAAGAACAAGCCGCCATTGCCGGGCTGACCACGGTGCAGCCAGCCGAGGTTTTGGCGACGCATCTGCTCGAAATTGTGAAGCGTAACTTTGCACGTCTGCTGACCTTCAAAGCCCTGCGCAGGCGTCTTGATGAAATGACACGGCTTAGCGATCAGGACCGCGCTGATGCGAACCGGCGGATGCTGGATGAATTGGTGCCGGATAAGGTGCCACTCGATGTCTTGTTATCGGTATTGCGCCTGCTGCTTGAAGAAAGGGTATCGATCCGCAACCTTTCACTGATTATTGAAGCGGTCGCCGAAGGGCGTCAGCTTTATCAAAGTGCGGATACCATCACAGAACATGTCCGACAGCGGTTAGGGTTTCAACTGGTTGCCAAAATGCGCAGACCCGACGGGACCATTCCTTTGGTTCAGCTGGCCCCGGAATGGGAAGACACCTTTGCCACCTATGAAGTGCGGACGGATCGGGGCGGTGGTGATGTTGCCTTGCCGCCGGATAGTTTCAATCAACTGGCTGATAGCATCGCTGAAAAACTTGGTCAGGCTGCCAACACCGGGGCCTATGCTGCCGTTGTAACATCGACGCGTCGCCGCCGTTTCCTGCGCACGGTGATGGCTGCGAAGGGTATTATGAACCCGGTTTTGTCATTTGAAGAGATTGGCATCGATGCCCGCCCCGCATTGGTTGGCTTGGTGCCTGCCTGATGGATCTGGTGATGGCATTGTTACCTTATTCGCAAGCTGCACTATGGACTTTGTTTGCGGTGTTCACCCGGATTGGGGCCGTCATGGCCGTTTTACCCGCTTTCGGCGACCAGCCTGTCCCCACACGGGTGCGTCTGGTGCTTGCTGTGATGTTCACCCTTATTGTGGCCCCGGCAGTTGCGCCAAGTTTCGAAACGGTCCCAACGGCGCTGTTAGCGGGTTTCGGTATCCTTGCGATGGAGGCGCTGACAGGCCTGTTTTTTGGTATCTTTTTACGATTTTTCATTCTGGTGCTGCAAATTGCGGGATCAATTGCCGCGCAATCAACGTCGCTGTCGCAGATTTTTGGGGGTACCGCGGCTGTTGACCCTCAGCCAGCGATTGGTCACATGCTTGTTGTGTCAGGCACAGCGCTTGCGGCTTTGTCGGGTCTGCACATTCAAGCGGCCAGCTATATGATCCATACCTATACGCTGGTGCCTTTCGGTGCAGGGTTAGAACGTAGTCTGGTGGCAGAGGTCGGGGTGGCCGAAGTGGGGCGCACCTTTGGTTTTGGCTTTATGTTGGCCGCACCTTTTCTGATCGCATCCTTGATTTACAATGTTGTCCTAGGGGTCATCAACCGGGCGATGCCGCAGCTGATGGTATCCTTCGTCGGTGCGCCCGCGCTGACGGCTGGTGGTCTTTTTCTATTCTTCCTGACAGCACCGATCATGCTGGCGATCTGGGTGGCGGCGTTTTCAGATTTCATGGGGATGCCTTTTGGTGTCTGGCCATGAGTGGGCAGGAAGAAGAAGACAGCGACAAGCAATATGAGCCAAGCCAGAAAAAGCTTGATGATGCGCGTAAAAAGGGCGAAATCGCACGATCTGCGGACCTGACAACAGCCGCGGCATATGCGGGGTTGCTGCTGGCGATGCTGACAATTGGCCCCGTCGCCTTGCTTGATCTATCCACATCGTTATCGATCTTGCTGGAACAGTCCAATGACCTGTCTTCTCTCGCCTTTGCTGGTGGCGGCACGGCGCTGCACGGCGGGATATTGCGCGAAGTTGCCTGGGGCGTCGCGCCTTGGTTTGCCGTCCCGGCGGTGCTTGCAATCGTCAGTGTTATTTTGCAGCGGGGGTTCTTATTTACCGGAAGCAAGCTTGTGCCCAAGCTGAACCGGATATCGCCGATCTCTGGCGTCAAAAACAAGTTTGGACGACAAGGCCTGTTTGAATTCGCAAAAAGTAGCACCAAATTGACAATCTACTGTGTTGTGCTTGGGTTCTTTTTGGTTGGCCAGATTGAGCGGATCATCGGCAGCATGCAGTTGCCTCCGCGGCTGATCATCGCTGAATTGGGCCATATGCTGTTGGCGCTGATGGGCATTGTTTTACTGATATCGCTGGCTTTGGGCACAATCGATTTTCTGTGGCAGCGCGCCGAACATACCCGGAAAAACCGGATGAGCCGTAAGGAAATGATGGACGAACTGAAGCAGTCCGAAGGCGATCCCTTCATCAAGCAACAACGACGCCAGCGCGGGCACGACATTGCGACAAACAAGATGTTGCTGGATGTGCCCACAGCCGACGTTGTCATCGTGAACCCGACACATTATGCAATCGCGCTGAAATGGGATCGGTCACAGGCCATGGCACCTATTTGTGTTGCCAAAGGCGTGGATGAGGTTGCAGCGCGTATTCGTGAAATTGCAGCCGAAAGTGCCGTTCCGATGCACTCTGACCCGCCAACAGCACGTGCGCTTCATGCAGAGGTGACGTTGGGGCAAGAGATTTCGCAGCATCACTATCGCGCAGTGGCGGCAGCGATCCGATTTGCCGAAGGTATTCGCAAGAAGGCGGCGCGACGATGAGCAAGACACAGCACCTGCAGCAGATCACGCAATTGCGTCTGCAGGCAGATCGGGCCAACCTTGCGGTCGTATTGTCGAAAGAGAATGATTTGCGTCAAACCCTTCAAGATCTTGCCCATCAGCGCAAACAACGCCTTGATACGCCCCAAGATGGGGGTGATGCGGCGTCTGTGGCTATCGCAGACTTGAATTGGCAGCTTTGGATTGATCAGCGCCGCACTATCATCAATGCGGAACTGGCCAGAGTGTTGGCGGAAAAAGAAGAGCTGACTGCTAAGTTACGTCGGTCGTTTGGCAAGGATCAGGCAGCACAACGGCTGTATCAGACATCGCAGGCGACTGCCCGGATAGCCGTAGCGCGCAAGGCGCTTTACGAATCCTGACGGACCAGATCAATCACCAGAACATCGGTGATCCGGGGACCGCTGATATCTTGGGCCACGCGCAGCAGTTCATTGCGTAGTGCCCGCATTTTTGTTCCAGTTGTGAAATTACCGGAAAACCCGCCGTTGTTGGCGTGATCAAACATGACCTGAAGAAAACGATCACGCAGTTTTGGTTCTGCCGCAAAAACAGCAGTTCGGCTGCCCACTGTAACTTCCAGGTTGAGCGACATCACAACCAACGCTGCGACCTTTTCGTCCTCAATCACGGGGATGATAAATTGGTTGTTCAGCTTTGCATATTCGCGCTCTGGGGTCACTTCGACTGCTGCGGTCACCGCCGTGGCATCCATGGTGGTGTCCGGCGTCGGGCAATCATGCGTATCAACTGCGGCGTCTTCGACCGGTTCTGGTGTCAGAAACAGCCCAGCGCCGACCCCGGCACCTGTGCCAGCCAGCAATAATATCACAGGAAGAAGAAAAGCTTTCATCGCAAGCCCCGCCTTTGTTTAAAATGGGAGTACAGATTCAAGGACTTGGTGACCAAGACGGGGTTGCTGCATGTTCGTGATCTGGCCGCGCCCACCGTACGAGATGCGCGCAGACGCGATCTTGTCGTAGGTGATTTCATTTTGACGTGTAATATCCTCTGGCCGGACGTAACCGGTGACAATCAGTTCGCGCAATTCAAAATTCACGCGCACTTCTTGTTGACCGACAATGGCGAGCACCCCATTGGGCAGCACATCTGTGATGGTCACAGCCACCCGCAGTGTCAGCCGCTCGTTTCGCCGCACCGAACCGTCGCCAGATGCAGAGCTTTGTGAATTGAGATCGACAATTGCAGCCGAGGATGCACCCTCTGGCAAAGCTCTGTTAATACGCTGCGGGATGCCAAACAATTGCGGCACACCCGCCTGCTGCGAGGCAGAGCGCGACCTGTCGCTCGAGTTTGATATTTCAGCCCTGTCATCAATTTCGATCACAACTGTCATAATGTCGCCGCGTTGCATCGCGCGGCGATCGCCCAACAATGACCCGCGCGCGCCTGTCCACAACGACGCATGTGAGGAAGGTCCAAGCGCGCTGGCGGCAATTGGCGTGGGCATACTGGGGTTCAGCATTGCTGCACGTTCGGTGTTTTGCGCTGGTGGCGAAAAGCGGGGTGGTGTGCCAATGTCACTGACGCCGCAACCAGTCACCAGCAGCATAAGAACGACTGCGAAAAATTTACCTTTGCACATAGGCTGCCCCATCATTGCCAATCATAGCCGAAACCGTTGCGCGTGATCCGACATTCATCACGCGGATCACCTCGCCCGGCCCGGCCCGACCCAAGGCGCGCCCATCGGTCGAAATGACCAAGCCATTCTTTTCAAACAGCAATGGGATAATCTGGTTGCGTTCAACGACTGCCGGCTGGCCAACATCACCCGGCAGTATGGGGCGCCCCACAAAAAGGGCGACGCGCGCCTCCATGCCGATGATGGCTCTCGCGGCGTCAATGGCGGCGGCGGTTGTTTCTTCGTTAATGATGATATCATCAACCGTGATCACCGATTGCGCCCGTATTGTGCGCGCCGCAACGACGGTTTCAGCGGCTGCCGGAGATACGCTCAGCAATAGGGCAAGCAGTGCACGGATCATCGTAACTGCACCATCGCACTTAGCATCTGATCGGCGGCGGTGATCACTTTGGAATTCAGTTCATATCCGCGTTGCGCTTCAATCAGGTCTGTCACCTCTCGAACCGGATCGACTGAGCTGTCTTCAAGGTAGCCTTGTCGCAACACGCCCAATCCATCTTCGCCCGGTGTTCCGACGACTGATGGGCCAGAGGCCGGTGTTTCCAAAAATAGGTTTGATCCTATCGCCTCAAGTCCCTTGGCATTGGTAAAACCTGCCAGGCTGAACTGCCCCAAAAGTTGAGGCTGGATTTCATCAATGAAGTAACCAAATACCTCGCCTTCGGCGTTGATTGATAGTGACCGGGTGTCGCGTGGCACTGTCAGGTCGGGCACGACTGGATAGCCATCGGATGTGACGATCAAACCATCGCCCGTCAGCTTGAGCGCCCCGTCGCGAGTATAGGCCGACGCGCCCGATGGTAGCGTGACCTCAAGATAGCCGTCCCCTTCAATCGCGAGGTCCAGATCGCCGCCTGTTGCACCCAACGCACCCTGGCTGAGCATCACCGAAATCGCACTTGGGCGCACGCCTAGCCCCAGTTGAATGCCGGTCGGCAATACCGTGCCATCAGATGCGTTGATTGTGCCGGGTCGTACCAGTTGCTGGTAATGCAGGTCGGCAAATTCGGCACGCCGGGGGTTGTACCCGGTTGTGTTCATATTGGCGAGGTTGTTTGAAATCACCTCGACCCGCATTTGTTGGGCAGTCATGCCTGCCGCTGCAATCTTGAGTGCGCGCATATGTCGTCTCCTTTATGTGCGGATGGCCTGAATGACGCTTCGAATGCGTTCATCCTCTTTGTCTAAAAAACTTTGGCCCAGTTCATAGGCGCGCTGCACTTCGATCATGCGCCCGATTTGCAGAATCGGGTTCACGTTCGATCCTTCAAGAAACCCTTGCAACATGCGCCCGTCAGGCGCCGCCTCAAACCCGCCGCGTGCGTCGAACATCACGCTACCTTCCCGGACCATTTGCAGCGGGTCGGTTGGGATCACCAACCCAACTTGGCCAATCGGTTGTCCGCCAGCGCTTATGGTTCCGTCCGGTCCGATCCCGACAGGACCAAGACCCTGTGGCACAAAGACTGGCGCGCCGCCGGCATCAAGCACGGCGTATCCGTCAGCTGTGACCAGATCACCGTTTTCATTTGGGCCAAAAGCACCCGCACGGGTCAATCGCGGCCCACCCGGTGTTTCAACTAGAAAGAACCCGTCACCCTCGATCGCTAGATCAAAGGTACCGCCGGTTTGTGCCAATGCGCCTTGCGTCATCACGGTATTGCGCACATTTGCCGTGGCCATAGATAGCGATGGGGCGTCTGGCCCGATGGTTTTTACATGCTCAGCGAAAATGATCCCCTCGGCCCGAAAGCCGGTGGTCGAGGCATTGGCGATGTTGTTCGCCAGCGTCTGCATTTCATTTAGCAAACCTGATTGACGCGTCAGCGCGGTGTAAGAGGCGTTGTCCATCAGCCCCCCCCGGCAATGATCGGGATCAAAGTGTTCTGAAACAGTGCGACCAGTTTTTCAGACATAAATGCCATCGTGATCCAGAAGACCGCGATGATTGCGGCCAGTTTGGGCACGAAAGTTAGGGTCATTTCCTGTATTGATGTCAGCGCCTGAAACAAACCAACCAACAAGCCAGAGGCGAGCGCCACTGACAAAATAGGTATTGAGATCACAAACGCGACCCAAAGCCCTTGTCGCAGCGTGTCATAGAACAGCGTTTCAGACATCAGACAGGCATCCGCAGAATTTCCTGATATGCCTCAACCACGCGGTCCCGCACGGTGACCGCGGTTTGGACGGCCAGTTCGGTCTGGGCCAAGGCTTCGACCAAGGCGTGCGGGTCAGCCCCGCTTGTCATCGCCTGCATTGCGGTGTTTTCACTGGCCTGCAGCGTAGTCATAAAGCTGTTTGCGGCCGTCCCAAAGGCGCTGCTGGCACCCCCTGCGTCAGGCGCTGTCGCGGTTTTGCTTGCCGCGTAATTCTGGGCAACAAGTGCACTGATATCCATGGTGTCTATTCCTTATCTGCGAAGTAAATCGTTCAGGGCAGACGACATCTGTCGCACCTGATCGAACATTTTGAGGTTAGCTTCATAGCTGCGTTGCGCTTCTCGGGCGTCCGCAATCTCGATCAACAGGTTCACGTTAGATCCATTATAGTGGCCGGTATCGTCGGCCAGCGGATGAGACGGGTCATAAACACGCTTGAGCTCAGTCTGATCCAAGCGCAATGGACCGGTTTCAACCGCGCCGGTTGTGCGGCCTTGGGTCACCAATTCCTCAAATGTGATCGCCTTGCGCCGGTATCCCGGCGTGTCCGTGTTCGCAATATTTTCAGAGACATGGCGCAACCTGCTGGCCTGTGCTTTCATCCCGCTGGTCGCGACAGAAATGGCATCGCTAAAATCAGTCATATCGTCTCCTTAACTTCTGCCAAGGCTGGTGCGCAGCACCGTCATTGCATGTCGATAAACCATCAGTGCGCGACTATGTTCGCGGGCCACGTCAACACTGTGCAGCATCTCATCCTCGATTGAGACCGTATTGCCATTGGGGGATGGATCCCCAACCGTGGCTTGCTGCATGCGGATATTTGGCTGTGCGTCGGCGCCACTGATGTGGCTGGGGCGGGTGGCGCGCATCATTGCACCACCGTTGTCCTGATAAACATCTTTGAAAGGCGCTATTGCCTGCGCCTGAAAGTCAGGCGTATCTGCATTGGCGATATTGCGCGCCACGACCGCCTGTCTGGTGCCAGCGTGGCGCGCCATTGCGCCTGCGGTTTGGAATAAATCCAAAGAATTATACATCGGGGATTCTCCCTCGGTTGCTTTCAACGAAGGATTAAGGGTGATTCCTTAAAAAGAAGTGTGTGGCATTTGAATGGATGACGTTAATGCAAGAAAATCTTCTCGATCAGATGCGGCGCGCGGTTGATCAGCTAAGCTATATTCATACCGCAGGACGGGTGATTGGGGTGTCCGCGGGGACAGTCCATTCGGCTTGTACACAAGGCGAAACGCGGGTGGGTGACCGGGCGACACTGCACACAGCAGCGGGCAAACGCATGGCTGAGGTGGTTAAACTTGATCAGGTGGGTGCGCATTTGTTGGTCGATGGCGCGACCGATGGGGTGTCAATCAATGATCCAGTTGTGTTTCAGCGCGCGCCGATATTCGCTCCGCATACAGGTTGGATCGGACGGGTTATTGACCCCGACGGCAGGCCGCTGGATGGCCAGCCTTTGTTACCGGGTGCGCAGAACGGTGACCTGAATAGGTCACCGCCATCGTCGCACGAACGGCGCGGCTTGGGCGCGCGGTTGGAAACAGGTCTGGCTGTATTTAACACGCTACTTCCATTGGTTCGTGGTCAGCGCGTCGGGCTTTTCGCGGGCTCCGGCGTTGGTAAATCAACACTGCTTGCCGATCTGGCGCGCGGGGTACAGGCGGATGTGATTGTTATTGCCTTGGTTGGCGAACGCGGCCGCGAAGTAGGGCATTTTGTGCAGGATGTGCTCGGCGCGGATGGGATGGGGCGGGCGGTCGTGGTTGCCGCGACCTCAGACACCGGGCCACAGGTCCGCCGGCGTTGCGCGCTATCAGCGATGGTTGTGGCCGAATCGTTTCGTGATGCCGGGCTACATGTGTTGCTCTTGATCGATTCAGTGACCCGCTTTTGCGAGGCGCATCGCGAATTGGCCGTGGCCAGCGGCGAAAGCGCAAATTTACGAGGATACCCTGCCTCAACCGGGCCTGCTATCGCACGCCTGTGTGAACGAGCCGGACCCGGGGCAGGTGCGTCAGGGGATATCACGGCTGTGTTTTCGGTTTTGGTGGCGGGCTCTGACATGGATGAACCTGTGGCTGATATGCTGCGCGGGGTGTTGGACGGCCATATCGTGCTAGATCGCGAAATTGCGGAACGTGGACGGTTCCCAGCTGTGGATGTGGTGCGATCTGTGTCGCGTGCGTTGCCCGACGCAGCCAACGAGAAAGAAAATGAAATCATCGCCAAAGCACGAAGCTTGCTAGGCACATACGTCCGATCAGAAATGATGGTGCAAGCGGGTCTTTATGTATCAGGATCTGACCCGTTGCTGGATGCTGCGATCGCTGCGCAACCAGCACTGGAAGATTTTCTGACAATCAAAGATACACGCGGCACGATGGCGCATTTTGCGAAACTGCGTCAGGCGATTGCGTCCTCACCTATGCGACCTGATGCGCAGGCCGGCGCTGGCTTTTAGGCGAACAGGCGTGGCGCGGATTGCAAGAGGGTCAAAGCGGTTGTTCCAGCAGAACTGGCAGCCAGATCATTTGCTTCAGATCGGATCAGGAACAAACGGATCAGTTTTTCTTCTTGTTTGGGTGTTGCGATCTGTGCAACGTCATCGGTGCCAAAAACAGAAAGGGCGCGTTCTTGGAAAACTTCGCGCTGCTTGTCGATATCAATACCTGCAAGACTGTTCGGCAGACCGAGTGCGGTCTGAAAAACCTCGCGCAGTGGGGCATTTCCCATGATGGAAAACCATCGCCCGGTGTTGGTCGCATTGCCTGCAACAATGTCTGCAACGCCAGAATTTACGTTGCTTGCAAGGCGCATATCGTTGTTTTGCTCTCCGATCGCACGGGCGAATTGTTGGGCTTCAAAGCGGTCAATAATTTCAGTCGGAAAGCGGCCCAGAACAGTGCGCGGTATGGGGCTATCGCCAAATCCAAAGGCCGCGCTAAAATCAGCATATCGATTGTCCGCCAGACGATTGGCAAGAGCATCCTGCGCCACAGTACCATCTTCCAGGATTTTTTGAATAAAGGCGCGATTGTTGATGTCATCGTCCAAGCCAAAGGCACCAAGTGCGATCGACAAAAGCTGCCGATCATTGACCAGGTCGCTGGCCGTGCGAACATCACCGATGTTTTCACGAAAATAGTCGGTCGCGCGCTGGATCGGTGCGCTGTTGGAGAATGCCGTTTGCTGGGCCTCGGCCGTGCGCTCAAGAAAGCGCCAGCCGATATAGCCTTGCAAAGGAAGCACTGGTTGGAAACTCATTGTGCGGCTGTCCCCAGTAAACGGGCTTCGCGCGGCAGCAAGTTTCGCAAAGCCTTGAGTGTGCGATAAAAGTCGAGCCGCGCAACAGCGTCTGTTGCGCTATCAAGGTGGGTCCGACTGTCATCGTCACGCAGTGCTTGGCTAAGCTGCTCAATTCCGCGCAGGATTTGATGTTTGGCATCATCCTCCGCGACATCACCTGACAAAACCAGTTGTGCAATGTAGCAGACGCGTCTGACAGGTGTGTTCACCTCGTCAGGGCGAATAGCGTCGCGCAAACGTAAGATGTTTGCGTTAGGCGTCAGAATTGACAAACGACTGCGGCGATCACCATTTTCGATGACAGCACCGTTGACCAGTACCCGCTCTCTGGGGTTGAGCTTGAGGACAAGACCGGACATCAGGATGCGTCCTGCCCGTTTAAGCCCTTGAGGACCGCCATATTGATATCAATCAGCGCAGCCGGATCGGCTTTGCCGCGAATAACCTGCTGGCTGTGATGATCAGTAAATTCGGCCAGATAGAAAATCTGCGCGCGCAGCTCCTTTGGTAGGGCGTTGCCTTTGTCGGCGACATCAACGGCCATTGTGGTCCACATCCGGCGATTGTCGTGGATTGCGGCCATGAGTTTTGGAAAATCCGGGGTGGGCATCTTGCTCAGCCGTTGCAGACGAGACGTGATCTGCGTAATCAGCTGTGCTTCGACCGATCGGGTGGTGCGTACCGCGACTTGAGTCGGGGCATAGGCTTGCCTTGCTTGTTCAGTAACGTTCACGCGTGGGTCCTTTCCGGCGCAATGTGGAACGAGGCCCGATTTTATCGCGACCTTGAGAAGGGTGGCGCCAAGGGTTTGGCGCCACCGCTTAAGTTTACCGGAACAGCGACAAAATCGTCTGCGGTGCCTGGTTTGCAATCGACAGAGATTGCACGCCCAACTGCTGTTGCACCTGAAGCGCCTGCAAACGTGCCGAAGTTTCTTCCAGATCGGCATCAACCAATGCGCCGATACCGGACTTCAACGAATCTGTTAGCTTCGAAATGAAGTCAGACTGTGTTTCAATCCGGCCTTGGCTGGAACCAAAGTCAGCTGCAGCATCAATGGTGGTATTGATGTAGGTTTCGATGTTGGCCAAAGCAGCCTCAGTCCCCTCGTCTGTCGTCACGTCCAGCTTATCAAGGCCAACAAGACCACCTGTCGCAGTACCGCCAGCGGCACCTGCTTCTACCAGCGATTGGACAGCACCATCATTGTCAATCTGCAGAACCCACGCACCGGTGGTCTCATCCTGCTTTACGTTGGTTGAGATGTTTTCAACACCGGCACCATCAATGACGGTCTTGAGGCCGCGTGCGACATCTTCAAAAATCTCACCTGGACCGGCGACATAGTCGAAGTTCACGCCACCGATCGTTGCACGATACCCGTCGCCGTCAGCGACACCAGCCGTGGCTGAGAATGCAATTTCGGATGCACGGGAACCAATGGTCTGCGACGCCGTTGTGCCAACCGCTGCTGTAACGTTGTTCGCTTGCAGCGCGAACGTTGCAGCACCGTTACCGCTGGTGTTGACCTCAACATCATCAAACTTTGATGTCGAACTAATGCTGATCACAGAGCCAGTAAACGAAGCTGTGATATCCTCGATACCAGCAGTATTGAGTGCTGCTGTAAGGCCTTCGGCAAGGTTTGCTGTTGTTGCGGCGGTAGTCGTGAAGCTGACCGTTTCACCAGCGACCTGAACATTGTACGTCTCACCAATGGTCACTGTACCGGCAACTGTAGCCCCCAGCACGTTTGCGCCATTTGAGAACGCGTCGCCTGTACCATCTGCGGCAATGTTGCCACCCAGGGTCGTCGCAACGTTTGCAGCCAGGTCTGTACCTGTGCCAAAGACACCTGCGTCAGTGCTCAAGTCTTGTCTTGCAACGGTAATGTTAGATGAAGACACGGTGCCATCGCTGCCGCGATCAAGTGATGACAGGATGTTCACGCTGTCGGTGCCCGACAACATGTTCAGTCCGTTGAACTGAGCAGCGCCAACAACAGATGCGATTTGATCAGTGATCGCGTCAACGTCTGCCTGCAACTTGGTTCGGTCGACGTTTTCACCCTGCGACGCGACAATTTTCTCTTTCATGTCGTTGAGAAGGTCAGTCACGGTTTCAGCGCCATTTCGGGCAACTGCAACAGAAGATTCACCCAAAGACAGGCTTTCAGAGATCGCCTTGAAACCTTTGACATCGGACTCCATCACCTTGGAGATCGCCCAGACGGCCGAGTTGTCCTTGGCTGACGCGACTTCTTTACCCGTTGAGATCATCGATTGGGTTTTGGACAGGTCGTTGTTGATGGATTTCAGTGTTTGCAGCGCGACCATCGCGCTATTGTTAGTCAGAATACTGGCCATGTTTTATGGTCCTTTGTGTATGGCGCTTTGCACCGGGTTGGTTGGAAAACCCGCAGATTTCCTGCGGTTTGAAGCGTCATTCTGACGAAAACCACCGATCACATTGTGTCGATGCGCCCTTTTGGCGATGCCGACAGATAACCAAACCAGCCTGAACAACCCGTTAATCCGATCACATCAAATACAAAGAATTTGAGTGAAATTACGCCTTCTTTTCAAGGTGATTGCTATGCTTACTCACCAGTTCGACACGACCTGATGGATCATAGACACTTAGTGTTTTCTGGAC
This sequence comes from Roseobacter sp. CCS2, assembly GCF_000169435.1. Taxonomy (GTDB): domain Bacteria; phylum Pseudomonadota; class Alphaproteobacteria; order Rhodobacterales; family Rhodobacteraceae; genus Yoonia. The sequence goes on along the minus strand of NZ_AAYB01000001.1, from coordinate 911,338 downwards.
GTTATTGAGCGCCTCAAGGCGTTCACCTGCCGCGGCAACACCTTTGATTGCCGCACCCAGCAAAGTTTGATTCTCGTCCATTTTCTGCTTTACCCCGCGCAATACATCCTTGGCAGGTTTCATCGGGGCCAGTTGCGTCAGTAGTTCTTCTTTTTGCTGCAAGAGCTGCGCAAGCGGTTCAAAATTCGCCCCCATGAGTGCCTGCTTTTCAAGATCAAGCACATGATGGAGTTTTGAAAGCGGCGACTCAGGCAATGCTACGCACCTTCATGGCTTCGAAAAGCGCCTCTGCCAGACCAATTCCGCCGGCCTTCACCATCTCTTCGGCTTGTGCGTCGCGCAGAAAAGACGAAAAATGCTCCTCACCCTCCCCACCACCAAAGTTTTCGCGTGGTGCACCAACCCCGGCAGATTTGAGCATTTCTGCCAGAAAGGTGGCTTCCATTTTTTGGGCAGCATCACGCAGTTTCGCATCGTTTTGTATATAGTCAGGCAGGGCGGTGGCCGGGCGTGGCGGCGGCAGGTCAGCGATCATGGTCATCGGATTCTCCGGTTGGTGATTTGGGCAGATTGACGGACAGTCCTAAACATTCAGTAAGTTTTTTGAGTCAAAAAGCAGTTATGATTTGATCCAATCGGAGAACCGATGATTCCCTTAATCCTTGCTGACCCGGCAACAGGCACCGGAAAACCTGTTCCAAGAACAGACGCCAAAGCAGATGATGTAAAGGCAACCTCTTTTGGCGACCTGATGACCGATGCAGAGGTTGTGGCCGATGATCTGCCACTGCCCACACGGGAAGAGGTTGATATCATTTTGTCCGAAAATGAGGCTGAGGTCGCGCCTATATCCTCCGATACGAAAAAGGCCGAAACCGAGGTAAAGCTCTTGGTATCCCTTACTTCTGACGTTTCGCAGCCGCCAAAGGCCAATGCGAAAGACATGCCGGTCGACGGTAGACAGGTGCCCTCTGGTATGCCTGCGTCCCCATCGTCTCTTGATGCCGACACCGCTGTCGATGCAAAAATGGCGCTACAGGCAAAGGGTGATAAAGCCGATGCGCCGTTGGTTGAAAGCAAGGCGCAACGCCCTTCGGTTGCGCAATCTGTTGTGGAAGGAAAACTGCCACAAACATCTATACCCGATAAACCAGTGCCAAATTCTGCATCGGCGCGCATGGCACCTGCCGCTGATCTGGATATACCAACGCCGCCTGTGGCCATGCCCACATCCACAGCTGATAAACCAGCCCAGCCAGCCAAGGACGGTTTGGCAAAAGTGGCGGTTGGCGTGTTTGCAGACGAAACACCAAGGATGCGGCGGGAAGAAACCGTTGCCACAGCCATTCCAGCCATAAAACCAACGGCGCCTGCCCTCACCACCGGGCCGCCGCCTGCGGTTGCCTTGGCGCAGATGACAGCGCAGCTTCAGCAGGATATTTCGGAAAAGGGTGTTAAGGCTAACCTCGGAGAGGGTAACATCACCTCAACACCGATTGAGCGGCAGACGATGATACCAACGACGCAGGCTGTGCCTGCGGCAACCGCCACGCCTGAAACGGCACGGCATGTCGCATCGCAGATCGCTGTTGCGGTAGCCAACACGCCCGGCAAAGCGACAGAAATCGCTCTGAACCCTGAAGAACTGGGGCGCGTCAGGCTAAGCCTTTCGGCGGCGGATGGGGCAATAGTATTAAACGTTTTGGCCGAGCGGCCTGAAACGCAGGATTTGCTGCGGCGTCATATGGACCTTTTGGCGCAGGAGTTCCGCGATCTTGGATATACTTCGATTTCTTTCACTTTCGGCGACCAAAAGAGTGAGGCGCGATCTGACGAAGCGCCCCGAGATGAGCCCGCTGAATTAGACGTGTCCGAGGCAGCTGACACGCCCGCAATCCTGACAGCGCCTCAGACCACTGGCCTCGATTTACGTATATAAGGAACGGACATGGACGTTACCCAACCCACCCAACAAGTCGCATCAACACCGCCGGCACCTTCTGCGGCATCAACGCAGATCGGTTCTGATTTTGAGGTATTTTTGCAAATGCTCACCGCACAAATGAAGTACCAAGACCCGCTGAATCCGGTCGATTCCACGGATTATGCCACGCAGTTGGCGACATTCTCGGGGGTGGAGCAGGCCGTGTTGACAAACGATCTGTTGAAATCCCTGACAACGCAGATGAACACTGGCGGGTTGGTAGACATGGCGGCCCTTGTCGGCAAGCAAGTAAAGTCAACGGCGCCCGCCTACTTTGATGGGCAGCCACTAACCCTGCTGCCCGCACAGAATGTCGCGGCGGATACCGCTGAACTTGTCGTGCGCAATGAGGCAGGAGACGAAGTTCAGCGCACAGCGATTGATCCCGGTGCGCAGACATTGGAATGGGCTGGCGTCAGCCCAAACGGGTCGCCATTTGCAGCAGGAATTTATCAATTTGAAATCGTGTCTAAGTCTGGCGACGACATTATTGCGCAAACCCCGGTGGAAACCTACAGCACCGTCAATGAAGTGCGTCTTGAGGGGAGTGCCACTATTCTGGTCTTGTCTGGTGGCGTCAGCGTGGCAAGCGACCAGGTCACTGCGCTGCGCGAAAGTGACACCTGATCTTAAAACAGCGTGCTGATCCAGACTGCGCCACCCACCAAAACACCGCCCAAAGCCATCCAGGACAGGCGCGCAATACGGCGCTGCGGTTTTGGTGGTGGGGGCGGGTTATTCAGCCGGATCAATGCGTCTTCGGCCAAACGCGGCAGTTGTGGTCCAAACCGGGCAAGGATCAAGGCGGTTTTCTGCAAGTCACGCAACAGCGCTTTGGGTCCAATGCTTTGCTTGATATAGTCTTCGACCACAGGTTTCGCGCCTTGCCAGATGTTCATATGCGGATCAAGCGACCGGGCGACCCCTTCGACAACGACCATGGTGCGTTGCAGCAAGATCAGCTCGGTCCGGGTTTCCATGCCAAAGCGTTCGGTCACCTCGAAAAGGTAACTCAGCAGGCGCGCCATTGAAATGCGGCTAGCGTCCATGCCAAAGATCGGTTCGCCGACTGCGCGCAGAGCGCGGGCAAATTCATCAACATCCTGATCGGCGGGTACATAGCCCGCCTCAAAATGCACTTCGGCAACGCGCTGATAATCCTTGCGAATAAATCCAAACAGAATTTCGGCATAGACGCGGCGGGTGTATTCATCAATCCGCCCCATAATGCCAAAGTCATAAGCAATGATATCACCATTTGCCGCAACCTTGAGGTTGCCTTGGTGCATGTCACCGTGAAAATACCCATCGCGCAAGGCATGGTTCAGGAACAGCTGCAAAACACGCGTTGCCAGTTCAACACGATTATGCCCGGCGGCATCCAACGCATCATTGATGCCAATATTTGTGCCTTCAGCCCAGTCCATCGTCATCACACGACGACCAGACAGGTGCCAGCGCACTTTCGGCACCTGAAAGCCAGCGTCGCTTTTCGTATTGGCCCCAAATTCCGCCGCGGCAGAGCTTTCTAACCGCAGGTCCAATTCGCCCATCACAACGCCTTCGAAATGCGTGATGACATCCATTGGACGCAATCGGCGGGACGCAGGCGAAAGTACCTCAATCGTGCGAGCGGCGAAATAAAAGGCATCAATATCGGTTCGAAAAGCCCGCTCAATTCCCGGACGCAGGATTTTTACGGCTACTGCATCGCCCGTCTCTGCCAAATGTGCCTTGTGCACCTGCGCGAGTGATGCCGCTGCGACAGGTTCTGAGAACGACGAAAAAAGTTGATCAAAAGACGCGCCAAGCTCTGATTGGATCGCTTTCTTCGCCTCAGCCATCGAAAAGGGCGGCAGCTTGTCTTGTAAGACACGCAGTTGCACGGCCAATTCATCGCCTACCACATCCGGCCGCGTCGAAAGCACCTGACCAAACTTAATGTAAGCGGGGCCCAGTGCCGTAAGGGCACGCACCGCAGGCGGCATCGTCACATCACCTTTGTACCCCAGCCATTGAAACGGCCAAACCAGTGTGCGGAATATGATGCGCAGCAATGGCCCCGCATCAAACGCATCCAATACCACTTTCATCGCGCCGGTACGCTCTAATGTGGCTCCCGTGCGGATCAGGCGGATAATATTGTGGGGTCCACGCATGTTTACAGCTTCCAGCCGGAATGCAGCGCGGCCACGCCCATTGTCAGATTGCGGTATTTGGCATTGCCGAACCCTGCATCGCAGACCATCCCGAGGAACGTATCCTGATCAGGGAAATTGCGGATCGATTCGACCAGATATTGATAACTGTCGCGATCACCTGCAATCATTTGACCCATGCGCGGGATCACGTTGAAAGAATAGGCGTCATATGCGGCTTGCATCATCGGGTTCGGCAATTGGCTGAACTCCAACACCATCAGGCGCCCGCCGGGTTTCAATACGCGGTAAGCTTCAGCTAACGCATCTTGCGGGCGGGTCACGTTTCGAATGCCAAAGCTGATTGTATAAACGTCAAAGGTATTGGCATCGAATGGCAGCGCCATCGCGTCACCCACAACCCAGGTCAGGCTGTCTGACATGCGTTCAGCCTCTGCCCGTTTGCGGCCTTCAACCAGCATCGGTTCGGTCAAGTCCAGCACTGTGGCATGACCGCGGCCTGCACGTTTCAAAAAGCGAAACGAGATATCGCCGGTCCCGCCTGCCACATCCAGCAACCGTTGACCGGGGCGTGGGGCGAGCCAATCCATCATTGCGTCTTTCCAAATCCGGTGCACACCGCCTGACATCACATCATTCATGATATCATATTTGCTAGCGACGGATGAAAACACGCCTTGGACGCGGCCTGCCTTTTCGTCTTCGCGGACTGTTTCAAATCCAAAATGGGTGGTGGTATCAGCCTTGTCGGTCATGTCATGCTTTCGCCTGAATACTGTCCCGAAAGGGGTTATACCTAAGCGACAGGATAGACAAACTGTCAATGTGCCACGGAGGGCTAAATGAACGCACAGGCGTTTGAGATGTTCAGCATGACTGAAATCTACCGCACCATAGTCTGGGCGCTTGGTCCGACCTTTGTTGCCGCCGCTATTCTGTTGACCTTGCGCCTGCGCAACCGATTGTCCAACCGTGAAAAGGATCCAAGTGCAGGTGTGCAGAAAACTTTGATCGCTAAATTGGACGGCGGACTGCCGCTTGATCTAAGTTTGATTGCCGGGGCCGGGCGCCGGGGCCAAGCACCCCAAACCTTTCAAGACACCTATCTGCGGCCCACGATTGGCCTTCGATTGATCATGTTTGGATTTCCCGTTCTGCTTTACTTCATTTTGCAAAGCCTCGAAGCGGTTCAGGGGATACACGCTGGTGGCGTAAATCTGACAGCGGCCTTTTCAGCCATCCTTTTGGTGCTGATGATCCACAATATCGTTTATTTCAACATCTACGAGCTGCGTTACGATGATCGGCGGATACTGCATCGCACGTGGTTCTATCGACAGATTGAACTGCCGTTGTCGCAGCTGCTTAGTATTCGTGATGACGGCATGTATTTTTACATTCTTCGTGCTGATGATGGCAAAACGGCCTATATCCCCAAACATCTGATTGGTATCGAGGATTTTGTGCGCACTGTCAGGGCGTCAATTGCCAAAAATGAAGTTTACTAATGCCTGAATTACCCGAAGTCGAAACTGTCAAAGCGGGCATTGCTCCTGTGATGGAGGGGCATGTTATTGCGCAAGCAGATGTAAACCGCCCGGACCTGCGCTGGCCGTTTCCTGCGCAGATGGCAAAGCGTCTGACGGGTAAACGCGTTCTGGGCCTGCGGCGACGTTCAAAGTATATTCTCGTTGATCTTGATAGTGCCGAGACATTGCTGATCCATCTGGGCATGTCGGGTCGTATGCTGATCTCTGGTCATACCGTTGGCGAATTTCATCATCCTCATCCTGTTCCGGCCAAGCATGACCATGTTGTTTTTCATATGGATGATGGCGCGCGCATTACCTTTAACGACGCCCGGCGGTTTGGGGCGATGGATCTGATGGAAACGGCTACGCAGGACGATCACTGGTTGATCCGCGACCTGGGGCCAGAGCCTTTGGGAAATGCGTTCAACGAAAGCTATCTGATTGAACGGCTGAAAGGTCGCAACACACCGATCAAATCCGCTTTGCTGGATCAGCGCATCGTGTCTGGCCTTGGCAATATTTATGTCTGCGAAGTGCTGTTTCGTGCAGGCATCCATCCGGCGCGCAAAGCAGGGCGGATCAGCGCTGCACGGGTCGCGACCCTTGTTCCCCTTATCCGCGATGTTTTGTCCGAAGCAATCGCCGCAGGCGGGTCATCACTGCGCGATTACCGACAGTCTGACGGTGAACTTGGTTACTTTCAGCATGTTTTTCAGGTCTATGACCGCGAAGGCGAACCATGCGTAACCCCCGGATGTGACAGAACAATCACCCGAATCGTTCAATCGGGACGCTCATCTTTCTTTTGTCCGCAATGCCAAAGATAGCTTGATCCGCAGCCACGCTTTGCTAACCCTTGGGGTCTGACCAGCGGCAACAGGGACGGCAGCATGGCCTTTGAAACGATCATCGTAGACATCAGCGACTACGTCGCGACCATCAAGTTGAACCGACCGGATGCAATGAACGCGTTGAACAGCGCATTGCTGGGGGAACTGTGCACCGCCTTGGAAGAGGCCGATGCCAGCGACAAGGTCCGCTGCATTATCATCACCGGGTCAGAGAAAGCTTTCGCCGCAGGGGCGGATATTTCCGAAATGGCCGACAAGTCATTTGTTGAAATGTATAGTCAGCGGTTTTTTGAAAATGAAACTGACAGATTTAACCGCACGCGTAAGCCGATTATCGCAGCCGTGGCAGGTTATGCGCTGGGCGGTGGGTGCGAACTGGCGATGATGTGCGATTTTATCATTGCCGCCGAGAATGCGAAATTTGGCCAGCCTGAAATCAATCTTGGTGTTATCGCGGGCTTGGGCGGTACACAGCGCCTGACCCGTTTTGTAGGCAAAGCGAAATCCATGGACATGCACCTGACAGGACGTTTCATGAATGCGGCCGAAGCTGAAAGCAGTGGTTTGGTCAGCCGCGTGGTTCCGACCAAGAAATTGCTAAGCGAGACGAAAGCCGCCGCAGAAAAGATTGGCGAAAAGTCTTTGATCGCTACAATGGCTGCGAAAGATGCTGTCAATCGGGCTTATGAAACGACTTTGGCAGAGGGTCTGAATTACGAACGGCGCTTGTTCCATTCGCTGTTTGCGACAGAGGACCAGCGCGAAGGTATGGCTGCCTTTACTGAAAAGCGCGAAGCGCAGTTCCGTGACAAATAGATAGATACCGACCATTTCGACAAACGCATCTTTCGCCGCACCGGCAGCTAAGTTTAAAGAAATCGAATAGCTGTATCAGGACCACTCAAGGCGTGTGTAATAAGGGTCCGAAGGGCGCACAATAAAGCAGGATTTGCGCCAACTTGAGGTTCTTTACCAAGACTACTCCAAACGGATATTCTGAGGGCGCTGAACGCCTCACTATTATGCTGACTTTGCGTTTTGCTGTTGCACCAACACAGCAATTGGCCTAACAGCCGCCCCAGACATGCGCGTGAGGCCCGCTTTGGCCAGATCATCCGGTTCGAAAACCCGGGGCTTGGGCTTATTGCGCTGAACATATTTTAATGTGGCCCATACCAGGCCCAGCTTAGGAAACGAACACATGGCAAACTCACCCCAGGCGAAAAAACGCGCCCGTCAAAACGAAGCCCGCTTTGCAGTCAACAAAATGCGCCGCTCGCGTATCCGTACATATCTGCGCGCTGTAGAAGAGGCGATTGCATCTGGTGATCAGAAAGCCGCGGCAGCCGCACTTAAAGTAGCGCAGCCCGAATTGATGCGCGGCGTCACCAAAGGTGTGATGCATAAGAACACAGCAGCCCGCAAAATGTCGCGCCTGTCTTCACGGGTCAAAGCGATCGGCTGATTCTGTCATTTTCGGCGGAAAACCAAGAATTCAAGCGCGTCCAAGCAGGGCGCGTTTTTTTTGTTCTGGTGTGATCTGGCTGCGCAGAAAACCAGACATTTCAAAGGGCCGATAGATTCTTTTTCGTCAATCACTGAGTCAAGTACGATGTTGTGTTGAAGCGGCCCCAAACGCCTTGCTACGTTGCACATGCGATTCACATCGTTCCGGGGGGACATGAGGAAGTTTGCGCTGAGTACGATAAGATGACTGCCCTGTGTGGCATCATGATTGTCTGCCCAATAAGCTGCGAACTTCATGCAATGATGGCGTAGAACAAGCGGCAAAAGCTGCGGAACTTCGCCAAAGTTGTGTCTGCGCTTGAACCAAGGTCTGCTCCTTGGGGATGGTGGCTGTTCGTGGCCCTTTTGCTGCCGATTGATGCTGACGTGTGTTCCTATGGATGCGCGATGGGCGTTACGGTCTATGGTTTTGGGTGGAAGGCGATCCGTTCAGGTTGGGCAACCTGAGCGCACTGTCTTTTTTGTCCCGGTCTTGTGTGTCGTAGGCGTCCATCTGGCGCTTGAATATGTATGACAAGTTTGGGGCAATGGGGACAAGATGACGAACGATATCTGGGCAAAGGTGTTGAACACGCTGAAAGGCGCATTGGGGGCGAACAGCTACTCCAGCTGGATTGAACCGCTTGAATTCACGCAACTGTCCGATGGTGTCGCCATTTTTGACGTGCCGACCAACTTTATCGGCAACTATGTATCCCAGAATTTTGGTGATCAAATCATCTATCATATGAACAAAGCGGGCGAAGACGTCCAACGCCTGCAATTCCGTGTGCCAAGCCAGACGCGCCCGGCGACGAAAGCCAAATCCGTAAAGAAAACGATTGAGGCCGAAAACGGCTCTGGCGCGCCGCTTGATAACCGCTTTACCTTTGATACTTTCGTTGTTGGTAAACCGAATGAACTGGCCCATGCCGCTGCCCGTCGTGTGGCCGAAGGTGGCCCTGTTACGTTTAACCCACTGTTTCTTTATGGTGGTGTGGGTTTGGGTAAGACGCACCTTATGCACGCCATCGCGCATGAATTGAAAGAACGCTCGCCCGAGTTGAACGTTCTGTATCTGTCAGCTGAACAATTCATGTATCGCTTTATCACCGCCTTACGCGAACGCAAGATGATGGATTTCAAACAGCTTTTCCGCTCTGTTGATGTTCTGATGGTTGATGATGTCCAATTCATCGGCGGCAAGGACAGCACACAGGAAGAATTTTTTCACACCTTCAACGCGCTCGTCGATGGCCAAAAGCAGATCATCATTTCAGCTGATCGTGCCCCGGGTGAAATCAAGGACCTTGAAGAGCGTATTAAATCACGCTTGCAATGTGGTCTGGTTGTCGATCTGCACCCCACCGACTATGAACTGCGTTTGGGCATTCTGCAGTCCAAGGTTGATGTATACTCTGCGCAATATCCAGAGCTTGTGATCGCCGATGGCGTGCTGGAATTTCTCGCGCATCGCATCTCAACCAACGTGCGTGTGCTGGAAGGCGCGCTAACCCGTCTTTTCGCCTTTGCTTCTTTGGTGGGTCGCGAAATCACGCTCGAATTGACGCAGGATTGTCTGTCGGATGTGCTGAAAGCCTCTGATCGCAAGGTAACTGTCGAAGAAATTCAGCGTAAGGTATCTGAACACTATAATATCCGCCTGTCTGACATGATCGGCCCCAAGCGGGTGCGCAACTATGCCCGTCCGCGACAGATTGCGATGTACCTGGCCAAGCAAATGACCAGCAGGTCGTTGCCAGAGATTGGGCGTCGTTTTGGTGGTCGTGATCACACGACGGTCATGCATGGCGTAAAGCGGATTGAGGAACTTAAGGCGCTCGACAGTCAGATCGCCGATGATCTGGAACTCTTGCGCCGCGCTTTGCAGGAATAAACCCCGCAAAACAGGCCTGGCGCTTGACGCGGACAAACCCATCGTAAACAGTCCAACAAAACGCTTGAGAGTAGCGCGAAATAGGATACATTTCGCGTCCCGGCAGCGCCCGGTATCAAGATATGCGGAGATTGGGACATGAAATTCAGCATCGAACGTGCGGTACTTTTGAAAGCTGTCGCACAAGCGCAGTCTGTTGTTGAGCGGCGCAACACGATCCCGATTTTAGCAAACGTCCTGATCGAAGCGGAAGGTGACAGCGTGCAGTTTCGGGCGACCGATCTGGACATCGAGGTGGTCGACCGCGCATCAGCCAAGGTTGAACGGGCAGGGGCCACAACAGTCGCCGCTGTGACGCTGAATGAGATTGTGCGCAAATTGCCGGATGGTGCTTTGGTCACGCTGACCGAAGATGGCGCATCAGGCCGATTGACCATCGAAGCAGGCCGGTCGAATTTCTCGCTTGCGACCTTGCCGAAAGAGGACTTTCCGGTGATGGCGTCGTCCGAATACGCCGCCAACTTTTCGGCCCCAGCCCCGGTTCTGCGCCGCCTGTTCGATAAGTCAAAGTTCGCAATTTCTACTGAGGAAACAAGATATTACCTCAATGGTGTCTACATGCATGTGTCTGACAGCGACGGTGGCAAGGTGCTGCGCTGTGTGGCCACTGACGGGCACCGTTTGGCGCGCATTGACGCCGATCTACCCGACGGCGCCGCGGATATGGCAGGCGTGATTGTGCCCCGCAAAACGGTTGGTGAACTACGTAAGCTTCTGGACGACGACGATATGCAAATCGCCGTCTCAGTCTCAGAAACCAAAATCCGCTTTGCGACCCCCGACATTACCCTGACATCCAAGGTCATCGACGGCACCTTCCCAGACTACACCCGCGTGATCCCGCAAGGGAACACGCGCAAGCTGGAAGTGGACGCGAGCGAATTTGCCAAGGCTGTGGACCGCGTGGCGACCGTATCGTCTGAGCGATCGCGCGCTGTGAAGCTGGCGCTGGATGAGGACAAGTTGGTCCTTTCGGTCAATGCGCCCGACAGCGGCGCGGCAGAGGAAGAGCTTGCCGTGGCTTACGGTGACGAGCGGTTGGAAATAGGTTTCAACGCCAAATACCTGCTTGAAATCGCAAGCCAGGTTGACCGCGAGAATGCTGTGTTCATGTTCAACACATCCGGCGATCCGACACTGATGCGCGAAGGCAACGACACCTCTGCGGTTTATGTTGTCATGCCGATGCGCGTGTGACGGCGCTTGCACTCACAGAACTGACCCTTTCGCATTTTCGGTCGCACAAGCGTGCGGCCATAACGCTTGACGCGCGCCCATTGGCAATTTTCGGCCCCAATGGGGCTGGCAAAACCAATGTCCTTGAAGCTGCCTCATTGCTGTCACCCGGTCGTGGTCTGCGCCGCGCAGGGGCCGATGATTTGACGCGCAGACCAGAGGCATTGGGCTGGAAAATCACCGCTATCCTACAATCGCTACACCAGACGCATGAGATCGAAACATGGGCGGAAGCAGGCAACCCCCGCCAGTTGCGGATCGATGGCAAGGCGGCCCCGCAAACTGCGTTGGGGCGTATTGCGCGCATCCTATGGCTTGTGCCTTCGATGGATCGCCTTTGGATCGAAGGGGCTGAAGGGCGCAGGCGCTTTCTGGATCGCGCCACGCTTAGCTTTGAGCCGACCCATGCAGAGGCGGTCCTGACCTATGACAAGGCGATGCGCGAACGTAACCGCCTACTCAAGGACATGGTCCGCGATCCGCATTGGTACACCGCGATTGAAGGACAAATGGCAGAAGCCGGGGCTGCGATCCAAAAGAACCGGCACCGGGCCATTGCAGAACTGACAACTGCACAAGAGGCGGCGACGACAGCCTTCCCCACAGCAATGCTGACGCTCACGTCCGCCGAACCGATCCCCGATAACCTACAAACGGCGCTGGCTGACAACCGCAACCGTGACATGGCCGCCGGGCGCACCCTAATTGGCCCACACCGTGCGGACCTTGACGCGGTCTTTGCAGATAAAGGCGTGCCAGCCAAAGATTGTTCTACCGGTGAACAAAAGGCGCTGCTGATCAGCCTGATCCTTGCCAATGGCCGCGCGTTGGCCCGTGATTTTGGTGCGCCGCCGATCCTGTTGCTGGATGAAGTCGCCGCACATCTTGACGCAGCTCGCCGCGCCGCGCTCTATGATGAAATATGCAGCCTTGGCGCGCAGGCCTTTATGACCGGTACGGGGGCAGAGCTGTTCGCAGAACTGGGTCGCCGGGCACAATACGTCGAAGTCACCGAAACCGATGGACAATCCATCGTCACACAAAAGGATACACCATGACCCCACAACGCGTGACACTGATTACCCTTGGGGTGGCTGATTTGGAAAAATCCAAGGCGTTTTATGGCGCTCTGGGTTGGACCCCGACAAATGACGAAGGCGAAGTGGTTTTCTATCAGATCAATGGCATGGTGCTGGGGTTCTTTGGTCTGGGACCACTGGCCAAAGACCAAGGGCGACCAGACGCCAAATTGGGAACAGGTGCTATGACACTGGCGCAAAATTTTACCACTGATGCCGAAGTGGATGCAGCTTATGCTTTGGCGCTCAAAGCTGGGGCGACCGCTCTTAAAGCGCCGGAAAAGGTGTTTTGGGGCGGTTATTCAGGCTATTATGCCGATCCTGACGGGCACGTCTGGGAAGTTGCGCAAAACCCTTTCTGGGAACTTGAGGAAGACGGCAGTCTGACGTTGCCGACCGCATGACGATCTCGCCTTACGACCTGCTGCTTTACGCGGGCGCATTAGTCATTTTGTTTATGACGCCGGGGCCTGTGTGGGTTGCCTTGCTGGCAAGGTCGCTCTCTGGCGGGTTTCAGGCGGCTTGGCCGCTCGCGATTGGTGTCGCTGTAGGGGATATTCTGTGGCCTTTGGTGGCGGTGCTTGGTGTCGCTTGGCTGGTCTCTGAATTTGCGGGTTTCATGGATGTGCTGAAGTACGTTGCAATCCTTGTCTTTATGCTGATGGGTGCGGCGCTGATCCGCAATGCGGACCATGCGCTTGACGCCAACAGCCGCCTGACACGCCCGGGCATGTGGGCCGGCTTTGTGGCCGGTGTCGCGGTGATTATCGGCAATCCAAAGGCGGTGCTGTTCTATATGGGTGTGCTGCCCGGTTTCTTTGATCTTAGCGCCGTGACCGTCATTGATATGATCGCGATTTGTACGCTTAGCTTCATCGTGCCTCTGGTTGGAAATCTGGTTCTTGCGGCCTCCGTAGACCGGGTTAGGGGGCTGCTGAAATCGCCCGCCGCGGTACGCCGGATGAACGTTGTCGCGGGTTGTCTTTTGATCGGTGTGGGCGTTGTTATCGGGCTGACCTGAAGGTCAACCAAAAACCACAAAATCTTGTGTCATTTGCGTGACAAACCACCCTAAAACGCATATATTTTGGGGATAAGAATACAGGATTACCTTCATGGCCGACGACCCACAAAAACAAGAAGACTACGGCGCAGATTCTATCAAAGTTCTCAAAGGCTTAGAGGCGGTTCGCAAGCGCCCTGGCATGTATATCGGCGACACCGACGATGGGTCCGGTCTGCACCACATGGTGTACGAGGTCGTGGACAACGGCATTGATGAGGCTTTGGCCGGTCACGCCGACCATGTTTATGTGAAAATCAACGCTGACGGGTCGGTCACCGTGGGCGATAACGGGCGCGGTATTCCGGTGGGCATCCACGAGGAAGAGGGCGTTTCGGCGGCTGAAGTGATTATGACGCAGCTGCACGCTGGCGGTAAATTCGATAGCAACTCCTACAAGGTCTCTGGCGGTTTGCACGGTGTTGGCGTGTCCGTTGTGAACGCGCTGTCCGATTATCTGGAGCTACGCATCTGGCGTGACGACAAGGAACACTACGCCCGATTTGAAGGCGGTTTCACGAAAGAACATCTGCGCGTTGAGGGTCCTGCAAATGGGCGCAAAGGAACAGAGGTAACGTTTCTTGCTTCGACCGACACATTCAGCAACCGTGATTTTGAATTCAGCACGTTGGAAAAACGCCTGCGCGAGCTTGCCTTCCTGAACTCTGGCGTGCGGATTATTCTTGAGGATTTGCGCCCGGCAGAGCCGCTGAAGGCGGACCTGTTTTACGAAGGCGGGGTCAAGGAATTTGTCAAATACCTTGACCGCTCAAAGACGCCTTTGATGGACGACCCAATCTATGTGACCGGCGAGCGTGACGACATCGGCGTCGAAGTCGCGATGTGGTGGAACGACAGCTATAATGAAATGGTCCTGCCCTTCACCAACAACATCCCGCAGCGCGATGGCGGCACGCATTTGGCGGGTTTTCGCGGCGCGCTGACCCGTGCGATTGCGAAATACGCGACCGAGACGGGGATTTCGAAGAAAGAAAAGTGTCGCTTACCGGCGACGATGCCCGCGAAGGTTTGACCTGTGTTTTGTCGGTCAAAGTGCCTGACCCCAAGTTTTCCAGCCAGACCAAGGATAAATTGGTTAGTTCCGAAGTGCGCCCTGCCGTCGAAAACCTGATGGGTGAAAAGCTGAACGAATGGTTCGAAGAAAATCCTAATGAGGCCAAGATGATCATTTCCAAGATCGTCGAAGCCGCCGCCGCACGCGAGGCGGCCCGCAAGGCCCGGGAAATCCGGCGCAAGTCGGCGATGGATGTGAATTTTAATGCGTCAAAGTTGAAAGACTGCTCTGAAAAAGACCCCTCCAAGACCGAAGTCTTCTTGGTCGAGGGCGACTCGGCCGGTGGGTCTGCCCAAACCGGTCGCGACCGCAGTACGCAGGCGATTTTGCCACTTAAAGGTAAGATTTTAAACGTTGAACGTGCGCGTTTTGATCGAATGCTGGGCAGCCAAGAGATTGGTAACCTTGTCATGGCGTTGGGCACCGGTATTGGCCGCGATGAATTCAACATCGACAAACTGCGCTATCATAAAGTCATTATCATGACTGATGCGGACGTTGATGGGGCGCACATCCGTACACTGCTGCTGACCTTCTTTTTCCGCCAAATGCCTGAATTGGTTGAGGGGGGGTACCTCTATATCGCGCAGCCGCCGCTTTACAAAGTGTCGCGTGGCAAATCCGAGGTATACCTTAAAGATCAGCCTGCGATGGATGAATATCTGATCGAACAAGGCATTGATGGCGCGATGCTGCGGCAAGGTAATGGCGAAGAAATCAGCGGCAATGACCTGCGCCGCGTGGTGGATGAAGCGCGGCAGCTAAAACGCGTATTGGAAGCATTTCCAACGCATTACCCGCGTCACATCCTTGAACAGGCGGCAATCGCTGGCGCTTTCGTGGCTGGTGCTGTCGACAATGATCTGCAAGGGACCGCAGATCGGGTGGCGCAACGCCTTGACCTGATCGCACTGGAATGGGAACGCGGTTGGCAAGGGCGCATCACACAAGACAAGGGCATGCGTCTGGCACGTATCCTGCGTGGCGTGGAAGAGGTGCGCACACTGGATGGCCCGATGCTGCGCGGTGGCGAAGCACGGCGGACAGGGACGTTCACGCAAAGCTTGCAAGACGTCTATAATTTGCCTGCCACTTTGGTCCGAAAGGACCGCAGTCAGGTTATCCATGGCCCGCTGGACCTGCTCAAGGCAATCCTTGAGGAAGGCGAAAAGGGTTTGTCGCTGCAACGCTATAAAGGTTTGGGCGAAATGAATCCGGATCAGCTTTGGGAAACCACGCTAGACCCTGATGCGCGCACGTTGCTGCAGGTAAAGGTCGAAGATGTTGCCGAAGCTGACGATCTGTTCACCAAGCTGATGGGCGATGTGGTCGAGCCACGACGCGAGTTCATTCAAAATAACGCACTTAACGTGGAAAACCTGGATTTCTAAGGCGCAAGCTATTCGGTTGATCAGTCCCGTCGCTTTCGGATCAATTTGAATACAAACGGCGCAAGCGCGATGACCAGTGTGATGCGAATAATATGCATGATCGAAACATAAGTGACGTCCTGTTCCATCGCGAGTGTCAGCAAAGACATCTCGGTCAGACCGCCTGGTGAGAAAGCCAAGAACGCCTGTGCAAGTGGGATGCCACTGATTAGCACAATCAGTTCGGCAAATCCGACGGCAGCAATCAGCATCAGGGTGGATGCAACAGCAGACAGCCCAATGTCCGTTCTGATCTCGGCCAATGTCGCCCCGATAAAGCGTGTGCCAATTATCGTGCCAATCGTAATCTGCGCCGCAATCACAAAGATCGTCGGAGGCGCCACTGTGACCCAACCCGCGATGTGGGCGATCCCACTTAGGATCATAGGGCCGAATACCGGGGCTGCCGGCAGGCCAATCCATCGTCCTAAAAGAGCACCAGCAACGGCACAAAATCCCAAGATCGCATAGTCCAGCATCGTAATTTCATAAAGCCCGATCCATTGGACTGTACCACGCCCCCCGCTGGACACGCCCAGTATCAGACCAAAGAAAAGTGCCACGAAGATGATAATAATCAGGACACGCGCCGCATGTGCCAAGGCGATACGCCGCTCATCACCGCCTGCTTCACCACCAAGGATCAGCATCTCATTCAAGCCGCCCGGCATGGCTGAATAGAATGCAGTGACAGGATCATATTTCCCGATACGTCGATAAACCGCATAGGAAATCCCGGCAGCGCAGGCCAAGAACACAGGAAGCAACAATAAGGTCAGCACCCATGTACCAAGCAGGCCAAAAATCTCTGCTGTGACACCGGACCCAAGCATCACACCAATGACCGGGATCACAAAAGGGCGCAGTTGATCTGGCCCCACAGTGGGCGCGCGCAGCATGGCAGCCGCCGTGTTCGCAATCATCGGGCCCAGCATCCAAGGCAGCGGTAAACCAGCAAAATAGGCCATCACCCCGCCAGCCAAGCCAATTGCAAGGGCCGTGAATTGCGGCAGGAGTGTTTTAGGTTCGCTCATCTTACGCGCCTAAAGGCCACCAATGTGATGGGTGCCGCGTTCCTTGGCCAACTGCATCTGCTTCTGACGTTCGCGGAAACGGGCCTTATCGGCGGCAGTGGTTTCATCAATGCATTGATGGCAGGACACACCTTGTTCGAATGCAGGATGCGTACGATCTTCGGGCATAATCGGGCAACGGCAGGCGTGGCATAAGATATGCGGTCCTTCTGCCAATCCGTGTCCAACGCTGACGCGCGCATCAAAGACAAAGCATTCGCCGTCCCACTTGCTCTCTTCTTGGGGCACATCTTCAAGGTATTTCAGAATACCACCTTTCAGATGATACACATCCTCAACACCTTTGCCGAGCAGGTAATTCGTTGATTTTTCGCAGCGAATCCCGCCAGTACAGAACATGGCAACGCGTTTGTTGTGAAAACGGTGCTTGTTGTTTTCCCACCATTCGGGGAATTCACCGAAGCTCTTGGTTTCCGGGTCAACGGCCCCTGCGAATGTACCAATCGCGACCTCATAATCATTGCGCGTATCAATAACGGCCACATCTGGCGCGCTGATCAGGTCGTTCCAATCGGTCGGATCAACATAGTTGCCAACCCGTGCAACGGGGTCCACATCGGGCTGACCCATCGTCACGATTTCCTTTTTTAGCCGTACTTTCATGCGATGAAAGGGGGGTAGGCTGGCAGAGCTTTCTTTCCAGTCCAGATCAACACATCCGGGCAAGGCGCGAATATGGGCCAACACGGCGTCTATGGCTGTGCGGTCACCTGCGACAGTGCCGTTGATACCTTCTTTCGCCAAAAGAAGCGTCCCCATCACCCCCTTGGACTTGCACAAATCCAACAATGGGCCTTGTAAAGCGGCAGGATCATCAAAGCGCGTAAAGTGATAAAGAGCAGCGACAATATACATGTGGTTTCAGATACGCCTGTCTGTTCAAAGGGGCAAGTCACCCGATGCTGCGATGGCCAGACCATCTGCAACAGCGGTAAAGGCTTCGGTCCGCTCAAGGCTGGCATTGGGGAACATTGCGATCATTACATCTTCGACGACTTTCAACAGGCTGGAGCCACCAACAAATACCACCTTGCTGATCTGCGCCGGAGAAACGTCCGCCATCTGAAGCGTTTCGCGCCCGCATGCAGCGATTTGTGCGGCATGGTCAGCTAACACATCATCCATCGCCACTTGCGTGATCTGCGCCCAAAGCGCTGGTTCGACGATCCGCAAATCAATACCCGCCTCATCCAAGTCCGGTTGATTAAGTTGGATTTTCCCCGCCTCAACCGCAAAGGCCAGATCATGCCCTAGCTCCATGTCCAGTACCTGCTTTAGCCGGGCAAAAAGCGCTGGTTCGATCCCCAGTTTCGCGAAATCTGCGGCCATCCGTCTATTATCAGCGGTGTAGACGAATGGGATTTTTTGCCATGTTGCGAGGTCATTGAAGATTGCATTTGGCGCCATATGGCGTCCATCGCCTAACGCATTGCGCACCTCTGCCCCGCGACCCAATAGCGGCATGACTTTGGAAATACTGATGCTGCGATCAAAATCTGTACCACCGATACGCACGCCATGGCTGGCGATGATGCGGGTCGTGTCGCCGTCACGTTCAAACACGGAAAAATCCGACGTGCCGCCACCAATATCCACGATCAGACCAAGATCACCTTTGGCAAGCGGCCCGCTGGCCAGCGCCGCTGCCTCTGGCTCAAACATGAATGAAACATCTTTATACCCGGCCATCATGTAAGCCGCGCGCAGGTCATGTTCTGCTTGTGCATTGCGCGCCGTATCTGTTGAGTGAAACCTGACCGGGCGACCGGACAGAGCCACATCGTAGGTCTGTCCAGTTTCCGCTTCGGCCCGTTCCCGGATCATGCTTAAAAACCGCGCGACGACCTCGATCAATGTTAGTCGTTCATAGGCAATCTGACGTTTCTCGTGCATCAACGGCGTGCCAAGCACAGATTTCAGTGCACGCATGAACCGCCCTTCACGGCCATCAATCAACGCTGCATTTGCGACCGATCCGTAGGTCGTCACCTTGCGGTCGTAGTCAAAAAATACAGAGGTCGGCAACGTCTTGCGCCCCGGCTCAACCGTAATCAAATGCGGTTGGCCCGCGGCCATTATTCCCGCAGCAGTATTGGAGGTTCCAAAGTCGATACCCAAAATCGCCATCTTAGCCTCTATCAAATACGAAAGACGCGGCTGATATGAAATCCGCGCGGTCCTGACAAGTGCTGTTTTGCGGCGACCCAAACAAAGCGGTCGCAGACCCGGCCAGAACCCGCTATTTTATGATCAGCAAAATCGGAGCGCTGTATGACCCACGCCTTACTCGCCATTGATGTCCAGAATGATTTCTGCCCCGGCGGGGCGCTGGCTGTCGCTGGTGGGGATGAAATCGTTGCAGGGATTAACACGGCCATGGCCGGATTTGACGCCGTGGTCCTGACACAAGACTGGCACCCTGCCGGGCATTCGTCGTTTGCATCGACCCATAATGCCGCCCTGATGAGCATGACAGAAATGCCTTACGGTCCGCAGGTCCTATGGCCCGATCATTGTATTCAGGGCAGCACCGGCGCGGCGTTCCATTCTGATCTGCAAACCAACCGGGCTGATTTGATTATCCGAAAAGGATATAACCCTGAAATTGACAGCTATTCCGCCTTTTTTGAGAACGACAAGACGACACCCACTGGGCTGGAAGGATATTTGCGCACGCGCGGCATCGATAAACTGACGTTGGTGGGGCTGGCGACGGATTTTTGTGTAAACTATTCCGCCGTGGATGCAGCTAAGCTGGGATTCGATGTCAGCGTGAACCTGGCGCTGTGTCGCGCGATTGATTTTGACGGCTCGCTTGATGCGGCCAAGTCTGGCATGGCGGCGGCTGGCGTGACACTCGCCTAGCGGCCCTTGCCAGCAAACCACACCGAAGACACCCCCGCGACCATGATGATGGCAAGGCCCACCAGGCTGAGGCTATCGGGCCATTGCCCAAAGACAGCCCAACCAATAACCATCGCTGCCAACAACTGGCTGTAGATAAGCGGCGCGACCACGCCCGCAGGCGTAGTGCGGTTTGCCAAGACCAACAACAGATTGCCGCCAGCAGAACCCAAGGCTGAGATCGTGATCAACCCGAAAAGGGGTAAGGTGATTTGGGGTACAGGCGCGAACGCAAACGGTGATAACAGGATCGCGCCAATCAACAGTTGCGAAAACAACAGGAAACGGGGCCGAAAGCCACCTGCCAACCACCGGGTCGCCACCAAATAGGCCCCATGAAAGCACCCTGCTAGAATGGCGAAACCCATGCCTGTCGTCATCCCGAACCCCGGGCGGACGACCAGCAAAACCCCTGCAAAGCTGATCAGCAAAAGGAACGTCCGCAAAGGGGTAATCCGCTCACCCAACAATGCGGCTGACAGAAAATAAGACACTACAGGTCCGACGAAAAAGCCCGCAAATACATTTGCCATCGGTTCCGTCTTTAGTGCAGTCAGAATACTCACGATGCCACCGACAATCAGACCGGCGCGCAGATACAACCGCCAGTCGCGAAAAAGGGCCAGATCAGCGCGGACCAAACCGCACAAAGGGGCAAGCAAGGCGGCTGCCAAAGCAAACCGCGTCCAGGCGACAAAAGTTTGCGGAAATCCCGCACCTGTCAGTACAGTCGCCGCCGCGTCGCCGCCCACAATCAGGGTCATCGCTAGAACAACCGCGCCAACCAAACGAATGGAATAGGGTGAGGTTGTCATGGAACAGGGATGCCTTTTTGTGCGCTGACGCTGGGCTTAGATCACATCAAAGACTGGCTTGCGACGTAGAACAACAAAATAAGTCCCAGCATCAGGCCGCCCAACGCCATCATCCGGCGCCCCTTTTTCTTTTGGGATGCAATGCGGGCTGTCGCCAGATCCTGGTCAAAGACCGGTCGTTTCTTGGGTGGCGCCAGCAGCGTGTCTTCAACAGGTTCGGCTGTCGCCATGGCATCCATGAAAGCATCAAAGTCAAAACCGCCCCATGCGGCATTTGCCAGATCGTGGGTTTCAAGGTTGGCCGTCAGCCGGTTGATGACAGCGATGCGGGCATCTTCATCACGCATCGCGAAATGTCCTGCAGGTGCGCCGCTGTCGAACTGTTTCAATGCGAACCCGCTGTCAATAAAGTAGGTGCGAACTGCCGTGTCGGCCGCCTTCAAGGCGGTAACTGTATCGGGATCACGGAACATTGCCACCTTTTCGGTTGCGACCCCTGTGGCCTCTAAATCCCCAAATTGGTCAGGTAACCCGTCGGGTGTTAATGCGACCATGTCGAAATCGTAACGCAATGCCATGTCTTGACGGCCCCCTTGCCACACCAGCGCCCTCTTGATCTAACACGTAAGCGCCGACAGGGGGAACCGAATATGGTAGATATCGCGACACGGGTTTGGAATCACAAATGGAAGATCGACCCGATTGTACGGTCGTTGATTGATACGGACTTTTACAAGCTGTTGATGTGCCAGTCCGTGTTCCGCAATCACCCCGATACTCAGGTCACATTTTCGCTGATCAACCGGACCAAAACCATTCGGCTTGCGGATCTCGTGGATGAGGGTGAGCTACGCGAACAGCTGGATCATATCCGTTCTTTGCGATTGACCCGTGGCGAAAGCACCTGGCTTCGCGGGAACACATTTTATGGTAAACGCCAGATGTTCACCCCCGCTTTTATGGAATGGTTCGAGAAGCTTGAGCTGCCGCCTTATCACTTGGAAAAAAAGGATGGGCAGTACGAGTTGACGTTCGAGGGCACATGGCCAGAGGTCATGCTATGGGAAATCCCGGCGTTGGCCGTGATCATGGAACTTCGCAGTCGTGCGGTCCTCAAAGACATGGGCAAATTTGAACTTCAGGTACTTTACGCCCGTGCCATGACCAAGCTGTGGGAGAAAGTCGACCGGCTGAAGGGTATTCCAGATCTACGGGTTGCGGATTTTGGTACCCGGCGCAGGCATTCCTATCTGTGGCAGGACTGGTGTGTGCAGGCGATGATGGAAGGGTTGGGACAGAGCTTTACAGGGACGTCGAATTGCCGGATTGCGATGATGCGCGAGATTGAGGCGATTGGCACAAACGCGCATGAGCTTCCTATGGTCTATGCGGCGCTGGCAGAAACGGACGATGCTTTGCGGCAGTCGCCCTATGACGTCCTTGCCGATTGGCACGAGGAACATGATGGTAATCTGCGGATCATTCTACCTGATACTTACGGCACCAAAAGGTTTTTGGAAGGCGCACCTGATTGGCTTGCTGGTTGGACAGGTATCCGGGTTGACAGCGGCGATCCTGCGACCGGGGCTGAAACCGCCATTAACTGGTGGCTTTCGCGCGGCGAAGATCCACGTGAAAAACTGGTGATCTTCTCGGACGGGCTTGACGCTGACAAAATCGTCGAGCTGCATCAACAGTTTGTTGGGCGCTGCCGGGTTAGCTTTGGATGGGGCACGATGCTGACCAACGACTTCAAAGGCTTAGTCGCTGGTGATGCACTCGCGCCTTTTTCACTTGTATGTAAGGCCGTTTCTGCAAATGGACGTCCAACCGTCAAGTTAAGTGACAATCCCAAAAAAGCGATGGGCCCGCAGGAGGAGATCGCGCGGTATAAGCAGGTCTTTGACGTCGGCGCGCAAGACGCTATCGACGTGGTCGTGTAATGATGACCGCCATCTATCAGTTGGCTGGCTTTAGGTCATAAAATCACTGCGGTTTAGACTAGGCTACCGCCGCCTCACCTTGCTGATTGTCGTAGGCCACCTGCGCCCGGTTTTTGCCAGCCTGTTTTGCCAACAGTAATTGCGCGTCGGCGAGATCAATCATTTTTTGCGGTGGCAGATTTTGCTTGGTCCAGATCGCCCCAATGCTGATTGATACGTCAAATGTGTGGCTGTCAAACCCAAAGGCCTGATTTGAGACGCAGGCACATAATCTATCCGCCACATGACGCACGTCAGCAGCCTCAAGCCGGGGCATGTAGATTGAGAATTCATCACCACCATGCCGGGTGAACAGAGCTTCGCCGCGAACGCTGTCTTTAATACGTGCCGCAACAATGGCCAATGCAGCATCGCCTGCACCGTGGCCATATGTGTCATTCACATATTTAAAGTTGTCGATGTCAAAATAGAACATCGCATGCCCCATTTTCCTGTCATATTGCGTCGCACCGATTTCTTCATCCATCCCGCGGCGATTTAGCAGGTTGGTCAACGAATCCGTTTTGGCCGCGTTAATTAACTGTTCTGTATACCGCAGTTGGTGCACCCCGTGCCGAAACACCAAACCGATGACCACCATACCAACGACATTGACAAACAATAGCGTTGGAAGAACCGATAGAAACAATGTCATGGCAAGTTCATATGGCAATACGAAGAACGCTACAGCAGACAGCGTAATGGCTAAGCCAAGGAATACATCATGCAGAACAAGGTTTTTGATACGGCCTTTGGTCATTACTGTCCAAAGATACGCCAACCCAAAGGCAAGGATAAGGCCAACAATACCCGCACCCATGCCTGTCCCACCGATCAAGATGCGACAGACCAATCCAATGCCAAGCGTGATTAGTCCTGCCAAAGGGCCAACAAAGGCCACGGCGGCGCCAACCAGCAAAGTACGTGTATCAAAAATCAATCCATCCCCAAGTGACAGGGGATTGGTCATGCCCATCGCAACGACTGTTCCGAACAATATGCCGAAAGCCACTTGCTGATATGTCGAGTCGTAGAATTTGCGCAGTACAGCGTTGAAAAGAAATGCCATGCCAAGCAGCGCGACAATGGGTGGGATCAAGACTTGAATCTGTAGCATAAAAGGCATCCGCTAAACGACTGCCACCACTGTTTGCGATTCCTATTAATATCTTATGACGATACGGCGTATTTTATTCATTAACCTTTCCGCGAAGCGCTTTTACTTCGGCGCGGGCTTTTTTACCGGCCAAACGGCGTTTCACGGACCCGTAGGTTGGTTTGGTTGCGATGCGGCGTTTGGGCTTTTCGCATGCGCGCTTGATCAGTTCGGCCAGCCGTTCGCGCGCGATTTCGCGGTTACGGGCCTGACTGCGGGTGTCTTGCACAAACAGAACCAGCGCGCCGTCTTGCGTCCAGCGCCGCCCAGCCAATCGTTTCAGGCGCGCCTTGACCTGGGCCGGCAGATTGGGCGATCGCGCCGCCTCGAACCGTAACTCGACAGCCGTTGATACCTTGTTAACGTTTTGCCCGCCCGGACCAGAAGATCGGGTAAAGCTTTCGGTCAGCTCCCAATCGGCAATCTCGATCTGGTTGTTCACGCGTATCATCTTGCCTTAAAAACTCCCGCCGATGGCTCCGGCATTGGCCACGGGGGCCGCAATTTCGTCTGCTCACACTACATACGCCAGTTTCGCCAAAGAAAAAGGGCCACCCCTGGCTGTGGGATGGCCCTTTCCTGAATTACGGAGGTGGGTCGGTTAGGAACTCCACCTTAGGTTATCTTCAGCCAAGGACTGCCCTAGCTGCGATCCTCCCAAGTTGTCCCGACACACTTCTCCAATACCTCATGATGCACTGGATCACCTCCTTTCAAATGTTTCGCCTGAAAGGAGGTTCGCACAGATTTGGTATATTTCAAGTAAAAAAACACCTGATGTCGTGTTTATGCGCCCCGCAGCAAAAGACGCGTCACAATGATGCGAAATGGCACCAAAGCAAGCAGGGCGATGATCAGCTTTACGCCCCAGTCCGCCACGGCCAAAGTCACCCAAAGCGGCATGTCCGGGCCGGTCAGCAGAAATGGTGCAGCGTCTTGCGCCCACATCACTTCTTCTGCAGCAGATGCGCTGAAGCCGTTGAAGACAGCGGCAAACGCGATCGAAAAGAAGATGGCGGTATCGACGGTCGATCCCACAAGCGTGCTGCCCAAGGGCGCTTTCCACCATGACCCTGCATTCAGGCGTTGGAACACGACAATGTCCAACAACTGCGCGATCAGAAATGCGGTGGCGGAACCAATCGCGATCCGCAGGGCAACCGCCGGATATGTGAACCCGTCGCCTTGCAGCATGATCTGGCTACCGATTAGTGAACAAATGATACCTGCGATCAATCCCGAAAACACAACCTTCCGCGCCGCACTTGGTCCGTAGACCTTGTTCATTATATCGGTGACCAAAAACGCGAGCGGATAGGTGAACGCCCCCCAGGTCAGCAGCCCATCAAGGATGAGGAATTGCACAAGAATATTGGACGCCACAACAATAGTGGCCATGGCGATAACGCCGGGAAGGATACGTGTCATTTGATTAATCCGTTTTGACAAGGGTGCGGCACTTGGCCCCCGGATACCGGGGACAACGGCGGCCTAAACCCCTTCGCCTAATCCGTCAATTGGTATTCGACGACTTCGGTCCGTTGAAACATCCGAAAGTTGTCGTCTGAAATGAGCGTCATGCGTAGGCCACTGGCATCTTGCCAGACACTGATGCCTTCAAGATTGTCATGGGTGCCAAGCCCCGTTTCGAAGACCAGTTTTTCGCCACTTCCATCAAGGGCAAAGCGCCGGACACGATTGCGAAAGCCGATCCCCACGAAATCGCGTTCAAGCACATAAAGCAGCCCATCCGGTCCAATATCAGCGCCCGACACCACGAATGGGCCGCGCCGCGGAATGGTGAACGGCTGATCCCAGTGTCCTGCATCAAACCGAAAAACGGGAAACGGTTCGGTCGCCCGCCCGGACCGTTCCGGCATGGTATAAAGCGCCCCATTGGGGCCAACAGCCAACGCTTCGAGTGAGGCATTATCCTGCATTCCGGCAAAGGCTGCGTTGGTGATCAAGTCGGATGCTGGTTCAAAACCGTCGTCAAATGCACGCAGCCCATGCATCCATTCGAACGATATATAGGTTAGCCCATCCGCCGCAATCGCAAGCCCTTCGCTATCGCTGTTTGCCCGGTCTAGTGGGATGCCAAAAGCGCCGCGCAATCGTCGGATCGGTCCAGCCTCGATCCCGACAATGGTGCCGTTTTGTCGTTGGAACGCGCCGCGCATAATGGTGCCTCTGTCGCTAAGGGCGACAAATTCGGCCCCATCATCAGACACCTCGATCCCTGAAAAGCCGCCAAAAGCGGGGTCCGCTATGGTCCATTCATAACTGGCGACAAATGTGGCGTCCGCATAAACGGGCACGGCCCTGAAAAGGGCCAGAAGGCATATAAGACGCAGCAATTACTGGGCGTTCAGAACGGCAAGGCACTGACCGGGCAGGTTGGCCATTGTTAATTCCGCGCGTGGCGTGGGTGGTGGTGCGTTGGGGTCAGGGGGTGGTGGATTTAGAATGCGGTCAACCCACGCCTGTGCGTCGTCACATCCATCGCCCGGCGGCGGCGGGGTTTGGTCCGTGCAGCCTGCAGCGCCGTCAGGGCAATTCAGACGCACATGAAAATGGTAGTGGTGGCCCCACCAAGGCCGCACTTTGTTCAGCCAACTACGATCACCGGTGGCAGAGTTGCACATCGCCACTTTTGCACCGGGAAAAATAAATATGCGTGCCGTGCGCGGGTCAGATGCCGCGGCTTTGATGATTGCTTCGTGTTGGGGAGTCCAACGATTATTGGTGAATGCGCCTGCTTGCCTACGCATAGAGATGGACGAAAGGTTTTCACGCTCTGCCACCGTCAGATTAAGCCGGTCCGGCGGCAGCATCCAAAAATCAATATCCAGACCGGTCTGGTGGCTACGGTGACCGGTCAGCATCGGGCCGCCGCGTGGTTGGCTCATATCACCGACATAAAGCCCTTCCCAGCCGGGTTGTGTCGCGGCAAAACGGCTAAGATCACGGACATAATCAAGCGTATCAGGTTGCGCCCAGTTGCGGTTGCGCGACAAGCGCATTGCCTGCCATGTCGGTCCGGTTTCCTCTAACTGCTCACCACCTGCCTGACAGCCGCGAGCGTAGCCGCCGATGGGTTGTGGCGATTGCGGGGATCCTGTTGGCATTGCGCCAAACAGGTTCTTGGCAATGCGGGTGTCATTGGCGTTCTGGCTGGCGAAGCTGACAACAGGCGGTTCATCTGCCTGACAAGCGGCCAATCCAAGGCTAAGTACTGCTGCGATTAGGAAGCGGACCATTCTGCGCGATCTCCGTCTTTATTCACCCACCGTAACAACAAAAGCCCGATTAGGAAAAGGAAGATTACAGGCAAGAACCCTAATTGATTATTACCGGTCATGATTGTGAACAAAGTAATCAGTGCTGGTGCCAGAAACGCAGTGGCTTTGCCGGTCAGCGCGAACAAGCCGAAAGCTTCGGCAGGTCGATCAGGATGGGTGTGTCGCACCATCATGGACCGGGAAGAGGCATAAACCGCACCACCCGCACCCCCGATGCAAACACCGCAAATATAAAAGATGATATCGGGCAAGCTGGAGTCGGCGGCCAATGGCACACCAAAAAGCGTCTCGCGGGACATGCCAACGATAACGACAGACACCATAATCAGCACCCAAACCGCGATTCTGATCACTGGTTTCGGACCAACACGGGCATCCGCCAACCCGGACAACCATGTCGTCACAGCGGCGGCAATCGCCGCGATAATCCCAAAGATCCCAATTTGCGTGGTCTGCCAATCTAGCACCAACGCCGCATAAACACCGCCAAAGGCATAAAGCGCATTTAAAGCGTCCCGATAGAACATTGACCCTATGAGGAAATTCAAAAGACTCTTGCGGTGAAAAACAGCCCGCAGCGTTTCCAGAAGTTCAGCCCAAACAGCGCTGAGTTTTGTTGACTTCTTTTCTGCCTTGGGATCATCGCGCACGAACATAAAGAACGGAATGATAAAAATCGCATACCAAAGCGCGATGAAGGGACCGACAAAGCGGGTGCCTTCGCGCAGGTCTGGGTCCAGCCCAAACAACGGGGTCAGGCCAACGAACGTCACCCCTTGATCGTTTTCTGCAAAGAAGATCAGCATAATGAACAGGGACGTTACACCGCCCCAATATCCAAAGGCCGCGCCAGAGCCAGAGATGCGACCGACCTCTTGGTCGTTGCCAAGCGATGGCAAGATTGCATTGACGAAGTTCAGCGCACTTTCGGCAGCAAAAAACCCGACATAGAAGATAATGAGGGTCAGCATAATGGTGGACCCATCAGGCGTTAGACCCCACAGCATAAAAGCAGCCACCACATAGATGACGGAAAAGAAAGCGATCCATGGCATTTTACGGCCAGAGTTATCGGCAAAAGCCCCCAGGAATGGGGCCGTAAACGCGATCATCAGACCCGCAATTGTCTGACCCAGTGACCAAACGGCCTGCGATTGCGCCCTTGCAGCGCCATCTTCCATGCCGGTGCTTAGAAAATATTCTGTTGCGACAACCGCGAAATAAGGTCCGAAAATGAAGGTCAGGCCAAGGGTATAGAAAGGTTGTGATGCCCAATCAAAGGCCATCCACCCCCAGATGCGTTTCTTCGCCACTGCCATCGTCTTGTTCCTGCTCTTCCCTCGCAAGGATAAGACACAGATAAGCTGTGGGCTGGCAAGAAATCTTTACTGCGACGTCCCGTTGTCCTGTGGTGGCCAAGGGCGGGTATTGTCCGCGTCGATCCATGCTTGTACCCACGCAGGCTTTTCAGGGGAAGGCTGATTGACGCCCACCGCGCCAAAGACAAGGGCAGGATTCACAATGCCTTTCTTGTCAGTCACGGCCGACCGATAAAGGGCCTGCACGGCGCATTCGTCACCAATCCAGATGGTTTGTTCGAGATAGAAAAACCGATCACTCCAGCCCACGGCTTTGCTGGCGATGCGGAACTTGACGAACGGTTTGATACGTTTGCGATAGCGCACGGAAGATCCGGCAATGGTCAATGCCCATTTATTCTTGCGCAATGCGCCCAAAAGGCCAACGCGCTGGGCCAGACCCGTGCGGCCAAGGTCCAGAATCGTCAGAATGCGTCCGTTGTTCATCTCTAGGAAGTAATCAAGGTCCTGCGGCCAGCAGCGGTGATGCGACACATGACTGCCCAAAGCATGAAGCGGGGGCATGCGGTTGGCTTTCATGACTTCTTTAATCAAACGTACCATAGGATACATAAGCGGCGTCCTTTGCTTTTGTGAAACAGATGCGCAAGGTTGACGTAAACGTCAACTTTGACCTCGCGGCAACCTTGGGCTTGTCGGAACAGGTCAGAGCGCTTAGGTCATGGCAGGCAAATCGAAGGGCCACATATCTATGCTGACAATTTTCCAAATCCTGCTTCTGATCCTTGGTGTTTTGCGCTTCTTCGTGATCGCCCATTTCATCATGAGCTGGCTGATCCGGTTTGAGGTGCTGAATATCCGGCAAGAGTTTGTCGGTCAGGTATGGTACGGGCTGGAACGTATATTGGACCCGATTTACAGCCGTATTCGGCGTTTTATGCCTGATTTAGGGGGCATTGACCTGACGCCCATCGTTGTGTTGGTCGGGATCGAGATTTTGAGAATTTTCTTGATTAACAACATGATCGCCTTCGCCTAGTCAGGTTCCCGCCAGTTTCATGGATGTGGCGCAGCAAATGGTTGCGTTACGGCAGAAATTGCTGAAAGCTGTACCTTATTGGGGCAACGCGGCGGATTTATCCTGCGCCGCTAAATCAGGAATAGCGACATGAGTTTTCTAAATCTCAGCAAAAAAGGCATCGCCATCGCGCTGTCAGCACAATTGGTTCTGGCCACGCAGGCCGTCACAATGGCGCAGGCCGAAATGCTTGGCACTGATCAGGCGATCAACAAATATACTGCGTTGGCGAACCGGAATACGCTCATGGATGAAATCCAGCGTGATGATATCCGGGCTGAAATTGTGGCTCTTGGGATCGACCCCGCCGAAGCCGAGGCGCGTCTGGCGGCCCTGTCTGATGCAGAGATCGCAACGATGCTGACACAGATGGAAAATGACAGCGCTGGTGCAGACATTGTCGGCACGATCTTTACAATCTTTGTGATCCTGCTGGTCACAGATCTGCTGTGCCTGACGCGGTTCTTCAACTTTACACGGTGCGTGCGCTAAACGTACTTTTGAAACGGTTTGTCTGCCTGCTGATGCTCAGCTGGCTGGCAGCATGCGCGCAGCCGTTTGACCCGGACACCCGACTTAGCATTGATGCACCAACACGGGCCAGTGTGCCTGATGTTCCGCTGATCCAGCAAGAAGCGTTCTATTGCGGGCCGACATCCATTGCGATGGTCATGCAATGGGCCGGATCTGATGTCACACAAGACGATGTCGCAGCGCTTGCCTTTAGCCCCGGCGCCGGTGGCACCTATCTGGCCGACATGATCGGCAGCAGCCGCAGGCTTGGCCAACTGGCGGTTAAAATCAACGATTTTGATCAGTTGCTGGCCGAAGTCACGGGAGGACACCCTGTCATCGTTTTTCAGAACCTTGGGCTTGGCGTGTTGCCCGCATGGCATTACGGCGTGGTCACCGGATATGACTTTGAAAAGGACGAGGTCTATCTGAACTCTGGCCAGCTGGATCAAATGGTCATGGCTTTCGCCGTATTTGAACGGACGTGGCGGCGCGGTGATTATTGGGGTTTGGTCGTTTTGCCGCCCGATCAACTGCCGGTCAGCCCTTCTGAGGCAGACATCTTATCTGCCGCCGCCGCGTTGGAGCGTGTAGAGCAATATCAAGCCGCCGCCACGCTTTATGAAACAGGTGCTGCGCGATGGCCGGAAAGCTGGCTTTGGCAATTTGGTCTGGGCAATGCACGCTATGCGATGGGCGACCTGCGCGGCGCGCGGCGTGCCCTCAGGCGTGCCCGCGCGCTTGATCCATCTATTCCTGAAGTGCGTGCCAACCTCGCGTTCGTAGACGGTGAACTGGCGGGCTAGTTGCTGTGCAACCGAAACGCCCGTAACCCATCGGAAATCTTGCATGGCGCAAATGCGCCGCTTGCAGTCGCCCACGGCCTTTCAGCAAAGTGATGCAAATGGTGTAGTCTGCGCAACAACGCCCGGAGAATCCTGATGTCAGACCGCATTACCTTTACGCTTGATGGCCAATCCGTAACTGCGGAACCGGGCGAAACGATCTGGGAAGTTGCCAATGGACGTGGCCTTGTGATCCCGCATCTGTGTCAAAAGCCAGCGCCCGGTTATCGGTCTGATGGCAATTGCCGCGCCTGTATGGTTGCGATTGATGGCGAACGGACGCTGGCCGCAAGCTGTATTCGCGAACCATCCGAAGGGATGGTCGTGACCACCGATCAGCCGCGTGAAAAGCAGGCGCGCCGGATGGTCATGGAATTGCTGGTTGCAGACCAACCTGCACAAGAGGTCGCCCACGACAGATCATCCCATCTTTGGGACATGGCAGAAACGCAAGACGTGCATGACAGCCGTTTTCCGCAGAAAGAGCCAGACCATATTCCGCTGCTTGACGACAGCCATGTGGCGATGTCCGTCAACCTTGATGCCTGTATCCAATGCGGCCTTTGCGTGCGTGCCTGTCGCGAAGTGCAGGTGAATGACGTGATCGGTATGGCCGGGCGTGGCGGCACGGCTTACCCGGTGTTTGATATGGATGACCCCATGGGCGCGTCGTCCTGCGTGGCGTGCGGTGAATGCGTGCAGGCTTGTCCGACGGGGGCTTTGCTGCCTGCAACGGTGACGGACGAAAACCAGATGGGTGACACCAAAGATTATGACCGCGAGGTTGAAAGTGTCTGCCCGTTTTGTGGTGTCGGCTGTCAGGTATCGCTGAAAATAAAAGACAATAAGGTCAAATTCGTTGAAGGGATAAACGGCCCAGCCAATGAAGGGCGGCTCTGTGTCAAAGGGCGCTTTGGATTTGATTATATTCACCACGATCACCGCCTGACCAAACCTTTAATCCGGCGCGACGACGCGCCTGCAAAGGGGCTAAACGTTGATCCGGGCAACTGGCAAACGCATTTCCGCGAAGCAAGCTGGGAAGAGGCTTTGGATTTTGCCGCCAGTGGGATGAAAGACATAGGCGGCAAAGGTGTTGCTGGCTTTGGTTCGGCGAAATGCACGAATGAAGAGGCCTATCTGTTCCAGAAATTCATCCGCCAAAGTTTCGGACATAATAACGTCGATCACTGCACACGTTTGTGTCACGCGTCCTCTGTTGCGGCGCTGATGGAAAACGTCGGTTCTGGTGCAGTCACCGCGACTTTTAATGAGATTGAGAACGCGGACGTCGCCATTGTCATCGGCGCAAACCCCATCGAAAATCACCCCGTCGCAGCCACTTATTTCAAGCAGTTTACCAAACGTGGCGGCAAGCTGATCGTGATGGACCCGCGCGGCCAGGCGCTCAAGCGGTTTGCGTCGCATATGCTGCAATTCCGCCCCGGCGCGGATGTGTCGATGCTGAATGCGATCATGCACACGATCGTGGAAGAAGAGCTTTATGACCGCCAGTATATCGAGGCTTACACCGAAAACTGGGAAGCCGAGAAAGCGCATCTTGCGGACTTCATCCCCGAAAAGATGGAAGACATCTGTGGCATCCCCGCCGCGACACTCCGCGATGTGGCACGCACCTTTGCCGGTGCCAATGCGGCGATGATTTTCTGGGGCATGGGTGTGTCCCAGCATATCCACGGCACCGATAATTCACGCTGTTTGATCAGCCTTGCGCTGATGACCGGCCAAGTCGGTCGCCCCGGTGCAGGCCTGCACCCGCTGCGGGGACAGAACAACGTGCAAGGTGCCTCTGACGCGGGCCTGATCCCGATGTTCCTGCCCGACTATCAGCCCGTGGGTGATGAGGGCGTGCGGTCCGCATTTCAAGAGATTTGGCAGGAAGGGTCGATTGATCCCAACAAGGGCCTGACGGTCACTGAAATCCTTGATGCAGTACATGCAGGAGACATCCATGGGATGTATATCTTAGGCGAAAACCCGGCCATGTCTGACCCTGACGTTGAACATGCCCGTGATGCGCTGGCGAAACTCAAACATCTGGTGGTGCAGGATATCTTCATCACTGAAACGGCCAATTTTGCGGACGTGATCCTGCCTGCATCCGCCTTTGCCGAAAAGTCAGGCACAGTGACCAACACCAACCGCCAAGTGCAAATGGGCCGTCCTGCGGTGCCGCCACCTGGTGACGCGAAAGAAGACTGGTGGATCACGACAGAACTGGCAAAACGGCTGGACCTGAACTGGACCTATACGCATCCATCCCAAATCTTCGCTGAAATGGCGCTGTCGATGAAATCGCTATCCAACATCACGTGGGACCGTCTGGAAGCGCAGAACGCCGTGACCTATCCGTCACTTTCGCCCACAGACCCCGGTCAACCGATTGTCTTCGGTGACGGCTTTCCGCGCGAAAACGGGCGTGCAAAGTTCACACCCGCCAGCGTGATTGCACCGGATGAAACACCCGATGCAGAGTATCCGATGATCCTGACCACGGGGCGGCAATTGGAACACTGGCACACAGGGTCGATGACCCGCAGGTCAAAGGTGCTGGACGCGGTTGAACCCGAAGCGAATTGTTCCTTGCATCCTTCAACGCTGCGCAAACTGGGGGTGGCGCCGGGTGGCTTGGTCACACTTTCCACACGGCGCGGCAGCATCACGATTATGGCGCGTGAAGATCGGGCCGTGGCCCCTGATATGGTCTTTGTCCCCTTCGCCTATGTCGAGGCGGCAGCGAACGTGCTGACCAACCCGGCGGTTGATCCTTACGGCAAAATTCCCGAGTTCAAGTTTTCGGCGGTCAAGGTCGAAAAGGCCATAAATCCGGTGGCGGCAGAGTAGCAAACCGGGCATGCCCACTTGGGTTTATGCCGCGCTATTGAATAGCAGCGGCCGTTTGGCCTAGCGTCTTTGATGCAGACGGCTGTTTTTACGGCGACCTGCAAGAATAACCAAAGGAGACGCGCCATGCGCAAACTGCCCCTCATCGCCGCCCTGACGGGCCTTGCTTTGCCTGCATTTGCGGATGACGCCGCCCTGTTGATGGGGGTTTCGCGCTATGACGAATTTCGGCGGGTCAGCAACGGGGTAGAGGTGCTGAACTCTGCCGATGATCTGCGCGCTGCGGGATATGCGGTTAGCACGCTGTCCAACGGATCAGCGAATGATATGGACCGGCTTTTGAACCGCTTTGCGGCAGAGGCAACGGATGCAGAGCGTTTGATCGTCGGACTGGCCGGGCGGTTCGTCACGGATGGAACACGCAGCTGGTTTCTAGCGGCGGATAGTGATCGCCCGTCGCCATTCGGGCTTGATGAGGCCGTGTCGATCGAAATGGTGATGCATGTCTTGGCCCAAGCCCCCGGACAAGCGATCTTGATCCTAGGGTATGATCAGGACGCGGATAACGAGATAGGGTCTTATCTGCGCCAAGGTGTTGGCAGACTTGATGTTCCGCAAGGTGTGACGGTGCTGTTTGGCCCGCCGAACGTGACAGATGGCGTTGTCATGCAAGCTGTAACCGAACCGGGTGCTGACGTGATGGCGTTTGTCCGCGATAGCCGGCGTTTGAACGCGACTGGCTATACACCGCAAAGCCTGATTATGCAGTCTGCTGATGCCGAAAGGGAACCATCTTTACCCACAATCGAACCCAGTTTGCGGGCATGGACCCTCGCGCAGGACCGGGACACAGCACAGGCTTACCGCGACTTTATCTTTGACAACCCAGATAGCCCCTATGTGACCGAGGCGCGGCGCAAACTGGACCAGATCGAACGTGATCCTGTGCGATTGGCCGAGATTGAGGAAGAGAGGCTGAACCTGACGCGCAACCAACGCCGGGCGATCCAGCGCAATCTGACATTGATGGAATTCAACACCCGTGGCGTGGATGGTATCTTTGGTCCCGGCTCGCGCGGTGCCATCCGCAATTGGCAGCAAGACAATGGGTTTGCACAGACGTCTTTCCTGACGACAGAGCAAATTAACCGCATTGATGCGCAGGCCCGTCGCCTTGCCGCAGAGGCGGAAGCCGAAGAAGAACGCGCCCGCGAAGAGGCCCGCGCGCTTGATCGCGACTATTGGGAAGAAACTGGTGCGCGTGGCACGGTCGCAGGATATCGCGCCTATCTGGAACGCTATCCTGAAGGTATCTTTGCCGACCAGGCGCGTGAAAGGCTTGCTGCGACACAAGAGGAAAACAATGACGAAGCGCGCGCGCGAGAGCAGGCGCTTAATATAAATCCGGTTTTGCGACGCCTGATTGAAAACCGGCTTGAGCAGTTGGGTTACAACCCCGGGCGGGTCGATGGCCGCTTTGACAACAACACCCGCCGCGCTATCGCCCGGTACCAGCGCGATGGCAGTTTGACCGCCACAGGATATCTGGATCAAGCGACGCTTGCACGGCTGCTGGCAGATACATTCGGGCGGTAGCAAGATAAAGGAACGGGGTGCGCGAATGCCGGATGGGCCGCCCCGTTTCACTCTGACATTGCCATCCGTAAAGCGGGCGCTCTGTTGCCAGAGCGCCCGATCATTCATTTCAATTGTGGCTTATTGCGCGCGGACATAGCGTTCAGCCAGCAGCCGAATGAAGCCCTGCCCACCTTCATACTGGCGCACACCGATGATGTAGGTCCCCGCCTGTAGGCGGGCCGCAATCAGACTATCCAGCCCATCGCCATAATCATCATTCAACCCAACCTGACGGCCCAGATCATCATAGACCACAAGCCACGGGTCGCTGTTGCCATTGGCAATCGCTTCAACCACAAGAAGGCCCGCGTCTTCAAAATCGATACTGAACCAGGTGACATCCTCGGTCGCTGACACGTCTTGGCGTAGACGCGACGTCAGTGCGCCCAGATCTGTGACGGGGATACTGCCGTCAAGAGGTGGAGCAGCTTCACCGCGGGCATAAAGGGCGCGCAGGGCCTCTTCGGCATCATATTCGCTGATGCTGACGGTGATCGGCATGTTATCATCGTTCAAAGAGGTCACCGCAAGACAATAGGTGCCCGCAGCCAAGCCATCAATAAAATCGAGCCGCGAATTCAGCCCGTCGTAATCATCGTTTTCATCGATATAAGTCTCACCCGGTCCATAAAGCGTGATGACCGGATCAGCGGATTCGTTTTCAGCGACAATAGTAATGGGTGTCTGGCCATCAAGCGTGAAGCTCCAGTAAGGCGTGTCATTGACAGAGGCCGAAACGCTAGTGCCAAGATCGCCGTAAGGGGTGGCACTTTCACAACTGCCAGCGGGATCACTGCCGCCACTGGTGTCGATCCCATCAGTCAATGGCTCTTGCTCTTGGCGGCCAATACGCACAAAGGCGGTCATGGGGCCGCCGTCATAGCTGCGCATGGACATGCAGTAGGTGCCTGCCTCTAGTGTGGTTTCAGCGCGAGACGCAGCATTGCCGCCGGAATCATCATCAGACAGGATAATTCCACCCGTACTATCGAGCAGGTCAATGATCGGATCGCCAGAGCCACGGCCTGCGGCCTCAACCCGGACGTCTGTGGGGGCGCTGAGGGTAAAAAGCGATACATATTCGTTGCCGCCCAGAACCAGTGCCATCTGTTCGCGGTACACATCCGCAGTTGTAATGTCAGAGCTGGCCTCATCGCCGCCGATCCATTGGCCATTGCTGCCAAAGCCGCCGCAAATGTCTTGGGCAATGGCGGGTGCAGCGGCGCTAAGCATCAGGGCTGCCATCGCGGTTGTTTTGAGGGTGAAGCGGGTCATGGGGCACATCCTTTGTCGTTGCACATGATTTATTGTGGTGCAGGGTAACGTGACAGTGACAAGATTGGCTAGGGCGGATTGGGAAAAGTCCTGAAAACCGGACCTTTTTTATGTCCGCTACGGTTTGCTGAAATGAGCGTTCCAAAGCGCCGTTCGCGCGTCATCGCGCGCGTTGTAGGCCCTAATGGCTTCATTTAGGTCAGCGTGCAAATCAATGGGTGTGTCCTGCCCGATCCGCGCAATTTGCTGAGTGTACCATGCGGTTATTCCGCCTTCGGGCGGATTGCTAAAGCGCGGGAAGGGCGGTGGTGCGCCGCCATCGTGCCAAGTCGTGGGCAGGCTGGGATCCAGAATAAAAGCCCGCGCCAGACCGATCATGTCGGCAGTACCCGTTTCCAGCAGTGCGACCGCCTGTTCTTTCGTCTTGATCCCGCCGGTCAGCATTAACGGTATGGTGGTCTGCGCCCGCGCCGCTTTGGCAAAAGCTGCAAAGTAAGGGCCGTTGCCGGTGCTATCGGATGCGGATTTGGCACCAGGAAAGTAGGTCCCACCACTGATATCAATCAGGTCGAGCGATGATGTGTCCAACATGGCAATGACGGCCAGTGCGTCGGTTTCGGTGAAGCCGCCATCCAATTGGTCGGTTGCGTTCAATTTGAGGATGACGGGAAACGCGGGACCCACGGCATCGCAAACGGTTGCAATCACCTCAAGCAGCAGACGCGCGCGATTGGCCAGGCTGCCGCCATAGCCATCGGTGCGTTTGTTAAAGAGCGGTGACAGAAACTGACTAAGCAAAAATCCATGGGCTGCATGGATTTGCACACCACCAAAGCCAACGGTCTTTGCATGCAGCGCGGTGCGGGCGAATTGCGCAGGCAAGTGTTGGATTTCGCCCGCTGTCAGGGCCGCGCAGGTCAAACTGGGCAGTGACAGCGCGCTGGGTCCCTTCGGCGTGCCGATCGGGGGATGCGTCATCGCGCCTGCGTGGCCGAGTTGCGCAAACAGCAGGCCGCCATTCTGGGCTCCTCGCTGGGTAAGTTCCCGCAATAAACTGTCGTCAGATTGCAGCCCCAGCACCAGATTGCCGGGTTTCTCTGCCGCATACGGATCGCCTTGGACTTCACCAATGATACTCAGCGCGGCACCGCCTTCCGCCCAGCGTTCATAAAGCCTGATTTGCTTCGACGTCGGGTTGCCGCAGCCGTCGCCCAGTGAATCCGACATTGCCGATTTTGCGAGGCGGTTTTTGAGGGTGACACCGCAAGGAAGCGTCAAAGGGGAAAACAGTTGTGCGTTTGTTATCATCACCTGACGTTTGGCATTTGTGAATGCAGTGTCAATCCCATGCCGCTATCCGTCTTCAACGAGATCGCTGGCGCCGAAGCCACCAACTAATAACTCTGTCTCTGTGCCTCCCGCGAATGCACCGGTAACGGATGAATCGACCTGCTCTGACGTATTGCCGAGGACCAGCCCGCCCAAGACAGCGTCTGTGCCGCCAAAACTGGCGATCCCAGACATTTGGCCGCCGTTCGTGATTTGTCCGTTCATGGTCAGGCCACTGCCGTCGCTTGACCCTCCGGTAAAGTCCAGATTGTCAAAGTTAATCTCGATGCTGAGGTCACCCCTGACGTTTTGCGTATTGCCCGCGGTCTGCGTCCCATCTGACCCCGTCGAGATGTCCGTGACATGCGCCAGTCTGAAGCTTCCATCGTAAGTCCCGGTGCCAGCAGTAGGGACCTGTCCTTCGATCCCCCTGAAGCTGGGTGCAAATACGGCAAGCCCCGCATACTCGCCCGTTTCTTCAAGTTGTCCGTGCTCAAAACCAAAGAACCCAGCCTGATTGGTGCCTTCAAAAAAGAGGAACACCGTGGTGCTATCGGTTGTCGTGTCGAACGCCACTAACGCATCATTGGCGCTGATAATGCCATCTGCCTGCGTGACTTCGGCACTTATCGACGGGGGCACCGGATCGGCGGGGCCGTCAGAATGATTACCGCAGGCGGTAACAAGGCTTAGGGCAATAAGTGAGATGCAGTTTCTTGCGAACATAAGACAGGTTCCTTTCGGGTTATACCGGCCTTACGTGTCAGCTTTGCGCTTTATTCCGTTTGGTCACTCACATTGTGTGAGTCACAAACAAAAAAAAGGCCGCGCCATCGGCACGACCCTTGTTCCAAATCTGCTATGCTCAGGTTAGCCCTGACGGGCCTTGAACCGGCGTTGCGTCTTGTTGATCACATAGACGCGGCCCTTACGGCGCACGATGCGGCAATCGCGGTGGCGCTGCTTGAGCGAGCGGAGGGAGTTACGTACCTTCATGGTCGTTTCCTATCTGTCGCGGCGCGCGGATTGCGCCTTGGGGTTGCTGTTCAGGCCTTGCGGCCCGGTGAATTCATGGTGGACGATACTGGGATCGAACCAGTGACCCCTTCGATGTCAACGAAGTGCTCTACCGCTGAGCTAATCATCCATGTCATCTGCGTGTCACCATCGTCCCATAACGAAATAGGACGCGGGGCGAACCGCGTCAGTCGTGCGGTCTATAAAAGGAGTCGACAAAGGGATCAAGGGCTTTTGGTATTTTCCCAAAACGCGCTATCTATTGGCACGAAGGGACGAACAACGTGCTAAAATCAGCTTACAATCTGACCCGCCCCAAGGCCCGCACGACAAGTGTTGTCTTTGCCTCTCCGCACAGTGGGCGCGATTACCCTGACGCCTTTTTGCGCCGCGCAGTCCTGAATGCAAGCGAGATCCGGTCGTCAGAGGATGCTTATGTCGATCAACTGTTCGCAACTGTACCAACACAAGGTGCCCCGCTGCTGACCGCCACTGCCCCACGCGCTTATCTGGATCTGAACCGTGGTGCCGACGAGCTTGATTCTGCTTTGATTGAAGGGGTGCGGCGCAGCGCGCACAACCCGCGTGTTGCCAGCGGTTTGGGTGTCATCCCGCGCGTTGTTGCAAATGGACGCCAAATCTATCGCGGCAAGCTGACCTTGGTCGAGGCCCACCAGCGCATCGCCCAATACTGGCGCCCCTATCACGACCAGTTGCAGACGCTTCTGGACGAAAGCAATAACGCCTTTGGCGAAGCTATTTTGATTGATTGTCATTCAATGCCGCATGAGGCGCTGGAAAACGTAGGTTCCCCCGGTAGCGCACGCCCTGATGTCGTGTTGGGTGACAGGTTTGGCGCAACTGCGGCTGGGTCAATCGTGGAACGGGTCGAGGCCGCTTTTGCCAGCGCGGGTTTGCGTGTGGCGCGCAATATGCCGTTTGCCGGTGCCTTTATCACGCAGCATTATGGCCGCCCATCCCGCCAGCAGCACGCCATTCAGGTCGAGATTGATCGCGCCTTGTACATGAACGAACGCACGTTAGAGCCGAATGACAACTTTGCGGCTTTCAAGACCCTTCTGACGGGGGTGATTGCTGAAATTGCGCAGATTGGTCAGGCGGATGATCAAAAGGTCGCAGCAGAATAGGGATCATCTGCCAAGTGTGAGCCGCGTTGCATCTGTCCCATGCGGCAGGTAGCCAAAGATGCGGATGACATCATCAATTTTCCGGCCAACAAGGCTGCTAGCATTCATGCACTCATACGGGCGGCTATGTCCCCCTCA
This sequence comes from Roseobacter sp. CCS2, assembly GCF_000169435.1. GTDB lineage: Bacteria > Pseudomonadota > Alphaproteobacteria > Rhodobacterales > Rhodobacteraceae > Yoonia. The sequence continues at coordinate 871,048 of NZ_AAYB01000001.1, read as the reverse complement.
AACGCAGTCATCGGCGACGGTTCAATATATGCGATATCGTCGTAGCCCAGCCAATAAGCCCCGCGCCCGCTGATCGCCCAGGTCGAATTGCCCGACGACCGCTATCATTGGGGTGTCTTGATCATTCAGTTGATTTAGGTGCTGGTCAGAATAGCCTATCGCGATTGTTGGCGCAGTTTTGATGCTTGCAGCGAAGCCTGCGAGTGAAAGCCATGTTCAGCACTGTCTTCCTGTTTTGCCTGTGACCATTGGAAAAACCGTATGTCCAGCATGTAAGGTGGGTCGAGACCCACCTTACTTTTCATCGCAGTGCGCGCCCTTTGATAATGGCATCCTTGCCAAACCGCTCGCGGATTTTGTCGGCGGCCTTTTCCGCCTGCGCTCGCTTTTGCGCGCCGGGGTCCAGCAGGTCGCCTTCGCGGTCTGCATCGGCGTCTGACGTGATCTCTGACAGGCCCACGCCCAGCAGACGAAATGGTCCGCGCCCGCTGACTTGATCGAACAAACCCCTTGCTGTCCGATAGACCGTATCCGCAATCTGGGTCGGGTGATGCAGGCTTTGGCGTTTTGAGATCAGTTTAAAATCCGATGTTTTCAGTTTCAGCGTCACAACGCGTCCCGCCTTATCCTTGGCTTTCGCCCGCGCGCTGACCTTTTCAGCCATCCGCCACAGGTGTCCATCAAGGATATCTACGTCGCCGGTATCTTCGTTAAATGTTGTTTCATTCGACAGTGTCTTTACCGGGCTGTGCGACGATATCCGCCGTCCATCTTCGCCGCGTGCCAGACTATAAAGTCGCTCACCCATTCCCCCAAACCGATCATGCAGATCGCGTCTGTCCCAGCGCAGCAGATCGTCAAAGGTGCGGATTCCGGCGTTGTTGAGGCTGGTTTGTGCGGCAGGGCCTATGCCCCAGATCAAGCGCACGGATTTGGGGCGCAGGAAGGCCGTCGTTTCCTCTTTCCCGATGATCGAAAAACCGCGTGGTTTATCAAGGTCAGAGGCGACTTTGGCGAGGAATTTGTTGTGGCTCAGGCCGATTGATCCGGTCAGGCCCAATTCATCTTTCATCCGTTTGATCAACCGCGCCAGCATCACCGCAGGCGGCGCATGGTGCAGGCGTTCGGTGCCTGTAAGGTCCATGAACGCCTCATCCAAGGAAAGCGGTTCAACGACCGGCGTCAGTTCATCCATCATTTCCCGGATCGCTTTTGAAGCTGCGACATAGGCGTCGAAATTAGGCCGAACCACCACAGCCTCGGGGCAGAGTTTCAGCGCTTTGAACATCGGCATGGCTGATTTCACGCCTTTGATCCGCGCAACATAGCAGGCGGTTGAGACGACCCCGCGCCGCCCGCCGCCGATGATGACGGGTTTGTCCGCCAGTTCAGGATTGTCGCGCTTTTCGACGGATGCATAGAAAGCATCGCAATCCATATGGGCGATGGTAAGGTCGCATAATTCCGGGTGCCGCGTCACCCTTGGGCTGCGGCATTGCGGACAACGGGGTTCATCGTCAAATGTGGTCAGGCAATCGCGGCAAAGGGCGGGCATGGTGCCAAGATATGGGCCGCTGCGTTTAGACACAACGGGCAGGTGTCCTTGGCGGGCGTTTTTGGGCCAAGACGATGGTAAAGGAGCTGGCTATGCAGATGTCTGGCCCGCATGACGGGGCAAAGGTGGCGTTGTTTCTGGGGGATCGGATTGTCAGCATTCTGCGCGATAACCTTGATCATATTCCCTACCCCAATCTTTGGGATTTGCCCGGCGGTGCACGTGACCCCGGGGAAAGTCCGTTTGACACAGTCGCCCGCGAGACGAGAGAGGAAGTGGGATTGGTTTTGCCACGATCCGCCATTGTGTGGGAAAGCGCGTTTCCGGCCAATGACAATGCGGGCAAATGGGTTGCGTTTTTTGTGGCCCGGCTTCCTGCGACGTCGGTTGCTGATATCGTCTTCGGCAACGAAGGACAGCGCTGGGCGCTGTATGATTTGGACAGGTTTATTGATCTGCCAAACCGCGTGCCGCCTTACGGTGCACGCTTACGACGCTGGATGGCCGAAACCGGTGGGTTTGCGACTTAAATCACACGGTTTTCAGTGTTTTGAAGGTGGGTGAAATGCGCATAAGATTCTTGTTGCTTTACGGCGCAGTCTGTCTATGAGTTTCCAATAGGAAACACGCTGACCGGGAGAGCCGGTTCAGTCCGTCGCCGAAGGAGCAACCGCCCCGGTCACTCTCAGGCAGAAGGACCGGTTGGGGTGCAATACGCCGAAGAGAGACCTTAGATGGTCCGCCGAAGGAGCAAGCCCAATCCGGCGAATCTCTCAGGTACAGCAGACGGCGGGGGCATTTGGTAAGGAGATTTACCATGCCTAGCGTTGCTGTACTTGGTGCCGGAATTACCGGCGTTACCACTGCTTATTCACTGATGGTTCGTGGCTTTGACGTGACGGTCTATGATCGTCAGCGTTATGCCGGGATGGAAACCAGTTTTGCCAACGGCGGTCAGTTAAGCGCGTCGAACGCGGAAGTCTGGAACCAATGGTCCACCGTCCTTAAAGGCATCAAATGGATGTTTGAGGGCGAAGCCCCGTTATCTGTAAACCCCCGTCCGGGTTGGCATAAAGTCAGCTGGATGACTGAATTTTTGGCGAACATTCCGCGTTACAAGACGAACACCACCAAAACCGCTGCAATGGCTGTTGCCGCGCGTGCTGGTTTGGCCGAAATGGCTGACAAATCAGGCGTTGATTTTGATTTCAGCCCTGCTGGTATTCTGCATTTCTATAAAACCGAAAAAGACCTCAAGCATGCGCGTATGGTCAACGGATTGTTGGCCGAAGGCGGTTTGGAGCGGCACGAATTGACCGTCGATGAGGTGATGGCGAAAGAGCCTACGCTTCGTGGTGATATCATTGGTGGTTTCTGGACCGAAAGCGACAGCACAGGTGACATTCACAAGTTCACGATTGGTTTGGCTGATTGGCTCAAGAAGCAAGGCGTCGTCTTCAAGCTGGGCGCCCCAGTGACTGATCTGCATGTGCGTGCCGATGGCGTACATGTCGAATGCGGCCATGAAGAACGCTATGATGCAGTTGTCGTGTCCGCCGGTGTTGGTAGCCGCAAATTTGCGCAAATGCTGGGCGACCGTGTGAATGTATATCCGGTAAAAGGTTATTCGATCACAGTGAACCTGGATGATGAGGTAAGTCAGGCGGCTGCACCAACGACATCGCTGCTGGACGACAAAGCCAAGATTGTATCGTCGCGCTTGGGCAAGAACCGCTTTCGGATTGCGGGTACTGCCGAGTTCAATGGCGAAAATCGCGACATTCTAGAACGCCGGGTGCGTCCGCTGATCAAATGGTGCGAAGAGTATTTCCCAGATGTGTCGACAGAAAGCTGTGTGCCTTGGGCCGGATTGCGCCCAATGATGCCAAATATGATGCCACGTGTGGGGCCGGGGAAAAGCGACCGGGTGTTCTACAATACGGGCCACGGACACCTTGGTTGGACGCTAAGCCCAGCCACCGCAGATACGATCGGCGCGGTAGTCACAGCACGATTTAAAAGTAACAGTATACAACAGCATACATTGAAATCAGCCTAAATCATCCCTATCTGTCCTTCATAACAATGAGGGACAGATATATGCCAATTGAAGACTTATTCGCTGAATTCTTTGGACAAAACGTGCTTTGGCTGTTGCTGGCGGTGTTTATCATCGTCTGCATTATGGCCGGTGTGCGCATCGTACCGCAGTCGGAAAAATTTGTGGTGGAACGGCTGGGGCGGCTACGCTCTGTGCTTGGGCCCGGTATCAACTTTATCGTGCCGTTTTTGGACCGCGTGCGCCATAAGGTTTCAATCCTTGAGCGCCAGTTGCCGTCCATGAACCAAGACGCGATCACATCCGACAACGTGCTGGTGCAGGTCGAAACATCGGTGTTTTACCGGATTATCGAGCCTGAAAAGACGGTTTACCGTATCCGCGACGTGGATGGTGCGATTTCCACGACAGTTGCCGGTATTGTACGTTCTGAAATTGGCCGGATGGAGCTGGATCAGGTCCAGGCGAACCGATCTAACCTGATTGAAGCCGTGCGCACCCAAGTCGCCCAACAGGTCGATGACTGGGGGATCGAAGTGACACGTGCCGAGATTTTGGACGTGAACCTTGATCAAGCAACCCGCGAAGCGATGTTGCAGCAGTTGAACGCCGAACGCGCACGTCGTGCACAGGTGACCGAGGCCGAAGGCCAAAAGCGCGCGGTCGAACTGCAATCGGATGCTGAACTCTATGCCGCTGAGCAGGATGCGAAAGCCCGCCGTGTGTTGGCCGATGCCGAAGCTTATGCGACCCAAGTGGTTGCGGTAGCGATTGCGGAAAATGGCTTGGAGGCTGCTCAATATCAGGTTGCCCTCAAGCAGGTCGAGGCTTTGCAAAAGCTGGGTGATGGTGCTGGGAGCCAGACAGTTGTCTTGCCTGCCAACGCGGTCGATGCTTTCTCGAATGCCTTCGCAATGTTGAAAGGACGTGGATAATGCCGCTTTGGACGGAATGGTGGGTTTGGATGTCGGGGGCGCTGATCCTCGCAACACTCGAAGTGTTGATCCCGGGCTATATCTTTCTGGGATTTGCCTTAGGCGCCGCGATGATGGGATTGCTGATCCTGTTCGGGGTCTCTGGAACCGGCTTGGCACTAACACTCGTTATCTTTGCAGTGCTGTCACTGATATCATATCTGGCGATGCGCAAGTATTTTGGATTGAAGACCGGTCAGGTCAAAATCTGGGAAACCGATGTAAACGATAACTAAGTTTATTGCCGTTTGAATTGAAAACCCCCGACCCTAGTGGTTGGGGGTTTTTGCTTGTGGTGAAGCCAATTCAGCCAAAATACTTTGCGCCGCGGCCTTTGGGTTTTCGGCCTGCCAGATCGGGCGGCCGACCACCACATGGTCAGCCCCGTTTGCAATAGCTTGGGCTGGTGTCGTAACGCGTTTCTGATCACCCAGTGCGGCACCTGCGGGGCGCACGCCGGGGGTCACGATCAGTTTGCCTTTGGCTTCTGGCAGTGCGCGGATCAAGGCGGCCTCTTGCGGCGATGCGATCACACCGTCAGCCCCATTGGACAAAGCGATGCCTGCCCGTTCCTGCACCAAATCGGCCACGTCACCAGATTTGACGCAGGATGCATCCAGATCGTCGCGGTCCAGCGATGTCAGAATGGTCACGGCCAGGATTTTCATATCTGACGCGCTAGCCCCTTCGCGGGCTGCACGCACGACATGGGGGTCGCCATGCACGGTCAGGAAATCCAGATTAAACTGAGCCACACCACGCACCGCGGCCTCGACCGTAGCACCGATATCAAAGAACTTCATATCAAGAAAAATGCGTTTGTCATGTTCCTGCTTCAGTTCATTGGCCAATGCCAGACCACCACCCGTCAGCATACCGAGCCCGATTTTATAAAAGCTGATACTGTCGCCCAGCATTTTCGCAAGTTCCAACCCGTCAAGGACATTGGGCACGTCTAGCGCTACAATCAAACGGTCATCGGACATAGGGCAGGCTCCTTTAGCGTCATTGCACCGGGTCTATCGGCTGGCCTGCCAAGGCGCAATCGCGGTATGTTACGGTCATGGATATGATCGCGATGTTTGAGGATTGGGATGGCAAGCGCGTTGCCGATTTGCGCGCTGCCGCCGATGCGTTGGAACCATGTGACTATGCGGCCCTGATCGCTGGGTGTCGTGGGAAGGATGCAAAGATTGCGCGGGCGGCCAGTTGGGTGCTTAAAGCCGCTTATGATGCCGGCGTTGATATCCCGTTCCCTGCTGATGTTCTGACTGCCGATCCGCATTGGGAAACGGCCCTTCATCTGTTGCAATCAGTGCAACATGCCCCCGTCGATTTGCCGCCAGAGATGGTCGTGCATTACCTTAACCATGATAAACCAATGCTGCGTGCTTGGGCGCTGGACGCTTATGTCAGATTGGGTGGACCAGAGGCGGAAAGCTTACTGGTGCAGGCTGCAAATGATCCCGCTGCCTCGGTCCGTGCACGCGCACGCAACCTTGTAAAAAAGTAATGACGCAGCCTCTTCCGTGACTGCGCCATTGCACCTTGATCGTCATCACCAATAACGACCAAAGAGGGTCGCGTGAGTGGTGGTCTGCCCAATTTGTAGGGCGATCTTCGCACACTCTTTTTGCGCGATTCGCGGATTTATGCGCGGGGAATAAGATCTCCGATCTCCCCGTAAGTGGAAAATTACGGATCACAGACTTGCGAGGACACGGTCAAATACCCATCTATCTGATGAGGCCCAAACAAAGGTGTGCTGCATAGCGGGCACCGCAAAATCCGGGCGCTTATATAAAGGAGAGACCCATGAACTTAGAAAAGTTCACTGAGCGGTCGCGCGGTTTCGTACAAGCCGCCCAGACGATCGCAATGCGCGAAAGCCACCAAAGGCTTGCGCCCGAACACCTGCTCAAAGCATTGATGGATGATGAAGAGGGGCTTGCCTCCAACCTGATCACCCGTGCGGGCGGGAATCCCACGGCGGTGCTTGCTGCCGTCGATGCGAGCCTTGCCAAGATACCGCAGGTATCGGGCGAGGGGGCACAGGTTTATCTTGATAATGTCACCGCCAAAGTGGTGGATGAGGCCGAAAAGGTCGCCAAGAAAGCGGGCGACAGTTTTGTGCCGGTTGAACGGTTGCTAACGGCGCTGGCCTTGGTGAAATCCAAGGCCAAGGATGCGTTGGATGCAGGCAACGTCACGGCGCAAGCCTTGAATGCTGCAATCAATGACATCCGCAAAGGCCGTACCGCTGACAGTGCGACGGCTGAGGATAGCTTTGAAGCGCTGGCAAAATATGCCCGCGACCTGACAGAGGCCGCGCGCGAAGGGAAAATCGACCCCATCATCGGCCGCGACGAAGAAATTCGCCGTGCCATGCAGGTGTTGTCACGCCGCACCAAGAACAACCCTGTTCTGATTGGTGAACCCGGCGTGGGTAAAACTGCGATTGCCGAAGGTTTGGCACTGCGCATCATTGATGGTGACGTGCCTGAAAGCCTGCGCAACAAAAAGCTGATGGCGCTGGATATGGGTGCGCTAATTGCGGGCGCCAAGTATCGTGGTGAGTTTGAGGAGCGCTTAAAGGCGGTTCTGAAAGAAATCGAAGCTGCTGCCGGTGAAATCATCCTGTTCATCGACGAAATGCACACACTTGTCGGTGCCGGTAAGGCTGACGGCGCAATGGACGCTGCCAACCTGATCAAGCCTGCGCTTGCGCGGGGTGAGTTGCACTGTGTGGGTGCTACGACGCTAGATGAATACCGCAAGTATGTTGAGAAAGACGCAGCTCTGGCCCGCCGTTTCCAACCATTGATGGTTGAGGAACCGACGGTGACGGATACGGTTAGCATCCTGCGTGGGATCAAGGAAAAATACGAACTCCACCATGGTGTCCGTATTTCCGACAGCGCGCTGGTCGCTGCCGCCACGCTTTCGCATCGTTATATCACCGACCGTTTTTTGCCTGATAAAGCCATCGATCTGATGGATGAGGCGGCGAGCCGTTTGCGTATGGAAGTGGACAGCAAGCCGGAAGAATTGGATGCGCTGGACCGTCAGATCCTGCAGCTTCAGATCGAATCCGAGGCGCTGAAGAAAGAAGACGACAAAGCGTCCAAGGACCGTCTGGAAAAGCTGGAAAAGGAACTGGCTGATCTGAATGACCGCGCGTCTGAGATGACCGCAAAATGGCAGACCGAGCGCGACAAGCTGGAAAGCACGCGCGACGTGAAGGAAAAACTGGATCGTGCCCGTGCCGAACTGGATATCGCCAAGCGTGAAGGCAACCTCGCGAAAGCGGGTGAGCTGTCTTACGGTGTCATTCCAGAGCTGGAGCGTCTGGTGGCACAAGTCGAAGACGGCGACGACGACCTGATGGTCGAAGAAGCTGTGCGGCCAGAACAGATTGCCGAAGTGGTTGAGCGGTGGACGGGTATCCCGACCTCCAAAATGCTCGAAGGTGAACGCGACAAGCTGCTGCGCATGGAAGAAGAGCTTGGCAAACGTGTGATCGGTCAGAAAACCGCCGTGCGGTCTGTGGCCAATGCCGTGCGCCGTGCGCGCGCTGGGCTGAATGATGAGAACCGACCTTTAGGTTCGTTCCTCTTCCTCGGGCCAACCGGTGTGGGTAAAACTGAGCTGACGAAAGCTGTGGCCGAATACCTCTTTGACGATGATTCAGCTATGGTTCGCATCGACATGTCGGAATTCATGGAGAAACACGCGGTCGCCCGTCTGATTGGCGCACCTCCGGGGTATGTTGGCTATGACGAAGGCGGTGTGCTGACCGAAGCGGTCCGGCGCAGGCCCTATCAGGTGATCCTGTTCGACGAGGTCGAAAAGGCGCACCCTGATGTGTTCAACGTGCTGTTGCAGGTGCTTGACGATGGTGTGCTGACCGATGGTCAGGGGCGCACTGTGGATTTCAAGCAAACGCTGATCATCCTGACGTCCAACCTTGGGGCGCAATCGCTCAGCCAATTGCCTGATGGCGCGGATGCGGCCGAGGCAAAGCGCGATGTGATGGATGCAGTCCGGGCGCATTTCCGGCCAGAGTTCCTGAACCGTCTGGATGAAACTGTCATCTTTGACCGTCTGGCGCGTGAAGACATGGCAGGTATTGTTACGATCCAGCTTGGATTGCTTGCCAAACGGCTTGCCGGGCGCAACGTCCACCTTGATCTGGATGATGCCGCGTTGAAATGGCTGGCCGATGAAGGCTATGACCCTGTGTTCGGTGCGCGCCCACTCAAGCGGGTAATCCAGCGTGCGCTGCAAGACCAACTGGCGGAAATGATCCTCGCTGGTGACGTCATGGATGGTGATACGATCAGTGTAAGCGCGGGTGTAGATGGGCTGTTGGTGGGTGACCGGGTGTCATCCAGCAACAGGCAACCGCCCGAGGATGCGGTGGTTCACTAAGTGATTTGAAAGGGCACCTTCGGGTGCCCTTTTTGATGGTTTGAAGGCCAAGGGCGAATTGCCGATTAACAGCCGATCAAAATCCTCTTTGCATCAGCTTAGGCAAAAGCAGGTGCAAAGGCCCTTTATAGATGTCCAGAACACTCAGGCTGGTCGCGTTACAATATGCTGCCCTGCAACACCGCATGAATGACGACGGTGTAAAGAAGTCTAAAATGGAAACGCAAGATGTCGCATTTGGCGCGACGTCCCTCTGCAGCCGATGGCACCTGTTTCACGTATCCATCACCTCTTGTAGGGCAGTGTAACTGTCCTATAAGGAAGCCATGACAGTGCATACATCCGAATCCACCCATTCCTTGCTTGACGATATTCAGGGGCTTTCGTTGGGCGTTTTCCTTGCTGCGATTGGCCTGCATATGCTGACGACGCTGGGATTGATAACAGGGCAAACGGCCGGGATTGCCGTGATCATTTCCTACCTCAGCGGATATTCATTTGGCGTGGTTTTCTTTTTGGTGAACCTGCCGTTTTATGTGCTGGCGTGGCGGCGGCTGGGGAAGTCATTTACCATCAAATCACTTATTTCGGTCACGTTGCTGTCCATTCTGACTGAGATTATTCCAATGGGTATGGTGTTTACATACCTCGACCCGCTTTTGGGTGCGATGACGTTTGGGGCGTTGACTGGTGTCGCTTTGCTTGTCTTGTTTCGGCACAACGGATCACTGGGCGGTTTGGGAGTTGTGGCCTTGCTTATTCAGGACACGACGGGGTTTCGGGCCGGATGGGTGCAATTGATCTTTGACGTTTGTCTATTTGGGCTGGCGTTTTTCCTCTTTGATCCGGTGCTGGTCTTTTATTCACTACTGGGGGCCGTAGTGATCAACCTGATGATCGCGATCAATCACAGGCGGGACCGATACGTGGCACGGTAAGGAACTGTATGCAGTTGCTTAGTGCCGACGGCGGCTGGGTGGGACCAAGCGGCCGTTTTAAGTTTTGAACTGAACGACTGCTGTTTCGCTTAAAGTATCAACGCATTTCTGACTTTAGCATTGAGGATACACCGCACTTTACTGCCCAGCGTTGTCGTACAAGGTGTCAGGCAATGCAGTGCATCCCGCTAATACCAGTCTATCGTAGCCACCTTCACCTTGAATGGTCGCGAAAGAAAGCTGAACGCGCTGTAAGCTGACCAAACGCAGATCGTTCGCTTCATCTTGCCATATGAAGTAGCCACATTCGAAATAGTCGTTGCTATAAGCCGCAGAAAAATGTGCGAGGAAGATTGTTGGATCTTCGTCTTGCACAACACGCAAGACCTCAAATTCAATAAGGTCCCCCAAACGACTATTAAGATCATCGTATATCGCTGTGAACCTGTCGAAGGGGATCGCCAGTTTGCGTCCATCTACCCACATGTCCCATGCTTGCGAGAGTTCACCATTCTGGCGAAGTTGGACATAATCTTGGGTTTGTTGCGTTATGCGGGGGTTATCGAGATCATCTTGCGCGTAGGCAATGCCAAGCAATCCGCCGACAGAGATGATAGCGGCGCAGGCGATGAGCGGCCAATTTTTCAACAGGTGTTCCTTTTTGAACGGGCAAAATAGCGTAGGCAATGAATTAGGTGAAAATCTTGATACCGGCAATTGGTAATCAACGGCTGCTTCGGTCAGAACGCGCATCTAAAAACCACCTTTAAGAGCGGCTTTATCAAGCAGAACTAAAGTGCAGGTTTTAATCTTCGCAAAGCGGAACTTCATTCATCGCGCAGCACCGACCAAACTGCCCTCGCAGTCATTGTTCCCGTAAAAAAAACCCCGACCAAATGGCCGGGGTTTTCCGATCAAACCTGATACAAGCGCTTAACTTGCGGGCAGGATTACACTGTCGATCACATGGATGACGCCGTTCGATGCTTCGATGTCAGCAGTCACAACGTTTGCGCCGTCAACCATCACGCCGCCTTCGGTCATGATTGTCACGTCGGCACCGTTCACTGTTGTTGCCATCATTTCGTTGGACAGGTCAGTGGACATCACTTTGCCGGGGACAACGTGGTATGTCAGGATCGCAGCCAGTGCTTCTGGATCTTCCAGCAGGCCCTCAACCGTACCTTCTGGCAGGGCTGCGAATGCTTCATCCGTCGGTGCGAAGACTGTGAAAGGACCATCACCCTTTAGTGTCTCAACAAGACCTGCGGCTTCAACTGCGGCAACCAGTGTTGTGAATGTGCCAGCTTCAACAGCTGTATCCACGATGTCTTTTTCAGACATTGCGAAAGCGGATGTTGCAACTGTTGCGGCTGCGGTCACGGCGATAAAAGTTCTGCGTAGCATGTGGTAGTCTCCCATTTTGCATAAGATGCGTTTCTTGTGCATCGAGGTTTCTACGGGGCATACAGCGTCCAGATCACCGGGGATTTCCGCCAGTGCGGCTTGACGATAATGGCGATCCTCCTAAGCCACGTCATTTTCAGGTTTCCAGTCACAGCTGCGTGAGTCTTCGTGATTGATCCGCCCTATTTTTGGAACATTTCAGTGTTCTGGCGGCAACGTGAGACATCTTTCACGCGTTCTCACCTATATGACGATAGAATCGAAAAGAACGGAGACCCACATGGCATATCGCTGGACCAACACCCTGACCAAAGCCGACATCACGCCAAAGGCAGCCTATCTGAACCGCCGTCAAATTTTGGCGGGCACGATCGGTTTGGGTGCGATTGGTTTGGCCGGTGGCGCATCTGCCCAAAACGCCTTGGAGCCAAATACGCTGGAAGAGATCACCAGCTACAACAACTTCTACGAATTTGGCACAGGCAAAAGCGACCCTGCGCAGAACGCACACCAACTGGTCACATCACCTTGGTCTATCAAAGTGGACGGTATGGTGGATAACCCGGGCGACTATGCGCTGGATGATCTGTTGTCTGGTTTGTCAGTCGAAGATCGTCTTTACCGCTTCCGCTGTGTTGAAGCATGGTCGATGGTTATCCCATGGAACGGGATCGAGCTGGCGGACATCCTGAATAAGGTGGGCGTCCAGTCCAGCGCGAAATACGTGGCCTTTGAAACGGTCGTACAGCCAGAAAACATGATTGGTGTGCAGCGCCGTGTCCTTGATTTCCCTTATGTTGAGGGCCTGCGTCTGGATGAGGCGATGCACCCGCTGACTATCATGGCGACTGGCATTTATGATGAGCCGATCTATAACCAGAACGGTGCCCCCATCCGTTTGGTCGTGCCGTGGAAATATGGCTTCAAATCAATCAAGTCGATCGTCCGTATCACACTGACCGACCAAGAACCGCCAACCAGTTGGAACAAGGCCAACCCGCGTGAATACGGCTTCTATAGTAATGTGAACCCAACCGTGGATCACCCACGTTGGAGCCAGGCATCCGAACGTCGCATCGGTGGCGGCCTGTTTGCAGCACGCCAAGACACGCTGATGTTCAACGGGTACCCCGAAGTCGCCCCGCTTTACGAAGGCCAAGACTTGAGCGTGGATATCTAAAATGGCTGTTGCCCAAACCATCAACGGCGCACTCCGCCGGGTTCCAGCGTGGACTATATATATAGTCGGCGCCGTTTACGCGGTATGGGAGTTCTGGCGCGCCCTTAACCAGATTGGTCCGTATCTGGTGGAACCCATCAATGTACTTGAGCGCGCCTATGGTGAGATCGCGTTGATCCTGATGGTCGTCGGTTTGACGGTGACACCATTGCGGAATTGGACAGGGGTGAACCTGATTAAGTTCCGCCGGGCGATTGGGGTGACGGCGTTCTTCTTTGTCCTTGCGCATTTCCTCGTCTTCGCAATCCTTGACGTACAAAGCGTCAGTCGCGTTTGGGAAGAGGTTGTGAAACGGCCCTATGTTACCGTCGGCATGGTGTCGTTCCTGATGCTGATCCCGCTGGCCGTGACATCAAATAACTTGTCGGTGCGGAAAATGGGCGCAGCTGCTTGGCGCAAGATGCACAAGCTGACGTATCCGGCGGCGATCCTTGGTGCGGTTCATTATCTATGGCTGGTAAAAGGGTTCCAGCTAGAGCCGATCATCTATCTGATTGTGATCGTAGGGCTGGTGGCAAGCCGCTACATAACATTTCAGCGAAAGCGACAGTTGGCGTAACACCCGACCAAGGCGAATTGATTCATCGACCCGGCAGTAAAACTGCCGGGTCTTTGCGTTCTGAGGAAGTGAATCGCAATGAAACACACCGATCACATGACAACGAGTCGCTTAAAAAAGCATGAATCGGTGCGATTCAGGGTGATTTGGACGACTGAGTCTGCCTAAATCTGCAAGAGTCTTGTGGGTGACTCTGTGGATAACCCCAAATCTGGTATGTTCTGTTTCCATTCTGCCTAAGATTATTGCGATATGACCCTGGGTCCGCGCATTGAAATTGCTACAAACCACTAAAAACACAGGGAAAATCGTGTTTCTGATAAAAAATGCATTTTTCTCGAAAAAAGGGGTTGCGGGTACCCCCCACTAACCGTAGAACCCCCCTCACCGGCGGCGCTAACAAGCACCAACGGGGCGCCAGACGGGCCACACGGCAACGAGACGCAAGACTAAAAACAGAGATAATACAGGCGAGGCGCGCCAAAGATATAGGGCGCATCTGGTTCCTTTTTGTCTCTACGCTGTTTGAAATTGATATATCTGAAGAGATATGTGGGCGGTTTGGTTCAGTTCGATGGATCAGACGTCTGTATATCAACGCTCTTAGAACTTCGGTTCGATGATAGAGTGTCAGCTTCACTGTTTGGACGGCTTCCAGTTATCTTTGATAACTGAAGCACGATAAACAGAGAAACGCCATTTGGTTTCAGTAAGGCCAAGTGGTGATGTGCAGAGGTTCGAACGTCAAGGTTAGCATCGCAAGATGCTTTCAACTTGAGAGTTTGATCCTGGCTCAGAACGAACGCTGGCGGCAGGCCTAACACATGCAAGTCGAGCGCACTCTTCGGAGTGAGCGGCGGACGGGTTAGTAACGCGTGGGAACATACCCTTCTCTACGGAATAGCCTCGGGAAACTGAGAGTAATACCGTATACGCCCTTCGGGGGAAAGATTTATCGGAGATGGATTGGCCCGCGTTAGATTAGATAGTTGGTGGGGTAATGGCCTACCAAGTCTACGATCTATAGCTGGTTTGAGAGGATGATCAGCAACACTGGGACTGAGACACGGCCCAGACTCCTACGGGAGGCAGCAGTGGGGAATCTTAGACAATGGGCGAAAGCCTGATCTAGCCATGCCGCGTGAGTGACGAAGGCCTTAGGGTCGTAAAGCTCTTTCGCCAGAGATGATAATGACAGTATCTGGTAAAGAAACCCCGGCTAACTCCGTGCCAGCAGCCGCGGTAATACGGAGGGGGTTAGCGTTGTTCGGAATTACTGGGCGTAAAGCGTACGTAGGCGGATTGGAAAGTAGGGGGTGAAATCCCAGGGCTCAACCCTGGAACTGCCTCCTAAACTATCAGTCTAGAGTTCGAGAGAGGTGAGTGGAATTCCAAGTGTAGAGGTGAAATTCGTAGATATTTGGAGGAACACCAGTGGCGAAGGCGGCTCACTGGCTCGATACTGACGCTGAGGTACGAAAGTGTGGGGAGCAAACAGGATTAGATACCCTGGTAGTCCACACCGTAAACGATGAATGCCAGACGTCGGGGGGCTTGCCCTTCGGTGTCACACCTAACGGATTAAGCATTCCGCCTGGGGAGTACGGTCGCAAGATTAAAACTCAAAGGAATTGACGGGGGCCCGCACAAGCGGTGGAGCATGTGGTTTAATTCGAAGCAACGCGCAGAACCTTACCAACCCTTGACATCCTTGGACCGCTAGAGAGATCTAGTTTTCTCGTAAGAGACCAAGTGACAGGTGCTGCATGGCTGTCGTCAGCTCGTGTCGTGAGATGTTCGGTTAAGTCCGGCAACGAGCGCAACCCACATCCTTAGTTGCCAGCAGTTCGGCTGGGCACTCTAGGGAAACTGCCCGTGATAAGCGGGAGGAAGGTGTGGATGACGTCAAGTCCTCATGGCCCTTACGGGTTGGGCTACACACGTGCTACAATGGCATCTACAGTGAGTTAATCTCCAAAAGATGTCTCAGTTCGGATTGGGGTCTGCAACTCGACCCCATGAAGTCGGAATCGCTAGTAATCGCGTAACAGCATGACGCGGTGAATACGTTCCCGGGCCTTGTACACACCGCCCGTCACACCATGGGAGTTGGTTCTACCCGACGACGCTGCGCTAACCCTTCGGGGAGGCAGGCGGCCACGGTAGGATCAGCGACTGGGGTGAAGTCGTAACAAGGTAGCCGTAGGGGAACCTGCGGCTGGATCACCTCCTTTCTAAGGATGTTCCTAGTCAAGATTGTTCGCAATCTTCGTGGAACACTTAGCAAGATCGGCAATCAAAGCCGGTCAATTCAGGCACGTCTTCCTTGGACGTGACCTAGAGCCAAGCCGTCCTCATATCTCTTCAGTTCAGTTCCACCTTAGTGGGACGCACCTAATGGGGCGTTAGCTCAGCTGGGAGAGCACCTGCTTTGCAAGCAGGGGGTCATCGGTTCGATCCCGATACGCTCCACCAGATGGGTCGGTAGCTCAGGTGGTTAGAGCGCACGCCTGATAAGCGTGAGGTCGGAGGTTCAAGTCCTCCTCGACCCACCATCAACATCAAATAGACCAGTTAGACCGTTAAGCAGCATCGCTGTTTTGCCGTCCAACTGGACGACCTTCGGCGGAACCTTCGGGTTTCACCGGGATTGACATCGTTTAGAGAGATACAAAACATCAGAATAGATGGTTATCCGCGTAAGGATTAACCGGTTGCTTCGTGCAACAAATCTATTTTGTTCCAAGTCAAGTACACTAACCGGAACAAGAGCAATCTTGTTCGAACAGTGTCAGTTGCGAACCAGCGGCTGACATTGCAATGTATGCATTTTGATTAAGCCCTCCTTTGAAGTTTACAAAAGGGGGAGGGCACAGAAAAAGCCTTGCTTTTTCTGGATCAAATCAAGCGCGAAAAGGGCGTTTGGTGGATGCCTTGGCAGTAAGAGGCGATGAAAGACGTGATACTCTGCGATAAGTCATGGGGAGCTGAGAATAAGCTTTGATCCATGAATTTCTGAATGGGGCAACCCACCTGATACTTTGTTATTATTATCCTTCGGGGTGATTAATAATGAGGTAAACCAGGTATTTTTAACCTGAATACATAGGGTTAAAAAAGCAAACCCGGGGAACTGAAACATCTAAGTACCCGGAGGAAAGGAAATCAATAGATACTCCCCTAGTAGCGGCGAGCGAACGGGGACCAGCCGAGCTGTGAGTGTGATTAGAATGGTCTGGAATGGCCAACCATAGTGGGTGACAGTCCCGTATAAGAAGCATGATCAGACGTATTAAGTAGGGCGGAACACGTGAAATTCTGTCTGAACATCGGAGGACCACCTTCGAAGGCTAAGTACTCCTTACTGACCGATAGCGAACCAGTACCGTGAGGGAAAGGTGAAAAGCACCCCGACGAGGGGAGTGAAACAGTACCTGAAACCGAACGCCTACAATCAGTTGGAGGACCCTTGAGGTCTGACAGCGTACCTTTTGTATAATGGGTCATCGACTTAGTGTATCTAGCAAGCTTAAGCCGTTAGGTGTAGGCGCAGCGAAAGCGAGTCTTAATAGGGCGACTGAGTTAGATGCATTAGACCCGAAACCGAGTGATCTAGGCATGTCCAGGATGAAGGTAAGGTAACACTTACTGGAGGTCCGAACCCACACCTGTTGAAAAAGGTCGGGATGAGGTGTGCCTAGGGGTGAAAGGCCAATCAAACTCGGAGATAGCTGGTTCTCTGCGAAATCTATTTAGGTAGAGCGTCGGACGAATACCCTCGGGGGTAGAGCACTGAATGGGTAATGGGGGCCTACAGCCTTACTGATCCTAATCAAACTCCGAATACCGAGGAGTAATATCCGGCAGACACACAGCGGGTGCTAACGTCCGTTGTGGAGAGGGAAACAACCCTGACCTACGACTAAGGCCCCTAATTCATGGCTAAGTGGGAAAGCAGGTGGGACGACCAAAACAACCAGGAGGTTGGCTTAGAAGCAGCCATCCTTTAAAGATAGCGTAACAGCTCACTGGTCTAAATAAGTTGTCCTGCGGCGAAGATGTAACGGGGCTCAAGCCATGAGCCGAAGTCTAGGATGCAATTTATTGCATGGTAGCAGAGCGTAGTGTGACATAATTCCATGCGTCCTTAGTGCCTTCGGGTACATTGGACGCAAGGAATTTTCTGTGAAGCCGGCCTGTGAGGGATCCGGTGGAGAGATCACTAGTGAGAATGATGACATGAGTAGCGACAAAGGGAGTGAGAGACTCCCTCGCCGAAAATCCAAGGGTTCCTGCTTAAAGCTAATCTGAGCAGGGTAAGCCGACCCCTAAGACGAGGCCGAAAGGCGTAGTCGATGGGAACCAGGTTAATATTCCTGGGCCAGGAGATGGTGACGGATCATGAAGATTGTTGGATCAGGCGTAGTTGCCCCAGCAGTTAATTGGTTCCTGGAAATAGCCCTCCATAAGATCGTACCCTAAACCGACACAGGTGGATAGGTAGAGAATACCAAGGCGCTTGAGAGAACCACATTTAAGGAACTCGGCAAAATACCTCCGTAAGTTCGCGAGAAGGAGGCCCGTTCAGAAGGCAACTTTTGGGCGGGGGCACAAACCAGGGGGTGGCGACTGTTTACTAAAAACACAGGGCTCTGCGAAGTCGTAAGACGACGTATAGGGTCTGACGCCTGCCCGGTGCCTGAAGGTTAAAAGGAGGAGTGCAAGCTCCGAATTGAAGCCCAGGTAAACGGCGGCCGTAACTATAACGGTCCTAAGGTAGCGAAATTCCTTGTCGGGTAAGTTCCGACCTGCACGAATGGCGTAACGACTTCCCCGCTGTCTCAAATGTGGACTCAGCGAAATTGAATTTCCTGTCAAGATGCAGGATACCCGCGGTTAGACGGAAAGACCCCATGCACCTTTACTATAGCTTCGCATTGGCATCAGGCACAGTATGTGCAGGATAGGTGGTGGGCTTTGAAGCCGGGACGCTAGTCTCGGTGGAGCCTCCCTTGAGATACCACCCTTATTCTGCTTGATGTCTAACCGCGGCCCGTTATCCGGGTCCGGGACCCTGCGTGGTGGGTAGTTTGACTGGGGCGGTCGCCTCCCAAATTGTAACGGAGGCGCGCGAAGGTTGGCTCAGAGCGGTCGGAAATCGCTCGTTGAGTGCAATGGCAGAAGCCAGCCTGACTGCGAGACTGACAAGTCGAGCAGAGTCGAAAGACGGCCATAGTGATCCGGTGGTCCCGAGTGGAAGGGCCATCGCTCAACGGATAAAAGGTACGCTGGGGATAACAGGCTGATGGTGCCCAAGAGTCCATATCGACGGCACCGTTTGGCACCTCGATGTCGGCTCATCTCATCCTGGGGCTGGAGCAGGTCCCAAGGGTACGGCTGTTCGCCGTTTAAAGAGGTACGTGAGCTGGGTTTAGAACGTCGTGAGACAGTTCGGTCCCTATCTTCCGTGGGTGTAGGATATTTGAGAAGAGTTGCCCCTAGTACGAGAGGACCGGGGTGAACGATCCACTGGTGGATCAGTTGTCGACTACGGCAGTGCTGAGTAGCTATGATCGGACAGGATAACCGCTGAAGGCATCTAAGCGGGAAGCCCCCTTCAAAACAAGATATCCCTGAGAGCCGAGGTAGACCACCTCGTCGATAGGCCAGAGATGTAAGCGCTGTAAGGCGTTCAGTTGACTGGTACTAATTGCTCGATAGGCTTGATTTGATCCAGTAATAGTAAGACTGGCAAATCAAAGTTCATACACACACAATCATCAGTATACGATGATCAAGGAACAACAATGGTAGTGCATACTGCCTAGCTGATGTTTTGTACTTCTTTTTTGGTTTGGTGATCATAGCGCGAGCAAAACACCCGATCCCATCCCGAACTCGGCAGTTAAGTGCCGCAGCGCTGATGGTACTGCGTCTTAAGGCGTGGGAGAGTAAGTCATTGCCAAACCTAATAAGAAGTACAAGTTATCTCTCTATCGATGCGCCCCAAAATTACCTTAATTGATTTGATGTCGGTCCCTTGTCGATCACACGTTTGTGAGTTTTATAGGCTGCAACTTTAAGTAGCTTTTATGGAACCAAAAATGACCAAACTTCCCTTCGTATTCGCCGCCGCATTGCTAACCGCAGGCTGCGCCACCAATCTGACGCCCACTGAAGGTCCAGTTGCGGCCTCTGTAACCAGCGCTTCAGTACAAGAGCGTCTTGCAAACGGTCGGAATGAGACGATGGTCCGTGCTTACCTGCCCGCTGCACCCGGCGAAACCGGACTTGGCACAGAAGTTGCTGGCGCAGAATGCAGCCTGACGTCCGATGAACTGACTGCACGCGTAACAACGCCCCAGGCGGTTATATTGCCTGCATTCAAGCAGCGTGGATCGATGGAAAACCGTGGTGTGCCTGGCGCAATCTTGGTCGATTGCGATTATGAAGGCCGCGAAGGTCGTGCACTGTTGACCGCGCAGGAAAAAGACCTCGCTGTTGTGCAAGGTGCTGGCATGGGTGGTCTGTTGCTTGGTCTGGCCGTGTCAGGCATTGCTGCGAATACGACACCTTGGAACTATCCTACCATTGCAAACGTCGCGTTAGCGAACTGATCATCATGAAACGTGTTTTGTTTTGTGCGTCGGCATTGGTCGCGATCGCGGCCTGTGCTGGCACCTCTCTTCCGGTTTCGGGAACACCGGTCGCGATGATCCAATCTCGTGCTGTTGATAGTGGACAGACGATCGGCGGTTCGACGACATTGATCCGTACCTTTGCCGCAGACGCTGCTGGTGATGTCGTTGAAGTGTCTGGCGTGACGTGCCGGTTGCGCTCTGATCAATTTACGGCGCAGGTGATCACGCCACAATTTGTGACCTATCCAAACTTTTTGCAGGCATCGCGGTTTGCAAACCGTGGCCGGCCGGATCCATTGGTCGTGACATGCCGGAACGGCGACAAAGCTGGCACACAGGTCGTCACAGCAGTGACACAAGGCGGACCGGGCAGCCGAACCACAAATTCGACATCGACATCAGGCACGACCACCGTGTCTACTGCATTTGTGCCACTGACCGGAAATATCGCCTCCAGTTATCCGTGGACCTTCCCTGCAGAAGTTCGCGTGACCGTCGAATAAGGTTTGAAAAGATTCAGTGTGAATTCGGCTGAAGCCCTCTTGTGCTTCCCATATCACTGCAGTAAGACCAGCGAACGTAAGGCAACCGCCTTATAATTTTGGCGCGGGATGGAGCAGCCCGGTAGCTCGTCAGGCTCATAACCTGAAGGTCGTAGGTTCAAATCCTACTCCCGCAACCAAAATTCAGCATATAATTTCGCCAGATAAGCCTCGCATTCGCGGGGCTTTTGGCGTTTTTGATCGCGCGTAACATAGGTCAACGGTATGGCTCTTGATACCTACGGATGGTGTATTTTAGCGCTGCCGCATAATGACATCAAAATCCTACTATGCATGAGTGATGATGCATATTTTCGTACGGTAATGCCTATACAGGGGCAACCATAAGATGGTGCGACGCACCGCAAAATATGGCAATTTAAACCGCCGCTCTTGTTAATTAATTGCTGTATTTTTATCGCAACTGCACCGAAATCGAGCAGCATATCGTCACCTAACCATTGCATCGTGTAGGTCTCTCACCCCACCCTATCGGCGTTATTCCGCCGATTAGGTTTAGTTATTTGCGCCCTTTTTCAGAGTACCGTGTTCGTAAAAAGCTTGGCAGTGATGCGTTGATCCTAGGGGTCGATGCGACACGCGTTGCCGGAAAAATACGTGATATACGGCTTCGTCGCATCTGGCGGGCGACGCGTAAGAATAGGTTACTGCCGCGGTTCGCCGGTGCCGCTATCACCCATATGGCCCGTGCAACACGCCCTTTCAATTTCGATGATGGCGATATTGACTTGGTATCGTTTGAAAGCGGTAACACCTACCAGCGCATGCAAGATGTTTGGACGCATCGAAGCGCACTTCAGGATAGCACGACCTATCAACAAATATCGGACGCACTGGCGCGCGACGGACAGTATCAGCATAAGAATTACAAAATTGTCAATTCTGATGAGATCACCTTGCTGCTACAGACCTGCTTTCTTGATTTGCTTAACAGCTTGGCTGAGGAGGGCTATCAACATGGCAAGACCTCGACGTATGGGACGGGTGGTACAGGAAAGGCCGTTATCTGGCGCGACGGGCGGATCCGGCACGAAAACGGGGCCACCCATCGTTTGGCGGCGGCACGGATTGTCGGTATGCGGACGCCGTTTCCGCTTCGTATTGTCGGGGTCCATCAAGCGTGGCTTGACGCGCAAAACGTTCGTGGGTTTTCGCACATCTCGCAGTTGACAGAGCTTTTAAAGCGGGTTGATGGTGTGTTGCAGTAATCGATATGGTGTAATTCACCCTGCCGATAGATATGCTTCGGTCACGGCGACCGCTTTTAAGGGCAGGCACCTATAACAATGAAATTGTTTGAGGGTTTGGTGAAGTCTGATTTGCGGGCAGAAGGTTTTCCCGTGCGGCTGACTTAGACTGTAGCTTTCGCAAAAAACGGTATCCAAGCTTCCAGCACCTTGTCTGGGTGCTGCTCTGCCAGATAATGGCCGCCGGGCAAGGCCCAACCACGCACATCCGCCGCGCGTTCATTCCATAGTGCCAGACAATCAAAATGGGCTTCAATCGCGCCATCTTCGCCCCAAAGGGCGAGCAATGGCATAGGCAGTTTTGATATGTCCGTATCATCATGGGTGATATCAATGGTGGCGGCCGCGCGGTAATCTTCGCAAGCGCCATGGATTGCGTCAGGCGCTGAAAAGCAAGTCAGATACTCATCCAAGGCCTGTTGCACAAAAGGCGATAACCCGGCTTTACCCGCCCCACATTTACTTAGCCAATAGAAGGCAGGATCAGCGCCAATCAAGCGCTCTGGGAAAGGATGCGGCAATGTCAGCCAATACCAATGCCAATAGGTATGGGCGAAACCGCTGTCCGCATCGCGATACATTTCGCGTGTCGGTGCGATGTCGAGGGTCGAAAGCGCCAAAACACGATCGGGGTGATCCGCCGCCAGCCGATGGGCCACGCGCCCGCCGCGATCATGCGCGCCGATTAAAAAGCGCGTATGGTTCAAATGATCCATAAGTGCCAGAATATCACCGGCCATGGCCCGTTTGGAATAGGGCGCGTGGGCGGCATCTGTGACGGGTTTCAATGATCGCCCATAGCCGCGTAAATCAGGGCAGATCACCTGATAGGTCTGCGCCAAAACCGGGGCCACCGCGTGCCACATGGCAGAGGTTTGCGGATAGCCATGCAACAAAACAAGCGGGGGGCCATCGCCTGCGATACGGTAGAAGATGCGACCTTCTGCTGTATCCAAATAGCGTTCTTCGAACCCGTCAAAGAAACGGGTCGCAGGCGTGGCGGATGCGGCGGCGGGGTGCATCAGGTGAAAATGCGCTGCCAGGACGACTGCATGTGCCCAAAACATTCGGCCTTATATGCAACCAAAGCAACCTCATTTTCATAAAGCGCCACGGCAGCCGAAGACCCATCATCAAAGGCACCTTCAAGGCAAACAAGTTGCGCACCTTCTTCGCCGCGCAAAGTCTTGGCATGGGCTTTGCGGAAAGCATCGACTTGGTCTTTCCAAATGGCTTGCAGGGCCGCGAAATCGCCGGCTGTTTGGATGACTTCTCCCTTTCGGACGTGCAGCACGGAAGAAAATGACTCTGCATTCTGGCTGAGAAATTGTTCCATCGGTGGCTTTGGCGTGGTGTCCATCGTGACACCCCAAAGCTCTGACAGGCCTTTGGCCGAAATGCCGCGCTCACCGCCTTTGCCGAACGCTTGGGGGGGCAGGCTACGGACTGTCATACGGTCGGCCTTACCGCATAAATTCTGCAACAGATCCAAGGCGGCTTGCACGCCGTCAGGTTCTTCGCGCGAGATGACTTGGCCGATAATGTCGGCGTTGTTTTCGGGTGTTACGCTGACAATACCGCGCAGGCGGCGGCCAGCAGCGACAATTGTCACTGTGGTCCCTGCGCATTCAAATACCAGACTGCGTTCCAGCACGGTGTCATCCACTTCACGCAACATCGCCGTAAGGGGCGCAGGATCGCCGCCCACGGAAATAAGACGCGCGCCGCTAGGATCGATGCTATCGCGCGCCGTTAGCGTCGCGAGTTTTTGTGCCAAAGCGTCTAATTCGCTCATCAGCCTGTTTCCAGCTCTACGTTAATTTTTCTCATTCGCCGCCACTTATACGGTCCAGACATGCAGCAGCATCAGTAACAAAAGCATCTGCATCCAGATTTGGCAGACAGATACAACACAGAACGTCATTCGGTTCCTGTTCAGATCGCAGAAAGACGCGCAATTGTGACGCGCTTGCGACGGCCGCCCGGTCACTTGGCTGTTCGCCCAATGCAGGCGTGCCGTTCGCACCCAACAAAAGCGCGGCCTCAGCACACAGCACATCCAAAGCCTCGCGCCGTAAATTTGAATTGGAGTCAGTTACAAGGATCATCTTTGTGGACAGGTCTGCAAAGGCCAGCGCAGTGCAGCCTTCAAACCTTTCCCGCAGAGCATCCAACTCATCAACAACCATTAGCAGCCCGCATTTCTACCACGTCATGACCTGACTACGGCAATTGTACGGTTTGTGAAAGACCCGCGAACGCGGATCAACATTAAGACGAGGGGACAATCGGGTCTGCGATAGATGTAGGCAGATCCTCTGGTGTCTCAGCACGCGTGCGTGGACGCGACGGGCGCGCACCATCAGGGGCGCGTTGCACACGGCGTGGACTAACGGCTGCGGCAACAGGTTGCGGCACATCGGCTAGGCTGTCCACGTTATAAAGTGGCAGCTCTGTGCGCGCGGTTAGTGCGGTCAGTTTTTCGATGACGTCAATCAGATGCGCAGTAAATGGGCCGGCACCGCTGGAATCCCAACGATCATAGTCATCGCCAGCCTGAATTGCCTGTAACAGCGAAACGGGGAAGGTTCCGCCAAACTGCCCTTTGGTTTCACGGCTCACTCGTTTGATCACGCGGCTGCGGTCTTTTTCATTTGTCAGCTTATCAAAGCGCGTGATCAGCAGGATCGAATTTTCGCGCACGGCTTCTGGCATGTCATTCCAAACGGCGGCTTCTGATTGGCGCCAGGCCTGCGTGGCATGGGTACACCAGATCACGGCATCAACCTCTGGCAACATGCGTTCCCAGACTGCGGATGACATATTCGGGTCCGAAATCCCCGGAAAGTCGATCAGATCGCAGACTTCCAGAATATCTGATTCAAGAAACAGACGAATATTGCGGGTTTGCTCAACCGGGATACCTTCAAGGTTTTCAATATCAACAGGTTCGGTCGTGCCATCGACGTCAACGCGGTAAGGCGCGCGCGTGCCGTATGTGATCCAGACAGGCGACAAACGGGTCGCGGTTACTTTTTCGGGCAACGGGCGCTGGCCCATCAGCAAGTTAGACAGCGTACTTTTGCCCGCGCTGAATTCCCCCATCAGGGCGATACGTGGCTTGCGACGTGTGCCAGAGGCGGCTTCACCTACACTCATTTATCAACTCCCACCGCCAAAATCGGTTCGCCTTCGGTCAGTTCTTCAAAGATGTAGTCAAACAACTCATCCCGTTCCTGCTGTGCAGTAATACCGAAAATGTCTTCCAAATCGTCAATGGCGATTTCTGATTTACTGCTGATGTCCTGTAAGATCGCGCGTTGCTCAGCGTGGAATTCCTGCAGCTCGACTCTCGCCTTGGCGCGAATTTCATCCGCCTGCCGGACCTTGAGTTCATCCACGATTGGCGCGGTTTCAGCTTCGATCAGATCGTAAAAGCCACTGGCAAAGGCACGATAGCCCTTGCGGCGCTTCCACCAGCCCTTCCACCATGACGTCTGCAAATCCAGCGCGATGGTCTGGCCCAGTGAAACGGGGGCAGGGATTTCCGGCGCAGAGGGAGGTGTAATTGTAAAGTTTTCAACATCCACGCCAAAGGCTGACCGATAGGTATTCGCCAGATCAGAGGCCGCGGCACCATAAACGTCCTGACAGGTCGCCGTGACGTTCCGGCGCATCACCTGATAGCTGGTGCGCAACAACATGCGCAGCCCATCAGGGCTGTATTGCCAAACCTCTTCTTCGCCGTTGGTTTCCAGATGTTGCAGCAGGGATTCCAAAGCACGATCCAAGAACCGTTTGTGGGATTGGTCCACGCGCGATCCGAATTGCTGGAACGCGATATCAAGCCGCTCATCAAGTGATTTGAGGCTTTGCTCTTCCAGCTCTGTCAGGTGCGTTTTCAGCTTATCACCCGACATCACCTCAACCGTGTCGCCATCAAGACGCATGGATACAACAGCGTTCGATGCGCGGACACCGCCCACAAGATTAAGTGCGCGTTTGCGTGAAGCGGATAGAATTTCAGCACCGGGGCCTTCGGCAATCCGTTCGGATAGGGCGCGATACAGCTGTGGCACGCCAGAAAGATGCCAAACCAGTTCTTTGGTATCCATGCCAGCGCTTTCCGCGCTCAAGGATGCTTCGGCCCAGTTAAACATGGCTTCTGCGCTGTCTGCCACGATATCATCCAAGTCGTCGGACAAAGCGATATTGGCCCAATAGGCGCTGCCAAAGATGACCTGCGGATTTTCGGGACCGTTGTTGTCGGCCAAAGTCTGCAGGATGCTATCGCGAATTTCGGGCACTTGTTCGGCGGGGTTCGATAATTCGTCAATACGATTGACAAAGATCACAACTTCGCGCGCTTTGACGTTCGAAATCAGGCGGATCAGCCCCATATCCATTGAGCTGAGGGCCTGATGCGCAGACAAAACAACGACGCAGATTCGGCTGTCGCGCAGCGCATTGATCGTGATCTGCTCGCGCATCATGAAGGTATCGTTCACACCGGGCGTATCGCGAATGCAGATCGGCATCGGGATTTTGTCGGCGGACAGATACAGGTCGGCCGACTTTGTGATATCTGCAAAACGACCCTGTTGGTCGTCTTCGTCCGTGTCCTCAAAATCATCGCCCATGCAGACGTAACGCTGCACCAATTCATCGCTCAGTTCGGCGTAGTTGTGTTTCTGTCCCAGCAACAATTCGAACTTACGACCAAGGCGCTGCTTGGTCTTTTCCCGCATCTCAGCAATTTGCAGGCGGACTTTTTCCAACTCATCGTCAGCACCGGCACGTTCGGACAGTTCACCGATTCGGCCTCCGTTCTCGACAAGATGGTCCCATTCGCCTTGGCTGAAGAACTGAAATGTTGCTGTCGGCGCATCGTCCGGGAGGGGTGCATTGAGGTGAAGTGACGTCACAACAGATGTCCACGGGTTCACATCCGCAGGCAGCAAATCAGGACGCCCGATCATGGCATTCACCAAGGATGTCTTACCTGCCTTGATCTGCCCGATCATTGTAATGCTAGGTTCAAAAGCGCGTAACTGCTTGATAAGACGGGCTGCTTTTTTGTCAGCTTCCAGTCCACCCAGTTTTACAACGTCGCCAAGGGTCGCCTCTAGATCAACAACCTCATCATGGAAAGCGTCCAGCTTTTCCAGACCCAATCGCATGAAAGGCAGCTGCTTTGGCGGGACGGCTAAACCGTCCTCATTTGCGACCTCTTCCATCTTCATCCCAGTTTCGTCCTTAGCAAATTGATAGTACTAGCATTAGCACCTGTTCCGCATGCAGCCAAATAGCAATAAGAACGCCCTCTTTATTGCCATAATGGAAACAGACCAGCACGGCAAAAGTATGGCGTATTCGCTAAAATTTCTACAAGATTAACCGCAACTTACGCTGCGATATCTGCCTGCAACTCACGCTTTATTTGGAGCATAAGGCTAACAGCTTCAAGGGCGACGTCGTCACGTTTCTCCATTTGCATCAACTGCACCATATCTGCCGCATCAAATGCAGTATCCCGTGCGCGTTGCAGCGACTGGTCCGCGTCATCGCCATTTTCATTCAGATAATCGCACAGCCACTGGATATGATCAGCGGTCAGTGTCATCACCTCGGCTGGGCCGTTTTCGCCTTGTTCTTCCAACACAGCCGCAAGTTCTGTGCCGCGTTCTTCGATGTAGGCAATCACATGAGCATAGGCTTCGCGAGTGGCCGGTTGCAGGGCGGGTGTGGCCTCTTCCGCCTCCATCTCTGGCTCTGGCGCGCTTGGTGTTTCGGCTTCGGCCTGCGCTTCAGCCGCTGCATCACGAGATACGTTTTTGCGGGCTGCGATTTCGCGCAGACGGGAAATGGCGTCTTGTGCTGCCGGTTTGGCGTCTGTCACTTCCTCTGGTTCTGCGGGTGCAGGGGGTTCTTCCATCTGAGGTGGCGCAGCAGGCGCATCATCTTCTATGGCGATGTCCTCTGAGGCCTCCTCTGGGGTCTCTGGCGCTGGCGCTATATCTTCAACGGGGGTGGCTTTGGTGGCTGGTGCGGGTTCATTTGCCAAAATATCATTGTACTGATGTAGCATCACATCGGCCATATCCACCGCAGACTGGCGTCCAAGCTCTACCTGCTTCAGCACGGCAGAGATCAACGCAGATCCGCCACTGTCGCGCATTGCGACCTTGTCGACGGTTCCATCAGCGCGGCGTGCGTTGACGGCTTGTGTCGTGGCAATTGCAAGCACCTCGGCGAACTCATCTTTCGCCGCCAGTTTGACCGCGCCAACAGTTGTTTCCAACATGCCTTCTGTTTTCAGAAAATCAGCCCGTGTGATCATGCAAAATGCGTGATCTTTCGTCAGATCGGGCATCGTGCTCCAGATCCGCTGTTCGGTTTCGTTGAAGCCACGTGTTGACCATAGGGTCACGTCAGAACGCTTAGCGGCCCATTGCGATGCCCGGTGGATCGCGTTCGCGTCATTGGGCGCGACAACCTCAAGCAAGGAAATCTTGCGCAAAGCAGGCAGTGGCAGCAGCATTTCGACAAAAACTGGTGAAAGATCCGCGATTTCGGTCATATCGACACCATCCAGCACAGTTTTTGACCCGTCCGAAAGGGTGCAGACAGCCTTTTCGCTTTGACCATAGGCAAGTTGAAGGGTGGGCAGGCGGATACCATCAGGGATCACTTCATCACCGACCAAAAGGTTCAGCAAAGTAGATTTACCCGATCCAGGCATGCCCAACAGAGCAAGGCGCACCGGTTTCATCAGGCGCGACAGCAGCTGTTCGGCTTTCGGTTGTATAGAATCAGGAAGCAGGCCACTTTTGACGGCCTGCTCGAGTTCAGCCTGAACCCGGTTCCCCAGCGATTGATTCGACATTACTTACCTCCGGCGGCAATCTTAGCCGGCGGCGCAGCCGCATCAACCTCCTCTGTCATATCAATGTCATCGTTAAGCTCAACTTTTTTGAGCGGTTTGACCTCTTTGATCACCGTAGGTTCTGATTTAGCAGCATTCGCTGGCTTCTTTTCAGGCTTATCTTCCGGCTTCTCCGGGGTTTTCTCGACCTCGTCCAATTCGACCACACGCGTCACGTTTGCGGTTTGCGCATCAACATGGCCAACCGGCTTGGCGCGGATAGCGCGGATGACCGGCTTGTTGTGGTTCAGTTTGATGACCGAGAAGGTACAGTTGTCCTGATCAGGATCAGCCAGCGCCTCGATCGCTTCCAGAAGGTAACCTGCGATCTCGGCCGCTTTCTTGCGGCGATATCGGTGCAGTATCTTTTGGATTTTGGGATCATCAAGATACTGTAAGCCATCACTAGAGACGATAACGATATCGCCGACCTGCAACTCAAACGGTGTCTTTGGGCAATCAGACTTTGCAACGCGATCACCAAGGATTACCGAAGTCAGGCAGTTACGATCAGGGTGGTTTTTGCCAGCTTCCTCATCCAGCAAACCTTGCTGAACCATGAAATCAATCTGTGGCGCCATCGAATGGTCTTCGTTCAGCTGCTTCATCTTACCAGCGCGATAATGATAAAGCGGGCTATCACCAATCGACATCCAGTACATCCGGTTTTCGATCAAGATGACCGATACCAAAGTCGCACCCATACCGCGTGTTTCCGGGTGGGATTCCACGTGGTCACGGACATAGCTGTTCGCATTGGACGCAGATTCAGTCAGGAAACGCGGAATTTCACTTTCGAAATCCGCAAAATTTGCGCTTTCAAACTTGAGTTCGCTAAAGACTTCGGTAACGACGATCTTACTTGCCACGTCACCGGCAGCATGACCGCCCATTCCGTCCGCAAGTACGACAACGCCACTGTCCGCCCCAAAGGGAAAATCGGTTACAATAGCGTCTTCTTGATAGTCGCGCCCGCCCTGACAAATTGCAGATGCAACGTCAAAACGTGGTTCAGGCGATCGCCACATCTTCGTCCTCCTCAGTCGTACCTTCCGACCAGTTGAATGACTTGCCGCACAGGGCAACAAAGCGCAAAACAGTTTCACCGATGCGGATAACATCGCCTGTGTTCAGCGTTTCATTGCTAATCAAAGGCTTGTCATTCAAACGTACAATATTTGATTTACCGCCGTGACCAAGCAAGAATTCCTTGGTGTCCGCATCAAAAACAATCGCCGCGTGGTTCGTGCGCGAGATTGAGTTGTCGCCAAAATCAAGCTGGACCGCCTGATCTTCGCCGCGCCCGATTTGCGACATCCCGGCCAAAAGCGAAAAGCTTTCGCCACGCCCTGGGCCTTCTGTCACGACCAGCCAACCAACAGGAAACTTCAAGCTCTTTGTTGGTGCGGTTTTTGGCGTATCATTGAACAGATCCACAACATCGCCGTCGGATTTATCAAAACCAATCAAACGGGTCTTGGTGCGACGCGACCGCGCCGGAGACCGGGCTGCCGCAGCTGACGCCACCGCAGGCTCTGCCCTTGGGGCCGCTGGTGCGGCTGGGGCTGTTGGTTCCGGCAGGGTGGTTGAGGACCCATCGTCTTCCATGTCCCAGATATTAACGGCGACCGGCTCTGATGGGGCCTTTGCCTTATCTGGGCTGATGATGCGCACTTCTTTTGTGAGAACATCACTGGGCGTTGGCTTTTCGTCCAACTGACCATCACCATCGACCATTGATCCGATCGTGTCGCGATAGGATTGCTCAAGAGATTCCACTGGCGGCGCTGGTCGCGCGGCCTCTTCATTGCGTTTTTTACCAAGCAGATCACGAATGAATTTCATCTTAGCTACCTTCCAATTTACATAACGCTAGCATGCCGCAGGGCCCGCTATATCGTTTTACTCTGTCCCGCCCGTTGAGGCGAGCGACGCAACCCACAGGCTGCCATCACGTTGCACGGCGAACATAAACTGCTCTGTGCCGTTGTCGAATTCGCGCTCAAACAAGTCTACCATCGAGTCGCGCTGATCTATAACTTCGCCGGTCGGGATGTAGGATGTGATAACGTCGCCGACGGCCAGACCACCGGTCTGTCCTGCATCCAATTCAACCACCGATGTGCGCCAGCCTGAACCTGCGAAGACGGTTTCGAATTGTGTGCCATCTTCCAGTTTCACAGTCTGCACAACAGGAAGGATCCAGTTTTGCTGCAGCGCTTCACCAGTTGATGGGTTCAAGGTGTTGAATGACACAGCAATAGTTGGTGACTCTTCCGGGGCGCCAGCTTGTTCGCGTAAAACAGCTGGGATATCCGCAATGGCCTCGACCGATGTTCCGTTGACGCCAGTGATCACAAGGCCAGGCTCGACCCAGACAGGTGAAATCGGACCAGCCTCGGCAATGATGTTTGACCGGTCACCAGCTGCAACAAACGGCAACTGAACGCTCCAGTCAGCTTCAATCGGGCCGGTTACCAGCTCGTTGCCGGGCGTAACGGCCGCGATATCAACGACAGGACCGTTGCCAATCGCCTCGACCGTGTCAGGCGTTGATGGCAGCTCAACTGCTGCAATTTCAGATGTCGAAAGTGTACGGTTTGCGGACACTTCGGGCAGGGCTGCACCCGTCTCAGGCTCTTCTGTGACCGGACGCGGGGTCGCGACAGGCTCGGGAAGTGGCTCTGACTCAGGCACAGCGGCCAGTTCGACAGCTTCGGGGCGTGTCGATGGGCGCACTGTAGGGGTCGGCGCATCGCCGGCTTCTGGGCCTTCTACAACTGTTGAAGACACAGCGCGCTCCTGTTCAGAAGTCACAGTTGGTTCGCTGGAAATCTGTGGTGTGTCTGTTGCGGCCAATTCAGCGGCCAACTCTTCTGCGACAGATGGTGCTGTTGGTTCAGCAACGACAACGTCTTCCTCAACTGGTGCAGGGGCTGCGGGTGCCACTTCTGTTACCGTTTCAGTCGCGGTTGGTTCAGGTGTCTCTGCAGGTGTAGCAAGAAACGGCGGAAGTTCTTCGGCTGGCGCTTCGGCAACAACCGGGGCCTCTGCAACCGGCGTCTCGTCGCCACCTGTCATTGTCATCACGCCCATGCCGACAAGCAGTGCTACTGCTGCAGCAGAGCCAAGCAGCAAAGGCATTTTCGATTTTTGCTGTGTTGCAGCCAGTGGTGACGCATCAGATGAACCATCCGCATCGTCGCCTGCGACAGCGCCGCCGACATTCAGTGGTGTGACGTTGCCATGGGTCCCGTCCATCATCGCAATCCAATCCTTCGCGGACTGAACACGGTCTTTTGGAAGAACAGCAAGAGCCTTATCCATTGCAGCCAAAAACTCTGGCTCATAATCCGAAAAGCGACCAGCGAGAGGCTGATAAGGATCAGGTTCACCCGACGCGATTGCGGCCAGACGTGCTTGCGAGTTTGGCGGCACATCGCCGTTGATCAAGTGATAGAACGATGCACCCAAAGCATAAAGGTCACTGCTTGGGCTTTGCTCGGACCCGGCAATATAGAATTCCTGCGGCGAATAGCCGTCTTTGACAACGCGCAACGCAGATAGAACGCGGCTTTGCTTGGTTGCTTCTTCGCGGGCGGCGCCAAAGTCGATCAAGACAGGGTGGAAGTCTTTGTTGATCAAAATGTTGTCTGGCGAGATGTCACGGTGCAGGATGCCTTGATCGTGAATAAAGCTCACGGCGCCAAGGATCTCTTTCAGGATCGACTTAATCTGGCTTGGGTTCAGACCGTGGTTTGGATCCTCGATTGTATCCAGCAGGTCGCGACCGGTGACAAAGTCGAGCGCCATATAAGCGGTCTCATTGTCTTCGAAAACCTGATGCACGCCAACGATATTCGGGTGGTCCAGTTTGGCAAGGCTGCGGGCCTCTTGTACAAACAGACGGACGATGGATTTCAATTCATTCTGGTGCGCGCGCGAACGGGCTTGCACCACGTACCGGCTGCGACGGCAGAACGCGCCGGGGAAACATTCTTTGATGACAACCTTACGGTCCAGGCTGTCGCGGGCAAGATAAGTGATCCCGAAACCACCAGCATTCAGAAAGCTGTCGATTGTGTACTGGCCGTGCATCAGTTTTGTGCCCGGCTTTAGCTCATCAACAAAGCTGTCCTTGTCGTTATCGGTCTCTTTCTCTTGTGGCTTAGCCATCTGTCTACCCAGCTTTCAAAATCACTCATACATCGGTTTCCCGATCTCAGGCTCTTAGGTCTCATTCAAATTAGGCCAAAAAGTGACGCTAACTTGTTGTTTAGTGGTTCTTAATCTACCAGTTTATCACGGATTAGGTGCGGAATGTGAAACAGTGACCGGCAAGAAATCGCCGATTTCTCTTAATTTTAACTGAAAACACATAGCTTTGTGTCCGACCTGTGTTGTGTGGGGTAAATGCGGCAAATTTCGCACGAAAAGCCGCAAAAATCGTAATCATGCTTAAAATTTCGACGGCTCAGTGTCGATTCTAAGCGATCTCTGCTCTGATTCTGGGATGAATTGCGGTCAGAATCCGCCCGATTCTATGAACGGCATATGAATAAGGCCGTTTCGCGCGACGAAGAAACCCAGCTTGTCGCGCCCTGCACAAAGTTGCAGCATCCCCCCGAAGGTGGAGGACGGACGCATGGTGCGCGTATTTATAAATGGGTTTGGCCGGATCGGTCGCACGATGCTGCGTGTGCAAACGTCGGGCGCCTGGCCAGAGGTCGAAATCGTGGGAATCAATGACATTGCGGACCCAAACCTATGCGCCCATCTTTTTTCCTACGACAGCGTCTTTGGGCCATTTGCCGGGGATGTCAGTTTTGTAGACAACGCGCTTGTACTTGATGGTCAGGCTATTCCCTGGACACAGGCCGCTGATATCTCAGCGCTTGATTTGTCGGATGTCGATATCGTGCTGGAATGCACCGGCAAGGCCAACAGCCGCGATGTTGCTGCGCGCGGCTTACAGGCTGGGGCGGGACGGGTGCTAATTTCGGGGCCTTCTGACGCGGCTGATCTGACCATGGTGCTGGGGGCCAACGATGATCTGCTGGACGATCAGCCGATTGTGTCGAACGCCTCTTGCACAACGAATGCGCTGGCGCCCTTGGTGCGCTTGATTGATGATGCGTGGGGGCTGCAAACGGGATGGATGACGACAATCCACTGCTACACCGGCAGTCAGCCCAGCGTTGACGCGCCACGCGGTAATATGTTGCGCAGTCGGGCGGCGGCATTGTCGATGGTGCCAACAACGACCTCTGCCCAACAGCTATTGAACCAAGTCCTGCCAGACCTTGCCGGTCGGATCGAGGCAGCGGCGGTGCGTGTTCCCGTTGCGTCCGTTTCTGCCGTCGATTTGTCCGTCACGCTTGATGCGCGCGTGACACTGAAAGATGTGCATGCGCTGTTACGGGCGCAATCCGGTATTATTGGCTGGACCGATAAGCCGCTGGTGTCGACCGATCTGCGCGCCCGGCCCGAAAGCCTGATTGTTTCCCTGCCTGAAACGCGTGTCACGCAGGGCGGGCTGGTGCGGGTTTTTGGCTGGTATGACAATGAGTGGGGGTTCTCTTGTCGGATGCTGGATGTCGCGCAGATGATGGGCCCAAAATAGGTGTTTAGGCCGACCAATAAAACGACCGTGCCCCTGACGCCTGTTCACATCATTGCCATGTCTCTTGTGACAAACACCAAGTTATCCTAGGCTCTTTGCGGGGGTCAAAGGTAACGAGGAGTTAGCATGACCAGAGACACTTCACGCATAGCGGCCATGATATTGTTTGCGTTGTTTGCAACACCACTTAGCGCGTTTGGCACCACATATGGCAACGAAGATTGCAACAATGATGCCATTTTCCTTGAAGAAAACGATATTGTTTGCACCGCTGTTTTTTCAGAGACAAACATCTGGGACTTCCTGAATAACCTGCCTCGCCGGATTACATTTGATGAGCTTGTTGAGCTCAATCCGCTTCTTATCATCGAAGACTTTGACACCATATTGACCGGTATCACCTTCGTCAGGGTACAGTAAGCGCGCCCTTTTTGATTAGGCAAAGCTGATCGCGCACCATGGTGCGTTTTTGCACATAGGCTAGATCACCACCATGTATCGTTAGGACTTTTACTTCTTTACGGACCGCATTACCTTCGGCTGACCAAACCAAAGGTCACCCCATGTCCGCGATCGTATCTGTCAAAAACCTGCGCAAGGCTTATGCGGGGGGCTTTGAGGCCCTTAAATCCGTAAATCTTGATATCGAAGAGGGGGAAATACTTGCCCTGCTTGGCCCCAACGGTGCAGGCAAGACAACCCTGATCTCAACCATCTGTGGTATCACGGTGCCGACATCTGGCAAGATCACCGTTGGCGGCTTTGATACGCAAACCCAGTTTCGTGCTGCTCGTGATTTGATCGGGCTGGTCCCGCAAGAAATCAACCTTGAACCGTTCGAGACGGTCATGAACTCTGTCAGCTTTTCGCGCGGTATCTTCGGTAAATCGCGCAATGACGCTTATATCGAAGATGTGCTGAAACAGCTGTCGCTGCACGACAAAAAGGACAGCAAGATCATGACGCTTTCTGGCGGCATGAAACGCCGGGTCCTGATCGCTAAGGCATTAAGCCACGAACCTCGCGTGCTGTTCCTTGATGAACCCACCGCAGGCGTCGACGTGGAGTTGCGCAAAGATATGTGGGAGGTCGTGGCACGACTGAAGGCATCTGGCGTGACGATCATCCTGACCACCCACTATATTGAAGAGGCCGAGGCGATTGCCGACCGGGTCGGTGTCATCAACAAGGGTGAAATTCTGCTGGTGCAGGACAAAGCTGATCTGATGGCACAGATGGGTCAAAAGCAATTGAAGATCGAATTGACCGATGCGGCCGCGACGATCCCTGATGCGCTTGCAGGTTATGATCTGGCGCGCGCGGATGATGGGCTTAGCCTGACCTACAGTTACGATACCACGGGCGAACGCACCGGGATCACCACGCTACTGAACGACCTGCAAAAGGCCGGTCTGCAATTCAAGGACATCCAAACCCAGCAAAGCAGTCTGGAAGACATCTTTGTTGGCCTCGTAAAGGAAAAACCATGAACCTGAACGCCGTTTGGACAATCTATATCTTTGAAATGCGGCGCTTTTTCCGCACCATTACACAAAGCCTGATTTCACCCGTCTTGTCGACATCACTTTATTTCGTGGTGTTTGGCGCCGCCATCGGCAGCCGTATTCAAGAGGTCGAGGGCGTCAGCTATGGCGCGTTCATTGTGCCAGGACTGATCATGCTGTCTGTCATGACGCAAGCGACATCGAACGCCAGTTTCGGCATCTATTTCCCAAAGTTCATTGGGACGATCTACGAGCTGCTCTCTGCCCCCATCAGCTTTCTTGAAGTCGTCGCAGGCTACGTCGGGGCCGCCGCTACAAAGGCACTTTTCATCGGCGTGATCATCCTGATCACTGCGTTCTTCTTCGTCGATATCCAGATCGCGCATCCTTTCGCGATGATGCTTTTTCTGGTACTGACCTGCGTCAGTTTCGCGCTCCTTGGCTTTATCATCGGTATCTGGGCAGACAACTTTGAAAAGCTGCAACTGATCCCGCTTTTGGTGATCACCCCGCTCGTGTTCCTTGGCGGGTCTTTCTATTCGATCAGCATGCTGCCTCCTGTCTGGCAAACGATCACGCTGTTCAATCCGGTCGTCTATCTGATCAGTGGTTTCCGCTGGTCGTTCTTTGGCGAGGCTGACGTGGCCATCGGCGTTTCCCTATTCGCGATCGCGCTTTTTACGGGCGCATGTCTTGCGATCATCTGGTGGATCTTCCGCACTGGTTGGCGGATCAGACAGTGACCCTTGCGAGTGCCACCAGAAGGCCTAAGTAGCAAAGCATGAAAAAATACATCCCCTTCATGAAATCAGAGCCTTTCGTTGCCGTGATCCGGCTGCAAGGCGCTATCGCCAATTCCGGGCGCGGTTTGGATAACCCCGGCCTTGCCCCCGTCATTGAAAAGGCGTTCAGCAAAGGCAAGCCCGCAGCTGTCGCGCTTGAAATTAACTGCCCCGGTGGGTCGCCCGTGCAGTCGTCGCTTATCGCCTCACGCATTCGCCGGTTGGCCGATGAAAAGAAAATCCCCGTCTTTGCTTTTGTCGAGGATGTCGCAGCCTCTGGCGGCTACTGGCTCGCTTGCGCCGCAGATGAGATTTTCATCGACAGTTGTTCCATCACCGGCTCTATCGGTGTGATCAGCGCAGGCTTTGGCGCGACCGAGGCAATTGACAAAATCGGGGTCGAGCGTCGGGTGCATACTGCTGGTAAATCCAAGTCCATGATGGACCCGTTCAAGCCGGAAAAACCTGCCGATGTGAAAAAGCTGAAAGGTTGGCTGGAAGATCTGCACGCGACTTTTATTGATTACGTCAAATCGCGGCGCGGCACCAAACTGTCTGACAACCCCGACCTGTTCACTGGCGAAGTCTATATCGGCCAAAAAGGGATCGACGAAGGGCTGGCCGATGGCATCGGCCATCTTGCCCCGGTGATGAAAGAACGCTTCGGCGACAAGGTGCAATTCCGCCGCTATGGGCAAAAGAAACCGCTGTTGGCGCGCTTTGGTGCGCAGATCGTGGATGACGCTGTCGCAGGCATCGAAGAACGTGCGGCCTTTGCGAGGTTCGGCCTTTGATCCTGAAAGCGATCTTTATCTTTCTGGCCTTCATGCTGGTGTTGGCCATGTTCGGCAAATGGCGGTTTCCGGGGCAGGCCCGGCTGGCACAGGCGAAATGCCCCAAATGCCTGCGCTACCGGATCGGCAAAGGGCCGTGCCAATGCGAAAAATCCCGCAAATGAGGGCGCTGGTCACTGGGGCGGGCGCACGGCTGGGGCAAGCCATGGCGCTTTATCTGGGGCACCGCGGTTACGATGTGGCGGTGCACTACGCCGGCTCTAAGGCTGGCGCGCAGGATACCGTGGCCCAACTCGAAGCGTTGGGGCGTTCTGGCGCCACTGTGCAGGCTGATTTGCTGGATGAAAACGCCACACAAGCTTTGGTCAAGCGTGCCGCTGACGCGCTGGGCGGGCCGCTGACCTGTCTGGTGAACAACGCCTCAATCTTTGAATACGATAATGTGAAGACGGGCACGCGCAACAGCTGGGACCGGCACATGGAATCCAACCTACGCGCGCCTTTCGTTCTGACACAAAATTTCGCCGCCCAAGTGCCGGACCCTGACACAGATGACCAAGGTGAACCGATAGCCAAGGCGCTTGTCATCAACATGCTTGACCAACGCATCCACAAGCTCACGCCAGAGTTTATGAGCTATACCATCGCCAAGATGGGCCTGTGGGCGATGACGCGCACCACAGCGCAGGCACTTGCCCCGCGCGTGCGGGTGAACGGCATCGGTCCGGGGCCGACGTTGCAAGGGCATCGGCAAAGCAAAGAACACTTCGACAAACAACGCGCCGCAACGATCCTGAAGCGTGGTGCGAACCCGTCTGATATCACTGCAGCGCTTGGATATTTCCTCGATGCGCCTGCCGTCACAGGCCAAATGTTGGCCGTTGATGGGGGTCAGCACCTTGCTTGGGAAACGCCTGACGTATTGGGCGTTGAATAGCATCTGCGTCAAGTTGTGCACCTGCGCCGCTGCCCGTTCACGGAACTGTCACAAAGGGCCTATTTTTCAAGGCGTTAACCAAATAGCAATAATAATATACAGGTTTTTCAATACCTTGCGAAACTGCCTATTTTTTAGGCAAATCAACGAAGCCAGCCAAATACAACGAAAAAATCCACCTGTCAGGGAATAACCCACGGAGTTATCCACAGAAACCGTGGATGCCTTTTCTCTTGTCCCCGGTGCGTTACCATTGCAGCCAAACGAGAATCACAGAACCGATAGATGACAGAGCAGCCAATCAAACAAACCAAGACCGGATACGATGTGATCCATGGCTATCTGCGTACGCTGGATAGCTCACCGGGTGTTTACCGCATGCTCGATGCTGACAGTCGTGTTTTGTATGTTGGCAAGGCCCGCAACCTAAAGGCGCGTGTGTCGAATTATGCGCGCCCCGGCCAGCATTCGCCGCGCATCACGCGTATGATCCGCGAAACAGCGTCGATGATGTTCCTGACAACGCGCACGGAAACAGAGGCGCTGTTGCTGGAACAGAACCTGATCAAGCAGTTGAAACCGCGCTACAATGTGCTGCTGCGCGACGACAAATCCTTTCCCAACATACTGGTCACCAAAGATCATGCCTTCCCGATGATCAAGAAACATCGCGGGGCAAAGAAACAGCAAGGGAATTACTACGGCCCCTTTGCCGGTGCAGGCGCCGTCAACCGCACGCTCAATCAACTGCAACGGGTCTTTTTGCTGCGCAATTGTTCCGACAGTGATTTTGAAACACGCACGCGCCCTTGCCTGCAATACCAGATCAAACGCTGCTCTGGCCCCTGCTGTGGGCTAATTGCTGAAGGTGATTATGAGGCGTCGGTGCGCGATGCCGAGAAGTTCTTGCAAGGCCGCACGAAGGGCATTCAAGAAGCGCTTGCCAAACAAATGCAAGATGCCAGCGAAGCTATGGAGTTTGAACGCGCTGCCGCCCTGCGCGACCGGATTAAGGCCCTTACCCAAGTGCAATCCGCCCAAGGCATCAACCCACAGAACACGCCAGAGGCTGACGTGATCGCTCTTCACCGCGACGGCGGCCAAGCCTGCGTGCAGGTCTTCTTCATCCGCGCCAATCAAAACTGGGGCAACCACGATTATTACCCGCGCGTGTCCGGGGATGAGGACCCATCCGAAGTGATGGAGGCCTTTGTCGGCCAATTCTATTCCAACCGCGAACCGCCCCGCATGCTGATCCTGTCACATGGGTTAGACAGCGACGATCTGATGGCAGACGCGCTGGCCGAAAAGGCGGAACGCAAGGTCGAAATTATTGTCCCCCAGCGCGGCGAAAAGGCGGAACTGGTGCAGAACGCCCTGCGTAATGCC
Source organism: Roseobacter sp. CCS2 (assembly GCF_000169435.1). Lineage (GTDB taxonomy): Bacteria > Pseudomonadota > Alphaproteobacteria > Rhodobacterales > Rhodobacteraceae > Yoonia. The sequence continues at coordinate 831,479 of NZ_AAYB01000001.1, read as the reverse complement.
CGCGAAAGCCTTGCGCGCAAAATGTCCGAAACCGCCACCCAAGCACGGCTGCTCAAAGGCGTGGCTGAAGCGTTCGAGATGGACAGGGCGCCCCAACGGATCGAGGTCTACGATAACTCGCACATCCAAGGTGCCCATGCGGTGGGTGCTATGGTTGTGGCTGGCCCCGACGGATTTGACAAAAACCAATACCGCAAATTCAATATCCGCGGTGATGACCTGACCCCAGGCGACGATTTCGGCATGATGAAAGAGGTGCTGACCCGCCGCTTCCAGCGCCTGCTGAAAGAAGACCCCGAGCGCACCTTAGGCACGTGGCCCGACCTGCTGCTAATCGACGGCGGACAAGGGCAGGTCAGTGCCGTGCGCGAGATCATGAACGACCTCGGCGTCAGTGACATCCCCATGGTCGGCGTGGCGAAGGGCGAAGACCGCGACGCGGGCAAAGAGGAATTCCACCGCACGGGCAAACCCGTCATGGCGCTGCGGCACAACGACCCGGTGCTCTATTTCATCCAGCGGATGCGCGACGAAGTACACCGTTTCGCGATTGGCACACACCGGGCGAAACGGTCGAAAGCCATCGGGGCCACACCGCTCGACGACGTCCCCGGCGTTGGTGCCACACGGAAACGGGCGCTATTGGCGCACTTCGGATCAGCCAAGGCAGTCGCGCGGGCGAATTTGGCGGATTTGAAAGCGGTGGACGGGGTGTCAGCGAAGCTGGCGCAGACGGTGTATGATTATTTTCATGAGAATGGGTAGGAGGGAGAGCTTGTTTGGAGTGTGTCCTGATAATTCTTATGCGAACTATGAATGTCCGCTTCGCGGACAAATCGAACCTGGTCTGCAAGCGCGTCAAAGTCCGCTTTGGTTGACGTTCAATAGACGGTCGTTTTTGAGAAGCCGCTTCAGGAACGCTTCAAGCTCATTTCAAGCGTCCTCGTTAAGACACTATAGACCTGAAGCTATTTCCATCCGCCTAGTTTTTGGCGCAATGCCCTGGTAGTTTGGTGGTCCGCAGCTGAAGGAATGGTGCATGGCGAGACCAGAAGGTAGTTGGGAGGCATACATTGAAGCAAAGGAACGGATTCTTTGGGAAGGACGTCCTACTGATCAGCTTTTCGTGTTGCGGCCAATCGAAGTTCTATTGATTCCAGGTTCTATCTTATGGTCGGGTCTCGCGGCACAAGCGATCTCTGCATTCCATAAACCGGATTTACTAAGCATGGCAGTACAATTCATACTTCTTACAGCTTGTTTCTACTTTACTGTTGGCCGTTTTATGATTGATCAGTACAAGCGTCGCAGGACCGTCTATGCGTTAACTGAAAAACAGGCATTGATTGAGACTTCCGCCTTTGGTCTGAAAGTCCGAACTCTTCCAATTACACCTAAGCTTTTTGTCAAACTCAAAGACGGAACTCGAGGGTCGGTTCAGCTAGGTAGGCCACCGAGTGCCTTCTCGATTTTCTTTTCGATAAAGAAGCAGTTCGGAGTTTGGAGCGGAGACAATGGTGACTTTACGTTTCGGGCTATTGAAAACCCAAAGTTAGTATTCGATCTTCTTCAGAAGATCCGTAGCGGCGAAATATAGCCATCTTTGATTTATGACGGTTGGAATGTATTTTGCCGACCCGGTATTCAGGCATGTGTCAAAGATACTCGTTTTGGGCTCGATCTCAAATCATACCAATTGATGCTGCAGAAAACCCCATTCAAAATCCTAGTTGTTTTTTGAACGCTTTTGGCTCTCACGTAATAGCAGCCATCCACAACTTCACCCACCCACCATATAAGGCATCAAAATCACCTCATTCTCCGGTCCGATCTTCGTGAACCACGCTTCGCGGTAAATCACCCCGTCCAGTGCCAGTGATACCCCCCGTTTGATCTGCGGCGCGAGCCCCGGATGCTTCTCGGCCAAGGCGTCCAGCAATTCCTTAAAATTGCTGGCCTCCACCTCGACCCATTCCTCGCCATCCGCCAATGCGCGCAGCGATCCCCAGAGTTTCACACGGACCATCGCCTCAGCCAGTCATCGCTTTCAGCAAGCGTGGTGGTGACATCGGCAGCTCCGTCATCCGCCCGCCCGCCGCTCGTGACACCGCGTTCGATATTGCGGCCAAAGGCGGCACAATCGGCGTCTCACCCACGCCGCGCACGCCGTAGGGGTGGCCGGGGTTGGGGATTTCTAAGATCACCGTTTCGATGTCTGGCAGGTCAGACGCAACGGGCACGCGGTAGTCGAGGAAGCCCGCGTTCTGTAAACGCCCATCCTCGCCGTAGATATACTCTTCGTTCAGCGCCCAACCGATGCCTTGCACGGCCCCGCCTTGCATCTGTCCCTCGACGTAATCGGGGTGCACGGCCTTTCCTGCGTCCTGAAACACGGTGTAGCGCAGGATTTTCGTGGCCCCGGTTTCCGGGTCCACTTCGGTGTCGCACAGATGCACGCCAAAGCTGACGCCAGCGCCGTCTGCGTTCACCTCATGGTGCCCTGCAATCGGCCCGCCGGTTTTGCCTGCAATGGCGGCAATCTCGGCCAGCGTCATCGGCGGATGCGTGCCCGCATTCGGCCCCGCCGGTTTGGCGCAACCGTCTTCCCAGATCACAGCGTCCTCGTCGATGTCCCAGATTTTCGCGACCCGGCTGCACATCTCTTTGATGGCCGCGCGCGCCGCCTCAATCGTGGCCAGCCCGACCGCAAAGGTCACCCGGCTACCGTCTGTGATGTCGTTGAACCCGAGTGAGGAGGTGTCGGCGATCACGGTCCGTACCTTGTCGTAAGGCACACCCAGTTCTTCCGCTGCCATCATCGAGATAGACGCGCGTGAACCGCCGATGTCAGGGTTGCCTTCAACCACGCCGACCGTGCCATCGTCGTTGATGTTCAGCGACACGCAGGTATTGCCGCCAAAGTTGAACCAGAACCCGCAGGACAAACCACGTCCTTGGTTTTCACCCAAAGGTGCGGTGTAATGTGGGTGTGCCTTCGCCGCTTCCAACGTTGCGACCAAGCCGATGTCGTTGAAGGTCGGGCCGTAGGACGAAACCGTGCCTTTGCGTGCGGCATTCATCAAGCGCACGTCCAGCGGGTCGAGGCCCAGTTCCTGACACAGCTCATCTACCACACTCTCAACCGCATAGATCGCCGTCGGCGCACCCGGTGCGCGGTAGGGGATTTCTTTGGGCCGGTTCGTCATCGCATTCCAGCCAACGGTTTCCACCGCTTCCAGATCGTAGGCTGCGAAAGCCGCCTGTGCCCCCATGTTGACCGTGCCATTTGGGTACGCTCCGCCGGAATAGCGCAACTCGCCCCGCGCGGCGGTGATGCGCCCGTCCTTGGTCATGCCAATCTTGATATCCATGGAGGATGAGATGGTTGGGCCGGTCGCCTTCAGCACTTCATCGCGGGTCATTACGATCTTCACCGGCTTGCCGGATTTGCGTGACAGTGCCAGCGCGACAGGTTCGATAAAGGTTGACGTTTTGCCGCCGAAACCGCCCCCAATCTCGGACGAAGTGATGCGCAACTGGCTTTCCTCAACCCCCAGCACCGCGGCACAATTCGCGCGCACCATGTATTGCCCTTGGGTGCAGCACCAGACCTCGCCTCGGCCATCAGATCCGAGGCTCGCCATGCAGGCCTGTGGTTCGATATAGCCTTGGTGGGTGGCCGCAGTTTTGAAACTGCGCTCAATGATTTTGTCCGCTTTGGCAAAGCCCGCATCCAAGTCACCGTGCCCAAACTGACAATGGGTCGTCACGTTCTGGGACATGCCCGCAGGCACGGTTTCCAGCGCGCGGCCCTCCTGAACAACTGGCGCGTCGGGTTGCATCGCGGCGTCTACATCGGTCACATGCGGCAGGATTTCGTAGTCCACCTTGATCAAGCGGATTGCTTGTTTCGCGATGGATTTGCTTTTGGCCGCGACCGCCGCAACGGCGTGTCCATCGTAAAGCACCTTGTCCCGCGCGAGGCAGTTGATCGCGACATCTGCGAAATCTTCATCGTCCGGCTGTGCAAGGTCCGCGCCCGTTACAACCGCCTTGACCCCTGCCAGTGCCTCAGCCGCTGACGTATCAATCGACACGATCCGCGCGTGGGCATGCGGGCTGCGCAGGATGCGCCCGTACAACATGCCGGGGGCCGCGATATCCGCGCCATAAGCGGCCTTGCCTGTCACCTTATCAATCCCATCGGGGCGGGTGACCCGGGTGCCGACAACCTTGAAATTGCGCTTTGCTTGTGCGTCAAAAGCCATGTTATGCGCTCCTCATTTCAGCCGCAGCGGTCTGGACCGCCTTGATGATCTTGTCGTAGCCGGTACAGCGGCACAGGTTGCCGGCCAGCCAATAGCGGACCTCGGTGTCGGTCGGGTCAGGATTCTTTTCGAGCAGGGCCTTCGCCGCCACCAGAATACCCGGCGTGCAGACGCCACATTGCAGGGCGGCTTCTTCAAGGAACACGCGCTGCAAAGGGTGTAATTCCTCACCATTCGCCATGCCTTCGATGGTTTCAATCTCAGCACCTTGGGTTTCGACGCCCAGCACCAGACAGGAACAGACCACCCGCCCGTTCAGCATCACACTACAGGCACCGCAATCACCGGTTCCGCAGCCTTCCTTCGAGCCTGTCATGCCCAGCCTATCGCGCAGCACGTCCAGCAGGCTTTCATCGGCGTGGCACAGAAACTCTGTGCTATCGCCGTTGATCGTTGTCTCGACTGGGATCGTTTTCATGCCTGACCTCCGGCGCGGGAATACGCGATATGTGCGGCGCGCTTGGCCAGAACGCCTGCGGTTTTGGTGCGGAACTCAATAGTGCCGCGCTTGTCAGTGATCGGGTTGCAAGCGGCCTCAACCGCGCTGACAAGACCAGCGATTTCGGCGTCGTCCAGTTTTGACCCAACCAAGGTATCGCCTGCTTCCTTCACAAGCAAAACGGTGGGGGCGACTGCACCGACAGCAACATGCGCATCAGTGACAACACCATCGCCATCCAACGCCAAACTCACCGCAGCGGATGACACCGCAATGTCCATTTCAGTACGCGGAATGAAGCGCAGGTAAGCATCGGACGCATTATCAGGGCGGGCAGGCAGGAAGATCGACGTTATAAATTCGCCCTTCGCCAGTGAATTCTTGCCCGGTCCAGTTGGAATATTGACCACTGGCACATCACGCACGCCATCTGGCCCTTGCACACGGGCCACGGCCCCTGCCGTGACCATCGCTGGCACACTATCCCCCGCAGGCGATCCGGTGCACAGGTTGCCTGCCATCGTCGCGCGGCTTTGCACCTGAGATGAGCCGATCAACTCAACCCCTTCTACCACACCCGGCCACATCGCTTTCAATGCCGCATCTTCGCCCATCTCGGCCCCGCAGACAGCGGCACCCACACGGAACCCGCCATCTTCGGCCACGATATCGCGCATGCCGGGCAGATGCTTGAGGTCAACCATCAGGTCAGGTTCAACCATCTCGGCTTTCAACTGAACTAGCACATCCGTACCGCCCGCCAAAATGCGTGCGATGCCGTCTTCGTTGCGCAATAGGGTTGCTGCCGCCTCAAAGCTCTCGGGCTTAACGTATCTCATCGGGTGTTCCCATGTCTTGGTAGGGGGGTGCGGATCACATCGGGCCGCTTTCCTTGATATTGTGTCGCGAGTCCCCCAAAGGGTCAAACCCATTCGCGGCATGCCAACGCAGATTTTCGCCACACCCACTGGTATCGCAGGGATAGCCGCGCTACCACTTTGCCATGACATTGAACCTGCCCAACATACTGACCATCCTGCGTCTGGCCGCAGCGCCCGGCGTTGTGGTGATGTTTTTATACTTTGCCCGGCCTTGGGCGGATTGGTTTGCCTTGGTGCTGTTCGTCGTCGCGGCGCTGACCGATTTCCTTGATGGCTATCTGGCCCGCGCATGGAAACAGGAAAGCAAACTAGGCGCGATGCTGGATCCGATTGCTGACAAGGCAATGGTGATTATCGCGCTGGTCGTGATCACCGGCTTTTCCGGTATGAATCCGTGGATATTACTGCCTGCGACTGTGATCATCTTTCGCGAGGTCTTTGTCTCAGGCTTGCGTGAATTCTTGGGCGATACGGCGGGTACGTTGAAGGTGACGAACCTTGCCAAATGGAAAACAACGGCGCAGATGGTCGCGATTTCCATGCTGTTTGCGACGGGTGCGTTTGAGCATTATTTTGGGATGCAATCGCTGGCCATGACCCAAGAAATGGTAACCGAGGCGATTGAACGCACTGGCCCTGATGAGTTGGGCCTGTGGTGGAAATATCAGGGGATGATGATTAGCTGGTGGGGTGGCATCATCATGCTTTGGCTGGCTGCTGTCCTGACGCTGGTCACTGGGTGGGACTATTTCAACAAATCGCGCCCCTATCTCAGGGATACAAACGCATGAATGTTGTTTATTTCGCTTGGGTCCGTGAACGGATCGGTCTGCCACAAGAGACGGTCGAAACAGACGCGGCTACAGTCAAAGACCTTATTTCCGAACTAAGCGCCCGCGAGGACCGCTATGCCGCAGCATTCGCGGATACTTCTGCGCTGCGGGTGGCGCTTGATCAAGAGCTAGCGGATTTTGACGCCCCTTTGAACGGCGTGCGCGAAGTTGCCTTCTTCCCACCCATGACAGGCGGCTGATGACAGTCCGCGTTCAGTCAGACCCTTTTGACGCCGGTGCAGAGCTGAACAGCTTTGCCCAAGACCGCACTGATATCGGCGCAGTCGTCAGCTTTACCGGCGTTGTGCGCGACACCAAAGGCGACCTGCAAGAAATGCTGATCGAACATTACCCCGGCATGACCCAAAGCGCGATTACCAAGATCGCGGACGAGGCTGTGCAGCGTTGGGCGCTGGCAGATGTGCTTGTCATCCACCGCTACGGCCCGCTGAAACCCGGTGAGCCCATTATGATGGTCGCCACCGTATCTGCACACCGGGCCGCGTCGTTTGAGGCGGCAGATTTTCTGATGGATTACCTTAAATCCCGCGCACCGTTTTGGAAGAAAGAAGTGACCGCAGAGGGTGCGGCGTGGGTCGATGCCAAAGACACTGATGAAGACGCGCTTAAGCGCTGGTAGGCCAGACGTCTTTGGGATCACGCGCGAGGGCCGCACATGGGTCGTGGCGATGGCAGGTTGTCAGGTGGTTATTTATCAGCCCTGTCGCCTCCATAAACGCATAGACAATCGTGGGACCACAGAACTTGAAACCCGCTTTTTTCAGATCCTTGGAGATTTGGGCCGTCATCGGCGATTGGGTGGGGATCAACGACCGATCAGCATGGATGGTGCGCAATGGAACGCCATCAACGTAGTTCCATAGGAAACGGTCAAATCCCTCGCGTGCCTCAATCTCTTGCCAGGCGCGGGCATTGCCAATTGTCGCTTCGATCTTGCCACGATGCCGGATGATGCCAGCGTCACCCAGCAGACGTTCAATATCCTTTTCCGTCCATTCCGCGATCACGTTGGGGTCGAACCCTTCAAACGCCGCGCGAAAGTTTTCGCGCTTTTTGAGGATGGTGATCCATGACAGCCCCGCCTGAAACCCATCTAGGATCAACTTTTCCCAAAGGGTTCGGCTGTCATACTCCGGCACGCCCCATTCGGTATCGTGATAATCGATATAAATCTGCTCAGGTCCGGCCCAGCCACATCTTTCCGTCATCGCTCTGTCCTTAACCGGTTGTTAGCGCAGTCGCGCGCATATTCACCGCGTTAGTATGGAGTGCAGATATGCAAAACACCACGCTCAGCCGTGCCCAACAGGAAGAGCAGGCGCTGGTTGATCCGTTGATCTATGCCATGGCCAGCCGCGATGCAGATGTGCCGCGGCTTGTGCGCAACGCGTTGTCGGGCGGGCGGGGGCAATTGGCCTTTCATCCGGTGGTAACGGCTGATGCAGAAAACCTTGTGGCCTTCCATGAAGGGTTGATGCGTTTGTCTGACGAAGAGGGGCGATTGATCCCGGCGGCCCATTTCATGCCGCAAGTAGAAGAAACCGATCTTGGACGGGAAATTGATTGCCTGTCGTTGGAACTGGCGCTGCATGAATTGCGCAGAAATCCCAGTCTGCGGCTGTCAGTTAACCTGTCGGCACGATCCATCGGCGATGGGGAGTGGCGGCGCACGCTGGACCGGGGGTTGATGGACAAAGGGAACTTAGGGGACCGGCTGATTTTTGAGATCAGTGAAACATCGGCCATGATGCTGCATGAAAATGTAATCCGCTTCATGAGCGAGATGCAACCAAAGGGGGTCGGTTTTGCATTGGATGGGTTTGGTGCAGGACTGATCGCGTTCCGGCATCTGAAATCCTTCTTTTTCGATCTGGTGAAAATCGACAAAAGCTTTGTCCGTGGCATCGACCGTGACCCCGATAACCAGGTCTTGGCCGAAGCGTTGATCAACGTCGCCCACCAATTCGAAATGTTTGCCGTCGCCGACGGGGTGGAAACCGCAGGAGAGGCTGCATTTTTGCAAGAACTTGGCGTGGACTGCCTGCAAGGATATCACTTCGGGGTGCCTCGGTTAGAGCTTTGAGCGGGGTTGCACCGCGCGCATAAGGGCTTTGATTTGCCCTACGTCAACTTTGCGCATACCCAGCGCGCCAAACGGCAAATGGGGATTGTCTTGCACCTGATACGTGTAAATGGCACCCTTTGGGCCAATTAGAAACCTGAAGGGAACCACCTATGACCAACGTCGTTATCGCATCTGCCGCCCGCACAGCCGTAGGCAGTTTTGGCGGATCATTCGCAAACACACCTGCCCACGATCTGGGGGCCGCCGTTCTGCAAGCCGTTGTTGAACGTGCCGGTGTAGATAAATCCGAAGTAAGCGAAACGATCCTTGGTCAGGTTTTGACAGCCGCGCAAGGGCAAAACCCGGCGCGTCAGGCGCACATCAACGCAGGGCTGCCGCAAGAGTCGGCGGCTTGGGGCATTAACCAAGTTTGCGGGTCCGGCCTGCGTGCCGTTGCACTTGGCGCACAGCACATTCAACTGGGTGACGCAACTATCATCGCCGCTGGCGGCCAAGAAAACATGACACTTTCCACCCACGCTGCACACCTGCGTGCAGGTCAGAAAATGGGCGATATGAAGTATATCGACACAATGATCCGCGATGGTTTGTGGGATGCTTTCAACAACTATCATATGGGTCAAACTGCTGAAAACGTGGCAGAAAAATTCCAGATCACACGTGACATGCAGGATGAATTTGCAGTCGCGTCGCAGAACAAAGCCGAAGCGGCACAGAAGGCCGGTAAATTCGACGACGAAATCGCAGCCTACACCGTAAAGACCCGCAAGGGCGACATCATCGTCGATAAAGACGAATACATCCGCCACGGCGCAACCATGGAAGCGATGCAAAAACTGCGCCCCGCCTTTACGAAAGACGGGTCCGTCACAGCCGCCAACGCATCTGGCCTGAACGATGGTGCCGCCGCGACATTGCTGATGTCCGCGGATGAAGCAGAAAAGCGCGGGATTGAACCTTTGGCGCGCATCGCATCCTACGCCACAGCTGGCCTCGACCCATCCATCATGGGTGTCGGCCCGATCTATGCATCGCAAAAGGCGCTGGACAAAGCAGGCTGGTCTGTCGGTGATTTGGATCTTGTTGAGGCCAACGAAGCTTTTGCCGCGCAAGCCTGTGCCGTGAACAAGGAAATGGGTTGGGACCCGGAAATTGTGAACGTCAACGGCGGTGCCATCGCGATTGGCCACCCCATTGGTGCGTCCGGTTGTCGTGTTTTGAATACGTTGCTGTTTGAAATGAAACGGCGCGACGCCAAAAAAGGCCTGGCCACGTTGTGCATTGGCGGTGGCATGGGTGTGGCGCTTTGCGTTGAGCGCCCCTAACCGTCTATGAAATAATGTTGCGCCTGATGTGGCGCAACGATAACAAGATTACGTAAAAAAATATCTGGAGGAGAAACTCATGTCCCGTGTTGCACTTGTAACAGGCGGCTCGCGCGGTATTGGCGCAGCTATTTCTACGGCTCTTAAAGACGCAGGTTGCAATGTTGCTGCCACCTACGCTGGCAATGATGAAAAGGCCGCAGCCTTTACCGCCGAGACAGGCATCAAGACCTACAAATGGGACGTGGGTAACTACGACGCTTGCAAAGACGGCATCGCCCAGATCGAAGCAGACCTTGGCCCGGTTGAAATCCTTGTGAATAACGCCGGCATCACCCGCGATGCGCCGTTCCATAAAATGACGCCGCAGCAATGGCACGAATGCATCGACACCAATCTGAACGGCGTCTTCAACATGACGCATAACGTTTGGGGCGGTATGCGTGAACGTAAATTTGGGCGCATTGTCACGATCTCTTCCATCAACGGTCAGAAGGGGCAATTCGCCCAAGCCAATTATGCCGCGACCAAAGCGGGCGACATCGGCTTTACCAAGTCGCTGGCCCAGGAAGGCGCGCGCGCTGGCATCACGGTGAACATCGTGGCCCCCGGTTACATCAACACCGAAATGATGAGCACGATCCCGGAAAAGGTCATGAACGAAGTGATCCTGCCGCAAATTCCAGTGGGCCGCCTTGGCGAAGCGTCTGAGATCGCGCGCGCTGTCTGCTTCCTCGCGTCCGACGATGCAGGGTTTGTCACAGGGTCCACCTTGTCGGCAAACGGCGGCCAATATTTGGCCTAAGCCAAGCAAAACAAAAAATAAGGGCCACGCTGATCGGGAGTGGCCCGTTTTCGTTCGGCGACACATGTCGCCGGAGCGAAACTCTTAACGGCGGCGTGTGAACCAACGCACTGCGTTACGTAGTGCCAATGCACGTTCGTGGTGCGCGCGTTGGATACCTTCACGGATGCGGGGGCTTGTTGTTGTCTCGTACATGCTGCGTTCCTTCGCGTGTGTCTATGTTTGTCTTGATGCCTCTATTATGTGTATTACGCAGCCTTTCGACAAACGAGACTTTCTATTGCTTCAGTTAAGCTTTATTAAACTGAACTATGTCAGATAGATTGCCTCCACTCACGGCACTTCGCGCATTCGAAGCCGCCGCGCGCCATATGTCATTTGCCAAAGCAGCAGATGAATTGAACGTCACACCCGCTGCATTATCCTATCAAATAAAGGCTTTAGAGGCAAATTTAGGACAACCCGTCTTCCGCCGCCTCAATCGCGCGGTAGAGTTGACTGAGGCGGGACGCTGCCTTGCGCCGGGTGCAACAGACGCCTTCACAACACTATCATCCGCGTGGCGTAGTACAAAAAGGTTAACTGATAGTGGCGTGCTTACTGTCACAGCAGGGCCTGCCTTTACGTCAAAGTGGTTGGCCCCGCGCATGTATGATTTTGCGCAGGCCCACGAAGATATCGATCTGCGATTTTCAGCAACATTGCGGATCGTCGATTTCAATCGCGATGAGGTGGATGTTGCGATCCGCTTTGGCTTGGGTGGGGATGAAAGTGTGTATTCGCGGCCCATCTTTGACGAATGGATGACGCCAATGATGAGCCCGCAATTGGCTAAAGAATACGACACACCCGCAAAGCTTGCGCAAGCGACATTCATTCATGACGATTCGATCAATTTCCTCAAACTGCCTACCGGATGGGATGCGTGGCTGAAGGCCGCGAAGATTGAGGCAGATACGTCACATGGGCCACGGTTTTCGCAGGCGGACCACGCTATTGATGCGGCCGTTGCGGGCGCTGGTGTTGTCATGGGGCGTGCATCGCTGGTGGCACGCGCTTTGGAGGAAGGCCAATTGGTCGCGCCATTTGAAATTGGATTGATCTCTCAGGCGCACTACAGCTTTGTCTGCCCACTGGGCAATGAACGACGCCCGCATATTGCGGCTTTTGAGGCATGGGTTTTGAAAGAAATCCAAACCTCCAAACGCATCGCAGAGGGTCGAACGTTGATCAATGCCAGTGATTTGCTCTGACAGCGGATGCAGACATCAGCTGTCAGTGCGTCGTGTGAGTGGTTAGTGCGTGCTCAGGCGCGTAATTTCTTCCTTGAGCATCAACTTCTGCTTCTTAAGCTTCGCAATTTCAATGTCGTCGGCTGCAGGGCTTCGCTGCATCACTTCGACATTCTCGGAGAGGGTTTGGTGTTTTTTCTTCAGTTCCTGCAAATGCGAACTCAAGCTCATGGTCGTCCTCCTCTGGTTTGGTGTAAATTGATTGCACCACATCTGATCAGTTCTGTCACGCTGCACGGCAGCAATTCGATAGAATTTCAGCGTGTCAGGGATTCCTTGCCAATTCGTTAAGGCCAAATGGGTAATTCCGCGCCACTTCGCAAAGCTGCCAGGACTGCAGGGGTATAACTTTCCTGATCACCTTGGTGTGTGTCACCTGCGTGCATGATCAGCGTGGGTGCCATGCGAAACGGCGTTTTCCCCTCTTGGCGGGCTTGCAGCAAGAACAACTCAGGCGCCCGCCCGATCCGCCCGGCGATCGGCCTGACAATGAAAGAACCAAGCCGTCCTTGCAGTGCTGCCAAAACCTCTGGCAATCGCTCTATCCGTTGAATGACCGTCAAATATCCACGTGGCCCGACACGTCGCGCCCCAACCTCAAGCCAATCGCCCAAGGGGGTATCGCCGCCAAAGGCAATGTCTTTGCCAGCGTCATCAGACATCGTGCCAGCGCCCCTATCAAAATAGGGTGGATTCATAATCACGTGATCAAAGCGTTTCTGGCGCAGACCTGCAGGTAGGCTGCGCAGGTCGGCGGTGATCACCTCGAACGGTAAATCATTCGCGACCCCATTGCGCTGGGCGAGGGTACTGTAAACGTCTTGCACCTCAACCCCTGTGACATGCAAGCCAGGCACACGCGCCGCCAGGCAAAGTGACGCCACGCCAACGCCGCACCCAAGTTCCAATACAGTTTGCCCAGACTTGGCGGGAACGGACGCCGCTAGGATCACCGGATCAACACCTGCCCGATAGCCGCGGCGGGGCTGCCAGACTTTGATCTTGCCACCTAGAAAATCGTCTTGCGTCAGTTGCTCAGACACGGCCTAAATCAATCTCGCCATCGCGCATCACAGCCTCTGCCATGAACAAATCACGGTCCAAAACCATCAGCCGACGCGGCATAATGCCTATGCTGCCTTCCAGCACGCTCATGTTTACGTCAAAGGCGAACCAGTCTATACCCTCGCTGTCCAGCAGGGCGGTTGCAAAGGCAAGGACGGTTGGGTCGTTGGTGCGCAAAAGCTCTTTCATAACCAAGACCTAAGACGACGCGCAGGCGTTGTCTATTCACATGACGGAAACTTGCATGAGCCTTGATCACGCCGCCACCAAACCACACGAACAACTGGCCGCGGCACTGGCCGATGATCTGACAGCGGTGAACACGTTGATCCGCGAACGGATGGCGTCCGAACATGCGCCGCGCATCCCCGAAGTCACAGCACATCTGGTTGAGGCAGGCGGCAAGCGGTTGCGCCCAATGCTAACCTTGGCCGCGGCGCGGATGTGTGGCTATGACGGACCCTACCATGTGCATTTGGCCGCCACGGTCGAGTTTATTCACACGGCCACTTTGCTGCATGATGATGTTGTTGACGAAAGCAGCCAGCGCCGTGGGCGACCCACAGCAAACCTGTTGTGGGACAATACCTCGAGCGTTCTGGTTGGTGATTACCTTTTTGCGCGTTCATTCCAGTTGATGGTTGAAACGGGGTCACTACGGGTCCTTGATATTCTGGCCAACGCTGCGGCGACGATTGCCGAAGGCGAAGTTTTGCAACTCACTGCCGCCAGCGACCTTGCGACGACCGAAGACATCTATCTGCAAGTCGTGCGCGGTAAAACCGCCGCTCTGTTTTCCGCTGCGATGGAGGTCGGGGGTGAAATTGCAGATCAAGATGCTGCCACTAAACAAGCGCTCTTTGACTATGGCGATGCGCTAGGCATTTCGTTCCAGATCGTTGACGACCTGCTGGATTACGGCGGCACCAAAGCTACTGGCAAAAACGTCGGTGATGATTTTCGCGAGCGTAAGCTGACGTTGCCAGTGATCCGCGCAATCGCTGCCGCTGATGCGGGTGAACGGGACTTTTGGGTTCGGACTATTGGAAAAGGGCGACAGGAAGCGGGCGACCTTGATCATGCGATCGCACTGCTGGCAAAGCACGGGACAATGGAAGCAACCCGATTAGATGCTTTGGCATGGGCGGAAAAGGCCAAGTCAGCCTTGGATGCGATCCCGGATCATGCGCTGAAACAGATGCTGGTTGATCTGGCTGACTACGTCGTGGCGCGGATCACCTGAAGTGGTGCAACCTATCAGATCACGCACAGTAATAGCGGCCTGTTAACAACATCGGTTCGTTCTCTGATTGCGTCAGATTTGCTTGTCTGCTTGTGCAGACCTGATGCCAAAGATAACGCCTGATGAAATAGCAAAAAGAAGCAAGGGGAACGTGCGTGCATAGGGTCCCGAAAACATGCAGTACACTATCAAGGTCGTTATCACGCAAAACAGTGCTGAAACGTACGGATCATTAGGCTTGCGAAAAAACAAAAAGGCCATCACCCAAAACATTATTCCGAACAGTGCGACAATCGTTCCGATAAAGAAACCAAACCAAAGCCAGGAATCCAGCACGATATTATGCGCACTGCCGTGGGTGAAACCTTCCAGACTTTTATGAGGCAGATATCCATATCCCGTAAATGGACGCTCTAATATGTGAGCCAAAGTGGTCTGCCAGAGCTCGATACGCCCAGAGCTTATTGCGTCGATACCTTCTTGGCCCAGGTTTTGGCCAATTCTGGAAAACATGCCGTATGCGTGGTTCGGCAAGTGCAAAAAGTAAGAGACGGCACCGCCCACGACGATACAAAGCAGGACCAATGCAAGGCCTTTGTAATTCTTCGTTTGCGAAAGACCAAACACGATGGACAGGCTTACTACAAAGGCAACCACCCCGCCGCGTGATCCACTCCAAAATAGCGTCGTTGAACAGATGATGGCGCATATCAAAAAGATTGGGTTAATTCTGATTTCCTTGGATTGTGTCGAAAGGTAAGCAGCCAGCAATGAAAGACAACTTGTGGAAGCCCAACCCACAGCACGCGGATTTTCATAACCGTAAAGTATGCCGGTGGCAGTAGTAATTTTTTCGGCCACTTGGGCGTAGCGTTCAGGATCAATCTGCACAAGCAGCAGGGGCATCACCACCAAGACTGAAGCGCCAGCCAAAACATGAAAAACAAGTTTGGGTGAAATGATACCGTCCCTTATGGACACATAGAATAATACACCGACAAGAGTGGATCCCAGTACCGAGGTTAGGCCGAACATGGGGTAAAACAGGTCGCCAGCCAAATATAGTGTGATGGAAAAAGCGTAGATAAAGAATACCGCCATGCCCAACAGAAAGAGCTTTTCGCCACGCGATTTCAGAAAAAACAATGCTATGGCAACAAGAGGCATGGAGGCCAGAAGAAAGACAAATGCAGACAGTGTCACCGTCCAGTTTGCCGGCCGTTGTTCAATAGTAAAAAAATCAGCAACCGGAGAAACGAGCATGTTGACCGGTATGAACACCAAAACGATGAAACATAGTGTTTTCAACAGGCGTTGCGGGTCGAAGAGTGTTGTTTTTTGCATGATATGACGCGTAACTTCAAATGTGTGCTGACACCAAAGGTAAGTGTGCCACGATGATTGGTATACTCAAGCTTCCTTCTGCCGATGCACCACGCGGACCGGGCAGTGATAGACAGAACAAAAAAATCTGTGAGCAAAACATTGTTGTCATGTTGCAGACAAATGAGGACGGATTAAGGCAGGGATAGGTCATACCCCTGCCTGTTGTGTTACCTTCTCAAACAGATCAATTCGCGTTGGCGCGCACAGCTTCTTGTGCTGCCGCAACCAGCGCTGCGCCGTCATAGCCTTTGGCGTCCATTTCGCTAATCCAAGCTGCGGTCACATCCGCGCCCAGCGCTTTGATCCGGTTTGTCTCTGCCTCGGATAGTTGCGCAATCTCATTGCCATCCGCCGCCATCAGATCACGCCCAACAATGTCACCGGTATCATGCGCGCGCCCCGCCCACTGGCTTGCCATCATGCCAGCGTTGACATCAATGACCGCACGCAGATCGTCGGGCATGCCTTCATACACGTCCTTATTCATCGCCCAGATAAAATACAGGTTATAAAGCGCTTGATCACCGGCTACATCTGTATGACTGTCGGTCAATTCGTCCAGCTTGAGCGACGGCGACATTTCCCAAGTGATCACACCGCCATCCACAACGCCGCGGGACAGGGCCTCAGGAAATTGCGGAACAGGCATCCCGATTGGAGTAGCGCCGAGTTCCTCCAACAAAAGGGTCGTCGGGCGTGACGGCCCCCGCAGTTTCAGCCCTGCAAAATCCTCAATCGTCTCAACAGACGCGCCACGTTTGTGCACGATCCCCGGCCCATGCATATGGGCGGCGATGACATGCACATCGGCGAAATCATCCATAAGGTATTCTTGTGTGAATTCCCAGGCGGCGGCACTGGCTTCTTCACCCGATTTGGTGGTCATGAAAGGCAGTTCCATCGCCTCTGCCTTTGGAAAGCGGTTTGGCTGATAGCCGGGGATCACCCAGCCGCCATCAATCGCGCCATCGCGGATCAGATCGTATTGGTTCGGGGCAGAGCCGCCCAATTGCATAAAGGGATAAAGCTCAACCTTGATGCGGCCATCGGATTGTTTTTCGATGGCATCAGCCCAAGGCTGCATGAAATAGGTCGGATTCGCGCTGGCAGGAGACACAAAGTGCTGAAAGCGCAGCGTGACTTCCTGAGCGGTCAAGGTCGTTGCGGACAGGCCAAGTGCGGCCACCATAGCGGCAGTTTTCATCAGGTGCATAGCGTGCATCCTTTTCATCAGGTTTTCAGGGGAAAGGCGTCACCGCTAGCGACACAGGAAATATAGGATAGGGGGCGTTTAGTTGCAAGTCATTCGCAAGAGGGGAAATCGCGGGCGATTTTCCCCATTCAACCGTATGTTGGGTGAAAGGTCCCACCGGGCGAAAGCGTAAAGATCTCGCACCCGTCTGCCGTAATTCCGATGGAATGTTCAAACTGCGCCGACAGTGATTTGTCACGCGTCACAGCTGTCCAGTCATCGCCCAATACCTTCGTCTCAGGCCGGCCCAGATTGATCATCGGTTCAATCGTAAAGAACATGCCTTCTTCCAGCACAGCACCTGTGCCGGGGCGGCCATAGTGCAGTACATTGGGCGGCGCATGAAACACCCGGCCCAGCCCGTGCCCACAGAAATCGCGCACAACGGACATGCGATGACTTTCGGCATAAAGCTGGATCGCATGGCCGATATCGCCAAAGGTATTGCCGGGCTTTGCGGCCTCGATGCCCTTCATTAGGGCGTCATGGGTCACTTGGATCAAACGCTCTGCCTTGCGGGGCAGGTTGCCTGCGACATACATACGGCTGGTATCGCCGAACCAACCATCAACGATGACGGTGACGTCGATGTTCAGGATATCCCCATCCTTCAGCTTTTTATCACCGGGAATGCCGTGGCACACGACATGGTTTACCGAAATACAGCTGGCGTGCTGATAGCCTTTGTAGCCAATGGTGGCCGACACAGCACCCGCTTCATCAACCCATTGGGTGATCAGCCGGTCCAACTCACCGGTGGTTTGTCCAGGCACGACATGCTCTGCGATATTATCCAGAATTTGCGCAGCCAGCGCCCCCGCCTTTGCCATGCCAGCAAAGTCGTCCGCCTGATAAAGCCGGATACCATCTTTGGTCAGGTGCGCAGTATTCGTTTCCAACGGGTTAATTCCTTTTCACATGTTACAGGCGACATAGGCCAACCCCGTACCAAATTCTAGGGCTGGAACGTGATCGGACGGCCCAATGTGATCGCCGCAGGACTAATCATACAGGATTGCGCCAGAACGGTCACGCCCGCCACCATGGCGCTGTCAAAAGCTTCCTTATAGGTGGGGTCGATATCGCTGGCCAAAGTGACCGCCGCGCAATCGGTGCGTTGCACCAGATAAAACATGACCGCGCGGTGACCTTCTGCGACCATACGTGACAGTTCGGTCAAATGCCTGGCCCCGCGGGCCGTCACGCTGTCGGGAAACTCGGCCAAACCCGGTTGGCGCGACAGCGTCACGCTTTTGACTTCGACATAGGTATCGGGGCCATCCCCGCTCAGCAGAAAATCAATGCGGCTGTTCTTGCCATATTTCACTTCCGGGCGCACAAGATCATAGGCTGGCAGTCCGGGCACCTGATGCGCGATCAAGGCAGCCTTTAGCGCACGGTTTGGCACGGATGTATCGACACCCGTAAAGTGCCCATTCTCATGATCAACCAAGCGCCATCCAAATTTCAGCTTTTTCTTGGGGTCATCATTTGGCTCTAACCACACCTTCATGCCGGGTTCTGCTAACCCCATCATTGACCCAGGGTTCGCGCAATGGGCGGTGACGTCGCGCTCATCGTCCAATGTCACATCGGCCAGAAACCGTTTGTAGCGACGCATCAGACGGGCAGGGACAAGGGGCGTGGCAAATTCCATAGGCGCGCTATAACCTGTTAGACCAGACAGGAGAACACCCAGATGCCCAACCCAACCGCTGCAATGCTTGTCATAGGCGATGAGATCCTTTCAGGCCGCACGCGCGACGCAAATATGCACTACCTTGCAGGGCAACTGACCGAAATGGGGATCGACCTGAAGGAAGTGCGCGTCGTCAGCGACGACCGGGACGCGATCATCGCGGCGACCAAGGCGCTTTCTGTAAGCTATGACCACGTCTTTACCAGCGGCGGTATTGGGCCGACGCATGATGACATCACGGCTGACTGCATCGCCGCCGCCTTTGACGCGCATATCGACGTGCGGGATGATGCGCGCGCGCTGCTTCAGGCCCACTACGACAGATCAGGGTTAGAACTGAACGAGGCGCGCTTGCGCATGGCGCGTATCCCGGATGGTGCCACGCTGATCGACAACCCGGTCAGCACAGCACCGGGGTTCAGTCTGCAAAATGTGCACGTCATGGCGGGCGTCCCATCCGTGTTTAAGGCGATGGTTGCCAGCATCCTGCCAACCCTAACCGGTGGCGCGCCGCTTTTGTCACGGACCCTGCGTCTGATGATGGGCGAGGGGGATGTCGCTGGGCCGCTGGGCGCCTTTGCAGATGATTTTCCTGATCTTTCGGTCGGTTCTTACCCATTCCAAAGGGATGGCAGTTATGGCTGTAACATCGTCGTGCGCGGCAGCGACGCCGCTTTGCTTGATACCGCCATGACGACGCTTGAAGCGCGGTTTTCTGGATGAGCTTGCCCACGGTTCAAAAGCTTTACGCCGTGATCGACGGCACATGGCCGTCATCGGCCAAACAGGCGCTGGGCCCGTGGACCATCAGAATAGATAGTGGCGGTGGAAATCGCGTCAGCGCTGCAACGGCAGAATTGCCAATCACAGACGCAGATATCCCAGTCGCTGAAGACGCCATGCGCGAGGCCAGCCAGACGCCGCTTTTCATGATCCGCGAGGGCGAGGACGACTTGGATCACCACCTTGAGGCACGCGGTTATGTCATCAAAGACCCGACAAACCTCTATGCCGCACCGGTTGCGGACATAGCCATCAACAGACCCCCACCTGTCACCAGTTTTGAAGTCTGGCCACCCCTTGCAGCACAAGCCGAAATCTGGGCTCAAGGTGGGATCGGCACAGGACGGCTGGCGGTGATGGACCGCGCAAGAGAACCGAAAACAACGCTGCTGGGGCGGCTCAATGACCGACCTGCTGGAACCGGCTATGTTGGCATTGCGGCTGATTGCGCGATGATCCATGCGCTGGAAATCAGCGAAGGGCATCGCCGCCAAGGCCTTGCCCGGCACCTTACGCGGGCGGCGGCGTTCTGGGCGCAAGATAATGGGGCGGACTATCTGACGCTGGTCACGACACAGGCGAATATTGGCGCAAACACGCTCTACTCTTCCCTCGGCATGACGCTTGTGGGACAGTACCATTATAGGACTTTGCCGGAGTGATCCTTTGACCGACCAACCCACCGCCCTTGATCTGCCCATGGCCGATCCGCTGCCCGAAGCAACGCAGAAATATTTTGACATCTGTCAGGAAAAGCTGGGGATGGTGCCCAACGTTCTGCAAGCTTATGCTTTTGATATCGATAAGCTAAACGCGTTCACCGCACTTTATAATGACGTGATGCTGGCGGACTCTGGGCTTTCGAAGCTTGAGCGCGAGATGATCGCGGTTGTCGTGTCCTCCATCAACAAATGCTACTATTGCCTGACGGCGCATGGGGCTGTGGTGCGGCAATTGTCCGGCGATCCGAAACTGGGCGAAATGCTGGTGATGAACTGGCGGGTCGCACCGTTGGATGCACGCCAGAAAGCCATGCTTGAATTTACAGAGCAAATGACAGTGGCCAGCGCCAAGATTGAAGAAAAAGACCGCGATGCATTACGCCAGGTTGGATTTTCCGATCGCGATATCTGGGATATCGCTGCCGTCGCAGGCTTCTATAATATGAGCAATCGCATGGCTTCGGCCACCGACATGCGGCCCAATGATGAATATCACGCCCTCGCCCGATGATCCGTATTTGCGCCGTTCTTCTGGCCGTTGCCTGTAGTTCGGGGCAGGCCCAAACACTAGATTTTCCCAGCAATGCCAGCCTGCAAGCCGAGGTCGTGCGCGACGCGGACAGCTATGAGTTGCCACGCGATATCTGGGATCGTGGCGAAATGCCGACCCAGACGGTCGAGGGCCGTGTCACGCAGCAGGCATGGCGGATCGAAGCACCTTCATTGACGACCTTGCAACTTGTCCGCCCTTTGCGTGAACAATTGCGCAACGACCGTTATCGCATCATCTTTGAATGCCAGACCGAAGCCTGCGGCGGCTTTGATTTTCGCTTTGGGGTGGAAACATTTCCACCCCCCCAGATGCGCATCAACATCGGTGATTTCCGCTTTCTTGCCGCTGAACGCACCGGTGCGAACGGGCCGGAATATCTGTCGCTTTTTATCAGTCGCACCACAGAGGCAGGTTTTGTGCAAATCACCCATGTCGGTCCGATGGCCGTTGACCCAGAACCCATCGCAGAGGCTGAGGCCGCGCCGTTGCGTGCATTTGGCGCCACCCCGGATGCCGCACTTGCCGAACAGTTGGAAGTGGTCGGGCGTAGCGTCCTGAGTGATTTGAGTTTTGAAACCGGTTCGGCGCAGCTGGCTGCGGGTAACTATGCGTCGTTACAGGCACTTGCGGACTATCTGGCCGGCGCGCCACAGCTCAGGGTTGCTTTGGTCGGCCATACAGATTCCTCCGGCTCGCTTGAAGCGAACATCGCGTTGTCTAAGCGCCGGGCGGCCTCTGTTTTGGAAAGATTAGTCAGTGCCTATGGCACCAGCCGGGGGCAGATCGAAGCAGAAGGCATGGGATATCTGGCCCCGATTGCACCAAACCTGACCGAAGAAGGGCGCGAGGCAAACCGCCGGGTTGAGGTGATTGTGACCTCAACACAGGAATGAACCATCAGGCGCTTTGTGCGCATTCCTTTGTCACTATCGTGTCTTCCCATTGCAGATATCGGGCACGCCCATCCTGTTTTGCCTGATAAAGCGCTGCATCCGCCCGGGCAAAAACCGCGTCAATCGACAGATCAGGAAGCGCTTGTGCCGCACCAAGTGACAGCGTCACGGACAGACCTTTCACCGTATCGGTGTCAAATGTTATAGGCTTTGTGATACGCTCGCCGATCACGCGGGCTGTTTGAGGTGTCGCGCCTGTCAGATATAGGGCGAACTCCTCTCCACCTATTCGGGCGAGTACATCGTCGCGCCGGACATTGCGCTGCAACGTATAAGAAATTGATTTCAAACACCGGTCCCCGGCCAAGTGACCATGGGTATCATTGATTGCCTTGAATCTGTCGGCATCCATCATCACCAGTACACCACGGTGATTAATTGCGCGCGCCTTACTGACCAATTCAAAAAAGGTACGGCGATTGTTCAGACCCGTCAGTGCATCCTTTCGCGACAACTGCCAAAGCCTGCGTTGTAAGCGGATCTGGAACAATGACACAGTGAGGAAAAACGCAATCAAGGGTCCACCAACGACGGTTGCATGTCCAATGTGATAAAGGGGGGATTGCATGCCGCGAACTTCGATGGTGTCAAAGTAATGCGCAAATGTAAGGTTCGCGATAGCAACAAGACCAATCATACCGATCAAGCGCGTGATGAAACCCACCCAGCCTTTTGGCGCAAGCCGGCGCATGAGTTGGTCCATCAGTTCCCTCCTAAAGGTCGAGCAGACCCTAGGAGACAGGCGTTGTGATAAGTTTAATGCCCAACAAAAAAGCGCGGCCGACATGTCGACCGCGCCAGTTAGGTGGATTTGCACCTTGGGGGAATTACCAGATATCGGGGCCTTTGTCGGCAAATTCATGCGCCAGGAAATCAATGAACGCGCGGACTTTGGGCTGCGTGAAGCGGCCCGGTGGATAGACGGCATAGATACCTTGCGTCTCGACCGGCAGGTCGGGAATGGCTTCTTCGACCAAACCTTGCTGCATCGCATCCGCATAAAGAAAGCTGGGCAAATACGCGATGCCAAGCCCACCGATACAGGCGTTCAACAGCGACTGCCCATCATTCACAGTCAGCCAACCGGCGGTGCGCACCTGACGCT
The DNA here is from genome assembly GCF_000169435.1 of Roseobacter sp. CCS2. GTDB lineage: Bacteria > Pseudomonadota > Alphaproteobacteria > Rhodobacterales > Rhodobacteraceae > Yoonia. The sequence goes on along the minus strand of NZ_AAYB01000001.1, from coordinate 808,708 downwards.
TTTCACCCGAAGGGGCGGTCAGTTTCCAAACGGCCGAATTGGCTTGGTTGGAATAATGCAGCAACTTATGCTCATTCAGGTCATCAATCTTTTCGGGACGGCCATACTGCTCAAAATAAGCAGGGCTCGCGATCATGCGTTTGGTGGTGTCAGTCAACTTGCGGGCGCGCAGGGTGCTGTCTTCCAGCTCTCCAATGCGGACGGCCATGTCAAAGCCTTCGGAAATCAGCTCAACATAGCGGTTGTTCAGCGCCATGTTGACGGTGATATCGGGAAATTCTGTCAGGAAATCACCCAAAACAGGCGATAGATGGTTCACACCAAAATCGGTGGCCACGCTGATGCGCAACAATCCCGAAGGTGCTGACTGCATGGATGTGACCAGCGCATCTGCTTCGCCAGCATCATTCAGCACGCGACGGGCACGGTCGTAATAGGCTAGGCCAATTTCTGTCGGGCTGACACGGCGGGTGGTGCGGTTCAGCAGACGCGCGCCAAGACGCGCTTCAAGCGAGGAGACGTGTTTCGACACAGCAGACTTGGAAATCCCCATCTTTTTTGCCGCGTCTGTAAAGCCGCCTTGATCCACCACCGTGGCAAAGGCTTCCATTTCCGTCAGACGATCCATGCAAAATTCCTAGTACTGTTTTTTGATACCGTTGTTTCCTCTTTGAAGATGAAATCGGGCAGGAATGGGACAAATGCCTGACAATAAGGGGGTATGAATCCGCTTTGGTGACGATGCGGAAACAGCTAGTCAGCACGATTGGCCTTAATCACAAGGGGTTTGGTGTTTTGATCAAATGCTGTGCTATTACCACAGAATAGGGCGATCCAACCTGTCCCAGAATATCCACCGGCGTTTTTCCTGTGGCACGTGAAAGCCATCGCAGATCGCCGGCGACTGTTCTTGGGACGGATCCAGCAGATGCAACATACCCGAATAGCTGGCAATCAGGACACGACCTGTGGCGGGGCATATATCCACCCCGCCCGCGCTAGAGCCAAAGCCCACCTCCCACAATAATTTGCCGTCAGGTGTCACGCAGGCTGCAAATCCTGAACCGGCCAAAAGAAAGGCACCCGTGCCGCTGTCCGTCATAGAAGGTGGCAGATAGCCCGACGCATAGACACGTAGATAAGTATTCAAAAGGATTTGTGTGTCGTGCTGGTCGTAAGGTTCCGTCGTCAGCCCTTGCACCTGTGCCAAAGTGCTGGCGAAAGTGACGCCATTGTAGAAATGGCAAGAATTCAACGCTATACACTGGCTGTCATCACTAAAGCAGGTGTTATGGGGGTATTCGCTGAGGTATCCCAGATGCGCAAAAACATGTGGTGTCCCATCTGCGTCCAGCGCAAGTATATGATGCCCGTCATCTTGTGTGCCAAGGGCGGCATAGCGGCCATCCGGGGATAACGCCGCGTGCAGCATATCAAAGAAGGGATGAAAGGTGTCATCGTCGTCGGCGAACTCTTTCATCTGCGCCAATAGCCCTAAATCCACCGCCGGAAACAGCAGCTGTGACTGCCATACCGATGCGGTCTTTGCCAGCACAACGACGCCACGTTCTGCATCACATAACAGCAGTTTGGTTCCGTCATCAGACACCGATACCCGCGCATAGGCCGGGCTATCGCCGGGGGTGCCAAACGCAGCGGCATTATCGGTGGACAGGTCCTGTGGTACAAAAGCAGATCCTGGCAAGGCAGGGATACGCTCTGCCTCACTGTCGGCAAATGTGCGGCCCAACGCCATACTGCCGTCTTGGTGCACCGTGACAAAGAACTGACGATTGCGGGACCAGGCAAAGGTTGCAATGTCAGCAACCTGTTCGATCTCATCACCGCTGATCAGCCAGGTCGTGTTGTCTTGATATGTGGTTCCTTGCTGCACAAGATAGCGATCGTTGCCCAAAATCGCACAGCAGGTTAGGCCGCGCCCGCCTTGCTCCATTTGTGAAATAAAAGGGGTATGGGCCGGGTCAAAATGCGCGCGCGCCTCTGTGCCACGCCCAGCATTGTTCAGGTCAATTACCTTTTGCAAAACCGCCTCGGCCATTTTTGGCGTGCGCGTATCTTCAATAAGATTTGGCTCTTGCGAGGTGCCAAGGTGAAACGCCGTGATTTCGGCAGTGTTCGTCTGCGCAACCTTGCGCCCGATCTCATTCCACCTTGTGGTATCGGCCGTGTTGCTTTTGTCTTTGCCAAATAAACGTCGAAACATAGTTATTCCTTTGTCATCCCAGCACCACATCTGCGCACACCTGTTAGATTTGTGCTGCCAACCGTGTTCCCTGATCAATAGCGCGTTTTGCGTCCAGTTCGGCGGCGACATCCGCACCACCGATCACATGGACATTGCGCCCCAACGCGGTCAATTCATCAGCCAAACTGCGTTCTGGCACCTGTCCTGCACACAGAACAATAGTATCCGCCGCTATGACCTTTGGGTTTTCGCGCGCTTCGCCGTGACTGACATGCAGCCCATCTGCGTCGATCTTTTCATAGTTCACACCGCCGATCATCTGCACGTTCTTCATCTGCAACCCGGCACGGTGAATCCAGCCGGTTGTTTTGCCCAAACGCTTGCCCAGTTTCTCGGACTTACGTTGCAGCAACGTGACCTGCCGCACAGGCGCCTCTGGCTTGGGCCCTTCTGGGCGCAATCCGCCGCGCGTTTTTGCAGGATCACCCACACCCCATTCTTCTAACCATTCATCAAGGTCCTCGGTGGGGCTTTCATCAGTGACCAGAAATTCGGCCACATCAAAGCCAATGCCGCCCGCACCAATCACGGCAACATTTTTACCGACGTTTGCCTTGCCGCGCAGCACGTCAATATAGGACATCACATTCGGGCCATCCTGACCGGGGATGGCAGGGTTACGCGGTGCGACGCCGGTGGCGATGATGATCTCATCAAAATCGGCCAGCGCGTCAGACGTTGCTGTTGCACCCATCTGCAACGTAATCCCAGCCTTCGCGACCATGGTGCGATAATAGTCAACCAGCCCCCAGAATTCTTCCTTACCGGGCACCTGCTTGGCCATGTTCAACTGGCCGCCAATCTCATCAAGTTTATCAAAGATCGTAACGGCATGCCCGCGTTCAGCCGCCGTCAGTGCAGCAGAAAGCCCGGCAGGACCCGCACCAACCACAGCAACGGTTTTTGCCACATCTGCGGGGGCAATCGTCAGCTCTGTCTCATGGCAGGCCTGCGGGTTCACCAAACAAGACGATAGTTTGCCGCTGAAGGTATGATCAAGACAGGCTTGGTTGCAGGCGATACAAGGTGCGATTTCAGCAGCCTTACCTGCTTTCGCTTTCGCCACAAAATGCGCATCAGCCAAGAACGGGCGCGCCATGCTGACCATATCGGCGCAGCCGTCCGACAGCACGCCTTCGGCAACTTCAGGCATATTAATGCGGTTGGATGTGATGATCGGGATTTGCACTTCACCCATCAGTTTCTTGGTCACCCAGGTAAAGGCGCGGCGCGGGACCGAGGTCGCAATCGTTGGAATGCGCGCCTCGTGCCAGCCAATCCCTGTGTTCAGGATCGTGGCCCCTGCAGCCTCAACCGCCTTGGCAAGCTGCACAACTTCTTCCCAGGTCGATCCGTTCGGCACCAGATCAATCATCGATAACCGGTAGATCACGATGAAATCAGTGCCCACCGCATCACGCACGCGGCGCACAATCTCAACCGGCAGACGCATGCGGTTCTCATAGGACCCGCCCCAACGGTCGGTGCGCTTGTTGGTATGGTTCACAAGGAACTGGTTGATGAAATACCCTTCGGACCCCATTACCTCGACCCCGTCATAGCCAGCTTCTTTGGCGCGAATGGCGGCCGTTACGATATCGCTGATCTGCTTTTCAATTCCATCTTCATCCAATTCTTTGGGTGGGAACGGCGAGATGGGTGATTTGATCGCAGATGGTGCCACGCAATCTGGCGAATAGGCATATCGCCCTGCATGCAAGATCTGCATCGCAATCTTGCCACCCGCATCGTGTACGCGGTTGGTCACGATGCGATGGTTGGTAATATCCTCATCCGTGTAAAGCCCAGCCGCGCCGGGAAATACACCGCCCTCCGGGTTAGGCGCCATGCCACCCGTCACCATCAAGGCCACATCGCCGCGCGCCCGCTCGGCATAGAACTCTGCCACCCGGTTCCAATCCTTGGTCTCTTCCAGCCCGGTATGCATCGACCCCATGAGCACGCGGTTCTTGAGGGTGGTAAAACCCAGATCGAGAGGGGAGAGAAGATTGGGATATTGGGTCATGAAATTGCCTCCGCTTATGGCGCAATCATGGCGAAACCTGACGCCCCCGTCACCCTCAACGTCGCGTAATATTTGCGGCGATGCGGCCCGCGCGAAAGGTTTTGCGAAATGGGCAAGCTACGCTAGGCTGACGGGCGACAGTGAAAGGGGTGCAAAATGGAAGCAAGTTTCTCTCGGCGCAAGTTGCTCACGCCAACAGAACTGCGGGCATTATCAGAGCGGTCGGACCTGCAAGGGGGCCTGCAAATGGCCAGCCACATAGGTGCGATTGTCATCGTCGGCACCCTGCATGCGCAAGCCATCGGCACCGGCTGGGTCTGGCTAACAGGTCTTGCCTTGGGTGTCCTGCTCAACTTCCTCTACGCCGCCCAACATGAGCTGTCACACGCCACCGTTTTCAAAACCCGCAAACTGAACGAAGTCTTCGGCCGTATCATTGGTTTCATCCAAATCTTTCCCCGTGATTTTGACCAGATCATGCACTTCGCCCACCACCAATACACCCAAGATTGGGAGCGGGACGGTGAGCTGGTGCGCGAACCCTATACGTTGACAACATACTTGTTGTGGCTCAGCGGCATCACCTATTGGCGCAACCGCGTTTTTGGCACTGTCCGCCGTGCGCAAGGCATCATTATCGAACCCTTCATCCGCACTGAGGAAGAGGCCCGCGTGATCTTTGAAAGCCGCCTGCATGTGCTGGGCTATGCGATGATCGGTCTGCTGTCTGTGATCTTTTCATCATGGGCAGCACTGACCTTCTGGATCATCCCGATGGTCCTGACCAAACCCATCCACCAGCTGCAAAATACTATCGAGCATCTGGGGCTTTCCCATGAAAACGACATTATGGAAAACACCCGGTCCACCCGCGCCAACGCTTTGCAGCGCTGGCTTTGTTGGCAAATGCCCTATCACACAGCACACCATACGTTCCCCGCCGTGCCATTCTGGAAACTGCGCGAATTGAACGACCGGATTGAAGACAAAGCGGGCGAAGTGCATCGCATGGGCTGGCTGGAATTCCAGCGTGAGGTGATCGGCAAACTGATGGCCAAGGACGAAAGCCAATATCCGATGGACGAGGTCTGGATCATCCCCCGTAGCGGTGACCGCGTCACGCGCATGCCAGCGGAATGAGGCGGCTTCAGGTCTATACCTCGCTTTGGGCAATGCAGCCGCATGACCAGACCGGAGTGAAACTGCCCTATGATCAGGTCTGCGAAATGGTCAGTGGGGCAGGGTTCGATGGTATGGCAATTGATCTGGGCGCGTCCGATGTGGCGGTCGCCCATGAAGTGCGCCTGCATATGGAACGCAACGGGCTCACGCCACTGATCGTGGCCTTTCCGAAAACCATCGAAAGCTTGGAAGACACGCTGCATATGGCCGCCGATTTTGGTGTGCCCTTCGTTGATGTGATCGGGCAGGTTATGCCCATTGCGCTGGACGACATGGTGCCGGTGATCGAGACTTGGATAGGTATGGCCGACCGTATCGGCATGCCCGTACAGTTTGAGACACACCGCAACTGCATCACCAACGACCTTTACACGACGCTGCAACTGCTTGACCGCATTCCCGACATGCGCATTTGCGCGGACCTGTCACATTACGTGGTGGACCGCGAATTCTGGTTCCCGCTGTCTGACCACGATATCGGGCTGATCAGTCGCATCCTGCAAAGATCTGACAGCTTCCAAGGGCGTGTTGCGTCACGTCAACAAATCCAACTGCAACTGGACTTTCCGCAACACCAAAAATGGGTGGACCTGTTCAAAGGCTGGTGGCGTGAAGGGCTGGCCGATTGGCGGGCACGAAATGCATCAGGCGACTGCATCTTTGTATGTGAACTTGGGCCGCCGGAATATGCAATGACAGGGCCAGACGGACGCGAGATGTCAAACCGCTGGGTGGAGGCGCAGATGATCAAAGGCTGGGTGCAGGAAATCTGGGATGAATTAGGTGGGGATGGGTAGGGTATGTCCGTTGTGCGGGACAACACAGCCCCTCAGTTCTTCCAGTTGAATGTCTTGGGCCGGTAGATCATCGTTGATGACGGCTTTTATCATACCCATCTGTGAACAAGCCGCGTTACCGCGGCCTATTTTCGTGCGCACTTTATAGTTATGAAGTATCTATGTGAAATTCTAGCAGCGAAGATAAGCGAAAGCCTAATGATAGTATTCACACGATCCACATATGCGATTGCCTCACCAACCGCACATCCGAAAGACACGCAGTTTGGATTACCGCACATATCGGGAATACCCTGTCACATTGGTTATGGCGACGGCTCGTTGAACCACAATAGTCGTCAAATCACTGCTCAAGCGAAGCGCTAATGAACCTCTGTGGCATATATTGGCCAGCAGAGCCGTATATATGGCTGGCTTTTGTCGTTGCCAGTTTTGTGTTCCTACTGCCGACGTTAGTCCCTTGGCGTCCCGTCGCGATTGTGCTTCTTGCCGTTCTCACTGTGGTAATGGGTGCAATGGCACTGGATGCGCTTGATGGTGTTTACCGCATATTTTCGCCGGGCGGACACCGGGACATTTGCGATCCGCCTTACATGGATGCCGAAACCTTGAAAGTGGCTGCAACATCGCTTTGGGCCCTCGTTGTGGCGGCGGTGACCATATTTTCTATCCCACACTGGCGGACGGCTGTTGGTTTCACCCGCAAGCTGGTCATTTTGCTTAAGTTCTACGCCGTCGCAGTATTGCCAGCGGTTTTTTTGATTTTCCAGTCTACGTGGTAGTTTCCGTTAAGGATGAAGATGACATCGCCATCAGGCGGAAGTTTTTAGTGGCTGCAAGATAACACTCTAAATGTGTTCAGTCCTAGAAGACCAAAGTGATCATTCATTCAAGTCGCGCCATCAATCTGTGCTCAAATCGGACCTTACTACGCAAAAGCCCCACCGCTTTGTAGCGATGGGGCGGGGGAATGCCCTGTTAGGGCTACCCGGTCTGACTTATGGCAGCAGAACGGCGTCGATCACGTGGATCACGCCGTTGGACGCGATGATGTCCGCTGTTGTCACGTTGCTGTCTTCGACTTTTACGCCGTTACGACCATCAATGTGGACGTTCGCGCCGTTGACTGTCGCGACGCTCAAACGCTGGCCGGCCAACTGATCAGATGTCACGGCACCTGGGACCACGTGGTATGTCAGGATTGCAACCAACTGATCCTTGTTCTCTGGCAACAGCAGGCTATCGACGGTGCCGGCTGGCAGCGCTGCGAAAGCGGCGTCTGTCGGTGCGAATACTGTGAATGGACCTTCGCTTTTCAGCGTGTCCACAAGGCCGGCCGCAGTCACAGCAGCAACAAGTGTGTTAAAGTTGCCGTTGGATGCGGCGATATCGACGATGTCGGGCTCTTTTTCCATCATGGGTGCACAAGCGGCGGCAAAAGCTACGCCAGCGGCGAGAATGGTGGATTTGATAGCAAAGCGACGGTTCATTGGGTGTCCTTTCGTGTCCCTGTTAACGATGTTGTTACGGGGGGATGGACGGATTGGTTGTCATTCTGACAATGAGTTTATGAACCGTATTAAACGCATCCAATTGGGTGTTTGATACGTATCCTGCGCCTATGTCTCTGCGCAATGTTTGCGAAAGGCCTTTTGCAACAGATCCAGTTCAGCGCGCAGCAACGCAATCTCGGCCCGCAGATCATCCGTTAATGGTGTGCCGCATATGATTGAGATGGTTCCGATAGTCGCCCCGCTGCCATCGCTGATCACGCAAGTCTGCACACCATCGCTAAGTATTTCTTGGGGCAGCGTGACACTGACCCGCCACAGATTGCGCGACCCGTCACGTTCAAACGACACCTGTTCCAGCGCCTCTCCCAGATGTGTCACTCGCAAGTCGGGTGTTTCATCCTTGGCGCCCAACAAGTCACCTTGCCAAACACCTGCTTTGATCGTCGTATTGATGAATTGCATCGGTCTGCTCCTTAAATATCCGCGCGCGGATAGCGGCAGAACGTGAGGTCACGGATGCTGACCTTATTCATCGCAGGGCGTTCGATCATCAGATCAATCCACATCCGTTCAGCCCGCTTTTCGTTCAGCCCACTATAGGCAAGGTCAAATTCAACAATCGTTTCGGGCGTGTCATCGGGCAATGTCAGCAAGACCTGTTCGGTATTGGGCCCATTTTTGACGTTCAGGCGGGCATAAATTGGGGTCGGGTGTTCGCGTTCAATCACCGCACCAAGACGAATGAGGTGGCGTTTCTTCAGGCCCTCGCATGAGGCCTTGGGGATTTCGATAACCAGTGACAGATAGCTGCCCTCAAAATGAAAGGCCTGTAGGTCAATCCCAAACGGGGCCAGATCAGTCTCGCGTCCGTTGCGAACCTGTCGCAGGCTGACTTCGGCGCGCTTGCAATCGTGAAAGATCACAAGCTCATTCGTCATCGCCATCTTGGGTAATGCAGGGGCAATGCCCATTGGCGTCACCGGCGCACGCCACGGCGTGGGTCGCCATGCCCAATCGGTGCCGGGCGGTTGCGGAAAAGTGGTTGATCCGACCCGGGGCAATGCAAGCCTGCTGTCCGCCTCGACCTTGAATGCCCCGATATGATGTAAAAGCCTTTTGGCCACATCATTTCTGCGATCAAGTGCTGCAAGTCCCATCTCTGATACATCCTGTGTCGCACTGCGCCAGCGCGCGATGGCGCGGCGTTGCAAGAACCGGTCAAGAGGGCCGGGCAGGGGCAATGACATCTGCGGTTTTTTCCTTTTATTGCGATGGACTATGCCAAACGAGGGCCGCTTTGAAAACGGATCAGATGTAGAGCGGCGCGCAGTAACGTGTCAACGTGGTCACGGCCACCTGCACCTTACACTAACGATCAAAGACGCAGTATCAGATCGAACTGGCCTTTGATTGAGTTTGCGTGATGCGCTTTAAGAAAAGCTGAAAATCCGGGATCATCATCAGCATAGTTGATGAACCTCAAGGCCGCGCCCGGCGCACCGCGCAACGCGTTGCGTAGCAATTCACGACCGATACCTTTTCGTCTCGCGCTTTTTTTGACGGCAAGCTGTGCCACTGTGTGGGTCTTTTTGAATACTGCGATGTAACCGCTTATCTGGTCCGCTTGTGTCGCGCAAATGCACATCACATCCGTCCCAAGTGCAGCAAGGGACGCGTCGCTGTTTTGCCATGTAGGTTGCCAATCGCGCATATCAGCGATCTGCGCCATGACGTCGGACCACTTGCGTTCAACCAAGTCGATGTCGAAGTGTGGCCCCGACATAGGTTGCGATACAGTGCAGCATCCCAACCGCCGCACGCGCGTCATACCGATGCGCGCATACAGCCGTTGGGCAACATTATTGTGCTCTAATACTTCTGTGTGAAAAGATGATACGTTGCTGGCGCGCAGGTCATCCAGAACACTGTGGGCCAGTTGAGTTGACAACCCTCTACCGCGAAATGCAGGAAGCGTGCCGCTTGCTATCAGATAAGCCTGATCACCGCGTACAGACATAAACCAAAACGATACAATGCGGCCTCTTGCAACGGCGACCTTTGACACCTCTGTATTCAAGCCACGTTGCAACATCATTCTGTCAAATGCAGAGGGTGTAAGTTGCGTTGGCACGCTATAATCCGAAAACGCGGCGTTCATTGCACGACACAAGTCTTGTGGTGCATACCCGGATGCGGGTCGGAGCATGACTTTATCCATGATCTGCGTCCCTTCGGCGATGGTGTATCCGCGAACTTGAGCGCGGTAAATGGCCCGCCCGACAGTTCAGGTCAGGCGTCTGGTACTGTCTGATCCGCAGCCGTGGTTGCTGCTTGGACACCTGCAAGGACAAGCTTTAACAATGTCGCCCCCGGTCCTTCGTTGAGTGGCGCAACGGCAAGACCACGGACCCCAACTGTCACCAACCGTCCGTTGATGTTCGTAAAAGCCCGCCATTCTTCTTGCTGCAACCCCGCAAAAGGGGGCGGCCCTGCGTCGGTGAAATGGATCATCACCTGACTGTTAAAGGCCTGACTTGACAGGATATCGACATCCTTTGCGTCACCACTTTGGCTAAGAAGGCGGGCGCCATCCTGCGTGATCAGATAGTCCCGTAAGGCCAGTTCATCCGCCGCCACACTGCCGCTGTCGGCGGGGCCGACTTGCACCGTTGCAAAACCGATGACGGCGGGCACACCGGCCAATGCACCCAAAGTGGCACAGGGCGCAAGTATGGCGAAATCGCGCGCGGTCTGGCTTGCCACATCATCGACGCAGTAACCAGCGGGCGTGGTTGCAACCACTTCGCCTTGGCCAAGCGATACAGACCGCGTAGCGGTGGGCACCGGGGTGCAGGCGGTGATAGCCAACACCCCGCAAAGCGCAACAGATAAACGGATCATCAGCGTCAGAGGTCCATGTAAATGTGTTTTTCAGACTTCGCACCCGGATGCGTCACCGCACCCAAACGCGCACCACCCACAAGTTGCGCGTATTTCCACAAAGCACCGGATGCATAGATCGTCTCTTTCGGGCCTTTCCAATTCGCCTTGCGCGTCGCCAGTTCTTCGTCACTCAGATCGACTGACAGTTCACCAGTGACAGCGTTGATTGTGATGACATCGCCGTTCTGCAACAGGCCTATCGGGCCACCGTGCGCGGCCTCTGGCCCCACATGACCCACACAGAACCCGCGTGTCGCACCAGAAAAGCGGCCATCCGTGATCAGCGCGACCTTTTTGCCCATGCCTTGGCCGGACAGTGCGGCAGTCGTCGCCAGCATCTCGCGCATACCGGGGCCACCGGCGGGGCCTTCATTGCGGATCACCAGCACTTCGCCTTCTTCGTATTGGCGGGCTTTCACAGCCTCAAACGCATCTTCTTCGCTTTCAAAGCAACGGGCGGGACCTGTAAAAGACTGTTCTTGCGTATTCATCCCCGCGACCTTCACAATCGCACCTTCGGGGGCAAGATTACCCTTCAAACCAACAACGCCACCGGTTGGTGTCAGCGGGTTTTCGATAGAATAGATCACCTTATTGTCCGCCTCGCCTTTGATCATATCCAGCTCTTCGCCCATGGTCCGGCCTGATGCTGTCATGCACTCCTCGTGGATCAGACCGGCCTTGCGCAGTTCTTTCAGCACGACGGGTACGCCGCCAGCCTCGTAAAGGTCTTTGGCCACATATTGACCACCCGGTTTCAGATCGACAAAATAAGGCGTATCACGGAAGATGTCGCAGACATCAAAAAGGTCGAAATCAATGCCAGCCTCATGCGCAATGGCCGGCAGGTGTAGACCGGCATTGGTGGACCCACCGGTACAGGCCACAACGCGCGCGGCGTTCTCAAGCGACTTGCGGGTGACAACATCACGGGCGCGGATGTTCTTTTCAATCAGGTTCATGACCGCTTCACCCGATGCAATGCCATACTGGTCGCGGCTTTCATAAGGGGCAGGGGCACCGGAAGAATTCATCAGGGCCAGACCAATCGCTTCGGACACACAAGCCATCGTATTGGCCGTAAACTGACCACCGCAAGCGCCAGCAGATGGACACGCTACACGTTCCAGCACTTCCAGTTCCGCATCAGTCATATTGCCCGCTTGGTGTTTACCCACAGCCTCGAACACGTCCTGAACAGTCACGTCCTTGCCATCCAGACGACCCGGCAGAATGGACCCGCCATAGATAAAGACGGACGGCACGTTCAGACGGACCATCGCCATCATCATACCGGGCAGGGATTTGTCGCAACCGGCCAGACCGACCAGCGCATCATAGCAGTGGCCGCGCATCGTCAGCTCAACCGTATCGGTAATTGCTTCGCGTGACGCCAGCGAAGAGCGCATCCCTTCATGCCCCATCGCAATGCCGTCGGTGACAGTAATCGTTGTAAATTCGCGCGGCGTGCCCATCGCCTTTTTCACACCCAGCTTGACCGACTGCGCCTGACGGTTCAGGGCGATGTTGCAAGGGGCCGCTTCGTTCCAGCAGGTCGCGACACCAACCCAAGGTTGCTTGATCGCTTCTTCATCCAGACCCATGGCGTAAAAATACGACCGGTGCGGCGCGCGCGATGGGCCTTCGGTCACATGGCGGCTGGGCAGGTGTGTCTTATTGACCTGATCTTTGGGCATCTGGTTGTCTCCTCGCGAAATCGTTAGAAACGGTCTAAATAGCAGGCTGCAGTTGTGCAAGGGCACAAAGCCTGACAACAGTTTGCGATGCCCTACGACTATGCCCCGCACAAAGACTTTATCCACCCCGCGCGGGCAGAGCCAAGCTTGCGCTACGTCTTTTCGGTTGTGGTGATCTATGCGGTTACTTTTATGATCGCGCCATCCTTGGTTTACATAGTCCTGCCTGCACCGTTGAACGCCGATTTGTTTGAAATGGTCACGCCGGTAGGGTCGCTGTTGTCATTCGCGACCTTTGGGATCACAGCCTATGTTTTGGTCAGAACCGTCAGGTTTTTTCACAAACGTGGGTTTTGGTCACTGATCGGGCCTTACAGCCAAGCGTTTACAGACCTGCGCCGCGTATTGGTCGCGGTTTTTGCGCTGCAATTTCTTGTGCAGATTGTGCTGCCTTGGGGGTCGTGGGGCGATGTGGCCGAGGTACGTCCTGTCGCCCTTTGGTTGGCGTTGGCCCCTTTCAGTCTGTTGGTCATCTTCATACAGGTCAGCACCGAAGAACTGGTTTTTCGGGGATACTTGCAACAACAACTGGCGTGTATCACAGATAACCCATGGGTCTGGATGGTCATCCCATCTGCATTGTTTGGGGCGATCCATTACTGGAATGGCAACAGCCCCCCGAAGGATTTGTCTACGCTGTCTGGGCCGGGTTGCTGGGGTTGGCTTGCGCGGATCTGACGGCACGGACTGGCACGCTTGGGGCGGCAATTGGTTTGCATTTCGGGGTGAATATCGTCGCGATCATGTTTGTGGGCATTCAGGATTGGCCAGTTTCCGGGCTGGCGCTGGTGCTGTTCACCTATTTCGACCCTGATGTCCTAAGCGCCGAGATTATTGCAGCAGGTACGCCTTGGGTGATCTTTAGCATGATCATGGCGGGCCTTTCAGTCCTGATCATGTGGCTTGCGGCACGGATCGCCATCCGGCGCTGATTGCATTTCATCACGCACCGTCATATTTGAAGACGTAACATCGCTTAAAGGCCGCGCATATGAACTGGATTACCAATTACGTTCGCCCCACCATCAACTCGCTGTTTTCACGGCGCGAGGTGCCGGACAATCTTTGGACGAAATGTGATAATTGCGGGACGATGCTGTTTCACCGTGAATTGGCCGATAACCTGAATGTCTGCACCAACTGCGATCATCATATGGCAATCGGGGCGCGTGACCGGCTAAAGTCGATCTTCGACGGCGGCATTTTTGTGGAAGTAGACGTACCAGAGCCCACTGCCGACCCGCTGCATTTTCGTGATCAGAAACGCTATACCGACCGGATCAAGGAAGCGCGGCGCAAGACCGGCGAAAAAGATGCGATGCTGGTCGCCGAAGGCGAGATGGGGCGCACAGGCGTTATTGTCGCCGTGCAGGATTTTTCCTTCATGGGCGGGTCGATGTCGATGTATGTGGGCAACGCGATTGTGGCTGCCGCTGAACGTGCCATCGCACTCAAACGCCCGCTGATCCTGTTTTCCGCCGCGGGTGGCGCGCGAATGCAGGAAGGTATCCTTGGCCTGATGCAAATGCCCCGCACGACGATTGCGGTGCAGATGCTGAAAGAAGCAGGACTGCCATATATCGTCGTTTTGACCCACCCGACGACCGGTGGTGTTACTGCGTCCTATGCGATGCTGGGTGACGTGCAAATTGCCGAACCTAATGCGCTGATTGGCTTTGCCGGTGCGCGGGTGATTGAACAAACCATCGGGGAAAAGCTGCCCGAAGGGTTCCAGCGCGCTGAATACTTGCTTGATCATGGCATGCTGGACCGGGTGACGAAACGGACCGTGCTGAAGGATGAATTAGTGACGATTGTGCGCCTGTTGATGCAGCAACCCGCCCCGGTGAAGGGCGATTTGCCAGCGCCGGAAATCCAGTCTGAAGCGGCCGAAGAAATTGAAGCCGCAGAAGAAGCTGCGGAAAAGGCCAAGTGACCCAAACCTCTGACGTGATCCTGGAACGGATGATGGCCTTGCACCCCAAGGTCATTGACTTGACCCTGGACCGTGTCTGGCGTTTGCTTGCTGCTGTGGGCCACCCGCAAGACCGTTTGCCCCCTGTGATCCATATTGCAGGCACCAATGGCAAAGGCTCAACCCAAGCGATGATCCGCGCGGGGCTGGAGGCAGGTGGATCAAAGGTCCATGCCTACACATCCCCGCATCTGGCGCGCTTTCACGAACGTATCCGGTTGGCTGGTGATCTGATCACAGAAGCCGCGCTAACCGATGTATTGGATCGCTGTTATGTCGCCAACGGCCCCGATCCGATCACGTATTTTGAAATTACAACGGTGGCTGGACTGTTGGCATTTGCAGAAACCCCCGCTGATTACACACTACTTGAGGTGGGTCTTGGTGGGCGATTGGACGCGACAAACGTGATCTCGGACCCTGCCATGACAATTATCACGCCCGTTGATCTGGACCACCAGCAGTTCCTTGGTGACACATTGGGGGCCATTGCGGGCGAAAAGGCTGGCATTATCAAACGTGGTGTGCCTTGTGTTGTTGGCCCACAGCACGACGAAAGCATGGATGTGATCGAGGCGAAAGCAGGGGCACTCGGCGCTCCGCTAATCGCCTATGGTCAGCACTGGCATGTGGGGGTTGAGCGTGACCGGCTGATCTATCAGGACGATCGTGGATTGCTGGACCTGCCGTTGCCAAACTTGCTTGGACCCCACCAAGTTAAGAATGCTGGCGCAGCTATCGCGGCACTGCGCGCGTTGGGCAAAAACGAAGCGGCTTGTGAGGCTGCCATAACGCGGGCCTATTGGCCTGCACGGATGGAAAAACTGACCAAAGGCGCTTTGGTTGATATGACGTCCCCGGCAGAGCTTTGGTTGGATGGCGGCCATAATCCGGCAGCAGGTCAGGCCTTGGCCGACACACTTCGCGCACAGCCGTCCAAACCGACACATCTGATTTGCGGCATGCTCAACACCAAAGACATCGGTGGCTATCTGCGACATTTGGCGGGCGTGGCCGAAACACTGACGGCTGTTTCAATTCCGGGTGAGACGGCAACAATCCCTGCGGCGCAGACCGCAGCAGAGGCCGAAAAGGCAGGCCTGCCAGCGCAGGTTGCAGACGATGTGCAAACTGCTATTGCAACAATTATTGCTCAAACGCCAAACGCGCGCATTCTGATTTGCGGATCGCTGTATCTGGCGGGGCACGTGATGCGGGAGAATAGTGTTTGATGAAAGGTTGGATAGTAGCGGCCTGTGTGCTGGCAAACAGCGCCAATGCGGCCGATTTCTATTTCTGCTGGGAGGGGTCCAACGGTTACACGATGACCGGACAAATGACGATCAACCCGGTGTCATTGAACAAACCAATTGTTACCGAAAGCGATGTGACCCTGTTCAAGATCGCAGGCTACCAAGACGGGCGGCTGTTGGGTAAATGGGACCTTGCGAACCGGACCGACAGCACGAGCTGGATTTTGAACTATGATCCGGCACGCAGTGTCTTTATGACGCCCGGCGAAATGGGGTTGGGCGTCAGCCAGGCCTGGAACGCGGATGGCACAGCGACCGATTGTGGCAACCCAGGCTTTGGGTTCAACCTTGGCAACTTTGCACAGGATTTTTGCCTTAACGGCATCTGGCTGGAAGAAAGCGGGATGCCACCAGAGACACCTTTTCTGGTCAGCCCTGTACCTGTCGATCCACTTTGCCGGGTTTATGCGCCAACAAGTTGACCGATTCGCGAATCAGTCTCTTGACGCCGAATCACTTCGCCCCTAGTGTCGCTGCTAACGTGAAGCGCTATAAGAAATAGGCGCGTGCGAGCAGTATTGGCAGGGCGAGCAGATGGGCTGTAATGGCCTGTCTTCTTGTTTTTGGCGTGTGCCATCGTCTATCACAGTTAGCCCCACCCGCAACAATTTGCCGCCACGACTTCGTGCTATTTGCATGCAAGTCTTTGCCTGACTAGGGTGCGCAAACAGGTAGGGAAGGGTAGAGTTTGTCGGTTCTGAAACATACATTCATAGGGGCAGTTGCAGCGCTGCTTATTTCCGGGGCGCAGCCGGTGACGGCCGGGCCTGATGCAGGCGCCTACCTTGCGGCACGCCAAGCTGGGCTTGCCAATGATTTCGGACAAGCCGCGCGCCATTTCACCGAAAGTCTGAAAGCCGACCCCGCGAACCCTTTTTTGCTGGAAAACGCGATGACGTCCTACATCGCGCTGGGCGATATCGGGCGGGCTATTCCCATAGCCCAAACCATCGTCGATAATGAATATGACAGTCAGATCGCGCATCTTACCTTGATGATCGCGGACGCCAAAGCAGACGACTGGGCCGCAATTTTCAATGGTCTTGAGATGGGACGTTCGGTTGGGCCGCTGGTTGATCGTTTGGCCATAGGCTGGGCGCATCTGGGGCAGGGCGATATGGCCGAAGCGATTGCCAGTTTTGATCAGGTGATCGCAACAGACGGAATGATAGTTTATGGGCTGACGCACAAAGCTTACACTTTGGCGTCGGTCGGTGATTTTGAAGGGGCCGAGGCGATCCTATCCGGTTCTGCTGTTCCCGGTGGTATGCGCTATAGCCGTCAAAGTGCGATTGCGCATGCACAGATATTAAGCCAGCTCGGGCGTAACAGTGACGCTTTGGGCATCATTGACGCGGTTTTCGGCAGCCAGCGCGACCCTGGCATTGCCCAATTGCATGCGCAACTTATGGCGGATGAAGCCGTGGCCTATAGCGCCGTACGCACCCCTGCCCAAGGTCTGGCTGATCTGTTTCATGTCATCGCTGGCATGGTGCGCGAAGACGCACCCAAGCAGTTCACGCTGATGTACACACGTGCCGCCACATATCTTTGGCCAGAAAATACGCCAGCGGTGCTGATGAATGCCGCTTTGCTGGAAGACTTGAACAATACGATCTGGCCAATGCCGCCTATGCCACGGTCGCGCCTGATGACCCATCTTTTCATGCAGCAGAACTGGGCCGGGCCGAGGTGTTACGGGCCGCCGGGCGCAAAGACGCCGCGATTGAGGTGCTTGATGCGCTAAGCCGCAGCCACCCTGACCTTGCCGAGGTTTACGCCACTAAAGGCGATACATTGCGGCAGGCCGAACGCCATGACGAGGCGGTCGTAACTTACACACGCGCCCTGAACCTATATGACGCGACACACAGTTCGCGGTGGTTTGTCTATTTCACACGTGGGATTTCGCATCATAAAAGCGATAACTGGTCAGAGGCCGAGGCCGATTTCCGGGCGTCGCTTGCTTTGCGCCCCGATCATCCGCAAGTTTTGAACTATTTGGGCTATTCGCTTGTGGAACGCGGCGAAAAACTGAATGAAGCGCTGGGTATGATCGAAACAGCCGCCGCTGCCCGGCCAGATAACGGGGCGATCGTCGATAGCCTTGGCTGGGTCTATTTCCAATTTGGCCGCTATGAAGAGGCCGTTGTGCATTTGGAACGCGCCGCTTCGCTTGAACCGGTCGATCCGGTGATAAACGATCATTTGGGCGATGCGCTTTGGGCGGTGGGCCGTGAAATTGAGGCGCGTTTTCAGTGGCAGCGTGCCCTGTCCTTTGATCCTGATCAGGACGAGGCAGACCGTATTCGTGACAAGTTGCAGCGTGGGTTAGATCTGGTTTTGGTCGATGAGGGGCGTGCGCCCATTCGGATCGCCAGTGGCGACGATTAAGGCCAGCGCCCCCGCCAAGGTTAACCTGACCTTGCACGTGACCGGTCAGCGGGACGACGGGTATCATTTGCTTGATAGTCTGGTGGTCTTTGCTGATGTGGCTGATCAGATCAGTGCCAGTATTGCGCCGGACTTGCGGATGACCGCGACGGGCCCCTTTTCAATCGGAATGCCGACAGACCATACCAATCTGATCATGCGGGCCGCCGACGCGCTTCGGACCACCCGGGGCGTGACCAAAGGGGCAGCCCTGACCCTTGAAAAACATCTTCCGCATGCCGCCGGTATCGGCAGTGGATCGTCTGACGCCGCCGCGACCCTTGCGATGCTGGCCGAGCTTTGGCAAGTCGCTCCATTGCCCACCACCGCCCCCGAAGTTGTGGCTTTGGGCGCGGATGTTCCCGTTTGTGTTGGCGCGCCGCGTCCGGTGCGCATGTCCGGGATTGGCGATGTTCTGTCACCTGTTGCAGGGTTGCCGGAATGCGCGCTTGTGTTGGTGCGCCCGCCCGTTGATGTGCCCACAGGGCCAGTCTTCAAAGGGCTCGCGTCAAAAGAGGGCAGTCCAATGTCCGCCTTGCCCGAAGGGCTGGACTATGATGCTTTTGTCCGCTGGCTGATGGCGCAACGCAATGACTTGCAAATGCCAGCCGAAGCGATTGCGCCCGAAATTACCGATGCGATTGCAAAGTTGGAATCGCTGCCCGCGGTTTCGCTGGCGCGCATGTCCGGGTCAGGCGCGACATGTTTTGCGCTGGTCAAGGACATGGCGACGGCACGGCATGTAGCGCGGATCGTGCAAGTGGCCAAGATGGATTGGTGGGTTGCCCCGGCAGCGGTGCTTTAGTCCGCGTCCGGCGACTGCTCTAGCCGCTTCCAAAGCAGGCTGAGCAGGGTCTCGCCCGCCAACGGGTTCACGCAGTCAGAGATCAAGACAGGCGCGCCAAACGGCACAGGCGCCGGCAGCGGCACGCTGGGTTGTTCGGGCTTTGCGACCCGTGGGATGGTGCTGAAGTCAGTCGCGTCGGTCATAATACGAGCCTAGCGAAAGTTGCAGAACCGCGCAAATTAGCGGTCGGCTTGCAGAAAGTTGATCCAAGTGTCGCCATAACGGCGCTGATCAAGACTGCTAAATCCAAGCGGCGCAATCTGCGCACGGCTTTCTTCCCAGACGATCAGCGCCTCTGGTGCAATCCGTCCTGCCGCCTTGGCCATTGCCAGCGCCTTGCCGCCCAGATCTTGCCCATAGGGCGGATCAAGAAACACCAACTGACAGGCATCACCCGGCGGCAGCTTTTCGGCATCAATGGCAAGCAAGATCGTGTCGCCTTGCCTGCGCAGTTTCGCGATATTCTCGCGGATCAGTTTCTGCGCTGCCCGCCCGCTATCGACAAAGGTTACATGCGCGGCACCGCGCGACAGCGCCTCTAACCCCAGTGCACCCGTGCCCGCGAACAAATCCAGCACACGCGCTTTATTGATCGGATCGCCAAACCGCCCACCTTGCAGCACGTTAAAAAGGCTCTCGCGCACCCGGTCCGTTGTGGGGCGTAGGTGCGCGCCCGCATCGCCCTTGCCAACGGACGCCAGCGTTGTGCCGCGATGGGTGCCACCAATGATCCTCACGGCTTCAACAGGGCTTTCATGTCCGTGGCCGGATCGGTAATCAGCGCCGGGTCAGGGCTGCGCCCTGCCTCGATCAGCCGCTTGCCGATCATATAATTCCGCGGGTCGTTCATCGCGTCGACAGCCAGCAACGCGTCGCCATTGTAATACCAGTTCGATTGCACACCGGGCGCATCGCCCTTGCGCAGATAGACATCCGTGTAGCCCATATTCAGCCCGGCAATCTGTAGCTTGCAATCATACTGATCCGACCAGAACCAAGGTTTCGGCACATAAGGTTGATCGCCGCCCGCAATATTCACGGCCACCGCTTCGGCCTGATCAATGGCATTGCCGACGCTTTCCAATCGGATCGTCTGGCCGTGGTACAGGCACGAGGCACAATCCCCCGCCGCCCAGATATGTGGATCGGAGGTGCGACCATGATCGTCCGTGGTAATCCCATTGCCCACATCAATCCCAGCACTTTCCGCAAGGATCGTGGCAGGGTCGATGCCGACGCCGACAACAGCAAAGTCGATATCCAAGGCAGTACCGTCGGTCAGCCGGGCGCCGGTGACATGGGTGTCACCCAGCAGCCGATCCAGTCCGACGCCTTCGCGAATATCGACGCCATGTGCGGTATGCAGCGCGCGAAAGTAATCTGACGTCTCAGGTGCTGCGACCCTTTGCAGGATGCGATCGGCCATCTCAACCAAAGTGACCTGCAATCCCAGCTTGGATGCCACCGCCGCCGCCTCAAGCCCGATATACCCGCCGCCGATAATCAAAACGCGGCTACCAGCCGTGAATGCCGGTGCCATCGTATCGGCGTCGCTGAGGTCGCGCATCGCAAACACACCGTCCAGCATGCCGCCGATGGCGGAGGGCAGCGTGCGCGGATGTGCGCCGACGGTGAGTGCGAGTTCATCATACGTCAGATGGGTGCCATCGCTCAAAGTCAGGGTTCGTGCGGCACTGTCTATGGCTGTCACGCGCGTGTCCAAACGCAGGGTAATGTTGTGGTTGGTATAGAACTCTGCTGGTCGCAGATAAAGCCGCTCTTCGGCCATTTCACCAAGTAAATAAGCTTTGGACAGGGGGGGGCGCTGATAGGGGGGTACTTTCTCTGCTCCGATCAGGGTGATCTCACCTTCAAACCCGATGGTGCGCAATTTGGCGACCAGCGACGCGCCTGCCTGTCCGGCACCAACGACAACAACATGGGGCATGTGCGGTTTACCTTTCCGTCCGACTGGCACTTGTTTGTGTATCCTCTATATGTGAAGCGACAGCAGAAACAATTGCGAACAGGGGCTTCAGATATGACAATCAAGACAGGCGACACTTTGCCGGATGCAACATTGCTGGCGATGGGCGAAGACGGACCACAGCAAGTGGCATTGGCCGACAAGCTGAAAGACCGCAAAGTCGTGCTGTTTGGTCTGCCCGGTGCCTATACCGGTACATGTTCAACAGCGCATGTTCCCAGCTTCATGGTCACCTATGATGATTTCAAAGCCAAAGGCGTGGATGAGATTATCTGCGTGTCCGTCAACGACCCCTTCGTGATGCAAGCCTGGGGCGAAAGCACGCGTGCAACCGAAACAGGCATTACAATGTTGGCTGACGCCGAAAGCGCGTTTACCACCGCCATCGGCATGAACTTCAGCGCGCCACCAGTTGGTTTCGTTAACCGGTCCAAGCGTTACGCGATGCTGGTTGAAAATGGCGTCGTTGCGATCCTGAACGAAGAACTCAGCCCCGGCGAGTGCGAGATTTCGGCGGGAGAGACCTTGCTGGAGGCGTTGGACTTTCAGGAAAAAGCACTGGACTAGGTCAGGTAAGGCCCGCTCGTTCGGGTGGGCGTTACCCGTATAATTACTGCAAAAGCGCGGCTGCCGGGTTGTTGAATGCAGCGCTAGGTAATCTGGCAGCGAATGGTCGCCAGAAGCGCACATTTGTAATTTGCCCAGTTCTGTACCAAGGTCTGACTTGCGTTGTGGCTTAGGACCTCTCTATGCGATACCTCACTGTTTTATCTCTTGCCGTTTTCATCGCCACACCTGTGACTGCGCAGGATGTCCCTGTGGGTTGTTATGTCAGAGATTATTCTGATGAACACCTCGCGAAGTATCCCGAGCAAGTGGTGGATCGCATTAGCATTATGTTTGGTCCATACGAGGGCATTGTATGGGCTGACGTGAAAGTCTTATTAGCTGATCAAGGTCATGCATCACGCGATGGAATTGGCGGCAGGTACCTGTCCGAAACAGCAGGCAACTTTAACGAGCCTCTCGAATTTGGTGTGGAATGCGATGGTGGATCTTTTGATATTGTCTCGTTTGATATGGACACCATTGAGATAGAAACCCGTCGCTTTCGCCTTTCCGTTGATGGGTGCGGGGGTGAAGAAACCTATTCAGACTTGTTAGAGACAGGTAGCTCTTCAACAACTTACACCTTGAACCGATCCAAGCTTGGGGCCTGTTTTTGGTAAGCCGCCATGACCGCTTTCGGATGAGGCGTTGGTATTATCGCATACTAGATATGGGACCAAAAAACAGACGTCGCTGATGCAAAATTCCGCGGCTTCGTCCCTGCTAGGCAAACCCAAACTCAAGCCACATACCAAGTGTTCTATTTCAAAGCGTCACTTTCTGAGGATGACCAATGCCCCGATTAATCGTGCCCAAGCGGGCGTGGCGTTCTTTGTTAACCCTGCACTTGCACCACGGTCCGCGTCGGGAATGGAATGTCAACGCCAGCCCCATCCAGCGCTTCTTTTACCTGCCGTTTCATGTCGGCCTGAAAGGCGAAATATTCACTGCTGTCGCACCAGACCCGCACCAGAAAATCGACCGAACTGTCACCAAGGTTATTCACCTGAATGAACGGCGCCGGGTCAGGCTTGGCGCGGGGATCGGCCAGGATGGTTGTGCGGATTGTCTCTTCTGCCAGTTTTAGGTTGGCGCCATAGCCGACACCAAAGGTCCACTCTGCGCGACGGGTGTCATAGGTGGAATAGTTGACGATCGTATTCCCCCACACTTCTGAATTGGGGATAATGATTTGGACATTGCTAAGCGACGCAAGCTCTGTGTAGTTCAGGGTGATGTCCTTGACCGTGCCCATTTGCCCGTTCACCTCGACAAAATCACTGATTTTGATGGGACGGAAAAACACAATCATCACGCCAGCGGCCACATTCGACAGCGTCCCTTGCAGTGCCAGACCAATCGCCAGACCCGCAGCACCAATGACGGCGACGACGGATGTGGTTTGCACCCCAAAGGTATTGAGCACGAAAAGAAACGCAAAGCCGATGACAATGTAGCGCGCCACATTGCCCAGAAAGTTGAACAATGTGATATCAAGGTGGGCATGTTTACCACCCAGACTGACAAGTCTGCGCCGGACCCATCCCCCCACCAGAAAGCCAATGAACAAGATCGCAAGCGCGGCCAGCACATTGCCCACGGCGGATGCCAGAAATTCAAGTGTCAGCAGGTCCGCAATGGTGTTTCCATCCCAGATGACGGTATTCAGCAGTTCGTCCAAGTCAGCCCCCGGCGAGTTTATCCAATGTCGCACCCAATTGCGCGTCGAGCGCGCTTAGGCCACCTGCATCATGCGTCGTCAAGGTCACTTCGACGGTTTTATAGACGTTGGACCATTCAGGATGGTGGTTCAGCTTTTCCGCATGGATCGCCGCACGGGTCATAAACCCAAAGGCTTCGACGAAGTTTGCAAAGACGAATTTTTTGTAAATCGCCTCGCGCCCATCCACCAAAGTCCATCCATTCTCGAGGAGCGGGTCAATTTTCTCTGCATGTTCTGCTGCGGTCAGTTTGTCGGTCATTGGTGATCCTCCATATTTGTTTTGCGGAATGGGCCATAAGTGGTCAACACTTCGATTTCATTGTCCACGGCGTCGCGTTCAGCCTCTAGATAGCGGGCGACGGCATCTTTGAACCCCGCATCGCCAAACCAATGCAACGAATGGGTGGCCACCGGCAGATAACCGCGCGCCAGTTTGTGTTCGCCCTGCGCCCCTGCCTCAACCTTACCTAGCCCGTGCCGGATCGCATAGTCGATGGCGCGGTAATAGCAGACCTCAAAGTGCAAGCAGGGGTGATGTTCGGTGCAGCCCCAATAGCGGCCATAAAGCGTATCGCGCCCGATGAAATTCAGCGCGCCCGCTACAGGCCGCCCATCACGGACTGCCAGCACCATCAGCATGTCATCGCGTAACGTTTCTTGGGCAAGGTCAAAGAACGCCCGCGTCAAATATGGTGTGCCCCATTTGCGGTTGCCGGTGTCCTGATAGAATACCCAAAACGCGTCCCAATGTTCGGGTTTGATCTGGTCGCCTGTCAGTTCAACAATATCACCACCAAAGCCATTCGCTTGCGCGCGCTCTTTGCGCATGTTCTTGCGCTTGCGGCTGGAAAGTGACCCAAGGAACGCATCGAAATCCGCATAGCCATCATTCAGCCAATGAAATTGCTGGCCGATCCGGGTTAGCAACCCCATCTCAGCCCCGGCAATCGCCTCTGCTTCAGTACAAAAGGTGGCATGAACCGATGATAGCTCATTATCGGCAGCAATCTGTACCGCACCTTGGATCAGGGCCGACATGCCCGTCACCTCGTGCCCGGGCTTGGTCAAAAACCGCCGGCCTGTCGCTGGTGTAAACGGCACAGCGATCTGTAACTTCGGGTAGTACCGTCCGCCTGCATTTTCAAAAGCATGCGCCCAGTTATGATCGAAGATATATTCGCCCTGTGAATGCCCCTTGGCATAAAGCGGGGCTGCCGCAATCATTTCGCCATCCTGCTTGGCCGTCACATAGCGCGGCTGCCAGCCGCTGCCCGGACCAACCGAACCGCTCTCCTCCAGCGCCTTTAAAAACCGATGCGTCGTAAACGGATCATAAGGGCGACCATCCGCAGCCTCGGGGCAGGCGCAGGCATCCCAATCATCCGCATCAATCGCGTTCATCGTCGGGTGGGCGGTAATCTCGATGGGTGCGTCGCTCATAAGGTGCAACTTGGGCGCATCGCGCGCGGCGTCAAGCCAAGTAGCCTTCGAATGTGACATTATCGACAATGCGCCTTGCCTCAGCCTCGGCTTTGGCGGACCGGATGGTCCAAGTCAGGATTTGCGCACCCTGCGTCTTTAACGCGGCCACACGCGGGCGATCAAGATCGGTGGATTCGTGGCTGATAAAGCAAGCGCCAACCCGGTCATAATCAGGAATTTCGCGCAGCACGCCCCTGACGCGATCAGGGACCTCTGGCCAGAACTGCGCCTGATAGCTTGAGGTGACGATGCCGCGGGGGATGTCCGGGGCAATGTCAGCGCAGGCTGCAACCGCGTGCGGATTAAACGACATCAAGGCGACATCGCCTTCATAGTCCTTCAAGGCTGCACAGGTCGCAGCCTCAAGCGGGCCGATGTCTGGCCCCATCGCACCGTCCTGATCCTTGATCTCGATCAGCAGCGGGACCTTACCCGCAACCTGCGCCAGCACAGCCTCAAGCGATGGGATTGTGCCACCGTCATCGGTCAGGGGGGTCGCCTCTAGCTCTGCGCGCGTTCGATCCCACACTGGTCCTGTTTCGCCCGTCAGCCGATCCAGCCGATCATCATGAAACACCATCGCATGACCATCGCGGGTCAATTGCACATCCATCTCAATGCCATAGTCAGCATCCAAAGCGGCCTGAATGGATTTCACACTATTCTCAACCCGCCCCGCGTTGCGGTCATGCAAGGCGCGATGGGTGATCGGGCGGGAAATAAACGACGCAGGCAGGGTCATTTGATCTGAAAGATCGCTTCGATTTCAACAGCGACGCCAAAAGGCAGGCTGGCGGCACTTACGGCAGACCGGGCATGGCGACCCTTATCGCCTAAAGCGGCAACCATGAAATCGGATGCGCCGTTGATAACCTTGGGCTGATCCCCGAAATCAGCGGTCGAATTTACAAAACCCACCAGCTTTACAACGCGGACAAGGCGATCAATATCGCCGTCGCACGCTGCTTTGAGTTGCGCCAACAAATTGACCGCACAGGTTTGCGCCGCATCCGCTCCAGCCTGCGCGTCCATATCAGCACCCAGTTTGCCCGTAATCATACCGTCAGCATTGGCCGAGATTTGGCCCGATACATACACCATGTCGCCTGAGACAACATAAGGCACATAATTGGCCGCTGGTGCGGGTGCATCTGGCAATGTCACGCCCAGTTCAGCCAGCTTGGTTTCAATCACGCTCATTGCGGTCTCCCTTTATTATTTGCCCAGACGCTAGCGGGCAAACGGGCAGGGTGCAATCAACTGCAGCTCTATAGAACGCGACCTAGTTGCCGGTTGTCAGAATACTGTCCAACAGGTTCAGGATATCCTGCGCTGGCGCTTGCCCGCCCTGGCTTTCCAAAACACCTGTTGAGGCCGGTTGCTGCGGGATCATCAGCGGCAATGGCGTTGGCTGTCGCCCACTAAGCACACGCAACATCGTTTCGCGCCAGATCGTGGCAGGCAGTCCACCGCCGGTAACACCGCTTAGGCGGCTATTGTCATCATATCCCATCCAGACACCGGTCACGTAATCCCCGGTGAACCCAATGAACCACGCATCACGCGACCCTTGGGTCGTGCCGGTCTTGCCCGCAATCGGCCATCCGTCAATACGGGCACGACGCCCGGTGCCGTCTTCGACGACTTTGGTCATCATCCACGTCAGTTGGCGCGCGGCCTCTTCACGGATGATCCGCTCTCCGATGCCCACGCCGGTTGCGTCCATCAATGGGGTATCATCCCCCATCAACCGCAGGTCGGTCAGCCCATAAGGTGTGACCTGTGATCCACCGTTCAGGATGCCGGCAAAGGCACCTGTCATATCCAGCAATGTGCTTTCGGACACACCCAGCGCCAGCGCAGGGCCAGCGGCCAGATCGCCTTGCACACCAAAACCGTTGGCGACTTCGCTGACCAAACCGCGCCCGACCTCTTCCGACAAGGTAATGGCCGGGATATTGCGGCTGGTCGCCAGCGCGTCCACCAAAGTCACTGGACCAACGAATTCACGGTCATAGTTTTCAGGGCACCATTGCGGTGAGCCGGGGCGCGTCCAGCACGCAGGGGCATCGTCAATCATGTCATAGGGCGACATGCCCAGATCAAGGGCCGCAGCATAGATGAACGGTTTGAACGCCGATCCGGTCTGCCGCAGCGCCTGTGTGGCCCGGTTGAACGCGCCTGTTGCACTAATGTTGCGCCCACCGACCATGGCACGGACCGCACCATCGGCAGACATAACGACAATGGCTGCCTGCGCCTCTGACCCCTCGCGCACGTCGTTTTGGAACACTTGGATCAGGGCATCTTCTGCCGCAGTTTGAATGCGTTGATCCAGCGTTGTGCGGATCACCACATCTTCGGTTGTGTCGCGGGTAAAGAATTCTGGCCCGCTGGCCATCACCCAGTCAGCAAAGAACCCGCCAGAACTGGCGCGCGCCGCCTCTGACAAGGTCGCGGGGTTCAGGCGTGCTTCGCGGGCCTGCGACTCTGAGATATAGCCCTGATCTTCCATCAATCCGATGACAATAGACGCGCGATCTTGGGCGCGTTGCAGATTACGGGTTGGCGCATTCGCGGAAGGGGCGGTCAACAAACCTGCCAGCATCGCTGCCTGTGCCGGGTTCACCTCAGCGGCGGAGATGCCAAAGTAACGCTGTGCTGCGGCCTCAAATCCCCGGCTGCCTGCACCCAGATAGGCGCGGTTCAGATAGATGGTCAGGATTTCTTCTTTGGTATAGGCAATCTCCATGCCAACCGAGAACACAGCCTCGCGTGCTTTGCGCCACAGCGTGGTACGGCGGCAATCAGCCTCATAGTCGCGCTCGCTGTCCCATTTGGCAGGATCATACGGCACACCAAGGCACAACAGCTTTGCTGTCTGTTGCGTGATGGTCGAGCCGCCGTTGCCAGACAGTGGACCGCGCCCTTCACGCAGGTTGATGCGGACGGCAGAGGCGATGCCGCGCGGCGAAATTCCAAGATGGCGATAGAACCGCTTATCCTCGGTCGCGACAACGGCATTGTGCAAATGCGGTGACACCGTATCGGTCGTGACCATCCCGCCAAACTGGTCGCCGCGCCATGCGAAAACCTCGCCTTGCAGATCGGTCATGGTGACAGAGCCACGGGTGCGTTGATCAACCAGTTCGGCGATGTCGGACATTTGAGCGGCGAAATAGAACGAAAATCCGCCGATAATCAGCGCGGTTACAAGACCAACGCGCCATGTGAAGGCCCAGATCAGGCGGACCAGCCATCGAAAAGGGGTCAGGAACCAGCCCATGGACCCGCTTGGATGGGCCTTCTTTGGGGCCACCTTGCGTTTGCGGGCCGCAGGTTTTGCGGTTGTTTTCTTGGGCGCGCCCGTCTTTTTGGCCGCAGGTTTGGCTGCATAGCGCTTGTCAGCCACCAAAGGGGGCCGCTTTTTGCCGTTTCCACTCATGATCCGCTCGATTGACTGCTTTGGGTCTATTTTGAAATCACTATAACGCCATCCGAACCGAATGTAGAGCGGGGATGAGTCGCAATAGGCGCCTTTTTACTTTGCATAATAATTAGGCGAAGCAGTTGATTTGTGCAAAAATTGTGCAAAAGCTATCGTTAACAGATCATTATGCAGGTGCGGCAATCTTGTCGCGCCGCCAGACTCGCGCTTTGTCAGTGCGTGCAAGCAGGCGCTGCCGAAACGAGGGTCTGCAAGAGAATTTGCAAGGGGAAGAACGTGAAACTCATCATTGCAACAATCAAACCGTTCAAGCTGGAGGAGGTCCGCGAAGCACTGACCACCGTTGGCGTGCGCGGCATGATGGTGTCTGAAATCAAGGGCTTCGGCTCTCAATCCGGCCACACTGAAATTTACCGCGGTGCGGAATATGCCGTGAATTTCGTGCCCAAGGTCAAGCTTGAGATCGTGGTGCAAGACAGCATGGCTGATCAGGTCGTATCCACCATCGCAACCACCGCCAAGACCGAGAAAATCGGCGACGGCAAGATTTTCGTTCTCGACGTGGAAAGTGCCATGCGCGTGCGGACCGGCGAGACCAATGATGACGCGCTTTGATCGCGGAACGAGGGACAGATTTATGAAACTTAAGAATTTACTTTTTAGCATGCTCGCGCTGCTAACGGCCGCGCTGATCACGATCCCATCCGTGAGCATGGCCCAGGACGAGCCATCACCCGAAGCGGTTGCGGCCGGTGAAGCAGCATATCTTACGCCAGACGAAATCATGCGCGAGCGTGTGATTGCAGAAGCAGCCGCGGCTGCACAGGAAGCTATTGATGCAGGTGATGATCCTGCAGAAGCAGCAGCAGGTGTGGTTGATAAACTCTACAGCCCTCTGTTTTCTGGCGGCTACATCTACACGACGCTATTGTTCCTGATCGGTGGTTTCCTTGTGTTTTGGATGGCCGCTGGTTTTGCCATGCTGGAAGCGGGCCTTGTGCGGTCAAAAAACGTCACAACACAGCTGACCAAGAACATCGCGCTTTATTCACTGTCCGCCATCATGTATTGGTTGGTCGGTTTTAATCTGATGTACCCGGGCGACGCTTGGATCATCCCAGGTTGGTTCGGCACATTCCTTCCAACATCGCTTGAACCCGTCGGTTTGGCTACTGCAGATGCAGCGCTTGACTACGCCTCTGTTGCCTCTGACTTCTTCTTTCAGTTGATGTTCTGTGCAACTACGGCCTCTATCGTATCGGGTACATTGGCTGAGCGTATCAAGCTGTGGCCCTTCCTGATCTTCGTCGTGATCCTGACGGGTCTGATCTACCCAATTGGTGCCTCCTGGCAGTGGGGCGGCGGCTGGTTGTCCGAGATGGGCTTCTATGACTTCGCCGGTTCAACTGTTGTGCACGCAGCCGGTGGTTTCGCAGCCCTTGCAGGTGCAATCGTGCTTGGTGCGCGGATCGGCAAATACAAGGATGGCAAAGTCATCCCGATGCCGGGTTCAAACCTTGCACTGGCCACTTTGGGTACATTCATCCTGTGGCTGGGTTGGTTCGGCTTTAACGGTGGTTCGCAGCTGGCTGCGGGTACAGTGGGCGACATCACAGACGTGGGCCGTATCTTTGCCAACACCAACATGGCGGCGGCTGCCGGTGCTGTTGCAGCGTTGATCATGACCAATGTGATGTACAAAAAGCCTGACCTGACCATGGTGCTGAACGGCGCATTGGCCGGTCTGGTGTCCATCACAGCCAGCCCACTAGAGCCTACCTTGTTTGGTGCGCTTTGGATCGGTGCTGTCGGTGGTATCATCGTGGTCTTTGCGGTGCCATTCTTTGACAAGCTCAAGATTGATGACGTTGTTGGTGCAATCTCGGTTCACCTTGTTGCGGGCTTTTGGGGCACGATTGTTGTGCCGGTCTATGCCGGCGCGGACAGCAATTTTGTCACGCAGTTCATCGGGTTTATCGCTATCGGCGGTTTCACCTTCGTGGTCAGCCTTGTGGCGTGGACGATCCTGAAAGGGGTCGTGGGTATCCGTGTCTCTGAACAGTCCGAGATTGATGGGCTGGATGTGTCAGAGCTTGGCATGGAGGCCTACCCGGAATTCGCAAAGGGCTGATATCTTTCGGATCAGTTTTGCAATGCCCGGGCGTTCGCGCCCGGGTTTTTTGTTTGGTAAGGTGGATCATGATCCACCTTACATGGATCGACGCTTATTCCTTCGATGATTGAAGCTATTTGCGCAAGAAACTGGCGCAATCAATATCAATACCGATCTATTCTGCGATGACATTGCGCTGCCATGCCCAATATCTTCGCCACAACGCGAATCTTTTGTTATTGGAGCCTTGTCATGATCCAGACCCCCTATCTTTTGTTTCTCGGCGATGCACCGGATCAACTTGCCGCCAAGGTGGCGCAGGGGATCAAGGACTGGCGGCCAGAAAACGCTGTTGGCCAATTCCGGATGCCCGGTTGCGGCGCTGACGTTGGCATCGGTGACATGACGCTGGAAGAGGCACGCGCCGCTGGCGCGCAGACCCTTGTCATCGGGGTGGCAAACCGGGGCGGTTATATTTCAAAGGCATGGAAAGAGGTGTTGGTCAAAGCACTGCAGATGGGGTTTGATATTGCCTCTGGTTTGCACAATCTGTTGCGGAACGAGGATGAGCTGGTTGCTGCTGCCCGCGTGAACGGCCGCACATTGTTTGATGTGCGTATTCCCTCGGTTGCTTACCCGATTGCAAATGGGAAGAAACGGATCGGCAAGCGTTGTCTTGCGATTGGCACCGATTGCTCTGTTGGCAAGATGTACACCGGCCTTGCGATGGACGCTGAAATGCAAAGGCGCGGCATGAAATCCACCTTCCGCCCGACCGGCCAGACAGGTATTTTGATCACAGGTGGCGGCGTGCCTTTGGATGCTGTGATTGCCGACTTCATGGCCGGTGCCGTCGAATACCTGACCCCTGACAATGATACCGATCACTGGGACCATATCGAAGGGCAGGGCAGCCTGTTCCATGTTTCTTATTCCGGCGTGACCATGGCGTTGATCCACGGGGGCCAGCCTGACGCCTTGATCCTGTCGCACGAGCCGACACGCACCCACATGCGCGGCCTGCCCGATTATGATTTGCCCAGCCTTGAAACCTTGCGGGACACTGCTTTGCCAATCGCCCGTGTCGCGAACCCAGCATGCCAGATCACTGGCATTTCGGTAAACACCCAGCATCTGTCAGAACAAGACGCGTTGGCCTATATGGCCCAGGTTGAAGACCGTATGGGCCTGCCCACGGTCGATACTTTCCGGCAGGGCGCTGGACGTTTGGTGGATGCCCTCGAAAAACTTTAATGCCTCCGGCGGAGGTATTTTTGAACATGAGAAGATAAGTAATGCAAATATCCGTTGCCTGTGATGTGTTTCAATTGGCGCAGGTCTTTACGATCAGCCGCGGGTCGCGCACGCAGGCCGAAGTTTTGACCGTTTCGGTGCAAGGCGATGGTGCGCGCGGAAGAGGTGAATGTGTCCCTTATGGTCGTTACGGCGAAACGATAGACAGTGTGACGGCCCAGATTGAAGGTTTTTCGGGGGCATGGCCCGATCTTCCCGATGCGCTGCCCGCCGGTGCCGCGCGCAACGCGCTGGATTGCGCGTTCTGGGATCATGCCGCAAAGCGCGCGGGCAAGCGGGTTTGGGATCTATTGGGGTTGCCCACCCCAGAGCCAGAGATGACAGCCTATACCCTATCGCTGGATACTCCCGAAAAGATGGCACAACAGGCAGCACAAAACGCTTATCGTCCTCTGCTCAAGATCAAACTGGGCACAGCGGATGATATGGCCCGTCTGGAGGCTGTGCGCCGTGGCGCGCCTGATGTGCCGATCATCGTGGATGCCAATGAAGGCTGGACCGCAGACATTTACGCCGACCTTGCCCCACATCTGATCCGCCTTGGTGTGCAGATGGTCGAACAGCCTTTGCCCGCCGGTCAGGATGATATGCTGGCCGAGATTGCCCGCCCG
The DNA here is from genome assembly GCF_000169435.1 of Roseobacter sp. CCS2. Classification (GTDB taxonomy): domain Bacteria; phylum Pseudomonadota; class Alphaproteobacteria; order Rhodobacterales; family Rhodobacteraceae; genus Yoonia. The sequence continues at coordinate 776,368 of NZ_AAYB01000001.1, read as the reverse complement.
CTGCCGGTTTGTGCCGATGAAAGCTGCCATGACCGTGCCAGCCTGCCGGGGCTGCGTGGTAAATACGATATGGTGAATATTAAGCTGGATAAGACCGGTGGCCTGACCGAAGCTTTGGCGTTGAAACGTCAGGCGCTGGCCGAAGGCCATAGCGTAATGGTCGGCTGTATGGTCGGATCATCGCTTGCCATGGCCCCCGCCACCATCCTTGCGCAGGGTGTGGCGTTCACAGACCTTGACGGACCGCTTCTGTTAGCCGAAGACCGGGATGAGCCTTTGCAATTCGATGAACACGGCGTGCACCCGCCCGCCACAGCACTTTGGGGATGATCATGAGAACAGTCTATGTCAACGGCGCGTATCTGCCCGAAAACGAAGCCAAAGTATCGATCTTTGATCGCGGATTTCTGATGGCCGATGGTGTTTACGAAGTGACCTCTGTTCTGGATGGCAAGCTGATTGATTTTGCAGGCCACGCCAAACGGTTGGAGCGGTCACTGAATGAACTGGACATGCCGCATCCGGATGTGCTGCCCGATTTGCTGGAGGTCCACCGCGAATTGGTGCGTCTTAATTATGTTGAAGACGGGCTGATCTATCTACAGATCACCCGCGGCGCACCTGATGATCGTGATTTCGTGTTTCCTGACCCTGAAACAACAACTCCCACCGTTGTGCTGTTTACCCAAGACAAGCCCGGTCTGGCCAACAGTCCAGCCGCCAAGAAAGGCATCAAGGTTATCTCAATCGAAGATCAGCGCTGGGCGCGCCGTGACATTAAAACCGTGCAGCTCCTCTTCCCCTCAATGGGCAAGATGATGGCCAAGGCCGCCGGCGTCGATGACGCGTGGATGGTCGAGGATGGGGCGGTGACCGAGGGCACCTCGAACAACGCCTATATTATCAAAGGCAACACGATCATCACGCGCCATCTGGGCAATGAAATTCTGCACGGGATAACCCGCGCCGCAGTTTTGCGGTTTGCCAAAGAGGCGCAGATGAAAGTCGAAGAGCGCAGCTTTACTATTGCCGAGGCGCAAGACGCGGATGAAGCGTTCATCACCTCAGCCAGCACATTCGTAATGCCTGTGGTCGAGGTTGACGGGGTGGCTGTTGGTGCAGGTGCGCCGGGGCCAGTGGCCGCGCGACTGCGCGAGATTTATCTGGATGAGAGCCGCAAGATGGCGGTGTAGGTCGGGGTTCTCCTCGACAATACGCGTAGCTTCAGGGCGGGCTGCGACCTACGGGACGTGATCATAAGGTCGCTCTATCCCTAATGCGTCTTGCAACTTTGCCCAGGTCACCGCTTCAAACCGTCCTGGCCAATCGACACCTAAGTCGGCAGCTCTTTTGCGCGCGCGTGGCAGGAAAGCCGCGGCGTAGGCCAGATGTGCTTTGATGATCGCGTCGCGCTCTGCCACCGGGGCTGGCAGCGACATCATCAGCGCTTTCTGTTCATCCGGAATAAGCCGGTTAAGGTGCAACACACCGCCACGATTGGGCGCATTTGTTTCTGCAATCAACAAATCTACCAGTTTGTTGCGTAAGTGGAAAACCCCCAACACCCCATTGATGTATTCTTCGCGCCCCACGGCAAGATGCAGCAGGCCTAAGACGCGAATGAACTCTTCAACATGATATAAAAACCGCGCCGAGCTGGGTTGCGGTGGCAAGGCGTTTTCCGGCAAACCGCCGTAAATACCGTCGTGGTCAAATAATGGTTTCAGTGTGTTTTGCGCATGGGCCTTCATCTGGTCGGGCTTGAGAATAATCAGATCGGTGCGGGTCCAGTCTGCCGTGATTGCATTGATTAGCACAGGTACCGTTGTACGGTCCCACCAAAGAACGATTTCGCCGGTTTGGCCCACCGCATTTTTCCACATTTCGGCAATTGCATCGGTCGCACCATCCTCGGCGACCATGATGAAATCAATGTCGCTGTAAGCATCCGCCATCCCGTTGCCGTAACTTCCGCTGAGAAACAGCGCTTTGACCCCAGCGGCATCGCGTGTGGCAGTGGCAATCGTCTGGATAATCTCGTCATGGGTCATGTGGCTGGTCCTTTGATGACTCAGGTCTCGACAGATGGAGTGATGCAGCCCGATGGGGCAAAAGATGTCTTCAGTGTCCGCGCCACCAATTCTAGTCCTTTGCAGTAAAAATGACGTGCAGTGACGACCGATCACTACTTCGCAATCTGAGAATGTAGCTTCGCTGGTCATAGTCGTCGTAATTGGGTTCGATGCATTGATCGAAATTGACTAAATATTCGAGGTGTTTCTGCTCTAACAGCCAGTCGACAAACTCTCTTTCTACGTCGGTCTTCGGGAGTTTATTCATGCAAAAATCCAACAAGTTAGAGTGACGAGAGCGTACACACGAATGCGCAAGTCCTACCCCTCAGCCAACTTCTGCAATTCTTGCGCCCGCGCCGGTGCCACCCCCAACACCTCTTCGATCCGGTGCAGCAGCTTGTTTTCTTCGTCCCGCCTTACCCCATCGGCAAAAACCACGCGCCAAAGTGCGATGAGCGTCGCTTCTTTCTCGTCGGTACTGATCGCCTTTTCCAAGATCGTGGCGATCTCTTTGGTGCGGGGAATTTCCCGTTCCAGCAATTCACATTCGGCGCGCATTTTGGCGGCCTCGACCGGATTTAGATTGTGCCGTTGTCCAAGAATGCGGTCAATCAGGGCGATTTCCTCGAACAGATAGGCGTCATCCGCTTTGGCTGCCCGCACCAACAACGCGCCCAATGCATGCCCAGCATCAGCCTCCGGTAGTGCAGTATGGTATCCAGCGGGGTTGCCGAAAAAGGCGGTCAGGCGTTCGAGCATGGCAGGGTCCTATCCGTGGCTATCCTTGAAGGCTTCTTTCGCATCAGGCGATGCCTCGGTCTGGTACTTCTCTTTCCATTCCGCGAAAGGCATCCCATAGAACGCTTCGCGGCCTTCGTCCTTGGTCATCTCGATCCCGCGCTCATTCGCGGCTTCCTGATACCAGCGTGACAGGCAGTTCCGGCAGAACCCGGCCAAATTCATCATGTCGATATTCTGCGCGTCGGTTCGGTCTTCCATCAGGTGCTTTTGCAGGCGGCGGAATGCAGCGGCTTCAAGCTCAATACGTGTTTGGTCGTCCATGGCGTGTCCTCTCAAAGACCCGACTGGGCCAGTACATTTGATAATATAGGGGCCAGTCTGTTTGCCCAAAGGGTTTGTCCGGCTTCGTCGGCGATCAGGTCCTGACGTAACTCAATCAGCACATTCGGGCGGCCATGCTGCAATGCATGGCGGTCCACGGCGTCACCGGGCAGGTGGCCTGCGTAGGGTTGGTTGTCGCCGGTGCACCAGCCTTGGTCACGACAGGCCTGCATGAACGGGATCGCAAGGCGGGCGTCATCGGCATAAAGAATGCCGATTTCCCACGGGCGGGGGTGACGACCGTTCAGCCGCGGGGTGAAGCTGTGCACGGCACAGATCACGGGGGCCTTCATCGTGTTCGCCAAGCTGGCATAGGCGGCGTGATACGTACGGTAAAGCCTTTGCAGCCGCTCTTCCTTTTCTGCGTCATCGGCGTTGCGATTGCCGGGGATGATCGTGCCGTCGTAAAGGCGCATCATGATGGTCGGATCATCCTCGCCGCGGTTTGGATCACAGACCAAACGGGAAAAGCGGGACAGGATGGCAGGGCTGTCCAAGGCCTTGGCCAATTGCCGTGTCACCCCCGCTGCACCAATGTCATAGGCGATGTGGCGGCCCATATCGGCGGCAGGCAACCCCAGATCGCCGTTATGGACCCAATCGGGAATGATATTGGTGGCGTGGTCACAGGCCACAAGCCACCGGCCGGGGCGATCTGCCCCTATGATTTCAAATGGTTCTTGCGTCATTGTCGTGTCATTCCTTTGACACGAGCTTTAGGCTAGTTGTAGGCGGAATGGAATTGCGCAATAAGGGCGCAACGCATGCTGTTACCGCTAACGGCCCAGCGATATGAACCCGACGCACGAAGGATTTGATATGAGACGCCACCGCAATGTGAAAATTGTTGCCACACTCGGCCCAGCCTCAAACGATTACGACATGATCCGGGCGCTACATGAAGCGGGCGCAGATGTCTTTCGGCTGAATATGTCTCATGGCGATCATGCCGAAATTAAGGTGCGTCATGAAATCATTCGGCAAGTGGAAAAAGACCTTGATAGCCCGATTTCCATTCTGGCCGATTTGCAGGGGCCAAAGCTGCGCGTAGGTGTCTTTGCAAATGGTGAAGAAGAACTGGTGCCGGGCGCACCTTTCCGTCTTGATCTGGATGATGCTGAAGGTGACGTGAACCGCGTGAAACTGCCCCACAAGGAAATTTTTGACGCGTTGGAACCCGGCGCGCATTTGCTGGTCAACGACGGCAAGATTAAACTGCGGGTCAAGGACTGCGGTGCGGATTTCGCCAATTGCGAAGTCATCGTGGGTGGTACGATTTCCAATCGCAAAGGCGTAAACGTCCCTGACGTCACGCTGCCTGTGGCGGCTTTGTCGCCAAAGGATCGCAAAGATCTAGAATTTGTTTGCGAACTCGGTGTCGATTGGCTGGCCCTGTCCTTTGTGCAGCGGGCCGCTGACGTGGAAGAGGCGCGCGGACTGGCCAAGGGACGCGCGGCGATCCTGTCGAAGATCGAAAAGCCCAATGCGGTGAAATCCTTTGACAGCATTCTGGCCGCGTCCGACGGCATCATGGTCGCGCGGGGCGATCTGGGTGTTGAATTGCCTGTCCAAAACGTGCCCCCCATCCAAAAGCAACTGGTGCGCAAGTGCCGTGCGGCGGCCAAGCCTGTAATTGTGGCCACACAAATGCTGGAATCGATGATCGATTCCCCGATGCCGACACGCGCCGAAGTGTCAGACGTGGCCACAGCTATTTACGAAGGTGCAGACGCGATCATGCTGTCGGCTGAATCCGCCGCCGGATCCTACCCCATCGAAGCAGTTACCACGATGAACAACGTCGCAGGCGAGGTGGAGGCAGATCCGACCTATACCGACATTATCGAAGCGTCGCGCAAGGCCGAAGGCAAGACTGTTGCTGACGGCATCGTATCAGCCGCCCGCGAAATTGCGGAAACGACGGATGTCAAAGCGATCTGCTGCTTTTCGCAGTCGGGCACGACAGCATTGTTGACGTCACGTGAACGGCCCCGTGTTCCGATCATCGCATTGACCAACCATATCACCACCGCACGGCGTCTGTGCCTGTCTTGGGGCACAAACTGTGCTGTGACAGGGCATGTGGACCGTTTTAAAGATGCGGTCATCGCCGCTGTGCGCGCTGCAAAGGCGCAAGGGTTGGCCGGCGAGGACGATATGATCGTTGTAACAGCGGGTGTCCCGTTCAACACACCTGGGTCTACAAATATTTTGCGGGTTGCACCTTGTGCTGAACGTTTGATTTACGCTGTTGAGCAAGAGTAAGGTCTTGTTAGGGGCGTAAAGCAGGACGACAGCAATGGATTTCGATCTTCTTTTCGTGACGGGGCTGGCTTTGGTGGCCTTTGCAATTCCATCTGCTGTCAGCGCCTATGCTGATTGGCGCTGGCCCAAAGCGGCGATTATATTGCTGATACTTGGCGGTGTGGCAATGGCCTATGCCGCACAGGAAAACCCCGGCGCTTATGCGCTGGACACAGTGGATGATGTGATCGTCAGTGTTGTGGGTGATCTGCTTAACAATTAACGCCAAACACCCTTGCAATAAAGCGAGGGCTGTCGTATTTGCCGCCTTCAACCCGCGCGTCCGGCTTAAATGGCATGCCGAGTCGCGCGTTTCGACCGACTTAAATAGGAGACGGAAATGCCGAAGATGAAGACAAAATCGAGCTGCAAAAAGCGGTTCAAGGTTACGGCGACTGGCCGTGTGCTTGCTGGCCAGGCCGGTAAGCGCCACGGGATGATCAAACGTTCCAACAAATTCCTTCGTAACGCTCGTGGGACAACCACATTGAGCAAAGCTGACGAAGGTATCATCAAACCGATGATGCCTTACGCACGTTAATCAGGGGGATTTGAGATATGCGCGTTAAAGGTGGAACCGTCACGCACCGTCGTCACAAGAAAGTTCTGGATCAGGCCAAAGGTTATTATGACCGTCGTTCCAAGACATTCAAGGTAGCCGCACAGGCAGTCGACAAAGCCAACCAATATGCAACCCGTGATCGCCACAACCGCAAGCGCAACTTCCGCGCTTTGTGGATTCAGCGGATCAACGCAGGTGTGCGTTCGGTTGACGAAACACTGAACTATTCCAAGTTCATCAATGGCCTGACACTGGCCGGGATCGAAGTGGACCGTAAAGTCCTGGCCGATCTTGCCGTGAACGAGCCTGAGGCATTTGCTGCTGTTGTCGGCAAAGCCAAGGATGCGTTGGCAGCTTAAGCTAGGCATTGGACTGAAAGAAAAGGCCGCTCCATTCGGGGCGGCCTTTTTCTATGGGCTATGGGAATACATAGTAATCATCAAGGCGCTCAGGTCAGGCCACAGCGCAGGTGGATTGCTAATATATATCGGGACCAAAAACGTGCATGTATGGTTGGTAAAACCCTATCCGGTCAACGCTACATAGCTTTACAAAACTCTATTCGGGGTTGTTGCAGCACCTTCTGTTAGCAGCACAAAAGCGTAAGGAGACCGCCTAGGCAATTTGTGGTGTTGCATGTCTGGATGTGCCGCAATTAGCATACGAACTCAGGGAATTTTTTGCAGAGGCGGCGCAGCATGACATCAGAACACAAGACAGCGATCATAACAGGTGGACTGTCGGGGATGGGGCTTGCCATTGCACGCAGGCTAGCGAAGGACGGAACCATTGTTTTTGTTGGTACACGCGGTGCAGGTGATGCGGACTATGCGCGCAGCGTGCTTGGTGCGGATGCTGATCATATTCATGCAGCCGCCCTCGACGTTCGATCGCGTGAAAGTGTCGATGCATTTGTTGATCATGTTGTGGTGACGCGGGGTGGCGTTGATATTTTGGTAAATGCCGCTGGTGTTTACGAAGAAGCGGGCGTGATTGATCATCCCGATCAGGTTTGGGACGATCACATTGACATCAACCTCAGCGGCACGTTCCGCATGATACGGGCGGTGATGCCACATATGAAACGCGCTAGTTGGGGGCGGATCATCAATCTGGCCTCTGTGGCTGCACATCATGGCATGGCAAACAACGCTGCATACTGTACGTCGAAAGCGGGACTGTTGGGTTTGGGTCGCTGCGTCAGCCTTGAAGGTGCGGCGCATGGCATCACATGCGTCTCTATCAGCCCAACCTGGGTCGAGACCGAGATGCTTAAGCGGTTTATCGACGCCGATGTGCAATCAACAGGCCAAACACTGGATCAGGTCAGGGCCGAATATGCCAAGTCAAACCCGCAGAACCAGCTTGTTCAGCCCTCCGAGGTGGCCGAGCTTGCGGCGTTTCTGGCCAGCGATGCAGCACGTGCACTGACGATGGAAGACTTTCAGGTTAATGCGGGATCTTTGTGGTAATCGCGTGCGCGGCGTGCCAGCAAAGTGTCAGCGTCGCTTATTGTGTCGAAAGGCTGGTCGCTGACCCGGGCCCAAGCGGCGCGTGCGGCGGCGTTTTCAAAATCTGAATTGGCGCATAAAGTGTCCGGGAACTCGGCAATGACCTTGGCAATGCCTTGCGGCAGTTCCGCTGTCGCCAGCCATTGCGTTGTCGGCAATGCCGCCGGATCTTGCGGTAGAATACGGGTATCGGCCATCAGGTTGTAGATCGCACCGCCCGGTGCGGTGACATCGCCCAGCAAAAATGCAGCGGCTGCGGTCACATCGGTCATCGGAAATTCCAGCGCTTGTGGCATAGATCCGGCACGTAGCGACGCCTTTAGAATAATCTCATAGATGTCGCGTGGGTTTGGTGTGTCCAGATCATAAAGTGACGGCAAACGCACAATTGCGGCTGATATGCCCGAGGCCAGAATTGCAGCTTCAGCCGCAATTTTTGCTGCGCCATAACCGGTGCATCCTTCCCACAGTGTCACCGGCGCTTCCGGCCACGGGCCACCTTGGTCGGGAAATACCGCACTTGATGAGGTAAAGCGCAGATCTGCTTGCGCGTCGGTGCAGAAACCAAGCACCGTTTCCATGCCGCGTGCAGACCAATCCAGCATGTCTTTGCGTCCAATGGCCAAGTTGACCATCGCCGCGCAATGAACAACTTTTGTGACTGATTTTGCCAACGCGGCGTAGGCATCAGGTTCAAGCGCAAACTGCGGTGCATCCAACGTTCCGTGCACGATAACATAGCGGTCCTTGGGCACACCATGCGCAAGCGCCACGTCGTTCAAGCGATCACGTGCACCGCGATTTTTATCCCTGACAAGGCAATAGACAACTTCGTCCGCGGACAGATCGCCAGCGGCCTTTGCCAAAACATGCCCGCCCAAAAACCCTGTTGTACCGGTCAACAGAATACCCCGTCGGTTGAAATCCTCTGTTGGTGCGGGCGCATCGGCCTCTTGTGTCATGAGCTGGTCAAGCCGGTGCAGCGGTACATTCATCGCAAGATCAAAGTCGATGGGCATGCCATAGGTTTTTTCAAGCTCAAGCATCAGCGTGACGCACATCAGTGAATCACCGCCCTGATCATGAAAACTAAGGGCGGGATCAATGTCGGACGGTCCACAAGACATAGCCAAAGCCGCCGCAGCAATCACCGCATCTTCCGCATTGTCGATGGCAGACGTGTCTTCCTCAACCGGCGGCAACGCCCGCATATCTGCCTTGCCGGATACAGGGTGTAATGGCAGCGCATCCATCTGAACAATGAATGAAGGCACACAATACGCAGGCAGCACAGATCGCAGGTCAGCGGCAAGGGATGGTGGGGTTTTGTTTGCGCCCGCCGCAAGCCCCCAGTTGTCAGTATTGCGTTTTGCCTGTTCCGCATCAGCTGCGAAGTAAAAGATCAGGGATTGACCCCGCGCGCCGACCTCTGACACCCAAGGTGCTGCACTGGAAAAGGCCAAGCGGTCGCGCATGGTATCAATCAGCTCTCTGGTCTGGATCGAAAATCCGCGTAATTTCAGCATATGGGCAATCCGCCCCTCAATATGCAGCGCGCCGGTATCATCCACCCAAGCCTGATCGCCGGTGTCATAAAGCCGCGCCTTGCGCCCGTCGATGGTCAGTTCGCGAAACCGCAGGCGTGTTTCCTCGGGACGGTTGACATACCCCGGACCAAGCATCCTTGGCCCTTCAAAGTGAAGCTGCCCCGAACTGCCGGGCGGGCAGGGCGTATCGTTGTCATCCAGTATAACAGCGCGCAAATATTCCATCGGAACACCAACGGATGCGGGCGCATCACCTGCCGGTTCCGTCAAATGCGACATGCAGACATCATGGGTTTCACAGATACTGTAGAGGTTCCACAAGGCAACATCGGGTAGTTTGGACAATGACGCGGTGATTAAATCATCGCTCACGATCTCTCCGTTCAGGACAATCCGCCTGAGCGGTAGCGCAGCTGCCTTTTGATCGTCCAGCGCGTTAAGAAACGTGTCATAGAACGATGGCGTGAACAGCATTTCATCAATGTCATGCGCGATCAGAAAATCGGCCAACTTTCTTGGTGCGAACAATGTGCTGGCATCGGGAAACCACAGACCTGCACCTTTGCGGAGCGGGCGGAACATCTCCCAAATCGCAAAGACGTAGATACCAATGCGCATGTCCACGCCATATGGCGTGAATGCGTCGCGCCATTGATATGACAGGAAAGCGGCGTCTTGGGCTACGGGGATGCACTTGGGCCGACCCGTGGTGCCAGATGTGGCCACAAGATAGATGGGATCATGCGGCGCGACAGGGGCCGGACACAGCGGTGCATAGGGTGCTGCCGCGCGTCCAAGTAGTTCATTGGCATCAATCGTTTCGCAACTGCCCGGCAATTGGCCCGGCTCAGGTGTTTCGCAGGTAATAATCAGGCTGGCCTGCAGTTCGGACACAATGTTGTGCTGTACGATCTGCGGCATGGCAGGATCAAGGTGGACAAACGGACGACCAGAGATGACGCAGGCCGTCGCGCTTGCAGCCATTGCAACACCCGGTGAGCCAAAAATACCGACAACCTGCGATGTATCCAAATGATGGCCCAAGTCCGCAACAAACTGGCCCAACCTGTCATATGTGAGTGTACCAGCGTTGTCGGACATCGCAGGCAAGTGCGAAAATTCCACAATCGCCTGCGCAAGTTCACTGCCAACAGTTTGAGGTGATGTCATAGGATTAGCCTCTTTTTCTGGCCCTAGGATTACCAGCTTAGTGGAAAAGAAACAGCCTGACTTTCAGCCAGCGGCGGACTTATGAATTTGATCTGCTTTAGGCGCGCAGTTGAACCAGCGGCTATCCAGCAGAGTTTCTAAATTTCCACGACAGCTTCTATGAGCCGCGCATACCATCTCCACATCTATCCGAAGAAGAGGTTTTAAAGTCGGGCGCAAAACCACTATTGGATGGGAAAGCACGACGCAGCTTATCAAAGACGAAGCTATGTGTCGTTTTACATAATATTGTGGGGCGACACATAGTTTTACCTTTTTCGAGATGACCAAGGTCTGATTTTGAAAGGGAATTTTGAAGCCGCAACGCACTAACTTTGCCTTTTGCGACTCAAAGGATTTCCTTTCGCCCAAAGGCGATAGATCTCAAGAATTACGGTGCAGGCGGTCAATCAGCCGTCATCGGGCCTACAGATCGAATCAAGACCACGCAAAACTTCAGCTACTTCATCCCTAGCAAAGGTGAACCGTCTAGCTAACCGTTCCTCGTGACGACCTGCCAAAACTAGGACAACGTCAAGGACGGTGTCTGAATGCCGCATCAGCTCAATCAGGTTTTCACCAGTTGGACCGTAGGTTTCCGACATCCAGTTTTTAGCTGTTCGTTCGCTTTTTCCCGTCCAACGAGCTGTTTCTTTCGCCGCGCGACCAGCGCCGCCCAATTCCTGAGACAGCGCCGAACTGATCGCCTTTCGGTATTCTGAAGCAGAAACCAGTCCCTTGCATTCACGATGAAACAAGCTGCCCTTTTTATGAAACATGCTTCCAATCCTTTCCCGTTAAGATTGAGGAAGGAATCGCAGAGTTCCCGTACAGGTTTGCGAATTTGAATAATGGAGGGCCACAGCATTGAGTTAGCCAGACGATGATCACAAGCACGACAACTGCCAGAGGGCTGCGCAATACGTCCGCATGTCGACCGAGCATCAGCGATACTCTACCGAAAACCAGTCAGATGCTATCAGCATATACGCTGAACAGCGGGGGTATCGGATTGTCAAAACCTATTCCGACGCGGGTAAAAGCGGACTGCGGATTGAGGGCCGTGATGGCCTCACGCAGCTGCTCAATGACATCCAAGCCGGGAAAACGGACTTCAACACTGTCCTAGTCTACGACATCAGCCGCTGGGGTCGGTTTCAAGACGCGGATGAAGGCGCATATTATGAATTTGTCTGCAAACGTGCGGGCATCTCAGTCGAGTACTGCGCCGAGCAATTTGAGAATGATGGCACTCCTGTTTCCACTATTGTAAAAGGCGTCAAACGCGCGATGGCCGGTGAATATAGCCGCGAGCTATCGCAAAAGGTCTTTGCGGGTCAGTCTCGGTTGATTGAGATGGGCTATCGTCAGGGTGGCCCTCCCGGATACGGCCTGCGCCGCATGCTGATTGATGAGACTGGCAATCAGAAAGGTATTCTCGTTCGTGGCGAACATAAGAGCATTCAAACGGACCGTGTGACACTTGTACCGGGCCCGGACGATGAGATCGCGATTGTGAACCAGATTTTCCGCAACTTTGTCGATGACAATCAATCCGAAGCCATGATCGCCGCCGATCTGAACAGCAAGGGGATCAAAACGGATCTGGACCGGGATTGGACACCTGCCGTCGTACGTCAGCTGCTCTCAAACGAGAAGTATATCGGTAACAACATTTGGAACCGCAGCTCATTCAAATTGAAGAAACGCCATGTACACAATAGTCCTGACAGCTGGGTACGCTCCGAGGGCGCGTTCGAAGCCATTGTAGATGCCGGATTGTTTGCCGCAGCCAAGGCAATCTTTGCGACCAAAGCACAACGTTACTCCGACGAAGAAATGTTGGACGGATTGCGGGACGCCCTTGAGATGCATGGCTTTCTATCTGGCATTGTCATCAACGAAGCCAGCGCCTTGCCGTCCAGTGGCGCATATCAAAGCAGGTTTGGTAGCTTACTCAGAGCATATAAGTTGGTCGGCTTCACCCCTGACAGAGACTATCGCTACATCGAGATCAACAAGCGCCTGCGTAAGATGCATGCGGAAATCATCCATGAGACAGTAGGTGGGATCGAACAGGTTGGCGGCCTGGTCAAGCATGGTACCAAGACGAGCCTTCTGACCATGAATGATGAATTTTCCGCTTCTGTTGTCATCGCCAGATGCACACAGACCGGTGCCGGTGCGTATCGATGGAACATCAGGTTAGATACGGGTCTCTTGCCAGACATCACAGTTGTGGTGCGCATGGATCAGGCAAATGAAACACCGCTAGATTACTACCTCCTGCCAACTGTCGACATGACACGTTCCAAATTGCGCCTTTCGGAAAGCAATGGCTTGTCGCTCGACGCTTATCGACTTGATGACCTCACAAAATTCTTCACCATGTGTGAGCGCACTTCAGTCTTGGAGGTCGCATGATGTCTGATGCCCCACAGGAACACACCGAGCTCATTGCGGTTGATGCGATCACCGTGGTCAACCCGCGCATTCGCAATCAAAAGGTCTTTGATGAAATCGTCGCGAACATCGCTGAACTTGGCCTGAAACGCCCGATCACTGTTGCCGCTCGCAAAAATGATGAGTGCGGGGATCTGACATACGAATTGGTCTGTGGCCAAGGCCGGTTGGAAGCCTTCAAGGCCTTAAAGCAAGAGAAAATACCCGCAGTTGTCATCACCGCCAGCTCTGAGGATTGTCTCGTGATGAGCCTCGTCGAAAACTTAGCACGCAGGCAGCACCACTCGCTTGATCTACTGAGGGACATCAAACGCCTCAAAGACAGCGGATACTCTGAGCGGGAGATCGCCGCGAAGACCCAGCTATCGGTCAAATACGTGCACGGTGTCATTCGATTGCTGGAAAGCCATGAACATCGGCTCTTGCGCGCCGTTGAAAGTGGGAAAATTCCAGTTAGCGTCGCCGTCGATATAGCCGAGGCCGATGATGTTGGCGTACAGACGGTGCTGCGTCAGGCCTATGAAAGCAAGGTTTTGCGCGGTGGTCGTCTGATGGCGGCGAAGCGTTTGGTCGAAGCGCGCAAACAGTTTGGCAAAGGACGTGGCACTTCAGACAAGAGGTCGCGCAAAAACCTCTCTGTTGAGACATTGCTGCGAACCTATCAAAACGATGTGGAAAAGAAGAAAATCCTGCTGCGTAAGGCCGGGGCGACACGAAGCGAAATCATGTTTCTGACCCAGTCCTTGAAAACGCTGTTTTCAGACGAGAACTTTGTCACGCTTTTGCGCGCAGAAGGCCTGTCCAATATTCCCAAGACAATCGCAGATCGATTGACCCGCATTGATGGTGCCATGACATGACAACTGGAGACAAAGAACAGATTGTTGCCGCCGCATTCGAGCGCGACTTACGACGCATCGCTTTCGATCATATCGCACCACTTTATGTCGTGACTCCGCAAACGAAGGAGACGGTCAAATTCAAACGGATTGTCGCATCCATTGCAGAGATTGGCCTCGTCGAGCCGATCGTTGTGACCCGTGATCGACAAGATCCCACGCAATACACGTTGCTTGATGGGCATCTGCGCTTGGAAGTGCTTAAGGATCAAGGCGTGAGCGAGACGCCCTGCATCATTTCCACCGATGATGAAGCCTTCACCTATAACAAGCGGATCAGCAGGCTTGCGACAATCCAAGAACATAAGATGATTTTGCGCGCGTTAACCCTGGGTGCATCTGAGGAACGTTTGGCAAAAGCATTGAATGTGAACATCAAGACGCTTCAAGAAAAGCGGCGTTTGCTTGATGGCATCTGTCCTGAAGCCGCCGAAATGCTGAAAGACAAGCAGGTTGCTTTGACCGGGTTTCGTATCCTCAAGAAAATGAAACCAATGCGCCAGATAGAAGCGGCACAGCTGATGATGACGATGAACAAATATACCGTTAACTACGCCCAATCTCTCTTGGCGGGGACACCTGAAAGCCAACTGGTCTCTGGTGCGACACCGAAGAAGATAAAAGGCATCTCACGCGAACAGCTTGATCTGATGGAACGCGAGTCCGCCAACCTCGAACGAGAAGTGCGTTTGGTCGAAGACAGTTATGGGGCTGATCATCTCGACCTTGTTTTGGCGCGGGGCTACGTTACGCGGTTGGTGAGCAATGAGCGGATCACCAAATACCTCGCCCTGCACCATGAGGAATTTCTGCCTGAGTTTGAGAAGATCACTGAACGGGAGGCATTCGCGTCTTAAGCAGTTTGATTTGCGAAGTAGATTTTGGGGACCCGGATCCATGAAGCGCGGGGACCACAGGAGACGCCGCACTGTGGGGCGGATCGAGCGTGGTGATGGGAATGGCGGCGATCCCGTTTGGGCCCATCATGTCGGACCATATGTCCGGCAGTTTGTGGCAATTGTGTCTGCGCGTGCGCTTTCAATGAACTTCACGCGCAGACAACCTTTGGCTGAAATCGCTTGCCGTAACGAAGCGTGAACGTCGGCTAAGGGGTGTTATGTTAACCGCCTTAGGGTTGAGTTACAGACGTTCGGTCGCATGATTATAAATAGCCGCAGTGCGGACAAACTGTGCATTCACTGCATTTACGCTAATGACCGCTTTGGCATTTTATGCCACCGAGAATAATTGTCGAATGCGTGAAGATCACTTCAAGGACCGCTTGGGACAATCTTAGCAGTCCAAATGGTCTTGCTGTTAGGGCCAGGTTCGTTTTCAAGATCTTCGCAGCTTCCGTAGGTGGCGATTTGGTTGGCTGTACTGATGACTTCTCCAGTCAACTTCGGAGAGGTAAAGTGAAATCGAACGTGATTTTCGCCTGTGCTGACTTCAGTCAACGAAACGGGGCCAACGCGACCTTGCTCGGCTAAAGATTTCAACACAGTGAGATCGGCAACTTGGGCGGGCGGCGACAGGTGGGATGCGCCGCGATATTTTGGCAAGTATGGAGCACCGTTTATGGCGGCATCAATCAAACCCGCAGCATCGCTGACGCCAACCCGTCCGTATTTATGCAGTTGCGGAAACACAAGGACACTGGCGGACAAACGGCATCCGCCAAGATGGGTAACTTCCCAGACCGAGACGCGGCCTTCGGCGGCGGTAGCGAGCGCTTTGTAGCTGGCAAACCCGAACTTGGCGCAACAGCGGTCGTGTTTTCCGTGGGTGCAGCAGGTTATCACAGGTTTGGTTAGGGGGTGCGGTGCCTGTGCATTGGTGTTCCCAGACGTAATGTCACGGATCAAACGGGGCAAATCATCGGGTGAGATATCAAAGGCGACCGCATCTGGAAACTGGTAGACCCGCAGCGTTTCGCCCAAATAGGGTTTGCGGTCGATCAGGTTCACCCGCCATCCCAGTTCGACGCTTTCGTCGATTGCGGCGACCAAATCATCGGACATACCAGCCGCGATGCGCAATGAATGTTTCCAATGGCGTTTCGGCCACTGGATTAGAATGTTGCGGGATTGATGTGCACCCCATCCTGCCAAGGGTTCGCCTTCCGCACGGGCGTAATCTGTGCAAAAGGCGTGTTTGGTTGGTTGCTTTGTCATTCGTGTTTTCCGTTACTCGGCTTTTGCCAACGGCACAAAATCGCGTGTTGCGATTTGGGACACGAAAATTGCCAGCGTTGTTTCAAGCGAGCGGAAGCTCAAAGCACGCATGGTTTCGCGGTCAATGAAGAAGTGCTGATTGTTGGCCGGGGCATGCAATACCTCGTCCCAGACAGGAATCAGTGCTTCCCATTCAGCGACCCGTTGCGATGGAGGCTCACCAAATGCAAAGTTATAGGTTCCGATCATAAAATCCGCATCGATCTGAGGCAGGATTTCGGGGCTGATATTCGCGAATGTTTCTTCGAGTGCTGCCACGAAATCGGGCATGGCGAACCCCAAATCGCGCAAGACCTGGCTCATCGCGGCGTAGTCCTGAAAAACAACAAGCCCGCCGTCGTCTTTCCAGACTTCTGCGATCACCACACTGACGTCCGAAGGATCGCCGATCGTATCTGCGATGACGTTGCGTGCGACAGCCAATTTGGCTTCGTAAGCGGGCATGAACGATTCAAACCGATCCAACATACCGGCAACGTCCGCGACTTTACGATAGCGCTCCAGCATTGGGTTGGGTTGAATTGCGATAACGACAGTCGGCGCGATTTGAGAGAGTTGATCCTGAATATCTTCTTGCCAATGGGGAATAAGGATCAAATCGGGCTGAAGCGCCACGATAGCTTCGAAATCGGGATTATTTGGGCTTCCGATCCATGTAATTCCACTGTTTTCAAAGGTTAAGTTAAAAAGGTCAAACGCCCCGCGCACGTAAGGTTCGCCGTTATTGATAACATCGTCGGTTCTTCCGCTTGATCCGACGATAGGCGCGCCAAGTTCCCATAACGGCGCTGTAAATTGCTCACCGCGCAACGAGACAATTCGTTGTGGCTGAACAGGAATTTCGACACTTGTGCCAAGATCATCAACATAGGTGCGCATGTCCTGCGCGGTTGCATGTGTGCCAAGCAGAGCGAGGCAAATGGTTAAGATAAGTCTCATTGGTTTTCCTTTCAGTATTAATCAGCAAGCGGCACAAACGTGCGCCCACCAAGGATGGTGCGCAGCGTGTAGGCGGTTTGGATCAGGGCGGCGTATGAGGTTGCGGCAGCCTCGGCGCGGGACAGGAAATACATCTGGTCATTGCGGCAGGCGTGTAGCACATCACAATACCCCGGCAAAACGCCCTCAAAATAGTCACGCACAGCGTCCGGAGTGTCACCCGCTGACGAGCGGTATGTGGTGATGATGAAATCCCCGTCAAACTCGGGCATAAGCTCTGCGCTGAATTCTTCGATCACGTTTTGCTTGGCGTTTTCGATCAAATCAGGGCGATCAAACCCGGCATCAATCAGGACCTTCCCGATGGTGCCGTAAGGGTTGTATGCAAACAACTGCCCCTCATAGGCATGAATCGTCGAAATGGTCATGGCTCCAGTGTCAATCTCGTCTCGGATGGCATCAATCTGGATTTGGTAACGCCGTTTGAGAAGTTTCAGGGAGGCGTCAGTGCCCGTGAGGTCGGCCAAAAGGTCGAAGACGCTCCATTCATCGCGAGTACTGATGTCGACCACGAATGTGGGTGCAATCAGACGTAGTTGTTCCACATCGGCGGGTTGCCATGCCGTTGTGATAATCAGGTCAGGGTTCTGGGCCGCGATGCGTTCGACCTCAATCGGGCGGTTGCCAACCCATTCGATATCAGAATTGTCAAAGTCCACGCCCGTCAGAGGGGCGGAGCCGCGAATGAACGCCTCGTCCAGTGTTTCACCACGCCCGTGACTTCCGACGGGGAATACCCCCAATTCGATCATCGGAATGGTGATGACAAGGTCATGACCGGAAATGATCCGCTGTGGATTGACGGGGATCGTGACCTCAACCCCCGTGTCATCAACGACCGTGCGCATGTCTTGGGCGATGGCCTGCACAGGCAAGATCAGCACCATCACAATGGCGGCGAGGATGAGTTTCATGGCGGCAAACCCCAGCGCGTGTTTTGGATTGAATCGAGTCATTGAAAGGTCCTCCCGGCTGTCAGAAGTTCTAGGCCATCAATGGCTGCGTGGAGTGACGCGAACGACGTGCCACCCCAAAGATCGCGTTCGTACCAGAAATGATTGCCGGACTGCACGCCCGATAGACTGCGCCAGACAGGGGATGCCCCGTCGAAACGTTCTGTCATCATCCATTCAATCGATTGATCAAAACGGGGCGCGAAGCTGGATAGAATGATATCGCCATCAAACTCATTCACTTGCTCCATGCTGATGTCACGTAGCGCCGTTGCGGCATCAGCCTGCATCTGCGGTTGGCCTAACCCAATATCGCGCACAACCTGGGTCAAGGCTCCAAAGTTAGGGAAATATTCTATCACGCCTTCGCTGATGTTGAGTTGCGATACCTTGATCGCTGAAGGATCGCCAATCCGCGATTGCGCTTCCGCAATGCGGTCCCGATACGCCTGTTCCCGTTCGGTAAAGACATCCGCCATGCCAGCGGCATCGGCGAGCATAGACAAATGTTCGAAATAGGTCATCTGGCGCGATGTCACGATCACCGGCGCAATTTCAGAAAGTTGCGGGATCAGATCGGTCTGAAACTCGGTGATTACGATCAGATCAGGACGTGCGGAAACAACAGCTTCAAGATCGACGCCATTGGGGCTACCTACATTTGCTAGATTCAGTGCGGCAACTGCATCATCACCGAAGATATCTGATGCACCGCGCAACCAAAGTGACCCGTCATCCGCTGTTCGATAGGCGACCGCGACAAGGGGTGCACCTATGTCAATCAGTGGTGTCGCCACTGAATCGCCACGGGTTGCGATTATCCGTTCGGGCTGAACAGGGATACAGGTTTCACCCTCGCCATGGACAAAGGCGCGGAACCCCTCATGGCATTCGAGTGCGAAAGCGGGGGTGGTCATAAAGACGGCAATCGCCGCCGCAGCAATTCGGTGCATAGTAATTCTCCAGTTTTTCAGTCGTGAAAGGCTGGCGAAGCGGCAGGCGCTAGAGCTGGCGGGTGGTGTTTTGTTTGACGATAATGAACAGAAAGACAGGCACGCCTAGAATGGCGGTCAGAATACCTGCCGGGATCTGGATGGGTGCAAAGGCCGTGCGTCCAATGAAGTCGGCCAGCCCCACCATGACGGCCCCTGTCAGTGCTGTGAGCAACAGGTGTTGGCCAACGCCGGAATGGGCCAACCTGCGTGCCAGATGCGGGGCGACGAGGCCAACAAACCCCAGCGGTCCAACAGCGGCCACCGCGAACGCGGCCAATGCAACGGACAATGTGATCATCCCGATGCGGCCCCATTTGATGGGGACACCTAGGCCAGTGGCAACTTCCGGACCCATGCGCAGGGCAGACAGATACCGCGCTGACCAAATCAGGCAGGGGGTCAGAACAATCAGGCAAGCCGCCAATGACCAAACCTCACCCCAGCCAACTGCATGGATAGAGCCCGCAAGCCAACCCAGTGCCGATTGCGCTTGATCAATATTTCCGTAGGTCAGCATTGAAGTGGTCACGGCGCTGATAAAGGCAGCGACGCCGATCCCAGTCAGAATAAACCGCATTGTCGCGCCGCCGGTGCGCTGCATCGCAATCCATTGTATCAGCGCGGCCACAAGCAAGGCACCGCCAAAGGCTATGAGCGGGCGCAGGGCAATGTTAACTTCGGGGTAGATGACGATAAGTGTCACCACGGCGAGGCTTGCACCTTGGCTTACGCCGACGAGCGAGGGATCGGCCAGTGGGTTGCGGGTTACATATTGCAGTATGGCACCCGACAGACCGAACAGCGCCCCGGCCATCCCGGCCACTAAAGTGCGCGGAAAGCGGAACTGCCAGACGATGGTTTCAGCTGTATCAACCGGGGGATCGCCCGCAAGGGTAGCTAAGACCTCTCGCAAAGTCAGAGGGTAGCTGCCACTCATGAGACTTGCTGCACAGATGCTCAGCAGGATTGTTGCGAGTATCAGCGCAACGATTAAGGCCTTGCGCTGCAAACGCAGTGTTAAACGCCCATTCCAGCGAGAAAGAACAAAGGTGCTCATAGTCGCGCCCTCACCAGCCAGACAAAGAACGGTGCGCCAAGTAAGGCTGTGACGAGGCCGGTCGAGATTTCAACGGGTGCCAGCACCATTCGGGCTGCGATATCTACGAGCAGGAGGTAAACTGCACCAAGCGCCGCTGAGAATGGAACGATCAGGCGGTAGTCGGCACCGACGATCAATCGCGCGACATGGGGGATTACAAGGCCGACGAAACCCATAGGTCCCGCAATCGCGACAGAGGCCGCTGTCAGCGCGATAACAGCAAGCATGGCCAGTGCTTTGATCTTTGCGACGTTGACCCCAAGGCCTACGGCTGTGTCATCGCCCATTGCGAGAGCGGTCACCTGTCGTGCAAGTCCAAAGGCCAACGCCAGACCGCCGATCATCCACGGTAATGACCACAACAGGACATCTGTAGATCGGCCCGCGAGGGTTCCGGTCAGCCAAACGCGCATTGCTTCAAAACTCTCTTGGTCCAACAAGTTTGCCAAGGCAATGAACGCCCCAAGAAACGCCGTAATTGCCGCCCCTGCCAAAACGAGCGTAAGCGGGGTTGAGCCACCAGGTGCCGCGGCGGCAATACCCCAGACAAGTGCCGCTGTGGCTGTTGCGCCGATAGCAGCTAACAGTGGAATCCAAACCGGGTCCACCACGCGGAAGAAACCAACAGCCAAGACGACAACAAAAGAGGCCCCGGTTAGCAATCCGAGAATGCCAGGTTCAGCGAGAGGGTTGCGGGTGATACCTTGCATAAGTGCCCCCGCAACCGACAGTGACGCGCCGACAAGAACCGCATAGACTGCCCTAGGAAGACGTAGATCAACCACAACGACGTGGTCAAAGTTTGTCCTGTCATATGAAGTCAGTGCAGTGAACACATCCGCTAACGGAACAGTTTTTGCCCCGACGGCGATATGCCACCCAAAGGCAAACACCATCATCGTAAGAATGACTGGCATTCCAAGCCACGTGATACGTGTCATGAAGATGAGCCAGACATAACCGGCAAGCACACCGGTCGTCCCGTTATGGGATCTGCGATGACATGTGCATCAAGGTCGAAGACCAGTCGAAGGTTTTCACGGGTGATCACCCGTTCCGGTGCGCCGCGTGCAATCAGCGCGCCACCTCGCATCATGATAATTTGATCCGCAAACATCGCGGCAATATTCAACTCGTGTAAAACAACAACCAAAGTGCGTCCTTGCTCATGCGCGATTTTGCGCAACAGCGTCATCACATCGACCTGTACTTTGAGGTCCAGAAACGTCGTTGGTTCATCAAGTAAGATGACGTCAGTTTCTTGCGCAAGAACCATGGCGATCCAGCATCGCTGACGCTGTCCGCCCGACAGGCTGTCCACGCGTCTCTCTGCAAATTGCGCAACATCTGCGGCTTCCAATGCGGCATCTACGGCTCGGCTATCCTCGGCTGACCACTGTTGCGTGAGCGTCTGATGTGGAAATCGTCCCTGACTCACCAGTTCATGTACAGTGAGCCCTTCGGGCGCGACTGGTCCCTGAGGTAAGAGAGCCAGCTTGCAGGCCAATTTGCGGGTTGGTGTCGTATGAACAGGAGCGTCATCGAGTGTTGCTTGTCCTGTCATAGGTTGCAGCACGCGTGCCATCGCTTTGAGCAATGTCGATTTTCCGCAACCGTTGGGACCGACAAGAACTGTCACTTCTCCGGGCAAAGCCTCTATCGTGACATCGGAAACGATTGCCTTGGTGCCGTAGCCTACAGTCAGTTCGGTCACTTTCAAGCGTGGAATATGCCGGGTTTGATTGTGCGTCACCCGCGCTTCGATATCTACGACCGAATGTTCCAAACTAATGCCCCCCGGCGCATGCTTAATACGTAAAACTGATCCCGATCTTATGGTAACCAGCAGCCTGCTTAGTTCTTTACTATTTTAGTAGGATATTGTGAAGAGGGGATAAAATTGGTAGGAAAACTCAATACGACACTGGTGATTTCCTTGGTGAATTGTTACGGTTTCCTCCAAGATACTCACGTAGCTAAAATGGTAGTTTTTTGGGGGCTGTGCAAAGATGGACAGACCCAGCCAACAACATCACAGTTCGCGTACACAGCCAGCTATCCGCCAGCCGACATCTAAGATGCCTCATGGGGGATAAAATGAAGATTCGAAATTTAATGGCTGTTACTGGATTGGTTTTTGCTGCAACACCCGCACTGGCGCTTGATTGTGATGAAGGTATGCGGGCGTTCACGCACGATGCAGGCGAAACCTGCATACCTGTCGATCCGCAACGCATCATTGCTTTTGATGAGCAAGGTATCACTGCACCACTTTATGAACTTGGTGCACCTATTGTTGGGTCTGTGGGTAGAATAGATGTCAATTACAATGACGGCGAACCATATCTCCGGTCATTGCTGGACGTTGCCAATGTCACTTTTGAGAATAGTGACATGTCCTTTATTGGAAATTGGCGTACGCCTGATCTTGAAGTGATCGCAGGTTTGCAACCAGACCTCATTATTATTTTGGACTTCTCTATGGACCTTTACGATCAACTGTCCGCAGTTGCGCCTGTCGTCGTAGTCCCTGAATCAGATCCGATGCTTGATAACTATCGTATGATTGCAGATGCAGTTGGGCGACTGGACGCATTTGAAGAAGGTCTTGCGGCATATGAAAGGTCACTGGAATTTGCACGCGGTGTTCTCGCGACAACAATTGATGATCCTTCGGACGTAACGGTCGCATTTGTCGAACCTACGTTTGACGAAGGTATTTGGGTTACGCGCGAGCAATACACCCTTACCCAAGTGATAAATGATCTTGGATTCAGCCAGCCACAACTTGTGCTCGATAGCGAAGACCCTTGGTCACAAATCAGCGCAGAGGTTGCACAGCAGATCGACTCTGATTTCATGATCACGACTTATACAAACATTTATGAGGGCGACTTTGCCTTCGATAAGGCAGAAGCATTTGAACAAAGCCTTCCGGGTTGGCGCGAGTTCTTACATGCTCCACAGAACGGTCAGGTCATTTTGGCTAATCGGGAGTTCATTCGTCCAGCAATGTTCCAGACTCTTGATAGGTCACTTGCAATTATTATGACAAATATCGTCACGAAGCCGTTCGTACCGTTTGAAGAACCTCAATAAGTAAGAACTCGCATTTTCGGTTATGATCTGTTGAAGGTGCGACGATTAGTATCGTGGCCATAAAAGAACCCGTAGTCGATGCGTCGAAAACGGTCGATATTGGTGAAAAACTCGCCCCACTAGATGTTGTGTTTGGTGGGAGCGAACTTTCCCAACCCGCTGTCATCGCGGCCGAAGGCAGTGTTTTGGCTGGCAGTGTAAGGGGCGGCTTCCGTCTCCTGCACCGGCTCTTCGTCCAGATCGAGCGCATCCTGAAGATCAACGACCTCTCGCTCGTCACCGACGATGTGGTCGAAGCCGCGCGCTCTACCCTCGTCATCGGTGTCATATAGCGCTGAAGAAACTGCGCCAGTTAGCGATGAAGGTCACAAACCTTTGGCAAAATTCGGTTTGATTTTGTCACGTTGATGGCTGCATCCTGAGAAGCGGACATCCATGCGCAGTGCAGCATTTGTCAAAGTGGGCTCGTTTGAGACTTTAGCCGCGCTTTGCATGAATGTCCGGTTTTGCTTTCTTGGAGAGTCAAAAATTAGCGATAGGCTACTATACCTCGCTGAACGGATGTTATGTTAACCGCCCTCTGATTGAGTTGGCGCGTTAGGAATTAACCGCCGCCGCTTCTCAAGGGCCGTCACAATGAAACTTTCCACCTCTGCAAGGCGTAGACCGTTATCCAACGTCAAGTCTCGTACCAACTCTACAATTTTTGCGTTCTTTGGTCCATTTAGGACCCAGTCATCGATTTCATGCTGATCGGGGTGATCGACATTTCGCTGCGAGCTGGAATCCTGTTCTAGGTGGGCTGAAATTTGATAGTTTTCCTGCAATTTAAGCCAAAAGCCGACGCTGTTTCCAAAGTATGGCGCTAGTTTCCCGGCTAACATTTCAGTGATACCGATACGCCCTTCAATCAAAGCAATAGCTGTTTGAGGGTCAATTTCAGCTTCTCTCGAAAAACTGATGACATCTATATCTGCTGGCTTAAGAAATTCCTCAGCAAGAACTTCGCCAGGATGTACCGCATTGGAAAGTTTAATCATCTTTTCCCCTTTGGGTAGCCATCTGCCCGGTTGTTAACGATAGGTGCTCATCCGCGTAAGGTCCGCAGCGATCCGTCATGTTGGCACCTTTTCACATGGTGGAGTAAGTCCTGCCCTTCGCAAACGCCCTTCAAGCCCCTTACGTTCATAATACAAACTTATCCCGTCAGGCGTTTCGATCGGGCAGATACCTTTAGCTTCCAGATGTGAACTAAACGGACCCGATGCCCTACGATAACGTTTTGAAAGTTGACCCAGAGTCTCAAACTTCGCCTCGAATGCAGTCAAGCTCTTGCTACAAACTGCATCCAAGAACTGCCGAGAGCGCGGATTTCGCAATCGTCGCTCAATCAACACGCCGTCAGCGATCAAGAAGTTTATTGTTGGGTAGTTCACCCGAAGGCGTCTGGATGCATCCCCTTTTGTGACCCCTGGCATCTCAAATTGCGGCAGGGCCGCACGTAGCTCGGACAAATTGACGCGGAATGCCGCTAGTCCAGACATCTCTGCATTTCGATATAGTTGCGTCAGCTTTCCACCAAGTATCAGCTTAACAATATCTGTAAGCGGACATCTCACACGCTGTGTCGCGTCGATAATGGACACCATATCTGTTCCATCAGGCTGCGTTTCCGTGACCAAAGCGCTCAGTTTTGCCAACAGCTGTTCCAGTTCATCACGGTTAAACTTAGGAATTTGATCAAGAGCATCCACAGTGGTCGTGACAATGCCATGATCCCGCAATTGATTGAGAAGTTCCAAGCTTACGCCCATCACCGATTGAGCCTCAATCGCGTTCAGCCGGGACGCGAACCGGCACCTCAGATCATCTATCGCTTCCGACTTCAGCCCTTCGTGCAGCCGCACTGATTTGTCCGCCATATCCGTGTGTGCCAAACCTTCGGCCAGAAGTATCCGGTTCATTCGATGACGCTGGATGCCCAGCGATTGCCATGCTCCAGAAATGGTGAACACAGCTGGCGATGGGCAGGTTTTACCAAGGACGGTGGCGCCTTCTTGAAAAGGATATGTGCGAAATATGAAATCGCGCACTTTGTCGCGCAATTTCTCAAAGTCATTGCCCATGGTCGACGTTCGCAGCCATTCAAAGAACGCTCCAAAGTCTGACTGATGTCGCACCGTGCGCAGCGCAATCGGGCTCACCATCGTCTCCAATGCTTTATACAATCCGTCTTCTCCACTCCGCAAAGCATTGAAGCCGGTTTGACCTGCCAAGCGTAGATCATCTTGTGTAGCTTCAGATATTCTATGCTTAGGGCCGTTATTGATCACAAATCCTAGAACCTCACATAGCCGCGCTGCGACATGCATCGGTAGGCTATCAAGGAAAGGATTGGATGCTGCGCCGTTAAGCCGATCCGAAACATAGCCCTCAAACTCGGTAGGTTTGTGACTGGCGCCATTGTCCGCTTGAGAATTGATAAACGCCCAGTTTTTGAGGACCTGTCCGACAAAGTCATAGTTGTGGAGTGTGTGCAGTTCAGGCGGAACGACAACGAGCGCCACGTTGTGTACCGGGCATGTCCGGATCGACCAAAAATGCCATGCGACCCGACGGAAAACACCATTTCTGCCGCCATTTTGATGATCTTCTATCAGACATCGCGGACAGACACGCAGGCGCGAACGAACCAATGATGCCTTGGTCGCCTTTTGACCGCAAACCTCAAACCGGTTTTTATCAACTGTTCGCACGGCCCAGCGTTTCAAATCCCTTGGGCATGCACCGCCGATCGTTGCAATTTTCTCAAGGAGGTCATCATCACCGCGAACAAAGTCCTGCCAACGAAAACCAAAGTCCAAACAAAGAACGCGAGGCTCCTGCAGTCCGCAATATCGCGTCAAACGCGAGACGTAGGACGTTGCCGTTTCAAAGCGCTTAAGTGGGAAAATGAGGCGGAAATTTTCTGCCATTTATTTCCCTCCAAATTTGGAGAAGTGATCCCAGAACATTTTGCGCGCATCGATGCTCAGATAGTCCGCGGCGACAAAGATGTTGAGAGCTGGTACACAGCCAGCCGTCCGTCGAAAGGCTTCAGAGAAGTGACCTAATTTCAATTCGGCGGCCCCCTCCAGCAGTGCATCTTCGAGAGCAAAGCCGAGCATGGCTATCGTGTTCCCAAACTCATTCGCACCAGCATGGATGAGCCTAGGCACCAAATCATCGAAATCCAAATCTTCGCTTAGTGAAATTTGGGCTTTTGCGGCATATGCAGAAATTATCGCCTGAACTTCCTTAGCGTGCGAAACCCGGCTGATAGCCGGCAATTTCACAAGATCTACACGACGCCCAAGTTGCGGGTCAGAATTTAGCATCTCGAGCAATTTCGGTGTGCCCGAAAGGATCAGCCCAACAGGCCAAGTATCATTGTTCAACAGAGTTTTCAGTCTGTCTACGACACCTGCACGAACATTTTCATTCGGACTCGCAATCAAATGCTGCGCTTCGTCCAAATGGATATAGAATGTTCTCCGATTTCTGAGCTGAACGTGAACTTGTCGCCAAATCTCAGATGCGTTGTCACTTTTGCGCTCGGACTCGTAGCCCAATTTCTCCCGCAGAAGGATCGCCAAGTTCTTCATCGTTTCAGATGCGGGAACGATAATGCGCATATAGTCGATAAGCTCATCCCCATCCTTAGGATCCGTCAGGTCTTGATTTTGCTCGAGGACGCGTTTGACCAGCCTGGTC
The DNA here is from genome assembly GCF_000169435.1 of Roseobacter sp. CCS2. GTDB lineage: Bacteria > Pseudomonadota > Alphaproteobacteria > Rhodobacterales > Rhodobacteraceae > Yoonia. The sequence continues at coordinate 749,544 of NZ_AAYB01000001.1, read as the reverse complement.
TTCCCGCTCCCAGCCGCACCTATGACGGCGATAGCTCGCGCCTCTTCAATGAGGTCCAAAGATTGGGCTGCACGCCGTCTCTGAAGTTGACGATCAAACTGTTCAAAGAAGCTGTGATACGGCTCGTTGCGAACGAAATCGTCGCGCAGCAGAGCAAGACGACGGTGGATGTCCTTGCGATCAATCATCGTCAAAGCTCCAATTCAAAGGCGCGTCTTCGTCGTCGGCATCGCTATCGGTTGTGGGTTCGATTGCGACAGTTGCGCTGCTGCCCCCATCGTCCCTTTTGGGAACAGGGATTACATGACCAAACAAGTCGTCATCCGGAGGTAAATCGAAGTTTTCGGGATCTTCAGGATCAATTGACAACCCAAGAAAGAGATCCTCTTCACCACGTGCTAAGCCAGCGGGTGTGACATTACGCAACAGCGTTGCAAAGGTTTTCTGTTCGGCAGCATTGATTGAGGCAATTTTTGCAAGCGCCTCTGCTACAATTTTTTCCTGCAACCTCGCTTCATCGCGGTACTTGAGCCTCAGCTCTTTAGCGGCGGCTTGCCATTCATCGTAGGAGACACCTGCAAAGCAATTCTGAAGTGCCATCGCATGAAACCACTCATCACCAATGCGCACCATGATCCAGCCGAGGTCCCTCAGATCGATCCGCAAGTCTACATGTGTTTCGTGACTATGCGGATGAAACTGTCGCAGAGCCTGACAGGTGTAGTCGATTCCAAAAACCCGAACACCACGACCAGTCACCTTCCGATTTAACAGCTTTCCAAAGGCTCTACGCCGCGTCCGTTCGGGAACGTCCGCTACAACTCCCTTTTCTTGTGCTAACCGGTTCCAGCAATTATTCGGGGTTTCGCCGCCGAGACCAGGATGCTCTCGATTGTGATACACATCCACGACATACAAGATAAGCGCTTGTATCAAAGCGTCGTCGGTGATCGACGCCATTTCCTGTGATGGATAGTCACCGCGGTCCTTTGGGTTGGAAAACGTTCGGCCCGCAAAACCGGGCATCAGATTAGTACCAAATGTGCCAAAAATCCTTTCAACACGCGCCCGCAACTGCGGCAATCCACCTGTAGGTGTCTCAGGTGAGCCGAGTGCATCAAAAATGGCTGTTTGAAAGTTGTCGTCTACGAATGCAGCACCGAGATCGGTTGCGACCGTTTTCAGACCACCAAAATGAGCCCAGGCTGACTTGCAACCAGCTGCTATCGCAAGATCGGTCTTGTCGCGCGTAATGTCCGCCAATAGTGCAATTGCATCTTGCGAGTTCGGCGTAACTGCCAATCGCATACCGACGACGCAGCGGGTTGCACAATCGATTGCGAGATAGAGCCAGCGACGACCCCGCGGAAGTTCTGCAAGCTGTTCTGCTGACAGGTGATCAAGTGCACCGCGTTCCGCCAAGATTGAAATCAAATCAACGTACCACTCGTCGATCTCGATCCGCTCCATTGGATAGCTCGCATCGATACCTTGTTCATACAGCATGAATTCACGATTTGCGGCATCCACCCCGTGCCGTTGGGCATACGTTGAATAAGGATCAAGCTTCGCAATTTCGCGCTCGACTTTTCGTTTGGATGGCACGCGGAGTGGCGGCAAACCCTTCTCCACTCTTTCCACATTTTCAGCGTCGAACCGCGTCTTAGTATCATCCGCCACTTGCCGTTTGGATCGTCGGTCGCGTGTCAAATACCTACCGATGCAGGTCCCCAAAAGCCGCAGTTCTTCAAGACTGAAACGGTCTTTCCAGTTGCCCGAGCGGAATGTTCGAGGAACAAGCCCTAGAGGCGAATTCCCGGCGCGTTCGTAACGGCGCATCCACTCTAAGAGCGTTCCTGCGCACGGCGGCGCTCGAAATTCCTTTTTCCGTCCGGCGCGTTTGGGAACCCAGCCATCCTGCGCCGCCCCGGCTTGCTTGTTCACGCATTTTTCGATTTCATCTAGCAGAACTTGGACTGAAAATTCGGTTCGCTTCAACCGTCCTGCTTTGACAAGTTGGCGTGCAACTTCGACATAGGCATAACGCCAAACCACCTCAGATTTTATCTTATCAGGAAGCATGCCGACTGCCGCGATAACACCAGTTGCCCGCAATTCGTGGCGCTCAAATAAGAAGTAATCTGGCTCAAGAGAGTTCTCCGGCTGAGCTAGCAATTCGCGCAACTCTTCGAACGAAAAGTAAACCTGTACTCCCGGTCGGTCTGTCCTTTCGAAAGAGCACCCAGATGCCGCTGCAGCGGCATTCCGGTAGCTAAGTGGTCCAACGCTCAATCTTGCGAATGTCGATATCTGCATAGGATTTGTCATCGAACAACTCCCAGATAAACGGCGGTGTCTGTATCAATGGGCATTGTCCTATCAACCGACAGCAGGCCTTCGTAGATCGCGATGAAGACTGTTCTGAAACTCTGGTCTCCCGCGTCCAAGAATTTCGCCAACGCTCCCACAGATGTGGGGAATGACATGGATCGAACGACGTCACTGAGCCGTTCGAACGCCATTTCATTCCTGGACCTTGAGAATTCATGGTATCTCTCCGCGTTCAACGCTTCGGCTTTAGTGAAATCCTGATCCGTTATCAGAACCAGATCATCGGCGAAGTCTTTGGTCATAGCTGCGCGAATGCACTGAAGGTCCCGAACAAAACCAATGCGTGAAGCGCGTTTTGCGGGCTTCACCGCGATCGCGACGCGTCGACCTGATGAGAGTCGGATCAGGAAGTCGAAGAAATGTGTGCGTCGGCGCCCTTCGTCATCCCAGTATGCTATTGAAGGAGGTTGCTCCCACAGATCAATAAGATCACCGCGAGCGAGCAGCAGGAACAACACGCGCTGTTCCAGCTTGCTTTCAAAAAAAACGATCCTTGGACGCGCCCATCCTCGAAGCTGGACAACAATGCCCCCCCGCGAACTGTACTTTGATCGTTTGGCAATCCGTCGCGTCGCGCGGCTGGGAAGCGGCGGCTGGTCACCAGCTCCGTTAAAAATATCATCTTTCATGTTGTGATTTGGACCTTGCACGCCGTTCGGCGACACAAGGATTCCACCTTTTGCTGAAGTTGAAGTCAGGCAAAGACGTGCAAGGCCGACGCCCGAAAGGACGACGAAACTGTTGACTTTGCATGTGGGTCAGGGGAGAAAGGTGAGGTCGAAGTTCATTTGACACCGAAGATTACGGGCCTTGAGTGTTGACGCACTCGAGGCCTAACTTTTCCCAAAAGAGCTTTGTTAGTTCATTTTGAATCCTTCTTTTGTCCGATAGCGCTTTGGCCAAAGCTCTTCAGGGGTCTTGCCCAACTCCGACGCAATGGCCTCTTGAATGCGGTGCGATCTGCCATGTCCCATTGAAACGACAGACACGGTGCTTTGCGCCAGCCCCAGGGAACGGCTCACCTTGGCAAGAGAACTCCCCACCAACCGCAGCTCGAATTTGATTCTCTCATGTTTCCGAAGATCGGTGGGTGTTGGCCGGTGCATCAGTATCAACCTCGCTTGTCGCTAGATTTACTTTTATTCGCATGCGGCTGCTTCAGAGTCAATTTTTCTGTTCTGTATCAAATACTTACAATATGAAAATAGTTATGGCACTCGTTGTAAGATGTTCAAATTTTCGGTTGCAAATAGAGCTTTTCTTGGCCCAGTTTACAGGAGGCGGAGGAAAACAGCTTTGAGACTGAGGAAGTGCAAATTCAACGGTCAGCCCTTCATAACCATCCTTGATGACCGAAATCACTTGCACTTCCACGCATTTGAAGACGTCCGGAAATCGTACAAGTCATGCAATAATCACCTGTCTTTAGCCGAATTTTACGGTGTAACGCCTCGTCTCGTCAGGAAGATCATGAAAGTGGCAGGGATCGATTATCTAAGAGCTCTATTCGACCGGCATGAACGAAGAGAACGAATATCAGACATAGCCGCCAGCATCCGAATGCACCCTTCGAACCTTTCGAAACAACTCAAAGAAGCTGGTTACAAAGTCAGTCGTGGAAAACGGAAACCTAAACTCATACAAAGTCAGATCTCTAAAGCCGTGCTTGAACGCGCAACCATCAACGCGATCGCTACCAAACTGCAAGTTCATTGGGAAACAGCGAAAAAGGTACTGGTGGAATATGGGTTTCTAAGTGAATCAGATGCAGAAAAAGGGGCACCGTACTCAATTTCCCCTGCACCCTTTGATACTTCGTAGTGGCGATTTCGGCCCAAAGCTGCCGTTCACCCATGTCACTGCCCGCTGCATTGCGGCCCGTCGAACCCGCCATTCGCTGCATGCGCAAAATCTGAACAAGGTCGAACTTACGGTTTGCAGAAAAAAACGGAAATTCGTTGCCGTGAAGTTCAGATCACCTTGTTGGTTTGTGTCGACTAGCGGGTAAATAAATCAATTTAAGTTTAAGTGCCTGAAGGCAACGAAGCTTGTGTTGGGCGATATTGTTCAACTTCTGCTGCGGACATCCAATACCATTTCCCATCTGGAGCGCGCTCTAAGTCCATCCCATAGCGTCTTGGCATTAACTCGATTTGCTCTAAGAATTCGGCAACCAAAGCAAGGTTTCGACTTGAATAACTGGGATCTACCGATTGTGCCTGTTCGCCATCGGGAAGATGATCGCCAAGCTTATCAAGTGAGTCACTCAACCCATTAAAGCTATCGGCAAAACCCGGGGCAAGGTCCAACGGCAGCGGTGCAGCGGCAAAGAACAATGAGCCAAGTTTTGCGGCTGGCCCTAAGTACCGGAGCAAGCCAGGGGAAGATGTGAATTCCTTTTCAGCAACCAATGCACCACTAAATTCAGATCGAAGCTGGGCTTTCATTCTGCTTTTGCCAAGAATCTCCCAGGTTGTGATATTTCTCCATCGCCCCTTTGCAGGTAACAAAACTATGCTGCCAGGAGCAGGCCGTCTTTCCTTGTATGCAAGGTACTCAAGAAGGCGGTCGGCAGTTTCGTCATTGCGCTTGCGCCCGCGAAGACCATAGATAAGATCTGATGGCCTCGACACTTGATCACATTCGTGGCATATTGCATTCTCCATATCGCGCGCCAGCCATCGTTCAACGCTAGAAAGCTTGAAGTCGCCTTGGCACAGGTGATCACCAACGCGGTGTGGACACCGAATTTTGTCTTCTCTTTTCGCTCCCGGCCAAAATTTTAGGCATTCTGCAATTGAAGCGTCGATTTGTTGCAGCAAGAAGCCTGGCTCCTCCCCGGAGGCCGCGATTTTGATTGAGAAAAAGTTTCTCTCGGTATTCAATTCGATGAGTGCTTCATTCCTAAAGCGACCCTCGGTATCTTTTAGAAAAATTCCACTTTGCCAAAATGCACCGGTCCCATCCTTCGTATAGAAATGATACGGTTCAAGCGCAGCGATTAGATGTGACATAAAACCATCAATTGCAGGTACTACCTTAACTTCCATCCTCAAGACTCTATCATCTTGTTCTAGATCATTGGGATCGCACCAGGGCAGCTTAGGCTTTTCTGACGGAACAAGTTGTGGGATCAGGCTTTTTTCCCCTCGGGATGATCTAATGGGAAGTGCGACACCTTGGGCACGCATCATTCTCAAGAGCCTCGGATGATCATCCAATTGATACACTCGCCAGCCATCTTCTTCACGCCCATGATTTATCCACGCATCAGTGAGATCACTGTGATCCAAGATACCACCCGCAGACTTCGTACGTTCGTGCTGAACGATCTCCATAAATGCCATGGCAAGCCAAGATGGATCTCTGACAATAGTATCATGCAAGAAGGCATCATTTTCCCAGTCGATACCGTACCAGATTCCGCGACCCAAACGATGAAGGAAAGTTGCTGCAATTGAACGTACTGCTTCTGTATCACCTATGCCCAGCTCCTTGCATAAGTCGCTGAACTCCACATAGCTCATCCAAGGCGATGTGTTTGCCGTATCCAGTGCGGCTTTGCGAGCATCGTCCCAAGTATTGTTAATCGGGCTTTTTACCCCCGGCATCCCTTGAGCATGCTTGGCAATTGCAAATTTCAATTTGTCGATATTTTTCTTTGTAAAGCTATCGACGCTAATTTGATCGACGATCATCGAAGTCAGGGAGTTGTCATATCGGTCAAGATCAACATATGGGGAGTAATTGCCTCCATCTACATCTGCGTGTGTAGCAACAAGAATGATTTTAGCTTCTCCTGCAGTCCGTGCTCCAATTCGACGCAACCAATCTGCGATGAGGCACTGCTCCTCACCCAACCGTGGATCCCATACGAGTAGGTACAATCCTTGATCTGAGTAGAAGAACTGATGAGTAATCCTATAGATCTTTTGCCCACCAAAATCCCAGTAGTTGAAGTCAATTTCTTTTTCGGGGTCTTCAGCGTCTGGTAAGCTAAAGGTCCCACAATCCACTCCCCAAGTTGTCGAGTTGAGCAGGTCCCGGTCTGGATTGATCGTGCCATCAAGAGCCATACGCAAACAGCTTTTGCCAACCTTACCTTCACCTGTGATCATAAGTTTTGCTTCAGATAGGATGCTTGTATTTTTCGGGTCGAGCAGGCTCCTGATCTGGGAGAGAAGCACACCCGCGCCATCCTTCTCAGCACTTACAAGCGAGGCTGGTAGGTCATTTCCGTGTATAGTTAGCGTCGTCAGGTCCGACATAAACCCTATCTCTGACGGTATGGCCTGCAACTTGTTACCACTCAGCTCGAGGGAGTTTAGGCGCTCAAGCTTCGCGACTTCTTTCGGGAGAGAAGCAAGTTCATTATCAACAATACACAACCTTCTGAGATTTGCGAAGCGTGAAATCCGCTTCGGTATGCTTCTTACTTTCGATCCAAGCGTGAGGGTTTCCAGACTCTTGTAGAGCTTGAGGTTACCCGGAATAGAATTAAATCTATTTCTGTGCAGGAACAAGTGCCTCAATTTTTTGAGGTTATTGAAACTTTCTGGAAGGTATGACAAATTATTGTATCCAAGATACAAGAACTGCAGGGAGCCTAGCTCACAAAATCCATCTGGTAATTCATCAAGCTCCACTTCTGTAAGATTTAGTAGCGCAAGGTTTTGTAAATGGTGCCAATCCTCGGGCAATTTCTTGATAGGATTGTGCGACATCTCAAACGTACGGAGAGAACTCAGTGCGAAAGTTTCTTTAGGAAATCTTTTGAACTGGTTGTGAGATAAGTCTAGTGAAAGCAAGTCAGGAATTTCAAACAGCTCAGAGGGAATCTCTGACAATCCCATATTCGACAAATCTACTTCTTTGAGGTTTTCCTTCTTGGCCTTTTGGATGATATTCGAAATGGAAGCAGTTTTCTGAGTTGACATGAAACACCGATATTTTACTCTGTTTTCACACTGAGAATTACCGATTTATGGTTCAGCATCAACAGATAGTTTGGAGCCCCAAAACTCTCAGATGATACAAGTGTCTGCTACGGCTGCAATAGGGAGCGATTGTTGCCGGTGTAGCGAATGACGACAATTCCGACGAACTGCCGCGAAACAGAACTGGCTTCGTTTCGTGGTGTTGAAAGTCCGCTGTGACCAACTCGGAAAGCCTGCGCTGCGCAGCAGCGAATGATCAGAATCCGCCCTCTGTTCAGGAAGAACTAGGGGACGTCGTCCCCACGCGCCTGCAACACAATTAGACAGGGCCGTGTCCTCGGCTACGCCTGCGGGCCGCACCAACCCAGTCGAATTGTGTTGCACTTGCTACCCCCAACCCTCGCCGGGAGCAGGTTTTAGAGACGAGCGCCCTGAAGTGCTTCGCTCAAAACCACTTTGAAAGGGAACCCATGACTAACCTCACCACAAAACGGCAAAGCTATACGTCGAAAAAGGAAAGGGTCTGTCGCAAAGTGCAGAACTATGTGTCGTCTCACAGGAACCCATGACTAACCTCACCACAAAACGGCAAAGCTATACGTCGAAAAAGGAAAGGGTCTGTCGCAAAGTGCAGAACTATGTGTCGTCTCACAAATACTGAAATGGCGGACTGGGGAGGATTCGAACCCCCGACCCCTTGATTCGTAGTCAAGTACTCTATCCAGCTGAGCTACCAATCCGCGTAGCGTGGGATTTAGACTTGCTTGGCTGATGATGCAAGGCCCAAATCGCAATCTTTCTCATTCCGCTGCGGGCGCAAGTGCAAGGTCCTCTTTGGGTAGTTGGATCATGAAGGTCGTGCCTTCCGCATCCGTGCTTTGCAACTCAAGACGGCCACCATGCCCGCGGATCAGGTCGGCTGCGATGACCAGCCCCAAACCAGAACCGCCTTTGCGTACCCCGCCTTGGAAGGGTTGGAACAGGTGTTCTTGTGCTTTCTTAGGCAGGCCGGGGCCAGTGTCGGTGATGGTAACGCACCATGTGTGGTCGTCTTCGGTGGCCCGCAGGCCGATTTCACCGGGTTGGTTTGTCGCCATGATCGCCTGGCGCGCATTGCGCACAAGGTTGAAAATCACCCGGAACAGCTGTTCTCCATCTGCGCGCAGGGTCATAGAGGCGGGGATATCTTCGGAAAAGGACAACGGATAGTCAGCCGCGGCCAACCGTTCGCTGTCAATCACGTCACCGACGATCTGCGCAAGGTTGACACGGGTCAGTGCCGGAGCAGGTTCCTCCACGCGGCCAAAGGCCAGCGTCGTCTCGCATAGGTTCACGGCGCGCGAGATGGAATTCACCAGTTTGGGGGCCATACGTTTGACCAGCGGATCGTCTGACGATTCAATCCGGTCCGTGAAAAGTTGAGCTGAGGTTAGAATATTACGCAGATCATGGCTTACCTTCGCAACAGCGCCGCCTAACTGGGCGAGGCGCTCTTTTTGCTTCAAGGCGCCTGTCAGCTGGGTTTGCATCATCTGCAAAGACTCTTCGGCATCGCGCAGTTCCTTCACGCTGGCAGAGGGCGTGATGATCTGGCGCGCGTCTTCGGGTGCTTTTGCATAGGCTTGCATATGTTCGACCACGCCTTTGATCGGGCGCACCAACAGAATTTGCACCGACAGAAACAACAGGCTGGCCGTGATGATCGAAATAAAGGCAGATAAGAACAGAATATTGCGCCCATACGCCAAAAGCGCATCGCGCAGTGGCATTTCGTCCATTGTCACTTCGATGAGCAGACCACCGTCGCGCACCGGATTGCCAATAACCCGGATAATCCGTTCTTCGGTATCGACCAGCGTGCGCATCGCATCTGCAATCAACGTCATACTGCTTGGATCACGCAGATCATAGGTGGCTGTGATCGGCGAGGGGATGGGCGATGAAAGCGCCAACTGCCGGATTTCATCCCGTCGCAGGACGACATTATAGACTTCAGCGTTTTTGAGCAGTTCCGCCTCGAGAGCTGGGCTGATCATATCGTCCGCTTCCAGCGCAAGTGATGCGATCTGGGCCCGCTCAAGCCGTGCCAGCAGGTAATCCTCACGAAACCGCGCGACCGACGGCACAAAGATGAACACTTCGGCCAGCATCACGAAGATCACTGTAAGGATCAGAAATCGACCTGAAAGTGAATTGGTCATGGTCCCTCGCTAGGGCCTATGGCAGCCATCGCTGAACAAGGCCTACGATACGCTTTACCGTCGGGTTTTCAAAAAGTCTCGGACTAAAATAGGCACCTGCGGCCCGTTTGTTAACCTCACTGACTGTTGGATAGGGCAGAACGGTGTTGGCGATGGCCGACATTTTCATCTTGTTGGCAATCGCCATGGCCCACATGCCGATCAATTCACCCGCCATATGGCCTGCAATTGACGCCCCGACAGGGCGGCCTTTCACGGCCATGACCTTGATCAGCCCCTTGGTTTTGCGTTCAGCAATCAAGCGGTCATTGTGGTGGAATTCAAAGCGCACAACTTCCAGCGCGGGCCCATGTTTCTTTTTCGCCTGCGCTTCGGTCAGGCCAACCTGTGCCAGTTCGGGGTCAGTATACGTCGCCCAAGGGATATGGTCTGTGCGTTGCTTGGACGGCAGACTGAACAGCATTGACCGGATCAGAACGCCCGCATGATAACCCGCAACATGGGTGAATTGCAGCCCGCCCGCGACATCACCTGCCGCATAGACCTTTTTATTGGTCACGGACCGCAGATCAGCGCCCACTTTCAAACCTGAACGGTCATGGGCGACGCCGCCTGTATCCAGATCCAGCTTATCGGTGTTCACTTTACGCCCAACCGCCATCAGCAGGTGCGAACCGGTGAAATCCCCTTTGGGTGTATGTACGGTGATCGTGTCGCCTTTGCCGCTGATCTTTTCGGCTTGGGCGTCTTCGACGATGTTGATCCCTTCAGCTGTGAGGTTTTCCAGCACAATCGCCGCCATTTCTGGATCGTCCTTACCGAATGCTTTTGCCCCTTCGATCACGGTCACATTGCAACCCAAGCGACGGTGCGCCTGCGCCATTTCCATGCCAATGGGGCCGCCACCAATGATAAGCAGGTGTTTTGGCTTTTCGCGCAGATCAAAGATGTTTTCGTTGGTGTAATAGGTGACGTCGTCAATACCGGGAATGGGGGGGACAAACGGGCCGGAGCCGGTCGCAACCACAAAGCGGCGCGCTTCGACGATGGTGTCGCCAGCCTGTACTTCGGTTTTTGAGATGAATTTGCCGAACTCCTGAATGACGTGAACGCCCAGACCTTCGAAGCGTTCGACACTGTCGACCGGGGCGATGGTTTCGATCACGTCATGAACATGGTCCTTGGTCGCAGCATAATCGACGGTTGGTTCAACCTCAGCTACCCCGTATTTCGCGCCATGTGCCATGGCATGCGCTTGCTTGGCGGATGCAATCAGCGCCTTGGAGGGCACACAACCATAGTTCAGGCAATCACCGCCCATCTTGTGGCCTTCCAGCAGGACCACTTTCGCGCCCATCTGAACGGCACCTGCTGCGATGGACAAGCCACCAGAGCCGCCGCCGATGATGCAAATATCTGTTTTGATCCGGTTCATGATTACAGGCCTTTCTTGCCGCGAATGGCGTTGATCGCGATGGGCAGAGCGGCAAGTACACACAAGCCGATGATGGGGAAGATGATTTGTGGCTCAAAGATGATGCCAAGGTTCGGTGTCTCACCACGGGCGAAAACCTCGCCCAAGCCAGCGCCAACAGATGTGTAGACGACTGTGCCCGGGATAATCCCGAGGAAGGTTGAGATGACAAAGCGATGCAGCGGCACGCTTAGGAACGACGGAATCAGATTGGCCAGAAAGAATGGTACCGCAGGCACAAGCCGGATCAGAAACAGCATCGACCATTGGTTTTGATTAATCCCATCCTTGATCTTCTTGACGGACCCTTCCGACCCTTCCAGCTTTTTGCCAAGGCTTTCACCAAATCCCCAACGGGCCGCGAGGAAAATCGCGGTGGCACCGATCGTCGCTGCGGTGATGTTAAACAGCGCGCCGGGGAAGGTGGCGAAAAGAAAACCACCGGTCAGCGTGGCGATTGTCGCCCCGGGAAGGGAGAAGGCAACAATCACGACATAAGCTGCAATAAACACAAAAACGGTCAGCAGGTAATTGGCGTCACGAAAGCCGAGCAGGGCTTCGCGGTTTTCGGCCAAAGCCTCGAACGTCAGGTAATCGCGCAGGAAAAACGCACCCAGCGCGGCAACAATACCGATAATGATCAGAGGGAGCTTTTTAAGTAGCGGGTTGGCAGGGGCTTCGGTCATATCGGTCATCTCTCGGGTCCTATGGGTGTCTTATTGGTTGCAGGTTAGATGAACGCAAGCAGCCCACAGCGATACCCACTTCACGGCCCATTGATGCAAAGCACCCCTGATGTTTCAGTTTTGCAGGGTGGGTCCGTGAAGACTGTAACATTTGACGTGATCGAAATATGCCAATTGTTGCAGTTTCACTGCGTCAGGCGCGTTGACATGGATAGCGACCCCCTCTAAACGACGGGCTTGAATTGTAGTTCGGCTTCGAATCCTTTGATCGGGTTTGGCCATAAACCGGAGAGCACGCTATGAAGCGCACGTTCCAACCATCGAACCGGGTTCGCAAGAACCGTCACGGATTTCGCGCACGTATGGCCACAAAGGCTGGTCGCAAGATCCTGAACAATCGCCGCGCCAAAGGCCGCGCGAAGCTGAGCGCGTAAGCGCACCAGCCGTTTTGACCGATTTGAAACCGCCGGGTGGGCCTTTGACAGGCACTCCGGCGGTTTCTGTTTGCGTATTGACCAAGCGCGCCGACTTTGTGCGCGCATCAAACGCCCGCCGCCAAGGCACCCCCGGTATTCACCTGCAAGGCCGCAAACGCGCTGAGGGCGAGGCTGCGGGGATCCGTGTTGGTTTCACCTGTTCCAAGAAAGTCGGCAACGCCGTGGCCCGCAACCGTGCCAAGCGGCGCTTGCGCGAGGTCGCGCGCATCGTTCTGCCTGAAATGGGCCTTGATGGTTGGGATTACGTGCTGGTGGGTCGCAAAGACATCACCGCGACCCTACCTTTTGATCAACTGATCGCCGATATGCGCCGCGCCATGAAAAAGGTCCACGGATGACCCCGCTTGCCTACATCGTGTCAATTCCCGTCCGGGCCTACCGCTTGGTGCTGTCGCCTTGGGTGGGCATGAGTTGTCGCTATCACCCAACCTGTTCGGCCTATTCGTTAGAGGCGTTGGAAAAGCACGGGGCGATTAAAGGCAGCTATCTGACCATACGTCGCATCCTGCGCTGCCACCCTTGGGGTGGGTCGGGGATAGATAATGTGCCGGACTAAGGTGTCACTCTTTCTCGAATGAAATCGTGACAGTCCCGATATCCAACCCAAACCTTTTTACATAGGCAAGGTTCAGCAACCGATCATCGGCCAGCAGCCACATCCAGTCGTCAAAAGTCACGCGTAGCGTTTCCGTCTCGCCGTTGGCGGAGGGCACGGGCAGGTCAATTTCGTATTTCCAGTTGAAGCGATCGCCTTGCTCAATCCCCGTGGCCTGTCCGATCACGCCGGGGGCAGTGCCAACCCAGCTATCCGGTCCGGTCTTGGTCAGCGTCCAGATACGTTGCTCTGTCGATCCATCCTCGTAAACAAAATCTTCAACCAGTCTCAGACGCTCCCCGTCCCAGTCCCCGGTGATGGTCACTACAAAACTACGGCGCACGGTGCCCAGAACATCCTGAAACTGGCCATAGGCGACTAAATCGCCGTCAAAAAACTCTTCAAGGTTCAGTTTGCGATCGCTCAGGCTGGGATCATCAAGGGATGGTTTGCCTGTACAGGCGGCAAGCAAGGCAAAGGCGGCGGCAAGGATCAGGCGCATAATGGGTGTCTCCGTGGTGCATATCTTCATACGAACCCGTGATCGTTTTAGATGTGTGACGTTCATAATAGGGCGCAGTTTGAGGTATCGGCGCAGCCCAGTATCAACCCTTCATTGATTGGCGTCGTATCGCGCCGCAGGTCGCAGAAATTTGACCTAGAATCTCTTGTTTTACAAAGTACATCGGGTTGTGGTCATAGGTGCTGCATGTCATCGTCACAATGTGTCAACACTATGGAATACGATGTGCGCGCAACGCTTGAACAGAATGCAGGGCCCAACAAAAAAGGGCCGTTTGATTGTTGCGAGAAACTGCACAATTAGGCGCGTAAGGCCATAATTTCCCTAGTTTTGCCAGTATTTAGTGTTCTCATCTTGTTACCAACATCCAATAATACCTTGACGAATGTCCGGAGCCCTTAAGCAAAATGATTTCAAGAATTTGTACAACTTTGTTGTGTTCCGTCGCACCGTTTGCGCTTTTTGCACAGGCGGTTGAGTTACGCTCAAGTGACAATTTCATCAATGTGGAAGGTCAGATCGTTGGCTATAACGGTGTGATGGTTCAGGTCGAAACATCGGTTGGTGTGGTGGCTGTCCCAGCCTCTGAGGTGATTTGTTTTGGTGACGGATGCGGTGACATTATCGCGTCCAACAACTTTGGATTAACAGCAAGCTCTTTTCAGGGTGTCGATGCCTCTGACACGGTGGTTGAGGCAACACCAGGTGCGTCTGACGCATTTACCATTGGGTTTGCAGCACCAGATTATGCTGCGTTGCACCGCACAATCACCGGGGCTTATGCTGTCACCAATGCGTCTGCCACCAGTGTTGATCTGACATCGGTCGGTGAATTGGTCATGGAAGACAGCAGCTCTGGCCAGACCGCGTCGCTTTCGCTAAGCGCGCGTGATGCCACAGCCAACATCATCATTGGTGCTGTGTCGCTGAATGGCACAGCCCCGGCAGAGTATAATACGCCGGCAGCATGGGCATTTGGCACCAGTCTGACACATCAGATGCTGGGCTTGAACGCGTTCTCCGTCATTGTTGCGCCCAACGCGGGTATTTCGGAAATCTCATTGAATGATGTGGCGCGTATTTTTGCAGGTGAAATCACGAACTGGTCTCAGATTGGGGGCGCTGACGTCAATGTGTTGCCGCTTCAGCTGCCGCCAAATTCCCGGATCGGGGCAGAGGTTCAGCGTTTGGTTATGGATCCTGCGGGCAAGGACATTGCCGGTAATGTTCTGACGATGTCTGATGAGGCGGGCGTTTCGGCCTCAATCAATCAATTCCCGGGCAGCGTGAGCGTTGTGACAACAGGTATCGCAAACGAGGATCTGGTCGTCGATATCGTTGGGGCCTGCGGTATCTCTGTCGCGCCGACCCCGTTCAATATTATCTCAGGTGACTATCCTTTGGTGCGCCCGGTCATGGCGACCTACGGCACACGGGCCACCACTACGCTTATCGCTGACGTTTTTGACTTTGCATCCTCGGACGTTGCACAGGGCCTGCTTGAGAACGAAGGCTTCATCAATCACAGCGCCATAATGATGGACAGCGGTAAGAAAAACGCGCGGCTTAGTGGTTTGCTAGAGGCCTCTTTTGATGAGGCACAACGCGCCGCTGCCGCCGAGATGTTTCAAGTGCTGTTCGATGCCGAACGGCTGTCGCCCACAATGACAGGTGGTGTCGCCAGCGGCCCAGAGGGTGCATGGAACCGTGCCTCAATGATCGACCTGATTGATTTGCTGGAAGACAATGCAAACAACGGCCGTGAGGTTGTTTTTGTGGGTTTCGGCCAAAGCACGGCAGGCAGCACTGCAGCCATTGACGCGTCAGT
Organism: Roseobacter sp. CCS2; assembly: GCF_000169435.1. GTDB lineage: Bacteria > Pseudomonadota > Alphaproteobacteria > Rhodobacterales > Rhodobacteraceae > Yoonia. Next base: position 734,412 of record NZ_AAYB01000001.1, on the reverse strand, counting down.
TGCAGCCGCCAATGCGTTTGAAACGCTGTTCGAACGCGTCGCGGCCAGCACTATCGCGTCAGGTGGTTATACCGTATCGTCCTATGGCTTTGGTAACGTTTCCCCGGCCACATGCGTGGATGGTCAGGTGGCCGGATCGGAATACACCCGGATTGAGGTTTGGCTGCGTTGACCGCATTTCCGCTATCGCAAATCAAGTGGCATGATATCGCTTAACAGCCGTTCACATGCTGTTGTCACGCCTATCCAAAGGGTGCATTTCGTCACCCAGACACATAGGTAAGACACATGAGCAAACGTTTCCTATCCATCATCGCCGCTGTCGCATTGACACTTTATGCGAGCGCGGCTTCGGCCCAGCAGCTTAGTCTGGGGCAAATTTCGGCCTATTTGAACCAGTTGCAGACAGCACAGGGCGGCTTTACGCAGATCAACGCGGATGGCACGCTAAGCACTGGTCAGATTTACATTAAACGTCCGGGGCGTATTCGGTTTGAATATAACGCGCCATCTGATTCATTGGTTTTGGCCAGTGGTGGCCAGTTGGCGATCTTTGATGCCAGATCCAACACAGGACCTGAACGGTATCCGTTGAACCAGACACCGCTCAGCATCATCTTGCAGGAAAACGTCAACCTAGAGCGCGAAGATATGGTCACGAACGTTGTATCTGACGGTACAACCACGACGGTGACGGCGCAGGACCCCGATAACCCCAACTATGGCAGCATTCAGATGGTGTTCACCGCCAACCCGGTTGAGTTGCGCCAATGGATTGTGACGGATGAATTCGGGGCCGAGACAACCGTGATTTTGAACGACCTGATCGCGGGCAGTGTGATCCGCGATATCCTGTTCAATATCCGCGCAGAGATGCGCAATCGCGGCAACTAAACAGATAAAAAGACATTAAATGGGGCGGTCCTGTGCAGGCCGCCCCGTTTTTTTTACCGTCTTCGGCAGGCCCGCAACTGCTGATCATACATCACAGCGCGCCCTTCAACTTCACCTGCGATCCGCACCAGCCAGCTTTTCGCGCGCCATGTACCGCGCTTAAACCCGGTGCGTCCGTCATGATAGGCGAGGTATTGATTACGGGTGTCGTTGATGGGGACACCGGTTTCGGCGACGGTCTGCACCATATACCAGCCCATAAAATCGGTGGCATCAAAGATATCATCGCGGCGCGCGCGGCTGCCGCCGGGCCCGTCCTGATACTCTGCCCATGTGCCGTCCAGCGCTTGGCTATAGCCAAAGGCGGATGACTGACGCCCCACCGGGATCACACCCAAAGCATACCGTTGGGGTGTGCGGTTGTTGCCGATAAATTTGCTTTCCTGATAGATAATCGCCATCAGCGACGGCACTGGCACGCCGTATTTGCGTTCCACTGCCTGGAATGCACGAAGGTACTCTGGGCGCTCGGACACGATACTGCATGCATCGTCAAGATTGCGTGGTGCCGAGAATTCTCTCGATCCACCGCTGCAACTTGCGAGTAGCATCACACATGCCATGGCGCGAAAGAAACTGCTCATCTGCCTCTCGCTTTTCGTTGTTTTCTTTTAGCATAGCGTGTCGGGCGGCGTCTGGGAATCCCTCTCGCGCAGCAATCAGATCACAATTGCAAGAATCAGCGGTAAAATGAGCACGGACAGCAGGGTGGAGGCGACAACAAGGCCTGCTACCGGCTGTGCGTCAGCCCCGTATTTTTCGGCCAAAAGGTAAGATGTCACCGCGACAGGGGTCGCTACCTGCAAGATCAAAACACCTGCCGCAACCGGATCAAGGCCAAACCATGTGGCTGCAGCCCAACCTGCCGCGCCACAAATCGCGACCTTCACCACCGATAAGATCACGGCTTGGGTCATCGCCTTTGTTTGCAGTCGCGCCACCGCAACGCCAAGTGTGATCAGCATCATCGGAATCGCCATCTGGCCGATCAGTTCAATCGCGTTGGTCAGGAATGCAGGTGTTTCCCACCCCTGCCACAGAAACAACGCCCCCAGCAAAGTGGCCCCGACAAGAGGTTCTTGCACAACACGTTTCAGTGATCCCGCGCCAGCAACCATCCAGATACCGATTGTGAACGATAAAATCGCCATGACCGCAAAGACAACAACGGCGTATCCCAGCCCGACCTCACCAAAGGCAAACAACGCCAGTGGCAATCCCAGATTGCCGGTATTGCCGAAAATCAGCGGTGCAAGGTATGTCTGGCTGTCCAGCTTGGCCAGTTTTATTACGATGAAACAGCCAATCATAACAAGGGCGTAGGCCACAAAAGACGCAAGCGTCAGCGCGGCAACCGCCTCTGGCGCTACCTCGATATTCATCAGCGCTACAAAGATCAGGCAAGGCACTGCAAGGGTCATCGCCATGCGGGTCACAAACTCGACCCGGTATTCGAACCCCAGCTTCACCCAAACGAACCCCACAGCCGCCAAAAGAAACACCGGCGCGGTGATGTTCAGCACTGTCAAGGCAAGTTCCACAGACTGTTTCCTTCAATTTTGAGTGCAAACAATGGACTTTGCACCCGCAGCAGACATATAAAGAGCATAGCTAGGAAGACCATGTTCAAAACACGCGCGAAATATCATTTGGGCCAAGTTGTGCGCCACCGTAAGCATCCTTTCCGGGGTGTGGTGTTTGATGTGGACGCCATGTTTTCGAACACGGATGAGTGGTATAACGCTATTCCCGAAGACAGCCGCCCTAAGAAAGACCAGCCGTTCTACCACCTTCTGGCCGAGAACGATCAGAGCTTTTATGTAGCTTATGTGTCTGAACAAAACCTTGTCGCCGACTATTCGGGCGAACCTGTTGATCACCCTGATCTGGATGATCTGTTTGGTCCGTTCGAGGATGGTCAGTACCCATTGCAGGTCCAACTGAACTAGTCCGCGAAGGCGACAACCTCTTGTCGCATCGCACCCAATCCTTCGATTTCAGCCGTCACAACATCCCCTGCTTTTAAGAAACGCGGTGGTTTTTGCCCGCCACCTACACCGGGGGGTGTGCCGGTCAGGATCAGATCGCCGGGGTGAAGGGTGATAAACTGGCTGACGTGCGCAACAATATGGGCAACGCTGAAAATCATGGTTTTTGTTGAACCAGTTTGCATCCGCTTGCCATTCACATCCAGCCACATGGTCAGGTTTTGTGGATCAGCAACCTCATCCTTGGTCGCCAGATAGGGGCCGATGGGGGCAAAGCTATCTGCGGATTTGCCTTTGACCCATTGGCCACCAAGCTCTGTCTGGAAATGCCGCTCTGATACATCGTTTGCCACAAAATACCCGGCGATATGGTTCATCGCATCCGCTTCGGCGACATGCAGCGCACGGTTGCCGATAGCAATACCCAGCTCGACCTCCCAGTCGGTCTTTTCTGCCCATTTTGGAATGACGATGGGGTCTGTCGGACCGGTCACATCACAAGCCTTCATGAACAAGATGGGATGTTCCGGGATCGGCATACACATTTCCGCAGCGTGGTCATAGTAATTGAGGCCGATGCAAAAGACACGCCGCACATCGCTTAGGAATGGTGCATGATCACCTTTGATTTCGGGCAAAGTATTCAGATCAAGACCTGCAAGATGTCGCAAACCGTCAGGTGTGATGGCAGCACTGTCAATGTCGGCTACATGCCCCGACAGATCACGCAGCAGACCTTCCTGATCGACTGCCGCTGGCTTGATCCCATCGCTTGTTTTGATCCGACATAACTTCATCAGCTTGTCCTTCTTTGCCAAAGACATGCCGCAGGTCAAAGGGGTGGTCAACGCCGCTGCCATGTTACATCTTCGGCAAGACCCGAAAGGATACCCAAATGCTCGTTGTCGTTTCCCCTGCCAAATCCCTCGACATGGACCCGGTTGATGTGACTGCCACTGCCCCTGATTTTCAGGATGATGCGGTGCGCCTGTCGAAAACAGCCAAGAACCTGACGTTGACGGAACTAAAAGGTTTGATGAGCATCTCGGACGATCTTGCGCGCCTGAACCGCGACCGGTTCAACGCCTTTGCGGCATCGCCTGATGCGGATGCGACGAAACCTGCGGCTTTGGCCTTCAACGGTGACACTTATCAGGGGCTAGAGGCCAAAACGCTGACCGAGGATGATCTGGCATGGGCGCAAGACCACTTGCGCATTCTGTCCGGCCTTTATGGTTTGCTCCGCCCACTAGATGCGATTCAACCGTACCGGTTGGAAATGGGCAGCCGTCTGAAAACGCGTCGGGGCAAATCGCTTTATGAATACTGGGGCGACACGATTGCAAAGGCGCTGAATGCACAGGCCGAGGCGGTGGGTGCCGATACGCTGATTAACTGCGCCAGTCAGGAATACTTTGGTGCGGCGGATACCAAGGCGCTGAAGCTGCGGGTCATCACGCCTGTCTTTGTGGAGGTGAAGGACGACAAACCACGCATCGTCAGCTTTTTTGCCAAACGTGCACGGGGTGCTATGGCACGCTTTATGGTCGAAAACCGGGTAACTGACGCGGACGGGATCAAAGGCTTCACCTCGGGCGGCTACGCTTATGATCCCGACCTTTCTGAAGGTGACAAATGGGTTTTCGTACGGGATTATCCGGCCGCCAACTAAGGCTGGGCCACGACACCGACCAGCATGTTAGTCTGCATGTTCATGAAAATATCTGCGGCTGTTTGTGCCTTATCACCCGGTGTCACGTCCTGGCTGTAAAGCGCGCGCAACAGCTGGAAATCAGGATCGCGGTCTTCGCGTGTGATGCCAGTGTTATCGAACGTAAACAGCGACGAATCTTGTGAATCGTTCAGCAAGCCTAGCGTTTGCATGAATTCCTCATAAAGGCATTCTGACACGGGCGTCAGCGCATCATCCATGTTGATGAAAATGAAACCGGCCCGCAGTTCATCATTCTTTGACATGACATTGAAGTAGCATCGCATATCTCCGCCTTCAGCAAACTGGCGGCTAAGGCGCTTGGTGCTTTGGGTCAGGGCGCCAAAGGTGATGCCGTCCTCCAACCCTGTAAGAAAAATAAAGATACTGCCGGTGACTGACAGGTCCTGTTCTTCTTCTTCGCCCGCAAAGAGGGCACGAACAATCGACCCTTCGATCCCATCGAAATCAACGATAGGCATGCGGAATTGCGTGTTGCCCGCCAGCCGCCGGTTGAATTGGGTCAGGTCAAAGAACTCAACCGCGCCGATGCCTGGAAAGTCGGGGACCTGCGCATGCACCATGTCCACCATGCGGCTGATCTGATCGCGATGCGGATCGCCGGTGTGAATAACGGTCAGCTTGGGTGGATAGGCCCAACGACGCAACGTTCCGCGTTCAGATGCCAAAATCTCGACCACCTGATCGTAGACGGGTTTTTCCTGTGCTGTGACTACCGCTGGCAGCGTCGCGAAGACAAAAGATAATAACGTGAGTATTCTTGGTATTCGTGGCATTTTCAGTACTCTCTGGCTGGTACAGTGAAGTCGCCCCAATGATCTGAGTATTGGTGGCGGCCAGCAAAAAAGCGAGCGGTTTATCGCTTAGTATGCCTGTTTTGCAGAAAATCATTGATCGACGTGTCTTGGCCGCAACAGGTGCAGTCAGCGGTTGTATCCGCTGCCATCAACAGATGGATGATATCCTAAAAATCTGCGGCAATCCGCATGTCGCGCAGCGGACGCACAGCTTTGATAGATGCCTCATAAAGCGGATCAGCTTTATAGGCTGACAATGCCTCTGCGCTATCAAATTCGGCGTACACGATCACATCAACCTCAGATGACAGCGCATCGCGGTGATTGTTTTGGCGCACTTCAAACACAGTGCTATGCGGAATGGCTGAGAGCAGTTGCAAGCCTTCGACGATAGCCGGAATATCCGCCTTGTCCTTGGCACTGAAGAATACAACATGGCGAAGGGTGGGGCGTGCGGTCACAGCAGATACATCTCTGTTAATGCGGTTACGCGTTAGAAGCATGACGTTCCACCAACCGCAAGTGCCAGCCCTGCGTTAAATCCGCTCAATCGCCAGCGCGATGCCTTGGCCGCCGCCGATGCACATGGTGATCAGGGCGCGTTTGCCGCCAGTCCGTTCCAGTTCGTACATCGCCTTGACGGTGATGATCGCCCCTGTCGCGCCCACCGGGTGGCCCAATGCGATGGCCCCGCCATTGGGGTTTACGCGGGCCGGATCAAAGCCCAGTTTCTTTGACACAGCAAGCGCTTGGGATGCGAAGGCTTCGTTTGATTCAATCACATCAAAATCATCAACGGTCAGTTTGGTTTTAACCAACAGGTTCGCAACCGCAGGAACGGGGCCAATGCCCATCACCTCTGGGCGGACCCCTGCATGGGCATAGCCGAGGATACGAAACTTGGGTGTCAATCCGGCCGTTTCAGCCGCCTCAGCTGTTGCCAGTACAATCGCTGCCGCACCATCGTTCAGGCCAGACGCGTTGCCAGCGGTCACCGATCCGTCCTTTTGGAAAACAGGACGCAAGCCAGAAAGCGCCTCTAGCGTTGTCGCTTTGGGGTGTTCGTCCGTCACAAAATCCACCATCTCGCGGCGCTTTTTGACCGGCACTGGTATGATCTGACTGTCGAAATACCCTGCTTCCATCGCCGCCGCCGCACGTTGCTGGCTTTGCAGCGCAAAGGCATCTTGATCGGCGCGGCTGATATCATGTTCGCCCGCAACATTTTCCGCCGTTACACCCATATGCCCTGTGCCAAAAGGACAGTTCAGCGCGCCCAGCATCATGTCTTGTGTGCGAACATCGCCCATTTTCGCGCCCCAGCGCTGATCCGAGATAATATAGGGTGAGCGGCTCATGTTTTCGGACCCACCCGCAAGACCGAAGGCCGCATCGCCCAGCATCAAGGATTGCGCGACTGAGACGATCGCCTGCACACCGGACCCGCACAGGCGGTTGACGTTCATTGCGGGCGTCGTTTCTGAAATGCCAGCATTCATGGCTGCCACCCGGCTGACATACATGTCCTTGGGTTCGGTGTTGATAACATGGCCCATCGCCACGTGCCCAACCTGTGCACCTTCAACGCCAGAGCGTTCAAGCGCCGCCTTTGCAGCAATAGTCCCCAACTCAATAGGAGAGGTGCCTGCCAATGATCCACCAAAAGTGCCAATCGCAGTGCGTGCACCACCCAGAATTACGATATCGGTCATGTCGGATCCTTTTGTCATTTTCGCTTTGATCGTACCGCAGCATGCGTAAATAGACAGGGAAACGTGGCGGCAAACCTTGAAATATCCCTCATTATTCCTAAATAGTATACTATCGTATACATTTAAGAGGTGGTCATGCTATTAGACTTGACTGGGGGCAACCCGATGGTGGTTGTCGCTGTATTTATTGCCGTTGTCTGGTTGCTTGTGCGCTATAGTGGCGGGCAGCGTAAGAACCGAAAAGATGACGAATGATTGTTGGATTGGATCATGTTCAACTGGCACTGCCCGCAGGGGCAGAAGACCAGATGCTTGCGTTCTACTGTGATTTATTGGGCATGACAGAGCAGGCCAAACCCGCTGCCTTACAAGGGCGCGGTGGTTTCTGGGCGCGTGCGGCTTCGCTGGAATGTCACTTTGGTGTTGATCCGGATTTTCATCCGGCGACCAAAGCGCATCCTGCATTTATCGCTCATGATCTTGACGCATTGGCGCGTCGATTGGCTAAGGCGGGTTATCCGATAAAATGGGACACTGCCTTAGCGGACGTAAAACGCTTCTTTACGGCTGATCCTGTCGGCAACCGTATTGAACTGATTGCAACCAACGTCTGAACCCGTAGGTACGCAAATCGCCCGTCTTGGGGACGAAACGCCGCAAGGGGCGTTTCCTTCTGCATTGCGCGTGTTACCTCTGTCCGAGGAAATGAAAAACATGCTGCTGACTGTTCAGAATATTCACAAAACCTATCAAACCGCGGACGGCCCGTTCGCGGTGCTGCGCGGTGTCGATCTGACATTGGACGCCGGCGAAACGCTTGCGCTAACGGGCGAATCCGGAAGCGGGAAAAGCACATTGCTGCATTTGATCGGTGGGTTGGATACGCCGGATCAAGGGCATATTCATCTGGGCGAACTGGATATTACAACCCTTGACGACAATGGTCGCGCTGCGTTGCGTCGGGGCACTGTTGGCGTTGTCTTTCAACAATTCAATCTGATCCCCAGCTTGCGGGTTTCGGACAACATTGCCTTTCAGGCGCGTTTGGCCGATCGGTATGATCCCTTATGGGACGCCACATTGGCTGAACGCATGGGCCTGACACCGCATTTGAACAAATACCCAGAGCAGCTGTCAGGCGGCCAACAACAGCGCGTTGCCATCGCGCGCACTCTGGCGCCAAAACCACGCCTTGTACTGGCGGATGAACCCACCGGTAATCTGGATGAGGCAACCGCCGCCGCCGTTCTTGACCTGATGCTGGAGCTTGTGTCTGAGACCGGTGCCGGTTTGTTAATAGTCACCCATTCGACCGAACTGGCTGGCCGCATGTCACGCCGTTTGCATCTGCGCGCCGGGCAGGTGGCATGACACGGGCCACCTTACAGGCGCTTTTGTCCCATTGGTGGCGCAATCCCTTGCAGCTTTTCACACTGCTGGCCGGATTGGCGCTGGCGACAGCGCTGTGGTCCGGTGTGCAGGCCGTCAATGCCGAGGCGCGCGCGAGCTATGATGCAGCGGCAGCCACATTGGGCGAAGGACAATATGACCGGCTGGTGCGCCGCGATGGGCAACCGATGCCGCAAGAAACCTATGTCGCGTTGCGCCGCGCGGGCTGGTTGGTCAGTCCGGTGGTGCAAGGGCGCTTGGACGGCGTGCGCGTTGTGGGGGTTGAGCCGCTGACAGCACCGGGTGGCATCGGCCCGGTCGACCCTGTACAAGGCGGCGACATCACGGAATTCCTGTCAGGTGAAGGCCAGCTTTTCGCCAATGCAGAGACCGCGTTGGCATTGCCCGATCTGAACGTGATCCTTACGCCAGAGGCAGCGCCGGGGACGGCTGTTACCGATATCGGTGTTGCACAACGCCTGCTGGGCAAACTGGGCCAGATCGACAGTCTTATCGTGCTGCCGGGGCAGCCGAAAGGCCGCGCAGACCTCGCCGCTGTTGCACCTGATCTTACTTTACAACCTGCGCAAGGTGGCAGCGATATTGGGCGGCTGACGGATAGTTTTCACCTTAACCTTACAGCCTTTGGGTTACTGTCATTTGCGGTGGGCATCTTTATTGTGAATGGCGCCATCGGTTTGGCGTTTGAGCAGCGACGACCTGTTGTGCGTACCCTGCGCGCCTTGGGGTTGCCGCTGCGGAACGTGGTCATCCTGATGGGGGCGGAGCTGATGATATTCGCCCTGATCGCAGGGGTGATTGGCGTGGCGCTGGGCTATGGTATCGCGGCGCTTTTGTTGCCTGATGTGGCGGCCACGCTGCGCGGTCTTTACGGGGCAGATGTGTCCGGTACGTTGCAGTTACGCCCGTCGTGGTGGTTGTCAGGTCTGGCTATTGCGCTGGGGGGTACGGCGATTGCGGCCAGCGGCGCGCTGTATCAAATAAGCAAGATGCCGTTGCTGGCGGCAGCACAACCGCGCGCGCTTGCCATGGCGGCTGGCAGGCAGGCCGTGGTTCAAGGGGTGTTTGCCGCGATCCTTTTGTGTGTTGCTGGTGTCATGATGTTCACGGCGAATGGTCTGATCGGGGGTTTTACCCTGCTGGCGTCTCTTTTGATCGGGGCGGCACTGGCGCTGCCACTTATTCTGGATCGGATTTTGGCCGCCAGCAGCAAGATCGCCACGTCGGTGACGGCGCAGTGGTTCTGGGCAGACACGCGCCAGCAATTGCCCGGGCTGTCATTGGCCCTGATGGCTTTGCTACTGGCCATGTCAGCCAATGTTGGCGTGTCGACGATGGTGTCCAGCTTTCGGCTGACCTTCACTGATTTTCTTGATCAGCGTCTTGCGTCAGAACTCTATATTCGAACTGAAAATGAAGCACAGTCCGCGGCGCTGGTCGCTTTTGCTACACCGCGCACCGATATCATCCTACCCATCCAAAGCGCCGATACGGAGGTCGCAGGTCAACCGACCGAAGTTTACGGCGCGCGCGATCATGCCACTTATCGCGACAACTGGGTTTTCCTGCAGCAGGCAGCGGGGCCTTGGGACAGCACCTTTGGCGGACAGACCGTTTTGATCAACGAACAGTTGTCGCGCCGGGCGGGGCTGAATGTGGGTGACGCAATCGTGCTGCAGGGCACGTCATTTCAAATTGCCGGCGTCTACGGCGATTATGGCAATCCAATTGGGCAAGCCGTGATTGGTGAGGGTGTTTTTGCGACGCTGTATCCTGCCATCATCCCGCAGAATTTTGGCTTGCGGATGGACCCAGTTGCCGTCCCTGATTTTCTGACCGATTTGGAGGCTACAACAGGCATCCGCGCGACGCAGGCTGTGAACCAGGCAAGCATCAAAGCGATCTCGTTGTCGATCTTTGAGCGGACCTTCACGGTGACCACCGCCTTGAATATCCTGACACTTGCTGTCGCAGGATTTGCAATATTGATGAGCTTGCTGACCCTTGCCACAATGCGCATCCCGCAACTGGCCCCGGCCTGGGCAATGGGGATGACACGTAGCCAGATAGGGAGACTGGAACTGGTGCGCGCAGTCATGCTGGCGCTGTTAACGGCTGTGGTGGCGCTGCCTTTGGGCCTGGCGCTGGCATGGGCGTTGCTGGCGGTGGTGAATGTTGCCGCCTTTGGGTGGCAGTTACCGATGTATCTTTTCCCGATGGATTATGCGCGGCTGGGTCTTTTTGCGCTGTTGGCAGCGGCCATTGCAGCGCTTTGGCCTGCGCGGCGTTTGGCCCGAACCCCGCCTGCGGATTTGCTGAAGGTGTTTTCGAATGAACGTTAAAGTTTTCATGCTGGCACTGTTCTTGCCCATCGCCGCTTTCGCCCAAGGGTTTGCAGGTCTTGGCACTGATGCGGACGGTTTTTCCGTTCCGCAACCTGACCCGCAATTTGATTTCCCGACGGATCACGGCGCACACCCCGACTATCGCATCGAATGGTGGTATCTGACAGCGAACCTGACTGCGGCTGATGGCACACCTTATGGGTTGCAATGGACGCTGTTTCGATCTGCCCTTGCGCCAGAGGCTGGCGAAGGCTGGACCGCACCCCAACTTTGGATGGGGCATGCGGCGGTGACAACGCCTGATGATCACTTTGTTGCGGAACGGCTCGCGCGCGGCGGGATTGGACAGGCCGGTGTCACAGCCGACCCGTTTGAGGCGTGGATTGATGATTGGTCGCTGGTAGGCGATTGGGATACACTGCGCATGACGGCCAGCGCCCCTGACTTTGCTTACGATATGGCACTGACGGCGCAGGGCCCGCTGATCTTTCATGGAGATGACGGGTATTCGGTGAAGTCGGCGGCGGGGCAGGCGTCTTATTATTATTCGCAGCCGTTTTTTGCGATTGAAGGAACGTTGCAATTGCCCGAAGGTGATATTGCCGTGACGGGGAATGCATGGCTGGACCGTGAATGGTCATCGCAGCCTTTGGCGGATAATCAAACCGGGTGGGATTGGTTTTCGCTGTCGTTTGACGATGGCAACAAGATGATGGGCTTCCGGCTACAGCAGACCGACGGAAACAACTTTACCTCCGCGACGTGGATCACCCCCGACGGTGTGACGACCGCTTATACCGATGGCGCGCTTACCGCGACGCCGCTGGCGCTGAACGATGATGATGTACCGGTACGCTGGCGTGTTGAACTGCCGGTGCGCGGTGTGGACGTGAAGGTAGATGCGATCAACGAAGATGCCTGGATGACAACCAGCGTACCCTATTGGGAAGGACCGGTGACGGTCATCGGCAGCCATCAGGGCATCGGGTATTTGGAGATGACAGGCTATGAGTGAATGGTTTGAAACCGCTGACGGTATCCTTGCCAAGGTTTGGGGAACATTGGGGCGCGGTGTCGCTGATGCCAAACACCCGGCACGCAGGCCAACCTTCGCAACCATATCACCCGATGGCTGGCCAGAGGCGCGGACAGTCGTGTTGCGCACCGCTGATCGCGAAGCGGGGGTCGTGACAGTGCATACCGATCTTTATTCCGACAAAATCAAGAGCTTGCATGCGACCCCGCGCGCCGCACTGCATATCTGGGATGCCAAACAAGACCTGCAAATCCGGTTGCAGGCCGAGGTGTCGATCAATTCAGGCGCAAAGACCCGTGCGTTGTGGGACAAGATCCCAGATCATGCGCAACAGTCCTATGGGGTGACCCCGCCGCCCGGCACACCGATTGAAACTGGATTGGACTATGTCAAAGACCCTGATCCTGCGACTTTTGCTGTGCTTGACTGTACCTTAATCACCATCGACGCGGTGCATCTTGGTGCAGATCACCGCCGTGTCAGTTTCTCACGTGCCCGTCATTGGCAAGGACAGTGGCTTTCCCCTTAACCACACGCCCGCTACAACAGCGTCATGAACAGCTTACCACTCACCCGTGACCTTGTCCTGATCGGCGGCGGTCATACCCATGCGCTGGTCTTGCGCAGTTGGGGGATGAACCCGTTGCCGGGGGTGCGTGTGACGGTGATCAACCCCGGGCCAACAGCACCTTATTCGGGGATGCTGCCAGGATTTGTTGCAGGGCACTACACGCGGGATGATCTGGATATTGATCTGGTGAAACTCGCGCGGTTTGCCGGCGCGCGGATCATCAACGGTTATGCGACTGGCATTGATGAAGACGCACGCACGATCCATGTCGCGGGTCGTCCGCCGGTAGCCTATGATGTGGCGGCGGTCGATATCGGCATCACGTCAGCCATGCCGGACCTGCCGGGGTTCACCACTCATGCGATCCCGGCCAAGCCGTTAGGCACCTTTGCCAGCCGTTGGGATACCTTTCGCGCACAGGCCGATGCACCGCAGATCGCAATTATCGGTGGTGGCGTGGCCGGCGCCGAACTTGCCATGGCGATGGCACATTCCTTGCGCGACAAACAACCAACCGTGCGCTTGATCGACCGCAGTCGCGTTCTGACCGCGCTTGGCTATAAAGCAAGGCAAAAGATGCTTGCTGCGCTGACTGCCAGCAATATCGAAATCATCGAATATGCCGAAGTCACCGAGATTTTCGCAGAAGGTGTGGTGCTACGCGATGGCCGCACCATCCGCAGTGATTTTACGACCGGGGCGGCCGGTGCCAAACCGCATGATTGGGTGGCTGAGATTGGTCTGGAACTGCATGAAGGTTTCATCACCGTCGATGCAAACCTGCAATCAAGCGCGTCAGAGGTTTTCGCCGTAGGTGACTGCGCGCATATGCCCCATGATCCAAGGCCAAAGGCCGGGGTTTATGCCGTGCGCCAAGCGCCGGTGCTGTTTGATAATCTGCGCGCCGCTTTGTCCGGTGGTACGTTGCGCCCGTACAAGCCACAACGCGACTATCTTAAGCTGGTATCATTGGGGTCAAAGACTGCGCTGGCCGAAAAATTCGGTACAGCCCATGCAGGGCCAATACTGTGGACGTTGAAAGACTATATTGACCGCAAATTCATGGATCAGTTTGATACGCTCAAACCCATGGCGGCCCCCAAATTGCCGCGCACTGTCGCGCTTGGGGTGAAAGAGGCGCTGGGCGACAAGCCGATGTGCGGGGGGTGCGGGGCCAAGGTGGGCCGTGCAGCGCTGCAAACCGTTCTGGCCGATCAATTTGGTGATGACGCAGCAGTGGTACAGCCCGGTCAGGTGATGAGCACGGACCACCTGCGCGCGCTGACTAATGATCCAGTCCTAATGACACAGATTGCAGCGGTTCATGCGCTGGGCGATATCTGGGCGATGGGGGCTAAACCGCAGGCCGCAACCGCAAGCCTGATCCTGCCGCGCATGTCGGTAGAGCTGCAAGAGCGAACAATGACTGAAATTATGGCGACCGCGTCAGAGATCTTTGCCAAGGCTGGTGGCAGGATCATCGGCGGGCATTCGTCCTTGGGGGATGAATTGACCATTGGTTTTACTGTAACGGGACTGACCAAGAAACCGATCACCCTGTCCGGGGCAAAACCGGGCGATAAGCTGATCGTCACAAAACCCATCGGCAGTGGTACGATCATGGCGGCTGAGATGGCAGGCAAAGCCAATGGTGCTGACGTGATCCGATGTCTGGCGCATATGGTGCAGGATCAGGCCAAAGCTTCAACCATTCTAGGCAACGCCCACGCGATGACTGATATTACGGGGTTTGGTCTGGCAGGACATTTGCGGGGTATTTGCGATGCTTCGGGCGTTGGTGCCGTGCTGGATTTGGATGCGATCCCGCTGATGGACGGGGCGCAGGCCCTTGCAACCGCTGGCGTGCGTTCAACACTATTTGAAGACAACCGTATTGGGGCCGGGCAGATCAGTGGTGCCAGCATGGACTTGCTATTCGATCCGCAGACGGCGGGCGGGCTTTTGGCAGCTGTGTCTGCGCGATCGGCTGATACCGCGCTGCAAAAACTGCACGATGAAGGCTATAGCGCTGCCGTGATTGGCGAAATAACCGAAGGTTCGAACATCAAAACGCGTTAACTGCGGCGGCAATCCCGTCCGCCGCACGTTCCTGCCCATCATTATCCAGCGTTTCAACCGCGACCTCTGTCAGCACCTCGCGTTCATCAATGCGGCGCGATTTGGCATAGGCCGGGTCATAGTGATCAACCATCAAGGCCTGTGACAGGTCCACCAAAGCACCTTCTTGCGATAATGCAATCCAGCGGTCTACGATCGCATGGCCACGCAAACGGCGCAGCGGCGCTAGTTTTTCGGCAACAACCGCTGGGTCTTCGATCACGTCGCGATATGCGGTGGCCAGATAGGCCGCGCGTGCGGCCTTTGGTGCTTGAATGACAATACGAGGCGCTGCAAGCATCGCGACCCACACAGACGCAGGGATCACAATGCGCCCAATCTTGCTGCTTTCGGCCTCAACGACGACTGGCCGCGCCGGATCAAGCTTACTCAGGGCCAAGGCAAGACCGGTTTCAAACGCTTTCTGCGAAGGTTGCCCACCAGGCATTTTTCCCAAAAGTGATCCGCGGTGACCAGCCAAACCTTCAAGATCAATCACCTGCACGCCGCGGGTCGCAAGCCGAGGTAGAATTTCGGTTTTGGCGGTGCCGGTGTAGCCATCAAGCAAGATAAGACGATGCTTCAACGGGTCATCATAAAGGTTCGCCTTTACCAGCCGCCGAAATGCCGTGTAGCCGCCCTTTACCGTATCAGCGCGCCAGCCAATTTCGGACAACAGCGTCGAAAACACGCCAGAACGTTGGCCACCACGCCAGCAATAGACCAAAGGACGCCATGCGCCGTCCTTTTCCATCAATGGGCCATCGATATGGTCAGCCACGTTGCGGATCACCATGCCCGCGCCAATCTTGCGCCCATCAAAAGGGCTGATTTGTTTGTAGATCGTGCCGACCTTGGCCCGCTGTTCATTCGACAGGGCCGGCAGGTTAATGGCACCGGGCACGTGATCTTGCGCAAATTCAGCAGGCGATCGCACGTCTATCACGGTGTCAAACCCGTGGTTAAGGATTGCGTCGAGGCTGGTGAATTTAATCGGCATTGCAATGGTCTACGGCAGTTCAGGCGGGGGCAAAAGGGCGAAAACCATTGCGAGCGTTCCCACAGCGCCCTAGCGTGAGTGTATGAATTATGAAGACCTGCATTTGATCACGCGCTGGGCGCAAGTCGTCCAGTTGCGCGACAATGACCTGCTGACCCCCGCTGAACTGGTTTTGCTGGAAAGCGCGCAAACGGGAACAACGGCGCGGGTCGGCCAGACCGTACCGAACCTCAAAGCGCCTGGTGTACTGATCCGATCCGCCCTTTTGCGGTATCTGATCCTTGGCGGATGCAATGATTTTCGCACCCAGCCATCGGGCATTACGGTGAATGGCGCATGGATTGGCGGCAAGCTGGATCTAAGCTTTACGCAGGCCCGTGGACCGGTGGATTTTTTCAACTGTCACTTTGCAGAACGTGCGCAGATGGTGCAATTGCAGGCTGATGGACTGACGATTGTCGGTTGTACGATGACCGATGGGATAAATGCGGCGCGTATTCAGATCAGTGGCAACGTGACGCTGAACGGCAGTCGGATTGACGGGAAAGTGTCGCTGTCTGGCAGTGATATCAAAGGGCATCTGTCGTGTACGCAAGCCATCTTGCGCAACCCCGAAGCCTCGGCCTTTAAAGCGCAGGGCATGAAAGTCGCCAGTAGCGTGCTTTTGGAAGGGACCACCGCCTCTGGGCAGGTCAGTTTGTTGGGTGCGCAAATCGGGGGTCAACTGGTGGCTATCGGTGGCGCATTTCATAATCCGGGCGGTCATGCGCTGAACGCCCAAAGCACGCAGGTGCGTGGTGACGCGTTCTTGCGCTATGCGGCCACCGATGGCGAAGTCAGCTTTATGGGCGCAGAAATCAGCGGTGTGCTGGATTGCAGTCACGCTGTGATGCGAAACGCTGATGGGTATGCGCTGAATGCGCAACGCTTGATCGTGCGCGAAGGGTTCATTTGGCGGCGGATGAAGGATGTGGTTGGCGCAGTTGATTTAACCTCAGCGCATGTTGGCGACCTTTGGGATGATCCAGAAAGCTGGGCGTTGTGTGAACGGCTTTACCTGAGCGGGTTCATTTATGACGTGTTGCATGGCGGGATCAATGTACCGGACAGGCTGGCGTGGCTAAAAATGGGGGCGATATCGCAGCGGGAATTCTACCCGCAACCTTATGAGCAACTGGCCAAGCTGTTGCGCGAGACCGGCCATCGGTCTGATGCGCGCGCGATTATGGTCGCCAAGGAAAAAGAGCAGCGCAAAGCCTCACGCGCGCGGTGGCGACGTGAACGGGACTGGCGGATGTCGTTACGCGAAGCCAGTCTTATGCCACCAGACGAACGACAAGCCGAGATTGAGACGCTGCAAAAGCGTCGCCCCGCTGATCCGCACGTGGCGCGATTGGCTATGCTGCATCCCGCAGATGAAAGCCGCTTGGCCGTTGGTGCACTGACATTGAAGCTTGCGCAAAAGCAGTTCCGGGACGAACAGCGCTGGCATGGCATTCGCGTCGGTTGGCGCAATGCGGGCAGTTTGATTGCGGATCGGGTGTTTGGCTTGGTTGTGGGCTATGGGCACAAACCAGAGCGCAGTTTCTATATGCTGCTTACGCTGGTCTTTATTGGCTGGTTCCTGGCTGATCGGTCTTGGGAAGAGGGCGATTTTGCGCCAACGGCTGGACCTGTTTTAATGTCGGAAAGCTGGCAGATGCTGGCAACTGATCCCAACATTCAGAACCCCGCCAAGGTCTGGTCAGACAAATACATGCTGGCACCGGATGGAACGCCTGTCCTGACAGCTGGGCGTGACTATGAAACCTTCAATGCGGTCTCTTATGCCGTCGATCTTGTAGTGCCGATTGTGTCACTGGGACAAGAGGCGGCATGGGCCCCCTCGACCACACGCGGCCCATGGGGGTGGTGGCTGTGGTGGGCGCGGTGGTGGTTGATTGCCCTTGGCTGGATTGTCACCGCAATCGGTGCCGCTGCGGTGACCGGGGTCATTCGCAGGGATTAAGGGGTAAGCGGCACGCGCCCCTGATCCGTCAGCAGCCAACAATCGCGGCCTTCAAACACCGCAGGGATCAGCGGGTTGCCATAACCCGCGCCACCATCCAGATCGACGCGGTTGCCGAAATGCTGCGGGTGGTCAAGGGCAGTATGACCGTGAACGACCAGCCTGCCAAAATCCGCGCGACTGCCCAGAAAAGGTTCGCGTATCCAGATCAGATCTTCTGGGTCCTGAAAGGCAAGCGGCAGACCGGGGCGCAGGCCAGCGTGTACGAAAAACAAATCATCCGTTTGATACCAAAGTGGCAGGTTTTTCAGAAAATCAACATGCACTTCTGGAACGGCACTGCGTGCCATGGCTTGCAACGCATCCTTATCAATCTGGCCGGTCGGCCCTTCGAAATAGTCCAGTACTTCAGGCTCTGTGCCGCTGCGGTGGGCAAAGTGCATCACCCCTTCCAGCCCATAGGATGCTAACGTCATGCTGCCACCCAGTCGTGGGTTGAGCCAGCTGATGCCTGACTTTACATGGGTATCATGTTCGATCCCGTGCTTTACGAAGTTCGTGAACAACCGGTCGTGATTGCCCTTGATGAATACCCAATCGCGCCCCGCGTCCCGACCTGCAATCAGCGTGTTGATCACGGCCCGGCTGTCCGGGCCGCGATCAGTGTAATCGCCCAAAAACACGATTTGTGCATCAGGACCACCATCTGCAACGATCAGGGCAAGCGCCTGATCAAGCATCTCTTTCTGGCCGTGAATATCACCAATCGCGTAAACGGGTTTCATGCGCCGGTCAGACGTTGAACGTCAGCGGCTTGACCTGTTGGAACAGCCCGGTTGTTTCCAAAGCTTCGATCGCTTGCGCTGGAATAGGTTCGTCAACATAAAGCAGCGCAATCGCCTCGCCTTTGGCCTCGGACCTGCCAAGCGTAAAGTTCGCGATATTCACGTTGTTGGCCCCCAATGTCGTGCCCAAGGTGCCGATGACACCCGGACGATCTTCGTTTGTGGTGTAGACCATATGTTCACCAATTTCGGCATCAATATTGATGCCTTTGATCTGGATGAACCGTGGTTTGCCATCGCTAAAAACCGTACCCGCGACCGAGCGTTCGCGCTTTTCGGTGACAACGGTCACTTTTACATAGCCTTCAAACGCACCTGATTGGTCCTGCTTGGTGGTTGAGACTTTGATCCCGCGTTCTTTGGCAATCACCGGGGCGCTCACCATGTTGGTATCCGGGTTCGCCTTGGTCATGATCCCTGCGATGGTCGCTGCTGTTAGCGCCTTGAGGTTCATCTCGCTGGCTTCGCCGTCAAACAGGATATTGATCGCCTTGATCGGTTCATCCGTCATCTGCCCGGTGAAGTTGCCCAGATGCCCGGTCAGCTTGATCCAGGGGCCCATGACCTTGGCTTCTTCTGCGGTGACAGACGGCATGTTCAGGGCGTTCTGCACCGCACCTGTCAGCAGGTAGTCCGACATCTGTTCGGCCACTTGCAAGGCGACGTTTTCCTGCGCCTCGGTCGTGGCCGCACCAAGGTGTGGCGTGACAACCACGTTTGGCAAGTTGAACAGCGGGCTTTCGGTGGCAGGCTCAACCGCGAAAACATCGAATGCCGCGCCTGCAACGTGACCGGATTTCAGCGCCTCTGCCAAGGCCGCCTCATCCACCAGACCGCCACGCGCGCAGTTCACGATGCGCACGCCTTTCTTCAGCTTAGCGATATTTTCTTCGGACAGGATGTTCTTTGTTTGATCAGTCAGCGGCACGTGCATGGTGATAAAATCAGCACGCCCCAACAGCTCATCCAACTCCACCTTCTCAACGCCGATATCAACAGCGCGCTCTTCTGACAGGAAGGGGTCATAAGCCACAACTTTCATTTTTAGGCCCTGTGCGCGGTCGATCACGATAGACCCGATATTCCCCGCACCGATCACACCCAGCGTTTTGCCTGTCAGTTCCACACCCATAAAGCGGGACTTTTCCCATTTGCCTGCGTGGGTGGATGCGTTTGCTTCTGGGATTTGGCGCGCAACCGCCATCATCATGGAAATCGCGTGTTCTGCGGTCGTGATTGAATTCCCGAAGGGCGTGTTCATCACGATGATCCCCTTCTTGGAGGCAGCGGGGATATCGACGTTATCCACCCCGATCCCCGCACGGCCAATGACCTTGAGGTTTTCGGCGGCGGCAATGATTTTCTCAGTCGCTTTGGTCGCGGACCGGATCGCAAGCCCGTCGTATTGCCCAATCACTTCAAGCAGTTTTGCCTTGTCTTTGCCAAGGTCAGGCTGGAAATCCACATCGATGCCGCGATCTTTGAAGATCTGCACGGCTGCGGGTGAGAGTTTGTCAGAGATAAGTACTTTGGGGGCCATTTTGCCGCTCCTTTTGAAAGATCGTCAGGTGGGTGAAACCCACGTTATGCGTTGATTTCGGCCTCAAACGCCCATTCCAGCCATGGCAACATGGCCTCAATGTCGGACGTCTCAACCGTGGCACCACACCAGATGCGCAGGCCAGCGGGGGCGTCGCGATAAGCGCCGATATCAAGGGCGATGCCTTCAACCTCAAGCCGCTTGGCGACGGCCTTGGCGAAGGCAGCACCATCGCTGATACGGTCATCGGTGAATTTCAGGCAGACGGATGTGTTCGACCGCGTGGCCGGATCAACCGCAAGGTTTGCGATCCACGGTTTATCAGCGCAGAAATTCCAGATCGCACGCGCATTCGCGTTCGCCCGGTGCATCAGCGCATCCAGACCGCCGATAGAGCGACCCCATTTCAGGGCAACAAGATAATCCTCGACCGCCAGCATGGACGGCGTGTTGATCGTTTCACCGCGGAAGATACCTTCGATCAGTTTGCCACCTTTGGTCAGGCGAAAGATTTTCGGCAGCGGCCATCCTGGGGTGTAGTTTTCCAAACGTTCCACCGCGCGGGGTGACAAGATCAGCATGCCGTGGGCCGCTTCACCGCCCATGACTTTCTGCCAAGAAAAGGTCGTCACATCCAGCTTGTCCCATGGCAGATCCTGCGCAAAGGCGGCAGAGGTTGCATCGCAGAGCGTCAGACCAGCGCGGTCGCTGGGGATTACATCGCCCGATACGACCCGCACGCCGGATGTCGTGCCATTCCAAGTAAAGCAAACGTCATTGTCATAGTTCAACGCTGCCATATCGACGATCTCGCCATACTCAGCCGTGTGCACAGCCGCGTCGATTTTCAGTTGCTTGACCACGTCCGTGACCCAACCCGCGCCAAAGCTTTCCCATGCGACCATCTGGGCCGGGCGTTCACCCAAAAGCGACCACATCGCCATCTCAAACGCGCCGGTATCAGAGGCAGGCACAATGCCGATGCGATAGTCGGCAGGCACACCCAAAATTTCGCGGGTCAGATCAATCGCCTCGGCCAGTTTTGCCTTGCCAACAGCCGCACGGTGCGAACGGCCCAAAGGGGCATCGCGCAGTGCATCCAATTTCCAGACGGGGGGTTTGGCACAAGGGCCAGAAGAAAAACGCGGATTAGCCGGCCGCGTTGCCGGTTTCGAAATAACCATCAGTGGTATCCTCACAGATATGCGCCCTTCGTTGGGGAAGGGTGTCCCACCTGTGCGAATAGATCGGTCTTGGGATCTTCGCAACACTGAAAGCGGTTTAAATCCGGCGCTTGTTTCGTTTTTTACGACATTGATGTTGCCAATCGGAAACCTGCGCGGCCTTCCGCCGCATCCATTGAATTGCAGGCCGTCGCGCATATTTATAGTGCACAATTTTGGAAGGATAACCTAATGAAATGTCCCATTGACGGTGCCACACTCGTGATCTCGGATCGTAGCGGCGTAGAGATTGATTACTGCCCCGACTGCCGCGGTGTCTGGCTGGACCGAGGTGAGCTGGATAAAATCATTGAGCGTTCCATGGGTGCTGGTGGTGGTGACAGCCGCCGCCCTGATCGGCGCGATGATCGCTATGAGGAACGCCCGCGCAAAAAGCGCGAAAGCTTTCTTGGCGAGCTTTTCGACTTTTAGGGGTGTGTTCGCGATCCATGGGACGTAGACCTGCTTTATCATCTTAATGAGGTCCGCCATGCAGGTTGTCACACTGATCACCACGCCAAAAGAACGCAATTTAGATGCGGCTTTAGTCGATAACCTGCGCAATGCGTGGGGCGGCGGGGATGCCAATTGGCTGGCTGTCGATGAAGCGGCGGAATTCGCCATTCCGGTTGCACCAGACAATCAATGGGATGTCTGGGCAGACCTGCAAAAAGGCTGTGTTGATCTGGTGATCCAGCCGCTTGAAGGACGCCGTAAAAAGATGTTGCTGGCCGATATGGACAGCACCATGATCCGGCAGGAATGCATTGACGAACTGGCCGCCGAAGCGGGGGTTGGTGCGCGGGTCGCTGACATCACAGCGCGGGCAATGAATGGCGAGCTGGATTTCGAAGAGGCGCTGATTGAGCGTGTTGGATTGCTCAAAGGTATGCCCGAAGCCATGATCGAACAGGTGTTGGATGAACGTATCAGCCATATGCCGGGCGGCTATGAATTAGTGAACACGATGAAAGCACACGGGGCCTATGCTGCCCTTGTTTCAGGTGGGTTCACGGCATTTACCGCGCGCGTTGCAGCCGCCCTTGGGTTTGACGAAAACCGGGCAAACACGTTGATCGCCGCCAATGGCAAGCTGACCGGAGATGTCGGTCGCCCGATTTTGGGCAAAGCGGCCAAGGTTGACGCGTTGAAAGACATCACATCGCGCTTGGGCTTGTCAGCAGATGATGTGCTGGCCGTTGGTGATGGTGCCAACGATCTTGGTATGCTGGAATTGGCCGGTACGGGTGTGGCACTTCACGCCAAACCGACCGTGCAGGCCCGCTGCGACGTGCGGATCAATCATGGTGATCTGACCGCGCTTTTGTATGTGCAGGGCTACAGTCGGGATGAATTTGTGACGTAGTCGTCACTTGCATCAGGTGCCCATCACACGGCACAAGATGTTATGAACAAAGATAGCAAGCCCGCCACTATTGCAGCCCATGCCGCAGGTGCCATTGATCCGCAATCAGGCGGCGTCGTGCCCGCGTTGCAGCCTTCAACCACCTATTTGCGCGATGCGGATTATGCGTTGGTGCGATCCGACAATATTTATGCGCGCGCGGATTCAGACAATTTGCGCCAAGCGGAAGAGGTCCTGCGACAATTGGAAGGGGCCGCGGAGACGTTTCTGTTTCCCTCAGGTATGGCGGCAATTGCAGCCGTGTTCCGCACCTTGCCGAACAGCAGCACCGTGATTGTGCAATCTGGCATCTATTGGGGCACAACCGCCTGGATCAGGGATTTCTGCGCGCGCCGCGAGATTACGTTGGTCGAGGTTGACGCGGATGATCTGCGCGCAACCTGCAAAACCACGAAAGCCGATTTGGTATTTATTGAGACGCCGTCGAACCCGTGGCTCAAAACGGTCGACATTCAGTCAATCGCTGACGCATCCGATGCGACCCTCGTTGTGGACGCGACCGCCGCAACGCCAATCCTGACGCGTTGTCTGGATTTCGGTGCGGACATCGTGATGCATTCTGCGACCAAGGGGATCAACGGACATTCGGATGTTTTGGCAGGTGTGCTGTCGACCAAAGCCAAAGATGCTGTAATCTGGGGAATGATCCGCGATGACCGCAAGATGGCGGGCGCCATCCTTGGCCCGTTTGAAGCATGGATGCTGACACGTGCAATGCGGACCTTGCCCTTGCGGGTGGAACGCATGTCGCAGAACGCGCAAGCATTGGCAGAACATTTACTGGCGCATATGGCGGTAGATGATGTGTTTTATCCGGGGCTGCCGTCACACAACGGGCATCAAACAGCAAAGCACCAAATGACGGGCGGATATGGCAGTCTGCTGTCCGTGCTGGTCAAAGGCGACAAAGACGACGCTTTGCGTGTCGTTGGTAAATTGCAGCTCTTTCTGCGCGCCACATCCCTTGGCGGTGTAGAAAGTCTGGTGGAACACCGGCACACGATTGAACCGCATACCGGCATTCCTGAAAACCTGATCCGCGTGTCTGTCGGGATCGAGGATATTGGCGATTTGATCGCTGATTGGGATCAGGCGCTGGCCTAGTCTTCGGTGGGGCCGCCCGCTTCTTTCCAGTCGCCGAAACCACCGATGTTGGTGACCTTTTCAAAACCCATCTCTCTGAGGGTTTTGCCAGCCAGTGCGGCCTGCC
Organism: Roseobacter sp. CCS2; assembly: GCF_000169435.1. GTDB lineage: Bacteria > Pseudomonadota > Alphaproteobacteria > Rhodobacterales > Rhodobacteraceae > Yoonia. Next base: position 710,497 of record NZ_AAYB01000001.1, on the reverse strand, counting down.
CACCTGCGCCGCAGATAAGATAAAGATCCGCATCTTTTTGCAACGCCTCGTTGTGGTAGGGGGTCGCCGGGTCGGCGACAAACTCCATCATGCCGCGGGCGATGCGATGAGCGCCTTTGATCGTGCCGGTTTTGTCAATCGCGCCGCTGTCGCGCACGTCCACAAAGACCCCGCCGCCGGCATTATACTTTGCAACGGCGTCTTCGGCGGTTATCCGCGGCACGACAGCATTGGCATCTTCCATGAAGTCTTTGGCAGTTTTCATTTTGAACCTCTTGATCTGGGCAACACAATTGTGTTGCCCTATGTCATTGTTAATAGCCCCGGGCCTGTTGCAGCTCGCAAACTGATCACTCAATGCTGTCACAGGAGCACCCAATGTTCAAATCCGCACTTCAAGCTGTTGCGCGTACCCGCACCAGCCTGCTGCGTCTGGCGCCAGCAAAGATGCTTTTGCTGGGCTATTTGAGTTATATGATCATTGGTTGGGCATTGCTTGCGATGCCTTTCGCCCAAGAGGGTGTCGTCAGCGCGCTTGATGCGTTGTTTATCGCGACATCAGCGGTGTCGACGACAGGTCTTGTCACGGTGGACCCCGGGGGCAGCTTCAGCTTTGCGGGTGAATTGATCATACTTTTGCTGATACAGATTGGCGGCCTAGGCTATATGACCATCGGGTCGTTTACCGTCCTTGCCGTGCAGAACAAGATGTCCGGCCTGCGCACGCATGCTGTCAAACATGCGTTCAATTTACCATCAGATGTGCGCCCTGCCGTATTTGTCAGGGCGGTCATCGTCTTCACACTTTTGGTCGAGGCTGTGGGCGCAATCGCGCTTTATTTTGTTTTTGCAGGGCAGGGCGTGGAAAACCCGGTTTGGATGGCCATTTTTCATGCGGTTTCGGCTTTCTGCACGGCAGGGTTTTCACTGTTTTCAACATCGTTTGAGGCTTTCAGGGCTGATGGCGCGCTGAATATCATCATCGCCACGCTTAGCCTGCTGGGCGCGATGGGCTTTCTTATTGTTGTCGACACGTGGCGAACGCTGACGGGGCAAGCACGGCATCTTGGTTTCACATCCAAGGTCATTGTGCGTATCACCCTGTGGTTCTTGCTGATCGGGACGGTCCTTTTGGCGCTGGCTGAACCGACGATTGCTACCTTGCCTGCCGAAGAACGTTGGCTTGCAGCCTTTTTTCAGGCGATGACCGCATCCACGACTGTGGGCTTTAATACGCATCCCATTGGTGCGCTTAGTGCGGCGGTGCTGATTATCATGTATTTCCTGATGATATTCGGGGCGTCACCGGCAGGAACCGGCGGTGGTCTGAAAACAACTGCTTTCGCGGCCTTAGTCGGGCTTGTCCGGTCTACCTTGAAAGGACGTGACCGTATCAGGTTTTTCAAACGCGAAGTCCCGCTGGTCAAGTTGCAGGCCGCGACAGCGGGCCTTGCTTTTTACATGACCCTGCTTTTGATCGCGATGTTTGTGCTTTTGTTAACAGAAACAGATGCGGCCTTTGAGGTTGTGATGTTCGAGGTGATTTCAGCGATGGGCACGGTGGGGCTAAGCATGGGGTTAACCGGTGACTTGTCCGATATCGGCAAGATTGTCGTTATCGTCCTTATGACCGCAGGGCGCGTTGGTATTCTAACCTTCGGGATCGCATTAGCTGCCCATGATGAAAGTCGCGAGGAAGAGGAAGACAACGATCTGGTTTTGTAAAAAAAAGCCCGGACACAAAGGTCCGGGCAAGTCCAACAGGGAGGTGGAGATATAACCCGATCTCCGGCGGGATTCTTGGGAACCCGGTGATCGTGAGAGGGAGGGCTCAAAATCACCGGGAGGAGTACTACGCCACCAATCTATAGCCACCGGATTCGGTCACAAGAAGGCGCGCATTGGACGGATCTGGTTCAATTTTTTGGCGAAGACGGTAAATATGTGTCTCCAATGTGTGCGTGGTCACGCCCGCATTATAACCCCAAACCTCGTGCAGCAACACGTCGCGGGCGACAACACCTTCGGTTGCGCGGTACAGAAACTTCAGGATATTCGTTTCTTTTTCCGTCAAACGAACCTTCTTTTCGTCCTCTGTTACCAGCATCTTTTGGGCAGGCTTAAACGTATACGGCCCAAGCTGGAAAACAGCGTCTTCAGACTGTTCATGGGTGCGCAATTGGCTGCGGATACGGGCCAAAAGAACGGGGAATTTGAATGGCTTAGACACATAGTCATTGGCACCGGCATCCAGCCCATAGATCGTGTCTGCATCAGTGTCCTGCGCCGTCAACATCACGATAGGGCACTTCACACCTTGCTTGCGCATCAGGCGGCAAAGTTCGCGACCGTCGGTATCGGGCAGGCCCACATCAAGGATCATCAGATCGTAAAGGCTTTCCTTGGCTTTCACCATCGCACTGGCACCATCGTCTGCCTCAAAGACGTCAAAGTCTTCGGTCATCAGCAATTGTTCGCCAAGTGCCTCGCGCAGGTCATCGTCATCATCGACGAGTAGAATCTTCTTGAGTTGTCCCATGACATCCTCCTTCGTTACGAATTAGATTTGTGATTTGTTTACGTATCAAACAACCAGTGGCTTCACCGTTTCACACGGACGTGTGATTTAACGTTCAAATGTTTCACTTTCCGGCGAAAACGACTATCAGTTGAAACAATTGAAAGGTTTGCATCATGGGATTTGCCCCCGATATTACCGAACGACTGGCCCGCGCCCGGGCCGATTTGCGAATGGGCGTCCCCGTCGTGCTGGAAGGCGGTGCCTTGGTTCTGGCGGCTGAGACACTAGACGCTGCGCGATTGGCAGATGTACGCACGTTGGGCGGGCAGGCCGCACTTGCCGTGACAGGGCGGCGGGCAGAGACATTGAAAGCGCGCGTGTATGATGGCGATGTCGCACGTATCGTTCTGCCGCCTGACGCAACCCTGAATTGGGTGCGCACGGTCGCTGACCCGGCCGATGACCTGCGCGCACCGATGAAAGGTCCGCTGCAAACAACGCGTGATGGGTCGGCAGACCTGCACCGTGCCGCGATTGCCATGGTCAAAGCGGCACGGCTGTTGCCTGCCGCAGTTGTTCTTTTGCTGAATGATGCCGCCGGATTTGCAGCGCAAAACAATCTAACGCTGGTGCCGGCTGATGCGGCATTGGACACTGGCCTTAGCCCTTTGAACCCTATCATTTCGGCCCGTTTGCCCCTGGATGTGTCCGAGGCCGGGCGCTTGCACATCTTCCGCCCGGATGATGGCGCAGAAGAGCATTACGCGGTTGAGATTGGCAAACCTGATCGCAGCCAGCCAGTGCTTTCTCGGTTGCATTCAGCCTGTTTTACCGGTGACCTTCTGGGGTCTTTGAAATGCGATTGTGGCCCGCAACTGCGCGGTGCCTTGACGCAGATGGGAACCGAAGGTGCAGGGGTCTTGCTGTATCTGAACCAAGAAGGGCGGGGTATCGGACTGGCCAACAAGATGCGCGCTTATTCCTTGCAAGATCAAGGGTTTGACACGGTCGAGGCCAACCATCGCCTTGGGTTTGAGGATGATGAGCGTGATTTTCGGATCGGTGCAGAAATCCTCAAGCGGATGGGGTTTGGATCAGTGCGGTTGCTGACGAATAACCCCGCAAAAATCGCCCGGATGGAGGCTTGCGGGATCAGCGTCATTGAACGGGTGCCGTTGAAAGTGGGCGAGAATGCACATAATCACGCATATCTCGCGACGAAAGCCGCGAAATCAGGACATCTTTTGTAGAACGAAAAAATGCAGGTCACTGAATGAAGATTTGGTTGCGAATGTTGACCGCAGTTATTTTGGGTGCGGCCGGTATTTTAACGCTGATGTCTCACGACGCCGCCGTTGTCGCAACGCGACCAGAGTCTCCGCTAATCCCAACTGATGAGACGACCCCCGAAACAATCGCTTTGCGCGGGTGTATCGAAGGCATCGACCCTCTCTCTGGCAATGATCTTTCAACTCTCAAACAGATTGCTGCTTGCGATACCTATGTCTTGGTCGCTGAAGACAAAATCAACGCGACCTATTCGCGCGCGCTTTATTTGTTTCATCAAGGTATTACAGATGCGCACCGCGATCAGGCCTATCGGGACTTTACTTACGTAATTGATGCGAAAGAAGATGCCGCCCCCGCATATGCAAACCGCGCCTTGTTGAACTTGCGCCAGCGTAACGCGCCGTTTGAGGCGCTCGCAGATATCAGCGCGGCGATTGAACTGCGCAACGAGACCCCTCGCGCTAACTACTATGAACGCCGTGCCGCTATTTTTCTTATCTTGGCTTGGCAAACCAAAGATGAGGCGCAAGTGTACCAAGCTCTTGAGGATATTGAAACGGTGCGCACGCTTGATCCTGGAAGTCACGCCATCAAGCAACTTGAAACCACCGCAAGCGATGTATTGAGACAGCTGCACTTGGACGCCGGGCAAGACATTCAAGAAGGATAGGATCAATACCCGTTAACTTCGTCTAACGATCCCTGTCGGTTTCCCATCGATGCTTTCTGAATTCCGACGGTTCCAGAAGTCCTCAACCCCATCTGTGCCCATATCAGCATAATAGGGAAGAAGTTCCGCCGGTCCGCGGTCATACGCAAACGACATCACCGGTACGCCCGTACCACAAGATGTCTGCACAAGATCAATGGTCATATCAAAGATCTGCCGACTGCCCGCCATCTCAGGGAAATGGCCAATCGCAGCATCCCAGCCTTCGTCAGCAGGATGCAGTGTTTGTGCCTGTCCATAGGTTCGCAGGATCAGCGCGTCACCCTCAAAGGCACAAAACATCAATGTCATGCGGTTGACGTCGCGCAAGTGGGCTGCCGTTTCATTGCCGCTACCAGTCAGATTTAACCAAACGATGCGATTATCATCAATAATCCGAAGTGAATCCATACCCTTAGGCGAAAGGTTAACCCGCCCGTCTGCGGTAGCTGTCGCCACAAAAAACAGCTTCTGCTTCTCGATAAAAGCGCGCAGCGTTCCATTCAGTTTCTTGGCTGTCGGCATGATACACTCCCCTCGTTAGTTGGAACGTAACATGAACACTTATGCATAGCTATAATGAACTTACGCCATTTGGGTAAGCGGCAACATTGGGGTCGTCACCGCCGCTCCTTTTGTGGTTACATCGTCTTATGAAACAACTCGATCTCGTTCTAACCCCCACCTACCTGCGTTTTATGAACCGCCGCTTTCCCTGCACGATTGGACGCGGGGGGCTGACGCACCGCAAGCAAGAGGGTGATGGCGCCACTCCATATGGCACTCACCGTCTTGTCGGTATGCTTTACCGCCCGGATCGGATGGCGCGGCCTGCTGACTGGGCACTGCCGATTGGCCCGTCTGACCTGTGGTCGGACGATGTGCGCGACGAAGACTACAACATGATGGTTCATGCGCCGCACGCCTACAGCCATGAACGCTTGCGCCGTGCTGATCCGATGTATGACCTTGTGATCCTGACCGACTGGAACTGGCCATATGCCGTCAAAGGGCGTGGTTCGGCGATCTTTATTCATGCATGGCGTGGCCCCGGCCGGCCCACCGCCGGGTGCGTGGCGTGTCGCCCTGATCACCTGCGTTGGGTCGCCGCGCGCATCCGGCATCAGACCCGGCTTGTTATCGCATAACCGCTCGCAATGGTTGTACTCTTGGGTCAAATCAAGAGGTACGCATATGAAACACCAAGGCCCATTTATGACTCCAGAAGAAATTGCCGAACTGCCTTACCGCCCCTGCGTGGGGATCATGCTGATCAACCCGCGCGGACATATCTTCGTCGCCCAACGCAAAGACCGTGATACAGATGCCTGGCAGATGCCCCAAGGTGGTGTAGATAAAGGCGAAAGTAGCCGTGATGCCGCACTACGCGAGCTTGAAGAAGAGACCAGTGTGTCCCCCAAAATGGTCACGATTGAGGCCGAAAGTGCTGGTCTGATCCGCTATGATATTCCCCACGAATTGGTGCCAAATATCTGGAAAGGCCGCTATCGTGGGCAGGAACAAAAATGGTATTTAATGCGCTTTCACGGGCTGGATAACCAAATTGATCTTCAGACCAAGACCCCGGAATTTACCGCGTGGCAGTGGATGGCGGCTGACAAAATTGTCGATAACATCGTACCATTTAAACGAAAGGTATATGAGCAGGTCTTGGCGGAGTTTGCCGCCAAACTGTGAATATTTGAAATAACGGCCAAGGATTGTCATACCAGATCCGTCAAATCCGGGACCCAACAAAAGGATCAGCACGATGAAACCACTTTTTCTTGCCGCCGTCATTGCAATGGTTGCCGGGCAAGGCCATGCCCTTAGCTGCATGCGCCCTGATCCGGTTGAGACGTTTCAGCGACTGGCCGCAGCGCCTGAAAGCTATTTCGTTCTTTACGGGCAACTGACCTTTGATGAGGCGGATTTGCCCGCAGGTGTTTCTATGGATCAATCCCGCGCACCTGATCCGATTGCCGCCCGCTTTGCCGGAAAGGGCCTTAGCCGTGATGGTTTCACAATCGATTACCACAGCGACGCAACCTTACAGGTGACTTGCGCTGGTCCATGGTGCGGCTCGGCCCGCAGCGGGGTTGATGCGGTTTACTTTGTTGAAGCCGCCGACGCCCCGGTCACCATGCAGGCCGGGGCCTGTGGCGGCATGATCTTTGAGCAACCAAGCGAAGCGGTTCTTCAGATGCTCACCACATGCATGCAAGGTGGGGTCTGTTCAACGCAGCCTTTGCAATAATCCCATCGACGGGTGCCCATCCGGCGGCAAACCAACACTGCGCTGATAGGCTCTGATTGCCGCACGGGAATTTGGTCCGATGCGCCCATCAACCCCTTGGGTCGAAAAGCCTCTATTGGTCAGCCGTTGTTGCAATTCGCGTCGTTCAGCGCGGCGCAGACGCCTTTCGTCGGCGGGAAAGGCTGTTTGCAGCGGCCCCGCCCCGCGAATGCGATCAGATAGATGGCCAACACCAATGATATAAGCTTCGGCGTTGTTATAGCGCCCGATCACATCGTAATTGCGGAACAGCAGGAAGGCAGGTCCACCCGCACCTGTCGGCGTACTAAGTGTGGCATCGCCGTAGTCAGGCACAGCGCGTCCATCGACGCCAACAACACCCAAACGGGCCCATTCACTGGGTCGGCGTGTGACCGTGCGCCCGGTCTGACCAAAGTCAAACGCGCGCGGCAAACGCACCTCAACACCCCAAGGCTGCCCTTTGCGCCAACCAAACCGACGGAAATATGCAGCGGTTGAGGCCAGCGCATCGCTTGGATCATCGGTCCAGATATCGCGCCGCCCGTCACCGGTGAAATCAACGGCGTAGGCCTCGTAAGATGTTGGGATAAACTGCGTGTGCCCCATCGCCCCGGCCCATGATCCTGTCATGTTGCGGGGGGCCACGTCACCATTTTGCAGGATTTTCAATGCCGCGATCAACTGGCTTTCGAAAAACTGCCCCCGCCGCCCGTCATAAGCAAGCGTCGCAAGGGTCGAGATCAGAGGCGTATCGCCGCGCCTTTGCCCATAGTTGCTTTCCATACCCCAAACGGCCACGACGACCTGCGGTTCCACATCGAACCGTGCTTCGATCTGCGCCAGCAGGCCCGCATAGCGGCGGACCATGTCGCGCCCGTTGCTGACGCGGGTGTCTGATACGGCGGTCGACATATAGTCTGCCAAGGGGCGCACGAATTCGGCCTGATTGCGGTCACGTTCAATACTGTCTGGCAGGTACTGGATGTCTGCAAAGGCTGCGTTGAAGGTCCGGTCATTGATGCCTGCGGCCCGGGCGCGCCCGCGAAATGCGGCGATCCAGTTCTGAAACCCGGACGCCTGCGCGGTGGCCAGCGACGGCAATGCGATGGTTGAAAGACTTGCTGCGATAAAGTGCCTGCGGTGCATGTTTGCCTCCATTTTTTTGCTTAGCTTAACGCAAATTGCGCGCGGAAAAAGGTATAGCTTCAATGTCGGTCGAAATGTCGCCGAAGAGAACAGGATTTGATCATTGTTGCGCTGATGTTAGGCTATTCACATGATCAAGCAAAGCACACCGCCGTTCGCCAGTGTCGCCGTGTCTGACGCGTATCAGGCGTTGCCTGCATCTGCGCGTGAAGCGGCATTCACTTTGCGCGATCTGATCTTTGCAGTCGCGGCTGAAACGCCCAAGGCAGGACCGATTGAGGAAACACTACGCTGGGGTCAGCCGTCCTACATCACGCCGAAAACAAAAGCAGGGTCTACCCTGCGCATAGGTGCGACCAAGGCCGGAGAGGCGGCGATCTTTGCCCATTGTGGTACGCAGATTATCAGCACTTATGCCGCGACGTTTCCCAATATGGACCGGATCGAGGGCAATCGTGCGGTTATATTCGACAACGCCGACGCCAGCGCACCCGATCGGCTGCGCCTGCTTATCCGGCACGGACTGACGTATCATTTACAGAATAGATAGACCGGCTCACTTACGCGTGCGCTTGACCTTGCGTGCGGTCTTTGCCGCCTTCTTGCGCGCCGACCCGACCTTGCGTCGTGGTGGTTTTCCGCGTCCGCGCGATGGGCCTTTTGGCATGATGCGGTCTTCCAGCGTCAATAGCTCCACGATCAGCCCACCTGTCACGGGTGCGGCCTCTGCCAATTTGACTGTGACGCGCTGACCCAAGCCGATCACCACGCCGGTATCCGACCCCATCAGGGTTTGCGTCTCAGCATCATAATGAAAATACTCACGTCCCAACGTGCGGATCGGGATCATGCCGTCGGCGCCTGTTTCGTCCAGCTTGACGAAGACACCGAACTTGGCGATCCCGCTAATGCGCCCGGTCAGCTCTGCCCCGATCCGGTCTGACAAAAAGGCGGCAAGATAGCGATCCGTCGTATCCCGTTCTGCCGTCATTGACCGCCGTTCGGTATCGCTGATCTGCTTTGCCGTGTCCGTCAGGTGTTCCATATCCCACGCACTCAGCCCATCATCGCCCCAGCCATGCGCCTTGATCAACGCACGATGCACGATCAGGTCGGCATAGCGCCTGATGGGTGAGGTGAAATGCGCATAGGCGCGCAGGGCCAGCCCGAAGTGCCCAAAATTTTCGGGGAAATAGTATGCCTGCGTCATTGACCGCAGGGTCGCCATATTGATCAACTCGTCATTCTCGGTGCCGGCAGCACCCTTCAGCAGCTTATTCAGGTGGGCCGTTTTCAGAACCTGTCCTTTGGCCAAAACCAAACCAGAGGCGGTCGCCACCTCGCGTAGCGCCTCCAGTTTTTCGGGGCTCGGTTCTTCATGCACGCGGAACAGCAGCGGGGATTTCTTGGCAACCAGCGTTTCGGCTGCGGCGACGTTGGCCAGAACCATGAATTCTTCAATCAGCCGGTGGGCGTCCAGCCGTTCTTTGTATTGTACAGACGTGACCTTACCATTGTCATCCAGCACGATCTGGCGTTCTGGCAGGTCCAGTTCCAGCGGCTGACGCTGGGCGCGGGCCTTGGTCAACGCAGCATATGCGTCGTAAAGCGGTGTGATGATATCATCCATCAACGGGGCGGTTTTGTCGTTAGGCTGGCCATCAACGGCCGCCTGCACCTCTTCGTAATTCAATGAAGCGACCGATTTCATCAGCCCGCGATGAAAGGCGTGATCTATCTTGTTACCCGCCATATCAACGCGCATGGCCACGGCCAGACAGGCGCGCTCAACCCCTTCGTGCAGCGAACACAGATCACCCGACAAACGGTCCGGCAGCATCGGCACAACACGGTCAGGGAAATATGTGGAATTACCGCGTTTGCGCGCCTCGCGGTCCAGTTCGGACCCCGGCGTGACATAGTGGGCGACATCCGCAATCGCGACCCAGATGATGAAACCGCCCGCATTCTTTGGGTCAGGGTCGGGTTCAACAAAACAGGCATCATCATGGTCGCGGGCGTCCCATGGATCGATTGTCACAAGAGGCAGGTCGCGCAGATCTTTGCGCCCTTTTAGCCCTGCGGGTTTGGCGGCATCTGCTTCTGCGACCACGTCGTCGGGAAAATGATCGGGAATGCCGTGTTGATGGATCGCAATCAGTGACACCGCACGCGGTTCGGTTGGATCACCCAGACGGGCGACGATGCGCGCCTTGGGCAGACCCATCCGGCCTTTGGGTCCAGCCTGTTCAGCCTCGACCAGTTCACCGTCTTTGGCACCACCCGTAGCACCCGCAGCAACTGTCCATTGTTTGTCTGCACCCTTATCGATGGGCAGAACACGCCCACCTTCCGAACCTGCGCGGAAGACGCCCAAGATACGCTGCGGGTTCGTGCCAATCCGGCGGATCATGCGGGCGGTGTGGCTGTGATCTTCTGTCTGATCGACGGTCAGGCGGCCCAATATGCGATCGCCTGCGCCCAAAGCAGGATCGCTTGAACGTAACATCATCAAAATGCGCGGTTCGGCACCTTCGCCTTTCCATTCCAAGGGACGCGCAAACAGATCGCCATCAGCATCCGCGCCAACGACCTCTAGCACTGCCACCGGTGGCAAGTCTTCGGCATCGCGATAAGAACTGCGCCGCTTGGTCAGCTTGCCTTCTTCCTCAAGCTCTTTCAGCAGGCGTTTCAGGTCAATCCGCGCGGCCCCTTTAATGCCAAAGGCCTTTGCGATATCGCGTTTGGCGGCTTTGGTGGGGTGTTCTGAAATCCAGGCAAGGATTTCGGCTTTGGAAGGAATACGTGTCATGTCACCCGCCTAACACGGTGCGATGCGGGCGTCATCACAACTCTCGGATCATGTCCTGATGGGGGATGCCCGCATCGTCATAAAATGGGCCGGTGGCCGCAAAACCAAGGCGTGCATAAAACCCGATGGCATGATCTTGCGCGCCCAGTTTGGCGTGCGTGATACCATTCTGGCCGCGCAGATAGTCAATTGATGCGTTGACCAATGCGGCACCCAACCCGGTGCCCCGTTGTTCGCGCACCACACAAATCCGGCCAATCTTACCAATCGCACCATCAATCAGGATCCGCGCCGTACCGACCGGTTGTCCGTTAATCACTGCCAGCAGATGCACCCCAACAGGATCAAGATCATCGATTTCATCCGCCTCTGAGATGCCTTGTTCGTTAATGAAGACCTGACGCCGGAGTGCGATACAAGGCGCGTAATCGGTAACGACAGAAATCATGCGAAATAGTCGCGCAAGATACGTGTATAGATGGCCTTAAGCTGGCCAATCTGTTCGACCGCGACACGCTCGTCCACCTGATGCATGGTCTTGCCGACCAGCCCGAATTCCACGACCGGGCAATGATGTTTCACAAAGCGCGCATCCGACGTCCCCCCCGTTGTTGACAGTTCAGGCTTCACCCCGGTCTCGGACTCAACGGCCTTGCCGACCAGATCAGACAAATCGCCCGGCGGTGTGACAAAGCTTTCGCCTGACACACGCACACGCATGTCGACTTGAATATCGAACGCAGCCGCCACCTTATCGGCCTCTTCCTGCATCCATGTGGTCAGATCAGCGCTGGAGTGTGTGTCGTTGAAGCGAATATTCACAGTCGCTTTGGTGTGTGACGGGATCACATTGGTCGCTGGATTGCCGGTGTCGATGGTCAGCACTTGTAAAGACGACGGATCAAAATGCGTGGTACCTTCGTCCAGCACGCGCGACGATAGGACATCCATTAGCCGAGCCATCGCAGGCATTGGGTTCTTGGCGCGATGGGGGTAGGCCGCATGGCCTTGCACGCCGGTCATCGTAAAGAACGCTGTCATAGACCCGCGCCGTCCGATTTTCATCGCCTCACCCATCACGTCAGGGCAGGTCGGTTCACCCACCAGACAAACGGACATGGCCTCGTTATTGGTGGCCATCCAGTCCAGCAAGGCGGTCGTGCCATCAACCGCGTCGCCTTCTTCATCGCCGGTAATGGCCAGAACAACCGCCCCGTCTGGGGGCGTATTTTGGACAAAATCAATCGCAGCGGCGGCAAAAGCGGCGACACCGGATTTCATATCCGTCGCCCCGCGCCCATAAAGATAGCCATCCTTAATCTCGGCCTCAAAGGGTGGCATGGTCCAGGCAGCCTCATCCCCCAAAGGTACAACATCGGTATGCCCGTTAAAGCCAAACGTGCGGTTCGCACCTTGCCGGCCCCAACGGGCATAGAGGTTTGAGACATCGCCGCGATCCACACGCGTGCAGGTGAACCCGCCTTTGGTCAGCACATCTTCCAGCAATACCAAAGCACCGCCTTCGTGCGGTGTGATAGATGGGCAGCGGACCAGTTCAGCGGTCAAAGCAACGGGATCAATTGGCATGAATAAAGCTCCTTTGCGCTATGGCTAGCGGGAAGGGTGCAAGGATGCAATTTTTGAAATTGATCAGGCTGCCAGATAGGCCCAGAACACAAACATTAGAACCAACACCAGTACGACCTGAATGACCATCGCCTTGATCAAGAATTTTGAGCGTTTTGTATCTGCGTCTACGTCGATCTTTTTCATGATCTGACTTTCTTTGTGTGACCCGTCAGCGGGTGCAACACCTATAGCACATTCAGCAGCTGTGGTCTATCGCGCACCACGAAGGTGTGGATCGTAAAGACGACCGCATCGGTGCGGGGCAGCCGCAAAATACACTGCCTTTCTGACCGCACAAATGGCATCTTATCGGTATCGGTTTTCTTATAAGGTTGATGCAGGTCGGCGTCGCCATAACCTAGCTTATTAAAGCGCCACAGGGGGCGCCCAACCTTTACCCCATCAAACAAGCGCTGCACACGGCGCGCGATATTTTCGGTGTATTCAGGAACAGGCGCATGAATGCCAATCAAGGGTTGGTTCATCTTTTCAGCAAGACGCCAGTTGGCCGGAAAACACAACACAGCCCCTGTCAGCACATGCGCGTCGCCGCGTTTTTCCAGCAGGCAAATATCCTCCTGCACAACATGGCCCAGCGTGTATAGTGGCGCGTTCCAGTCAAGAACGACCCTGCGCCCATCGGGGCAAGTGACGCTATCTTTCGCAACCTTGAACCCCTTGTCAGGTAAGAGCTTGAGCGTTTCGGCCAACAGCTCTTGGCCGACCGTTTTGTTTTCGCGCAGCACAGCATCCCGCCGGTCCGCCAATAATTGCGTGCGATAGGCCATCTGTGCGCGATATGCATCATCAACGCGCAGCCAGTCATTCGGACCGCAAGGCATCGTACCGGGTAAGCGCGGATTGCCAGATTGGGCCGCAGGCAGCGCGCCCTGAAGGATCACAGGCATAGCGGGGGCCTGTTGTTAAGCTTTGTCAAAAAACGGCGTCATCTGGGCCACGATTACGCTGTTTTCTGCCAAAGCACGGACCATCAGCGCCTTTTCGTCATCCGAAATATCGTGCCCCTCAGCAAGGCGTTCGTCCAGCGTGCCATACCCCGAGACATCCAAAGGCGCGAGGTCTGCTTGCTTGAGGATCGCGACGGTTTCACGCACCGCCTCTGCCTCATCCACGCCGCTGGCATAGCACATCAATGCCGCACCTGTTGCCTCTGCCGGCAGGCCATCATCGGTGTTTCGGCCCACTTCGACCAAGAGCGTATAGACCTGCTGACGGCTTTCTTTCTTGCTCATTTCGTTTCTTTCTCTTCCCAGCGCGACCGGACTGCCCAGATGGTTGAAACGATGATGACGATCTGTAACGGGGCGTAGATCACCAGCATCAAAACAAGAATCGTCAGGGGCAGGGAAAATTCCATGACATAGATAAATGTCAGGGCGGGTTGCCACAACATCGCAAGCAAAATAGCAATCACGATGATATCACCTGCAACCGGCAACCATGCTGCTTTGAACGACGGGCGCTCGCCCCTCGCGATGCGCTTGCGCGCCAGAAGGCGGCTGATAATCACTTAGTCACGCAGCAATTCGTTGATGCCGGTTTTTGAGCGTGTCCGCTCGTCAACCCGCTTCACGATCACAGCGCAATACAGGCTAATATTGTTTTTGGACGGCATCGACCCTGCCACGACAACAGAATAAGGCGGCACTTCGCCATACATCACTTCGCCGGTTTCGCGGTCCACGATTTTGGTGGATTGGCCGATAAACACACCCATGCCAAGGACCGATCCTTCGCGCACGATGCAACCTTCGACGACTTCGGAACGAGCCCCGATAAAGCAATTATCTTCGATAATGGTTGGACCCGCCTGCATCGGCTCTAGAACACCACCAATGCCAACGCCGCCAGAAAGGTGCACGTTCTTGCCGATCTGCGCGCAGGACCCGACTGTTGCCCAGCCATCCACCATAGACCCTTCATCGACATAAGCGCCAAGGTTCACGAAAGAGGGCATCAACACCACGTCTTTGGCGATATAAGCCGACCGACGCACGATAGAGCCGGGAACAGCACGGAAGCCCGCATCACGCCACTGGTTTTCGCCCCAGCCATCAAATTTTGAGGGCACTTTGTCCCACCACGTTGACCCGCCATTGCCGCCAGAAATCGGCTCCATGTCGTTTAGGCGGAAGGACAGCAGAACCGCCTTTTTAGCCCATTGGTTCACATGCCAGCTGCCGTCGTCCAGCTTTTCGGCCACGCGCAGTTTGCCGCTATCAAGCGCATTCAACGTGTCTTCGATCGCTTCGCGGGTTTCACCTTGGGTGGATGTCGTGACCTGATCGCGGGCGTCCCAAGCGGCTTCGATGGCGGTCTCTAGGGCGGCATTAGACATAGGCGCGTTCTCCGGTCAGATAATTTACTGGGGTATTTAGCGGGGTGGGGCGGATCAATCAATCTATGTCTATGGCGTTGCATCTTGGGCGGTGACGGGCAACTCTGCCGGGAACCGAAAGTCAGGATACAGAATTTATGAAAGACAACCGCCACCACCCGTTCCGCGACAGCCATCAGGACCGCGAAGAGGTCAAGCAAGTCCCCGACACGCCGCAAACGCGGGCACCATCCTATGCGCTGGCCTTTGCAGACGACGATTTTATGTGCCGCGAAGAACTGCGGCCTGTGCGATTGCAGTTGGAACTGCTGAAGCCAGAGATGTTGATGAACGAGGCGGATGTGAATTCGACCATTGTTTTGTTTGGCGGTGCACGCATTCCAGAGCCTGCCAAGAAAGACACCGCGCGCACGCAAACGCTGTCTGATCTGTCAAAGTATTATGAAGAGGCCCGGCGCTTTGCCCAGATGATCACGGCAAAGTCGATGCAAACCGGCGGCACTGACGATGTGATTGTCACAGGCGGCGGTCCCGGCGTTATGGAGGCTGGAAATCGCGGCGCTGAGGAAGCAGGCGGGCGGTCCATCGGCCTGAACATCGTGTTGCCGCATGAGCAGGCGCCGAACCCTTATGTGACGCCAGAGCTGTGCTTCAATTTCCACTACTTCGCGATCCGCAAGATGCATTTCCTGATGCGCGCCTCTGCGGTGTGCGTTTTTCCGGGCGGCTTTGGCACGCTGGATGAAATGTTTGAGGCCCTGACGCTAATTCAGACCGGGCGCATGGAACAGGTGCCGTTTCTGTTGTTCGGCAAAAGCTTTTGGGAAAAAATCATCAATTGGGATGCGCTGGCAGATGCGGGCACGATTTCGGCGGATGATCTAAAGCTGTTTCGGTTTGTCGATACGGCAGAAGAGGCCATATCCGCCTTGGAGAATTGGGAAGGCAAGGGCGAAAAACGCGGGGTTATCCCGGGGCGCTAATGCGCCTTGTGGTAAAGATAGCGATGCCGGTGCCCCGGAAACGGGGCATCAAAGCGGCGCATCAAGCGACTGTAGCTATAGCCAAGATCAGACCCTTTGCAGAACCGCGCACCAGCGGCATCATGCAAGGCCAATCCGCCGCCCGCTTCGCGCAATTGATAACCTTTGCGCGATAACCGCGCCTGTAAATCATCCCAACCGGTCGCATAAGCCAGATCATCCGCGAGAAGCGCCCGCAAGGGCGCGACAAGCCGCTCATCCGCTCTGCGATCTGCCGCAGGGCGGCCACCATTTCAGGTGGCATATGTACTGTCGCAGTATCCATTTTCTCACCATGCCGCAGCATGGTAAACGCGCCGTTAAAGTCCGGCCTCTTGCGCGATTTGCGCCTTGGATTTGCGCGCCCGTTCGGTCGCGGATTTCAGCTGTCCGCATGCGGCCATGATATCCTCGCCGCGGGGTTTGCGCACAGGTGATGCATACCCAGCTTGATAGATAATCTCAGAAAATTTGCGAATACGGTTGTTCGATGACCGTTTGTATGGCGCGCCGGGCCACTCGTTGAATGGGATCAGGTTGATCTTGGCGGGGATGCCTTCGATCAGCTTGATCAAGCGGTGGGCATCTTCGTCGCTGTCGTTCACCCCATCCAGCATCACATATTCAAAGGTGATCCGTTCAGAATTTGACACTTTCGGATATTCACGCAGCGCATCAAGCAGATCAGAAATCGGCCAACGCTTGTTGATCGGCACCAATCGGTCACGGACATCATTTGTCGTCGCGTGAAAAGACACGGCCAACTGACAACCAATTTCCTGTGCAGTCCGCGCAATCTCTGGCACCACGCCCGATGTCGATAGCGTGATCCTGCGGCGTGATAGTGAAATCCCCTCTGGGTCCATCGCGATCTTCATCGCGTCGCGCACGTTTTCAAAATTATAAAGCGGCTCGCCCATGCCCATCAGCACAATATTTGATAAAAGGCGGGTGTCCTCTGTGCGGGTGCCGGGCTCTGGCCATTCGTCCAGATCATCGCGGGCAATCATCACCTGACCAATGATCTCAGCCGCCGTCAGGTTGCGCACCAGCTTTTGCGTGCCAGTATGACAGAATGAACAGGTCAGCGTACAGCCCACCTGGCTGGAAATACACAACGTGCCGCGGTCCGTTTCAGGGATATAAACCACCTCAACCTCATGACCGCCAGCAATGCGGACAAGGTATTTGCGGGTGCCATCATCCGACACCTGACGCGTCACCACCTCGGGCAATGCTATCACAAAAGTCTCGGCCAGCATCGCACGATAGTCTTTGGACAGGTTCGTCATCGCGCTAAAATCGCGCACGCCCCAGTGATAAATCCACTGCCAAATCTGACCGACCCGCATCTTGGCCTGCTTTTCTGCCGTACCAACAGCGATCAGCGCATCACGCATCTGATCGCGCGACAGACCGATTAGGTTCTGCGGCCCTTCCGGCAGCTTGCGCGGAATGGTCAGCACGTCCTGGGTGATGGGGGCCTTGGCGTCCATGGGGTCACTCTCAAACTCGGATTAGCGCGGCATATAAGAGAAAGAGGCGGTTTTCACAAGGAAACCGCCTCTTTATTAGCTGGGTGGAAAAGGGTGCTTTAGCCTGAGCAGCGGTTCGCTGCTTCATCCACGGCTGCGGTGAACCCCAGCAGGCTGAACGTATCCTGCGTTTGCGTGCCACGGCCTGAGCGACCGGTAAGGACCGCATTGGCCCCGCGCTTCATGGCCGCGACGAATTTGGCATCATCTTCTGGCGTTGCAGGCCAAGCTGTTTCACCATTGGTAAACATCTGGAAGGTCGTGTTGCCCACTTGCATGCTGACGGTTGATTCGTTCGCAAAAGGGTAGCCGCCTGTGAACATCACCTGACCGTTCACGTTTTCGGATGGACGGTAGAACACGATCAAGCGGATATCGCCCCGCCTGACATCGACTGAGTTGCCGTCGCGGGTGTTCAGCGTCTCTTTGGGTGCCGATACGGCCCAGCATTCGCTTGGATCGCTTTCGACAAACACGCTCCAATCGGTGTTTGCAGACACGCGATTATCGCTTTCTTCCTGCGCCACTGCCGCATTTGCAAGTAGCAGTGCCAGTGACACACCAATCATACGCGAAATATTTAAAATCATTTTACAGCCTCCAAGCTGTCCTTGCCTCTGGATGCCTCATCCGGTCATTGGCGCATCTTCCGGCACCTTTTCGACTGGCGAGACGTTGTTCAACTCGATAGCTTAGAGCATAGCAAAAAATCGCCCGCGGGGGAAAGCCCCTCTGCTCTGTGCTACGTGACCGACTTATACAATCCAAAAAGGCAATAAAATGGCAATTCCTGTTGATCTTGTAGAAGTGTGGCGGGGGGACCTGCTGGAATGCGTCCACCAAGGTCACGCTGTTGTGTGTGATGACGCAGGCCAAATCATTGAGGCCTGGGGCGATCCCGAGGCCATCATCTACCCCCGGTCATCGTCAAAGATGATCCAAGCGCTGCCATTGTTGGAAAGCGGGGCAGGCGCAGATTTGACCCAAGAACAGCTGGCATTGGCCTGTGCGTCGCACCAAGGGGCAGCTATTCACACCGACCGCGTGCAAACGTGGCTGAAAGATCTTGGCCTGACCGATGACGATTTTCGGTGCGGGCCGCAGATGCCCGCGGATACCGATGCGCGTTATGGGCTGATCCGCGCGCATCAAGAACCGTGCCAGATGCATAACAACTGTTCCGGCAAACACACCGGTTTCCTGATGTTGAGCAAACACCTGAAAGCTGGGCCGGACTACGAATTGATCGACCATCCGGTGCAACAAGCCTGCAAAACGGCTTTTGAAGAGGTGACGCAGGAAACCAGTCCGATGTATGGCATCGACGGCTGCTCTGCCCCGAACCATGCCTGCACCGTGCACGGGCTGGCGCGGGCGATGTCGTTCTTTGCCACAGCAAAAGATCGTTCAGACAGGCGCAGTGACGCTGCTGCAAAACTGGTTGCGGCGATGGCGCGCTATCCTGAACTGGTCGCGGGCGAAACCCGCGCATGCACTGACCTGATGCGCGCGATGGACCATAAGGTTGCCATCAAAACCGGGGCCGAAGGTGTGTTTATCGCCATTGTTCCGGAAAAACGGATCGGCATCGCGCTGAAAATCGCAGATGGTGCCACCCGCGCGAGTGAGGCCGCCATTACGACGCTGCTGGTAAAATACGGTGTGTTGGATGCCGACCACCCGGCCGCGATTGCGCGCATGCATCCGCCGGTGAAAAACTGGCGCGGCATCCAAACCGGGTTTATCCGGCCCGCCGCCACATTGCAGTCCTAAGTCCTGAACCGCATTTCAACGAAAGTTAGCATCATGCCTTTTACCCTTGCCACCTGGAACATCAATTCGGTCCGCCTGCGCGAAGATATCGTTGCGAAACTCATGCGTGATGAAGCGCCCGATGTGCTGTGCCTGCAAGAATGCAAAAGCCCGGTCGACAAGATCCCTTTGGCGCAATTTCAGTCATTGGGTTACACCCACATGGCCGCGCGCGGGCAGAAGGGCTATAACGGCGTCGCGATATTTTCCAAAATCCCGATGGTCGAAGCTGGTGCAGAAGACTACGCTGGTTTGGGTCATGCCCGTCACATTGCGGGCAAGCTGGAAAACGGCGTGACTATCCATAACCACTACGTCCCGGCAGGGGGCGATGTGGCGGATCGGGAAGTGAATGAGAAATTTGGCCAAAAGCTCGATTACCTGACCGATATGCGGGATGCTTATCACGCGCAGAAGCCCACAAAGTCGATCCTTGTCGGTGATCTGAACATCGCGCCGCGCGAAGATGACGTTTGGGATCACAAGAAGCTGCTTAAGGTGGTCAGCCACACACCGGTTGAAGTTGCACATTTCGCCGACGTCATGGATGCCGGTGCATGGTCGGACGTCACGCGCAACGACATTACCGATGGCAAACTGTACAGCTGGTGGTCATACCGCGCCAAGGATTGGGATGCGGCCGACAAGGGCCGCAGGCTTGATCACATCTGGGCCACACCTGATATCAAGAACGCCGCCCACAGCAGCCGCGTGCTGCGTGATGCGCGTGGGTGGGAAAAGCCCAGCGATCACGCGCCGGTGTTTGCGACATTTGATTTATAAAATTGTCAAATTAAGGAGCTGTCCATGCGACTATTCTCAAAAAAACCCAAAGGCGATCTGGTGCTGAACTATGACCAAATCGCTGGATATGCGCTGACATGGTTGCCATGTTCCCATAAGGCACTGCAACTGGCGTTTCCTCATCTGACAGTAAAGGCCGAACCGGTCCCAAGCTACAACGGACCCCAAACGGAAGACGGTTTTGCGCTTTATGCGGGCGACCCTAGCGCACCTGCACTGTGCGTCGCGCCGGATCAAGATAGCGGGTATGCGTTTTCAATCACGGCCCATAATGCGCAGGCGCTTTGTTTAGGGGAATACCAGATTGGGCGTACGACTCTGGGCGAATTTCGAGATGAACACTTGGATGAGGCCGGATTTTGGGTGGATGGCTCAAAAATTGTGCTGATGGGTGGAGAGGGCAATAATGAAAAAATGAACCGCACGCGTTTCTTATTTGAACCGCCTGCGGATTTTTCTGGCGATTTGACAAAAGTAGGCGACGATGTGTGGCGTCGCTGTGTTTTGTCGGAAATGCGATACCTTATCTCTGCGCGCCGGACGCGTCCAACCGAAACCATTGATGATGCGGGCGCGATAAAGTTGCTGAAAAAGGAAAAGCTACATGACCCTGTTCCACTGCTGCCGGGTCCCAACGTTGATCTTTTCCAAATGCTGCGGCGCGAGCTTTATGACCCGACGAAAGCCCGCAATAACTATGTGAAACTGGCCGATATTGCGATCTACAATGCGGACCCGGCCACAGTCAAAACCAACATAAAGGCCATTTTCAAACAGCACGATACCCCCGAAAGTGTTACGATGGAAATTGCCTATATGTTCAATGATGACTGGCATACGACCTTTATGTTCACACTGGATTGGAAGGCTGACATCCAAGACCTTCCCGCACAGATCACCACCGCGCTGGGCGATCAAAGTGATCAAATTACTTTTCCTGACCTCGCCGACTTTCCTGAAAACGGCTCAGTCGGTGTGCCCGGCGTGTTTGAGGCCTATGCAAAGGCATTGCAGGCGGCAGGATTTGATCTGTGGTCTATTGATAACGGATCTGACACGCATTTCTTGTTTGTCGCACCGCTGAAAGCGCGCAAGCGGGTCGCAAAGTTATTTGAACCTACGCATATGATGGCTGACCCATTCAGCGCATAGAGGATACCTACCCCATGACATTGCCCGCGCAAATGAAGGCCCTGATCCAACTGCATGATGGTTATTCTGGCACGCAAACTGGGCCAAATATCACCGATCTTACGCCGTTTCTGACGGATGAGACGGTTTCCGTACCCGCACCCGGCGACGGGCAAGCGGTGATCAAGGTGCATTTGGCCGCAGTGAACCCGTCCGATATCCATTTTATCAAAGGCGAATACGGCCAGCCCCGTATCAAGGGTGTGCCCGCTGGTTTTGAAGGTTTGGGTGAAGTTGTGGCGGGCGACACACCCCTTTTGGGACAGCGGGTGAGTTTCTTTGCCTCGGCGTCGGGCGCATGGGCAGAATATGCGATGACGGATGCAAGCGGGCTGGTCCCGTGTCGTCCCGATCTGGCCGAAGTCGATGCAGCCGGACAATTGGTCAATCCGCTAACAGCGATTGCGATGTTCGATATCGTGAAAGAAAGCGGCGCGGATAGTTTTGTGCTCAACGCCGCTGGGTCGCAATTAGGCAAGCTGCTGATCGCGCTGGGCCGGGATCACGGGATCAAGCCGATTGCGGTTGTACGGCGCACGGCGCAAGCTGAAAGTTTGCGCGCTTTGGGTGCCGCCGAAGTGATCGTGACCGGAGAGTTGGACCCGCTGGGCACCGCCAAAGATGTCTTTCAAACGCTCAAACCGCGCATCCTGTTGGACGCTGTTGGTGACCAATTCACGTCTGATCTGTTCTTCGCCATGCCCAGCCACGCACGTTGGGTGAACTATGGCAAGCTGTCCACTGATGCGCCTGCGCTGACACAACTGGGGCAGATGATCTTTCAAAACAAGCAGATCGAAGGGTTCTGGCTGACCCGCTGGATGAAAGAGGTCGATCCATCGCGCATTCCACAGGCTTTTGTTGAAATTCAGGAACGGTTCATCAGCGGTACATGGAAAACGGATGTGGCAGGGATCGTGCCGCTATCCAACGCTATGGATAAATTGCCCGAAGTCTTGGCCCGGCCTGATGGCAAAGCCTTCATCGACCCGCGCGCATAAAATCAGCGTCATCCGCAGGGGTTTGCGCCTCTAACAAGTCCCCCGGCTGACACTCCAGCACCGCACAAATCTTGGCCAGCGTATCAAACCTGATGCCTTTGACCTTGCCGGACTTCAGCAGGCTGATGTTCTGTTCGGTGATGCCCACTGCCGCAGCCAGATCGCGCGATTTCATCTTGCGCAGTGCCAGCATCACATCAAGGCGGACAATAATTTGCATGTCAGTCATACGAAGGATTTGTTTTCTGCCGCAACGTCAGAAGCTTCGCGCATCGCCCAGCCGATGATCACGATCAGCCCACCCGAGAGGGCAAAGAAGATCATATCGCTATCCAGACCTACTGCCAAACTGCGCTCGCCCGGCGGATTGGCATAGGTCAAAAGAACGGTTTGGATTGGCCGCAGGATAAAGGGCACAATCGCAAGCGCCAGAAAGCCTTGACCGACGCGCTGTATCAGGTGTGCGCTTTTTTCACTCAGGATATCGCCACCCACATAAGCCCCGAAAAGCTTGCGCATTTCATTCAGTGTGACAAGCAAGATCGCGGGGCTGATCAGGTTCAATGCGACAACGATTATTAGCTGCGTGCGCGTGATGTCCTGAGATACGTTAATATCGCTTAGGGATCTATTGATCGCTTCAGGAACCAATGGCGTCGCGAAAAGGCCGCCCATGATCGTGACCGGCAAAACGATCATCGCCGCAATGGTAAGACCGCGCAAAACAGCGGCCCATTGAGAGACCTTACTAAGCTTTGTCATTTTATACCTTTCTATTTATATATTTTATCGTAAAACAATAAAAACATATTGTCAAAGGAGATTCTTATGCGCCTTCCAATCCTCGCCACTATCGCACTTTGTGCATGCTCAAGCATTGTGCCGTCCACTGCCCTGCGCCTGAGCGGGCTTTCCCCAACAACGGCAGACCCCGCTGACTTTGCCATTGACCTGGCCTTGCCAGCCGGGATCGATATACAACCGGGAACAGCGCAGTTGATATTTGGCGTGTCCCGGTCGGATACAGGGCAGGAACAATCAGGAAATTTCGTGTTGGAACGTGCGGGTTCGGTCTTTCTTGTCGCCGCCAGCGACGTTGACAGGTTGCGGGCGTTGCAAGCGACAGCCCGCCAGTGGGGTGCCGAAAATGACGCGGCAACCGAAGGGGTGCTTGGTGTCATACTCTCGCCCTGCCGGATTGGTGATGGCCCTGATCCTAAGGCGCGCGTCAGCGTGGGGTTGCGCCTTGCGCAGGATGGCGCATTCCTGCCACTGGTGCGCAATGGACCGCTGTCTGCCGTGGCGTCCGAGGATGAAATTCGCCAGATGCCTCTTTGCCCTTAACCCAGATGTTGAAAAATCGCGTCGGCGTTGCTAGCTTTGCATTATGCCCGGCGTCGGGGCCATGACGACGTTTTTTAAGGAGGACAATGAACTGTCTCTTTCTACAGCTGCTGATACATCAGCCAAAGCCGGGGACGCCGCAATGACGGCCCAGCACGCAACGACCAGCGACAGCCTTTTGGCGGCTGTTCTGAAATCCCTTGAAGACGACAAAGGCGAAGACATCGTGCAGATCAATCTGCGCGGCAAGTCCGAGATCGGCGACTATATGGTCATCGCGTCGGGCCGTTCGACCCGCCAGGTGACGGCCATGGCTGAAAAGCTGGCCGACAAGATTAAGCAGGATTTCGGGATCATCTCCAAAACCGAAGGCAAAGATACCGGCGATTGGGTGTTGATCGACACAGGCGATATCATCGTGCACATCTTCCGACCCGAAGTGCGCGAGTTTTATCAGCTTGAAAAGATGTGGCAGCCCGGGGCGGCAACCGCCGTCTGATGCGCGTCCAGATTTGCGCTGTAGGCCGTTTGCGTAACGGGCCCGAGCGCGACCTTTATGATGACTACCTCAGCCGGTTTGACCGGACCGGGCGGGCACTGGCCCTTGGCCCCGCACAATTGATCGAAGTCGAAGACAAAAAGGGCGGCGGCATGCCGGCCGAGGCTGCTTTACTTGATCGTGCGATACCGGATGGCGCCCTGATCTGCACGATGGATGAACGCGGCAAGGTGATGAACTCGCCCGACTTTGCAGCCCTTCTTGCCACTTGGCGGGATCAGGGGCGGCAGGATGTCAGCTTTGTGATAGGAGGCGCGGACGGGATTGATCCTGCTTTGCGCGCCCGCGCGGATGCATCCTTGAGTTTTGGTAAGATGGTCTGGCCGCATATGTTGGTCCGCGTGATGCTGGCAGAACAGTTGTATCGTGCCGCCTCTATTCTGTCAGGCGGGCCATATCATCGCGCTTAGCGGTTTGCGCCCCGGCCATGATACGCTAAACCACGCCTAAAATATCAGGAGTTCGCCATGCCCACCCCCAAACCCGTTGTTCTTTGCATTCTGGATGGCTGGGGCCTGCGTGACGCGGTCGAAGGCAACGCGCCTGCGCAAGCCAAAACGCCAAACTTTGACGCCGTCATGCAAGGCCCTCATGCGCAGCTTTTGACCCATGGTCGTGACGCGGGACTGCCGGGTGGCCAGATGGGCAATTCCGAGGTCGGGCACACAAATATCGGCGCAGGCCGCGTCGTTGCGATGGATTTGGGTCAGATTGAGTTGTCGATTGAAGATGGGTCGTTCTTTGAGGCCCCGGCCTTGGTGCAGTTTATCAAAACCATGAAAGAAAGCGGTGGCACTGCACATTTGATGGGTGTCGTTTCAGATGGTGGTGTGCATGGGCATGTTGACCACATTATCGCCGCTGCCAAAGCGTTGACAGATGCGGATGTTCCCGTCGCCATTCATGCAATCACTGATGGGCGTGATGTGTCACCTTCCTCTGCTGAAAGCTTTATGCAGACGCTGGAAGACAACCTGCCGCCGCAAGCGCAGATCGTTACTGTGATCGGGCGCTACTTTGCCATGGACCGGGATAACCGGTGGGACCGGGTTGAAACCGCCTATGATGCGATGGCCAAAGGTAAGGGGCGCAAAGCCGACACACCGCAAGCCGCAATCAAGGCGGCCTATGACGATGGCAAAACGGATGAATTTATCCCGGCGACTGTCATTGCAGATTATGCAGGGTTCGCGGCGGATGATGGTTTTTTCTGCCTCAACTTCCGCTCAGACCGCGCCCGCGAGGTTTTGGCGGCGATAGCGGACCCTGACTTTGACGGCTTTGCGCGCACGCAACCGTCTTTGGTGGCGCGACTGGGCATGGTCACCTATTCCGATCGCCATGATGCATGGTTTGACACAGTGTTCCCAAAACGCGATATTCAGAACACCCTCGGCGCTTGGGTTGCCAAACATGATCTGCGCCAGTTTCGGTTGGCTGAGACTGAAAAATATCCTCATGTGACTTTTTTCCTGAATGGCGGGATTGAAACGCCAGAGAAAGGCGAAGACCGCTATATGCCAAAATCGCCCGATGTCGCGACATATGATTTGCAACCAGAGATGTCGTGCGGCGAGGTGACAGAACATTTCGTCAAGGCGATTGAGAATGGCTATGATCTGATCGTCACAAATTACGCGAACCCTGACATGGTCGGCCATACAGGCGATTTGGATGCCGCGATTAAAGCATGTGAGGCTGTTGATGCTGGCTTGGGTCAGGTGCTGGCTGCGCTTGAAAAAGCAGGGGGCGCGATGATCGTCACAGCCGACCACGGCAATTGCGAAACAATGATTGACCCTGAAACAGGTGGCCCGCACACCGCCCACACACTGAACCCGGTACCCGTGGCGCTGGTGGGCGGCCCTGAAAATGTCACGCTACGCGATGGGCGTTTGGCTGATCTTGCCCCAACCGTGCTTGAACTGATGGGTCTTGATTTGCCGCCGGAAATGACCGGGCGGAGTTTGATTGAAAGATGATCCGCCTTACCGCCTTTTTGATCTGCCTAGCGACCGGCCTGTCTGCGCAGCAAGCCGCACAGGACGCGGCCGCACAATTGCAGGCCGCCAAGGCCCAGCTTGAGGCAACGGAAGGCGCACGCGACCGGATCGCGGCGCTTACCCAAGCGGTCCAGGCCTATGAAGCAGGCCTTGCCGCCATGCGTACAGAGCAGCGCGACATCGCGTTGCGCGAGGGCATATTGACCGAGGAACTGGAACTGCGCACCGCTGAATTTGCCCAGCTTCTGGGGGTGCTTTCCGCAATTGGCAACACACCGCAACCGGTTTTGCGCGCCCATCCCGATGGGCCGCTGAACACGGTCCGGGCAGGGATGTTGGTGGCCGATGTCACACCGGGGCTTGAGGCAGAGGTGGCGCGGCTGGACAAGCTGTTGGATGAAACGCGGGCAGTGCGCAAAGTACAGGACGCGGCGGCGCAAACCCTGATGGACGGCCTGCAAGGCGCACAGACAGCACGGGCATCATTGGCGTTGGCGGTGTCAGAACGGACCGATCTGCCCACCCGCTTTGCCGATGATCCTGTGCAGACCGCCTTGCTGGTCGCAAGCGCCGAAACCCTTGATGATTTCGCAACACAGATTGCGACAGCCCGACCAGAAGGAACCACAGCGCTGGCACCGGACGGTAATCTGCCTTTGCCGGTGTCTGGGGTTGTCTTGCCTGATGATGGCAGCGGTCGGTCCGGCATCCGCATTGCAGCTGAACCACGCGCCCTTGTGACGACGCCCGTGCCAGCGACAATTCTGTTTCACGGTCCATTGTTGAACTACGGCACCGTCGTGATTTTGGAACCGGCCGCTGACGTCATGTTCATTCTCGCAGGCTTTGCCGAAGTTTTTGGAGAGCCTGGCCAAGTGTTGCCTGCCAATGCGCCAGTCGGGCTTTTAGGTGCCTCTGAAGGGCTTGATGACGGGATTTTGACCGATAATTTGGGCAATGCGGGTGGGCAAGCGCCACAAGCCCTTTATCTTGAGGTGCGAGATGGGCAAACTCCGGTAAACCCCGACACGTGGTTTGCGGTCGAGTAGGTAAGGATATGTGATGAAGAAGATGATTTTTGCTGCTGTTGGTGGTGCCGCAATCGGACTGGTGGCCACAACACAGATTGCAGGGCCAGTGCTCGCGCAGGAAACGCAATCGAACACGAGCGTTTATGAACAACTTGACCTGTTTGGCGATATCTTTGAACGGATCCGATCAAACTATGTCGAAGAGGTCGATGACCGCGAGCTGATCGAAGCGGCGATCAACGGGATGCTTACATCGCTTGATCCGCACTCCAGCTATCTGTCCCCTGATGCCGCACAACGCATGCGTGTCAGCACATCCGGCGAATTTGGCGGTCTTGGGATCGAGGTCACACAGGAAGAAGGTTGGGTCAAAGTTGTCTCACCCATGGATGGCACACCGGCCGAAGCTGCCGGCGTTTTGGCCGGTGATTTCATCACGGCTGTGGATGGTGAAAGCGTGCTGGGCCTGACCTTGGACGAAGCCGTGCGCATGATGCGCGGACCTGTCGGTGCCGAAATTATCGTGACCATCGTGCGCGAAGGCGAGGTTGAGCCATTCGACGTGTCGATCATTCGCGATACGATCAAACTGACCGCCGTGCGTGGCCGGACGGAAGGCGACGCCGTTGTTATGCGGATCACGACATTCAACGAACAGACCTTCCCCAACCTAAGCGCGGGTATGGAAGAACAGGTCGAAGAAGCAGGCGGTTTCGACAATATCGACGGGATTGTACTTGATCTGCGTAATAACCCCGGTGGCCTGCTTAGTCAGGCAGTTTATGTCGCCGACGCGTTCCTTGACGCAGGCGAGATCGTATCAACCCGCGGACGCGAGGCCGCAGATGGTGACCGTTTTAATGCAACGCCGGGTGATCTGGCCGAGGGCAAGCCGATTGTTGTGCTGATCAACGGTGGCTCTGCCTCTGCATCGGAAATCGTGGCAGGTGCATTGCAGGATCACCGCCGTGCGATTGTGATCGGGACAAATTCCTTTGGCAAAGGGTCTGTGCAAACGGTTGTCCCGCTTAGCCAGGATGGTGCGATGCGCCTGACAACGGCGCGTTACTACACGCCCTCTGGCCGGTCTATTCAATCGCTGGGCATTTCACCCGATATTATCGTTGAACAACCCCGCCCGCGTGAAGAAACCGAAGAAGAGGCCGAAGAACGCGCACAGCGGTCAGAGGCAGGCCTGCGTGGTTCATTGGAAAACGACAGCCTGAGCGAGGATGAAATCCGCCAGATCGAAGAAGATCGCGCGCGCGCTGAAACCGCAGCGGCCCTGCGCGAGGATGATTATCAGCTGGCCTATGCCATTGATATTCTCAAAGGTCTGAATGCGCTGGGTCCGACGGCACAGGCGGATAACTAAAGCCGGTCTTGGGTGCTCACGTCAGTGTGAGTGACCTGCGACACTTTCGCCCTATCTGTTGGTCATGCATCCGATTTGTATGACCAACAGGAGAGACGACATGACCACATTGACCCGCCGCAATATGCTTGCCGCCGGCACGGCACTGCCATTTGTTGGATTGGCCGCTGGTGCCGCCCGCGCCGAGGCCCCTATGAAAGGGGCAAGCTTTGCCTCGCACCGCCGCTTCATGATCGGCGATTTTGAGGTGACGACGATCCTTGGTGGCACGACGCCGCGCGAAAACCCGCAAGGCATCTTCGGCATGAACGTGTCGGAAGAAGAATTCGCCACGGTGAGCGAGGAAAATTTCCTGTCCACAGAGGCCTCTCAGTTCTTCTTTACGCCGACACTGGTGAATACCGGATCAGAACTGGTGTTGTTTGATACCGGATTGAACGCCGCCGCCACGCTTAGCGCCATTGAAGGTGCAGGATACAGCGCCGATCAGGTTGATGTGGTTGTGCTGACCCATATGCATGGCGACCACATTGGTGGCCTGATGAACAATGGTGGGCCGACCTTTGCCAACGCCCGCTATGTCACCGGCCAAGTTGAATTTGATCACTGGGCCGCGGCTGAAAATGACGGGTTTGAGGCGAATGTGCGCCCCTTGGCGGATCAGATGACCTTCATCGGGGATGGCAATGATGTTGTCAGCGGGATCACAGGCATGGCCGCTTTTGGGCATACACCCGGCCACATGGTTTACCGGCTTGATAGCGCAGACAAGGGTCTTGTGATTTTTGCTGACCTTGCAAATCACCCCGTTTGGTCGCTGGCGCGCCCTGATTGGGAAGTCCGCTTTGATGCGGATAAAGAAGCCGCTGCCGCGTCGCGCCGCAATGTGTTGGGCATGATTGCCGCAGACCGTGTGCCAGCGATTGGCTATCACATGCCGTTCCCGGCTGTCGGTTACGTGGATACCGGAAGCAATGACGCAGAGTTCCAATGGGTGCCAGAAGCAGGTCAATTGATGGGCTAATGCCTGATACACAGGCCGGGCGACAGATATGTGGCCCGGTCAGCAAACCAACGCGCTCCGATTGCTGGACAGCGGTGTGTTGTGAAACTACCGTGTCACCTGACTGATCCAACAATAGGTGAGACCGATGGCAAAAACTCTTTCCCTTGCGGCGATGACGCTCGCGCTGACAACCTCTGCTGCTTTTGCGGCCGGCCATTGTGCTGCGGACAAAACGCTGACCGAAGGCAAGCTGACAATCGCAACAGGCAACCCGGCCTATTACCCATGGGTCCTTGATGATGCGCCCGAAAGCGGCGAAGGTTTCGAAGCTGCTGTCGCTTATGCGGTTGCAGGTGAAATGGGCTTTGCCGCCGAAGATGTGGTTTGGGTCCGGTCATCCTTTGATGAGGCGATCCAACCGGGTGCCAAGAATTTTGATGTGAACATTCAGCAGTATTCGATCAGCGCCGCGCGCGATGAGATCGTCGATTTCTCGATGCCTTATTACACCGCCCCTATGGCTGTTCTTGTCAGCCCCAATGCAACGGACACAGAACCCACCTTGGATGCCCTGCGTGATCTGAAATGGGGTGCGATGGGATCGACCACCGCCGTGCCGAAACTGGCGAACGTGATCCAACCCACCAGTGATCCACTGCTTTACGGCGACAACGCCGATGTGAATGCGGCGATGTCGGCAAACCAGATCGACGCAGCCCTGTTTGATCTGCCAACAGCATTGTTCCTCAGTGCGGTGATGATCGAAGGGTCCAAAGTCATCGGTCAATTTGCGCCCGACGCCAGCGATAACCCAGATCAGTTTGGCATGCTGATGGAAGAGGGCAATCCGCTCAAGTCTTGCGTGGATGACGCACTGGTCGCCCTGACCGAAAGCGGTGAACTGGCCGCGATTGAGGCGACCTGGCTACAGGACACCACCGGTGTTCCGCTGATCGATTTCTAATATGACCACGACCAAGGCGGCGGGCATGACCCGCCGCGCACGATACGAGGCACAACAGCGCAAGCGGTCGCTGATGATCGCCGCAACCAGCACGCTGGCGGTTGTTGCTTGCATTGTCATTTTCGTGCCCATGACGCCGGGCTGGGAAAAGGTGCAGCGCAGCTTTTTCAACGGCGCTGTACTGGCTGATACGTTTCCCAAACTGCTCGATGCCTTCAAGATTAACCTGATGATCTTTTCGTGGTCCGCCCCCGCGATTGCAATCCTTGGTTTGCTGATCGCTTTGGCGCGCGATGCAAAATCACCAGCGCTTTTTCCCTTACGCATCTTCGGTGCGACCTTCACTGATGTTTTCCGGGGCGTGCCGGTTATTTTGACTGTCTACCTCATCGGTTTCGGCATCCCCGGCCTTGGCCTGCCGCGCCCATGGAATTCACCTTACATCTGGGGATCGCTTGCACTGATCCTGACCTATTCGGCCTATGTTGCCGAAATCTTCCGCTCCGGCATCGACAGCGTGCATCAAAGCCAGCGGTCGGCGGCCCTGTCATTGGGCCTGTCCGAAAGGCAGGTCATGCGCGATGTCGTCTTACCCCAAGCCATCCGCAACGTGGTCCCATCGCAGATGAACATGCTGATTGCGTTGCAAAAAGACGTCTCGCTGCTTAGCTTCATCGGCCCTGTTGAGATATTCCGCCAAGCGGGTGTGTTCAAATCGCTCACCGCGAATTTCACACCCTACGTCGGCGCCGCGATCATTTTTCTGATCGTGACGATCCCCGCTACCCGCTATGCCGATTACCTGATGGCCAAACAAATGCGGGACCGCAGCTGATGGCGAAGCTTTCCCTGCGCGGCGTGGTCAAACAGTTTGGCGCGAATACCGTTTGCGATGGCATCGATCTGGATGTGGACGAAGGGGAAATGGTTTGCCTGATCGGGGCATCCGGGGCGGGCAAATCCACATTGCTGCGCTGCATTAACCTGCTGGAAGCTGTCGAAGACGGTGAGATTTTTCTTGATGGCGAAGACATTGCTGAACCGGGGCTGAACCCCCAAGCCGTGCGCGCCCGTATCGGCATGGTTTTTCAAAGCTTCAATCTGTTCCCGCATATGACCGCCCTTGAAAACGCGATGCTGGCGCCGCGCCGCGTACATGGACGATCAAAGGCGGATCTGGTGGATGAGGTCGAAGATCTGTTCAAACGCTTTGGTCTGGCGGACCGGATGCAGAATTACCCCGACCAGTTGTCGGGCGGGCAACAACAACGCGTCGCAATCATTCGTGCCTTGGCGATGCGGCCTGAAGTGATGCTGTTCGACGAAATCACCTCAGCGTTGGACCCGCAACTGGTGGGCGAGGTGCTGGACGTGCTGCTGATGCTAAAGCAGCAGGGCATGACAATGGTACTTGCCACCCACGAAATGGGCTTTGCGCGTCATGCGGCAGATAAGGTGTGCTTCCTCAAAGATGGCAAAATCATCGAAGAAGGCCCGCCGGAGGCGTTGTTTGATGCACCTGAGCGGGAAGAGACAAAGGCGTTTTTGGCGCGGGCGCTGAAGTAAGGTGAGTGTGTCGGGCGGGTGATCGGAGCGACTTCTATAGGGCCGGGAATGTCCGCTGTGCGGATACGTTCGTCATTCGCGCGTTTGCCGACGATGGCAGAAACCAGCCAAAAGAAGATATTGGATGGACCTATCGGCCACCATGTGCGTTACGGGCCAGCGTTTGCATGAAGGGTAAAGATTGCCGATATGATTGGTAACAGCGACCCAGTGCGCTTGGCAGTAGTGTCGAAAGACGCGGCCGCCTTGCGCGGGTATCTTTATCATCAAGCATTTTTGAAGGATGGCGCTATCCCTCCCAGTTTGTCGTCCAACGGATGGCAAGCGTTTCGCGGCTCGGGCTGTCATCGAAAAAATCTGCATTGGACATACTGTCGTAGATGACAGTCAGGTTAGTGCCGTTGTCAAACGTATAACCAATACCAAGTGCCGCTCGAAATTGCAGAGTCCCATCAAGATCAGCGCCGTCACCTTGTCTGTAAAAACCAGGCATCAGCGAGGTTTCGACGAACCATGGGCTATCGTAAACGTATTGGCTGCTCCATTTCCCGCCAATCCCGAACCATGCCGCCCCATCAGTTGTGAGCGAAAGGCCATAAGTGGGGCGGGAGGGGCCGCGTCGACGATGGCTGTCGTAGCCAAGGTAGAACTCATTCGCACTCTGAAATTCATCAGATTGCAGTTGTCCCAGCTGATAAAATATCTGTGGTTCTTGCTTTTCGGTGCGAAGGCAACCGTTGGGGCAGTCATTCAACGCCATATCTGTCAAACTCGTCAGCAGCCAGACTAGACCAAGTGTACCATCCATGATGTCATCCTATTTTTTGTGGCCCGGTGGAGCCTTCCGAAAGGTGTATTAGAGATAGATAAAACTAAGGCGCATATCGGCCTGCAACAGCGCAGCTAAACAAAATGCCTTGAGTAATCTGCCCAAGAAACGGCTTTTGGACTATCAATCTACATCTTCGTAAAGGCAGGGTACAGCGCGTCAGTAGCCGCCACAACGGGGCATTTTCCTTGTGGTTGATGTATGCAGTGCCCCGAACGTCCGGGCAGCCGAAGCGGATTGAAATCTACCACAAACGATAGCTCCGCACCGACATGTTACAAGCGGGTCGAGGGTCGGCAATTCTGATCACTGGCACAGCACCGGATCAGCCCTATCGCATAGAACACTAGGCGGTCCGAACGCCATAGACTGATCCGAGTTTGCAATTTTGCGGTGTCCGTCTTTCGCGCGCCGCTGCCGTTCAGGCACTACGCAGCATTCGACACTTTGGGCTCAAACCAAACTTCCCCAGGCCCATCATCAAACCTTCACCCGCTCACTCGTCGGATCATAAAACGGCTTCAACTGTGCTTCGGCCTTCACCCGCGTGCCCATGACATCAATCTCGAAATCGCTTGCTAACAGCTCCGCCACGCTTTCACCCTTGCATGGCACATAACCCATCCCAATCGCGGCACCGAGGTGGTGACCGTAGCCGCCCGATGACAGATAGCTGACCACTTCGCCGTCCCGCACGATGGGTTCGTTGTGATATAGCAGCGGTTCAGGATCAGTTAGCTTGAACTGCACCAATCGCCGTTCCAAGCCCGTCTCACGCTTTCGCAGCACGGCATCACGACCAATAAAATCCGGCTTGTCAGTCTTCACCGCAAAGCCAAGCCCGGCCTCAAGCACATGATCTTCGGCAGTAATATCATGCCCAAAGTGTCGAAAGCCTTTCTCCATGCGTGCGGCATCCATCATGTGCATCCCGCACAGCTTTAGCCCCATATCCTGACCTGCGTCGTGCAGCGTCTCAAACACATGGCCCGCCATATCCGAGGACATATAAACTTCCCAACCCAACTCACCCACGTACGTGATGCGATGCACCCGGGCGAGGCCCATGCCGATCTCAATCTCTTGCGCGGTGCCAAAGGGGTTCACAGCGTTACTGAAATCGGCAGGCGAAACAGCCTCTAGCAGTTTGCGGCTGTTCGGCCCCATCACGGCCAGCACACCTTCGCCAGCGGTCACATCTGTGATCACCACGTTAAAGTCGCCAACATGGCGCCGCATCCATGTCTGATCAGCCAGGCGTGTCGCGGCGGGGGTGACGACCAGATAGCAAAGTTCGGAAATGCGGGTGACGGTCACGTCTGCCTCAATCCCGCCCATACTATTCAGGAACTGGGTGTAGACGATCTTGCCCACCGGCACATCGTAATCACCACCGCCCACGTCGTTCATGAACGCTGTCGCATCGCGGCCTTCGACCCGTATTTTGCCAAAAGAGGACATGTCGTACATGCCCACATTGGTGCGCACGGCCTCAACTTCGCGCCCTACGTTGCCAAAGAAATTCTGACGCTTCCAAGAGTATTCATAGGCCGGGGTTTGCCCTGCATCGGCGAACCAATTTGCGCGTTCCCAACCGGCCAATTCACCCATTACCCCGCCATTGTCCAGCATATGCTGATGGAACGGCGTGCGGCGAATACCGCGTGCGGTGGCCTTTTGGCGGAAGGGAAAGTGATCGGCATAAAGCAGACCCAGCGTTTCCTTGGACCGTTCAAACAGATAGGTTTTGTTGCCCTGAAACGGCTGCATCCGGCTGATGTCGACGTCGCCCAGATCAAACGGCTTTTCACCCGCATCCATCCACTGCGACAGGGCCATGCCTGCGCCACCAGCAGATTGAATACCGATCGAGTTAAATCCAGCAGCGACCCAGACATTATCCATCTCGGGCGCCAACCCCAGATGATAGGCGTCGTCCGGGGTAAAGCTTTCGGGGCCGTTAAAGAATGTGTGAATACCGGCATCAGCCAGCATTGGCATACGCTGAACTGCATGCGCTAGGATTGGTTCAAAATGGTCAAAGTCTTCGGGTAACTGATCGAATTCGAAATCCTCCGGGATACCGTCCATCGCCCAAGGCTTTGCATGCGGCTCAAACGCCCCAAGCAGCATCTTGCCAGCGTCTTCCTTGTAATACGCACACTCATCCGGCACGCGCAGAACGGGCATCTGTGTCAGCCCCGCAATCGCCTCTGTCACGATATAGAAATGTTCACAGGCATGCAGCGGCACGTTCACCCCTGCCATGCGGCCAACGTCGTGGCCCCACATGCCCGCGCAGTTCACGATCATATCGCAGGTCATGGTGCCCGTTTCGCCGTTTTGGGCCCATTCAACCGACTGCACGCGGCGGCCGGTTTTATTGATCTTGGTCACCTTGGTCTGTTCTGCAATAACAGCACCGTTTTGACGTGCGCCCTTGGCCAATGCCAGCGCGATGTTGGCAGGATCACCTTGTCCGTCTTTGGGCAAATAGACACCTGCCGCGACACCATTGATGTTCATGTGCTCATAGCGGGCTTTTACCTCTTGCGGTGAAATTTCCTCCACATCGACACCAAAAGCGCGCGCCATACCGGCTTGGCGAAAGATTTCTTCTTTGCGCTCCTCCGTCAGCGCAACCGTGATCGAACCGCAGCGCTTAAATCCGGTTGCAACGCCAGTTTCTTCTTCAAGGTTGCCATAAAGCTCCTGACTATATCTTGCGAGCTTTGTCATGTTTGCCGTCGCGCGCAGTTGCGCAATCAGACCGGCAGCATGCCAAGTGGTTCCCGATGTCAGTTGTTTGCGTTCCAGCACAACCACGTCGGTCCAGCCCAGCTTGGCCAGATGATAGGCAACAGAGCAACCGATGACACCGCCGCCGATAATGACAGCACGCGCATGAGAAGGAAGCGTAGGCATAAATTGATTTCCTGTAGACTGGTGATCGGACGATTTATGCCATCCCGGCATCATTTTTAAGTTGTGAAAGCGTCACTTCTGACGCAAATCAGCTATTTGATACGGCCTTTCTTGCGCGCCGCATTGGGTGTCATCCCAAAGGCTTCACGATAGATCGTTGTGAAACCGCTGGGAAAACCGCAGGCCAGACCGATCTCATTAATCCGCATGGCAGTGTTGAGTAGCAAATTATTCGCCTTGTTCAACCGCAGTCCGCGGTAATATCCGTTGGGTGTCATCTTCATCAGCCGATTGAATTTCCGCTCCAGCGACCGTTTTGACAGGTTGGCGCGCTGCGCGATTTCACCGATTGGCAGGGGAAACTCCATATTGTCCTGCATCAACGCAAGGCAGGCATCAAGCGCTGTGTCGCCCGTGGTCGTGACCTCTTTGCCCGCAAAGGGTTGGAGCGTGTTAAAGTGCCGGACCCGTTCATGTAGCAGAATATCCGCAACCGTCGTCATCGTAGAGGACGCGGCATGCTGACTGGCAATTGACAGTGCAATATCAAAGGTCGCACCCATCCCCGCGCAGGTGATGATTGATCCGCTTTCCACAGCAAGGGTGGCCTTGGTATCAAACAGACCCAGCCGTTCCATCAGGACCGTTCGGTTTTCCCAATGCGTCGTGTGGGTGCCAGGATCGCCCTTGGTTTCAGAAATATAGCGGGCCGCTGCCTCTGACAATAAAACAACCCGGGCTTGCCTACTGGTGTAGTTGGCCAATGCTTTGCCCAGCGACAAAGCGGGGCAGTCAGGATCGCTGTTACCCAGCACTAAAAGATAATCTGCATCAGGCCGTATAGGCAGGGGTGTACTGTCGACAGTAACCGCACAGCTTGCCGTGATCTGCCCGCCTGTGGCTGATCTGACATGCCATTCAAACAGCGGGCTTGCATTGATCCGATTGGCCAACCGGATCACTTCGACAACCCCTGCAAATTCGGTCAGGACAAACCCGTCGGCGACGAAGATATCAAAAACACATGGCGCGCTCATGGCGCGACGATGCGGTGCCCGGCGGCTGTGATGCTATCCGCAAGTTTGGCAATATGCGCTGGCCCTACCTCGCAGCAGCCGCCCACGATTGTGGCCCCCTGCGCGACCCATTGCATCGCGAATGCCGCATATTCATCGGGGCCAAGGTCATGGCGCGCAGTCAGGGCATCCACGGTTGGTTTGTCACCCAGAAACCCTTCGCTGATCTGGGTGAACCCGTTGGCATAGCCACCAAAAGGTTTGTCGCCTGTGGCAAGTACATCAATTGCCGCGCTGATTGCTTCGGGGGATGAACAGTTTGCCAGAATGGCATCTGCGGCACCTGCAACGGCGAACACATCCGCCAACGGCTCTCCCGAGCGCAGTTTGGTGCCGTCCGCATCATCCACAGTCAGCGCCAGCCAAACCGGTTTAGCTGTCGCGACAGTCGCCTCAAGTATAGCGCGCGCATGGGCGACCGAGGCGACTGTTTCACAAATGATCAGGTCAACTTTGGGGGCAAGAAGGTTTGCAACCTCGGTATATGTGGCGACCGCGACATCATGGGCAGGCATCAGATCAGGGCGATAAGATGCCCCCAGTGGCCCGATAGCACCTGCCAGAACACCCGCACCCTCGGCCTCTTTCAAAGCGGCCGTATAAAGTGCGGCGAACTGGTCCTCCATCCCGGTGCCATCCAGACGATCATGCAAAATGGCATAGGTATTTGTGGTGTGCACCGTTGCACCTGCGGCGGCATAATCTGCATGAACCTTGGCGACCAATCCGGGGTGGTCAATCATCACTTGGGTCGACCACAACGGCGTCGGGCGGTCGCCCGCACGATGGACCAATTCCTGACCCATGCCGCCATCAAGAAGAATGATGTCTGTCACGTATAAAGCGCTCCGAATCTTGCTTTATATGTCGCTATCATTTCGTCTTCGGTCACACCATCATCATAAGGCGGGGTCCATATTTCGGATGCGCTGTCCAGATTGATCACAACCAAGGCTGAGATGCGTTTGGCCAAATCGCCAAAAGCGTCGTGCCATTTGGGGTGCATCTGTGTGAACCAGTCGGTGCCTTTTGGATGGATCACCGCATTGCCGCCGACCCAGACAGCCTTGCGTTTAAACGGATCAATGAAATTTATCTCAACCGCCGGATTGCCCATCAG
Organism: Roseobacter sp. CCS2; assembly: GCF_000169435.1. Taxonomy (GTDB): domain Bacteria; phylum Pseudomonadota; class Alphaproteobacteria; order Rhodobacterales; family Rhodobacteraceae; genus Yoonia. The sequence goes on along the minus strand of NZ_AAYB01000001.1, from coordinate 672,590 downwards.
GTTGCGGCGCGTGCCGGGTGAACGGATGTCACTGTAGGCGATGGTTGTATCATCCAGTACCAAAAACGTGCCCTTGGGCGATACCGCAGGTGCACCGTCCGCAGTTACCGTCGCCACGAACCCTAGCGGGAACGTGGCGATCAGATCTTTCATCGCTGCCGTCAACATCAGGCGCGGATCCGTTCGTTTTGCGGGTCCCACAGCGGTTGATTTTCCTGCACGGTCGCCACGTAGCGTTCGCCATAAATTTCGACCTCGACCTTGCTGCCAAGTGTGTTGACGTCTGTGCGAAGCATGCCAAGTGCGATGGACTTGTTCACCCGGAACCCCCAGTCGCCAGAGGTCGTTTCGCCAACTTTTTCATCACCTACCCAAATCGGCGACATATATGGCGCGTCAGCCGGGCCGGGAGTGTCGATGGTCAGCATAGCAAAGCCGCGGCTGCGCCCACGCTGTTTTTCACCCAGCAAAGCGGCCTTGCCGGGAAAGTCCTGGGGTTTGTCGAACTTGATAAACCGCTCCATTCCGCCTTCCAACAAGGTGTAGTCCGTGGACAAATCACCCTTCCACGCGCGATATCCCTTCTCAATCCGCAGTGCATTCAGCGCGAACATGCCAAATGGTGTCGCACCAGCGGCCAGAACGGCATCATAAAGCGCTGGTATCTTGTCCATACGCGCGTGGATTTCCCAACCCAACTCACCAGCAAAGATGACGCGGGCCAGTTTGCAGGGCTGGCCAGCGACTGTCGCGGATTGGTGCGTCAGCCAACCAAGGCTAAGGTCCGCATCAGTGCCCATGGCGGTGAACAAATCGCGCGCCTTCGGTCCGGTCACAATAAGCGTCGAAAAATCGCGTGTGATATCTGTCAGGGTCAGGCCCGCAGGCAGATATTTGTCCAGAATATCATAGTCGTGCCACTGGGCAGAAGCCGCAGTGATCAGCGTAAAGTGATCATCATCATGGCGGATCAACGACATCTCGGTCAGGATACGGCCTTGGCTGTCGGGGAAATAGGCAAGGTTCATGCGCCCAATCTTGGGCAGCGCACCTGCGATCATGCCACGCAGGAATTCTGCCGCGCCTTCGCCTTCCAGATTGAAGCGCGAAAAGCCGGGCAAGTCCAGAACGCCGACACCATCGCGCACCGCTTCGCATTCTTCCTGCACGCGGATCTTCCAGGGGCCGTCACGTTCCCACGTCTCGGTCGCTGCAGTGGATGTATCGTCACCATCTTTGGCGAACCAGTTTGCGCGCTCCCACCCATTATATGCGCCCATCTGGCCACCCAGCGCGCGGACGCGTCCATCAACTGGCGACAGCTTCTTGTCACGGCCAGCTGGCCACATCTTATGTGGGAAATGCATGCCGTATTCGTGGCCATAAGTCTCTAGCGCCTTGGCATGGGTGTAGTCTTTGTCAGTGTAATCAGTATACCGCCGCGGATCGACGGCCCACATATCCATCTCTGTCTCGCCTTCGGTCAGCCATTCGGCCATGACCTTGCCGGCACCGCCACCCTGCACGATGCCAAAGGTAAAGGAATGCGCCTCAAACGCGTTCTTCACACCGGGCATCGGGCCGATCATTGGCAGGCCATCGGGGGCATAGGGGATCGGGCCGTTGATGTTGCGACCAACGCCGCCTGTGCCCAAGACTGGCACACGCGCCATCGCATCCTCAATATACCACTCCAACCGGTCCAGATCGTCAGGGTACAGCTGGAAGCTGAAATCATGCGGCATCGGGTCTTCGGGCGTCACCCAATGGGCCTTACAGTTCCGCTCGTAAGGACCAAGGTTCAGACCGTTCTTGTCCTGACGCAGATAGTAGGAACTATCCACATCACGGATCATCGGGGTCTTTTTGCCGTTTTCCTTGGTCCAGGCTTTGATTTCGTCGATCTCCTCGGTCAGGAAATATTGGTGCGACATGACCGTCAGCGGCACATCACGGCCACCATAAGGCTTGAACCATTCACCCACACGGGCGGCATAGTAACCGGCAGCATTCACAATCTTTTCGCAGGTGATGTCGCCTTTGTCGGTATGCACAACCCAATCGCCGCTGTCTTTCTGCGTTACGCCGGTGGCCGGGCAGAAGCGTTCAATCTTGGCACCCAGATCGCGCGCACCTTTGGCCAAGGCTTGGGTCAGTTGAGCAGGGTCAATGTCACCATCAAGCGGGTCCCAAAGAACGCCTGACAGATCATGGGTTTCCACGAACGGGTTGTAATTCTTGACCTCATCAATGCCGATCATTTCCAGCGGCAGACCCATCCCCTTGGCTTGGCCTGCAACGCGTGCGAATTCTTGACGGCGCTCTTTGGTGTGGCCCAGACGCAGCGCGCCGGTCATGTGATAATTCATCGGATAATCAACATCGTCGGCCAGCGTCCGGTACATCTCCAGCGAATAGCGCTGCATATTCATCACGGCCCAGTTGGGGGCAAAGTTTGGACAGTTGCCTGCGGCATGCCACGTGGACCCGGCGGTCAGTTCGTTCTTTTCCAGCAGAACGCAATCGGTCCAGCCCATTTTGGCCAGATGGTATAGGGTCGACACGCCCACAACACCGCCACCGATAATCACAACACGCGCCGTCGTTGGAAAATCAGCCATATCATTCGCCTTTTCTAGTCGGGGATGTGCGGGGCATCATCCGGAACGGTATAATAATCGCCTGCATCAGCAGTAAAGATATGCTTAGCAGGGGTCATACCCGTGGGCAGGTCAAGGCAACCTGCGGCAATACCAAGGTGATTTGCGCCAATCGGTTGATAAAAAAGGCTTGAGCCGCATTTTTTGCAAAAGCCCCGGCGCGCCGTGTCGGATGACTGAAACCACGCCAACCCATCATCGCGCGTAAAAGTCACATTCGCCAAATCCGCACGGGTCGAGGCCCAGTAATGGCCGCTGGTGCGGCGGCACTGGCTACAATGGCAAAAGGTGATGGTGTCGCGCGCGCGGGCCACCTCAAAGGCGACAGCGCCGCATTCGCAGTGTCCATGCAACGCCATTCCGTTCCCTAATAGATCGGAGGCGAGATCACCCAGACGATCTCGCACGGGGTATCACCGCGGTTCCACCACTGAAATTCTTCACCGCGCAAACGGAAACTATCGCCCTGCTCCAAAAGGAAACGCTTGCCGTTCAGCGCAATCTCAAAGCTGCCGCTTAGAATGTAGCAGACTTCTTGGGTTGGTCGGGTCAACGGCTCTGGCAGATATGAATTAGGGGCAAAGGTTGAATGGATAACCTCAAAATCATCGGTCAGATCGGGTGACAGCAACGCCTCGGTCAGGCCGGGCGTGCGGCTGCCGATGGGCCTGCGCGCATGCGAGCGTACAATCACCCCTTCTTCACCGGGCATTGTACCCACTTGCAGAAAACTGGACACCGAAACATCCAGCAAGGCAGCCATTTTATTAAGGTCCGCAATCGTGGGATAGGACTTGTCGCGTTCAACCTGACTTAACCAGCCAACGGACCGGCCCATCGCATCGGATAGATCAATCAACGTCATCTTGCGGGCCTTGCGGATCGCACGCACGTCAGCGCCAAGCGACGGAACTGTCAGACGATCATCCGGCATGGTTGTGCCGTGAAAAATATCCATACCGGTTCATAAATCCAGCCTCACTTTTTAGCAATCTTTTCAATCCGCAAACAGTGCCACTAAAGGACTACTTTTTAAAGGTCATTTTCAGCATCTTCTGCAATTCTGTAGCGTCTGCTTGCGTAAAGGCATCCGGCTGATTGCTATCGATATCAAAAACACCGATCAACTTATCAGTGTGGTCAAAGACGGGTAATACCAGTTCCGAACGTGTGCTGCTGGCGCAGGCGATATGGCCGGGAAAGGCATCAACATCCGGTACAAGCTGCACCTGACCGGTGCGTGCCGCAGCACCACAAACGCCACGTTCAAACGGGATCACCAGACAGCCATGACCGCCCTGATAGGGGCCGATTTTCAATAATTCAGGTGCGGTCACCCGGTAAAACCCTGTCCAGTCAAAGCGGTCGTCGCTGTGGTGCACCTCGCAGGCGACCGTGGCCATTAACGCGACGACGTCATCTTCGCCCTCCGTCAGGGCCGTGACAGTGTTCAACAACTGGGAATAGTCAACGCGCATGCGGGTGCTTTCGGTAGGGGACAAGACAGCGCAAGCTATGCTTGCGCGCTACCAAAAGGCAACGCCACATACGAGTTCGTGCTGCCGAAAAATAGCCCGAGTTGTTGTGCGTCAGGGTCGGACTCACCGCCGCCACCACAGGCAGCAAGAGTGATCAGCGCGCTGGTCAGCAAAAGTTTAGGCGCAGGCGTGGTCATCACAGTGTTCTCATGTATCAGGTCAAGGAATACGATCCCTCAAGCAAAAGTTGTCGCCGCACAGGTCATCTGCCGCAATCACGGCAAAAACTTGATGCAACATCACGACGTCTACGCATGAGCGTGCTGAGCTATTCACAAAAGGTTGGAAAAGAGGTTTGAAGACGTTGGTCGTCTACACGCGCTCAATCGCGATGGCCGTGCCTTCGCCACCACCGATACAGATCGCGGCCACCCCGCGCTTCAGCCCCCGGGTCTCTAGCGCGTTAAGCAAGGTCACGATAATCCGTGTCCCCGACGCCCCGATGGGATGACCCAAAGCACATGCCCCGCCATTCACGTTCACGATATCGCGGGAAATGTGCATCTCTTGCATGAAAGCCATCGGAACCACGGCAAAGGCTTCATTCACCTCCCACAGGTCGACATCGTCGACGGCCCAGCCAATCGCTGTCAAAAGCTTTTGTGCAGCAGGCACAGGGGCCGTGGTAAACCACCCCGGCGCTTGCGCATGGCTGGCATGGCCGACAATACGGGCGCGGGCGTTCGTGCCATCGGCTGACAAAACCACAGCTGCCGCGCCATCCGAAATGCTTGATGCATTTGCGGCCGTCACAGTGCCGTCGGGGCGGAACGCAGGTTTCAATGTCGGGATCTTCTCAGGGCGCGCCTTACTTGGCTGTTCATCCCGGGTAATGACCTCTTCACCAGTGCGGGCATGGACCGTGACCGGCGTGATCTCAGCATCAAAGGCACCTGACCGCTCTGCATCCAGTGCATTTGACAGCGACGCAATCGCGTATTGATCCTGCGCTTCGCGGGTGAATTGATACTTTTCGGCGCAGTCTTCGGCAAACGTACCCATCAGACGGCCTTTGTCATAGGCATCCTCCAGCCCATCCAGGAACATGCTGTCCTGCACGGTTTGATGCCCGATCCGGGCGCCGCTACGCATCTTGGGCATCAGATAGGGGGCGTTGGTCATGCTTTCCATGCCGCCTGCAACCATCGTTTCGGCACCCTCTCGTGCAATCTGATCAAACGCCATCATCGCCGTTTTCATACCAGACCCACACATTTTATTCAGCGTCGTCGCCGGCACGCTGTCATCCAGTCCGGCCAAAAACCCGGCCTGCCGGGCAGGGGCCTGCCCTTGACCTGCGGGCAGAACACAACCCATCAGCACTTCATCGACAGTATTGACGCCTGCACCTTCAACTGCAGCCTTGATCGCGGCACCGCCTAAACTGGGTGCATCCACAGTCGAGAAAATTCCCTGAAACCCGCCCATCGGCGTGCGGGCTGCTCCGGTGATGAATACATCGCGCATGTTCTGGCCTTCCTATAGCTGCCGTCAAAGCTACGCCTGCCGTGGCAAAAGGAAAAGCCCTCAACATTGTCGTTGCGCCTGTGGGGGATCGGTCTAAGTTTCGCTGCAAGGCAGATAAAGGACATCTCATGCGTAACTTCCATCATCCCGGCCGATCACCCGTCTATGCAACAAACGGAATGTGCGCCACATCGCATCCGCTGGCGGCCAAAGTTGCGGTGCAAATGATGGAAGCAGGCGGTAACGCCATGGACGGGGCCATCGCAGGCGCGGTGTTGCTGGGCTTGTGCGAACCGCAAATGACGGGCATCGGCGGCGATTGCTTTGTGCTGATGACACCGCCGGGCGAAGACAGGGTCGTGGCGTTGAACGGATCGGGCCGGGCACCTGCGGGGATTGATGCAGCGGCCCTGCGCAGCAAAGGTGCGACGATCGCACCTTACACAGCCGACGCTGTGACCATTCCCGGTGCTGTGGACGCATTTTGCAAACTGTCCAAGGATTGGGGCAAACTGGGGCTGAAGGCCGTTCTTGCGCCATCAATCCACTATGCCGAGGCAGGTATCCCGGTTGCAGAACGCGTTGCCTTTGATTGGGCGCAAGCTGTGGGTAACCTATCTGGCCACGCCCGCGATCTGTACCTATTGAACAAATCCGCCCCCAAAGCAGGGCAGCTTTTCCGCGCACCCGAACAGGCAAAGGTTTTGCGGCGCATCGCCATGGACGGGCGCGAAGGGTTTTATGAAGGCGACGTCGCGGAAGATATGGTCGCCAGCCTGAACGCCTTGGGCGGCACCCATACGCTGGATGATTTCGCAAACACCGCCTGCGATTATACTGACCCGATCATGGGCGATTATGGCGGGCTGGACCTGTACGAGCATCCACCCAACGGGCAGGGGGCAACCGCGATCCTGCTGCTGAATATGCTCAAACACTTCGACATCGCAGGCATGGATCCATGGGGCGCGCAGCGCGCACATATCGAAGCGGAAGCCACCAAACTGGCCTATGACGCACGCAACCGCTTCCTTGCTGATCCCGATCACATGACGCGGCTGGATTATATGACATCACCCGACACGGCAGCAAAACTCGCAGCGCTTATCGACCCCAAAAAGGCGATGCCAGCAGGGCTGCCGGGGGCCGAGGCGGTGCACAAAGACACCATCTACATCACAGTCGTCGACAAAGACCGCATGTGCGTGTCGCTGATCTATTCGGTCTTCCATTCCTTCGGGTCCGGTATCGCATCGGATAAATTCGGCGTGCTGTTCCAGAACCGCGGCGCAGGTTTCACGCTGGAAAAGGGTCACCCGAACGAAGTCGGCCCCGGCAAACGCCCCATGCACACGATCATCCCCGCGATGCTGAAGAAAGAGGGCAAAGTGCACATGCCCTTCGGCGTCATGGGCGGGCAATACCAGTCCACCGGCCACGCACGTTTCGTGACGAACATCAGCGATTTCGGGCTGTCACCGCAAGCCGCAATGGATGCGCCGCGCTGCTTTGCCGAAGGCGACGAACTGCGGGTCGAGGATGGCTATAGCGACACGGTGAAAGATGAGTTGAGCGCGCTGGGCCACAACGTTGTCCGGCCCGACACAGCGATCGGCGGTTCACAAGCGATCCTGCTGCATAAGGATGGCGTGCTAGAGGGGGGAAGTGACCCGCGGAAAGACGGGTGCGCGATTGGGTATTGATACAGGTTCGTTGGCAAAAGAAGGATCCTTAGACGGATGGAAAGCAACTGTATCGGCATGACGCAACACTGGCCAATGATAATTTTTTGGATCAGCGTTATGGTCACAAGCATCATCACAGCTAGAACCTACCAACTGAGTATCAAAGAGACATTGCTGGTTATGTTTGGCATTAGGAAAGTGCGCCTTACGCCAATGATTATTAGTTTTTACGTATTCACTGTGATTGTTCCGCTAACCTTGTGGACCTACCTGATCGCTAGCTGCAAAGAACAAATCATCGGTTGACGTCGCTTTCGCTTACCCCGCCCTCAACGACCGCAAAAACAACCCGATCCCGCCAACCAGCAGCACCAAAATCACAATCAGATCAAATGCGCTCATCCGCGCCAGTTGCAGTGTCATATTCGCGATGACGCCAAAGATCAGGGCGATCAGTGCCGCCCCGGCGATACCCCAGCCGATCAGGTTTTTGGAATTGTAGAAAATCATCCCCACACCAAACATGAACGGGATCAGGATCATACCTGACGTGATCGGCACGCCACCGATACCAAAAACCCGCGACCCGAACCCAAAGTTGGGCCGTACTACGATGCCGTTCAGCAGCAGATAGCCACCGCCCACCATCATGATCAGCCCGATCAGAAATGTGCCGGTCCCGCCGTCACTGCCGCCTGCGCCTCTTGCCATCGGTGTCTCCCGTTTGTGGTCTTGCGGCAGAGTTTAGGGCCGCCCCCGCGCTTTTGCCAGCCACACACGTGTATGTACAGCTTGTGTACAGGTTGTGTACGCGATCTGTACGTTAAATGCGGGCTTTCAAAGCATCCATCAGCTCGGTCAGCAGTTTGATGTACATCTCACCCGTTAACTGGCCGTTTTCATCGAACTCATTGCTGGAATTGGCCACCAAAACCTCTGGCCCCTGCAAGATGTCCGGGCGAAACGCCATCATCGCCAGCCGCAGTGAAAACTGCGCGCGTTCACCACCTGCGCGCCCTGCAGCAGCCGACATAATCGCCACTGGCTTACCGTTCCATGGTCCACCTTCCGTACGGCTGACCCAATCCAGTGCATTTTTCAAAGACCCCGAAATTGCCTTGTTATATTCAGGGGTTGAGATGATCACGGCATCCGCCGCCGCGATCTGATCGGACAGGGTTTGCACCTTGGCAGGCACGCCTTTCGCCTCTTCCAGATCACCGTCGTAAAGGGGGACATTAATATCAGCGAGGGTGAATTCATCCGCCCCGAAAATGCGGGCTGCGTTGTGAATAAGCAGTGTGTTCGTTGACGCTTTGCGCAGCGATCCTGAGATGCCAAGAAGTTTGGTCATGGGTGTTCCTTTTACTGGTTTGAGCAGAGGTAGCGCATGGGCGCGCGCTGGCCAGCACAAGACTTGCAAGGCGGTGTCGGTTGGCACATTGTGAGGCCGAAGAAACGGGAGCGCAAAATGATCCGGCATGGCGGAAAAATACTGAGCGATCAATTGGTTAAGCTAGGCGTCAAACGCGTCTTTTCTGTCCCTGGAGAAAGCTTTCTTGCCGCCCTTGATGGCCTTTACGATAGCAGCATTCCCAACATCGTGTGCCGCCAAGAAGGCGGTGCCGCGATGATGGCAGACGCTTACGGCAAGATGACAGGTCAGCCCGGCGTGTGCTTTGTCACGCGCGGGCCGGGGGCAACCAACGCCTCTGCCGGTATTCATATTGCGATGCAGGATAGCACGCCGATGGTTTTGTTTGTTGGGCAGATTGATAACCGGCATACGGATCGCGAGACGTTTCAAGAGGTTGATTACAAAGCGGTCTTTGGCGGGTTGGCGAAATGGGTGGCACAGGTGAATGACACCGACCGTCTGCCAGAATACATTGGTCGCGCATTCCGTATCGCCATGTCAGGGCGCCCCGGTCCGGTGGTTCTGGCACTTCCCGAAAACATGCTAAGCGCCAGCGCGGATGTGCCTGATCTGACGATCCCCGAAGCGATATCCCAACCATTGCCTGAGACAACCGCACGCACCATTCTTCACGAAATTGCGCAATCCGCGCGTCCGCTGGTTGTGGTTGGCGGCCCGCATTGGTCTGCGCAAGCGCAAGCTGATTTGCAAGCCTTTGCTGAAAACCAGCAGGTGCCTATCGCCGCAGGTTTTCGCCGTCAGGATTACATGGACAATCACCATGCCAATTACGTGGGGGACCTGAATGTCGGTATCAATCCAAAGCTCGCGCAGCGGGTGCGTGATGCTGATACGCTGATCTTGATAGGCACGCGTTTCGGCGACATTGAAACGCAAGGATACACCTTGGTTGATCCGGCAGATCCGGGCAAGCGGATCGTGCATGTTCACGCAGACGCCGATGAATTGGGGCGCGTCTACACACCTGATATTGCGATCAATGCGACAGCACCTGCTGTGCTTCGTGCGTTGGCAAATGCGGAACATGCGGGTGAATGGGCCGGTTGGACTGCCGAAGCCCGCACGGATTATGAAAGTTGGTTGACGCCACAGGAAAGCCCCGGCGCGCTTAAGCAAGAGGATGTGATCAAATGGTTGTCCGATCACTTGCCAGATGACGCGATCCTGACGAATGGGGCTGGCAACTATGCTGCGTGGTTGCATCGCTATTTCGTTTATAAACAATACGGAACACAGCTTGCCCCGACCTCTGGCTCAATGGGTTATGGGTTTCCTGCCGCGACCTCTGCTTCGCTGGCGCATCCTGACCGCACCGTCGTTTGCCTGGCCGGTGATGGCTGCTTCCAGATGACCTGTAATGAGATGTCGACGGCAATCCAACACGGCGCGAAGCCCATTGTTATCGTGATGAATAACGGGCGCTATGGCACGATCCGCATGCATCAGGAAAAGACGTATCCGGGGCGAGTGTCAGGGACCGCTTTGATCAACCCAGATTTCGCAGCACTGGCGCGGGCCTACGGCGGGCACGGGGAAATGGTGACACGGTCAGATGATTTCCCAGAGGCATTTGCGCGGGCACAGGCCGCGGAAACAGTCGCTGTGATCGAATGCCAGGTCGACGAAGAGGCGCTTGCAACTGGCGCAACCCTAAGTGCGGTGCGCCAAGCAGCGCAGAAGACCTGATCAGATCTCCTGCCACTTTGTCATGGCGTTCGCTTGCCATGCGTTGCGATGCAGCAGTGGCGTGTCATCATCAGAGGCCGCTTTGCCAATGCAAAGATAACCGGTGAGTTGCCAGTTCGGCACGGCATCAAGCGCCTGCGCGACAGCTTTGGGATCAAGGATCGACACCCAACCCACACCAAGGTTTTCCGCCCGCGCTGCCAGCCAAAGTGTATGGATCGCAGCGACGGTGGAATAGTTCAGCATCTCTGGCATCGTCTGACGGCCCAGCCCATGCCCGGCATCCGGTTCGGTTTCGGTAAAGATGGCCAGATGTACAGGCGCTTCACGTAATCCTGCGAGCTTTAATGCATTATAGGCGGCGCGCTGATCATCTTGGTAAAGCTTTGCCGCCTTCGCATTTTCGGCTTCGAAGTTCTGGATGACCGCATTGCGCCGCTTTGTTGATTTGACATGCAACACACGCCAAGGGCGGGCGTTCCCAACGGAAGGCGCAAAATCCATCGCCTTGCGCAGCCGATCCAGCACATCTTGGGGTACGGGGTCCGGCAAAAAATGCCGCACATCCCGCCGCCACAGCAAGATATCTTGCAATGCGTCACGATGCGCTTGCGTCAGTTCCATTCAGGTTTGAACCCACTTACCTGCTTGCGAGGGCAAAAAGGCCTCCACTGCGGCAGTCGCGACAACAGCCGTATCGCCCGTCTCAGGATTTGGGATATTCAGCCCACCTTGCAAAACGCTGACAACGGCCCGGCCACGCGGTAGCCCTGATGTGAGCGCGTCAGCGTTGATTTTATTGGGCTCCTGCACCCCAACCGTCACCTGCACGCGCATTTCGGTGTGGGGCATGTCGATGCTTTGAAAAATAGGTAGGGTCGAATGGCGGATCGCATCCTCAATCGCGCGGGCGGCGGCCTTTTGATAGTCCATCCCATGCAAGTTGTTGCCCATGCCCATTTCGATGATGATGCGTTGTTCCATTATGCGCGCTCCATCTCAAACGATACGTTGATCGCGACATTCGCGATGACGGTCGGTTTGCCATCGGGTCGCGGTATATCAAGGCCGCCATGGTGGACCGTGATTGTGGGTTGGCCGTAGGGAAAAATATCCAACAGACTGGCAGTATCAACTTGATCTGGTTCTTGCACGCCGATCTGCACATCAATCAGCATCGCCTCTTTCGGAAAGCCAAAAAGTTCGGCCATATTGATGGAGTTGTGCCAGAGCGCGTCTTGCAAACCGCGCCGCGCGGCTTGTGTATAATCTTGGCGGCGCAGGCTGGTGCCCATGCCGAATTCAGTCAGGACGCGGTGTTTGGGCATAGCGGCTATTTTCCTTTACCGATGGATTTGACGCGTCTGTGCGTTCCATTGCAGTTTTGTATTTTTGGCAAGCCGCGCGCAACTGTCATCCAGCCCCAATTGATTGGTCCAGTTGGATAGCGACCGGACGGGGATGGCGTGGATATCGCCAAAACCATCCACCAGAACACATTCACGCGGGCCCAGGTCACTGCCGTCTTTGCGGTGGCCAATGACAAAGTTCTTCGGGTTCATGTCGCTGGCCCTGATGCCATAACCGTAGATACGACTGATGGCGTCATTCAGAAGGGCGATGTCCGCGTCCTCCAGCGTTCCAGCCTTGGCTTTCGCACCGACGGTTTGTCCAAGCGTGCCATCAGGTTCCATCACCCGTTCGGTCAGACAGCCCACGCCAAGGTTGGTGGTCGCAAAACCGAACATATGCGATATTGGCGCGTGAAACGCCGGGTCGGGATGGGTGAGCATGACCCGCAGGTATTCTTGATATTCCTTGCGAATTTGCCGCAGCCGTGTGCTTGGAAACAACCGGTCCATCACCCCGTTGAAGTTGGTACGCCGGGGCATGGTGCTGGCGTCTTTGAGAACCTTGACCAGTTTGCCGCTGTCATGCGGATGCAGGAAAACCGCGCGCTGTACGCCAGTTGCAATTTGGTCGTCGGGGTTAAGGTGGAGCATCCTGTGACGCGTCTTTAAAATTCGACGCCGATTTGCGCTTTGATGCCCGACCGGAAGGGGTGCTTGACCAATTCCATCTCAGTCACGAGGTCAGCGAGTTCAATCAGGTCTTCATGGGCGTTGCGTCCGGTTAGGACGACATGGGTCATTTCTGGTTTATGGTCGCGCAGGAAGGCCACAACTTCGGCGGCACTCACGTAATCATAACGGATCGCGATGTTGATTTCATCCAGCAGCACCATGTGGTTGGCCTCATCCAGGATCAGTTCTTTGGCTTTGGCCCAAGCCGCCTGCGCCATTTCCGTGTCGCGGGATTTGTCTTGGGTTTCCCACGTGAACCCTTCGCCCATTGTGTGAAACGCACAGGTGTCGCTGAATTTGGCGAGGATCAGATCACGTTCGCCAGTGGACATGCCGCCTTTGATGAACTGCACGACGGCGCATTGCATGTCATGCGCGATGCAGCGAAAGATCATCCCAAACGCGGCAGAGGATTTACCTTTGCCTTTACCCGTATGGACGATGACCAGACCTTTTTTATCGGTCTTGGTCGCCATGATCTTGTCGCGGGCGGCCTTCTTCTTGGCCATTTTCATGGCGTGGCGATCATCGTCCCTGTTCGGGGCGTCTGGGGTGCGGTCTTCGGTCATGGCGTTCACTTTCGGTCCGTGGGTTGCACCCATCCTATAGTAACCCGGCGATGCGCGCACGGGCAGAGTTGGATTTGGGCTGCCAGAGATTGCGGTCGATGGCCTCTTGCAGGCGCTGGGCGATTTCCTTGAGCGCGGGGGCGTTGGCATCTGCGATGAAATCGCGGGTGGCGTCGTCTTTGATGAAGGCCTCTTCCACCAGATCGAAATGGTGGTTCCGCACAGCCCCGGTGGTGGCTGCAAAGGCGAACAGGTAATCGACCGTGGCGGCAATTTCGAATGCGCCTTTGTAGCCGTGGCGTTTCACACCGTCGATCCATTTGGGGTTTACGACGCGGCTGCGCACGACCCGTCCGATTTCATCGTCCAGCGTGCGGATCACGGGCCGTTCGGGGCGCGAATGGTCGTTGTGATAGATCGGGCGGTCTTGTCCTTGCAGGGTGCTGATGGCGGCGGCGGCCCCGCCTTCGAACTGGTAATAGTCATCACTGTCGAGGATATCGTGTTCGCGATTGTCTTGGTTCTGCACCACCGCTTCGGCTTGCGTTAGGCGTTCTTCAAAGGCTTTTCGGTCCTTCCGGCCCTTAGCGCCTTTGCCGTAAGCGTAACTGCCCCACTCAAGATAGGCTTCGGCGAAGTCGGATTTGTCAGCCCAGATCCGTTCATCGATCAAGGCTTGCAGACCTGCCCCATATGCGCCGGGTTTGGAGCCGAAGACGCGGGTTTGGTCTTCGCCCTTTTTGGTGCGGGCGGCGGCGGGGTTCAGATCGGCGGGTTCGTTCAACGCCTGCACGGCGCGGGCCGCACTATCGACCAAGGCGATCAGTTGCGGGAAGGCGTCGCGGAAGAAGCCGGAGATGCGCAAGGTGACGTCAACGCGTGGGCGACCCAGTACCGATTGTGGGAGCACGTCGAACCCGGTCACGCGCCGGTTGGCGCTGTCCCATTTGGGTTTAACGCCCATCAGCGCCAGCGCTTGGGCGATATCATCGCCGCCGGTGCGCATATTGGCTGTGCCCCAAGCGGTGACGAGCATACTACGGGGCCAGTCGCCATGGTCTTGCAGGTGTTTTTCGATCAGCAAGTTTGCGGATTTCCACCCCAATGCCCATGCTGTGGGTGTGGGGACCGCGCGGCTGTCCACGGAGTAGAAGTTGCGGCCTGTGGGCAGGACATCCATCCGCCCGCGTGTGGGTGCGCCGGACGGGCCGGGGGGGACGAATTTACCTGCGAGTGCGGTAAGCAGCGCTGATCCTTCGGCGTCGCCGCAGGCTTGGACGATTGGCAAGATGTACGATTTGATTTTGTTCAGGACCGCTGTGCTCATCGGCCCTGGCGGGCTCTCTTCGCTGGAGACGAGGCGTTGCGAAAGCGCTTCGAGTTTTTCGATGGTATCGCCGTTGGTGCGCCATGTTGTGCCATCGGCGAGCGCATCCGGTTTTTCGGGTGGTGCGGCAGCCATATCGCAATCCAGTGGGTCGATGCTGAGGTTCAGGTCGGTGGCCAGTGCGCGTAGCAGTGATGCGTTTTCGGCTTTGCCAGTGCCGCGTGGAACACGGGCCAATGCGATGGCGAGGTCGCGTTCCTGTTGCCCTGTTGGCGATTGGCCAAAGATATGCAGCCCATCGCGGATTTGTGCCTCTTTGAGCTCGCAAAGATAGGCATCAAGCTTGCCCAGATCGCCGTCTTGGTCGCCGGTGAAGCCTGCGTCTTTGGCAAGCCCCGTCACGTCTGAGAGCGACAGGATCTCTTTGCGCAGGTGATCAATCCGGCGCGGGTCGACGCCTGCGGCCTCATAGTATTCGTCAACCAGTGCTTCAAGATCGCGCAAGGGGCCATAACTTTCGGCGCGCGTCAGCGGTGGGGTCAGGTGATCGATGATCACCGCAGATGTGCGCCGTTTGGCCTGCGTACCTTCGCCGGGGTCATTGACGATGAAAGGGTAGATGTGCGGCGTAGGTCCAAAGACAGCTTCGGGCCAGCAGGTTTCGGATAGGGCCACCGCCTTACCCGGCAGCCATTCGAGATTGCCATGTTTGCCCATATGCACGATGGCGTCGGCGCCCCAGTAGTGCCGCAGCCAGAAGTAGAATGCCAGATAGTTGTGTGGCGGGACCAGATCAGGCGAATGGTAGGTGTCGGTTGGGTCGATGTTATAGCCACGCGCGGGTTGCAGGCCGACGACGGCGTTGCCGAAACGGTGGATGCTGAGGGCGAAGCCGGTTTGCGGGGCTGATGTTGGAGCCTCCGGCGGAGGTATTTTTGAACATGAGAAGGGGTCTTGGTTGGGTGTGCCCCAGCTGGTCGTGATTTGGTCTTTGATGTCCCAAGGGAGGGCGTCGAAGTATTGCATGTAGAGATCGAGTGGCAGGAAGGCGCCGCCTTCCTTGTCAGCCCGGTCGGTGAGCCAGTTCGTGGGCCCCGCCATGATCTGCGCCATCAGCGCGGCGCTGTCATGGGGAGGTGTGACGTTATGGCCATTAGATTTGAGCAGGTTGAGCACGTGGACTGTGGCGGCAGGTGTATCAAGCCCGACACCATTGGCGAGCCGTCCGTCTTTGTTGGGGTAGTTGGCGAGGATGAGGGCTGTTTTCTTCGTCTCGGCGGGCGTGCGCCGCAGGATGGCCCAGTTTTTCGTCAGTTGCGTGACGAAGTCGATCCGGTCGCCACGGGCTTGATAGGTCGCGATCGGGCATTCGGTGGCGTCGTCAAAGAACGCCTCGCCTTTGAAGCTGACAGCGCGGGAAAGGACGCGTCCGTCGACCTCTGGCAGGGCCACATTCATGGCGATATCGCGCGCAGTAAGGCCGTGCAGGCCTTCGGCCCAAGTGGCCTCGGATGCGCCGGATAGGATAACTTGGAAGATAGGCGCGTCGTTGTTCAGCAGGGGGTTTTGCGGGCTGTCGTCGCCGTCATGTGGGCTGCCGACAGCAAAGGCGGTGCAGTTGAGTATGACGTCAGGGGGCGCATCGGTGAAGATTTGGTGCAAGGTCGCGGTGCTAACGGGGTCTTTGAGGCTGGCCACGAAGATGGGTAGCGGGTTGAGCCCTGCGCGCGATAGGCTGCGGGTCAGGCGGTTGATGGGGTTGAGCCCACCGCCTTGCACAAGGGCGCGGTAAAAGATGATGGGCACGATGGGCGCGTCTTTGGTCCAACCCGCTTGCGCGGCTTTCAGGTCGGCGATGCCTGCACCGGGCCAATAAACGCCGGCGCGCAGCAAAGGCGCGGGCGCGCTTGGTCTGTCGCCGCCATCAAGCATGGCTTTGGCGTAGGCCAGCAGGTTGGTGCTGTTTTCCGGCCCGCCTTCGACGAGGTATGACCAGAGTGTGTCGTAATCTTCACTGTTGACGGTTGAGAGTGCGCGCAATTCGGGGTCCGGTTTATCGTCGCCGGGGAGGGCGGCGAAGGGGATGCCTGCGTCGCGCAGGTGGGCGGCATATTGGGTCAGCCCGTATTTCCAATAGCCTGCACCGCCCAGGATGCGCGCGATGACGAGGCGCGATTTGGTCGCGCAATCGTCCAGATGCAGATCGACCGACATGGGGTGGGTCAGGTGCATCATATTGGCCAACCGCAGTGTTGGCGCATCGATCATTTCGGCGCGTGCGTCTGACAGGGCGGCCAGTTCGGTATCAGCAGCCGAAATGATCACCACATCGGCTGGCGTCTGCCCCAGATCGACGGGTTCTGTGCCGTCCGAGATAGCTCCGGGGGTGGCGGCGAGCAGGTGCATCAGGTGAGGGGCTTTTCCATGAAGATTGAACTTTTGCCGGTGACATAATCACCAAACACATCGCATGTTGTGAACCCATGGCGGGCATAGAGCCGGTGGGCAGCGTGCAGCAGATTGCCGGTTTCGAGTTTAAGGATTGTCACGCCTTCTTCGCGCGCCGTATCTTCGATTTGGCGTAGCAGCGCGGCGGCAATGCCTTTGCCACGGGCGGCCTCGGACACGAACATGGATTTCACTTCGCCGTATGCGGATTTGATCATCAACGCACCGGTTCCCAACACTGTTTCGCCCTCGCGGGCGGTGTAAAAATGAATGTCAGGCGACACCAAATCGCCCACATCAAGGTAAAAATTATCTTCGGGCGGAAACAGGCTTTCCATCAAGGCGTGGCTTTGCTTGAGCAAAGCGGTTGCCTGTGGGTGATGCGGATCTGTCCGTTCGACGATGATCATGCTTGCAGGGCAGCGGTGATTGCCGATTGGTCAAGGCCTGTTTCGCCGATAACGACCAGACGGGTTTCGCGCGGGGCGTCGCCGAAAGGTTGGTCGAAATACGTGTCGACGCGCGGGCCGACGGCTTGGAGGGTCAGGCGCATGGGTTTGCCTGCAATGGCAACGAACCCTTTGAGGCGCAGGATGTTGTGGGCGCGAATAACGTCGGCGACTTGTTCTACAAATGCAGCGGCGTCGGCGATTTCCCCACGGCTGACAATGAAGCTTTCGAATTCGTCATGGCCATGTTCGTGTGCGTGATCATGGTGGTGATCGTCCTCGTCATCATCGTGGTGATGATGGTGATGCACTTCGTGGCGTGCGGCGAGGTCAGCTTCGGCGCCGATGCCTTGGCCAAGCAATACATCGACCGGCAGCGCGCCCATGGAGGCTTTGATAACTTGCACACCGTCGCGGGAGTCGGACTTGAGTTTGCCTGTCAGTTCTTCCGCTTCTGACGCTGCCAGAAGGTCGGTTTTATTCACCACGATCATATCCGCGCAGGCGACCTGATCTTCGAACAACTCGGACAGCGGTGTTTCATGATCAAGGTTTTCATCCTGCGCGCGCTGGGCATCTACTGCGGCCACGTTATGCGCAAACTGGCCGTCGTGGACGGCGCGGCCATCCACAACGGTCACGACGCCGTCGACTGTCACTTTGGTGGAAATGCCGGGCCAGTTGAACGCGCGCACCAAAGGTTGCGGCAAGGCCAGGCCAGAGGTTTCGATCACGATGTGATCGGGTTTGACATCGCGCGCCAGCAGCGCCTCCATCGTCGGAATAAAGTCATCGGCGACGGTGCAACAGATGCAACCGTTGGACAGTTCAACGATATCGTCTTCGGTGCACACCTCGTCCCCGCAGCCCTTAAGGATATCGCCATCAACCCCAAGGTCGCCAAATTCGTTGATGATCAGCGCGATTTTCTTGCCTTGGGCATTTTGCAGCATGTGGCGGATCAGCGTGGTTTTACCAGCGCCCAGAAATCCGGTGACGACGGTAGCAGGGATCTTGGCGGGCATGGCAGCGTCCTATCAGAAATGCATGTGCTGGATGGTTGTCGCGTCACGTGAGGCAAGTTTCAAGAGGTGTCTTGGGGTCGCGACCTTTTGTGCTTTTGAATGGGCCGCGCCGTCTAGATGGAAATTGACATTTATGGGCGCATGAACGGCTCTTGTTTCACATGATTTCGCCGAAAATAGCACGAAAACCGCAATATCTTGTGGATAAGATGGCGGAACATAGCACATGCGGGGTTCTGGGCGTTGACTCGTGGTGCGACAGAGGGTGATGCTTTCGCACCTTTAGGAATCATATAGGCCAAAAACCTTGCGCTTTAGCAAACTGCGACTGAACGGCTTTAAAAGCTTCGTAGACCCCACTGATCTGATCATCGCTGATGGTTTGACAGGCGTTGTGGGACCAAATGGTTGTGGCAAGTCGAATTTGTTGGAAGCCTTGCGCTGGGTCATGGGTGAAAACCGCCCGACCGCGATGCGCGGCGGCGGCATGGAGGATGTTATCTTTGCCGGTGCGGCCACGCGGCCTGCCCGGAACTTTGCCGAAGTATCTTTGGTTATCGACAATGGTGAGCGTTTGGCCCCAGCGGCGTTCAATGATGACGATAATCTTGAGATCATCCGCCGGATTACACGCGATGCGGGCTCTGCCTATAAGGTCGGTGCGAAAGACGTGCGTGCGCGTGATGTGCAGATGCTGTTTGCAGATGCCTCGACCGGGGCGCATTCGCCTGCCTTGGTGCGGCAGGGGCAGATATCGGAATTGATCAATGCCAAACCGAAGGCGCGGCGCCGTATTCTGGAAGAGGCGGCGGGGATTTCAGGTCTTTATCAACGTCGCCATGAGGCGGAGTTGAAGCTGAAGGGTGCTGAGACCAACCTGACCCGCGTGGATGACGTGATTGAACAGCTAGCCGCGCAATTGGGTCAGTTGGCGCGGCAGGCCAAGCAAGCGGCGCGATATCGCGAGATTGGCGATAAGCTGCGCAAGGCTGAAGGCATGTTGTTGTTCCGCCGCTGGAAAGAGGCGGATGAGGCACTGCTGGCTGCGGCGGATCAGTTACGTGAGCGCACGACAACGGCCGCGCAGGCAGAAAAGGCGGCGCGTGAGGCGGCCAAGGGCCGTACCGCCGCCGAAGAAGCCTTGCCGCCATTGCGCGAAGAAGAGGCGATTGCCGCTGCCGTCTTGCAGCGTTTGCAGGTCCAGCGTGATACGTTGAAAGATCAGGAACAGCGCGCGCTGGATATGATCGAGACGTTGCGCGGTCGTATTGAACAGCTAACCCACGACATGGAGCGCGAAAGCGGGCTGAACAAGGACGCTGGCGAAACGATCGCGCGGCTGGAGTGGGAAGCGCGGGAAATTGGCAAAGCAGGCGAAGGCCATGATGCGCGTCTGGAAGAAGCACAGGTTGCGGCGCGCGAAGCGGCGGGTGTTTTGCAGCAGCGCGAGGCCGATCTGGCGCAATTGACCGAAGATGTAGCGCGACTGGCCGCGCGGCACCAATCCGCGCAACGCTTGTTGGATGACAACCGGACGACGTTGTCGAAAAGCGAAGGTGAAGCGGAACGGGCAAAAGCTGCCATGGCAGAGGCTGAGGTGGCGTTGACAAAGGCCGAGGCTGATTTTGCGGCGGCTGGTGAAGCTGAAAAAGCGGCTGTTGCCGCTGCCGAAGCCGCTGATAAGGCGCTGCTTGAGGCCGAAAGCACACGGGCTGACACGCAAGCGCGCGAAAGCGATGCACGTGCCTTGCGGTCCGAGGCGGAGGGCGAGGCGAATGCCTTGCGTGCCGAAGTTGCGGCCCTTGCCAAGCTGGTCGAGCGCGATACAGCCGAAGGCGGGCAGGTGCTTGACCTGCTGCGCGTACAGGGCGGATACGAAAAAGCGCTGGGTGCGGCGTTGGCCGACGACCTGCGTGCGCCTGCGGTGGATGCGAGCGCAAAATCGGGCTGGGCTTTGTTGCCAAGCTATGGGTCTGCGCAGACCTTACCCGAAGACGTATTGGCGCTGACGAACTACGTGACCGTGCCTGAGGTGCTTGCGCGCCGCATGAGCCAGGTGGGCTTGGTCGATGCCGCAGATGGCCCGCGTTTGCAGGCTGATTTGAAACCCGGGCAACGGCTGGTGTCCATCGAAGGCGATCTATGGCGTTGGGACGGGTTTCGTGCAGGAGCAGAGGATGCGCCTTCGGCGGCTGCGTTGCGTTTGCAGCAGTTGAACCGGTTGACAGAGCTGAAACGTGATCTGGAAGAAGCGTCCGCCACTGCAATGGGTGCGGCACAGGCGCATGAAGCACTCACAGGTATGCTCAAAACACAGACAGAGGCGGATCATGCGGCCCGTCAAGCGCGCCGCGATGCGGATCGTGCGGTTGCTGATGCGAACCGTGCGGCCAGCCGCGCCGAGGCAGATCGCAACCTGTCGCAGGGCAAGTTGGAAAGCCTTGGGTTGGCCTTGAAGCGGCATGAAGAAGAGGCGTTGACGGCGCGTCGCGCTTTGACCGCGGCCGAGAAAGCCGCAGAAGATTTAGGCGATCTGGATACAGCTCGCGCGTCGGTTGAAGACGTCAAAATGACAGTCGAGGCCGCGCGGATCACGATGATGTCGCGCCGGTCTGCCCATGACGAGGTGCGTCGCGAAGGCGAGGCGCGTTTGAAGCGCAGTCAGGAAATCACCAAGGAAATCAGCGGCTGGAAGCACCGGTTGGAAACAGCCAACAAGCGGACAGCAGAACTGGCGGAGCGCAAGACTGAGTCCGAAGAAGCCTTGGCCGAAGCGACTGCCGCGCCCGAGGAAATTGCCGCGAAACGCGCTGAATTGGCTGATGCGATTGACGAGGCAGAGGTACGTCGCAAAGCGTCAGCAGACAAACTGGCAGAGGCCGATAACGTGTTGCGCGAGGCGGGCCATCAAGAGCGCGAAGCGGAGCGCCATGCATCGGAAGCACGCGAAGCGCGGGCACGGTCCGAGGCGCGGTCGGATGCAGCCAAGGAAACGGTGGCCTATGCGGCCGAGCGGATCATGGAAGCGCAAGAGGTCACGCCTGAGAAGCTGCTTGAGACGCTTGAGACTGATGTCGATCAGATGCCGGCGGCAGAGGTGATCGAAGGTCAGGTCAATGCGTTGAAACGTCAGCGGGACAGTTTGGGTGCTGTGAACTTGCGTGCCGAAGAAGACGCAAAGGAAGTGCAGGTTGAACATGATGGGCTGGTGTCCGAGAAAGCCGATCTTGAGGCGGCGATAGCGGCCTTACGGTCCGGTATCGCGAGCCTGAACAAGGAAGGGCGCGAACGGCTTTTGACAGCCTTTGAGCAGGTGAATGAGAACTTTGGCCTGCTCTTTACGCATCTTTTTGGGGGCGGTGAGGCCAAGCTTGTATTGGTTGAATCCGATGATCCACTGGAAGCAGGGCTTGAGATTATGTGTCAGCCGCCCGGCAAGAAACTGAGCACACTGTCATTGTTGTCAGGTGGTGAGCAGACGCTGACCGCACTGGCCCTGATCTTTGCGGTGTTTCTTGCCAATCCCGCGCCGATATGTGTGCTGGACGAGGTTGATGCGCCTTTGGACGATGCCAATGTGACGCGTTTTTGTGACCTGCTGGATGAAATGACCCGCCGTACGGAAACGCGTTTCCTGATCATTACGCACCATGCGGTGACGATGAGCAGGATGGATCGTCTTTTTGGTGTGACGATGGGCGAACAAGGTGTGTCGCAGCTGGTTTCAGTTGATCTGAAACGCGCAGCGGCAATGGTGGCTTAAAGCCTGTTGAGCAGGTCGATTGTTGGCCATGCATCAGCGGGCAGTCCCAAGCGTACTTGTTCTGCTTGAACGGCGGCGCGTGTCATCGCCCCTAAGATGCCATCAATACCACCCACATCATGCCCCCGTCGCGTCAGCTTTTGTTGCAGCTGCTGCATTTGCGACCCACTGAGTGCGGGGGTTGGATTTCCTGCGTCATAGACTGCGGCACCGCCAAGGCGGGTTGCGAAATAGGCGGCTGTGGTGACGTAGACGAAACTTTTGTTCCAATCGAAATAAACTTCGAAATTTGGGTAGGCAAGAAAGGCTGGCCCATTGCGGCCCATGGGCAAAAGGATTGAGGCGGGCAGGTTTGATGGTCCCAGACTGCTTTCGCGCGCCCGCACCCCACGTGCGGCCCAATCACGCACGGATGCTTTGTGGTTCAGACCGGTTTGTGACCAATCAAGGTTTTCGGGCACGACGATTTCCTGCAACCAAGGCTCGTTCGCGCGCCAGCCCAGTGACGACAGCACATTGGCCCCGGTCATCAGCGCATCTGGCGATGACCCCTTCAGGTCGACCACCCCGTCGCCATCACCATCCATACCTTGGCGTACAATCTCGCGTGGGAGTTTCTGGAGTTGCCCGATTTCGCCTGCCCATGCCCCGGTCGTTGTGGCCGGGTTCATCCCGCCGCGGCGGTAAAGCTCAATCGCGGCGATCAGTTGCGGGCGAAAAAGGTCTGGCCGCCTGCAATCATGCGCGAGGGTGAGCAGCGCGTTGCGTGTATTGAAGCTGCCCTGCACTTGCCCGTAGTCGGTTTCAAATGCCCAAAAGGCCAGAAGTACACCGCGGGGGATGCCAAACCGCGCTTCGATTGTGTCAAAAGTGCTGTCAAAACGCTGCCCATAGACCCGCCCGTTGTCGATCCGGTTTTGGCTGATCAGCGCCCGTGAGAAACTGATGAAATCCCGTTGAAAGACGCCTTGGGCGCGGTCTGCGTTGATGACGGACTGTTCAATGCGCGCGCCTTGAAAGAAAGCGTCGATGGTTTGTGCCGGAATGCCTTCGGCCCGCGCCTCGGCTTTGACCCCGTCGATGAATGCGCCCACAGGCCCCCCACATGTTTGCGCTGTGGCTGTGCTGGCGAAAAGCGAAAGAACAAGGGCTGCGGTGCGCATTTGCGGTCTCCGGACATTTATGTTGCAGCAAGCGTAGCAGGGACATCAGTCAGCGCAAGTCCAGTGCCAATTGAGTTGCGCAAAGCAAGCCGCCGATTAAATGAGGATCATCGCCACAAAAGCCACCCCAAGTGTCAGCGCCCAGGTTTTCCAAAGAACGGCGACAGCATGGTCTATATGATCTGCGTTCAATACGCGTTCGCCCGTGCCATTGACGAAAGGATAGTTTCGGGCTTCGCCGTCATAACTGCGCGGACCGCTAAGTGCGATATCAAGCCCATGTGCCATCGCCGCCTCTGGCCAGCCTGCATTGGGGGACCGGTGAAGCGGGGCGTCTTTAAAGATCGGTTTGGGGTTGGGGCGGGCGGTTACCGTCCAGATCAGCAAGGCGGTCAACCGTGCAGGGATCAGGTTCAGTAGATCATCCAACCTGGCAGAGGCCCAACCGAATTCGGCATGTCTTGGTGTGCGGTAGCCAATCATGCTGTCGGCGGTGTTGGTGATCTTATAGATCAACAGGCCCGGCAGGCCCGCGACTGCGAACCAGAAAATCGGCGCGATGACGCCATCGGACAGATTTTCAGCCGCGCTTTCAATGGCAGATCGGGCGACGGCTGATTGATCCATTTCTTTGGTGTCGCGTCCCACGATCATCGCCACGCTGCGCCGCCCATCCCCCAGCGACAGACGCAAGGCATCGCCCACAGCCTGCACATGTTCGACCAGCGATTTCTGCGCCAGTAATATAGCAACTACGATCACATCAAGGACATACCCGGGTGCCAGTTGGATGATCCAACCCAACAAACCTACCCCAATACAAAGTGCGGCGATGGTTATAAAACCCATCAGGCCCTTGCGATCATCATGGTTAAAGGTCTGATCGCACCATCCGATCAGCCGACCCATCAAAACCGCAGGGTGGGGGAAGCGGGACCAGAGCCACTTTGGTTCCCCCAAGATCGCATCCAACAACATCCCAAGGATGAGGGTCAAAACGCGGCTTCCAATTGCGCCCAGCGGTCTGGTGCCGGCAGCCCCAGCCGCAGCCAATCTTGCGCGTAAGGAAAAGTGCGCGACCAGACGTGATGCTGGGCCAGACGGTCTTGTGCGTTTTGCGCATCGTTCACATTGTAAAGACGAAACAGGGTCGTCCCGCCAATCAGCTGTGCCCCGTTTTGTGTCATCATCGCGTCCAGCCTTGCTGAATCTGCATCCAAGCGCGCGCGCGTGTCATCGGCCCATGCTGGGTCAGACAGCGCCTCGGCCCCGATAGACAGGGCCGGACCAGAGATCTGCCAGGGCCCCAGAATGTCGGTCAATCGGGCGATGATTTTTGGGTCGCCGATGGCAAAACCCAGACGCAGACCAGCGAGCCCCCAGAACTTTCCAAAACTTTTCAGGATGATTGTTCCGGGGCGGGCGGCAAGATGGACCAAAGACTGGTCTGGCGTTACATCGCAAAAGCTTTCGTCGATGATGGTATAGGTGGCGTCAAAATCCTTGATCTGCCATCTGTGCCCGTCTGGATTATTCGGATGCACCGCGACCAGCGCGTGGCTTGGGTCTTGACCCAAGTTCCACCCCGATGCGGCAAAGGCCGCCCCGTGTTCGTTGTATGTGGGCCCCGGAATGCAGACATCCCCTTGCGGGATCACACGGGGAAGTGCTGCTATAATGGCTGACGCACCGGTTGCGCCGATGATCGCGGCCTCGTCAGGAATGGTCCAAAAGCGCCGTGCCAATGCGTAAAGCCGCGCGAATGCGGCTTCATCAGGTAAGGCGGTCCATGCATCCGGTGGCAACGCGGGCATGGGGTAAGGGACCGGATTGATGCCCGTCGACAGGTCCAGCCAATCTGCACGCGTCCCGCCATATTGCGCAATCGCGGCATCAAGACCGCCGCCATGATCGCGCTTTTCACTCATTCGTCTTGGGGCAATGGCGGGTGGCGGGTAACGAAATGGCCTTTGATGGCTTGCGGCCAGTCCCGGTACGGTACTTGACCGGTATCCGATTCTGCATGAGCCATTGCGTAAGCCACGATGCCGCTGGCCGCATCGGTTGTTGGTTCGAATTCGCCTAAAGTGTAGTTCAGCTTGCCCGCCCCTTGAATGGCCACGTTGCAAGCCCGTTTACACCCCATCAGGCAAGAGACGCGCCGGGTCTTCACATCTTGCAGGCCGGTTGCTGTGGCTTCAATCAATGTGGCAAGGGCTTCGCCGTCAGTCTGGGCCATATCGCCTGATTCCCAGCCTTCCTGCTTGCAGGTATCGCAAATCGTAATCCAGGTTGTCATGCTGCGTTGCCTCATTTTTATGCGCACTTTCAAGCGGATTCTCGCTCTGAACACAAGCCCATCGGCGAGATCATGTTCTTTGGTACAGGTGCCCAACCCGCGTTAACCATTCGTTAACGAATTAGGCGCTCCGATGGTCATGTTCGGTTAAAAATTCGTTTGCGGCGCTGTTTGTGGCGCCAGACCCGTGGGGGGATAGATGCGCGCGTTAATTGTTCATAGAAATACAGATTTGGGTGGCCTCTGGCAGCGTCACCTTTCCCGTCTTGATGTCGATGTGATGTTGGTCAACAGCGCTGCATCTGCCTTGGCAGCGCTTGAAAATGCGACCTTTGATGTCATCGTGCTGGACTTGGTGCTGGCCGAGGGCAGCGCCTTTGCGGTGGCGGATCTTGCACGGTTCCGCCAGCCTGACGCGAATGTTGTCTTTGTAACGGATACGACCTTCTTTTCAGACGGGTCAATCTTTAATCACGCGGCCAACGCCCGCGCATTGATTGAAACTGCAACACCGCCCAAAGACCTTGCTGCGATCGTGCATCACTATGGGATCAGTCACCCCGACCGTGCGGCGCATCATAGTCCAGTTCCGGGTTGATCGGGATAATTCTGTGCGGATTAATGGTTTCGTGACTGTAGTGATAGTGGCGCACAATATGGTGCATGTTCACCGTCGCGGCGATCCCCGGCATTTGGTAGAGTTCGCGCATGTAGCCTGACAGGTTTGGATAGTCGGCGATGCGTTTGCGGTTGCATTTGAAATGTAGGTGATAAACGGGGTCAAAACGCACAAGCGTGGTCCAAAGCCGCCAGTCTGCCTCGGTTAGTCGGTCGCCCATAAGGTAACGGTTCGTATTCAGCCGGTCTTCCAGCCAGTCCAGTGTGTCAAACAGGGCATGGACGGATTTATCGTATGCTTCTTGTGATGTCGCAAAACCGGATTTGTAGACGCCGTTGTTCAACGTATCGTAAATACGGTCGTTCACCGGCGCGATGTCGTCGCGCAATTCTTCGGGCCAATAGTCTTTGGTATTTCCCGTAATCGCGTCGAAGGCTGTGTTGAACATCCGAATAATCTCTGAGCTTTCGTTTGATACGATGGTGTCACGTTCCTTGTCCCACAGGATTGGCACTGTCACCCGACCGTTCATATCCGGCAGCGCCTTGGTGTAGATATCGCGGGCAAAGGGTAGCCCGAAAAGCGTATCGCCCGTTGCACCATGCGCGTCCGTTTCGAAAGTCCAGCCATCGGACAACATGTCCGGGTGAACCGCTGAAATGCTGATGTGATCGGTCAGGTCTTTAAGCTGCCGAAAGACCAACGCGCGATGCGCCCACGGGCAGGCATACGACACATAAAGATGATAGCGTCCGCTTTCGGCCTTGAAACCATCGGTCCCGGATGGCCCTGCCGCCCCATCTGCCGTGATCCAGTTGCGAAATTGCGCGTCTTTGCGCACGAATGCTCCGCCTGTCTTTTTGGTGTCGTACCAAACATCATGCCATACGCCGTCAACCAATTGGCCCATCTGTATCATCCCTTTATTGCATTAAGGTTGAGGTAGCGCCTTAGCATCCGCGAACAAACCGGCATAAGGGCGCATCGTCGGTGCGTTCATGCACAATACCCCAAAGCGTGATGTTGCCGCCCCTTGCCGCATTTGGGTCGCTTAAGCGTTTGCTCTACGCAGCCCTGCCGCCTATACCTGTTGCAGACGAAGCCAATGCAATGGCCAGAGAGGTTGGAGAGCGCACGGTTGACCCAAAACGGGGACAGTGCATCTCATCGTCGAAAACCCGGTAAACGGGCTCTCTGGCAGTGCGACAACAAGGGGGAACACCCATGCGGGAGTTGCTAACAGTTTTGCTTATCTGTACCGGGTCATCGGTCATGGCCCACCCCGGTCACTTGGCCGATGTAGCCGGTCACGACCATTGGGCCGCAGGCATTGCGATTGGCCTGGCCGGGCTGGCCGCAATCTGGGGTGCCATGAAGGGCAAGAAAGAAAGAGAAGCCGAAGCTAACAGCGAAGAAGAGCTGGAAGAGGAAACCGCATGAAAACCGGTGTCATGATTTGCGGTCACGGGTCGCGCAGCCAGTCTGCTGTTGATGAATTCGCGACCTTGGCGGACAAACTACCGGCCTATCTGCCCGATGACTGGATGACCGACTATGGGTATCTGGAATTTGCGAACCCCGTGATCCGTGACGGTCTGGACAAACTGCGCGAGGCGGGATGCGAACGCATTCTGGCGGTTCCCGGTATGCTATTTGCGGCAATGCATGCCAAGAATGATATTCCGACGGTGCTGAATACCTATGCCGCCAAACACGGCATGACGGTGCAATATGGCCGCGAATTGGGTGTGGATCCCAAGATGATCGCTGCCGCCGCTGGCCGCATTCAGGACGCAGTTGATCAGGCCAATGCCGATCACGGCGACATGCCCCTGACTGAAACCTGTCTTGTTGTGATCGGGCGCGGCGCGTCCGACCCGGATGCCAATGGCAACGTGGCCAAGATTGCAAGGATGCTGCAAGAGGGCATGGGCTTTGGCTGGTGCGAGGTGGGCTATTCTGGTGTAACTTTCCCCTTGGTCGAACCCTGTCTGCAACATGTGGCGCGCTTGCCTTACAAGCGGGTCATTGTGTTTCCGTATTTCCTGTTCTCGGGCATTCTGATCGACCGCATCTATGGTTACACTGATCAGGTCGCGGCCGAACACAGCGATATGCAATTCATCAAAGCTGGCTATCTGGGCGACCACCCAAAGGTGCTGGAAACCTTTGCCGAACGGATCATGGAACAGGTCAGCGATACACCACCGCCCAACTGTGGCATTTGTGGTTACCGCAGTCAGGTGCTGGCACTGGAAGAAGGCGCACATCACCACATCAGCGCTGAGGACCGCGCACACCCCGCCTTTGGGGCTGTTCCGCCGCCAACATGTGTTTTGTGTAAGTACCGCACCGCCGTACTGGGCTTTGAAGGCGAAGTGGGTGCCGTGCAGGAAAGCCATCACCACCACGTCGAAGGGCAAGGTGCCAACGCACCCGGGTCCAATGTGGCTGACTGTATGCTTTGTGATACGTTCTGCACTGGGATGTGTCGGTTGCAGGCCGCTGATCATCACCATCATCATCACCATGGGCATGATCATCATCACGACCATGACCATCATCATGCGCCATACCCGCATGCCAAACACCCCCATGGGCCTGAAAGCGCGCGGAAAACCAAAGTCCGCTAATCATCTTGCCCGCTGAACGCCTACCAAAGGCTCTGGCGGGTGCTATAACAAACAAAGGCCTGCCTCTTGCGTCCCTACCAAACAGACCCTTCTGCAATTTACGCGCAAAGTTTTGCGACGGTGCGCGCGGAAGCGCGGTTGGAGCGCTTTGCCCCGGCAATGCAGCCGATGATCACGCGGTTGATCCACGCTTGCGGTATGGTTGAAATCGCAGACCGTTTGGCTTTTTCGGAAGACGCCGCATCAGCAGGGCACAATGCATTGCAGGCGGGTGCGCCGGTCCTGTGTGATTGCGAAATGGTCGGTGCCGGGATTATTCGCCGCTATTTGCCTGCAAAGAACGAGGTAATCGTTACATTAAACGATCCGACAGTGCCTGCGCGTGCAACTGATATTGGAAATACGCGGTCTGCGGCGGCAGTAGAACTTTGGGAAAACCACATCGAAGGGGCCATCGTCGCCATTGGCAATGCACCTACGGCGCTTTTTCATCTGCTTGAGCTGCTTGATGCCGGGTGGCCAAAGCCTGCGGTCATTCTTGGATTTCCCGTCGGTTTCGTTGGGGCCGCCGAAAGCAAGGCTGAATTGGCCGCACGTCCGCGGGGGTGCGATTTCGTGGCCTTGCGCGGGCGGCGTGGTGGATCGGCGATGGCCTCAGCGGCGGTGAATGCTTTGGCGGCGGGATTGCCAGAAGATGCGTGATCAAACGCTTTTCATGCCCTTCGGGCATTCTGCGCGAAGCCCCCGACAGGGGGTGACAAGCAATGGCTGATCCCTGGCTGCATATTGTCGGCATTGGCGAAGACGGTATGGATGGTCTTGTCCCCGCCACGCGCGCGGTGGTCGAGGCCGCAGAGATCATCATCGGTGGTGAGCGTCATCATACGCTGACTGAAAATCTGACGGCCGCACGCCTTGCCTGGCCGCACCCGTTTGATGCGCTGATTTCGACGATTGAAGACTTGCGCGGCAAGCGCGTCGTTATTCTGGCAACGGGCGATCCTTTATGGTTTTCCGTCGGTGCCCGTATTGGTCGCGCGATTGACCCGTCCGAGATTATTTATCATCCGCAACTATCGGCATTCCAACTAGCCGCGGCCCGCATGGGCTGGTCGCTGCCTGATGTGGAAACGCTGACCGTTCATGGTCGCCCGGTGGAACAGATGATTGCGTTCATTCAGCCGGATGCGCAATTACTGGTTCTGACGACCGGTGCCGAAACACCCGCGCAGATCGCGGCCTTCCTGACCGCGCGTGGTTTTGGCAAATCAAAGATGACCGTCTTGGCCGCGATGGGCGGCAAGGACGAAGCCCGTTTCGATGGATTGGCCGAGGATTGGGATCATACGGTGCCGGCTTTCAACACTTTGGCGGTGCATTGCGTTGCGGCCCCTGACGCGGCATTGCTGCCACGCGTGCCGGGTCTGGCGGATGATTTGTTTCAATCTGACGGTACAATGACCAAACAGGAAGTGCGCGCCGCTACCGTCGCCAAACTGATGCCGATGCGCGGTGCATTGCTTTGGGACATTGGCTGCGGCTGTGGATCGGTCGCCATCGAATGGATGCGTGCGGCCCGCTATGCCCGCGCTGTGGGGATTGAGCCGCGCGCGGATCGCCGTGCGATGGCCGCTGCGAACGCATTGGCGCTGGGTGTGCCGAAACTGGTCATCATCGAAGGATCGGTGCCAGACGCGCTCGATGGGCTGGACGCACCCGATGCGATCTTCATCGGGGGAGGGCTGAGCCGCGAAACTTTTGACGCTGCATGGGCTGCGTTGCGCCCTTTGGGCCGATTGGTGGCTAACGCGGTGACATTGGAAAGCGAGGCCGCATTGATCGACCTGCACAAGACCCATGGCGGTAATCTGGTGAAGCTATCGGTTCACAGGGCGGAACCTGTTGGGCGTCTGACAGGTTGGCGCCCGCTGATGCCTGTGACGCAGTGGAGCCTGGTGAAGCGATGACGGGTGTTCTTTATGGTGTTGGTCTGGGCCCCGGGGCACCTGATCTGATGACGCTGCGTGCAGCACGCCTGATCAAAGGGGCTGCGGTTGTGGCCTACCCCACGCTGGCCGGTGCAGATAGTTTTGCGCGATCCATTGCCGCTGATCTGATCGCGCCGGGGGTGCGGGAGATTGTGATGGATGTGCCCATGTCGGTGGAACGCGCCCCGGCACAGGCTGCCTATGACAAAGGGGCGATTGAAATTGCAGCAGCTTTAGATGCCGGTCAGAACGTGGTGTGCCTTTGCGAAGGTGATCCCTTCTTTTATGGCTCTTTCATGTATCTGTTCGCGCGGTTGTCCGAAACTTACCAAACCGAAGTTGTCCCGGGTGTGACATCTGTCACGGCCTGTGCCGCTGCCGCCTGTATGCCGCTTGCTGCCCGCAATGAACGGTTGACCGTGCTGCCGGGGCCATTGCCCGAAGATGAATTGCGTGCGCGGATCGAAGGCGCTGAAAGCGTTGTCATCATGAAAGTAGGGCGCCATCTGGCCAAGATCCGTGGCGTGATTGACGCCCTTGGGCTGACTGCGGATGCCATGTATGTCGCGCGTGCAACGCTGGCGGAAGAGGTGGTGCTGCCGCTGGCAGATGCCCCTGAAAAGGCACCGTATTTTTCGATGATTTTGCTCACGAAAGGGGCTGATCCTTGGCTTTGAAACCCGTAGTATTGGCGCTCTCGCGCTCTGGTGAGGCGACCGCGCATCGTATAGCGGCGACCCTTGGTGCGCAGGTGCATGGGCGTGAAGGTCGCGTTGATCAGGCGGACGCGTTCTTTGCCAATGCATTGGATCACGCGCGTGATTTGTTTGCGGCAGGTGTACCGATTGTGGGGGTTTGCGCGTCTGGTATTCTGATCCGGGCCGTTGCCCCATTATTGGTGGATAAGACAACCGAACCGCCGGTGATTTCTGTGTCTGATGATGGCGCGGTGGTGGTCCCGCTTTTGGGGGGGCATCGCGGGGCAAACAAGCTTTCCGCGCAGATAGCGCAGGCTTTAGGCGCGGTTTCCGCAGTGACCACCGCAGGAGACGTGGCGCTGGGCATCGCATTGGACGAGCCGCCCAAAGGGTGGCGGCTGGTCAATCGGGATGACGCGAAAGCGGCGATGGCGGCCTTGCTGGCCGGAGAGGGCGCTGAGGTGATTGGCGCGGTACCTTGGTTGGCCAAGTTGCCAAAGGGTGATGCGGTGCGCCTGTCCTGCACGATGGATCGCCAGGACGATCTGGGTGATACACATTTGCAGTTTGCACCACAGCGCCTGACCTTGGGTGTTGGTTGCGCGCGCAATTGCCCTGCGGACGAACTGGCGACACTGGTCGCCGATGTCTTGGATGAAGCGGGTGTCGCGCCCGAAGCTGTACACTCGGTGAACACAATTTCGCTGAAGGCGGATGAGCCAGCGATCATTAATTTGGCTGCTGATTTGGGTGTGCCACTGCGCCTGTTTGAAGCTGACGTACTGGAAGCACAGACACCAAGGTTGCAGACCCCCTCTGACGTGGTTTTTGCTGAAGTGGGCGCCCATGGCGTGTCTGAGGCGGCAGCATTGGCGCAGGCCGGTGATGCGGGCGCATTTCTGGTGCCCAAACGCAAGACCGCCAATGCCACCTGCGCTTTGGTTGTAACACCTGAGCCATTGGTGGATTTCGCGGGTCGCGCGCGCGGGCGTTTGTCTGTTGTGGGTATCGGTCCGGGGCAGGCCGCGTGGCGGACGCCTGAGGTATCGCGCTTGGTGTCTGAGGCGGAAGAGCTGGTGGGCTATGGGCTTTATATTGATTTGCTGGGGCCATTGGCTGTGGGCAAAGCGCGGTCCGATTTTCCATTGGGCGGTGAAGAAGAACGGTGTCGCTATGCATTGGAGCAGGCAGGGCAGGGCAAAAACGTGGCTTTGGTCTGTTCAGGCGATGCAGGGATTTATGCAATGGCAGCTTTGGTGTTTGAACTGCTGGATCGCGGGCCAGATCAGATGGGTGTGACGGATGCGGCACGCCGGGTTGAAGTGGTGTGTTCGCCTGGGGTAAGTGCGTTGCAAGGGGCGGCGGCCCGGGCGGGTGCGCCTTTGGGTCATGATTTCTGTGCGATTTCACTATCGGATTTGTTGACCCCGCGAGAAGATATCGTGCAACGGTTAAAGGCAGCGGCGGAAGGGGATTTTGTGATCGCCTTTTACAATCCGGTGTCGATGCGACGTCGGACCTTGCTGGCGGAAGCGCGCGAAATTCTGTTGCAGCACCGTCCGCCGGATACGCCTGTGATGTTGGCCTCGTCCCTTGGACGCCCGGAGGAGCATGTGCGCTATCGCCGTTTGGATGAACTGGAAGTGGACGAGGTAGATATGTTGACGGTTGTATTAATTGGATCATCGCATTCGCGGTTGGCTGCCCTTGGTGAAGGGCCACGGATGTATACGCCGCGCGGGTATGCCCGCAAGATTGATGGGGATTTGGCGGGATGACCGTTTACTTTATTGGTGCGGGTCCCGGTGATCCTGAACTGCTGACGTTAAAGGCCGCGCGGATGATTGGGGCCTGTCCTGTGTGTCTTTATGCAGGATCATTGGTGCCAGCAGAGGTTGTTGCTTGTGCGCCAAAGGGGGCGTTGGTGATGGATACCGCACCGATGACGCTGGATGATACCCATGGTGAGATTTTAAAGGCCCACGCCAAGGGTCAGGACGTGGCACGCGTGCATTCTGGTGACCCGTCGCTTTACGGGGCGATTGCAGAACAGATCCGGCGGTTGAAAGCAGATGGTATTGATTATCAGATTATCCCCGGTGTGCCTGCCTATGCCGCTGCGGCGGCGGCGTTAGGGACCGAATTGACCGTGCCAGAGGTGGCGCAATCGATCATCCTGACCCGCATGTCGATGAAATCGACAGGGATGCCTGAAGGTGAGACGCTTGAAAATTTCGCACGCACCGGGGCCACTCTTGCGATCCATCTAGGTATTCGGGCGCTGCGCGAGATTGAGCGGCAGCTGGCCCCACACTATGGCGCGGACTGCCCAGTCGCTGTGATTTATCGTGTCGGGTGGCCAGATCAGATGATTATTCGGGGCACGTTAATGGATGTCCGCGAAAAGGTGCGGGCGGCAAAGATCACGCGCACTGCCTTGATCCTTGTTGGCCCGGCCTTGGCCGATTCGCACGGGTTTCCTGATAGCGCACTCTATGATGCGGCCAAACCGCATGTGCTGCGACCGCGTGTGAAGGCATAAAATTAAGCTGTTTCTGCACTGCGGCGGATTTTGTCATTTGAATTTTACCTATCTCGGGTCATCTTTCACATAGTCTGGAGGGGCTTGGTATGTATACGTTTTTGCCTGATGCTGTACGTCAGGGTTTAGAAGAAGCACGCAAAGCAGCGTTAAAGCGCAAGGATCGCCTGTCAGTTCATGATGGGGATGACACCTATCGCATTCGGCGGTTTTGGGATGGCGGCTTTGCGCTGGACCTTGATGGGTCAGATCGTCTGCGTGGTCATGTCGATATTTATGACGGTCCCAAGCACCTTTATACCTGCCTTGTCGTATCCTCGGTTGATGAGGATTTTGAGCGGGTGTTTGAGTTCAAATGGGCGACGCCTGTCGCAACAGAGCCTGCTGCCGATTTTGTGCGCCCCGATTTTGTGCCCGCGGGCCTGATCGGCCGCTAGCCTATTGTAAATCAGCGAAGGCGCTTTGCAGACGTGCAACCGCATCTTCGATCTGTGCCTTTGGCGCGCCGAGGTTGAACCTTAGGAAGCTATCACCGCCTTTGCCAAATGTTGGCCCATGGTTCGCGGCGATTTTCGCTTTGTCCTGCACGCGCGCTGTGAATTCGTCGCGCGACATACCTGTATTGGCGAAATCGACCCAAGCAAGATATGTGGCCTCTAGGTTCATGGACGCCAGGCCGGGGATGGCATTGACGCCTGCATCAAAGATTTGCCGGTTCTGGTCCAGATAGCCACGCAACTCATCAACCCATGCTGCCCCTTCCGGCGAATAGGCGGCAGTTGCCATGAACAGGCCAAAACTATTGGCCGACAGCCCAAGTGCTGCCATGCGTTTGCCAAAGCGTGCGCGCAGGTCGGGGTCTTCGATAATGACGTTACCGGAATGGCTGCCTGCGATGTTGAAGGTCTTGGTTGTCGCTGTCATCATCACCAGCCGGTCGGTGATGCCGTCGATATGCGCCATCGGGATGTGGGTCTGACCGGGCATGGTTAGATCGTGATGGATTTCGTCCGAAACAAGGATCAACTCATGCCGTTTGGCAAAGGCGGCGACGGCCTGTAGTTCGGCCTTGGTCCAGACGCGCCCGCCGGGGTTGTGAGGTGAGCAGAGGATAACCATCCGCTCGTGTCCCGTCATCTGCGCGTCGTAAGCGGTAAAGTCCATTTCATAGCGGCCATCGTTGTTGACCAGTTCACATTCCACGACCTGCCGGTCGGCGGCCTCAATCACGCGGGCGAAAGCGTGATAGACTGGGGTAAACAACACGATACCATCACCGGGGTTGGTAAAGGCGTCCACACACATCGCTGTGCCGTTGACCAGCCCGTGTGTCGTGAAAATCCATGCCGGATCAATCGCCCAGTTATGGCGGGTTTCCATCCACCATTGGATCGCGGCCTTGTATTTGCTGTCATCGCCAAAATAGCCATAGACCCCGTGATCAACCATATCCTGCACAGATTTCTGGATGCAGGGTGCTGCCGCAAATTCCATATCGGCCACCCACATTGAAATCCCTTCGTCCGGGCGGACGCCGTAAAGCGCTTCCATGCTGTCCCATTTGACGCAGTGGGTGTTCCGGCGGTCGGGGGCGTGGTCGAATGTCATGGCGTACTCCTGTCTTGGCCGGATCAAGCTAAGCAGCGGGGCGGTGAGTGCAAGCGCTATTGTGGCAGTGCGAACAGATCATGCACGCTGCAGCCCAACTGATCCGCAAGTGTCAGCGCAAGTGTTGTGGAGGGCGTGAAAACGCCGTTTTCGATGGTGTTGATAGTTTTACGCGAGACGCCAACCAGATCCGCCAGTTCCGCCTGGGTCAGCTTGGCCTGCGTGCGGTGCGCCCGCAGGTGCACAATCAGTTTTGTTGTCATTCGGCACGGCCACGTAGCACAGACACGACGTAGTGGGCGGGTGGCACCGCCCCCAGCACCGGCCCCAGCCAATAAAACGCAACCGCGGGGTCCATATGGCCTGTCACGCTAAGCCCCAGAAATGCAATAAAGACCCACAGCACAGCCCAAAACCCAAAGATCAGGCTATCGCGATGTGCGATGGTGTTTTGTTCATCCCAAGCGGCATCTGCGGCTTTGGGGTGACGCACGTGTAGTATGAATGACCACAGCGCATAGCCAAGTGCGACAGTGGCTATAACGCCTGCCCAGATCAGGCCTGATGGCCCTACTGAGAGCGACGCCATGATGATGGCGGTCAGTGTGGTTACGACAGTGGCGATGCTTCCAAAAAGGCGGGCGCGGCTGATGGGGTTTGCAGGCATGACGTCTCCTCTTTCTGATCGCGTAACCTGTAGGTTACATATTTGATCGGTTATGTAACGTCAAGGTTACACTATGGCTGAGTTGCAATTCCGCGATTTGCGGCCTAAATCAGCGGTATGGCTTTGCGAAACATCCTTATTCATCCTGACCCGCGTCTAAAGAAAGTGGCGACCCCTGTGCCGTCTGTGAATGATGATCTGCGTCGCTTGGCCGATGACATGCTTGAGACAATGTATGATGCCCCCGGTATTGGGCTGGCCGCCCCGCAGATCGCGGTGATGAACCGTATGTTGGTGATGGATTGCGCCAAGGAAGACGATGCAACACCAGAGCCTATGGTGCTGATCAATCCAGAGGTTGTCTGGACCTCGGAAGAGCAAAACGTTTATGAAGAGGGCTGCCTGTCGATCCCCGAGCAATACGCCGAAGTGGAACGCCCGACCGAGGTTGAGGTGACGTGGACCAACCTTGACGGTCAGGCCAAGCGCGAACGGTTTGATGGCCTATGGGCAACGTGTGTGCAGCATGAGATTGATCATTTGGATGGCAAACTTTTTATCGACTACCTCAAGCCGCTTAAACGCCAGATGATCACCCGTAAAATGCAAAAGCTGAAACGCGAAATGGCGCGGGGCTAAGGGTTGGCTGTTCGCCAGATCCGGTTTGAAGGTGATCCGGTTTTGCTGGAAACGGCAGCACCGGTTGAGGCGTTTGACGCTTCACTGGCGACCCTTGTTCGCGATATGTTTGAAACCATGTACGACGCACCCGGACGCGGCTTGGCCGCCCCGCAGGTCGGCGTCAGTCGCCGTGTGTTCGTGGTGGACACCACGTGGAAAGAGGCTGACCCCGCGCCGATGATTTTTGTGAACCCGCAAATTACTGCACATGCTGAGGAAGAGGCCTTGGGCACCGAGGCTTGCTTATCCATCCCTGACCAAAGCTTTGATGTCAGTCGTCCTGTTTGGGTTGCACTGAAGTGGCAGGATTTGGACGGCGCATGGCACGAAGGCCGCTTCACAGATGTAGATGCCGTTTGCATTTGCCACGAGTTTGATCACCTTGAGGGGCTTTTGATCACCCAAACAGGAACGTTGCAATGACGCACCGCCCCTTTGTTATGTGGCCACACCCCGCGTTGCGCACGGCGGCAACGCCAGTTGCCGTGATCACGGATGAGGTACGCGCAATCTGGGATGAGATGATCGTGGCGATGGATACCATGCCGGGTGTCGGGCTGGCGGCCCCGCAGCTGGGGGTCGAAATGGCGCTGGCGGTTATTGATGCTTCGGAAGAGCGCGGACAGGCGATCCGCATGGCGAACCCGACGATCCTGCACAGCAGCGTAGAGCCGCGCGTTCATGAGGAAGGGTCACCCAACTTGCCGGGTGTCTGGGCAAAGGTCACACGTCCACGTGCGGTAACCGTACGATTTCTGAATGCAGATGGTCAGTGGGACAGGCAGGATTTTGTCGGGCTTTGGGCGACATCAGTGCAGCACCAGATTGATCACCTGTCTGGAAAAATGTTCTTTGACCACCTGACACGGGTGAAGCGGGATATGTTGATTAAGAAATCGGCCAAGCTGCGACGCGGCTGATGCCGGAACTCTGCCAGCGGGCGTTTGAATAAATATAGAAAGTCGATAGGCCATGCGAATTATCTTTATGGGAACACCTGATTTTTCGGTCCCTGTTCTGGATGCGTTGGTCGATGCCGGGCACGAGGTTGCTGCGGTGTACTGCCAGCCGCCGCGCCCGGCCGGTCGCGGAAAGAAAGACCGACCGTCGCCTGTACAGTTGCGCGCCGAGGCGTTGGGGCTGCATGTCCGATATCCGGTATCGCTGAAGGGGGCGGCAGAACAAGCCGCGTTTCTGACGTTGGATGCTGATATCGCGGTGGTGGTTGCCTATGGTTTGATCCTGCCGCAAGCGATATTGGATGCGCCAAAGGCAGGGTGTTTGAATATTCACGCGTCTCTTTTGCCGCGCTGGCGCGGGGCGGCGCCTATTCATCGCGCGATTATGGCGGGTGATGCCGAAACCGGTGTTTGTATTATGCAGATGGAAGCAGGGCTGGACACCGGCCCGGTCTTATTGCGTGAGGCGACGGCGATTGGCGCTGAAGAAACGACGGGGCAACTGCATGACAGGCTTTCGCGAATGGGCGCGGATTTGATTGTGAAAGTACTGTCGCACCCAAGCTTGTATGCGCCTGTACCGCAGCCGGACCAAGGCGTGACCTATGCAGCCAAGATCGACAAATCCGAAGCGCGCATTGATTGGTCAAAATCAGCCGAAGACGTGAGCCGGTTAATCCGCGGCCTATCCCCGTTTCCCGGTGCATGGTGTGATGTGGCTGGTGAGCGTGTGAAGCTGCTTAGTGCCCGGATTGTAGATGGGGCGGGGCCACCGGGGCGGGTGATGTCCGGATTTACGATCGCATGTGGCAGAGGGGCTGTTGAGGTTACTCAAGCGCAGCGTGCCGGAAAGAAAGCCATGTCGGCAGATGAGGTTTTGAAAGGTCTGGCACTTGGTGCGGTTATTGATTGATGCGCATTGCACCCGGTACTGCGCGAATACCGTGAATGTTACGCTTTTGACAATATTCGCGAAAATCCGCCTGATCGCCGTTTTATCTGCCCCGGTCAGAGTGGTATGACCAGATTCGGATATTTCAAGGTAGCGCAATGTCGTCAGTTAAAAATCTCTCTCGCCGCTCGTTTACGGCAATGGCGTTGGCCAGCGCAGCCGCTGCCTGTGGACCCCGTGTGCCAATAACAGAAGTTGCGCCATCAGGCCCCATGTCTTTCGTCGAAGGGTATGGCCCGATTGAGGACGCAGGATACATTCTGCCGGGTATCCCATCAAAGTATCTGCAAGGCGTGAATCGCCGCAGATCAGGGATTTACAACGGCGAAGCGGGCCCAAACACCCTGGATGTCGATCCTTACGCCAAGTTTCTTTACCACGTCCGCGAAGACGGCACGACAACGCGTTATCCTGTCGGGGTGGGCCGCGCTGGCCGGTCGATCCGCGGGACCACGACCATGAAATTCATGCGCCAGTGGCCCGGTTGGACACCGACCCAGAATATGTTGCGCACCGAACCAGAGGTGTATGGCCCGTTTCGTGCAGGCATTCCCGGCGGTCTGCGCAGCCCATTGGGCGCGCGTGCGCTGTACCTGTTTAGGGGTAGCCGCGATACCCATTACCGTATTCATGGCACCAACGATTTGGAATCTATCGGTAATTCAGGATCTGCGGGCTGTATTCGCATGTTCAATCAGGACGTGATCCACCTTTACAATCAGATTGAAGCCCCGATGAAAGTGGTCATTCGATCACCCGAGGAGTCTATGCGCGTTGATCCCGAAAACTTTGATCGTGGGATTGAATTGCCGCCAAAAATCATCTCTGCAGAGGAATTGTTGGGGGATGATGCTGTTGCAAGAGATCGTCCGCCTGAATTAGACGGCGTATAACCCCTTTTCTTTATGATGATTGACGTTCAGACTTGCGTCTGAGACGGCGCGCTGTGGTGCGGGCGTATGTTGAAAATTACGACAACAGTGCTTACGTATCTGTTATCAAAGAAAAAATGAGGGATGATATATGGCGAATTTCGAGACACAGATTAAGGACAGCCAGGCGCAAGTCGCCGAGGCACAAAGCAAAATTTCAGAGCTGACCAGCCGGATTGAGATTGCGCGCACGAAAATGGCAGAAGGCACCGATATCTCTGTCGATATCGAAAATGCCAGTCTAGAGGATGTGCACGCCCATACCGAGTTGATGAATGCCAATATTGCTGAACTGATCATGGGTCTTGATGACGTCACATCCGCCTTTTCCAAAGATTTTGATGAGATGCGGTCGAAAACGGGCATGGAAAGCCTTATTGGGTTTTTCAGCAAGGGTAAGGCCGACAGCATGCGTCAAGAGCGTATGCGTACCGCGTCCATTGACGATAAATTGCAAGATCTGATCAGCAAATCCGACGTGATCATGCAGTTGTTGGAAGGCCAGTTGGCTGTCCTGAACGAGCAAAAGGTCAGCGTTGAGAAGAACCTTGGCGGCACGCTGGAAGAGCGTGAAGTGACCGTTGGTGAACTGGAAGCGCTGCGTGCGGAGATTCTTGGGATGGATCCCAAGATTATTGAGCTTGAGAACAAGATCTCGGTTGAACAGGACGCGGCTGCGCGCACTAAGCTGGAAACTGAATTGGCTGGGTTGAATGGCCAGTACAATGAGATGATCCAAAACGAGCAGGTGCAATTGGCGAAAAGCCAGACGCTTGAGCGCTATATCGAGAAAGGTAAAACCTGGATCGACAGTTTGCAGAACCAGGCGGCGACGCAGATGGTGCTGATCAACAAATTGCAGACAGATACCAAGCAGCGTGTTGTGTTGTATGATGCACTGTCGAAGTCCTTGAAGACCGCACAGCAGCAGGACGTGGCCCACCAGATCAACGAGATTGGTGTGAAGACCGACCAAGAGGCGCAATCGGCGATGGCGGCAATTGGGGCTGCGACGACATCACGGATGGCCGATATGATGGAAGCGCATGAAGATCACATGGTCTTCGCTCGCGAGGTGCTGGAGCAGAAGGCGAAAGCGGACGAACGCTTTGTGCGCCGGTTCCAAGAGATCGTGAAGAAGCATGATAGTAATCAGTATGGGGATCAGACCTGAAGCGGCGGGTGTACCATCGTCGTGATGCAATTCAATTGCTGGGAGTTATCCTATTGATTGCACTGATATTCACACGCATGCCAAGTGGTGTGGCGATCACAGTTTTTTTGATCACGCAAATGCTCGCAGCACTGGACGTTGTCTTGTTCATCGCTGGCCGCTTTTCACCGCGGATAACACTTCTTGGCATTCAGGTGCAAGAATGGCTTGGCCCACTGCCTTGGCATCGTCATGACTGACCTCCAAGCCGATCATATGAAGCTGGAAGATACTCGCGTCACGCGCCGGTATTTTGATAAGTTCGCCAAGATCACGGGCTATCTGACCAAGGTGGCCGCGACGATGGAAGCGGAGGGTCGCTTTGATCGCAAAGAGATCGAGGTGATGGCGCGCTATCTGATTGGCCTCAATTGGACGTTCACTGCGCTGGCGCACAAGTATCATTTTGCGGGGCGTTTTGCCCATGCGGGTAAGCTGACGTTTGATCGGCGTGAAAGTGGATTTCCCGTCTATCAAGAGCTTTTGGAGATGGCGAATGATGCGTTGCAAGCGGATCGCCACCTT
Organism: Roseobacter sp. CCS2; assembly: GCF_000169435.1. Lineage (GTDB taxonomy): Bacteria > Pseudomonadota > Alphaproteobacteria > Rhodobacterales > Rhodobacteraceae > Yoonia. Next base: position 630,972 of record NZ_AAYB01000001.1, on the reverse strand, counting down.
GAGGCGCAGCCCAATGCAGGCGATCTGAAAGATCAGATGGTGCGGGTGATCCTGAGTGAGCAGGAAATCCCGACCAAGCTGCAATATGCGCTGTCGCAGCGGCTTTACTATGAAGAGCTTTCGCGCGGGGATCAGTTCTGGGCGCGTAATGATCCGCAGTGTTTGTGGCTGGGAAATGAAGGCGACCGGCGTCGGTTTCTGGTGCATTGGGCGGTCTACGACAGTCAGGTGAACCTGCCCACGATCTATCTGATGGAGTTGGAAGATACAGGGCGCACGGGGCTGCCCAAGGATGAGCACCGTTGGCCCGAAGCGCAGGCGCATTTGATGGCGCAGTCGCTTGCGCATCTCAAGTTACTGACGATTGCGAAGGGATTTGATGAGGATTTTGGGGATTTGCATCCGACGCGCCTGCGCCGATTTCATATCGGCCCGATGTATAGCAATGCGTTTACCCGCCAGACCGGGCCGTTGCGCGATGTGCTGCGTGAGGCGAATGCGCCAGCCGGTGAAGACTGGGCTTTGGTCTGGACGGAGGAAGAGTTGGTGTCGGAGCGCGTTGAGAATGTGAAATCGGGCTGGTTTGGATCAGTGGAGCGCCAGATCTTTGCGTTAGATCCCTTCGAGTGTGGTGGTGCAGAGACGGGTGCCAGCCGGATGGAGCGGTCATTGATTATGCCGGAACGCCCCTATCAGGCGTTGGCGGAGCGTAATCCGGCGGGCTTTCGGGATGTGCGCAAGTTTGTCGTCAGCGATAGCGGACGGGTATTGAGTTACAGATAGGGTGGGTGAAAACCCACCTTACGCGCCGCGCTGTTTTGCACTGATGGCAGATGCCGGTTTATTTTGACGTGATGGATGCCTCCGGCGGAGGTATTTGGAAACATGAGAAGAAGGATGCGGCATGAGCCAGTCAAGTGATCAAATGGAATTGCGCGAAGAGGATATCCGCAAACACTATATTCCTGCGGCTGAGATGTTGATGCATCTGGATCATAGCCCGCGCTTGGCCAAAGCACGCTTGTCGCTGGAGGCGCCGGAGAAATCGCCGGATGTCGCGGCGACCCGTCGCAGGTTCCGTTCCACGACACCAGGGTTGTTGTCGCGGACCTCAGCGCCTTCGGGTGGTGTGCGGCTGTTGGATCGCATTGCAGAGACGGATGATGATGATCCGCTGACCTCGCCTGCGCAGGCCGCTGTCGCCCATGCACTACGCCGTGCCTTGTCCATTGCTTTGACGGTGGCGGATGCGTTTTCCGATCAGACGGCTTTGACGGAGTTGAAGCGCATTAATCTGGAAGGGCGATTGCCGCAGGATCGGTCGGTTGAATTTACCGAGTATCTGACGGCTGAGTCCTTGGTGGCCCTGTACACCTTTGCCAATGCCACTTCGTTTCTATTGGCGACCCAAGCGGGTGAGCAGAGTGTTGATGTTGGCAGTGTGGATGAAGTTCTGACTGACAACGCCCCGCTGGCCTTGCACGGTGCGATTTGGGAGTTGGACCAGAAGCTGGGGCAGTTTGCCAAGGATGAGCCAACCCTGATTGCCACGATGCTGGCCTATGCTGAACAGTTGATGGCGAAGGTGTCATTGCGGGCGTCCACCGCGGGGCGGTTGGCGTCGTTTAATGCGTCGTCGTGGCGGGTGGAAGAAGATGATTTTGTCGTCCAAGGGTTTACGCCTGCCCGCAAGGCCAAGGGCAGTGCCCTGACAATGACCTTCAAAAAGCCCAATGAGGTCGTGGGCAACCACATTGCCAAATATCAGGCGATGAAACTGTCCAAGATGCTGATGGCCTATGACTTTGACCGCAAGCTGAACCCTTTTGCCGAATTGGGCGGGTTTATCTTTACGTTCATGGGGGATGGCGCGCCCGGTACGGGTAAGACCACCCTGATCCAGATGATGGCGGGTTTGGTGAATGAGTATTGTCAGACGGCGGGCTATCCGTTTCGCTATCAGAACCTTTCAACCGACAATATCGACAGCTATCAGGGTAAATCAGGTCAGAATGCCAAAGCGTTTATCAATAATGTACTTGATCCCGGTGTGATCGGGTTTGGGACGATTGATGACATTGATCAGCTGGCTGGCAAGCGCGGCGACAGGCAATCCTCTGCGGGTCAGCTCGAAATTACGGCGGTGCTGATGGAAAGCTTTGCGGGGGCTAACACGGTCGTGCGGGGCAATTGCACCTTTGGAATGTTCTCGAACTATCCAGAAAACGTGGACGATGCGCTGCGCCAACGGGCTGGTGCGCGGTTTCTGGTGGATGGGCCGCAGACGCGTGAGGATTATATCGACATCCTTTATCTGCTGATGGGTAAGAACCACGATATTCCCGTTGGTGCGCATGAGGTGTTTGATGCGCAAGAGATCAAAAAGGCCGTCACAGCCAGTTTTGAAAGCCACGCCCGACCGCATGAAGAAGGCCTTCAGAAGGTCTTTGAGCGGGTGCGTGGTGAGATTGGTGATCTTGATACGATTGCCAAGCTGGGTACATATTTGAAGGGCATTCAGGAGGCGGATCCGCGCTTTACCGGCCGTGCGATCAAGAACATCACCGATGCGGTGAAGGTCCGCGCGATGGATTTTGAACTGCCCGATGAGTGGATGGAAGAACCCGATCTGTTCCTGTTTAAGGATTATGACACCAAGAAGGGCATGATATCCGAACTGCGCCAGCCAATTACGGTTGAAATGGTGATCCAAGAAATCAACCGCTATGCCGACAGTGAATTCCGTTATGCTGATAAGTCTGACGAGGTCGCGATTGAAAATATGGTGCGTGATTTTGGCCGCCAAGAAATTGCCAAGAAGCGGTATCTGGAGGGGAAGGCTGGCTCGTGAGCACGCTTTTTTCAGATGCATTATTTCTGCCGGCGCTTGTGCTTGGACTTGTTTCTTTTGCAGTGCCGCGTGTTTTGGCGCGTGCCTTACCGGAAGGGGTGAAGCCCCTGATGCTGAATGCGTTTCTGTCGACTATCCTACTTTTCGTTCTGTCAGCGCTGTTTTTCTTTTGCCTCTACCTTTGGCAAGGGCTGAGTATCGCAGAAGTACTTGAACCGGGTGTGGTCACGAGTGTTGCACTGTTTGGACGGCTGGGCCTGATCGCCGCACTGATATGGGCGCCGATCATGGTATTATCTGTCGCAAGCTTGCCGCGCAAATGGGTAAAGGAAACGTGGTAGAATGCATCGGTTAATTGAAAAAGGGCTGATGTTTGGGAACCTGATCAGGGTGGATTCGCCGATCTTGGTAGAACGCTACAATCGTGCGCTTAATCACCTTACAGGCCTCAAAACAGAACAGGAAGTGTTCCATATTGATATTTCCGGATACTCACCTGAAATCGGGGATGAGTTGGAGGATGACCTTTACCTAAACCATAAAGGCGTCAATCGGCAGTTTATATTGTTGACGACCGAACAGGCGACAGCGCCTTTGCTCAACGCGAAATTTTCGACATCACGCAGCATCTTACGTCAATTTATCACAGAAAATCGGGCAGAGCTTTTTGCGCTGACGGCGCGTGATGCGGTTGCGGGTGAATTGGTGAATTCGGTCTATGTGGCGGATACGCCTGCAAAACTGTTCAATATTCGCAAGATCGCGATTGAGGCGGACACGACAAGTGGCACAGTTGCGACGGCCAAGAAACTGGGCGCAATGATTGATCGTTTCAAGACGGAACCGAATGGGTGGTACGACGATGTGCTGATCGCTGACATGATCGGGATGGCCAAGAAAACGGGCGATGTGGTGCGTAACCCGGTGGCCCTGCGGCAGATGACGTTCGGGCAAGAGAATTTCTGGACCGATCATTTTGGCGGAATGTATGTATTTCGCGGGGTGGCGCATCCGGCGGCGATTGTGGCGACACAGAAGGATGAGATTGGCGCACTGCCGATCCCCTTTGTTTTTGATTTTGATGACCGTTCGGCAATTGCGAAATTCCTGACGCTAAACGACCTGGTCGAACCGATCATGGAAGCGCGCGGCGTAGATTCGGCGGCGATTTTGCATCAGAAGATGGATTTCATCGTGGCCTCTGTCGCGGCTGAGATGAAAGAGGATTTGGCCGGTGCCACCCGTCGCGATCTGCGCCGGTTGGGGCGGCAATATGCGGATCAGTTGCCAGAGGCATGGCAGGGGTTAGCCGCACTGCTGCGTTGGGCCGAAGAGGACGGGCCCTGGCCTACCATCACGTCAGAGCATCCGGCCTATTTTTATACATTGCGCGCCAAGGCGCACCCGGATGCGGACCTTGTAAATATGTTGCTGGCAGAACTGACGCCGCTGGATATTCGTCAGCTATTCATTTGCCACAAAGAGGTATTCTACCGCAAATATGCCGACTGGTCCGACGAAAAGCGTGCTTATGTCGTTGATTTTCTTGACCGCGAGTACCAAGTCGATAAGGCAGGTACGCGCGAGGCGTTGTTCGGGCACGAGGACCCGATGACAGAAATACCACGGATCAGACAACCTGATTTGATCACGCGTGTCGGGCCGTGGGGTGCGGTGACAAGAGGAAGGCGCTGATGGGTTTTATCAAACTTGTGATTTTTGGGTTCATTGGTTTGACGGTTATTTATTTCTCCGTCTCGATTTATTCCCGTTCTGTCCGTAAAGAGCGGTTGGAAGATGAATACGAAGCCAATCACCCCGAAGATGGCACATCCGACGCCCGCGATGCCTTTGTGTCAGAGGGGTTGCAGTCCTATGATGCCTCTATCCGGCCTAAGCTGATTGGGCTGGTTTATGTTGTTCCGACCGTCGTGCTTGGGACGATCGTCTATATGATTAATGCGAACTGAAGGACGGCTCATGCGTAGGATCAAAATCATTTTCCGTGTTCTTGTCTTTTTGGTGCTGGGCAGTTTGCTGCACTACGCGTTGCCGCAGCATGATGTGGTTCGGGTGGTGAATACGTATCAGGAACGTCAGGACCTTAATGATTGGACACGGATTTTCTGGGCACGCCCGGACGATCAATCTGCAACATTGGTCAACCGCGATGTGCAGTTCATTCAGACGGTAAAAAAGCGGACTTGGGCCTTGGGCTTTATCCCGCGTGAAACGACCGAAGTGATGGTGTATCGCAATGAGGATACTGGCTGGGGCTGGCCGTTTTATTTCAAGTTTGACACCGCAAACCTGCAAACAGAAGCGGATGATTTGGTGTCAACGGCTGAGACCCCAAAATGGGCCGTGATGACCCATTACGGCTGGCGCAATGAATATGTCTCTGCCTTTCCCAATGCGATTGCGATCCGTCCCGTCGCGGGGCCACACGTCACGATTATTCCGTGGTTCAATATCTTTTTCTTCATTTTCCTGATGGCGGCGATCTTGTTCATTCGCGCGATGTGGCGGCAGTTTCGCGAACGGTCGGTTGATCCATTGCTGGATGCCGCAGGCCACCAGATTGACGAGGTGCAGGCGGATGTGGCCGAGCGTAAGGGGCGCATGTCCCGTTGGTTTGGGACGTGGCGGGACAAAAACAAAAACCGCCCCATCGACTGACCGTCATATGGGGGCGCTGCCCCCGCCTTCGGCTCCCCCGAGGTATTTGGGAACATGAGAAGGTGAAAGGTTTATTCGCCGTAAGGTATCCAGATGTTTTTTACTTCCGTGCTGGCTGCAAGATAGTCAGCAGTTGAAGGTGTGATAGCCATACCATTGTTCACCCATGTGCGCTTGAGGTTGCCTGCGCTGGCTTTTTCGATCGCGGCGCTGAGGTCAGTGCTGGAGAAAGACCAGACTGCCTCGATGTCGAGGTGTTTGGCCATCGTGGGTGCCAGCTCTGCATGGCTGCCGGTGATGATGTTGACGACGCCTGCTGGCACATCGGATGTTTCCAAGACCTGATAAAAGTCCGTTGCGGCAAGTGGGAAAGATTCGCTGGCCGTAAGGACCACGCGATTGCCCATCGCAATGGCGGGGGCCATGGCGTTGATAAGCCCGGCAAGTGGGGCTGCATCGTCGCACAGGATGCCGATGTTGCCGACAGGTTCTTTCATGGCGAGTGCGACACCGCGGATCGGGACGCCGTGTGCCTGACCGTCATATTTGTCAGCCCATGCGGCATAGGTAAATAGCGTGCGGATGGATGTTTCCACCTCATCCGCGCCGCTACGCCCGCCGGTCATCTGGTTAATGCGCGTTGCAAATTCGTCAGCGCGGGCGGACAGGTTTTCAGCAATATAATAGAGGATTTGTGCCCGCAGATGCCCGGTGGTTTTGGACCATCCTTTGGCGGCGTTACAGGCCTCGACCGCGTTGCGGATATCCTTGCGATTGGCGGTGGATGCGTGACCAAGCAGCTTGCCGCGGGGGCTGTAGACAGGCGTTGAATAGCCGCCGTCGGGCCGCGCCTGTTTGCCACCGATATACAGTTTCGCGGTGCGATCCAGCGGGTCGGCGGGGTGGCCGTCGTCGGTTGTGAAAGCGTCGATTTTCTTAAGCGGTTTGGCCGTGCCTTTGGGTTTGGTATAGCCAGCCAGCCCTTCCCAACCACCTTCGCGCCCGAACCCGCTTTCGCGCACGCCGCCGAAACCGGCGGCGGCGTCCATCATATTGGTGCCGTTCACCCAAACAATGCCGGACGCCAGTTTTGGGGCGATATTCAGCGCGAGGTTGATGTTTTCAGACCAGACAGAAGCGGCCAGCCCATAGCGGGTGTTGTTGGCGATTTCGACCGCTTCAGCAGGTGTGCGGAAGGTTGTCGCGGCCAAGACTGGGCCGAAGACTTCTTCCTGCATCAGTGTGGATGCTGGCGACAGGCCGGTGATCAGCGTTGGTGGATAAAAGCAGCCTTCGGGCGCTTTGATTTGATAGGTTTCGCCTTCGGTATTGGCGTTGACCATTTTGGTGATCTGATCCAGCTGAACCGGGTCCACGATGGCGCCCACGTCGATGCATTTGTCCAAAGGGTCGCCGATGCGCAGCCCATCCATGCGGGTTTTAAGTTTGGTGTAGAACCGATCTGCAATACCTTCTTGGACCAGCAGGCGCGACCCGGCGCAGCACACCTGGCCTTGGTTGAACCAGATCGCATCGACGAGGCCCTCAACCGCGCTGTCGATGTCTGCATCTTCGAACACAATGTAGGGGGATTTGCCGCCCAATTCGAGTGAAAGGGCCTTGCCCGATCCGGCCGTTGCTTCGCGGATTTTGCGGCCCACTTCGGTGGACCCGGTAAAGGCGATTTTGTCGACATCGGCGTCGACAAGCGCGGCACCTGTTTCGCCGTCGCCTGTGACGATATTGACGACACCGGGCGGCACGCCCGCTTCAGTGCAGATTTCGGCGAATATCATTGCTGAAAGCGATGTGTATTCGGCAGGTTTCAACACGACCGTGTTCCCCATTGCCAATGCGGGCGCGATTTTCCATGCCAGCATCAGCAAGGGGAAGTTCCACGGGATGATTTGGCCGCAGACACCCAAAGCTTCACGCTCTGGCAGTTCGGCTTTCATCAACTGGGCAAAGCCTGCGTGATGGTAGAAATGCCGGATTGCTAATGGCACGTCGATATCGCGGCTTTCGCGGATGGGTTTGCCGTTGTCGAGCGTCTCCATCACCGCCAGCAGGCGGCTGTGTTTCTGCATTAGCCGTGCGATCGCATAGAGGACACGGGCGCGTTTGTGGCCTGACTTGGCCCATGCGGGTTGGGCCTTGCGTGCGGCAGCGACGGCGGTTGCGATTTCGTCGGCGGTCCCTTTGGTCACCCCTGCCAGCTTTTCACCGGTGGCGGGATTGTTGGACGCGAAGTCATCGCGCAGCGGGCCCCATTTGCCGTTGATATAATGGCCCGCGATGCCGCCACGATCAGCCAGCCATTTCAGCGCCTCGGCGCTGCTTTCAGGGGCGGGGCCATAGTCCATGGTGTCGAAGATTTCTTTGATTGTCATGGCTTATCCAATCGCGTGCCGCCATGAGGCCGAATAGGCCCCGGTGACGTGATGTTCGAGTTGCCGTTCGATATCACCCAGCAGACTGGACGCGCCAAAACGGAAAAGGTCAGGTTGCAGCCAGCGGTCGCCAAGCTCGTCTTTGATCATTGCCAGATAGACCAGCGCGTCTTTGGCTTTGCTGATCCCGCCTGCCGGTTTGTAGCCGACCTTCGCACCGGTCCGATCCTCATAATCGCGGATTGCGCGGATCATGGTCAGGGTGACGGGCAGGGTGGCATTGATCGGTTCTTTACCCGTGGATGTTTTAATGAAATCTGCCCCGGCCATCATGCAGACCAGTGATGCGCGGGCGACGTTGCGCAACGTGCCAAGTTCACCAGTGGCAAGGATTGCTTTGACATGGGCGTCGCCGCAGGCCGCGCGCATTTCCTTCATCTCATCATAAAGCGCCTGCCAGTTTCCGGTCAGCACATGGCGGCGGCTGATGACAATGTCGATCTCTTGCGCACCCGCTGCAACGCTTTCGCCGATTTCGGCGATGCGCTGATGGAAAGGGGACAAGCCTGCGGGAAAGCCGGTGGAAACAGCGGCGACCGGAATACTGGTCCCTTGCAGCGCATCAACTGCCGTCGGCACCATGTCATGATAAACGCACACGGCCCCGGTCGTCAGGCCTTCCATGTCCAAAGCGTCTAGGAGCGACTTGGACACCGGCTGGCGCGCTTTAGCGCAGAGCCGCCGGACGCGCCCTTCGCTGTCGTCACCCGAAAGCGTTGTCAGGTCCATCAGGCTGATCGCCTTGCAAAGCCATGCGGCCTGATAGTCCTTTTTTACGCTGCGCCGCCCCGGCAGTGTTTTCGCCCGCCGTTCAATCGCAGATGTATTGGCTTGCACTGCCATGACCCAATCAAGATCAAGCGGCATGCCTTGGTTGCGTGGTAGATGGACTTGCGGCAACTGAGTGGCCGTCAAAGTGGGGGACTGCGTGGTTTGCAAGGTGGCCTCCTGCGGTGCCGTGTAAGGGTGGCACTTTGGGCCTCTCTTGGCAAGTTTTGACCGTTTGGTCAAATACTATGTCGTGTGCCGTCGCGTCCCTTAGGTTGGTTGGGCAACCTGCCGTTGGAATTTTTGCCGGTATTGCAGTGGTGTCAGGCCATACGCCGCCCGAAAGAGTTTATGGAAATGTGACATGTTGGGAATGCCGCAATCGGCAGCAATTTCGCTGATGGCCTGATCGTCTGTGGTCAGTGCCCGGGCCGCGTGCTGCATGCGTATATTGTTCACGTAATCAGACGGCGTTTGCCCCAGGTGCTTGCGCATCATCCGACTGACATGAGAGTGCGCCTTGCCAGCGATTGCGACCAAACCGGCAGAGCCATCACGGAACACATCAGGCGATTTAGCCGCCGCGCAAGCATTCGCCAGCCAAACGGGAACGTCTTCCGCAAAGCTGGCGGCGGTCAGTTCGGCACATAAAGGCAATAAAAATGCCTCTGTTGCGAGCGTATCGCAGGGGCTGTTTTCAAGTTGAACCGCACCTTGGTTCAATGCGGTCATTTGCCTGATGTCACGGTGTGCCTTGACCGGGTCACCGTGTGACCAAAAAAGATGACCTTTCAAGTTGGGGTGGCGCTTGGCGAGCGATTTAACCGTATCAGGATGAATGCAGAGCGAAACAACAAGTGCGTGTTCGCCGCGCCCTTGTAGCGCATGTTCCTGACCTGGGCGGATGAAAACGACGCTACCTTCCTTCAATGTCTCGGCCCCGCTGGTCAGATGGTGCCGAATAGTGCCGTTTAGCACCCAAAACAGTTCAAAAAAGTCGTGATCATGCAGGGACTTCGGACGTGCAGGGGTCAAAGTCGCACGCGTCAGGCGCACTTGTCTGCCCGGTTGCAGGATATCTTTATAAAGCAATTTCTGAACCATACATCCGAATAACACATGAATTGCTGCATTGCAGCACGAATTTATCGGTATGACAGAATGACGCCGATTGCGACCAAGACGATGGATGTCATACGCGCAATGCTGATCTTTTGGGTTGCTAACCCCAGCAGACAGCTCGTGTCGATGATCAGCGCGGCGTTCAAGATGCCTGAAAAGCCAGCACCGCCACAACGCCGATAATCATCACTGTTAGAGAAAGAAAGAGCATATTCATCGAAAATTGTCCTCACAATATAGCAGAACGATGCAAGTCGTCTGCATTTTGGGTAATGCGGGTATTCCGAACCCTTGTGTCATCATGCTATGGCCCCTTTAGCTGCTACAAAGGTGCCCTCATGTCATTTGACCGTTCCATCAAGATTGCCCCATCCATCCTATCCGCAGATTTCGCCAACTTTGGCGCGGAATGCGAAGCGATTGAGGCGCAGGGCGCTGACTGGGTGCATGTGGATGTCATGGATGGCCACTTTGTGCCCAACATCACCTTTGGCCCTGCGACCTGTGCTGCGATCCGCCCTCACATCAAAGGCGTGATGGATGTGCATCTGATGATTGCCCCGGTTGATCCCTATATTGAAGGGTTTGCCAAAGCCGGTGCCGATGTGATCACCGCCCATGTTGAGGCTGGTCCACATATTCACCGCACCTTGCAGGCAATCCGTGGGGCAGGGGCCAAGGCCGGTGTCGCGCTGAACCCTGGCACGCCAGCCGCATCGGTTGAGATGCTGCTGGACATGGTTGATCTGGTTTGCGTGATGACAGTGAACCCCGGCTTTGGGGGGCAAAAGTTCATTTATAGTCAGATCGAAAAGGTCCGCGAGTTACGCGCGATGATCGGGGACCGACCCATTCATATCGAAATTGATGGCGGGGTCGATCCTGCGACCGCACCCTTGGTTGCCGCGGCCGGGGCGGATGTTCTTGTGGCAGGCTCTGCGGTGTTTCGCGGCGGGTCTGTGACCGATCCGGCCCCTTATGGCGACAACATCCGCGCGATCCGGGCTGCTGCTGCGGTCTAAGAACCTCTGCACAAAACCTGCACATTTGCACAAGCGCCTTTGCACGGCGCACCGATAGACCTTTCACAACAAAAGCAGAAAGGGACAGATATGGTTGTGCGAGGTGTACCGCATCGGATTGCAAAAGATGCGTGGTGGCTGGATGATACGGACCCACCAAAAGGGGTGCGGGCGGGCCCAATTCTGATCGTCGCCCTGTTTCTGGCCGATACGCTGATGTGGGGTTTGCGACCGGGGCTGGGCTTGGCACTTTGGCTTGTGGCAATGGGTGCGGCGATTGCGCTGACGGTTGTGAAAACCACGGATGCGAGGCGTTTATTGAAGGCGTCAGCGGTGCTGGTTGTTGCTGTCCTTCCTTTGGTAGAGATCGTGCAATTCAGCACAGTTATGATTGCACTGCTCGGGCTACTTGCCTTTGGTGTGATCATCACAACTGACAAATGGAACATGGCCGATATTTTGCGCGCCATCGGACGGATCCCCGGTTACGGTGTGGTGCAAACAGTCCGCGACGCCTTTGCGATGCGGGTGTCAGCACCGTCCAAGGGCAGCCTACGTGGCGTGCTGTTTGATTGGGCGCTGCCTGTCGGCGTCGGTGGTGTGTTCTTGATCCTTTTCGCGACGGCAAACCCTTTGGTGGATCAATGGATGCTGGCCATCGCGCATCTTGAACCCAATTTCCTGCCGCGCATTGAGCGGGTAATTTTCTGGGGCCTTTTAGCGCTTGCGATCTGGCCATTGCTGCGATTGACCACGATGATGCCGGCCTTAATGCGGGCACGACCTGCGCGCAAACGCAGCTTTCAGTCAGGGTTTCTGAATGAGCGTTCGGTGCGCCGGGCATTGGTCGTCTTTAACCTGATCTTCCTGATCCAGACGACCCTTGATGTAGGCTATCTTTGGGGTGGCGTGGCCTTGCCCGAAGGGATGACCTACGCCGAATATGCGCATCGTGGGGCCTATCCGCTGTTGGCAACAGCCTTGCTTGCCGGGGTGTTTGCATTGCTGACGCAGCCCTACCTTGGCGCAGGGTCTGGCATGCGGCGGTTGCTGTATCTATGGATCGCGCAGAACGTCGTCTTGGTGATTTCGTCCATCCTGCGGCTGGATCTTTATGTCGATTTCTATGGCCTGACCCGGCTGCGCTTTGCGGCCTTTGTCTGGATGACCGTCGTCGCCTTGGGTTTGGTGCTGATCATCATGCAATTGATGGGGCGCCAAACGGTTGGATGGTTTTTTCAACGGGCGTTCGGTTTGGGGCTATTAGCGATTTACCTGTGTAATTTGGTGAACATTGATGGCCATATCGCGCGACACAACCTCGCCGATGACCGCGACAATGATTACTATCTTTGCGGGCTAAGCGAAGGTGCCGCCCCTGCAATTCGCGCCCACCAAGTGGCAATAGGTAGGGAAATTTGCGATCCGTATCGCGTTCAGGTGTCACAACGCACCGATTGGCGCGAATGGGGCTACCGTAACGCGCGCCTGCACCGTAGTTTGGCGACGATGGAGATTGAACAATGATCCTTGTTGCTGATGATGATGCGCAGATCCGCGATGTGGTGCGGATTGGGCTGACCCAAGCGGGTTTTGGCGTGGCCGAGGCGGGCGATGGGCGTGCGGCACTGGAAAAGGCCGAAAGCTTGCGCCCTGATCTGATTATCCTTGATATCGGTATGCCAGAGATGGACGGACTGGAGGTTTGCCGCGCGTTGCGCAAAACCTCGGATGTGCCAATCCTGTTTTTGACGGCGCGGGCGGATGAGATTGACCGCGTTGTTGGTCTGGAACTGGGGGCGGATGATTATGTCTCTAAACCGTTCTCACCGCGCGAGCTGGTGGCGCGTGTGCGTGCGATCCTCAAGCGCAGCAATGGCGAAGTGGCTGAACAGGTCGTGATGCGCCGCGGTGTTATCAGTGTCGATCCGGCGCGTCATCTTTGTCATGTGAAAGATGCCACAGTCACGCTGACCTCGCGCGAGATGGACTTGCTGGAACGTCTGATCGCACGGCCTGATCACGTCATGTCGCGCCCGCAACTGGTGGATGCGATCTATGGCACTAACGTCAATGTCAGCGACCGGACGATGGACAGCCACCTGCGCAACCTGCGCAGTAAGCTGGGCAAAGCGGGTTGTGCTGATGCAATTGAAACCGTGCATGGTGTTGGCATCAGGATGGGCGCATGCCGCGGCGGGTAATCCGAAAATGGCGCCCCCCTTTGGCGCTGGTGCTGGGGGGGACTTTGGCAGCGGTGTTCTTTCTTCCGCTGATGGGTATCGGCTATTTTCGGGTTGCGGGTGGCGTGCTGGGCTGGGCTGAAACGTCGTGGATGATCGGTTGGATGGCCTTTGTGGCGACCGTTATTCTTGGTGCGCTATTGTGGCGCTTGGTATTGCGGCCCGTGCGCACGCTGACGGCCTATGCCGAAAGCGAGGGCGAAACCGTCGCACCGTCGCACTTCGGCACACCGGAATTTTCACAATTGGGGCAGGCCGTGCTTGAGATGACATCGGCTTTGCGCGGCCGTGAGGCGGTTTTGCGGTCTTATGCGGATCATGTGACACATGAATTGAAGTCCCCGCTCACGGTTATCCAAGGGGCCGCTGAGCTGTTAGAAAACCCTGACCTGAACGAAGCGGATCGCGCCAAGTTATTGCAGGGTATCACGGATAATACCCGCCGGATGGAGGCGCTTTTGGACGGGCAACGCGCCTTGGCGCAGGCGCAGGAGGTTATTCCGCCGGGGGTTTGCCGTTTATCTGACGTTTTGGCCGGTGTCGCAGGTGCAGTGATCGTGACCGATGGCGAGGTCCCCTTGCCGCGAGAGGTCATGAACGTGGTTGCGACCCATCTGGTGGGGAATGCCCTGGCGCATGGCGCAAAGACTGTGACATTCGACGTTCAAGGCGCGCGTCTGTTGGTTTCGGATGACGGCGCAGGGATCAGCGAAGGCAACCGCGCGCGCATCTTCGATCCGTTTTTTACCACGCGACGCGAAGACGGGGGCACCGGCATGGGCCTGCCGATTGTGCGGCGGATGCTGCAAAGCCAGGGTGCCGACATCAGACTGCTGGACAGTCCGGGTGCTGTGTTCGAGATTGTCTTTTAGACCGGGCAACAAAAAGCCCCCGTTCTTGAAGAACGAAGGCCAGTTGCGCACCGCGAGACACGTCTAGAATTCAACGATTGTCGCGATGCCCTTTTCGACGGCCACATCGACGATAGAAGCAGCGACTGCGAGATCCTGCAAGCCAACGCCGGTCCCATCAAAAAGCGTGATTTCGTCATCAGACGTCCGGCCCGGATGGGTGCCGTTGATTACGGCACCAAGTTCGTTCACATCGCTTTGCTGGATCATGCCTTCCGCGATGGCGTGCTGTGCCTCACCAATGCTGATGGATTGCGCAACTTCGTCGGTGAAAACGGTGGTCTGCGCCAGCAACGCGGCCTCAATCTCTTGCTTGCCTTTGGTGTCTGTACCCATGCAAGCGATGTGCGTGCCGGGGCTGATGTGATCCGCCATAATGGTCGGTGCAAATGTCGAGGTGATCGAGATGACGACGTCGGCTTCGACCATACCTTCGAGTGGGACTGCTTCGAATGGAACGCCAGCCTCGTCAGCGACTTTTTCGATATTGGGCAGCATTTCGGGGTGGTAGTTCCAACCGATCACTTTTTCGAATTCACGCTGCTCAAGTGCGGCACGCAATTGGAAGGTGGCCTGATGGCCGGCACCAACCATGCCCATGACGCGTGCATCCTTGCGCGCCAGATGCTTGATTGAAACGGACGATGCCGCGGCTGTGCGCAGCGCTGTCAAAAGGTTGCCCCCAACCATCGCCTTGACCATGCCTGTATCTGGATCAAACAGGAACACCGTGGACTGGTGGTTGATGTGCCCGTGCTTTTCAAGGTTGTTCGGCCAATAGCCACCTGCCTTGAGGCCTAGCGCCATGCCCGCCTTGTCGAACCCGCCTTTGAAGCCATAAAGCGCATCTTCGTGGCTGATCGCTTCGCGGATCACAGGAAAATTATAAGCGTCGCCTTTGGACATCGACGCGAACACATTCTCAACGGCGGTAAACGCATCAGCGCGGTTCAGCAGACCCGCCATTTCTTTTTCGGGAACGATAATCATGGGTGTTCTTTCTTTGTCGGTCGCTCATCAGCCCTTGCGGGCATTCTTCGCGATGAGCGACCGTTAGGGAGGGAAGAGCGCTTAGTAGGCTTTGCCGCGTGCAGATACAGGCCACAGCGTTTCAACCTTGCCGTTGCGCACACCGACGTACCAGTCATGTACGTTGCAGGTCGGGTCACAGTGACCAGGCACTAGTTTCAGCTTGTCATTGACCTTCAGCACACCGTCAGGGTCAGCCACAACGCCGTGTTCATCCGAACACTTCACGTATTCTACGTCAGTACGACCAAAGATGGTCGGCAGGCCGCTATCTACGGACTGTGCTTTCAGGCCAGCATCAACGATGGCTTTGTCAGCCTTGGCGTGGCTCATCACGGACGTCAGAATGAACAGCGCGTTTTCCCATTCGCCACGGTCGATGCGATTGCCGTCCTTGTCCAGGATGCGACCATAATCCGCGTCCATGAATGCGTATGATCCGCACTGCAATTCGTTGAACACACCAGAGGCACTTTCAAAGTAGTAGGACCCTGTGCCGCCACCGCCAACGATATCACTTTCGATCCCTTCGGCTTTCAGCATTTCTAGCGTCTCTGCCACCTGATCAATCGCGATCTGGGTTTTGCTCTGACGCTCTTCATATGAATCGAGGTGCTGCATGGCGCCCTGATAGGCCTGAATGCCTGCGTACTTTAGGCCGTCAGCGGCATCAATTGCTTTGGCAAGATCAACAACGGGCTGACCGTACTGCACACCGCAACGGCCTGCGCCGACGTCGATTTCCACAAGGCATTCAATCTGCGTTCCGTGCTTCATCGCCGCAGCTGACAGGTCCGCGACATTGTCGATGTCGTCGACACAGCAGATGGCGCGCGCGCCCAGTTTGGGCAGACGTGCCAGACGGTCGATCTTTTCGGGCTGACGCACTTGGTTCGATACCAGCACGTCTTTGATGCCACCACGGGCAAAGACCTCTGCCTCAGATACCTTCTGGCAGCAGACACCAACGGACCCGCCCAGCTTTTCCTGCAACAGGGCTACATCGACGGATTTGTGCATCTTGCCATGCACGCGGTGCCGCATGCCGTGGGATTTCGCAAAATCGCCCATCTTTTTGATGTTGCGCTCCAGCGCGTCCAGATCCAGCACAAGGCACGGTGTCTGGATGTCCGCTTCGTCCATGCCGGGCAGGGCAGGAACGTCATAGCCGACTTCGAGGTTTTTGAGGTTGCTCATATCGTTCATGGTTTTCTCCCTTTAACCTTGCATCCAAGGTAGTTTGTCGAGGTCTACATTACCGCCGGTCACAACGACACCGACGCGTTTGCCTTTGAAAAAGTCTTTGTTCTTGATGATGACGGCAAGCGGCACAGCGCAGCTGGGTTCCATCACGATCTTCATCCGCTGCCATGTCAATTTCATCGCATCGATGATTTCCTTCTCGGAAGCTGTGAAAATCTCGGACACATGGTTGCTGACAAAATGCCATGTCAGGTCTTTCAGCGGCACTTTCAACCCATCCGCCACAGTGACGGGCGCATCATCGGCGATGATGTGACCGGCCTTGAAGCTACGATAGGCGTCATCGGCCTGCTCAGGCTCTGCCGCGATGATCTGCACATCTGGCGCAATGTTTGACGACGTCAGGCAGGTGCCTGAAATCATGCCGCCGCCGCCGATGGGGGCTACGACCATATCAAGGCCACCCCCGTGCTCTTCGTGCATCTGCTCCATCAGTTCTTTGCTGCAAGTTCCCTGACCCGCGACAACCCGTGGGTCATTATAAGGGTGTACGAAGTCCCCGCCTGTTTCAGCCTGCACACCAGCAAAGACTGCTTCGCGGGAACTTGTTGAGGGTTCGCATTCAGTGATGATCCCGCCATAGCCTTTTACCGCATCTTTCTTCGCTTGCGGCGCTGTGCGCGGCATGACGACATTGCACGGAATGCCCCGGCGGCCTGCTGCATAAGACAGCGATAGGGCGTGATTGCCCGACGAATGTGTGCAGACGCCGTTCTTGGCGGCTTCTTCAGACAGCCCAAATACAGCATTTGAGGCGCCACGAACCTTGAAGGCACCGGCTTTTTGAAAGTTTTCACACTTAAAAAAAAGGTCTGCCCCGGTGAGGTTGTTCAAATACTCCGACGTTAGTACCGGGGTGCGGTGGATATAGGGCTTAATACGCTCATGCGCGTCCAACACGTCTTGATACGTTGGGATGTACATATCGTTTTGATCTTTCATTACGCTGCATCCTCAAGGCTGAGGCCGGTGCTGGTGCGATAGTATTCCTGCGCTGCGGCAACACCTGACCCCAATTTGATATCAAGCCCAAGGTCCACCATGCACATTTCGGCTGTGGCAATCCCGGACAGGGCCATGACATCGGTCATGCTACCCAAGTGGCCGATACGGAACACCTTACCGGCCACTTCGCCAAGGCCCACACCAAAGGCGACGCCATATTTGTCCGCAGCATGGGTCACGATATCGGTGGCGTTAAAGCCTTCAGGCGTTTTGATCGCGCTGACCGTGTCAGAATATATATCCGGCGTTGCCGCGCAAAGTTCCAAACCCCATCCGTCAACCGCAGCACGCACACCAGATGCAATGCGGGTGTGGCGGGCAAATACATTATCCAAACCTTCTTTCAACAACGTCTCGGTCGCCAAAAGAAGGCCATTCATCAAGCCAACAGCAGGCGTGTAGGGATAGGCGTTCGCAGCGTAACCTTTGCTCATATCGGCAATGTCAAAAAAGGTGCGCGGCAAACCGGCTGTCTTGCTGGCGTCTAGTGCTTTTTGACTGAACCCAACGATGGCCAGACCCGCTGGCAGCATAAAGCCTTTTTGCGAACCCGTCACAGCAACATCAACACCCCATTCGTCAAAGCGAAAGTCCATAGACCCGATTGAGCTGACACCATCAACAAACAACATGGCAGGGTGGTTGGCAGCATCCAGTGCCTTGCGCACTGCGGCGATGTCGGATTTCACGCCCGTTGCCGTTTCATTGTGTGTGGCAAGAACGGCTTTGATTTTATGTTCGGTATCAGCCTTCAGGATTTCTGCATAACGATCCGCCGGAAGACCATGACCCCATGGCGTTTCAACGATCTTCACGTTCAACTCATGGCGTAGGCACATATCAATCCAGCGGTGGCTGAACATGCCGTTGCGTGCGGCAAGTATCGTATCACCTGCGGACAATGTGTTTGTCAGCGCTGTTTCCCAGCCCCCCGTGCCGGTAGAGGGAAAGATAAAAATCTCGGCTGTTTCAGATTTCAGTATTTCCTGAACGCCCGCACGGGCCGGGTGCAGTATCTGACCGAACAATGGCGACCGGTGGTCAATTGTTGGCATATCGCACGCCTTGCGAATAGCTTCGGGCATATTCGTTGGGCCGGGAATAAATACGGGGTTCTGAAAGCTCATCATCCAATCCTCCATTGGGTTGAGTGTGTTTTGTCAGAGTGACCCGCGTCTGCATATTTTTTTGAAATTATTTTTCAAAACGAATAATACAAAATAAATTGTTTATTGTCAGTGGGTTGTATTTTTCATAAGATGAAATACAATTTCACAAACGAGAAAAATAATGCAAGACGATGTCAAAAGAGGCCGCGGGCGCCCCAAATCATGGGATAACAAGGCAGCACAGAACACCATCAAATCGCTTGATCGCGCGCTAGAGGTTTTGGTGCAACTTGGCGAAATGCAAGGCAGCACTTTGTCAGAAATCGCGGTTGCCTTGGATCAATCGCCGGCAACGGTCTACCGTGTGCTTACGACATTTCAGGGGCGCGGCTTTGCCGATTTTGATGAGCAAGCCCAAACCTGGAGCATTGGTCCCGCCGCGTTTCTGACAGGATCACATTTCCTGCGGCGCACGTCCCTGGTTGAACGCGCACGCCCGATCATGCGCGATCTGATGGAAGCAACAGGCGAAACGGCCAACCTTGGCATAGAACGTGATGGTAAGGTGCTGTTCCTTGGTCAGGTCGAAACCCATGCCACGATCCGCGCCTTCTTTGCCCCCGGCACGGCGTCTTCGATGCACTCTTCAGGGATTGGCAAGGCTTTGCTGTGCCGTATGGATGATAAGCGCCAACGCGAAGTCCTCGCTGCCAGTCAGTTAGAACAGTACACCCCTTTCACCCTGACCGATCCCGAAGCGATGATCGCTGATTTGCACGCGACCAAGGCGCGTGGCTATGCCATTGATGGAGAGGAACGTAACATTGGTATGCGCTGTATCGCGGCCCCGGTTTACAACGTATTCGGCGAAGCCGTTGCCGGTATTTCCGTATCTGGTCCTACATCGCGGATCACCGAAGATCGCATTGAAGAACTGGCGACGCCCGTCATGGATGCAGCCGCCCGTCTGACCCGCGCAATTGGCGGTAATAACCGACCTGCGGGTTAGCGTTTGCTGGATCGAATAGCGCTGTTTCGATACTGAGGATTATCATGATAGGGCGTGTCGCGTGGTGGATCGACATAGTCTTGTGCAATTGGATCGGGACGCTGTATGAGTTTACGCCAAAGCCAACGCGCAAAGAATTGCAGGATCACCACCAATACCATGAAAGCCCCAAAGGCGGTCAGAATGGATGTGGTGCTCATCTCGATGCAGGCCCCATCCGCGCCGAACACGATGGCATAAAGAATGCTGACCGTTTCTGTGCAATCGCCAAACATAGCTGTGCGCCCTTTCTTTTTCCGGATCAGTCTAGCGGTGTCGTTCAAGAACAGCAAACCACGGATCGGCTGAGAAAGTACAATCGTCCACGGAATTCTGCATGACATTTTGAAATGCGCTTCTTAGGGTTTTCTTCGGAAAATGCAGAACGGAGCTTGCCTGATGCAGTTTGTCTGACCGATGAACAGCAAATGATCGTGGATACGGTCCGGTCCTTTGTCGAGCATGAGATTTATCCGCATGAAGACGCGATTGAGCGGAGTGGTGAGGTTTCCAAAGAGGTGGCACATGGGGAAGCGAAGTGATCCGCCAATGCCAGAAGATTGGTTTTGCCGGTGATATTTGGTGGTGCACCCAACAAAATATAATGTCGCGGGCCTTGTGCCTTACCGTGCGATTGCGGACTTGCCCGCCGCGCCGGATGCGGTGTTCATCGGGGTCAATCGCCATGCGACGGTTGAAGCGGTGCAAGCGCTGTCGCAGATTGGCGCGGGTGGTGCCGTTTGTTTTGCATCGGGGTTTCGAGAAGCCACGCATGAGGTGTCTGACAGCGATACGTTGCAAGCTGCTTTGCTTGATGCCGCTGGTGAGATGCCGATCTAGGCCCCAATTGCTATGGCTTCCTGAATTATCTGGACAATGTGGCCCTGTGGCCGGATCAGCACGGTGAGTTGCAGGCTGACAGCGGTGTGGCGATCCTGCGCAATCGTCGAATATTGCGATCAATCTGACGATGCAGGCGCGCGGGCTGCCTATGGCCTATGTGGTGACCGTGGGCAATCAGGCGCAAACGGGGCTTTCCGAGATTGGCAAGACGCTGTTGACCAACCCTAAAGTGACGGCGCTGGGCCTTTATATTGAAGATATTGATGATCTCGCGGCAATGGTTGCACTGGCGGAAACGGCGCGCGCGTTGGGCAAGCCAATCATCGCGCTGAAAACCGGACAATCCGAACAGGCGCAGCAGGCGGCACTATCGCATACGGCGTCTTTAACGGGCAACGATGCGGGGGCAACTGCGTTATTTGAACGGCTGGGGATTGGGTGCGTCACTTCGCTTTCGGCGTTCGTTTAAAAACTCAAATTGTTGCATGTGGTTATGGGGGTTGATCAACAGTGTCGTGCCTGCCGATCAACTGATGAATGAGGCGCGTAAGTTGGCAGCGTTGATCGCATCGGGTCCGCCGCTTGTTTATGCCGCGCTGAAAGAGGTCGTGCGGGAAGCCGAAGATATGAAATTTCAGGATGCCATGAATCGCATTACGAAAAGCCAGTTTGCGACGGTTGAAACGCTCTATAATTCGGAAGATCAGCGAGAAGGCGCGCTCGCTTTTGCGGAAAAACGCGATCCGGTCTGGAAGGGAAAGTAATCTAGAGCCATAAAAATATGGTCTAAAAATTATTCCGACAAAAAGTATCAGGATATCTTGCTTAACCTGATTTTTTTTGTCAGGTTCTGCGCGTGACTACAACCCATCGCAAGGAACCTCTCATGCGTAAGCCACTTAAAACTTCGTTTATTCTTATGACTGCGGTCTCCTCGCTCGCCACGGCTGTTTATGCCGAAAGCCATGCAGGTGAACTGAACCTCTACTCATCGCGCCACTATGATACGGATGAACGTCTGTATTCTGACTTTACTGATCTGACCGGAATCACCATCAATCGCATCGAAGCCAACGCAGATGAGCTGATTGCCCGAATGCAGGCCGAAGGCGTGAATTCGCCCGCTGATATTTTGCTGACCGTCGATACCTCGCGTCTGGAACGGGCCAAGGCAGCCGGTGTGCTGCAACCCATCGAAAGCGATGTGCTGGAAGCGCGTATTCCAGACAGCCTGCAAGATGCTGACAACCAATGGTTCGGCTTTAGCCAGCGCGCGCGCATCATCTTTTATGACAAGACCGAGGTCGACAACCCGCCGGCGGATTATGTCGCACTTGCTGATCCGGCTTATGAAGGCATGATTTGCCACCGCTCTTCTACCAATGTCTATTCGCAGACGCTGCTGTCCGCCGTGATCGAAAACCACGGTGAGGAAGCAGCCACGGAATGGGCGCAGGGTTTTGTAAACAACTTTGCCCGCGACCCGCAGGGCGGCGATACGGATCAGTTGCGCGGTCTGGTGTCAGGCGAATGTGATATCTCGATTTCGAACACATATTACTTCGCCCGCGCACTGCGCAAAGAGGTCGACGGCCTTGATTCAGATGCGATGGAAAACATCGGCTGGATTTTCCCCGCACAAAACGCCGAAGGCGCGCATATGAACCTGTCTGGTGGTGGTGTGGCCGCGAATGCGCCAAACCGTGAAAATGCGGTTTTGTTCATGGAATATCTGGCCTCTGATCAGGCGCAGGAATACTTTAGTGCAGGCAACGATGAATACCCGGCAGTTGCGGGTGTTGGTCTGTCGCCATCCGTTGCGGCCATGGGGCTGTTCCGCCCTGACGCGGTCGACCTGAGTGCGGTAGCCCAGAACGTCCCGGTCGCGCAGCAAATCTTTAATCAGGTTGGCTGGGAATAAATCTGACCCAATAGACAAACGCGAGGGGTGCCATGTGAATGGCGCCCCTTTTTTGCTTCAAGCGCGCCCCGTGCCAATCTTGCGACATAGCAGGATGACGGGGATTAATCCAATGGCGGCAATGACAAGGCTTGGCACTGCCGCACCTTCCAGCCGTTCATCCGACGCCAATCTGTAGGCCTGCACTGCCAGCGTGTCGTAATTGAAGGGGCGCATGATCAAGGTTGCTGGCAATTCCTTCATGACGTCGACAAAGACGATCAGCCCGGCGGTCAGCAGACTGGTCCGTAACAGCGGCATATGTACACGCCGCACCAATCCCGGCATGTCTTGGCCCAAAGTGCGTGCTGCTGCGTCCATGTTTGGCGCGACCGACGCGATACCACCTTCATATGCGCCAATTGCGGCCGCCAGAAAGCGGATCAGATAGGCAGAGATCAAAAGCCAGATCGATCCGGTGAACAAAAGCCCGGTCGAGATATCAAACGTCGCCCGCATCCAAGCATCCAATGCGTTATCGAAAGCGGCAAATGGTACCAAAAGGCCGACCGCAATAACGCCACCTGGCACTGCGTAACCAATCCGCGCAAGATAAAGCGATGTGCCCGTCAGCCTGCTTGTACTGACGCGGTGCAGCGTGCCAAGGATCAGGGCAGCAAGCACAGTCAGAACAGCGGCGATGCTTGCCAGTGTCAGTGAATTACGAATAAAGCCCACGTAACGCGGGCTAAACAGGTCTTGCTCTGATCCCAACGCCATGGCGCTAAGTGCGATGACAGGTAACACAACACCCAGCAGAACGGGCGTCAGGCAAAAAATCAACGCGCCGACCTTCTGCCCCTTGGTCAGGGCCAGCCGTTGCAGTGGCGCATTCCGCCGCCCGCTGGCATATTTCGCGTCCCCACGGCTGTAGCGTTCCAGCATGACCAGCAGCAGGGCAAAGCTAAGCAGACCGAGCGCCAGCTGTGCGGCTGCCGCCCGGTCTGCCAGCGTGAACCAGCTTGTGTAAATGCCAACAGCAAAGGTCTGGACACCAAAATAGGCGACCGTGCCGAAATCAGCGATCGTTTCCATCGCAACAAGCATCACACCTGATGCAATTGCGGGGCGCGCCATCGGAAGCGAGACATGCATAAACGCCGCAAGGGGCGACCGCCCCAAAACGCGCGCTGCCAAAAATGTGCTGGCCCCTTGTGCTGCAAAGGCGGCGCGGGCCAGCAGGTAAACATAAGGATACAGGACCAGCGTTAACATCACCGCCGCCCCACCGAGCGACCGAATTTCTGGGAACCAGTAATTGCGGGGTCCCCACCCGGTCATGTCGCGTAGTAGCGTTTGCACGATGCCGGGGTGGTCCAGCACGTGCGTGTATCCATAGGCAAGGACGTAGGCGGGGAACGCCAATGGCAATGCCAAAGCAATCTCGACCCAGCGCCGCCCGGGGAAATCTGTCATCGTGACCAACCATGCCGCCCCGGCCCCGATAAACGCGGTTCCCACCATGACTAAACTAACAAGGATCAAGGTTGTGAACGTATAGCGTGCCAGAACTGTATCGGCGAGGTGCCCAAGCGTTTCAAACGATCCGGAAAACGCGGCTGCCAGCACACCCAGATAAGGAATGACGCAGACAAGCATGACAAAAATCGCCACGGCTTTGAACCCAAGGCTCAGACCTGCTCTGCGAGATGTTCGTGATGAAAGGCGCTGCTCCATAGGGTGCACCTAATCGAATGTAGGGCAGAGGGGCAAGCAGCAGGCGCGTCTGCAACACCAGCATCCTTGTGGCTATCCCCAACCGCGTCCTTGCGCCGCAGATATTACGCAGATGTGTGTGGTCATCACGCCCCCAAAATGTTTCTATGCGGATGTATTTTGAACCAACCCAATGATGTGGATGAAACATGCGCAAATTGCTTGCAGTCGCTTTGATGACACTGTTGCCGTTCGGCGCTGTGGCGCAGGAATTGTCTGAGGATCAGATCAAGGCGCTGGCGCTTGAGGCGATCCGTGAAAACCCAGAAATCATTGCAGAGGCTCTGTCCGTTTTGCGAGAAGAGCGCAACGTAGCAGAGGCGGCAGCGCAGGCCGAGGCCTTGGTGCGGCAACGCGCGGCGTTGGAAAGTGATCCCAATGCGCCCTTCGTCGGCAATGCCGATAGTGAAACCGTTGTTGTCGAGTTTTTTGACTACAACTGCCCCTACTGCAAACGCGCTGCTGACAACGTCAAGGCGCTGATCGCAGCAGATGATGATCTGCGTATCGTCTACCGTGAATGGCCGATTTTGGGTGACGGGTCTGAATTTGCGGCCCGTGCAGCATTGGCTGCGCGCGCGCAGGGCAAATATGAAGACATGCACTGGGGTCTGATGGAAATGCGCGGTCGCGCTGAAGAGGCCTCTGTTTTGGCTTTGGCACGGTCGGTTGGGCTGGATGTGGATCAACTGGTGGCGGATATGCAAAGCGAAGAGGTCAACAGCCACCTTGCCACATCTCAACAATTGGCGCGAACCCTTGGGTTTACCGGAACACCTGCATTTGTGATTGGTGATGCATTGGTGCCGGGTGCTGTACCGCTTTCTGACTTGCAAGGGCTTATCGCCGATGCGCGTGCGGATGAAGAAAACAATTAGGCCTTGACCTTCCAGTGAGTGGAAGGCCTATCTAAAGCGTGTACCAAAGGTAGCACGCCCATGTCTGATACGTCTCTTACCCTTCAAATCACCAAGCTTTCATGCGGTTCCTGCGTTGACAGGGTGGAAAAGGCACTGCGTGACGTCAGTGGCGTCACTGATGTGTCTGTCAACTTGGCCGCGGAAACAGCCAAAGTAACCTTTGCGCCTACGGCCACGCCTGCCCAATTGATAAAAGCGCTGGAAAAGGCGGGTTATCCAGCCCGTGTCGCACAGATTACCCTTGATATCGGGGGTATGCATTGCGGGTCTTGTGTCGGGCTGGTCGAAAAAGCGTTGCTTGCGGTCCCCATGGTGACAGACGCCTCGGTCAATTTGGCGGCTGAAACGGCCAAAGTGACCTATTTGGCGGGGGCCGGTTCCCCAAGGTCGATTGCGCAAGCTGCGACAGATGCTGGTTATCCCGCGCAATTGCGTGAAGCGGCAGACGTGCATGCGGACCGGAAAGACGCCCGCATTGACGCCCTGCGCCGCCAGTTCACAATTGCTGCTATTTTGACGGCGCCTGTCTTTGTGTTGGAAATGGGCAGTCACTTTATCCCGGGCGTTCATGCTTGGGTGCATCAAAATATTGGGATGCAAACCAGTTGGCTGTTTCAGTTTGCGGTTGTCACGCTGGTCCTGATTGGCCCCGGACGCATGTTTTTCGTCCAAGGGTTGCCTGCCTTATTCAAAGGGGCCCCGGATATGAACGCATTGGTGGCGATCGGGACAGGTGCGGCCTGGGCGTTTTCCACCGTCGCGACCTTCTTTCCTGCTATGCTGCCTGCTGGCACACGCGCTGTTTATTTTGAGGCTGCCGCCGTCATCGTGACACTGATCCTGCTTGGTCGTTTCCTTGAGGCACGCGCGAAAGGCAAAACCGGTGAAGCGATCCGCCGGTTGGTCGGCTTGCAGCCACAAAACGCGACCGTCGTACGAAATGGCCTTGCCGCTGAGGTTGCCATTGCTGACATCGTTGTCGATGACATTATCCGGGTACGACCAGGTGAAAAAATCGCGGTGGACGGTGTGGTGCTGGATGGCACGGCCTTCGTGGATGAAAGCATGATCACGGGTGAACCTTTGCCAGCAGAAAAAATCAGCGGTGACGTTGTTACAGGCGGCACCGTGAATGGATCTGGGTCATTTACGTTCCGTGTTACACAGGTCGGCGCTGATACCATGCTTGCCCAGATCATCCGCATGGTAGAGGACGCGCAAGGCGCGAAACTGCCAATTCAGGATCTCGTGAATAAGATCACATTGTGGTTTGTCCCGATTGTATTGGTCATTGCAGCGCTGACAATCGGGGCTTGGCTGATCTTTGGGCCTGATCCCGCACTTAGCTTTGCTTTGGTCGCCGGTGTGTCTGTTCTGATCGTGGCATGTCCTTGCGCGATGGGGCTGGCCACACCAACGTCCATTATGGTCGGCACCGGGCGCGCGGCAGATCTGGGCGTGCTGTTTCGCAAGGGTGACGCATTGCAGGCCTTAAGGTCCGTTGGCATTGTGGCCTTTGATAAGACAGGCACGCTGACCGAAGGGCGGCCAGAAGTCAGCGCCCTATCATTTGTTCCCGGCACCGATGAGGCAAACGCGCTTGGGCTGATCGCCAGTGTTGAGGCCCTATCCGAGCATCCGATTGCCACGGCCATCGTGCGTATGGCGCAAGGGCGGGGTTATGCATTGCAGGATGTGGATGATTTTAGCGCAGAGCCCGGTTTTGGGGTCAGCGGTGTTGTTGCCGGTCATCGCGTTGTGGTCGGTGCGGACCGGCTTATGCAGCGCGAAGGGATAGCGATTGATACGCTTGCGACCCTTGCTGCCAAAATCGCGCAGGAAGGTCAGACACCGTTTTATGCTGCGATTGATGGACAGCTGGCAGGACTGATTGGTATTTCTGATCCCATCAAACCGACAACACCTACTGCAATCAAAGCCCTGCATCAGATGGGTTTGCGCGTCGCCTTGATCACCGGAGACAACAAAAAAACCGCTCAGGCGATTGCCGCTGAATTGGGTATCGACACAGTCGTCGCTGAGGTGTTGCCCGACGGAAAAGTCGCCGCGCTACGCGATCTGACCCGCGAGGGCGAAAAGATCGCATTTGTCGGAGATGGCATTAACGATGCCCCGGCATTGGCCGCCGCCGACGTCGGCATTGCCATCGGCACCGGAACGGATGTCGCGATAGAAAGCGCCGATGTGGTCCTGATGTCAGGTGACATCAACGGCGTCTGTAATGCATTTGAGATCAGCCAACGCACGATGCGTAACATCCGGCAAAATCTGTTCTGGGCCTTTGCCTATAATACGGCACTTATTCCAGTAGCGGCGGGTGTGCTTTATCTGTTTGGCGGGCCGCTGTTGTCGCCGATGCTGGCCGCCGGTGCCATGGCGCTATCCAGCGTGTTTGTTTTATCCAATGCACTGCGATTGCGGTGGGTGGCACCACAACATGGGGCTGGGGCTGCGCCCCAGCAGATACCTTATCAGGAGGTGACAGCATGAACATCGGACAAGCGGCAGAACAAGCAGGTCTACCGCCCAAGACCATCCGCTATTACGAGGATATCGGGCTGGTGAAACCGGGGCGCGACACAAACGGCTATCGCGCCTTTGGTGACAAGGATATTCACAAGCTGACATTTCTGGCACATGCGCGGGCCTTGGGATTTTCCATTGAAGACTGCCGCGATCTGTTGGCGCTGTGGGAGGATACACAGCGGGCAAGCGCGGACGTACGCCGTATTGCGCAGGAACATCTACAGCGGATTGAGGATAAGATCGCGGATTTGCAGAACATGCGCGACACGCTCACGACTTTGGTGCGTGACTGTGCGGGTGATGATCGACCCGATTGTCCAATTCTGAATTCCTTGGGTGATCCGCGCCCTGCATAAGAAAAACCCCCGCCTGATCTCTCAGCCGGGGGTTTCTTGATCGTAACGTCGAAGGGTCGCCTTACAGCAGACCTTCACGCTGGAGCTTCTTACGTGCCAGCTTGCGCTGACGACGGATCGCTTCTGCTTTTTCACGCGCTTTACGCACGGACGGCTTTTCGAAATGCTGCTTAAGCTTCATTTCACGAAAAACGCCCTCACGCTGAAGCTTTTTCTTCAGAGCACGCAACGCCTGATCGACGTTGTTATCACGAACACTAACCTGCATGTGGTTTTCACCACCTCTCTAAGTTAAATTTGCAAAAATTGCAGGAAGTGGGCAGATAGCAAAGGCGGGCTAGTTTGTCCAGTGCGCACGGATTGCAGGAGTGACCAATGACAAATGCCCCTCTCGACCCGATTTTGAACCAGCTTTTGGACGCGGCCTTGCCGCATGTCGCCTTTGATGGCTGGTCGCCAGCCACGTTCAAGGCCGCTGTTGCGGATGCTGACATTGATCCAGCAGTCGCCAAAACGATGTGTCCGCGTGGTGCAGTGGATTTGGCTATCGCTTATCATCATCGCGGTGATGCAGCGATGGTTACATCCCTGAAAGCAGCCGATCTGACCAACATGCGCTTTCGTGACAAGGTTGCCCATGCTATTCGCCTGCGCTTGCAGGTGATCGACGATAAAGAAGCTGTGCGCCGTGGCACTACGCTTTTTGCCTTGCCACATATGGCAGCTGATGGGGCCAAGCTGATTTGGGGCACCGCTGATGCGATTTGGAACGCGCTTGGTGATACATCGCGCGATGTGAATTGGTATACAAAGCGGATGACGTTGTCGGGTGTCTACAGCTCGGTCGTGCTATATTGGCTGGGTGATGACAGTCTCGATTTGCAGGCAACCGATGCCTTCATCGACCGCCGTATTGATAACGTCATGCAGTTTGAAAAGCTCAAGGCGCAGGCCAAGGCCAACCCTTTGCTGAAACCGCTGACAAGCACGTTGGAGCGGATGATGGCCTCTGTCAAAGCACCGGGGGCGGTCTCTGACCCCAATTTGCCCGGCGTTTGGCGCGACCCGCAGTAAGGACGCGTATTCATGAAGGCGATTGAAATTTCTCAGGCTGGTGGACCCGAGGTGTTGACGCTGGCGGATCGGCCCATGCCGGAACCTGATTATGATCAGGTCGTCATCAAAGTGGCCTACGCGGGTGTAAATCGCCCCGATGCCTTGCAACGGGCCGGGCTTTATAATCCGCCAAAAGGGGCCAGTGACCTGCCCGGGCTTGAGGCCGCAGGCGAGGTTGCTGCCTGCGGCGCTGGTGTGGCAAATCTGAAGCCCGGTGATCAAGTCTGCGCGCTGCTGCCCGGCGGCGGATATGCAGAGTATGTGGCGACGCCCGCCGCACACTGTCTGCCGATCCCCGATGGTTTGACATTGAAACAAGCAGCCTGCCTGCCAGAGACCTTTTTTACTGTGTGGTCCAATGTCTTTATGCGCGGTGGTTTGCAGGCCGGGCAAAGATTTCTGGTACATGGTGGCAGTTCCGGGATTGGAACAACCGCCATTCAACTGGCGAAGGCGTTTGGTGCGCGTGTTTTCACGACGGCTGGGTCGGATGAGAAATGTAAGGCGTGCATTGCTTTGGGGGCCGAGGCTGCTTTCAGCTACCGTGACGCGGATTTTGTTGAACAGATGCGTGCGGTTGGCGGGGCCGATCTGATCCTTGATATGGTTGGTGGGTCCTACATCCCGCGTAACCTAAAGGCGCTGGCAGATGACGGAACGCTGGTGCAGATCGCGTTTCTGCAAGGACCGAAGGTTGAATTGAACTTCGTACAATTGATGACACGGCGGTTGACGATCACTGGTTCAACGCTGCGTCCGCAGTCCGATCTGGCAAAAGCGCGGATCGCGGATGAACTGCGCACGCATGTCTGGCCGTTGATCACGGCGGGTAAAGTGGCCCCGGTCATGGATCAGGAGTTCACGCTGGAAGATGCCGCCGCCGCACATGCGCGCATGGAAAGCAGCGCACATATTGGCAAGATTGTTCTGAAGGTCAGCTAGACCGCGTCAGGTGCGCGCCTTTTCAAACGCAGCCCACGCTTCAAGCAGCTTATCCAAATTAAAATCAGCCTCTTTTGCTGGCCCGAGGATAATTTGCTCGCCCGCCCACATCTTTTCAATCGCGGTCTTCAGATCAGGGATGACTTTGGGTGGGATCACTAAACCGCCGTGCTGATCGGCATGCACCAGATCACCTTGGTTCACTGTCATACCCATCACGTTCACTGGTGTTCCCAATTCGCGCACATGCACAAACGCATGGCTGGGCCCGATAGAGCCCGCAACAACGGGAAACCCCTGTGCCAGATCACCCAGATCACGCATCACGCCATTGGTCAGCGCACCGTTCAGGCCCAGCCCCTTATGCACGTTCGTATGTACCTCGCCCCACCAGGCGCTAACGCAGTGGGGATAGTCGATGTCCTCCAGCACCGCGATGGCAGGGCGTGGTCCGCCTGCCATGTTGCGGAAATAATCCAGACGCCGGGCACGGATCACGTCTGGGGCTTCGGTCGGGGCCTCGCGTCCTGCGATCTTGGCTGTGCGCGCAAAACCAACCATGGATTGACCCGGGGCAGAGCATTGCATTGTGCCTTTGGTATAGGCGTCAAAGCCGCGTTTGCCTTGCGCCACTTCAATGGCGTTGCATACCGTGGGCGTGTCGACCCGTTGCAGCAGCGCGAGAAGGTCGGCGGAGATTACTGGTTCAGCCATTGTGCCAAAGCCTCGTTTGTTATTTGGGGTTGTTCAAGTGTCGGCAGGTGGCCCGCATTCTTGATAATTTTCAGGGCCGACCCCGGGATCAGCTCATGCATCAGCGTGTGCCGGTGGATCGGGCAGAGGGCATCATCTTCGCCACAAAGGATCAGGGTCGGCACATTGACCGAACGCAAGGTGTCTTGCTGGTCGGGGCGCGATTGCAGCGCGCGGGACTGGTTGATGAAAACGTCAGGGCCAAGCGCGTCGGCCATCGCCATGCATAAATCAAGGATTTGGCCCATACGGGGACCATCGGTCAGATAATTCGGTTTCATCTCATCACGCATGACAGCACGCAGATGCCCGTCGCGCACTTTTTGCATTTGTGGTTCGCGGTTTTGCGCGACCGTGGGATGTTCAGCCTTTGGGTTGGTATCAAGTAATGCCAACCGGGTAACGCGATCCGGGGCTTGGCGGATCACTTCCATCGCGACAATCCCACCCATCGACAAGCCAGCAAGCGCGAACTGTTGGGGCGCAGTATCAAGAATGTCGCGCGCCAACGCTTCAACAGTGGCGTGGTCATTCAGCGGCGCGGTTACAATTGGTCGCTCATGCGAAAATGCTTCGATCTGCGGGCCGTAAAGGCGGGCGTCACACATCATGCCGGGTAGCAGCAGAAGGGGCTCTTTCATGGCTTAAACGGCTCCATTCCTGCGCGGGCCAGTTCGTCAGCCTTTTCGTTTTCAGGGTGCCCCGCGTGGCCTTTGACCCATTCCCACGTCACGTCATGGCGCGCGGTCACCTCATCAAGGCGTTTCCACAGATCTTCGTTCTTTACGGGTTTTTTGGCTGCCGTCTTCCAACCGCGCGCTTTCCAGCCATGAATCCATTGGGTGATGCCGTCTTTGACATAGGAACTGTCCGTGACAATCGTTAGCGCCGTAGACCGGTCGAGCGTTTCCAGCGCGCTGATGGCTGCAAGCAGCTCCATGCGGTTGTTCGTTGTATCGGCTTCGCCACCGCACAGTTCGCGTTCTTTCAGCACCTTGTCGCCGTCGCGTGCCACCAGTAGCGCGCCCCAGCCGCCGGGACCGGGATTGCCTGAACAGGCACCGTCTGTATAGGCAAATAGGTCTGGCATTTCAGGGCTTCTTTCCGCGCATGATCACAAAGGGATCTATTGTGCCAGCAAGGCCGGCTTCTTTGCCTTCCCTGACATAGGTGACCGTATACCCAGCACCCGTGAACAAGACTGACAGTTCATCGACAGTTACATATGTATACAACCTGTTGATCGTGTCGCGCCCTGTTCCCATGCCCGTTTTCATGCCGACGTGCAAAATACCGCCCGGCTTGGTCGCTGCAAACAGTGCTGCAAAGTAACGTGCAAGATGATCGCGGGGTGCATGAAGCAAACAGAAATTGGCCCAGACACCATCGTAAATCTCTTGCTCTGTCACGTCGTCAAAACGGCCAACGCGGGCGTTTAAGGCATATTTTTCCCGTGCGATCGTAATCATCCCTTCTGAGGCATCAATGGGATCAGGGATAAGTCCCGCGTTTTGCATATGAAATGACGCGGCACCGGGGCCGCAGCCAAGGTCCAACACTTTGCCACCCTTCGGGATAAGGTCGATAAAGCCTTGCAGGCTTTCGTCGGGTGCATCCTGCGTTACGATCTGTGCGTATTCCGCGGCTCTTTCGTCGTAAGTTGCGATGGTGCGGGCGTCGGTCATCAAAACACCAAAGGCAAAAATGTGATGATAACGATCACTGTAAGCAGCCCGCGGAGATACATCCACCAAGGCGGCGCAAGGCCCAGCCGCCAGAAATGCCAATCCAGCAGTAACAGTCCTAGGAAACCGACGATCAGATTAACGGCCGCTGTGGTCGGGCCGCCGCCTGTCATGAAAAAAGCCCAAAGCGCCGGGATCACCGATAGAATATAGCTTGCAGTGGCGATCTGACCGGTTGCTTTGGTGGCAAACCCCCAAAGCACGCCTGACATGAACGACAATATAATAGCCCCGTAGAAAAGCTGCACATAAGGTCCGATAAAGCGACCGCCGAGGTTCATTTGCCCCCAAAAGGCAAGATCCGGGATCATGACGGTCGCTGCCCCCCAAGCAAAGGGCAACAGGCCGGCCAGCCCAAGGATCAGTGCAGAGCGCGGGATTGTGTTCATGCTTTTTCGAAGGCCAATCGCAATCCGAGTGCCGCAAAGATACTTGCAAATGATCGGCTAAGCCAGCGCATCACGGTTTCACTCTGTAGCAGCTTGTCACGTGCGAGTGCGGCAAAGACCCCGTAGAAAACGAAGATAACAAAGGTCAGCGCCATAAAGACAATGCCCAACATAATCATTTCGGCTGTTGCGGTCGTGGGGCTGCCGGACAGGAAAGGTGGCAGCAGCGCCAGAAAGAAAATCGACAGCTTTGGGTTCAAGATATTGATCAGCGCACCGCGTTTAGCAATTTTGAATAGTGGCTGGCTGGCCGCGTTTGGGCGGATTGCCAAAGCACCGTCTGACTTCAGTGCCTGCCACGCAAGATATAGCAGATAAGCCACACCTGCGAACTTGACGATCTGGAACAGTAGCGCGCTGGTATGCAAAAGGGCGGCCAAACCCAATGTTGCTGCGGCGAGGTGGGGAATTATCCCGATCGTGCAACCAAAGGCTGCGGCGATAGCTGCCCGTCGTCCCTGTCCCACCCCTAAAGCAAGCGTATAAATCACGCCGGTGCCCGGTGCGATACAGACGACAATGGCGGTAAGCAAAAATTGCAGACTGATCATCAGGCAGGCTCCCTCAGTACCCGCGGCACTTTGAATTCGACGTTTTCTTCTGCGGTCACCACCATTTCGACGGTGGTATCAAACCTGTCCTTGAAGGCATCAATAACCTCGGCGATCAGCACTTCGGGGGCTGATGCACCGGCTGTAATCCCCATCGATGTGATCCCTTCCAGCGCACGCCAGTCGATGTCAGTCGCCCGCTGCACCAGCTGCGCATAATTACAGCCCGCACGCGCGCCCACTTCGACCAGACGTTTGGAGTTGGACGAGTTCGGGGCACCCACGACCAGCATTGCATCGCATTTGGGGGCCATCGCCTTGACTGCTTCTTGTCTGTTTGTCGTAGCGTAACAGATGTCTTCCTTATGCGGTCCCACGATATTGGGAAAACGGTCGTATAGGGCAGCAACAATATCAGCGGTATCATCAACCGACAGTGTGGTCTGAGTGACAAAGGCCAGTTTGTCAGGATCGCGCACGGCGACGGTCGCCACATCAGCCACGGTTTCGACCAAAAGCACTTCGCCTTCGGGCAATTGCCCCATGGTTCCGACAGTTTCAGGGTGGCCTTCATGGCCGATCATGATCATTTGCAGACCATTGTCAGCGTGCCGCTGCGCTTCAATATGTACCTTGCTGACAAGAGGGCAGGTGGCATCCACAAAGACCATCTCGCGCTTTGCGGCTGCGGCTGGAACGGATTTCGGCACACCATGCGCAGAAAAGATGACAGGGCGGTCATCTGGGCATTCGTCCAGTTCATCGACGAACACAGCACCTTGATCGCGCAATGCATCAACAACAAATTTGTTATGTACGATCTCATGGCGGACGTAGACAGGTGCGCCCCATTTTTCCAACGCCATCTCAACAATCTTGATCGCGCGGTCGACGCCAGCGCAGAACCCCCTGGGGGCTGCAAGATAAAGGGTGAGGGGTGGTTTCGTCATTATATGCTCCGGTTATGCTACCAGAGGTAAGGGTTTGGCGCGGACAGGTCCAGCGCCAGTTGCTGCGACCCATTGAGGCGCGCAGGACTGCGCGCCGTTGCACTCATAAGATCACGTCTCTTGCGTGACTTCTTCTTGCTGTTGCTGCGTTTCCTGACGTGGTTCGCGTGTCGGGCGACCCACAACATCGCGCAACTCATCAAGTTCGATGAAGTTGTCAGCCTGACGCCGCAGTTCATCAGCAATCATTGGTGGTTGGCTGCGAATCGTTGAAACCACTGAGACGCGAACCCCTTTGCGTTGCAGCGACTCAACCAATGGTCGGAAATCACCATCGCCGGAAAACAGCACCACATGGTCAACATAAGGGGCGAGTTCCATTGCATCGACGGCAAGTTCGATGTCCATGTTGCCCTTTACCTTCCGGCGGCCCATGCTGTCTGTGTATTCTTTCGCAGGTTTCGTCACCATGGTGAAACCGTTGTAGTTCAGCCAATCAACCAACGGGCGTATTGGTGAGTATTCGTCGTTTTCAAGTAATGCCGTATAGTAGAAAGCCCGAAGCATTTTTCCGCGACGCATGAATTCCTGTCGCAAAAGTTTGTAATCGATGTCAAAACCAAGCGACTTTGCCGCTGCATATAGGTTTGATCCATCGATGAAGAGCGCCAATCGCTCGTCCCGATAAAACATAGGGTCGTCCTTCCAAATGTGGTCTTGCGCGTAATTATTGTTCGTGAGTGTTATGAAAACAGCAAGATTGAAACTTATCTAAAGGTTTTCACGATTGAGACAAGAGTCGAATATGCCGCCTATAGGCCAATGTGCGCTTATCGCCTTTGGCAGCAATGAAAATTCGGTCTGGGGTGACGCAAGGGAAACTGTACAAAAGGCCATGCATTTGGTCGCAGAACTCGCGTCGTCCACGATAAAGACGAGTGGGCTTTTCGTGACACCTGCGTTTCCTGTGGGTGCGGGGCCGGACTATGTGAATGCTGCGATGGCGTTTGAAACAGCGCTTTCAGCGCGAGAATTGCTGAGTGTTTTACACGAAATCGAAGCCAAGGCAGGGCGAAAACGCAGCCAAAGGTGGGGGCAGCGCACGCTTGATCTGGACCTGATCGCACTTGGTGACCTTGTGATGCCAGATGTCGCAACACAGCAAAAGTGGCGCGATCTGCCACTGTCAGAGCAGCAGCGCATGACGCCAGAGCAATTGATCTTGCCACATCCGCGTCTTCAGGATCGGGCGTTTGTGTTGGTGCCGTTGCTGGATGTCGCACCCGATTGGACGCATCCGCTACTGCATCTTTCAATCGCGCAAATCTGCGCCAATCTACCCGACAGTTTACGCGCGGATGTCACACGGCTAACCGATAAGGGTGGCCTTTAGAAAACTAAGGTCTCGCGCGCCTCTAGCCCTTGTCAATCTGGCCCGAAGGCTCTAAGTAGGCGGCTTCCAAAGCCCCTATGACCCCGACTGGAGTTCGCCCATGGCCCGCGTCACCGTAGAAGATTGCGTCGATAAAGTTCCAAACCGTTTTGAGCTTGTGATGCTCGCGGCACATCGTGCCCGTGAAATTTCCTCTGGTGCGCCGATCACCGTGAGCCGTGACAATGACAAGAACCCGGTCGTATCCTTGCGTGAAATCGCCGAGGAAACACAACAGGCCGCTGATCTGCGCGAACGTATGATCGAAGCGAACCAGACACAGATCGAGGTGGATGAACCCGAAGAGGACAGCATGTCCCTTCTTATGGGTGCTGAGACTGACAAGCCTGCCGAAGATGATATGTCAGAAGAGAAATTGCTGCGCGCATTGATGGATGCGCAAGGGCAGCGCTAAGGCCGCCTGACCGGCCTTACAAAGATAGGCGCGGGACCAGATGACGACAGCAGATGATCTGATTGCACTGGTCCGCACCTACAACCCCAACTCAAATCAGGCGCTGTTGCGCGATGCTTTTGCCTTTGGTGCCGAAATGCACGAAGGGCAATTCCGCCATTCAGGTGAACCATATTTTACGCACCCTGTTGCGGTCGCTGGTATTCTGGCCGAACAGCAGATGGATGACGCGACGCTGGTCACTGCACTGCTGCATGACACGATAGAGGATACCAAAGCGTCCTTTGGCGTGGTTGAAAAGCGGTTTGGCCGCGAGATTGCCGAACTTGTCGATGGTGTGACCAAGCTGACCAATTTGCAGCTGACCTCGACCCAGACAAAACAGGCCGAAAACTTTCGCAAGCTCTTTATGGCGACGTCTCGCGATCTGCGGGTGACTTTGGTGAAACTGGCCGACCGTCTGCACAACATGCGCACGATCAAATCTATGCGGCCCGAAAAGCAGGCCCAGAAGGCGCGTGAAACAATGGATATCTTTGCGCCACTTGCGGGCCGTATGGGTATGCAGTGGATGCGCGAAGAGTTGGAAGATTTATCATTCCGTGTGCTGAACCCTGAAGGCCGCAATTCAATCATCCGCCGCTTTATTACGCTGCAACGCGAAACAGGCGATGTGATCCAAAAAATCACCGCTGACATGCGGGTTGAGATGGAGAAGGCGAATATCACCGCTGATGTTATTGGCCGTGCCAAAAAGCCCTATTCGATCTGGCGTAAGATGCAGGAGAAAGAACAGGGGTTCAGCCGTCTTGCTGATATCTACGGCTTCCGCATTATCGTCGCGACCGAGGCTGATTGCTATCGCGTCCTAGGGGCGATCCACCAGCGGTGGCGCGCAGTTCCAGGGCGGTTTAAGGACTACATCAGTCAGCCAAAGTCTAACGGCTATCGCTCGATCCACACAACCGTGTCCGGGCGCGACGGTAAGCAGGTTGAAGTCCAGATTAGGACCCGAGAAATGCACGAGGTCGCAGAGACTGGTGTTGCCGCGCACTGGTCTTACAAAAACGGTGAGCGGGTAGAGAACCGCTTTGCGGTTGATCCGGTGAAATGGATTTCCTCGCTGACCGAACGGTTGGACGAAGATCAGGATCATGATGAATTTCTCGAAGCTGTGAAGCTTGAGATGTATCAAGACCAAGTGTTCTGCTTCACGCCCAAGGGTGACGTGATCAAGCTGCCGCGTGGGGCGACCCCGATTGATTTCGCCTATGCGATCCACACGCGCATCGGGTCGGCATGCGTTGGGGCCAAGGTTGATGGGCTGCGCGTCCCGCTTTGGACGCGATTAAAGAACGGCCAGTCGGTCGAGGTGATCACAGCCGAAGGGCAAACGCCGCAGGCGACCTGGATTGATATTGCGGTTACGGGCCGCGCCAAAACGGCGATCCGGCGGTCACTACGCGAAGAGGATCGCGAACGCTTTGTGCGCTTGGGGCGCGAGCTGGCGCGCGTGGCCTTCGAAAATGTTGGCAAGAAAAGCACAGAGAAAGCGCTGGGAACGGCAGCAAAGGCTTTGGCGATTGATGGTGTCGAAGAACTGCTTGCCCGTCTTGGAAGCGCCGAGATTACCGGGCGCAAGGTTGTCACAGCGATATATCCAGAGTTGGAGCACGCGCAAGGTGAAGAAATTGACCAAGGGCGCGCTGTTGTCGGTCTGACACCTGATCAAATCCAACAGCGCGGCGCCTGCTGCCAGCCCGTACCGGGCGAGCGTATTCTTGGCATCACGTTCCGGGGTCATGGCGTTGTGGTGCATGCCATTGATTGCGCAGCCTTGGCCGATTACGAAGACCAGCCGGAACGCTGGATTGACCTGCGCTGGCAGGACGGCACACACGGTGCCGTGAATACAGTGACCTTTGATGCCACGATTGCCAACGATTCTGGCGTATTGGGACGAATTTGCACATTGATCGGCGAACAGAACGCCAATATCTCTGACCTTAAGTTCATTGACCGGAAACCAGACTATTTTAGGTTACTGATAGACGTAGATTTGCGCGACGCGGAACACTTGCACCGCATTCAGACCGCGCTTGAGGCAGAAAGTAACGTGTCGACAATTGTACGGCACAAGGATCCGGGGCTTGCGGCACTGGGCGCGGGAACACCCCGCAGAGAAGGATGACGAGTATTGGTCTTCAAACGCAGGGATAGACGCGCGATCTGGCAGATCGTGCTGGATTTCTTTTATCCCCGCGGCGGCTGGACCCGTGCGTTTGAATACGTCAAACACCGGGTGCGCCGTCTGCCAGATACGCCGCAAAAGATCAGTCGCGGGATTTGGGCGGGTGTGTTTATCTGCTTTACCCCGCTCTTTGGCCTGCATTTCGTTTTTGGCGCTATCATCGCACGGCTGCTGCGTGGCAATATCTTTGCCGCATTGATGGCGACGTTCTTTGGCAATCCGCTGACATTCCCGCCTATTGGTTATTTGTCGATTAGCCTTGGGTCGTGGATGTTGGGCCTGCCGCCGGGCCGGAATGATCACCTTGGTCAGAAATTCGCAGACGCCAGTTTTGATTTGTGGAACAACATTGTCGCGGTCTTTACCCCCGATCACATCAACTGGCGGGGGTTGCAGGTTTTTTACGACGATGTGTTCTTTCCTTACCTTATCGGCGGCATAGTTCCTGGCCTGATCACTGCGACAATCGCATATTATCTATCGGTGCCTGTGATTAGCGCCTACCAGACACGCCGGAAAAAAGCGTTGCTGGCAAAGCTTGACCAGTTGAAGAAAAAGACATCACCTAGCGATCAATCCAGCAACTAGGCTGCGGACGACAAAGGAACGTTGAAGATGACCAAGAACTTACGCCTTGGCGTGAACATCGACCATGTTGCGACCGTGCGTAATGCGCGTGGTGGTGCGATGCCTGATCCCATCCGTGCCGCCGTAATTGCAGAAGAGGCAGGGGCCGATGGCATCACCGCGCATCTGCGCGAGGATCGTCGCCACATCTCTGACGCGGATATTGAAGGGCTGATGGCGGCACTGAAAGGTCCGTTGAACTTTGAAATGGCAGCGACCAAGGAAATGCAGCAGATTGCACTGCGCCACAAACCGCATGCGGTTTGCATCGTCCCCGAAAAGCGTGAAGAACGGACCACAGAAGGCGGACTAGAGGTTGCGCGCGAAGAGAATTCCCTGGCACATTACATAGCGCCATTGCGTGAAGCAGGCTGTCGCGTATCCATCTTTATCGCCGCCGATCAACGCCAGATCGAGGCGGCCCACCGTATTGGCGCGGAGGTGATTGAACTGCACACAGGCGCCTATTGTGACGCACATGCAGAAGGTCGCTTTGATGAACGTGATGATGAGCTGCGTAAGCTTACCGATATGGCCGCGTTTGCGGATGACTTGGGGTTAGAGGTTCATGCCGGGCACGGGCTGACCTATGATTGCGTAGGTCCGGTGGCGGCCCTGCCGCAGGTCGTTGAATTGAACATTGGACATTTCATCATTGGCGAAGCGATCTTTCGCGGGCTTGCGCCAGCGATATCGGAAATGCGCCGCGTCATGGATCAGGCACGCGCGTGATCTTGGGGGTTGGTACTGACCTGGCGAATATTGACCGGATCGCTGGAACGCTTGATCGGTTCGGCGATCGTTTTCGCAATAGGGTGTTTACCGATATCGAACAGCGCAAAGCAGAGCGGCGTAAAGACGTCGCAGGCACTTACGCCAAACGCTGGGCTGCGAAAGAAGCATGTTCCAAGGCGCTGGGCACTGGCCTGCGCATGGGGATTTCGTGGAAAGACATGGCGGTGTCCAACTTACGCACCGGACAGCCGGTAATGGCGGTCACCGGCTGGGCCAAGGAACGGCTGGACCAGATGACCCCCCCAGGGCACGAGGCAATTATTCACGTAACGTTGACCGATGATCACCCTTGGGCACAGGCCTTTGTGGTGATCGAGGCGCGCCCCATCGCTTGACAGCACAGGCCTGCGCCCTCATGTAGCCTCAAACCACATTCAAGGATCAGGCAATGGCTGATAAGACTGAGCAGACAGGATTTTTCCCTTGGCTCATTGAGACAGTAAAGACAGTGTTTTGGGCACTGGTGATTGCCGGTATCTTTCGCACCGTTTTCTTTCAGCCATTCTGGATTCCGTCAGGGTCGATGAAAGACACGTTGCTGATTGGTGATTTCCTATTCGTCAACAAGATGGCCTATGGGTATTCCTACGCGTCCTGCCCCTCTATCCGTATTCCACAAGTCGGGATTGATCTGGGTGCAGATGATTTTTGCGGATTTCTTGAAGACCGTGAAGAGCGGATTTTCGGCAGTGACCCAGAACGCGGTGATATTGTTGTTTTCCGCCACCCGGTTGATGGGCGTGACTTTATCAAGCGCTTGGTCGGGGTGCCGGGCGACCGCGTTCAGATGATTGACGGTGTTTTGCAGATCAATGACGAACCGGTCGAGGTTGAACCGGCAGGGACATTCACCGAGGTTTTTGAACCGCAGGGGCCACTTGGCACAGCGCCATCATGTTCGAACAATCCCGGTCGAGACGCGATTTGCGAAAAACAGCGGTATATTGAAACGCTGCCCAATGGGGCCAGCCACGCGATTTTGGATATCGCGCCGCGCCCAACGGACAATACTGGCGTTTTCACTGTGCCGGAAGGGCAATTTTTCTTCATGGGGGACAACCGTGACAACTCAAGCGATAGCCGTGTGGCACAAGCGGCCCGCGGTGTTGGGTTTGTTGAGCGCAAAGATATCGTTGGACGTGCAGACCGTGTGATGTTCTCGTCTGCGGGTCGGTCAATGCTGGCCTTCTGGACATGGCGGTCTGATCGTTTCTTTAAGGCGCTTGATTGAAACTCTCAGCTGAACTGACGGCCTTTTCCCAAAGGCTGGGGCATAGCTTTGACAAGCCCGAAATCCTGATCCGCGCGGTCACGCATTCATCCATCGTCAGCCCGCACCGCGATGACAATCAGCGGCTGGAATTTCTGGGCGACCGGGTTTTGGGTCTGGTGATGGCCGAGGCTTTGTTAAAGGCGGATCCTTCCGCGCCCGAAGGCTTGCTTGCCCCCCGCTATAACGCATTGGTGCGCCGTGAGGCCTGTGCTGAGGTGGCCCGCCAGATTGATCTAGGCGCGGTCCTGAAATTGGGTCGGTCCGAGATGAAATCCGGCGGGCGCCGCAAAGAGGCGCTGCTGGCAGACGCGATGGAAGCGGTTATTGCAGCTGTCTATCAGGATGGCGGGTTTGATGCCGCGCGCGCAGCCATCCTACGCCTTTGGGGCGACCGGATCCATAATGTTGCCGCTGATGCACGTGACGCGAAGACTGCGTTACAAGAATGGGCGCAGGCGCGTGGTGAAGTACCACCGCAGTATGTGGAGGTTGCCCGCACTGGACCAGACCATCAGCCCGTGTTTACCATTGAGGCACGTTTGGCCTCTGGCCCGTCCGAGCAAGCCACAGCCGGGTCCAAACGTCAGGCCGAGCAGGCCGCGGCAACGGCCCTTTTAAAGAAAGTCGATACATGACCGACGCCCCAACCAAAGCTGGCTTTGTTGCGCTTATTGGCGAACCAAATGCCGGGAAATCGACGCTGCTGAACCGGATGGTCGGCGCGAAAGTATCGATTGTGACGCATAAGGTGCAAACGACACGTGCGCGCATTCGGGGTGTTGCGATGGCAGAGAATGCGCAACTGATCTTTATCGACACGCCCGGCCTGTTCAAGCCGCGCCGCCGTCTGGACCGCGCCATGATCGCCGCCGCGTGGGGTGGGGCCGCCGATGCGGATGTCGTGGTGTTGATGATCGAGGCACATCGCGGGGTCACGGACGGTGTGAAGGCGATTTTGGAAACGCTATCCGAACGTGCTGGCAAATCCCCTGTCGCACTGGCCATCAACAAGATCGACAAGGTCAAGTCCGAAGTTCTGCTGGCGCTGACCCAGCAGATGAATGACGCCTATCCTTTTGCCGAAACCTTCATGATCTCGGCAGAACGTGGACATGGCTGTGATGCCCTGCGCGATTGGCTGACAACACAGGTGCCGGAAGGCCCGTTCCTTTATCCCGAAGACCAGATCGCGGACCTGCCCATGCGGATGATCGCCGCTGAAATGACGCGCGAAAAACTGACGCTGCGTTTGCATCAGGAATTGCCCTACGAACTGACGGTTGAGACGGAAAACTGGGAAGAACGCCCTGATGGATCGGCGCGGATTGATCAGCTGATCTATGTCGCGCGCGATGGCCACAAGGGGATTGTGCTGGGCAAAGGTGGCGAAACGGTCAAGGCCATCAGTCAGGCATCGCGCTTGGAATTAGAAGAGTTTTTGGGCCGCCGCGTGCATCTGTTTGTGAAGGTCAAGGTGCGCCCGAATTGGCTGGAAGAATCAGAGCGGTATTCGGAAATGGGTCTCGATTTCAAAGATGGTAACGCTTGAAGCTGACGGCAGACATCTGGGTTTCGGCCTATCTGACGCGGCTGCGACTTGTCGAAATTCCTGCCTTTATCGTTCAGCGCGGTGATGGAACCGCAGGCGCTGTTTTGGTCAAAATAAACACACTTGATGGCAAAGCGTGCTGTTATCAGCGCAGCTTTGATCTGATGACTGGCGATCGTAAGTGGATGGTATTGGCCGAGGGCGATGAGGCAGAGGTTGACCAATCGGTATCAAAGCAATGCAGCTTTGATCCCGATCTTTGGGTGATCGAGGTGGAGGACAAACAGGGCCGACACTTGTTGGATGAACCGGGGCTTGATTGACGTTTATGCCTCCCGCCGGAGGCTTCTGCTATTCCAAGCCGGACATCGGCTTGCAACTAACGTGCAACCGGTCTGTTATAGACCGCATGTCATGGGCGATCCAAAATGATTGAATGGCGTTCGGAAGCGGCGCTGCTGTCAAGCCGCCCCTTTGGCGAAAACGGCGTGATCATCGAGGTGTTTAGCGCGTTGCACGGGCGTCACGCGGGTGTTGTCCGCGGCGGTGCGAGCCGTAAGCTGGCGCCTGTTTTACAGCCCGGTGCGCAGCTTTCTGTGGCGTGGAAAGCGCGCCTTGAAAGCCATCTTGGCAGCTTCGCTGTTGAACCGATCCGCAGCCGGGCGGCGGCTGCGATGGGTGACCGGCTTGCACTGGCGGGCCTTAATGCTGTTTGTAGCCTGTTGGCGATGGTCCTGCCTGAACGCGAGGCGCATGAACCGCTTTATGAGCGCACAATTGCGCTGCTGGACTTGTTGGGACAGCAGGACGTTTGGCCATTGGCCTATTTGCGGTGGGAACAAGCCTTGTTAGAGGAAATGGGGTTTGCCATGGATTTGTCTGCCTGTGCTGTGCGCGGCGTGAACGAAGATCTGATCTATGTCTCGCCTAAATCCGGTCGCGCCGTCAGTCGTGAGGCCGCTGGCGAATGGGCTGACCGCATGTTGCCACTGCCAGAGGTCTTGACTGGCAAGGGAGATGCATCGAACGCGCAAATTGCAAAGGCTTTGGGAACGACAGGATATTTTATCGAACATCGCTTGATCAAAGGATTGGGTGATCGCCCCATGCCCGCCGCCCGCACCAGATTACTTGACGCCATCATGCGCGCAGAGCGCACTTAGACCAATTTGTTTTCAATCAGATAAGTCGCAGAGGCCGCCGCCGCCTTTTGGCCCCGTCGCATCCCGCGACCCAACGTAGATATGGCACGTGCATTGTCCATCTTGTCCACACGCCCAAGGCTGGGGATGATAGATTTGATGGCAGGGTCGAACCGCCCCAAAAAACGGATCAGAAAGTCCGGCGCAACGCGTGTTGGGATCTTGCGATTAGGGTGGGCCGCTTTGATCGAGAGAGCGAGCTCTTTAAAGCTGATAAAGCTGTCGACCGTCATAATGCGTTGTCCGTGGGTTTCCGGCTTGTCGATAGCAATAACATGCATTTCAGCAACGTCTTGCACGTCAACAGTGCCAAAGCCGATGTTGGGCAGCATCGGGTCTTTGCCACGCAGCAGGCGTTCAATCACTTGCACAGACGTACCAAAGTTTTTGTCCAATGGCGCGCCCAGCACAAAACCAGGATTGATTACGGTCAGCTGCATGTCAGGTGCTTCGTCGCGGATGAAATCCCATGCGGCTTGTTCGGCCAGTGTTTTTGACCGGGTATAGGCCGATACATCAGGGTCGGCCGGATCGGTCCAATTGGTTTCATCAAAAGAACTGTCACCCGGTGGCAAAGCAGAGCCAGAGATGGCGACAGTTGATGATGTAAAGATAACACGCGTTACCCCCGCCTTATGTGCGGCCCGCAATGCGCGCAACGCGCCGTCGACGGCAGGGCGGATCAGGTCATCTTCGTTCTTGGGCTGTGTCAGTGGAAAGGGCGACGCAGTGTGCATCAATACGTCAACACCTTCCATCGCAGCATCCCAACCCGCGTCAGAA
This sequence comes from Roseobacter sp. CCS2, assembly GCF_000169435.1. Lineage (GTDB taxonomy): Bacteria > Pseudomonadota > Alphaproteobacteria > Rhodobacterales > Rhodobacteraceae > Yoonia. The sequence goes on along the minus strand of NZ_AAYB01000001.1, from coordinate 586,297 downwards.
GACAGGTCCAGCGCGACATATGTTAGCCGGGTGTCGAGGTCAGCGGCATCATTTACGTGTGGGCGTACTGCCTCTGTCACCTCTGCCCCACGGTCCATGCTGCGGACTGTACCGCGCACGTGATACCCTGCGTTCAACAGCTGTAACACGATGTGTTTGGCAATATATCCGGAAGACCCGGTTAGTAATACAGTCGTTGGCACCTGTCGCTCCTCTTTGTGCTACCCTCTTGCACTTAGCGACAGGTAACGCAAAAGCAACCTAGTCAAGCAGACGTCGTGCGATCACCTGCGCCTGAATTTCTGCGGCACCTTCAAAGATGTTGAGGATACGTGCATCGCACAGAATACGGCTGACCTTATACTCAAGGGCAAACCCGTTGCCGCCGTGGATTTGCAATGCATTGTCCGCACAAGCCCACGCGACGCGCGCGCCCAACAGCTTGGCCATGCCAGCCTCAAGGTCGCAGCGGCGATCATTGTCTTTTTCATCCGCGCTGAAATAGGTCAGTTGCCGTGCGACCATGATCTCAACCGCCATCATGGCAAGCTTACCTGCTACGCGCGGAAAGCTGATCAGCGATTTGCCAAACTGCTTGCGGTCTTGTGCATACTGCATCCCAACGTCCAAAGCTGATTGTGCCACACCAACAGCGCGGGCCGCGGTTTGGATGCGGGCGCTTTCAAACGTCTGCATCAACTGCTTGAAGCCTTTGCCGGTTTCGCCGCCTAACAGGTTTTCATCCTTGATCGCAAAACCATCAAAGGCCAGTTCATATTCTTTCATGCCGCGATAACCCAGCACCTCGATCTCACCGCCGGTCATGCCGGGGGTGGGGAAGGGTTTTTCTTCGGTTCCGGGTGTTTTTTCGGCAAGAAACATGGACAGGCCGCGATAGTCAGTCGTGTCTGGGTCTGTGCGTGCCAGCATGGTCATGACGTGGGTGCGGGTCGCATGCGTGATCCATGTTTTATTGCCCGTCACCTTCCAATCATCGCCTTGTTTGACCGCACGGGTGCGCAAACTGCCAAGGTCTGATCCAGTATTGGGTTCAGTGAACACGGCTGTCGGCAAAACCTCGGCCGAGGCAAGACCGGGTAGCCATTTCTGCTTTTGCTCTTCGGTGCCACCACACAAGATCAGCTCTGCCGCGATTTCAGACCGGGTGCCAAGTGAGCCGACACCGATGTAGCCGCGCGATAGTTCTTCGGACACAACACACATGGATGCTTTTGACAGGCCAAACCCACCGTATTCTTCGGGGATCGTCAGGCCAAAGACGCCCATTTCGGCCATCTCGTCGATAATCTCAAGCGGGATCAGTTCGTCTTTCAGATGCCAGTCATGTGCATCGGGTTCCACACGTTCAATGCTGAAACGGCGGAACTGTTCGCGGATCATTTCAAGCTCTTCATCAAGGCCCGACGCGCCAACGGTGATGTTTGCAGATTGCTCTTGCATCAGATCCACAAGACGCATCCGCGCGGCTTGGGTGTTGCCTTCTTGGGTCAGTGTCGCAACTGCGGGCTGCATCAATGCGCGCATATCGTCCTGTGACAGGCCGATATCTTGCAGGCGCAAAATTTCGCCTTGGCTCATCGGGATGCCGCCGTAAATCTGCCACAGGTATTCACCAAAGGCGATCTGGTGGATCAACTGTTCCACCTCACCAAACTTGCCAGCCTCTTGCAGGCGCGCGGCCCAGTTTTGCATTTGCTGCAAGGATTGCGCATAGGTGGCCAACCAGGCAAGGCCATGCGCCGCTGTCTGGTGTTCTTCAATCAGCTTGCCAGAAATACGTTCGCCTTCTGTCACTATGGCACGCACCGCGCCTTTGGCACGGGTCAAGATGTCTTCTACCGCTGGGATCGCAGCCGCTGTCGTCGCCAGCAAGTCAGCCAGAATGGGGTTTTGCTTCAACGTCATATCTTGACCATCATGCGCCATTTCGCGACTCCTATCAATTTGCAGTCGCAGAGATAATCACTTTGCAAGTGCAGCGCAATAATTATTCACAAAAAGGATTGATAGCGCACAAAAGTGTCGCAAGTAAATTCGCACTGGCATGTCCGACGCAATGTCGTAAGACAAAGTATGCCAGAGTTTGCACCCCTTATCACACCAGCGATCTTTGCATTCGCCTTTGCGGTGACGTTGGTTGGTGGATTTGTCAAAGGTGCGGTTGGCTTCGCGATGCCGCTGATCATGATTTCAGGCATGGGCATTGTGATCCCACCTGAACTGGTGGTTGCGGGCATCATTATTCCGATTGTGATCAGCAATGGTTTGCAGGTGGCGCGATCAGGCCTTGGCAATGCACAAATCGCGCTGAAAGAGCATTGGCGCTATGTGCTTGTGGTTTGTGTGATGATCTTGGTGGCAGCGCAGTTCGTGCGCAGCATTCCGGGTAATTTGATGTTTGTGGTTCTCGGTGTGCCAGTCGTTGGGTTATGTTTTGTTCAGCTGATTGGCTGGCGCCCGCAGATCAAACCACATCTGCGCCGACCGTTTGAGTGGGTGGCGGGTTGGCTGGCCGGCGTGCTGGGCGGGCTGTCCGGCACGTGGGGGCCGCCAACGGTGCTGTATTTGCTTGCATTGAACACGCCGCGCGACAGGCAAATGTCCGTGCAGGGGGTTATCTATGGGCTGGGGTCCGTCATGCTTTTGCTTGGGCATTTGCAGTCGGGCATTCTAAACGCACAAACCTGGACCTTTTCGGCAGCGCTTGTGCCGCCTGCATTGATCGGGATGTGGCTGGGGTTTCGCCTTGGCGACAGATTTGATCAGGAACGGTTCCGGCGAGTAACATTATGGGTCTTGATCATTGCCGGAGGAAACCTGATCCGACGGGGCGTGATGGGCTAGGATGTGGCCGTTATCTTTGATGACAGGGTATGGTGTCCCAGCTACAAAGACGCCTCGAGCAAATGTTGAGAATACGGATGTGATGCTTTCATCGCGCGCAAGGCGTCAACGTCCAAAATCTCAACGATTTCGCCGTTATTCATCACCGCCAGTCTGTCACACATATGTCCGACGACGGATAAATCATGCGACACCATCAGATAAGTCAAACCGCGATCTGCCCTGAGATCGGCCAGCAAGTTCAGGATTTCAGCCTGCACTGAAACGTCAAGCGCAGAGGTCGGCTCGTCCAGCAAAAGCAGACGCGGCTCTGGCGCCAATGCACGGGCGATGGCAACGCGTTGGCGCTGGCCGCCGGATAATTGATGTGGATACCGAAAACGAAACTTTTGCCCCAGGCCGACATCGTCCAGCAGCTTCACGACCCGGGCATCGATATCGCTGAAACCATGCAAATATAGCGTCTCTCCGAGTACTTGATCGACCGAATGACGCGGGTGTAATGATGCATAGGGATCTTGAAACACCATTTGGACGGTTTTGAAGAATGACTTGGGGCGCGTTCGGGTCAGCGATTGGCCATCAATGTCCATCGTCCCTGACCAATTCGGCGCTAGCCCGGTGATCGCGCGTAAAACGGTCGATTTGCCCGATCCGCTTTCGCCCACCAGCCCAAAGCTTTCCCCTTTGGCCACGGTGAATTTTGCCTGTCTGACGGCATCGACCCGGTTTTGATTTTTACCGAACCAAACGTTAAGGCCGTTTATTTGAAGCATGCTCATAAGCGCGCACTCACACTGGGGGCTATGGACCAATCCGGGTCCCGCTTCAACACGTCCAATCGATCACGCGGTTGATCAAGCCGCGGTAATGAATTCAACAAACCGCGTGTATAGGGGTGTTGGGCTTCGTGCAGTTTGTCGGCATCACACACTTCAACAATGCGGCCGGCATACATGATAAGAACCCGATCACAGAAATCAGCGACAAGGTTCAGGTCATGGCTGATAAAGATCAGACCCATACCGCGGTCCTTCACCAGTTTGTCCATAATATCCAAAACCTGTCGTTGAACCGACACATCAAGCGCACTTGTGGGTTCATCGGCAATCAGGATTTCGGGGTTAGGGATCAACATCATGGCAATCATGATCCGCTGTCCCATCCCGCCCGACATTTCATGTGGATACGCGCGCATCACCCGTTCAGGATCGCGGATCGACACGGCCTCAAGCATCTCAAGAGACTTTTCATAAGCTTGTGTTTTGGTCGCAGTGGTATGTAGCCGATAGGCTTCTATAATCTGATCGCCGATCGTCATAACCGGGTTGAGCGAGAATTTTGGATCCTGCATCACCATGCTGATCCGTTGCCCCCGCACTGATCGCATGTCTTTTTCAGGCAATTTCATCAGGTCAACACCTTCAAGGCTGATCTGATCTGCCTCCACAATACCGGGTGGGCGGATCAAGCGCAGTATGGCGCGGCCCGTCATTGACTTGCCTGAGCCGCTTTCGCCCACAATGCCCAACCGCTCGCGACCTAATGTGAATGACACACCACGCACCGCATCAAACACGCCGTGACGCGATGGAAACTTCACCCAAAGATTTTCAACATCCAACAGCGTTTCCATTATTCACTTGCCTTTGGGTCAAGAATGTCGCGTAATCCATCACCTAGCAGATTAAACGCCAGCGAGACTGTGAAGATCGCCAAGCCGGGCACAGTCGCTACCCACCAATGATCAAGAATAAACCGCCGTCCTTCGGAAATCATCGCACCCCATTCAGGGCTGGGGGGCTGTGCGCCAAGCCCGAGAAACCCAAGACCGGCAGCGGCAAGGATAATCCCCGCCATGTCCAAGGTTACCCTGACGATCAGTGATGAAATGCACAAAGGCCAGATGTGCTTGGTGATGATCCGCAATGGGCCTGCGCCTTGTAGTTTAATTGCGCTGATATAATCAGATGATCTGATGGTCAGTGTTTCGGCGCGGGCAATACGGGCATAGGGCGGCCACGCCGTCAGCGAAATGGCCAATACGGCATTTTCAATGCCAGCGCCCAAAGCTGCGACAAAAGCGAGCGCCAGTACCAATCGGGGAAAGGCAAGAAATATGTCGGTGATCCGCATCAGAACAGTATCGGTCCATCCGCCGACATATCCCGCGATCGTTCCCATCAATAACCCTGCAATAGGTGCAATCAACGCGACTAACGCCACGATATAGAGCGTGATGCGCGCGCCATAGATCAGTCGCGACAGGATATCGCGGCCAAGGCTGTCGGTGCCAAAGATATGGCCATCTGTACCCAGCGGCGCGAGCCGGTTGCCCAGATCCTGTGCAAACGGATCATGCGGCGCGATAAGCGGTGCCGCAATAGCGACGAACAAGAGCAACAGCAAAATCACCAGACCGATCATCGCCATTGTATTTGACCGAAAGGACAACCATCCCTGATAGATAGCTGATAGCTTTGCATGCCTGCGCGAGGTTGGCGTTTCTGTGAGCAGCCATTGGCGGAGCGTTTGAGTATCAGCCATTATTTCGCCCTCGGGTCAAAAACCCTGTAAAGCAGGTCGGAAAAAATGTTGAGCAGGATAAATATCAGCCCCACCACGACTGTACCGCCCAAAACAGCATTCATATCAGCACTGAGCAAAGCCGTGGTGATATAGCTGCCGATACCAGGCCATGAAAAGATAATCTCGGTCAGGACAGACCCTTCCAGCAGGTTTGCATAACTTAGCGCTATAACAGTGATCAGCTGCACGCGGATATTCTTGAAGGCGTGTTTCCATACAACGTTCCATTCCGACATACCCTTCACCCGCGCCGTCGTGATGTATTCAGCGCTCAGCTGTTCCAGCATGAAGGATCGGGTCATCCGGCTGATATAGGCCAGTGAAAAGTAGCCCAGTAATGATGCCGGTAGGATGATATGGGAAAAAGCATTTTTAAATGCGTCCCAGTTTCCCGCCAAGGCCGTGTCAACAAGGATCAGTCCGGTGACGCTGGGCACAACATCAATATAGAAAATACCAACGCGACCTGGCCCGCCAACCCAGCCAAGAATGCCGTAGAAAACCAACAGGCCCATCAGACCCAGCCAGAAAATCGGCATTGAGTATCCAACCAGCGCGACAACACGTGCAATCTGATCAATCCATGATCCTTTGTGGACAGCAGCTAAAACGCCCAGCGGAATGCCCAAGACGACGCCAAAAAAGATACCCAAAGTAGCCAGTTCAAGCGTGGCAGGAAACACCCGTGCGATGTCTTCAGAAACAGGCCGTGCGTTCAAAAGTGAGATGCCGAAATCAAGGTGCACGACGTCCCACAAATAATACAAAAACTGTACGATAACTGGTTTATCGAGACCCAACTGAAAATAGACTTCGTCATAGGTCGCTTGCGACGCCCGCTCACCGACGATGGCCAGCACAGGGTCGATTGGCATCACCCGACCGATGACAAAAGTGATGAAAACCAGCCCAATCAACGTGACTGCGATAGACCCTAATGTCAGTAAAGCCGTCTTAAGGATCGGCCAGACGTGGTTGGAAAAAGGCGCCCTGGTAGGGCGCCTTTGTTTGTTATCTTCCGTGAGGGCCATTTACTTTGTGACCTGCCAATAAGCGGCGTTTGTGACAGCCTGACCGGTTGAGAAATCAGTGACGTTATCGCGCATCGCCGACTGCTCAATCTGCTGAAACATGATCACGAACGGTGAGGTTTCGCGGAATTCCTCTTGAATATCCAGATACATTTGAACCCGCTTCTCACGGTCACCTTCGACAACGGCTGCATCGACCTTTTCGGTCAAACCGCCAGTATCCCAAGAATTCCGCCATGCAAGAAGGCCTGTTGCGTTGGCCTCATCAGAGTTGTCGGGGTTATAGGCGAACGTACCTGCATTCGTCTGGGGGTCAGGATAATCCGGACCCCAAGCACCAAGATAGACATCTAATTCCCGTGCGCGGTAACGATCAAGGATTTGCTTGGCTGTGCCCACTGTGATGTTAACTGTTATGCCAACTTGGGCGGCAGAGTTTTGGAAAGACTGCGCAATTTCCATACGCTCTTGCGCTTCACGGACGCCTATTTCGATTTCCAGGTTTTCAACGCCAGCGGCTTCCAGCAGTTCGCGCGCCTTGTCGAGGTCATAAGAGAACGGGTTCTCATCTGACGCGCCCAGATAAGTTGCGGGCAGGAAATTCTGGTGGATCGTATATTGACCATTCAGAAAGCTGTTCTGCATCCCCTCGTAATCGACAAGGTATTTGAACGCCTGACGTACTTCGGGTTTGGACAGTTCCGGGTGTTGCTGATTGAGCGCCAGATACATCAGGCGGCCTTTCAGCTCATCTACCACCTGAATACCATCAGCATCTGAAACACCTGCAATATCTTCGGGGTTCAAATTGCGTGCGACGTCGATATCGCCACGTTCCAGCAACAACCGCTGTGACGCGCTTTCAATCACATGGCGCACGATAACGCGTTCCATGGCAGGGGCACCGCCATAATAATCCGGGTTGGATGACAGGGTTACATTGTCATTTGGTGTCCAACGATCCAACATATAGGGGCCTGAACCGGCCGAATTCGTTCTTAGCCAGACGTTCCCCATGTCACCGTCGACTTCATTCGCCATGACTGTTTCTTTGTCGACAACACCACCTATTGTGGCGGTCAGACAGTTCAGGACAAATGACGTTGCATAGCGCTGATCGGTTGTGATGATCAGTTTGTTGCCATCCGCTCTGATGGTTTCAGTGACATTTTCAGGCGTAAAGCCGAACTGTGTCAGAATAAATGCAGGCGTCTTATTCAGGATGACGGCCCGTTGCAGGGAAAATGCGGCGTCTTCGGCGCGCACAGGGTTGCCCGAATGGAATGTGGCGTCATCACGCATTGTGAAGGTAATTGTCTTACCATCCTCTGATACGTCCCAGCTTTCAGCAAGGTCAGGTTTATAGCCTGCCTCTAGATCCAGCGGGTCAAGGATGACCAAACGGCTGTAAACGTTGCGGCTGATATCAGATCCGGCAAATTCAAAGCTTTCAGCCGGATCAATTGTCGTCACATCATCAATGCGGTTTGCAATGACCAGCATGTTCGCAGGTGTTTCCGCGTATACTGGAAATGACGTCACTCCAACCGCTAGGGCAAGTGATGCCCCGGTCAGTAGTTTCGATAACATAGTCATTCTTAGAACCTCTCCTGTTCTGTTTCGAATTATGTCTGCGCGCGCCTTCTGGGGTTATTCTCCCCATGTTTTTTCAAGCACACGCAACCAGTTCCCGTGACATAATTTGGCCATCAACGCGTCGTCATAGCCATGTTCTGCCATCGCGATCCTTAATTTGGGCAGTGCTGAACAAGAAGTAAGCACCTCTGGCACCACCGCACCATCATAATCAGATCCCAGTCCAACCCTGTCTTCGCCCAAATGTGTAATCAGGTAATCAAAATGCTTTAGCATCTGTTCAATCGGCACATCCGCCAACATCCGACCATCGTCGCGCAAAAACGCAACAGCAAAGTTGACACCAACCATACCATCACTTTCGCGAATTGCAGCCAACTGTTTGTCGGTCAGGTTTCGGCTGTGTGGACAAATGGCATGCGCGTTGGAATGTGTTGCGACAAGCGGCTTTGTGGAATGACGCGCCACATCCCAAAATCCGGCTTCATTCAGGTGCGACAGGTCCACCATGATACCCAGTTCATCGCAATGTCGCACCAGCCTTATGCCATGATCGGTCAGCCCATCACCGGTGTCAGGCCCGCTGGGATAGCGAAAGGGCACACCATGCCCAAAGATAGTCGGCCTGCTCCACACTGGACCAAGGGATCGTAGGCCCGCCTGATATAGAACATCAATGGTGTGCAGGTCTGGATCAATGGCCTCTGCGCCCTCCATATGGAAAATCGCAGCGATTTGACCGGCTGCCAAGGTCGCCCGTAATTCCCGCACGCTGCGACAAACCTTAAGACCACCGCGTTTTTCCAGATCAAACAAAATGGCGGCCTGCGCCATCACAACAGGAAAAGCATCTTCCCAGTCGATCTGTTCCGGGAGCGGAAGATCATAAGATGGCTTGGCCATCGCGGCCATCTTGGATTCAAGATTACTGGGGGATGGGACGTAGACTGCAAAAAAGCCGCCGCCTAAACCACCCGCTTTGGCGCGAGGCAGGTCGATCGCGCCGGAACGTCCGGTGACGAAGCTTTCGGAAACGGATAGGCCGCCTTGTCTGTAGAGTTTGGACAGAACATCATTGTGGCCGTCAAAGATGATTGGGAACACCGGATCAGTCAAACTGTCTACCTTAATCTGAGTCCTGTCACCTTACTGCAGTTATTTTCATAGACGAGATCAAAGACAATGATATTATCTCATAGAGTCATGAAGGTTTCGCAGAGGGCATAATGGCCGCTAAATCTTGGCACAGCCTGCCGGAATACCAAGCACTGCGCGCGTTGATGGAAAGCGGGACAACATCAAACGCCGCCATAAGATTGGGATTGTCTCAATCCGCTATCAGCCGCTCTATCGCCAGCTTAGAGGCGCGCACCGGCCGCATTTTATTTGAACGAGATGGCGGGCGTTTGCGCCCGACCAGCGAAGCCGCCCAGATGAATCGCCGCCTGGACCCGCTTTTTGCAGCACTTGACCGGATTGATGGCCCGCCAGAGGTCGCCAAGGAAACCTTGCGTTTGATTGCGCCGCCAACATATGCACATCGCTTTCTGGTGCATCACGTCGCAACATTCCTGCGGATCAATCCGCATTTTTTTGTCAGTCTTGAGGTTGCTCCATCAGAGGATGTCATACGCGGCATACTAGAAGGGCGGTTTGATCTTGGCGTCACAGGGGTGGAACTGTCGCGCGATGGTGTAAGGCTGACCCCCTACCGTAAATCCAGCGCGGTTTGTGCCATGGCTAGTACCCACGCACTCGCGCAACGTGAAACGGTTCATCCCGAAGACCTTGATGACCAACCACTCATTGCATTGACCCATCGGCATGCCCGCCGCGCCCAGTTGGAGAAAGTGCTGCATAGTTGCGGTGTAACACCGCGCGTGGTCGCCGAAACGTCAACCGCGGTCACTGCGGTGGATCTGGCTAAGGAAGGACTGGGCCTTGCGATCATCAACCCGTTTCCGGTTGTGCAGTATCGGTCTGATGACGTCGTGTTCCGGCCATTTGCATCGCAGATCGTATATCGCAGCTATTTCGTGACACCCGACCATTCCCCGGTCCCCAGCATTGCACGCGCATTTATGCGACATCTGCGACTGCACACCGCCAATGATCCATTTTCATTGAAAGCTTAGCACAGGTTCAAGACACGCGGTGAAACGGCAAATAAACGTTTGTCGCACCGGGTCCGTGAACGACCGATTTCGAGTATAGATGTTGAGTCCGGTATGAATCGGAGTCTGGATAAGTTTTAACATATTGATAATAAATGATATTTTTAAAATCATTCATTTAGAAACGGAGTTTTATCCGGGCAAGAGCTGACTCTGCCGATCAAGGAGGCAAATAAAAAGCCGCTCATGGCGGCGTGTCTGCATCGGCAATTTCGGAAATTGGTCAGTCGATTAGGTCAGACCGGTAGTACATCGGCAAACCAGCACCCTCTTTCGCAGGCTGAATGCTGGCCCTAGAAATCTTTGACCGAAGTTCGTTCTTCTCGATGCCCAAGTGACGCGCTGCAGTCGTAACGGTTTGATAAACGGCCAAGAACCGGGCGAGCACCGTTTTACCAACAGACTTTTTGGATCGATACGCATGATCAGCCGGGGCAGGAAAACTTGGAAGAAGCCGTAGTTCGCGCAGGCATCGCAACTCGTCGAATGTCAAACCAAGGTGCTGACTTAGGGCACGAGGTGTAATTTGATCATCGGTGAAGACTTTCATCGCAGCAGTGACCTCATTGCGCTTTACCCGGACGCCCAAAAATCCCGGGATACCGGCAATTTGTTTTGAAGAAGGCAATAGCCCTGCGACCAGCAATATCGTTAGTTGGGCCGTTGTTACCCATCCTGTTAACCTGCGCCGCAGGCTTGATCGCGGCCTTGATGGTTCGGCTGATCATGGATCCCATGGCAATTTTACTGACAGGAGCCACCTTCTCTGCATCAGCTATTTACGCGTTTATGTTGAAGTCCATCATTGGCTCTCCGGTGCCAACAAGCGTGGGAACGGCGGTGCATTGGTTGCTCTTCGTCTTCGTGATTCCGCTGTCATGGCAGTTTGTCGCTGGAAAATATCCGCAACCGACAAAGGCCATCTTAGCCGTGGCGATCGCATCGATCGCTTGGATCATTCTAATGGGTGCATTGATGCCCCTGATGGGTTTGCCTTTCTTCTATAACTTCGGCTTGACCACCATATGGTCGGGCGTTGCCTTTTTGCTGTTGGGAATCACCACTTGCAGTGGCTTGTCTTCTATTCACCAAATCCTGATCGGCGTTTTATGGTAGCAATTTTCAAGAAGGAGTGCAGCTATGCGCAGCATTGAGCAAATCCTCGCTATTTCCGCTGAGCGGAAGGGAGGAACAGAGGCGGTCTTAGGCGACCTTACCCCGTCGCTGTCTTCCCGCGAGATGAGGGCAATCCCCAGCGACAGGTGGCTGGCAGAGATGACACGTGCCATTTTTCAGGCGGGCTTCAACTGGAAAGTCGTGGACCGCATGTGGCCGGGTTTCGAGGACGCATTTAGTGGGTTTGATCCCGGCTGGTGCGCGCACATAGAAGACGAACGTTTTGATGCATTGATTGGCAAAAAAGCGATTGTGCGGCACGGCCCGAAAATTCAGGCCGTTGCGCAGAACGCGTCCCTTATACAATCGAAATCGGATTTTGCGGCATGGGTCGCCGAGTTTAATCCGGATCACTTTGCTAAACTGCTTCTTGCTTTGAAATCGGATGGCTCTCGCCTTGGGGGCACTACGGGCCAGTACTTTCTGCGTTCTGTTGGTGTAGACGGATGGATTCTTTCCCGTGATGTTTCGGCCCGTCTGGTGGCAGAAGGGGTTGTTGAGAAAGTGACGTACTCTGCCAAAGGTTTGCGTACCATTCAGGATGCGTTCTCCACTTGGCATGCCGAAACTGGATATTCGCTGAAGAAAATCAGCCGTACCCTCGCGACAAGTACTGGACGACTTTAAGTTGTGAAGCGGCCGTTCGTACAAGTTGCGGCATTGGTGAATTTGGGCTCTTTCGAGACATTCGCGGCGGTTCCACTGGCCCTAATGAATGCATCGCTGTTCTAGAAACTGAGACGTATTTAAATTTTCTCTTGTGCGAAGCGGCGCGGTGAGCTCCCCATCACACGTTGAAATGCCGCGCCAAAAGAGCTTTCCGAACCATAACCAACCTCTGCGGCGATCCGTGCGACGGACGTACGGCTGCGTCTGAGCCGGTCGGCTGCCAGCAGCATGCGCCATTCGGTCAGATAGGCCATCGGTGTCTGCCCGGCCACTTTGCGGAACCGCACCGCGAACACAGTGCGGGAAAGGCTCGCCTCAGAGGCTAATGCTTCCAACGTCCATTTACGTGCCGGATCATTGTGAAGCGCGACGAGGGCAGCGCAGAGTTGTGGGTCGGCGAGTGCATGCAACCAGCCAGCTTTGTTCTTTTCTAGACCTACAAGATGATCCCGCAGCACCTGAAGGAGCAACACATGCGAAAGATGAGTAATTGTAAGCGCGCCTCCAGGGCGAGGCGTCCTGAGCTCGTCTGCTATGTGTTGAAGTGTCCATTGGATTGTCCTGCTCGTCGGCCCATCTCGCAAAACAACAAGTGCGGGCAATGACCGCAATAATGTCTTCGAAGCAGCTCCATCGAGGCGGAATCGCGCACCAGTCATAAAGAACTCACCGCCACTTCCATAGGTCGCTGTACCGCCATGTCGGACAGGCGCGTAGACCGTTTCGGCATCGCGGCCCTGCCGCGTTTTTTTCGATGACAGGATAAATGGCAGCCCGTGAGGAAGTACCGCGCAATCGCCTTGTTGGAGGCGAACCGGGGTCTCGCCTTCGACGGTGATCCAGCATGTTCCATTGATGATTGCGTTGCACTTCAACCCTTCGTGGGCTCCGAATCGGATCGCCCAATGGCCACCGGCATCAAGACCAGCAGCAACGCAGTCATGAGGGCGGAGCATCGACACAATATCCGACAATGGGTCCATGACCTAAGAACGCTCGCTACAGAAATGCGAACATATAGCCATTTTTCGTTCCAAAGGTCGAGGCTATGTGTTCACGGAGACAGCAGTAGGAGAGAGTATGCACAAACCAATTAATCGACTTCTGCCACCAGTCGCGGTGGCTCTGGGTTTAACAATGTCAAGCCAAGCGATCGCTCAGGACGTGTCCGACAAGCTGCCGTTTGAGGTTATTGTACCGGAATACACAGAGGACGTGGACGCCGCCTATGAAATAGCAGCCGCACGCGCATCTTGGGTCGAAGCGTTCGAAAATCAAAATGTTGAAAGCATCATGTCCTTCTATGTAGATGAGATCTACTCCTATGACATGATGGCGGCGCCGACCGATGATGGTCTTGCTATGGCCTTTGATGGCGAGCCGATCTGGCGGGCGAACTGGGTCAGCTTCTTCGAGATGTTCGAGGACGACCTGGAAGTCACTATCGAGAACCTCACAGTCTATCAGTCGGGCGATATCGCAACCGTGCGCGGACTGACCCGTCTCGAAGGCACGGCGTTTGGCCAATACATCGATATGTGGGCCCGCGAGACCAATGTTCTGCGTCGGGTCGACGGAGACTGGTTGGTTGTTCACGACCACGTATCGGTACCGATCAATTTCGCAAGCGGCGAAGCTCTGATGAACCTGACGCCGTCAAGCCAATGAGGATCAGTCGGATCCGAACCCGCTGACGGGAGTCTGGACGACTTCCTAAACAATTCTGAATTCATATTTCTGGAGCTATTCAAATGATCCTTATTACGACACCTACCGGCGACATCGGTTCGCGCGTTTTTCGCAGCCTGTCAGAAACTGACATTCCTCTCCGGGTCATCGCCCGCGATCCCGCAAAGCTGCCGACCGCGTTGAGGGATCGTATCGACATAGTAGAGGGTTCTCATGGAGATGCGGACGTAATCGGATCAGCTTTGACCGGAGTGCGCGCGGTATTCTGGCTTCCACCTGGCAGTCCAATTGAAGCCAGTGCCCATGCCGCCTATGTGGACTTCTCGCGCGCATTTGCTAAGGCGTTGCCAGGATCGGACGTCACGCATGTAGTGGGCATTTCTGCGCTCGGACGCGGCTGGCCGGGGCCCGCAGGACTGGTCACAGCGAGCATCGCTATGGACGATCTGATTGGAAAAACCGGGGTGGCCTATCGCGCCCTTTGCTGCGCATCTCTCATGGACAATCTCATGCGCCAGCTTGAGGCAATCCGTGGCGGCGCGCTCTACGCGCTGGCTCCACCGGACCGGATCATGCCGCTGGTCGCGAAAGCCGATGTCGCGAGAGAAGCTGTGCGTCTCTTGACAGACAAAGACTGGACCGGAGTTGAAGAGGTGCCAATGGTTGGTCCGGAGAACCTATCTCATGCGCAAATGGCAGAGATACTGTCAGATGTCTTGGGCCGTTCTGTCGCGTTCCACGAAACGCCTATGCCTGATTTCGCAGCGATGTTACGCAACATGGGTGCTTCCGACGGTATGGTCCATGACTACGCTGCTATGATGACTGCCAAATACGCTGGCCTCGATGAAATAAAACCGAGTGTCCCGCGAGACGCGAGTCCCACGAGCTTCCGCAGTTGGGTCGAGGACGAGCTGAAGCCAGCGTTTTCGTAGGAGGATGGGACAGAGGTCTTTAGATCGAGTTCCGGTCGGTCAAAAGACGGTCTACATCAAGCGGCTTGAGATCCATGACGAGGTCTCCTGCCGCCGTGCGGGGCCAATCGGCCGGGGCGCGATCGCGGTAGAGTTCCAAGCCGTTGCCGTCGGGATCATCAAGGTAGACTGCTTCAGAAATGCCATGATCCGTGGACCCGGTTAGCTGCCATCCAGCTCCGAGTATGCGAGATACCGCTTCTGCAAAGTCAGCGCGAGACGGGTACAATATTTCCGCGTGGTAAAGGCCAGTATGTCCACGCGGTGGCGGTGTGCTGCCACGGCTTTCCCACGTGTTCAGGCCGATGTGGTGGTGATACACCGTCCCACCGGCCATGCGCGCTCCAAGAAAGGCGGCGGCGTTTCCTACCCGTGCCTGAACATGGAAGCCGAGAACCCCCTCATAGAATGCCAGTGCACGGTCGAGATCGGCCACGCGTAAATGCACGTGGCCGACCCCGGTTCCGACCGGCGCTTGATAACGCGTGGCCATCACGCGGCCGCTTCGGCCAATGCGCTTCCATGGGTATCCACGAATGCATCCATGGTGGTTTCACCCATATCCACAAGCTTGGCGTTTTCGCCCGCGATAATCGTGACATCGTCGATCCCGATCACACCCAGAACGACCTTCATGTAGTGCTGAGCGACTGCGCGGTCTGCGATAGGTGAATCCGGTCCGTATGCACCTCCAGCCGCAAAGATCACCGTGGCTTTGGTGTCTTTCACGAGACCTTGGTCGTCGAACCCCAGGGTCATCCCTTTTCGAACGATGTGGTCGATCCACGCCTTGAGCAATGCGGGGACGTTGTAGTTGTAAATTGGCGTTGCGATAACAATTTCGTCTGCCGCCAGTACCTCATTTGCAAGGGTGTCAGACAATGCCAGTGCGTCTCGCATCTGGGGCGTTTGAGCATCTGGTGGCGTAAAATACGCTTGCAGCCATGGTGCGGTGACGAACTCGAGCGGCGTTTCGGTCAGGTCGCGACTAACGATCTCGCCATTGTGATGCGCGCCTCGCCAGTCTTCGATAAAGCGCTTGGTTATCAAGGATTGCCAGCCGGGTCCTGCTGGGCGCTGGCTCCTAAAAAGACTTCAAAAACAGTAATAGCCCAATGCAATCTGAGTTGCCCCTTCTTTTACAAACCCAACATACTTACTTCTGGGTTTCCGACGAACAAGGTGCGGTTTAGTTTGGGCTCACTCGGCCCAAACCCGCCATTGACCAGCCGTTCATGATGCTGCGGTTGCAGCCCGCATTCTCGCCGGACAAGTTGCGATTCACGCCGGACGGCACAATAGTGTGGCGTCCGGCATGAATTAGAGTCTGGCGATTTTCTAAGCCTCTGATGTTGAAGTGAAAAAGTTCCGTCGACCATTTAGAAATGCAACTTCGTCCGGGCAAGACTGCAACTTGGGTGCGATGCAGGCACAAAAAAACCACCAGCGGCGGTGCAGAAATTCGGCCATTTTGACACGCGTTAGATGGTGATAATCACGGCAGTTCGATAGATGGGCAGGCCGCCGCCGTCGGGCGCTCGCACAATGCTGCCGTTAGAAATTCCGGCTCGAACGGCATTTTCGCTGATGCCGAGCCGAGCAGCAGCTGTCCGGATGGTTTGAAAATCATCCAAGAAAGCGGCGAGATCAGACGGGTCGACAAGCACCGCCCTCCGGCCACTACTGCTCTTTCGGCCCGTAAATGCGGGCAAGAGATCGCGCGCGATCAGCTTTTTGACCTGCGTGTATTGGAGACCAAGCCTGTCCCTCAAATCCTCGATAGTCAGGCCAGTTTTCGAAAACGACGCGAGTTTTGATTTAAGCTCGACCGGATCAATGACGATCCCAGCAAGCCCTTTGCCCTGGTGCGTCCAGGCGGCGGATTTCAAATGCCCGTCCATCAGCAGATTGATGACCGTCGATGTCGCGCACGATACCTCAAAACAAGCTTTCGGGATGGAGGCGAATTCAGCGGAGCGGCACGCGAGGTTTGGATGCATGTGCCGCTGAACTCTGGCCATTAGCGTGTCGAGATCGACCATGTCGAACCTCGGCTTAACATAAACCTGAGATTTGATAGGGCTCAGAATTCCATCGTGGACTAGGCTGCCGAAGCCCTTCACCCCCAAGGACGCTATGATCCGGCACAGCGCCGTGGGCGCGCCCTGTTGAGACAAATCCTTCCTCAAGCGGAACCGCATATCCTGCATCAATAAGAGCCACCCGCTGACCAATTGATGCTAGGCCGACAGCCAACGCAGCCGCTGTAGTTGTCCGACCGGCCCCACCCTTGAAACCGAGGCATGAGATCATTTGCAGGTTTGGTTCCATTTCAAATTGTACTTGTACGATTCAGCACGCGGTCGCCGCCTACCAAGCTGTCCCTTTCGACAACGGCGAATGCCAACGCCACGATGGCCGCGGTTGGGCTAGCGTCTTCACTGGGCGCAAGAGTTATGATGAAATGTAACTTCACAGATGTAATGTATCTTAAAACAGGTAGAGTTAAAACCAACAAACGGCACTTTACCGTTTGTGGAACGAACGCCCAAAAGTGAACTGAGAGATGTGCTTGCACGGAACCTCCGGCTCTATCGAGCCGAGAAAGGTTGGTCGCAAGAACGTCTTGCCCATGAGGCAGGCCTCAATAGGACCTATCTTAGTGCCGTTGAGCGCTCTGAGCAGAACATTTCTGTCGACAACATTGCCAGACTTGCCTCAGCGATGCGTGTCGAAGCCCATACTCTGTTGGTTAGGTCTTAGACCAACGCCTCATAGCCGCAGTTACTCGCCGCTCCGTCAGATAGTGCAACTTAGTGACAGCCGTCTCGGGGCCCATCCCGTTTGGTGGCGTCCAGTTATCGCGTCGATTCAGTATAGCACACCAGGTACGGAAACATGTTGTATAAAACGGGCAACTTGTTTCCATGCTGACGCAATCATTGGTTTCGCATCACATTCTTCGCTGACCTTCAAATGGTTTGGCGGGTTGGCATCGTAGTCCTTTATCGTCATCTTCCAAATCATGGGATTTGGCGTTTTCATCCACCGGACTGACTCCATTTATGACGACGTGCCGTCGAAGCGATACCAGTTCCCAAAGCAGTATCTGACACGGGTTCAGCAATGTGAGGGTGACTGGATTGTCTACCTCGAGCCCAGCAAGGTCAGAAACACTAAGGGCTATTTCGCCGTCGCCAAAGTGCAGGAGGTCATTCCTGATCACAGGAATGCGGACATGCACTTAGCGGTGATTGAACCGGGGACATATCTCGACTTTGGCGATCCGGTGCCGTTTCGCTTTGAACACAAGATTGTCGAGCAAGGTTTGCTCAATGATGTCGGGAAGATCTCCGGACGGGCTCAAGCGGCTGTCCGACCGCTATCACCAACTGATTTTGCCCGGATCGTGGAGCTCGGCCTCGGGACAGATCACGACATCCTTCCTCGGGTCGGTCGGCTCAGCGAAAATGGCGGGTTCAAAGAAGATCAAGTGCCCTTCCAGTTGCCAACCGCCAGAGAACGCATCAATCAACTAACCAACAGGGCGGTGCGCGACCGCAACTTCCGCAAAACCGTTCTCCGTGCCTATGGCGAACGCTGCGCGATAACCGGTCTGCGTCTCATCAACGGTGGCGGACGTGCAGAAGTAGAAGCTGCACATATTAGGCCGGTTGAACACGATGGTCCCGACATCATCAGCAATGGTATCGCATTGTCTGGTACGGCTCATTGGATGTTCGACAGGGGACTTGTCGGCCTGTCTG
This sequence comes from Roseobacter sp. CCS2, assembly GCF_000169435.1. GTDB lineage: Bacteria > Pseudomonadota > Alphaproteobacteria > Rhodobacterales > Rhodobacteraceae > Yoonia. The sequence goes on along the minus strand of NZ_AAYB01000001.1, from coordinate 567,767 downwards.
ATGATTTATCGGTTTTGGTATCGAGACAGGCCAACGATCCGGATGCGGTGACGTCAATGATCAATTCATCGGGCAAGCTTTTGGTGCCAGAAAGGGCGGCGGAACACCCGAGAGCAGAGTTTGTGTCGTGGCATAGGGAGCACTGCTTCAAGCACTAGCTGTGAACCACGCCAAATCTGAGCTACGAGCGGCAGCCCTTAGACTTAGACCTGAAAGCAGCCATTGAAATATATTTGTTGCGCGGTTTGGCCTGCATTCGGCAGCAATAACGTTCCAGTTGCACACATCCTAAGATTTGTGTTCCATCCTCCCAAATGATTGACTCAGATACCTCATCTTCATTGCCCGAGAAGCACCGCGCTTTTTTGAAGCGGTGTTTGTCGGTTGATTTAGAAGTCAACCCAAAGACGGCACGGGTCTTTGCGTTCGCGGCGGTCCCATTCGACCAAAGCCCGTCAATTGTCTCGAAAAACGAACAGATTGAAGCGGGGCTTGATCGTTTGGAACAGGCAATCGATGGCATTGAACATCCGATTGGCCATAACTTCCTGCAACATGATATGGCGCACCTTGTGGCGTTACGACCGCGTCTGGCCCAAATCATGCAGGCTCCCATCGACACACTTTGGCTGAATCCGCTGGCCTTTCCACGCAATCCTTATCACCACCTCGTCAAACATTACCATGACGGGCGGCTACAGGCCGGACGATTGAATGACCCGGAGCTTGATGCAAAACTGGTTTTTCAGGTTTTGGCGAACCAGCTGGAGGCGTTCGCTCAGCTCAATCGAGACACCCCCGATGCCCTGTTGGCTTATCACTGGCTTACGACACGCGGCGATCTGTCGCCCGGATTTGACGCTGTGTTCAATCACGTCAGAGGGGCGGTGAGGCCAGCACAGCAAGAGGTGTTCGCGGCTATTGGTCGTCTGGTCAGAAAAAAGGTTTGCGAGAACCGCCTCGAACAAGTCTTCGTTCGCCTGGATGACGCAAACATAGGTTGGCCGATGGCCTATGCGTTGTCTTGGATCTCCGTCGCGGGTGGCGACTCCGTCATGCCGCCATGGGTACGTGCCAAATTCAAAGAAGCGTCTCTCATCGTAGGGCATCTGCGCGATACCTCCTGCAAGGATCCAAGCTGCCAGTGGTGTGCCGAACAAAATGACCCGACCGCAGCACTGCAAAGATGGTTTGGGTTCGAAGCATTCAGGCCGGAACCAAAAGACTGCAGTGGGTATTCCTTGCAGGAACGTATTGTCGGCGAAACCATGGGCAGTAGGAGCGTTTTGGGCATCCTGCCCACGGGCACGGGCAAGTCTGTTTGCTATCAAATCCCGGCGTTGTCCCGGTTTGATAAGACAGGCGCATTGACCGTCGTGGTATCGCCACTTGTGGCGCTGATGGCCGATCAAGTGCATGGGATGGAACGCGCTGGGATTTCATCCTCGGTCACGATCAACGGTATGATGTCCATGCCGGAACGTCAGGACGCGCTCGAAAAGGTGCGCATGGGAGATGCGTCCATCCTGATCATTTCGCCCGAACAGCTTCGTAGCACTTCGATACGCAACATATTAAAGCAACGCGAAATCGGGTTTTGGGTGCTTGATGAGGCCCATTGTGTTTCCAAGTGGGGGCATGATTTCAGACCCGACTACCGCTATGTTGCACGCTTCATCAAAGAATTTTCCGGCGATGAACCGCCCGCACCAGTCCTTTGTCTGACCGCAACCGCAAAGCCAGAGGTCGTTTACGATATCACGGCACATTTTGCAGACCGGGTTGGCGTCGATCTGAAGTTATTGGATGGCGGTGCGGCCCGCCACAACCTGACATTTGATGTGCGATCAACGCGGAAAGAAGCCAAACTGGGTGACATCTATGATGTCATATCAGAAATGCTGCCACAGGATGGGCGTTCAGGTGCGGTTGTTTATTGTTCAAGCAGGAAATCGACCGAACGCGTCGCCGCATTTCTGGCGCATCAGGGCATGGCGGCTGCACATTTCCATGCCGGGTTAAGTCCAGATGAGAAGAAAGATACCCAAGAGAAATTTCGTATTGGCGATCTGCGGGTGATTGCCGCGACGAATGCGTTTGGCATGGGGATCGACAAGCCCGACATTCGGCTTGTGATCCACTGCGATATTCCAGGCTCGCTTGAAAACTACCTACAGGAGGCTGGCCGCGCAGGGCGTGACCGCCAGGATGCAAACTGCGTGCTGCTGTACGCCATTGATGACGTCGAACGGCAGTTTCAATTGTCGGCCCGTTCGCGGCTCGCCCGCCACGAAATCGGCGCAATCCTCAAGGCAATTCGGCGCATTGACGAACGGACAAAAAAGACCGGAAAGGTCGTGGCCACGGCCGGAGAAATCGTTCAGGAAGAAAAAGACCGGGACTTTCAGCGCGATAGCGTCACTGACGATACGAGGGTCAAGACGGCCGTGTCTTGGCTGGAAGAGGCCACGCTGCTTAGCCGGGAAGAAAACCGCGTCCAAGTCTATCCTTCTTCGCTGACTGTCAGCACTGTTTCTGAAGCAAAGCGTAAGCTTAACGGCCTGCAAATCAGCGATAAGCGACGCAAGGCGTTGATTGCTATCGTCCAACACCTGATAGACGCACCTGCCGATGAAGGCATTTCGACCGATCAGCTGTGTGGGGTCAGCGGGCTTTGGCCGAACGAATTGAACAAGGCGATGGCCGATTTGGAAACCTTTGGGGTTGCACGCAATGACCTTGCCGTGACGCTTTTCGTGCATATCGGTGTTGAAGGCCATTCTGCTGGTCGCCTGACACAGGTCGCAGCCCTTGAGAAAAACCTGATCGCGGCTCTACGTGAAGCGGCCCCCGATACAGCCCAGTCAGAGGCGGTTCCACTGCATCTGTCCGAAACATGCCAACATTTGCGTGACAAAGATCAGACTGCCGCGCGCCCGGATGTGATCGAAAAACTGCTGCGCGGGATGGCCCGAGACGGCAGGGGCCAAGACGGCGGCCTAGGCAATATCAGCATCAGAAAAGCCTCGCGAAATGCACTGTCGATCACGCTCAATCGTACGTGGGGCTCAATCGACCAAACGGCTGAAATTCGTCAAAAGGCGGCAGCAAGCCTGCTGGAATATCTAATCGGTCTCGTTCCTGCAGGGACGCGCGGCAAGGACATTCAGGTCGAGACGACGGTGGGTGACCTGTTGCAGACATTGACCGGCGATATCGAACTGCAATCAAGCAACGTGCGCGACATGACGAAGCTTTTGGAGCGCGCATTGTTGTGGCTTCATGAACAAAGCATTGTCACGCTTGGCAAGGGGCTGACGGTCTTTCGGCCCGCGATGACCGTTCACCTGAAACCAGACGCGGGTCGGTTCACGCAAGCCCATTTTGCACCGCTAGAAGACCACTACGCCGAGCAGACGATGCAGACGCATGTCATGGCGGCCTATGCCGAGCTTGGCTTGGTCGCAATGAAAGACGCAGAGCAACTATCAGGAGATTATTTTACCAGCGACAATGATACATTTCTGGATCGTTGGATGCCGGGCAGAAGCCGCGAGATCAAGCGACAAACGACAAGCGCCTCGTGGAAAGCGATCGTCGATGTGCTGGAAAATGCGGTGCATCAAAAAATTGTGACCGATGCGCGCGAGCAAACAAATGTTCTTGTGCTTGCCGGGCCGGGCTCCGGCAAGACGCGGGTGCTGGTACACAGGATTGCCTACCTCTTGCGGATAAAACGCGAAGACGCAAACGGCATTTTGGTTCTCACCTATAACCGCCATGCGGCGACTGAAGTCCGGGCACGTCTACGCGCACTGGTCGGTGATGACGTAAACGGGGTCACGGTATCCACTTGCCACGCACTGGCCATGCGTCTTGTCGGGACAAGTTTTGCGGGCCAAAAATCCGAGGATCATGATTTTGACGGTGTAATCCTAGAGGCCATCCGGCAGTTGAAAGGCGAAGGCCTGAGTCCCAGCGATGCCGAGGCACAGCGTGACGCCCTGATCCAAGGCTACCGCTGGATCCTTGTCGATGAATACCAAGACATTGGCCCACACGAATATGAATTGATTTCAGCGGTTGCCGGGCGGTCATTGGTCGATCCCGACCTGAAGCTAAGTCTGTTTGCCGTCGGCGATGATGATCAGAATATCTACGCTTTCAAGGGTGCTTCCATTCAATACATCCGCAAATTTGATGAAGACTATAACGCGCGCCCCGCTTTTCTGACAGAAAACTATCGGTCAACGCAGGCTATCATCACTGCGGCGAATGCGGTGATCCGATCGGGTAAAGATCGCATGAAGGCCGAACATGACATCACCGTCAATCGCGGCAGGCATTCTGAGGCCGCTGGTGGCGCAATGGCCCGACATGATGCCGTGGCGCAAGGGCGGGTACAGCTTTTAGACTGCGCGACTGGGGATGTGCCTCACGCTATGGCGGCGCTTGATGAATTGGTCCGTATATCAAAGCTGGACCCTGATTTTCGCTGGGATCGGACCGCAATCATAGCGCGTGAATGGAAGCGGCTAGGCCCTGTGCGGTCCTACGCTGAAAAGCTGGACATCACGGTTGAGTTGGCAAACGAGGCCTTGCCCAGCATTTGGCGTCTGAGGGAAATGCAAACTCTCATTGCCGATATGCGACAGGATCCGGGGCTGCTGCTGTCGGTAGAAGACATCATTGCGATATTAAACAAGCAGCCCGGAAACCGATGGATCGACATGATCGCCGAAGGCATTGCCGCTCTGGCGCGCGAGCTTGGCAAAGGCACGATGCCAGCCCTTGATGTGATCGAATGGTTGGCAGAGTGGTCACGCGACACGCGCGGTGACCAACGTGGGTTGCTTTTACTCAGCGCCCATCGTGCGAAGGGACTGGAATTTGATCATGTTGTCATTCTGGATGGTGGCTGGCAGGGCAAATCTGACAACGAAGACGCGGACGCGCCCAGGCGTCTCTTTTATGTTGCTATGACACGCGCTCAAAAGACCTTGGCCTTGACGACTACCGGCCAACACCTTTTCCTGAAGCCGGAAGGTAATAGCGTCATCCGGCGACCGATTGCAGCCGACATGCGGACAGAGTTACCCGCAATGAAGCATTACGAATTGCCGGACACAGCATCAGTAGATCTTTCCTTCGCGGGACGCCTTGGCCAAAATCATCCTGCACACCTTGCCATCGCCGCTGCAGAAGTGGGGTATGAGATCCGATTGATCCAACGTGATGGTCGATGGACGTTGGAGAACCTTCAAGGCCAAACGCTAGGTCGCATGGCCAAAGCGTGGCAACCGCCAAAAGGGCATGTCTTCGTGGCGGGACACGTCGGTGCGGTCATTCGCTGGGGCAAGGCGGATAATGAGAAGGAGTTTGTTCAGTACCTCAAACGTGACAATTGGGAAACCGTGCTGCCCGAAATGACCTTTGAATTAGAGAGTGTTTCTGGCAGCTGCCCGGCAGTGGTCAACGTAAGCAACACCGCCCGAGTTGAGCCCGAAAATAGTGTTTCCGAAGAGGAAGGCGTTGAAACCGTTGCTGTCGAAACACTGGAGACCAACGATGCGGACGACCTCCAATTGGATGTTCTGAAAGGAATCGTGGAGAATGCTGTTGCCCAAACGAGGACATGGGGTGAGCTTTCTGAACGTCTAAGTAACAGCAACATCAAACTTGCACCAAAAGGTGGAGGCCTGGTGGTCAGCAATTCAGACACCGACGAAGAACTTTGTAAGCTCTCAGCGCTCAAGCTTAGCTATATCAGTCTTATCCGCCACTACGGTGAGGGTTTTCCCAAGCACACCGCCAAATGGCTTGTTGAGCGTGCGTTAAGCGATGAATACGTGCCAAAGGGTTCCAAGCGGCCGAAAAAGAAGAGGAGCTCTGGAAAGCAGTCGAGTGGGGACGATTTCGATCTGATCGAAGACTAAGAGTGCGAGAAGGTGTGTATTTCAGCAATGCGCAGAGAAGTCTTGAACAGCCGTACTGTTGCACTTGCTGAGATTGATGCCCAACTTGCGCAGTTGAACGCATAATCCCTGATCAACAAACCCTAGCCCGGTCGCAACTAGCCGGATGGAACCACCTTGAGATTTGCGAGGTCGAGACCTTCAATCTCGTTCTCGGTCAACTCGCGAACACAGCGAATTTCTTCATCAAGCCTGCCACCAATGAAAGCCGATAGCCTTTGTGCAGCGTCCTGCTGGGTCTCACCGAACACATGATAAATCGCCCGATCTAGCTCACCACCACCCAACCGCTGCGTCACTACTTTAAATGTATATCCACTCATACCTCTACTATGAGGTTTGCACCAATGCGCCACAATGCTTCCTTCCATTCCCAAGAATAGATCGCACCATCAAACCATGGGATCAGATGCCTAGGTGCCGAATTCATATCGAGCGGGCCCTGTCTATCGGGGGCGGTTCTTGGAAATGCGAAATCACACCACCTGAGTGAAGATACGACCCTCAAATACGACAAATTCAGTAGAAGTTGCTGTCTTACCCGACATAAGTCGCGTTTCTCGCCGGACAAGTTGCGATTCACGCCGGACGGCACAATCCGAAAAGCTGGCTGGGATGGTAGGATTCGAACCTACGGTACACTGTACCAAAAACAGTTGCCTTACCACTTGGCTACATCCCAGCAGCGAAGCGCTAGATACTGCGAAGGCGAGATTGGTTCAAGCCCCGTTTTGCAAAGAAATGTCTATTCTTTCAGGCTGTCTTCGCGCAGCAGGTCTTCTGCGATTTCCTCTTGCCGTTCCGCATCTACAATCCGGTCAAGGGCGGCGTCTTCGCTGGCATCCACGGTTTCAACTTGTGTGGTCTCAAGTGGTTCGGTTGTGACGGGTTTTATATCTCGCGAAAGATGAATGGCCTGCGTCGCATCTGGGATCACAACCCCAGCAGCTTGGATCGCCAGTTTGACCTGACGCAGCGCTTCGCCTTTGCCCAAAACAATTGAGGTTTCGTTTTGATCGACCCATCCGGTGATCACCAGTTCGACCCCGGCAGGGTGAAGCGCCTCGATCCAAGTTTGCGCGGCGGGTTCACTTAATACGAAAGGCAGGTCCTGCACCGTTTTGGCCACCATCGCGCGGGTTTCTTGCAGGTCCGCGTCCCGTTCAACCATGATCGAAAACATGAACCGGCGTTCTGTGTTTTGCGTGTAGTTAATAATCCGGCTTTTGAAGACGGTCGCATTGGGGATACGAATGTGGTTGCCATCAAAGGACAGCAGGATCGTGGCGCGGCTGGTCAGGCGAATGACTTTGCCGATATCGCCGTTAATTTCGACCGTGTCATTGGGCCGAAAGGGTTGGCGGAATGAGAGCATGACCGAGGCGATAAAGTTCTCAACCGTGTCTTTGACTGCGAAACCCAAGGCCAGACCGATAATACCTGCAGCCCCAAGGATCGTGCTGAGAAGGGCTGTCGCATTGAGAATATCCAAGGCGATGACAATGCCGAAAATCACAAAGGCGATACGCAAGAGTTGCCGGTAAATTTCAGCAATAAACGTGTTGGGGGCCAGCCGTTCCCAAGGTTGGCGCATCCGCGCAAGCGCGAAGCCAAGCAAGACGACAAGCGCAAAGGCCGCACCCGCAATCAAAGCAAGCGGGAGAAAGATAACCAGCTGATCAATGCGTGCCCGGAACCGTTCGATTGCGGGATTAAGCCGTTCGCCGATATCTGTGGTTTCGGTCACTTGATTGCGGACCGCGACAACACCTTCAACACGGGATGCCAAGGGTTCAAGTTCGACAGCCTCGATCGCGGATGCTGTTGTTCCGCGCAGGGTCACAACCCCTTCATTCACGGTTACACTGACATCGTTGTAGTTTCCCAGCTCGCCAAGGATTTCGCGGATACGCATCGCAATCGCCGCGTCCTGCTGCGCCGAATTTTCGGTGGTGATGGTGCCATTCGCCTCTTGCGCCGTGACAGGCATGGCAAGCGATAGAAACAGGACAAGGATCATCAAAAAGCGCATGGAAATTAATCTACCAGGAAAAATTACAGCATAGCTGGGAATTCGCGGGGGGTCACACACGCAATGGATCGGCTTTGGCCAGCCCATCAAACGCCATCAGGCTTTTGATGACACCATGCATTTGATCAAGCGGGATCATATTGGGCCCATCTGACGGCGCATGATCGGGGTCTTCATGCGTTTCGATAAAGACAGCAGCAATGCCCAAGGATACAGCCGCCCGCGCCATCACCGGGGCGAATTCACGTTGCCCGCCGGATGATCCACCCATACCGCCGGGCTGTTGCACCGAATGGGTCGCGTCCATCACCACGGGATAACCGGTGCGCGCCATTGTGGGCAACGACCGCATATCAGCCACGAGGGTGTTGTAACCAAAGGATGCGCCACGCTCGGTCAGCAGGATGCGCTTATTTCCTGTGCTTTCGATTTTGGACACCACATTGGGCATGTCCCATGGCGCAAGGAACTGGCCCTTTTTGACGTTGATCACAGCACCGGTTTCGCCGGCCGCAAGCAACAGATCGGTTTGGCGGCACAGGAAGGCCGGGATCTGCAAGATGTCGCAAACCTCTGCCACTGTCGCGCATTGATCGGGGGCGTGAATGTCGGTCAATACAGGGCAGCCGATGCTGTCTTTAACCGATTGCATGACCTTCAGGCCTTCATCCATCCCAAGCCCGCGTTTACCGCCCAATGATGTGCGGTTGGCCTTGTCATAGGACCCTTTGAAGACGAACTGTGCACCGTGTTCCGCACAAATCTCTGCCATCTTGCCAGCGATCATCTGGGCGTGGTCGGCCCCTTCCAACTGGCAAGGCCCTGCAATGACCAAAAGGGGCAGGTCATTGCTGACCGCTAAATCACCGATATTGACTGTATGCATCAAGAGCTGACCTGTTCGCGAAGGATTGAGGCAGTTATTGAAACCATCAGATAGATGCCTGCAAAGATCAAAAATGCCAAAATCGTGTTTTCAAAGGCACGTGGATAAGTCGCCTGATCGGGAATAATCGGGCGCACGCTTTGCGACAGGTAACGGACCTGACGGTTGGCTTCAATGCGGGCGGTTTCCATTTGTGTCAGCGCCTGTTGGACCATCGCGGTCTGGAAGGTGTAGTTTTCTTCAGCAGTCCGGAGTTCTGTGTTGCGCGCAGCTAAAGATACTTCTTCACCCGCACCACCCACAAGCTGATCGCGCAGTTCGGCGATCAATGCCTCTATATTGGCGATCTGATCACGTAGTGACTGCACCTGCACTTCGCTTGGGCGGTCAACATTCAGCCGCGATTGCAAGACCAGCTCCAGCCTTTGTTTTTCGCTTTCAAGCGTGTTGATCTGCCCCATGCGTGCCGCACTTTCGCTTTGCGGATCGATCTGGCGAACGTCCTCTTGAATAGCAAGCCATGTGGCCAGCGCCTCTGCACGGCGTTCCTCGGCCTCTTCATAGCTTTGCAAGGCACCGCGCATCTGATCTTCGCGCAAACGCCCTGTCAGTTGGTCAACCTGTTCTTCCGCATAGCCGATCAACGCTTCGGAAAATTCGTAGCTTTTGACCGGATCGGCGGCGATCACCTCCATCCGGATCAATCCTTCGGTGGGGTCATAGCTGATCTTTACGTGATCGGTGTACAGCCCAAAAGCTTGTTCATTGGTCGCATTTTCCTCAAGCCGCTGAATGCTGTCGATGTTTTGATCGGCAAAATGCGTTTTAAAGCCGTGGTCATCGTTCAATCGCAGCATCGCTTCCCGTGATGCCAGATAGGATTGAACAGCAATACTGTCCTGTTGCGTGGCCATTGACGTGCCTTGGAACAGCGTCGCCAAACCTTGTGGCCCGCCGCCTTGCGGTTGGGCCTGTTGGATCACGATTTCAGAGTTGGTTGCATACATCGGGGTGGCGATATTGTAGAAATACCAGCCGATCAGAAACGTGGGCAGAAACACAAAGAAAGACAGGCGCGTAAAAAGTAAGGCCAGCTTGCGTTTGCGCCGCGCTGCGATATCGCGCTGAATTTGCAGGATTTCGGCCGCGTTGCGGTTCAATGCTTCGTTGTTGTTGGTCGATGGCAGTGAGATACCGTCGTCCCGCTGTGTATCGGGCAATTGGATGCGGCCCCGTCGGCCCGGTACTTTGGCACCCTCTGGTTTCACAAGCTCAAGTACAGAGCTGCGTTGGAACGGGTCAATACCTGCGGCCCGCAATTGGCGCACGGCATCATAATCCGAAGATGCTTCAAACCCGTTTTTCATGGCGACGCGTCTGGCCATACGCAATTGACGGCCGGTCAGACCTTCTTTGCTGATTGCGGCGATCTGTTCTGCATGCGAAGGCTCTTTCGCTGCTTCCACAGCATCCGAAGCGGCCTCTGGCTGCTGTTGTTCGTCGGGCGTTTTCCGGCGGATGCGGAACTTTTTAACCTTAGGATTGGTAGTCATACAGCACGCGCGCCTCTTCCAAGGTGTCAAACATATGCAGTTGCCCGTTTTTGAGCACTGCCGCCGTCTTGGCAAGACGCTCAAGTACAGCAGGTTGGTGGGATACAATAATTACGGTTGCCTTTTCCAGCCGTTCACGCAGAATTTCCCCCGCCTTGCGGTTGAATTCGGCATCTGTGGCACCGGGCATGCCTTCGTCAATCAGGTACATATCAAAATCAAGCGCAAGCAATAGCGCAAAGGAAAATCGTGCGCGCATGCCCGACGAATATGTGCCAAGTGGCATGTCAAAGTATTCTTCCAGACCACACAGCCAACGGCAGAACGCCTCAACATAGTCTGGATCAAGCCCGTAAAGGCGCGCGATAAAGCGGCTGTTTTCCATCGCAGATAGCGTATTGTCCGTGCCGCCCATAAACCCAAGAGGAAAAGAAATCCGACAGCCCCGCCGTATTGTGCCCTCATCAGGCTTTTCCAGACCTGACATCATATTGATCAGCGTTGTCTTGCCTGTCCCGTTGGGTGCCAGAATGCCCAGCGAATTTCCCAGCTCGACGCGGAAAGACGCGCGATCAAGGATCACCTTGCGCTGCGTACCTGTCCAAAACGATTTGCTGACTTCGGCAAATTCTAACATCTCAATCCCGCTCATGTCCGCATGATGCGGCGCGCTTTCTTATATGGGCCAAAGGTTAACATGCCTCATGCGGTTTCCATACTGCGACTTTAAGGCATGATTATAGCGACGTTTTCGTGATTTATGTTCGGCAAGGCCCTATCACGGCCCTATTTCGTTTCCGCAATGGTCTGGTTCAACCGGGCTGCTGATCTATTTGTTATGTGGCCGTTCTTATCAAGATATCCCAACGTTGTTTACTGATGACCCTACAAGAAGAGATTTCAGCCTGTACGCTTTGTCGTGACCGCTTTGCAGCGACCGCGACACGCCATCAGCCGCGCCCGATTGTCTGGTTTGAAACGCCACCGCGTATTTTGATTGCAAGTCAGGCACCCGGTATGCGGGTTCATGCGGCAGGCACACCGTTCTGGGACCGGTCCGGGGATCGTTTGCGCGATTGGCTTGGCGTGAATCCTGACACGTTTTATGACCGCAGCAAGATTGCGATTGTTCCGATGGCGTTCTGCTTTCCAGGATATGACGCAAAAGGCTCTGATCTGCCGCCACCCCCGATTTGCAGGGCTACATGGCATGATCGGGTCATGGCGGCGTTGGGTCAGGTGCAGCTGAAGCTGCTTGTGGGCGGCTATGCCCATCGTTGGCATTTGAACAGCAGGTCAGGGGTGACGGAAACGGTACGCGGTTGGCGCGACCTTGGACCGCGCGTCTTTCCCTTGCCTCATCCGTCGTGGCGCAATACCGCATGGCTTAAGAAGAACCCGTGGTTCGAGGCTGATCTGCTTCCCGAACTGCGCGCTGCCGTGAAAGATGTTTTGAAATGACCGACCTTGATCAGGCCCATGCCACCATGGAAGCCGCACCCGATGATGATGCAGCACGCCTGCGGTTTTATGAACGATTGGTCGATACCGAACTGTTCATACTGCTGGGGGCCGAAGCGCAAGGCGATCAGATCACGCCAGAATTGTTTGAGATTGAAGACCAGAAATTCACGCTTGTGTTTGACCGCGAAGAACGGTTGTCACAATTCGTTGGCCGTGTCGCGCCCTATGCAGGTGTGTCAGGGCGTGCGCTTGCTGAAATGCTCGCGGGGCAGGGTGTTGGTTTGGCGCTTAATCTTGATGTGGCACCATCGGCGATGTTGATCCCGGCAGAGGCTGTGGAGTGGCTGGTCGCGACCCTGTCACATGGTCCCGATGAAACAGAGGCGCGATTGACCGAAGTCTTGGCGCCGGGTGGCCTGCCCGAAGCTGTTGTTTCGGGGTTAGATCGCAAACTTGCCATTGCCGCCGGGTTGGCACGGTTCGCCTATCTTGCGGCGGCTACCTATGAAGATGGCGCGCGCGGGCATGTTTTGGCGTTTGTCGATGCGGTTGAAGGTGCCGAAAAGGCGCTGGCGTCTGCGGCCAGCGAAGCATTGACGTTCTCTGGCATTGAGGCAGGCGTTATGGATGTCTTGTTTGTCAGGGCGACCGATCCGTTGGCTGCACATCTTGCCAAAGTGGGCTTGCGCTTTGATTTGCCTGAACCGGAAACCCCGCACGTACCCGGTGCACCGGGCATGAACCCGGACAAACCGCCTAAGCTGCGTTAATACCCGCGCCCACGGTCCACAAGATAGCGAAACGGTTTACCCGCTTCGCCGCGGCTGATGTTTTCGACAATCACCTCAGCTGCCGTTTCAGGCCGGGTCGAGGATGCGATATGCGGGGTGACGGTCACCTGCGGATGGGCCCAATAGGGGTCTTGCGGCGGCAAAGGCTCAATCCGAAACACATCTAATGTCGCATGGGCAATGTGCCCGCTGTCAAGCGCTGCCAACAAAGCTGCATCATCAATGAGCGGACCACGACCGGGGTTAATCACGGAACTGCCCTTGGCCATCAGGGCAAGGGTATCACCAGTCAGGATGTTGGTTGTCTGTGGTGTTTGCGGCAGTAACAGAATGACAATCTGTGCACCGGTCAAGGCTGTGCGCAGCCCATCGTCGCCATGTAGGCAACGGATATTGGGGATATCCTTTGCGCGGCGGCTCCATCCGGTCACTGGAAAGCCAAGCGCGTGCAGCGCCTGACCGCAAGCGGCACCAAGCGCGCCAATGCCCAAAATGGTCACAGGCCGGTGGGCGGCGATTGGTGGATAGATAAAGTTATCCCATGTGCCGTCTTGCTTGGTGATATGCGCGTCCATGCCAAGATGATGGCGCAGGGTATGCCCGACGACCCATTCAACCATACCGTTGGTTAAGCTGTCGTCGACCAGCCGACAAAGCGGCTGTGTCAGGGTGGCATTGTCGACGACGGTTTCAACACCTGCCCAAAGGCTCATGATGGCTTTGGTCTTGGTATATGGGCTGAAATCGGTCACCGGGCCGTTGGGGGCAAAGATGATATAATCGACATCCGCTGGCGTGTGGCTTTGCGCCAGATCCACCTCAAGACCGGCCTTTGCAAATGCATTGGTCAGTGGCGCGCGATATTCATCCCAGCGTTCGGGTTGCGCAGAAAACAAAACGTTCAGCATTAACGGGGCCTATGGATATGGGCGCTTTGAACCAGACCGAAGGCCACCAGCAGGACCAGCATCGCTGACCCGCCGTAACTGACCAATGGCAGGGGCACACCGACAACGGGGGCCAGCCCGGTGACCATCGCCATATTTACAGCGAAGAACAAAAAGAATGTCATGGCGATGCCAAGGGTCAGCAAGGACGCAAAGCGGTCGCGATTGCCCAAGGCAGAGATGATGCAAAACAGAACAATCAGCAGGTAGAGCACCAGCAATGTGAAGGCCCCCACAAAGCCGAACTCTTCGGCCAGTGTGGTAAAGATAAAGTCGGTGTGCTTTTCAGGCAGGAAGTTCAGGCGCGATTGCGTCCCTTGCATAAAACCCCGGCCAGTCCAGCCACCGGACCCCAGCGCAATCTTGGCTTGGGTGATGTGATAACCAGCCCCCAGCGGGTCATTTGCGGGGTCCAGAAACGTATCAATCCGGCGGTACTGATAGTCTTGCAGCAACTGCCACGGCGTGCCGCGCGACTGGAAAACAGCCACAATGGCGGCAACGCCACCACCAACAACTGTGGCGAAATAGGCCCAATGCACCCCTGCCAGAAACATGACCGCAGCACCGCCGATTAACAGCAAAAGTGCGGTTCCCAAGTCAGGTTGATTAAGGACCAGCATCGTCGGTGCAAGAATGAATAAAACCGGCAAAACAACCCATAAAGGGTGCGATGTTTTCTTATTTGGCAGCCAATCGTAATAAGCCGCCAAAAACATCACCAAAGTGATTTTGGTCAACTCAGACGGTTGCAAACGCATAAAACCAATATCGATCCAGCGTTGCGCACCCATACGCACCTCGCCGAAAAACTCGACCCCCAGAAGCAGTAGTATTGAACCACCATAGGCCACAAAGGCCATGTTGCGCCAAAACCAGATGGGAACCATCGCAACAATGATCATTAGGACCATACCCAGTGCAAAGCGTTCCATCTGCGGTTCGACCCATGGGGTCATGGAACCACCGGCCACGGAATAGAGCATCAGAAAACCGGCACATGCGACCGCGATCAGCAATAGGATGATCGGCCAGTTCAGGTGCAGCACCTTGCGCAGGCCGGTTGGCACATATTTGGTGTTATACTCTAGATAACTCATACCCGGCTGCGCCCTTTCGCACCTGGCGGTACGCGTTCTTCGATCCGGCGTTGCTGCGCGGCGATCTTGTCGCGGACGCCTGCGGGATATGCCTCTAGCGGGGGTGGCCCGCCGTATTGTGCTTGCAGTATGATGTCACGGGCGATGGGTGCTGCAGCGCGTGATCCGCCGCCGCCATGTTCGACAACGACAGACACGGCATAGCGCGGATTGTCATAAGGGGCATAACCCACAAAAAGCGCATGATCGCGGCGTTCCCACGGCAGGTCTTCGTTCTTGGTCACCCCCGCGGCGCGCTCTTCCGGTGTGATACGGCGGACTTGGCTGGTGCCCGTTTTACCGGCCATCTTATGCGCATCATCGGTAATCCGCGATCCGTAAGCGGTGCCGCGGCGATGATTGCACACATCTTCCATCGACGCGCGAATGCGGCGCAGCGTATTTTCATTGATGCCAAGGCTTTCACCCAGACCGGAAGGTTGCTCTACCCCATCAATCAAGCGGATCAAGCGTGGCGTCACGGTCCGGCCAGTGGCAATGCGCGCTGTCATCACCGCCAGTTGTAACGGTGAAGTCAGCACATAGCCTTGCCCGATTGACGCATTCACGGTGTCACCGATCCGCCAGTCTTCGCCACGCACACGCGCCTTCCATTCTTTGTCAGGAGCCAAGCCTTCTGCAACCGCAGACAGTGGCAGATCATGGCGGACGCCCAAACCCAGTTTGCGCGCCATTTCGGCCATCTTGTCGATCCCGACGCGCTGGGCGATCTCGTAATAGTAACAATCGCAGCTTTGCTTCAGGCTTTCGTGCAAGTCGATGTTGCCATGTCCGCCGCGTTTCCAGCAATGAAAGCGTATGTTGAAGACATCGGTAAAGCCTGGGCAATAGACCGTTTCATCCGGGGTAACGAGGCCGGCTTCCATGGCTGCCATGACGGTGACCATTTTGAATGTGGAACCTGGCGGATACGTACCTTGCACCGCTTTGGCCGCCAATGGGCGATACTTGTCTTCGTTCAGCGCGGCCCAATCAGGAACAGAAATACCGCGCACAAATAGGTTGGGGTCAAATGCAGGGGCAGAGGCGATGGCACGCAGATCACCATTTTCCAGATCAATGACCACCGCACCAGCGGATTCACCGTCCAGCCGGGCCTGCACATAACTTTGCAGTCGGCTGTCAAGCGTGAGTTGTATATCTTTGCCGGGATCACCTTCTTGGCGGTCCAGCTCGCGCATAATGCGACCTGCGGCGTTCACCTCAATCCGGCGTGTGCCTGCACTGCCGCGCAGCGTACGTTCCAGCTTGTTCTCGGCACCTGTCTTGCCGATCTGAAATTTGGGGATTTGCAGCAGCGGATCAGCATCATCAATGCGGCTGAGGTCAAAATCACTGACTGGGCCGACATAGCCAACAACATGTGCCAGATCAGCACCCCAGGGGTAGACGCGGCTCAACCCCACCTCGGCCTGAATACCGGGCAGAGCAGGGGTGTTCAGGTTGATCTGGGCCACGTCCTCCCACGACAAACGGTCCGCGATGGTGACGGGCACGAAAGGCGAGCGACGTTGCATTTCCTCCATCGCGCGCGAGAGATCGCTGGGGTCAATGTTAACAATCTCGGTCAATTTGGCGAGGACTTCGCCCACGTCGCCGGCATCTTCGCGCACCATAACAACGCGATAGTTCTGTTCATTGGCCGCAATCGCAATACCGTTGCGGTCAAAGATAAGTCCGCGTGAAGGGGGCAGAAGACGAATGTTGATCCGGTTTTCTTCGGCCAGCAGGCGAAACTCATCCGCCTGTTCAACCTGCATGGATTGCAGTCGCCATCCCAACGCGGCAATGACGCCAAGTTGCACGCCACCCATGACCAAAGCACGCCGACTGATTGTGCGCGCACTTGCGATGATATCCTTTGGGGGGCGTTTCATAAGATTTGTCCCTTACTGCCGATCTCGCCGCGTGATATGCGCGATATGCCAAAGATGAAATGGGCGACAAGAAGCACGATAGGGTAAACAAGGATCGTCGCAATCATTTCGATCAAAGTCAGGCCCAAGGGGGCCTGCGGAGACACCACGATAGCCAGCACGATGCGGTTAACGATTGTGATGGCGATGATCCCGACCGCCACTGTGCCCCATTCGACAAGTAAAGGCATATTGCGGAATTCGCGGTGCTGACGGCGCAGAACTTCGCTTAAGATTACAACGAGGGCGGCCCATAGTCCCGGTGGGCGCATAAATAGGAAATCAGTCATCAGGAACAACAACGCGATAACCAAGACGGGAACATAAGTCGGCTTTCGCACAACCCAAGCCAAGGTTGTCGCCAAAAGCAGATCAGGCGAAACCCATAGCGATGGACGCATATCCAGTGGGACAAGGTCGACCACGATCAACACGAACGCCAAAGCGAGAAAGACACCACCCTGCACCCAGATTTTGCGATCCATCTGCTCAGCCATCGGTCAGCTCCGATGTGTTGACGGACGCGGGGTTAATCCCTGCGGGTCCAAAAAATTCGGCTTCGGGTGTCAGCAGGTTATTGGGGTCGGCGATATCTTCATGGGGTTGCGACCGAAGAACGCGCAAGAACTCAAGCCTTTGGTAATCTGCTGCCAAGCGCACCCGTAACCGGTCGTCCGTGCCCAGCGCAACTTGCCCAACCAGCAGATCCGCAGGGAAAACGCCACCATCACCAGAGGACACAACCCGGTCGCCCGGGCGCACAAGTGCTGTGTCTTCCAGAAATTCCAACGGCGGATTGAGTGAGTTATCACCCGCTAAAATAGCCTTTTGCCCAGAAGGCTGAATCGTCACGGGAATACGGCTTGATGTGTCTGTCAACAGCATCACGCGGCTGGTATTTTGGCCAACCCCAGCGACACGGCCAACCAGGCCAATCGCATCCATAGTGGGCCATCCATCAATGATCCCATCGCGTGCACCGACATTGACCAAAACCGACTGACGAAATGGGGAACCGCTGTCTGTAATGACGACGCCGGTTACAACAGTCAGCTGCGGATCAAGGCTTACATTGTTCAGGTCCAGCAGTTTGGCATTCTCTTGCTCCAATTGCAGGGCCGCTTCTTTCCATGCCTTCATTTGCTGCAACTCGCGGCGCAAATCCTGGTTCTGTTCGCGCAGTTGCTGATAGCTTTGGAAATCACTTATCAGGTTTGTCGCCCCTGTAATCGGTGCCATTGCCCAATCAAAGGATGGGACGATCGCATCGATCGCTGCTGCCCGCAGCCGCTCTACGCGTGGACTGTCGATCCGCCACACCAAAAACAGACCCACCAAAGCCAACACCAAAACCCCGACCAGCAGTCTGCGGATCGGGCCGACGAAATCTTCGCTGTTCTTATCGCGTGCCAAGGGCGGCTGTTCCCTCGCGTTGGTTTAGCTGTCGTAGTCTATCACATGCCGCAGCTGTTTTTCATATTCCAGTGCGCGGCCTGTACCCAAGGCTACACAATTGAGTGACTCGTCGGCGACAGAAATCGCCAGACCGGTCTGTTCGCGCAATGCCAGATCAAGCTGGCCAAGCAATGCACCACCACCGGTAAGCATCACGCCACGATCTACAATGTCTGCGGCAAGGTCCGGCGGCGTTGCCTCCAACGCGGTCATGACAGCCTCGCAAATCTGTTGCACCGGTTCGGCCAAAGCCTCTGCTACTTGCGCCTGCGAAATCTCGGTTTCTTTTGGCACACCATTCAACAAATCACGGCCACGGATATGCATCGACTGCCCACGGCCATCATCGGGCATGCGTGCCGTGCCGATAGACGTCTTGACCCGTTCCGCGGTGCTTTCGCCGATCAGCAGGTTATGCTGGCGGCGCAGATAGTTGATGATCGCCTCATCCATGCGGTCACCACCAACGCGCACGGACCGCGCATAAACAATGTCGCCCAGTGACAAAACCGCCACCTCTGTCGTGCCGCCGCCGATATCCACAACCATGTTACCGGTCGGGTCCGTGATCGGCATGCCTGCACCGATGGCTGCCGCGATGGGTTCTGCAATCAGACCGGCGCGGCGCGCACCAGCTGACAAAACCGACTGACGGATCGCGCGCTTTTCAACCGGTGTTGCGCCATGCGGCACACAGACAATGATCTTGGGTTTTGAAAAAGTAGAGCGGCGGTGCACTTTGCGAATGAAATGCTTGATCATTTCTTCGGCGGTATCAAAATCTGCGATCACGCCATCGCGCATCGGGCGGATTGCCTCGATGCTGCCAGGGGTTCGCCCTAGCATCAGCTTGGCGTCTTCGCCGACGGCCAAAACCTTTTTCACGCCCTCTTTCACGTGGTAGGCAACCACTGACGGTTCAGACAAAATGATGCCTTTGCCTTTGACATAGACCAGCGTGTTCGCTGTACCCAAATCAATCGCCATATCCGAAGAAAACAATCCGCCGAAGCCTGCCATGCCAGTGGCCTTCCCAATCCCAGTGTGTCTTTATCGCGCATGCCCTGTTTCGCGCGTTTCATCTGGTTATAGAGACAGTGGCTTAGGGATAGAACCCCTGCTGACACGAAACGCGGCGGCAATCTGCCGCTTGTCTTTTTCTGCGTGTTTCAGTGGTATTTCGCTGTATCAACTGCATTCAAACTTACATTTTTACAACCTTACCTGTCGTTTGTCTGTGATTATGTTGCAACGTCACTTCATCCAAAACGAAAAGCGGCGATCCAAGGACTTGGATCGCCGCATTAAGATTGAGTCGCGCCAGTTGTACTATACGTCTTTGTAACTGACGCCCTTTACATCATATCCGGGCTCTGATTGTTCGCGGCGCACCAGTAAGCGGTTCAGCGCGTTGATGTAGGCTTTTGCGCTTGCAACAACCGTATCGGTATCGGCGGATTGTCCTGTCGCGATCCGGCCCTCTTCCTCCATCCGCACGGATACGGTCGCTTGCGCGTCCGTTCCTTCAGTGACCGCACTTACCTGATAAATTTGCAGGCGTGCACCATGGGAAAAGATTGCTTTCACAGCGTTGAATGTGGCGTCCACCGGGCCGTCACCTGTGGCCGATGTTTCAACATCGGCGCCGTCAACTTCCATCACCATATCCGCTTTTTGGGGACCATCCGTGCCACAAACGACGCGAAGGGATTTCAGTTTCAGGCGGTCATCTTCGGCATCATTTTGGGTGACCAAGGCCATCAGATCGTCGTCGAAGACTTCCTTTTTGCGATCCGCCAAATCCTTGAACCGCACGAATACGTCGTTCAGCTGATTGTCGGCCAGATCAAACCCCAGTTCATTCAGTTTCGCACGCAATGCGGCCCTGCCAGAGTGTTTGCCCAAGGGCAGAGATGTCCCAGCCAGTCCCACATCTTCGGGTTTCATGACCTCAAACGTTTCGCGGTTCTTCAGCATGCCATCCTGATGGATACCGCTTTCGTGGGCAAATGCATTCTTACCCACGATAGCTTTATTGAACTGCACCGCAAAGCCCGACACCGTCGCGACCCGGCGCGAGATGTTCATGATCTTACGCGTGTCGATTTTGGTGGTGTAGGGCATGATGTCGCCGCGCACTTTCAGCGCCATCACGACCTCTTCCAGTGCGGTATTCCCGGCGCGCTCTCCCAGACCATTGATCGTACATTCAATCTGACGCGCGCCACCTTCGACAGCTGCCAATGAGTTTGCCGTCGCCATACCAAGATCATTGTGGCAGTGGGTGGCAAAGATCACATCATCCGCACCCGGCACGGTTGAGATCAGATTGCGGATCAGATCAGCGCTTTCAATGGGGGCCGTATAGCCCACCGTATCGGGAATATTGATCGTTGTCGCACCCGCCTTGATCGCGATCTCGACCACGCGGCACAGATAGTCCCACTCGGTCCGCGTCGCATCCATGGGCGACCATTGCACGTTGTCACACAAGTTGCGGGCGTGGGTCACTGTGTCATGGATCCGCTCTGCCATTTCATCCATATCCAAATTCGGAATGGCCCGATGCAGAGGGGACGTGCCGATGAACGTGTGGATGCGCGGCGATTTGGCGTGTTTCACGGCCTCCCAACAGCGATCAATATCTTTGTAATTGGCGCGGGACAGGCCGCAGATGGTTGCAGATTTTGCCAGCTTGGCAATCTCGCTCACCGCTTGAAAGTCACCTTCGGAGGCGATTGGAAAGCCCGCTTCGATGATGTCGACGCCCATGTCGTCCAGCATCTCGGCGATTTCCAGTTTCTCGTCGTGGGTCATGGTGGCACCCGGTGATTGTTCACCGTCGCGCAGGGTTGTGTCGAAAATCAACACTTCGTTCGATTTGGTCATGTCTTGTATTCCTTTGATCCTTAGCTTGTCTTGGCGCGTTTCACCCTCTGAGCGGTCGCGCCGACAGGCACGCTCAGAGGCAGCTAAGGAGTAGGATGTCGCGCGAAAGCAGCCCCTTGGGGGCAAAGCTTGTGATATGTGCGCGGATCATCATGGGCCAGACTATAACGTGGAAACTTGCGTTGAAAAGGGTTTTGTGTCCCGCGCCCTGCCTTGTCCGCTGTAGTGCTGGCGCTAAGTTCGTTCAAACCAGAGGAGAGTGTAATGCGGGCATTGGTGATCGGGGCAAGTGGCGGGATTGGATCGGCCATTTCACAGCAATTACAACGTGATCGGTGGGACGTGACTGGCCTGTCGCGGTCTGTTGACGGGTTTGACGTTGCAAATGCCGCTTCGGTTGAACGCGGCATGACGCTGCAATCGGGCACCTTTGATTTGATTTTTGTCGCCGTCGGCATTCTGGCCCCGCTTGGTGGTGCACCTGAGAAAGCGCTGTCTGCGATCAAGCCTGACGATATGGCGCGTGTTTTAGCGGTCAACACAATTGGCCCTGCTCTGATCTTGCGGCATGCCGCCCGTTTGCTGCCAAAGGACAAGCGCGGCGTTGTGGCAACTTTATCGGCGCGTGTTGGGTCAATTGGCGACAATAAGATTGGCGGCTGGCATTCGTATCGTGCGTCCAAGGCTGCACTGAACCAAATCGTGCATGGGGCAGCGATTGAATTGGGGCGGTCACATAAGCAATCTGTTTGCGTGTCTTTGCACCCAGGCACTGTGGAAACATCGTTTACCCAGAATTACGCTGGCCGCCATAAGACGGTTCCCGCAACAGAAGCAGCTAGTAATCTACTGGCGGTCATTGAAAAGCTGACGCCAGAACATTCAGGTGGGTTTTACGACTATGCGGGACAGGAGGTCGTCTGGTGAGGCTTGTTCTTGTTCTCGGTGATCAACTTTCGTCAGGCCTGTCGGCCCTTCTTAAGGCTGACAAGGATAAAGATGTTGTTGTCATGGCTGAGGTCGCCGATGAGGCCAGCTATGTGCCCCATCACCCCAAAAAGATCGCTTTCACTTTTGCTGCCATGCGCAAGTTCGCGCAGGTGCTGCGCGCGGACGGTTGGACAGTAGCCTACACCAAACTGGATGATCCCGAGAATTCCGGGTCTATCACCGGGGAATTGATCCGGCGCGCCGCAGAATTTGACGCGGCGGGGGTGGTCTATACCGAACCGGGCGAATGGCGGTTGATTGAGGCGCTGGGTGATATGCCGCTTAAGACCCACAGCCTGCCTGATACGCGCTTTATCGCAACCCATCAGGATTTTGACGACTGGGCTGAGGGCCGCAAGCAGCTGCGGATGGAATATTTTTATCGCGATATGCGCCGCAAGACGGGCCTGTTGATGGATGGCGATAAGCCAGAAGGCGGCAAATGGAATTACGACCATGACAACCGCAAACCAGCGCCAGATCAGGTGGATTTCGGTGGGCCGATGCAATTCACCCCGGATGAAACCGTTTCAGAGGTGCTTACCCTTGTTGGTGACCGCTTTGCTGACAATTTTGGTGATCTGGAACCGTTCTGGTTTGCCACTGATACGGGTCAGGCCCGCCAGCATCTGGCCCATTGGCTCAAGGGTGGTCTGCCAAAGTTCGGTGATTTTCAGGATGCGATGCTGAACGACAACCGTTTTCTCTATCATGCGATCGTTGGGCTTTATATCAACGCAGGTTTGCTTGATCCGCTAGAGGTTTGTCAGAAAGCCGAGGATGCCTATCGCGAGGGTCATGCCCCGTTAAATGCCGTCGAAGGGTTCATCCGCCAGATCATTGGATGGCGTGAATATGTACGCGGCATCTATTTCCGCGAAGGACCAGATTACGTGACCCGCAACGCTTTGGGTCATGATCGCAAGCTGCCCGCGATGTACTGGGGCGGTGAGACGAAGATGAACTGTATCGCCAAATCGGTTGGCCAGACCAAGCAGGAGGCCTACGCCCACCATATCCAGCGCCTGATGGTGACAGGCAACTTTGCCTTGCTGGCCGGGATTGCACCTGCAGAGGTGCATGAGTGGTATCTGGCGGTCTATGCGGATGCCTATGAATGGGTCGAGGCCCCCAATGTCATCGGGATGAGCCAGTTCGCCGATAATGGGATCATCGCGTCGAAACCTTACATTTCGTCCGGCAATTATATTCACAAGATGTCGGATTACTGCGGGTCTTGCGCATACCGCGTGCAGGACAAGACGGGCGACAATGCATGCCCGTTTAATGTGTTATACTGGCACTTCCTGGACCGGCATCGCGCGCGGTTTGAAGGCAATCCACGGATGGGCAATATGTACCGCGTCTGGGACCGGATGGATGATGCGCGCAAGGAAACGGTGCTGAAAGAGGCTGGCGATTTCCTTGATCGTATGGATGCGGGTCAGCACGTCTAAGGGTTTCCAATGAAAAAGGCCGGTCTGAAACCGGCCTTGATCAGATTGAAAGAGGTTTCGTTTATTCGCTGCCGGTTGTCTCGGACACCAGCGCGCCATCGGACCAAATGCCGACGCTTTCCTGACCTGTCGCATAGCGCATGGTTCCTTCGCCTTCGCGGCGGCCACGTACAAAGTTGCCTTCGTAGACGTCACCGTTGGCATAGGTGGCAAGGCCTTCGCCATTGATTTCACCATCTTGCCATTCGCCTACATAGTTGAAGGCATCGGGCAGGGTGATTTCACCGTCGCCGTTGCGTTGACCGTTCAGGAATTCGCCAACATAGACCGTACCATCAGCATAAACAGCACGCCCAAGACCGTTGCGCTGGCCTTCGGACCATTGTCCTTCGTAGACATAACCGTCCGCATACGTCATCTTGCCTTGGCCGTGGTTCTTGGCGTTCAGAAACTCGCCTTCGTAGACAAGACCGTTCGCATACGTCGCCACACCAATACCGTTGATAACGCCGGCTTCCCAAGCGCCTTCATAGGTTGACCCATCTGGATAAGTGATCTTGCCAGTACCGTCGGCCAGATCGTTCATAAACGTGCCAACATAAACAGAGCCATCGGGGTAGGTAACTTCGCCTTCACCTTCGATTTTACCTTCGACCCATTCGCCGACGTAAACATAACCGTCCGTTCCACGAAATGTCCCGGTGCCGTGGCGACGGTCATTGACGAATGTGCCTTCGTAAGTGTCGCCGTTGGCATAAGTTACAAGCCCCTCGCCTTCGCGGCGGCCGTTTTCTAGTACACCCTCATAAACATCGCCATTGGGCTGGGATAATGTGCCAAGACCCTGGATCTGGCCGTCAACCCATGCACCGCTGTAAACCAGACCATCGGCCATGGTCAGCGTCCCTGTGCCATCACGTTCGCCTGCTTTCAGCGTCCCTTCGTATATCGCGCCATCGGGATAGGTGATTTTGCCTTCACCTTCCTTTTCGCCATTCAGCCATGCACCTTCATAGATGTAGCCACCCGGGCTTGTCATTGTGCCGGTGCCATGGTGCCGGGCATTCCGAAACTCGCCTTCATAAACTACGCCGTTCGCATACTCGGCGATTCCTTGCCCAGTGATGTTGCCGTCGACCCATTCGCCTTCAAATGTGCCGCCGTCGGCAAATGTGATTCGGCCCTGACCTTCTGGCTTGCCAGCGACAAACGATCCTTCATAAACGGACCCGTTCGGAAAGGTCGCGATCCCTTCACCGCGAATTTCGCCTGCAACCCACTGACCGGTATATTCATATCCGTTGGGGAGGCGGTAAGTCCCGGTGCCATCTTGCTTGCCATCGACAAAGGTACCTTCGTAGATACCACCGTCATCGTATTGCTTTGTTTGAACTTCTTGCGCTGCCGCACCTGTTGCCAAACTCGCGGCAATGATGGCGACCGCCACGGCTTTAGGTAATCCAAACATCGTCATCATTATCTCCGATCGCTTCATGGTTGGCACAGCTTATGAGAGGAGGTGCCACCTGACAACGGCGAACTGCCTCAAGTCGTCAAACGGCTTTCCCCCGCGCCTCTTTCTGCTACATGCATGCCAAGGCATTGGGACAAAACTATGACAAAATTTCTTCGCCTCACGATGGCACAGTTAAATGCAACAGTTGGCGATATTGCAGGCAACGCTGATCTGGCGCGTGCGGCATGGGCTGAAGCCAAAGCTGCCAAGGCTGATCTGGTCGCCCTGCCAGAGATGTTTTTAACCGGATACCAAACGCAGGATCTGGTCGCCAAACCTGCATTTGTTGCTGATGCGATGGTCCATCTGATGGCACTTGCGAAAGATTGTGCTGATGGTCCAGCCCTGTCGATTGGTGCGCCATTGGTGGAAGAAGAGCGGCTTTATAACGCCTATTTCACCTTGCGCGGCGGCGAAATCGTGGCACGCGCGCGCAAGCATTTTTTGCCCAACTTCAATGTCTTTGATGAGGTGCGCCTTTTCAAAAGCGCTGATATCGAAGGCCCCTACGCCCACAACAACGGGGCCCGCATCGGCCATCCGATTTGCGAGGATGCATGGTATCCAGACGTTTGCGAGGCGATGGTCGAAAGCGGGGCAGAGATATTGGTCGTTCCCAATGGCTCTCCTTACTTTCGGGACAAGTTTCCGATCCGCATGAATAACATGGTCAGCCGTGTCATCGAAAATGACGTACCGTTGGTCTATATCAATCTGGTCGGTGCGCAGGACGATCAGATGTTTGATGGTGGGTCGTTCGTGCTTAATCGTGGCGGAAAATTGGCAGTGCAGATGCCGCTGATGGAAAGCGCATTGGCGCATGTGGATTTTGAGCTGACAGATAGCGGTTGGGTCGCGCTGGATGGCGAGAAGGCAACACTGCCTGACATAATTGAACAGGATTACCGCGTCATGGTCGAAGCTTTGCGCGACTACATGCGCAAAACCGGTTTCAAGAAAGTACTGCTGGGTTTGTCCGGCGGGATCGACAGCGCAATTGTTGCGGCCATCGCCACCGATGCGCTGGGTGCCGACAACGTCCGCTGTGTGATGCTGCCGTCTGAGTATACATCGCAAGGCTCGCTTGATGATGCGGCCGCGGCCGCTGATGCGCTGGGGTGCAAATACGATACAATCAGCATCGCTGGCCCGCGCGCCGCGGTAACGGATGCGCTTGCCCCGCTTTTCGCAGGGCTAGAGGCCGATCTGACCGAAGAGAATATTCAATCCCGCATTCGCGGCCTGCTATTGATGGCGCAATCCAACAAATTCGGGGAAATGCTGCTGACCACCGGTAACAAGTCCGAGGTCGCAGTTGGCTATGCCACGATCTATGGCGATATGGCGGGTGGGTATAACCCGATCAAGGATATGTACAAAACCCGGGTGTTTGAGGCGGCACGCTGGCGCAATGCCAATCACCGTGACTGGATGAACGGGCCTGCGGGTGAAGTCATTCCGGTTGCGATCATTGATAAACCGCCGTCAGCCGAACTGCGCCCCGACCAAAAAGACGAAGACAGCCTGCCGCCCTACGACGTACTTGATGGCATCCTGATGATGCTGGTTGATGGGGAAGCATCTGTCGCCAATTGCGCTGCTGCAGGATATGACAGGGAAACGGTCAAGCGTGTCGAACATCTGATTTACATCAGCGAATACAAACGCTTTCAATCGGCACCGGGGCCACGCCTGTCAGATCGCGCTTTCTGGCTTGACCGGCGCTATCCGATTGTGAACCGTTGGCGGGATGACAGTTGAACCAGATTTTCCGATCCATGCGCAATTAAACCAAGCGCTTGGTATAGCCTGCGGCCCAGCGCGGGTACCAGAAGGCAAGGGGGGTCACGTCTATGTCGATGGGACACTTCACCGAATACTTGATATCAAGCGACGTTTGAAAGGGACTGCGGCGTACGCCTTTTCGGTGAACGAAAAAGAACTGATCCATATGTGCGCGCATCTGGATGTTGCGGTACTTGGATTTAAGGGACTGCGCACAACGACGATTGCACCTTTGCAAGATCTGCGCCGGCTTCGAAATCTTAGCCTATGGTGGGTCCAAAAGCTTGCGGATCTGTCGCCATTGTCGGACCTGATGCTTGCGGCGCTGGTTCTTGATGGCATCCGCAACGCCAATGATATCACGCCTATCAGTGCCATCAAGACACTCCGTGCGCTTACAATCGCGGGCGGCATAAACAGCGACCAAAAGATAAATACGCTGGAGCCTTTGACAAAGCTACCTCATCTAAGAGAGTTGCGGATGATGGCCATCAAGCTGGATGATGATAGCTTGCGTCCGTTGGCCCGGTGCGGGGCATTACGCGACCTCAACCTGCCCAGTACATTCCCGACCGAAGACTATGCCTACTTACGCGCCAAACGCCCAGATCTGCGCTGCATGACGCTCGCTGCGCATCAAAAGGCGAGCTATGTTTCAGAGGGTAAGAACATTATGGTCACCGGACGACGCAAGCCGTTCCTAAGTAGTACCAAAGATGTTGCGCGATTGGCCAAGTATGAAGCGCAATTTAATGCGCTGGTTGTAAAATATCAGGCCGCTGATACGGATGACGCATAAGGCAGTGCTCTGCTGCGCCTTTGTCGCTGCGCCTAACCATGATAACCTTGCGCATGGCCGAAAATAAGACCCAAGCAACAGTTCAAAGCGTTGATGATTTTATCGCCGCGGTCGCGCATCCAACGCGGCAGTCGGATGCGCGACAACTCGATAAGCTGTTTCGCAAAACTACAGAATGGGAGCCGCAAATGTGGGGGCCCACTATGATCGGCTACGGGCAGTATCATTATACTTACAACAGCGGTCGCAGCGGCGATTTTCTGGCCACCGGCTTTAGCCCACGAAAGAGTAACCTGTCGATCTACATTATGCCCGGATATGCCGACTTTGGGACGATCCTGTCCCGGTTGGGGAAACATAAAATCGGCAAATCCTGCCTCTACATCAACAAGCTTGCCGACATTGATATGGCTGTGTTGGACGAATTGATCCGTGCGGGTCTTGATGATTTAGGCAAACGCTGGCCCATCAAGCCAAGCTAGCCTGTCATTCGTCGTTCCATCAAACTCTGGCAGAGGCGAAGCTGGGCGCGCGCATCTGAAAGCACCGGCCAAACTGGACATCCCATCCGTCTCATGCTCAAAGCCCATCAACAGGAGACGGACCCATGACCACCACCAGATTCGCCCCATCGCCCACCGGCTGGTTGCACATCGGCAACCTGCGCGCGGCACTATTCAACTATGCCATCGCACGGCAACAGGGCGGCACCTTCATTCTGCGGATTGATGATACGGATGCAGAACGATCCAAGGACGAATATATTGAAGGCGTCAAAGAAGACCTGACATGGCTTGGTTTTACATGGGACCGGATTGAACATCAGTCGGCACGCATGGACAACTATCTGGCCGCCAAGCAAAAGCTGATCGACATGGGGCGGCTTTATGAGTGTTTTGAAACACCGGTTGAACTGGATCTCAAGCGCAAGAAACAGCTGAATATGGGTAAACCGCCGGTCTATGATCGCGCGGCCTTGGACCTGTCAGAGGATGAAAAGAACACGCTGCGGGCCGAACGCGGATCGCATTGGCGTTTTCAGCTGGATCACAAGCGGATTGAATGGACTGACGGGATTATCGGCGACATCTCAATTGATGCGGCGTCCGTCAGTGACCCGGTCTTGTTCAAGAATGATGGCCAGATCCTTTATACATTGGCGTCCGTCGTGGATGATACCGAAATGGGTATCACCGACGTGGTGCGCGGTTCTGACCATGTCACGAACACTGCAACGCAAATCCAGATGATCGAAGCGCTGGGCGGCGATGTGCCGCGCTTTGCGCACCATTCGCTGCTGACCGGCCCGCAGGGCGAGGCGCTGTCCAAACGCCTTGGCACGCTGGCGCTGCGCGACCTGCGCAAGCAAGGGATTGCACCGCAGGCAATCCTGTCGCTGATGGCGCGCTTGGGCTCATCTGATCCGGTTGAATTGCGCAGCAACATCGCCGACGTTGTCGCGGGTTTTGACCTGTCAAAGTTCGGCTCTGCGCCTACGAAATTCGACGCCCAAGACCTGATCCCACTCACCGCCCGTCATCTTGCAACACTTAGCGCGGGTGACGTGGCCGATGTTTTAACATCGGCTGGTGTGCCGGATGAGATCAAAGAACCGTTTTGGAATGTGGTGCGCGAGAATATCAATAGTCTTGATGAAGTCGCCAACTGGTGGGTTCTTTTCCGCGACGGAGCAACACCATTGGTCGAAGACGACGACCGCGCCTTTGTTGCCGAAGCTTTCGCGATGTTGCCACCTTTACCCTACACATCCACGACCTGGAGCGAATGGACAACGACGGTGAAAGAAGCGACAGGGCGTAAGGGCAAAGGCCTGTTCATGCCACTGCGCAAGGCCGTAACAGGCCGTCAGCGCGGGCCCGAAATGGCGGATGTGATGCCGCTTTTGCAGACGCGCCCCACATTCGAAGACTAAACCCGGCCCGAAAGTTCTTGAACTTTGCAAGGCGTCCTGCGCTCCATAGGGTATGATCACCCCAGCGCAGGCGCACGATTGACATGAGCGATAGCAAAGCCCCGGACGCCCAGGCGAAATTCACTCAAGGCAGTCTGTTTGGGCATATCTCGGTGATGTCGCTCACGGCCTCCATCGGGCTGATGGCTGTCTTTCTTGTCGATTTTGTCGACATGATCTTCATCTCGATGCTGGGTAAGGCTGAATTGGCCGCTGCGGTGGGTTACGCCGGTGCAATCCTGTTTTTTACGACCTCATTCGGGATTGGGATGACAATTGCAGCTGGCGCCTTGGTCGCGCGCGCCTTGGGTGCTGGTCAGGCAGAAGAAGCCCGCAGGCGCGCGACAAACGCATTAATTTACGGCGTGATCTTCGGTGCTGTCTTTGCGGCAGCTGTCTGGTTCAATCTCAGCACACTTGCATCGTTGTTGGGCGCGACCGGTGAAACGCTGGAACTGGCGGTCCACTATTTGCAGATCATCGTCCCATCTTTGCCCTTCCTTATGGTTGGGATGATCGGCGGCGCCATTCTGCGGGCCCATGGTGATGCCCGACGTGCCATGATGGCCACGATCTGGGGCGGGCTGGTTAACGCGGTTCTTGATCCGATCCTAATCTTCGGGCTTGATTTGGAACTAACCGGCGCCGCCCTTGCCAGCGTTTGCGCGCGGGTCGTTATTGCGATCACAGCGCTCTTGCCACTGATCCGGCACTATGACGGTTTCGATAAACCTACCGCCGCAAGCCTGACGATTGATCTGCGCCCGATCCTGGCGATTGCGATCCCAGCTATTCTGACACAGCTGGCGACGCCAATTGGGCAAGCTTACGTGACACGGGCGATGGCAGATTTCGGGGAAGAGGCCGTTGCCGGCATGGCGATTGTTGCCCGTATGACACCGGTTGGTTTTGGGATCATCTTTGCGCTGTCTGGTGCCATCGGGCCCATTATCGGGCAGAACGCCGGGGCGGGGCTCAGCGACCGCGTGCGTGGGGCATTCCGCGAGGGTTTGGTTTTCACAGGGATAGTGGTGATTGTTGTCTCCACATTGTTCTTTCTTGCTCGTCCGGGCATTCAGATGCTTTTCCAACTGGAAGACGGGCTTGCCCTGACGCTCGTGTTTCTCTTTGCTGGTCCACTGTCGCTGATGTTCTTTTTTAATGGCGTTATCTTTGTGGCCAACGCGGCGTTCAACAATCTGGGGCGTCCATTCTATTCCACAATCGTGAATTGGGGACGCCACACGCTGGGCACGATCCCTTTTGTCATTGTCGGGGCCGTATGGTTTGGTGCACCGGGTGTCTTGATTGGCCAATCGCTGGGTGGTGCGGTTTTCGCGCTGGCTGCTTTTCTGCTCGCCCGCCGTGTTATCGCAAGGCAAGCGGCAGGGACGACACCAGCCGAACCTTTCGCCCGGCAAGCGCGCCTATTCAGCCTTCTCCATCACCGCCGTTAAGTGGTCATCGACCAAGGCCTGTTCGGCCCGGCTTAGGATCTGGTGGCGCGGATAGATCGGGTTCGCGCGATCATTCAGGATGGGCGTGTTCCAACCATCTGTGGTCTCAAAGAAGTGGGTGACACCTGCATGACCATGTACCCGCAGATAGCCCTGCACGACCACATCGACGTAGCTGAGCAGGATCGGGTGACTGCCCGCATTGGCAATATGATCGGGCTTAACTTGATAGACTGCAGTCGGCGCATAGGGGCCATCATGATGGATTGTATGACTGACGTCATGGCGTTGATACGCCGCCTCGCGTTGATCCAGCGATACCCAATCCGCGCCCGGAACGCGGGCAATCACGCCGTGTAAACTGGTTTGTCCGCATCGCATGACCGACAGATAAGCCGCTTTGCGCAAATTGGTCGGCCGCCATACACGCCGCCAGCCATGCAGCACAGCCGGGCGCGGATCATCATAAGCATGCGTTGCCAGATTGACGAGGCTGCCATAGCCAAAGAAAGCAGGATCGTTCATTCGCGTGCGCGCAACACCTGCGCTGGTTTCGCCGAAAGCGGACGCCATGCAAATGCCAATCCAGCCAAAAGTGAGGCCAGCACACCGCCGCCGATAATCAGCAATGCGTTCGACCATATGATGGTATAGCCGGTCTCCATAATGAAGGTCGATACTGCCCAGCCGCCCAAGATACCAGCGCCCAATGCAACCATCCCCGCCGCCAATCCAAGGATTGCGGCGCGCAGTGCAAAGCTTGCGATGATGCGGCGGCGTGGTGCACCCAATGTCTTTAGAACCGCCGCTTCAAAGGTGCGCGCCCGTTCGCCCGCAGCTGCGGCACCAATCAGCACCAAGAAACCAGTGACAAGCGTGATCAGTGCGCCATACCGTGTCGCCGCTGAAATCCCGCCGACCAATTCGATCACCTGATCAATCGCGTCACGGATACGGATGGCCGTGATGTTGGGATAGGCAGTCGCCAGATCGCGCAGGATCGCCGCTTCGGCCTCTTCCTCGGCGTAGACGGTCGAAATCCAGCTGTGCGGCGCGCCTGCCAGCGCACCTTGATTCATGGCTAGGACAAAACCGATGCCTGCGTCTTCCCAACTGACATCACGAAAGCTGGTAACGTCTGCGGTGATATCGCGGCCCAATACGTTGACGGTCATTGTGTCACCCAATTGCAAGCCCATCTCGGCGGCTTCCTCAGCTGAAAAGCTGATTTGCGGCGGACCATCGTACCCGGCAGGCCACCAAGTGCCTTCGGTTACTTCGGTGCCCGTGGGCTGTGCGTCTGCATAGGTGATGCCCCGGTCGCCTTGGGTCACCCAATGGCCACCTGCGACCTCTTCTGCGGGACGGCCGTTGATTTGCGTGATGATGCCGCGCAGCATTGGCGCTGTATCAACCCGGCTGACTGCCGCATCGGAATTGAGCCTTTCACGAAACCCTTCGATTTGGTCAGGCTGGATATCAACAAAGAAATAGCTGGGGGCGATTTCGGGCAGATCATTGGAAAACGAACTGCGCAGGTTCCCATCAATTTGACCGACCGCTGCCAGAACCGTCAGGCCAAGGCCCAAAGACAAGACGACCGATGTCGCCTCACCCCCGCGCGCGCCAATGGATCCAAAGGCAAGCCGTAGGGCAGGGCGTCCGCGTGTGGCCTTGCGCAGCCGTCTTGCGACCCAGCGAATGATGTAGGCTGCAATTACGAGGATCGAAAGCGCGCCTGCGATGCCGCCTGCTGTCCATAGCGTCAGGAAAACGGTGCCGGAAAACCAAACGGCGGTGCCGATCAATAAGGCAAGCAAAGCCAGTATCGCGATCAGATAACGAGCTGCGGGCAGGGCGGCGCTTGCTGTAAATGCGTCTCTGAACAAGGTAGCGGCACGGACATCTTCGGTTTTCGCAAGCGGCCAAAGTGTAAAGACAAGCGCGGCAAGCAGACCGTAAACCGCGGCCTCAAACAGCGGTGCAGGATAGACGGTAAAGACAGCCGGAATGGGCAGACGTGCTTCGATCAGCGGAGCGAATAGAACCGGCAGTGCTGCCCCCAAGATCAGACCGATCAAAACCCCTGCTAGGGTCAGCACGCCGATTTGGATAAAGTACGTTTGAAAGATGATCTTACGCGTGGCACCCACAGTTTTCAGCGTGGCAATAACCCCCGTTTTCCCCGCCAGATACGCGCGCACGGCCGCCGAAACACCAACGCCGCCCACGGCGAGCCCCGACAGCCCAACAAGGATCAGGAATGCCCCGATCCGATCCACAAATTGCGCCACCCCGCCAGCCCCACGGCGGCTATCACGCCACCGCAGTCCACTGTCGCGGAACTGTGCTTCGGCGTTTTGTTCCAATACTGCTAGATCGGCGCCTTGCGGCAAATCAAGGCGATATTGGGTGGAAAACAGTGTCCCTTCCGCGATCAGCCCGGATGCCGCCAGATCATCTGTTCGCACGATGGTGCGCGGCCCAAGGCCAAAACCACCAGCGGCGTTGTCTGGATAGCGATCAAGGATCGCGCGCAATGTGAAGGTCTGTTCGCCCAGCCGAAACAGATCACCGGGTGCGAGTGCCAGCCTGTCGGCCAGCACACGTTCCATCACACCGCCTTTGTCAGCCAATGCTTGGGGTAAGGGTATAGGTGGATCAAGCTGGACCTCACCAATCAAAGGATAAAGGTCATCGACCGCACGGGTTTGTGTCAACCCACGTTCGGTTTCGCCGTTTTGTTCGACCACGACCATCGACCGGAAATCAACAGTTTCAGAAATATCGTCAGATATGGACTGAAGCCAGTCCAATTCAGCCTCACGGGCGAAGCGGTACGTAAACTCCACCTCTGCGTCACCACCCAAAAGGGCCGCGCCATCGCGTTTCAGCCCGGCCTCAATGCCAGCACGCACAGTGCCGACAGCGGCAATGGCTGCAACGCCCAAGGCCAGACAAGCCAGAAAGACGCGGAACCCACGTAAACCGCCACGCAATTCACGCGCCGCAAGTCTGGCCGAGATTGCAAGGCTCATTCGGCGGCCTTTGCCACTGGTGCATCAATGCGTCCATCGCGCAGGCGCACCACCCGGTCACAACGGCTGGCCAATTCGCCCGAATGCGTGACCATAACCAGTGTGGCCCCATGCCGGTCGCGCAGGTCAAACAGCAAGTCAATGATCGCTTGCCCGTTGGTTTCATCCAAATTGCCCGTTGGCTCATCTGCCAAAAGGATGCGTGGACGCGGGGCTGAAGCACGGGCAAGTGCGACGCGTTGCTGCTCACCCCCAGACATTTGATTTGGGTAATGGTTGATCCGGTCAGCAAGGCCCACGGCCGCCAACTCTGCCTCGGCGCGGGCAAAAGCATCTTTTGCGCCGGCCAGTTCTAACGGGGTTGCGACGTTTTCCAAGGCCGTCATTGTGGGGATTAGGTGGAAAGATTGGAACACCACCCCCATATTATCCCTACGAAAGAGGGCAAGCTGGTCTTCGTTCATCGCCGTCAGATCCTGCTTCAAGGCCATGATCTGCCCTGATGTTGCCTGTTCCAGCCCACCCATCAACATCAGGAGCGATGATTTGCCAGACCCACTCGGCCCGACCAACCCTAGCGTTTCCCCCGCCATAACGTCGAGAGAGATGTCATGCAGGATATCGACGCGTCCTGCGTTACCGTCGAGCGATAGATTGGCATTTGCGATGGATAGAACAGCTTCGGTCATCAAATGGGCCTCAATCGGGGGGTCTGCCTTTGCATATGGGGCCGTTTCGCGTGCTGCCAAGTTAGGGGCGGCACTTTTGCTGACAACGACGCTGGCGCAGGCAGAAACGGTAACAATTGCGGCACTGGGCGATAGTCTGACTGCTGGATACGGTCTTGCGCAAGACGATGGATTTGTACCGCAGCTAGAGGCGTGGCTGGAACAGCAAGGCGCAGATGTGACAGTCATGAACGCAGGGGTATCCGGCGATACCACGGCTGGTGGCCTTAGCCGTGTCGCCTGGACACTGACCCCAGAGGTGGACGCCATGATCGTGACGCTGGGGGGTAATGACTATCTGCGCGGCATCGACCCTGCTGTAAGTCGCGCCAATCTGGACGGGGTGCTGGCCGCCGGACAAGACGCAGGGGTTGAAATGCTATTGGTCGGGCTGTCAGTTGGCGCGAATTACGGGCTGGAGTACAAACAAGAATTTGAAGGCATGTATGTGGAGCTTGCCACAAAATACGACATCGCGCTTTACGCTGATTTCGCCGCTGGTCTGCGTGCCGCGGCTGGCATGCAGGAAGGTATGTCAGAGTTTCTGCAACCCGACGGCATTCACCCCAATCCCGAAGGGGTTTCAGTCATTGTTGCAGCGATTGGGCCTGCGGTGCTTGATCTTGTGACGGCTGCGCAATAGGCGATGCCGGGGCAGTTTTTCCTGACTGAACAGGTTGGCCAAAAAGCGGATGCGCCACGCCTGAACATCGCCCCCGGTCAAGAGGTGATCACACTGACCACTGATGGTACGCAACATATGCGCTGGGGCATGATCCCGGTTGGTCGGGTCAACGCCCGTGGTCGTCCCGTGATGGAAACGATCATCAATGCGCGGTCCGAAACGGTGTTCGACAAATCCGCGTTTGCCGATGTGAAACGCGCCATTGTTCCCGCAAGCGGCTGGTACGAATGGACGGGTGAGAAACGGCATAAGCAGCCGTGGCGGATCAAGCGCAAGGATGGCGGTTTGCTTTACTTTGCAGCGGTTTATGACGTGTGGAACGGCCCGGGCGGGGTGCAAGTCCCACAGGTGGCGACAGTTACTTGCGCGCCATCGGCGGATGTCCGCGACATTCATCACCGCATGGGCGTGATCCTGACGGAAGACCAATGCACGCAGTGGCTTGAGGGCGATGAAGAAGATGCCAAGTTGCTGATGCAGCCTTTTCCCGATGGTAAATTGCGCGTCGAAAAAGTCGATGATGTGGACTGGGACGGGGCGTAGGGTTAGGTTTTCCCGGTACAATCAACAAAAGGGAGAATATGAATGTCAGTTGCAAAGGTCACAGAGATTATTTCGTCCTCGTCGAAATCATTCGACGATGCTGTCGAGAACGGGATCAAGCGCGCATCAAAGACGCTGAAAGGGATTACCGGCGCTTGGGTTGCCGATCAGAAGGTCACCGTCAAAGACGGCAAAGTCGATGAATACCGCGTTGTGATGAAGGTCACATTTGTTCTGGACTAAGAAAAATGGGCGCCGGATCAGGCGGCCATTTCCAAAATTTACTAAACAATAATGTGCCTTAATCGGCCAGTGTCAGGTTCACGGCGCTTTCGCGTCCGTCACGGCCTGCTTCGATATCAAAATTGACCTTCTGGTCATCCTTGAGTCCGGTCAGACCAGACCGTTCGACAGCTGAAATGTGAACAAAAACGTCCTTACTGCCACCATCAGGTGCGATAAAGCCAAAACCTTTGGTGGTGTTGAACCATTTGACAGTGCCTGAAGCCATGTCCTTATTTCCTTATATAACCCGCTCGCGGAAGTGCAGCGGCGCGGCTCGGTCAAACGTGATCGAAAGACTGGGCCGGGTAGGGAAACAGTGGTCGATTGGTCAACGTCGCTTCAGCACCGTGCCACAATTCTGCCAAAATTTCAAGGAAACGTGAGTATTGTTCCCAATATGAGAACAAACAGGTGTGAGCGCGCGGAAGCCGCGCGCCACTTTCATATGCAGGTTCGCTTACGCGAGTGCGAGGTTCACAGCGGATTCACGCCCATCACGGCCAGCCTCGACGTCAAAAGTTACCTTTTGGTCGTCCTGCAGGCCTGTCAGGCCGGAACGCTCAACAGCGGAGATGTGAACGAAAACGTCCTTAGAGCCGCCATCAGGTGCGATAAAGCCGAAGCCTTTTGTTGTGTTGAACCATTTCACGGTGCCAGTAGCCATCGTGTTTTTCCTTTAGTATCAATGCTGTCCGCGATATTGCGACAGCTTGGCCGAGTCAGTGTCAAGATCGAGAGACTGTAGCCGAAAGGGAAAACAGTGGTCGAGTTGGATAACGTCTGCACCCTTCACTTGGGGCTTAACGGTACACAAATCAAGTGAAAATTTTGTAACAGCATCAAAGGGGACAGTATAAATATCGTTAGAAAATAGCACAAAACGTCATACTAAGCTTGGCACGGCTTACCTAGCGGCCTTTCCAAGATACTGTGTTATCGCGCTTTCGACGCCATCACGCCAGATCAGTTGCAACCAGTGATCAAAACGGGCCGCAAAGTGATCATTCTGCGCAAGATCACCATAATACTGTTCTTGCAATAACCAGATTTTAGAGGAGTCCCTTGCTTGCAGCGCAGTCACCTGCAGATCATTCCAAAAGGGATCATTTGGTTCAATTTCGCTGCCATCTTCGCGGATTCCAGCACACATGCGCGCCCAGACGGCTTCGACCAGTGCAAGCCCGGCGATAGGCGTGCCTTGTTTCAGGCCGTCCTTGATTGATGGCACAATAAAACCGGGATGCCGCGCCGACCCATCAAAAGCCACGCGCCGCGTTGTGTCGATGATCCGAGGGTTGGCAAACCGATCATTGATCAGTGTGACATAGGCCGTGGGCTCCATGCCCGGCACTGCGGCAAGATGCGGTAGGATCTCTTCGCGGGCGGTTTTTTGGAAGAAGGCGCTGATCTTTTCATGGGCTATACATTCGGCAATCGTCTCGATTGATAAAAGCTCCCCCGCGTTTGCGATAATCTGGTGCCCGCCGTTAAGCACCCTGATCTTCATTGCCTCAAAGTCGTGCACATCATTGGTGAATGTCGCGCCAACCCTATCCCAATCGGGCCTGCCTGCGCAAAAGCTGTCTTCGATCACCCACTGGCGAAAATTTTCATGGGTAACAGGCGAGGCATCGTCGATGCCCAGACTGCGCACCAGCGCCAGCTCACTGGGGCCGGTAGCAGGTACGATGCAATCGACCATGGAATTGGGGAAAGTACAGTTTTGGTCAATCCAATCAGCCAAATCTGGGTCGGACAGGCGCGCCAGCGACACAACCGTTTGCCGCAGGATCGCGCCATTGCCTTGTAGATTATCACAGCTCATGCAGGTGAAAGGCCCGGTATCCGCATCGCGCCGCTCTTTAAGCGCGGCAATGATCGCGCCAAAGGCAGTGTTGGGGGTGTTAGGGTGCGATGCATCGTGTTGAATGTCGGCATGCGACGCATCAAACCCCTTGGTGGCGGGATCAATAAAGTAGCCACCTTCGGTCACGGTCAGTGAAACAATGCGAATGGCAGGATCAGCCATCTGCGCAATTAAGGCCGCGTTATGTGGCTTAACCGGGGTGAAACCGATCATGGGGCCGATCACTTCTGCGGTGGTTTGTGATGGCTTCAACTCAATCAGCGTTGTCAGATAGTCCTGCGCCGCCAACCTGTCGCGTTGTTGGGCATCACCGGCGCGCACGCCTGCACCGATGACGGCCCAATCCAGCGCAAGGCCCTGCTGCATCAGCCGGTGCAGATACCACGCCTGATGCGCGCGGTGAAAATTACCAAGCCCGATATGGACAATGCCGGGGGTCAACTGCGCCCGGTCGTAAGTAGGCACCGCAACGGTTGCCGGTAAATCCATAAGCCGCTCGTTGCTCAGCACAATGGGCGCTTCGTGTCGTGCTTGGTCTTTCATCAGCTCATCCAATTGCCGCCATCCACATTATAAGTTTGCGCGACGATATAGTCGGCATCCGAAGAGGCGAGAAACACCGCCATCCCGGTAAGATCGTCAGCCGTTCCCATCCGGCCATATGGCACGGCTTCGCCAACTTCCTTTTTCTTCTGACCCGGTGCTTTGCCTTCGTGTTTGGCAAAAAATGCATCCACGCCATCCCAATGTTCGCCATCCACAACACCCGGTGCGATCGCATTCACGTTGATGCCGTGCTGGATCAGGTCTAGGCCTGCTGACTGGGTCAGTGAAATGATCGCGGCCTTGCTGGCACAATAGACCGCGACAAGGGGTTCGCCGCGCCGCCCGGCCTGGCTGGCCATATTGATGATCTTGCCTTTGATGCCGCGGCCAATCATGTGCCGCGCAACAGCCTGCATTGTAAAAAGCGACCCGCTGATGTTGATATCAAACACGCGGTTGTAGTCGTCGCGCATAATCTCTGTGATGGGTGCTGCGCTAAAGATGGCGGCGTTGTTGATCAGAATGTCGATCTGGCCAAACTGCGCCGCCGTTTTTGCGACACCCGCATCAATGCTTGCCTGATCCGTGACGTCAAAGTCGATGGCAATTGTCTGGCCCCCGATCTCTTTGGCCGAGGCGACAGCGCGATCATGGTCGATATCGGCAATGGCAACGCGCGCGCCTTCCTGCGCGTAGCGCCGGGCAAAGGCAAATCCAATGCCCCGCGCTCCCCCTGTAATCAGGGCCGTTTTGCCATCAAGCCGTTTCATGCAATCCGCAGGCCACCCGCATCAAAGCGGTGCAATTCGTCCATGCGCGGATTCAGGTGGATCGTGTCGCCATGCGTCAGGCTGATATCACCGATGGCGCGTACAGTCAGTGTTTCCGCCAGTCCGGTATTGTGGATGTGGAAGAAAGTGTCAGAGCCAAGATGCTCGGCCACGCCAACGGTGCCTTGCCACATGCCATCGCTTTGAACAACGTCGATATGTTCGGGGCGGATGCCGATGGTTGCAGCGTTATGCTTGGTGGCTTCTTCGCCAGTGATCAGGTTCATCTTGGGTGAACCGATGAAACCGGCCACAAAGGTGTTACGCGGTGCGCGGTACAGTTCGAGCGGGGAACCGACCTGTTCGATCACACCGGCCTGCAGCACAACGATCTTATCAGCCATTGTCATGGCTTCGACCTGATCGTGGGTCACGTAGACCATTGTTGTGGCAAGTTTCTTGTGCAGTTCAGAAATTTCCATCCGCATGCCGACACGCAAGGCGGCATCAAGGTTCGACAGTGGTTCGTCAAAAAGGAATGCAGAGGGTTCACGCACAATTGCCCGGCCAATCGCTACACGCTGACGCTGACCACCGGACAATTGGCCCGGTTTACGGTCGATGTAGTCGGCAAGGTTCAGAACCTCGGCGGCTGCATTCACACGGCGGTCAATTTCGGATTGGTCCATCTTGGCCATCCGCAGCGGGAAGGCGATGTTCTTGCGCACCGACATATGCGGGTAAAGCGCATAGGATTGAAACACCATCGCAAGGCCGCGTTTTGCAGGCACCAGATCAGTGGCATCTGTGCCATCAATCTCAATATGGCCGCTTGTGATATCCTCAAGCCCGGCAATCAGACGTAGCAGCGTGGATTTACCGCAACCTGACGGACCGACAAAGACGGTGAATTCGCCGTCTTTTATGGTCAGGTCAAGGGGTGGAATGACCTGCACATCGCCGAACGACTTGGTCACCTGTTTAAGTTGGATCTGTCCCATAATTCAGGTTCCTTATTTAACCGCGCCGAACGTCAGGCCGCGGACAAGTTGTTTCTGGCTGAACCAGCCAAGGATGAGGATCGGCGCAATCGCCATGGTCGAAGCCGCACTGAGTTTGGCAAAGAACAAACCTTCTGGGCTGGAGTAGCTGGCGATGAAAGCGGTCAAAGGGGCCGCGTTGACAGCTGTCAAATTAAGGGTCCAGAACGCTTCGTTCCAAGCAAGGATAAAGTTCAGCAACAGCGTGGATGCAATGCCGGGGATCGCCATCGGCGTCAGCACATAAAGCAATTCTTGCCGCAGTGTGGCGCCATCCATACGGGCAGCTTCGAGGATTTCACCGGGGATTTCCTTAAAGTAAGTGTAAAGCATCCATACGATGATCGGCAGGTTGATGAGCATCAGCACAACGACCAATCCTGCGCGGCTATCCAGCAAACCCAATTCAATAAAAATCAGGTAGATGGGGTAAAGCACACCAACGGCGGGCAACATCTTCGTTGATAGCATCCACAACAGGATGTCCTTGGTTCGTCTAGATGGCACGAAGGCCATGGACCAGGCCGCAGGTACTGCGATGATACAGCCAAGGACCGTGGACAGCCCCGCAATGATGATCGAATTCCACAGGAACCGCGCATAATCAGACCGTTCCAGCACGACGCGGTAGTTTTCCAGCGTCCAATCAAAGCCCAGGAAAATTGGCGGGGCAGCGATGGCCTGTGCTTCGGATTTGAAGCTGGTCAGGATTGTCCAAAGGATTGGGAAGAAGATCAGTAAGCCGATCGCCCAAGCGACAGTGGTATTGAGAAGCTTCCGACGGGGTGTAACAGAACGTGCCATATTCTTAATCCAGGTTCTTACCGACGATCCGCATCAGGAAGATCGCGATAATGTTTGCAAGGATGATGGCGTAAACACCACCGGCGGAGCCGAGACCAACGTTCTGGCTTTCCAGAACCCGTTGGAAGATCAGGTAAGACAGCGTGCGCGTTCCGAATGCGCCACCTGTGGTCACGAAAATCTCGGCGAAGATCGCAAGCAAGAAGATGGTTTGGATCAGGATCACGATTGTGATTGCCCGGCTCAGATGTGGCAGCACGATGAACCAGAACCGCTTGAGGAATGGTGCGCCATCCATTTCGGCGGCTTCCAATTGTTCACTATCCAGCGATTGCACGGCTGTCAGCAAGATGAGGGTTGCGAATGGCAGCCACTGCCAGCTGACGATCATGATGATCGAACCCATCGACGCATCCGATAGCCAACTGACCGGTTCGGCCCCGAAGAACCGCCAAAGGTGGGCAAAAAGACCGTTCACGGGATCCATGAACATATTTTTCCAAACCAGCGCAGATACGGTCGGCATGACGAAGAATGGGGCGATGACAAGGATACGCACCACGCCTTGCCCCCAGATCGGTTGGTCCAGAAGCAGCGCAATCAGAATACCGAAGATCACTGTGATTGCGAGGACGCCGAGCACGATAATAAGGGTGGTCTGGACCGAAGGCCAAAAGGCGCTTGAGGTCACAAAGCGGGTGTAGTTGTCAAATCCGGCCCAGCCCTGGTCACCACCACGCAGCGGCAGATAGACGCGGAAAGAGAACCACAAGGTCATGATGAGAGGAACCAGCATCCAGCCCAAGAGCAGGATCACAGCGGGTGCCATCATGATACGGGCAGCGGATCGGGAAGCTTTGGTCGCCATTTGGATGCATCTCCTCTGGTCACAGGCGGAGCGGGCTCACGCGCTGTTTCAGGTGAAAAGGTACTGAAAGGGGTGTTTTAAACCAAGGGGCAGCAGAGTGAGGCCGCCACCCCTTGGGCTGGAGAACTGCTTAGCGGTAGCCAGCAGCTTCCATTGCTTCGTTTGTGATGGCCTGAGCCTTCTCAAGCGCTTCTTCGATCGACTGCTGACCTGCATAAGCGGCAGAGAATTCCTGGCTTACTTCGGTCGCAATGCCCGCAAACTCTGGGATCGCAGCGAACTGGACACCAACGTATGGGCTTGGGTCGACTGTGCTGTCGTTCGGGTTCGCTGACAGGATTGAATCCAATGTCATCTGTGCGAAAGGAACAGCTTGGTAGTCGGGGTTCTCGTACAGGGATGTACGCGCACCGGGCGGTACGTTTGCCCAACCTTCGTTTTCAGCAACCAACTCGATATAGCCAGTGCCTGTTGCCCATTCGATGAACTGCTTGGCTTCTGCTTCTTGCTGCGTGCCGGCAGGAATAGCCAATGCCCAAGCCCAGAGCCAGTTAGAGCGCTTGCCCATACCGTTGTCTGGTGCCAGTGCGAAACCAACTGAGTCTGCGACAGTTGAATCGTCGCCAGTCACGAAAGACGCCGCAACAGTCGCGTCAATCCACATGCCACACTTGCCTTGGTTAAACAGAGACAGGTTTTCGTTGAAACCGTTTGTTGCAAAACCAGCAGGGCCCGCATCATCCATCATGTTCTTGTAGAAGTTCAGCGTGTCAGACCATTCGCGTGTGTCGAACTGTGCGTTCCACTCTTCATCAAACCAGCGTGCGCCGAAAGAATTGGACATTGCTGTGATGAACGCGCCGCCTTCGCCCCAACCGGCCTTACCGCGCAGGCAGATCCCGTTGATGTCGTTTTCGCGGTCTGTCATTTCACGCGCCGCTTTGGCGATGAAGTTCCAGCTTGGTGCGTCTGGCATCTCAAGACCGGCCGCTTCCATCAAATCGGTGCGGTACATGATCATGGAGCTTTCACCATAGAATGGCGCCGCATAAAGTGTGCCGTCGTGTGAAAGACCACCGGCCATTGCTGGCAGGATGTCATCGGCGTTATATTCATCAGACAGATCGTTCAGTGGCACAAGCCAGTCGTTGGCGCCCCAGATTGGTGTTTCGTACATACCGATTGTCATGATGTCGAACTGACCGCCGTTTGTGGTGATGTCCGTTGTCACGCGCTGGCGCAGTACGTTTTCTTCCAATGTCACCCACTCAACAGCGATGCCGGTCTCTTCAGTGAATTGGTCAGTGTAGCCTTGCATACGGATCATGTCGCCGTTGTTGACGGTCGCGATCGTGATCGTTGCTGAATGGCCGTCCGCAAAAGCACTGCTTGCTGTGATCAGCGAAAGCGCAGTTGCAGCACAAAGTGTGCTCTTCAAAGACATCCGGTATCCTCCCTAGTTGGATGTTGTGTACCAACGCTAGTGGAAAGAACGACGCGGCGTCAACAAAAAATTTACGCGCGTAAAGAATTGCGAACTCAGGCGGAGTCCCGCAAGATCAGTTTGCCTTCTAATCTTGTGCTTTTCCAAGGCTCTACGTGTCCTTCAATGGCGGCGAGCAAGCTATCGGCGGCATGTTTGGAAACGGCGTCATAGTCGTGTGAAATCGTCGTCAACGGTGGGCAGGTATAGCGCGAATGCGGGTGCCCATCCTGCCCTGCAACGCGAATCGT
Organism: Roseobacter sp. CCS2; assembly: GCF_000169435.1. Taxonomy (GTDB): domain Bacteria; phylum Pseudomonadota; class Alphaproteobacteria; order Rhodobacterales; family Rhodobacteraceae; genus Yoonia. The sequence goes on along the minus strand of NZ_AAYB01000001.1, from coordinate 523,815 downwards.
ACAGTTTGGTCCGCGCCCAACTTTGATGCCGCGTTCGTAACAGGCTGTCAGCAGTCCAATGGCCAGACGGTCATTGCTGCACAGGATCGTATTGGTCGAGAATTGCTTGCTGGCGAAAGCTTCGTGTCCGCCGATGCGGCCGATTTCCTCAAAGGCCCATCCTTCGCCTTCTATCGAAATCACCTGCGGATCATGCCCGAATGCCTCCATCGCATTCAGATAGCTTTGCCGCCGTCGGTGGGCATTAGGGTTCGCAGGCGTCTTCATCTCAAAAAAGCAGGGCGGTTCACCGGTGCGGCACAAATAATCCGAGATATGCGAGGTGAATTGAAAGTTGTCGGACCCGACAAATGCCAGGCCAAGCTGGTCAACGCTGCTGTCAAAAATCAGTGTTGGAACGTCATCGCAAAACTTTTCCAATGCGTCACGATGAGAGGCGCGCCCCAATGGCGCCAGCAAAACACCTGCCGGTTTGAGCGCGCGCAAGTTATCAAGCACTTCAATTTCGAGATTTGGATCGCCATGTGCGCTAAACAAAGTGGGGCGATAACCCGCATCAATGCAACGCTGTTCAAGATTGCGCGCAATTTCGGCGAAGTAAGGGTCGGATAGCAAGGGAACAACAATACCGACGTTCTTGGTCAGCTTGCGATTTTGGTTCATCGCAAAGATGTTGGGGCGATAGTCATATTTCTCAAGCGCGCGCTCAATACGTTCACGCGTTGATCGGCGCACACTGTCGGGGTCGTGGAAGTATTTTGAAACCGTTGGTCGAGAAATCCCACTGATCGCAGAGAATTCCTCCATATTCTTGATCGTTGTTTCCGACATGGTCACGGCCCATTAAATGCTTTGTTCAATATTTTTACATACGAGACAATTTCTTTGCGCGCGTCAACTTTTTTATGTGCCGGTCGTGCACGAACCCATCAAGGCGCTGGGGCGTTCGTGGACATCATGATATCCCTTGCGGGTCGCCCTTGTTGGCAAGCGCGGGCTAGTCGCCCAGCTTTGATGCCTCAGCATAAAGTGCAACGACGGCGTTCATACCGCCAGTCAAGCGGTTTGCGGTCGCGAACATGATCGAGAGTTTTTCGTCATCCAACTGTTCGCCTGCAAGCACCGTAGCAATCAATGGCTCTGCCATTCGCCAATCTGCAATAACACCATCAAGCCCGGTTTCAATTTCCGCGGTGGGTGGCAGTTGGATCCCGGATTCGGGCATTCCGGATCGCAATGCCGCAATGATGCATAAAAGGTGGTCGCCGCGCTTTCTAGTTCAGCCAAAACAGCGTCAGAGCCCAGACCAACGGAGAACAGGCAGACGTTTTTGGAGATACGTTGTGCCAACATGCGCTGCCGACCGGCGATATCAATCGCCAAAGTGTCTCTGACCAGCAGATCACCGGGGTTTGAATATTCGGTAGAGATGACCGTGACCAGCTTTCTTGCCAATTCAAGCAAAGGGGCGGAGTCGGTGGCAATCTGCTGCACGATCTGTTGCGATCCATTGCCAGCGGCGACCTGATCCGCGCCTGTGCTGACAGGGTTCCAAAGCCCGCGAAGGCGTTCGATCCCCAACAGCGTTTTGCGACGCGGTTCCGCACCAAAAACACCCAGATCAGGATTGCCGTTCTGCAGGGCATCGGTGATCAAGGCGAACTCTTCCTGCGCAGATACCAGCATTGCGCCCGTGTCATCGGTGCTGATACCAGCCTGAAGGTAACATGCAGACGCAGGAATACGCTGGCTGAGCATACGCAGCTTTCCTGAAAGGTTGATGCGTGCGCCCGCGCCCGTATCCGTTACAAACTCTGCCTGTGTTTGGGTGCTATCTGCGTATCCGGCAGATGCGGTACTTATTGCCAACAGCGCTGAGATCGCAATTGCACGTATCGTCAGACCTGATGTCACTCTGGTGCATGGGGCGAAGACATTCATCATTGTTTGTTTCCTCTTTAACGCGTGTTCGATCACTACTTTTCTCAATGGCGGCCCGCATTTGGGCTGCATTGGTACAGATGCTGAATTACGGTTGATCCCGGTTTTTGCGATGTATCCTTTGATTGCAGCGGTTTACCTTGGTCATCAGCGGTGCTGTTGTTGCGCAGAACTCACTCTGCGTCTTTGGCGGCCTCTGTGTAGTCAACGACAACCTTGTTCATGTCCGCAGTCAGTGTGTTGGCCAGTTCAAACATGACTGCCAGTCGCGCGTTATCAATCGTGTCACCCGATAGGGCATCTGCGATTTTGGGCTGCAACGTGGCCCAGTCCGCCGCGGCAGCATCAAGGTCTGCGATAACCTGATCATCCGTTGGGGCCGCAATACCGGATGATGGCATTCCAGCTTGCAATGCGGTGAGCGAGGTATCAAAAATCTGGGTTGTCGCAATAAGGTCAGCCATCGAATGTTCCGTATCGATCCCGGTGGCAAGCAGGCAAACATCTTTTGAAATGCGCTGCGCCAGCATGCGCTGTCGTCCGGCGATATCAATTGCCAAAGCATCCCGCATCACCAGCGCCGCCCCCAAAGAATATTCGGCGGTTATGGCAGACACCAGACGCTGTGCCATTTCAAGAAGCGGTTCGGACTGCGCCGCCAACTGTGCGATGTCTTCTTGAGTAGCGGTCCCAGCTATAGCCTTGTCAGCAATCACTTCGATGGGGGCCCACAGTGCTTGCAATCGTTCAATCGTAGCGCGCACCTTTGGTTTGGCTTCTTCCCCGTAAATGCCAAGGTCTGGGTTGCCGAACTCTAACGCGGCCGTGATCAGTTTGAACTCTTCGGTCGCGGCAGTCAGCACAGCAGTTGTTTCTTCGGTATCAGCACCCGCTTGTGCGTAACATGAGGCAGCAACAACACGCTGGCTTAGCATTCGCAGCTTACCGGAATAATCGATACGCTCTGATGCGCCGACGTCCTCAATATAGCTATCGGTGTGGTTTGCGGCGTTGGCGCTTGTTGCAATAAGCAGTGTTGTCGCAAGCAATGCGGATGCGCCCAATGCGCGCAAGTTTGGGTTCAAACCCCAGCGGTTTGTCGTGCACTTCATATAAGTCGTCCCTTCTGACACCACCATGACACTGGTGGAAAACAATTCACTCGTTACGCAAGAACGACCTATGAGGCTTTTCCACGTGCAGGGACCAATTTCGTGCGCAAACACAGCCACGGTTGATTCCCTAACATCAATCTAGACGAAGATTAGCGTTAGATCATCAAAATATTTTACGCGCGTAAAATATTGAAAATACATCCAAAAGAAAGGTATGCCCCATTCGGGCCGTAATTTCGCCGCGCAAGAAACACAAAAGGCCCCGCTATAAACGAGGCCTTCCGCGTTTTTAGCTGGTAACGCTTACTGTGGAATGTCGCCGGTCAGCCCTTCAACGTAAAAGTCCATACCAGCCAAAGTACCGTCATCCGCAATCTCACCATCAGCCAGCCAGGCGGAACCGTCCTGTTTGTTGATAGGGCCAGTGAACGCGTGGTATTCGCCCGTGCGCAAACGCTCGACCAAGTCTTCGGCAGAAGCTTTGATGTCAGCGGGTACAGCATCAGTGATTTCGCCAATCCCAACCATGCCCGGACCGATGCCGTCCCATGTGTCAGTGCTTTCCCATGTGCCATCAATAACCGCTTGTGTGCGGGCGATATAGTAAGGTGCCCAATCGTCAATGATGGACGACACCCGTGGGAACGGTGCAAATTCCGACATGTCAGAGGCCTGACCGAAGGTCACAACATTACCTGCCGCCTGAGCCGCTGCTTGCGGTGCGGTCGAATCTGTGTGCTGCAAGATCACGTCAGCGCCTTGTTCGATCAGCACGTTGGCTGCTTCTGCTTCTTTTGCAGGATCGAACCACGTGTAGGCCCAAATGATTTTAAACTCGACATCAGGGTTCACTTCCTGCGCATGGAGATAGGCCGAGTTGATGCCCCGGATCACTTCGGGGATCGGGAAGGACGCGATATAGCCGATGATATTGCTTTCGGTCATCTGACCGGCAATGTGACCTTGGACCGCGCGGCCTTCGTAAAAGCGTGCAGAGTATGTGGATACGTTGTCAGCGCGCTTGTAACCTGTCGCATGCTCAAAGCGTACATCAGGGAATTTCTCTGCCACGGCGATCGTTTGGTCCATGTAGCCAAAAGATGTGGTAAAGATCAGGTCAGCGCCTTGCAATGCCATCTGTGTCATCACGCGCTCTGCATCGGCACCTTCCGGTACGCTTTCAACAAAGACGGTCTCTACCGCATCGCCAAAATGCTCTTCCACAGCCAAGCGGCCTTTGTTGTGTTCATATGTCCAGCCGCCATCGCCAATCGGCCCGACGTAGACAAAGCCAACGGTTGTTGTGTCTTGCGCCGCGGCCCCTGTTGCAAGGCCAAGCGCGAGCGTGGCACCGGCCAGAATTGTTTTCATTGTCATGTGTTTCCCCTTGGTGGTCTTGTTGTTGCCTCAACGTGAGGCATGGAATGATTGACCCAGTGACCCGGGCGCACGTCCGGCACGCATAATAACCAGAACCGCGATGGTGGCCAGATAGGGGGCCATAGAAAGATACTCGACCCCAATGGCAGCCCCGGCTGCCTGTAGGTTCAACTGCAAAACGGTCACGCCGCCAAATAAATAGGCACCCAGCAAAAGGCGGCCCGGCCGCCAGCTTGCGAAAACAACAATCGCCAGCGCGATCCAGCCAGCGCCCGCGGTCATGCCTTCGGTCCATTGCGGGACACGGACAAGGCTAAGGTAGGCACCGCCCAGCCCGGCACAGGCCCCGCCGAACATGATCGCCAGCATCCGCACCCGCACCACGTGATAGCCCAGCGCATGGGCGGCTTCGTGGTTTTCACCAACCGCGCGCAGGATCAGCCCCGCGCGTGAATACTTCAGGAACGCCCAGACGCCTGCGACGATGGCCAGCCCGACATAGACCATTGGGTCATGTTGGAAAACAATCGGTCCGATCACCGGTATGTCGCCCAAAAGAGGGATATACCAATCGGGAAACTCCGGCGCTTTGATCCCGATGTAGCCTTGACCCATCAACGCCGAAAGGCCGAGACCGAAAAGCGTTAGCGCAAGGCCGGTGGCCACCTGATTGGATAAAAACAACTGCGTGAGAATGCCAAAAATCAGCGACAATACAGCGCCGCCTATCGCCGCCCCCAGAAACCCCAGCCAGGGCGAGCTGGTGGCAACGGCGACCACGAAACCGCAAACGGCCCCTGTGATCGTCATCCCTTCGACACCAAGGTTCAGAACGCCCGCGCGTTCGACCACCAGTTCACCAATGGCCGCCAGCATGATCGGGGTGGCTGCCACCATCAGCGATGCCAGCAAAAGAATGGGATTGATTGAGGAAAGGTCCACTACGCAGTCCTTTCCCGGCCGAATTTGATGCGATAGTTTGTCAGCACATCCACTGCCAAAAGGAAGAACAACAGCATCCCCTGCAAGATCTGTATCGCCGCTATTGGCAGCCCCAGATTAGACTGTGCAATCTCGCCACCGATGTACGTCAGCGCCATCAGACCACCGGCCAGCAGGATACCAACAGGATGCAAGCGGCCAAGGAAAGCCACGATAATCGCGGTAAACCCATAGCCCACGTTGAAGTCGATACTGATCTGTCCGGCAGGTCCGGCCACTTCGAAAAGGCCCGCAAGCCCGGCCAGCGCGCCTGAAATCCCCATGCAAATCAGGATCAGTTTCCCGGGATTGACGCCGGCAAACCGTGCAGCCCGTGGGCTTTGACCTGATAAACGCACATTGAACCCAAAGATGTGCCGGGACAGGGCGATATAAGCCAAAATCACCGCGATAAAGGCTGTGACCACCCCCCAATGCATGCCGCTGCCGGCGATAATCTCAAGGTTGGCGGCACTGTCGTATTGAGACAGGTTCCTGCTTCCCGGAAAACCCATGCCATCGGGATTACGCAACGCGCCAAGGGCCATTGAGGCCAGCAATTGCTCGGCCACATAAACCAGCATCAGGGAGACGAGAATCTCATTGGTGCCAAAGCGAACGCGCAATACACCGGGGATCATGGCCCACATCAAGCCGCCGATCGCGCCAGCGATGATCATCAATGGAAAGATGATAAAGCTTTCCATCGGATAAAATGCCAACCCGACGGCCGCGCCGCAGATCGCGCCAACGATGTACTGACCCTCAGCCCCGATATTCCAGATCCCGGCCCGAAAACCAAAGGACAGCCCAATCGCAATTAGCACCAAGGGCGCGCCTTTGATCAGCAACTGTGGGCGATAAAACCACGCGAATTCCGAAAAAAGCGGATCAAGAAAGATCGTCCTGATTGTCACCAACGGGTCTTGGCCAAGGGCCGCGAACAAGAGTGCGCCAAAAAACATCGTCATAAGAACAGCCACAACAGGCGTCGCAAAAATCCAGCCACGCGATGGCTGCGGGCGCTTTTCCAGCATGATCATGCGCAGGCTCCGCTCTTCATCTTGCCCCACAAACGCCCGTCCGAGGCCCCCTTACCCTTCAACATGCGCCACCTCCATATCGTGGGCACCACCGAGCATCAGACCAATCTCTTCAACCGTCAGCCCCTTTGCTGGACGTGGGGCAGACAGCCGTCCTTCGTTTAGCGCGGCAAAGCTGTCAGAAATCTCCATCAGCTCGTCAAGGTCCTGACTAATCACGATAACCGCCGACCCTTTCTCGGCCAAATCCAAAAGTGCTTGCCTGATTGCCGCAGCGGCAGAGGCGTCAACGCCCCAAGTGGGCTGGTTGACGACCAACACCTCTGGCGTCTGCATAATCTCGCGTCCAATGACGAATTTTTGTAGGTTACCACCCGACAATGACCGTGCCGCGTTTTGCGGCCCGGGGGTGCGCACATCGAATGCGGCAATCACCTCTTGGGCAAAATTACGGGCCTTGGCCCAATGCAAAAAACCATTGCTTGTCAGTTTTTCGCGGGTCATCGCGGTCAGGATCGCGTTTTCCGTCAGGCTCATGTCAGGGGCGGCGGCATGGCCCATCCGTTCCTCCGGGGCCGCTAGCAGGCCGATTTTGCGGCGTGCATTGGGCGGCAGATGCGCGATGTTCTGGCCTTTATAGGTGATCATCGCCTTGTTCGTTTTCATCTCACCCGATAGCGCCGCGACAAGTTCGTCTTGACCATTTCCAGCGACGCCGCCAATGCCCAGCACCTCGCCTTTGCGTACATCCAGCGTGATATCGCGCAAAGCTGTCCCGAATTGATGTGGCGCTTTGGCGCTAAGACCATTCAGGGACAGTACAACGTCTCCGGCGGGCTTGTCGGCCTTTTCAGGGACATGAAGGGTCGAACCCACCATCAGCTCGGCCATATCGCGCGCGGATGTCTGGCGCGGATCACATTCACCTACGACTTCACCCAAACGCAGTACTGTTGCATTATCACAAAGCGCGCGGATCTCTTCGAGTTTATGCGAGATGTAGAGGATCGCGGTCCCTTCAGCACGGAGCTGACGAAGCGTTTCGAACAGGATATCCACCTCTTGCGGTGTCAGGACCGAGGTCGGCTCATCCATGATCAACAGCTTGGGGTCCTGTAGCAGACAGCGAATAATCTCGACCCGCTGACGTTCCCCGGCGGACAGTTCACCCACCACGCGGTCTGGGTCCAGCGGCAGCCCGTATTGGTCAGACACATTGCGCACCTGTGCCGCAATTTCGGCCTGCGGTGGTGGATTTTCCATACCAAGGGCAATGTTTTCCGCCACATTCATCGCATCAAAAAGCGAAAAATGCTGGAAAACCATCGCAACCCCTGCGGCCCGCGCCGCGCGCGGTTCTGGTGGCTGAAACGGCTGTCCTTCAAGCGTCATCGTGCCAGCATCCGGTTTGACCAGCCCGTAGATTGTTTTCACCAGGGTGGATTTGCCCGCGCCATTTTCGCCCAGCAGCGCGTGTACTTCGCCGCGCCCGATATTGAAGGACACATCTTTATTCGCGACAACACCGGGATAGGCTTTGGTCAGGCCAGACAGGCGCAAAAGCGGTTCGGTCATGCAGTGCGGTCCTTCGTGGCGCGTTTTCCGCCGCTGATCATGGCAGTTGCTACACCAAGTGCAATCGCTGTGGGGTGTTTTCCCAAGGATGGATCGCCAATCGGACACGCGATGCGCGAAATCTGTGCCGGACTATGCCCCAATGCGGCGAGGCGCGTCTTGAACCGCGCCCATTTGGTGGCCGATCCGATCAATCCGACGCTGTGAAAATCGTGCCCAAGCACCGCATGGCACAAAGCAAGGTCCATTTCGTGGCTGTATGTGAGAATCAGATGATCTGCATTTGTAGGCGCATGTCTAACGACACGCGCAGGATTGATGGCGACCAACGTCGTGACGTTCGTTTCCGGGAACCGATCTGCATCTGTATCAACCCAAGTGATATCAAAGTCCGGCAGCGCACCCATGACGTTGACCAAGGCCCGCCCGACATGGCCCGCGCCATAAATCCAAAGTGGTTGGGCAGGCGGCACCTGCATCACCTCCGCTTCTTCCCAAAGCAGGCTTACCGACCCGCCGCAGCACTGGCCCATCGCCGGACCCAAAGGAATACGCGCCTGATGTGTCTTGCGCCCATCGCGCAGCATGCGCCGCGCTTCGGCCATTGCTTCCCACTCCAGCGTGCCGCCGCCGATGGTGCCTTCGATCCGATCTGCCCACACCAGCATCTGCGTTCCGGCCTCGCGCGGGACCGACCCTGCGGTTTTTGTGACCGTGATGCGGATCGCCGTCATGCGCGGGCTCGTCCAACGGCGCGCAGTATTTCTTCGGCGGTCGCTGGGGCTTGCAGGTCGGGATAGTTCGGGCCGCAAGATGCCACGGCATCTGACAAGGCAAGAAAGGCTGAGGTGCCCAACATGAAAGGCGGCTCACCCACGGCCTTGGACCGATAAATCGTCTGCGCAGGGTTGGGTTCATCCCAAAGGGCGACGTTAAAGATGTCAGGCCGATCCGAACAAGCGGGAATTTTGTAGGTCGCAGGCGCATGGGTGCGCAGGCGGCCCGTATCATCCCAAACCAGTTCTTCGGTTGTGAGCCAACCCGCCCCTTGGACATAGCCCCCTTCGACTTGTCCGATATCCAGTGCCGGGTTCAGCGAAGCGCCTGCATCATGCAGAATATCCGTGCGCAGGATGCGGTTTTCACCGGTCAACGTGTCGATCACCACTTCAGTGACAGCCGCGCCTTGGGCGAAATAGAAGAAGGGCGTGCCTTCGCCCTTGATCCGGTCCCACGCCAAATCCGGGGTTTTGTAAAAGCCCGTGGCCGAAAGGCTGACGCGGTTCAGGTAAGCCGTTTGCGTCGCTTCGGCGAAAGTCATTTGCGCGTCACCGACAAAAACCTGCCCCTCCTCAAAGCGGACATTTTCAACGCCGCTTTGATGCAATTCAGCCAAACATGCAGCGATCCGGTCGCGTATGATGTCGCAGGCATTGGCGACGGCCATACCGTTCAGGTCAGACCCGGAAGAGGCCGCGGTCGCTGACGTGTTGGGCACTTTGCCGGTATCGGTGGCGGTGATCTTGATCGCGTCCACATCAATACCGAACCGATGTGCTGCGACCTGTGCGACCTTCTGAAACAAACCTTGCCCCATCTCGGTCCCGCCATGGTTCATGTGGACTGAGCCATCTTGGTACACATGCACCAATGCACCCGCCTGATTAAGGTGGGTGAGGGTAAAAGAAATCCCAAATTTTACCGGGCTAAAGGCGATCCCCTTCTTCAAAATCAACTGTCCGGCGTTCCAATCCGCAACCGCTGCGCGGCGCACGTGATAGTCTGATGATGCCAGCAAACTGTTGGTCATCTTATGCAAAAGGAAGTCTTTGACCGGCATATGATAAGGCGTCGTTTGCACTTTCGTATTTGGGGAATAGGTCCCGCCAAACCGGGTGCCGCGCCCTATCTTCTCATGTTCTAAAATACCTTCGGGGGGGCGCGCAGCGTGGGGGGCAGACAGCCCCCCTTCGGTCATTGCATCATAGTAATTGCGTTGGCGAATAAGCACGGGATCAATGCGTAACTCCGCCGCAATATGGTCCATCACCCGCTCAATCCCCAGCACACCCTGCGGCCCGCCAAATCCGCGAAATGCCGTGGCTGATTGCGTATTGGTTTTGAACCTATGCGACGTGATCCGCGTGGTAGGAAGGTAATAGGCGTTGTCGGCATGTAGCATGGCGCGGTCAGCCACAGGAAGCGACAGGTCCAGCGCCCATCCACAGCGGGTCATCTGGGTGAAATCAACGCCGGTCAGCCGTCCTTCGCTATCAAATCCCACGTCGTATGAAATGCGGAAATCATGACGCTTGCCGGTGATCATCATATCGTCATCGCGATCATAGCGCATCTTGCAGGGCTGCCCTGTGGCGCGTGCCGCGACAGCGCAGCCAACGGCCAGTGCATTGCCTTGGCTTTCCTTGCCGCCAAAACCACCACCCATGCGGCGCACTTCGCAGCGGACCGCGTGCATGGGAACACCTATCGCGTCTGCCACCTTATGCTGAATTTCCGTCGGGTGCTGGGTGGAACTATGCACCACCATATCCTCACCTTCTTGCGGCAGGGCGAGGGCCGCTTGGCCTTCAAGGTAGAAATGTTCCTGTCCACCCATTTCAATCGTGCCTTGCAGGCGGTGGGGGGCGCTGGCAAGGGCGGCATCGACATCACCTTTGGACCAGATGCGCGGGCCGTCTTCAAAGCGGCTGTCGGCTGCAATTGCGTCGTCCATTGTCAGGATTGGCGTGTCTTCGTCGTATTGCACCTTTGCCAAACGCGCCGCTTTGCGCGCGGCCAAGTGGCTGCGGGCCACGACCAGAAACAGCGGTTGACCGACATAGTGCACTGTTCCGGTTGCCAGCAGCGGTTCATCATGTACCGAAGGCGACACATCATTGGCGAAAGGCAGGTCGTCCGCCGTCAATACGGCCACGACACCTGGGGCGCTTTTCACTTCTGCGAGGTTCATTGCGCGAATGGTCCCGCAAGCGATCTCGGCCATACCAAAAGTCAAATGCAGGGTGCCGCCCGGTGTCGGTATGTCGTCAATATAGCGGGCCGCACCGGTGACATGCAGCGCCGCTGCGTCGTGGGGCAGGGGTTTGGCGACACTCATGGTGTGACCTCCAACACGGACGTGGCCTGCCCGGTCATGTCTGCGAAATAGCGATGCAGCAGGTTTTGCGCGATCTCTGATCGGTAAGCGGCGCTCGCGCGCATGTCGGACATCGGGGTGTAGTCTTCGCCAAACCGTGCTGCCGCATTGGTGATAGTGCCGCGGGTCCAGGGTTGCCCTGTCAGTGCAGCTTCGACCTGATGGGCCCGGTGCGGCGTGCCAGCCATGCCGCCAAATGCGATCCGGGCGGAAGACACAATGCCATCCGCTACGATAACATTGAAGCAGCCGCACACGGCCGAGATATCCTGATCGAACCGTTTCGAGATCTTGTAGCACCGTAATGCCGGGGCCTTTTTCGGCAGCGTCACGTAAGTGACCAGTTCCCCCGGCGCGCGGTCTTGTTTGCCGTAGTCGATAAAAAAGTCCTCAAGGGGCATTTCGCGCGTCATGTCACCATGGCGTAGATGCAGCGTTGCCCCCATTGCGATCAAAGCTGGCGGATTATCCCCGATGGGCGATCCATTGGCGATATTCCCGCCAATCGTCGCGGCATTGCGCACCTGTTCGGACCCGTAGCGCCGGATCAATTCAGCATAGGATGGATGATCCTTGCCAATCGCAGCCAGAACTTCGGTCATTGTCACCGCAGCGCCAAAGTGAATGGTCTTGTCGGTTTGGGTGATGCCCCGCAGTTCCTTGCAGCGGTTCAGAAACGCAACCTGAGGCAGGTCGCGCAGTTGCTTGGTCACCCAAAGCCCCACATCTGTTGCGCCCGCGATCAGCGTTGCGTCAGGATGGGCGGCATACCAATCTGCCAATTCATCAAGTGTTTCCGGGCCATAAGGCTGGGCCTCTACCTGTGGCACGCTGTCGTTCATCCAAGGCGGCACTGGTGCGTCTGCAGTCGCTTCTGCCGCGCGCACAATCGGGGCGTAGCCCGTGCAGCGGCACAAGTTGCCCGCCAGCACATCGTCATGATCACTGCGTCCTTGCAGATGCCCGGTTGCCATTGAGGCGATAAATCCCGGCGTACAGAAACCGCATTGCGCGCCGTGATGATCAACCATTGCCTGTTGCACGGGATGAAGTGCGCCGTCGGGTCCGCTGATGCCTTCAACGGTGCGGACCGCCTTGCCGTGAAGTTGCGGCAGAAACAGGATGCAAGCGTTGAGGGCTTTCGCACCATCGGCGTCAGTCACCATCACCGTGCAAGCGCCGCAGTCACCTTCGTTACAGCCTTCTTTGGTGCCGCATAGCGCGCGATCCTCGCGCAGCCAATCAAGCAGGGTGCGCGTTGGTTCCGCCTCCACCTTCACGGTTTCCCCATTGAGAAGAAACGTGACGTTCATAATATATAGACCTGCCGCCTTACCAATTCTGTGCGAGGGGGTTCAGGTGTCGATGCGACGTAGACACCAGCCTCTTTGCTGCGCACCATGAAAGCGACTGATGGCGGATTTGGCAAGCATTTCTTGGCCGTCGTGTAAGGTGGATCATGATCCACCTTACGAAATGGATCATATGGGCTGTGTAATTGCCTTTGCATATGCGGCAAGGTTATCCACGCCACCCGCCCAGCCTTGTTGGATTTCATCCAGCGCCTCGGGGCCGGAAAACGATGATACTGCTACCGTGATGCTTAGTTTGGTTTCATTGCCATCGCCTAACAGCAAATAGGTCACAAGGCTTGTGGACACTGCCTCACCTCCGAAGATAAGGGTTTCGGTAAAAACGGCACGTTCTGGCTTTGTCAGATCATACCAACGGGTATCAACCAGAAATTCAGGTGCATCCTTTGGACCAAACCTGTGCCGGTCTTGTCCACCGACCCGCAGATCAGCAAAGTCAGTTTCTAACATTGTCGCGGCATCGGGGCCGGCCCATTTTTCCCGCTCTTTGGCGTCGGTCAGGACCTGCCAAAGCCGTTCTGTTGAAAGGGGTAGGGTACGGTGCAGATCGAATGACTTGGTATCAAGCGGCATGGTTTAAGTGTCCTTCAGGTTTGCAATGTTGTGGGCAAGCGCATCCAAGTTGTCCAACCGGCTTTCCCAAATCTCGCGCTGCCAAGCGAGCCAGCCTTGCGCTTCGATCAGCGGCGCAGCTTCAATATGACAGGTGCGCACGCGCCCTTTCTTGATAGACCGCATGATGCCGGTGTCTTCGAGCACTTTGAGGTGCCGCATAAAAGTAGGCAGCGCCATTTGATGTGGCGCGTGCAGCTCACTGACGCTGGCAGGGCCGGATGCGAGCTGTTCAATGACAGCGCGGCGGGTCGGGTCGGCCATCGCGCCGAAAAAGGAATCGAGTTGGTTAGTCATAAAGCTAAGTATTGCGCTTTAATGATCCTGCTGTCAAGATAGTTAGTCACATTGCTAACAAAAATACCTCGCTTGCAGCCTGACCCGCTTTCGCTACTTTGCGGGCATGACCAATGATCCCCGATTCATTCACCTGCGAACCCATACCGAATACTCGCTGCTTGAGGGTGCGATTCCCGTCAAAAAGCTGCCCGGTTTGGTGGCCGGCATGGGGATGCCAGCGGTTGCTGTCACAGACAGCAACAACATGTTTTGCGCTTTGGAATTTTCGGAAGGGGCATCAAAAGCAGGTATCCAGCCTATCGTGGGTTGTCAGGTCGATGTGACATTCGCCACCCCAGAACCTGGCAAACGGGCTGAGGCACCTGCGCCTATCGTGCTCCTCGCACAGTCCGAGGCCGGGTATATGAACCTGATGAAGCTGAACTCTTGCGCCTATTTGGATGCAGACGGTCAGTTGCCGCAGGTCAGCTTGGATGAATTCGCGCAATATCACGAAGGGCTGATTTGCTTATCCGGCGGCCCGGACGGCCCGGTAGGCCGTTTGTTGCGCCAAGGGCAGCGACCCAAGGCTGAAGCCATTGTTGATCGGTTGGCGGCCATCTATACCGATAGGCTCTATATCGAATTGCAACGCCACCCCGGTGATGGCCTGCCCGAGGCAGAACGTTTGTCCGAGCGTGGCCATGTCGAAATGGCTTATGCCAAAGGCCTGCCGCTGGTTGCGACCAATGATGTCTACTTCCCCAAGACCGAGCTTTATGAGGCGCATGACGCGTTGATCTGTATCTCGGAAGGAGCCTACGTCGACCAGCAAGAGGCGCGTCGCAGGCTGACCCCGCAACACTATATGAAATCGCCACAGGAAATGGCGACCTTATTTGCTGACTTGCCAGAGGCGATTGAAAACACGGTCGAGATCGCCAAACGGTGTGCGTTCAAAACCTACAAGCGCGACCCGATCTTGCCCAAGTTCGCCGATGATGAGGTCGCCGAGCTACGCCGTCAGGCCGAGCAGGGGTTGAAGGATCGTCTGGCCGTCATTCCTCATGCCGCCCCGGTTGAAGAGTATGAGAAGCGCCTTGAGTTCGAGTTGGGGATTATCGAAGGCATGGGTTTTCCCGGCTATTTCCTGATCGTGGCTGACTTCATCAAATGGGCCAAGGACGAGGGTATTCCCGTGGGGCCGGGCCGTGGGTCTGGCGCGGGGTCGTTGGTGGCCTACGCGCTGCTGATCACCGATCTTGATCCGCTGCGCTATTCGCTGCTGTTTGAACGCTTCCTAAACCCCGAACGTGTGTCGATGCCGGATTTCGACATCGATTTCTGCATGGACCGGCGGGAAGAGGTGATCCGCTATGTGCAGGACAAATACGGGCGCGATAAGGTCGGGCAGATCATCACCTTTGGTGCGCTTTTGTCCAAGGCTGCTGTGCGCGACGTAGGTCGGGTGTTGCAGATGCCTTATGGGCAGGTGGATCGCCTGTCAAAGATGATCCCTGTCGAAGGGGTCAAACCGGTCTCAATCGAAAAGGCTTTGGCCGATGAACCGCGCTTGCGCGAAGAAGCCAAGAACGAAGAAGTGGTCGACCGCCTACTGACCTATGCGCAACAGGTCGAAGGTTTGCTGCGCAATGCATCCACCCACGCGGCAGGTGTGGTGATTGGCGACCGTCCTTTGGACGAACTGGTGCCGTTATATCAAGACCCGCGATCCGATATGCCCGCGACCCAGTTCAACATGAAATGGGTCGAACAGGCAGGGTTGGTGAAGTTCGACTTTTTGGGTTTGAAAACGCTCACCGTTATTCAAAACGCGGTTGAGCTGATCAAAAAGGCTGGTCGCCCACTGAATATCGCGGCGGATGGCACGCAGCTCTATGACGTTCTAGAGGGATTTGAATACGACATCGGGGCGATTCCGCTGGATGACGAAAAATCCTATGCGCTCTATTCCAGTGCCAAAACCACCGCTGTATTTCAGGTGGAATCCAGCGGCATGATGGATGCGCTCAAGCGTATGAAGCCGAACTGTATCGAGGATATCGTGGCCTTGGTGGCGCTCTACCGTCCCGGCCCGATGGAGAATATTCCAACCTATTGCGAGGTGAAGAACGGGCAAAAAGACCTCGAATCGATCCATCCGTCGATTGATCATATCCTCGCTGAAACCCAAGGCATTATTGTCTACCAAGAACAAGTGATGGAAATAGCGCAGGTCATGGCAGGCTATAGCCTTGGCGGCGCCGACCTGCTGCGTCGCGCGATGGGTAAGAAGATTGCCGAGGAGATGGCCAAGGAACGCCCCAAGTTTGAGGCAGGCGCAAAGGCCAACGGGGTTGAGCCCAAGAAAGCGCGCGAGGTTTTCGACCTTTTGGAAAAATTCGCCAACTATGGTTTCAACAAATCGCACGCGGCGGCCTATGCCGTGGTCAGCTATCAAACGGCTTGGCTAAAGGCGAACCATCCGGTGGAGTTTATGGCCGGTGTGATGAACTGCGATATTCACCTGACCGACAAACTGGGCATCTATTTCCAAGAGGTGAAGAAGGGGCTGGGCATTGAGTATACGCCACCTTGTGTGAACCGATCCATGGCCACCTTCGATGTGAAAGATCAAAAGCTGGTGTATGCGCTGGGCGCGCTGAAGAACGTAGGCGTTGAAGCGATGAAGCTGATTGTCGAAGGGCGCGGCGACAAAGAGTTCGTGAACCTCTTTGATTTTGCGCGCCGCTGCGACCTTAAGCGGATCAGCAAGCGACCTTTGGAAATGCTGGCGCGGGCCGGGGCGTTTGATGTGCTTGATCCCAATCGCCGCCGGGTGATGATGAGTTTGGATGCGCTGACGGCCTATTCAGCGGCGATCCACGATCAGAAATCCTCTAATCAAGTGTCTTTGTTCGGTGATGCAGGGGATGATCTGCAAGAGCCGCGTTTAATGGGTGGTGAGGACTGGTTGCCTGCTGAACGGTTGGCTGAAGAATTCAAAGCCATCGGGTTCTATTTATCAGGCCATCCGCTGGATGATTACATGGGGCCGCTCAAACGCAAACAGGTGCTGACGCTGGATGATGTGATTGTGCGGGCCGGAAAAGGCGCTGCTATCGTAAAGATGGCAGGGACAATTTCGGGTCGTCAGGAACGCAAATCTGCACGGGGCAACCGTTTTGCTTTTGTGCAATTGTCTGATCCGACGGGGCAGTATGAGGTAACGATGTTCTCGGACACGCTGGAGGCGTCGCGCGAATATCTGGAAACGGGCAGTCAGGTTGTATTACAATGCGAAGCGACGATGGAGGCTGATCAGCTCAAGCTGTTGGGCCGATCCGTTTCGCCTGTGGATGCGGTTGTGGCCGATGCCGGTGGCGCGGGTTTGCGGGTGTTCATTGATGGGCCCGAAGTGATCGGATCAGTGCAGAGCGTTTTGGCCAATGCAACGGGTGGCGCTGTGCGCGCTGGGCGTGGCCCAGTTTATTTCTGTTTGATGCACGATGATCTGCCAGGAGAAGTTGAGCTGGACCTGGGTGAGGAATTTCCGGTCAATCCGCAGATCAAGGGTGCGATCAGGTCACTGGGTGGCGTGATTGAGGTGGAAGATGCCTGAAGTATGGTGGATCATGATCCACCATACATAGACCACGCTGTTACCAATGCGGCGGACGCTGATCTGCCAAAGGCACCGTACCGCCCGCTTCCATTTCGCGCCCTGCTTCCCGCTCCATCAGCATCGCCAATCGGCGTGTTGCGACGGCCAATTCGGTCTCTTGTCGTGCCACGATATCCGACAACTCCTCGACCGTGCGGGTCAGGTGGGCGATTTGTTCTTCAAGATGTGTCACGTCAACCATGCAATCGTCGTAACCCAACTGCCTGCGTTGCGAAAGTCACGACTGCATTGCCCCTGTCACATTGCCGGGTTAAACGGCGCGGGACCATCACGTGACCAGCAGGACCAACCCAATGGCCAAGATCAAGAAGCAACCGCGCCCCAAGGCACAAACGCCCAAAGGCTTTCAGGACTATTTTGGCGCTGACGTCACCGCACGCGCTGAGATGCTGAACACGATCGCGGGTGTCTATCATCGCTATGGGTTTGATGCGCTGGAGACGTCTGCTGTTGAGACGGTCGAGGCGCTGGGCAAGTTCCTGCCCGATGTGGACCGCCCGAATGAAGGTGTGTTTGCCTGGGAAGAAGACAACGACTGGCTGGCGCTGCGCTATGATTTGACGGCACCGCTGGCGCGGGTTGCGGCCCAGTATCGCAATGACCTGCCGTTTCCTTATCGCCGCTACGCGATGGGGCCTGTCTGGCGTAATGAAAAGCCTGGACCGGGTCGCTTTCGTCAATTTTATCAGTGCGATGCGGATACGGTGGGTGCGTCTTCTGTGGCAGCGGATGCCGAGATTTGCGCGATGCTGTCGGATACACTTGAGGCCGTGGGGATTGACCGCGGAGACTATGTAATCCGGGTGAATAACCGCAAGGTGCTGAATGGCGTGATGGAAGTCGCGGGCCTGTCAGGTGACGACAAGGAAGCCGAGCGCGGGATCGTGCTGCGCGCGATTGATAAGCTGGATCGGCTGGGTGTTGAAGGTGTGCGAGCGTTATTGGGCGAAGGCCGCAAGGATGCCAGTGGAGACTTTACCAAGGGTGCGGCACTGGCGGATGAGCAGGCCGAGATTGTCATGGGTTTCGTCGATTGGGAAAAAGAAAAAAACCGCTTGCTCGCTGAAGGTGTCCGGAGTTCAGCAATTGCGCGAAGTGACGCTTGGGGCAGTTTCAAGAACGCGCAGCATATAAAAGAAATAGAAGAATTTGCTGATCCGTCGGTTCGCACCGATGCTAACAAGTTGATAAATAGAGCAGCACTCTATCACCTTCGCGAGCTGGTCTACTCCTCCCAAGTGGGGGTGGACGGAGTCGACGAATTACAAGAGATTGAGAGTCTTCTTGCTAGTCAAGGATATCGTGCTGACCGTATCCTTATTGATCCATCGGTCGTTCGTGGTCTTGGCTACTATACCGGTCCCGTCTACGAAGCCGAACTGACCTTCGAAATCAAAGACGAAAAAGGCCGCCCCCGCAACTTCGGCTCTGTCGCTGGTGGCGGGCGCTATGACGATTTGGTCAAGCGCTTTACCGGGCAGGAGGTCCCTGCGACCGGTGTTTCTATTGGCGTGGATCGTTTGCTGGCGGCTTTGCGCGCGAAGGGGCAGATTGATACGGCTGCCCAAGGCCCCGTCGTTGTCACCGTCATGGATCGTGACCGGATGGCCGATTATCAAACCATGGTTGCTGATCTGCGCAACGCGGGTATCCGGGCCGAGGTTTATCTGGGCAATCCCAAGAACTTCGGCAATCAGCTGAAATATGCTGATAAGCGTCAGTCACCCGTCGCCATCATTGCAGGCAGCGATGAGTTTGACAAAGGCATCGTCCAGATCAAGGACCTGATCCTGGGCGCTGAGATTGCCAAGAACGCGACGCTTGAAGAATGGAAAGACCGTCCCAGCCAGTACGAGGTACCGCGTGATCAGATGATTATGAAGGTACGCGCGATTTTGGCAGAGCACAGCTAGCGGATGGATATTCTAAGCATTCTTAGTGATATCGCCATGCTGCCGTGGTGGTTTTGGGCGCTGTTAATCGGCGTCGCATTGTTCGTCGCGTCCCTGATGTTGGCGACTTGGTGGTTTGCAGTGCTTGGCAGCATCATCGCGCTGACTGGTGCTATTGGCGCGCTGTGGAGATCGAGCTAATGCCCACCTCACCCGAGACATTGATCGAAGCACGTCGTTTGCGTGATCTCTTTGCTGCGAAAGGCGCGCAAGTGGTCAAGGCAGATGTGCTGCAACCAGCCGATACGCTGTTGGATTTGTACGGTGAAGATATCCGCGCCCGATCTTATCTGACCTCTGATCCGTTACGCGGCGAGATGGTTTTGCGCCCTGATTTTACGGTCCCTGTCGTGCAGATGCATATGCAGGCCCATGCGGACCCCGCGCGTTATACTTACGCTGGCAAAGTCTTTCGGAAACAGGAAACCGATGAGACCCGCGCCAATGAATACGTGCAGGTCGGATACGAGGTTTTCGACGGTCAAAATCCAGCCAATGCAGATGCAGAAGTCTTTGCTGCGATTGCCGAAGGGCTGTCTGATCTGCCTGTACGTGCTGCGACGGGCGACATCGGGGTGCTGATGGCCGCCGTGCGTGGCTTGCGCACCACAGATGACCGCAAGGCGGCATTGCTGCGTCATATCTGGCGACCGGGCCGGTTTCGCGCGTTGATGCGGCGGTTTGGGTCGGGGCAAGTGCCACCTGCACGCGCGGCCTTGTTGGCCGCGGATGATCCATTCGCACAAGCAGGCGCTGACATTGGCTTGCGCAGCCGCAAAGAGGTTGCCGCGCGGATTGAGGCATTGCGTGCGGATGCGGCAACCGCACCGATTGCGGCGGAAGAAATTGCCCTAATCGACGCTATTCTGGGCTTGCGCGAAACCGCACCTAATGTGCTAAGCGCCTTGCGCGATATAGCCGTAGATATGCCTGCCATTGGCACTGCCGTGGCGGGCCTGGACGCGCGATTGGACGCGATGAACGCGCACGGTGTTGACGTCGCTGCCCTTGAATTTGAAGGCAGTTATGGGCGCACCTCGCTTGAGTATTATGATGGCTTTGTCTTTGGCTTTTATGCCACGGATCGCCCTGATCATCCCCCTGTGGCCACCGGGGGGCGCTACGATGCGCTGACTGCGCAACTGGGGCAGGGCCGTGCGGTGCCTGCGGTGGGGGGTGTGATCCGCCCTGATCTGGCTTTGGGGTTACGCGCATGTTGAAGCTTGGTGTGCCCTCCAAGGGCCGTTTAATGGACAAGACCTTTGACTGGTTTGGCGCGCGCGGCATTGGCTTGCGCAAGTCGGGATCGGATCGGGAATATGCCGGTGCGGTCGATGGCATTGATGGGGTCGAACTGGTACTGCTCTCTGCCGGGGAAATCCCGCGCGAACTGGCGGCAGGCAACATCCACCTTGGTGTAACGGGGTCTGATCTGGTGCGCGAAAAGCTGGCCAATTGGGATGCACGGGTGGCTGAACTGGCCCCAATGGGCTTTGGTGGTGCAGATTTGATCATCGCGGTCCCACAGGCGTGGGTTGATGTTGCAACCCTTGATGATCTGGATGCGGCTGCGGCTGCGTTTCGGCGGGCGCATGGCTTCCGTTTGCGGATTGCCACGAAGTATCACCGCCTGGTCCGCGAGTTTCTGCGCGAGCAGGGTGTAGCCGATTATCAGCTGGTGGACAGTCAGGGCGCCACCGAAGGGACGGTCAAAAACGAAACTGCTGAGGCGATTGCAGATATCACGTCAACTGGTGAAACGCTTCGGGCCAACGGTTTGAAAATCCTTGATGATGGGTTGATCCATGCATCACAGGCCACGCTTTTCCGGGGCCGTCGTCGCGATTGGACCGACGAACAGCGTGCAAAGCTGAAGGCCTTACAGATGGTGTTGGGGCTTTAGGCGCGTTTTCGTTGACAGTGTCCCACTTTTATCAGGCCTGTGCTGCCCGCGCGCCGTCCTTGCATGCTGTATCGAGGGCAGAGGGTTTGTGCCGAGCGCTGACCAATCCGCTTTCGGTGTCATTGCCAGCAACGGCTGACGCGGCCGTTGCTGCCATGCTGTAGGTGTGGACCTGCGTGATACCCTTTAGCGCCTGACGACACAAAGCATGCACGACGAGATAATCAAGATGGCTGCCCAAAAGTCCGGCACCCTGTTCTTCGCCGCCTGCCGCATTACGCTCGCATGCGCTGGCGTCCATCGACAGAAAAGAACGGCAGATCATGGGCCGCGCGTCGTAGGCCCGGCAACTGCGCGTGTATGGGTCCAGCGCCGGGCACGCCTCTGGGTGCCAGCCGCGGCCGTCGGGCTGGCCTGCAAGTGGCGCAACTGCATGATGTAACTGTGTGGCTTCGAACGCTGTGATTACACCGCCTTCGCCACCAGACAGGATACAGCAAAAGGCGCAGCCCTGTGTGCAAGCGGCTTTGCGAACAGCATCGGGGGGTGTCTTGAGGATCTCATCGCGTACCGCTGACCCAAGCCGCCAAGCGGTCTGGCCGCTGGCCATTTCGGTCACGACGTCTTTGACCGGCAGCGCATAAGACTGCGCCGTTTCAAGGTATGAGGTCAGAATACGTTTTCCCCGCGTTTCAAGCGCCTTATCCACGCCCTTTACTTTGGTCTTGGCAACCCGGTTGATCAGATCGCCGATCGATAGCGGCGCGGATTTGCCACCCTTTTGGGCCAGCCGGCGGGCGGCGCGGGAAGATGTTGGTTTCATGATCGGAGGCCTTTTGATCGCACCATCTAACTATAAAGGTACGCGCGCGCCCGTCCAGTGATCAGCCCTGCGACCCATCGCGCAACAGACGCCTCAGTATCTTGCCAGAAGCCGATTTGGGGATTTCGTTGATAAAATGTATCTCGTGCACTTGTTTGTAATGGGCCAGTTGTGCGTCAAGATACGCTTTGATCGCTGCTGCATCAGGTGCAGGCTCAGCTGTGACAACAAAGGCGATGGGTAGCTCACCTGCCTCTTCATCTTTCTTGCCAATGACAGCAGCGTCAACGATCCCTTCCATCGCGACAAGCGTCGCCTCAAGCTCGGCCGGGGCGACCTGGAAGCCTTTGTATTTGATCAGTTCTTTCAGGCGGTCCGTGATAAAAAGGTACCCATCGGCGTCAATCTTGCCGATGTCGCCGGTGCGCAGCCAGTCGCCCTCTGCCATCGTGTCCTGCGTTGCTTTTGCATTATTGAGGTAGCCTTGCATCACGTGCGGGCCTTTGATCCAAAGCTCGCCTTCTTCACCAGCGGACAAATCTTGCCCGGTTTCAATGTGAACGATCCGGCAGTCTGTGTTCGGAACGGCAAGACCGGCTGCGCCTGAACGGGGCGCGTGGCCGGGGACAACATGGGACACGGGGCTGAGTTCTGTCATGCCGTAGCCTTGCAGCGCCACACAATCTAATCGGGCGGCGATAGCATCAGATAGTTCCGGACCTGATGGTGCGGCGGCGATAAAGACCTGTTCCAGCGATGTCAGGTCATAGCCATCGACCAGCGGGTGCTTGGCCAACGCCAGTGCGACAGGTGGAACGACCCACATACGCTTGGTCCTGTGGTCTTGGCTGATTTGCAGAAAAAGCGGCAGGTCAAAGCGCGGCATCGTGACAAGCGCGCCACCGCCCGCAAGGTGGATATTCATCAGTACGGTCATTCCATAGATATGGAAGAACGGCAGAAAGGCCGCAGTGATTTCACCCGGCTTAAAGTCGGTTCCGACAATTGACTGATCGACATTGATGACAAGGTTGCGGTGCGAAAGCATGACACCTTTTGGCAGGCCCGTCGTGCCAGAGGAGTAGGGAAGCACGACTGTGAATTCATCCAGATCGACCGGAACCTGATCCGGGATCGGATGTCCAAAGAGTGCGGCATATTCCGGGCTACCGATTGCAATAACCGGTGTTTCACCCGCGCCCTCTTTTGCGGTGTCCAGAAAATCCGGAATAGTAATCAAAAGTTGCGCACCGGAATCGGCCATCTGATGGGCAACTTCATGAGCGGTATAGGTCGGGTTAAGTGTGGTGATCGTGCCGCCACTCCATGCAACCGCATGAAAGACCACACAGTAATCCGGCATATTCGGCGCCATGATCGCAACAATTTTCCCGGCGCCGAAACCAGCAGTAGCCAGTCCGCCAGCCATGCGTTTGACCTGATCCATAAACACGGCTGCGGTCAGGCTGTGCCCGGTTGGGCCATCCGTAAGAACCACGTCATCGGGGCGGTTTTCAAGGCCCTGAAAAACACGCTCGGTGATTGACACGTCCGTCGCAGCGACATCCGGGTAAGGACTGGTGAAAACTGTCATACTGGTTCCTCCTGCGCGCGATCATGGCACAGGTGGTTCTGTCTGCCTAGCGAACGCCAATGGCGGCGAGCGCTTTAGAAAGTTCCGGCGGCAGCGCTTCTTCGTTTTGCCGTCCTGCGGGTAGATCACGTGGAGCATCTGTTGTGGGCAGATAACGCCACCCCTGAAAGGCACGTTTCGGCGTTGCCTCGACCCGGATCAGGCCCGGTTTGCAGACAATAGCGCAGCGGCGGATGCCGTCTGCCGACAGGTATTCATCAAGGCGCAGGATCGGCTGGCGGCACAGGATGACGCCCTTGATCACCCAAAAGATTGATCCGCCATTGAGGATTTCGTCGCCCCGCTTGGGCCACATCCGGGTGATGTGGCGCGGCAGCCCATCATCGGTCTGCGCGCGCCGTGTCGATTGCCATGCTTCAAGTCCGGCAACATCATCTGTACCGACAGAGAGTTTCAGCATATGAACGGTTTTCGACATCAATCCCCCCCGGGATGCGTTAGAGGTAAGGCATTATGGGCCAGTTTCAACGCAAGGCGCTAAATTGGTTTATGTGGTGGCAGTGTTGAGATCAACCACAATATATGGTATTATAAAACATGCGTCGTTTTCGCCTTTAATTCGTCATTCCAAAGTTGTCATCCACCCCCTAATATGCAGGCCTCGCCCCGCTGCCCATCAGGAGATTCCCCGCCATGACCGCGTTTTCCGCCCCTATTGCTGAACAAATCTGGGACATGAAGTACCGGTTCAAAGAGGCGGATGGCACACCGATTGACGAAACGGTCGCAGACACGTGGACGCGTATCGCGGGTGCGCTGGCTGCGGTTGAGGACGATCCAACAGCGTGGGAAAGTAAATTCTACGACGCGCTGGAGGACTTTAAATATCTGCCGGCGGGTCGGATTACAGCAGGCGCGGGAACGGCGCGGTCGGTCACCCTTTTTAACTGTTTTGTCATGGGCACTGTCCCCGACAGCATGGGCGGTATCTTTGATATGCTGAAAGAGGCCGCGCTGACCATGCAGCAAGGCGGCGGTATCGGCTACGACTTTTCAACCATTCGCCCCAAAGGTGCAGGCGTGATGGGCGTGGCCGCTGATGCCTCAGGCCCGTTGTCGTTTATGGATGTGTGGGACGCGATGTGCCGCACGATCATGTCTGCCGGATCGCGTCGGGGCGCGATGATGGCGACGATGCGCTGCGATCACCCGGATGTTGAGGATTTCATCACCGCGAAATCCGACCCGGCCCGCCTGCGCATGTTCAACATGTCGGTGCTGATTACAGACCCCTTTATGGAGGCGGTGAAAGCCGACGGTCCTTGGGATCTGATCTTCGGTGGGGAGGTTTACCGCACCGTGCAGGCGCGCGAATTGTGGGATGCGATCATGCGCTCCACTTATGATTACGCGGAACCGGGTGTGATTTTCATCGACCGTATCAACCAGATGAACAATCTGAACTACTGCGAAACGATCGCAGCGACGAACCCTTGCGGCGAACAGCCTCTGCCACCCTATGGGGCTTGCCTGCTGGGGTCGATCAACATGGCGCGGTTGGTAAAAGACCCGTTTGAAGACATCGCAGCTCTGGATGAAGCCGCGCTAACCGATCTTGTGGCGACAGCTGTGCGCATGATGGACAATGTCGTCGACGCCTCGCGGTTTCCGCTAGAGGCGCAACAGGCCGAGGCGAAGGCGAAACGCCGGATTGGCCTTGGCGTTACAGGGCTGGCGGACGCATTGCTGATGGTCGGCCTGCGCTATGGATCCCAGGAAGCCGCAGCCCAAACCGACAAATGGATGCACCAGATCGCGCGCGCCGCTTACCTTGCGTCTGTTGATCTGGCCAAGGAAAAGGGCGCATTCCCGCTGTTTGATGCCGAACAGTTCCTTGCCAGCGGCGCGATGCAAGGGATGGACGCGGATGTGCGCGACGCCATCGCCGAACATGGTATCCGCAATGCGCTGCTGACCTCAATCGCGCCGACGGGGACAATCAGCCTTTATGCTGGCAATGTCTCATCCGGGATCGAGCCGGTGTTCGCTTACGCCTACACCCGCAAAGTGCTGCAAAAAGACGGATCGCGCACCGAGGAAGAGGTCGTGGATTACGCCGTCCAGCTTTGGCGCGACCTGAAGGGCGACGCGCCTTTGCCAGACTATTTTGTCAACGCACAAACGCTCGCCCCGCTGGACCATGTGCGCATGCAGGCGGCGGCGCAAAAGTGGATCGACAGCTCTATCTCAAAAACCATAAACTGCCCCGAAGATATCAGCTTTGATGATTTTAAAGAGGTCTACATGGCCGCATGGGATCAAGGCTGCAAAGGCTGCACCACCTATCGGCCCAACGATGTGACAGGATCGGTTCTTTCCGTGTCACAAGAGGCGTCCCCATCAGAGGTTCCCGCCCAAGTCCGGACCGAAGACGAAGGTGCTGAAGTCGTTTATATGTCAGAACCTCTGGACCGTCCGCAGGAACTGGATGGGGCGACCTACAAGCTGAAATGGCCGGATAGCGAACATGCCATTTACATCACAGTCAATGATCTGGTGATTGCCGGACACCGGCGGCCTTTTGAGGTCTTCATCAACTCCAAGAATATGGAACATTTCGCGTGGACTGTTGCGCTTACCCGGATGATTTCGGCTGTGTTCCGGCGCGGTGGCGATGTCTCTTTCGTGGTCGAAGAACTGAAAGCGGTGTTTGACCCGCGTGGCGGCGCATGGATGCAGGGCAAATATGTGCCTTCGATCCTTGCGGCGATTGGTGGCGTGATCGAAAAACACATGGTTTCAACCGGGTTCTTGGCCGGTGAAGGGATGGGCCTTAAGGCTGATCCACAAGCTGACGTGGTGGCGATCAATGGCGGGCCGCGCGGGAAGGCCTGTTCTTCGTGCGGGTCGTACGAATTGCGCATGGTTGAAGGGTGTATGACCTGCGGGTCCTGCGGTTATTCCAAATGCGGCTAGACCGGGTTTCGGCGCAGTAACCACACAAAGAACACACCACCGATCAACCCTGTGACAATCCCGATGGGTATGTCATCGGGCGCCATAACGGTGCGCGCGAAGATATCAGCCCAAAGCAGAAATATCGCACCGCAAAGGGCCGAGACCGGCAGCACGCGTTTGTAATCTCCACCGACGATCAACCGCACGATATGCGGGATCATCAGCCCAACAAAACCGATGATGCCAGAAAAGGCGACCATAACGCCGGTGATCATCGCACCCACAACAAAGACGGTCAGCCGGAACCGACCGACCGGGATGCCCAGTGTAGATGCAGTTTCATCGCCTACGGTCATCGCGTTGAGGTTGCTGGCGTTCGCCCAAAGGAAGGTGCCGCAAGCGATCAAGATCACCAGAGGATACATCAACTGTCCCCACTGCGCGAGGCCAAGGCCGCCAAGCATCCAGAAAACGACCGTATGCACAGCACGCGGGTCGCCCAGGAAGATCAGTACATTCGCGCCGGACATCACGATGAAAGAAACCGCGACGCCAGCCAGGACAAGACGGTCCGCGCTGGTTGCGGCGGCGAATTGCGAAACGCCCAGAACAATGAGTGTAGCGCCCAACGCACCAAGAAACGCCATGAAAGGCACGGTTAGCAGACCAATGAAAAGCCCGGTGTGAAGCAGGGCGAGGATTGCACCAAACGCACCGCCCGCCGAAATTCCCAGTAAATGCGGGTCGGCGAGTGGGTTGCGCGTCACCGCTTGCAGGCTCGCGCCGACAAGAGCAAGCCCTGCACCGACGAGGCAAGCAAGGATCGCGCGGGGAAAACGGATATCCCAAACGATTGCTTCGCGTCCCGCAGACCAGTTTTGCGCGATAAAGTCAGGGGAAATCTTATTGATCAGAACACCCCAAACGGTTGTCAGCGGCACCGAAACCGCGCCAACGCTGACTGCAACCGACAAAGACAGAAACAGTGTCACAAACCCCAGCCCAAAGGTCAGCAGCAGCCGGGCCTTGTGCGGGCGAAGGGTGGTGATTTGTCTGTCGGCTTGGTCCATCCGCTAGTCGGCACGAAACGCAGCGGCCAGCGTTTTGACCGCCTGAACATTGCGCGGCCCCGGTGTGGCCTCGACATAGTCCAACACAACAAAGCGGTCGTTCCTGACCGCGTCGAGGTTTGCAAAAGCCGGGTTGGACATCATGAAATCGCGCTTTTGTTCCGCAGTCACTTCGCCGTAGTTCACGATAACGATGATTTCGGGGTTGCGTTCAACGACAGCTTCCCAGCCGACAGTGGCCCAACTTTTCTCAAAGTCGTTCATGATATTGACGCCGCCTGCCGCCTCGATCAGCGCATTGGGCATCGCGTAACGACCCGCGGTAAAGGGTGCGTCTTCGCCGCTGTCATAGACAAAGACGCGCGGGGCGGCGGGCAGGGCAGGTTGGCTGGCCAAGAATGCGGCGAGGTCTATTTGATAGTTTGTGATCAATGCTTCGGCCCGGTCTTCGACGTCAAAGATCGCGCCAAGATTGCGCAAGTCGTTGTACATGTCGTCCATCGAAGCCGCGCCTTTTTCACTGATATGGATACAGCTTTCAGTCAGTTCATAGACCTGAATACCGAAAGGCGCGAGCGTTTCTGGTGTAAGCTCACCACCCACGCGCATGCCATAGTTCCAGCCTGCAAAGTAGAAATCGGCATCCGCGCCGATCAGCACTTCTTTCGATGGGTATTCCGCTGCCAGTTCCGGCAATTGATCAACGCCGGCACGCATTTCAGCGTCCAGTTTGTTCCAGCCGGAAATACCGGTGTAGCCAACCATATGGTCCGTCAGGCCGAGGACAAGCATCATCTCGGTCAGGTTGATATCATGGGAGATCGCGGCTTGTGGTGGCGCGTCAAAGGTCACTTCACGATCGCAGCTTTGCACGGTGGTTTGGGCCAAGGCAGTGCCGGCCGCGAGGGTAAAGAGTGCGGTTGTCAGGGTCAGTTTCATTATGACGGTCTCTAATGCGGAAGGTGGAAAGACAGGTGATTTGTATCGCTCGGCGCCAGCTTTTCGCGGCGGGCATCGACACGGAAGGTGTTGGATACCAATACCTCGGTCAGCAGGCTGTCAGGCGTGCCAAAGCCGCGCGGATGCCCGTCTTCAAGCACCAGAATATTGTCACAGATATCTGCGGCCATGTTCAGGTCATGCAAGGACACCACGATGGTCAGGTCAAGCTGTCGGATCAAGGCAAGCACCTCAAGCTGGTGGCGGATATCAAGGTGGTTTGTGGGCTCATCCAGGATCAAGATTTCAGGTTCCTGCGCCAGTGCGCGCGCCACCATGACCCGTTGCCGTTCGCCGCCGGACAGGGTGCCGAAATCACGATGCTCAAGACCGGTCAGGTCCAGCATCGCCATCACATTTTTGATCACGTCCAAGTCGCGCATATCAGCGCTGCCGTAGGTGCGACGATATGGGGTGCGTCCCAGCGCGATGATCTCACGCACGCTTAAACCGAAGGCGGCCGCCTGTTCCTGTAGGACAGCCGCGACGTGTTGCGCCACCTTACGGGGGGGGATTTTCCAGATGTCAGTGCCGTTGATTTTCACGTGGCCTGTTGTGGGTACCTGAAAGCGATAAAGTAGGCGTAGCAGGGTTGATTTGCCTGCCCCGTTGGGACCGACAACGCCAAGGACATGACCCTTTTGAACCTCAAAACTGGTGGTGCGCAGGACGGGGGCGGCGCGTTTATGGGGACGCCAGCTAACGTCTGTCACGCTCAGATGTGCGCTGCTCATGATGCCAGCGCCTTGCTGTCTTCGAGTGCGATCATCGCGGCAGGGATGCGCGCCAAGGTGGATTTGCGCAGCTTGCCGGGGCGGTCGACGGATGAACACCAACCATCATGTAAAACGGCGTATTGTTTGGCGAAATCGACCAGATCGTCGATGTCATCTTCGGGTGTCATATCGCCGAAGAGATATGTTGCCTTCTGGGTGCCATGATAGGCAACCGTGCAGGGACGGTCACATCCTGCCATACATGCGACGCCAGAAATGGCAAAGTTTTCGGAAATGCTATCGCCCGCTGCCGCAATGGCGCGGCGCAGCTTTTCGATCAGTTCGTAACCCGGGCGGCAATCCGTCCCTTTATGTTTACACGATGTGCAGACAGTTATTCGATGTTGTGTGGTCCGGTCCATGCAGCCCTCCGCGCATAAGCGAGGAATTGGAACGGCATGTTTGTGTGGCCAATAGAGCCTGTTTCACCATCATGATCTCCGCTCCGGACACCCCGCCCGGTTTGAGTTTCTTTGGCGTATTTCGACGCCCTTTGATGGCAGGTCTCCTGACTTCGCGGGTCGCTGCTTGCCCGATCCCTTCCCGAGCGTTTGCTCAGTGGTGATCATCGGGGTCGCTCGCCGCTCACAGTTGCGGGGGCAGTTACGGATTTGGCGCGCTTTGGCTCTTCCTCACCGTATTCCCTTTTCATCCCAGACGCATTTTCGGCGCTTTGGGAACCATCACGGGTACTGTTTGCGATTCCGAAGGGTGGGTCAAGGGTGGAGTTGACAGTATGTGGTGTCACGCGGCGCGGATATGACCTGGCTCGCCGACTTGACCGCTAAAGAATTAGCTCTGCCAAACCAAACTGTGCTCCGATCACGCCGATGATGATGCCGATAGGCAGGGCAAAATAAAGCGCCAAGGGCTTGCGCGGTTTTTGAAGTTGTTGCGGCTCTGAGAAACGCCCGATGGAAATGAAATTAATAACGCGCTCGATCAAGAAGTAAAAAACTAGCCCCCCAGCGGATAGCCCCAGTATCATGATGATACTGCCCCATGCGCTTACGGTCGCAAGGTCCACGAGGCCATCAATCGCTAAGCCAAGAAAAACACCAACGGCAACAAGGGCAAGCCAGTTGAACCAGTCAAACGTTTGCATGGACTGTTGTGGTCTCATGGCGTGCCTCCTATGCATCTTCCAAAATCAAATCCGAGGCCTTCTCGCCGATCATAATCGCGGGCGCATTCGTGTTCCCTGACACGATTTCTGGCATAATCGAACAATCCGCGACCCGCAGCCCATCAATCCCGTGCACCCGCAACCGTTCGTCGACGACCGCCTCTTTGCCCTGACCCATCTTGCAGGTGCCAGTGGGGTGATAAATCGACGCGGTATTGTTGCGCGCCCAATCCAGCGTTGCGTCATAATCGTCCATTGGCAGGCTGGCATGTGGCCGAAACTCTTCACTGATCTTGGACGTCAGCGGCGCGTGGCGCGCAATCTTGCGGGCGATGTTCACGCCTGCGACGACCGTGCGGCAGTCGGTTTCGGTTGAGAGATAATTCGGGATGATTTTCGGATATGCCTTGGGATCATGGCCCTGCAACCTGATTTCACCCTTACTTTCAGGCCGCAACTGACAGACCGACATCGTGAAGGCAGAGAATTTGTCAGCCCCTTTGCCGGGGTTTTCGGCTGAGAGCGGCTGGACGTGAAACTGTATGTCCGGCGTTTCTACATCTTCGCGCGTTTTCAGAAAACCGGTGGCAAGGCTGGCCGCCATCGTCATCGGTCCTGCGCGGAACATCAGGTATTTGAGGCCGATCTTGGCTTGCCCGAAAAGTGAGCTGACTTCGTCATTCAACGTCGGTTCGTTGCATTTGTAGACAAGGCGCGCCTGCAAGTGGTCTTGCATATTCTTGCCCACAGCGGGCAAGTGCTGCACAACTGCGATCTCATTTTCAGCCAATTGCGCGGCTTCACCGATGCCGGACAGCATCAGGAGTTGGGGAGAGTTGATCGCGCCGCCCGACAGAACGATTTCTTTGCGGGCTTTGACCGTTTGCAGGGTCCCGCTACGGTCCGTGTAGGTCACACCTGTCGCGCGCTTGCCTTCAATGATCACCTTCTCGACCTGCGCGTGGGTGATAATCTGAAGGTTCTCGCGGGACTTGACCGGATTAAGAAAGGCGACAGCAGAACTGCACCGGCGACCATTGCGCGCGGTAAGCTGGAAGAAACCAACGCCTTCTTGATCTGCGCTGTTGTAGTCGGGGTTAAACTTGTACCCGGCGGCTTGCGCCGCTGCGACCCAAGCATCAGTAATAGGGCGTTGAATGCGCATGTTGGAAACAGATAATCCGCCCTCGTTCCCATGATACGCATCAGCGCCGCGTTCATTATTCTCGGACCGCTTGAACAGCGGCAAAACGTCATCCCAACCCCAACCGGTGTTGCCCATTTGACGCCAGCGGTCGTAGTCTTGGGATTGACCGCGTACATAAAGGAGGCCGTTCAACGACGACGATCCGCCCAAGACCTTACCGCGTGGCCATTCAATCGACCGTCCGTTCAAGCCCGGATCAGGTTCTGTTTTATAGCACCAATCGACCTTGGGATTGTGGATCGTCTTGAAATACCCGACGGGGATGTGAATCCAAGGATTGTTGTCTTTTCCACCAGCCTCAAGCAGGATCACCTTATGCGCTGGATTTGCACTCAGACGGTTGGCAAGGACGCACCCGGCAGACCCTGCGCCTACGACGATAAAATCGGCTTCCACGGCATCGTTCTCCATTTATTTGAAAAAACTCTATGCAGAACGACCAGACTATACTAGGCTTTTTTGAAACTATAAGTCTCAATAATCGACAACATGGGAGGAAACATGATGATTGGAGATAAACTCAGCCGTATTTCGCGGCGGGACCTGTTCAAGCTGGCAGGGCAATACGGAATGAGCTCTACGCTGATGGCGGCGGGGACATTCGGGGGAGCGATGAGCCTTGCAAACCTGGCGTCTGCGGCTGAATCGACCTATGAGCGCCGGTTTTCGAAAGAAGCGAAGTATAACCTCAAGTTCGGTGCATCCGGCTTTAACGCCCGCAACCTGCTGATCGAACGCGCTGGCGCGTTGGAATTTGCACGTGACCTGGAAGCACGAACCGATGGTGAGATTCGGATCGAGTTTATCGGCGACAACCAGATCTGTGGCCAGACATCCTGTGTTGAGAAAACACAGCAGGGCATCACAGATATCTTTGCGGCTTCCACGCAAAACTCTGCCGGTGGTGCACCTTATCTGAACGTTCTGGACTATGCGTATATGTTCCGGAACCGGGCAGACCAATACCACTTCCTATATTCACCTGCGTCCATGCGTCTGCTGCGTGAACCCTATGAGCGTCGTCATGGTTTGAAGTTCCTGTTCAGCCATGCTGAATTGCGCGGTATCCAGATGGGTCTGAACTTTGACGACAAACCGCTGGTGACCTCTGTTGAAGATCTGGCTGGTACAAAGAACCGTGTCACGGGTACGCAGCTGGGCCGTATCGCGATGGAAGCGCTGAACCTGAATCCTGTGCCTGTTGCGTGGGAAGAAACGCTTGATGGCCTGAAGCAGGGCCTGATTGATGGTGCGGAAACATGGGCGTCTGCGGTGGCGTATGCAAACATGGCACCGGTTGTATCGCAATCGGTTCACCTGAACTTCTTCTGCGGGACAGAGCACACGGCGATGTCTGCTTCGGTCTTTGATAGCCTAGAAGGATATCTGCAGGATGCCGTTATGGAATCTGCGTATTGGGCGCAGACCCACGTGCAGGCTGCCAACGAAGTGGCGCTGATCCGCACCGTTGGTCAATCTGATCCACAGCTGCCAGGCACAATCTTTGCAGAACACGGTGTGCGCAACGCGTTCCTATCGCCTGAAGAGATCAAGAAAGCCGAAGAAATGTGTTCACCTGAGTACCAACCGGCACTCTGGGAAGATTGGCGCGAGCGCCTGAACGGCTGGTCCGGTGGTTTGGACACGTATCAGGAAATCTATGACGAGGTCCGCACAATTTCGGCAGATACCTTGCCAGAGAATGTTGAACCACGTCGTTGGTGGAAGGGCTGATAAAGCCCACATCTGACCCGTAGGAATAGGGCCGGCCGAGTGGGAGTTCGGCCGGCCCTTTTCAACGCAAAAAGACCGCTCCATAGTAGCGGTATTCTGACACATGAGGGGGGAGACCTAGATGTCGATACTCGCTGAAGCGGTGGCCGTTATTCCGGCCATGTTCTCGGGCAGTTCATGGGAAAAGCGACAGGCATTCGATGCGGATGGCATGTGGTTGTTCTGTTTTGTTTTTACATTTGTGGGCGGCTATCTTGTTCACCTGCTCTATACCTATGTTCCTTTTGTTGAGCGCCATTTTGAACGCACAACAGCCGTTGTTATGTATCTGATTATTGCCGGTATTATCTGCTGGGGCGTCATTGACCGGTTCGTGTTCTCGCACCAGTGGTCCGGGTCAACAACGGTGCCGCCGTTCCTGTTCATGGTCATGGCATGGTTTGCCTGCGCCTATAATGTCAAACTGCGCACACACCTTAGTTTTAGTGAATTCCGTTCCAAGATGCCGCCTGCGGGGCAGATGGCCACGCTGACGTTGGATGCGGTGCTTTGGTTCGGTTTCTGCTGGATCGCGATTACGACATCGCTGCGGTTTACGGCACTATCAGCCGACAACTTCCAATTGGTCGATGGCGTCGATGACGTGATGAAATGGTGGTTCTATATCACCGTGCCCATCGCTTTTACCTTTATGTCCGGCCGTGTGATCGGCAATTGGATCGAGGATTGGCGGAACTTCAAATCCGGTG
This sequence comes from Roseobacter sp. CCS2, assembly GCF_000169435.1. Taxonomy (GTDB): domain Bacteria; phylum Pseudomonadota; class Alphaproteobacteria; order Rhodobacterales; family Rhodobacteraceae; genus Yoonia. Next base: position 489,783 of record NZ_AAYB01000001.1, on the reverse strand, counting down.
ATCAGATCATCAAGCAAGCTGTGATCGGGGGGGATGTCTGATGGCTGACAGTACTTGGATTACGCTGATTTCATTGGGTGTGACGCTTTTCTTCATGCTCGGCACACCTGTCTTGCTGGTTATCTTTTACTGGGTGATCGGCATCAGCTTTGTCATTGATCTGCCGTTGGCAAACACGGGCAACGAATTGATCAACGTGTTCAGCAAGGGCTTTGCGCTGCTGGCGATGCCGCTGTTCATTCTGACGGGGGACTTGATTAATCAATCTGGTATTGCCCGACGATTGTCAGATTTTGCCTACTCGGTCCTGGGTTGGCTGCGGGGCGGTCTGGCGATGGCATCTATTGCGGCCTGTGGCCTTTTCGCGGCGATCTCTGGCTCCAACTCGGCGACAACTGCAACCATTGGTTCCATGCTGCATCCTGAGATGGTCAAGGGCAACTACGACGAACGCTTCTCAGCTGCGACTGCTGCTGCGGGTGGTACGGTGGGGATCATTATCCCGCCATCCATCATTTTCATCGTTTACGGTTTCCTGTTGAACCTGCCGATCTCTGACCTGTTTGTGGCAGGTATCATTCCCGGCGCGCTGATGGTTCTGGGTATGATGACTGCTGCGTTTATCATCTGCACTATCAATGGCTGGGGCGTTCTGATCGGCCTTTCGGTGTCACGTATGATCAAGACAGGCATCGGTGCGTGGTTGGGTTTCTTTGCTATCGGTCTGGTGCTTTGGGGCATTTACACCGGTCGCTTCTCCCCAACCGAGGCGGCGGGCGTGACCGTGGGGTTCTGTGTGTTTATCGGTTTGGTGTCCTACCCATTGAACAAGATCATGGGCAGCGCGTCTGATATGCCGGTCGAGCAAAAGAGCTTTGCATCAATGTTTGTGGTCGAAGGCTTTACCGTGCCGCAGATCCCATCAATCGTATCGCGCTCTGCGCAGATCTCGGGCATCTTGGTGCCACTGATCGCCGTGTCAGTTGCGATGCAGCAAGTGATGTCATCGCTTGGCGCCAAGGACTTTATCGGTGACTTTGTGACGGGCATGGGTGGCTATTATGCGGTGCTGTTTACGTCAATGGCGATTGTATTTGTCACAGGGATGATCCTTGAATCCCTGCCGGTGACAATCATTTTGGCACCTATTCTGGCACCCATTGCGGCGTCGGTCGGTATTGATCCGATCCACTTTGCGGTTGTGTTCTTGGTGGGTGCATCCATCGGTTTTGTCACGCCACCCTATGGGCTCAACCTTTATGTGGCCTCGGGTGTGACGGGCGTGCCGTACTTTAGACTGCTGCGCTATATCATCCCGTACCTAATCGCACTGATCAGCGTGTGGTTCTTTGTGGCGCTCGTGCCCGAAACTGCGCTACTGATCCTTCCGGATAGATAGGGCGCATAGGGTAGCGATATGAAAGACGAGGACACCGGTCAAATTCCGACGAACCTGCGGCTGTTATTGCTGTTGGAGGAAGTCGCGAAGGTCGGTGTCCCCGTCACCCCATCTGTCGTGAATGAAACCTTGGGTCTGCCCAAACCCACCATTCACCGCCTTTTCGCCACAGCAGAGGCCGAAGGTTTCCTGCAACGCGATATCGACGGCCGGTCCTATAGCCCTGGCAAACGGATGCGCCTACTGTCGATCAATACGCTGTCTTCTGAACGGGTACGCACCGTGCGTCTGGCGGTGCTGAAATCACTTGCCGTGAAGGTGGGCGAAACCTGCAACCTTGCGATCCCGGAACGCGAAGGCATGTTCTATCTGGACCGGGTTGAGACACATTGGCCGCTACGTATCCAACTGCCGGTCGGCACCCAAGTCCCGTTTCACTGTACGGCCAGCGGTAAGATGTATCTATCGACGTTGCGCCCTGATTACCTTGATCGTTTTTTGAAGAACCATAGTCTGGACAAGCAAACCGATCAGACAATTACAGATCCTGCCAAGCTGCAAGACGAGTTGGTAAAGACACGTGAGCGAGGCTATTCCACTGACAATGAAGAATTCATGCCGGGCATGACAGCCATCGCCGTGCCGATCCTTGATAACCGCGGGCGGCTTTTGTCGACCTTGTCGATCCACGCGCCGGAACAGCGGCGTCACCTGCCTGATCTGGTAGAGTATCTTGAGCCGTTGCGTGCCGCCGCAGATGAGCTGGCGGCAATCGTGGGCCGCTAAATTTGCGTTGTATGTGAGGCCGTCATGACGCCGATCCCGCCAACAAGGATCAAGCTAAGCGCCCAGACCACGTCCAAATTGAACCAGCTGCGGGTCAGAAATTTCAGACCAAGCCAGAAATACATGCCTGTTGCCAACGCGCCACCTGCGAGGGTCATCGCTGCGGTGTGAACGCCCGCCACGATGAAGGCCGGACGCCAAAAATGCTGGCGTTAAATGTCTTACAATTGGATAGAGTATGGGATCACGGGTGCTGACCGAGTCAAGAAAAAACTGTCAGCAGAACTAGACACTGACCTGCGTCAGAATTACCCTTGGTGAAGGCTGCACGTTTGGTTCATAGTGATGTCAGCCAAATCGACCGGGGATTCATCCTATGACGCTTGCCGTCCCGAAACTGCGCTCCTGCGCGGACTGTCCGATCCGTTACAATGCAGTTTGCTCAAAATGCGAACCGGATGAATTGGATCAGCTGGAAGAGATTAAATATTACCGCACATATTCCGCCGGTCAGACGATTTTTTTCGGGGGTGACCCGTTGGAGTTCGTGGGCTCTGTTGTATCGGGCGTTGCAAGCCTGACCCGTACTTTACCTGATGGCCGCGTGCAGATGGTTGGCCTGTTGTTGCCCGGCGATTTTATCGGCCGACCCAATCGCGATACTATAGATTGTGATGTGGTCGCCGAGACGGATGTGATGCTGTGTTGTTTCCGCCGCAAACCCTTTGAGGGTATGATCGAACAAACGCCCCATGTCGGTCAGCGGTTGCTTGAGATGACGTTGGATGAATTGGATGCAGCGCGCGAATGGATGCTGGTGTTGGGCCGTAAGACCGCGCGCGAAAAGATCGCCTCGCTTTTGCATATGATTGCGGTGCGCATGGCATCATTGAAGCCCGGTGAGACCGCTGAAATGACGTTTACACTGCCAATTACCCGCGAAACCATGGCGAATTATCTGGGCCTGACGATTGAAACGGTAAGCCGCCAGATGTCGGCACTGAAAAAGGATGGCTTTATCGCCTTTGACGAGCGGCGCGATATTCGGGTGCCGGACATTGAGGCGCTAAAGGCTGAAACGGGTGAGGATGGGTAACTGCGGGAGGTCTGCTTTGAGCCCATCCGGATCAGTGCCTTGGAACATGCGAACGACAGCTTTGTCGTAATGCTAATTTTATAGGCAACCGTATCGGCCTGAAGAATGGTGATGACTTGCGTCATGGCTCAGACAGGCTGTGGGCACTTCCCGTATTTTATCCCGTTTATTTCCTATGGTTTTGGACAAAGCAAAAAATCATCTGATGCCTTGCATGGTGTCCAAGCGTGACAGGAACTTGGCGTCTATCCTGTGGTCGATATTTGATAACATCCTTGGTGCTGCATAAACTCGGACCATAAAATTGACAATCATCCCGGTTGGCAGATCAAGAAGGTTAAATCATGAAATTTGCGCTCACTGTCGGCCTTATGACTATGTCTCTTGCAGCCTGCACCGCACAAGACATTTCGACACCACCTGCACCCGCTCTCGTTGACGAATACCGTCCGACGACCCGCTCGGCACAGGTCGAAGAGCTCCGGGTAGCGGTTGCGCGCTACAGTGACTTCGCGGTAGCGCGTCGCGAGGGCTGGCGACCATTTGGCGACGACGAGCCGTTGATGGGCACGCATTACTACAACGAATCCGCACCAGATTACGTGGCGGGCGACGCGCTTGATTTCAGCCGCCCGAACAATCTGATGTATACCGAAATCGGCGGTCAACAGGTGCTGACCGGTGTTGCCTTTGTAGTCCGGATTGGTCCGGGAGAATCGGTGCCTGATGGGTTTGCAGGGTCCATGGACCGATGGCACGTTCACGACTTCGTCGCTGCAATCGATGCAGCCGCAGAAGAGCGCCCCATCCTTGGGGGCATCGCCAACTGGTGGCTCGACCAGAACTACCGCAATAAGGGCGATAATCGTGGTCGCCTGGCGATGGTCCATGCCTGGGTAACGCTTGAGAACCCGGATGGGATGTTTGCAGACTTCAATCGGACCCTTCCATACCGCAAGCTCGACCTGCCGGAGAGATATTGGCAAGGCGCCAGCATTGCCGCCGCGCGTGGACTGAACCTCGCTACTGATGGTGGGTGCGATACGCAGAACGGAACGCTCTGGATTGCCAATGTGACACGCAGCCAGGACCGCGCAATCAAGCAGGCCTGCCGGATTGGCGCGGATGAGGTGCGGTCAGCGATCTCAGAAGGCGGCAAGTCCCGCATCAACACAGCGGGCGAACAGGCCTGGGCAAGGTTCGATGCCGTTTGGCAGCAAACCCTGACGCCTACGCAACGTCGCCGGATCGCCGCAATGAGTGAGCATGGTGGCGACGGACATGAAGGTATGAAACATTGATTGATGACGTCAAAGTGTCGTGTTGCATTAGCCAAAGAACATCCTACGAATTACGCCCAACTGAACTGCCACCAGCAAAAGCGGGCACCTAGATGGACACAACAAATAATAACTTTGCCCGCACAACAGACATCTTCACCGCGACATCAGGATCGGCAGATCAGCGGTTTCCAACAGATTACGTGTGGCCCCGCCAAAGACGGCTTCGCGCAGGCGTGAATGGCCGTAGGCGCCGCTGACGATCATTTGTGCACCAACCTCTTTTGCGCGGCGTAGTAGGATATCGCCGATATGCGGTTCCGTTTTTGCAAGCACTGCCACCTCTGATTTAGTGCCATGGCGCATCAGGTATTGTGCCATGGCCCCACCGGGGTCGGACCTGTCCGCCGCATGCGCGGGCGGATCAATAATGCAAATATCGGCAACATCCGCTTGTTCAAGCAATGGCAGGGCGGCACGGGCGGCGGCCAATGCTTCGGCCCCGTCGTTCCATCCCATCAGGACGTGGCCACCTGCATCAGGGGCTTTGCAGCCTTTTGGGATCATTAAAACAGGGCGCTCGGCGGCAAAAAGGCAAGCTTCGACCAAAGTCGCAGCCTCTGGATTGTTCTGATACGGTTTGGGAAGAACGACCAAATCAGAAAACCGCAACTTGCGCGCAAGGTATCCGGTCAGGGCAGGCCCCTGCACAGTGGCCGTTTGCATGGACCAGCGCACCAGTTCACCATGCATGCGGTCATTCAGCCAAACTTCGATCTTGTCGCGTTGCGCCATGGCATCGCGGGTCTGTTCGGCGATCATCAGCGCCTCGGCACCCATATAATAGTTGTTCGTTTCGGTGTGGCTGATCGTGACGACATAGACGTCAAGATGCGCGCCCATGCGATCAGCAAGTGAAATGGCAGCATCCAGCCCTTCTGTGGACTGGTCCGTGTCTGTCAGAATCGTCGCAATGATCTTGTACGTCATTGGTTCGGCCTTCCCCATATCGGTTCAACGCAGGGGGGCGATCGTTCGCGCAAACCGCTCCTCAAACAAAGACTGCCAAGCTTGGGGCGTTATCGCCTTGATCCATATCAAGTGCGCCATTGATCCACATCAAAGACCCCGCGCCCATCAGATTCCATAAGCGAAAATACCAAGTAGTTGTCGGACCCGTTTGCGATCCGGCCAAGGAAGGGGATCTCTTATGGGGAACTATATCAAGTTGATCGCATTGGGGGGCGTTGCGCTCTTTGCTGCTGTTGCTGCAAATTGGGGACGTGATGTATCCTACATCGTCCATGCCATGATTATCTTGGCCGTTGCAGGTTTCATGTTTGTGCGTGTTCTTCGCAAAATGGATGAGCCGGTTTACGCAACACCTGACGGCTACATGGACGATGTTATCCGTGCCGGCGTCATTGCGACAGGTTTCTGGGGTGTTGTTGGATTTCTTGTTGGGGTGGTCATCGCCTTCCAGCTGGCTTTTCCGCAGCTCAACTTCGAGGTTCTTCAACCTTACGGCAATTTCGGACGTTTGCGCCCACTGCACACCAGTGCGGTGATTTTTGCGTTCGGGGGCAACGCCCTGATCATGTCGTCCTTCTACATCGTGCAGCGTACTTGCGGTGCGCGGCTGTGGGGCGGCAATCTGGCTTGGTTCGTGTTTTGGGGTTACAACCTTTTCATTATCCTGGCCGCGACCGGATATCTGCTTGGTGGCACACAATCCAAAGAATACGCCGAACCTGAATGGTACGTTGATATCTGGCTGACAATCGTCTGGGTGGCGTTCTTGCTGGTTTATCTTGGGACCATCTTCAAACGCACGGAAAAGCATATCTATGTGGCGAACTGGTTCCTGCTGTCGTTCATTGTGACGGTTGCGATGCTGCATATCGTTAATAATATTTCGATCCCTGTCAGCATCTGGGGCAGCAAATCTGTGCAGGTCTTTAGCGGTGTGCAAGATGCGATGGTGCAATGGTGGTACGGTCATAACGCGGTGGGCTTTTTCCTGACTGCGGGTTTCCTTGGCATGATGTACTACTTCGTGCCCAAGCAGGCGGGGCGTCCGGTCTTTTCCTACAAACTGTCCATCATCCACTTCTGGGCCCTGATCTTTCTCTATATCTGGGCAGGTCCACACCACTTGCACTACACAGCGCTGCCGGATTGGGCATCGACCCTTGGTATGGTCTTTTCGATCATCCTGTGGATGCCAAGCTGGGGTGGCATGATCAACGGCCTGATGACGCTGCAAGGCGCATGGGACAAGCTGCGCACCGATCCGATCATTCGGATGATGGTGATCAGCCTTGCCTTCTACGGCATGTCCACATTCGAAGGCCCGATGATGTCGATCCGCGCGGTCAACAGCCTGTCACACTATACAGACTGGACCATCGGTCACGTACATTCGGGTGCGCTGGGCTGGAACGGGATGATTACGTTCTCTGCACTTTACTTCCTCACACCAAAACTGTGGGGCAGGGCACAGATGTATTCCATGTCTGCGATCAACTGGCACTTCTGGTTGGCCACAATCGGTATCATCCTTTACGCGGCCTCAATGTGGGTCACGGGGATCATGGAAGGTCTGATGTGGCGCGAAGTCGACGCAAACGGGTTCCTTGTGAACAGCTTTGCCGACACCGTTTCCGCGAAGTTCCCGATGTATGTGGTCCGTGGCCTTGGTGGGGTTCTGTACCTCAGCGGCGCGCTGATCATGGCGTGGAACATGTTCATGACCATCCGAGGTGGCGCACGTGTCGCTGCCCCGGTTGGCGTGCCGGCAGAATAAGGAGGGCTGGAAAATGTCTGAGACAACACCAAACGACGCACCGGCCAAAGGCTTTCTTGCCAAGCACGCATTTCTTGAGCGTAGCCCGACGTTGCTGCTTGTGTCCTCCCTTTTGGTGGTCATGGTCGGCGGGATCGTCGAAATTGCACCTTTGTTTTACCTCGAAAACACCATCGAGGAAGTCGACGGCGTGCGACCATATTCCCCGCTGGAACTGGCAGGGCGCGATGTCTACGTCCGCGAAGGGTGTTATGTGTGCCACAGCCAGATGATCCGTCCTATGCGGGACGAGGTTGAGCGCTATGGTCACTACTCACTTGCTGCGGAATCCATGTACGACCATCCGTTTCAATGGGGGTCCAAACGGACCGGGCCAGATTTGGCCCGTGTGGGGGGCAAATACTCTGACGCTTGGCATCTTGATCACTTGATCGCGCCGCGTTCTGTGGTGCCTGAATCGATCATGCCGGGCTATGCCTACCTGCTCGATACCCAAGTCAATGCAGAGTACACCGCTGACCTTGTCGCCACCCATCGCTTTGTCGGCGTGCCTTACACTGACGATATGATCGAAGTGGCAGCGGCTGATACATTGGCGCAAGCCGACCCGGATACAGACGCATACGACGATCTGCTTGAACGATATCCGGGCGCACAAATCCGCAACTTTGATGGTGAACCGGGCGTGTCCGAAATGGACGCTTTGATAGCTTATCTGCAAATGCTAGGCACGACGGTCGACTTTTCGACCTTCACCCCAGACGCAAGCCGCTAGGAGGGTATACAGATGGAAAACACCTCTTTTCTGGCTGAAGTCGCAGACAACTGGATGCTTGTGGTCATGTTCACGCTGTTTATCGGGGCCATCCTTTGGGCGCTTCGTCCCGGCAGCCGTGACGTCCACGACGAGACGGCAAACATTCCTTTCCGCAACGAGGACCACCCCGGTTCTTCCGAGACTGAGGATCTGCAAAAATGAGCAGCAATGATCAAAAAGACATTGACGAAGTCACAGGGACCGACACAACCGGTCACTCTTGGGATGGGATCAAAGAGCTGAATAACCCCTTGCCGCGCTGGTGGCTTTGGTGCTTCTACATCACCATTGTCTGGGGCATCGCCTATACAATCGCTTACCCTGCATGGCCGTTGGTCAGCAGCGCGACCTCGGGCATGTTGGGCTATTCGACACGTGGTGAAGTCGCCCAGGATATCGCGCGTTTCGAAGACGCCAACGCCGAAATTTCAGCGCAGCTTGCCGCGGCGGACCTGAACGTATTGAATGAAAACCCTGAACTGCTGCGGTATGCGAATTCTGCCGGTGGTGCGGTGTTTCGTAACAATTGTTCGCAATGCCACGGGTCCGGTGCGGCTGGGTTCGTTGGCTATCCCAACTTGTTGGATGATGATTGGCTTTGGGGCGGTGATTTCGCGAGCATCGAATATACCGTTCGCCATGGCATCCGGAACGAAGAAGACTGGGATGCGCGGTGGTCAGAAATGACGGCTTATGACGACATTTTCAGCAACGATGAGGTTGATCAGGTTGTGCAATATGTGCGTCTGATTTCCGGACAGGAACATGACGCAGGCTTGGCTGCTGCGGGTGAAGGACTGTTTTTGGACAATTGCGCGGCCTGTCATGGCGACAATGGCATGGGCAACCGTGATCTGGGTGCGCCGAACCTGACCGATGCGATCTGGCTTTATGGTGGTGATCTGGCAAGTCTGGAAGAAACGGTGCGCTATGCACGCTTTGGTGTGATGCCCCCATGGGGCGAACGCCTGAGCGAAGCCGAAATCAAAGCAGTTACCGCTTATGTCCACCAGTTGGGCGGCGGCGAATAAGCATCACCGGCCTAAAGCCATCTGTTCGCGCAAAGGCTTTGGGTTTACGTGAAGGAAAGGGCGTCCGCTGCAGTGGACGCCCTTTTCGTTTTAGAATTGTGCCACTTTTCAGTATCATCAACGCTCTGAGATATAATCAGCCGAAACATATCCTGAAATCTGCGGCGCATCAGCAAGCGAAACCCTGCACCAACGTTGCCCCACTTCGGTGACGCAATCCTGTCGGTTAAGCGCGGTGCCATCAGGCAGCCCCAAAATGATATTAAACCCAAGTCCCGGACCCGAGCGCAGTTTAAGCAGTTCGTCAGGACCCGTGCCTTTGACCAACGTTCTGTCGCCGGTTTGCAATGCGCAACCAGCAGCGAACACCACGATAAAGAAAAACGGAAAAGCACTGCGTTTCATGATTTGACCTCATTGTTGTTCGTGGCAATAGACACAGATTTTCATGCAATCCGGGCCTGTTACAACAGCCATTTCTTTTGGCAAATTTAGATATTTTAGATGAAAATATGTTTAGGCTTCTTGTGCCAAACGCGCCTCAAGCACATCAAAAGGCACGCCGGGTTCATCCTTGGCCCCACGAATAACCAATGAGGTTTTTACTGACGCCACATTCTCTGCGCTGGTTAGGTCCTCGGTCAAAAACCGCTGGAATGACCGCAGGTCAGGGGCGACACATTTCAGGATGAAATCAACCTCACCATTAAGCATGTGACATTCGCGCACAAGCGGCCAGCCTTGGCAAAGACCTTCAAATGCACTGAGGTCCGCTTCGGCCTGACTAACCAATCCGACCATCGCAAAAACTTGCACCTCAAACCCAAGTTCGCGGGAATTAACATCAGCATGATAGCCTTGGATAAATCCCTGTTCCTCCAACGTGCGCACGCGGCGCAAACACGGCGGGGCAGAGATTCCCACACGCTTGGCCAATTCGACATTGGTCATACGCCCATCAGCCTGTAGTTCAGCCAGAATCATCCGGTCAATTTCATCTAATTTAGTGCCCGGCATCAAATGCCCCCCGATATTTTTGCAAATACTACGCTGATGTAGGTGTGGGCGCAAGAATGTTTCAAGATGTCGCAACAAAAGAACGTGTGAAGCTTGCGCTTTGTTGGCCTTTTCTCATGGCCTTTGCGGCGCTATATCGGGTTCAACATATTAATGAGGCTGCCATGACCGACACGCGACATATCAAAGTTCTGATCATCGGATCCGGCCCTGCGGGCTATACCGCTGGTGTTTACGCAGCACGCGCAATGTTGGAACCCGTGTTGATTCAAGGGATCGAACCGGGCGGGCAGCTGACCACAACAACAGAAGTTGAAAACTGGCCCGGTGATACCGAGGTGCAGGGCCCCGACCTGATGGTGCGGATGGAAGCGCACGCACGTGCAATGGGGTGCGAGATCGTGGGCGATATCGTCACATCCTTGGATTTACAGAAACGTCCGTTCACGGCGACGTGTGACAGTGGTGCGGTCTATACGGCCGACGCTGTGATCTTGTGCACTGGTGCGCGGGCAAAGTGGCTTGGTCTGCCGTCGGAAGAAAAGTTTAAAGGCTTCGGTGTCAGCGCCTGCGCGACCTGTGATGGCTTCTTTTATCGCGGCCAAGAAATTGTCGTTGTCGGTGGCGGGAATACAGCCGTGGAAGAGGCGCTGTTTCTGACGAATTTTGCGTCCAAAGTGACATTGGTGCATCGCCGGGATGAACTGCGGGCAGAGAAAATTTTGCAAAACCGGCTGTTTAATAACCCCAAGATTGAAACGCTTTGGTTCCATGAGGTCGAGGAAGTCCACGGTGCAGACACCCCACTGGGGGTGGAAGGGGTGCGTGTGAAACATACCCAAACGGGCGAGATCACAGATATCGCGGCCAAGGGTGTTTTTGTGGCGATCGGCCATGCCCCAGCGAACGAGCTGATCAAGGATCAATTGGAAACGCATAATGGCGGGTACGTAAAAGTGGCACCCGGCACGACCAAAACTGAAATCCCAGGTGTCTTTGCCGCTGGCGATCTGACAGATCATATTTACCGTCAGGCGGTCACATCGGCTGGTATGGGCTGCATGGCGGCGCTTGATGCAGAAAAATACATCGCCGAAATGGAAGATGCGGGCGCGGTCGCCGCGGCAGAGTAGACTTTCAAGACGTCTATTATCTAACGTTTCAGGCTAAAGTTGCGCGCTTAAAGCGCTCAAGTGCCCGTTGTGTCAGCGGTCTGACAATGCTGCGTTGTTTTTGCCTATGTTCGCTGGACATTCTGTTTGTGACTGGTCTATGCCACCGCTCATTGAACCAGTAACCGTTGAGATTAAGATGTCATTAGATTTAGCACCCATTCCCGAACTCTATGTTTCTTACGAGAGTTCCCAAAAGATGAAGCTGGAAGCGGCAGAGCTGACCAGCCACGATATGTCGCCACGTCAGATTTGCGATCTGGAACTGTTGATGAATGGCGGATTTAACCCGCTGAAGGGTTTTCTGTCGCAGGCAGACTACGAAAGTGTCGTCGACACAATGCGGCTTGTTGACGGCACGCTGTGGCCAATGCCAATTACGCTCGATGTGTCCGAAGGCTTTGCCGAAACGGTTGAGCTTGGACAGGATATCGCCCTGCGTGATCAAGAGGGCGTTATTCTTGCCACGATGACCGTCACTGACAAATGGGTGCCAAACAAGGCGCATGAGGCAAAGAAAGTCTTTGGCGCAGACGACAGCGCGCATCCGGCTGTGAACTATCTGCATAACAGTGCGGGTGCGGTTTATCTGGGCGGCCCAATTACGGGTATCCAGCAGCCTGTTCACTATGATTTCCGCGCGCGCCGCGATACACCAAACGAATTGCGCGCCTATTTTCGCAAATTGGGTTGGCGCAAGGTTGTGGCCTTCCAGACCCGCAACCCACTGCACCGCGCCCATCAGGAATTGACCTTTCGTGCCGCGAAAGAAGCGCAAGCAAACCTGTTGATCCACCCCGTTGTGGGCATGACCAAGCCGGGAGATATTGATCACTTTACCCGCGTGCGATGCTACGAGGCTGTGCTGGACCAGTATCCGTCGTCCACGACAACCATGTCCTTGCTGAACCTTGCCATGCGCATGGCTGGCCCGCGCGAGGCTGTCTGGCATGGGCTGATCCGCAAAAATCATGGCTGCACGCATTTCATCGTTGGGCGTGACCATGCGGGACCGGGTAAAAATTCAGCAGGTGAGGATTTTTACGGCCCCTATGACGCACAAGACCTGTTTCGCGAACATCAGGCTGAAATGGGCATCGAAATGGTCGACTTTAAGCACATGGTTTATGTGCAGGACCGCGCCCAATACGAGCCAGCGGATGAGATTGCCGATAAGGATGACGTGACAATCCTGAATATTTCAGGGACGGAGTTGCGCCGTCGTTTGGCCGAAGGTTTGGAAATTCCAGAATGGTTTTCTTTCCCGGCGGTGGTCGAAGAATTGCGCAAGACGCGCCCTCCACGGGCGGACCAGGGGTTCACCGTGTTTTTCACGGGTTTCTCTGGCTCAGGCAAATCGACCGTCGCCAACGCGTTGATGGTCAAACTGATGGAAATGGGCGGACGCCCGGTAACATTGCTGGATGGTGATATCGTCCGCAAGAACCTGTCGTCAGAGCTGGGCTTTAGCAAAGAACACCGCGACCTGAACATCCGCCGTATCGGGTATGTGGCTTCCGAGATCACCAAGAACGGTGGCATCGCGATCTGTGCGCCAATTGCACCTTATGCCACAACGCGCCGCGCTGTGCGTGAAGACATTGAGCAGTTTGGCGCATTTGTTGAGGTGCACGTCGCGACCTCAATCGAAGAATGTGAACGCCGGGACCGCAAAGGCCTTTATAAGCTGGCGCGCGCAGGCAAGATCAAAGAGTTCACCGGGATTTCCGATCCCTATGATGCGCCTGAAAACCCTGAGTTGCGTCTGGAAACGGAAAGCATTCCTGTTGATAACTGCGCACATCAGGTTTTGCTGAAACTTGAAAGCCTTGGGCTGATCAAGGCGTAAGGCACTTTGCCACGCATCTTAGATTTGCCAAATTGGGAAGAAATTTAAGATGCGTGTCAAATATCCGCGAACGCTCCATCATCCTATGTCGCCGGGGGTGCAATCGGACGATAAGATCGCATCCGATCTGGGTGCATTTGAAGGTGCTGAAGTCGTCATAACTGAGAAGATGGATGGAGAGAATACGACCTTATATGCGGACGGGTTTCATGCCCGTTCGCTTGATAGCGGTCGGCATCCATCGCGAGATTGGCTGGCGCGATTTCAAGCTGAACGTGGATATCTGATTCCACCTGGGTGGCGTATCTGCGGCGAGAATCTGTATGCCCGTCATGCGTTGGCTTATGAGGATCTTCCTGCTTATTTTCTGGGTTTTTCTGTCTGGAATGATGCGAACGACTGCTTGTCTTGGGATGAAACTCTGGCGCGATTTACTGATTGGAATGTTGAACCTGTGCGCACCCTTTGGCGCGGTACTTTCGGGCCGACAACCGTTTTGGACGTCACAGGCGAGCTTAACCTCGACCAAGTCGAGGGCTGTGTGATCCGTCTTGCATCAGCGTTTCAAATCTCGAACTTCCAGCGTTCAGTTATGAAATGGGTCAGACCTGGTCACGTGCAGCCCGGCGCGCAGCATTGGTCAAAATGCCCGATGATCCCGAATGGATTGAGCAAAGCGTAAGATGGATTACTGATCCATCTTACTCGTTTCAGTGAACCGTCACAGGTTCCATGTTGTTCTCACGCGCAAGGTGAAATGCTAGCTTGCGGTCTGCGACCAGCGCCAGTTGTTCGCCTTCTGCATTATGCACCGAAAACAGCTCTTCCAGATCACCGACTTTTGCCCGCATCTCATCGGGTAGATCAGCGGCCAGGATAGGCTTCACATAGACAATACCCTGCTCGAACTTCTCAAAATCAAATTTGGTATCCATAGCTTATCCTTTCTTGATATTGATGGTTTGGACAATACGCTCTGGTACAGCGCGGGTCAGATCGACGTGGAGCAGACCATTTTCCATAATCGCTTCGCCGACATCAACGCCATCAGCCAGCACAAATGAGCGCTGAAACTGGCGCGCAGCAATACCGCGATGCAAAAACACACGGCCTTCACCATCGTCTGACTGACGCCCGCGGATCACAAGCGCGCTGTCTTCGACGGTGATCGCCAGATCACCCTCGGCAAAGCCGGCTACGGCCAGCGTGATCCGGTAAGAATTCTCTGAAGTTTGCTCGATATTATAGGGGGGGTAACCCTCGTTCCCGCTTTTCGCGGTGCGTTCGACCAGCCGTTCCAGCTGTTCAAACCCCAAAAGGAACGGATGTGTTCCCAAAGCCAATTTTGTCATACGACACGTCCTTTTCTTAAGCGACTGTCTGGTTTTGGCCCCGCGTGCGGCGACCATTGCTAAAAATATGGGGTTCCGGGGTGCATTGATCAAGAGGAAGTATTAGGTTCTTCACGACGAAGCGGTGTAGATTACCGTAACACATTGCTTGATGGATCCCCTGTCGATGAACACATCCGCCGAAATGGAACAAGACGAGGTTCTTCGGGTCAAACTCGCCGTGCTGCGCGTCGAACACCGCGATCTGGACGAGGCGATCGAGGCGCTGCATGCCCGCGGGTCATCCGATATGCTGACGCTGAAACGCCTCAAGAAGCAAAAGCTGGCCTTGAAAGATCAGATTACCCAACTTGAAGACCGAATTTTGCCAGATATCATCGCATGATAGCATTGCCGCGCGGCCTGCCTTGGCTATAGTGCCGCTTCCTTATGAAGGTGGGACAATGCGATGACCAAACCCCTTGTCGGTATCATTATGGGCAGCCAGTCTGACTGGCCCACGCTGCGTGAGGCAGCCGATGTGCTTGATGAATTGGGCGTGGCTTACGAGACCAAGATCGTGTCGGCGCACCGCACCCCAGACCGGCTTTGGGAATATGGCAAGACAGCCGTAGACCGCGGTTTGCAGGTGATTATTGCGGGTGCCGGTGGTGCGGCGCATTTGCCAGGCATGATGGCTTCTAAAACACGGGTGCCGGTGGTTGGCGTTCCTGTGCAGACCAATGCGCTTTCGGGTGTTGATAGTCTTTATTCGATCTTGCAAATGCCGCGCGGTTATCCGGTTGCGACCATGGCGATTGGGGCTGCGGGGGCAAAGAATGGTGGTCTGATGGCTGCCGGTATTCTTGCTTTGCAAGACCCCGATCTTGCCACACGTTTGGACGGCTGGCGCGCAGCACTCAGCGCGTCGATCCCGGATGAGCCAAGCGATGACTAGGCCTTTGCCCGTTGGGGCCACAATCGGTATCTTGGGTGGCGGGCAACTCGGCCGTATGCTGTCGGTTGCCGCAGCCCGTCTGGGGCTCAAAACCCACATCTTTGAACCCGGGGCGCATGCCCCCGCGGGCGACGTGGCGCATCTGGTGACCACAGCCAGCTATGAAGATAAGGACGCTCTGACAGCTTTCGGCAATTCCGTCGATGTTATCACCTACGAGTTTGAAAACATTCCCACCAGCGCCCTTGATCTGCTGGAAACGCTGGCCCCGATCCATCCGGACAGGCGGGCACTTGCCACAAGTCAGGATCGGTTAACAGAGAAGGCATTCCTACAAGACCTTGGCCTGCAAACAGCCCCCTTCGCAGATATCGCAGATGCAACAGACCTAAAGGCAGCGGTTACCGATATTGGCACGCCTGCGATCCTGAAGACCCGGCGCTTTGGTTATGATGGCAAAGGGCAGGCGCGGATCATGTCACCTACAGATGCCGATCAGGCGCTGGCCGATATGGCTGGCGCGCCTGCGATCCTTGAGGGTTTTGTGAATTTCAGTCATGAAGTTTCGGTCATTGGCGCCCGGGGGCCATCGGGCGATGTGGCGTGTTACGATCCCGGCGAAAATGTCCATGACGCCGGTATTTTGCGGACGACAACAGTGCCGGCCAAATTGACCTCCGGCCAGCGGACCGATGCAGTCCTGATCGCCGCCCGCATTCTGAACGCGCTGGACTATGTGGGTGTTATGGGGGTCGAGCTTTTCGTGACGTCGCAGGGTCTGATCGTGAACGAAATTGCCCCGCGTGTGCACAATTCGGGGCATTGGACACAGAATGGATGCACAATTTGTCAGTTTGAACAGCATATTCGTGCTGTGGCTGGCTGGCCGCTTGGGGCTGGTACGCGGCATTCAGATGTCGTGATGGAAAACCTGATTGGCGATGATATGGACCGCGTACCTGAACTGGCCAAAACCGACGCCGCAATTCATCTTTATGGCAAGGCCGACGTGAAAGCAGGTCGCAAGATGGGACACATCAACCGGGTGATACGATCTGCATCATAGCCGGTTAATCGGTGCCAAAGATGATGCCCGTCAGACTAAGGTTTCGATCAAAAACCCCATCGCGCAGAAATGCAAGCACCTCTTCTATGACAAGTGGGTTGTTCATCATGAAAGTATGCGTCACCGGCAAGACGAGGTGGTCCTGCATGCCGTCCAATCGGGTCGAGGCCACAGAAACTTTGCCGTCATCCGGCCCTTCGATCAAGGCGGAATAGACCGGATTAAGCGTCCGGTTCCCTGCAATAATCCCAATCTCATAGGGCAGATTATCAAGCCGGTTGGGCAAGCTGTCTTCTTCTGTCCCCAGTTGCAGGCCCGCCGGGCCATTGACCCATTGAAACGGTTCGAAATCGCCAAAGATATCTACCAGCTCGGACCCGTTGTTGGGTGGTCCCAACATCACAACACGCCCCATCTGTTCGGGCCGGTTATTCGTTAACCAGGCGCGCACAAGGATCCCGCCCATCGAATGGGTCACGAAATTCACACGCCTTTCACCGCAGGCCGCAACGTCTTCGGCAAGGTGTTCATCGACCAACGTTTGAATTTTGGCAGTTGTCGACGGGTAGCCGCGATTGATGGCCAGATAACCTTCGTCTTCCAGCACCAGTTGCAGCGGTGTGAATGAAATCTCAGTGCGGGCCAGCCCGTGCAGCATCACGACACACTCCTCCGCCATGGCTGCGGAAGCGGTGAAAATGCCAAAAATGGACGCCCAGAAAACTCTCATGCCTTTAAAGTAGCACCGACCGGCCTGCGCAAAACCCCTGAAGTCAAGAAACCTTGCGTCGCGCTGTCAATGACACTGCAATACCACCTAAAACCAACCCGGCGGCGATGATTAAGCGCAGTGTCAGCGGCTCGTCCAAAAACAGCACGCCTGCGGCAATGGCAATGACCGGGACGCTAAGTTGCGCGATCCCTGCAACCGTTGTCGGCAAAAAGGGTAGGGCGCGATACCACAGCGCATAGCCAAGCCCGGATGTAATTGCGCCTGCGATGATCGCAGTGATGATCCCTTGCGACGGCATTGTACCTATGCCCGACCAGATCATCGCGATGGCGACCAAAGGCAAGCACAGCAGAAAGTTGCCTGCGGTTGCACCCAGTGGATCGGCCTCTGCCCGGCCCAGTAGCGTGTAAACGGCCCAAGCGGCACCTGCGACAGTCATGGAAATCGCGCCACCTAACGGTACAGGTGCGTCGCCGCCGGGCCAAAGCAAAACGCATAGGCCCAGCAACGCGATAGACGCGCCGACCCAGCGCAACATCGGTATTTTGCCGCCTTCGATGATAGCCCAGCCAAACACAACGACTTGCAGCACACCAAACAAGATCAGCGCGCCCAGTCCTGCATCCAACGTGATATATGCCCAAGAGAACCCAACCATATAGACAGCCAACGCCGTCGCGCCCGCCAGTCTTTTGGCGGAAAATACGATGGGTCGTGGCGCTTTGCGCGCTATCACCAACACCCAAAGCATGCCCGCACCAGCGCCTGTCCGGACTGTCGCAAAATTCATCGGGTCCATGCCTTGCAGTGCCACGCCAATCCGGTTCAGCACGGAATTGGCCGCAAAAGCACACATAACAAGCGCGACAAGCGCAAAGAGCCTCATGTGTGATGCCCCGCCAAGCTGCTAGCCACGATGATAGGCTGCCGAAACAAGTGCGGCGGGATCGGCATGACCCAGCCCCTCGTCCAGTGCAACACGTTGCCTTTCGGCTGTATGGTCCAAGGTTGGTGATGCCAGCCCATAGGCTTGGACAACGCGCCGGAATACATCGTTATCTTTGTGGGCCGCTTGAATTTCAAAGCCTACTGTTTCGTCTTCGCCAAGGATCTTTGGAATACGATCTGCGATCATTGGCATGCCAGCAGGCCCGCCGCATAGGATACGTAACGCTGTTTCCAAAGGCAGACCTGCGCGTTTGGCCAAAGGCATCATATCGTCCAGACCGCTGAAATAGCATTGGATCATGCTGTTGTTGATGGTCTTCATGACAATGCCGGTCCCCAGTGGCCCGACATGAAAAATACGGCCTGAAAATCCCGCGATAGTGGTCTGCGCGCGCGCTGCTGCTGCGGCGTCGCCACCAATGAAAACGCCACATGCGCCTGCCAGCACAAGTTCCGGCCCGCCAGAGATGGGGGCATCAACAGCGGTTGCCCCTTTTGCTGTGATGCGTTCGATCCTATCTTTTAGAATGGTTGGAACGACGGTGCTGGTTTCAATGATTTGCTTGCCGGTTAGATTCATCTCAAGGCAGCTGTCCAGAATACTGGCGACCGCTTCATCGTTGAGCAGGCTAAGGATTAATGTATTGCTTTGCGCGACCAGCGTGCCAAGACTATCGGCAATTTCAACGCCCTCTACCGTTCTGCCGCTGCGGGTCCACCCGGTGACCTGATGCCCCTGCGCCTGCATACGCCTGGCAATTGCGCTGCCCATGCGCCCTAGTCCGATAACGCCGATGCGTTCCATACCGTCTCTCCCTGTTCGATGCGTAGAGTTGATACCGGATGCGTCAGAATGGGAAGGGTCACAGCCTATTTTGATAGGTGTGTCAATTTGATGGGATCGCGCGGTATCCTTTGACGATCATCGCGACCCCGACCCCTGTCAGGCCAAGCCCACTAAGCACATCAACGTTTAACCAGCGTGATGCGGCACGTCTGACTGCCGCGCGGGTCAGCAGCGCATATGCAAGGATAGAAATAGCATCCAGCATGATGAACACCACGCCATAGACCACGCCTTGCCACAGGACATTGTGCTGCGGCGAAATGAAGGCTGGAAACAGCGCCACAAAAAAGACGATTGCCTTTGGGTTTGTCACACAGGCAAAGAAACCGGCCCAGAATGTGCCAGCGTCTGATTTCAGCGGTGCCGCACCCGTTGGATGCACGACGTGCCGAAAGCTTTGCCAAGCCATAAACAGGATAAAGCAGCCACCTGCGATTTGCAGGATTGGCAGAATGCGTTCGGATAGGGCGATCAGCACCGTCAGGCCACCAACCGCCACCGCGACATGCACCATCGTGCCCAACGCATCGCCGGCCACGGCGATATAAGCTGCGCGTGGACCCGACCGTAAGGCCTGTGCCGTTGCAAAAGCGACGGATGGTCCGGGAACAGCCACAAACATCAGCGTGGTCGTCAGGAAGGCAAGGAAAAGGACAGGGTCCATGTGGGATGTCATCCGTAAGGTAAAGGGGGGCGTTCGTTCTGCCAGAACGGTATCCGGTCCGCCGATGTCTTTCAATGGCGCCCGCCGCGCGTGGTTGAAGGCCAACGAAAAAGGGCGGCTCCCTATGGAACCGCCCTTCATTTTGCCGATGCGGGGTCAAAGCTTTTGCCATTTCATATGAAACGACTGCCGCTTTGCTGCCCGCGCCGAAACGCTTGGCGTTTCGGCTTACATCATGCCGCCCATGCCGCCCATGTCGGGCATGCCGCCGCCGGCTGCTGCACCTTCTTTGGCTGGTTTATCTGCAACCATGGCTTCGGTTGTGATCAGAAGGCCAGCGACAGATGCTGCATCTTGCAGGGCTGTGCGCACAACCTTGGCAGGGTCAATAACGCCGAACTTGAACATGTCGCCATATTCTTCGGTCTGTGCGTTAAAGCCGAATGCCTTGTCGTCGCTTTCGCGGATTTTGCCAGCAACGACGGACCCGTCGACACCAGAGTTTTCAGCGATCTGACGCAGTGGTGCTTCAATCGCCTTACGCACGATCGAGATACCAACGTTCTGGTCAGAGTTTGCACCCTCCAGACCGTCAAGCGCTTTGCCACCCTGGATCAGGGCAACGCCACCACCAACGACAACACCTTCCTGAACAGCGGCGCGAGTCGCGTTCAGGGCATCGTCAACGCGATCTTTGCGCTCTTTCACTTCCACTTCGGACATGCCGCCAACGCGGATCACAGCAACACCGCCTGCCAGTTTGGCAACGCGCTCTTGCAGCTTTTCACGGTCGTAGTCGGATGTTGTTTCTTCAATCTGACCACGAATCTGACCAACGCGTGCTTCGATCTCGGCTTTGTCGCCTGCACCATCAACGATTGTTGTTTCGTCCTTAGTGATGGCAACGCGCTTGGCTGTGCCCAGCATGTCGATTGTGACGCTTTCCAGCTTCATGCCCAGATCGTCCGAGATGACCTGACCACCGGTCAGGATCGCGATGTCCTGCAACATGGCTTTGCGACGGTCACCGAAACCAGGTGCCTTCACAGCAGCGATTTTCAGGCCGCCACGCAGCTTGTTCACAACCAAAGTGGCCAGTGCTTCGCCTTCGACATCTTCTGCGATGATCAAAAGTGGCTTGCCGGACTGGATCACTGATTCAAGCAATGGCACCATTGGCTGCAGCGAAGACAGCTTCTTTTCGTGCAGCAGGATGATCGGATCTTCCAGCTCTGTTGTCATCTTGTCAGGGTTTGTGACGAAGTAAGGGGACAGGTAACCGCGGTCGAACTGCATACCTTCCACAACGTCTGTTTCTGTTTCCAGACCCTTGTTTTCTTCAACAGTGATGACACCTTCGTTGCCAACCTTCTGCATCGCGTCTGCGATCTGGCGGCCGATTTCTTCTTCGCCGTTGGCAGAGATCGTACCAACCTGTGCGACTTCGTCGCTGTCGGATACGGGGCGAGAAGCGGATTTAATCGCTTCAACAACTTTCAGCGTGGCAAGGTCGATACCGCGCTTAAGGTCCATTGGGTTCATGCCAGCAGCAACAGATTTCATGCCTTCTTTGACAATCGCCTGAGCGAGTACTGTGGCAGTTGTTGTCCCGTCACCGGCTTCGTCGTTGGTGCGCGATGCAACTTCTTTGACCATCTGCGCGCCCATGTTTTCGAACTTGTCTTCAAGCTCGATCTCTTTGGCGACAGATACACCGTCTTTGGTAATGCGTGGGGCACCGAACGATTTGTCCAGTACAACGTTACGACCCTTTGGGCCCAGCGTAACCTTCACCGCGTTGGCGAGGGTGTTGACACCTGTCAGCATGCGGTTGCGTGCATCTGTGTCGAATTTGACGTCCTTAGCAGCCATTTTCATGTGCTCCTTGAATGAGATAAAGTGAGAGGGAAATCGCCGGGCTTACATGATGCCCAGGATGTCGCTTTCTTTCATGATCAACAGGTCTTCGCCGTCGATCTTGACTTCGGTGCCAGACCATTTGCCAAACAGTACTTTGTCGCCTGCTTTGACGGACATCGCGATCAGCTCACCGCTGTCTTTGCGTGCACCTTCACCAACGCTGACGATTTCGCCTTCTGCTGGCTTTTCTTTTGCGTTCTCAGGAATGATAAGACCGCCTGCTGTCTTTTCGTCGCCTTCAATGCGACGGACCAGTACACGGTCGTGAAGTGGTGTAAATGCCATTTCAGAACTTCTCCAGTTCGTGTTTCTCCCATGTTAGCACTCAACCATGTCGAGTGATAACGCAGCGTAGGTAAGGATCAGCCATGCGCCTGTCAACAGCCCAATGGCTGGGAATTTCGCATTTTTTGGATTTGGTAAACTTACTTAGTCGCGGGGCGTGGGCGCATCGTCATCTTCGGACAATATCCGCCATGCATCGCCTTCCAGGTCTTCATACTGATCGTTCCGCAAGCTCCACAGAAACGCAGCAAGGCCGATACCACCAAGGATCAGCGAAACAGGGATCAGAAAAACCAGAACGTTCATAGCCTGCCTTTCAGCCGCAGCGCATTCAGCAATACAGTAATTGATGATGCTGACATCGCTATAGAGGCAATCAGCGGCGTTGCAAAGCCAGCCAATGCGACCGGCACAGCAATCACGTTGTAAAGGGTCGAGATGGTAAAGTTCTCTTTGATCCGGCGCAGGGCGGCGCGTGCAACAAGCGGCAGTTCGATCAACGGGTCCAAACTATCGTTCAGCAATACAATGTCAGATGCCGCGCGCGATGCATCCGCGGCTGTCGCAGGCGAAACAGAGGCATAGGCGGCGGCCAATGCGCCGGTATCATTCAAACCGTCACCAACCATCAGAACTTTCGCGCCCTTGGATGAAAGATCATTAATATAGGCGATCTTATCGGCGGGCTTTGTTCCGGCTTGCCAGGTGTTGATCCCCAGCGCGCCAGCGATCTTCTTTGTCTCATCTGCATCATCGCCAGAGACGAGATGGATATCCAACCCGGCATCCTGCCACGCGCGCACAAGCGCTTTGGCCCCATCACGCAATTCAGAGCGCAGTGTGATTTTCTGAGGTGTGTTATCACCGATTTGAATATAGGTGCCGTTTCCCGCACCAAGCCAAGCACCGGATCCCAACCGGACCGTTTGCCCGCGATACCTCGCACTCAGACCTTTGCCTGCATGTTCTTGCTGCTTGTCCAGTCGGGCAGGTGTGATCCCGTCCAATGATGCAGCAATCGCCTGGCTGACGGGGTGGGTTGCGTTTTGGGTCAGCGCAATGGCGATGCTTTGTGTTTCCGCCGTCAGCGCGTCGCGCGCAGCAGCCGGCATAGTGAGCGTGCCTGTTTTATCAAAAACAACAGTGTCCACCTCTGCCAGCCGTTCCAGCGCTGTGCCGTCCTTTACTAACAGACCCGCCCGGAATAGGCGTCCGGCTGCCGTTGTTGAAACGGCAGGCACGGCAAGGCCCATCGCGCAAGGGCAGGTGATGATCAAAACCGCGACCGCGATGTTCAACGACAAGCGAACGTCGTTGGAATACAGCATCCAGCCTGCAAAAGCAGCAAGCGCCAGCAAATGTACAACGGGGGCATAAAGGGCAGCGGCTTTGTCCGCGACAGCGGTATAGCGATTACGGGTGGCTTCGGCCTCATCCACCATCGTCACCATTTTGCGCAAGGTTGTGTCTGCCCCGACGGTGGTGGCGCGGATCGTCAAAGGGCCGGTCATATTCACTTCACCAGCTGTAACGGTCGCGCCGACGTTTGCAGTGCTTAACTGGCTTTCGCCTGTCAGCAGTGATCGGTCCATTTGGCTGGTGCCTTTGATGACCGTACCATCGACTGGAATACGCCCACCGGGCAGAACCTGTACCAGATCGTCAATCGCCAGATCGGCAAAGTCGACCATTTGACGAACCCCGTCGCGCACCCGCATCACACGCGGCACTTCAAGCGCCGCAAGTTGTGCGGCAGCAGAAGCAGCGGCCTTACGGCTGCGGTGGTCCAGATAACGGCCAATCAGCAGGAAGAAGGTCAATGTTACGGCAGCATCGAAATAAGAATGATGCCCGCCATAAAGCGTTTCATAAAGCGATATGCCCGAGGCCAGCAAAATCGCTAATGAGATGGGAACGTCCATGTTCAGACGGCCAACTTTCAATGACCGCCACCCGCTGGCAAAGAACGGTTGTGCTGCATAGATCAGCGCCGGTATCGCGATCATTGCGGTGATCCAGTGGAACATATGCATCGTGGCACCAATGGCCCCGGACCAGACGGCAACAGACAATAGCATAATGTTCATGTTGGCAAAACCGGACACCGCAAGCCGTGTCATCAAACCGCGCCCATAAGCATCAGTTTCCGTGCCAAGCATGCTGGTATCAAGGATACGCGCCTCAAACCCGGCCAGTTCCAGCGTGTCGATCAAGGCTTCGGGCGAAACGGGCTGGTTGGTACCAACGGTCACCCGCTTCATGCTGAGGTTGACGCGTGCATTGGCAACCCCGTCCACCGCGCGCAAGGCGCGTTCCACACCGCTGATGCAAGCAACGCAGTGGATGCCGGGCAGTGATAGGACGATCTGTGCGGTACCGTTCGAGGCCGCTTTTTCAAGCTGCCCTTCAGGCAAGCCTACACAGGCCGGACAAATCGCAGTATCGCTCATTTCGCGGTGATGGGAAAGCGGCGGCGGAACTTGGTGCCGTCAGGTGCCAACAACTCAAGCCGCAGGTTCCAGTAGCCTTCGGTCATCGTGACGGGGGCCGTGTAGGCCGCACCAGTCCACGTAAAATCAGGCACAGTGTCCATGTTGACGTTTGTCGCTTGCCCCAGAACCGCGCGGGTGACTTCAACCTGCAAAGGGGCGCCCATGTGGTCAAAGATTGCGACGGTCAGGACGCCATCCGCGATATCAGCACTTACATCCCAACGCAGGGCGTTTTGCGCGGCGCGGTCAGCTTGGAACCTTTGGCTGACCTCATAGGAATTGCGGGCCTCGACACCTGGAAATGTCGCGATGGCATTCCATGCCAGCGTCAGATTGACCGCGATAATAATCCCAAAACCGCCGACCATAAGACCCAGCATGTGCCATCCAGTAAACTCACGTGTCATTATTGGGCTCTCCCGTTAAAGATTGCGTCTTTGTGCGCGCGTTCGCCAGACACCAGATCTTCGACCCAGAACCGCAATTCCGTGCGGTCGGTGGTTGATGCAGGGTCAATCGGGCGGGCAGATACGTAAACGCGCTGTAGGTAGGTTTCATTGGCGGGCACGATAATGCTGCGCTGGGCCGTGCCCTCAAGATCAATGCGCAGGATGTCGTCTGAGGTCAGTGACAGGTGAAATTCTCGATCCTCACCATGTTTGTTCAGCAGGCGAATATCATAGATGTTGCGGACCGTGCCATCGGACAATGTCACGAAGGTCGGATTGCGTACCGCAGCGACGGTCATTTCAATATCGGCGCGGATAAACAGCGCAAAGACAAGGCCAAACCCAATGGCGGCCCACATCGTTGTGTATAGAATGGTGCGAAAGCGAAAGACATGCTGCCACAGCTTTTTGGCAGGCTTGCCCTTGGCCTCTTCTTCCTGATCCGACAGTGCCAGATAATCGATCAGGCCACGCGGTTTGCCGATCTTGTCCATCACGTCGTCGCAGGCGTCGATACACAGCGCACAAGTGATGCATTCCATCTGCTGGCCTTCACGAATATCGATGCCCGCCGGGCAGACGTTCACGCAGGCCATGCAGTCGATACAATCGCCCGCCCCTTCGACGCGTTGTTTGCCCCGCGGTTCACCCCGCCATTCACGGTAGGCGACGGTCAGGGTTTCAGGGTCCATCATCGCGGCCTGAATACGCGGCCAAGGGCACATATAGTTACATACCTGTTCGCGCATGAAGCCACCAAAAAGAAAGGTGGTGGCGGTCAGAACAGCGATTGTTGCCCACGCGATAGGGGGTGCGTTGAATGTCGCAAGATTGACAGCCAAGGTTGGCGCGTCGGCGAAATAGAAGACCCAAGCACCGCCTGTTGCCACTGAAATCAGCAGCCAAACAGTCCATTTTGTGAGGCGAAGCCGGGTTTTGCGCAAAGACCAATCTGCATTCCAAAGGCGAACCCGCGCGTTACGATCGCCTTCAATCCAGCGTTCAACAAGAATGAAAAGATCGGTCCAGACGGTTTGAGGGCAGGTATAGCCGCACCAAACGCGGCCCAAGGCCGAAGTGAAGAGAAACAAACCCAGCCCGGCCATGATAAGCAGGCCTGCGACGAAGTAGAATTCATGCGGCCAAATCTCGATCCAGAAGAAATAGAAACGGCGGTGCGCCATATCGATCAGAACCGCCTGATCGGGCAGGTTCGGGCCGCGGTCCCACCTGATCCAGGGTGTCAGGTAGTAAATGCCCAATGTCACAGCCATCACCCACCATTTCAGGTTCCGGTAAAACCCTTTGACGCGGCGCGGAAAAATAGGCTCACGCGGGGCGTAGAGTGGTTGGTTTTCGGATGAGGACATGGATGACCTACAAGGCTAGAGTTCTGTTCGCAGGATTGCTTGTAAGCGGTCCTCTGGGAATATCTTTGATGTGGATCAATGATGTGTGTGGTGTGGCTAAATGTCTTGCGAGCGATCTGTGTGCTTTGCGGACAAAGCTGTAATCTAATTCGCAAGCATAGGTCTCTGTTTTTAAGGCTTGCGCCATATCAATGGATCGTCGGAGATTGCTTGAACGACCGCCAACAGCTTTGTTCGAATTCGAAGGTCAATTTCTTTGGGACCCATGCCGATATGCTGCGATTGAATGAAGAAAAGATAGTCAACAACTTCGGTAAAATCGCTATTATTTCGCAACATTCCCGCAGCCTTAGCTAAGTAGGTATCATATTCATCTTCGAACGGTCGACCTTTCCAGCCACCCATTGTCTTGTTCAAACCGATAGGGTCCCACAGAGACCATCCGATTTCCCTGAGCCTGTTAGTATTGATCTTCGGGTGAACTTTTTTCATCATCCAAAACTGTCTTTTAGCTACACAAATGGCAACTGCAAATCACCCAAGCCTACAGACACATTGGGCTCGAAGCGGTCCTTTGCATTGTTCGAAGACGCTGAACATCACATGTTCATAGCTGCTTTCTTCGTTCTCGCTTTCACGACCCAATAGGCGTAAGCCTATTTTCATGAACATTATCCGCCTTGAAGAAGCGCATACCCTCCCGCTTTGGCGCAGGCCAACGTCGCTTTTGTTTGTGATGGCAATGGCGATGCCGATTGCCTTTGCGACATGGTCGGCGCTGCTTAATAACTTCGTGATTGAGGTCGCGGAGTTTGATGGCTCTGACATCGGCTGGCTGCACACGGTCCGCGAAATCCCAGGCTTTTTCGCGATTGGGGTCATCGCGCTGATCATGTTTATCCGAGAGCAGGTGTTGGGGCTGGTGGCCTTGATCATGTTGGGGGCTGCTACGGCTGTGACCGCGCAATTTCCGCAGATGGGTGGCATTTTGGCGGTGACGATGCTGTCTTCAATTGGCTTTCATTACTATGAGACCGTCAATCAGTCGCTGCAATTGCAGTGGATCGACAAGAAGAAAGCGCCGCAAACCCTTGGTTGGATCCTATCAGCCGGCTCTGCGGCCACGCTGGTGGTGTATCTGCTAATCGTCATCAGTTGGGATCGCTTTGGCCTGACCTACAGCATCGTCTATTGGCTGTCAGGCGGGTTTACAGCCGTGGTCGCGACGATCTGTCTGCTGGCCTATCCACAGTTCGAAGCCCCCCATCCGCAAATCAAAAAGATGATCTTGCGCAAGCGGTATTGGCTTTATTACGCGCTGCAATTCATGTCGGGTGCGCGGCGGCAGGTTTTTGTGGTCTTTGCGGGCTTTATGATGGTCGAACAGTTTGGCTTTGCCGTTGACGACATCACCAAGCTTTTCATGGTCACGCTGTTGATCAATATGCTGGTGGCCCCGCTTTTGGGTAAGCTGGTACAGGTGTTTGGGGAACGTCGCGCGCTGGTTTTCGAATATGCAGGTCTTTGTCTCGTGTTCTTTGCTTACGGCGGGATCTATTACTTCGGGTGGGGCGTCATGCTTGCGACAGCACTCTACATTATTAACCACCTTTTTTTCAGCCTCGCGCTGGCGATCAAGACATATTTCCAGAAAATCGCTGATCCGCAGGATATCGCACCCACTGCTGCCGTGGCGTTCACCATTAACCACATTGCAGCTGTCTTTTTGCCGGCGCTTCTGGGCTATGTCTGGCTGCAATCGCCGGGTCTGGTGTTTTTGATGGCTGCTGCGATGGCCATTATCTCGCTTTTGCTGTCACTGCTGATCCCACGCCACCCCGCCCCCGGTCATGAGACCGTGTTTCAAGGGCGGCTTTTGGCGGCGGCCGAATAAAACTATTGTATCATTCTTTTGTACTGTAGCCATTGTCCCGCTGTCAGACCAATGAAGATCGCCGGCAGCCCGTAAAGTGTAAAAACAGCCATCTGGATCAATCCGGCCAAAGTCAGGAATGATGCGATGTTTGGCACCAGGGGCAGAAAGCTGAGGCCGCCAGCAATTGCATGTATCAGCAGCACCGCAAAGGCGAACAGCAATGGTGCAAAGACGATGGCCAGACAGCTGCTAAACGCACATGACAGCCTGCGCGGGATACGCATGCCGCGCCGTTCAGTGCGGGCGAACTGCATACCCCCGCATAATCCGCCAAGCAGCGGCGGGATGATCATGGAAGCCCAAGGTGCTGAAATCCCCGCTTGTTGCAGGCCCCAGCCAATAATGAACTCCAAAATATAAAATGAAAAAGCCACGACGATAATTGCACCAGTCATATGATTACACACTCCTGTTGAAGGGGGTCGCGCAGGCGCGCCCCTGATGATTTTCGATCTATTGGTTGTTAGTGGCGCTAGAGTTTGCTGCCCAAGGATGCATGCCGTGTCAGGCCAACAGATGCCGCCAGCATGGGGCGGGCAATTGAATTGGCTGAAATAGAAACCTTGGTATGCATAAGTATACAATTGGGAGCTGATACGTTGATTTTCAAGGTTTCTGAAAAATTTGCTCACAAAGACGTGGCAAACTGCGGTCTTGGTAAAGTGGTGCAAACGCCCTATCTGAAAGGTCAGAAACAAGGAGCACACTGATGTTTTTTATGTCCCGCGCAAAGTCTGAAATGGTCGGCCAAGATGCCGCCTTGCCCGGTCGCCCCACTGCGATCCCGACAGCAAGCACGCATTTCGTTTTCGATACCCCCCTCACAGGCGAAGTGCCTGCGGGCATGGAAGAAGCCATGTTTGGTATGGGCTGTTTTTGGGGTGTCGAGCGGATGTTTTGGAAACTGGACGGCGTGCAATCGACAATGGTGGGGTATGCGGGTGGATACACACCGAACGCAACTTATGAAGAGGTCTGCTCTGGCAAGACCGGCCATAACGAAGTGGTGCGCGTGATCTATGATCCGACGATCATATCCTATGATCAGCTTTTGCAGGTGTTCTGGGAGGGCCATGATCCAACCCAAGGGATGCGGCAAGGCAACGACGCAGGGACGCAGTATCGGTCAGGTATCTACACATATTCAGCGGCGCAAAAGGTAGCAGCGGATGCATCGAAAGCGGCTTTCGCCCCGCGCCTGTCACAAGCGGGCTATGGTGCCATCACGACCGAGATCATTGAGGCCCCCGCGTTTTACTTCGCCGAGGACTACCACCAGCAATATCTGGCCAAGAACCCCAACGGCTATTGTGGTATTGGCGGAACGGGCGTGACCTGTCCGATTGGCGTCGGGGTCTGAACCCACGCGCGATTATCTGGATATCACTGCGCGGGTCCTGTTGATGCCGGTCCTGCTGGGGCAGGCGGTTCATGTACGTGCCAACTATATTGAATTGCCTGAACCCACCGGCCTGCGCAGTGGGACCATAGGATGTGGTCCGCCGCTGCGGCTTTTGATCATCGGTGACAGTTCTGCTTTGGGCATTGGCGTGACCACGCAATCTGACGCGTTGCTGGGTCAACTGACGTCCCGGCTGCGCGACCATGCCACCATTTCTTATGATCTGGTGGCAAAGACGGGTGCGAAAACAGCCGATGTCCTGACGTGGGTCGATGATTTGCCGGGCGAAAGCTATGATGTGGTCGTGACAGCGCTGGGCGTGAATGATGTGACCAAAGGTGTGTCATTGCGCAAATGGCTGCGCCAGCAGACAGAGCTTGTTGACAGGCTAATGTCACAGTTGCGCCAGCCAAAGGTTATTTTATCGGGTTTGCCGCCGGTCGGGCAATTCCCGCTTTTGCCGCATCCGCTACGTTGGGTGCTGGGGCGGCAGGCAGCGCGTTTTGACAGATATCTTCATGCGCTTGCCGCACAGCGCGCGGATTGTGTTGCCCTGCAATTCGACATGGGATTGGACGAAAGCAACATGTCCGCAGACGGTTTTCACCCCGGACCTGCGGTCTATGCCCGCTGGGCCGAGGAGGTGGCGCAAATCGTGTTGGCCGATCCTGATTTGCTTGACGCGGACAAGGACGCGCCATAACCGACAGGCGACCCAACACAAAGGTATCACCATGACAAGCTACTCGGCGCTGACCACGATCAAGGGCGAGGATGCCGCCTATCGGCTGGCGGATGATCTTGAAACGCTGACCCCTGAACCCACTGGTGTCGGCGTTTTCGAGATCGAAGACGGTTCGGGTTTATGGGAGGTCGCGGCGTATTTTATGGATGCCCCGGATGCGGGCGGATTGGCCGTGCTGTCAGCCCTGCATTTGGCCAAACCTTTCAATATCTCGGACATCCCCGAACAGGATTGGGTGTCAAAGGTGCAGCGCGAACTTGCGCCTGTGCCTGCGGGACGGTTTTTTGTGTATGGCAGTCATGACGCAGACAAGGTGCCAGATGATAAAATCCCCCTGCTGATTGATGCGGCCATGGCATTTGGCACTGGCCACCACGGCACCACCAAAGGATGTCTAGAGGCCTTTGACGCGCTGTTGTCGGATGGGTTCGAAGGCGAGAAAATTCTTGATGTAGGCTGCGGTACTGCCGTCTTGGGTATGGCGGCGGCCAAAGTGTTGCCGCATCCTGTTTTGGCCAGCGATATTGATCCGGTCGCGGTTGAGGTTGCGCAAGCCAACGTGATCAGCAACGGTCTAAAGGACCGCGTGACCTGCGTTGTGGCTGCGGGTTTTGGCGCGCCTGCGCTGACAGAAAACGGCCCTTATGATCTGATCTTTGCAAATATCCTCAAAGCGCCACTTATCGGACTTGCCCCTGATTTGGGCGCGCATACAGCGGATGACGGCTATGCGATTCTCTCGGGGATTCTGAATGAACAAGCGGACGACGTGATCGCTGTTTATCAGCAAAATGGGTTCAATCTTACCCAAAAACGGGTTATTGTTGACTGGACAACGCTAACTTTGCGGAAAAATAGGCTCAATTCTGACTAAATGTGTCCTTGTCATTGAGGTATAGCTTGTTTGATATGTATTAATTGGCGAAGTTATGAGTGTATATATTCGCGTAATTTCCGGAGGATGAACAGGTGCAAGCCCAGGTCCCATTCGATAAACGACTAAAGCGTATTGTGCGCCGCCACGACAAGATGTCGAATGGCGTGGTGAAATCTATCAATTCAGATGGTTTGATCGTTGCAAAGCCACGGCTTTATCGTCCGCGCTTTCCGCTTAAGGGACTGCTTGCAGTTCTTTTCCTTGGATTTTTGTTTAAAGGCTTCCTTTTCGCTTATCTTGGCGAGGCCGAATATATTGAGCGTGTTGCCGCATTGCAGGGTGGTAGCGTTCTTGAACAAGCTGGCGCATGGGTCATGCAGCCTGATCCGGTGACAGTTATTGCCGCTGATGGTATCGCGACAATCCTGCCGCAAAACTAAGTCATCACATCAGACAAACGAAAAGGCCGCGTTCGCAATGAACGCGGCCTTTCGCTTTTACGGATACGCTGAATTTAGCGTGTGCGTGTCGCGATCTTTTCGATGTCGCCGTAAGACAGGCCGATATCGTCCAGCTCACGCGCAGTCAGTTTTGACAAAGAATTGCGTGTCACGCGTGCATCGTTCCATGCGGTAAAAGACGCAATAATATTTGCGAAGAAAGATGTTTTGCCAGCGGAAAGGCCAGCAGTGGTGCGGTTGGTGTCAAAAGAGGCCATGGCCATATTCCTTAGTTTTGTGCTGCATCCTGCAGCGCTAATCTCATGAGGCGCATCTAGGTGGGATAGCGCGCGATGACTAGTGCCATTTTGGCAAGGGTCATATGCGTTTTCAGCATGCCTCATTTTTGTGCATATTTTGCCGCAAACCCTTAGTTTATAAGGGGTTAATAGCGTCGTATTCAGGCGGACAAACGGCGCATTCCGACCTTTGAACAATAGGTCAACAGCACCGCGCAGTGGCGTCGCGCCTACCGTCAAGAACAAAGCTTTCGAGCAAGATTTATGTAACCAACCTTGACATGCAGCCTCCAACACGATCCAAAATATCCAATATTTTAGAGAGTGATGGGCAAAGTGTTCTTCAGCGGTCGCAACGATGATGACGATACAGTGGTTGAAATGCTGGCTTCCGCGATCCGGCGCGACATTTCGTTCGGGGTTTTGCGGCCTGATCAGAAACTGAAATTGACAGATCTGCGTCAGGCCTATGGCGGATCAAATCACTCCATGCGTGAAACACTGCGGGTCTTGTCCGCCGAAGGGGTTGTCGAAGCCATCAATCAACGTGGGTTTCGCGTCACGTCCGCGACCGAAGATGATCTTCGCGATATTTTGTTTGTCCGGCTTGAAGTCGAAAAGCTGGGGCTCGCACGATCGCTCGAACGCGGTGATGTGGTTTGGGAAAGCCGGGTTATCGCAGCGTTACATGCCGTTGATCGCGCCGATGCAAATGTTCAGGACAACCCGGATGATCTGACCGCGCTTGGCTGGGACGAAGCGTGTCGTGATCTGAGCATGGCACTGATATCGGGAAGCGGGTCACCCCGTCTGATCAATATGGCCGCACGGTTTTATGGCCAATCGCGACGGTTTCGTCTGGCCCTTTTGCGTGAGGGCCGGATTGATTTTGCGGCCCGCAAGGCAAGGCGCAGTGATCTGCAAACCGCGATCATTGCGCGTGATACCAGCTGTGCGCTTTCCATTCTCACCGACGAAATTGGCGCTGATTTGGGCGCCTGACTGAAACAAACCGGATCATTTAGGGAGGAAACAATGATCACTTTTAACAGACGTCAGACGATGGGTCTGCTTGGTGCGGCCGCCACAACGGGGCTTGCCACACCAGCACTGTCGCAAAACCGGCCTATCGTTGTGGGTGCGTTGCGCTTCACATCGCATTCGGCAAGTTTTATCGCAGCAGAACGCGCGTATTTCGAACAAGCCGGTCTTGATGTTGAGCTACGCTTTTTCCAAGCGGCGCAACCCATGGCGGTCGCGATTGCGTCAGGCGATGTCGATTATGCGGTCACAGCGATGTCGGGCGGTTTGATCTCGCTTGCCAATCGCGGGGCGATCAGGGTTATCGGTGGCGCGCTAAGCGAAGAACCGGGGATCGACGGTCAAAAAATCTTGGCGTCCGATGCGGCGTTCCAAGGCGGTATGACGTCACCTGCGCAGATGGGCGGTAAGAAATTTGGTATCTCCACCGCGGGATCCTCTTTTCACTATGTGGGGTCGCGCATCGCGCAGGCAGAGGGGATCGAGCTATCCTTTACGCCGCTTCAGAAAGTTGGCGCGATCATCGGCGCGCTGAAGTCGGGCCAGATTGATGCGTGGTCGATTGTGCCGCATATAGCCAAGCCGCTGGCCGGATCAGGTGACGTGCATATCATCGGCAATGTGTCCGATTACCTGCCCAACTATCAGGTCACGACAGTCTTCACATCGACCGAGAATGCTACGAACGAACAAGAACAGACCGCTGATTTCATCAAAGCCTTCAGCATGGGGGCCGCCGACTATAATGCGACCATGATTGACGGTGCGGGCGGTCAGGAAGGCATGGATGAAATGGTCGATCTGATCCATAAATATGTCTACACAGATCGCGAGCGTGACCGCGCCGCGCCATCCATCATCAACGGCACCATGCGTATCAACGAAGGCGCGCGAATGAATACGGCGTCGCTGCAAGATCAGCTAAGCTGGTTCCAGTCCGAAGATCTGGTCGATGCGGATATCACGCTCGATACGATTGTCGACCCAAGCTACGTTGAAACCTACACGGCTTAAGGTCCTTATGGCGGGCGGTGCCTTGGTGCCGCCCGCCACAATGTGTGAAGGAGCGGTTCATGGACATTCGTCTGGATGCAATCAGCCATGCCTATGGCGAGACCGAGGTGCTGCGCGATATCTCGCTTGAGATACCGGCAGGCCGCATTGTCTGTCTTGTCGGTCCATCGGGCTGTGGCAAATCCACATTGCTGCGTCTGATCGGCGGGTTGGAGCGCGCTTCCCAGGGCCGTGTTTTGCAGCTTGGTACCCCACCGGCGGATTGTCTCAATCCGCTGACGTATATCTTTCAGGATTTTGCACTTCTGCCTTGGCGCAGCGTACAGGGGAACATTTCGCTTGTATTGGAAGATCACGGTATTCGCGGGGCTCGTGCAGATGCCACTATCGACGATGTGCTGGCACGCACCAAGCTGAGCGATTTCAGTAACGCACTGCCCCGTCAGCTATCGGGCGGCATGAAACAGCGTGTCGCCATTGCCCGTGCTTTGGCCGTTAATCCGGCTGTGATGTTGATGGATGAACCTTTGTCTGCGCTTGACAGCCAGACCCGCGAATTGCTGATGGACGATCTTGTGGCACTTTGGACGCGCCAGCCGTTCACGGCTGTCTATGTCACACATAATCTGGCCGAGGCTGTTCGCCTTGGTCATTACATCGTTGTCCTGTCACGCCGGCCGGGTGCAATCCGCGAGATTGTCGAAATTGACAAACCGTTGGGCGCACGCGGCTATGGCGATGCTGACCTTGAGGTAATTCAAAAGCACCTTTGGGACCTGATGCGCGAAGAAGCCCGCGCCGCTGATGAGGAATTGCTAGATGTCTGATGCCGCACACAAAAGTCAGCCTATCGAAGTCCGCTTTCGTGGCGGCGGCTTTGCACCAAAATCGCCGCGCTGGGTCGGCTTTGCCGTCTTTATAGTTTTGATTGCAGGCATCGAAATCGCAACGCAAACCGGTTTTATATCGTCACTCACCCTGCCAAAGCCCTCTGATGTCTTGGCCGCGTTTGGTGAGCTTTGGGAAACAGGATTACTGTTCAAACATCTCGCGCCATCGCTCAGCCGTCTTGCCATAGGTGGCGCTATTGGCGCGTCGATTGGCATTGCTGTGGGTGTTATGATCGGACTGTTTTCCTATGTCCGTGCTGGATTGGTCCCGCTTGTCGCTGCCATCTTTCCGATCCCCAAAATCGCACTTTTACCGCTATTTGTGATTTGGTTTGGCATTGATGAAGCGTCTAAATATGCGCTTATCGCCTTTGGGACGTTCACACCAACCGTTGTGGCGACCTATGGTGCTGTTGACAACGTCGACCGCTCGTTGATCCGTATGGGGCAAAGCTTTGGTCTGTCGTGGTTTTCCATTGTGCGCAAAATCGTGTTGCCCGGCGCGATGCCCGGCATCTTGTCGGGGCTGCGCATTTCACTGGCCATCGCCATCATCTTGCTGGTTGCAGCTGAAATGCTCGGCGCAGAATATGGTATTGGCGCATATATTCTTCAGGCAGGGTCGCTTTACGATCTGGAACGCTTGTTCGCCGGGGTTGTGATTTTGTCGCTTCTGGGTGTCATCCTGAGCACTGTTATTGGTCTTATCGAAAAGCGGTTACTTGCGTGGCGGTCTTAAGGTGCAAAAGTACGCGCACCGCACTTTTGACATCGCGTAAATAACACATTGGAAACCAATGCGCTTGGTCTTTGTTCGCGTTTTGTGCTAGCGATAAACACAGAACAAAAAAAGAGGCGAGCAATGCGCGTTTTAGGCATCGACCCGGGCCTGCGGAACATGGGGTGGGGCGTGATCGAAGTATCAGGATCGCGGCTGGGCCATGTGGCCAACGGTGTTTGCAGGTCGCAGGGTGATGACCTTGCCGCACGCCTTTTATCATTACATCAGCAACTGACTGCGGTGCTGACGCAGCATCAGCCACAGGCGGCGGCGGTTGAGCAGACGTTCGTCAATAAAGATGGCGCAGGCACCCTCAAGCTGGGGCAGGCGCGCGGCATTGCCATGCTTGTCCCCGCGCAGGCCGGTCTGGTCGTGGGTGAATATGCGCCAAATGCGGTAAAGAAAGCTGTTGTCGGTGTAGGCCATGCCGATAAGGCGCAGATTGCGCATATGGTGAAAGTGCAATTGCCGGGCGTCCAATTGGCTGGGCCCGATGCCGCCGATGCGTTGGCCATCGCGATTTGCCATTCCTTCTATGTGCAATCGGCAGGTAGCCTTGCTGCTGCGCTCGCAAAGGCGTCAGCATGATTGGTAAAATTGCAGGGCGGCTGGAATACCGCAGCACGGATCACGTGCTGATTGATGTGCGCGGCGTGGGATACATTGTTTACGTCTCGGAACGCGTCATGGCCGGTTTGACAAGCAATGGTGAGGCTGTTGCGCTGTTTACTGACCTGCTGGTGCGTGAGGATAATCTACAGCTGTTTGGGTTTACCACTTTGGTGGAAAAGGAATGGCATCGCCTGTTGATGTCCGTCCAAGGCATTGGCGCAAAGGCATCCATGGCGATTTTGGGAACATTGGGTGCCGAAGGCGTCAGCCGTGCCATTGCATTGGGTGACTGGAATGCCGTGGCCAAGGCCAAAGGCGTGGGTCCCAAGACGGCACAGCGCGTCACAATAGAACTGAAAGACAAGGCCCCCGGCGTGATGGCGATGGGGGGCGCTGTGGCAGAAGCGCAAGGCGATGCAGTTATCGAGGCTGAACCCACAGCACCTGTGCAGCGCGCCGCTGCACCGAAAGCAAATGCCGCATCTGCCGAAGCACTTTCGGCTTTGGGCAATCTGGGGTACGCACCGGGCGAAGCCGCAAGCGCCGTGGCCGAAGCCGCAGGTGCAGCGCCTGATGCGGATACATCTGCGCTGATCCGCGCCGCCTTGAAGTTGCTGGCGCCAAAAGGGTAGGGGTGCGCCATGGACCAGCCTGACCCCACTTTGCGCCCAGAGCCACAACCAGAAGACGCGGATCGCGCTTTGCGCCCGCAAACGCTTGATGCGTTCATCGGACAGCAAGCGGCGCGCGCAAACTTGTCGGTGTTTATCGAAAGCGCCCGCCGCCGGGGCGAGGCGATGGATCACACGCTGTTTCACGGCCCACCCGGTCTGGGTAAAACCACGCTGGCACAGATCATGGCGCGGGAATTGGGCGTGAATTTTCGCATGACCTCTGGCCCGGTGCTGGCTAAGGCCGGTGATCTGGCGGCAATCCTGACCAATCTGGAAGCGCGTGATGTGCTGTTTATCGATGAAATTCATCGGTTGAACCCAGCGGTTGAAGAGGTGCTTTATCCCGCACTTGAGGATTTCGAACTTGATCTGGTGATTGGTGAAGGCCCCGCCGCGCGGACCGTGCGGATTGAGTTGCAGCCCTTTACGTTGGTCGGTGCCACGACCCGGATGGGCCTGCTGACCACGCCTTTGCGTGACCGCTTTGGCATTCCAACGCGGCTGGAGTTTTACACTGAAGATGAGCTGCATGAGATCGTTACACGCGGCGCGCGGCTGATGGGCGCGCCTGCATCGCCCGAAGGCGCGCGCGAGATTGCACGCCGCGCCCGCGGGACGCCGCGGATCGCGGGCCGTTTGCTGCGCCGTGTGGTGGATTTTGCAATTGTCGAAGGCGATGGCACCGTTACCCAACAGATTGCAGATCGCGCGCTGACCCGGCTTGGTGTCGATCATCTGGGGCTTGATAATGCAGACCGCCGGTATCTGCGTTTGATCGCGGAAAGCTATGGGGGTGGACCCGTTGGTGTTGAAACGCTATCGGCGGCCTTATCTGAAAGCCGCGATAGTCTGGAAGACGTGATCGAACCCTATTTGTTGCAAAAAGGATTGATTCAGCGAACGCCGCGTGGCCGCATGTTGGCGCAGGCGGCCTGGGCGCATTTGGGGCTGGATGCGCCGAAATCGCAGACGGATTTATTTGGGTAAGAGGCGTGAAACCTCCGGCGGAAGTTTAATGAACACAGACAGCCAACAGATTGAGCGCCTTTTTACCCGCGCAGATGGGGCATATGTCTTTGCGCGCTGGGGACGACCGATTGTGCCTGTGGTGTTTGGCGTAGACGCGGCCTCGCTTGGCGTGTTCAAAGGCGCGATCGAGGCGGTGGTAAGTTTGGCATCGCATCAGATGGCGGAAACGGATCCTGAATTGGGTGCGAACCTGATGATCTTTTTCTGCCAGCAATGGGACGAGCTGTCAGAGGTGCCGCATCTTGACCAGCTTGTGCCTGATTTGGCGCCACTGGTGGGCAAGTTGAAACAGGCGGATGCCAATCAATACCGCATTTTCAGGTTTGATGAGGCGGGCGCCATTCGGGCGGCTTTTGTGTTTTTGCGCATGGATGCGCATATGGCCGCCGTTGCCGCAGATACGCTGGCGTTAAGTCAGGCCGTACAGACAATTTTGCTTTGGTCCGATACGGCATTTGATGAACACCCGCCCCTTGCTTTGATTGAAGGCAACGCCGTTTTGCGCCCCGAAATTGCAGATGTGATCCGTGCGGCCTACGATCCGGTCATGCCCGCTGCGGTGCAGGACGCCAGCCATGCGTTGCGATTGGCTGCCAGAATAAGGCCCCCCTCATGACTCACCGTTTCCCGATCCGCGTGTATTATGAAGACACTGATTTGGCGGGTATCGTCTATTACGCCAACTACCTGAAATTCATCGAACGTGCGCGCAGCGAATGGGTGCGTGCGTTGGGTATTGATCAAGTGCAGATGAAAGCTGATGGGCTGGTCTTTGCCGTGCGCCGTGTTGAAGCGGATTATCTGTCGCCGGCGAAATACGACGATGAACTTGTCGTCGTCACCAAGATGGAGCCGGGATCGGGCGCGCGCTTGGTCGTCAAACAGGATGTGATGCGTGGCGAGGCATTACTATTCTCGGCCATCTTGACGATCATTTGTATGACCGAAGAAGGTGCAGTGGCCCGTCTTCCGGCAGTGATCCGCCGCCCTACCCACTAAAAACGCCTCGTTTTCGCAGATGTGATGCGGGATTGGTTGGATTTCTGCACGATGATGCGCTACGCTCTGCCATAATCAGAGCCCAAAATCGGGCCTATAGGCAGAGCAGGCATATGGAAGCAGCACAGGAATTCACCATGTGGGCGTTATTCGCACGCGCCACAATTACCGTAAAAATCGTTATGATCATGTTGGTTGCAGCCTCAGTTTGGTGTTGGGCTGTGATTATTGATAAAACAATCCAATACCGCAAAGCACGCGCTGAAGCGGATGTTTTCGACCGGTCTTTCTGGTCGGGAGAGCCGCTGGACGCACTTTTCGATCAAATCGGTGCGGATCCGGACGGGCAGTCGGAAAAGATATTCGCCTCGGGTATGTTGGAATGGCGCAGGTCGCACAGGCAGGACGGGGGATTGATTGCGGGTGCCACAGCGCGGATCGACCGATCTATGGATGTCGCTATCGCGAAACAGGCGTCCAGCTTGCAAAAGGGGCTGCCCATCCTTGCGACTGTGGGATCGACGGCACCCTTTGTTGGCTTGTTTGGCACCGTTTGGGGTATCATGAACGCGTTTATCGAGATTGCCGAGGCGCAGACAACCAACCTTGCGGTCGTGGCCCCCGGCATTGCCGAGGCGCTTTTGGCGACCGGCCTTGGCCTTTTGGCCGCGATCCCCGCCGTGATTTATTACAACAAGTTTTCGGCGGACAGCGACCAGATTGTCAGCGGTTATGAAGCTTTTGCCGATGAATTCGCCACCATCCTTAGCCGTCAGTTGGATAGCTGATTATGGGCGCTGGAGTAATGAATTCGGGCGATGACGGTGGCAGACGCCGCCGCAGGCGTTCGCGCAAGGGTAAACCGATGTCCGAAATCAACGTGACGCCTTTCGTGGATGTCATGATGGTGCTTTTGATTATCTTCATGGTCGCTGCGCCGTTGTCGATTGTCGGTGTGCCGGTGGAGTTACCGGAAACCTCTGCCACAGCGCTGCCCGGTGATGACGAAGAACCGCTGACTGTGACCATCACCAATGATGGGCGCGTAATGATTCAGGAAACGGACACGACCGAGGAAGAATTGGTCGCGCGTTTAACCGCCATCGCCGCCGAACGCACCAGCAACAAGATTTTCCTACGCGCAGATGGCCGCAATGACTGGAACCGTGTCGCGCAGATCATGGGTTTGCTGAATGCGGGTGGATTTTCCGATATCGGATTGGTGACGGATATCGCGCCGCCCACAGCAGGCGGCGCTGACGGTTAGATCATGGCGAGCCCAGGCACCATCATTTCAGGGGTTGGCCACGTCGGGCTGATCGGCTGGCTGATTGTCGGCTGGGGGCTGACGTCCGAGCCGCTGGAAATCCAGACGATGGATGTGTCCGTTGTGTCCGGTGAAGAGTTTGAACAAATGCGCGCGCGCACCACACCAGTGCCTGGTGATGCGGACCCGACGGCCCCTGTGCCGCCTATTGTTGACGATGCGACCCCGCCGCCGCCGGCCGAAGAAGAACCCGCCGAGATAGCGCCGCCGCCAGAGCCCGTCGAACCACCCGAAACCGAAGCGCCACCACCGCCACCGCCGCCGGCGCCCCCGGAAGCTGAAGTGACAGATGCGCCCCCGGCCGAACCGGCACCGCCTATTGCACCGCCACCAACCCCGGATGTCGAGGTGAGTGAAACGCAAACCCCACCGCAGGCCCCCACCGTAGCGTCCACTATTAACGCGCCGCCGCCGCCGGATGCGAATGTTGATGACGTCGTCCGCGACGAAGTTGTGCCGGATGACAGTGCGGAGGCTGCAGTTGTTCAAGAAGAGCAGGAGGCGACCGCGCCGGAAGAGACGACGACAGCCATAGTGATTGAAGATTTGGCCTCTGTCCGCCCCATTGCCCGGCCGAGCCGTCCGACGCCGCCAGTCGAAACGGCAAGTGCAGAGCAACCTGCACAAGAAGAACCAGTAGCAGCAGACCCAGAACCCACTCAGGATGATGTCGCAGCCGCTTTGGAGGCTGCTTTGAGTGCGACACCTGACGCACCTGCGGTTGCCGCAGGTCCCCCCATGACCGGGGCCGAGCGTGACAGTTTTCGCGTCGCAGTAAACCGCTGTTGGAATGTTGATCCGGGGTCAGTCGCAGCACGCGTGACTGTTGAGGTCGGCTTTAGTCTTGATCGCGAGGGCCGCGTACAGGGCAATGAGGTGCGCCTGATTTCGTCGGACGGTGACCAAGCTGCGACAAATACTGCGTTTGAGGCCGCGCGCCGCGCGATCTTGCGCTGTCAATCAGGTGGTTACCAGCTACCTGCGGATAAATACGACCAATGGCAGGATGTTGTGATCACCTTTGATCCCAGCGGCATGCGTTTGAGATAGGCAAAGACACGCGCAGGTGAGGAGACTTGAATTTTTCCCCCTGCTATAACGAAGCAAGAAAGAGCAGTTTTGGGCGCGAACCCGGACAGGCGGAGTGAGGCAAAGATGATGAAACGACTTTTGACCCTATTGGTGGCACTGATGCTGGCAGGACCGGTATTGGCCCAGAACGGGCCATTGCGGCTGACCATTACAGATGGTGTAATCGAACCGATCACCTTTGCTGTGCCCAGTTTCGAGGCCGAAAGCCCCGCCGCTCAGCAAGCTGCATCTGACATCTCGCGCCTTGTCGTGCAGGATTTGGCCGGAACGGGTCTGTTCCGGGAAGTCCCTGCAACCGCGTTCATCAGCCAAGTCAGTTCCTTTGTGCAGCCGGTCGCTTTCCCCGATTGGCGCGCCATCAATGCGCAGGCGTTGATCGTGGGGGCTGTGAATGTGAACGGCAACCAGTTGTCGGTGAAGTTTCGCCTTTATGATGTTTTTTCGGGGCAAGAGCTGGGGCAGGGGCTGCAATTTGCGGGCACAGTCGATGGCTGGCGTCGGATGGGCCACAAAGTGTCCGATGCCGTTTATAGCCGGATTACGGGCGAGGGGGGCTATTTCGATAGCCGTGTTGTCTTTGTGTCCGAAAGTGGACCAAAAGATAATCGCCAAAAGCGCCTTGCAATTATGGACTTTGATGGCGCAAATGTGCAGTTCCTGACCGATAGCAGCAGTATCGTGCTGGCACCCCGCTTTTCGCCCAATGGTGACCGTGTGCTATATACCAGCTTTGAAAGCGGGTTCCCGCGTATTAATGTTCTGAACGTGGCCAATGTCGGTCGCCAGCAATTGCAGACCGCGCCGGGCGAAATGGCCTTTAGCCCCCGCTTTTCGCGTGATGGACGCCAAGTGATCTATAGCCTGTCCAATGGCGGCAATACTGATATTTACCGCACGGACCTGTCTACAGGCCAACACGTGCGCCTGACATCTGCGCCGTCGATTGAAACAGCGCCCAGCCTTTCACCCGATGGCAGCCAGATCGTATTTGAAAGTGACCGCTCCGGTAATCAGCAGCTTTACGTGATGTCCGCCAATGGTGGCGAAGCGCGCCGCATTTCCTTTGGGCAAGGGCGCTATGGCACACCTGTTTGGTCGCCGCGCGGTGATTTAGTGGCGTTTACCAAGCAAAACGCCGGGCGGTTCCACATTGGCGTGATGCGTATTGATGGATCGGAAGAGCGTTTGCTGACCTCCTCTTTCCTTGATGAAGGTCCTACATGGTCGCCCAATGGACGCGTAATCATGTTCAGCCGCGAAACCCAAGGGGCAGGTGGTACATCGTCGATGTACTCTGTCGATATCTCTGGGCGGAACCTTAAAGCGGTGCCATTGCAAGGCGGTGCGTCTGACCCATCTTGGGGTCCGCTACAGCCGTAACGATGTGTGATTCCCTAATGCGGAAAGCCGTGCTAAGGTAAAAGAAAACAGAGCAGTCAAAAAACAGGATGAAACCCTATGACAGTCTTTAAGAAAGCGGCGATTGTGGCATTGGTATTGGCCACAGCGGCCTGCACGAACCCTGATCGATTTGGTGGTGGCGCTGGCGCAGGTGGTGCTGACGGTGCGGGATTGAATACTGGCGCGGCCGGATCAGCCAGCGATCCTGCAAGCCCACTTTTCTTCAATCAGACAATTGGCGACCGTGTTCTTTTTGCGGTCGATACCTCGACGATCACGCCAGAGGGTCAGACGATCCTTGATGGTCAGGCCCAATGGTTGCTGACAAATGCGGACTACCGCGCGGTCATTGAAGGCCACGCGGATGAACAGGGTACACGCGAATACAACCTTGCCCTTGGTCAACGTCGCGCCAATGCGGTGCGTGAATATCTGGTATCACGCGGTGTACCATCGACGCGCCTGCAAGTGACCAGTTTTGGTAAGGAACGCCCCATCGCGATCTGTTCGGAAGAAAGCTGTTATGCGCAAAACCGCCGGGCCGTTACTGTTCTTTCATTCTCAGACGTTACAAGCTGAACCGGACCGGAGGAAGCCATCTGATGTTGCACCGAATTGTTGTTGTTTGCGCTTTATTGCTG
This sequence comes from Roseobacter sp. CCS2, assembly GCF_000169435.1. GTDB lineage: Bacteria > Pseudomonadota > Alphaproteobacteria > Rhodobacterales > Rhodobacteraceae > Yoonia. Next base: position 446,267 of record NZ_AAYB01000001.1, on the reverse strand, counting down.
TCGCCACTGCCTGCCACAGCGCAGGAAGAAACATTGGCGGACATTCGACAACAATTGACAGTGCTCTTTGTCGATGTGCAGCGGTTGAAGCGTGAACTGTCGACAACCGGTGGTTTGACGTCCGGCACCGTGGGGAACACCCCATTGGAACGGCTGAACGCGATTGAGGCTGAATTGCAACGCCTCACCTCGAATACCGAACAGTTGGAATTCCGCATCAACAGTATCACGGTTGATGCTGGCAATCGCATTGGTGATCTGAACTTCCGCCTGTGCGAGTTGGAAGAAGGCTGCGACATTGGTACGCTGGATGACACGCCGCTTGGTGGTATTGATCCGGGTGCCGTTACCGGTAGAACGAACCCCATTGCGCCGGCCGATGGTCCGGCGCTCGCAATTGGTGAACAAACAGATATCGAGCGGGCGCAGGGGGCGCTCGCATCCGGTGACTTTCGCAGCGCCGTTGACCAGCTTACGGCCTTTGTCACGACCTACCCGGGTAGCCCGCTAACAACTGACGCCAATTATCTTAAAGGTGAAGCGCTGGAAGGTCTGGGTGACACAACAGAGGCCGCGCGCGCATATCTTGAAGCCTTTTCCGGTGATCCAACTGGCCCGAAAGCGCCAGACGCGTTGTTCAAGCTGGGATCGTCACTTGGTAAAATAGGCCAGACACAGGATGCCTGCCTGACATTGGCAGAGGTCAATGTCCGGTTCCCCGGCAACCCCGCGGTGGTTGACGCGCAAACGGAAATGCAAGCGTTGGGATGTCAGTAGATACGACATCGGCTGACGTATGTGCGCGATTTCAAAATGCAATTGCTGCCTCGCCGACCGCTTCTGAAGAAACAATCGGTCTATCGGTATCGGGTGGGGGCGATTCCATTGCCTTGATGCATTTGGCCGCGCGCCTGCGCGATCCAAAGAGGCTACGTGTACTGACCGTGGATCACGGGCTACGGCCCGAGGCACAGCAGGAAATTGCGCTGGTGGCGTCGCAGGCGGCCGACCTCAACATCGATCATGCGGTGATGCCATGGACCTGGGATGGCCAAGGCAACCTGCAAGCTGCCGCTCGCGCAAGGCGCTGGGCTGCGGTCAGCGCATGGGCTGCAATGCATAACATGCGCGAAGTGTGGTTGGGCCATACCGAGGACGATCAGGTCGAAACCGTATTAATGCGGCTGGCCCGCGGGTCTGGTATCGATGGCTTGACGGCAATGTACCCGCTGTCCGAACGGGATGATTTGCGTATTCTGCGCCCTTTGTTGGGTTGCGCGCGCGCGGATCTGCGTCACTGGTTACAGTCGAATAAAATCCCATGGTGCGAAGACCCCAGCAACGACGACCCGCGTTTTGATCGGGTGCGCGCCCGTCAAATGTTTGCGCAGCTTGAAGGGCTGGGCCTGACGCGCAAACGGTTGTTGCAGACCATTGATCATATGCAGGCTGCCCATCTGTCGTTGCAAATCGCGGCCCATGGTTTTGCCAGGCAACACGTGCGTCAAGATGCGGGTGATCTTCTTTGTGATCCTCCGGCGCTTGATCTACAAAAGGCTGACGCGCCGCGGCGTGTGATGGCCGCAGCTTTTGCTTGGGTTGGTAGCCGTACCTATCGGCCCCGCTTTGAACAACTGCTGGATACTGTGGCGCGCGCGCGCAAAGGGATGACCGTTACGCTGGCCGGTTGTATCATGACCCCGGAACCGAATGGCATTGTGCGGTTAACGCGCGAAGCGGCCGCAACAGCCGCGACCCGGCGCCCCACCCCCAAACCTGATATGACAGGCGCGTTTTGGGATCACAGGTGGTTTCTGGAAGGGCCGGTGCAGGATAGTTTGACCTTCAAGGCACTTGGTGACGGGATCATGGAGTGTCCGAACTGGCGCGACAGCGGTATGCCACGCACATCACTTTTGGCGTCACCTTCGGTATGGGAAGGCGACGTTGTGATCGCGGCACCATTGGCAGGTTTATCCAACGGCTGGTCCGCGCGGATTGTCGCGGATTTTCATTCAACTGCGTTTGCCATTGAAGATTAATCTTTCGCCTCTATTTTAGAGGAAACGCTTGTGATGCGACTCTGTCGTTCCACTTCCCCATTTCAAAGGAGTTTTCCCCTTGGGCAACGCGCGTAACATGGTCTTTTGGGTCGTCTTGTTTTTGATGGTCCTAGCGCTCTTTAATCTATTCAGCAGCCCGGCGGGCACGACAAACAGTGAGGCGCGCAGCTACTCTGAATTTGTTGAAGCAGTAGAAGGCGGACGGGTCACCGATGTGGTGATCGATGGCGAAAGTGTACGCTTTGCCGAAGGCGGGCGCACTTATTCGACAATTATGCCGCAAGATGCTGAAATCACACAGCTTTTGATTGATGCTGATGTCCCGGTTGAGGCGCGAAGCCAAGAAACTTCGGCCTTCCAATCGTTCCTTTTGAGCTTGCTGCCCTTCCTGCTGTTGATCGGTGTGTGGATCTATTTCATGAACCGTATGCAGGGCGGTGGCAAAGGTGGCGCGATGGGCTTTGGCAAGTCGCGCGCGAAACTGCTGACGGAAAAGCATGGGCGGGTCACATTTGATGATGTGGCCGGTATTGACGAAGCCAAAGAAGAGCTGGAAGAGATCGTCGAATTCCTGCGTAATCCGCAGAAATTCTCGCGACTCGGTGGTAAGATTCCCAAAGGTGCGCTGCTTGTGGGCCCCCCGGGAACCGGTAAAACACTGCTTGCGCGTGCGATTGCCGGCGAAGCTGGCGTGCCATTCTTCACAATTTCGGGTTCTGATTTTGTGGAAATGTTCGTTGGTGTAGGTGCATCCCGCGTCCGCGATATGTTTGAGCAGGCCAAAAAGAATGCACCATGTATCGTGTTCATCGATGAGATTGACGCGGTCGGTCGGTCCCGTGGTGTCGGTATTGGCGGCGGCAATGACGAGCGTGAGCAGACATTGAACCAATTGCTGGTCGAGATGGACGGTTTTGAAGCCAACGAAGGTGTGATCATCGTTGCGGCCACCAACCGCCGTGATGTACTTGACCCCGCTTTGCTGCGTCCGGGTCGTTTTGACCGTCAGGTCACTGTGCCGAACCCGGATATCAAAGGTCGCGAAAAGATTTTGGGCGTTCACGCGCGGAAAATCCCGTTGGGCCCTGATGTTGATCTGCGGATCATCGCACGTGGTTCACCGGGGTTCTCGGGTGCTGATCTGGCCAACCTTGTGAACGAAGCTGCCTTGATGGCGGCGCGTGTCGGGCGCCGGTTTGTGACAATGATCGACTTTGAGTCCGCGAAAGACAAAGTCATGATGGGGGCCGAACGCCGGTCGATGGTCATGACGTCTGAGCAGAAAGAAATGACTGCTTATCACGAGGCAGGCCATGCCATTGTCGGCATCAGTCTGCCAAAGTGTGACCCGGTGTATAAGGCCACGATCATTCCGCGTGGCGGTGCCTTGGGTATGGTGATGAGCCTGCCAGAAATGGATCGCCTGAACATGTTCAAGGACGAATGCCACCAGCGTTTGGCGATGACAATGGCAGGTAAAGCGGCTGAGATCATTAAATATGGTGAAGATCAGGTCAGCAATGGTCCTGCAGGTGATATCCAGCAGGCCAGCCAGCTGGCGCGCGCAATGATCCTGCGTTGGGGTATGTCTGATAAGGTCGGCAACATCGACTACTCGGAAGCGCACGAAGGCTATTCTGGCAACACCGCTGGTCTGTCCGTATCAGCCCACACGAAAGAGCTGATCGAAGAAGAGGTCCGCGGGTTTATTCAAGCTGGCTATGACCGCGCGCATCAGATCATCACCGAGAAGAATGTTGAGTTCGAACGGCTGGCCCAAGGCTTGCTTGAGTATGAGACACTCACCGGTGACGAGATCAAGCGCGTGATGGCCGGTGAACCACCGCATACCAGCGACGACGCAGATGATACGCCGCCATCTGGTGGAACGCCGTCAGTGACAGCGATCCCGAAGACGAAACCAAAGAAACCGCGGGCATCTGACGATGGCGGGATGGAACCGGAACCATCCACGTAAGAAAATTAAAACGCCGCTCTTTCGAAGAGCGGCGTTTTTCTTTTTTGCAACCAACATGAAGCAACTGTTTTGTTGAAGCGCATTGAGACCTGTCCTAAGCATGTCCCAACACGCAACAGGAGAGTATTGTGCCCGCATTATTACCCACAGACATCACAGGTGAAATTGTCTGGATCGGTCATGTTCCGGACCGTGACACATCGTTGCAATCAGAGCCCACGCAGGATGCGCAACTGACATATGAAGGTATTCCTGGCGAAGCCCACGGTGGTCTGACGCGACCAGCCTGCGTGCGGGTGCGCAGCCAGTACCCTAAAGATACCGAAATTCGAAATGTGCGGCAGTTGTCGGTCATGTCGGCCGAAGAATTGGCCGAGGTGGCGGCGGAGTGTGGATTGGATGCGTTTGACCCCCGCCATATTGGTGCATCGCTTGTGATCAGCGGTATTCCTGATTTTACCCATCTTCCGCCGTCATCGCGGCTCCAATTTCCTGATGGATCATCGATTGTCGTCGATATGGAGAACCGACCATGCCATTTGCCGGCCAAGCCAATCAACGCAGACCATCCGGGTGCAGGTGATAAGTTCAAAGCGGCGGCCAAGGGCAAGCGCGGTGTAACCGCGTGGGTCGAATGCGAAGGGCATATCCATGTCGGCGATAGTGTTCGTCTGCATATCCCAGACCAACGCGCTTGGGCACCTTAGTTTCCAATCCGACACAGGCATAGTGCATGCCGACGATTCCGGCGGTGAAAATGTCGTAATCACGGTGCATACAGCGGTATCCAACCGCTAGAAGCGATATTGAACAAGAATGGCATTTGCCAACGCGCAGGGAAGTTTTGCATGGAATACAAGTCTGATATCGAGATTGCTCGTGGTGCCCAAAAGCGCCCCATTCAGGAAATCGGAGCGAAGCTGGGCATCGACAGTGATGATTTGCTGCCTTATGGCCACGACAAGGCAAAAGTCAGCCAGCGCTTGATTGATAGTGTGCAAGATCGCGAAGACGGCAAGCTGATCCTTGTCACTGCGATAAACCCCACACCGGCGGGTGAGGGTAAAACAACCACGACAGTGGGCTTGGGCGACGGGCTGAACGCGATTGGCAAGAAAGCTGCGATTTGTATTCGCGAAGCGTCGCTTGGCCCGTGCTTTGGTATGAAGGGCGGGGCTGCCGGTGGTGGTTACGCGCAGGTCGTGCCTATGGAAGATATGAACCTGCATTTTACAGGTGACTTTCACGCGATCACATCTGCGCACAACCTGCTGTCTGCGATGATCGACAATCACATCTATTGGGGCAACGCGCTTGAAATTGATATCCGCCGCGTGGCTTGGCGCCGGGTGCTGGATATGAACGATCGCGCGTTACGCCAGATTACAGCGTCCTTGGGTGGGGTTGCCAATGGTTTCCCCCGTGAAGCCGGTTTTGATATCACTGTCGCATCAGAGGTCATGGCAATCCTGTGTTTGGCCCGTAATCTGGATGACCTGCAAAAGCGCCTTGGCGATATCATCGTGGCTTACCGGCGCGACCGCAGCCCGGTTTATTGCCGCGATATCAAGGCTGATGGTGCGATGACTGTTCTGTTGAAAGATGCGATGCAGCCGAACCTTGTACAGACGCTTGAGAATAATCCGGCCTTCGTGCACGGCGGCCCATTCGCGAACATCGCGCACGGTTGTAATTCGGTCACTGCGACGACCACAGCGCTGAAACTCGCAGATTATGTTGTGACAGAGGCCGGTTTTGGTGCTGATTTGGGTGCCGAGAAATTTCTGAATATCAAATGCCGCAAGGCTGGTCTTGCCCCATCGTGTGTTGTGGTTGTTGCGACAGTACGTGCGATGAAAATGAACGGCGGTGTTGCGAAAGCTGACCTGGGGGCCGAGAACGTTGAGGCGGTCAATGCAGGCTGCCCGAACCTGGGCCGTCATATTGAGAATGTAAAATCCTTTGGTGTGCCTGTCGTGGTCGCCATCAACCACTTTGTCACGGATACGGATGCTGAGGTTGACGCGGTCAAAGCCTATGTCGCAACCCAAGAGTCCGAGGCGATTTTGTGCAAGCACTGGGCGCATGGGTCTGAAGGCACGACAGAGCTGGCGACTCGTGTGGCGCAGATTGCTGATGCGGGTGAGGCCAACTTTGCCCCGATCTATCCCGATGATATGAGCCTTTTCGATAAGATCGATACGATTGCCAAACGTATCTACCGCGCGGATGAGGTGATTGCAGATAGCAAAATTCGTGATCAGTTGAAAAAGTGGGAAGAGCAAGGATATGGCAACTTGCCGGTTTGCATGGCCAAAACGCAGTATAGCTTTTCGACGGATCCTACCCTGCGCGGTGCGCCAACTGGTCACTCTGTGCCGGTGCGCGAAGTGCGGTTGAGCGCAGGTGCTGGGTTTATCGTTGCGATCTGCGGTGAAATCATGACGATGCCGGGCCTGCCGCGTGTGCCGTCTGCTGAACAGATTATGCTGAATGACGCAGGTGAAATCGAAGGCCTGTTCTGATTGATCGGGCGGGGCGACGCTTGACTGCGTCATCGCCCCGCCCACCCTCCCGATTGCCTCCGGCGGAGGTATTTTTGAACATGAGAAGATGACCATGACAGCGACAGTGATTGATGGAAAAGCCTTTGCCGCAAAAGTACGTGGCCAAGTCGCCAAAGGCGTGGCCAAGCTGCAAGAAGAGCAGGGTATCATACCCGGCCTTGCTGTGGTTTTGGTGGGTGAAGATCCTGCAAGTCAGGTTTATGTCCGGTCCAAAGGTAAGATGACTGCCGAAGTGGGCATGAAATCCATTGAACACAAACTTGATGTTCAAACGTCTGAGGCAGATCTTTTGGCACTGATCGATCAGTTGAACAATGATCCTGCGGTCCATGGAATATTGGTACAACTGCCTTTGCCAGACCATCTGGACAGTGATCTGGTTATCAATAGCATTGATCCTGCCAAGGACGTGGATGGGTTTCATATTTCGAATGTGGGCCTGCTTGGTACCGGGCAGAAAAGCATGGTGCCCTGCACGCCTTTGGGCAGTCTGATGATGCTGCGTGACCATCACGGGTCACTGTCCGGTATGAACGCTGTGGTGATTGGGCGGTCCAACATCGTTGGCAAGCCGATGGCGCAATTGTTGTTGGGTGATAGTTGTACGGTGACGATTGCACATAGCCGGACACAGGATTTAGAGGCCGTTGTGCGGCAGGCCGACATTGTTGTTGCCGCTGTTGGGCGCCCGCAAATGGTGACAGGTAACTGGATCAAGCCGGGTGCAACTGTGATTGATGTGGGTATCAATCGGATCGATAAACCAGATGGCGGTACGCGTTTGGTTGGCGATTGCGACTATGAAAGCTGCGCGGCTGTCGCAGGGGCAATCACACCTGTCCCAGGCGGTGTTGGCCCAATGACGATTGCCTGCTTGCTGGCCAATACGCTGACTGCATGTTGTCGCGCAAACGGTTTGGCCGAACCTGAGGGTTTGACCGTCTAAGTGATCGGAACGGGGATCGCCTTATGCCCGGTCAGAATTGCCATTATCCGTCCGTTAAAGAGCTTACGCAGCTCTGGTGCATGACTGGCAAGACCGCCTGTGTAAGCACCATAGGCGGGCATGATCAGCCGCTGCGTATCACATAGAAAAGCAGGACGACTACGCCCGGTGACCCGATGTTTCGGATGATAGTGACCTGACACTTCGGCCGTTGCATTGGTTGCGATATGCCGGAACGTCAGGGTGCCCACGGTTATATCAGCTTTGTGCGTTCCACCCATATCAACCGGGCCGGGGTCATGGTTGCCTTCGATCCAGACCCAGGTTTTGCCGGCTTGCAAACGGGCCAGCCAAAGCCGCATATCTTCGTTCAGACTTATCGCAGCATCAAGATCATCAAAGCTATCGCCAAGACAGATGATGTGGTCTGGATTTGTCGCAGCAATGTCCGTTTCCAGCTTTTGTAGCGTTTCAACGACTTCGTAAGGTGGTAACATGACGCCACTGCGCCGTGCGATCCGTTCGGATTTGCCTAAGTGCAAGTCGGACACACATAGCACATCGTGATCGGGTAAATGCAGCGCCCCGGAAGGCAGGGCGGTGCATCGTGTTTGGCAGAAAAGAAAGCTGTAGGCGTTCATGCTCTGTTCTTGGGGCAAGCCGTACGGCAGATCAAGGCTCAAAGTGAACCGACGCCTGCTTCGTGCATCAGGCGCGCTGCTTCTTCTTCTAAAATGCGGTCCTGGCCTGCACCAGCCACGGCGATGCGGCCTTGTTCAAGGAACATGGGCAATGACAGCGGTGTGACGCGATCCAGCGCGATGTGGTCAATCCGCCCTGCTGTTCGGGACAGCATTTCTTCGATCCGTCCAAAATCGACAAGGCCGCGCATCGCTTCTTCGCGGGTGATGCGCATCATAAGGTGATCTGGGTCATATTTCGCCAGCGTGTCGTAGAGAATATCAGAGGAAAATGTCGCTTGCCGCCCGCTTTTGCGGGCTTGTGGCAGGTTACGTTCGATCAGGCCAGCGATCGTGGCGGCACCTCGAAAAGTTTTCTTCATCACCGCGTTGCCCGATAACCACGTTTCAAAATCAGCGCGGATGTTGTCGGGTTTGAATAGCGGGGCAGGGTCATCAATTGGATCCAATCCCCAGATCAGCGTCGCGTAGTCTGTTGCGACAAATCCCAAAGGATGAAGATTTAACTCCTCCATCCGTTGCGTCACCAGCATACCCAGCGTTTGCATCGCGTTACGTCCGGCAAATCCGTAGACGCAGATATGATGACGCCCTTCATGCGGAAAGTTTTCAACAAGGATGCGGTCAGCTTCGGGCAGTTTTGAAACCCTTCGTTGCAGGCCCAGCCATTCAGCCGTGTGCGCGGGCAGTTCAGGCCAATTAGGTTGTTCGAACATACGCAGGATGCGTTGGGACAGCTGGGTGGAATTGGCAAATTTTGTGCCCATGAAGGTGGCGATCTTGGGCGTTTTATCGCCCCTTCGCGACACTTCAACGGTCATTTCTTTGAGGTTTTCGTAGCGCACCACTTGCCCTCCGATCAGGAAGGTGTCGCCGGGGGTAAGGGTTGCGGCGAAGGCCTCTTCGACCTCGCCCAAAGCCTTGAAGTTGCCTTTCATGCGAACTTTGAGCGTATCAGTATCCTGTATCGTGCCGATGTTCATACGGATGCGTTGGGCCGCACGCGGGTCACGCAGCTGCCACAGGCCATCAGCGGTTTGCAGTAACCGCTTCCACTTGTCATAGGCACGCAGGGCATAGCCACCGGTGGCACAGAAATCGAGACAGTCATCAAAGGCGGCACGAGACAACGTGCGATAGGCGCCCACGGTCTTGATCTCTTGATAAAGTTGATCAGCATCAAAGGGGCCGGCGCAGGCCGTGATCAGAATATGTTGGCACAAAACATCGCGCGGTCCGGGCCCCTTTCGGTCGCCATCAAGGTCGTGTTCTTTCACGGCCTCCAAGGCGGCCACGCATTCAACAACTTCAAAGCGGTTGGCAGGCACCAGCAGCGCTTTGGATGGTGCGTTGTAGCGGTGGTTGGCGCGGCCAATACGCTGGACCAAGCGTTTCACGTTCTTGGGTGCGCCGACCTGCACCACCAAATCGACATCGCCCCAGTCAATACCAAGGTCAAGCGAGCCGGTGCAAACGATGGCCCGCAACTCCCCGGCCACCATCGCAGCTTCGACCCTTTCACGTTGTTCGCGGGCAAGGCTGCCGTGGTGAATACCGATAGGCAGGTCGTCAATGTTGGCAAGCCACAGATTGTGAAAGAAAATCTCGGCCTGTGCGCGCGTATTGTGGAAAATCAGCGTGGTTTTGTGGTTCTTGACTTGCTCCAGAACGGCAGGGATGGCGTATTTCGCACCTCCGCCCGTCCAAGGCGGCTTTTCTTGTGTGATGAGCATCGAAATATCGGGGTCAGGGCCGGGGTCTGCATTGATGATCGCGCAAGGGTCAGGGTGGCAGGCAAGTTCGGCGGCGATTGCGTCAGGGTCTTCGACGGTGGCGGAAAGCCCAACGCGGCGTAGATTGGGTGCCAGCGTTTGCAGGCGGCTGAGCGCAAGCATGAGTTGATCGCCACGTTTGCTTTCGGCAAGGGCGTGGATTTCATCAACGATGATCCGCTGCAAACCTTTGAAGATATGCGGGGCATCTTCATAGCTGGTGAGCAGTGCCAATGACTCTGGTGTTGTCAGCAGGATATGTGGGGGATCGGCGCGCTGACGACGTTTTTGGGTGTATGAGGTATCACCAGTGCGGTCTTCGATACGGATGGGCAAATCCATTTCCGCTACAGGCGTGCGCAGATTGCGTTTGATATCAGCCGCCAGTGCTTTGAGTGGGGAAACGTAGAGCGTGTGCAGCCCATCATGCTGCCCATCAGAAAGTTCGAGAAGAGAGGGGAGAAAACCCGCGAGGGTTTTACCACCACCGGTTGGCGCGATGAGCATCAGCGCGGGCGCATCTGCTTGGTTCAGCATCGCCTGTTGATGAGGGTGGATCGCCCAGCCGCGTGTGGCAAACCATGTTTCAAATTTTGGGGGCAGGGTGGTCATAAGAGTAAAGTGACCCTAAGTGCGGATGCGTCAAGACGCACCTTACGCTTTGCGCCGTGGTTGCAGATTACGAATGGCGGTTTGCACGGCCAATGGCAGTGCCATCGCATCATCAGGCGCAATATCAAGGGCGGAAGCTACGTCTTTTACCAAGATACCGATGGTATTGTCGGGGTCATAGCCGTCACGTGCGAATTCGATTTCGTCAAACCCGGACGCCAGCCAGTTCTGCCCGGATGCGGTATGGATCAAGGCAAGCAGCTTGCCCTCTTCAACGCCTGCTGCATCGGCCCAGTCCAGAACAAGACGTGTCATTGCGGTGTTTGAGGCGGCCAAAAGATTGTTCAGTACCTTGGCTGTCATGCCAGCGCCAAAATCCCCCATATGATGAATGGTGTCGCCCATTGACTGCAATAGCGGGGTGACCTTATTGGCCGGGCCCCCGGTCATGAAGGTTAATGTACCGGCATCCGCTTTGATTTGTGCGCCTGACATTGGCGCATCAATCAGGTTAATCTGATCTGGCACGCGATTCCGTAAGCCTTTGACATATTTGGGAGAAAGCGTTGAGCTGACAACGATCCGTTGAAGTGTTGAAGCGTTGGCGACGACAGCTTGGTCATCAAAAAGTAGTGCATCTGTTTCAGCGGTATCGCGCACGACGGTAATCAGCGTTGTCAGCCCATCGACAAATGCACTTACATCGTTCCCCACACCTTGCAGCGGTCGCACATCGAAACCACGCGCATCAAATCCCGCCTTTTGCAGGTTTCGCAACATCCCCATGCCCATGCGGCCACAACCCGCGACGCCAATGATATCCGCCATCAATCCCTCCAACGAAAAAGGCTTCCCGCAGCGTAGAGGGAAGCCTTTGTATTGGAAATGTCGAAAGCGATTAGTGAATGATGTCTTCTTCTTTAACGAACATGTTGGCCCATGCCCGGTCGATCAGATCGGGTGACATCTGGTACGGAATACCTTCAAATTCGCAGATTGAAATCATCTGGTCGATCAGGAAGATCGGCTGATAGTTCGCATAGACATTGTCGATCTCAGGGTAGCGGACGTTCAGCAGGTGAACGAGCGTATCTTCATCCAAGGGCATCTTACGCTTGCGCGCGACCATCGCGAAAATTTTAAGGAAGTCTTCCTGATTGGGACCATCGATCTTGATCTTGTAAAAGATACGACGCAGCGCCGCTTTATCGAAGATCGCGTTGGGGTGGAAGTTGGTCGAAAAGACAACAAGCGTGTCGAACGGCACTTCGAATTTTTCACCCGATTGCAGGGCTAGAATATCCTTGTTTTCTTCCAGTGGCACAATCCAACGGTTCACAAGGGTCTGCGGCGGTTCTTGCTGACGACCAAGGTCATCCACGATGAAGATGCCGCCGGTGGATTTCAGCTGCAATGGCGCCTGATAGGTTCGTGCCGTCGGGTTATAAACAAGGTCAAGCATCGACAGCGACAATTCACCACCGGTAATCACAGTCGGACGCTCACAACGCACATAGCGCGTGTCAAAGCGGCCAGAGGTGCGGCGCAGGCTGTTGGGGTCATCCACATCATTCTCTGCCGCGCTGTGCACGATGGGGTCATAGACGGTGATCACCTGACCGGAATATTCGATAGCGCGGGGGACATAGATTTTATCGCCCAAAGCATCGCGGATCCCGTTTGAAATAGAGGATTTACCGTTACCGGGTGGGCCGTACATCAGGATCGAACGACCTGCACTGACCGCAGGGCCAAGGTTGCCAAGCAGATCATCAGGCAAGATCAAGTGACCCATCGCTGTTTGCAGTTGATCACGGGTCAATTGGATATTGCGGATCGACTGGCGTTGGATTTGCTGACGGTAGATATCAAGTGGAACCGGCATCGCGCCGTAGTATTCAGACTGGCCCAGGGCATCCAGCGCGCGGGCGCGGCCTGCATCGGTCAGCTGATAGCCCATTTCATTGCCGCTGTTGGCGTTCAATGTACCGGTCGCTTCCAACAGAAGCTGACCGCGTGCCATATCAACCAGTTCTTGGGTAACCGGGATGGGCAAACAGATTGCGCGGCTGATGGTGGATACCAGATCAAGGTTCATGCGGAACATGGTTTTGATCAAAATATCCCGCATCATGGCAATCGGCAAAAGCATGCCTTCGATGCTGCGCGGCGCAGGAGGCGCCATTACACTGGATGTTTGCACGTTCATATCAGATCCCGCTTTTACAAATAACACCATGGCCGTAGACTCGACCGTGGTCTCGATAAACATTAACAGTAACTATGGCAAAATAGTGAACAAAGATGTGCCTGTCCAAGGCATTGACCACTTGCTTAAAGGTAAACGGCCGCAGCCACTAGATATAGTAGCAAAGTCATGCTGAGCGGGAAGCCTTTTGGGAAATACCATCCGGCATTCCAGCTTTTCCATTCGCTGACCGGGCGTTTCAGCGGGGTCAGACGAAAAAGGGTATGCACAATCAATGCCGCGATCAGGCTTGCCGCAAAGATGCGCAGAATAAATTCGATATCCGCCATGACGAAAAAGGGGGCCATGGCAGCAATCAATTTGGCATCACCACCGCCCATGAACCGCAAAGCCCACAGCGCCATGCAAACAACAAGCGCTATGGGAAAATGCAGCCACTGCCAAAAATACATTCCCCACCCAAAAGCAAATGGACCCAGCACACCATAAACAACCATCACCACGATCACCGACTTGTTGGTGATCTTCATATCGCGCATGTCGTTCCAAGAAATGAACAGCGTGATCGGGATGATGGCTGGCAGGAACCAGTACGCGGCCTCTGCGGTGATACCCATTGTGTTTAGTTCACAGCATTATTTTCGAGTGCTTCGAGCGCGCGCACGGCTTCCTCAAAATACCGTGGATGCGTCGTGATCGCATCGTTCAACAGCGACTTGCCGATCGTCACATCGTTTTGCTTGATCGCGGCAAGGGCCATTGTGTGCATCAACTGCGCCCGCTCAACTTGCGTCATCGGAACCACCGGGATCGTGTAGTTGCGCTGTGCACCGCGGGCCAGAACGAGGTTGTTCTTGGCCGTGAACATATTGCTGTTGAAACGCAGTGCATCAGTAAACATCCGCTCTGCCTCGCCATATTCGCCACGGGTCAGTTTGGAAAAACCCCAGTTGTTATAGACTGTGGCAGGACGTGTGGTTAGGCCAACGGCGGTTTCATAGAAACTGTCCGCTTTGTCCCACTGCTGACGGCTGTCAGCGACCATGGCCTCTAGCCGGTAACGTTTGAACGTCTCATGTGTGGGGGGGATAGTGTTCAGTGTTGCGGCCGCGTCATCCCATGCATTGGCCCGGATAAAGGCATCAGCCAGATCCACACGATCAGAATTGGTGGATTCTTCGTTGGCCACCACTACCTGCCATGCTGCGACGGCATCACTTGCGCGTTTTGCGCGAACCAGTGACTTGGCCAGACCGCGCTGCAAATCAATGCGTCCGGGATCATTGGCGTTGGCGTTTGCAAAGTAGCGCACTGCCTCATCAGGATCGCCGACGGTCAACATCACGTCATTGAGGTTGGTTTCATCCACGACGTTGATGTCTTGCAGGGCGCGTTCAACCTCTGCTTCGCCGGATTGTTCACACGCAGACAGGCCAATGGCCGCCGCGCAAAGCGTCAGAATAATTGGGTGGCGCATGTTTCTGCGTCCTTTTGCTGCTCTTGCCTATAGGTCCGACATCAATACAAAATCGCCTGCACCGCGCCGGATCAGATTGAAATTCTGATTTTCCTGTATCGCATTATTGCCCGGATTTTCTAATTTTGCGAGCGCTAAGCGCAAATTGTCGCGGATTTCGTCCGAATTTCCGTTATCTGCGGCAAATGCGCGTCGAAAAACCTCACTCGCTTCGCCGATTTCGCCGCGTTCCATCAAAATCACGCCCAGATTGTTCCATGCTGGCGGAAATGTGGGGTCTTCCTCAACCGCCATCCGCAACCAACGTTCCGCCTGACCAAGCCGACCAAGGTTCAGATTGGCAGATCCAATCGCTGACATCGTATCAACATTCAGGCCCTGTGCGGCGGCGGCCCTGTTGTAGGCTTTGAGCGCCAGTTCATATTCGCCGGCAGCCATCAGGCGATGCCCAACAATCAGCCCATCTGCGCCCGCACCGCTTGCAACGCCGGGCGCAAAGACCCCATCCGAAGAACGATTAAGGCCGCCCGATGTGCAGGCGGCCAAAGAAACCATGAATAGGCCAATGAAGGCAGACTTGATCATCATTAACCCAGGCTAGTGACAATCGCGTAGATGGATGGACCGATCAGCATGGCCATCAACGGCGGCACTGTGAGCATCATTGTGGCCAGCGTCATCTTTGTTGGTAGTTTGTTTGCCTTTTCTTCAGCGCGCATCACCCGCTTGTCGCGCATCTCAGCAGAGTAGACCCGCAGCGCATCAGCAATTGACGTACCAAATTGCGATGACTGCACAAGGACGGTTACAAAGCTTGCGATGTCTGGCACACCACACCGGTCGGACATGTCTTTAAGAACAGTGTTCTTGTCCTTACCGGCTTTCGCTTCTTGGCTGACAATTTCGAATTCCTCAGCAAGTTCTGGGAAACCTGATTTTAGCTCCCTTGCCACACGGATGATTGACTGGTCGAGTGATTGACCAGCCTCAACGCAGACCAGCATCATATCAAGGCTGTCCGGGAACGCATTTTCGATCGCTTCTTGGCGCATCTGCTGGCGTCGTGTGACCCAGTACTTTGGCAGCAAGTAACCAGCACCACCGGGTATCATGATCCACATCACCAGTTGCTGCGTTGTAACCTCGACCGTGCCGGACATCTGGATTAAAGAGTAAGCACCACCACACAAAAGTCCAAAGATACCCAAGGCGAATTGCATAAAGTTATAAATGCGCACAGCGTTAGTGCTGCGGTAACCCGCCTGCAACAGCTTCAGCTTAACGGCGGAATATTCCTCTGCGTTCTGTGGCTCAAGGAAGTTCGAATACTTTTCAAGTTTGTCTTTACCCGCTGCGGACCGCAACTTTTTGTCTTTGGACTTGTCGCCCTTTGTTCCGCTGTTTGCCGCCTTGATCTTATCAAGCGGGTCGACTTCCTTTTTCAGCAGCACGGGCAGCGTGATCAGGATAAGAAATACGCCAAGCAGGCCAACGATCATGAGCGGCCCAAAAGGCCCCAACACGTCGGTAATCATTGTTTGAATATTTTCCATTTCGTCCCCCTAGACCTTGATATCAACCAAGGCACGCATCACCAGCAGGTTCACAACCAAAAATGCGACAACAATCAGAACCGCCGGAATAAACAGCGGGCTTTCCATGACATCATCATAATAGTCTGGCTTCACCAAATTGATACCCATCAGCGCAAAGATGGGGAATGCAGACAAAAGATTGCCTGACCATTTCGCTTCTGCTGTAATCGCCGCAACCCGGCGGAACAGACGGAAACGGGCACGGATCACCTTGGCCAGACCATCAAGGATTTCGGCAAGGTTACCACCTGACGTTTGCTGAATGGTCACAGCAACAGCCAAAAAGCGCATGTCCTGGTTATCCAAGCGCTCTGCCATAGACTTGAGCGTTTCACCCATGTCGCGACCATAAGCAGCTTCGTCCGAAATCATCCCAATCTCTGTTCCCAGTGGGTCGGGGACCTCACGCGCAACGATTGCGATAGCGGATGAAAACGGATGGCCAACACGCAATGATCGGACCATCAATTCAACGGCCTCTGGCAACTGTTCGGCCAACATATTCATGCGTTTCTTGGCTTTGCCATTCACCCAGACATAGATGCCACCAACGCCCATCAACACAGCAACAAGAATGCGGATTGGAACACCCACACCGGTTAGTATGGTCAACAGCCCAAATGAAACACCGCTCAGGACGAACATCATGATGATCAACTGAATAGGGGTGAATACAATGTTCGCTTTTTGCGCCCGATCAGCCAACAAAGCATAGATCGGAATGCTTTGTGACTTCATATGCTGCGTCATCTCCTTGCGGAGTTGATCAAGCACCTGTTCACGGCTACCGCCCTTGTCAAGCATATCAAGACGGCGGTTTACCTTACCATCCATGCTGATAGATTTGCCAAAGATCACAAGATAGGCACCCTGAACCAGCGCCAGAACGGCGACAAAGATCAGGACATAAATGAGTGGTTCAACTGAAATCATGTCGTTTACTCCGCGACCATCGGTTCAAAGATGGCAGGTGGCAGATCATAACCCCAAAGCTTGAACCGCTCTGAGAAGTGGCTTCGCACACCGGTCGCTGTGAAGTGACCGATAATCTTGTTGTCAGGCGTCAGGCCGACGCGCTGATAGCGAAAGATTTCCTGCATCGAAATAACGTCGCCTTCCATGCCGGTGATTTCTGTGATCGACGTCATGCGGCGCGAACCATCTTGCAAGCGTGATGCCTGCACGATGAGGTTCACAGCAGAAGAAATTTGGCTTCGCATCGCTTTGATCGGCATCTCAATGCCGGCCATCGCGATCATATTTTCCAAACGCGAAACACCGTCTCGTGCGCTGTTGGCGTGAATCGTAGTCATTGATCCGTCGTGACCTGTGTTCATGGCCTGCAACATGTCGATAACCTCTTCGCCACGCGTTTCACCCACAATAATGCGGTCAGGGCGCATACGCAGTGCGTTTTTCAGGCAATCACGCTGTGAAACACCGCCGCGGCCTTCGACGTTTGGTGGGCGACTTTCCATTCGGCCAACGTGTGTCTGTTGCAGTTGAAGTTCCGCTGTATCCTCAATCGTCAGGATGCGTTCATCATCGTCGATGAAGCCCGATAGCGCGTTAAGCGTGGTTGTCTTACCAGAACCTGTACCACCGGATACAATCACGTTCAGCCGCGTTGACACGGCAGCTTGTAAATAGGCAGCCATTTCCTCGGTGAAGGCACCGAATTTGACCAGTTCCTCGATACCAAGCTTGTCTTTTTTGAACTTACGAATAGAAACTAGTGATCCGTCCACCGCAATGGGTGGCACCATGGCGTTGAAACGCGAACCATCGGCCAAACGGGCATCAACATATGGGTTGGATTCGTCAACACGACGTCCAACCGCCGAAACAATCTTGTCGATGATGCGTAAAAGGTGACGTTCGTCCTTGAACGTAATGTCTGTCAGTTCAAGGTTACCGTCGCGTTCCACAAAAATCTGCTGCGGCCCGTTCACCAAAATATCGTTGACGGTGTCATCTTTCAGCAGAGTTTCAAGCGGGCCCAGACCTGTCACTTCGAAGAACAGATCCTGGCTTAGAGTCTGACGCTCATCGCGGTTCAGCACGATACCCATATCTTCAAGGGTTTCGTTAGCAATTGCATTGATCTCAGTGCGCAATTCTTGCTCGGACGCAGTGTCGAGGGCAGCAAGGTTGAGATTGTCGAGCAACGCTTTGTGCAATTCCAGCTTGATCTCGCCCAACCGTTCTTTACGGCGCTTGTCTTTGTCCATCGGTGCAACCTCACCAGGACGCCGCGCCGGTGCGGTCTTTATAAGCGGCTGGCGCGTTTCCTCTGGTTTGGCTGCCGCAACGACGGCCGCATCAATTTTAGAGGAAGCAGCCGACGCTGGTTTGCCTGCGTCGCCAGGGAGGGATGGTTTTTTGTATTTTGAAAACATTGCGTTACCTCTTAAGCTCTTGCTTCGGCAGCATCAGCTTCGTTCACTTCATGAATAGATTTCGCAAGTTTCAGGATCTCCTTGCGAAGTGCATTTTTGGCAATCGTCTCGGCCAGTGGGGCGCCGTGATCCGTGGCTTGCATGACGGGTTTGCCGCCATCAGGCAGTTGAACTTCAATCGAGATGCCCAAATTGTCAGACAGACGTTTTACGCGGCTTTTCCCGTTCATATCTGTAAATCCAGGCGCACGGTTCAGAACAAACCGGATTTTCTCAAACGGTAAGTCTTCGGATTGCAGCGCGCGCTTCAGGCGCAGCGTATTTTGCGCAGAGCGCATATCCAGTTCAATCATTGCAAAATAGACGTGAGCCATCTCAAGGACAGTCTGCGACCATTCAACCATAGTCGAGGGCATATCGATGATTACATAGTCAAAATGGCTACTTGCCATCTCGATCAAGCGGCCAATGTCTTCCGGTGTGATCATATCCAATGGAATCATGTCCATCGGCGCCGTCAAAACATGCAACTTATCACCAAACGTAAGCATGGCCTGCATGAACGATTCGGCGTCCATTGTGGCTGTATCTGTCAACAGCTCCAAAACCGCTTCGCGGCGTGGAAGGTCAAGATAGGTTGAAGCCGACCCAAACTGAAAGTCCAGATCAAGCAAACAAACCTTTGCTGGTTCTTCACCCTCAATATTCGCCAATTCCCAAGCGAGGTTGACTGCCATCATCGATGCGCCTGTACCACCCGCGAGACCATGCACAGGAATAATCACGCCTGAACGATCACCAGTTGTTTTGAAACTCTTTTCGCCGCTTTGTGGCGCTTGAGGATCTTCTTTCGTCAGAACACGTTCAATCGCGCGGGCGAGCTCGTTTTCTGGCAAGGGATAGGGGACAAATTCGTCGCCGCCTTCGCGCAAAAGCTGGTGAAGCGCCGTCGGGCTTACGTCCTCGGCAATCAAAATAACCTTGATTTGGGCCTCTTTCGCAGCGCTGATAACGCCTGAGATGCCGGCAAGATTGTCTTCATCTTCAGCATCCATCGCAATGGTGACAAATTGCAGGCTTTTTGCGTCGGGCTGGCCCAAAAATGCAGCTGCATCGTCAAAGCCCAAATCACCCCAGGCATCACCCAAGGCGGCTTCCATGTCTTCGATCAGAAGGTCAAAATTCTGCACATCACGGCTGATCGTGCATGCGACAATCTGTGGAGGATCGCTCTGGACGACCGGGCTTGTATTCATGTCTTTGATGTCCCCATCACGGTAATTATATTCAATGTTTGCCACGGATAAAGGCAAGCCTAGCATAACACACTGGTTTGCCCACATCCCTGCGGCAAGTTACGCGTCTGATCTCAACATTACTGGGAATTTTGTCGATAATAGGACCAAATCAGAGCTACTGTGCAGATACTTGCTACGATTTGCCATTGTTTGGTCGTAAGTTGACGCCGGACCCAAAGATCCGGCGTCAAAAGGACAGTATTAACCGCCGAATTCGCCTGCTGACGTTGTGACCTGTTGTGACGCACTTTGCACATAGTCACGGAAGATGATCTCGGCATATTTTCCGTTCAACACCAACGGATCGCTCTCAACAAACCCGGTGACCTCGGTCACTGTACGGCGGTTGCGACGTTCGCGACCGTCGGTTACAACAAGCGGCTGTGTCTCACCAAAGGAAACGACCGCTTCTAGTCGATTGCGATTGATGCCTTGCGAGGCCAAGAACGCAACAGCTGCTTGTGCACGGCGCAGGCCGAGCGAACGGTTGTAGCCTTGGCTACCGACCAAGTCAGTATGACCGTAGACCTTGAAGCGCACTTCAGGGAACTGTCGGATCCAATCCGCCTGCCTCATCAGCGTGCTGCGCGCATCCGCGTCAAGCACTGTGGAATTGAAAGCGAAGTTAACCGTCGTGTTCACTTCTGCTGCAAAACGACGCGCTAGGTTAATGGTATAATCCTGTGCACCGGTCTGTACGAGGCGGTTGTTCATCGTGGCTTCGCCAAAATCACCCGCATCGAGGGCTGACCCAGCTTCTGTAAAGAAAGAAGCTGTACCAACTTGCCGATCCGCTGACGAACAGGCGCTAAGTGTTGCGGCTGCAATGGCCGCTGTGATTACATATTTCATCGACTTACGCTCCAATCATTCGTCAAGGACATAGCCATAGGACCCGCTAAAGTCCTGGCGTGCCACTTCGCCTGCACCACCGCTAGATGGGCCACCTTCGTTCGCTACCTGGCCAAACAAGAACAAGCCTTGCTCGGTTGGTGGACGTACCCGGTCTGTTGGCAATGCCAGTGCTTCGCCACGTGTCGGTGACACAAGGTGCGGCGTAACAATAATGACCAGCTCTGTTTGACGACGCGCATATTCTGCACTGCGGAACAAGGCCCCGAGGACTGGGATATCACCAACCCAAGGCAACTGGCCATTCAGGTCGGTAAAGTCGTCAGACAACAGGCCTGCGATCGCAAAGCTTTCACCATCACGCATCTCAACCGTGGTTGAAGTTTCGCGACGTGTAAACGCGTCGACCGAGAAACCATTGGCTTGGAAACCATTGGATGGGTCAATCGCTGATACAGCTGCTGACAGTTCCAAATTGATGATGTCGTGATCAACAACGCGTGGAACAAAGCTCAACTCGACACCAAAAGGTCTGAACTCAACCGAAATTGTACCGCCGTCGTTGGCTGTAGGTACTGGATATTCACCACCCGCGAGGAAGGTTGCTTCCTGACCGCTGAGTGCAGTCAAATTCGGTTCTGCCAAAGACCGTACAACACCACGTGTTTCCAGCGCTTCGAGCAAAATGCCTACTTCTAGACCACCTGCGCCAAATCCAAACAGAACCGCGCCGTTGTTGGCGTTAGATCCTGGAACTGAACCAGATAGCGCGCCATTGATTGCAGACTGACCAATAGTTCGGTTCGTACCGCCTGTGATGCTGACGTCATCGTCAAAACCAAGACCGCTTAATGCGACCGAAGTTGATAATGCTTTACTGACAGACCGCTGCATCTCTGCGAAACGAACTTTCAGCATAACCTGCTGTGTGCCACCAACCATCATTAGGTTGGACACACGTTCTGGTGCGTACCGTTCGGCCAAATCAAGCGCGCGATCAAGTCGTGCGATTGAGCTGACTGTACCGGACAACACAATACCATCGTTGGCTGTACGGACTTCGATGTTTTCACCGGGCAAAATCTGCGTCAGACGCTCTTTGAATTCTGCCATATCGGGGGATACATGAATTTCCACGTTCGTAATCAAACGACCGTTTTCGCCAAGCAAGGTCAGTGTCGTACGACCGGGCTCTTTACCCAAAACATAGATTGTACGATCCGACAAAGACGAAATGTCCGCAATGCCAGGGTTCGCGATAGATAGTTCGGTAAAGGGCACATCGCTCTCCACCACAACGGCCCGACTCATCGGAACGCTCAGTGCACTGGACGCCGCACCGCGCAAGACGCGCAGTGTTTCGGCCGGTGCGATACTAGGTGCTGCCGCTGTAAGCGACAACGTTAAGCCAGCAATAGCTGCCTTTAAGAATTTGTCATATTTCATAAGTGACCTGCCTCTCCGATCACGCCTCGTTTTAACGGGTCTTCCCGCCCATGATTGGATGACCATGGGACAGTTCCAGATTTATTGCAAGAATCAAGGCTTTGCACGACATAGCGAATGTGGATAAAACGCAACACTCGCAATTCTGTGTGTGAAGATGTTGCGCCACACACAAGATTTAGCGTGGCGCAAGAGTGTTTTGAGATTTCAAAAAGTCAGGGCGGTTAGTTAGCGCACTCGACCTCAACCTGTAGACGCTCAGTCCCGCTGCGCTGCGTCACAAAGCAACGTTCCGGAGCGGCTTCTTCTACCGTCTCTTCTACCACTGGGGCGACAATACCAAGTACGTCGCGAATGTTGGTCTCAATGGTCAGGTCACCTGCCTCGAGGTCATCGCGACCAACTGGTGTCAGGGAAAGCGATCCCGCTGCACTCAGAACCTGAAGGTCAGCGAAGTCTTCCTGCGACACCTGAATGACAACGCTCGGTTCCAAGGAAATGATTTCCATGCGGCTTTTGACTAGGCGGGAGCTGCTTGGACCATTACCCACTCTACCGATCCAATAAAGATCAATCAGGTCCGTCGGGCGAAGCTCGCTGGCGAACGCCCGTGTTATGCTGTCGGGCAAAGGAAAAGCGCGCATGCCCGAATCCAACAATGCAGTGATCCCTTGCGGCGCACCCGCTTCTGTTACTTTGGCGGTCAAAATCGGCTCGTTCACTTGCATCGGCAAACGCACAACGCGCGGAGTGTTCAAACCTTCCGGGAAAAGCTCTTCCTCAGTGGCGAACACGCCTTCTGGCAAGTGATCGCGGGCGTATTTGATGATTTGTACATCGTCTGCCGTCAACAGTTCACCATAAGTAAGGTCTCGTGATGGGGCGTAGATGTCGACAGTGCGAATGGCTGTAGCCGAACGCTGACGTTCTTGCTCCAACGCGGAAGCTTGCGTATCCATATACTGATTGACCATGTACACGGCAAAACCTGCCAGTCCCATGCCGACCAAAAGTACCAATCCAAAAACTGCTCGCATTCGTAGGCCTCTGCAATTCGGGCCATCCAGTCGGATGGCCTATTTGTTTATGATCCGCGGTCGCATTGATGACCGCAGAGCGATGTAAAGCACATGCATGTACATCTTTACGCTTACACATGATATAAAGAAGTTAAACAATTTTTGAAGCGTTGAATAAAGCCATCACTTTACGCCGTGGCGGTCTGTTGCCTTATATCGGTAGTAACAGACAGGCATGAGTTTTTATGCACCGTTCAACACAAGCTATTTCTGCAAATAAGCCCAGGATAGGGCCGCCATCAACAACAAATGGTTACATTTATGCGCGCATAGCAGTTTTTGGGGGCAGTTTGGGTGGTCTTTAAAGATTGGTCTGCTCTATCTCTAGAATACAGCGGTTGTATCAAGATCAAGTGCATTGCTTCTGGGGCAATGGGTTAAAACCCAATCTACATATCAGCAGGAACCGTTGGAGCACTGATCCTGCATGAAGGTCGAGATGTTATTACTTATTCTTACCGGTTCTTCGGCAAATGTTCCAACTACAATCGCGCCTAAAAGACAGATCGCAGCGGTCAACACAACAAAGTCGACAGTGACGGCACCTTCATCATCCGCGAGAAAAGTAGCAATTAATCTTCTCATGCCTGTCTCACTTTCTCTTATGATGAAACTTGTTTGCCGCGACATGCAAATTGCCTGTGGCGGTAGTTCAGCATCTGCTCGTGTACAAAGCACTCTTAGATTTGCGATGCGCTATTTGTGCAAGTAGCGCCACCAACAAGCGGCGCTACTTTGTATCAAGTGAACAACGTCAGCTTATTAGCAGTTGCCGCCGGAACACTGAGCTTTCAGATCTTTTTCGATGTCGTTTGCCAGATCAGTAGCACCTTGGCTGACTGCGCTGCCTACGGCCAGGCCGAGTACAACGATTGCAGCTGTCAGAACAACGAAGTCAACTGTTACGGCACCGTCTTCGTCGTTACGGAAGTTTTTGATAAAGTTAAGCATTTCATTCCCTCCTCAGGGTATTGCAGGTTTTGTTTCGTTCCGCGCCGGCATCAATTTGATTGGTACGCTAACGCGAACGCCGTCTTGGATGCAGACATATAGCCAGTTGATTGGGGCGGGAGTTTGGCATCAAACGGTTTTTTTCGCCTCAAATAACAAAACTCGGATGATGTAGCGTAAGTCATTGTTTTTAAATGAAAGAAATATTCATCTCCGGTTCATCTCTTGCGGTTTCCGTTGCCAAAATGCTCTCAATCCGCATGGAATCGCAGGAATTGTTCTTTAGAAACTGGCATTTGGGCGATTTTCTGCCATTTTAACATGAACAAACAAGCCACGAGCAGGCAAGAACATGAGTCGTAGATTAACAGGCATACTTATGGCGGGTGCAGTCTTATGCGCGTCGCCGGTATTGGCAGAAGTCGAAAGACTACAACCTGACTTTACCTTCAAACGGGTCCCGGTGCCGTCAGAAAGTGACAGCAATCGCATCACCGTGCAGATTGATCCCAACGCCCCCCGGCGTGGTCCGGTTTATGCGGACCCAGAACCGGAACCCGCGGCAGCCGCCGCAGTGGCCTTGCCACAACCCTCGGGGCTAGAGTGGTTCTGGACAACCGTACCTTCACAGCTGACAGCGCAGGGCGCATCGCGGTTCCAAAAGGCGATGGCGCAGCTGAACGATCCGCCATCCGGTCAAGGCGTCTTTGCGCCCCGGCTACAGGCCTTGCAGAACATCGCAAATGCACATGGTCGCAGCATCCTTATTGAAACAGTTGGCACATCGGTGTCGCCTGCTTTGGTTCTTGCGGTCATCTCCGTTGAAAGCGCTGGACGCATTGACGCGGTAAGCTCGGCTGGGGCGGAAGGACTTATGCAGCTGATGCCTGCGACTGCTGCGCGCTTTGGCGTCACTAACAGCACAGATCCCGCGCAGAACATCAAAGGTGGCGTGGCTTATCTGGAATGGTTGCTTGATCATTTCGATAATGACGCGGTACTGGCGCTTGCAGGGTATAACGCTGGCGAAGGCAATGTGCGTCGGCACGAAGGTGTGCCACCCTTCCGTGAAACCCGCGCCTATGTTCCAAAGGTTCTTGCCGCATGGCAGGTCGCCAAAGGCTTGTGCCAAACGCCACCTGAATTAATTACGGATGCTTGTGTCTTTAACGTGAACGGCAGCTAGACCGAAAACGCATCGGCCCATTCTGGGTGTTTGCGGCGCTGTGCATTTACGAAGGGGCAAAGCGGAACAATCTGAAAGCCCTCACTGCGCGCATCCGCGATCATCTCGCGTAACATGATCAGACCAATCCCTTCGCCCTCATGGCCGGGGGCGACTTGTGTATGATCCGCAATCACAAGCTTTGCGGACATGATTGAAAAGGTCAGCTCACTCTGGCCTGAGGCATGTACTATATAATAGCGACCTTTTTTGTCGCCCTTTTCGCGCATGACAGACAAATCAGACAATAGCGGCTTCCGTGGCAGCACGCAGGTCGTCCTCGGTGACACCCTCTGCGGTTTCGACGATCTTTAAACCGCCCTCTACAACATCAAGAACACCCAGATTGGTGATAATCCGGTCGACAACAGCTTTACCGGTCAGCGGCAGCGTGCATTCTTTCAGCACTTTGCTGACGCCGTGTTTGTTGGTGTGATCCATCACAACAACAACGCGACCAACACCAGCAACCAAATCCATGGCGCCACCCATACCTTTGACCAGCTTGCCGGGGATCATCCAGTTCGCCAGATCGCCGTTTTCAGCCACTTCCATCGCGCCCAAGATCGCCATTGCAATTTTGCCGCCGCGGATCATGCCAAAGGATTGCGCGCTATCAAAGTACGCGGTTTGGGGCAGTTCAGTGATCGTCTGCTTGCCTGCATTAATCA
The DNA here is from genome assembly GCF_000169435.1 of Roseobacter sp. CCS2. Lineage (GTDB taxonomy): Bacteria > Pseudomonadota > Alphaproteobacteria > Rhodobacterales > Rhodobacteraceae > Yoonia. The sequence goes on along the minus strand of NZ_AAYB01000001.1, from coordinate 420,426 downwards.
GATCAGCGTCTTCTTCACCCTCAATCGGGAAGGGGCCCATGCCCAACATGCCGTTTTCGGATTGCAGGGTCACTTCGATTCCATCTGGAATATAATTGGACACGAGGGTCGGAATGCCGATCCCCAGGTTGACGTACCAGCCGTCTTGCAGTTCCTGCGCGGCGCGGGCGGCCATTTGATTGCGATCCCACATGCTTCATGCGCTCCTTACTGTACGTTGCTCGATCCGCTTTTCATGCTCGCCTTGGATCAGGCGGTGCACATAAATGCCGGGCAGGTGAATGCTGTCAGGATCAAGCGAACCGGTTGGCACAATTTCTTCCACCTCGACGACACAGGTTTTACCACACATCGCGGCAGGCGGATTAAAGTTGCGGGCTGTCTTGCGGAACACAAGGTTGCCGGTTTCATCTGCTTTCCAAGCTTTGACGATGGATAGATCGGCAAAAATGCCCTCTTCCATGATGCATGTCTCGCCGTTGAAGTCTTTGTGCTCTTTGCCATCGGCGATCACGGTGCCCACACCGGTCTTTGTATAAAAACCGGGAATGCCGCAGCCACCGGCGCGCATGCGCTCTGCCAAGGTGCCTTGCGGGTTAAACTCCAACTCCAACTCACCTGACAAATACTGGCGCATAAACTCAGCATTCTCACCCACGTAAGAGCTGATCATCTTTTTGACCTGCCGGGTTTGCAGTAGAATGCCGATGCCAAAATCATCGACACCCGCATTGTTTGACGCAAACGTCAGATCCTGCGTGCCAGCATCCTTAATCGCGTCAAGCAGCAATTCGGGAATACCACATAGGCCAAAACCGCCAGCCGCAATAAACATGCCATCATGCAAAAGCCCATCAAGGGCAGCGGCCGCATTGGGGTAGATCTTTTTCATCAGCGAACTCTCCGGCGTGGTTTGGGCATGTTGTGCCGCCCACGCCGAAAAGAGTCAATAAATTGCCGCGATGCAGAAAGGGGTCAGCTCGCCTTCTTCGCTGCGGGCTTTTTCTTAGCGGCTGTTTTCTTTTTCGCAGGCGCCTTTTTGCGGGCAGGTTTCTTCTTGCCTGCTTTCTCGGCCCGTTCATCAATCAGATGCACAGCCTGCGCCATCGTCAGTTCGGACGGTTCTATCGTGTCCGGGATCGTCGCATTGATCTTTTCCCACTTCACATAGGGTCCATATTTGCCATCAAAGATATTGACTGGGCCACCGGCCTCTGGATGTTCGCCCAACTCACGTACCGGCACGGCGGCCTTGCCGCGTTGACCACGCGACGCGACCTTTTCGGCCAGCAATTGTACGGCGCGGTTCATGCCAACGGTCCACACCTCATCAATGCTTTCCAAATTGGCGTTGGTGCCACCGCGATGCGATGTGCTTTCGGCGTGTTTCAGATACGGGCCATAGCGCCCAAGGTTCGCCCAAACGGCCACACCATCTTCGGGGTGCGGGCCCAATTCACGAGGCAGGGATAACAGCATCAGCGCTTGATCAAGCGTAACCTCTTCAGGTTCCCAACCATCGGGAATACTCTGGCGTTTCGGTTTCTTGTTGTCCTCGGTCACTTCACCCCGTTGGGCATAGGGGCCAAAGCGGCCCTTAAAGATGCGGATTTCGTCACCTTCATCCGTTCCCAGCAACTTGCCTTCGGGTGGAATGGCCGAAAGCTCTGCTTCTGGGTTGGGGGGGCCAAACGCGCGGGTGTAACGACATTCAGGATAGTTCGAACAGCCAATGAAAGCGCCACCGGACCGGGCGGTGCGCATTGACAAACGGCCAGCCCCGCAGTTGGGGCAAAGGCGCGGATCGCTGCCACCTTCGGTTGGCGGGAACAGATGTGGCTCCAGCACCTCGTTGATTTTTTCCAACACCTCGGTGATGCGCAAATCAGCGGTTTCGGCAATCGCGGCCGAAAAATCGCGCCAGAACTGGCCCAGTACCTTTTTATAGTCGGCATCACCTGCGCTGACTTCATCCAGTTGGTTTTCCAGATCGGCGGTAAAGTCATACCCAATGTATTTGCGGAAATAGTTGGTCAGGAACGCCGTGACCAACCGCCCCTTATCCTGTGGGATCAGGCGGTTCTTGTCCTTCTCGACATAGCCGCGGTCCTGAATGGTGGTCACAATCGAGGCATAGGTTGACGGGCGGCCAATGCCCAATTCTTCCATGCGCTTGACCAGCGTCGCCTCAGTGTAGCGCGGCGGTGGTTGGGTGAAATGCTGTTCGGGATTGACCGATTTCTTATCGGCCTTTTCGCCTTCGGTCAGTTGCGGCAGGCGCTTGTCATCATCGTCAACAACGCTGTCGTCCTTGCCTTCCTCGTAAATCGCGATAAAGCCGTCAAAGACCATGACTTGCCCGTTGGCGCGCAGCACGACCTGTTCATCGGCGCTGGTGATATCGACAACTGTGCGTTCCAGCTTGGCCGCAGCCATCTGGCTGGCCATGGTGCGTTTATAGATCAGATCATAAAGCTTGCGCTGATCGGCATCGGCAATCTTCGCGTCCTCGGTGCTGACCGACATCTCAGTTGGGCGGATGCATTCGTGGGCTTCCTGCGCGTTCTTCGCTTTGTTTTTATACATACGCGGCTGATCTGGCAGGTATTTGTCACCAAATTTTGCCTTGATCGCATCGCGCGCACCGGTCACGGCTTCGGGCGCCATATCAATGCCATCGGTCCGCATGTAAGTAATAAGGCCTGCCTCATAAAGGCGTTGTGCCACGCTCATCGTTTGCTTGGCACCCATGCCAAATTTGCGGCTGGCCTCCTGTTGCAGGGTCGATGTCATGAACGGCGGCGAAGGGTTGCGCGTGGCTGGTTTGGCCTCAACCGATTTGATCACCAAGTCACGCGAACTGATGGCCTGCACGGCCATTTCGGCCTGTGTTTCATTGCCAAGATCAAACTTATCCAGCTTCTTGCCAGCCAGTGTGGTCAGGCGGGCCTCGAATGTCTGACCGCGGGCCGATTGCAGCAGTGCCTTGACCGTCCAGTATTCCTGATTGCGGAACGCTTCGATTTCCATCTCGCGTTCAACGATGATGCGCAGGCAAACAGATTGGACGCGGCCAGCGGATTTTGCACCGGGCAGTTTACGCCACAGGACAGGTGACAGGTTGAAACCAACTAGGTAATCCAAAGCGCGGCGCGCCAGATAAGCCTCGACCAACGGTTCATCCACCTGACGCGGATTGGCCATTGCGTCTGTCACGGCTGACTTTGTAATGGCGTTGAAAACAACCCGGCTGACGGGGGTATCTTTCTTGATGGCCTTTTTGGCTGTCAACGCCTCGGTCAGGTGCCAGGAAATGGCTTCGCCTTCGCGGTCAGGGTCGGTTGCGAGGATCAGTTCGTTGTCGTTTTTCAGTGCGTCCACAATGGCCTTGATGTGCTTTTTGCTGTCTGACGCGATTTCCCATTTCATGTCAAAATCGTCGTCCGGCAGGACCGACCCGTCCTTTGGCGGCAGATCACGGACGTGGCCATAAGAGGCAAGAACAGTATAGTCACTGCCAAGATAACCGTTTATTTTCTTGGCCTTCGCGGGGGATTCGACAACGACAACGGGCATGAGAATCCTTTACGAAAAATGCGGTTCCTTAAGTTGGGCAAGATGTGGCGTCTGTTTGCCGAATGTCAATGAGGGGAAAAATCTTTGCGCAAAATTGCCCGATCTTTCAGACAACGCGCGCCAGCAGCCCACCGGACTGACGGGTGATTTTGCCTTCAAGTTCCAGATCAACAAGGACCGGTGCGATCTCGGTGGCGGCCACCTTGATGTCGCGCAGAAGTTGATCTTCCGCAATTGGTGCGCTGCCAAGGCGTGACAAAATTTCAGAGTGCAGGGCTGCAACATCGCGCAGGCTACGTGTCGCGGCGGTCGGGGTGGGTGTAGACAGATCAAGTTCGGGTGCCGCCGCAACTGCCGGGCGCACCGCATCAATCACGTCTTCTGCATTGCGCACCAGTGTCGCACCATCGCGGATCAACATATTGCAACCCCAAGCGCGTGCATCAAAGGGATGGCCGGGCACCGCCAAGACGTCGCGCCCCTGATCAAGCGCATTACGCGCTGTGATCAGACTGCCGGACTTTCCTGCGGCTTCCACCACCACCACCGCACGCGAGAGGCCTGAGATTATTCTGTTACGTGCTGGGAAATGCCGTGCTTGCGGTTGCAGCCCCATCGGCATCTCAGAAAGGCGCAGTCCGCGTTTGGCGATATCGTGGGCAAGTTGTGTGTTTTCCGCCGGATAGATAATGTCGACACCACCGGCCATCACAGCGATCGTGCTGCCGGACAATGCGCCATGATGGGCCGCTGCATCAATCCCACGAGCGAGGCCTGACACGACGGCAAAGCCAGCCTCAGCCAGATCTGCGCCCAAGCGCTTTGCCATGCGTGTGCCCAGTGATGAGGCGTTGCGCGCGCCGACAAGTGCGATCATCGGCTTTTGCAGTAGCGCGACATTGCCAAGGGCCCAAAGCAAAGGTGGCGCGTCGCTGATATCATTTAATGCTGTGGGATATTCCGGTGATCCTTCGACCAGCAACTTGGCACCGGCGGCTTTGCCTGCTTTAAGTTCCGCCATCACAACGCCTTCAGGACAGATCGCGTAATCGGTGACACCTGCCGCTTTTGCCACGTCAGGCAAAGCGTTCAGGGCATCTGCCGCGCTGCCGTGTTCTGCCAGCAGCCGGCGATATGTTGCAACGCCAACCCGCCGCGATCGCAATAGGCGAAGGCGGTCAACCGCTTCGTCTTCCGTGGTGGGTAGGAGTGGGGGGTGATTGGAAGATAAATGTGTTTCGGCCATCCCGAACCTCCGCCATATTGCGTGATCACTCTAGCGCGATGGAAGTTAATGAGTTCTGAATCAATCTGGGACGAGTTTAGGCAAAACGCCCGTTTTCTAAGTTATTTACGGGCGCGGACCGGATCTATGCAGCGGCAATCACCGATGTCGCGCAGGTAGGTGGGCCTTTTCCAGCAAAACAGAATCACCTAAGCGGCGGCACCGCCAACCGTCAGGCCACCAATCAACAGGCTCGGTTGGCCGACGCCAACAGGCACCCACTGGCCTGCCTTGCCGCAATTGCCGATCCCCGGATCAAGTGCCAAGTCGTTGCCGATACCCCGAATTTGTTTGAGTGCTGTTGCCCCGTCACCAATCAATGTCGCCCCTTTCACAGGCGCACCCACCACACCGTCTTTCACGCGGTATGCCTCGGTGCAGCTAAAGACAAACTTACCGTTGGTGATATCAACTTGGCCGCCGCCAAAGCCAACCGCATAAATGCCGTCCTTAAGGTCGGCGATCAATGCTTCGGGTGCGGCATCGCCTGCCAGCATATATGTGTTTGTCATCCGTGGCATTGGCGCGTGGGCAAAGCTTTCGCGGCGTCCATTACCGGTTGGCGCGACCCCCATCAGGCGCGCATTTTGGCGGTCTTGCATATAGCCCACCAGAACGCCGTCCTCGATCAAGGTATTCTTGGCGCTGGGCGTGCCTTCATCGTCAATGGTGATGGATCCGCGCCGATCAGGGATTGTGCCGTCATCAAGTACGGTCACGCCTTTGGCGGCGATTTGCTGGCCCATCAGGCCTGCAAAGGCACTTGAACCTTTGCGGTTAAAATCACCCTCAAGCCCGTGCCCAATGGCTTCATGCAGCAAAATACCGGGCCATCCGGGGCCCAGAACCACATCCATGACGCCCGCAGGTGCAGGCTCTGCATCAAGGTTCACCAATGCGATGCGCAGGGCTTCGCGGGCGACCGGCTCCCAATGATCGCGACCAATCAGACCGATCAGGCCAGCACGGCCACCGCCGCCCATGCCACCGCTTTCGCGTTTGCAGTTTTCTTCAACGATAACGCTGATGTTCAGGCGTGACATCGGGCGCGTATCAGTGACCAACGTGCCTTCCGGGCGCAAGATCAGAACCTCTTGATGCGAAGCTGCAACCGTGGCCGATACCTGCACCACGCGCGGGTCAAGCGCGCGGGCAAATTCATCAATCTCACGGAGCAGGTCGATTTTGGCAGGAAATGTGGCTTGCAACATCGGGTCGTCATCAGGATAAAGCTTACGATTGGTCCCGGCAGGGGCATCCGCCATTGTCCCGCCACCGTCGCCCACGGCAAGGCGGGCGGTCGAAACAGCGCGTTTCAACGCATGTTCGTCAATGGTGGTGGAATGGGCGTATCCTGCCGTTTCACCACGCACCGCGCGCAGGCCAAACCCTTCGGACGCATCAAAGCTCGCGGTTTTGATGCGGCCATCATCGAATGAGATGACTTCGGACTTGCGGCGTTCCAGGAACAGTTCACCATCATCAGCACCAGCGGTCGCTTCGCGCAAGAGTGTCAGGGCTGTGTCCTGATCGAGATTGGTCTCAAACGGGCGAAACGGGTCTGCTGACATGAATTTTTCCTTGGGCACGGGTGAATTTTGTGACGTTAGCGTCTGTTTGACGCAATAGCAGTTCTTGAGTTGTTCATCAGGATATGGGACACGGTCCATCGAATACAATGGGATTCCGTCCAAAGCCGGAATGGAATCGCTAGGGATACGCCCCGCACAAGGGGCATCAAGATAGGGTATGATATGCGTTTAAACAGCATCGTCGCATCACTTTGGACCACAGCCGGTCTGATTATGGCGGGGTCCGCCGCAACAGCACAACAGATTGACCAAGAGCTTGAAATTGTCGGGCGTCCGGTTGATCGCGGCATGGGCTTTCAGCCCTCCGCGACAGAACTGGCGCGTGATGTGGTCTGGCTGGACAACATGCTGTTGGTGATCATTACCGCGATCACTTTGTTCGTGACCGGTCTGCTGGCATGGGTTGCGATCCGCTATAACCGGACCAGAAATCCAGAGCCTGCAACCTTTACCCACAACTCACCGCTTGAGGTGGCTTGGACAGTTGTACCGGTCGTGATCCTGGTCTTTATCGGCGCGTTTTCCCTGCCCGTACTGTTCAAACAGCAGGAAATTCCAGAAGCTGACATCACGATCAAGGTCACAGGGTATCAGTGGTACTGGGGCTATGAATACGTTGACCACGGTGTAGAGTTCGACAGCTATATGCTGGCGCGGGATGAGTTGGAAGAGAACGGCTATAGTCAGGAAGAATATTTGCTGGCCACCGACACGGCGGTCATTGTGCCAATCGGTGCGACCGTTGTGATGCAGGTGACGGCTGCGGATGTGATACATTCTTGGACCATTCCGGCATTTGGTGTGAAGCAAGATGCGGTTCCCGGTCGTTTGGCCGAACTGTGGTTCGCAGCAGAACGTGAAGGCATCTACTTTGGGCAATGTTCCGAACTTTGCGGCAAAGACCACGCCTATATGCCGATCACGGTCAAGGTTGTGAGCCAAGAGACATATGATGCATGGCTCGCTGAGGCGACTGGCACATCCTAAAGCGTAAGGTGGGTTAAGGCCCACCTTACATCAATAACGGTTCGACCACACCAGATGGGTTTTGAAGGTCCGGCATGAGCGATATCAGCGCATCAGATCAAAGTTATGAGACAAGCATGGGCGATTATTTTGCCCTGCTGAAACCACGCGTCATGTCGCTGGTTGTTTTCACGGCTTTGGTGGGGCTTTTGGTGGCGCCTGTGCCGGTTCATCCCTTTATTGGATTTGTCGCTATCTTGTGCATCGCTGTCGGCGCTGGTGCGTCTGGTGCGCTGAACATGTGGTGGGATGCCGATATTGACGCACGCATGAAGCGGACGGCGGGTCGCCCCATCCCGTCAGGCCGGGTTGAACCGGGCGAAGCGCTGGGCATCGGACTTGCCTTGTCAGGCTTTGCCATTGTTCTTCTGGCCCTTGCAACGAACTTCCTTGCTGCGTTTCTGCTCGCATTCACTATCTTCTTTTATGCTGTCATTTATTCCATGTGGCTCAAGCGGGCGACACCGCAGAACATCGTGATCGGCGGTGCCGCTGGCGCATTCCCTCCAATGATCGGTTGGGCGGTCGCCACCGGTGGGGTTGGCATCGAAAGTGTGCTGATGTTCGCGTTGATTTTCATGTGGACGCCGCCTCATTTCTGGGCGCTGGCGCTGTTTGTTAAATCGGACTACGGCAACGCAGGCGTGCCGATGTTGACCGAAACGCACGGGCGCGATGCGACACGCAAGCATATCATAATCTACACCCTTTTGCTGGTGCCGGTTGCGATCGGACTTGGGTTCACATCCATTGGTGGCCCCATATACATGGCCGTTGCCGTTTGGATGAACGCATGGTTCCTCAAGGGCGCGTATGACATCTGGCGCCGTACAGACGCGGATTGCGAGGCCGATAAGCACCGGGTCGAGATCAAGGTCTTTAAAGTATCGCTTTACTATCTGTTTGCGCATTTCGGTGCGCTGCTGCTGGAAGCGGCACTACGCCTTTACGGGATCGGGGGCTGGTGATGGCATTGCAAGTCGAACACGAACTTCATGAGCGGCGCAAAGGGCGCAACTATGGGCTTGGCCTGATCTTGGCCGGTTTTATCGCCATTATCTTTGGGTTGACGGTGGTAAAGGTTTTGCAGCTTGGCGATGCCGCACAATTTGAACGGTTTGACCACGTGGCACGACCACAGATCATCCCAGAAGAGGGGGCAGGCGAATGAAACTTTTTCCAAACCTTCAAGGACCGCAGCGGACAGTGGCGCAAACCGTGTCTGTCGTGATCCTTATGGGTGGGCTGGCTTGGGCGTCGGTCCCGTTTTATGACTGGTTCTGCCGCGTCACTGGCTTTGGCGGTGCGACCAATGTCGCTGAAACCGGCAGCGATGTGATCCTCGATGAAACGATCAAGGTCCGCTTTGATGCTTCGCTTGAGCGGGACATGCCATGGACCTTCAAACCTGAAGTCCGTGAAATGGAAATCCGGATCGGTGAAACCGGTTTGGCGTTCTATGAGGCGCATAATCCGCTGGATGTACCGATTGCGGGGCAGGCGGCCTATAACGTCACCCCTTACGAGGCCGGTGCTTTCTTCGATAAGATCGAGTGTTTCTGCTTTGTTGAGCAGGTACTGATGCCGGGCGAAACCGTGATGATGCCCGTCAGTTTCTTCGTGGATCCGGCTATCGTCGATGACCGTGAAGGGCAATATGTGCATACGATCACACTCAGCTACACCTTCTATGAAATTGACTTGCCAGACGAAGAAATCCAGGCATCTTACGTACCGCAAGCTTTGACACCGACGTCACAAGACGCCATACAAAATTACTAAAGACCAGCCGATAGGGAACGCACCACATGGCGCACGCTAAGAACCACGATTATCACATTCTGCCACCGTCAATCTGGCCGCTTATGGGTGGTGCGGGTGCGTTTTTCATGCTCTTCGGGGCGACCCTGTGGATGCATGGTTCTGGGCCATATATCTTCCTTATGGGTCTGGCCGCTGTGCTTTACGTCATGTTTGCCTGGTGGGCAGAGGTTGTGGCCGAAAGCAACGTCGGCGATCACACTCCGGTTGTGCGGATCGGCCTGCGCTATGGCTTTATCATGTTCATCATGTCCGAGGTCATGTTCTTTGCCGCTTGGTTCTGGTCGTTCTTCAAGCATACGATCTATCCAATGAGCGAATACGCTGGCACCACATATGTTGAGCCAACGTTCTATCAGGTTGACGCATTCCACCTGCCGCTGATCAACACGTTGGTCTTGCTGTGTTCCGGTATGGCGGTCACATGGGCGCACCATGCTTTGGTCCACGAAAACAATCGTAAAGACCTTCAAAACGGGCTGTTGCTGGCTGTTGTTCTTGGTATTCTGTTCACTGGTCTTCAGGCCTATGAATACTGGTATCTGCTGGTAGAGCAGGATTGGACATTCGGCGGCGACAAGTTTTTCTCGAACTTCTTCATGGCAACCGGGTTTCACGGTTTTCACGTGATCATCGGGACAATCTTCCTCTTTGTCTGCTATATGCGGGCAAAGGCTGGGCATTTCACGCCCGAAAAGCACGTCGGCTTTGAGGCCGCCGCTTGGTACTGGCACTTTGTCGATGTGGTTTGGCTGTTTTTGTTCTTCGCAGTCTACATCTGGGGTATCTAAGCGTTGTTCACGTAAGGTGGATCTTGATCCACCAATCTGGTTACCAAACGCGCGAGGGCAATCTCGCGCGTTTTCAACATTCAAGGGCGCAAGATGCTGCGTAAAATTCTCTTTCCATTGATCCTTGGCCTGGCGGGCTGCGGCGTGCTGATCAGCCTTGGTTTCTGGCAGGTCGATAGGCTGGCTGAAAAAGAAGCAATCCTTGCCGATATTAACGCGCGGCTGATGTCACCCCCTGTACCATTTTCGATCTTTGCCAACGAAACGGCGGATGAATACGCGCGCGTGTCCCTATCGGGTACGCCCACCGGGGAAGAACTGCATGTTTTGGTATCAGGCACCGAAGCGGGCACCGGCTACCGTGTTATCGCGCGGTTTGAAACCGCCTTGGGTGCCATCCTGATTGATCAAGGCCTGCTGGCGATCGACAACAAAGACGCTGAACCCCTGATCGCCCCCATGGACGTGACCGGTACGCTTTTGTGGCCTGATGATCAAAACAGCAGCACACCAGACCCTGACCTAGCCGCAAACATCTGGTTTGCCCGCAATGTCGAAATCATGGCCGAGGTGTTGAACACACTGCCCTTTATGGTTGTTGCCTCACAGACATCACCTGCGGACCCCCGCATAACACCGCTTCCTGTCAATACAGCATCCATCAAGAACGACCATTTCGAATATGCGGTCACATGGTTCTTGCTGGCCTTGGTCTGGGCGATTATGAGCTTGTATTTGATACGCCGCACCTTGCGCCCAAAGGACGCCCAAGACTGATGCGCTATATCTCGACCCGCGGCACAGCACCCGCCCTGAGTTTCGAAGAAGCGATGCTGACAGGGCTAGCCCGCGATGGCGGCCTTTATGTGCCCGAAGAGGTGCCAACCCTGACCGCGCGTCAGATCGCGGCGATGGCAGGCAAGTCTTACGAAGAGGTCGCTTATGACGTGATGCGCCCTTTTATCGGCGACACTTTCACAGACGATGAATTTCGCATTTTGATCACCAAAGCCTATGCCAGCTTCGGCCACGCCGCCCGCGCGCCTTTGGTGCAACTCGACAGCAATCATTACCTGCTTGAGCTGTTTCACGGTCCCACACTGGCGTTCAAAGATTTCGCCATGCAGCTGATCGGTCAGATGTTCCAGGCGGCCCTGACACGATCTGACGACCGCGTCACCATCGTTGGTGCGACGTCAGGCGATACCGGGTCTGCCGCGATTGAAGCGTTCCGCGGGCTCAAGGCCGTCGACGTCTTTATCATGTACCCACATGGTCGCGTGTCCGAAGTGCAGCGCCGCCAGATGACAACGCCGTCCGAGGCGAATGTGCATGCATTGGCGGTGGATGGTGACTTTGACGATTGCCAAGCGGCGGTCAAAGATATGTTCAACGATTTTGCCTTCCGCGAAGAGGTGAAACTGGCCGGTGTGAACTCCATCAACTGGGGGCGCGTGCTGGCGCAGGTCGTCTATTACTTTACTGCCGCCGTTTCACTGGGCGCACCGCACCGCGAGGTCAGCTTTACGGTGCCGACGGGCAACTTTGGCGATATCTTCGCCGGCTACATTGCCAAGAAGATGGGTCTGCCCATTGCAGATCTGGTCGTCGCCACCAACCGCAACGACATTCTGCATCGCACATTGGAAACAGGCACTTACACCAAAGAAGGTGTTGAACCCACGATCAGCCCGTCGATGGATATCCAAGTCAGTTCTAATTTCGAACGCGCGCTCTTTGATGCCTATAACCGCGATGGCGCGGCCGTTGCGGGCCAGATGGGCGACCTCAACCAAGGTGGTTTTCAGATCAGCCAAGGTGCCTATCAAATGCTGAAAGACACATTCAAATCAGGCCGCGCATCCGAAGATGAAACGCACGCCGCGATCAAAACTTACCTGACACATCACGGCGAACTGCTTTGCCCGCACACCGCTGTCGGCGTCCATGTGGCCGAGGCCCATCTTGGCACCACCCCTATGGTCACACTGGCCACAGCACACCCAGCTAAGTTTCCCGACGCCGTAAAAGCGGCATCAGGTATCACCGCGCCACTTCCCCCACGCATGGCGGACCTGTATGACCGATCAGAGCGCATCACGCGTGTCAAAAACGATCTGGCAGCACTTCAGGCTGTCATCAAGGAACGGATTAAGAATTGACCATCCAACTGCACACGCTGTCCAACGGCTTTCGCATCGTCACCGAAGATATGCCTGGGCTGAAATCAGCCTCTATCGGCATTTGGGTCCAGGCAGGCGGACGCCACGAACGGGTTGAGCAGAACGGGATCGCGCATTTCCTTGAACATATGGCGTTCAAAGGGACCAAGACGCGCAGTGCACTGCAGATCGCTGAAAGCATCGAAGACGTGGGCGGCTATATCAACGCCTACACCAGCCGCGAGATGACAGCGTATTATGCACGCGTGTTGGAAGACGACACGACGCTTGGCCTTGATGTGATTTCGGACATCTTATTGAACCCCGTTTTCGATCCCGCCGAGATCGAAGTCGAACGCGGCGTGATCCTGCAGGAAATCGGTCAAGCGCTCGACACGCCAGACGATATCATCTTCGACTGGCTGCAAGAGGTAGCCTATCCAGATCAGGCATTGGGGCGCACTATCCTTGGCCCATCCGAGCGGGTCAGCAGCTTTAGCCGCGATGATCTGCAAAGGTTTGTGGGTGAACATTATGGCCCCAATCAGATGATCCTGTCGGCGGCAGGGGCCATCGACCACGACGCGGTCATCGCACAGGCCGAAGCGCTGTTCGGCCATTTGCCAGCTGTCGCCCGCGCGCCAGACCTGATGCAGCCTGCCGCCTTTGGAGGTGGTGAGCGGCGCGAAAACAAGGACCTCGAACAGGTCCATTTTGCGCTGGCGCTTGAAGGGCCGACATACCTCGACCCTGCAATCTACACCGCGCAAATCTATGCCAATGCCATGGGCGGCGGTATGTCGTCGCGCTTGTTTCAGGAAATCCGCGAAAACCGCGGGCTTTGCTATACGATCTTTGCACAAGCTGGGGCCTATGAAGACACCGGCCTGACCACAATCTACGCTGGCACCAGCGCGGAACAGATCGGTGAATTGGCCAATATCACGATTGATGAAATGAAACGCGCCGCTGATGATATGAGCGCCGCAGAAGTTGCCCGCGCGCGCGCGCAGATGAAGGCGGGTCTGCTGATGGGCTTGGAAAGCCCTTCCAACCGGGCGGAACGTCTGGCACGGCTGTTGTCGATCTGGGGCCGCATCCCGAGTATCGACGAAACGATTGAACACATCGACGATGTCACCACAGGCGATGTTAAAGACCTCGCAGGTCAAATGGCTGGGCAGGCTGGTACGGCATTGGCCCTTTACGGCCCGGCAGAGGCCGCACCGACGCTGGACGCTTTGAGAGCGCGGTTGGCTGCGTAATGCTTGGGACCAAGAAAAAGGTCCGGATCGAAACTGAACGGCTGACACTGCGCCCGCCGATCCACAGCGACTTTCGCGCATGGGCCGGTTTGCGGCGCGACAGCGAAGCCTTTCTTAAACCATGGGAACCCACATGGGCGACCGACCATCTGTCGCGCAAGGCCTTCACCAACCGGGTCTATTGGGCGCAGCGGTCTATCGCGAACGGCACGGCGATGCCGCTGTTTCTGGTGCGGCGTGATGACAACGGCCTGCTGGGGGCAATCACGCTGGACCATATCAAACGCGGCCCATCGCAGTCGGGGATCACCGGCTATTGGATCGGCGAACCCTTTGCGCGACAAGGGTATATGCGCGAGGCCATTCAGGCGGTCGTACATCACGCCTTTACAGCACTGGACCTTAGCCGGATCGAGGCGGGGTGCCTGCCTGAAAACAACGCCTCACGCGATTTGCTTGAAAAATGCGGCTATAAATACGAAGGCGTCGCCCAAAGCTATCTGCAAATCAACGGGCGGTGGCGCAACCATGTGCTCTATGCCAACCTGCGCGGTGACAGGCGCGGCAAGACCGATGTGGGCTAATGCGTCTGGCTTTCGCGCAGGTGCGTTGCTGAATTGCCAGCGGCTGAACGCCGCGCCCGATGGTATCTAAAGGATTAGACCTTGTCTTATTGCTGGCCTATCATCCGCCGAATGGTCACGGTAAAGAGTAATGCCACCTAAACACCCCAACCGGTTATTTCAGAACAAAACACCCAGCAACCGCTTAAGGCAGTTATCGTCCATTGCAGAAGCAGAAGCTTTGGGCAGTGTAGAGTTCTTCACCCATATCGGGCTGCTGGTGTTTGGGGGCGTTGCCGGTGGGATCGTGTTTGGCATGTGGTCCCCGCTGCTGGTTGTCATGGTCCATATCAGCGTTCTGACGTTGGAAAAATGGACAGCCAAGCGCGTTGTAAAGGCTCAGCGCGCATCGCTTTACTGGCCGGTGCTTGGATTACTTTTCATACGCGCATCCACATTTTCGGCGATCTGTGTCCATGTATGGACCTTTGACGGGGATGTTTTCAAGTTCGTGACCACAGCGCTTCTTGTCGCGGCGACTATCAATATCTTTGTCTATCATGCCACGCATTCTGAAATCATCGTCGCCGTTTTTGTTCCGGTTTGGATTGGCTACCTTGTAATCACCGCGCTTGCCTTCATCGAGTTTGGCCTCGCGGTAGAGCCTTTTATGTTCCTACTGACCGCGTGTTGTATCCTGCCATATTTCCTGCTCGCCCTTAAGTCTGCGCAGGAAAGATGGACCAAAAATGACATTATCCAGCAATCTTTCAACCATACGCAAAAGCTTGATGCGCTGGGCCATCTGGTTGCCGGGGTGGCGCATGATTTCAATAACATACTTACCGTGACACGCGGCAACGCCGAACTGTTGTCGGGCACTGTTGGTCAGGCGCAGGATGAACTGGTCAATGAGATCGTAAAGGCAAGTGATCGTGGTGCTGCTTTAGCCGGGCAGCTTTTGGCATTTGGCAGGCGTAGCATGCTGTCGCCCGAACCTATCCAGATCGAACCTTTCTTCGAAGATATCCAAACCCTTTTGCAAAGGGTGCTGCCAGAGAACATCCAGTTGGTGTTTTCCGTTGCGCCTGACGTGCCAACCGTATTTGTCGACAAACACCAATTGGAAACGGCACTTGTGAACCTTGCGACGAATGCGCGCGACGCGATCACTGGCGCGGGCCGCATTGACATCACGGCAGAGGCGATCGCTTTTGATGGTAGCGATCTGGGGCAGACCGAAACTAATCTGGCACCGGGCGAATACGTTATGATCAGCGTCGCTGATGATGGTGCCGGTATCCCTGATGATTTGCAGGAAAGCATCTTTGATCCGTTTTTTACGACCAAGCCCGTTGGCAAAGGGTCGGGCCTTGGCCTGCCGATGGTCATCGGGTTCGCCGAACAATCGTCCGGCGGCGTGCGCCTTGAAAGCAACGTTGGTTACGGCACGCGCGTGACATTGTTTTTCCCTGTGATGCAAGACGCCAGCGGGAACGATCCAGACAGTCGGTAAAGCACCGGTGCGGTGTGTTTGCGTCTCTCAACTTTGTGGCTGTTGTCAGCATGGTTGGTACAGCCTGCGGTTTTCTCTTGTGTTACGTCTTGCACAAGTGTCGTGTGACGCCATGAAGCTGAATGGTCCCTTCCTTTTTATTCTGGCCACCCTGATGATCGACGCGATTGGCATCGGGATCGTGTTCCCGATTATGCCCGACTTGATGGACCGGGTCGGTGCAGGCAGCACAGCCGAAGGTGCGTTCTGGGGTGGCATCATGATGTCTGCCTATGCTGCCGCCATGTTCGTTTTTGGGCCCATTATTGGCAGCCTTTCAGACGCTTACGGGCGCAGGCCTGTTCTGATCGCGGCCCTTCTGACGTTGACGATTGACTACGTGATCATGGCATTGGCGCAGACCTATTGGGTGCTGCTTGTCGGGCGCGTCATCGCGGGGATGGCGGGTGCGACCTATATCACGGCCACAGCCTATATCGCCGATATTGCCAAACCCGACGAACGCGGGGCCGCCTTTGGTATGATCGGGGCGGCCTTTGGTGTCGGTTTTGTACTGGGGCCTGCACTGGGTGGTGTCGCTTCTGGCTGGCATATCACGGCGCCGTTCTGGATTGCGGCAGGGCTGTCAGCGGCAAATGTGGCTTTTGGTATTTTCGTCCTGCCTGAATCCCTGAAAGACAAGAACCGCCGCCCCTTTGGCAGGCGCGACCTGAACCCCTTTGGCACAATCAGGCGGGCATTCCTGATCCCCGGTCTTGCGATCCCGCTGATCTGTATCTTCGTCTTTGAGTTTGCGAATATGGTCTATCCAACGCTTTGGGCTTTTTGGAGCCGCGAAGTTTTTGGCTGGGACGGGTTTACCATTGGCCTGACTTTGTCGGCCTATGGTGTGCTTATCGCTGTCGTGCAGGCTGGCGTGTTGCCGCAAATGACAAAGCGCTTTGGCGATTTCAGAACCCTTGTCATCGCAATCGTCGCGGCTGTGATCAGCATGATCGGCTTTGGCTTCACGGGTGCTGTCTGGGCCGTAGTTATATTTTTGCCCTTTGCCGCACTTTCCGACATGGCGCCGCCGCTAATGACTGCCTTTGCCGCCAATTGCGCCGAGGAAGACCAACAAGGATTGGTTCAGGGTGTCATTGCATCGTTATCATCTATCGCGGCGGTGGCCGCCCCGCTGACCCTGACGGGCGTGTTTGAGCGGTTTGTAAATGGCGGCGGCATCTACCTGCCGGGTGCCCCTTATCTACTGGCGGCATTATTGGTTGTCGCAATTGTGCCGCTGATCTTACGGCTTAAGGACGCCAAATAGACGTGACAGCGCTGCTAAAGCGTTTTCATCCGCCCCAGGACGTCCAGCCCCTGCAAATGCAGAAAATGCAGCATGTCGATGAAAATCCAGTTCTCGGCCAGCTTATCACCATCGCGGCGGTACATATCGACCACACGCATTTCTGACCGTCCACCAGCGGGCATTCCCAGATACCCCCCGCCATTTGTGACACTCAGGTTTGCCCAGCCAAAGAAGCCGCCAAAGTTGCCTTCCGCCAAACGGCAGATATGGCCGTTATACACGCGATCCCTGATTTGACTGCGGAACGGTTGCTGGTGCTGTTCGACATAGCGGTCAATAGTATAGGTCGCGCCAATCCCATCCGGCCCCCACCAGATAAAATCGTCATGCCATGTTTGGGCCAATTCTTCTTGCGGGCTATTGTATTTCTTATGCGTATTGATGTCGCCAATCATCGCATTCACCAGCTCAAGCGTTTTTTGCCCTTGTGCCGGATCGGCGTCATCAAACAGTAATCCGTCATGGGTGGCAGGCCCCGGCTGCACCAGATGCATGCCTGTTTGCGGGGGCAGGGGGTATTGGCCAGCTTGGTTCATCAAATGGATCAAATCACAGAACATCGCTGTTTCAACGATCTTGCCGTCGACGACTTTGTTAAACTCTGCATAGCGCAGCATCGCGATCCGGCGGTTTGGTTTGATCCCCACGAAGGGCGCATCAAAAAGCCCCATTAGGTGGCCCATCGAAATCACCCAGACCGATTGGAAACCATCTATTTCGTTATGTCCGGCAATGAAAATATCCTGCCGGCGCTGGACCTTGGTCATGGCGCTTAGGAAAGGGGCCCAGAAACTTTCGGCCACAGCCTGCGCGCCATATTGTTCGTAAAACGGGTGCATTCCGCGCCAGTGCCAGTCGTCGCTTGTCCGCTCGGCCAGAACCGATGCGACGGTGTCAGGCGTGGCTTTGGCCAGCGCATCATAATGGGCGCGCACCAGCGCTTTTTCAGATTGAAATGACATGAATTTAGCCTTTCACAGCACCCGCAGTCAGACCAGAGACGATCTGTTTTTGGAAGAAGATGATCATCACGAAAAGCGGTGCGGTGATCGACACAACCGCGGCAACTGCAAACATGACGTTGCCCTTTGTCTGCGTTGTCCCAAGAAAGCTGACCAGCTTTGGCACCATCGTCTGGTTTTCCTTGCTGAGCAGCATCGTGGTCACGGCAAAGTCGTTATAGGCCAGCAGGAAACTGAACAGGCCTGTGGTAATGACGCCGGGCCACATCACCGGAATGATGACATGGCGAAATGCCTGAAAGCGGGTGCAGCCATCAACCATCGCACTTTCGTCCAGATCTTTGGGGATGTTCTTAAAGAACGCATGCAGCATCCACAGGGTGAAAGGCTGGTTAATCGCCACAAGCACAATGATGGTCGTGCTTAGATGCCCCCAAAGGTTCCATTCAAAAAACGGTAGCAAATAACCGGATACCAGCGTCAGTGGCGGCATCGCACGGAACATCAGCGCGAATAGCAAAAACCAGAACGCATAGCGATAAGTGGACCGGGACAAGGCATATCCGCCCAAAGTGCCGCAGGTCAGCGAGATCGTGACGACGCACACACAGACGATGAATGTGTTCAGGGCCGCGCGCCAAAACTCTTCCTGCACCCACGCGCCGTAATAGCCATCACCAGTGAAACTTCCGCCGGTTTCGGTAATCGTCAATGTCCCAAAAAGTGAATTGGCCCAGTTTGCCTTGGAAAAGAAATCGCCCTCAACTTTGAACGATCCCCAAAGGGTCCAGATGAAAGGGAAGGCGGCCATGATCAGCCACAGGCCCAGAAAACCATAGGCTACAATTTTGGTCGTCGGGGAAAGGCGGGTTGCTTTTGACATCAGATCACCGTGCCTTTCCAAAATCGCGCCATGTGCGCACAAGGACCGGCGACAGCAAGATCGCCACACCAATAATGGTCAGAACCGACGTGGCGGCGGCGGATGACAATAGCCGCGTTTCGCCACCCAGATCATTGAAGATCGCGAACGATAATGATCGGGCATGGGCTTGCGCGCTGAAACTCACGATGGGTTCAAAGACGCGAAAGTTGTCCATCAGCTGGATCAAGGCGATAAACGTGGTCAGCGGCACCAGATGCGGGATAACCACATAGCGAATGCGCTGCCAGCGGGTGGCGCCATCAATCATAGCCGCCTCAAGTGTGTCGGTGTTCACGGTTTGCAAGCCCGCATAGTAAACGATGAACGCAAATGGCGCCGACGACCAAATGCCGTAAACCATCAACATGATCCACATCAGCGGGGTCGATGCCTTGACCGACAGGTTTGGATCATCAGCCAACCATTGCAAGCCAGCCCCAAGAACACCGCGCGCATCGACCATCCAGAACAGGACAAGCGCCCCTACGATCGGGGTCACGATCATCGGCAAGAGCGACAGAAAGATCGTTGGCCCGCGCATGGCCCGGGCGACGGCATTCACACCAATGGCAATCAGGAAGCCAAAAATGATCGTCAGCGGTGTCACAATGGCTGTGTAGGTCAGCGTAAAGGCAATCGCGTCATAAAACGGCAGGTTCATCAGCGTGCCAGCGAAATCGCGCATACTGACAGAACTGGTCCACGCCTCGCCCACTTCTGCAAAAGCAAGGTGGTTGCGGTCTTTGTAAATCTCCAGGCCCGCCCATTGGCCCAAAGGCTGGGCTTCGCGCAGGGCGGCGGTCGCTTCCTGATCAACTGATTCAGAGACGGTGCAGCCAAAGGGGCCGCAGTTTTCAACTTCAATGATGACCTGCTCATGCTCTTGATACAGCGACTGGGTCACGACTGAAACGATAGGGAAGGCGATAAATGTGAGCATCAGCAGGGCTGATGGCAGGACAAACCAGAAGAATGAGGAGTGTTTCATGTGATTTGCCCCAAATCAAAAAGCGGGAAGGCGGGCGTGCGCCTTCCCGGTGGTTTCCTTACTGCAGGAAGCCTTTTTCGGTCGCCGCAGCGGTATAAGCTGCTTCGACGTCTGCCAATGTCTGCTCGGCACTTTCGTTGCCTTGCAGGAAGTCAGCGATGTTGTCGCCCAATGCCGTGTGCAGCAGGCCCTGGAAGGGGCGCATCGGATAGGGCCGTGAACCTGCCGCGACAGATGCCAGCACACCTTCGTTTACAGGTGCGGCTTCAAAGCCATTCATCAGCCAAACAGCCTGGCTCATGGTTTCATCGTTCAGGATGTCGGATGACACGCCTGCTGCCATTGCCTGAAACGTTGCAGCCGCATCCGCGTCGCTGACGTTCTTGGCGACGGTCCAGCCGTCCCACCACAAGGTTGTTGCTGGTGTGCCGCTGTCACCAACGGTCAACGGGCCAGACACAGCCGTGTTTTCATAAACCTCGGGCGCGGAACCTTCGTCATCCATCAGAACACCGGTCCGGCTGCCCCACATGTTCATCAGCGCCACGTTACCTGCTTCCCACTCAGCTGATGTCGCGTTGCTGTCGTGTGTCAGATAGTCAGGGTTCATGTATGCGGTCAGCGCCTTCATCATTTCCAGCGCTTCTACACCTTGGGCGTTGTTGATGCTGACTTCGGCGGTGCCGGGCGTGAAGAATTCGCCACCCGTACCGATATACATATTGGTGAATTCCTGCGCGAGGTTCCAACCCGCAGCATAAGACCCGCCAACAGGGTATTCCATGACGCCAGCGGCGCGAATGGCCTCGGCCGCAGCAAGAACCTCTTCGTAGGACGTTGGTACATCCAGTCCAAGCTGTTCAAGCACGTCCGCGCGGTAAACCAGATGCTGGGCGTTCGCCATAAAGGCGACAGCCATGACTTTACCGTCAACGGTGATCAATTGCTGCTGCGGAATATCCTGCCCGTATTGCGCAACAAGATCATCAAGCGGGCGAATAACGTCTTCATTGATCAATGCCACGATGGACGAGTTTGCAACAATCGCCGTTGTGTATTCGGCAGGGTTACCTGTCATGCCAGCCACGTTCAGCGTTTGGTGGTCAGCGGTCAGGTTCGCGCTGAAGTCGACGCCTTCACATGCGCCGGCGGCGGCGGCAACTGTTTGGATCGCCGGGAATTCGTTGCCAATGATGCTGACACGACCGTCCGCTTCACACGCATAAGCGCCCGTTGCAGTGAGCGCTGCAACAGCAGTACCCAACATAGCATTTTTCCAGATTTTCATGTGATAAGAACCTCCCAGTTGTTCTTTACGTCCCGGACTTTCCCGGATTTTCGATTGATTTACGAATCGGATTCGCTTTGCATACGTTTGCAAGTTAACCTGCAAAGGCAGTTACCACGCAAGCATTTTGCGGGTGAAAAGAAAGAATTTATCGTTCTTCCAATTAGGACTTGCCAGATTTTCGGAATCGCTCCAGTCTTTTTGCAAACGTATGCAAGGGGCGCATTATGGCCGAAATTCAGCTACGCAAAGTATCAAAGCGGTGGGGGTCCTTTGTGGGTGTTCAAAGTTTTGATCTGACAATTGCCGATCAAGAGTTCCTCGTTCTGCTTGGGCCATCAGGTTGCGGCAAGACCACAACGATGCGGATGATCGCCGGGCTAGAAGACGTCACAGACGGCGATATTCTGGTTGATGGCAAGCGTATCAACGACCTTGAGCCCAAGGATCGGGACGTGGCAATGGTGTTCCAAAGCTACGCGCTTTATCCCAACCTCAACGTTTATGAAAACATCCGCTTCCCGCTGAAAGTGCGGGGCATTCCGCAGTCTGAACATGAAGAGCGGGTGATGCGTGCCTCTGCCATGGTGGAGCTTGATGAATTTCTGCACCGCAAACCCGCAGAGCTTTCGGGCGGTCAGCGCCAGCGCGTGGCGCTCGCCCGTGCCATCGTGCGTGAACCCAACGTCTTTTTGATGGATGAACCGCTGTCCAATCTTGACGCCAAACTGCGCGTCTCGACCCGGGCGCAGATCAAGAACCTTAGTCACGAACTGAAGGTGACAACGATCTACGTGACCCACGACCAAATCGAAGCGATGACACTGGCAGACCGTGTTGTCGTGATGAGCAAAGGGGTCGTCCAGCAGGTTGGCACACCGACTGAAATCTACGACAACCCGGCCAATACCTTCGTTGCAGGGTTTATCGGTTCCCCTGCTATGAACCTTGTGGATGGTGAGGTGTCGAACGGCACCTTTACCGCCAAGAACATGTCAATCGCTGGCCTGCCCACAACACATTCCGGGCCTGTCACCCTCGGCTTCCGGGCCGAGGACGCAACCGTCGCGGCAAGCGATGCTGAGATCAATTCCGCTGTCTACTCGCTCGAACTTCTGGGCGAGGCGACGATGGTGACCATGCGGGCGGGCGGTACAATTGTGTCGGTTAAGTCCGGCAAGGATTACCGCGTCGAAATTGGCGAAGCCGTGCACGCCAGTATTCCAGCTGAGATATGCCACCTGTTTGACCAAAAAACAGGTGAGCGCATCTGACATCGTCGGCTGACCATCACCAAACAAGAAAACGAATAGGACGCCGCATGACGCGCGATGCCAAATCCCAAGCTTCCCTTGATGCCGTCAAAGCGATGGAACAGGGGCTGGCCAACAACGAAATGGACATGCTGAAGTATTTCACCGAAAGCTTCACATGGCGCGGCAACCAAGGGTGCGGGACCAAAAACGGGGTTCACGCCTTCCAACGCAACTGGCAATGGCCCTTGCGGGCGGCCTTTACCGACCGGGACTACAAGACTGATCAATTCCTCGCCGATGGCGAATGGGCCGCCTGTTTCGGGCACATCGAAGGCACGCACACAGGCACTTTTATGGGCATCCCCGCCACCGGCAAACGCGTCAAAATCCCTTACATGGATTTCTGGCGGGTTGAGGACGGACGCATCGCCGACAACCCCGTTTCTGTCGATTTCGCATCCGTCATGATGCAACTTGGCGTCGATGTCTTCGGCGGTGAAGGTTGGGAGAAATACGACAACGGCGACGCCGAACCGCCCAAGCCAGAAGGATACTGATGTCCCACCTGGCCAACAAACAGATCGCAAAAACCTACCTAGATGCGTTCGCGCACCCCGGCGGGCACGAGGCAGCCGTGCGCACCTTTTTTGCGCCTGACGCTGTGATCCACCACAGTCACCCCTTCAACGATCTTGCGGGGCCAGACGCCTACATCAACGCCTTCCTCGCCCCCCTGCAATCCGCCTTCCAAGGGCTATTCCGCCGCGACTACATCCTGACTGGCGGGCACTATGACAACGCCGATTGGGTCACCTGCACTGGCTACTATGCCGGCCATTTCGCGCAAGACTGGCTGGGCATCAAAGCGACCGATACGTTGTCCTATCTTCGCGTCGGCGAATTCCACCGTATGGAGAATGGGCAGGCCGTCGAAAGCTGGATTTACCTCGACATCCCCGAACTGATGATCGCCGCAGGCCAGTGGCCCATCAAAGACAGCCCAGGCCGCGACCGCGGCTATACCGGCCCGCATCGTGGCCCGGCTACGCAGGACGGCTTTCAGTTGCACGACAACGACCCCGCCCGCAGCGCAAGCTCCGCCAAGATGGTCACCAACATGCTCAAGAGCCTCGCAACCGAGGACGAAGCATGGCGCCCTTACTGGCATGACAACATGGTCTGGTATGGCCCGGCGGCTTTCGGGTCTTTCGTTGGCATCGAAAACTTCGCAGGCTTTCAGGTGCCGTTTGAAGGGGCTTTCTCGCTCTGGACAGGCGGCGCATCCGGCAACGGGGTCACGCAACATCTGACCCGCGCCGCTGACGGCGATTACATCTGGAGCGCGGGTTGGCCGTCGCTCATGTGTGTGCGCAAAGGCCCGTTTCTGGATCAACCGCCCACAACCGACACGTTGCTGATGCGGGTGTGCGACTGGTGGCGGCGCGAAGGCGATCTGCTGGTCGAAAACTGGGTTTTCGTCGATATTCCTGACGTCCTTTTGCAAATGGGCGTCGATCTTTTCCCCGGGTTTCACGACGTGGACCCCGGCCCCCGCATGACATCTTAAGAGGTCCGCAAAATGGCAATCACCTATCTCAAATCCGGTAAACCCGAAGCAGAGCGCGCCGAAGATGACGCTAAGGTCCGCGGCATCGTGGAAACCACTCTGGGCGATATCGAAAAGCGCGGCGACGCGGCGGTGCGGGAATTGTCCGAAAAATTCGACAAATACTCGCCCCCCAACTTCCGCCTCAGCCAGTCCGAGATCGAAGCGGCCATGTCCAAAGTTGCCACCCGCGACATGGAAGATATCAAATTCGCGCAGGACCAGATCCGCAACTTCGCGCAAGCACAACGGGCGTCGATGACCGATATCGAGGTTGAAACCATCCCCGGCGTGATCCTCGGCCACAAAAACATCCCCGTGCAATCAGTGGGCTGCTATGTCCCCGGCGGCAAATTCCCCATGGTCGCCTCCGCGCATATGTCGGTCCTCACCGCCTCGGTGGCCGAAGTTCCCCGCATCGTGGCGTCTGCACCGCCGCAAAACGGCGCCCCGCATCCAGCCATTGTCGCCGCGATGCATATGGGCGGCGCGCATGAAATCTACGTCCTTGGCGGCATGCAAGCCGTGGGTGCGATGGCACTAGGCACGCAAACGGTAGACCCGGTGCATATGATTGTGGGCCCTGGCAACGCCTTTGTCGCCGAAGCCAAGCGCCAGCTTTTCGGACGGGTGGGCATCGACCTTTTCGCCGGTCCAACCGAAACAATGGTCATCGCAGACGACACGGTTGATGCTGAACTTTGTGCGACTGACCTTTTGGGACAGGCCGAACACGGCTATAACTCTCCTGCGGTGCTGCTGACCAACTCCGAAAAGCTTGCCAAAGAAACGCTGGCCGAGATTGATCGCATCCTCGAAATCCTGCCAACAGCAGAAACCGCGCGGACCTCGTGGGACGACTACGGCGAAGTCATCCTTTGCGACACCTATGATGAAATGCTGGCAGTGGCAGATGATATCGCGTCGGAACACGTGCAGGTGATGACCGACCGCGACGACTGGTTCTTGGAAAACATGACATGCTATGGCGCACTTTTCCTTGGGCCACGCACAAATGTGGCCAACGGTGACAAAGTCATCGGCACCAACCACACGCTGCCCACTAAAAAAGCGGGGCGTTATACCGGCGGGCTTTGGGTCGGAAAATTCCTCAAGACCCACAGCTACCAAAAAGTGCTCACAGACGAAGCGGCGACGCTGGTCGGTGAATACGGCTCGCGGCTTTGCATGCTGGAAGGGTTCGTTGGACACGCCGAACAATGCAACATCCGCGTGCGCCGCTATGGCGGCAAAAACGTGGCCTACGGCACAGCCGCCGAATGACCCAGCCACATATTATCTTGCCTCAAAAAGGCCCGCCGAAAGCACCCCAGCCTTCGGTGGGTAGGGCACGTTGATATGCAAACCACCCGCCCCAACAAACGCAAACCCCAAAGCTACAGCGGCCTAGAAGACCTTGGGCGTGTGCGGCTCTCGCAGCATTTCTTTATGCGGGATTTTCTCTATTCTGAGATCGGAAATTTCCACGGCATCCAAAATATCCCCGATGATCCGAACCTAGCGATTATGGCAGGTGAAAAACTTTGCGAAGAACTGCTTGATCCGTTGACCGAAACCTTCGGCCCGATCGCTGTGCGCTCCGCTTATCGGTCACCGTCGCTTAACCACTACGGGGCGACGCAAGCCAAACCCCAACGCTGTTCACGCAATGAAGTCAATTATGCGCACCACATCTGGGATATCCGCGATGGCAAAGGGCGCATGGGCGCTTGTGCGAGCATTGTTATCCCTTGGTTCGCTGACCAGTTTGATCAAGGGCGCGATTGGCGCGATCTGGCATGGTGGATCCATGATCATCTGCCCTACCACGCGATGTATTTCTTCCCCAAACTCGCGGCCTTTAACCTGACATGGCGCGAAAATCCCGACCGCACAATCGGCAGCTACATTGCCCCCAAAGGCACCCTCCTCGGTGCCGGCAAAACACCGGCAGAGGATGACAAGGCACGCGCCGCCCGCTATGCAGATTTTCCAGCCTATCGTGGCATCTCTTATCCAGCAGGGCGCGCTTAAATGACACTTCCACAAACCCCATCCTTTCGGCTTGACGGCAAACGGGCACTTGTTGCGGGCGGTTCCTCTGGTATCGGACTGGCCTGTGCTGCCGCATTGGCCGAGGCCGGGGCAGAGGTGACGCTTTCGGCGCGCAACACAGCCAAGCTGGATGCGGTCGTCCAACAAATGCGCGACGCAGGTTTTCAGGCCAATGCCATCGCAATGGACGTCGTAGACGTTGCCGCGACAGAAGCTGCCGTCGCTGAACACGGCCCCTTCGATATCCTCGTGAATTCCGCTGGCTTCGCGATCCATTCGCCTGCCGTCGACACGAAAGAAGCCGACTTTGATGCCGTCTCGGACATCAACTTCAAAGGGGCCTACTTCCTTACCCGCGCGGTTGCCAAAGGTCTGCTTGCCGCGGGCAAACCCGGCAGCCTGATCAACATCACCAGCCAGATGGCCCATGTCGGCGGGATTGACCGGGCCGTCTATTGCAGCACGAAATTCGCCGTCGAAGGGTTTACCAAAGCGATGGCGATTGAATGGGGCAAGCAGGGTATCCGGGTCAACACGATCTGCCCCACCTTCATTCGCACGCCACTGACAGAACAGACGTTCAACAATCCAGATCGGGTTGCGTGGATCATGGACAAAATCAAACTGGGCCGTATCGGTGAAGTCACCGACATCATGGGCCCTGTTGTCTACCTTGCCTCTGATGCCTCGGCGCTGATGACCGGCACGCACATGCTGATTGACGGGGGTTGGACGGCAGACTGATGGTCAAAGTTACCTCTCTTCAGGTTGCGGAACGCGCTGGCGTCAGCCAGTCGGCGGTCAGCCGGGTGTTCACACCCGGCGCCTCTGCCAGCGCCAAAACGGTTGAGAAGGTGCGCCGCGCCGCTCAGGAACTTGGCTACCGCCCCAACATGATGGCCCGCGCGATGATCACCGGCAAAAGCCGGATTATCGGGCTGGTCGTAGCGTATCTGGACAATCAATTTTACCCGCTCGCCCTGCAACTGCTGTCCAATGCATTGCAAGAAAAGGGCTATCATATCCTCGTCTTTACGGCGTCAAACAGCCAAGGGGCAGCCGAAGAAGTCATGCAAGAACTGCTTGATTATCAAGTCGACGGGATCATCACAGCCTCGGTCGGTATGACCAACGACCTGACCAAACGCTGCACGGCCGCCGGCATTCCAGTTGTGATGTTCAACCGCGGGCAAGAAGGTGCACAGGTGTCCTCGGTCACCTCAGCCAACAAAACGGGTGGGGCGACGGTGGCTGAATTCCTGCTGTCGTGTGGGCACACACACATTGGACATATCAGCGGCTGGTCGGGCTCCTCGACCGGGCGCGACCGGCAGGCCGGATTTTGCGAGGCCCTTGCCCGGCACGATATCACCCCGCAGATTATTGATGGCATGTTTGACCGTGAAACTGCCGCCGCCGCCGCACAAGCGATGATGGAAAGTGCCACGCCACCCGACGCAATCTTCGTCGGCAATGACCATATGGCCTTTGCCGTACTCGATACGCTGCGTCAGGAAATGGGGCTTAGTGTGCCGGACGATGTTGCCATTATCGGCTATGACGACGTCCCGCTTGCCGCATGGCCCGCCTACAACCTCAGCACCATGCGCCAATCTGTGAACCGCATGGTTGAGGCGACGGTCGACGCACTGATTACCCGGATCGAAAATCCATCGACACCTGCGCAACGCATTGAAATAGACAGCCCGCTGATCCAGCGCGGCACCACCAAAGGACCAAAGACATGAAAGGTTTTTCCAACCGCTGGAAAGATTTCCCCGACTATATCATCGGGATCACCAAGGAAATCTGGGAGGACCGGGGCGTCGGCACGCTGAACCACTATTACGCGCCAGACATTCCTGTGCGGTCGCCGATGGGCATCCAAAAGGGCAACCAAGACGTGATTGCCGCAACAATGGCGACGATCAACGAATTCCCCGACCGGGAACTACTCGGCGAAGATGTGATCTGGTCAGGTGACGAGAACACAGGCTACCTCTCATCCCATAGGCTGCTGACCAAAGCGACGCATACCCGCGACGGCCAATTTGGACCGGCAACAGGCAAGAAATGGCAAGTCTATGTGATCGCTGATTGTGCGGCAAAAGAAGACACCATCTATGACGAATGGCTGGTGCGCGACTATGGTGGGATCGTCCGGCAACTGGGCATGAACCCGCGTGACTATGCAGCAGAGGTGATCGCCATTGAGGGTGGCAAGGATAAGGCGGGCAAGCCATTTACACCTGCTGTGGACGTCGATGGTGGCTATCATGGCACCGGAAATAACAACCAATGGGGTCAACGCTACGCCGATACATTGACCCGCATCATGAACCACGATTTTACCCATATCCGCGACAGCTATGATCGGGCCTGTATTGGTGAATATGCCGGGGCCAAACGGGCCGTTGGTTGGGAAGACATCCTGGAATTTTGGGTTGGTCTGCGGTCGTCCTTTCCGCACGCAGAGTTCAAAATACATCACCAGATTGGCATGGATGCCGACATGCTGTCGCCGCGTGCCGCGATCCGCTGGTCACTTGACGGCAAACACGACGGGTGGGGCAGCTTTGGCGAACCCACTGGCGCGTATGTGCACGTCATGGGCATGTGCCACGCCGAGTTCGGACCCTACGGCCCGGATGGTGTCGGCTTGCGCCGCGAATTCGCGCTTTATGATGAAATCGCCATCTGGAAGCAGATCTTGATGCATGCAGGAGACCAAGCATGACCCCATCCGAGATGGAATCCCGCATCGTCCGCTATGGTGATCTGCAACCTTGCAAAACCGCCTTCATTGACGCACACACCCCAGGGTCTGATCAAAAGGAAAACTTCACGATCATTGGCGGCGGCGTGTCCGAAAGCCCTGATCAGCATGTCCATATCGGTATTCCGCATGGGTTCAACATTGGGGCTGCGGGTCAACCGCCGCGGGTGCGCAACTCCTTGCATGACCATCACACAGCCGAGGTGTTTTTTGTCCTGAAAGGCAAATGGCGCTTCTTCTGGGGCCGCTGGGGCGACGCGGGCGAGGTCGTGTTGGAAGAAGGTGACATCTTCAACATCCCAACCGGCATCTTCCGCGGGTTCGAAAACATCGGCACCGACTATGGGATGATTATGGCCGTGCTTGGTGGCGATGATGCTGGCGGCGGCGTGATGTGGGCACCGCAAGTGATCGAAGACGCGGCAGACCATGGTCTGATCTTGGGCGACAACGGTAAGCTTTATGACACCAAGCGCCAGCAGCAACTGCCAGATGGTGTGGGGCCGATGCCGCTGATGTCAGAGGCCGAACTGGCCAAACGGCCAGAGCCGACAACAGCCGAGGTGTTGCCCAACCACGTCGCGCGCTATTGGGACCTTTACGCGCTTGCCGATAAAAAACCGGCGCGCGTGATTGGTGAAAACGGCATCCTGCGTGACAAGCCGGGGTTCGCAATCGACTTTATCACCCGTGGCTCTGCGACCGACGCCAAACACAGCCATCCCTTCCCCTGCGTCCTGATGCCCATGCGCGGGCATTGGCGGGTGACGTGGGATGGTGGCACCGCAACGCTGGCCCCGGGTGACACCATGTCTGTGCCTGAAAATGTGGCGCATAGCGTTGTGCCGTCGATGACGGGTGAGGCAAGCCTGTACCACATCGTGGCAACAGGCGATCCAGCGGGCGCGACCTGGAAAGGTTAACCGCGCGCCGTAAGCCAGCTGTACATACAACATGTGTACAGGTTGTGTACGCAATACATACAAAACAAGGATGATGAAATGTCGAAAGTCTTAACAACACACGTAGGGTCATTGCCCCGCACCCAAGAAGTCGTCGATTTCATCTTCGCCCGTGAAAACGGAAACGCCTATGACGCAGGTGACTTTGACGCAACAATGACGGCGGCTGTTTCAGAAACCGTGCAAAAACAAGTAGATGCCGGGATTGATATTGTCAGCGACGGCGAGACGTCCAAGATCAGTTACGCCACTTACGTCAAAGACCGCTACACCGGTTTCGACGGTGACAGCCCACGCAATGCACCTGCCGACCTCAAGCAATTTCCAAGCTTTCTCAAACGCTTGGCCGATGACGGCGGCACTCCGCAATACGCCCGACCCATGTGCGTGGGCGAGGTGAAATCCAAAGGGCAGGGCGAGTTGGAAAAGGACATCGCCAACCTTAAGGCAGCGATGGCCGAACATGGGGCCGAACGAGGCTTTATGAATGCGGCCTCACCCGGTGTTATCTCTTTGTTTTTGCAGAATGATTACTACAAGTCGCGTGAGGATTACCTTGCCGCTTTGGCCGATGCGATGAAGACGGAATATGAAACGATCGTGGCCTCCGGCCTTGATCTGCAACTCGACTGTCCCGACCTCGCACTGTCACGTCATATGTTGTTTAACGATTTGTCGGATGATGAATTCCTCAAGATTGCTGCAAGCCATGTCGAGGCGTTGAATTATGCGTTGTCGGATGTGCCAGCGGAAAAAGTGCGCGTGCATATCTGTTGGGGCAATTACGAAGGGCCGCACGTTTGCGACATTCCAATGTCCAAAATGTTCGACACGCTGATGGCCACCAAGTCGCAGTATGTGCTGTTTGAAACGTCGAACCCGCGCCACGGGCATGAATGGTCCGTCTTCCGTGATCGCGCAAAAGATATCCCTGATAACAAGGTGTTAGTGCCTGGTGTCGTGGACACAACGACAAACTTTGTCGAACACCCTGATCTAGTGGCCGAACGTGTCGCGCGGTTTGTGAACATCGTTGGCGCAGACCGTGTGATCGCGGGATCGGATTGTGGCTTTGGCACCTTCGCTGGTTTCGGCGCGGTCGATCCTGAAATCGCCTATGCCAAGCTGGGCGCATTGTCAGAAGGCGCGGCGCGGGCCAGCTAATCTGGTTGGACGTCCTGCATTTTTGGGCCATGTAGCATATGAACCTGAAAGGGAATTTGCATGCTGAACCCGGTCACGCGAGACTTTGAAGACACGCTACGCAGTCTGCTGCCCAAAGCGGCGTTCAAGGATGACAGCGCGCCTTATCTGTCAGAACCGCGTGGGCGCTGGGCAGGCCAAGGTTTTATCGTGGCGCCCGGATCGACCGAAGAGGTCGCCGCAGTCGTGCAGGCCTGTGCCGATGCCCGCGTGCCCATCGTGCCTTACAGCGGCGGGACGGGTTTGGTTGGCGGACAGCTGTCAGACGAGGGGCCGGTGCCTGTCGTGCTTTCCTTGGAGCGTATGAACCGCATCCGCGATATCTATCCTTCTGAGAATGTATTGGTTTGCGATGCCGGGGTGATCCTTGCCGATGTTCAGCGGGCCGCCGAGGAGGTGGGGCGCTTGTTTCCCCTTTCGCTTGCCTCTGAAGGGTCGGCGCGCATTGGCGGCTTGCTGTCAACCAATGCAGGCGGCGTGAACGTCCTTCGTTATGGCAATGCCCGCGCGCAGTGTTTGGGGCTGGAAGTTGTGCGGCCTGACGGGACGATCTGGCATGGGCTGACGCGGCTGCGTAAAGACAATACCGGGTATGACCTGCGTAACCTGATGATTGGCGCCGAAGGGACCCTTGGGATCATCACAGGGGCTGCTTTGAAACTGGCCCCGCGGCCTGTTGGTGTTGGGGCAGCGATGATGGCTGTGGCGTCGCCTGCGGCGGCGTTGGAATTGCTGGCCATGGCAGGGCAGCAGATTGGCGAAGGGGTCTCTGCCTTTGAGATTATGCATCGCCAAGGCTTTGATTTTTTAACTGAAGTTGGCCCTGACATTAAACAACCCTTTGCTGAAATCCCTGAATGGTCTGTGCTGATTGATGTGGGATTGCCTGCGGGGCTGCACCCCGAAGAGGCACTGGAAGGGCTGTTCGCCAGCGCCTTTGAGGCGGGTCTGGTGACAGATGGCGCCATCGCCCAAAACGTCGCCCAACGCGATGCATTCTGGCACATCCGCGAAAGCATTCCAGAGGCGAACCGGCGGATCGGGTCGGTGAGTTCGCATGACATCTCAATCCCGCTGAGTGCGATCCCGGCGTTTATCGAACGTGGCAAACAGGCCTTGGCTGCGGTGGGCGCTTTCCGGATCAATTGTTTTGGGCATCTGGGAGACGGCAATTTGCACTACAATGTGTTTCCGATGCCAAGAAAAAGCCGCGCTGATTACGAGGCCGAACGCCCCAAGGTTAAACGCGTGGTGCATGATCTGGTGCATAAGATGGAAGGGTCTGTAAGCGCCGAGCATGGGATCGGGCGGCTGAAGGTGAAAGACCTCGAGACCTATGGCGATCCGGCAAAAATGGCGATGTTAAGGGCCATCAAAGATGCGTTGGATCCACACGGGATTATGAATCCCGGCGCTGTGTTGCGCCAGCACTAGCTTTTGCGCCAGATGCTGGTGCCCGGACGCCTGCGGCGGACGTTTGATAAAACGACGAAAGACGCTTTATTCGCCTTCGAATTGGCATAGTGCATGGACATCCATTCCAAGCGCTTCCAGTTTCTTGCGTCCACCGATATCGGGCAGATCAATGACAAAGGCGCAGCCAATGACCTCTGCCCCCATGCGTTCGATCAGTTTGATCCCGGCTTCTGCGGTGCCGCCGGTGGCAAGAAGATCGTCAACCAAAAGCACCTTTTCACCCGGTTGCAGGGCGTCGTCGTGCACTTCCATCGTGGCGGTGCCGTATTCCAGCGTATAATCCTGCTCAATGGTTTTTCCGGGGAGTTTGCCTTTCTTGCGAATTGGCACAAAACCCAATGAAAGTTGGTGTGCGATAGCGCCGCCA
Source organism: Roseobacter sp. CCS2 (assembly GCF_000169435.1). GTDB lineage: Bacteria > Pseudomonadota > Alphaproteobacteria > Rhodobacterales > Rhodobacteraceae > Yoonia. The sequence goes on along the minus strand of NZ_AAYB01000001.1, from coordinate 387,611 downwards.
AGAATGAAACCGCGGGCCTCTAGGCCGACAACTTTGTCGATGGGTTGGCCCGCATAAGGGTGCAGCAATTGGTCAATCGCAATCCGGAAACCGCGTGGGTCGCTGAACAATGTCGTCACATCGCGGAACATGATCCCCTCATGTGGAAAGTCAGGGATGGTGCGGATATAGTCTTGGACAGTTTTCATTATGGGGCTTTCTAAAGGACACGGCCAGCAACGGCGTCGAGTTTGGCGACCAATGCAGAGTCGCGTTTGTCTGGGGCGGTCATCACCGCGTATTCCAGCGCGCGGTCGCAGCCATGCGGGCAGGGCGCGCGGTCGGGACCAAGCAAAGCGGGCAAGCGGCTGACAAGGTCTTGCGCCTTGGTCCCGTTGCCTTGCAGCGTTTTGATCACGTCGCTGACATCGACAGCACCATGGTCGGGGTGCCAGCTGTCATAATCGGTGACCATCGCGATGGAGGCATAGCAAATTTCGGCTTCGCGGGCGAGTTTGGCTTCGGGCATGTTGGTCATGCCGATCACATCGCAGCCCCAGTCACGGTAGAGTTTGCTTTCAGCCATGGATGAAAACTGCGGGCCTTCCATGGCAAGATAGGTGCCGCCGCGATGAACGTTGATCCCGGCGTCTTGGCCTGCTGTTTCGCAGGCGTCAGAAAGGCGTGCGCAGGTGGGGTGCGCCACACTGACATGCGCCACGCAGCCTGTGCCAAAAAAGGATTTTTCCCGCGCAAAGGTGCGGTCAATAAACTGATCGACGATCACGAAATCACCCGGTGCCATCTTTTCGCGGAACGATCCGCAGGCGCTGACGCTGATGATATCGGTCACGCCTATGCGTTTGAGGGCGTCAATATTGGCGCGGTAAGGCACCGTTGTGGGCGAATGCACATGCCCGCGTCCGTGACGCGGCAGGAAGGCCATATCGACGCCGTTCAATTGCCCCGTCAATATATTGTCTGACGGCGCACCCCAAGGGCTGCTGGTTGATATCCAGGCGGCATTTTCCAACCCGTCCATATTGTAGATGCCCGAGCCGCCGATAATCCCGATTTTTGTTTGCATGTTCCGCCTTGTCGCAATCCCCACCCCCACATTGAAACGGAATGCAGCAGAATGGAACCCTTGTACGCAGTGCCAAAGCAGCAACACCGCATATTCACGCAAGGTCGAGGGGTGACAAGTTGTGTTTGCTCCTTTAGGGGGCAGATAAACTCCCCTTTCGACAGGATACTTCATGGCCCGCGCCCTTTTAGCGAGTTTCGCTGACAGTCTTTCACTTCGTGATCCCGATGCCCCGCTGACCCCCGGTCAATGGCGGGTTGAGATACTATCGGGTTTGACTGTGGCATTGGCTTTGGTCCCTGAAGCGGTTGCCTTTGCCTTTGTCGCGGGTGTCGAGCCGTTGGTTGGCCTCTATGCCGCCTTTATCGTTGGTCTGATTACGGCTGTCTTTGGTGGCCGCCCCGGCATGATTTCTGGCGCGACAGGTGCGTTGGCCGTTGTGATGGTCAGTCTTGTCGCTGTGCATGGGGTCGAATACCTGTTTGCGACCGTGGTCTTGATGGGCCTGATCCAGATTTTCGTCGGCATTATGCGCTGGGGTAAGTTCATTCGCCTTGTGCCGCATCCGGTCATGCTGGGCTTTGTGAATGGTCTGGCCATTGTGATTTTCCTGGCCCAATTGGGCCAGTTTCAAGTGCCGGGGTCGGCCGAAGGTGGCGGACACGGCATGGCCAACGGGGAATGGCTGTCAGGTGCGCCGCTTTATTTGATGCTGGGGCTGGTGGTTGTAACGATGGCGATCATCTGGGCGATGCCCAAGATCACCAATGCAGTGCCCGCACCGCTGGCGGGGATCGGCATTGTGGCTGCGATTGTGATTGGTTTTGGTTTGGATGTCCCGTTGGTGGGCGATCTGGCCAGCATTGAAGGTGGCTTGCCGCCGTTCCACGTTCCGATGGTGCCGCTGAATTGGGAAACGTTCGAGATCATTCTGCCCTACGCCCTGATCCTTGCTGCGATTGGCCTGATCGAAAGCCTGCTCACCCTTAACCTTGTTGGTGAAATGACAGGCAAACGTGGCGGCGCAAGCCAAGAGTGTCTTGCCCAAGGTGCGGCCAATACAGTCACCGGTTTCTTTGGCGGTATGGGCGGTTGTGCCATGATTGGTCAGTCGATGATCAACGTGAAATCTGGCGGTCGGACGCGGGTCGCGGGCATCGCTGCGGCGCTGTTTCTGCTGGCGTTCATTTTGTTCGCAAGCAGCCTGATTGAGCAGATCCCGCTTGCTGCCTTGGTCGGTGTGATGTTCATGGTCGTGATCGGGACATTCGCCTGGAATTCTTTGCGTATCCTGCGCAAGGTGCCGCGCACGGATGCTTTTGTGACGATCCTTGTAACCATCGTGACTGTTGCGACTGATCTTGCGACTGCGGTGGTTGTCGGTGTGATCGTGTCGGCCTTGGCCTATGCCTGGAGCAACGCGACACGTATTCACGCCATCAAGCGTGAAAGCCGGACAGAGGCGGGTGCGCAGGTTTATGAAATCCAAGGGCCGCTGTTCTTTGGTTCTGCGGATGGTTTTATGGAAATCTTTGATATCGCCACTGACCCGGATGTGGTCATCGTGGACTTTGCCAATAGCCGTGTGGCTGATCAGTCAGCACTGCAGGCGATTGAGGCATTGGCCCAAAAGTACATTGATGCGGGCAAGCAAATCCAACTGCGCCACCTTAGCCGTGATTGTCACGAATTGCTGTCGAAAGCGGGTCACCTGATGGTCGATAGTGATGATGATCCTGATTATGCGTTGGCGGTGGATTACAGCGTCAAAACCGGGATCATCGGTGGGCACTAGTCGTCAGGGCGTTGCAGGCTGAAGACCTCGCGCACGACAGAATAGTCACGATATCCCAATCGTGTCAGCGGGTTAAAGGTGGTCACATCAAACTTGCCGTCGACCAGACAATTGTCGCGTAAATGCACACCTGTCACTTCGCCGAAGACGGTAAAGTTTGCCTCACCAGGCAATTGCACGATCTGCGTGAGTTTACATTCCAAGGTCGCGGGCGCATTCAGCACACGCGGACAGTTGATCGTCTCGCATGCGCCTTTCTCAACGCCTGCAAGCGCGAATTCATCCGTCTCACGTTCCCATGGGCCGGACGTCTGATTCATGATGTCGCGCGCTGCGTACTCTACAATATTGACAGCAAAGACGCCGGTGCCGCGGATATTGGCAACGGAATCCTTGGTGCCGTCGCGGTCCGGTTTGGTACTGGTTGAGGCGAACATGACCTGTGGCGGGACGTATGCCACAGCATTGAAGAACGAATAAGGCGCGAGGTTATCTTTCCCATCCGTCCCACGCGTTGCGATCCACCCAATGGGACGCGGTGAGATGACGGCGTTGAACGGATTATGCGGCAGGCCGTGGCCATTTTTGGGTTCATAGAACATCGCAGTGCCTTTTCGTTTGTGTATCCTAGGGTTAGCTTGCCCTAATGCCCTTGGCCAGATGAAAGAGACATGCAGCAGACGGCACTGACATTGGCCACAGAAACGCCAAATGACTGGTGGGAGGTCGAGGCGCTTTACGACCTGTGTTTTGCACCGGGGCGTTCAGCTTTGTCGTCTTATCGTTTGCGCGAAGGGGTTGATCCGATTGCGCCGCTTTGTCTGACAGCGCGGGATGCAGAGGGTATTTTGGCCGGGGCAGTGCGCAATTGGCCAGTGCTGGTTGGTGGCCAGCAAACCGTTCTGCTGGGTCCGATTGCGGTGCACCCGACCCGGCAAGGCGAAGGGGTTGCTTCGCTTTTGATGCAGCGCTGCCTGGCTGATGCGCGTGATTTGGGGTGGTCGCGGCTGATGCTTGTGGGTGACGCGCCCTACTACCGCCGGTTCGGGTTTGAACAGGTGTCTGGTGTGATAATGCCGCCGCCCACAAACCCTGATCGTGTGCTGGGCGTCGCATTGGAGGCGGGGGCCTGGCAGGGTGTTGGCGGACAGGTAACTGCGATAGGTGATTGAAATTACGGCATTCGGTCACCATTTTGTTAACATGGATGACCAAAGTACCGCGATGAAACAGATCAACCCTACCGATCCACCACAGCCGCTGACCGAAGCGGCGAAGGCCGAAATCGCGGCACTTGCCGCACGCCAGCGCAAAGCGAATGGTGTGTTGATGTCTGCAATCAACTTTGTTGGTGGTCAGGTGGAAGACGGGCTTAAGCTGCTGCCAGCGTCGGCCCGCGACCAGATAGATGATTTGGCCCGCGCAGCGCTGCGTCAAAGTTTCGATGTGGCGAGCAAGTCGCGCATGGGGCGCGGTGAAACCATCGGATCAGATCGCATTCATAAGATATTGGGTACCATTTCAGGGGCGCTTGGTGGCATTGGTGGCTTGCCCACCGCACTGGCAGAACTGCCCGTTGCAACGACGGTGATTTTCCGCGCGGTCCATCACGTTGCTGTGGCATATGGCGAAGACCCGGACGCAGAAGAAACCAAGATGGAATGCCTTGCTGTTTTTGGTGCCGGTGGTCCGGGCACCGGGGATGATGGCGTTGATACCGCCTTTATTGGTGCAAGGCTCAGCATTTCGGGTGCTGCGGTCAATGGGTTGATTAGCAAGGTTGCGCCTCGGTTTGCGGCGGTTCTGTCGCAGAAGCTTGCAACACAAGCCGTACCAATTCTAGGTGCAGCAGCCGGGGCAGGCACGAACTATGCTTTTGTCGATTACTATGTTGCAATGGCACATGTACATTTTGGATTGCGCAAACTGGCGCGTGTTTATGGTGACAAAGCCGTCACCGACCATTTCCATGCAATCTTGGCCTCAGGCAAACTTCCTCAGACCTGATAGACCAGCCAGTCAGCGACGGCGCGGCGCACCGATTGATCGCCATTGGCCATCGCATCATCCATGACCTTGCGCACTTCATTCAGATCGACGCGCCGCAGCAGATGTTTGACAGGGCCGACCGAGGCCGGGCGCATGGACAGCGCGCGCAGGCCAAGAGCCGCAAAGCAAAGCGCCTCGACCGGTCGCCCCGCATCTTCGCCGCAGAAGGATAATGGCGTGCCTGAAGCCTCGCAACGCAGGATCACATTGCGGATGAAGGCCAGAAAGCTACTGTCGAGTGTATCATATCGCTTGCGCACCCGTTCATTTTCGCGATCGGCGGCAAAGAAGAACTGCTTAAGATCGTTACCTCCGATAGAGATGAAATCAACCTCTTCAAAGAATGCATCAGGCGCATAGGCTAGCGACGGTGTTTCCAGCATCGCACCAACTTCGAGCTTGGATGGCAGCGCATGTCCCAGTTTGGTTTCGCGTGCGATAGCCTTATCCATTTCGGCACGTGCCGCGCGGAATTCGCTAATTTGTGTGATAAACGGGAACATGACGGCAAGGGGTTGCCCGTTTGCCGCCCGCAAAAGCGCCTGCAACTGCATCCGCAACACACCGGGTTTATCAAGACCCACACGGATAGCGCGCCAGCCCATCGCGGGATTGGGTTCGTCATTGGGTTTCATATAGGTCAGCACTTTGTCAGACCCGATATCAAGTGTGCGAAAAGCAACCCGCTTTCCATTCGCAGCTTTGACAACGCGCGAATAGAGCGCAGAGAGTTCCGCGCGCCGCGGCATCTGGTTGCGGATCAGGAATTGTAACTCTGTGCGGAACAGGCCTACGCCCTCTGCGCCCGATCCTTCAAGTGATGGCAGATCGGCAATAAGCCCGGCGTTCATCTGTAGTGAAATCACCTGACCGCATTTCGTTTCCGCTGGCAGATCACGGATAGACGCATAGCGTTCCTGCGCGCGTGCCTGCATTTCGATCTTGTCGCGGAAGGCGGCATGCACTGTTTCATCAGGCCGCAGGTGTGCAATGCCCTGTTCGCCGTCGACCAGAATTGGGTCGCCGTTCAATGCTTCGCGTGTGACACCTTTGGCGTTGATAATAAGCGGGATCGCCCAGGCACGTGCAACAATAGCGGCATGACTGCCAACAGAGCCTTCTTCCAGAACAATCCCTTTAATGGTCTTGCCGTATTCCAGTAATTCGCCCGGCCCGATGTTGCGCGCAACAAGGATCGGATTGTCGGGCATATCAGCACGGGCATCGGCCCCTTGGCCGGTCAGCAGACGTAGTAGTTTGTTGGACAGATCATCTAGGTCATATAAACGCTCGCGCAGATAAGCATCGGTGGCCCTCGACATGCGGGCACGTGCCAGCGATTGCTCTTTTTCAACTGCCGCTTCCGCCGAAAGGCCGTTTTGCACATCTTCTTGCATGCGCTTCAGCCAACTGCTGGAGTTGGCAAACATGCGGTACGCCTCGAGTACCTGCTTTTGATCACTGTCCGCAGTGTTTGCGCCGGTTAGTAGATCATCGACACCGGCGCGCAGTTGTTCAATCGCGGCATGCAGGCGCGCGCTTTCGGTTTCAGGGTCGTCTGAAATCGGGTTTGTGACAACGACACGGGGTTCGTGTAGATGAACCACACCTTCGGTTGCACCTTCCTGTGCAATTGAGCCACGCAACAAGACCGGTTGCTGATGGCGCGCCGAAAGGGCGGCACCTTCGCCAACAAATGCACCCAGTTCGGTCATCTCTGCGATGACCATCGCGACGATTTCAAGGGCATATACTTCGTCTGTTGTGTATTCGCGCGCGTCTTTGGACTGCACAACCAATACCCCCAAAACGTCACCAAGGCGCTGGATAGGCACACCGCAAAAAGACGAGAACCGTTCCTCGCCCGTTTCCGGCATATAGCGGAACCCCTTTGAAGATGGCGCGTCAGCGGTATTGATCACATTACGGCTTTTGGCTGTGCGCCCAACCAGACCTTCGCCCAACCGCATACGGGTTTGGTGGACCGCTTCGGCTTGCAGGCCTTTCGTGGCACATAGTTCAAGCGTTTCAGCGTCGCGGAACAGATAGATTGAACACACCTCGGTGCCCATGGAGTTTGCGATCAAATCAACCACAGAATCCAGCCGCGCCTGACCTTCATTGTCAGCGGCGAGCGCCTCGCGGAGCCGTCCAAGCAGCTTGCGACTTTCAGATTCGAGCCGATGTGGCATAGATCCCCCGCCCATACAGGCGACCGATGGTGCGGGTCAGCCTGATTTCTCTAATTCAAAGGCATCATGCAGGGCTTGCACGGCAAGTTCCATGTATTTCCGATCAATTAGTACGGAAATTTTGATCTCGGAGGTTGTGATGACCTTGATGTTCACACCTTCGGCCGACAGCACGCGGAACATTTTGGCCGCCACGCCTGTGTGGCTGCGCATGCCGATGCCCACGACGCTAACTTTGGCGACACCTTCATCGGCGACAAGATCATGATAGTTGATGTCGCCGCTGTCTTTGGACGCTTGCATCGCCTTTTCCGCGCGTTTCACCTGATCGGTGGGGCAAGAGAACGTCATGTCCGTCCGGCCTTCTTCCGATATGTTCTGCACGATCATATCGACGTTCACACCCGCATCGGACAACGGCCCAAAGATCGCCGCTGCAATGCCCGGACGGTCAGCGACCGAGATCAGCGTCATCTTTGCCTCGTCACGGGAATAGGCCACACCGGCCACAACATTGGATTCCATGATATCCTCCTCATCGCAGACCAGCGTGCCTGCGCTGTCCGATGGTTCCTCGAATGATGATAGCACCCGCAGGCGCACCTTATAGCGCATCGCCAACTCGACCGATCGGGTTTGCAGGACCTTTGCACCCAGTGACGCCAGTTCCAGCATTTCTTCGAACGCGATCTTATCCAGCTTGCGCGCTTTGGTCGTGATGCGTGGGTCGGTGGTATAGACGCCGTCCACATCGGTATAGATATCGCAGCGATCAGCGTTGAACGCGGCGGCAAAGGCCACGGCTGTGGTGTCAGACCCGCCGCGCCCCAGCGTTGTGATCCGTCCTTCGGGGCTCAGGCCTTGGAAGCCGGCAACCACCGCAACTTTCATGCCTTCGCCGAACTTGGCGTTGATATTGTCGGTTGGGATATCTTCAATCCGCGCGCTGGAATGGGTCGACGTGGTTTGGACCGGCACTTGCCATCCTTGCCAGCTGCGCGCGGGGATATCCATTTCCTGTAGGCGCAGCGCCATCAGGCCCGCTGTGACGTTTTCGCCTGACGATACAATCGCATCATATTCACGCGCGTCATAGAAAGGGGATGTCTCATCCACCCAGCCGACCAATTCATTGGTTTTGCCCGACATGGCAGAGACGATCACGATGACATCATAGCCATTGGCGACCTCAACCGCGATACGCTTGGCCGCGCGCGCAATCCGGTCAAGGTTTGCCACCGACGTGCCGCCAAATTTCATCACAAGCGTGGGCATGGGTTGTCCTAGGGGAACATCTGTTAATTCAGGCGCTTCCTTAATGCCGCTTTGCCCCAAGGGCAATCCGTTAGTAAGGATGTGGGCGTCCGTCCCATGTTTCAAAGCAGCCAGTTGTTTCGACACTCAGGGCATCAAAGCGGGCCATCAGCCCGTCCGCGCTTTCCTGCATCGTGATATCAGCGCCGCTGCCACCCATATCGGTGCGGACCCAGCCGGGGTGATAGACGCCAACGCCAAAGCCTTCGGGTGCCAGATCAGCCGCAAGATTGCGCCCCAAGTTCAGCACGGCTGCTTTGCTGGCGCAGTAGATATACCCGCCGCCCGATGCGATGGTCTGGGACCCAAGCTGTGATCCGATGATGGCTATTTTGGGTGTTTCGCTGAGCCTGAGGTTCGACAGCATCGACTGGATCGTTATGAAGACACCTGCGACATTGGCCGCAAAGGTCGCCTCCCACATCGCAGATGGATAGCCGCTTTCCAGCTTTTGTCCTTGATCAAGGTTTACGCCGGCGTTGCAGACCAGCAAATCAAGGCTTGTGTCTTTCATCCGGGTGGCCAGCGCGCACTGGGATGCGGCATCGGTCACGTCCAGCTGCAACATCGCGCCATCCTCGGCCTGCCGGTGCGTGCCAAATGTCTGTGTGCCGCGGGCGACATAGCCGTCAAAAAGTGCCTTGCCGATGCCGCGGTTTGCGCCTGTGATCAGTACTGTCATTTGCGGCCTCTTTTCGGTTCAGTTGGTTTTCTTGCGTGGCATAAAGGGCAGTGGGACGACGGGGATGCCGTCATCAACCAGTTTTTTCGCCTCTTGCAAGTTCGCCTCACCATAGATCGGGCGGTCTGGCACGACGCCGTCGTGCATATCGCGCGCTTCTTTGGCAAAACCTTTGCCGACGTAATCAGAATTGGCTTCCACCTTGTCCCGCAATTCAGCCAGCGCCTTGTCAACGGGCTTGGGTGCCGCGATTTCAGAGGAGGTGCTGACAGCGGGTGCCATGATGGATTTCGTCACCTTGGTTGACCCACATGATGCGCAGGTCACCATGCCAGCGGCCACAAGCTTGTCAAAGGCATCGCCTGATTGAAACCAGCTTTCGAATGCATGGTCTTGGTCACATTTGAGGTGGAAACGGATCATTGCGGCCTGTCTTTTGCGTCTGACCGATAGTTAGGCCTTTTGTGGGGCGCTGCAAGCATTTGCTAGCGCGCGATCCTATTTGGCTTGAACCCGGCCACGATGCGTTTCAGTTCTGGCTCGGTCAGTTTCTTGGCGGCTTTGGCAGGCGACATCCACTTGCGTCTTCGTTGCTTTTTCTCGGGCCATTTGCTGTGCACATGGGTGACGTGCACCGGATAAACCATCGTGATGATGGGCGCGTTCCCGACCTTTTGAGGTTTGTGATAGCTATAGACGCCTAGGCAGAAATCGACGGCATCACCACTCACTCCTGCCTCTTCATAGGCTTCCGTGGCGGCTGCATTTGCCGGGGTTTGCTTGTGCATGGGCCAGCCTTTGGGAATGATCCAACGCTGGCGGGTGCGGCTGGTCACCAGACAAACCTGCACCTTGTCGTTTTTCACGCGCCAGCAAAGTGCCGCAAACTGCGCACGCACATCCGTCTTGCGTCCGGTCCGCAGTTTCAGGGGAAGCTGTTTTGCGACTTTTTTCGCCATGTTCTCCGTCGCAAAAAGCGTTACATCATGCCTATGACGGACGATATGCAGGCAAGTGATCCCGGGGCAACCCCACCACCGCGATTTATCGGGTCTGAGATTTATCGGCACTCAAGTTATGGGTCATGGCATCCGTTGCGGGTGCCGCGCGTGTCAACCGTAATGGATCTTGCGCGCAGTCTGGGGTGGTTGCCGCCTGCGCAGTTTATCACCAGCCCGCGCGCGAAACCTTCCGCGTTGACCGGTTTTCATACGCCGGAATACCTCTCAGCGCTTCAAGCGGCTGAGGCCATGCAAGAGGTGACAGAGGATGTGCGCCAGCGTCATGGCCTGGGCACCCCATCCAATCCGGTTTTCAAGGAAATGTACCGTCGTCCCGCCACATCTGCGGGCGCATCGCTTTTGGCAGGTGAACTGCTAAACCACGGTGGTGTGATCTATTCGCCTGCGGGCGGCACGCACCACGGTTTGCCGGATCGCGCAAACGGGTTTTGTTATCTCAACGACCCTGTGCTGGCGATCCAGTCACTTCGCCGCAATGGTGCGCGGCGGATTGCCTACGTTGACATTGATGCGCATCACCCTGACGGGGTTGAGTATGCTTTTGCGGATGACCCGGACACGTTGCAGATTTCGGTGCATGAGGAAAACCGCTGGCCGCGAACCGGGCAGATCGGTAATGCAGGCAAAGGGCAGGTTTTCAATTTACCGGTGGCATCAGGCCTGAATGATACGGAAATGAGATTGATCCTGCATGACCTGATCCTGCCTTTGGTCGCTGATTTTGGCCCCGATGCCATTGTGCTGCAATGCGGGGCAGATGCTGTGACTGAAGACCCTCAGTCGCGCCTGACCCTGTCAAATAATGCACACTGGGCGGTTGTTGCCGCACTCAGGCCGCTTGCGCCGCGCTATCTTGTGCTGGGTGGCGGCGGCTATAACCCGTGGTCGGTTGGCAGGCTTTGGACAGGCGTCTGGGCGATACTTAATAATTATGACATTCCTGATGTATTGCCGCCTACGGCACAGGGCATTTTGGGTGCTCTTACATGGGCCGGCCCATTCCGCCAGCACCATCCAGAGCCGCATTGGATCGCCACCCTGCGCGATGTGCCGCGCGACGGCCCAATCCGCGACAGCGTGCGCGCCAATGTGCGCCAGTTGGCAGGTCGCCGCGCGGTCTGGCGCTGACCCTTGCAAGGCTTTGAAAACGCGCTGATAGTCGCGCCATGGTCTTACGCGCGCTTCTTTTTGGCATCATCTGTACGCTGGCAGCCCCTGCTGCGCGTGCCGAGGTTCTGATTTTTGCCGCCGCCAGTTTGAAAGAGCCTTTGGATCAGCTGACTGCACGTTTTGAAGACGTTGTCGTCTCCTACGGGGGAAGCGGTACTTTGGCGCGTCAGGTCACCTTTGGTGCGCCTGCGGATATTGTCCTGCTGGCAAACACGCAATGGATGGATGTGCTTGTTACGGGTGGGCATGTGAAAGGCGACACTGTCATGGATTTTGCCAGTAACAGTCTTGTCCTCATAGGGCCCCAAGGGCATGCGCCTGTGCCCCTTACGCAAGAGGCCTTGAATGCTGCGATTGCGAACGCGCGCTTGGCCGTTGGGCTGACCGAGGCCGTACCTGCGGGGATTTACGCCAAAGCGGCTTTGCAACATCTGGACCTGTGGGAGTCTGTCCAACACAGATTGGCAGAGGTTGATAACGTGCGCGCCGCTTTGGCGCTGGTGGCGCGCGGACAGACACCTTTGGGGATTGTTTATCGGACCGACACCCGGATCAGCGATGCGGTCACAGAAGTTGCCGTGTTCCCGACCGAAAGCCATCCGCCGATCCGTTATACAGGCGCTTTGGGGCACGGGGCGGATGGCGACGCGCAAGCGGTTCTTGATTATCTGCTAAGCGGTGAAGGCCAAGATATTCTTGCGACGGCGGGGTTTTTACCGCCACAGGATATCGTGCGATAATGGACGCGTTGGGACCAGAAGAATGGACGGCGATCTGGCTGTCTTTGCGGGTGGCATTTGTTGCTACCCTTGCTGCATTGCCGGTGGCCGTCTGGATTGCCTATGTATTGGCGCGCAAGTCCTTTCCGGGGCGGCAGGTGCTGAACGGTTTGGTACATCTGCCGTTGGTTTTACCACCGGTTGTAACCGGTTATTTGCTGCTTGTTCTTTTTGGACAGCAAGGACCGGTTGGCGCGTTTATTTATCAGACGTTTGGGATCACATTTGCTTTCCGCTGGACCGGTGCGGCATTGGCGGCAGCCATTATGGCCTTTCCGTTAATGGTACGGGCCATTCGACTGGGATTTGAGGCTGTTGACCCGGGATTGGAAGACGCGGCAGCCACGCTTGGGGCATCGCGTTGGCGGATCTGGTTCACGGTCACATTGCCTTTGGTCGTGCCGGGCGTTCTGGCAGGCGCAATATTGGGCTTTGCCAAGGCCTTGGGCGAATTTGGTGCGACAATCACTTTCGTCGCGGCTATTCCGGGGCAAACCCAAACGATCCCCACGGCGATTTATGGCTTGTTGCAAGTGCCCGGCAGTGAACCTGCTGTTGTCGGTCTTGTTATTGTGTCCGTTGTCCTTGCCATGGGGGCACTTTTGGTGTCGGAGTGGCTTGCCCGCCGCATGGCCAAAAGGCTGGGTGGCAAATGATCAGTGTGGATATCAAAAAGCGGCTTGGTGATTTTCAGCTTGATTTGCAATTCGACGCGCCAACGAGTGTGACAGCGATATTCGGGCGCTCTGGCTCTGGCAAAACATCTGCCGTCAATGCCGTCGCTGGTCTGTTGCGCCCGGATGCAGGGCGGATCGCGATTGGTGATGCGGTGCTTTTTGATCAGGCATCAAAAATTCATCTGTCCCCGCAACAACGCCGTATTGGCTATGTCTTTCAGGATGCCCGCCTGTTTCCGCACATGACCGTCATGCGCAACCTGAATTACGGCGGCAGTCATGACGCGGACCGCGTGATTGCAGTGCTGGGGCTGGAACAGCTGCTGGACCGTATGCCTGCGCATCTTTCCGGCGGGGAACGCCAGCGCGTGGCTCTTGGCCGGGCCTTGATGTGTGACCCGCAGCTTTTGCTGATGGATGAACCGCTGGCCGCTTTGGATGCGCCGCGCAAGGCCGAAATCCTGCCGTTCATTGAACGGCTACGCGACGAAATGCAGGTTCCAATGCTTTACGTCAGCCACGACGTATCTGAAGTGGCGCGACTGGCGACAACTTTGGTGGTGATCGAGGACGGACGGGTGACAATCGCTGGTCCTGTTGGGACCGTCTTATCCCAACCTGAAACAGTGCCACTTGTCGGTCCACGCGCGGCAGGTGCTGTCATCGAAACGAAAGTTGCGGGGCGGTTGTTGGATGACGGTTTGACCGAGCTTGCATTCTCTGGCGGGCGCATCGTTTTACCTGGTCTTTTGGGGGTTCTGAGACAAACCGTGCGTATCCGCATCCCCGCACAGGATGTCATTTTGGCAAAGCAGGCCCCGGCCGGCCTGAGCGCGCTGAACGTGCTGCCCGTTACCATTACGCGGATCGAATACGGGCGGGGGCCGGGTGTGGCCGTTGGCCTGAAGGCCGGTAAAGACCAGCTTTTGGCGCGTGTCACACGGCGCAGTGCGTTGCGGATGGAATTGGCGGTAGGCCAACAGATTTATGCGATTATCAAAGCCACCGCAGTAGGACCCGAGGATATTGGCAGCTAAGCCTGCAGTGCGATGGGTATCGCTGCCAGTGTTCGTGCGACCCCGCCTGCGTGATCATCGTAAAAGGCCGTGATCTGAGCATTGGACACATCTGTTGGCGATTGCACTTCGGCCAAAAGGGCAGCTGCATCAGGCACCAGCTGACAAACGCCTGTCGCGATCGCCTCGGTCGCGGGATATTCGATTGTCCAGATATGGGGGCCTACAACGACCGGTTTCTTAAGTGCCAATGGTTCAATGATGTTATGCGCGCCTTTGGGTACGAACCCACCGCCGACAATGGCGCGGTCGCAAAGCCCAAGATAAAAGTACATCTCGCCCATGCTGTCACCCAATAGCACGTCGATATCAGGCGCGGGATCCGTCAGGTGCAGATTGCTGTCGAGCAAATCGGACCTGCGCGCAAACCGCAGACCTGCGGCTGTCATCATTTCTGCTACTTCGCCAAACCGTTCAGGCGCGCGCGGCACATAAGTGAAAAAGACATCCGTCGTTTGGCAGATTATGTCGATGTAAAGCGCGTCCTCGCCTTCAACGACGCTTGTCAGGGTAAAGCTGGGGCGGCCCTTGGTCAGCGCCTTGCGGCAGGTTGCAGCCGCCGTCAGATGCGCTTGCGGAATGGGTTGATCGAAACGCAGCTCGCCCGTGATGTGAATGTTTGGCATGCCGACAGCTGCAAAGCGGTCCTGTTGACCTTGCGATTTTACAAACCCACCTGTGAACCCGGCGATAAGCGCGGCACGTAAACCGAGGCCCTGTTGGTCCTTTTCAAAGCTTTTTGCGGGGTATTGTGCATTGCACATGAAAAGTGGGGTGTCATGTTTACGGCATGCCATGATCATGCGGGGCCAAATTTCAATCTCCATGACAAGCCCGTATTTAGGGGCGAAGTGTTTGAGAAAGCGGCGATACGCAAAACCGTATTCGAAAGGCACCCAAACTGGTTGAACGGTGCCTGCTGCCATTTCTTTTGCAAACTCGCGTTCTGCTTCGCGCCGACCGGCGGGGGTGAAATGGGTGGTCACGACAGTTTCACCCTGTGCCAATAGCGCGCGGATCAGCGGTGTGGCCGAACGCATTTCACCAAGCGACACGGCATGCACCCAAACCGGGTTTTGAAGCTGCACGCCGTAGCGCCCAAACCGTTCTGCCAGTTTTTGTGCATAAAGCGGATCCTTGCGCCCACGGCGGCGCAGGTAGAGCAGAACAACCGGCAAGAGAACCCACAACAACACGCTGTAAAGGACCAACGCCACCCGCAGTTTCAGACTGGGAAAGTTAGGCTGCATTGGATGCCTCCAAAACTTGCAGAAGGCGCTGGGCTAAATCATCAACCTGTGCGCTGGCCGCAGCAATGGCATCGCTTGCGTTATTGATCGTTGTGTCCAGTTCGGGTGAGGTCAAAGCTGCGACAAGATCATCTGCGGTTTCTACCGGAATTGCCCCGGATAGATCGGCCAGATGCGCAAAATCGACGCTGAAATTTGCGGTGTGCGGCCCATGCAGGATAGCACAGCCCAAAGCGGCTGCCTCCCATGGGTTGTGCCCTTCGATGTCGCCAAAAGTACCGCCAATCAGCGCGGCATCGGCCAAGCGATACACCAGCCCCAACTCTCCAAATGTGTCAAAAAGCCAAATGGGATTATCTTGATCTGGCATTTCGCCCAGACTGCGCCGGGGGCTTTGCAGGTCCAATGGGCGATCAGGAAAGCGCGGCGCAATGATCAACAGTGCTGAGGTATCAACTTTGCACAGTTGCGTATGAGCAGCGCAGGCAATGGCGATATCTTCGGCATGTGCCGGGGCAACAGCCCAAATGCGCCGCCCTGTCAGATGTTTGCGCAACCTTGCCACCTCATCCGGATCGTTGCGCAATGCGGGTGCGGCAGGTTTAAGTGATCCACCAACCTTTGCCGCAGCACCTAGCGCCCTCAGATGATCCGCCGTTGCCGCATCCTGTGCCATCACCAAAGCCATCGCGCCATAGATATCGCGGAACAGCGAAGCTGCCCGGTAATGAGATTTGAACGATCTGGCGTTCATACGTGCAGCGATCATGCACTGCGGGATACCACGTGCGGACAGATCGTTGACCATGCCCGGCCAGATGTCCTGTTCAACCCAGATACATAAATCCGGTGCAAAATGATCAAGAAAACGCTTGCGATAGGGCGGTGCATCCAAAGGCAGGAATTGATGAATTGTTCGGGCCGGGGCGTTTTCGGCAAAAACCTTCGCAGAGGCGGCCGTGTTTGACGTAACCAGAAAAGACAGGTCGGGACGTGCTTTGGCCAGACGATCAATTAAGCCGCGCAAGGACAAGACCTCGCCCAACCCAACGGCATGCAGCCAGATCAGGGGGCCATCCGGTCGCGATGCTAATCCGTGCCCCAATTTTTCCTGCCAGCGCCCGGGGTCTTCCTTGCCACGTTTCAAGCGCCGTCTGAGCATTGGCTTTGCCACAAGCGGTATCAGATGCGTGGCCGCCAGATAGCTGCGCAACGCCAGCCCGCGATGCATGTCAGCCGGGGAGGTCATGAAATGTCTTTTGCAGGGAGGTTTCCCAGAACGCGGGATCCTTCAATGTTGCAGCAAATCGTTCTGACGCACTGCCGCCGCCAAAAGCGTTATGGCGCGGATAGGCTTTGCCCCATTCAGATTGCAGGAATTGCGCAATTGTATCCGCGTCGCCTGCATCTGCAAAAAAGACCGACGGTGATTTTGCCCGGTTGGTCTGGCGGGTGCCGATATCAAGCGAGGGCAGGCCAAGAAACGGGGCTTCGCGCACGCCAGCAGACGAATTGCCGACCATCGCCTTTGCGTTCTTCATCAGTTCAGAGAAATGGGCAAAACGCATGGATGGCAAGACCCGGAACCGGTTGCTGGGCACCTGCGCAATTGCATCAAAAATAGCAGCCGAACCTGGGTCATTATTTGGCGCAATCACAACAAAGTTGTGGCCCGATTGGTCCAGCGCACCAAACAGCGCGCTGGCTTGCGCGCCCATCGTGGCAGCCTCTGATGTGACCGGGTGAAAGACACAAATGCCATAGTCATCCGAAGGGAGATCATAGCGTTCTTGTACCTGCGCAAAGGTTACGCCTGATGGGCCTGCGTGAAAGTCCAGTTCTGGCGACCCGATGGTGTGGATGTGGGCTTCAGGCTCACCCAGTGCCATTACGCGGCGGGCGGCGTCATCGGACGACACGAAATGCTGGCTGGCCAACTTGCTGTTACAGTGGCGATAAATCTCATCAATGGTGCCGGACACCTCACCGCCCTCGATGTGGGCGCAGCGAATGTAGTTGGTGGCACAAACAAGGGCACAGGCCAGTGCTTCAACCCGGTCGCCATGGATCACCACCAGATCGGGGGCGAACTCTTTGACGAAGTCCGAGAACCCCATGACTGTTTTTGCCAGTACCATGTCCTGCGGATCACCGATGCGCTGATTGAGGAATTCATGCACCTGAACGCCCGGGGTGCGGTGCACTTCGAGTTTGGTCAGCCCATAGCGTTCAAGCATATGCATGCCAGTGGTAAAGAAGGATACATCGAGCCCTGCATCGCGTGTCGCGATGGCCAAAGGCTCTAACTTGCCAAAATCGGCCCGGGTTCCGGTGACAAATAGAACTGAACGCGGCATCCTGTCTTCCACATCATCGCGTTATCGGCAGACCCGATCACTTCTGACGCAAAGGTTATCGTGATGGCAACAGAAAGGAAACGCGGATTACCAATGCTGATGCGCAGATATTGCCGATGTGTTGTATCCCCACTATCATAAGCGCTTGACCTTATCTGACGTCATCCTTAGGTGACGGGGTCACGAGGCGAGTGGGCAGGTAGGTTATGCAGCGGATTGCAAATCCGTGTAGACCGGTTCGATTCCGGTACTCGCCTCCAATGTTTTCAATGGCTTGTGTCATATTTTTACTTTCGATACCCGTTTTTTGAAACAGATGTTGAAACTTTCATGTTTCGGTCTTGTTCCGTTCCATCCGATTCCGCGCCTCTTGTGCTTGCTCAGCCAAAACTCTTTGACGAACCTGCCCCCCGTACTTCTTAAGCATTTCAATACTAGAATGCCCTGTCACCGCTTTTACCAATTCGTCATCTCCACACGCTTCGTAGAGTTCTATTGTTGCGTTCTTCCGCAAACCATGGGTGACATATTTTTTTGCGTCAGGATGCTCCATCTTCGCCTTCACTTCGCGCATTTCCTAAGCAATTGTACGGTATTTCACCGGACGACCCACATTATCGGTAATCACGGTTAACCCCTTTTTCTCGACGGTATCTAAGTAAGATTTGAGGCGGTCAGTCAAAGGTATCCGGAGAAACTTACCCGTTTTACCTTGGGTCAAGTCATAGTGACCATCATTGATATGGTCCCATCGGATCTTCAAAATATCTCCAATGCGCTGCCCTAAGCCTAGACAAAGCTCATAAACAAGCCGCGCCCGGTCCGTGGCAACAATTTCGAACTCCTCACGCACGTCTTCAGGCCATGGCAACCAACCGTCACCTTGCTGTTTGAAAAGTGGAATTCCTTTGGCTGGGTTCCCGTGCTCTTTCCACACATACCATCAGGCAAGGCGACAGTGTTCTTTCCAGCCGTTCGAAACCATCAATGTCACCCTCATACAGTTTGTCCAATTCGTCTATGCTGGCAGGCAACATCCGTTTGGTATGCGTTTCCCCCAAAGTCAGCCTGACCTTGTTGAAGAGCTTTTCCATGCTGTTCGGAGTTAACGCATGACCCAGCACTAGCTTGGCGAGTCCTCGTCCGTCGGTCGCTTCTTTAAAGCCAAGTTGCAGTGCAATCCGCTTTACCGATGACTGGCCGGGGATACCAGCCACCAGCGTTGGCGCAGTTCCAGCCAAATGTGATTAACGGCACAGGTGGATGGTCGGGATTCTCTCAAGAACCAAAGAAGTTTACCGAAGCTGTGAATGGTGTTGCCATGCAATACCTCGACACGGGTAATCCAATATATGCGCAGGATGCGATCAAAAACCTGCGTAGGTTTGCAGATGCGGATGCGTTCCGCCTGACCGGCAAAACGAACGCGTCGTCTTATGCCGCTGGTCAGGTCACCCAGTTTCTGTTGCCCGCGTGGCAAGTGCTGCTGACGTACCCAAACATGAATGCAGACGACAAAGTGACCATTGAGCCGTGGCTGCTTCGGATGGTAAGCCGCACCCAGCAGGAACGCCCAGATCGCAATAATCGCAACACGTCCAAAGCGATGACACGCGTGTTCGCGGGTGCCATCTTTAATCGCAAATACTGGTTTGAGAGCGGGGTTCGTGACGGCTACTACGACCAGATCGATCAACTGCGGCCAGATGGCAGCTTTCCGTTCGAGACCGCAAGGGGCCAGTGGGGTGTCGTCTACCAAAGCCGCAATATCGCCCATTTGCTGACCATCGCCGAGGCTGCCCGCAATCAAGGCGTCGATTTGTATTCATATGCACCCAATGGCGTCTCTATCCACGATGCGATCCGCTTTATGATCGCAGCCAATGACGACAACAGCCTGATTGATGGATACGCCTACCGCCGCCGCAGCGTCTTTAACAGCAGTGCCTGTGGCCAGCAGTTCACGCACTGCGTTGATCTTGTCGTCGGTCATCTGACGTGGCCGACCGCCGATCCGTCCCTTCGCTCTAGCCGCCTTTAATCCTGCCTGCGTCCGTTCACGAATGAGATCACGTTCAAACTCAGCGATTGAAGCGCAGACGTGGAACATCAGCCTGCCCGAAGATGTGTTGGTATCGATGGCTTCGGTTACAGATCGAAATGCGATGCCATTTAATTTCAGACAATCCATGATCTCTATCAGATGGGGAAGACTGCGGGCCACGCGATCCAGTTTATAGACGACGAGCGTGTCATCAGCTTCGGGACGAAGGTAATCCATCACCTCTGTGAGGATGGGTCTATCTTTCTTTGCACCAGATGTGGTCTCAGTGAAAATTCGGTCACATCCTGCTGCTTCCAGCGCAGTGATTTGTGCATCGTGTGTTTGGGTGTCAGTACTGACGCGGGCATATCCAATCTTCATGATTTCTCCTTCTCGAAACTCAAGTCTGGGATAACGGTGCCCATCAACTGTATCGATAGGCAGTTCCGACAATTCCCATAGCTGTGCCAATTGCGCAGGGCACGAAGGATCGCCGTGAGGTTTCAAGACGTCGGAAACGACCGTTTCTGAGATTTTGGCTGGACCTGTTGATGCAGCACGCCTTATGGTTGTAAGGTGATCTAGTTGAACGGTGCATTAGCAGTGAAAAAAGATTTTGATGGTGATAAGTTCGAAACACGATCTGTGTCGGAGGCGGAAGTCTTGGGACAAGGCGATATCTTCCACTTAATAGGCAAAAAAGAACCGCCCTATTTAGGCGTTGTGATAAATGCAGACTGTGATTTGGCGAACGGGAAAATAGATGGAGTCGTGTCCTACCTGCCTGTTTACACGCTTACAGAATACATCCATGAGTTTTGGCTGGCTGATTTCGTCGCCAACCAAAAAACCCAGATACTACGCAACATACTGGGTCTTTGCGATGCTTCGCACGAAGAAGAACGGCATCTGACTGAATGGTTAGGCAGTGAGGATTGTGATTGTATTGTAGAAAGTCTATCCGTTTCGGCAAGCCTAAACCAAAAGACACAGAAGCGTCTTTCCGATCTCATTGATCAGTACCAGAGCGCATTTGGGGTCGCGAGAACTTCTGCCGAAACTTTCGCCAGAATCTGCTCTAATCAAAAGGATGAGTCTGGTTTTGCAAAAAACAACTGCAAAGCGCGTATACACAGATGGGCGATGGTCATCTGGTGATAAACGAGATTTTTGGCCAGAGCGAACTGGGCTTTGTAGTCAGGATGCGAAGAATCTACGCTATTGGTGAGAAAGACGTTTTTCGGTCGCAACGCGGGCATCTAACACGCGCGAGCACAAAGAAAATAAGTGCGGTGAGGACTGCGAAACTCACTCCCATATTTCAGTTCAAGCTCGCTCAACTCTTCGCTTACCAATTTAGTCGAGTCGGCTTGCCCGATGCATTTAAAGAGATGCACTCGATGGTCCTGGACGACTTAGCACTAACATTTACGGAGACAGCACCATGAAAGCACTAATCTTAACCAAAGAGAGTGTTAGCCGCTTGCAAAGATTTGGGATTTCCGATGAATGGTTTTCCAAGTTCAATCTGCCGAGTGGCAATCATGGTCTAAAGCGCGTCCTCATAGAGGGTGGGCTCGTCTACATCATTGAGGACGACCTCCAATCTGATGAAGTGGAAACAGTAGTGATCCGACTTGGTGGTAAGTACTCAATCTTTGCTGATGGCCGCCCAAATGCTTCAATGTTGGACCGGATTATTGCAGCAAGTGCGGCGCATTTTTTCGCATCCTCACAAATTCCGACAAACTGGAAGCCGTATTCGGAGAACGACGTCTTGTCTTTCTATGCAGGTAATCACCACACAGGTAAGGGTGCACGACTAAACGCTAAAAAAAACCCAAATGGTTCGGGCGATCTGTATTTCTTCGCCTATACAAAGAAAACCATACAGTTCGATGAGCTTGGGGACGGCAACAGTATTTATACAGTCGCAAAAAAGCACTTTGCCGAGGCGATCCTGACAGATGGCACACTTAAAGAGGAAGATGATACAGCAGGAATTGTACTAAGTGAGCGTCTACCTCATGGATTTGTTCAGGGCGCTGACTTGAATGAGTGGTATGAGAAAAAACTGACACAGGAGCAGAGGCGGTTTGTAGACCTCCCCTATGATGGTCCCGTTCGTCTGCGGGGAGCGGCAGGTACGGGCAAGACATTGGCTTTAGTCATCAAGATGCTCATGGATAGTTTGGCGTTCGAAAACGGCAATGAGCCGTTCAGACTATGCTTCGTAGTTCATAGTCAGGCATCCGTTGATCTTATTCAGGCGATTAGCGAAAGCTTGATCTCTCAAGCAAAGCTTCGAGAGTTCACATCAGGGGGTGGTCGGATTGAAATTCGTACTTTGTACGACTTAGCAAACCATCATCTGAACTTTCCGCTAAGAGAACTGACACCTGTCTCCCTTGATGGTGTTGAAGGGCGACATTTTCAATATGATTTGATCAAAATTGCGTTGAAGGAGGGTTGGGGTTCCCCAATATTTAAATCTCGGTACGGCGGAATCAGTCAGGAACTATCGAAGCGTTGGAAGTCGTCTATCTTAGACAAGGACCCCGCATTCATTGCTGAGCTAATGAATGAATTTTCCAGTGTCATAGATGCCGAAGGGATCAGGCGCGGCGAAGAAACGGGTGAAAAATATATCAAGAGAGGGCGGCGTCCTAACTGGCTACTAGCTCTACCAGCCGAGATAGATCGACGCTTTGTTTTGGATGTACACGCTATCTATCGAAAGCACCTCTTCGATATGAATGCTTTAAGTATCGATGAGATGGTTGCAGATTTTGACTCATTCTTGGACTCAAATGCTTGGGATCGTGAGCGCCAACGGGAGGGCTATGACGCAATCTTTGTAGACGAACTCCATCTCTTTACCGCCTTGGAAAAACAAACCCTGCAAAAGCTAGTAAAACGTGATTTCGATATCGACGGCAAACCCGACCGTCCCAGCATTTTCATGGCTTATGATTTGAAGCAGAGTCCGCGAGATTCGTTTATTGATTACTTTGCTGCGGATGGGTCCATTCTATCTGCCAAGAGCGGACTACAAAATTCTGAATTGGTGCAGCTTAATCAAGTATTTCGGTATACCCCTCAGATTGCAGAGTTTCTCAAGGACCTAGACTCCGCTTTCCCTGCAATTGATATTCCGGGCGAATGGGATGCCTATGTTGGAGAGGCGGAATTGCCAGATGCGGCGGTGCCGACGGTTGAGAGGTTCGACGACGTTGTCAAATTACTTGATGGTGTTTTTGCGGAAGCAAAGAAACTTGCTAAGAAAATTGAAGGTGGGGGACGGCGAGTTGCGGTATTATGTGTTTCCGAAGAAATCTTCGACAAATACCTTCCGACCTTGCGCGGACGTTTTAAGTCAGATGCATTCCTCGTCGATAGTAGAGAGGTGACCTCCGAGTTGCGACATATTGGGCGACGATTTGTGTTTAGTATGCCGGAATACGTGGCAGGGCTTCAATTTGATACCGTCTTCTTAGTAAACGTTAACCGGTCGGAAGCACCAAAGAATTCTGGTGTCGGTAGACGGAGGCAACTCATCTCAAACACGTACCTTGGGGCAAGTCGTGCAGAAAACCGGCTGCATATTTCCTCCTCAGATGATGAGGGTGGGCCTTCCGACGTCCTTGACCTTGCTATCGATAGAGGCAGCTTGGTAGAGAAGTAAACTTGCCTATGCAGACTCAAACATACAGGTAATTGCGGCGCAAAGTCCTGATTTTCTCATGAGAACGCTTAGGAGAGGGTGCACGTTATCCGTCCGATGAATCCGGTCAGGCGACGAACGCAACCTTTGTAGGTTCAATGGCCCCTAAGGCAATGTCAAGGTAACCACCCACATCATGTCATTCCTAACAACGCTAAAAGGAAATACGCTCAGTCCATAACCCTGTTCACGATTTACAATCTCAGACAGCTCGGAAATGGAGCCAATGCTTTCTCCGGTCGGTACGTAGGTTTGCAGAATATCGCCAACCCGAAGTTGTGATTGGGTGCCTGGTTCAATCCGCAATACACTCACGGAACCTTCATCAGCTAACTCAGTAAGAAAAACACCAGATATTGGAGCATGCTGTTCTGCAAAGGCCAGATTGGAGAACACAATTCCGAACAACGCCGATAAACCAAAAGACTTTATTAGGTTCATACCAATACCTTTCAAAGTGACATTCTTTGGATGCGCTCTGGCGCGGTGTCTGCAATACCAGCTAAGCTGCCTTAGCAGCATAACGCCATGGCATCAGCTGATCAATGCGGTTGATCTTATGATCCGCGATGCGGTCCAACACCCATGTTAGCCATGCCTGCGGATCGACATTGTTGAGCTTGGCGGTCTCGATCAAGGTGTATGCAATAGCAGCGGATTTGCCGCCACGCTGCGATCCCATGAACAGGTAGTTCTTGCGGCCCAGTGCAATCGGGCGCATTGCGCGTTCGGCGGTGTTATTATCCAATTCCAGATAACCATGATCGAGGTATCCACGTGCTTTGGGTATCCGAATGTCAGCTATAGCTTTTCACTCTTGGCGAAGACCAAAACGAATACCTTGCGGATCAGTGCAGGTTGAAAACCTTCCAAACCCGGGCTCTTCTGCCGTTGGATCGTCAGCGGTTCCCCCAAGACTGCGCACTTTTGCGACGGTGGCCTCAATGTCAGGAACGGTAAAGTAGACAACAATGGCTGGTCGGTCATCATTGCCATGCAGGCCGGTCTTGATATCTCCGGACTCGAACCAGCCGCCGTTTTCCATTGGGGTGAACGACCATTCGAAAAGGTCTGCAAAGAAGCTTTGGGCATTGGCGGCATCGGGTGCGCCAATTTCAAGATAGGATGGTTTCATGATTTCGGTCCTTATAGCTTTGCAAAGAACAATAACCCATCAAGGCCGACCGATCTTGAACAGAACGGAAGTAACGGCTTACCCGCTCAAGGCGGATCGCCTCAACATCGCTGGACTGGTGCCAGCCAACTCTCTGAAGTCGCGGTTCATATGACTCTGGTCAGCATAGCCCGAATTGAAGGCGACGGCTGACATGGGTTCTATGCTGGTCGTGATCGCATGGCTGGATTTCTCAAGTCTGATCAGCTTTCGCCATTGGGCAGCTGTAAGGCCGGTTTCTTCCCTCACCGCTGCCCTGACGCGTCTATCACTCAAACCAAGGTGATCTGCGATATCACTCAACTTCCGTGCCGGCGCAGCTTGTAGGGTGTGCCACACGCGCTGAGCGATTTGGGCATCTGCGGTGCCACGCCAAGCACTCCAGTTCATGTAAGCCAGCCTTGCGATATCGGGCGCATCAGGTGCATCTCGCTGAATTGCGGTAAGGAACGGGGTGACTGGAAGGTCGGACAAGTCATGAACCTCATGGCTCAGCTCGCGCCCAGAAACGCCAAGCACTGCAGTTCCGACCCATGCTGGAAGTGTGAACTCGGTACAGCTCGCGTTTTCAGAATAAGATACGTCTATAGGCGTAGCGCGGCTTCCGACAACGAAAGCGGTTCTTATTTGACCTGCGATATCGAAAAAACCTTGGCCTGCGACGATGATCTTGATGCGCGCTGTCGCCATCTCGCTTGAGTTTTGCCCAAGTGGTTTTGCGATAGGAAATTCTGTGGCTGATACTTGGCTCATTCACAAACTATAGCCGACATTCGTGGTCAGCGCAGCATTTGTCGAATTGGGCTCAAAGCCGTCATTCACAACTTATCAAATTTAAGCAAACGAAATGGCGCGCAACCTTTTCAGGTCGCGCGCCTCAGTAGCTTTGCTCTTTACCTTTAATTAACCGACTTCGCCTCAACCAAATTCGCATCGGTCTTGCCAGCCGCGGAAATCTCAATCCGGCGGGGCTTCAGCGCCTCTGGCACTTCACGCATCAAATCAATATGCAGCATGCCGTTTTCATGCGCAGCCCCTGTCACGCGGACGTGGTCGGCCAAGTGGAAACGACGCTCGAACGCGCGGGTGGCGATGCCGCGGTGCAGGTAGTTGCGCTCGGTCTCATCAGCGGCTTTGCGGCCTGTGACTTGCAGTGAGCGGTCTTTGACCTCAATCGCGAGGTCGTCATCGGAAAAACCAGCGACGGCGATGGAAATGCGCCATGCGTCATCATCGGTTTTTTCGATATTGTAAGGGGGATAGCTGTTTTGGCCGACATCATTGGCAAGGGCACGATCCATAAGATCGGCAACTTGGTCAAAACCAACGGTGGCACGGTAGAGGGGTGTCAGATCAAATGCACGCATTTGGGTCATCCTTTTCTTAAGCGATAACAATGTTCTAGCTTTCCCATAGGGGACAAGCCGGTTTGCCGAGGACCCATCATTGGCGTCCCCGTCACCATTATTTGGGAATATCATTCCCCGCTTTCAAGGGGGTCAAGGGCGGACGAATTTCGCCCCAGTATCGTTGCGTTCGTTCACATCAATCAGCCGTTGCGTGCCACCGGGCCGTGCAGGGCCCAAAGTGGCAAAGTGGCTAAGAAGCGCGTTCAAAGGCCCCTCCAGCGATGTGCCGAGTGACACCTTCTGCCCGTTCACATGGGCCATGGCTGAAACGACTGATGCAATCCGGGTTTCACCTTCGCGGACCATAAAAACCGGTGATCCGCTAGAGCCGTATTCAACGTCGCAGGTCATGACGATGACACCTGTTTGCCGTCCCAGAACGTTGCAGACCTGTTGCAGGCTGGCGGCATCTTCGCGCCCGCGGCCATAGGATACAACACCGACCTCATCACCTGTAATGGGGCGCTGGGCAATGCGGTAGGGCCGCATCCGCGTGCTTCGGATAGGCCGGTCAAGTTCCAGCACAGCGATATCGATTGCGACCTCGCTTGCGTTTGTCGCGTTACCAGAGTGGATGTAATCAGGATGTGCAATTGCGCGCATGACCGACCGTGTGGTTTGTGCCTGCCCATCGCGCAGCCCTGCAAGGAATGAAAACCGCCGCGGGTCAATCAGGGATCCGTCGACATCATAAAGGCAATGCGCCGCTGTGAGGATCAATCTGTCCCTGATAAGTGCCGCCGTGCAAAAGCCCTTACCGCGAATATCAAGGCGGCCCACGGCCTCCCAGCCTTGGCTGTCTTGCCGTGTTTCCAATGTGACCAAACCTGCGTTCTGCGCTTGCGCTGGCATAACACTGGTTGCGGCCAAAACCGCCGCCATAAGGATCTGTCGTATCGTCAAGAACTGCTTCATACCTGCACTGTGGCCAAGAGTTGGGGCAGCATTATGACACTATCGCAAAATTGGTATCTGCGGCTCACGTTTGCCCGGCGCCGTCAGTGCAGGGGGCTGCGGACCACCTGTCGCCCAGTCCAAAAGCTCGACCGTATGCACGATGGGCACCTCGGTGCCGCCGCCGATCTGCATCATGCAACCGATATTGCCAGCCGAAATGATATCGGGCGTCAGTGCCTCAAGCGTTTGGACCTTGCGGTTCTTGAGCTGCTTTGAAATTTCAGGCTGCATCAGGTTATAAGTGCCCGCAGAACCGCAGCACAGGTGGCTATCTGCAGGCTCCAAAACTGTGAAGCCAGCTTTCTTCAGCAGGTCCTTGGGGAACGTCTTGATCTGCTGGCCGTGTTGCAATGAACAGGCGGCATGATAGGCGACTTTGGTGCCTTTATCTTCGCCTTCTGGCATGTCCAGCTTCATCAGAATTTCAGACACATCCATCGCGATACCAGACACCCGCGCGGCGTCATCAGCCAGCGCATCGTTGCGGAACATATGCCCGTAGTCTTTAACGGTCGTCCCGCAGCCGGACGTATTAATGACGACGGCATCAAGCCCGTCACCGTCCATTTCCTTGGCCCAGGCACGGATATTTTTGGCCGCCGTCGCATGGCTTTCATCTTCTTTGCCCATATGATGGGTCAGTGCGCCACAGCAGCCTGCACCCTCTGCCACCACAACTTCAGCACCCAAGCGGGTCAACAAACGGATGGTAGCGTCGTTGATATCCGTATTCAGTGCCTTTTGCGCGCAACCCGTCATAAGGGCCACACGCATCTTTTTGTCCTGTGCAGGAAAGGTCTGCGGGTCATCATTGCGGCTGACTGGTGGAATGGTTTTCGGGGCCATTTCCAGCATCGCGCGCAGGCGGGCGTCCGGCATCAGCCGCGCAAAAGGCCGCCCGATCTTAGCGCCCAGCAAGGCCACACGGAACCGCATCGGATAGGGTAGAATACGCGCAAGAATCCAGCGCAGGGCGCGGTCGGACCACGGCCGGTCATAGTTCTTTTCGATGTAGGCGCGCGCATGATCAACCAGATGCATATAGTGCACACCTGACGGACAGGTTGTCATACAGGCAAGGCAGGACAGGCAGCGGTCGATGTGTTTGACCGTCTTTGCGTCCGGCTTACGCTCATTCTCAAGCATGTCCTTAATCAGGTAGATTCGCCCGCGCGGGCTGTCGAGTTCATCGCCAAGCACCTGATAGGTCGGGCAGGTTGCCGTGCAAAAACCGCAATGCACGCAAGAGCGCAAAATCTCGTTTGAGCGCTGGATAGCGGGATCTTTCAACTGCTCGGGCGTAAAGGTCGTTTGCATCAGCTCATGATCCCGGAATTAAGAATGCCACGTGGGTCAAATTTCGCGCGCAGGCCAGCCGTGATGGCGGCCAAGGCGGGCACTTCAGGTTGAAAGGTGGGGACATCGGCTTTGCCGCGGATGAGGGTCGCGTGACCGTCAAAGTCACCTAACGCCGCGCGCAAGTCGCGGCCTTCGTCTGTCAACGCCCAGATCAAGCCGCCACCCCAATCATATTGTACGGCATTCGCCTCCATCTTGGCCACAAGGTTTGCTGCCTCTGATGGTTTGGCCGAAATACGCCAGACATCACCGGGATGTTCGGCAAATGCTGTCACATCCCGTACCCAAGACCACCCTTCGGGCGAACCGGGCCCCTCTGTCGCACCAATCTGAATTTCTGCGTCACCGAATGGTTTGAGCAGATCGCGCAGCTTTTCAGCGCGGTAGGTGACAGAGGTTTCAAACCCTTCAACGCGGATCATGGTCAGCGGATCGCCAAATTTGCTTTTCGGAAAATGCGCGACACCGGTCGCTTCAAAAGGTGAACCGAGTACGGCTGACATAGCCTCAATCGCTTTCGTATCAGTTAGGCCATACAACATCACGGTGCCAATAGTTTCGACGTTTGGCAGCACTTTTAGCGACACTTCTGTTAGCACGCCCAAGGTGCCATATGACCCCGTCAGCAACTTCACAAGGTCATACCCGGTGACATTTTTCATCACGCGGCCACCGTTTTTGACGATATTGCCTTGCCCATCGACAAACCGCACACCCAGCATAAAATCGCGGCAGGCACCGACTGATATGCGGCGGGGGCCGGATACATTGGCGGCAGCCATGCCACCCAGTGTCGGCGCGCCTTTGGTGCCCAACAGCGCGCGGTGATCCATCGGTTCAAATGCAAGGCGCTGGTTTTCTGCGGCCAGTACCTTTTCGACCTCGGCAATCGGTGTGCCTGCGCCAGCCACAATCGTCAGCGCGCCGGGTTCATAAAGGCTGATCCCGCTCATCGCAGATGTGTTCAGCTCATCACCGTCACACTGCCCGATAGGCCGCGTACCACCACCTTTGATCCGTAAAGTACCATTGGCCCCAGTGATCATCTGGGCCAATTCCTTTTCGTTTTTCGGCGTCATGTTATCTTCTTCTCATGTTTGAAAATACCTCGGGGGCGCGAAGCGTGGGCAGCGCCCCTTACGCCGCGCGCCGCGCTTCGGACGTGTTCAGTGGGAACACTTTTGCGGCATTCAACAACCATGCTGGATCAAAGATATCTTTGATCGCCATCTGTGCTTCCAAATCCGCCGGATCATACTGCACGTTCATCAGATCGCGCTTTTCGATGCCCACACCATGTTCGCCTGTAAGGCAACCACCGACCTCGACGCAAAGCTTCAGGATTTCCGCGCCGAAGTCTTCGCACAACTCCAGATCGCCGGGTTTGTTGGCATCAAACAGGATTAGCGGGTGCATGTTTCCGTCGCCTGCATGAAACACATTGCCCACATCAAGGCCGAATTCTTTCGACATCTCGCCAATCCGTTTAAGCACGAAGGGCAGGGATGACACAGGGATCGTGCCGTCGAGGCACATGTAATCGTTGATCTGGCCCATCGCACCGAAAGCGGATTTACGGCCCAGCCAGATGCGGCCTGCCTCATCAGCGTCTTTCGCTTCGCGCAGCTCTACTGGGTTATGCTTGGCAGCGATATCCATAATCAGTTTCAATTGCGCGTCAATTTCAGCATCAGACCCTTCGACCTCAACGATCAAAAGCGCTTCGCACATCGGATAACCTGCCTTGGCAAAGGCTTCGGTCGCCTCAATGCAAGGACGGTCCATGAATTCGATTGCGACCGGCAGGATGCCCGCCTTGATGATGTCGGTCACCACCTGACCGGCCACTTCCGAGCTATCGTAGCCCATCAAAACAGGGCGCGCGCCCTCTGGCTTGTGCAGGATGCGCAGTGTGGCTTCGGTGACGACGCCTAGCTGCCCTTCCGAGCCGCAGATCACGCCCAGAATATCCAGACCGCCCGCATCCAGATGCGCGCCACCGATTTCAACAATGGTCCCATCCATCAGAACCATGGTCACGCCCATCAGATTGTTTGTGGTCACGCCATACTTCAGGCAATGCGCCCCGCCAGAGTTCATCGCGATGTTGCCGGCAATGGCACAGGCCAGCTGGCTGGACGGGTCAGGTGCGTAGAAAAAGCCATTTGTCTCAACCGCGCCTGTTACCGACAGATTTGTGCGGCCCGTTTGCACACGGATATAACGGTCGTCATAGTTCGTCTCAATCACATCATTCATCTTGGCCACGCCAAGGATGACGCAATCAGCTGTCGGCAATGCACCACCAGCCAGCGAAGTGCCGGACCCGCGCGGCACGACAGGCACGCCCATTTCGTGACAGATGCGTAGGACGTCCGCGACCTCTTTGGTATTTGCAGGCAGGACCGCGCAAAGCGGCGGACATTTATAGGCTGTCAGGGCGTCACATTCATAAGCACGCGTTTCACTTTCGTCCGAAATCACGGCATCGCGCGGTAAAACCTCTGACAAGCGCTCCACGATCTGTGCTTTTCGTGACATGACATTGGCGTCTGGTGCTGGCATTTCCACGTGGCGACTCCCCCTGATCAGCTGATTGGTAAAAATATATTACCAATTTTGAGATATAGCAAGTCTCAACTGTAGAGGGTACATAAGCGTTTATGCAAATACTTGATCATATGGCACTTTTGGGGCCGCTCGATTTGGCAGCGGCGGCGGCCATTGTCATAGCATGGTTTGTGATCAGTTGGATGATCGAACATGCGGGCGCCAAACGCCCGTCGGTCACGATCCTGATGTCAGAACGGCGGCGCGACTGGATGAAGGTCTTTGTTACGCGCGATCCGCGCATCTTTGACAGTCAGATTTTGGCCAGCTTGCGGCAGGGTACGTCATTCTTTGCATCTACCTGTTTGTTGGCGGTCGGTGGCGTCTTGGCCTTGGCAGGCAACACTGAACCCTTGCGGGGTGTCGCAGCAGAGGTGACCGAGATGGCGGTACCGGTTGTGATTTTTCAACTCAAGCTGGCTTTTGTTGCAATCTTCCTGACCAATGCCTTTTTGAAATTCGTTTGGGCGAACCGGGTCTTTGGCTATTGCGCCGTTATGATGGCGGCCGTCCCGAATGATCCAAAAGACCCGGTTGCCTATCCCCGCGCAGCCCAAGCGGCAGAGCTGAATATTCGTGCTGCGGTCAACTTTAACCGCGGTTTGCGCGCCATGTACTTTGCATTGGCCGCACTCGCATGGCTCTTGGGTCCGATTGCATTGATGATTGCGACCGCGCTTGTGGTCTGGGTCGTCTGGTCACGGGAATTTGCGTCGCTGCCGCGCAGTATTCTGCTAAAGGAGGAGGCATGAGACTGACATGTGCCTTGATCCTGTTTGCCGTCCCTGCATTTGCGGACGGACCGGTTGTAGAAAATGTCACTGTGAGCGGTGACAGGTTCAGCGTAACGCTGTCCCATCCGGATACGGGTTGGGATCACTATGCCGATGGATGGGAGGTGCTGGATGCTGACGGCAATAGCCTTGGCATCCGTGAACTTTTGCATCCTCATGTGACAGAACAGCCCTTTACGCGTTCACTTTCGGGTGTCGCCATTCCTGAAGGGGCCACAGTTGTTTACGTGCGCGCCCGCTGTAATGTTGATGGCTGGTCGGATGACTTGTTTGAAGTTGTTCTCGACAACTAGCGGCTTGGCCCAAGCCGGTAGTCTGCAATAACGGGGTAGTGGTCGGTTGGCCATTCGCCCGCAAATTTACGACGCAACACTATGGGTTGACCGATCAGCTGGGCGTTTCCGGTGCTTGCTATGTGATCAATGGCCCCGAACAGGTTGATCCCGCGGTTGAAGTGGAAGGTCGATCCTTGCACTGGCGCAAAGTTCAAACCCTTGTCTGCAAGGATATTCACCACAGTATCACCGATCCGGCCGTTAAAGTCCCCGATCACAAAAAGGGTTTCATTATCCGCCATCCAAGGCGCAATGCGGTCTGCCACCAGTTCGATCGACTGGATGCGGTTGGATCGGCTGGCATAATCGGTATGCAAGTTGATAACGCGAAAGATCTCTCCACTCGTGTTGTCGCGGAACTGCGCCCACGATGTGAAGGCCGGAAAAGACCCGTTGAAAGTGCGCGAATAGATGACATCCGGTGTGTCTGAGAAAAAGAACCAGCCATCGTCTAACAAGGTCAGACGGTCGGACCGATACAGGATGGGTTGTGTTGAAGGAAATGCAGCCGGGTCACCAACGGCTGCGGCTGCATAATCGGGGTTATTTTCCAATAGCCAATCAAGCGTCAGGTTTATCCGTCCACCACTGCCACGGCCAAAGCTTTCCATTTCCTGAAACCCAATAACATCGGCATCAACGGCATTAAAAGCCAGGTTAAACGGCGTCTTGCGCCGTTCCCAATCCCCAACAGACCAAGCGCCGGTTTCGCGGCCCAAGATGATGTAGTGCACATTGTAGGTCGCGACCCGCAGCGTGTTATCATCAGGTTCGGGCAGCGGCACGTTTCCGGAATTGCGGATTGTCTGGCAACCCACCAGTGTCAGCACGGCAAGGATGATGATGCCAAGCGCTTTCAGGGTCGTGGCGATCATTGTACTATCGGCGCCCTTCGCGCAGCCATGCCCCGATTATCAGCAATGACGCCAACAACAAGAAGGCCCACGCAGGTAAGAGCGGGTTGATGTTGATCTCAGCGGTGCGGAACGCCTCTCGCGGGGTGATCCCGATCCAACCGCGCCCGGCAGCGGGCCGCCCTTCGCGTACCGTTCGGATGTCAATATCGCCGGCGGAGATTGCGGCGATGCCACCGCGTGTGCTGTCCACCAACGGCGTCAACAATGCCGCATCTGCGATAGTCTGTTCAAATTCACGCGGCGCCGCGGGGCCAAGGGCGATGACAGCGGTCTCTTCCCCGTCGTTCAGGCGATACAGCCCAATTTCGGGCGCGTCCCAAATGGCCTCAAACCGTCCCGGAGAAACCTCTTCGAGTTGCAGTATTGTTTCGGTCCCGTCCGGATGGGTGATCGTCACCTCGCCAGTCTCAAGCTCTAGGGTGCGGCGGATGATACGCATGGTCTGTCCGGTCGGTTCGACCCATAACGCCTCTTCCTCAAGCTCGGGTTCTTTCATCATCCAATGGGCCAGACGGCGCAGCAATTCCAATTGCGGCCCGCCGCCTTCGTATCCACGATCCCAAAGCCATGAATGATCTGAAGCGATCAATGCAACGCGCCCTTCGCCGACACGGTTCAGCGTCAGCAGCGGACGGTCATCAAGGCCGGACATAACTGTCATGGCATCCTGCGGCACCAGCACATCAACAAGGCGGAACCAACGCCCCCACCCGGGGCCTTCGCCATCGGGATTGGGGGACAGCGCATCAAGCCCCTCGGTTACCGGGTGGCGCGCACCAAGGTCCGTGATTTGCGGCACAAACCCTTCTTCAAAGACCCGCGCCGTGGGTGCACCGGGCAGGATTTGCCCCAAGGGTGAACGATAGATACTTTCGGCTGATCCATACTCTGGCCCGGATGAAATCAGGACCGCGCCGCCTTGTTCGACGTAAGACCGAATATTGTCCAGATAGGCGCTGGGTAGAATGCCGCGGCGGCGGTAGCGGTCAAAGATAATCAGATCGAAATCGTTGATCTTTTCCAAGAACAATTCACGCGTTGGAAAGGCGATCAACGACAGTTCATTGACTGGCACGCCGTCTTGCTTTTCGGGGGGACGCAGAATGGTGAAATGCACCAGATCGACTGAGGAATCGGATTTCAGCAGGTTGCGCCATGTGCGTTCACCCGGATGCGGTTCGCCCGACACCAGCAAAACGCGCAAACGGTCGCGCACCCCGTTGATTTGCACGACGGCGGCATTGTTGCGGTTGGTCAGTTCGCCCTCGGCGTCTGGAATTGTGAATTGCAACACGTTCATACCGCCATGTGGCAAGGTGATAGGCAGTTGCACATCTTCGCCAATTGGAACCGGAACGGTGATAGGCGCGTCGCCATCAATGGATATGGATAGCGGTACAGAGGTTGCGTCGGGTGCGGCCCCCTGATCTTCGATCCGCAGGGTCAGATTGACCTCTTCACCAAGGATTGCAAAGGCGGGCGCGTTTTCGACAACCAAACGCCGATCCCAGTCATCAGGCTGGCCGGTTAGCAAGGTGTGGACGGGTGCCGGCAGCCTGGGTGCGCGTTCGATATCGTGCAGCCGTCCATCCGTGACAAGAATGATGCCTGCGATCCGCGCTTGAGGCTCTTCTGCCAGTGCCTCTGACAGGGAGGTCATCAGGGTCGTGCCAAGGTCACCTTCCCCATCGCCCAGTGTGACGGTCCGTAGTTCGGTGTTTGGCTGACGCGCAATTTCGCTTTCGATATTCGCGATGGCCGCCGCGTTTTGATCGGGGCGGTCGCCGATGCGTTGGCTGGCACTTTCGTCAACCACCATCATCACGATATCGCTTAGCGGTTCGCGGTCTTCCTGCTGAATGCTTGGGTTTGCGATGGCTGCCAGCAAGGCAAGCCCTGCCAACCCGCGCAGCCACCAGCCCGGTAACCGCCGCCAGACTGCAAGGATCAGGGCAAGCAAGGCAAGGCCCGCAACACCATAAAGCAAGGTAAGTGGGATCAGCGGATCAAGGACAAGCGTGCCGTTCATGCTACTGCCCCAACCGATCAAGCAGATCAGGGACATGGACCTGATCAGATTTATAGTTGCCCGTCAGAACGTGCATAATCACGTTCACCCCGAAACGCAGTGCAATCTCGCGCTGTCGTTCGCCCGACATGCCGCGCCCGACCGGGAACATGCGCCGCCCATTCCCGTCAACGGCCCAGGCCCGCGCCCAGTCATTGCCGCCGATGATCACAGGCGTCACCCCGTCGTTGAGGTTGCGGAACGGCATGCCTTCGACCTGTTGCGCGTCAATCGGGGCGGCTTCGACCCAGACATCGCGGCTGGCATAGCGCCCGGGGAAATCTTGGAGGAGATAAAACGTGCGGGTGAGAACGTGATCGGGTGGGATACGTTCGATCCCTGGAATATCAAGGGAACGGGCAATGGCCTGCAAACGCTGCCCTTCGGGCGAGCCTGAGCCGAAGCGCGCGGTATCGGCATCACGGGTGTCAAACATGATCATACCGCCCGAACGCAGATAGCGGTTCAGTTTGGCATAAGCCTCGCGACTGGGCAGTGGTTGGTCCGCAGTAACAGGCCAGTACAGGAACGGGAAAAAGGCAAGCTCGTCGCTTTCAAGGTTTACGCCAATGGGTGCTGCGGGTTCGATGGACGTACGTCGAAACAGTGTTTGCGATAAGCCAAGCAAACCAGCTTCGGCGATGTCATCTATTTCGGCGTCACCGGTCAGAACATGCGCCAAAACGACCTCGGTTGTTGCGCGCAAAGCAAAGTCTTCGGTGGTCTGCGCTTGTGCGTCCGGCGCCCACAAAACTAAAAGGGCGAAGGCTGCGGCGACATCAGCGCGCGGTCCCTTCAATCGGCCACCAATAGCTAATGATGCAATGACGTCGATCAGTAGCAACAACACTGTTGCGCTTAGCAACCAGCCCTTTAGCGCGGTTTCCCGGACCACTGTCATACCTTCAATTGCGATGCGTGCAGGCCACTGGGCAACATTCAACACGGTGTCTTCTCCGATTACATTTACAGCAAGCTGGCGGTCACCACCTGCGTATAGCCCTGGTAGCAAAGCGGGGCCGGGCATACCTTCTGCCAATACTTCACCTGCCACACCGGGCAAGGCGCTGCCATCTTGAAGGCGACCATAACCATCCAAGACCCTGTTAGGCAGCCAAGTTGTCCCAACAAGTTCGGTCGCATCGGGGTTTGCCGGGCGTGTGGATACGGCCAGCCGTTCCAGCATTTGTACAAAAAGGCCGGACAGGGGCAGGCTGGACCATTCCGCATTCGCGGTGACATGCACCAACACGATCTGGCCTTCACCAACGATGTTGCGCGTGACAAGAGGGGTGCCATCGGTCAACTGCGCGATCACGCGGTCAGCCAATGTCGGGTCAGGTTGCGCCATAACCTGGCTTGTGACGGTGACATCATCCGGGACAGGCAATCCAAAGAAAGGGCTGTCTGCGGCAAAGGGGGCCAGCGTTTTAGGTTCACCCCAGCTCATCGCGCCACCCACCGATCGGCCACCTGAGCGCAGGCGCACGGGCAGCAAAGGGTCCACTGCGTTGCGGCCTTGGTCTGATGCGGCAAGCCGGGGGCCGGCAAAGCGCAAGAGCATCCCACCGCTTTCGACCCATTCCAATACAGCGTCCGCTTCAAGACCAGCAAGGTTGGCCACATCAGCAAGAATAATGACATCCGGGTTGGCCAGCAGGATATCATCCAACGTGCCGTCGATCACATCTGCGGTCGGTTCCAACGCTTCGCGCAGATAAAACAGAGGGGATAACAGTTCGAGGCTTTCGCGATCGTCCCGCCCGGCGATCAGGGCGACCTCGCGCCGTTTCAGCGCGTCATCCGTCAGGCTGACAGCCCCAGCAGAGCGTCGGCCTGTAATTTCAAACCGGGTGATCCGGTTGCGCAGTTCAGGCGGCAGCACCATCGCCGTTTCTGCACTCGGCGCGCCGGGTTCAAAGGTCAGTGGGACGCTTGCGAGCTGGCGTTCGACACCAGCGGGATCAAAACCTACGGCAGTAACCATTGTTTCAAGCGGGTTGCCGATGGGGGAACGGGTGGCAGACACAATGACTTCCCCGTTTTCAAAGCGGGCCGGGCGGATGCCGATAGTTTGACGGGGTGTTTGGAAAACAGTCACACCGCCACGGCGTTCCAGTTCGGTTAAAAGATCTGTGCGCCCATCCCAGTCCAGCCCATCTGAAATCCAGTAAGTTTCAAAATTTCCTTCTACCTCAGCAAACCACGCCGCCGGTGCGTCAGGTTGCCATGGTTGTGGCTGAATGCTGGGCAGACGATTTCGCCAATCGGCAGGGGCGGCAAAGGGCAGATCGCCCACTGGCAGATCGTTGAGGTTGACCACGGCTGTCCGCCGGTCGGCAAGTGCGGCTTCGGTCAGCAGAGTATCAACGCGGTCCAGACGCGCTTGCCAGCTGGGCGCACCGGCCCATGACCCATCAAGCAGGATCACCAGATCACCAGACCCTTCGCGTGCGTTTTGTGGGTTCAGAACAGGGCCAGCGAACCCAATGATTGCAGCCGCGACAGCAAGGATACGCAGCAACAGCAGCCACCATGGCGTGCGGTCAGTTTGGTTTTCGTCGTCGGTCAGCCCTAATAAAAGTGCCACACCGGGAAAGCGCCGGCGGATCGGTGCAGGTGGCACCGCGCGCAGCAAAATCCACAGGATCGGCAGCACGATCAGGCCAAGCAACAGCCAAGGGGCGGCAAAACCTATGGGACCGATAGACCACATCAGATGTGATGCTCCAACGCGCCGTATAGCCAAAGAAGGGCATTGGTCGCACTTTCGCCTGTATGGTGGGTTTGGAATTGCCAGCCGGTGATACGCGCAAGGTTTTGCAAGCGATCCTTGCGCTCTGCCAGCCGGTCAAGATAGCGGGTTTTCAGGTCGCCCGCCTTCAGTGTTTCGTGCTGGATCGCCCCTGACATGCTTTGAAAAATCGTGCGACCATCAAAAGGAAATGCCTCTTCCTGCGGATCAAGCACCTGCAAAAGCGCCCCGCCCACGCCGCGATCTGCTGCACGCAGCAGCGCCTCTTCAATCGGTTTGATGTCGCCCAGAAAGTCACTGATGAAAAACGCGCGAGAATGGGGCAGCATTCCTTGCGCTTCGGGTGCGCCATAATCCGTGTCGTCTTCTTGGGACAAAAGTTGCGCCATTTGCATCAATTGCGCTTCGCCCCGCCGCGGTGGAAGGCGCAACCCTGTCAGCCCCACGCGTTCGCCGCCACGGATCAGCAAGATCGCGCAGGCAAGCCCAAGTGCGCGTGCGCGCTGTGCCTTGGTTGGCAAGTTGTCATCAGAGCCAAAAGACATTGACGCCGCCTGATCTACCCAAAGAATAATGGACTGTGCGATCTGCCACTCTTTATCCTGCACGAAATTGGCGTCTGACCGTGCAGAGCGTCGCCAATCGATGCTGCGTGCCTCATCATGCGGTTGCGCAGGACGATACTGCCAGAACGTATCGCCCGTTCCCGCCCGTCTGCGCCCATGATCGCCAAGCAGAACTGCGGACGCCAAGTGTTCTGCTTCCGCCAGAAGCGGGGGCAGCGGGGCGGCCAGCGCCTCGGCGTCTGATCTGAGGGCGAGGGGGTTTGTCATGCAGCGTTGGCCACGGTCGTGATTTGATCTGCCACAGTATTGATGACGTGGTGGATGCTTTCGCCGCGGGCACGGGCCGCAAAGGACAGGGCCATGCGATGTTCCAGCACAGGGACAGCCATCGCGCGGACATCTTCGGCTGATGGTGCAAGGCGGCCTTCAAGCAGCGCTTGTGCGCGCACCGTCAACATCAGTGCTTGTGCAGCACGTGGGCCGGGACCCCAGCTGACGTTCTGGCGGATAATATCAGGGGCGTTTTCGTCGTCAGGGCGGCAAGCACGCACAAGATCAAGGATCATTTCGACGATATTGTCACCCACCGGCATGCGGCGCAGCAGGGTTTGCGCGTCAAGCAATTCCTGTGCGGTGAAGACGGCTGTTGATGCGGCCTCTTCAACGCCAGTAGTAGCGATCAGGATGTCTTTTTCTGTGTCACGGTCCGGGTAGGGCACGTCAATCTGTACAAGGAAACGATCTAACTGCGCCTCTGGCAGTGGATAGGTTCCTTCCTGTTCAATCGGGTTTTGGGTGGCTAGCACGTGGAAGGGCACACCAAGCGGGCGATGTTCGCCTGCGATGGTCACTTCTTTTTCCTGCATGGCTTGCAAGAGGGCCGATTGGGTCCGGGGGGACGCGCGGTTAATCTCATCCGCCATCAAAAGTTGGCAAAAGATGGGACCTTCAATGAAACGAAAGCTGCGGGAACCGTCTTTGGTCGTTTCCAACACTTCGGAGCCAAGGATATCCGCAGGCATTAGGTCTGGTGTAAACTGAATGCGGTTGCCGTTTAGGCCCATCACGGTGGACAGCGTATCAACAAGGCGCGTCTTGCCCAAACCGGGCAGGCCGATCAGCACGGCATGCCCACCGCAAATCAGTGCGGTCAGCGTCAGGTCCACAACGCGTGGTTGGCCAATGAAACGGGCACTGATGCTGGTGCGCGCCTCTGCCAGCTTTGCGCCCAGGTTTTCAATCTGAACGACGAGATCGGCATTGTTGGCCATGACATTCCTCCGGTTGAACTATATCGTGCATCACAACAGATAATCCCATCACACCCAATGGCAAAAAGAATGACCACACAAAAGATTGTGACACCAAGCGCCGAAAGCCTCGCCAGTAGCGCGCGTGCTGCCCAAAAGGGCGGTTTACCACCGGTTCACCTGTGGAATCCGCCGCATTGCGGGCACATCGACATGCGGATTGCGCGGGACGGGACGTGGTTTTACCTGGGAACACCGATTGGTCGGCCTGAGCTGGTCAAGCTATTTTCGACGATTCTGCGCAAAGATGGGGATGACTACGTGCTTGTCACCCCGGTTGAAAAGGTCGGGATCACGGTTGATGACGCACCGTTTGTCGCCGTTGATTTCAACAAACGCGACGATGGGCTGGAGTTTGAAACAAATGTCGGCGACCGTATGACGGCGGGCCCTGATCACCCAATCCGCGTTGTGCGCGACCCCGAAACAGGCGAACCATCGCCCTATGTGCTGGTGCGGACCAATCTTGAGGCGTTGATTGATCGCAAATCCTTCTACCGCTTGGTGGATATCGGTGTACACGCTGATCACGAAGGCGCGCGATGGTTCGGCATCCGCTCGCAAGGTGTGTTTTTCCCGATCATCCCATCGGCAGAACTGGAGTAACCTGCGACAAGATATGTCAGCAGAGATACGTTGCCGTTTTTTCAAATGATTTGGGGTCTTTAGGGTGGCTACAGCCAAAGATGACGACAAAGCGAGGGTGAGATGGACCAATCAACCAGTGAAGAGATTACGCTTGCCGTAAAGGAATTGGTGGACCAGATCGCGCCGGATGTGCGGTTTGTGTCAAAGTACGGTGGTGAGGTTTTTGCCCTCGACCCGGATGACGACAAGCAGTTTTTTGGCGGCATTTTTACCTATAAAGACCACGTGTCGGTTGAGTTCTCCAATGGCGCGTCTTTTGATGATTCCGATGATCATCTGGAAGGTAGCGGCAAAATGCGGCGGCATTTGAAGCTGCGCACGCCGGGCGACATAAAGGAAAAGGAACAGGCCGCTTATGTGCGGCAAGCCGTTGCGGATTGAACGGGCGCTAAAGTGGATACCAGTCAATTGTCATACGCCATCTTGTGATTGCGCCACCGCGGCCGATCATAAAGCGGCATCAATAGCGTGATTATGAGACGTCTGAACTTAGTCTTTCCATCATGTTGCTATTCTGACGCGTTAGATGTTTCGCGTACAACTTGCAAAAACAGATGAATTTCAGTCTTGTGCGGCTCAAACCCGTGAACAGCCTGAAGGACATCCAATGCCGAATTTCTGCGCCAACCTGACTTGGCTCTTCACGGAACTTCCGTTTCTGGAACGGTTTGAAGCAGCGAAAGAGGCGGGCTTTGACGCAGTAGAAGTTCTTTTCCCGTATGACATTAATGCGCAGGATATCGTCAACGAATTGGGCAAGCATGAATTGCAAATGGCACTGATCAACTGCCCGCCGCCAAACTATACCGGCGGACCGCAGGGATTTGCGGCCATCCCCGGATTGGAAGAACGGTTCAAGAAAGATTTTGGACGGGCTTTGCGTTACGCGCAAACACTTGGTGCGACACATCTGCATATCATGTCTGGCGTGGCCGCGGGCGATGCGGCCAAAGCCACATTTATCAATAATCTGCGCTGGGCAGCGGCAGAAGCACCGGAACAAAGCCTGACAATTGAGCCTATCAATGGTGAAACAATGCCGGGGTATTTCCTGAACGATTTTAATCTTGGACGAGAGGTTATCACAGCAATCGACGCCGCAAACCTGCAGCTACAGTTTGACACGTTCCATGCCGCGAAAATTACTGGTGATGTCTTGGGCACGTGGGATGCTATGCGCGATATTACAGCGCACGTGCAAGTCGCGCAGGTGTCTGACAGAGGCGAACCTGATCAGGGTGAAATAGACTATCCGACGTTCTTTGCGATGCTGGATGCGCAGGGTTATCGGGGCTGGGTCGCTGGGGAGTATAAGCCACGCACGACGACGGCCGATGGTTTGGGCTGGATTGCTGACAGTTAACTGACGCCTGCTGAAACCATGCTGACATAATGCTGTCAGCAGGGGTATGCTTAAAGATGTCCATCAACCTCAAAACAAGGAGATGAGACATGAGCGATCGTACAATAATGGCCTGGGGTGAAATTCCGGTGACCGACATGGATAGGTCCGTAGCATTTTATAATACGGTGTTTGGCTATGACATGAAAATCGACAATTCCGGGCCGAACCCAATGGCTGTTCTGGGTGGATCAGAGAATAGCGCAGGCGCACATCTTTATCCGGGCAAGCCTGCGGCGGATGGGGGCAATACCATTCACCTTGCCATCGAAGATACATTGGAAGCGGGGATTGATCGCTGCTGGAAAGCGGGCGGTCAGGTCATCAGCCCGGCCATCGCAATTCCGGCAGGTCGTTTTGCCTATGCCAAAGACCTTGACGGCAATTCCATCGGCCTGTTCGAGGCGGCTGCTTAAATGCGCCGCGCCGACCGCCTTTTTCAGATACTGCAGTATCTGCGGGGCGGTCGGCTGACCACGGCGGCGCAACTGGCCGAAAAACTGGAGGTCACGCCGCGGACAATTTACCGCGATGTGGCCCATCTGATCGGCTCTGGTGTGCCGATAGAGGGCGAGGCAGGCGTTGGGTATCTAATGCGCGATGGCTATGATCTGCCGCCTCTGATGTTCACTCATGATGAAATTGTGGCCTTGGTATCAGGCGCGCGGATTTTGCAGACGTGGGGCGGCACAAAGATGGCCGCTGCGGCGCAGGAAGCCTTGGTCAAAATCGACGCTGTACTGCCCGATGACGCGCGCAGACAGGTTGGCCAGGTTAATGTGCATGTAATGGAAGGGGCCGAGCAACAGGGGCATTGGCGCGATTATCTGGACAGGTTCGAAGCCGCGTCAGAAGCGCATATCCGGCTGCAAATGGACTATGCCGATGAGGCTGGGAACACGACCTCGCGCGTGGTGCGCCCCTTGGGTGTCTGGTTCTGGGGTAAGGTCTGGACCGCAGTATGTTGGTGCGAATTGCGCGAAGGGTTCCGGATGTTCCGGCTGGACCGTATTTCCCAGCTTGAGGAACTTGACCGGTATCGCCCCGTGAAAGGCCAGACTTTGCGCGAGTTTTACGAGACTGCTGCCTACCGGCACTGATCGCACGCTATTGTTAATGGCGGAAACTGTTCAGCAGCCTATCTTCACGCACGGATAGTCTTGTGGATAGGATACGAAGATGAAACGGCGCGGGTTTCTTATGGCGGGGGCGGCATCGCTGGCGTCACCTATGTTTGCACAGACAGATGCGTGGGCGGGTGTATCCGAAACCGCACAGGGCTTTGATCAATGCCATGCGTTGATGGTGCGGCAATCGGGGTTGGTGGTTCTGACAGAACGGTTTCGTGGACCAGGTTTAGGCGGTGCAGTACCCATCAAGTCAGTTTCAAAGACCATTGTCGCGGCCTTGACAGGTGCAGCGTTGGATCGTGGTGAACTTGGTTCTGTGACGGACACCTTGGGCGATGTGGCCCCCCGTTTGATCCCCGCCAATGCCGATCCGCGTGTGTTCGACATCACGGTTGAAAATCTGGTGACGATGCAAGCCGGGTTAGAGCGGACGTCCGGTGCGAATTATGGCGAGTGGGTGAGCAGCAGCAATTGGGTTGCAAATGCACTCGGGCGCCCCTTTGTGGCCGAACCGGGCGCGCGGATGCTATATTCGACCGGGTCATTTCACGTTTTGGGGGCCGTGCTGAGTGAGGTTTCGGGACAATCACTTTTGTCTCTTGCCCGCGAAAGGCTGGGCGCACCACTGGGCATTGATATCCCCGCATGGACGCGCGATCCGCAGGGCCGTTACCTGGGCGGCAATGAAATGGCACTTTCGCTTGATGCCATGGTAGGGTTTGGCGAAATGTACCGTCTGGGTGGGCAGTTCGCTGGCGTGCGCGTGCTGAGTTCTGATTGGGTCACGCGATCACTTGAGCGGCGCACGCAGTCTTTCTTTTCTGGCCTTGATTACGGCTATGGCTGGTTTCTGGGCGAAGGGGCCGGTGTCCGATACGCTTTGGCACGGGGTTATGGTGGACAGATCATTTGCGTAGCGCCGGATATTGAACTGACCTTGGCGATCACATCAGACCCTCTGCGACCGGCGCGCAGTGGTGGGTATTTTGGTGATCTGCAAAGACTGATCGAGCGGCAAATCCTGCCGCTCGCGAAATCGCAAATCAGTTGATGGGGTAAGGTGGATCATGATCCACCTTACGTCTTACATCTATCGCGAAAGGCTTTGCGCCAACCGCATCAACTGCACCGCTTCGGTGCGGTAGCCAAAGCTATCCTCA
Organism: Roseobacter sp. CCS2; assembly: GCF_000169435.1. Taxonomy (GTDB): domain Bacteria; phylum Pseudomonadota; class Alphaproteobacteria; order Rhodobacterales; family Rhodobacteraceae; genus Yoonia. The sequence goes on along the minus strand of NZ_AAYB01000001.1, from coordinate 343,820 downwards.
CCCCGGTTCGCATTGGCCAGCGCAATCGCGTCATCATAGCCCCAATTACCTAGAAACCTGTCATCCCGTAACAGCTGTCCGAACCCGGCAATCGCAGCGGCAAAATTGGCCTCGGTTCCGGGCACGCTGCTGCCAGTGATTGGCGTTTCGATCAGTTGGCTGACGGCTTCACCGGGTTCTTTGTAGCGCAGTTTCAGAAAACCCAACTCGTCTGATGTTTCCGCAACCGTATTGGCGCCATAGCGAAGCGGATCGCTCAATTGTGCAGGGCTGCCAACCGGCGTCACTTCGTAAATCGCCGTGACTGCATGGCCTGCACCCAGCTCGCCTGCATCAACTGTGTCATTGTTGAAATCCTCACGGTTCAACGCGCGGGTCTCATACCCGATCAGCCGGTATTCAGCGACTTGCGCGGGGTTGAATTCAACCTGCACCTTCACATCCCCGGCAATCGGGAAAAGCGCGCCGGATAGCTGATCAACCAGCACCTTCTGCGCTTCTGATAACGTGTCGATATAGGCCGCCGTCCCATTACCGTTCTGTGCAAGCGCCTGCATCGTGGCATCATCCAGATTGCCGCGACCAAAGCCAAGCACGCTTAGGTAGGTTCCTGTCTCGCGCTTGTCCGCGATGAAATCCTTGAGCGCATCGGGGTTGCTGAGCCCGACATTGAAGTCGCCGTCGGTGGCCAGAATGACCCTGTTCACCTCACCATCCTCGCGCATCGCCTCGGCAACGCTATAGGCTTGCTCCAATCCACCTTGTCCGTTGGTTGATCCACCCGCACCCAGCGATTGGATTGCTTGCAGAATTGTGGTGCGTTCGGACGCCGATGTAGGTACTAAAACCTGCCCTGCGCTGCCTGCGTATTCGACAATCGCCACCTGATCTTCGGGGCGCAGTTGGTCCAGCATCAGCCGGAACGACTGCTTGAGCAGGGGAAGCTTGGTTGGGTCGTCCATAGACCCAGACGTGTCGATCAAGAACACCAGATTGAGCGGCGGGCGCGCTGCAACTTCGGGCATCTGGCCTTGCAGGGCGATGTGTACCAGCTGTGTGTCCGCGTTCCATGGGGTCTGGAATGTGGTGACGGTCGGCCGAAACGGGGCCTCGCCTGCATCCGGCGTTGGATAATCATAGGGGAAGTAATTCACCAACTCTTCAATCCGCACGGCCTGCGCGGGTGGCAACTGGCCACGCGATAGCGATGACCGAACAACAGCGTAGGCGGGGGTATCGACGTCGATTGAAAAAGTCGAAACAGGTTCCTCTGCTGTGATCTTGAGCGGATTGGGGTCATCGTTGGCAAAGGTCTCAGTGTTTGGGGCCGGCATGATTGTGACATCGTCAACGCTTGGCGCTGGCACAACGATACGCGGCGCTGCCGTGATCTCGGATGGCGCGGCGGGGGCTGCGTTCAACGATTGACGGCCCTGAACAGCGCGCGTCTGCTGTTGTCGCATGGCCTCGTCTATATCGGCGTCCTCCATTTGCGGCATCAGCGCTTCGTTTGTCACTTGCGGAAGTTCCTTGGGCACCGCCGGGCGCGAACGATCCGCAAAAGAGAGTTCCTGTTCGGGCGCTTCCATTGGACCTAGTATCAGTTCGGCGCCTGCGTCAGCTGGCGCATCTTGGATAATCGCGTCTTCTGAAAAATCATCCGTCAAAGGGCCGGTTTCGATCTGTGGCTGTGGAATCGCATTATCAAACTCAGTCATTGTGATCTGCGGCGCGGATGGGGGGCGCAAAATATCCTGGCCCTGTGGTGTCAAAAACAGAAAACCGCAGGCGACCAGCGCCGTTGTTGTGGTCAGCCCACCTTTTGTCGTGATTGTGTTCAGCATCGTCTTCACTCCTGTCCAAAGGCCCTTTGGCCCGGTTACAGCAGTGGGACGCGCAGCATCGCGCGATCCTTGGAGGTCCGCGAAACTTTTCTGTGCCAACGCGATGTTTTCGGCCCGCCGCGCCGCATCGGGCTGTGGCGTTGCCTTGTCCATCATCGCTTTGAGGTCATTCAGGTCATCGGTCATACCATGTCCTCTTGTTCCTTGAGTGCGCGGAGCGCCTTTTTCGCCTCTGAGATACGCCAACTGATGGTCCCCTCAGAAACGCCCATCACTTCGGCGGCTTGGGCATGTGTCATGTCATCCAGCACGAGGGCGAGCGTATTGCGCAGGTCGGTTGATAACTGTCTCATTGCCGCCGTTAGCCAATCCAGTTTCTGGCTGGTGTCTGCATGGGCGGCGGTGCGGTTCACTTCCCAATCGCCCCATCCTGCGGTGGCCTTGGCATAAGTCGCGCGCTTGCGGCGGCGATCGTGGGCCGCGTTAACGGCAACCCGGTAAAGCCAAGTGGTGACCTTGGCGCGGCGTTGATAGCTGGCAAGTTTCGCAGGCAAAGCCGCGCAAATGTCCTGTGTAAGGTCCTCGGCTTCGCTGCGCGATCCGGTGATGCGAAAGCAGAACGCAAAGAGCCTGTCATAGTGGCGATCAAGCAAGCTTGCAAAAGCGGCACCGTCACCGGCGGCCGCTGCTGTGGCTAAATCTTCGTCGCTTGTCATCATGCGCATCACGGTGGTTTGACGCAGCCCAATGGTCAATCCTTGGAATGATTTTGAAATTTTCTTGGAAGCATTAGTTTAAAGCAGAATATGGCTTTGTACTGCCACTATGGGCCTGTCTGCGATCAAATATACCCAAGGTTGGCTGTATCGCTAAGTCTTAAATTTTCATGGGGTAAACCAGACATGAGCGTTCATGGCCAAGTGATAGCGAATTGAAAACGCTCGGACGCCCAGGCCCTGATCAGGGCCTAGGTAATTTTGTGTAGATCACGCTTGCTTAGAAGCTAAATACCGCGCCGATTGACACCGCTGTCACATCAACGTCATCAATATCTGCAAACGTGGCGTCTGCACGGATGGCAACGGTTGAAGACATCGCGTACTCAGCCCCCGCACCCAAAGCAAGGCCTGTCTCGTCCTCATCAGCTGATTCGCCGCCACTGCTTGCTTCAACTTCCAAATTCATAAAGCCAATACGCCCATACGCCGAAAAATCGGGAGAAATTGGGAACGATGCTTTGGCAAAGAGTGCAGCTGTGTTGAGCTTAACATCAACGCCCGAGATTTCATCTTCTTCAATAGGAAAGCTGAACTCGCCTTCCACTGCGAAAGTCTGGCTGACCTCGTAACCTACGATTGCAGTCAGGTTCGTTGTTTCGATTTCAAAACCATCGTTGTCTGCCTGCAAAGCTGTCAAAGCAGCACCAGCATAAAGCCCTTCGGCAGCAGCAGAAGTAACGGATACACAAACCGCAAGTGCGGAAACTAGAACAATATTTTTCATTTGTAGTACCTCAGTCTTGTTACAATAGGCACTCGATATTCTTGTCATTCAGTGATGGTCAACTGCATTCAAATACCTTCGGCATGAAAGGGTAAAAGTATCACACTACCATGCCTTGTTCAGTGCAATGGCCTGCAATAAAGCAGCCTCATTTCGGCGTGCGCCAACCACCCAATACGCCTTGTGAGGTTGGCTTTTTGACGCGTCGTTACAGAATGATGCCGAAACTCCAGGCTTTGGAAAAAGATTTGTCGCTATACGGACGTGCAAATATATTTTATCTCAAGATAGTCTTCGATGCCGTGGCTTGACCCCTCTCGACCAAGTCCGGATTGTTTGACCCCGCCAAAAGGCGCAACTTCGGTTGAGATGATTCCGGTATTCACACCTACGATTCCATATTCCAGTGCTTCGGCCACTTTTGTCACGCGGCTCAGATCGTTGGCATAGAAATAGCAGGCCAATCCAAAGATCGTGTCATTCGCCTGAGTGATTACATCGTCCTCATCCTCAAACTTGAAAAGCGGGGCGAAGGGGCCGAAGGTTTCATCGGTGCTGACAAGCATATCTTTTGTAGCATTGGCAACGATCGTGGGCTCAAAAAACCCTCCGCCAAGATCATGCGGCTTGCCACCCGTCAGGATTTCCCCACCTTTGGACAGCGCATCATCAAGGTGCTTTTGCACCTTGGTCACGGCCTTGGGCTCGATCAGTGGGCCCAATGTGGTGCCATCTTTCAGGCCATCGCCAACTTTCAATTCCTCGACCGCCGTTTTGAACTTGGCGGCGAATGCGTCATAGATGCCGGCCTGCACATAGATGCGGTTCGCGCAAACGCAGGTTTGCCCGTTATTGCGGAATTTGCACGCGATAGCACCTTCGACGGCGGCATCAAGATCGGCGTCATCAAAGACGATGAAGGGCGCATTGCCGCCTAATTCCATCGAGCATTTGATGACCTGATCGGCGGCTTGCGCCAATAAGATGCGTCCTACTTGGGTTGATCCTGTAAACGTCAGTTTGCGCACCGCTGGGTTTTCGCAGAATGCTTTGCCGACGGCAGATGCATCCGAAGATGTGATCACCGAAAACAGGCCATCCGGCACACCAGCCTCTTGGGCGAGCTTGGCCATCGCCAAAGCAGACAGGGGCGTCAGTTCGGATGGTTTGATGACGAAAGCGCAGCCAGCGGCAAGGGCCGGGGCGACCTTGCGCGCGATCATCGCATTGGGGAAATTCCATGGTGTGATGCCGACGGCCACGCCAATCGGCTGTTTGATAACCGTGATGCGCTTGTCCGCCATATGACCGGGAATGGTTTCACCATAGACGCGCTTGGCCTCTTCGGCGAACCATTCGACGAATGACGCGCCATAGGCGATTTCGCCGCGCGCTTCTGCCAGTGGTTTGCCTTGTTCGGCGGTCATGATGATGGCAAGGTCTTCCTGATGTTCCATCATCAGATCGAACCATTTGCGCAATATATTTGCGCGCTCTTTCGCTGTCTGTGCGGCCCATGGTTTGCGGGCGTCATCGGCGGCGGCGATGGCCTGAGCAATTTCATCAACGGACAAATCCGGGACGGTTGCGATGACATCGCCCCGTGCAGGGTTCGTGACCTCGAATGTTTTGCCACTGGCCGCCTGTACCCAGGCCCCCGCCAGCAAAGTGTCTTCGCAGACCAGATCAGGACGCGACAGCATTGATTTGAGGTTTGTGGTTTCGTCAAGCATAGTGGCCTCCCTAGGGTTTGGGCACTATCTGACCTAGGCAAGGTGGTGCCGTAAAGGGGGGACATGATGGAATTGGACGACGCTTACGCAAATGCGGCCTATATTCCGGGGGCAGATACATATCCTGACAAATGGACGCAGGCTGCTGCGACCTTTCGCGCGCGGGCCATGTGTGAACTGGATTTGGCATATGGTGAAGGGCCGCGGCACCGCATTGATCTGTTCCATCCACCACGACTATCCAAAGGGTTGGTTATCTTTGTCCATGGCGGGTACTGGCTGCGCTTTGATAAATCCTTTTGGTCGCATCTGGCGACAGGACCGTTGGCGCATGGCTGGACTGTGGCAATGCCGTCCTATGATTTGTGTCCCGATGTGCGCATCCCCGACATTCGCCGTCAAATAATGGCTGCGATTGGTTTTGTCGCTTTGCGCGTGCCTGGCCCTGTTCGGCTCGTGGGGCACTCGGCAGGCGGGCAGCTGGTTGCGATGGCCAGCGTTCCAACGCCCGGCGCACGCTGGCAAGACCGGCTTGAACGTACCGTGCCTATATCGCCTGTCGCTGATCTGGCACCGCTTATGCAGACATCAATGAACGCTGATCTGGAATTGGATGCCTCTCAGGCCGCAATGGAAAGCCCGGTACATCAGCCGCAACCGAAATGTCCTGTGACCGTATGGGTTGGCGCCCAAGAACGGCCTGTGTTTCTGCAACAGGCCGCGGCACTGGCTATGGCGTGGCAGTGCGAAAAAATCGTGGCCGCAAACAAACATCATTTTGATGTGATTGAGGAGCTGGCAGAGCCAGAGAGCGCCCTGACGCAGGCTGTTCTTGCATAAATCGCAATATATGGCCTTTGGCGGTGGTAGACCTAAACGCAATCTCAACATATGGTGCTTTAACTGGGTAAAACGCGCGAATCGCGCAAAAGTGGATGGTATCTAAGATGGGAATTGCACGAAGTGTTTTGATTGTTCTCGCGGCGGGCGCGCTGGTGGCCTGCGAACGGACAGGCGACAACAATGATGTCACTGATGGTGGTGTTGATGGCGGGTTTCTGCGCGACGGTTTGGCGAACGTCTGGATTGATCCTGATGGTTGCCAGCACTGGTATATTGATGATGGATTGGAAGGGTTTATGACCCCACGCATCAACCGTGATGGCACGCCCAAATGTCAGGATACGCGCGGTGAGATTGTCCTCAAGGATGGCAGCCGTATGCCAGCCGAAGTGGAACCAACGAATTCCTAATTATCGCCATAAGCGGTATTTATACTGAATTGATAAGGCATCGGTTTTCCGGTGCCTTTGTCGTTTTTTGTCCTATCGCATCGGGTCGAATTGCGCGCTTGTCATGGTGCAGTCACGGATCACATCCTGCCCACAGTCGCGAAATTCAAGACCGCGGGTCATGCAGATACGTGCCTCTTGAATATAGCCAGATTTGCAGGTGATGGTAATCTGGTCAGCCTCTAAATCAGGGTTGTCCTGCAAGAATGCCTCTTCAATCAGCGAAGCTGGCAACGTGACCTCGCGGGTCAGGTCGCGAAACACTTCGGGCCGGGTGATGCGCGCATAGGCTTCGCGCGAAAGCGCATAATAGTCGTCCGATGATAGCCCAGAACACACACCATGTTTGCGCCACTGGTGCCAAGCCAGCCCTGATGTGCCCATGATATCAGCCATTGCAGACGTATCGCTGCGGCTGGGCGGGCGTGCGCTGGTCGCACAATTGGCCGGATAGCCGCGTTCATATTGCGGCCAAAGCCCATGTAAAATCCAACCGAAATTCGCCGTCGCATCACATTGTGGCGAATTGCGCGCGTCGCCTTCCAGCGCGCACCAGTTCGCGGACCAAGACAATGACATGACATAATAGTCAAAGTCCCCTGCGCGGTCTTGTGCGGAAAGTGGTGTCGCCACCAAGCACAGCAGAGCAAACAAACGATGCATTTTGATCTTTCCTATTTCCATCTGCGCCACTATATATATACCGCAAGTTCCCCGACAATGCGAACCCGGCTGTTAACACAGTCTGCCCAACTTAAGGGCGCGGGAAAGGCTTGTCTGCTGATATGATGGAGATGAAAGATGTCCGATAAACCGATTATGGCCAAAGCAACCGCTGTCTGGCTTTGCGACAATACAACACTGACGTTCAAGCAGATTGCCGATTTTTGCGGCTTTCACGAGCTTGAGGTGCAGGGCATTGCTGATGGCGATGTGGCCACTGGCGTGAAAGGTTTTGACCCGATTGCGAATAACCAGCTGACGCAGGAAGAAATCGACAAGGCCGAAGCTGACCCGACGCATAAGCTGAAACTGAAATTCTATGCAGCTGCGACCGGTGAAGAAAAGCGCCGCGGTCCGCGGTATACGCCGCTGTCCAAGCGTCAAGACCGCCCGGCATCGATCTATTGGCTGGTCAAGTTCCACCCAGAGCTGACCGATGGTCAGATTTCCAAACTGGTCGGCACCACTAAGCCAACCATTCAAGCAATCCGCGAGCGTACGCACTGGAACATCAACAATATCGAACCGATTGACCCGGTCGCTTTGGGCCTGTGCAAACAGTCTGAATTGGACGCGGCTGTGCAAAAGGCCAACGCCAAGAAGGAGAAAGAAGGCGCTGCAATGTCTGATGACGAGCGCCGCAAACTGGTTGGCACAGAGCAGTCATTGTCGATGCCGGCCGAGCCAAAAATGCCAAGTGCAATGGCCGGGCTTGAAACGTTTAGCCTGACTGATCCGCGCGATGAAGACGGCGAAGAAGAAGCAACTGATAACCGCGATGTCGCCGATGCAGACAGCTTCTTCAACTTGCCCGATGATGATGAAAGCAAAGACTAAACCAGCTACAGTGCTGAAAATTGGGCGCCCATTGCGGGCGCCCTTTGCGTTTATACGGGGCGGCGTGCAACAACAAAGCGTGCGGCTGTGTTTTTGCCAAAGTAGCCGGTTTCAACGACTTCAAATCCTGCATTTCGGAATGCAGCCTCTAGCGCCGCCGCGTCAAAAAGCAGGACATCCGGCGCCTTCCCAAACATCTTCATGATTTTGATCATAGGCGGGATGAACATGTTCATATCGCGCAGACATGTCGTCTTGGATATAACGTATCCGTCTGGTTTTAGCTGACTGTAAAGATGCGACAGCGTGATGTGCAGATCATCAACCAGATGCAAAATGCTAAACGCGCAGATTGCATCAAAGGGCGCGTCGGTCATCGGCTGAATAGTTTCACACCGCTGAAAGCTGACGTTCGTGCGGCCTTGATCCGCACGCTTTGCTTCGGCGATTTCAAGCATTTTGCCAGACACATCGGTCGCCGTGATCTGGCGAACAGATGCCGAAAGGGTCAGCGCTGTTGTGCCTGTGCCGCATCCCACTTCTAGCACATGATCGGCGGGCTGCAGGTAATGTCGTGCGCGATCCAGCGTGTCTTCATAGGCCGCTGTGTCTTTGATAGGCGACGCTGCATATTTTTTTGCGGCTTTGTCCCAAAACGAAGCGTCAGCCATCATAGTTTCCAGTCTAGGTCGGGTTCACAATGCTGGCGACCAGATCCGCAAGCGCCGCCTGGTCGAACTCTAGCGGGTCGGCATAGACTGTAAACTCTGCCGTGGCTTCGACACGCTGCGGGTTTGTGCCGGCAGGCAGCGGTTCTAGGTCGGTGATCCAAAGTTCGTGAACATCAAGTGTCAGCTGGGTCAGCACGCAGTTGCCCAGTTGATTGCGCACCATATCACAGGCTGCTTGCGCTTGTCGCAACATGTTGATGCGTGATTGTACCACATTTGCCGGACGCAGGTCGCCTTCAAATGGCAAAAGCACTTTCGTGCTGATCAGTTGCCCGTTTTCCACGCTTTCCGGGGTGCCAAGATCAGCGGCGGGGATATAGGCAAGGCGACCATTCATCACCCACTTCCCCTCACGATTTTCGCGCGCCTCTGCATGGATGATATCGCAGGAAGCGCCAATCGTTGCCACAACATCAGCACAGTAACCCATCAACTGGGCCGGTGCGCGCGCGGCGGCGTAAAGCCCCAGCAACCTATTGTCGGGCAGTGTTTCACCTGGCGTCAGCAATGCCTCTGGCGTCATAATCTTTTCGACACTTACATAGCGCGCCGCAGTCAATTCATTGGGGATGAAGACGTCACGCAGCGCGGGTCTGTCGTTGAGCCATTGAAAAGGATCTTGCGGTATATCCTCAGGCGCGACCTCTTGCGCGACGATGGGCGCTTGTGGCGTGAACGCACCGGCCCGTTCGCTTATCCAGCCGACGAGGTTCGCGCCACCAAAATTCAGCGCGATCACGGGACCGGTGAGGATCAGAAGAAAAAGCAGAAACGAAAAACGACCGCGTTTCATTGGCTGTTCCTTTCCATCGCTGGTGGATCAAGTGCGCCGATATCACCACCAACGGCGGCGCGCAGCAGCGTATCTTGTAATTGCGCGACGGCGGCTGTGCGTGTGTCAAAATCACCGGTCATCAAATGATCTGTTGCCACCATGTGAATGTCCTGTCCCGCCAATGAGTTGTAAGCGAAAGGTGCCTGTGGCACAGGTCCCAGCAGAACATGGGCGGCATCGCGTGCGGTCACAGTATCCGCCCGGGCATCAACCCCAAGTGTTTCGGTATACCAGCTGTTATAGGCCGCATAGCCCCCTGCATATGAATACATCTGGTTTTGGTATTGCAGGCTGCCCGCTTCGGATTTCAGCGACCCAATCCAATCTGGTTGCGGGGTGCGCCACGGCCGGATCATGCAATCGCGCGGCACGTCGTCGGCTCCGTATTGATGTGGCGGTAGAAAATCGCTGACCAATAACGCTTCGGTCGTCGCATTTACGGGCAAGTTCGCCACACCAGAGAAATCTGACCCGATCAGTGCGATATGGGCAATTGCCACATCAGGTACCGTGTGCAAATTCCAGACGATGCCGGGCCCCATGTTTTGCAGCACCAGGTAAAGTGGGGCCGATGTATCTGTAACAAACAAATCAAGTACCGTCTTTTCGCCGCTGAGTTTCATGTCAGTCAGCGGATCAGCACCATCTTGTGCGACAGCTTCGATATTTTGCAGCAGTTGATCCACCATTTGCGCGTCAGAGAAAGCGTGCAGTGGACCAGGCAAAAGTGCGTTTTCAAGACGCACACCCATCACTTTTTCACCCGCCGCCGGGCTGCGGAGCACGCATTGCGCGTTGCGAATAATGGGGATGATGCCGCGAACTGCGGTGTTTTCAGTTGGTAAGCTGACTTGCGTTACAACATCAGCCAACGCGATGGGGTCGGTCCCCGCATGCGCGACAGCAGGGGATGCGAAAATCGGTCCCTGATCGGACATGGTTTCAGTTTCAAGGATGTCTTCCGGGGCAAGCGCGGTGGCGTCAGCATCGCCACCTGTCATCATCGCCTTAAGGTCTTGTGGCAAGGCTTGCCAGCCATAAAAGCCGCCTGCGCCGAGGGCGGCCAAAACAATCACCCAAATGATGCCATTGCGGATCGGGTGTGCTTCGCGTGGTACGTTATATTCAAAATCTGACGTATCGCGGGCCGGTCCGGTCTGGTCCGGTTCCACTCCGCCGCCGCGTTCTTTGGAAATACGGCTTAGTCTTTGTGCGAAATCTTCTTGGCGTCGATCGTTTGTCATCTTAATCCAGACCCCTCGTTACAGTGTCCGCGTAATGCGCGATTGGGGCAAGGCCTGTGCGAAGTTGTGGCAATATGTTGATCACTGGCATACGCTTTCAAAGTGCCTTGCGGGCGTTCAGCGCGGCCGTGATCGTGCCATCATCAAGATAGTCCAATTCGCCGCCCACAGGCACACCTTGCGCCAGTGAGGTCACGGTGATGCCGGGTAATTGGTCGGCGATGTAATGGGCGGTGGTTTGCCCGTCGATTGTGGCACCAAGTGCAAGGATCACTTCGGTTACATTCTCGGCCTTGATCCGGTCGATCAGCTTGGGAATGCGCAGTTCATCAGGTCCGATTGCATCCAGTGCTGACAGCGTACCGCCCAGCACGTGATAGCGGCCCTTGAAAACCTGTGCGCGTTCCATCGCCCAAAGGTCGGCCACGTCCTCAACCACGGCGATCTGACCTGTTGCCCGTTTCTCGGTGCTGCATATATCGCAGATATCGGTGGTGCAGACGTTGCCGCAATTCAAGCACTCGCGCACCGTGGCACCAACCCGCTGCATGGCATCGGCCAGCGGCAAAAGCACCAGTGACCGCTTCTTGATCAGATGCAGCACCGCGCGCCGGGCCGAGCGTGGGCCCAGCCCCGGCAATTTGGCCATCAGTGCAATCAGATTGTCGAGGTCTTCTGTACCGTTTGTCATCTACGCTTTTCTGCGGTTCACGAATGCCGAGGATGCTGTCGTTTTAGAAAGGCAGGTTCATACCGGGCGGCAGGCCAAGGCCTTCGGTCATTTTACCCATCTCTTCTTGGGCGCGCTCTGTTGCTTTGCTTTGCGCGTCCTTGATTGCAGCAAGGATCAGGTCTTCAACCACCTCTTTATCGTCGCCATTGAAGATGGATGGATCAATATCAAGCCCCTTTAATTCGCCCTTGGCGGTTGCTGTCGCTTTGACCAGACCTGCGCCGCTGACGCCTTCGACCATCATATTTTCAAGGTCTTCTTGTATCTGGGCCATCTTGCCCTGCATTTCCTGCGCCTGCTTCATCATCTTGGCCATATCGCCAAGGCCGCCAAGTCCTTTGAGCATATTATTGATCTCCTGATTTCTTGTCCCGTTTCAACGGTGCAGTGTAAAGCACTACACCGACACACACCAGTGCAGCGGCGATGATGAACATCGTGGAATTGCCAACGCATCCTTCGGTCATGGCAAGTGCCTGCAAGTCACCATCTGCGCCCCATCCGGTTACCAAAAATGTCGATAGGCTCCATCCAACAACAACAACCAATCCGCCCCATTCGCTGCGGAAACGAACCGCAAGCGCGGTGGCGATGATCAAAAGCAGAACTACAGGCGTTTGTAGAAGGTAAAGAAACTCACCAAATGCAGTGACGGGCGCGCCGTCCCAGTTTGGTCGCATCTTGTCGCAGACCTCTGCCCAAGCGGGCACCGGGCCCAGAACAAGCGCCCCGCCAATTAGTCCTCGTCGAACGGGTCCCATTCATCGTCCACTTCAGGCAGTGCATCTTCCAATGCGTGCTGTTCTTTTTCGGCTTCGGTCCTGATTTCAGTGATCTTGGCCTTTGGAAAGATAGCGATCACGGCTTTGACCAGCGGATGGTCTTGCGCCTCTTGCAACAAGGCATTTTCAGCCGCATCGCGTGTTTCGGCAATCGTTGGGCCGCCGCCCTCGGCGACGCTGATCGCCCAGCGGTTACCGGTCCATGCTTGCAGCCGCGCACCAAGGCGGCCAACCAGATCGCGGGCGGCATCGGGCGTTGGATTTACTTCAATCCTGCCGGGTTGATAGCTGACAAGCCGGAGCCCGGTTTCAACCTCCACCAGTAGTTTCACATCGCGGTGGGTGCGGATCAGCTCAACGACATCTTCGAAGCGGGCATAGTGTTGCAGCGCGTCGGCTTGCAGCGCGACCGCCGTTTGTGCGCCCGATGCCGATGGTGCGCCGGGGCCGGGATGTGTGGGGGCGGGGGTGTTGCCTATCGCAGTTGTGGTGCCCGCTTGCGGCGCGGGGCGTCCGCCTGAAGGGCCACCCTGCGGTGGCGTTGCATCTTGCAGCTTGCGCACCAGTTCTTCGGGGCTGGGCAGGTCGGCCACATGGGTCAGGCGGATCACAGCCATTTCGGCGGCCATCATGGCGTTCGGCGCTTGTGCGACCTCTTCCAGCGCCTTCAGCAACATTTGCCACATCCGCGACATCACACGCATTGGCAGATCGGTGGCCATCGCTTGCCCGCGTGTGCGTTCATCGGGGCTGATGGTGGGGTCTTCGGCGGCTTCTGGCGTAATCTTGATCACACTGATCCAATGGCAGACCTCGGCCAGATCGCGCAGGACGGCCATAGGGTCTGCCCCATCGGCATATTGCCCCGAAAGTTCGGTTAGGGCCGCAGCAGCTTCGCCGCGCAGGATCATATCAAACAGGTCGAGCACGCGGCCGCGGTCGGCCAGACCCAGCATCGCGCGGACCTGATCGGCGGTTGTTTCACCTGCGCCATGGCTGATGGCCTGGTCCAGCAAGGACTGCGCGTCGCGCGCGGAACCTTCGGCAGCGCGGGTAATCAAGGCGAGTGCCTCATCTGTAATTTCCGCACCCTCGGCCGTTGCGATCTTGCGCAGCAGCGCGATCTGCGTTTCCGGTTCGATCCGACGCAGGTCAAAACGCTGACAACGGGAAAGCACCGTAACAGGCACCTGCCTGATCTCGGTCGTCGCAAAAATGAATTTCACATGCTCTGGCGGCTCTTCCAACGTCTTCAACAACGCGTTGAAAGCGTTCTTCGACAGCATGTGCACTTCGTCGATGATGTAGATCTTGAACCGGGCCGAGGCCGCACGGTAATGGACCGAGTCGATAATTTCACGGATATCACCCACACCGGTGCGCGATGCGGCATCCATTTCCATCACATCAACATGGCGCCCTTCCATGATCGCCACGCAATGTTCGCATTGCCCACAAGGTTCTGTCGTCGGGCCGCCTGTACCATCGGGGCCGATACAATTCATCCCCTTCGCGATGATCCGTGCGGTTGTCGTCTTCCCGGTGCCACGAATACCGGTCATGATAAACGCCTGTGCGATACGATCTGCCTCAAACGCATTCTTCAGCGTGCGGACCATCGCGTCTTGGCCGACCATATCGGCAAAGGTTTCAGGCCGGTATTTGCGGGCAAGCACTTGGTATTGGGGCTGGTCGGTCATAATGGCCTTGGATTTGGATTCGCGCGTTACGTCAGAGTAAGCAGGTGATAGTGAATGGTCCACTGCAATGCTTGGGGCAACAGGGAAAAGCATGATTGAATTTGCAATTTATCGTTTGCCTGTTGGCGGTGGGGACCTGGCGTTGTCGCCGATGCCGGGGCGGACGCGGCATTACTATACCGACTGGCTGCATTTGTTAGACTGGTGTCCCGATCTTGTTTTGTCGATGACGACGCAGGCCGAGTTGGACCGGAAAGGGGCAGGGACCTTTGGGTTGGATTTGCGGAACACAGGGATAGACTGGATGCATCTGCCAGTGCCTGATTTTGGTGTGCCGGACGATAGGGACTGGCCGCATGTGCGTGACCAAGTGCTTGCGGTTTTGCAACGGAAGGGCCGGGTGCTGGTGCATTGCTTTGGCGGTTGCGGCAGGTCTGGGATGATGGTGCTGCGGGTAATGGTTGCAGCAGGAGAAGCGCCGGATGCGGCATTGGCGCGCCTGCGTGCCGTGCGGCCCTGTGCAGTCGAAACAGATGACCAGATGCGCTGGGCGTGCCAGGGGTAAGGTGGATCGTGATCCATCTTACACGCAGGACTACCTATCCTTTTTCTTAACCGCTGACCGATACATCTTGCCCAGTTTGCGGTTGCGATCGCGCGCCTGTGCGATTGTTTCAGTCGCGTGCTGGTTTTCACGTTTCAGCTTTTTGAACCGTTTCAATCGATCTGGGTCGATTTCGCCCGCCTTAATCGCCGCCTGCACGGCGCACCCCGGCTCGGTCTCATGCTCGCAATCCCGGAATTTGCACTGTTCCGCCAGTTCGGAAATTTCAGGAAAGGTGGCATCAATGCCATAAGCGACCTCTGCCACGCCCAGCCCGCGCATGCCCGGCGTGTCGATCAGCCAGCCACCACTGCCCATCCGGTGCAGCGATCGTCCTGTTGTCGTATGCCGCCCACGCGCGTCATCTTCGCGAATGTCCTGCGTGGCTGCATCCCCGCCGGTCAATGCGTTCGCAATCGTGGTTTTGCCCACACCTGATGATCCGGCCAGCGCCACTGTCTGTCCCTGACCACACCAAGGTGCCAGACGTGCGGGAACATCATCGGTTTTTGCGTCCATCGCAATAACATCAAGATCGCGCCCCAGCACACGTGCCTGATCGATATAGGCATCCGGGTCATCGGTTTGATCCGCTTTGGTCAGCACAATCACAGGCGTGATCATCGCGTCATGGGCCAGTGCCAGATAACGCTCTAACCGCGCGGGGTTAAAGTCGTTGTTGCAAGATGAGGTGATAAAAAGCGTATCGAGATTGGCCGCAATCAGCTGCTTTTCACCTGTGTGATATTCGGTTCCGCGTGTCAGTTCGGTTTGTCGGTCAAGCACCCGGATCAAGCGATGTTGTTCAGGCGCGCAAAGCACCCAATCGCCTACGCCAACGGCGGCGGTTGTGATGCCGGGGTCCAGCATCAATTCAAGCGGTCCAACCTCGGAAAAGCCCACGACACGATCCCGATGGACCGTGGCAATGCGGGCAGGGGTAAGGGTTTCCAACTCTTCCAGATCGAGTTGGGACATGTAGTAAGGCGACCAGCCAAGGGCGTCGCGTGTCAGATTTGTCAATGATCTGTCCTCGTCAAAGGGTATTCAGGCGCCGATACCAAAGCATCAGCGGGAACCGGACGAGGGGGCGGAAATAGCTTCAGCGCACCCGGACCGGGAGGATGTTTTTCGCGACAATCATAAACATCCTCCTGTGTTGGATGGTTTCCAAAACACGACTTTGCAAAAGCAAAATCGAGGTGAGAGGCTGACAACGACCCAAGCGGGGCTCGTTATGGCTGCTTCCTTCCGGACCTGACCAGGTTGGCGAGGCGCTCGCCCGCGCCAACCTCTCAACGCTGATATAAGGTGAGTCACGCGCCTTCGCAAGATGTCAGAGTGCGATCTGGTACGTGTCAAACCCGTCAGGACCCGGGCCGATATGTGTGACCGGCCCGATCATGTGCTGTTGCGCGGCAGGGGCGCTGGCAAACCTCGCGGCTGTTCGCGGGATCGGCGCAAAGGACCATGTGGCATGCACCGGGGTTGCGATGGTCCCGCTTTCCGTAAGGTAATCAATCAAATGCCCGCGGACAGATTGCGTTGTCATCAGTGCGATATCCGCAGGGGCAATAGTGGGGAAACCTCCACCGCCCTTGGCGCGGAAGCTGTTTGTGGCAACAAGAAATATATCGTCATCACCAACCGCTTGATCTTGGTACCTGATATGTTGAATACGCGCAGCTTTGGCGTTGATTTCAACGCCGTGTGTGTTGAACCGGGCAGGTTGCGTCAGGTCGATTTGATAGGACAACCCAAAGATTGTATCGCAGTTATATCCGGCACTTTGCGGATTGATCAGTGGTTGATCGCTTACGCCGGGCTGTACCTGATTGTAATGGGCCGCCGCCCGTTCCAGCCACAACCGCAATTGCCTGCCTGTCCGCCGCACGGCACACAGCGCATCGGTGAACGGAAAAATCGCTGCTGCATCGCGCAAGGTGATAGGCCCCGGAGGGATGTCGATGTAATGCCCCAATCCGCTGCGCCCGCCGAACCGAAATGACGATTTTGCGGCCAGCAACGGCAACTGCGCACTATCTTTGAGTGCGGTTGCGACAGCCCTTTTCATCGCGCGCGCCAGAATTTGCTGGCTGAGGTCCGGCTGGATTGTCGCAAAGTAGCTGGCGATCGGAACCTGCGTCTGCGCGATGGGTGCGCGCATCTTGTTCAGTGTTGCGTTATGCGGGACGCTGACCAGACCACGCAATTTGCGACGCAGCGGACTGTCTTCGCTGCTTTTACGAGTGGGCACCAACGACGTTCTTTGACCGGCAATATACCACCCATTCGCATCCCATTTGAGGTCAAGCTCCAGAACGCCAAGCGATTTGCCACAGAATGTTGCCATAACAGCGGGCTTTCCATGCAAAAGCCCGGTCCCATAGTCGGCATTTGCTGTGGACGGAATGGCGGGATCGGGAAAGGCTTCATGCGTATGCCCCAAAAGCAATGCGTCGATGCCATCAACGCGGGCCAACGGCAGTGCCGCGTTTTCCATACGGGGCAGATGTTCATCAGCGCCAATTCCGGAATGGCAGAGCGCAATAATCACGTCGGCCCCTGCAGCCCGTATCTGAGGGATAACACGGGATGCTGACGCGACGATATCATCAACTTTAATGCCGCTACTGCTGCGCGCATCATCCCAATCCGCGATTTGCGGCGGTGCAAAGCCGGTGATCCCAATTTTGATCGGACGCTGATTGCCGTCATTGCAGAGGATTTCGCGGTCCAATATGCAAAATGGCACGGCTAGCCGATCACCGTCATCACAGCTGATATTGGCGCTTACGACAGGAAAACCTGCTTTAGTCAGCGTGTTGCGCAAGAAATCCAGACCATAGTCAAACTCGTGATTGCCAAGCGTCATGGCGTCATATTGCAACGTGTTGAGTGCCGCGATCATTGGATGGGTTTCGTTTGGCTTTGCATGAGCTGCGATATGATCCGCAAGCGGATTACCTTGCAGTAAATCACCGTTGTCAAACAGCAACGTCGTCACGCCATCTTCATCGCGTAATGCCTTTATCTGATCAGCAAGGCCAATCAGACCGATACTGTGATCGGGCTTATCTGCGAAATAATCGTAATCCAGCAATTGCATATGCAAATCAGTCGTTTCAAGCACGCGCAAACGCCCGATCGGACTGTCGAATTTGGAAGAAGGAATGGCCTGCATCCCACAACCCTAGCGAGAAATTAACGCAGCTTCCATGGCAAGATGCCGGAAAAAATTGCACTTACGCAAGGTCCATGTCATGCGGGCGCGATGAAAATTGCAGAAACAGTTACATTTGGTGGGTCGGGCCTTGATCGTGCAGCTGAAATGCGCGCGCAGGCTGATGCGTTAAAGACACAGGCTGGCGCGCGCGCCATGCTTTTGTGGCGTGGTAAGCCTCTGATTTGTGGTGATGATCTAATGCGCGTCCCATTCAATCATCCAGTGATGGCTGATGCGTCCGTGTCTACCATCTTTTTGGGACGCGAGAATGGCACACCCATCTTTTCAGCTGATCTTTCCGCTTGGGAACCCGCAGATCTGGATACAGAAACGCTGAACCTTTTTCTGGACCCGTCAGAACAACGGCATCCGGCGGTTCCCGAGGGTGTTTTTGCTGAACTGCGCGCGGTGATGACCCGTTTGTCGCTGCGCGATGCGGAACTGGCAGCAACAGCAAAAGCCGTGACTGAATGGCACCGGACACACCGGTTTTGCGCGCGTTGCGGGGCCGAAAGTGTAATGGCGATGGGCGGTTGGCAGCGTAATTGCGCAGCCTGCGATGGGCATCATTTTCCGCGAACGGACCCGGTTGTGATCATGCTGATCACGCACGGCAATGCGGTGCTTGTCGGTCGGTCACCGGGCTGGCCAGAGGGCATGTATTCACTGTTGGCCGGGTTCGTGGAACCGGGTGAGACGATTGAGGCCGCAGTACGGCGCGAAGTCTTTGAAGAAGCAGGCGTGCGTGTGGGTGCCGTATCCTATTTATCCAGCCAGCCTTGGCCTTTTCCGGCGTCTTTGATGTTCGGCTGCGCGGGCGACGCCTTGAACACCGATTTGACGATTGATCCTGAAGAGATCGAGGATGCGATGTGGGTCACGCGCGAAGAGATGGCTGATGCCTTTGCTGGCAATCACCCCAAACTATTGCCGGCCCGCAAAGGTGCGATTGCGCATTTCTTGCTTGAGGCATGGCTGTCAGATCGGCTTGATTAAGCGGAAACTAGGAAACAAAACCCATGAAATTCAGCACACGCGAAGATATCGAAGCACCCATTGGCTATGTCTACCAACGGGTCAGTGACTTTGCGAGTTTTGAGCGTCGCGCATTGCGTCAGGGCATTGATGTAAGTTGCCGCGCTGAGGGCGAGGCTGCGGTAGGAACAGTCTGGGATATTGCTTTCGAATTCCGGGGCCGCAAACGCAAGGTTGAGGCGACATTAAACAAGCTGGAACCGGAACAAGCCGTTGAGATTGAAAGCCAGTCCGATGGGCTGATTGCCCTTACACAGGTCGATCTTGTCGCCTTGTCCGCAACCCGTACCCGCGTTTTGGTATCGTTCGACATGCGCGCAAAAACACTGACGGCACGATTGCTTTTGCAATCACTGAAGCTTGCAAAGACAAAGATGACCGCGCGTTTCAAAACCCGCGTGCAGGACTATGCAGAGACGATCGAAGATGACTACAGACGGGGTACCTAGGCCTTCTCGTGCCGTCTGGCAGCGGCGGGATAGACACCCATCACATGCAGATGGTCGGTGAAATAGCCCAACTCTTCCATCGCTAGTGTGACATTGTGGTCATCTGGGTGGCCTTCGATTTCAGCATAAAACTGTGTGGCCGTGAATTCACCGCCCACCATATAGCTTTCCAGTTTGGTCATGTTGACGCTATTGGTCGCAAAACCGCCCATCGCCTTATAAAGTGCTGCCGGAATGTTGCGCACCCGGAACACAAAGCTTGTCATCATGCCGGAGGTGCCGCGGCGGGCATAGTCAGGTTCGCGTGCCATGATCAGAAAACGCGTCGTATTGCGTGCATGGTCCTCAATATGACGGGCCAGCACCTTGAGACCATAGATATCAGCGGCCAGTTCTGACGCGAGGGCGGCGATACTTGGGTCATCACCAGATGCCACTTCGCGGGCGGCGCGGGCGTTATCTGAACTTGTGCGTCCGGTGATGCCGTTGGCGCGCAGGAATTCGCCACATTGCGGCAAGATAACAGGATGCCCATGGGCCTCTTTGATATCGGACAGTGCCGCATCGGTTTTGCCCAGCAGGTTAATGTGCACACGCACAAATGTTTCATCAACGATATGCAAACCACTTTCAGGCAAAAGCGAGTGTACATCCGCGACCCGACCATAGGTAGAGTTTTCAACAGCAATCATACCAAGATCAGCCGCACCACTGCGCACAGCGTCAATTGCAGCTTCAAACGTTGCACAGGGCAGGGGGGCAAATTCAGGGCGCGCGGTCACACAAGCCTCGTGGCCGTAGGCGCCTAATTCGCCTTGGAACGCGATTTTCTGCGACATCACTGTGACCTCCATGTGCGCAACCTACAAAAATAGGCATTTGGTCGCGGCAGTATACCTTGCAACCCGGTGTGGGAAGCGGATAGATAACCACGAAACTTTGAACTGAATGGAACGCGACATGTTCGACACAATGACAATGACCAAAGTGATCGGTGGTCTTTGCAGTACTTTCCTTGTTTTCTTGCTTGGTGCATGGCTCTCGGAAGAGATTTATCACGCTGGCGGCCACGGTAAACACCACGAACAGGCCTATGTCATCGAAGTCGCAGATGCTGAAAGCGAAGTTGCGGAAGTTGTCGAGGAAGAGCCTTTTTCAGTCGTATTCGCGTCAGCCAGTGCAGAAGATGGCGAAGGCCTGTGGCGGGGATGCCGGTCTTGCCATGCGCTTGAAGCTGGCCAGCATGGCACGGGTCCGGCACTTTATGGCGTCGTAAATCGCCCCGTGCAGTTCTACGATGACTTCAACTATTCTGGCGCGCTGATTGAAGCGGCAGAGGTCTGGACACCAGAAGAACTGAACGCGTTTCTTGAAAACCCACGCGGTTACGCACCGGGCACCGCGATGAGCTATAATGGCATGCGTGATGTGGAAGACCGGGCGAACCTGATCGCGTATCTTTCCACGATTGGCGGGTAAGAAAGACCTTTCAATCTGCAAATTGGCCGTCCACTGGACGGCCTTTTTTGTGGAATGTTACAGTTGGTTCACCGCACGATCACGCAAACTCAACTTGAAAGTTTGCCAAACTGCCCATTTACTTCATTTAAGCAGTTCAAGACTTTGTTTAGCCCGGAGATCAGAATGCCAAATCGCCCCCGCGCACGTGCCATCACAGCCAAGCGTGATATGAGGACCAGTTTGTTAAAACAATGGGCCTTGGGATCTTTGATCGGAGTGAGCACGCTTTGGGCGGGATCAGAGCTTTTGGCGGACGGTCACGAAGTGATTATCGAAAGCCATGGATTTAATGAATATGGTGAACTGAAGTATGGACCGGACTTTCCACATCTGGACTATGTGAACCCTGACGCGCCTGTAGGCGGTGAGATCAGCGTTTCATGGACTGGGTCTTTTGATAGCATGAACCCTTTTGCGACGTTGACTGGTACGCCGGGCCTTATGTCATCCATAATGTTCGAGCGTATTATGACGACCACTTCCGATGAGGTCGGATCTTATTATTGTGTTTTGTGCACAACAATCGAATACCCCGAAGATCAATCCTGGGTCATTTTCAATCTGCGCGATGATGTTGTGTTTTCGGACGGCACGCCAATGACTGCCCATGATATCATTCATACGCATGAGCTGTTTCGGGAACAGGGCACCCCCTCGATCCGGGTTAGCCTGACCCAGCTTGTCACGGCCTACGAGGCGCTGGATGATCACACCGTAAAGTTCACCTTTTCACCTGATGCACCAACACGCGCACGCATCCCGCAGATGGGTGGCGCTTTGGCGATGTCAAAGGCGTGGTTTGAGGAAACCGGGGCGCGAATGGACGAGTCGCGCCTAGATGTGTCACCGGGTACGGGCGAATACATGATCGGAGAGGTCGATCCGGGGCGCAAGATTACCTATGTGCGCAACCCTGACTATTGGGGCAGTGATGTGCCGATCAATGTTGGCCGCGGGAACTATGATACAATCCGGATTGAGTATTTCGCCGATAGCTCGGCCGCTTTCGAGGCTTTCAAGGCGGGTGAATTTACGTTCCGTCGTGAAAGCAGTTCGATTAACTGGGCCACATCCTATGATTTTCCGGCAATTGATAACGGTTGGGTCGTGCGCGAAGAATTAGAAGACGGTACGCTGCCGGGTGCGACCGGTTTTGTGTTCAATATGGGCCGTGAAAAATTTGCTGATCGTCGGGTACGGCAGGCTATTGGCCTTGTTTATAATTTCACGTGGACGAACGAAAACTTGCAGTATGGCCTGTTTCAACAGCGCGAAAGTTTCTGGGAAAATGATCGCTTGAAAGCTGTTGGCCTGCCAGAAGGCCGCGAGCTGGAAATCCTTGAATCCCTACGGGACAACTTGCCAGAGGAGATTTTCACGCAAGAGGCTGTGTTACCGCATATGTCAGGCACCCGTCCACTTGATCGTGGAAACCTGCGCCGTGCCCTTGCCCTGATGGAAGAGGCCGGGTGGACCACAGACACAGACGGTCTGCTGCGAGACGCAGACGGCAACACGCTTGACGTTGAGCTGTTGGAAACGCGGCAGGCTTTTGACAGGATATTCAATCCCTACATTGAAAACCTCAAACGTCTTGGGGTGAACGTCACTTACAACCGTGTTGATCCATCACAATATCAGGCACGTCGGCAGGCGAAAGACTATGACTTGATCTTTGGCGGTTATTCCAGCGGTTTGCAGGAAGGCACTGGGTTTTCACAAAGGTTTGGATGTGAAGACAAAGATGATGTATTTAATCCAGCGGCCTATTGCTCTGAAGCAATCGACATCATTGGAGAGTTGATTCCAGAGGCCGAAGACTATGCTGAAATGGCGGCACTGATCCGCGCCGCTGACCGGATTATGCGTTACGACTACTTTGTCGTCCCGGTCTGGTATCTTGGTAAGAACTGGGTCGCGTACTACGATTTCTACGAATACCCCGAAAACTTGCCGGAATTTGGCCTTGGCCATCTGGATTACTGGTGGGTCAATCAGGATAAATACAACGATCTCGTCGCCGCAGGCGCGTTGCAGTAAGTACCGCAGATGGGCGCATATATCCTCAGGCGTTTGTTGTTGGTGATCCCCACGTTGTTGGGCATCATGATCATCAACTTTTCGCTGACCCAGTTTGTGCCAGGCGGCCCGATTGAACAGATCTTGGCCAATCTGGAAGGGCAGGGTGATGTGTTCGAAGGTATCTCTGGCGGGGGCGGCGATGCCGATGTCGGCCAGAGTTCGGACAGCGATTATGTCGGTGGGCGTGGCCTGCCACCTGAGTTTATTGTGGAACTTGAACGTGAATTCGGTTTTGACAAACCCCCGCTTGAGCGTTTCCTCAATATGATGTGGAACTATATGCGGTTCGATTTCGGCGAAAGCTATTTCCGGTCGATCAGCGTATTTGATCTGGTCATGGAAAAGATGCCGGTCTCGATCACGCTGGGCCTGTGGTCCACGCTGATTGCCTATCTGATTTCGATCCCACTGGGCATCAAGAAGGCCGTTCGCGATGGCACGCCTTTTGATACATGGACTTCTGGTGCGATCATCGTGGGCTATGCGATCCCGGGGTTTTTGTTTGCGATCCTGCTGATCGTCCTTTTCGCGGGTGGGTCATATTTTCGGGTTTTCCCGCTACGTGGTCTGACATCAGCCAACTTTGAGGACCTATCGCTGATCGGCAAGGTTCTTGACTATTTCTGGCACATCACGCTGCCGGTGCTGGCATCCACCATTTCGGCCTTTGCGACATTGACCTTGCTGACCAAGAACAGCTTTCTGGACGAGATCAAAAAGCAGTATGTCATCACGGCCCGCGCAAAAGGGCTGTCAGAACGGCGCGTGCTTTATGGTCACGTCTTCCGGAACGGGATGCTGATCGTGATCTCTGGTTTTCCGGCACTTTTCATCGGCGTGTTTTTTGGCGGCTCATTGATCATCGAAACCCTATTTTCGCTTGATGGCCTGGGGCGCCTTGGGTTTGAGGCAGCGGTCGCGCGCGATTATCCGGTGGTCTTTGGCACGCTTTTTGCGTTTTCGTTGATTGGTCTTGTTGTCGGTATCATCACGGATCTGACTTATGTGCTGATTGACCCGCGCATTGATTTTGAGGCGCGAAATTGATGGCCAAACGTCCGTTTCTTTCCCCGCTCAACCAGCGCCGCTTGCGTAATTTCCGCCGCAACCGGCGGGCGTTCTGGTCGCTGATTATCTTTAGCGTCCTGTTCGGCCTGTCGATCTTTGCTGAGTTTATTGCCAACGACAAACCCATCGCCGTCAGCTATCGCGGCGAAATCAAAATGCCGATCTTCAGCTTTTATTCAGAGCGGGACTTCGGTGGCGATTTCCCGACAGAGGCAGGTTATGGCGAACCCGAGGTGGATTGCCTGATCGTCACCGGCGGGCTGGAGGAATGCTTTGATAATCCTGAAGAGCTGATCGCCGCTGTTGATGATGGCCAAACATTGGATGGGGATTTTCAGGCAGGCTGGATGCTTTGGCCTGTTATCCCATATTCCTACAACACGATTGTGGATGTGTCCGGCGTGGCCCCCGCGCCACCCAGCGCCGAGAATTGGTTGGGCACGGATGACACCAAACGCGATGTGACGGCCCGCGTCATCTATGGCTTCCGATTATCAGTGACCTTTGCGCTGACTGTGACGGTTGCCGCATCACTGATCGGGATCATGGCAGGTGCTGTGCAGGGCTATTTTGGCGGCTGGACCGATCTGATCTTTCAGCGATTTATAGAAATATGGACGGGGATGCCGTCGCTTTACGTGATCATCATCGTCTTTGCGATCCTGGGGCGCAGTTACTGGCTCCTTGTATTCCTCACAGTGCTGTTCGGATGGCCCGCCCTTGTCGGGGTGGTCAGGGCCGAGTTTCTGCGCGCGCGCAATCTGGAATACGTGCGCGCGGCCAAGGCGCTGGGCGTGCGCGACCGTGTGATCATGTTCCGCCATATGCTGCCCAACGCGATGGTGGCGACGCTGACGATGCTGCCGTTCTTGGTAACGGGTGCGATTGGCGGCTTGGCCTCGCTTGATTTCCTTGGGTTTGGTCTGCCGTCCTCGGCCCCCTCATTGGGCGAGATGACGTTGCAGGCCAAACAGAACCTGCAAGCACCTTGGCTGGGCTTCACGGCTTTCTTTACCTTTGCGATCATGTTGTCGCTGTTGGTCTTTGTGTTCGAAGGTGTCCGCGATGCCTTTGATCCGCGCAAGACATTCGTGGCCGACGGTAATGTCATTGCGGATGAAACGGTGTTTGAAACTGCTACAGAAGCCACTGCAACCGGAACCGACAAACGATGAGTAGCGCAGTCCTTGACGTTCAAAACCTGCGCGTGGCGTTTCGGCAGGATGGGGACACCACACATGCCGTCAAAGGTGTTTCATTTCAGGTGCATAAAGGTGAAACCGTTGCCATTGTAGGCGAGAGCGGGTCTGGCAAGTCTGTAACCGCCCTGTCGACCGTTCAGTTGTTGGGTGATAGCGCTGTGATGGCCGGGTCCATCAAATACGCGGGCGAGGAAATGGTCGGCGCGAATGAAGCAGCCCTGCGCCGGGTACGCGGCAACGATATCAGCTTTATTTTTCAGGAACCGATGACCTCGCTCAACCCGCTGCATACGCTGGAAAAGCAACTGGCAGAGAGTATTGAATTGCATCAGGGCCTGCGTGGGGCGGCCGTGCGTGCACGTGTTATCGAATTGCTTGAACGCGTTGGCATTCGTGACGCCGAAAGCCGCCTTGGGGCGTACCCGCATCAGATATCCGGTGGACAGCGGCAACGTGTGATGATTGCGATGGCGCTGGCAAACGGCCCTGAACTGTTGATTGCGGATGAACCGACGACGGCACTTGATGTCACCATTCAAGCGCAGATTTTGGATTTGCTGGCAGATCTCAAACGGGATGAGGGCATGTCAATGCTGTTCATCACCCATGACCTGACGATTGTGCGCAAGATCGCAGATCGGGTTTGCGTGATGAAGGATGGGGAAATCGTAGAAATCGGGCCGACGGCAGAGCTGTTTGCGAGCCCTCAACACCCTTATACGCAAATGCTGCTGGCCGCTGAATCAAGCGGTGTGCCTGCACCTGTGCAGCCGGATGCGCCAGTGGTTTTGGCAACGGATCAGGCAAAGATATGGTTCCCGATCCAGCGCGGTTTGCTCAAACGGACTGTGGGATACATCAAAGCCGTGAACGACGCCACGTTGACGGTGCGCGCAGGCGAAACCCTTGGCGTCGTCGGCGAAAGTGGGTCGGGTAAGACGACGCTCGCTTTGGCGGTAATGCGATTGATCCGTTCGGAGGGGCGAATTGCCTTTCAAGGTGCTGATATTCAGCATCTGAACCAGCGGCAGATGCGCCCGTTGCGCAGTGATATGCAGATCGTGTTTCAGGACCCCTACGGCTCACTCAGCCCGCGTATGACCGTGGCCGAGATCATTGCAGAGGGTCTTGGCGTGCATGGCGTAGATCCCGGACGCGACCGGCGCGATATGGTGGCCGAGATTATGGATGAAGTCGGCCTCGATCCATCTTTGATGGACCGCTACCCGCATGAGTTTTCGGGTGGCCAGCGTCAGCGGATCGCGATTGCGCGTGCGATGATCCTGCGGCCAAAACTGCTGATTTTGGACGAACCGACGTCGGCGCTGGATATGACTGTGCAGGTGCAGATCGTGCAATTGCTGCGTGAATTGCAGCAAAAGAACGGGCTTGCTTATCTGTTCATCAGTCACGACCTCAAGGTCGTGCGCGCGCTATCGCATAAGGTGATGGTCATGAAGCAAGGTGATGTTGTCGAGGCGGGCGATGCCGACACAATCTTTGATGCACCGCGCACCGAATATACCCGTGCGCTGATGGCAGCTGCGTTTGAGGGCAAGGTCGCCTGAACGCCCTAGCCGTCAGACCCAATCATAAAGCATGTTGTGCCGCGCGCCTGTAAACGGCGGCAAGCCAGATCAGCACCTTCACGGGTCAATCCCATAAAGTTGGCATCGAACCCGCCAGAGCGTTGCACAACGCGGCGCAAAGACCCGTCAAGCGTGCTCATCTCGTTCAAGGCCACACGTAGCAAGACCCGTTCTGCGTCATACCGCGTGTTATAGCGCCCAACATTCACGCCCCAATGGCGCCCGCCAGAGGTTGAAATGCGGGTGACTACCTCTGGTCCGGTATCCACCACCGTCGCCTCTGGTACGAGCGCTGCGACTTGTGTTTCAGTTGCAGGTCGCGCGATGGGTGTGACAGTGGGCGGTGTTGCGGCGATGACTTGTGTCGGCGCAGGCGCAGGCGTTGGCGCGTTTAATGCTTCGGTCAAGGCGGCATTGACTGAATCAGCGATTGCGGCATTGATCACATCTGCATCCACAGCCGCAACGAGAACATCTTCTTGAACGGGCGCTGCAACCGGACGTGCGGTTGGTCTGATGCTACGCGTGATCAGGCCGCTGACACGAACGATCTTACCAGGGTTCACCTGCCCTTGTGAGTTAGAGCTTGTCAGCATGGCCGCAGGTGGGTTCGGACGGCGGATCGTTGCGCGGGACGGAGCGCGGTTAAAGCCCATATCCATCAGCTCTGTGATGCGCGCATTCCGTGCCGATGTGGATGAACCGCCAAAGACAGTTGCGATAACACGTTCTTGGCCGCGCTGGGCGGATGCAACAAGGTTAAAGCCAGCAGCACGCGTATAGCCTGTCTTGATGCCGTCACCGCCGGCATAGCTGTCCAGCCAACGGCGGTTTGTGTGGCGCACCCGGGCGACACCTGCATCCGCAGAGCGGCGAGAGAAAAGGTTATAATACTGTGGGAAGTCATAGATAACGTGACGACCCAGAACGGACATATCACGCGCAGTCGACAGGTGTCCTGACTGTGTCAGCCCATGTGCGTTGCGGAAATTTGTGTTGCGCATGCCCATCGCGCGGGCAGTGCGGTTCATACGCGTGGCGAATGCGTCTTCGGAACCAGAGATCGCTTCGCCGATGGCTGTGGCCGCGTCATTGGCGGATTTGACCGCAGCGGCCCGTAGCAAGAAACGCAGCCGGATCGTTTGACCAGAGCGCAGGCCCAGTTTCGATGGCGGCTCGGATGCGGCAAGGCGGCTGATGCGGACAGGTGTGTCCAGCGTGATTTCACCGCGCTCAATCGCTTGGAAAGCAACATAAAGCGTCATCATTTTTGTCAGCGATGCCGGATGCAACTGGGTGTCGGCGTTGCGCGAATGCAAAACCTCACCTGTGCGCGCGTCCATCACCATCGCGGCATAGGGTGCAGCGGTCGCACGCATGGGTGCGGCAAGCAAAGATACCAAAAATACACAAAGAAATAGCCCGTGGAGGGCCCACTGTCCCGTACGACTTGTCACGTCGCTTGCCTCATTTTCTGCCTCAGTGACCCCGAATTTTTCCGGTGGTCTTATTGTTATAAAATGACGCTAGCATAAGTCGGGTTTTCAGAAAATACCCTAAATTCAAAGACTTTTGCGGCGTTCATCACGCCATTTGTCCATATATAGTAAGGACACATAGCGCGGCCGCTAGATAAGTGATTTTCGCGGTCCACCCTCCCATTTCCTGATTGTGATTTGATGGGGTTTTCATGTGGCACCTGTGCCTTATATATAACGCCAACCCAACAAGGCGCACCAAATGCTGGCAGAGTTTTACATGATGGCTGACAAAAAGGACGATGACGACGGTGACGTCGGCGTCGTGCTTGAGACGAAGCCAAAGACAAAACGCCCGCCGATGTATAAGGTGTTGATCCTGAATGATGATTTCACGCCGATGGAATTTGTTGTGCATGTGTTGGAGCGTTTTTTTGGTTTGTCACATGCCCAAGCGTTTGAACTGATGTTGACCGTTCATAAGAAGGGCGTCGCGGTCGTTGGTGTCTTCAGCCATGAGATTGCAGAGACAAAAGTTGCGCAAGTGATGGATTTTGCGCAGCGTCACCAGCACCCCCTCCAATGCACGATGGAGAAAGAATAGCGCCTCGTCGCTGTTCGCACCCTGATGTCCCAATCCCGCCTCAGCACCGCCATTGAAGATGGCTTGATTGCGTTGCCAGAAGGCAACATCGCACTGATGCGCCCGCCTGCGACTTATGATGTGTCCAGCCTGCCGCGCGACGCTGTGCAGGTCATGCACGGGTTTTTTCCAGATTATGCGGCTTGGCAGAGTGCCGGGTATCCGGTGATGCAAGATGTGCCAAAGGTGTCCGTTGCAATTGTGGTGGTGCCCCGTGCAAAAGCACTTGCGCGCGCGATGGTGGCAGAGGCATGCGCCAAGGCAGAACTGGTGATCGTCGATGGGCAAAAGACGGATGGCGTGGACAGTTTGTTCAAGGCTTGCCGCAAAACACTGGGTGACATCCCATCACTTCCCAAAGGGCATGGCCGAATCTTTTGGTTTGCGGCCACAGACGCATTTGCAGATTGGGCTGCACCGCCACCTGCTGTAGGTGCACATGGCTATTTCACCGCAGCAGGTGTGTTTTCGGATGGCGCAATTGACAAGGGCTCTGCGTTTTTGGCTGATGCACTGCCCACGAAGCTGCCTGCGCGCATGGCTGACCTGGGGGCTGGCTGGGGTTATTTGGCGGCTCCTGTCTTGGCGCGCGATGGTGTGAAATCGCTCGACCTGATCGAAGCAGAGGCATTATCGTTGGATTGCGCCAAGCTGAATGTCGATGACCCTCGTGTGTCCTTTTACTGGGCTGACGCTACGCGCCACGACGCGACCGTTTATGACGGTATCATCATGAACCCACCGTTTCATACCAGCCGCGCCGC
This sequence comes from Roseobacter sp. CCS2, assembly GCF_000169435.1. Lineage (GTDB taxonomy): Bacteria > Pseudomonadota > Alphaproteobacteria > Rhodobacterales > Rhodobacteraceae > Yoonia. The sequence continues at coordinate 314,202 of NZ_AAYB01000001.1, read as the reverse complement.
TGATCCAAGCCTTGGCCGCGCGTTCATTCAAGCTGCCGCCCGCCTATTGGCCCCGCACGGCAAGCTGTGGATGGTCGCGAACCGCCATTTGCCCTATGAAGCCACGTTGAACGAATGTTTCCGCAATGTGGACATGATCGCCAGCAATGGTGCATTCAAAGTGTTCCACGCCAACCGGCCACAACGCTGACCGGATCAAGGGAGAGTTCTGATGTCATTTTCCATCTCTGGAAAAACTGCGATTGTTACAGGTGCCGCCAATGGTGTGGGTCTTGCGATTGGGCGCCACTTTGTGAAAATGGGTGCGAATGTCGTGTTCGCCGATATGGACGAAAAGACGCTGTGTCACGAAGTCGGCGAAGAAGCCGGTAAAGAAGAAAACGTGCGCATTTTTGCCGGTGATCTGCGCAAGAAACTGACGATTGCGAACCTGCTATCTGCGACCATTGATGCGTTTGAGCGTGTGGATATTCTGGTGAATGCGTCGCGTCAGGTGATGCAGACTGATCCGCTTGATCCCGATGACAATTCGGTCGAGGAGTTGTTGCAACAAAATGCAATGACCGCCTTGCGTGTCAGTCAGGCCGTTGCCCGGCGCATGATCAAACAGGCCGATGGCGAGGAAGGCGAACCCATCGGGTCCATTGTGAACCTCAGCTCTATTGCCGCGCGTCGCACCCATCCGGATTTGCTGGCCTATTCGGTCAGTTCCGCCGCATCCGATCAAATGACCCGGTCTTTGGCCGTCGCACTTGCGTCGCATGGTATCCGCGTGAACGCCGTGGCCTTTGGCAGCGTGATGAGTGCAAGCCTTAAGGGATCATTGCGAGATCATGACGATGTACGCGAAGCGATCGTCGACAACACGCCACTGCAACGCATCGCCAGCCCCGGCGAGGTGTCAGACGCGGTACAATATCTAGCCTCGGATGCAGCGGCCTTTGTGACCGGCCAGATTATCACAGTGGATGGCGGGCGTACCTTGCTTGATCCGGCGGCTGTTTCTGCCCACTGATTATTCGGGATGCACCGCGATGCATTGCGCCACCGCCTGATTAGAGGCTGCCTGCGACTGCACAAATCTTTCCTCGAGCGATGAAAGCTTGGCGCGTTCGGCGTTTAGGTCGATGGCCTCGGGGGTTACTGTCGTCACGGTGCGCGTTTCATCGCAACGGAACCTGAACACATCCCCATCCTCATCTTGGGCCCGGCACGTTTTGGGAACCGAACGCACCTCTTGTTGCCGGTCAAGCGCATAGCCGCGTGCCAGATTACCCCGGACTTCGTTGATCAGGCTGGCAAGCACCTTGGTGTCCCGTGTGACGTCGCTGACGCACTGTTCGCGCGGTGTGGCGCAGACGGCGAAAAGCACGAAAGGTAGGGCGATGTAGGCGGGGCGCATGGCACTCTCCGGTTTTGATCTGGATCATCGTTGCATGATGACTATGGTGCATAAAGACAATGATAACACGTTATTCAATATCAGGGGAAACGGACCAAACATGTCAGACGGGTTTGAGGCGGAAAAGAGCAAAGCATCATCATGGTTCCGCACATTACGCGACCAGATTGTCGCATCTTTCGAAGGGTTGGAAGACAGCCACAAAGGTGATGGCACTGCTGGCAGGTTCGAAGTCACTGAAACCATGCGCACCTCGGACGATGGGTCAGACGCGGGCGGTGGTTTGATGTCGGTGATGCGTGGCGGTCGCGTGTTTGAAAAGGTCGGTGTCAACGTGTCAACGGTTTATGGTCAACTCGGCGCATCCGCGCAAAAGGCGATGGCCGCACGTGGCGTGCCCGGAATGGAGGATGATCCACGCTTTTGGGCATCCGGTATTTCACTGGTCGCCCATATGCAAAATCCGCATGCGCCTGCGGTGCATATGAACACCCGTATGTTCTGGACCCCGCATGCATGGTGGTTTGGCGGTGGGTCTGACCTGAACCCCTGTATTGAATATGACGAAGACACTGCACATTTCCACGCTACGCAAAAAGCTCACCTCGATCCGCATGGTGAGGCGCATTACCCCAAACTAAAGGCATGGGCGGATGAATACTTCTATATCCCGCACCGCAATCGTGCACGGGGTGTTGGTGGCATCTTTATGGATGACTATTGTACAGGCGATTGGGAGGCTGATTTCACGCTGACCCAGGATATCGGCAAAGCGTTCCTGCCTGCTTACATTCCATTGGTTGAAAAGCGCCGCGATACGCCGTGGTCAGAGGCGGATAAGGACACACAGCTGGTGCATCGCGGGCTCTATGCCGAGTATAATCTGGTCTATGATCGTGGGACAAAGTTTGGCTTGGCCACAGGACATGATGCCAATGCGGTATTAATGAGCTTGCCGCCGCTGGCCAAATGGGTCTGAACTAGTCGATCTTGATAAAGCGTGGGCCTTCAATGTCCCGGTCACTTTCCAAACCGGGCAGCCCATTGCCACGGGTTGATGCAGGCATGACGTAGCCTGCTGCCATCTGTGTAAAGGCGATCCGCACCATTAATGGCGAAATATCGCGGCCCAATCCGACTGCAATCAGGTTGTAAGCTTGTGGCGGTGCAACGGTCACGATCAATTTCGCCACACGCATGGCGCGCAACCCCGCTGGATATGTCGTGCCATCCCGGGCGCCGAGTGCCGTGTTGTCCGCGTCAGAGGCGGGGATCAGGAATATCCAAGCCAATAGAAACACAAGTCCCGCACGCACAGTCGCGCGGAAACCATAGTAGGCCAATCGCAATGTGAATGGTATCTTCAAGGTATGCTCCCGATGCCGGGCCTACCTTGTCGGTCCATTACGGCAATTCTAGGACCCACGCACCGTGTCAATCATCAACTGCACGTTTTCAGGGTTCGCATCCGGTGTGATCCCGTGACCAAGGTTGAAGATATGCGGGCCACCAGACAACGCATCGCAAATGCGGCGTGTTTCGCTAACCAGTGCATCGCCACCTGTCACCATATGCGATGATTTCAGGTTGCCTTGCACGCAGCCATCGTTTTGCACATTCTGGGCAACCCAAGCTGCATCGACACCGTCATCGACGGCCACGCAGTCAGCGCCTGTGGCGGCATGAACGCCAACATATTTTGTGCCGGCCCCGCGGGGGAATGCGATGACTGGAACACCGGGATGCTTTTCTTTCAGCGCAGCGATGATCCGCTGCATTGGCTTGATGGAATAATTGGTAAAATCATCGCCTTGCAGTGATCCCGCCCAGCTATCGAAAAGTTTGACACATTCCGCACCCGCGTCGATCTGCTTGGACAGATAGGCGATCGTACCTTCGGTCAGGCGGTTAATGATCCCGTCAAAAACCGGTCTGTTTTCAGACTTGAGCGCATGTGCAGGGCCTTGATCCGGTGTGCCTTGGCCTGCGATCATATAGGTTGCGACTGTCCATGGCGCACCCGCAAAACCAATCAATGTGGTTTCATCCGGCAGCTCACGCGACAGGATTTTCACTGTTTCATAGACAGGATTCAGCGTGTCGTGGATTGCTTCGGTTGGCTTCAGTTTCGCCAGTTCATCAGCAGAGGTGATCGTGGATAGTCGCGGCCCTTCGCCGGTGACGAACCAAAGATCAGCGCCCAAGGCCTGTGGCAGCAGTAGGATATCTGCAAAAAGAATTGCCGCATCAAAGCCATAACGGCGAATAGGTTGCAGCGTAACTTCGGCGGCCAATTCAGGATTATAGCACAATGACAAGAAATCCCCCGCCTGCGCGCGGGTGGCTTTGTATTCTGGCAAATACCGTCCGGCTTGCCGCATCATCCAGATCGGGGGCGTGGGAAGTGTTTCGCCCGCGAGGGCCCGAAGGATGGTCTTTTGCTGCGCCATGAGGTGTCCTTTTATGTCGTCCCTGTGGTCCCAATTGCAGAAGATGTTGTCAAGGGAGTTGTCAGGCTAGGTTGACACGTCTAACAATCCAAACATGACACTTGATTTGCCTTCTCCCGCTTCGCCTTTCAACATCGGAACCCGTGGTTCGCCTTTGGCTTTGGCGCAAGCGCATGAAACCCGGTCCCGCCTGATGGCGGCATTCAATTTGCCGGAAGAGGCGTTTGCGATTTGCGTGATCAAAGTGACGGGTGATGCCATTCAGGATCGCCCGCTGAAAGAAATCGGTGGCAAAGGCCTATTCACCCGGGAAATCGAAGAAGCTTTGCTGGATGGCTCGATCGACATTGCCGTACATTCGATGAAGGACATGCCCGTGGACCAGCCCGGTGGGTTGCTATTGGACACATATTTGCCGCGCGAAGATGTGCGCGATGCCTTTGTGTCGCTGAATGCAAGCAGCCTGAACGATTTGGCCGAAGGGGCCACCGTCGGCACATCATCCCTGCGCCGCCGGTCGCAATTGCTGGCCAAGCGACCTGACCTGAACATCGTGGAATTTCGCGGCAACGTGCAGACGCGTTTGAAAAAACTGGGTGATGGCGTGGCAGAGGCCACCTTTCTGGCCATGGCCGGTCTGAATCGGCTGCATATGACAGATGTGCCGCGCACAGCCGTGGCACCCGAAGATATGCTGCCTGCCGTTGCGCAGGGGGCCATCGGGATTGAACGCCGTGGCGATGACAGCCGCGCCGCCGCGATGTTGGATGCCATCCACGACCATGCAACAGGGCGCAGGCTGGCGGCCGAGCGCAGCTTTCTGGCAGCACTGGACGGGTCGTGCGAAACCCCTATCGGCGGGCTTGCAGAATTGGACGGCGGGTCAATCCGGCTGCGCGGTGAGATCCTGCGCACCGACGGGACAGAAGTTTTTGCTGACGACATGAGCGGTTCCATCGAAGACGGTCCGGCCATGGGTCATGCGATGGCGGCGAAGCTGTTGGAGAAGGCGGGCCCCGATTTCTTCTAACCTAGGTTGGGATCACCTTGCCGGGATTAAGAATATTGTGAGGGTCGAGCGCTGCTTTGATGGCACGCATCGCATCCAATGCCACCGGGTCTTTGCGCCGCTTCATCGTCTCAAGCTTTGATACGCCGACGCCATGTTCGGCACTGAATGATCCCCCCAGTTCTTGCACGACATCCTCGACCGCCTCGACCAGCGCGTCCATCACGGCGGGATCATTGCGGGTGATATAGCTGGTGTGATGGATGTTTCCGTCGCCAAGGTGGGCAACGATCACCTCATCCGCGTCTGGATCAATCGCTTTGATGCGCGGGGTCAGCGCCTTTTCAAACGCTGCAACCTTATCCAGCGGAACCGCGACATCCGTGTTCACAAAGACCCCACCGAAGAATGCAACCTCGCCCGCATCTTCACGTTGTTTCCAGATATCGCGGCGCTGCGCATCGTTCTGCGCGATAACAGCATCCAGCACAGTGCCGTTTTCCAGCATGTTACCCAGCGTCTCTTCCAGCGCGCTGACAACAGGCAAGCTGCCGTCTTCGTTTGGCACGGCATCCTTGGTCTGCGTGGCGGCGACTTCGATCATGATGTTCACGTCATAGCTGTCATCAAAAGGGCCTGCGACATTGGGGAACAGGCTTTTGTGTTTGTCGATATAGCTGCGTGGCATATATTCAAACGCCTCGACCCCGCCGCCTGTTTCATCTTGCAGCTTATGCAGCAGGTTCAGCGCATCAGATAACGACGGCACAGCGACCATTGCGGTTGCATAGGCTTGTGGCTTGGGGCGCAGTTTAAGAACTGCTGCCGTGATAACCCCAAGCGTGCCTTCCGCCCCAATCATCAGATTGCGTAAATCAAGACCAGAGTTGTCCTTATGGAGCGCGCTCATCAGGTTCATGATACGCCCGTCAGCCATCACCACCTCAAGCCCCAGGCACAGGCCACGGGTGCTGCCATAGCGCACGACATTCGACCCGCCTGCATTGGTCGATAAAAGTCCGCCAATCATCGCAGATCCACGCGCGCCAAGGGTGAGGGGGAAGATCAGGTCATGTTCTTCTGCCGCGTCGTGCAGGTTGGATAGGATTACACCCGCGCCAACAGTTGCGGTGCGTCCCGCGACGTTAATTGCGGAAATCTGGTTCAGCCGTTCGACTGACAGCATCAGCGCCCCGTCGGCCAATGTGGCCCCGGTCAACCCGGTCCGGCCAGAGGCCGGTACAATTGGAGTTTTGGTTGCATGCGCGATCTTGAGGATGGCCGAGACTTCAGCAGTGTTCGCAGGGCGCAGCACGGCCATTGGTGTGGAGGTATATGCCCCGGTCCAGTCTTTGCCGTAGGGAGCCGCATCCGGCCCGGTCAGGATGCGATCCGCACCAATAGCGTCTGCGATTTGGTCAAGAACTGTCATTTGCCCGCTTTCTTTTGGTGTCGATACGTTAAGCGGAAAGATGAAGAGGGGAAAGCGTATCTATGCTTATGCGGGGCGATCCGACCGGTGCATCACGTAAGTGGTGTAAGGCGCATCATAATGGGTTTCAATCCCGCGAAACCGCATGCCGACGCGTTCCATCACCCGGTGAGACGCGGTGTTTCGTTGGTCTGCGACCGACACGATATGATCAACGCCGATGACATCAAATGCATAGTCAGCGGCGGCTTTTCCTGCTTCGGTCGCATAACCGTTTCCGTTGGCTGCCTTGGCCAGTCGCCACCCGATTTCAAGTTCGGCATCCGGCTTGTTCGCAACGTGTTGAAGGCAGGCTGCCCCGATGACTTTATCGCTGGCGGTCTCAATGATTGCCCACCAGCTATAGCCAACTGTTCTCCAGCGTTCGCGGACCCGTTTTATTGTCTGAAGCGTGTCTTCCAAGATTTCAGGCGGGCCATCGCTGAGAAACGCTATCACCTGCGGTTCAGTGTTGATCGCGTTCAGAGATGCTGCGTGCGACTCCGCAAAGGGCTCAAGGCGCAGGCGCTTTGTTTCGATGGTCGCTGTTTCAGGAATGTCAGACATACCGCCAAGTGTGACACGCAATTGCGGCAATCGAAAGTGTGCGTCTTGAAGGGTGGTGGTGGCGTGGGGGAGATTTGAACTCGCGCACTCAGGGTGGCTTGGCGTAGCCAAACGCCCGTCAGTCGGGTCCCGTTTTACCAATTAAGAGCAGCGGTTTGGGAATAAAGGCGAGGAGGTGGTGGTGGCGTGGGGGAGATTTGAACTCCCGACCTAACGATTATGAGTCGTTCGCTCTAACCAACTGAGCTACCGCGCCATTCCACGAGCGACGGGTTACGCAATGGGGGCTGGGGTGTCAAACCGATTCTGCGGGTAAGGTGGGTTAAAACCCACCTTACGCCAAACAACAGTCCTGCATGTAAGGTGGGTCTTGACCCACGCACCTCTAATCGTACCGCAGCTCTGTCGCTTTGCCGCGGAAAATCACGTAGGACAGCACCGTATATCCCATGATCGTTGGCAGCACGACACACGTGCCGATCAGGATAATAAACAGACTTTCTGGTGCGCTCGCCGCCTCATAGATCGTGATCTGTTCAGGCACCACGTAAGGATAAAAACTATATGCCATTCCGCCAAATGCCATAACCCAAAGCGCCGTTGCCGCTGCAAATGGCTGCCACGATCTACGGTCGCCAGCGTAGGGCATTTTGCGCAGCATTGACCAAAGCCAGAACACCAAGAGCGCCGACAGGATTGGGAGTGGCGACAGATAAATCGCTTCAGGCCAGCTGAACCATTTGTCAAAGATACGTGCACTCACAAACGGTGTCGCCAAAGAGATTGCACCGATCCCGAGCACGAGACCCCAGATGCCGCCCTTCGCCCATTCAACGGCTTTGATCTGTAAAGCGTCTGACGTCTTATGAATGACCCAGGTCGCGCCAATAAAACTGTAACCAACGGTCAGAAAGACAGCGGTCAGCATCGCAAACGCAACATTGATCCATGTCCATTCCAAACCCATCACATACATGCCCAGCATGAAACCTTGGCTTAGCGAGGTCATCAGCGAGCCTGTGAAAAACGCATTGTTCCACAGCCGCTTATGCGGTGCAGGCGCCTTTGCGCGGAATTCAAAAGCAACACCTCGCAGGATCAGACCAATCAGCATAATCGCAACGGGCAGGTAAAGCGCCGTCAGGATCGCACCATGCGCTGATGGGAATGCCACCAGCAGCAGCCCAACAGCCAGAACCAGCCATGTTTCATTCGCATCCCAGAACGGCCCGATAGAGGCAATCATGCGGTCTTTTTCATCCTCATTGGCGAATGGAAAAAGCACGCCAACGCCCAGGTCAAACCCGTCCAGGACAACATAGATCAGGATTGACGCACCCATCAGCCCTGCGAAGACAAAGGGCAGCCAAATGGTCGGATCACCGAAATAATACATCAGACTACTCCGCTGGCATTGCTTTGGGTGCCGCCGCTGGCGACGGTGCAATGCGTGTTCCGATATCTTCGCCTCGCGCGGTTTTGCGCGCCAGATAGAAGATAACAAAGATGTAGGCGAAAAGCAGTGCCGCATAGACCACCAGATACGCAATCAGTGTTGAGAGAACCAAGGGTGCTGGCACATCGGCCACAGCCTCTTTTGTGGTCATGACACCTTGCACCAGCCATGGCTGTCGCCCGATTTCAGTTGTGTACCAGCCAGCCAAGGTCGCCAACCATCCGCTAAAGCTCATCCCCACAAGGCCGTAAAGCATTGGCTTGGGCAACCCTTCGATTCCGCGTTTGCGCCGCATGATCATGTAGGTCGCAGACCAACTGACCAAAAGCATCAGAAGACCGGTGCCAACCATAACGCGGAAGGACCAGAACACAGGTGACACGCGTGGATGCAACACCTCGCCATCTTCGGTCACGAAATCATTCAGGCCCTTTACTTCGCCGTTCCAGTCATGCGTCAGGATGAATGACGCAAGCTTGGGAATGCCGATCTCGAACCGGTTTTCCCGCGCCTCTTCATCCGGGATTGCAAATAGGATCAGTGGTACGCCAGTATCGGTTTCCCAGTTCCCTTCCATCGCCGCCACTTTTGCTGGCTGATATTCCTTGGTGTTCAGACCGTGGAAGTCGCCAACAAGAATTTGTACAGGGATCAGCACAGCCGCCGCAATAATCGCGGTTTTCATTGCGACGCGCACGCCTTCGGTGCGGCCACCGATCAGCCAGCGGAACGCGCTGACACCGGCGATCAGGAAACTGACGGTCAGGAAACTGGCCAGTACCATATGGGTAAAGCGATATGGCATGGATGGATTGAAGATAATAGCGGACCAGTCAGTCGCGTGGGCCACGCCATCGATCATTTCAAACCCTTGTGGTGTGTGCATCCAGGAATTCAGAACAATAATCCAGAACGCCGACATCATGGTCCCGAACGCCACGAGGAACGTTGCCAATGTGTGCACCCAGTTGGGCACCCGGCTAAACCCAAAGAGCATGATGCCAAGGAACACCGCCTCAAGGAAAAAGGCCGTCATGATTTCGTAAGCCAGTAGCGGGCCGGCAATATTACCTACTTTTTCCATGAAACCGGGCCAGTTCGTGCCGAATTGGAACGACATGGTGATGCCGGACACAACGCCCATCGCAAACGACAGGGCAAAGATTTTCACCCAGAAGCGATAGGCTTCCATCCAGCGCTCTTCGCCAGTGCGATTGTAGCGCAGTTTGAAGAATAGCAGCACCCAGCCCAGCGCGATCGTGATCGTCGGAAACAGGATGTGAAAAGAAATATTCGCCGCAAATTGAATGCGCGAGAGAAGGAGTGTTTCGAGTTCCATTCAGTGCCTCAGTTTCACGGGCTCTTAGCCCTTGATGCAGATATAGCTGCATTGCAGAAATTGGCACGGGGGTGCGACAGCAAAGCGCGGCAAAATAGGTCAAATTTTATCCACTGCGAAACGATTGTTTGCTTCCGCAATCCGCTACGCAATGAATGACAAAACAAGCACATATTTAGCGCGAAAATCGCCAGGTTGTCACCTGCTTATACGGCTGATCAGCAGTAACCGTAATCGACCCAAACGCCCGATGGTTTGGTGTATCTGGCCAGGCTTGCGGTTCGATGACCAAACCTTCGTAGCAAGAGTGTCCAGGCCGGGGCGATGTGGCGGCATCGTGAATTTGCATCCCCGCTTCGGTTGTGCCGAGGGCCATTTTTAGACCTGATTGTCCGGTCAGCCATAAAACGTCGCGCAGGCCACATTTCCCACCAGTCAGACAGAAGTTGTGATCAAGATCGGGTGCGCCAATTTGCAGCTGACGTGCCTTGCGGAAATCCATATCTGTCTCTGCGACGCGCGCAATCTCGCCTGTCGGGCAGGTACGATCATCAACCGGCAGATAGTGTTCCGCTGCAATCTGCAGCTGATGTCCTTCCCATAACGATGTTCCATCAAGGTTCCAATAAATGTGGCTGGCAAAGTTCATGCAGGTTGTCGCATTGGTTGTGCCATTGATGGTCATTGTAAATATCGCCGGTGCGCTGACGGCATAGGTTACATGCACATCACGATGACCCGGCAGCCCTGCATCGCCGTCCGCCAGTGTCAGCGCGAGTGTCACGCTATCTGCTGTCTGGGATACGACCTGCCAGACTCTTCGATGAACGCCCTCTGTGCCGGAATGCAGATGAACCTTGCCATTCTCGTTGCGTTCCAGCTCGTACATCATTCCATCAAGCCGCACGCGCGCGTTGCTGATCCGATTGGCGATGGGTCCCACGATTGCGCCGAAATACCCCATTGTGTCTTCGTAGTCTTGCAGCCGATCTGATCCAAGCGCCAACCCGTGTGCGACACCCGCCAACCGCACGTCTTGTACGATGGCACCGAAGGTCAGGATACTCACCCTCAGACCGCCTGCAGATATGGTGATTTTTTCAACGTTCGTACCATTCTGCGTTTTGCCAAAATGCGCCATCAAAGGGGCTCCCAATGCACGCCAGCCGCGGGAATAGATGTGCCGTGCCAATCCTGCGCATGGTTGGCGTAGTTAAAAACGAAACGGTGGGTCGTGGTGTCACGGATGCGCAGGCCGTTTGGCAGTGCCTGCGTTTCCAAACCCAGTTCAACACAGATTTCATTGATGATCCTGTCGAAGGTCGGATCATCAGGCCAACCTGCAAGATAACGCAGGTTTCTGGTTCCCATGATTGCTGGCTGCCCGGCGGTCGTCTTTGCAAATACATCAGCACCGCCTTCAAGATGCTCAAACCAATGCACAAACTGCCCGCCGTCTTGTAGCGCAATGGCGTCATCTGATGGCATGCTTTCGGTCAGGCTGACACTGATATCGGCATTGGGCAGATCTGGACCAAGCGGGGTGGGGATGCTCAATTCATTTGTCTTGGTGTCTGTGCGCGGCCCAATTAGGGCGACACCTTTAAAGGTGGCCAGTGCCTGCCGCAGCGGATCAGAGAGTGTCATGATCCCCGGTGCCATGATCAGTTTGTAAGCTGAAAGATCGCGCGTTTCGGGTGGCAGAATGTCGATGTTCAGACCGGCACGGCGCAAAGCGCAGTAGGCTGCAAAGGCTAATCGAAACATCTCAAAATCGGCACCTTGCGGCTGTGCATCCCAGGCCCACGCGCTTTCGTAGTCGAATACCAAAGCGGCTTGTGCCGGCGCTGTTCCTGCCTTTGCAAGTGTTTCGATTTCATCTGCAACCTGTCGTGCCTCGGCCAATGCAGGGGCAGGCGCGCTGTCGGGGCGCAATAGCCCGGCGTGCATCTGTTCTTGTGCGAAAGGCGCTTGTCGCCAGCGGAAATAGCAGACGGTTTCAGCACCATGGGCAAACGCCTCCCATGCCCACAGCCGGGCCATGCCAGGCAAGGGCGCTGGGTTGTAAGGCGCCCAATTCACCGGTCCGGGCTGTTGTTCCATCACCCACATCCGGCCTTTGCCAACGGCGCGGTACAGGTCGTGATGAAAGGCCTGCATATCGGGGTGACCTTGGCGCAGGAAGGCATGCTTAAAGTCGCGGCTGCCTTCCAGCCTGTCAGATAGAAAGCCAATCGGGTAACTATCCCAAGATGCGATATCAAGGTCTGCCCCGACCTTCCAATGATCGAAACTTGTGATGCGTCCCATATAGTTATGGATCAAAGCTGCGTCGGTGTGTTTGCGCAATTCATCCGCCTGCACCTTGTTGAACGCCACCACCTGATCAGAACTGTAGCGGCGAAAGGCCAATACATGCGGGTGGTTGGGTTCCGTCACGGTCAGGTTTGGCAGATCGATCTGGTCAAAACTGTCGTATTCCATCGACCAGAACACATTGCCCCAAGCCCGGTTGAGAGCATCGGTAGATTGGTATCTTTGCGCCAGCCAGTCCTGAAAACCAGCCCGGGCCGCATCGGAATAGCTGAGTGTTGTGTCGTGACAGTCATATTCATTGTCGATTTGCCATGCCGCAATATGCGGGTTCTGACCATAGCGTTCCCCCATCAGTCGGGCGATGCGTTTGCATTCGTCACGGTAACCCAGATGACTAAAATCATAATGGCGACGTGATCCAAACTTGCGCTGGTGTCCTTCTGCATCGACAGCCAGCATGTCAGGGTGTTTGTCGATCATCCAGCGCTGTGGTGTGGCGGTCGGTGTGCCAAGGATGATCTTGAGGCCGGCGTTCCCCAGCACCGCAATGGCGCGGTCAAGCCAATCCCACGTGAATGCGCCGGGTGCGGGTTCCATCCTGCTCCAACCAAATTCGCCGATCCGCACCCATGTCAGGCCGGTTGCAACCATTTGCGCCGCATCGCTGGTCCATTGATCCTCTGGCCAGTGTTCGGGGTAATAACAGACACCAAGTGTGCGTTTCATGGGCGCGCCCTTTTGCATATTTGAACCAAAGCGAGGGTGGGTCAGAGAATGACCTGATGCTCTGCCTGGCCTTTGTAATGGATTTTGGCACAGAATGTCTTGCCTTGCTCTGGACCGTCCTGTCCGACGGCGGCGCTGGTGCAAAACAGGGTGGAAAAGTCATCGCCGCCAAAAGCAGGACAAGAAGTTTGCTTTGCCGCGAAGCTGAAACTTTCAATAAATATCCCCGCTGGATCGTAGGCTGCAACGCGGCCGACACCCCACTGCGCATTCCATAGGTTGCCTGCTGCATCGACGACCGCGCCATCCGGGCGGAAATCAGTACCCTGCAAGTCAATATGCAAGACAGGATCGCCCACAGGCCACCCCTTTGTATCAAGGGCCACGCGCATGATCTGCTGCGTGGGTGTATCGGTGAAGTAGGCCGTTTTGCCATTAGCACTGAAACAGATCGCATTTGAAATCGTGATCGGCGCAAAAAGCTGTCGCACCTCACCTTTATAGTAGCGATAGATTGCGCCAGCTCCGTCTTCGGCGTCGATCCCCATTGTGCCAATCCAAAATCCGCCCTGCGGGTCGGCGCGCCCATCGTTAGAGCGGGTCGCGTCGTTTTCAGCCTCAAGCGGGACGATCACATGATGTGCGCCGGTTGCGATATCAAAGTGGCGCAACGCGTTACTTGTCGCGAACATCAGCGTTGTTTCTGACGTCCACCCGGCAGCGCTGACATAGTCATCAAACTGCCAATGGTGGCCCTTTGTATGCAGTCGCTTTTCCAGAATATCAAACCAGAACAGCTGCTTGCGCAAAGGATGCCACAATGGCCCTTCCCCCAACTGGCATTGTGTGTCGTCAAAAATCATGATGCGGCAGCGTCGTAGGCAGCGACCATATCGCGTGCACGTGTTGCGACATCCGCGACCGACAGACCCGGCTTGTAAAGTGCAGACCCAATGCCGAAACCATCAGCGGATGCAGCCATCCAACTGGCGAAATTATCCGCACCGGCACCGCCGACCGCATAGACTTGCGTGCCCGACGGCAAGACGGCCCGGATTGCCTTGATACCTTCGGGGCCAAGCAGGCTGGCAGGAAAAACCTTAAGGCCGTCTGCACCGGCCTTGAGGGCCGCGAAACATTCGGTTGGGGTCATCACGCCCGGCCAGCTTTGCATGCCAGCGGTTTTGGTCGCGACGATGACGCGTTGGTCGCAGTTGGGCGACACAATAAGCTTACCACCCGCCTGCGCCACGCGGCCGACGTCGTCAGTGGACAAAACAGTACCTGCACCGATAAGCGCGTCTGCACCATGCGCGTCGGCCATCGCCTTGATGCTGTCAAAGGGATCGGGTGAATTCAGCGGCACTTCGATTTTTGTGATCCCGGCGTCGATCAGGGCAGCAGCCATTGGTGCGGCCTCTTTTGGGGTCACGCCGCGTAGAATGGCGATCAATGGACGGCTCATGCGTTATCCTTTCATGCGCTTGTAGGCGGTTGTCAGCCCGGCAAGTGTGATCGCCTGTGCGTTCACTTGCATGGCAGGTGCGGCCTGCGTGGCAAGTGCTGTGATGTAAAGTTTCGACAACCCGCTGTCGCCGATCACGGCAATTTGCTGGCCCAGCCAATAAGGTTTGGCGGCCGCCAGTTCTGTCCCAATCAGCAGCCCTGACAGTTGCGCGCGGGCCGCGTTACCCGGCATGTCGTTCAAAAGCCCATTTGCACGCAGTGAGAACAGGCGCGCCGCAAGGCGTTCCGGTCGCGATATCCCCATATCAAGGCCTGCGCTAAAAGCTGCATCATCCCAGCCATCGGCCGCGATCGAATGCCGTAGCACGGTTTCATTCGCGATCGTAGCAAAGAGTTCGCCTGTCATGAAAGTCTGAAAGCTGACCACCTCATCAGCGCTGATATGCACCCATTTAGTATGCGTACCAGGCAGACAGATCACCCCGTCCCAGCCAGGGTTGCGTGCCAGAAACCCGCTGATCTGGGTTTCTTCGCCACGCATAACATCTGCCGGATTAGTCTGCTTAATGCCGGGGATCACATATACGGTTAAGTCAGTATGCAGCGTGGGCGCTTCGACAAGTCCGTCCGGCAGGGTGCCACATGGAGTAGCGACATAGGGTGCTTCGATCCACCCTTGGCGGGACCCAACCATGCCGCACGCAATCACTGTCGTTGGTCCGTTGATCCAATCGCCGACGGCTGACAGCAGCGCAGGTTCAAAGCCGTCCTTGGTCAGTTTGCCCATGCCTTGATCAGATGTTGCCTCTGCCAAAACAGTACCGGACGCCGACATCGCCCAAGCGCGCATGTTGCTGGTGCCCCAATCGACGGCGATCCAATCTGCTGTCACGGTGTTTTGTGTCATCCTGTACCCACCACGCCGGCATCAATTGCAATGGTTTGTCCGGTCATCATAGCTGATGCGGACGAGGCTAAAAACAGCGTTCCACCAATCAGGTCTTCGGGCTGCATAAATTCTTGCAAGCACTGTTTTTGTAAAAAGGCCGCTTTCGCCTCGGGTGTGGCCCACATTGTTTCCTGCTTTTCTGTCAGTACCCATCCGGGTGCGATTGCATTGACGCGGATACCCTTGGGCCCCCATTCGCGGGCCAGCGCGCGGGTCATCCCCATGATCCCGGCATTGGCGCTGACATAGGGCGCAAGCCCGGCAGCACCCATCATATAGGTGATCGACGAATAGTTGATGATAGACCCTTTGGGCGCCATCACCTGTGCTGCCTTTTGGCAAGCAAAGAAGTAGGCTTTGAAGTTGATGGCCTGCTGGCTGTCCCAAATCTCTTCGGTGATCTGCATCGCGTCATAGCGCATATCGTTGGCGGCATTGTTGACCAGCGCGTTGAGCGGGCCATGTGCGGCGACCGCTTGATCCATCGCGAATTGCAGCGCATCTATATCGGTGATGTCGCCTTGGATGAAAAGCGGTGCTGCGCGATGTTTGTCCGCCATCTTGGCAACAAAATCAGACGCGTCCGACCGCCCGATAAAGGCCACCTTGGCACCTTGCGCGAGGAACCCTTCGGTCAGTGCGGCCCCGATCCCGTTGCCGCCACCGGTGACAAAAACAGATGTATCTTTGAGGTCATGGAATGTTGCGTTCATAATCGCGTGCCTTCCAGCACCCACATCCGTTCGGGGAAGGACCACGGCAGTGTCACACCATGGCGCATCAGATAAGCCCCCGAAAGTTCAAGGGCATTCTCTTTCAGCGCCGTTGTCCCGCGCGACAAACGGTGCAGTGCATTGCGATTGGTCAGATTGATCCGGTAGGTCGCGGTTGCGTCCAACCCTGTCAAGCGCAAGGGGCGCGGTGCGATCTGCGCGCTGGTTGCGGCCTTGCCTGCGAAAACGACAAAGCGGTCCTTGTCGCGGGCCAGTTGCTGTTCCGCGATGACCGCTGGATCGGCGCTATCAAGGCGCAGAATATCCGCCGTTTGCATCCAATGGCGGTTGTGTTTCCACCAGCTTGTGACTTCGGTCAGCACGGCCGCTTCGGTTTCATCCAGCTCGCGCGGATCCATCTCGAACCCCATATGACGCTGTGCGGCGACCCATGCCCGGAATGAGATATCGAGGGTGCGACCCGAGGTGTGACAGTGGCGCGGGCCAACGTGGCTGCCGGTCACTGACAAAGGCAGGAATAGTGCCGCGTCATGCTGAATACGCAGCCGTTCCAGCGCATCGTTGCTGTCAGAGAGCCAGACCCGCTGGGTGCGTTGCAGGATGCCGAAATCAATGCGACCGCCACCCGAGGCGCAGCTTTCAATTTCCACATGCGGAAACGCGGCGCGCAGGCGGTCGATCAAGGCGTAAGACCCACGGGTCTGGGACGCATCTGGCATTGGCAGCACACGGTTATGGTCCCATTTGATGTAATCGACATGATGGTCGCGCAGGATTGCCGACATCCGTTCGAACAGGAAATCGCGGACTTCCGGCAACGCCATGTTCAGCGCCTTTTGCTGGCGACCCAGCGTTTGATCCTCGGCCCCGAAAACCCAATGCGGATTGGCGCGGTGGATGTCGCTGTCTTCGTTGATCATCTCTGGCTCGAACCAGATGCCAAAGGTCATACCCAGCCCATGCACATGTTCGATCAGGGGGTGCAGGCCATCAGGATACTTGCGCGGATCAACGGTCCAGTCCGACAAGCTGCGTGTGTCATCATCACGGTTGCCGAACCATCCGTCATCCAGCACAAAACGTTCCGCGCCAAGGGCCGCGGCGCGGTCTGCGATGTCTTGCAGCACGGGCAGCTTATGGTCGAAATAGACGGCTTCCCAGCAGTTGTAATGCACAGGACGCGGGGCGTCGGGCTTGGGCCACGTCACGATCCGGTCGCGCAGGTGGCGTTGGAAGGCAACAGCACAGCCGTTCAATCCGGTGTCGGAATAAACGATATAAAGCGGTGCGGTTTTGAACTGCGTCGCCGCTTCCGGCTCCATCCGCGCGGCATGACCCCATTGGATCTGGCGGCGGCCGTCTTGCAGCTCTTCGGCGATCATTTTGTGGCCGCCTGACCAGCCATAGTGAAACGCATAGGCTTCACCTTCAGTATTGGTCGCCCCACGGCAAGGGACGATCAAACCGGGAAAATGTTCATGCCCTGTGCGCCCGGTCCGGTTTTCGCGGTAGCGCATGCCGGGGGCCCAGGCAGTGCGTGACAGTTGAAATTCGCCACACCAGCGGCCAGAGACATCGATCATCTCGTCCGATTGTTGGGGGCCAGGCAGAACGGGGGCGGCAAGCCAATGCAGATGCACTGGGCGCGTCGCGTCCAAGGTCGTTTGGCACGTGATGATGTGTGTTTCGGGGTCGCTGACAAAGCTGACCGTCAGCGTAAGACCGTTGTCTTTATCGGCGTAGGTCAGTTCCAGCGTGCCGTTCTGTTCAACACTCTCAAAGCAAAACTTTGGTAGCAATGGCGTGCCATCACTATCGCGCAGGATCAGCCCGGGCTGACCGGGAAAGCTGCGCGTTGCCTCGGGACAGATCGACAAATCTGGGTTTTCGTCCAGCATCCCGCCGGTCACGTCAATCGCGTGGGCGGCATGCAGCGTATCAAGGTTTTCGTCGTCGGGCAGCAATGCGCCCCAATAAACGACCTCTGGCAGACGGTCGTGGCGGGCCGCCAAAACAAGGGTCTGGCGGCCATCGTCGATACGATAGGTTCTGTTCATGGTCGGTTACTTTACTGCTCCGAGGGTGAGGCCCGCGATAAAGTGTTTCTGCATCAAGAAGAACATGGCCACAGGCGGCAAAGCGGCCACGATGGAACCCGCGCTCATCAGGTGATAGGCGGCGCGGAACTGCGAGTTGAATTCGGTGATCCCGGCGGTGACAGGTTGGGCGTCTGGCCCTTGGGTCAGGACAACGGCCCAGAAATAATCGTTCCAGATGAAGGTAAAGATCAGCACGGCCAAGGCGGCGAGTGCGGGCTTCATCAAGGGCAGGACGACGTAGAGGAAGATTTTCCACTCCGCGATGCCTTCGACCCGAGCGGCCTCAATCAACGGAAAGGGCAGGGCGCGGATGAAGTTACGCATGAAAAGCGTACAAAACCCGGTTTGGAAGGCGATGTGAAACAGCACCAGACCGGTTTTGGTGTCATAAAGGTTCAGATTCACTGTCAGGTCGCGGACAGGCACCATCAAGATCTGAAAGGGGACAAAGTTACCGGCAATGAAGATGAAGAAGATCAGCAAATTGCCTTTGAATTTGTACACACCCAACGCGAACCCAGCCATGCAAGACAGGGCGACAGCGCCGATCACCGTTGGAATGGTGATGAACAACGAATTCCACAGGTAACGCGGCATGTTCGATTCAAAGAACACTTTGCCGTAGTTGTTCAGCGCCTCAAAACTGCTGGGCATGCCCCAATAGTTGCCGTTGACGAAATCGGATTCTGGCTTGATTGAGAAATTGGCCACAGCGATCAGTGGCAGCAGCCAGATGATCAGCATGATGGGCAAAAGCACTTGGTAAGAGATTTGCCATTGGCGCGACGTCTTGGCGAGCGGGGTGGGAAACATCAGCGTGCTCCCTTTTCGTCACGGTACATGGAGTACAGGAAGTAAGTGATGAACCCCAGCATGATAAAGAACAACACGACGGCGATGGCGGCGCCAAAGCCCATGCGGAAGCCGAATTCCGACAGCGATTCCTCAAACATGTAAAACGACAGCACCCGCGTTGATCCAAAGGGGCCACCGTTGGTCATGACGCTGATCAGGTCAAAGGACCGCAGCGCACCGATGATGGTGACGACGAAGGCGATGAACGTCGCGGGCTTGAGTTGCGGCAGGATCACGTACCACAGCATTTTATGTCCCTTGGCACCATCAAGACGGGCGGCTTCGACCTGTTCAGGGTCAACGGCGTTCAGGCCGGTGAGGTACAGGATCATGCAATAGGCGGTTTGCGGCCACAGGCCCGCAGCAATGATGCCGTAGGTGGCCAGTGTGGGATCGCCTAAAACGTTGATAGGGCCTGCGCCAAAGAAGCCGAGGATCGCGTTGAGCAGCCCCTCGCGGGGCAGGTAGAACCAGCTGAAGACAAGGCCAACAACAACCTGGCTGATGACAAAGGGAAAGAAGAACATCGACTTGTAAAATCGGATGCCTGTAACGGTCTGGTTCAGGAAAAGCGCGATGAACAGACCGGCGGGAATGGCCAGCAAATAAAGCACCAACCATCTAAGGTTGTTCCAAAAGGACACTTCGAACTTGCGGTCAATATTGGCGTCACCCCAGCCGAGCAGGCGTTCATAGTTGGAGGTACCAACCCAAGTCTTTTCACCCAGGCCGTCCCATTCATGCAGCGAAATCCAGAACGATTGGCCGATTGGGATGATTACGTAGACTGCAAAAAAGATCATCGCAGGCAGCAGGAACAGCCACGGTGTGATGGCGATTTCGTTGCGTTTATACCAGCCGCGTTGCGGTTGGCTGGCACGGGTGCTTGGAACGGCCGGTGACACCGACATGGCGTTTCTCCTGCTGGGTCAACACATGTGAAAGACCGTGGGCGGGCTTGCAGATGGGTTGTTTGCGGGGTGAACCCCGCCCTAGGTAAGGGCGGGGCGTAGGGCGGGGTTCACCCCGCCGCTAACAGCTTATTGGTAGATACGCTGGCGTGTCTCTTCGAGGCGCTCAAGAATGTCGTCCAGATTATCCGGGAACACCATGAACTCTTGCAGGCCTTCCATGCCGACAGATGCCATTTCCGCATCAAAGTCACGGTCGAAGAACTGCATGATGCCGCCACCCGCGTTGTTCGACAGCATGTCAAAGCCTTGGGCAAGGAACTTGTCATCATCGATAGACGCGTTCGCGTTTACCGGTAGTTGGCCAAGGCCTGCACCTGCGTTAATCTCGGTCTGCACTTCGGCAGATGTCACGAAGCGCAAGAACTCTTTCGCCGCGTCCATGTTCTGTGCACCAGATGCGATGTGGAACGTATCTGTTGGCGCATCTTCTGCGAAATCAACGTCCGGGTTGATGACAGGGAACTGGTAAAAGTCCAACTGATCATCGGTCAGGCCACCGTCGCGCATCGCAGCAACCGCGAAGTTACCCATCAGGTATGATGCCGCTTCGCCGTTGACCATAAAGGGCAGGGCTTCCTGCCAGCTATAGGTCTGGTGATCGTCAATAAACGCACCCATGTCGATCAGTTCACGCCAGTTGGCGAATGTCTGACGCACGCGGTCGTCGGTCCATTCAATTTCACCACGGGCCAGTGCCATATGGAAATCGTAACCGTTGGTGCGCGAGTTGATGTAGTCAAACCAGCCGCCAGCGGTCCACAGGAATTTGGTGCCAATAGTGTAGCATTTGACGCCATTATCCAGCAGTGTTTGGCAGTTCGATTTCTCTTCTTCCCAGTTGGATGGCTCGCTCAGGCCATACTCATCAAAGATGTCTTTGCGATAGTAAACACCCCACTGATAGTACGTGTAGGGCACGCCCCACTGCGCATCATCCAGCGTCATCGCGCCTTTGGTGGATGCCAATGCTTCGAATGCGGGTTCAGCCCACAGATCAGAGATGTCGGCGAACAGACCAGCGTCAACATAAGGCCGCATGCGGTTGGCTGCATACCAGTTTACAACGTCCGGCGGGTTTGCGCCCAATGCATTGCGAATCTGTGTTTTCCACGCTTCGCGGTCAACGATTGTCAGGTTGACCTCAAGACCGGGGTGTAGCGCATCAAAGTCTTCTGCAAGGCCTTCCATCACTGCGCGCGGCGCAGGGTTCGACATGTCAGAGATGATGTTGAGCTCGCCCGACAGATCTTGGGCAGCGGCAGTTGACGCTGTAACGCCAACAGCAACAAACGCCGCAAGCGACGTCTTCAAAATGGAATGCATGGTTTCCTCCCAGTATGCTTCCTCGTAAAAACTAGTTTCATTATTTGAAACTTAGTTTTGGATGTTGATACTAAACCGCGAACCCGCTAGCCTTGTCAACATCTCAAAGCTGCACCGGAGAGGCGACCGGTGTCAAAAGCGGATCTGAGATGAGGGAGGAATGATGGGACGCGTGACCGGTGACGGCACAGTCGGAAAAGCGCTTGAAGTGCTGGATCAGGTGGCGGCTTTCGGGCGGCCAGTGCGATTTAGCGAGTTGCTGGCGAAATCATCTTTCCCAAAGCCGACACTGTACCGGTTTGTCCAGACACTGACCAACCAACAGATGCTGGCCTACGATCCAGAGCGGCAGACCTACAGCCCCGGTGTACGCCTTGTGCGATTGGCCCATGCCGCATGGGAGCAATCAACGTTGGCCCCTGTCGCGCGCCCGCATATTGATGTGCTCAGCAAAGCTGTGGGTGAAACCGTCCATCTTGCGCAATTGGATCACGCGCAGGTTCTGTACATCGACAAACGCAACGCAGGTCAGCCGGTTGAGATGTACAGCCAAGCAGGCAAAGTCGGGCCAGCCTATTGCACCGGTGTTGGCAAGGTGATGCTGGCATTTCTGGATAAAGAAACTGCTGATACGGTGATCGAGCAGCAGTCCTTTCATGTCTTTACGGCACATACCCTTGATAGCGCTGATGTATTGCGGGCGGAATTGGAAGATATTCGTCAGAATGGCTATGGCTTTGATCGTGAAGAACATGAACCGGGCATTATCTGTGTCGCGATGCCAATCCTGACGGATACAGGCCGCGTGCTTGGTGCTTTGTCTGTCACCAGTACGACCGCGCGCACCAATCTGGCGGGGCTAGAGGCATTCGTGCCGATCCTGAAAGACACAGCCGCAAAGATCACACGGGATGCCCAGAACTGGAGCTTTCCCGATTACAGCACAAAAGAAACAACGGGGATTTAAGCCATGTCAGGTGTTACGCTGAACAAGGTCATCAAGCGCTACGGCGATGTGCAAGTCATTCACGGCGTTGATCTAGAGATCGAAGACGGCGAATTCTGCGTTTTTGTCGGACCATCAGGGTGTGGCAAATCCACGTTGTTGCGTATGGTCGCGGGCCTTGAAGAAACGACCGAAGGGTCGATGCATATCGGTGATCGTGACGTCACCCGCATGGACCCGTCAGAACGCGGCGTGGCGATGGTGTTCCAGACTTACGCGCTTTATCCGCATATGACGGTGAAGGATAATATGGGGTTCGGCCTGAAAATGAACGGCCACCCCAAGCCCGAGATCGAGGAAAAGGTCGCCGAGGCGACCCGTATTCTGAAACTTGAACCCTATCTGGACCGCAAACCTGCTGCCCTGTCAGGCGGTCAACGTCAGCGCGTGTCCATTGGTCGTGCGATTGTGCGCGGGCCGGAAGTTTTTCTGTTCGACGAACCCCTGTCAAACCTTGATGCTGAGTTACGGGTAGAGATGCGGGTTGAGATCGCGCGCCTGCACAAGGAAATTGGCGCAACCATGATCTATGTGACCCACGATCAGGTTGAGGCGATGACCTTGGCCGATAAGATCGTGGTGCTACGCCTTGGTGTGATTGAACAAGTCGGCGCGCCCATGGACCTTTACCGTGATCCAGATAACAAATTCGTTGCGGGCTTCATCGGTTCGCCCGCGATGAACTTTGTCGCTGGCACTGCCAAAGGTGGGGCGGTCGTCGCCCCCGGTCTGGCCGCCTCTTATGAAGGGATGATCAGCGCTGCGTATGAGGGCAAAGCCCTGAGCGTTGGTGCGCGACCAGAGCATATCACGATTAACCCGGCAGGTGACACCCACACGGTCGAGATGATCGAGAGCCTTGGCGGTGTGTCATTCGCCTACCTGACCAGCGACACCGGCGAACGGATTGTCGTTGAAGAACGCGGCGACGAACGGACGCCGGCAGGCGCCAAAGTCGGTATCAAGATTGAGGCGAGCCGGATCTTTCTGTTTGATGCAGAAACAGAGATGCGTATCCGGACCTGAGCTAAACCAAAGCATCAAACAAAGGCCCGCAGTTTTGCGGGCCTTTATTTGTTCAGCGTTTCCCGTAGTAGAGGCCAACCACATGTTCGGCTTGCGCAAAGAAGAGCCAGCGCAATGCCAGCACACCAGCAACGTGGCTCAGCAAGGCTGGGATCGCCAATGCATGCGACAGCGAAGACACCTCAATCGCGATCAGCAGGATCACGGGCAAAACGAAAGCCAACCCGATTGTGATGATCCGCAACTGATCCGCATGTTTGCGGCCCACCTGGTGGATAAATTCACGCATCAGATAGTTGGTGCCTGTATGCGGCGGCTCAAACGCGCGGACCTTACCGATGTGCCCAAGGCCAGTCGCGGTTTCCATATTGGTGCCAGAGGCCTTGAACCGGGTGTCACCCGAGGCCCAAGAAAAGACTTGCAGTGCCGCACCAACGATCAGCAGAACTGTCGCAATCCACACTTGCCCTGACAGCAACGCGCCGCCACCAATGGACAACAAAAGGTACATCGCAGGCGTCGTCCAATGCCGCCAACGGGGTACGGTCTTCATCTGCGCATAAATCATGGATGTCGTGAACACGACGCCAAGCGATGCAATGCCACCGATGATCCCGATTAAAGGGATACGCGCCTCAGCAAAAACAAGGCCAGCGCCATAAAGCGCCATCGTGATCAGCGCGAAGACGGCGCAGATACCTTCACGGCTAAGCCAACTGGTTTTCCATTGGCTGAACGCTTTGATCGCGCGTTCTGGATGGCCAAGGTGAAAGGTCGATGCAATCAGGCCGCCGACCGCCAAAATATAGGCGATGGTGAACCAGATGAAAGCGCCCATGCCTGTGGGCACAAGCGCACCCATGCCAAGCCAGAACAGCAGGCCAAAGCCAAGGCCAGAGAAGGTGTTGAAGATGATAACTGAACTTGCGGGATGCATTATTTCGCACCTCCGGGCAGAGAGGACAGCGCTTTGTCGAGCCATCCGACGAAGCCTTTGCCGTCGCTGGCGATCGGCTCAAGATAAGGGGCCAGCACATCGAATTCCGGCATTTCGTCCTTGGGGCGCGGCGGCAGGTATTTATTGACCGGTCTGGTGCCTTGTTCCGGCATCAGATCAAACCCGCCGCGATCGGCCACTAGCTTCGACACATCGCTGTCTACGTCACCCAGATCACCAAAGTGGCGCGCACCAGCAGGGCAGGTCCGCACGCAAGCTGGCTGGCGGTCTTCTTCCGGCAGGTTTTCGTTATAGATGCGGTCCACGCAAAGGGTGCATTTCTTCATGACCCCTTCTTTGGCGTCCAATTCACGCGCGCCGTACGGGCAGGCCCATGCGCAAAGCCCGCAACCGATGCAGTCACTTTCATTGACCAAGACGATGCCGTCTTCGGCGCGCTTATAGCTGGCCCCGGTTGGGCAAACGGTGACGCAAGGTGCGTCTTCGCAGTGCAGGCAGGATTTGGGGAAGTGGATCAGCTGTGCTTCGCCTTGATCGGGTTGCACCTCGTAGGAATGCACACGGTTCAGGAATGTACCTGACGGGTTGGCGCCATATGCGTCTTGGTCGGACAGCGGTGCACCATAGTTTTCCGTGTTCCAGCCTTTGCACGATACCACGCAGGCATGGCAGCCGACACAGGTATCGAGGTCAATGACGAGGCCCAGCTTTTTGGCGGATGGTGGTGGCAGTTGGGTCATACTGTGGCCCCTTCGATAAGTGCAGGCGCATAGCCGATAAGTTGTTCTTTGTCAGCGTCCCATGTGGCGATGAACCAGATGAAACTGCCGAGCGTCAGGATGACGAAGGCGGCAATCAGCATTAGAACTTGGCGGTTGGTCATTTGCCTACCTTCCATTCCAACGCGCTGGGGCCCTTAGGCACCGGCGACTTAATCGCAGGCATGACCGGTTGCGCCTCGTTTGGTACGTCAGACTTTTCGATCTTTACGCGCAGATCAAACCATGCCGCCTGACCTGTGACCGGGTCAGAGTTCGCCCAACGCAGACCATCACCCTTGGGCGGTAACAGTTCGTGGATCAGGTGGTTCAGCAGGAAACCCTTTGTCGCCTCTGGCGCGTCTTCATCCAAGGCCCATGCGCCTTTGCGCTTGCCAATCGCGTTCCATGTCCAGACCGTATTGGCGTTCAGGGACGCTTGGTGCGCAACAGGCACCACGATGGACCCGTGGGTGGAACTGACTTTGGCCCAATCCCCGTCTTCAAATCCGTTCGCTTCCCAGATTTTGGTCGGCACATAAAGCGGGTTATGCCCGTGGATTTGCCGCAGCCACGCGTTTTGCGTACCCCATGAATGGTACATCGCCATAGGACGCTGGGTCAGCGCATGCACCGGGTATTCGTCCAGATCGACTTGGTCGTCTTCCAACGGTCCGTACCAGATGGGCAGCGGGTCCATCGTCAGCTTCAGCCGCTCGCGCAGGTGTTCGGGCGGTTGCCGTTCACCGATGCCTTCAGCGGCCGCTTGGAATTTACGCAACGGTTCAACATAAAGCTGGAAGATGTAGGGCTGGACGGCATCGTAGAAGCCCATTTTCACCGCCCAGTTCTGATAATCCATGCTGAACGGTTTGTAGAAGGCCGCGTTTTCGGGGACGTGTTCCAACCAGAAACCACCATTGTCGATGTAGTCTTGGATTTGGTTCGGGTTCACGTCACCACGGCCACCTTGCGGGCCGTCTTCGCCTTTGCGGAAACCGGCCAGCGGGCCAACGCCGGGGCGGCGGATGTGGTTGGTGATATAGTCTGCGTAGTCTTGGTATTTCTGGCTGCCGTCCTCGTTCACGAAACCCGGCATGCCAAGGCGCGCGCCCAGATCGCACAGCACTGATTGAAAGCCGCGCACATCACGGTCAGGTTCGACCACAGGCCAGCGGATCGCGTCGGCCACGCCGTCTGCTTCGCAAATCGGGCGGTCGAGCAGTGAGATACAGTCGTGCCGTTCCAGATAAGTTGTGTCGGGCAGGATAAGGTCGGCATAGGCCACCATTTCGGATGAATAGGCATCGGAGTAGATGATATTCGGGATCACATAGTTCCCGTCCTCATCTTTGTCGGTCAGCATTTTATGCACACCGCCAACATTCATAGATGAATTCCACGACATATTTGCCATATACATAAATAGCGTGTCGATCTTATAGGGTACGCCCGCGTGTGCATTGGAAATCACCATATGCATCAACCCGTGGGCGGACATCGGGTTTTCCCATGAATAGGCCTTGTCGATGCGCTTTGGTGTGCCGTCATCCTCTAGCAACAAGTCTTCTGGGCCGTGGGTGTAGCCAAGATGCGGACCATCAAGGGCAGCGCCCGGCGTGACCTTGCCATGCGGTTTAGGGTGCGCTGTCGCGGGTTTGGGGTAGGGCGGTTTGAAACGCATGCCACCGGGAACTTCGACGGAACCGAGGATGATTTGCAGGATATGCAGCGCGCGACAGGTCTGGAACCCGTTGGAGTGGGCCGAGATGCCGCGCATGGCGTGAAAGCTGACCGGGCGCCCGACCATTTTATCATGCTTCTTGCCGCGGAAGTCGGTCCATGGGCGGTCCAGTTCAATGGCTTCGTCAAACGCAACACGGGCAAGGTCAGCGGCCAGTGCGCGGATGCGTTGGGCGGGAATGCCGCAACGCTCTGCCACGGCTTCTGGGGCGTATTCATCCGACAGGTAGCGATCCGCCATTTGGTGGAAAACGGGGCGGTGTGTGATGCCTTTGGCGCGGTAGGTGGCCGCAAGATCAGGTTCAACGTCTTGGCCGTTCCATGGCGCAAGCTGACCGGTGTTGCGGTCGATGACCTGGGGTTGCCCATCATCATCGCGCAGGAACAGGCCGAATTGGTCGGACTTGGGGTCTTCGTTCACCAAGACAGAGGCGTTGGTAAAGCGCGCAAGGTAATCCAGATCAACCTTGCCGGCCTTCATCAGGCAATGCACCATCGCAAGAATAAACAGGCCATCGGTGCCGGGTGTAATACCTACCCAATCATCGGCCACAGCGTTATAGCCTGTGCGGATCGGGTTGACGCCAATCATGCGTGCGCCGCGTTCTTTGATCTTGCCGATACCCATTTTGATGGGGTTGCTGTCGTGGTCTTCAGCGACGCCGAATAGCATGAACAGTTTTGTGCGTTCCCAATCCGGTTGGCCAAACTCCCAGAACGCGCCGCCCATCGTATAGATGCCAGCGGCAGCCATGTTCACAGAACAAAACCCCCCATGGGCGGCAAAGTTGGGTGTGCCGAATCCTTGCGCCCAGAACCCGGTGAAAGACTGCGATTGGTCGCGGCCCGTAAAGAATGCCAGCTTCTCAGGATGCTTTTCGCGGATTGGCCCCAGCAAATCCGTCGCCATGGTCAGCGCTTCTTCCCATGAAATCTCTTCAAACTCGCCCGATCCACGCGGGCCCACACGCTTGAGCGGGGCGCGTAGCCGCGATGGCGCGTTGTGCTGCATGATGCCCGCGCTGCCCTTGGCGCAAAGCACACCTTGGTTAACCGGATGGTCCTTGTTGCCTTCGATATAGGCGACCTTGCCGTCTTTCATATGCACGTTGATCCCGCAGCGGCAGGCACACATGTAACAGGTCGTCTTGCGCACCTCGTCCGAGACGTCGGGCGATGTATCCAGTTGGGGCTGATCAAGTGACATCTGAGAACCTTTCAAACGAGTTGGGTGCGGACAAGGGCGGTGCCTGCCAATGCGCAAAGCAAGGACAGGCATACAGGGCGATAGTAGGGGGCAAACCGCGGGTTGAATAGCTTTTGCCCGATGATCACGCCGATCGTTGTGGGTATGGCAAGGCTAAGGCCGCGCGCGGTGGCGGTGCTGTTCATGACGCCAAACCAAAGCAGGGTGATGACGGTTGTCAGCGAACTAATGAACAAGAACAATACCAAGGCCGCGCGCATTTTGGCGGCGGGTGCCTGTTGCGACAGTACATAGACCGCAATCACCATGCCGCCAACACTTGCCAATCCTGTCGCAATCCCTGCAGCAAAGCCGGACCCGTAAAGGCCGGGTTTCGTTGCAAGGAATTGCAAACGGATTTTGGCAAGTTGGGTGATGGCCAGACCGATGATCAGCAACAGGACGATCACTTTGCTGGTTTCCACAGGAAGAGAGGTAGTGAGCAGCAGGCCAAACGGCACCCCCAGCGTCGATCCGATCACAAGACCAAGCACGACACCGCGATCTGCCTCTTGCCAGCCGCCCTTTGCCATCAAAACCGAGGCTGTCATTTCCAGCCACCAGCAGATCGGGATCAGTTGGACCGGGGGCAAGATGATGACAGCGCTGGCCATGACGATGGCTGACAACGCAAAGCCGGAAAACCCGCGCACGACGCCTGCAACGATCACGATGACGGTCAGGATCAGGAATTCCCGTGCGGTCAGATCAACAGCGCTGAGCAGGCTTTCAAACATTCAGCGCCCTTCTGCGATCAGCGCAAGCGCATCGCGCGCGATTTGCTTTTCTTCATCGGCGGCGATGACGTGCACAGACACATCCCCAAAACAGGCAAGTTTTTCCATGATCCTGTCACGAATAGGTGCTGCGTTTTCACCTATTCCACCAGTAAAGGCCACGGCATCCAGCCCACCCATCGCAATAACCGCCGAGCCTGCATGGCGTGCGGCCCAATAGCAGAAATGCTCTACCGCGAATTTGGCGGTATCATCATCACGCTCAAGCAGCGTCTTCATGTTATTGTCACCAGCCAGCGCTTGCAGACCAGCGTTTTTATTCAGCATCCGGTCGGTTTCGTCCTCGCCTAGCGACTTGGACATACGCAGCACGGCTGCCCCGTCGATATCACCGGAACGCGTGCCCATGGTCAGGCCGGACAGGGGGGAATAGCCCATTGAGGTCGCGATGGACTGGCCGTTGCGAATGGCGCAAAGGCTGGCACCGTTGCCCAGATGGAAGGCCAACAGGTGTTCGGGCAAGGCATCGCCGAAATCGGCGACCATGTTGGCGTAGGACAATCCGTGGAAACCATAGCGCCGGATGCCCGCATCATGGTGCGTTTGGGGAATGGCGTAGCGGGTTGCGACCTCTGGGTTTGTTGCGTGAAAGGCGGTGCCAAAGCTGCAGTATTGCGGCAAATCGGGTGCCATCTTTTGCAGCGCATAGATACCGGCAAGGTTGTTTGGGTTGTGCAGCGGGGCCAGTGGGATCACGCTTTCGATGGTCGCAATGACGGGCGGGCGCAGCCGCGCGGGCTGCGTCATGACCGCCCCACCATGCACGATACGGTGTGCTGCGGCGGTAAAGGCTGTCAGCGGATAGCCAGCGTCGGCCAAGGCCGCCAGCATCAGTTCAAGTGCATGGGCGTGGTCGCGGGTTTCAACCGGTGTTTTGGTGTCACCGAGTTTCAGCTCGCCTGTCGTGCCAAGGTTCGTCACGCGGCCCGAAACGACAGAGCCTAAGCCCTGATCAAACACCTCGATTTTCAACGAGGAAGAGCCTGCGTTCAGAACAAGGATCACTTGAGCAACCCGCAACTGATGGCAGCCAAGGCTGCGGATGCAATACGCGCGGCCGGTGGGTCTGCGCGGGATGTGAGCAGGATTGGAACCTTCGCACCAGTAACAACACCGGCAGCGCAACCACCTGTGAGATACACAAAGGCTTTGAACAGCGCATTACCGGATACGATGTCAGGCACGATAATGGCGTCGGCATGTCCCGCGACAGGGTCATCTGTCAGCTTCTTGGTCGCGACAGCCTGCGGTGAAATGATCAAGTCCAATGCCAGCGGGCCAGAGACAGAAATTCCTTCAACGTTGTCCTGCGCCCAATTGGCAAGCTCTTTCCCATCCATCGAAGACGGCACTGACGGAATGGCGCTTTCGGTCGCCGAAAGGATCGCGATCTTCGGGTGGTCATTGCCAAGCTTGTTCAGCAGCTTTTTGACCTCAACAATCGACGACTGCCGCGTAGTCAGATCAGGGGCCACGTTGACCGCTGCATCAGAGATCAGGATGGGTTTGCCACCGTCAGGGTGTGAGATGTGGAAGATATGGACAAAACGTGCACCCGTGCGCAGACCTGCATCGCGGCTGACGGCGGATTTCATGAACACATCGGTGTGCAACTGGCCCTTCATCAGGACATCGGCTTCGCCCGCGCCACATAGAGCAGCAGCGGTGCGCCCGGCCTCTTCCTCGCCCGTTGTGTCATGCAGCGCGTAGCCGGAAATATCCCAATCCAGCTTGGCTGCCTCGGCACGGATCATATCCGCTTCGCCCACAAAGACAGGCACCATGATCCCTGCCTTGGTTGCGTCCTCTGCCGCTTGCATCGGCAAGGGCGATCCAGCGCGCGCGATGGCAACGCGGGGCGCGCCAAAGGTTTGTGCGCGGGCGATCAGGTCAGCGGGCGCCACGGCCTGGTGGGTGGAAAGAAACGGAGACGTCATATTACATCCTTAGAAAAACACGAAGCAGACCCAGAACGGATAGTGCCAATAGCAACATCACCGCAAATCGTCTGAATGTCGAAGGGGAAGCAGACAGAAACTGACGCCCACCCAGCCAAACGCCGACGCCCAAGATGGGAAATGCCATAGCAACCCCGATGGCTGTGTCCCATGTCACCAAACCGCCTGCCCAAAGCAGGGGCATCGTGATCATGTCCAGACCGGTGAGGTAGACGATCATTGTCGCGCGAAAGACCGCAGCTTTCATGGGTTGCGCCGACATGAACGCGGCCACGGGCAAACCACCGATCCCGGCGCTGTTGCACGCGCCCGATACGATCCCCACACCGCCGTGGCCCAGTGGGCCGATCCGGGTTTTGAGTGTCCAACCGGTCAGCAACACCAAAGACATCACCAAGATGATGGCTGATATCGCGATGCGTGCGGTTTCTTCGCCCACCGACAAGATCACCGAGACTGAAAAAGGCAGTGCCACCGCGGCCCCCGCCAACAGCCACAAAACCCTGCGCCAGTCTACATGACCGCGAATGCCGCGGGCTTGAAAGACTGTCATCAACATTTCGCATGCAAAGACTACCGGAATAAGAGGGAGCGGGTTTGTGACAAGGGCCGCGAAGGCAATAAAAATCGCCGAGAACCCAAAACCCGAATAGCCCCGGACGTAGGCGGCACCCAGCAAAGCAATTGCAAGGGCCGCCGCTGTGCCGGGGCCAAGGTCGAATGGCAAGCTTACTCAGCTGCCATGTCGGATGCAGAGATACCCGCCACTTCGACAGGCTTCTTCATCGCATCACGGCGGAAAGGTTCACCCAACTCCTGGTTCAGGATCACTTCGATCAGGGTGGTTGTGTTGTTTTCCATCTGATCTTTGATCGCCTCGTTCAGTGCGGCTGTCAGTTCGTCCATTGTCTTGACCTGCACGCCTTTCAGACCGCATGCGTTGGCGATGCCAGCATAAGACACTTTCATGTCCAGTTCGGTGCCGACGAAGTTGTCATCGAACCACAATGTAGAGTTCCGCTTTTCAGCACCCCACTGGTAGTTGCGGAATACGATCTGTGTGATGGCGGGCCATTCGTCGCGACCAATCGCCGTCAATTCGTTCACAGAGATACCGAATGCGCCGTCGCCAGCGAAACCGATGACAGGTACATCTTTTTGGCCAATTTTCGCGCCGATGATGGCCGGCAAACCGTAGCCACAAGGCCCAAACAGGCCCGGCGCCAGATATTTGCGTCCTGTTGGAAAGCTTGGGTAAGCGTTGCCAATCGCACAGTTGTTGCCGATATCAGACGAAATGATGGCGTCTTCTGGCATTGCGGCCTGAATGGCACGCCATGCCTGACGTGGTGACATCCAATCAGGACGTGCTTCACGTGCGCGTTCGTTCCATGTGGTGCCCGGATCATCTTCTTCGTGATCAAGCGAGGTCAGTTCCTGCGCCCAAGCAGATTTGGTTTGCGCGATCATGGATTTGCGATCAGCGCGGCCAGCATCACCGGCTGTGTCGGACAATTGCTCTGTAATGCCTTTGGCCACCTTTGCCGCGTCACCCACGATACCGACAGTGACTTTTTTGGTCAGGCCAATGCGGTCCGGGTTGATGTCGACCTGAATGATTTTGGCATTGGTGGGCCAGTAATCAATGCCATAACCGGGCAGTGTGGAGAACGGGTTCAAACGTGTACCCAGTGCCAGAACAACGTCAGCTTTGCTGATCAGCTCCATGCCTGCCTTTGATCCGTTATAGCCCAATGGACCTGCGAACAGCGGGTGGTTGCCGGGAAACGCATCGTTGTGCTGGTAGCCAACACATACCGGCGCGTCGAGCTTTTCAGCCAATACGCGGGATGCTTCAATGCCGCCTTCGGCCAGAACAACGCCAGCGCCGTTCAGGATGACGGGGAATTTTGCAGTGGACAGCATTTCGGCCGCGGCAGAGATGGACTCTGTCCCACCGGGGGAGACTTCGAAATTAATTGGCTCTGGGATTTCGATGTCGACAACCTGTGTCCAGAAATCGCGTGGGATGTTGATCTGGGCTGGGCCAGACAAACGGTGTGCTTTGGAAATGACGCGTGCCAGCACTTCGCAGATGCGCGTCGGGTCGCGGACTTCTTCCTGGTAGGCCACACAGTCAGCGAACAGGTTCATCTGTTCCATTTCCTGAAAACCACCCTGGCCGATTGTCTTGTTGGCCGCTTGCGGTGTGACCAGCAAACATGGCGTGTGGTTCCAGTAAGCTGTCTTCACGGATGTCACAAAGTTTGTGATGCCGGGGCCGTTTTGGGCGATCATCATGGACATTTCACCAGTGGCACGGGTATAGCCATCAGCCATCATGCCGGCGGTCATTTCGTGGGCGCAGTCCCAGAATGTGATGCCCGCTTTGGGGAAAATGTCAGAGATTGGCATCATGGCAGAGCCGATGATCCCGAATGCGTTGCGAATGCCGTGCGCTTGGAGCGTTTTGACGAAGGCTTCTTCGGTGGTCATCTTCATGGCGGTGGGTCCTTCCCTAAAATTCCATAGAAAACGGGGACGCAGAATCCCCCGATTTTCGCTGTGCTGACATTATGGTGCGCAACCAACTCGAGTTAGGTCCAATTGGTTATCGTTCTTACGGCCAGCAGTAATTATTTTGAGACTCTGGGTCTCAAAAATTAACTATTATGGATAGCCTTGGCGATCAAGCGGATTCCTTCAGGAATACGGGACGAGGGAATGGAAGAATACGCAAGCCGCAGGTAGTTGCTGGGTGGGTCTTCTCTTGCGAAAAATGGCGCGCCGGGTTCAACCAGCACGCTATCGCTTTGCAAACATTTGGCAATTTCCGTAGTGTCAACGGTTTCAGGTGCCTTCAACCAAACCGAAGAGCCACCATAGGTACCTTGCCCTACAATCGTCAGCCCATGTTCGTGCAGCGCATCAACCATGACCTGCCTGCGTTCGTGGTATGTCTTGCTCATCCGTCGCACCAGCGCGTCGTAATGTCCCAACGACAGATAGTAGCTGACAGTGCGCTGAATGTGGCCGGGTGGATGACGAAGAACAGTGGCGCGCAAGGCACGGGCTTCGCGGATGAATGGGGCGGGACCTACAAGGTAGCCAAGACGCAGACCGGGGAACAGTGATTTGGAAAAGGAGCCGACATAAATCACCCGACCGTTCTTATCGAGGGATTTGAGGGACGGTGACGGCGATTTCAGAAACGACATCTCGAATTCATAATCATCTTCGACGATCACAAAATCCTCGGCCTCGGCCTTGTTCAACAGGGCCTCGCGGCGTTTCAGTGGCATTGTCGCGGCTGTGGGGCATTGGTGGCTTGGCGTGGTGAAAACCACATCCGTTTGGTCCGGTAAATCCTGTGGTGGCAGCCCGTCATGATCAACGGGAATGACACTTAGCTGACAACGCGACTGCGTCAGGATCGTGCGTAGCGCTGGATAACAGGGGTCTTCGATGGCTGCGCGACGGCGACCATTCAAAAGCACCTGTGCGGAAAGCCAAAGCGCGTTTTGTGCGCCCATCGTGACCAGTATCTCGTCGGGGTTGGCAAGGATGCCGCGACGCGGCAGGGTCTGGCGCGCAATGAAATCCACCAGCAGCGGATCATCGCCATCAAAATAGTCAGATGTCAGCGCATTGAAATCCCGCATCCCTAACGCGCGCAACGCGCATAACCGCCAGTTGGCGCTGTCAAAAAGCGTTTTGTCAGCTTGGCCGTAAATGAACTGATAGCGGTAGTCGGCCCAATCTGCGGGTTTATCCAGGCTGAGCCCCGGGGTGAAACGTTGGCCGATGGTCCGGGACCAATCGACCGTACCAGCGTTGAAGCGCTGGGCGGGAAAGGCCGGGGGTTCGGGCGCGTTGTCAGATACAAAGTAGCCTGACCGGCCGCGCGACATCAGATAATCGTCCGCAACTAATTCCGTGTAGGCAAGGGTGACCGTGATCCGGCTGACACCAAGATGAGCCGCCATTTTGCGTGAAGATGGCAGGCGTTCACCGGGACGAAACCGCCCGGCAAGTATACCCTGCGCGACCATCTGTTGAATGCGCGCCTGAAGCGTGCCTTCGGCAGAGGGATCAAGGAAAAATGTTTCAACAGAGATGGACATGGTCTGGCCCTAATTTACCTACCAGACTGGACCTAAATTCAGATAGCTTCAAGCTATGCCAGATAGTGGCAGAAAGATTTTCCAGCCGTTTTGCGATTTTCGCGACGGAAAGATGGCCGTCGCGCGTTTCATCATCACACCCTTTCGGAGACGCGCAATGAAACTATTCCAAATCGCCTTCATCGCCGGGCTGGGCATTATGTGTCTTGCGACAGTTGCCACATCCAAGACGCTTAATGCGCCGTGCAAAGTTTCGGTGCAGGAGCTTGGTCTTCCTGCACCGATTATATCTTAACCCAAGACGCGTGTAATCGCTTCGTCAACGGCAGCGGTGACTTGGTTCAGGTCATCCACAGTCGCAATAAGTGCAGGTGCGAACAACAACGTGTTGTTATAACCCGGCAAGGACCGGTTGGTGGCACCAATGATGATCCCCTGCGCCATGCAATCCGCCACAATTGCCGCGACTTTCTTTTCGTCGACAGGTTCCTTGGTTTGACGATCTGTCACCAGTTCCGCACCTGCGAACAGGCCCATGCCACGCACATCGCCGATCCATTTATGCTTTTCCATCAGCGCATGCAGATTGCCTTGCAGATGCTCACCCATCGCAACAGAGTTCCCGCGCAGGTCTTCTTCTTCAATGATCTTCATGTTCTCGATTGCCGCGACGGGGCCACCCGTGCAGCCGCCGAAGGTCGAAATATCGCGGAAGTAGCCAAGATGATCACTATCATCCTTGAACATATCGAACACCCGGTTCGTCGTGACGCAGCAAGATATTGCGGCGTAACCAGAGGCCACACCTTTCGCCATTGTCACGATGTCAGGTTGCACACCGAATTGCTGATAGCCGAACCATGTGCCGGTGCGACCAATGCCACAAACCACTTCGTCGATGTGCAGCAGGATATCGTATTTTTTGCAAATTTCCTGAACACGTTCCCAATAGCCTTTTGGCGGCACAATAATACCGCCGCCAGCCGTGATCGGCTCAAGGCACAGCGCGCCGATGGTGTCGGCACCTTCTGCCAAGATCACATCTTCAATCGCTTGCGCGGCCTTTGCACCATATTCTTCACCAAGGCTGCCATCTTGTGAACGGTACTCCATGCAGTGCGGTACACGGACAAAGCCGGGTGTGAAGGGGCCGTATTGTGCGTTGCGTTCATCCTGACCACCCGCCGACATCGTCGCGATGGTAGAGCCGTGGTAATCGCGTTCACGGTAAAGGATTTTCTGTTTCTTGCCGCCATAATGCTTGTGGCTGATCTGGCGGACCATCTTGAACGCCTTTTCATTCGCTTCAGAGCCCGAGTTGGCATAATAAACGCGGTCCAAACCGGGCATCTTGTCGATCAGCATTTCAGCAAACTGCGCGCCGGGAATGGTGCCAGCGGTGCCACCAAAGAAACACATCTTGGTGACCGCGTCAGAGATTGCTTTGCCGATCCGTGCGCGGCCATAGCCCACGTTGACGGTCCAAACGCCACCAGAGACCGCATCAATATGTTCTTTACCTTTGATGTCCCAGACGCGGAGGCCTTTGCCTTCGACGATAATGCGCGGATCAATGGTTTCGTAGGGTTTGTGCTGGCTCAGGTGATGCCAGACATGTGCCCGGTCTGCTTCAATGACGGTGTCGGGATCGTTTGCGAATGTCTGCGTATCCATGTCCGATGCTCCATAAAAATCAGGGGCGGTGGGCACGAATCCATCGGCGCCCGTCCGCAACATCTTTAGTTTGCCTGCAGATCAGCGTATCTCAATAGGGCCAGATATTATGCATGATTATATCCAAAATTACCCTTCAAGACAACGCAGGGCCGGATACTGGCCCTCTAAATCATTGAAAAACTGTTTGAATAGTTCAAACGCCCCGACGTGCATCGCCACCCGCGCCCCCGGAAACCACAAAAATCAATGATTGACGTAAGCCCATGAATTTCTTTCGCTGTGCCTCGACTTGCCGCAGGTTTGTGCATTCAGACAAGCGCGAGGCCAATCAGGCGTCATTATGGCGTCAAACAACCGGCTGCGTATGTTGGGGCTTGGAACCCAAGTCCATTCATGCTCAGCTACTATTGCAAGGCGGGTAAACCGTCAAAAGATGTGGCCCTTAAGCCAAGGGTCGCGACATGGGAGAATAATGATGAACATGAAAAACGCACTTATGGGCGCAGCTGCTGGCGTCGCACTGATGGCAGGAACGACAACTGCTATGGCCGACGGCCATGATGAAATCACCGTTGCTTATTTCCTTGAGTGGCCAATGCCATTCCAGTTCGCAAAAGTGAACGGGACATATGACGAAGAGATGGGCGTCAAGGTCAACTGGGTCAGCTTTGACAGCGGTACGGCGATGTCAGCTGCGATGGCATCTGGTGATGTACAGATTGCAGTCAGCCAAGGTGTACCACCTTTCGTTGTTGCAGCCTCTGCCGGTCAGGACCTTCAGATCCTGGATGTGGCCGTATCCTACGCTGAAAACGACAACTGCGTTGTGTCTTCTGGCCTTGAGATCGACGCCGACAGCGCCGACGAATTGGCTGGCAAGAAAGTTGCTGTTCCACTGGGCACAGCTGCGCACTATGGTTTCCTGCGTCAGATGGACCACTTTGGCGTTGATCTTGCGTCGCTTGACGTCGTGGACATGGCCCCTGCCGAAGGTGCCGCCGCTTTGGCCCAAGGCCAGGTTGATATGTCTTGCGGTTGGGGTGGCGCGCTGCGCCGCATGAAAGAGCACGGCAACGTGTTGCTGACTGGCGCCGAGAAAGAAGAACTGGGCATTCTGGTGTTTGACGTGACATCTGCACCCGCAGGTTTTGTTGCTGAAAACCCAGATCTTGTTGCCAAATTCTTAGAAGTGACTGCTGACGCAAACAGCGCGTGGAATGATGGTTCCGGCGTCGCGGAAATGCTGCCTGTGATCGCAAATGACGCAGGTATGGACGAAGAAGCAACTGCCGAAACAATGGCAACATTTGTCTTCCCAGACGTGCCAACACAGCTTTCCGAAGCATGGCTTGGCGGCGCGGCCCCGTCCTTTATGAAAGGTGTGGCTGACGTATTCGTGGAATCCGGTTCGATCCCATCGTCCTTGGACAGCTACGAAGGCGCTGTGAATACTGGCCCTTTGATGGCTGTAAGCGAAATGTAAATCGCACTGACCGGCGCGCAGAATACTGCGCGCCGGTCTTCCATTCTTTGTCATGATGATTTCTGCCCAGACGCAGAAATTTTCAGGGGAAATAATGGGATACGCTATGTCAGGGTTACAAATAGATAGGCTATCAATGCGCTTTGACCTGCCAAACGGGTCATCGGTGCAGGCGCTGAAAGACGTCTCTCTTGATCTTAAAGCAGGTGAATTGTTGTCGGTATTGGGCCCGTCGGGCTGTGGTAAAACCACCCTCCTGAATATCGTCGCGGGGTTTTTGGCACCCACCGAAGGACAGATCATTCTTAATGGCCATACTGTCAAAGGGCCAGACGCCGAACGCGGCATGGTCTTTCAGCAAGGCGCCTTGTTTGAATGGATGAGTGTACGTGAAAACGTGGGCTTTGGCCCGTCGATGAAAGGGATGCCGAAGGCCGAGAAGGCTAAAATCGTCGATCACCTTCTGGATGTCGTCGGTTTGCAGGATTTCAAGGAAAAGGCGGTTTACGAACTGTCCGGCGGTATGCAGCAGCGCGTGGCCCTGGCCCGTTGCCTTGCCAATGAACCGGATGTGATCTTGATGGACGAACCGCTGGGCGCGCTTGACGCGCTGACCCGCGAGAAGATGCAAGGTCTTGTGCTGAAGCTGTGGAAAGAAACCGGCAAGACGATCATTCTGATCACGCACTCTGTGGAAGAGGCGCTTTTGTTGGGCGAACGCCTGATCGTCATGGCGCCGCGTCCGGGCCGTATTCACACTGAATACCGCCTGCCATTTGCAGAAATGGGTGTGGGTCAGGACCTGCGCGAGGTGAAAAAGCATCCCAAGTTTGGTGAAGTCCGCGAAGAAATCCTCGGGATGATCTGGGACATGGAAGAAGAAATCATGGGCCGGACAGAGGACGCATAATGGAACTGTTAGGAAACCTCTGGGGCGAGCTTTGGGCCGTTTTGACAACGCTGTTGGCGGCGGCCCCTTACATCATTGGCTACATCCTGATCATCCTTTTGATGATGGTGATCTGGAGTGGCATCAAACGCCTGCTGACGCCAAAGCATGACTACAGTTCCCTGAAAACGGTGACTTTTGGCGATGAAAGCGCCGTGACGTCAAACACGGCGGCGTCTGTTGTGTCGATCGTGTTGATCTTCGTGTTTTGGGGGGCGTTTACCGGCTCCAAACTGCTGCCCGGTTTCATGCATGCGCCGGGACCGTTCATAGGCGATGGCAGCTTTGAATATACAATCACCACGCCTGCGGGGGACAGCGATACGGCCACCGTGTCTGTCGTTGTACACCCGACCGGTGAGGAAGTGGACGCGCCTGAGGTGACGGATGGCGACGGCATAGCCAAAAACGACGCAGTGGCGATCCCCGTCTATCGTAGCGAGCTTTTGCGTGTAGATCGCAATGATGAGATGGGCCGCGACGAAGAGACGTTTATTACGGCCGTGGACGGCGACGCCATCGCACCCGGCGGATCGGTTGATGTGGCCTTTGGGCGGATTGCAATGTCTGACAAAGGCACGCTGAATATCATCCCGTCCACCGGCTTGCAGATGGAGCCGATTTGGCTGCCATCACCCGAAGCGGTGTGGAGCCGTTTGGGCGAGATCGCGACGGTGGGTTATCGCAACTCGACCTTGGCTGAACACCTTGGCTATTCGCTGTTTCGTGTGATCGTGGGCTTCCTTTTGGGCGCTTTGGTGGGGATCCCGCTGGGCTATGCGATGGGTTTGTCAAATTGGTTCCGGGGGTGGTTTGATCCGATCGTGGAATTCATGCGCCCTGTGCCGCCGCTTGCCTTGATCCCGCTGGTGATCATTTGGGCGGGGATTGGTGAGGTTGGTAAAATCATCCTGCTGTTCCTCGCGGCCCTTTGGATTATGGCGATTGCGGCGCGGTCCGGTGTGTCCGGTGTGCGGATTTCCAAGGTGCATGCGGCCTATTCATTGGGTGCGTCCAAGTGGCAGATCATGCGCCATGTCATCATCCCGAATTCGCTTCCCGAGATTTTCACCGGGGCCCGTGTGGCGATGGGCGTGTGCTGGGGCACGGTTGTTGCGGCTGAACTGGTGGCGGCAGAAAAGGGTGCTGGCATGATGATTATGGTGGCGTCCAAATTCCAAAGCACAGACATCGTTTTGATGGGGATTATCCTGATTGGCATCATCGGGTTCAGCATTGATATGCTGATGCGTCAGGCCGAAAAATGGCTCGTGCCATGGAAGGGCAAGGGTTGATCCAGGACCCTTCATTGACAACCTGAAGAACAAGGGCGAGGGTGCAAATCCTTCGCCCTTTTTGGTTTAATTACGTGCAGTTTTCTGACCTTCTTTTACTTGCGCCGGCCTTTGCCGCCTTCGTTATTCTGGTGCTGTTGCGGCGACGACGTCGGCCACCTGCGCGCCCATTGGATGTGGCCAAGCTGCCGCCCAATTCCATCGTCGTTGATGGATCAAATGTGCTGTATTGGGGGGATGAGCCGTCTTCCGATATGGTGCTGCGCGTGCTGCGGAATTTGGAGGAAAAAGGGTATACCCCTATCGTCTTTTTCGATGCCAATGTCGGCTATGTCCTTGATGATCATTACTATAATGAGGCCAAGATCGCTTGGCTGATCGGTGTGCCTGCGCATCATGTCTGCGTTGTAAGTAAGGGCGTTGTGGCGGATGAGAGTATTCTGGCGTTCGCCACGGATCATAACTTGCGCGTTGTCACCAACGATAAATATCGCGATTGGCGGCTGCGGTTTCCGCATGCGGACAAGAGGGGCGTTTTGATTGGGGGCGCGTGGCGCGACGGGGCCGTGAAATGGCGCGGCAAGCTTTAGGCGAGGTTGGCTGCCGGGCAGTTGCGAAAGGCCGTGATCGCAGGGCCGATGTCTGTCAGGTCGAAACCGA
Organism: Roseobacter sp. CCS2; assembly: GCF_000169435.1. Classification (GTDB taxonomy): domain Bacteria; phylum Pseudomonadota; class Alphaproteobacteria; order Rhodobacterales; family Rhodobacteraceae; genus Yoonia. Next base: position 273,385 of record NZ_AAYB01000001.1, on the reverse strand, counting down.
CAGTGGTGTCACCAAGCATCGCATAGGCGCGTGTGTTGAACTCCAACCCGTTGAGGACATTGCCGAAACCGCGGTCTTTCACAGTGATGCTGCGGCCATCGGGGCTGATCACATGACGGTCGGTTTGGATACTGAGCGGTCTGTCATTGGCGAAGGCCATACCGAAGGTCAGGTCACTGGGCCATTGGCCTTCGGGCAGTGTCACGGTGACCGCATATTCGGTCATGGCCGGGTCGTAGGTGACGGTGATATCGCCTGCCGCAGATGTGTCCGTCAAAGTGCAGATCGGGCTGGCCGAAAACTCCCACGCGGCGGCGGGTGAGGCGAGGAGCAGGAAGGCGATAGCGATGCGCATGACGGGGATGTAGCGGGATCAAAGCGCAGGGCAAGCAACGCGCGGTGGGGATCGGAGCGCGGCAGCGACCCCGGCGCGTGGAATCATGTGTTAACGCTGGGATTTGTGGGGGATTGGGGCGTATGCAATGCGTACACAGGCCGTACACAACCCGTATGTACGCGGTGTACGGTTTGTGCGGGTTAAGGCAGCGTGCAGTGGATTTGTGAATTTGGGGTTAAGGTTTGTGCCTCAGGTGTATTTGCTGACCGGCAAGATACACGCTATGCGTGAGTCTAACTCACCTTGGAGCGAACACCACCTTGTCTACTTTATACATATTTCTCGACGAAGGAGGTAATTTTGACTTTTCTGCGAACGGTTCACAGTTCTTCACTCTCACCAGTGTCAGCATGCATCGTCCGTTCAGTTTGCATACTAAGCTTGATACCTACAAATATGATCTTATCGAACATTTGATCATGCCACGACTGCAGTTGGAGTGTTTTCACTGTGCTGATGATAACCCACATGTGCGTAGGCGCATGTTTGATTTGCTTGCATCAGATTTGCAGCCAAATTCTGTGGATGCGGTTGTAGTTGAGAAACGCAAAACTGGGACTGCGTTGCAAGAGGCAGAAAAGTTCTATCCAAAGATGCTGGGATTTCTTTTGCGTTTCGTTCTTGAAAAAACACCTCTTGGCATTGAGGAATTGGTGATTATCACCGATACAATCCCCGTCAATCGAAAGCGCCGTGCGGTAGAGAAGGCGCTAAAACTTGTTTTGGCAGATATGTTGCCAACAAGAACACCATATTCGATCATGCACCACGCTTCGCGATCTCACTATGGACTGCAAATTGCCGATTACCTGAATTGGGCAATCTTAAGGAAGTGGGAAAAGGGTGATCAGACCGCTTACGATCAGATCAAACATTTGATCCGTAGCGAATTCGAGATATTCCGATCCGGTACCCGTAATTATTATTGATGTGACCCCCCCGACTACCTTACGGAGAACCCCTTGGGTTCTTATCATCGGGGGGGAACCTTTAATGGCTAAATACACACCAATAGTGCTAATTTCAAGTTAAGTCTGGTCGATTGCGCTTTACCGCTTCTTCCCCCCATACCTACTTTTCCCGCCGCGCATACCACCACGTCCACCGGTACTCCGTCCTGACGCTTTCTGTGCATCGTCCACCGCTTTATCCACGGCTTGCTGTCTTGCCAGCGGGTCGTCGGCCACTGTGAGTTCGACCGTTTCCAGTCGTTTCACTTCGTCCCGCAGGCGGGCGGCTTCTTCGAACTCCAGGTTCTCGGCTGCTTTGCGCATGTCGGTGCGTAGCCCGTCCAGCACGGCAGCGAGGTTTGCCCCGGCCATGGGTTTGTCGACCTTGGCTGTCACCCGGTTCATGTCGACGTCGCCTTTGTAGAGGCCTGCGAGGATATCCTCGACGTTCTTTTTCACTGTCTGCGGCGTGATGCCGTGTTCTTCGTTGTAGGCCACTTGCTTCGCCCGGCGGCGGTCGGTTTCTTTGATTGCCCGCTCCATCGAGCCGGTGATGCGGTCGGCGTACATGATGACCCGCCCTTCGGCGTTGCGCGCGGCGCGGCCTGTGGTTTGCACCAGTGAGGTCTCAGAACGTAGGAAGCCTTCTTTGTCCGCATCCAAGATTGCCACCAACCCGCATTCGGGGATGTCGAGGCCTTCGCGCAGCAGGTTAATCCCGATCAGCACGTCGAAGGCCCCCAGCCGCAGGTCGCGCAGAATTTCGATCCGCTCAATCGTGTCGATGTCGGAGTGCATGTAGCGGACTTTGATGCCCTGTTCGTGCATGTATTCGGTCAGATCCTCGGCCATGCGTTTGGTTAGGGTTGTGACCAGCGTGCGGTAGCCATCGGCGGCGACTTTGCGCACCTCATCCAGCAGGTCGTCGACTTGCATGTCGACAGGCCGGATTTCAATTTCGGGGTCGATCAGGCCTGTGGGGCGGATGATTTGTTCGGTGAAAACGCCGCCTGCCTGTTCCAGCTCCCACGCCGCCGGAGTCGCTGAGACGAAGACGGATTGGGGGCGCATGGCGTCCCATTCTTCGAACTTGAGCGGGCGGTTATCCATGCAGGACGGCAGGCGGAACCCGTGTTCGGCCAGTGTGAATTTGCGTCGGTAGTCGCCCTTGTACATGCCGCCGATTTGGGGAACGGAGACGTGGGATTCATCGGCGAAAACGATGGCGTTGTCGGGGATGAATTCGAACAGGGTGGGGGGCGGTTCACCCGGCGCGCGGCCTGTCAGGTAGCGCGAGTAGTTTTCGATGCCGTTGCAGACGCCTGTGGCCTCCAGCATTTCGAGGTCAAAGTTGCAGCGTTGCTCTAACCGCTGTGCTTCCAGCAGTTTGCCTTCGCCGACCAGTTGATCCAGCCGCATACGCAGTTCTTTTTTGATGCCGATGACGGCTTGGTTCATGGTTGGTTTCGGTGTGACGTAGTGCGAGTTGGCGTAGACGCGCACCTTTTCAAACGTGTCGGTTTTGTCACCGGTCAGCGGGTCAAATTCGGTGATGGTTTCCAGTTCTTCGCCGAAGAACGACAGTTTCCAGGCGCGGTCATCAAGGTGGGCAGGCCAGATTTCCAAGCTATCGCCGCGTACCCGGAAAGTGCCCCGCTGGAAGGCCTGATCGTTGCGGCGGTATTGTTGGGCGATGAGATCTGCCATGATCTTGCGCTGGTCGTATTCCCGGCCCACGTGGATATCTTGCGTCATGGCGCCGTAAGTTTCGACAGAACCGATGCCGTAGATGCAAGACACGGAGGCCACGATGATGACGTCGTCCCGTTCCAGCAGTGCGCGGGTGGCAGAGTGGCGCATCCGGTCGATCTGTTCGTTAATCTGGCTTTCTTTTTCGATGTAGGTGTCCGAGCGGGCGACATAGGCTTCGGGTTGGTAGTAGTCGTAGTAGCTGACGAAGTATTCGACGGCATTGTCGGGGAAGAAGCCTTTGAATTCGCCGTAAAGCTGGGCGGCGAGGGTTTTATTAGGTGCAAGGATGATCGCGGGGCGCTGCGTTTCTTCAATCATTTTGGCCATGGTGAAGGTTTTACCGGTGCCGGTGGCGCCCAGCAGCACCTGATCGCGTTCGCCGTTCACGATGCCTTCGGACAGTTCCTTGATCGCTGTGGGCTGGTCACCTGCCGGTTCAAATTCGGTTGACAGCACAAAGCGCTTGCCGCCTTCCAGCTTTTCGCGGGTTTTGACGTCAGGGGCGGGGTTGGACAGGAATTGCTCTGCCTCGCGTTTGTCGGTCTGGGCGTATGCCATGGGAACGGTCCTTTGGGGTCACGCCTATAGTTGATGTGTTTTGAGGGCGGTTCAAGGGCGTCTCCTGACAGGATGTGTCATGAGGGTTGTGACACCTTATCCCTCTGCGAGATCAAGATATGCGGTCAGATGTGGGTCGGCACGGTCGGCGGCTGCACGACCGGCGTGATGGAACAACACCTGGTTCGCGCGCATGACTGCGCCCCATTGGATCACACGTTGCGGTGTTTCATTAATGGCCGGGGCGAACACCGCTGCGCGATGCTGAATGCAATTGATAAAATCCTGCACCGTGGGTCCGCTTGGCCGTTTCACCAAGGCGCGGTGAAATTCGGCAGCTGGGTCTGCGCGAAAACCCTTGGGGTCGATCAGTCGTGGGCCTGCTTGTGTGAGGATGGCGTTGTTGAAATCCAGATCGCCGTGGATCACCGTTTGACGCTGCGTGGTTTGAACCAGTTTTTCGAAAAGGCGCATGCTGCGCGTGAGGTTTTGATGATGCGGGGTATTCTGCAGGCCCTTCGCGCAACGCGTAAAGCGCCGCATGAGCCATGTTTCAAGTTTGGGCAGTGTAAATGCATATCGGAAAGATGCTTGGGCGAGTGCGGAGGCAAGCTTGGCGAGGTGGGTCTCCGCCTCTGTTGCACGACCCTCTGCCAAGCATTCTTCAAGTGTTGGTCCCTCGAGCCAATCCAGCAGTACTGCGCGGCGCAGCGGGCTGACCCGCAAGAGCTGAACCCCGATGCCATCGGGTAGGCCGCGCAAGAACGGCACGGCCCCACCTTCTGAGCCAAGTTTACGGTTCAGTTTCAAGACGGCGTTTCCGTCGGCAGTACTGACTTTATAAACGAGACGATCCGCGGTGTGCTTGAGCGGAGTATCCAGATGGACGTTCCAGCGCGCAGCAATCTTTTCAGCCCGTTCAATCAGGTCTTGGGTTTGTGGTGATTGGTTAGTCCGGGCGGTAGCCATCAGTGCATCCTTTGGTTTTCGCGTATGCGCTCTGTTGGCGCCGCGCTTAAGTGACGCTGCCGTGAGAGAGGTGAATACGTACTTCTATGCATGCCATTATATTTGATCCTTTTGACTGAACCCTATGGTTGATGTGTCTGGATTTGGGTCCAAGGGTGGCGTCTGGCAGGGGGTATCAGGCGTGTTTCAGAACTGGGAAAGGTCGAGGAGAGCGTGCAGATAGGGGTCGACTGTGTCAGGTGATGCCGCTTTGAGTTTACCAGTCATGACACGACTACCCCACCCTACGGTAGCCCACATCAGAATGCGTTGCCGATCAATTCCGGTGGCATCAGCAAAAAGCGTTGCCCTTCGTAAGACACACTCATTGAAAGCGTCAACAGGCGTGTCGTGGTGATTGGGGATGAGAACCAGCCGATATTCAGCCGCCGGGTCGGCGCGCAAGCCTTTAGGGTCAAATAAGCGCGGACCTTTTGGTGTCAATATCGCGTGTTGATACTGCATGTCGCCGTGAATGATTGTCTCGACTTCTGTTGTTTTCAGCAGCGTATCCAAAATGTCTTGCATTTTCTGGAACATTTTTTGCCGCGTGCCGGTCTCGGCGGCGACAGCCGCTTTGAAGGCTGATGGCATTCTGGCGCTTCGCGTTTTGCGGTAAAGCAGGTGATTTTTGAAAGTTACCTTTGCGAGCTTTCCTGCCACATTTGCGAGGTGCTGTTCGGCTTCAATTGACTGCCCTTTGGCCATAAGGGTCGCTAGCGACGGTCCATCCAGCCATTCCATCAGGATTGCGCGGCGCAGGGGACTTGTTCTGTAGACTTTCAACGCGATATCGTCTGGAAGCGTGCGCAGGAATGGAACTGCTGCACGTTCGCCGCTGCAGTGCAACTTTCCATATAGCTTTAAAACAGCGGGTCCGTTCGCGGTCTCAACCTTGTAGACTGCGCGTGACTTGGTCAGCTGCAGTTGATCTTGTAACGTGAGGTCCCAGCGGGTCGCGATCCGAGATGCGCGGTGCGTCAGGTAATTCTGTTCCGGCATGTGTTATCCAATGCGTGACAATCAGGTGGATGTGACGGATTTCCTGCTTTTTTGCAAGTCGACCCAAGACCTGTTGGATGGTGATGTCGCCGTTACAAAGCAATCTTGTGCGATGACTTGCCTAGACTGAAAAGATCGGAAGATAGCATTTTCGACCTGCCCCTGGTCAAAGGACAGGTCTGACCCGACAACAGGTTGTTTTCGGCTGACCCAGCGTCATCGCAATAGTTTGAATTTCAACTTGCCAGATGATCATGCTAGTTTCGTTCTGGTGGTGGTTTGGGCTTGTTTTTCTGATGCTTCGCTGTGCTTTTGCGTTCTTGTTTGTCTTGATCGGCAGCCTTTCCGGGGCGGCGGATATCGCTTTTCAATCACCATCCGGCAATATCCGTTGCGACATGTCGCGGGACACGCTTTTGTCGGTCCGGTGTGAATTGGGTGTTGATCAGCAAAGCTATACCAATCGCCCAACATCGTGTGAGGGGGACTGGGGCACATCTTTCGGTTTGCGCCAAACCGGGACCGGTCTTGTGGTCTGTGCAACCGATGCCGTCCCCGCGCCCGAGGACCGGCCTGTGCTGCCCTACGGACGCCGTGCCATTCTTGATGGTATCACCTGTCGTTCAGAACGCTCTGGTGTGACATGCACCAATATCGAAGGCGGCGGTTTTGAAGTGCGCCGCGCCGAACAAAGGATCTTTTGAAAGCAGCGTCGTCAGTTGACCTTTGAACCGTGTTGTCGCAGTTGATGTATGACACGCATGAAAGGGCCCGCTGCCATGTCTGACCATATTGATCCTGCCAAACTTGACCGTCTTGCCGAAGTTGCAGTCCGCACCGGTGTGAATCTGCAACCGGGACAGGATCTGGTGATTACCGCGCCGATGGCGGCCCTTGATCTTGTCCGCCGGATCACCGTGCATGCCTATAAGGCGGGTGCGGGCATTGTGACACCGTTCTTTAATGATGATGCCATTACCTTGGCGCGCTATGAACACGCGCCCGATGAAAGCTTTGATCGCGCGCCAGAGTGGTTGTTTGAAGGTATGGCTGCTGCATTCAAAGGTGGTGCCGCCCGCATGGCGATTACGGGTGATGACCCAATGCTATTGGCAGAGCAGGATCCTGCAAAGGTGGCGCGCTTAAGCAAGGCCACATCCATTGCCGCCAAACCGGCGATGAACCCGATTGTAGGGTTCGAGGTGAATTGGAACATCGTGGCCTATCCCGGTGCAGCATGGGCGGCGAAGGTGTATCCTGATCTGCCAGTGGCAGAGGCGCAGGGCAAATTGATGGATGCGATCTATGCGGCCTCGCGTTTGGATGGCGATGATCCGGTGGCGAATTGGGCCGAACACACGGCCGCTTTGAAAGAACGTGTGAATTGGCTGAATGGCCAGAATTTTGCGGCACTTCACTACACCGGGCCGGGCACTGATCTGCGTCTTGGTCTGGCGGATGGGCATATCTGGAAGGGCGGGGCGTCGCCTGCGCTGAACGGTGTGACCTGTCAGCCGAATATCCCGACCGAAGAGGTGTTTACCTGCCCTCATGCCTATAAGGTTGATGGGACGGTGGCCGCTACCAAACCGCTGGCCCATCAAGGCCGCGTGATTGAGGATATCGCCGTGCGCTTTGAGGCGGGCCGGATTGTCGAGGCCACGGCCAGCAAGGGCGAAGATGTGCTGAACGCCTTGCTAAAGACCGATGACGGGGCCAGCAGGATTGGGGAGGTGGCGCTGGTGCCGCACTCCAGCCCGATCAGCCAGTCGGAGACATTGTTTTACAACACGCTGTTTGATGAAAATGCATCCTGCCATATCGCGCTGGGCCAGTGTTACGCTGATACGATTGAAGGCGGGTCGGAGTTGTCGCCTGAGGAGCTGAAACAGAAGGGCGGTAATCAGAGCATTATTCATGTGGATTGGATGATGGGGTCGGACGCGGTTGATATCGACGGGATCACCAAGACGGGTGATCGTGTGCCGGTGATGCGTGGTGGCGAATGGGCGTGATCCAAATGCTTGCGTCAGCGCGTGGTTTTGCACATATAGAGCGTAGCCAAGGGAGACGCCGACATGCGCGCACGAATCTATAAGCCAGCCAAAACCGCCATGTCCTCTGGCACCGCCAAGACAAAGCACTGGGTGCTAGAGCACGTGGCCGAGACAGCGCGCGAGGTTGATCCTTTGATGGGCTGGACGTCATCGTCTGATACGCAAGCGCAGGTGAAGCTGGAATTCGATACAAAGGAAGCGGCCCTTGAATATGCCCGTGAAAACAGCATTGACGCTGTGGTGCGCGAACCCAAGGCGCGTAAGGCAAATATCCGCCCCGGCGGCTATGGTGAGAATTTCGCCACCAACCGGCGTGGTGCATGGACGCATTAAACCGGCCTATTTGCACTTGCCAAAGCGACAGCTTGCGCGCCATACCAAAGCCCGTGCGGTCCGATAGCTCAACTGGATAGAGCAGCTGACTTCTAATCAGCAGGTTGAGGGTTCGAGTCCTTCTCGGATCGCCATTTTATTATCGTGATCACGAGATCATGGTTTTCCTTAAGCGCGGAAATTCCGGTGGTGTTTTGTGCACGTCATATCGCAGCATCGCGTGTTGCCGGATCTTTCTGTTGGCATCATGTTCCAAAGGTCGTCCGGTCCATAGTTTCCCCGTTCGTCGCACATCTGATGTCGCAATAGTCATAGGCCGGATTGCGTCGCATTGCCAAAGCCCGCTTGTCGGCCCCCCGATCCTATCTTCAATGTTGCCGCCTTCGGCCATCTATGGCATCACACACAAAACATACTGAACGAAAGAGTTTAGATCGTGACTGACTATACCTCCCGCCGTACAATGATGGTCGATACGCAGGTGCGCCCGTCTGATGTGACCAAGTTCCCGATTATTGATGCGATGCTTGCTGTCCCGCGCGAAGCTTTTGTGCCGGATGCAAAGCGTGAAGCCGCTTATGTGGGTGAGAATTTGGATATCGGCGGTGGTCGCGTGATGCTTGAGGCGCGGACCTTGGCCAAGATGATTGATGCGCTGGACATCCAGCCGCAGCATGTTGTTCTCGATATCGCTTGTGGATTGGGCTATTCGACCGCCGTTCTGGCGCGTATGAGCGATTTTGTCGTGGCCGTCGAAGATGACGCGGCGCGTGCGCAGGAAGCGCAATCTATCCTGTCCCAACAAGGTGCTGACAATGCAGCCGTTATGACAGCTGAGTTGAATGCCGGGGCTGCAAAATCAGGTCCTTATGACATCATTATTTTGCAAGGCGCCGCCGAGCAGGTTCCAGAAACGCTATTGGATCAATTGCGCGAGGGTGGTCGGATTGCCGCCGTCTTTTCCGAAGGGACGCTGGGCGTTGTGCGCATCGGGCATAAGATTGACGGGGTGGTCAACTGGCGGTTTTCATTCAACGCCAGTGCGCCCGTTCTTGCTGGCTTTGAAAAAGACACAGCATTTGCGCTTTAGAGAGTGATCGTTTGCGCGGGGTTTCGCGTACCAATTATAAATGAGGTAAGGGCATCGCATGATCAAACGAAAAGGACTGGCCGCAATCGTTATTGCGATGTCATTTATGGGTGCACCGGCACTCAAAGCCGACACGCTGGCAGACGCACTTTCCGCCACCTATAACAACTCTGGTTTGCTGGAGCAGAACCGGGCCTTGTTGCGTGCTGCTGATGAAGGGGTTGCGCAATCCGTTGCCGCGACCCTGCCTGTGATCAACTGGTCGATTTCCGCTGACCGCACGCGTTCGACCTCGCCTATGACAGGTTCGATGGTCACGACAGACTCTGTTTTGGCACGGATCACCGGTGATCTGACGCTTTTTGATTTCGGCGTGAATGCGCTTGGCATCGACGCGCAAAAGGAAGTGGTCCTTGGCACCCGTCAAGCGTTGCGCGGGGTTGAGCAAGATGTGCTGTTGCGCGCCGTTCAAGCGTATATGAACGTGCGCAGCTCGAATGAGTTTGTGCAACTGCGCCAGAACAATATGCGCCTTATCACGCAAGAGTTTCGCGCGGCGCAGGATCGTTTCGAAGTAGGTGAAGTTACGCGTACCGACGTGGCTTTGGCCGAAGCGCGACTTGCTGGTGCGCGTAGCGAATTGGCAAGCGCACAGGGTGATCTGGCGCAGGCGATCGAAGAATACGTTGTGGCTGTGGGTCGTGGGCCCGGCGGGCCACGCGCCGTCAGCCCTGCGCCTGTGTCGCGCAGCATTGCTGACGCCAAAGCATTCGCAGTCCGCAACCATCCCGCCATTTTGGAAGCCCAGCACAGCGTGTCTGCGGCCGAGCTTAACATCATGCGCGCCAGGGCGGCCACGCGGCCACGGGTGTCTTTGAACGGGTTTGTCAGCACGGACGAGGATTCAAACGAGAGCGCCCAACTGGGTGTCAGTATCGGAGGGCCGATTTATCAGGGTGGCCTGCTTCTTAGCCAATTACGCCAAGTACAGGCCAACCGCGATCAGGCGCGTTCTGCTTTGCACCTGACAACACTTGCGGTCGAGCAGCAGGTCGGCGTTGCATTTGCATCGCTGCAGGTTGCGCAGGCTTCGCGTCAGGCATCCGAACAGCAGATCCGCGCAGCGCGTGTTGCATTTGAAGGTGTCCGTGAAGAGGCGACACTTGGGTCGCGCACCACGCTGGACGTTTTGAACGCAGAACAAGAACTGTTGGATGCGGAAACGAACCGGATTGCCGCGCAATCCTCTGAGGTTATTGCGTCATATGCGCTATTGGCCGCCATGGGGCTTTTGACGGTTGATCACCTTAATCTGCCGGTACAGCAGTATGATCCGGCAGAGTACTATAACCTTGTGAAAGATGCGCCATCTGCGCTGTCTTCGCAGGGGGCCGCACTTGACCGGGTGTTAGAGGCTATCGGAAAAGAGTAACGGCGCTGTTGTTCGGGGTAATCCCGTTCGCTAAAGTCTTGTGACTTGGTGAAAATTCGGGATGAACAGGATGTCCAAGATGGCGCCGACTGATGATATTGATGAACTCGTCTCGTCAGTGCGCGATTTCGTCTCGCACAAAGAGCCGCCGCGCACGCGGTCGCGCATTCTTATGGATCGTCTTATTCTGACGCCTGAACAACGTGTGCACGATACAAAAATCGCCAAAACACCAACAAATATTGCTCTTGCATACGCCACACCGACAACGCCTGAAACACAGTTGCCGCCAGTCAAGCGTTACGACAAAGCTGGGCTGGAAGCCACGATCGCTGAATTGGAAGCGGCGGTTACGGCGCAGTTCGATGACTGGGAAGCCGATGAAGGTGAAAGCTTTGATCAAGAGGCATGGGCAGCCAGTGCTTTTCCCGTTGCACCGAACGATTCGGCGGCTATCGCTGAAATCCCGCTCGTGTCGGTGGATCTGTCCGCGACGGATGATGCAGATGCGCCACAGTTACCGGATACGGAAGACCCTGTCGAACCAGCGCTTGATGCTGCTATCGAAGATCTGTCCGGCATTGATGAAGGCGCGTTGGCTGCATCTGTGATGTCCGGATTTGATGAAGACGCCTTGCGCAGCCTTGTCGTAGAGATTGTACACGATGAGCTGGGTGGCGAATTGGGTGAACGGATTACGCGCAATGTCCGCAAGATGGTGCGGCGCGAGATCAACCGCGTGCTGACCAGCCGTGAGATGGGCGAAGGCTAACCTGCCAACGCCAGCAGCTGATCAATATCCATGTGTGTTTCCAGGTGGTCCGCAAGTGCATCAAGCGTGTTTTCGACGCTTTGATTGTAGTCGTGCGCTGTCACAGGTTTCCCGATGTTGGCAAGAAAGGCGGTGCGGAATGCGTCCGCTGCAAATAGCCCGTGCAAATAGCAGCCCATGATCCGGCCATCAGCAGATGCTGCCCCTTCCTGTCGTTCATCAAGTGACAGCCACGCGCGGTCACGGTCCGGCCCTTCCGTCACGCCGATGTGGATTTCATAGCCCTCAATGGTGTCACCCGTCGCCAGATAGGTGGCCTGCGATAGCGCCAGCCGCTTTTCAGGCACCATGACCGTGCGGACATCCAACAGGCCAAGCCCTGCGACTGTTGCAGGCGCGCCTTCAATGCCGTCGGCGTCAACAATCTCTGTGCCCAGCATCTGATAGCCGCCGCAGATCCCCAGTACATGCCCCCCGCGCCGCACATGCGCGGCCAAATCTATGTCCCAGCCTTGCGCCCGGAAATGGGCGAGGTCGGCAATTGTGGATTTAGACCCCGGGATGATGACCAGATCGGCATCACCGGGCAGGGGTCGCCCCGCTTCGATGATATCGACCGTCACATCAGGGGTTGCCGTCAGCGGATCAAGATCATCGAAATTGGCGATGCGGTTCAAGCGTGGTACGGCGACCTTGATCGCCCCGCCTTTGCGATTGGCGATATCCATCACATCTTCGGCGGGCAGTTTCCATGCATCGGCAAACCATGGGATAATCCCCAGCGGGGCCCAATTGGTGCGGGCTGCGATAATATCCATGCCATCGGCAAAAAGGGTTGGATCGCCGCGAAATTTGTTGATCGCGAAGCCTTTGATCAACGCCTCATCCTCGGGCGGCAGAACAGCGTGGGTGCCGACAAGTTGGGCAATGACGCCACCGCGGTCGATATCACCGATCAGTACGACGGGCACATTGGCCGCCGCGGCAAAGCCCATATTCGCAATATCACCTGCGCGCAGGTTAACCTCGGCGGGGCTGCCTGCGCCCTCGACGATTACTAGATCGCGGCCTGCGCCAATACGGCGAAAGCTTTCCAGCACTGGCGGCATCAGTTTGGATTTCTGTTTGCCATAGTCGCGGGCTTTCATCGTGGCAAAGCGTTTGCCCTGAACGATCACCTGCGCGCCAATCTCGGATTCTGGTTTCAGCAAGACGGGGTTCATATCCACCAGGGGGTCCAGCCCGCATGCCATTGCCTGCAAGGCCTGTGCGCGCCCGATCTCACCCCCATCTGCGGTCACTGCGGCATTGTTGGACATGTTTTGCGGTTTGAACGGGGCAACCGACATACCGCGTTTCACACAGGCGCGCGCGATGCCAGCAACCAGCATGGATTTACCCACGTTTGAGCCTGCACCTTGGATCATGATTGCTCTGGTCATTGCTGTCCCCTTCGCTAACTTCATAGGGGCGCAAGGGGCGCGGGGAAAGAGCATGAACACGCCAGCGCATCTGATTTTCGGACTAACGGCATTTGGTAAGGTCGGGCGGCCTGCTGTGACGGCTGCGGCCTTGGCGGGTGGGCTTATCCCGGACCTGTCGCTGTATGTGATGGCAGGCTGGCATTTACAGGTGCTGGGCACATCGCCAGAAGTGGTCTTTGGGCAGCTTTACTTTTCGGATGCCTGGCAAAGCGTTTTTCGGATCGACAACTCAATCATCCTTTGGGGCATTTTGTTTGCGCTGGGGGCAATGCTGCGGTCGCCTGTGCTAATTGCGCTGTGTGGTGCAGCTTTGCTGCATCTTGGGCTGGATTTTCTGTTGCATCATGACGACGGGCGGGCGCATTTCTGGCCGTACAGCAATTGGATTTTTCAAAGCCCCGTCAGCTATTGGGACCCTGATCACTATGGCAACATCGTGGGTGCCATCGAAGTGGCGCTGTCATTGCTGTGTTGTGGAATTTTGATCCGCAGGTTTACCGGCACCGGGATGCGCGTTCTGATTGTGTCGCTGGGTTTGGCAGAGTTTACCCCTTTTATCATCTTCGCGATCATGTTTTCAGGGGGCTAAACGAAAAACGCGGCCCTCCTGGGGGCCGCGTCTTTAGCGCAAAACTCTTTGTTGCTTTATGCAGCGCGCGCTTCTTGCTCGGCTGCATTGCGGCGTTCGCTTTCTTCGCGTGACAAGGCCACGGATGTACGCACACCTTTGCCGACGAATTCCATCAGACCGCCGACAACCCGCTCGTTTGGGTCGATACCGGCGCAAGACAATACCTCACGGCCATCGCGTGAGCGTGCCCAGCGTGCAATCTGTTCTGGGCCGTTGCCGTACTTCTTGTCATCTGCAATTGCATCGTCGAGTGCAGCCAATACCACAGCTGCAAAGAGTTTGCGGGCACGGTTACCTTGCTCATTGTTGAAGGCAGTACCGTCGACGAAATCTCTCATCATGCTTCCCTTTTTTTGCTCTTGTAGTTCCCGCGTGAGGGCCTTTATGCCTGTTCTTATCCGATTCGGGGGGTCTCTTTTGGAATGGCAGCCATGCAAAATACGCATGGCTCGCACGCCAGAAGAGACATCGATCAGTTGAACTTGCCAGACTCCCACCGCAAAGATATAGGCCGCAGGTGAAACCATTCAACCTTTGTTAAGAATATGAGGCGCTTTGACCCATGCCCAAGATAAACGGTAACGAAATCCGGCCAGGCAACACTTTGGAGCATGAAGGCGGCCTTTGGGCCGCTGTAAAAGTGGACCACGTCAAGCCCGGCAAAGGCGGTGCATTTGCGCAGGTCGAGCTGAAGAACCTGCGCGACGGCCGCAAGTTGAACGAACGTTTCCGTTCTGCTGACAAGGTTGAACGTGTGCGCCTGGATCAAAAAGACCAGCAGTTTCTATTCGAAGACGGCGATATGCTGACCTTCATGGATAGTGAAACCTATGAACAAATTGCACTGCCTGCCGATATTTTGGGCGACCGCCGTCCATTTTTGCAGGACGGCATGACCGTCAAGATTGAGTATTACGGCGAAGAGGCGTTGAATGTCAGCCTGCCGCAAAAGGTCACCTGCAAGGTGGTTGAGACAGAGCCTGTCGTTAAGGGCCAGACGGCTGCGAACAGCTTTAAACCGGCCACGCTTGATAATGGTGTGCGTGTAATGATCCCGCCTTTTGTCGGGCAGGACGAAGATATCGTCGTGAACACGGAAACATTTGAATACGCTGAACGCGCGTAAACTTATTTCAGGCGGGTAAGCGTTGCATCACCTGCCTGCATCAGCCCGTCCGCGCGGTCAAAGCGCAAAAAAGCGAGGGCGTTGTCGCCTGATACCGTATAAAGCGTGCCTGCTGGTTTGCCATCCGCCGTAATGGCATCGCCGGGCATCGCGTGGCCCTTGATCGTGACTTGCGCGAGACCTTTCTTAAGGGTTGTCTTGTGCTTCATCCGGGCGACGATTTCTTGCCCCACAAAGCAGCCCTTTTTAAAGTCCACACCGTTCAGTGCTTCGAAACCTGCCTCAAGGACATAGGTATCATCGGTCAGTTCAACGCCCGTTTGCGGGATCAGATGTTTGACGCGGACTGCATCCCAATCTGTATCATTGCTGATATTGGTGTCGCCGTATGCGCGCCACCCCATCGCGTCATGCCGGGGGTCGGCGAAAGCACCTTCGGGTTTCGGGCTTGTCCCACGCGACACGACCAGATCGGTTTGTTCAATTGTCACGGCCGCCCGCAAACGGTACATCGTCAAACGTTGGCCCAGCGTTTGTGCATGTGACGTGGCCACATCAATCAGCAGTCGGTCATCCTGACCGATCACAAAGAAATCAGCGATATATTTGCCTTGTGGCGTCAATAGTGCGGTATAGATGATCGCCCCGTCGGCCTTTGTCACATCATTGGTGACCAGCCCTTGCAGGAAAGACATACGGTCATCGCCGCTGATTGAAAGAACGGTCCGTTCAGGCATCGGCTTGGCTTTCCGCTTGTGAAAACTGTAGGCGGTGCAGGTCAGCGTAGATACCGCCGCGTGCAATCAATGTTTCATGATCACCCTGATCGACAACGCGGCCTTGATCCATGACCACGATGGAGTCGGCATTGCGAATTGTTGACAGCCGGTGCGCGATCACAAGCGTGGTGCGCCCGTCTGAGAGCTTTTCCAGCGCCTTTTGCACAATGGCCTCGGATTTGGTGTCAAGCGCGCTTGTCGCCTCATCCAGCAGCAAAATAGGCGTATCGCGTAGCAGCGCACGCGCGATGGCGACACGTTGGCGTTGACCCCCTGACAGGTTCGACCCACGTGGGCCAGCGGGGCTGTCCAATCCGTTGGGCAGTGCTGGCAGAAAATCACTGACGTGGGCTGCATCCAACACGGATTGCAGATGCGCTTCATCAATGTCTTCGCGCCCCAACAAGATATTGTCGCGCAACGTTTCATCAAAAAGGGCGGCATCTTGCGTCACGACGGAAAACAGACTGCGCAGATCAGCGAGGTCATAATCTGTAATCGCCGTATCATTGATGCGAACGCTGCCGTCATTCGGCTCAATCAGTCGGGTCAGAACGTTGAAGACCGTGCTTTTGCCTGCGCCCGATGCGCCGACAAGGGCGGTTGTCTTGCCCGCCTCGGCCACAAAGGTCGCACCACGCAAGACAGGTAATTCACCATAGTTGAGGTGCGCGTTTTCAAGTGAAACGGTTGGCGAGCCTTTGGGCACGGTTTCGGCTTTTGCGGGTGACAGAATGGTCGGGTGAAGGTTCAAAACATACTGGAGCCGTTCGACACTTGCAGCGGCCATCTGCCATTGTCCGCTCATCAAGCCAAGACGGCGCAGCGGATCAAAGGCGAGGGACATCGCGGTAAAGAATGCCATGAATTCGCCGTTTGTCTTCTCGCCCGAGATAATCTCGGACCCGCCATAAAGCATGACGCCGAGAAACCCGATGCCGGTCATGATGTCGATCAAGGCTGGTACGGCCGCTTGACCATAAGAGGTCCGCATACTGGCTTGCACGCCGTCCTTGATCAGTTTGTCGTAACGTTGCGCCTGATACGTTTCCAACGCGTTCAGTTTGATCGGATTGATGCCGTGAAACACCTCATCAAGGCGGGTTGAGATATTTCCTGCAATCTCGCGGGCATTGCGTGACCTACGGCGGATATAGGCCTGTACTAGTAAGGATGGCATGATCAAAAGCGGGATGCCGATGATGGCAATCAGTGTCCACTGCCAGTCAATCCAGATGGCAACGGCAAGCAGACCAATCAGCGACACCAGATCGCGGGCGACAGCGGTCAGCAGGCTGCTCCAGACGCCGTTGATGACGCCGACATCGCCTTGCACACGTTCAATCAACTGCCCTGGCGGATGGAGCTGGAAAAACCCACTATCAAGTGACATCAGGTGCCGCAGCATATGTTTGCGCATGTCGGCTGCGGCCAGTTGTTTGACCAAGGCCATCAGAATGCGTTGTCCGGACGACGTTATCGCGCGCACAAAAAAGATACCCATGATGGCGAAGCCAACAAAGTAGAGCGCGTTTTGGTCCCCTTCGGCAAAGACATCGTCAAACATCGGCTGGATCATGCGGCTGATCAGCGCCAACATAGAGCCTTCGATCATCATCAACACGGTGGCGCCAACCAGCAACCATTTGTATTTATAAAGGTAATCACGCCACAGCCACGCGAATAGCTTGAACGCCGATTGGTCCTTTTCAGAGCCAGGTTTTGGGATGGGAGGGGGCATCAAAGGCCTTTTGCAAACTAAGCTATGCATCGTCTACGCGTAAATGGGGTGTCAGAGCAAGTTGAGCAAGGTTGACGCGGCAAAGCCCTGTATTAGTGTCCGCCTGAAGTCACACAGATGAAAGCCCTTTTCGTTATGTCATTGTCACATGGTCGCGCCTATCTTGCCATTCCTGGTCCCTCTGTCATGCCTGATGCCGTTTTACAGGCGATGCACCGCGCGTCGCCCAATATTTACGAGGGCGAACTGCATGATCTGACGGATAGCCTTGTGCCTGACCTGAAAGACATCGCAATGACGGATGCGCATGTGGCCATCTATATTGGCAACGGCCACGCCGCATGGGAGGCTGCGTTGGCCAATACACTCTCGGCTGGTGATACTGTTCTGGTACTGGCGACTGGACGCTTTTGTATCGGCTGGGGTGAGATGGCCGAGGGGATGGGGGCCAAGGTCGAAACCCTTGACTATGGTGCACAGTCGCCCATTGACCTGGCTCAGGTAGAAGAGGTGCTTGCACAGGACAATACCGGACGGATTAAGGCGGTTCTTGCGGTCCACGTGGATACATCAACCAGTGTGAAGAACGACATTGCGGGTCTGCGTGCGGTGATGGACCGTACCGGTCACCCTGCTTTGTTGATGGCCGATTGTATCGCGTCACTGGGCTGCGACCGGTTTGAAATGGACGCCTGGGGCGTCGATGTCATGGTGTCTGGTTGCCAAAAAGGGTTGATGACGCCAGCAGGTGTCAGCTTTGTCTGGTTCAACGACAAAGCCGATGCTGCGCGCGGTGATCGGGTGACGGCTTATTGGGATTGGCGGCCGCGGGTGAACCCTGACTATTATTTCAAGTACTTTGATGGGACAGCGCCCACGCATCATCTGTACGGATTGCGTACCGCACTGGATATGATCAAGGCGGAAGGACTAGAGAACGTCTTTACGCGTCACGAAAAGCTGGCTCAGATCGTCTGGGCTGCCTTTAATCAATGGTCAACGACCGGCCCCATGGCGCTGAACGTCGCTGATCCCGCCCATCGGTCGCACGCTGTGACGTCTGTTGGTATTGGGTCACCCAATGGTGATGCGTTGCGCAAATGGTGCGAAAATCAATGCGGGCTGACCCTTGGCATCGGATTGGGCCGTGATCCTGCCGACGCCTATTTTCGGATCGGTCATATGGGGCATGTGAATGCGCATATGATCATGGGGGCATTGGGTACGATTGATGCAGGGCTGAAGGCGCTGGGTATTCCGCATGGCGATGGTGCATTGACGGCTGCGGCACAGGCTTTGGCAGAACGTGCCTAGCTGTTCTTGACCCGGCCGATCCACTTGAAAAAGTGGTGCAGGCCATAGGCAGTCACTGCAACCCAGATGTAACCAGCGGCTGCTGCAATCACCCAAAAACCCATGAACAGGAACACCCAAAGCGTGCCCAAAAACGCATCGGTATAGTCTTCAACGGCTTGGATTGGGCGGTGATGCGACATCGAAACTCCTTGGCTGATATCCTAGACTAGCCAGACCGATACAAAAATCACCCTAATTTTTCGTGCACCTGCGTAAGCGCGCGAGGAAGTGCCGCTTCAAAGGCGTCTAGTTGGGCTGGCGTGCCGCAGCTGACACGGATGCAGCGGTCTTGCGGGGCCACAAAGGGCATGCGCACAAAGATGCCTTCCGCGACCAATGCGGCCAGGACCGCGCGGGCAAAATCACCGCCGCGACCACAATCAATGGTGACAAAGTTTGTGGCAGACGGCAGTGGGGTTAGCCCGTTATTTTCTGCAATATCCCCAATCCGCTGGCGCGCTTTTGCGACCTGAGATTGGACATGCGCAAGCCAGCCGGTGTCCTGTAATGCCGCAAGCGCGCCTGCCTGACTGATCCGACACATGCCAAAATGGTTGCGGACCTTGTGAAAGCCGCTGGTGACCTCTGCCGATCCGATGGCATAGCCGACGCGCGCGCCTGCCATACCGTGCGCCTTTGAGAATGTGCGCATGCGAATGACGTTCGGGGCATTGGGGTTGATCTTTGGCGCTGTCCCGTCCGGGGCAAGGTCGATATAGGCTTCGTCCAGAACCAGCATGCAGCCGGCAGGCAGGCGGTCAATCATATCTTGCATGATAGCCGCGCTGTGCCAGCTGCCCATCGGATTGTCGGGGTTGGCGATGTAGATCAGTTTGGCTGACACTTCGGTTGCTTTGGTGATCAGGGCGTTAGGGTCTTCGTGGTCATCTTCATAGGGGACCGTGTGCAATGCGCCGCCAAAACCGGCCACATGGTAGTTGAAGGTTGGGTAGGCGCCTGCGGACGTCACGACCGCATCGCCTGCATCCACATAAAGCCTGACCAACAATCCCAAGAGCGCATCAATGCCTTCGCCGACCATGATATTGTCGGGCGTCACGTTGTGATGCGCGGCAAGCGCTTGGCGCAAATCATGGCTTTCCGGGTCGCCGTACATCCATGCCTCACCTGCGGCTTTTTGCATCGCAGTGATGGCTTTGGGCGAGGGCCCGAAGGCGCTTTCGTTGGCACCAAGGCGTGCGGCAAAAGGGCGGCCCATTTGCCGTTCTTGCGCTTCTGGCCCTACGAAGGGGACAGAGGCTGGCAACGATTGGGCAAGGGCGGTCAGCGTTGGTTTTGTCATGACGCCAGATAACCGGCTGCTTGAATTTTGTGCAACCGTTCATATATGAGAATGGTTCGCAACAAAGGAGCGGCCCCATGAAGATGAGTAGACGCGGATTTTTAGCCAGTTCCGGGGCCGCCCTTGCCGTGCGGTCTGTGCCGCAGATTGCGGGCAAGGTCAGCGGACGGCGTGTTTTGACGCTGGTCTATGATAAAGCGCTGGGCATGATGCGCGCGGTTGAGCGTGTGGTGCCATAAGGGCCGCAAGTAATGCGCCCTTATGGCTGCGATCTATCCGATCTCTTGCAGGCGCGCGATGGCGGCTTTCAGCTGCGCCTCTTCGTTTTCGCGCAAGGCGAGGTTGGCTTTGGCTTCTGCCACAACCTCATCCGGGGCGGAGGCTACGAATTTAGGGTTGTTGAGGCGTCCGCGTAGGCCGCCCAGCTCTTTGCCCAGTTTCTGCATTGTTTTCTCAAGGCGTGCGATTTCTTCGCCAACGTCAATCAGGTCCGCCAGTGGAATGCCGAAGGTGCCGCCGTCCATGGGGATGATGACGCAGCCTTTGGGGAAGGCGTCGATGTGTGACAGGCTCTCGATCCGCGCAAGGCGTTGGATCAGCACATGGTTGTTGTCCCATGCGGATTGGCCTTTCGCGTCCAGCCCGGTGACCAGCAGCGGTACTTTCGCACCTGCTGGCACATGCACCTGCGCGCGGGCGGAGCGGACGTTGTCGATCAGATCAATGACCCAGTTCATTTCACGATCGGCGTCTGCGTCGACCAGTTCCGCCGCTGAGTATGTCGGCCAATCGGCGTGCACCAGCATCTTTTTGCGGTTCTCGGCCAGTTGCCACAGCTCTTCGGTGATGAAGGGCATGATCGGGTGCAGCAGGATCAGGCATTGGTCCAGCACCCAGCGCAGGGTTTGTTCGGTCTCGGCCTTTGCCGCAGCGTCATCGCCTTGCAGGATGGGTTTTGAAAACTCCAGATACCAGTCGCAGACCTTACCCCATGTGAAGGCATAAAGCGCGTCGGCGGCGTCGTTGAAACGGTAGGCCGCCATCGCGGCATCGACGACCTCGCGGACTTTGCCGGTTTCGCCAATGATCCATTTGTTCAGTGTCTGGGTCGCGTCAGGCCGCGCTGCGTCGCCGGGGTAGGCGATCTGATAGTGGTCGGCAAAGCTGAACGCGTTCCACAGTTTCGTTCCGAAATTGCGGTAACCTTTGATCCGATCCTCAGAGATTTTCAGCACACCACCCAAGGCCGCCATCTGCGCGTTGGAAAAGCGCAGGGCGTCGGCACCGTAAGCGTCGATCATATCCAGCGGGTCGATGACATTGCCCTTGGTCTTGGACATCTTTTCGCCTTTGGCGTCGCGGACCAATTGGTGCAGATAGACGGTGTGGAACGGGTCTTGTTCCAGCACGGCTTGGGACATCATCATCATGCGGGCGACCCAGAAGAACAGGATGTCCTGTCCGGTGACGAGGACATCGCCGGGGAAGTATTTCATCGCCTCGTCGTCCGCAGGCCAGCCGAGGGTGCCGAAAGGCCAGAGGCCGGAGGAGAACCATGTGTCGAGGACGTCGGGGTCCCGCCAGATTGGATAAACAGAATTGTCTTTATCTAGTAGCTTGATTGCTGCTTCTTTGTTTGCGACCTCAACAACAGTTCTTCGTTTTGGTGCAAACCCAGTCGCGTATGCGGAAGCTTTTTCGGACGCATGTTCGAGGTTGATGGCGCAAAAGTCAGTGACATTTCTCAGTCGTGCGCCCGTAGCATCTTCTTTTTGGGAGTCGTTCACTTGATCCGTAGCGAACACGAGAATTTTTTCGCCGTCGACCTCGAGCCTATGAAACTGCAAGCCATACCAAACCGGTATCTGATGCCCCCACCACAGCTGGCGCGAGATGCACCAAGGCTCGATATTCTCAAGCCAGTGGTAATACACCTTCTCGCCGCTTTCGGGCATGATCTTGGTGCGGCCTTCTTTGACCGCGTCCAGTGCGGGGCCGACGATTTTGGCGGTGTCGACGAACCATTGGTCGGTCAGCATCGGCTCAATCACCACTTTGGAGCGGTCGCCGAAAGGCTGCATGATCTTTTTGTCTTCGACGTAAGGCACGGTTGTTTCCACCTCTTCGCCTTCGTCGTTCTTGACCATCTTGGTGGTCATCACTGCGTTGCCCTCTGACGTGATGTCAGCGACCACGCGTTTGCGCGCCTCGAACCGGTCCAAACCGCGGTATTCTTCAGGCACCATGTTCATCGCGGCGATCATCGCCTCGTCAAATTTTTGCTCGCCGTTCGCAATGGCTTGGGCCGTTGCGGCTTCTTCCACGTACGGCTTCCCGTCAGCGCGCATCGCCCCTTTGGTGTCCATCAGGTTGTACATCGGGATGCCGCCGCGCTTGGCGACTTCGTAGTCGTTGAAGTCATGCGCGCCGGTGATTTTCACCGCACCAGAACCGAAATTCATATCAGGGTAGGGGTCGGTGATAATCGGGATCAGGCGGCGTTGTTCTTTCGGCCCAACAGGGATTTCGCACAGCTTGCCAACGATGGGCGCATAGCGTTCGTCGTCTTTGTGCACGGCAACCGCACCATCACCCAGCATCGTCTCTGGCCGGGTCGTAGCGATGGAAATGTAGTCGCGCACCTCACGCAGGGTGACGTTGCCGTCTTCGTCTTTTTCGACATATTCATAGGTCTCGCCACCGGCCAGCGGGTATTTGAAGTGCCACATGTGGCCGTTGACCTCGATGTTCTCGACCTCAAGGTCGGAAATCGCAGTTTCAAAATGCGGGTCCCAGTTGACCAAGCGCTTGCCGCGATAGATCAGGCCTTTGTTGTACATCTCGACAAAGACTTTAAGGACGGCATCGTGGAAATTGCCGGGTTTTTCACCCGCAGGCGCGCTTTCGGCCCCTGACATGGTAAAGGCCGAGCGGGACCAATCCATACTGTCGCCCAGACGGCGCGCCTGTTGTTCGATCTGCCCGCCATTGGCCTCTTTCCATTCCCAGACCTTTTCGAGGAACGTGTCGCGCCCGAGTTCGGTGCGCTTTGGCTGACCTTTTGCAGCAAGGTCTTTTTCCACCATCAATTGCGTGGCAATCCCCGCATGATCCAGCCCCGGCTGCCACAGCGTGTCATAGCCCTGCATCCGCTTCCACCGGGTCAGCATATCCATGATCGTGTGGTTGAATGCGTGGCCGACGTGCAGATGCCCGGTCACGTTGGGGGGCGGCAACATGATGCAAAAGGTTTCATCCCGTGAGGCATTGGCCCCGGCTTTGAACGCACCGGCGTTTTCCCACATCTGATAGATGCGGGGTTCGGCTGTTTTGGCGTCAAATGTCTTTTCCATCGGCATCGGTTTGGTCCTTGCTGTCTGCACAGGCCAGATAACGCGCAGATGGGGCAAGGGAAAGGGGGCAGGCCCGGTTGATGCCCCACAACATGCCGAAAGCGCACAAAGACTTGATCTGGCTAGACTTGGGGCCGCAGCCCGTTAGGTTGCGATGCACATGAAATGAGTGACACGATGAAAACGGTCGATAGCCAGCCTTTTCGCATCAAAAGGAAACGCCATGCCACTGCGTGATTGGTTCTTTGGCCTTTTCGGCAGGCGGGCCCGTACCGAAGAAAGCGGGGTACGTGGGCGCGGGCCTGCGACCCATGTCGTTATTCTTGATGGGACGATGTCATCGCTTGCACCGGGTTATGAGACGAACGCAGGATTAACGTTCAAGCTGCTCAATGAAGTGAGCAGATCAGCCAATCTAACGGTGCATTACGAGGCGGGCATCCAATGGCGTGATTGGTCGAACACATGGGATGTCATGACCGGCAGGGGGATCAATCGCCAGATTGAGCGGGCTTATGGTGTGGTCGCGACACGGTACCGGGCAGGCGACAAGATCATCCTGATCGGGTATTCGCGCGGCGCTTACGCGGTCAGGTCATTGGCTGGCGTGATTGACTTGGTTGGTCTGGTCAAGTCCGATTGCGCGACCGTCAGGGTTATCCGTCAAGCCTATCGTCATTATCGCAGTGGCGCGCGCAGCCCTGTCGCACAAGCATTTCGCGATCATCATTGCCACCCCAATGCCGAGGTTGAGGCGGTGGCGGTTTGGGATACGGTCAAAGCACTGGGGTTACGCCTGCCGATTGTCTGGCGCTGGGGGCAGGCGCAGCATGATTTTCACAACCATGCGCTTGGCAGCCATATCCGTAACGGTTTTCACGCGCTGGCCATTGATGAAAGGCGCGCCGCCTATGCGCCAATCATGTGGCAATGCCCAGTCGGGTGGGACGGCCATATGGAACAGGTCTGGTTTCGGGGCAATCATGGCGATGTCGGTGGGCAAGTCTGGCAGCACCCGGAAGCACGCCCTTTGGCAAATATACCGTTGGTCTGGATGCTGGAACGGCTGTCGGCCTGTGGTGTGCCTTTGCCCGACTATTGGCACAGCCGGTTTCCCCAGAATGTAAATGCACCATCGATCGGCAATTGGCGTGGCTGGGCGAAAATATTTTTGGCGCGACGCAAGCGTGTCGTTGGCAAATGCCGCTCAGAACGGCTGCATGAAAGTATCAGTGGTGAAGTGCCGGAGTTGTCAGTCGCCCCGGAGCTTCATAATCAGACAAGTGGCTGAGCCGGTGGCATAAAGTTTATCCGTTTCCGCATCGCGTATTTCGCCATGTGCCACACCGGTTGATCGCCCAGCGTGCGTGATAGTGCCAATGGCGCGAATTTCACGACCAACCGGGATCGCGCCGACCATATTCACCTTGTATTCGAGCGTTGTGTAAACAGACCCTTTGGGTGTGGCAGTCATCACAGCGCAGGACATGCAGGAATCAAGCAAGGTACCATACCAACCGCCATGCACCCCGCCCGCGGGATTGGTGTGTTGGAATTCTGGGGTGCCGCGGAAAATGATTTCGCCTGTTTCTACTTTCTCAAGCTGATAGTTCATGAGGGCCGAAATCGGCGGACGCGAGATTTGCCCGTCGCGCATCGCCTGCATGAATGCGAGGCCCGACATCGAAAGCGTCGTTTCAAGGTCAGGCATCTGGTCGGGGGACGTGGCTGTGAACATGCGGCCGAAGCTGGCCGGTTATGCCACGTTTTGCAACCGCACTTTCGGCGTAACACCCAAAGCGTGGCAGATATCGCGGGTCAGCTCGGGCCGGTTGAGCGTATAGAAATGCAGATGCTCTACACCGCCTTGCAGCAAGTCATCGCACAACTCGGTCGCGATGGCGGTGGCCAACAGCTCTGTGGTGCCGTCGCGGGTTGCATTTGAAAAGGCGTCGTGCACGACTTGCGGGATATGCGTGCCACATTGTTGGGCAAAGCGCTGCGTTCCCGTCCAGTTTTCGATTGGCAAGATACCGGGAATGATCGGCGCGTCGATCCCTGCTTTCACGCAGGCGTCGCGGAACCGAAAGAATGTGTCGGCTTCAAAAAAGAACTGCGTGATGGCAGAGGTCGCGCCTGCATCGAATTTGCGTTTAAGGTAAGCGATATCAGTGGCTTGATCTGCGGCCTCGGGGTGTTTTTCGGGGTATGCGCCGACGCGAATGTTGAACGTTTCAAGTGCTGCAAGCCCTTCGATCAACGCAACTGAACTGTCAAACCCTTGCGGATGCGGGCTAAATTTTTCAACGTTTTTCGGCGCGTCGCCCCGCAGTGCCACGATGTCCGTCACGCCTGCATCTGCATAACCTTTTGCGATGTCCAGCGTTTCCGCCTTGGTGGCATCAACGCAGGTCAGGTGGGCGGCGACAGTCAGGCCGCTTGTTTTATGAATGGTTGTCACGGCTTCATGCGTCAGTTGACGTGTTGTCCCACCTGCACCGTAGGTGACGGAGACAAAGGTTGGGTCAAGCGGCGCAAGTGTGTTGACGCAATCCCAAAGCCGAAATGACCCTTCCAATGATTTGGGTGGGAAGAATTCGAATGAAACCGATGGGACAGTCATGGATGCACCTCTTGCTTGCGCTGCCCTTGTCCCATGGCTATGAAGTTGAGACAAATTCATAAACCTCACTAAGGTCATGAAACCTGCTCACATATGCATATTGAATTTCGACATCTGCGCACGATCAAGGCAATCCATGATACCGGGGGCTTGGCCCGTGCGGCTGATCAGTTGCATATCACGCAATCGGCCCTGTCCCACCAGATCAAAGGGATCGAGGATCAGGCCGGGGTTGAGTTGTTTGTTCGCCGTTCCAAGCCATTGAAGCTATCTGCTGCGGGGATGAAAATGCTTGCGGCGGCAGAGCGGATTTTGCCGCAGGTCGCTGCGTTGGAGGCAGAATTTGCTGGCCTTGTTGCGGGCAGTGCGGGGCGTTTGCATATCGCCATCGAGTGTCACGCCTGTTTCGAATGGCTATTTCCGGTGTTGGAACAGTTTCGCAAAGCCTGGCCCGAGGTTGATGTCGATATCCGGCCGGGGTTGGCGTTTGATGCCTTGCCTGCACTGCGTAAGGAAGAGGTGGACTTGGTCGTCTCTTCCGATCCCGAAGACCTGCCAGAGACCGATTTCACCCCGCTTTTTGATTACGAGCCGGTCTTTGTTGCCGCAGCGAACCATCCTTTGGCCCAAAAAGATATCATCGAAGCAGAAGATTTTCGTGGCGAAACCTTGATCACGTATCCCGTTGATCGGGCGCGGTTGGATATCTTTTCTCAGTTGTTGACGCCCGCCAAAGTGGAACCCGCCGCGGTGCGCCAGGTTGAGTTGACGGCTGTCATCCTGCTTTTGGTGGCGTCAAACCGTGGCGTTGCCGTGTTGCCGGATTGGGTTGTGAACGAAGTGCGCTACAACTCCGATTACGTGACCCGCCCGTTGACAAAAGACGGGATCACACGCCGGCTGTTTGCCGCGACACGGCAAGAAGACACAAGTCGTCCTTATATGGCGCATCTGATCCGGCTGGCGCGGCAAGAAGCCGTCAAACTGCAACGCACGCCTTAAGCGACGGATTGATTACTGGCCGGACGACGCTGCGCGTACCCACCCGACGATAGACGCAAATGCGTCTCTTCAAGCGGCAATGCCGCACCGTAGAAAAACCCTTGCACGTATTTGCATCCCATGTCGCGCAGCATATCGCGTTGCTGGGCGGTTTCGACACCTTCGGCGATCAGTTCAACCTGCAGGCCTTTGGTGATGGTTACCAAACCTTCGATCAGGATTTTGGCGGCTGGATCAATGCCCAAGTCCCTTACAAAGCCGGTATCAAGTTTGAGTTCATCAAATTCGAGTTCTTTCAGGTGCTGAAGTGATGCGTACCCCGTTCCGAAATCGTCCAAAGAGATGCGCACGCCCGCCTGCCGAAACAGACGGATTGATCGCCGGATGATATCGCTTGCTCGTGCGATAAAGATGTCTTCAGTAATTTCAAACGTCAGATGCGGGCGCAACTCCGGGTAGCGGTCGATGATGGCGAACAGTTCTTTGCGCCCCATAAGTGTTGCCATTGCCACCTCGGACATATTGATCGAAACCTGGCCGGGGTCCAATCCATCCTCAACCAGTATCGCCAGATCCTTCATCACATGTTTGGCAGTATGCGCCATAAACGTACCTTGTAACGCCAACTCATTGATCATGGGTAGAAAATGGGATGGTGATAGGGTGCCCCGCGTTGGATGTTCCCAACGCGACAATGCCTCAAATCCAACAATCTGGCCTGTTTCGATACTGATCTTGGGTTGGTAATACGGAATGATCTGTCCGCTTTCCATCGCCTCGACCAGGATGCGCCGGTCTTCTAGGGTGGGACGCACCGGAAAGGCGCTTTTGTCGTAGATATTCAGTTGTTTTTCAGGATCTTGTTTCGCCAGATACATCGCCTGATCGGCACCTGACAGCAGTTCTGGCGGGTTGCTGGCATCGGGGCCTTGCCGCGCAATGCCAACACTGACGCCGACGTCCAGTTTCTTTTGTCCAAAAGGAATAGTCTCGCTTAGTTTTGCGATGATTTCCGTGGCAAGCGCGCGGGCCTGTTTGACGGATGTAACATTCGCGGTCAGCACTGCGAATTCGTCACCGCCGACGCGCGCGACCCGGTCGCCCCTGTTGGCGAGCGCTTCGAGGCGTGTTCCAACGGCCCGCAGAACGGCATCACCTGCCTCGTGACCATAGCTGTCGTTGATGGGTTTGAACCCGTCCAAATCAATCAAAAATACTGTCACACCCTGTTTGTTGGCGTGTTGATGCATCATGCTTTGCACAACCTCATCAAAGGCGCGGCGGTTCATCAGGCCAGTCAGACTGTCACTGCGCGATAGCCGTTCAAGATCCACCAGTCTTGCGTTGGCTTCCTGTCGGGCGCGTTCAAGGGCTTGGTGTGTGTCCTTTTGCAGGTTCATCGTATCAAAGGTGTTCACGATATAGACGCCGGTAAGAATGGCAGTAAGCAGCCAGTAAAGTTGGCGACCTTCGAATGCTGGATTTTGTGACAGCCCCCAAAGCATAAAGAATATTGTTCCGAATGCGACGGTCATCTGGCTCCAGTTATAGACTGGCAGTAGTCCGAACGTGTTACTGACGTGCACGTATATTCCGAAGATCCACAGATAGGCGATTATGATAAATGGCAGCGTATCACTTTGCGCTAAAATGATCGCAAAGCTTAAAAACGGAAACATGGCGGCCCAATTCACCCCAAACACCGCGATAGCGCTTTGCAGGCTGAGCCGTTTTTCAAATTGAGATGCGCGTTTATTAAGAGGATAGGCAAGGATTTCCAACAAGACGACGAAAAAACCAGCAATCGCACCTTGAAGGCCAAACCCTGCAATAATGCAGATACTGACCATCAAAAGCGCGGACGCCACCCGTTTGGCCACATCCCGCCCCGAGATATGTCCAGCGATTTGTGTTTGGTGCAGAAAATGATCAATCTGTTTTTGTTGCATGCCATCTTTCACGTCTATGCGTGACGGTATGGACCCAGCCTCCAAACAACCGGTTAAAAATGGCCAGAATTTCTTTGCAAGGTTAACGTTCTGTTGCCTCTTGTTCCGCGCCTCTCTTGGGCCTATACGCCGCGCTTGACCCCGAACCAAGGACCCGCAACATGGCTGGCAGTGCAAACCTGAACGTGATGATGAAAACCGCCCGCAAGGCTGGGCGTGGTTTGCTGAAAGACTTTGGCGAGGTCGAGAATTTGCAGGTCAGCACCAAGGGCCCGGGTGATTTTGTCAGCCGCGCCGACAAGACAGCAGAGGCGCTGATCAAAGAAGAGCTGATGTATGCGCGCCCGACCTATGGTTTTCTGGGGGAAGAGGGCAAAGAGGTTGAAGGCGATGATCCAACCCGCCGCTGGATCGTTGATCCGTTGGACGGGACTACGAATTTTTTGCACGGTTTGCCACATTGGGCTGTGTCCATCGCGCTAGAACATAAAGGCCAGATCGTTGCTGGCGTCATCTATGATCCCGTGAAGGATGAAATGTTCTATGCTGAAAAAGGCTCTGGTGCATGGATGAACGAAAGCCGGATGCGTGTTTCGGGGCGTCACCGTTTGATCGAAAGTCTGTTTGCGACCGGGTTGCCGTTTGCTGGCCGTGCTGATTTGCCGGAAACGATTCAGGACCTGGCCCGCCTGTTGCCCGCCTGTGCTGGTGTGCGCCGGTTTGGTGCTGCGTCGCTTGATCTCGCTTATGTGGCGGCAGGCCGTTACGACGGATTTTGGGAACGCAACCTCCATGCATGGGACATTGCAGCGGGCATTGTGATCCTGCGCGAGGCAGGCGGCATTATCGAGCCGCTGCGCCCCGATGGTGATATCCTTGCGGATGGTCATTTGATCTGCGCGAACGAACCGATTTTTGAAACCTTCGCCAAGGTGATCCGCCAGTCCTAACGCCGGACCGTTGGAATGCTGCTGCGCCCGTAAGTCGCCTCTGGGTGCGGCGGATGCCCGTCTGTCTGTCGCCAGAACAACCCAGCCCCCAGTTTGAACCAAAGGGGCAGGGCCAGGATCAGCCCGATCACGAACCCACCCGCATGCGCCCAGTACGCCACGCCGCCGCCAGATGTGTCGATGCTGATCCCGTTGAAAAGCTGAAGCGCGAACCAAAGGCCCAGCATGATCCATGCTGGGATCGGGAAGATGCGGAAGAACACGATGAAGAAGATAAAAATATCAACGCGCGCTTTGGGAAACAGCAACAGATACCCCCCCATCACGCCCGCGATTGCACCTGACGCGCCGACGGTTGGGATTTGTGACATGGGATCAAACGCGAATTGCGCCAGTGATGCGCCAACCCCGCAGGCCAGATAGAAGATCAGGAAAGGGATGTGCCCCATCTTATCTTCCAAGTTGTCGCCGAATATCCACAAAAACAGCATATTGCCTGCAAGGTGCATAAAACCGCCATGCAGGAAGATTGATGTCACCAATGCGCTGTAATTTTCACCGTTCGACAGGCGCACAGGCAGCAACGCGTAATCGTAGTACAGCTGCGAGAGCGCCCGCTGATCCTGAAACAACGCCAGACCGATAAGAAAGATCACCACATTGATGGCGATCAAACTTAGGGTCACATAAGGCGTGCGTTCAGACGGGTTGTGGTCGCGGATCGGAAACATGGCGCGACCGTCCCCGAACCGGATCCAAGGGTCAAGTCAAAGCTGGGCCTGCCACCTCTGCCAAGAGTGCGGCGTTTCCGCCTGCCGCTGTGGTATCGATGCAGACGTGGCGTTCATGCAGCACATGGGCGGCATCCGGCATACCGGTTATCAGCGCGGTGATTGGCCCTTTGCGTTCGCTCAACGCCTGTTCGATGGCACGACCGGTCTTTTCATCGCCCCACCAGATGACGCCGCCAAGTGCGGCGATGTCGGTCAGATCACCAGGTGTTAAATCGCCTTCGGTGCTGACAGCGATTCCACCAAGTGCCTTGACCATACCCGTCTGATCCTGCGCCGCTTTCGCCCCGGGACCCATGCATAAAATAGCACCGCGTGGGTGCGTGCTGTGACGGTTTGATTCTCCGGTTGGGCCGGGTAGGTCCGTGGGTGTCGCTGGCGCCGGTTTGTCAGCCTGTGCCATGCGGGTCTTGATTGATCTGATATCCGCCGCACCGGCCCAGAAGCCATCGGTTATGGGTGCGGATTGCGCGGTGAAGCGTGGCAAATAGTATGGCCCCCCGGCCTTTGGACCAGTCCCCGACAAGCCTTCACCACCAAAGGGCTGGCTGCCGACGACCGCACCAATCTGGTCACGATTGACATAGATATTGCCCGCCTGCACCTTTTCGACAATCGTTTGCACGCGGTCGTCGATGCGGGTGTGCAACCCGAAGGTCAGGCCATATCCCGTCGCATTGATGGTCTCGATCACGTCGTCCAATGCCGCGGCCTTGAATGTCGCCACATGCAGAACCGGTCCGAAGATTTCCTTTGTCATCTCGTCAATCCCGGCCACCCGGATGGCAGTGGGGGGAATGAAATGACCCGCAGAAGGTGCAGCGATCTGGTGAATGATGCGGCCTTCTGTCTTGGCGGTTTCGATATGATCGGCGATACCCTGATGCGCGGCGGCGTCAATCACCGGTCCCACGTCCGTGGACAGATGCCACGGGTCGCCAACATGCATCTCGTCCATGGCGCCTTTGAGCATGGTCAGCAGATTATCCGCGATGTCTTCCTGCACATACAGGCAGCGCAGGGCAGAGCACCGTTGTCCGGCGGACCTGAAGGCACCATTGACGATATCGCGCACGGCATGTTCGGGCAGGGCGGTACTGTCCACGATCATCGCGTTCAAACCGCCGGTTTCGGCGATCAGCGGTGTGCCGGGTGCACAATGCGCGGCCATGTTGCTGCGGATTTTGAGTGCTGTGGCCGTCGATCCGGTAAAGGCCACCCCATTGATGCAGGGATCAGCGGTAAGGGCCGCACCAACATTACCGCCACCGGGCAGCAATTGCAGGGCGCGCGTCGGTACACCGGCCTTATGTAAAAGTGCAACGGCGCGGGTGGCGATCAGCGGTGTCTGCTCGGCTGGTTTGGCAAGGACAGCGTTTCCCGCAGCCAGTGCGGCTGCGATCTGTCCGGTAAAGATCGCCAGCGGAAAATTCCAGGGGCTGATGCAGGTCCATATGCCGCGCGCAGTCTGGTCGGCTTTTGCCTGGGCTGCGTAGTAGCGCAGAAAGTCCACAGCCTCACGCAATTCTGCGACGGCATCGGGCAAGCCCTTGCCTGCTTCGCGGGTCAGAATTGCAAAGAGTTCGTCCGCGTGGGCCTCATAAGCGTCTGCGGCGGCATCAAGGGCGGCAGCGCGTGTTTTGACATCGGCTGCCCAAGGGATCGCGGTATCGAGTGCCGCCGCGATGTCTTGCTGAGACGCGTTCTGGACCGCGCCAACCGTGTCGCCCGGGATCGCGGGGTTTGTAACGGCACGCGCGTCCTGCAACGTCTTGCGCGGATAGGTATGATTTTCGGACGTAAGCGGGTGACCTACGAAAGACGCCTTTTGATAGGGCGCGCGCCCCTCGGCTATGGTTGCAAGCGTTGGCGCATGTGTCAGATCCCATCCGCGCGAGTTTACGCGCTCTGGCTGGAACAGGTCTGGACCGGTTTGCAGAACCGGGCCTTGGCCGATGGCGTCAAACGGGCAGGCGGCAACGACCTGCGGTGGGACATCTTCATCGACAATCTGGTTCACAAAGCTGGAATTTGCGCCGTTTTCCAACAACCTGCGCACCAGATAGGCCAGTAAATCTTCGTGCGCGCCGACGGGGGCGTAAATCCGGCAACGCGTCTTTTGCGCTTGCAGCACAATGGTATGCAGCGTCTCGCCCATGCCGTGCAGGCGTTGGAATTCGAAATCATCCACCCCGCAACCCATCTGTTCGGCAATATCCAGCACGGCAGCGACGGTGTGGGCATTATGCGTGGCGAACTGTGGATAGATCCGATCTGTCATGCCCAACAGCTTGCGGGCGTTGCTGATGTAGCTGATATCGGTGTGTTGCTTGGCTGTGAACACCGGAAAGCCGTCGATACCTTCGACTTGCGTGCGTTTGATTTCGGCGTCCCAATACGCACCTTTCACAAGGCGGACCATGATCTTGCGATCTAGTCGGACTGCCATGTCATGCAGGCAATCAATGACCAACGGGGCGCGTTGGCCATAGGCTTGCACCACAATGCCAAAGCCATCCCATCCGGCCAGCGCCGGTTCGGACAACACAGCGCCGATCACATCAAGTGACAGCGACAGCCGGTCGGCCTCTTCTGCATCAATGTTGAACCCCATACCCGCTGATTTGGCGAGCAGCGCCAGCGCGCGGACACGCGGCACCAGTTCTTCCATCACGCGCACCTCTTGCGCGACCTCATAGCGCGGATGCAAGGCTGAAAGCTTGACCGAGATGCCGGGGTTTTCAGCAACACTGCTATGTGTGCAGTGTTCCGCAATTGCGCTGATCGCGCGAGAATAGGCAAGGTGATAGCCCTTGGCGTCGGCATCGGTACGCGCTGCCTCGCCCAGCATGTCGTAGCTGTAGGTAAAGCCCTTGGCCTGCATACCCTCGGCCCGCTTCATGGCTTTGCCGATATCTTCGCCCAGCACAAATTGACGGCCCATTTCGCGCATCGCCCGCGCGACGGCAGTGCGGATCACCGGTTCGCCAAGGCGTTTGACAGCACTGCGCAGGTGGCGGGTCAGACCGGGCTGTTCATCGTCCAGCACGCGGCCAGTCAGCATCAGCGCCCAAGTGGAGGCATTGACCAGAGATGAGGCTGAATGCCCAAGGTGTTTGCCCCAATCAGAGGGTGCGATCTTATCCTCGATCAGTTCATCCATGGTTTCGGCGTCAGGCACGCGCAACAGCGCCTCGGCCAAACACATCAGCGCGATGCCTTCGTCAGTGGACAGGCCATATTCGGCCAGGAATACCTCCATCAGACCGGGATCAGCGCTATTACGGATCTGGGTCACAAGATCAGCGGCACGTTCTGAAATACGGGCGCGATCTGCATCTGTCAGCTTGGCGGCGTCGACTAAGGCCGCTACTGTGGTGGCTTCGTCCATGTACATGGACCGGTCAATCTGGTGACGTAAATCTGAGCTGTGATCGCGGGGCATGGCCGTATACTCCAATATGATAGCCTACGATATCGTAAAAGAGATAGCCATTCTGCCCGCATTCTGTCATCTAGGCGGTCGAAATGACTTATTGGGGCGGTAATTCATGGCCGAAACGCTTTCTGATCTGGATACGTTTGACCGCAAGATTCTTGATATCCTGACTGTTGAAGGGCGGATCAGCGTGACAGAATTGGCCCGGCGCATCGGGTTGTCAAAGTCACCGACGCAGGCACGTCTGAAGCGATTAGAGGATCAGGGGGTCATTCGCGGTTATCGCGCGCTTTATGATCCGATCAGACTGGGCCGGGATCATGTGGCTTTTGTCGAGGTCAAACTGTCTGACACGCGTGAAAGTGCTTTGGCGGCATTTAACGATGCGGTGCTGCGTGTGCCGGAGATTGAGCAGTGTCATTTGATCGCAGGGGCCTTTGACTATTTGCTGAAAGTCCGGACCGCCGGGATGACCGGGTATCGCGCTGTTTTGGCTGAGAAAATTTCGACCTTGCCGCATGTTGCGAATACGTCGACCTATGTTGCGATGCAGGCCGTGAAGGAAGAAGGTATTTCACCCGTCGCACCAGGCACGGGCAGTTGACTTGACCCAATGAACCCGCGCCGCAAATATTTAGGTATGAAATGGATTATACCTCTTTGCGTTGTCGCCGCACCGGTGTTTGCCGAAACCTGCCCGCCTGTCAAAGATAACAGCCAACGGATCGCTGAAATTGTTGTTGAGCTTAGCCAGGCGCGCGGCGCAGGTGATGCGCGCGTGCTGACGCAGGAATTGTGGGAAATGTGGACCGACGCACCGGATGAGATTGCGCAGGCGATGCTGGATGAAGGCATGTCGCGCCGGGCAAGTTACGATTTTTTGGGCGCGCGCCATGTGCTTGATCGGTTGGTAGAGTACTGCCCCAACTATGCTGAAGGCTATAACCAACGTGCCTTTGCCAATTATCTGAGCAGTAACTTTGACGCCGCGCTTGTCGATCTTGACCGCACGCTTGAAATCGTGCCGAACCACATTGCGGCTTTGTCGGGCAAAGCGCTGACCCTCATGGGGCTGGGGCGCAATGATGAAGCGCAGATTGTGTTGCGCCAGGCGGTTGAAATGAACCCTTGGCTGCAAGAACGGTCACTTTTAACCGAACCTGTTGGCACTGACCTCTGATCACCGCTTGCCCACCCGCGCAGGTGCGCTTAGGAATAGCAACGTGCCCGCGTGGTGGAATGGTAGACACTGGAGACTTAAAATCCTTGTGTCTTTGCAGCATTATGCATACGAAACAAGGCGTTGCGACTAAGAGACGACTTTCAGGCCCAAAATAGGCCCGATGGTGAAAATTGAAGACTGCGGGCGTGGTGGAATGGTAGACACGCCAGACTTAAAATCTGTTGGGCAAATGCCCGTGGGGGTTCAAGTCCCCCCGCCCGCACCAATAAACCTTCTATTAAGTCAGTTCCTTAGGAAGGTATCGCCCGTGAGGTTAGTTCAATATCCTCGAGTTTGCTTAGCGTCGCGACCTCGCCGTGAAGTTCTTCCAACATGTCAAAGGCGTCGTTTGCAGCCTTGATGGCGGCATCAAAGGACATCGCAGCGGAACGCTGCTTTGCCGCCACTGCCTCCAGTGCAAGTCTGGCATCGGCAGCGCGCTGCGCGCGTGCGGCATCGGCCTCCTCGGCAACGAGTTCCGCTTTTGCCTCTTGCTCAAGCTGATCCAGTTCAGCGTCCAGTTCGTCCTTCTCGTTCCGCTTGATCTCGTCGGCGAGTGCCTTGCGGGCCTTCCCGCGGTCTTTCAGGACAAGGTCTCTTGCAGCTTCAAACATGGTATTCTCCGTTTCTTTTCTCTCGCGCATCGTGCGAAGAAACATGCGATCCTGTAGACCAGCAAATAGCACTTGTGAGGAAACTGAACGTTCGATGTGCCTTATGCGAAGGCAAAAGACTCTTGACCGAGCGCGTACAATGCGACGAAGGTGACGAATGCCATTTTGGCGCGATCATTTTTCAGCGGGTTCTGCGTCAAGTTGTTGTTGAGTGTTATTGATAAACTTGAGTTAAGAATTTGAAATTTCCGAGCATTTCTGACACCTTCAAAATCTATGACCGGTCGTCGGGTCATATGTCTAGATACCCTAAGACCGACTTTACCTTCGTCTTACTCCTGTGGGCGATCTCAGTATCAGTTGATGTACCGATCGATCCGGGTGGCATCCATTTATCTCTAAAGTATTTGATCCCAATCATCTCCATCTTCTGCGGAATCAGTTTTGGGTCTCAATATAGCAAGCACATCATTGTGGGGACGCTTCCGTTGCTTGTTGGCCTGGACATCAGCCAAGCTACCGAAGCCGGCGTCAGGGTATCACTAGAGTTTGGGCCAACTGGTCTGTTTTTTGCAAACCTGATTGTTCATAAAATGAGCTACAGCCAACAGTTCCGGAAGGAACTCCTCTCGCGCCATTCAATCGGTTTGGGCCTGCTCAGTTTTCTATTTGTGGGAATATTTTTCTTTGTTGAAGGGCAATTCCAAGTCCTTCGATTTATTAATGAACGACAAATCTTTGACTGGACAGTGAATGGATTTGCATTTGACCCAAGAATGCTCGTTGTTCTCATCTCCTTCATTATTGGCGCGTCAAATGCATCTAGGCGACATTTTTTAATGTCGCTAGCAGCGCTATTCCTGTTCTCATATCTGTCGAAATCTTTAGTTTTAAGGGGTGTCGGAATTCCAGACTACTGGTTCCAGACATTTCTTGTTTTGACATACTCAGCTCCAGACTTCTTTGTGCTTGCCATCGCATCGACCGCATTGGGTGTTATCTACCGCCAGTGGACTCAACGCAAAATCCTCAACGGAAAAAACCAGAATGTTGCCTTATGTGTCTTGGCAGTCGTAGTTTGTCTATCGCAGGTTGGGTTTCGGGCGGAATATACGGTTGGAGTAGGTAGCGCTTTCTCCACCCAAAACACCGAAGATGAAATCGCAGAGGCATCCGATTTGATGCAGAAGCCCGAGCTTTCTTTCGAAAGTTCGAAGAGAAGTTGGCTGATCTCTGATGCTCTCATAGAACAAGTCGACGGGCCGCGGATAGAGTTCTGGAGTAATTTTCGCTTGATAAATGGCACCCTAATAGCTGCTATGTTATTTGTGCTTGGTCTCCATTTCACGGCTTGGCGTGTGGTGTTTGCCGTCTTCATCTATATTGCGGTAGTGGCAGTCTGTGATCTGTTCAACAGTTACTTTTCCTTGCCTTTGCTTTTCCGTTTCGCAAACGCCGCAGGTGAGTTCTATTGCTTCTTTGATCGACCGGCGTCGATCATTCGCTTTGGTTCACTTAGCTTGACCGATACCGGCAGTGTCGTTGGCCCCGACTACGTCTTCCTAGTATTCGGTTTTGTTCTATCAAGAATTCGTGCCGTGACTGGAGCTGTGCAGCCCTTGGCTGTGACGCGACTTAGTCAACTATCTCCAACTCGCGTTACCATCCAAGTACTAGGATTGGTCGCGTTCGCATATACTATTCATCGGGTTCTAAATTACCTACTGTTGGCTATAATTGTTTTGCTTGATTTGCAGAATGCCCTGTAGAGGAACTTTTGGGGAAGTTGTCCTTTAGGTGAGGGTACAGCCTAGCCAATGAAGTCATCCTTGTGCTTGCGCTGGATGGTCTGGATGTCGCCGCCGGACGTGGTCAGCATGATTTCGGTCAGTGCAGAGGTCTGAGCTCTGCCGAACGCTCTCTGGCGTTGCGCAGCGACACCTCATCGGTCCTGCCGATCATCACTGACACGTACCTACCCTGATTAGGTGCTATTAGGTGGTAATATGTCTATTATTCAATGACTTAAAATCTCTTGGCCGTAAGGCCGTGCCGGTTCGAGTCCGGCCGCGGGCACCATCGCAACCTGATCAGTTTACAGGCGTCATATGTCAGCTGGCGCCACAAAGGCTGCGCGTATCAAACGCATCAACTGTTCTGAATAGTTGTGCTGCACATACCCTTTTTCCGCAATAATACCGACCGAACGCGCCGCCTCGGGCTCTCGAAAAGGTACGACGCGAAAGCCGTCAAATTCCGCCATCTCGATGGCAATCGAAGGCAACATTGCAACGCCTAGCCCCGCAGACGCAAAGCTGAGGGCGGTGAATGCGTTTTGCAGTTCGTAAGCCACATTCAACGACAGGTTTTTGCGGTGCAGAATATCGTCAATCAATGTGCGAATGGCGGTTGAGCGATCAAGCAGAATGATCGGCACCTCCTTGAGGTCCTCGAAACTGATTGCACGTTGGCCACGGTCAAATTCCGGTGGAATGCACGCTCGCAATGGTTCGTCCGTCAGTTTTTCGAAGGTAAAGGTTTTAAGGTTCGACACGGACGGCCCGACATAGAATTCGGCCACCTGCCGTTCAAGAATTTCAAGTGCAGTGGCCGGGGGCGCCTCAATAAGGCGGACACTGCTGTCGGGGAAACGACGCCGAAAAGTGGTCAGTACACCGCCAACGCGTTTCGGGGCCAGAGTTGGCGCGCAGGCGATTGTAACGGCGGACTGCCGCAACGTGGCAATATCGGACAGGGACTGAAATCCATCGTCAATATCACGCATCGCGCGGGCAGTTTTTTCATAAAGGAGGTGGCCATTCGGGGTCAGGGTGACCTTTTTGGGTTGCCGCACAAACAGCCGCATGCCGACCTGATCTTCCAATTCCTTGATTTGCATACTGATCGCGGCGGTCGAGCGCCTTGCCGTTTCGGCCGCACGGCGGAAGCTACCATGCTGAGCGACAAGGAGAAATGATTGCAACAGCTTTAGGTTGATGTCCGACATGGGCTGTCTCGCGATTCTTGTCTTAATCCATCAATCATTCTGATTTTCTTAATAGTCAATAAGTTTTTCTGAACCAAATTTATGGAAATCTTGCTTACAGAACGAAAAAAGTCGTCAATAGTGATGGTTCATATTGTGGCGGGGATGATGGTCAGAACGCAAAGGTCCGTGCGGTGTTGGGAGGCACTGCCATGGATTGTTTGGGAACCTTGACTGAGATCAAGGAGACACATCACACCGCCGCATAGGTTCGGGCAACTGCCCCGAAGCAAAACAAAGACGGTTTGCTGGTCACACCCCGTCTTTTGGTAACTTTGACCAACATGCCGCCTGCAAAGTTAGGCGGCGACATTCTGGGAGGAACACGATGAAAAAAGTAATGGCAATGGGTCTTGTGGCAGCAATGACCACAGGTGGGGCGGCACAAGCCCAAGAAGTGCTTGAGATGACGTCTGGGTTTTCGCGCAACCTACCGATCCTTGGCACTGCGGGTGTCGACTTTGTTGACAAGATCAACAGTATTTCGACAGAGGTCGAGTTTGAACACTTTGATCCCGGCGAATTGGTTCCAACGCTTGAGGCGCTGGATGCTGTATCAAACGGTTCAGTTGATGCGGCCTATACCACGTCTGGTTATTGGCAGGGTAAAATCACTGCCGCGTCGCTGTTTGCTGCTGTGCCGTTTGGCCCAGAGGCCGGCGAATTCCTGGGCTGGATGCTGTATGATGACGGTGCAGAGCTGTTCCAGCGTATGTATGATGAGAATGGCTATAACGTGAAGGTCATGCCTTGCGGTATTATCGCGCCTGAAACATCCGGTTGGTTCAAAGAACCGATTGAAAGCGTGGCCGATCTTGAAGGTTTGAACATGCGCTTCTTTGGTCTGGGTGCCGAAGTGATGCAGCGTTTGGGCGTATCGACATCCTTGCTTGCTGCGGGTGACATTTTCCCCGCACTTGAGCGTGGTGCGATTGATGCGACAGAGTTTTCCATGCCGTTAATTGACCAGCGTCTGGGTTTCTACAACATCGCATCCAACAATTACTTCCCCGGCTGGCACCAGCCTGCAACATTGTTTGAGT
Organism: Roseobacter sp. CCS2; assembly: GCF_000169435.1. Classification (GTDB taxonomy): domain Bacteria; phylum Pseudomonadota; class Alphaproteobacteria; order Rhodobacterales; family Rhodobacteraceae; genus Yoonia. The sequence continues at coordinate 233,582 of NZ_AAYB01000001.1, read as the reverse complement.
TGTTGATCAACAAGGACCGCTGGGATGATCTGGATGAGTTTGCACAGAACCAGATTGAGGTCGCTTGCCTGGCCAACATCACCACCAACTATGCGGAAGGTGAAGCCAAGAACTATGCCGCTATGATCGCCAACGTCGAAGAAAACGGCGTGACGATCCGCCAGTGGCCGGACGAGATGCTGGATACGTTTGAGGCAACATGGAACGAAGTTGCCGCAGAACTGGCCGCCGAGGATGAATACTTCAAACTGGTCTGGGATGACCTGCAGGAGTATCGAGCAGGTTACAAAACCTGGGTGAACAACATCTATCTGCCACGTCCACGGAACTGATCCTGAATTGATGTGACGATATGCAAAGGGGCGGCCCACGTGTCCGCCCCTTTGACTGCACGCCAGCGCAAAGGACCCACCTGTCATGGAATCACCAGAAGAACTTGTCGCAGTATCAGACCCCGGCGAAGTGGGACGTGAAGAGCATAATCGCGGCGATCGCTTTGTGGTGCAGCTGTCCAACATCGCGGCCTGGCTGTTTCCGATCCTGATGCTGGCCATCACCGCACAGGTGATCTTGCGCAATGCTGGCATGAACCAGGCCTGGCTCGATGATCTGCAGTGGTGGCTTTATGGTGCTGCAGTTTTGATGGGTGTTGGCTATGCTGTCACTACTGACAGTCATGTCCGGGTTGATATCCTGTACGATGGGTTTCCCCGCGAAAAGAAGACCCGGATCAATATTTTTGCGATAGGCTGGCTTTTCCTGCCTTTCATTATCCTTTCGTGGGATGTCACCTATGATTACGCCCTCAGTTCTGTGCGGGCCAACGAAGGTTCAGACAGTCCCAACGGTTTGCATAACCTGTGGATACTGAAAGTATTCATGAACCTGTCATTCATCTTTATCGGCATCGCATGCTGGTCGGCGGTTGTTCGCAATATTGCGCGCTTTCACCCGCCAAAGCTGTGGCGTCAAATGTGGGGTGCTTTCCCTGCGACATTCTTGCTGATCAACCTTGCCATCTATTACGGTCTCTACGGCGTCATGTCAGTGCTTGCCGAAGAAGGCACCAGCAGCCGTGACATCGCACGCGGTCCGGCCTTTGGCGAATTAGAGTTCGGCAACTACGAAATCACCTATACCGTGATCGCCGCTTTGATCATCACACCGATCCTTATCTTTGTGCTGCGCGCCATGGATAGCTCACGTAAGTCGGGGGCTTAATTCATGCTGTCATTTATTGGACAATTCCTGACCCTGAATGAAATCGCCGTCATCGTCATGTTCCTGACGTTCATCTGGATGCTGTTCCGCGGCATCCCGGTGGCGATGGCACTGGTGGGCGTCAGCCTTGTCTTCGTGGTGATCGCTGAGGTCTTCCTCGATCCTTATCGCAGCTATTTTCGCGATATCATCGAGTTTGATCGCACCGGCATCGACTACCAGCGCCTTGGTGCGCTTTCGGGGCGTATTTTCGGTAGCACGGTTAAAAACCCGGTTCTGGTCGCCTTGCCGATGTTTATCTTCATGGGTCTCATGCTGGACCAATCCGGTGTGGCGCAACGCATGATGCGGTCGATGCAAAAGCTGTTTGGCAGCTTGCGGGGCGGTCTGTCGCTGACAGTGCTGTTGATCGGGATCATTTTGGCCGCCTCAACCGGCGTGATCGGTGCATCCGTGACCCTGCTTGGTGTGATGGCGCTGCCCGCCATGATGCAGCAGAACTATTCGAAACCGATTGCGACAGGCACGATCGCCTCTGCCGGTACATTGGGTATTCTGATCCCGCCGTCGATCATGCTGGTGATTATGTCCGACCAATTGGCGATCAGCCTTGGTGATCTGTTCATGGGCGCGCTTTTCCCCGGTCTGATCCTTGGTGCGCTTTATATCACCTTCATCGTTATCTACGGCCTGATCAAACCAGATGCGATGCCTGTGCCGGAAAAGACTGAAGAGGTTGGTTGGCCCGTTGTCAAAGAGGTGCTGCTGGCCGTTATCCCACCAATGATCCTGATTTTGTTGGTGCTGGGTTCCATCTTTGCCGGCATCGCCACGCCGACCGAAGCATCCGGCCTTGGCGCGCTTGGTGCGACGATGCTGGCGCTGTTCAACGGACGCCTGAACATGAAGGTTCTGCGCGAGGTTAGCAGGTCCACGCTGAACACATCTGGCTATATCGTCGGTATCTTTCTTGCCGCGAATTTCTTTGCTTTCATCCTGCGGCGCTATGGCGGGGATGAGATTATTGAAGGGCTGGTCCTGTCGGTCTTTGAAGACCCTTATGCGATCATCCTGTTCATCTTGTTTATCGTCTTCCTGCTGGGCTTCCTGCTGGATTGGATCGAGATCACGATAATCATCATGCCTTTGATGTTGCCGATCATTCAGGGGCTGGGGATTGAAGGGGATATTCCTGATTTTGGGCAGGTGGCCGCACCTGTGATCACTTGGTTCGCCATTCTGGTGGCGGTGACCTTGCAGACCTCGTTCCTGACGCCGCCCGTGGGCTTTGCGCTGTTCTACCTCAAAGGTGTCTGCCCGCCGGGAGTGACTATTGGCGATATCTACAAAGGCGTTATTCCCTTTGTGTTGTTGCAGCTTCTGGGTCTGTTCATTGTGTTCGAGTTCCCTTGGCTGGTCACATGGCTGCCCTCGGTGGCCTACGGCAACTGATGTCGATCAAACCGCTGAATATCGACCCAAGCAACTGCTTTATTGCAGGGGCTTGGGTCGCGCCGCTTTCAGGGGATACGCTGCCGCTGATCAACCCGTCCGATGGCAGTACCCTTTGCGATATTGCGCGGGGGCAGGCCGACGATATCGATACGGCAATTAAGGCGGCTGAAACTGCGCTATCTGGCGAATGGGGGAAGGCGACAGCGGCAGAACGTGGGCGCATGCTGGCCAAGATCGGGCGCGCCGTTCTTGCGCATGTTGATGAGCTGGCTAAGCTTGAAGCGATGGACGTGGGCAAGCCGCTGAAACAAGCGCGCGCGGATGTGCTCGCATTGGCCCGCTATATGGAGTTCTATGGCGGTGCTGCCGACAAGGTGCATGGCGAAACTATTCCCTATCTGGATGGCTACACCGTCTACACTTTACGCGAACCGCATGGCGTGACCGGGCACATCATCCCCTGGAATTACCCCATGCAAATCATCGGACGTTCTGTCGGGGCGGCTTTGGCGATGGGCAATGCCTGCGTGCTGAAACCCGCGGAAGAGGCTTGTCTGACCGCCTTGGCTTTCGTTGAGATTGCGCGCAAGGCCGGTTTGCCGGATGGCGCTTTGAACGTCGTACCGGGATTGGGGGCCGAGGCGGGGGCTGCCTTGTCGGCCCATAAAGGCGTGCATCACATTTCATTCACCGGGTCGGTCGGGGTTGGCAAACTGATCCAGCAATCGGCGGGTGCAAATGTCGTGCCTGTGACGCTGGAACTGGGCGGGAAATCCCCGCAGGTGGTTTTTAATGATGCTGATATTGATGCGGCCCTACCGTTTCTTGTTAACGCGGGCATCCAGAATGCCGGGCAAACCTGCTCGGCTTCATCGCGCATTCTTGTGCAGCGGGGCGTCTATGATCAGATCGTTGATGCGATGATCGACCGCTATCAATCCCTGCAATGCGGCCCTGCGCTGTCTGATCTGGATGTGGGGCCTTTGGTGTCGCTGCGGCAGAAGGAAATTGTGGAAGGCTTCCTTGCCAAGGGTCGCGATCTGAGCATCGCTGCGCGGGGGCAGATCATCGACGATGCATCAATTGGTGGCGCCTATGTCGCGCCGACCCTTTTTGCTGATGTCGCCCCTGATCATACGCTCGCCCAAGATGAAATCTTTGGGCCGGTACAAGTAATCATCCCATTCGCCGATGAAGCCGAAGCGGTTACTATTGCGAATGGTACTGACTTTGGATTGGTTGCGTCGTGCTGGTCTGAGAATGGCGCGCGACAAATGCGTATGGCACGCGCATTGCGCGCAGGGCAGGTGTTTATCAACAACTACGGCGCAGGCGGTGGTGTGGAACTGCCCTTTGGCGGCACAGGCTTGTCAGGGCATGGGCGCGAAAAGGGGTTCGAGGCGCTTTATGGGTTCTCTGTCCTCAAAACAGTCGCCGCGCTGCATCACTGAGGGGTGAAGTTTTCGCCGTAAAACCGGTGCCAATTGTCGCCCATGATCCCCGCAACTTCGTCATCTGAGAAACCAGTGGTCTTCAATCCAGCCTCAATATTCCCAAAGTCGCGGCTGTCCTGAAACCAGCTTGGCATTGGTGGAAAACCGGGGGCTGTGGCAGAGCCTTCACCATAGTCGATCTCTTTGCTCCAACGCCCAACGCGCATCCACTCGACGATGCTGTCGGGTTGGTCCTGACATAGGTCGCTGCCGATCCCCAGATGCTCTGCGCCGAACCTCTCTGCCGTCCGCGCGATCATCTCGCAAAAGCTCTCAAGCGTGCAGTCGGATTTGTCCTTCAGGTGGTGCGGATAAACCGAGAACCCCATCATTCCGCCGTTCTGCGTGACAGCGCGGATGACATCGTCTTTCTTATTACGTAGGGCAGGGGACCACGCGTAGGGGTTAGCATGGGTGATCGCGATGGGGCGCTCGGAAATGTCCGCGGCCTCAATGGTGGACCGATCCGCTGAATGGCTCATATCTACCACCAGTCCTACGCGGTTCATTTCCTTGATCACTTGGCGGCCCATGCGGGTGATGCCTGTGTCCTCGGCCTCGTAACAGCCCGTCGCCAGCAACGACTGGTTGTTGTAGGTCAGCTGCATGAAGCGCGCACCCAGCGTATGCACGATCTCGACCAACCCGATATCATCCTCAATCGGGCTGGGGTTCTGAAAGCCAAAGAAGATCGCCGTGCGCCCGGTGTCCTGCGCGCGGTTCACATCCGCCGCCCACTGCCCTTTCATGATTAGATCAGAGTACTGCTCAAACCAGCGGTTCCATTGTTCGAAATTCAGTACCGTTTCGCGAAAATTCTCGTGATAGGCGATGGTGACATGCACCGCATCGACACCACCTTCGCGCATCTGGCGGAAAATCTTTTCCGACCAGTTGGCATATTGCAGATTGTCGATGCGCGGCATCAGAGCGGCTTTCCGGCACTGATATAGGCGGTCTTGACGGTGGTATAAAACTCTGCCGCGGCCTTACCCTGCTCGCGCGGACCGTAGGAACTGTCGCCGCGCCCACCGAATGGTACGTGATAATCCGTACCAGCGGTTGGCAAGTTGACCGTCACCACACCGGTCCGCGCATTGCGCCGGAAGTGCGTCGCACGCGCAAGGCTGGTCGTAACGATGCCAGAGGTCAGGCCAAAGTTGGTATCGTTGACGGTGGCTAATGCTTCGTCATAGCTGTCCACTTTGATGACAGATGTGAGCGGGGCAAACATTTCTTCGCGATTAATCCGCATCGTATTGGTGGAATTGATGAACACACCGGGGGACATGTAGTAGCCGTCATGTGGCATCTCTAACCGCGCCCCTCCACAAGCCAATTCAGCCCCCTCGGATTTACCCAAATCGGCATAGGCAAGGTTTTCGTTCAACTGCTGTTCGCTGACCACCGGCCCCATTTGGGTGCCTGCTTCTAACGCATGACCGACCTTCATCTCTTTGGTTCCTGCTACCAGCTTTTCGACGAACGCGTCATGGACTGCTGCGTGCACGATCAACCGTGATGAGGCCGTGCACTTCTGCCCGGTGCCGCCAAAGGCACCGCCCAATGCCAAAGTCACCGCCAGATCAATGTCCGCATCATCCATCACGGCCAACGCGTTCTTTGACCCCATTTCCATCTGTACCTTGGTCAGGTTCTGGATCGCAGCCGCCGCAATGCCTTTGCCCACAGGCACAGACCCGGTAAAGGAAATCGCGTTCACCTTCGGGCTTTCCACTAAGCGCTGGCCAATGTCGCGGCCTGATCCCATCACAAGGCTGAACAGACCTTTGGGAATGTCCTGCCGCGCAATAATCTCGGTCAGGGCCACGGCTGAGGCGGGGGTGATATTCGCCGGTTTCCAGACCACAGCGTTGCCATAGCAAAGGGCAGGGGCGATTTTCCAAGAGGCCGTTGCCATAGGAAAGTTCCAGGGTGAGATCACCGCCACAACGCCAACCGGCTCGCGGCGCACATCAATCTCGACCCCATCGCGGACTGAATCCGCATTTTCGCCCAACTGACGCAGGCATTCGGCGGCGTAATAGGTGAAAAACTGGCCGGCGCGATAGACCTCGCCTTTGCCTTCGGCCAAAGGCTTGCCCTCTTCGCGGCTGAGCAATGTGCCCAGTTCTTCGGCGCGTGACATCAATTCATTACCGATGGCCATCAGCACAGCTTGCTTGCGCTCTATCCCATAGGCCGCCCATTCAGCCTGCGCTTGGTGTGCTTGATCCAATGTTGCATCCAGCTGATCCGCGCTTGCTTGGGCAAACATGCCGATCATGTCAGTCAAATCAGAAGGGTTGCGGTTTTCGATTTCGGACGCGCCTGAAACCCACTCACCTGCGATATAGTTTTGGTGCAGTTCTGACATAATCGTATCCTTGAATGTGTATTACGTGACGCCTGAGTATCCGATTGCTATCTTGGAGGCACTCATAAAATAAAGGGATCGGGTTTTGCATTGCGCCAGCGACATGACAGGCCTGTTTCAAGACGAAAACCTGAAAACACTTGCCTTTCCTGTTGCGAAAAGCCCATGACACTTACGACAGAACGGTGGCTTGACCGCCCGCAAGAATTGAAAGGATCGTCCCATGATTGAACGTATTGAAACCGGCAAGAGGTCTTCGAAGATCGTCAAGCATAACGGTGTGGCCTATTTGACCGGGCAGGTTGCGGAAGGGGATACGATCCAAGAACAGGTGCGCATCTGTCTGGACAAGATTGATGCGCTACTGGAACAGGCCGGATCATCGCGCGAGAATATGTTGCGGGTCACAATTTGGCTGGCAGATATGCAGGATTTTGCCGGTTTGAACGAAGTTTGGAACGCTTGGGTTCCCGCGGGTCATGCCCCAGCGCGTGCTTGTGGCGAAGCGAAACTGGCGCGGCCTGAATTGAAGGTGGAATTCATCGTAGACGCGGCTTACGCGTAAGGTCTGGGCGATTTCGGCCTCTTTCTGCTTTCATCCGCCGAAATGACGATAAGGTCTGGCATGTCATGATGCATTTGATTGAAGATGACGGCAGTAGAGAGGACACTTAATGCTGACGCAGACCGTGCAGACGACGCCCATCGCAGGCCAAAAACCGGGGACCAGTGGTCTTCGTAAAAAGACAGCTGTTTTTCAAGAGCCCAACTTTCTTGAGAACTATGTTCAGTCAACATTTGACGGCATTGGCGGTGTGACTGGCAAGACGTTGGTCTTGGGCGGCGATGGCCGTTTTTTCAATGATACGGCGATCCAGATCATTCTGCGGATGGCAGCGGCCAATGGCGCGGCCAAATGCATTGTGGGGCAGGGCGGGTTGTTATCGACGCCAGCGGCATCGCACCTTATTCGCCTGAAACAAGCGGATGGCGGGCTGATCCTGTCTGCCAGCCATAATCCCGGTGGCCCTGACGCGGACTTTGGCTTGAAATACAATGGCCCCAATGGTGGACCAGCGCCCGAAGCTGTCACAGACGCGATTTTCGAACGTACCAAGGCTATCAAACACTATAAAATATGCGCAGCAGATGATGTTGATCTGGCGACTATCGGGCATCAGACCCTTGGCGAAATGGCTGTCGAAATCGTTGATCCAGTGTCGGACTATGCCGCGCTGATGCAAACAATCGTCGACTTTGATAAGATCGGCGCGCTGTTCGCGGGCGGCTTCACAATGTGTTTTGACGCCATGCATGCAGTCACGGGTCCCTATGCCCACGCTATTCTTGAAGACATGCTTGGCGCGCCAAAAGGCACGGTCATCAATGGCACACCCAGCCCTGATTTCGGCAAGGGACATCCAGACCCCAACCCCACCTGGGCCAAGATGTTGATGAACAAGATGTATGCCCCCGATGCGCCTGATTTTGGGGCGGCATCGGATGGCGACGGCGACCGCAATATGATCGTTGGGCGCGGTGCCTATGTCACCCCTTCTGACAGCCTTGCGCTGTTGACGGCACATGCACATTTGGCACCTGGCTATCGCGATGGGCTTGCGGGTGTTGCGCGCTCAATGCCAACATCACGGGCCGTTGACCGGGTGGCCGAAAGCCTTGGGATCGGATGTTTTGAGACGCCAACAGGGTGGAAGTTTTTTGGCAACCTGCTGGATGCAGGCAAGGTCACATTATGCGGCGAGGAAAGCGCCGGTACCGGATCCGATCATGTGCGCGAGAAAGACGGGCTTTGGGCGGTTTTGCTATGGCTGAATATCCTGGCGGAAACGCAAAAATCCGTTTCCGCGTTGATGGCAGATCTTTGGGCGGCACATGGTCGGTGCTATTATGCGCGATTTGACTATGAAGCTGTCGATAGCGAAAAAGCAAATGCTGTGATTGACGGCTTGCGGTCAAAATTACCCATGTTGGCAGGCGCGATGATTGGTGAACAGCAGGTGCAAATGGCTGATGAGTTTTCTTATGTCGATCCGGTTGATCGGTCTCGGTCTGATGGCCAAGGCATACGGATTGTTTTTGAGGGTGGCGCACGGGCCGTGTTCCGTCTTTCGGGCACGGGCACACAAGGGGCGACGATCCGGCTTTATCTGGAACAGTTGGAAACGCGCCATGACCGTCTGTCAGAAGACCCGCAAAAGGTGCTGGCCAATGTGCACGACGCTGTATTGGGCCTGTCTGACCTTGCGGCAATCACAGGCCGAACGGCGCCAGATGTGATAACCTGAGTGAACATGCGACCTCTGAACCCTGTAACAGAAAGGCGTCGCCGTTTTTCAGTCGGTTTGCCGTGCGGGAAAATCTGCCCTTTTGGTAAAGGCGTTCCAATCGTCCGATAATACATCTGAAAGCGATGCAGACTGTTTCTTGATACTTTGGCGTTCTTCCGTAAGGTCAGCGCCGCCAGAATACACCCATCGCTTGATCGGCAAACGTTTCAACATGGACTTGAGCATACTGGCATTGCGTCTGCGGAAAAACGTCGTCACCGATTGCACAACGCGCGCGGCAAGCAAGCTGCGCGGCACTTTGGCGGCGTTTACCTTGCTGTTGATCAATGCGCTTTGCGGTGGTTTGAAGTCGATTTGTAATGCGTCGCAAAGCTGACGACAGAATGCATCAGGGTCATCTCTGAGCAGTTGATAGGACATCAGATGCACCCGATCAGGGCCAAAGGTGTCTTCCCATCGGGCGACATGGCGTGAAAAAAGGCCTGCTTCTATAACATCGGTGTAGGTGTCGGCCATTTCGCGCAATGACATTTTGGGCGCACCCCGCATGCGATAGTGAAAGTAATGCGACACGGCGCGATCATGGGGGTCACGCACGGTACAGATAATCCGTGCGTTGGGCAGATGTTTTGCGACCCGTTCAGAAACAACAGGTTTGTGAAACAATGATGGCGCAACCTCTGCTCTGATGCGGGTGTCGGTTGCGGGCGGAAACAGGCCCGCGTACCAGTCAAAGCCCTTTTCGTAGACCTTGTCGAAGAAGAACGTTTCTTTCATGCCTTCAGGCAGCGCGATGTCACCGCGCGCTTCAAGGTAGGCCTGTATCCAGGTCGTGCCCGATTTTGTCGGTCCAACAAACAAAACGAAAGGATCATGAATAGCCATGGATGTGGTCCTTTATCGTGATTGGTCGTCAGCCTGCGGCTTCATAATCCGCCAGTTTCTTCATCGACACGCCGTTCATCACAGTGCCCAAAAGTTTGGGCGGCTGAATGGCGGCGCGGCGCAGTTCTGTCGATAGCGACGTAGAGCGGGTCTGACCCCAATCTGCGACGGCGACGAAACCGGATACAATATCTGACATGGCCGCCGGATCAGATGAAATTGCCATCGGCGACAAATCCAGCACGATATTCTCGAACTTCATCGACAGCGCCGAGATCAGTTCTTTCAGCTTTGTCTGATCAAACGCCTGAGGATCAAGAGCGGCCCCTTTGGCGACAGAGCGGTTTGGCAGGAAATACATCGACGTCCGTTCATCATACCAGAACGCCTTTTCAGACCGGGTCGCAGAGTTGCGCATGGCAAGTTCAGCCGCCCCCCACTGCGCCGCCGGGGCGATGCTTTCGGTCAGGTACAAGCCGGTCCAGTCAAGATCAACAAGCACTGTCAATCCGCCACCAACGGCCAGCATTTCGGCATAGTTGACAGCTGCTACGCTGCGCCCTTTGCTTTTCTGATCAGAGATGAAACCGATGATTTTGGTCGCCGGTCCGTGGTCCCGTTCGATCAGCGCATGCAGGTTGTCAGCCTCTACATTCACGCGACGGATCGTTTCAGAGTAGGCGGACAAAGGATGGCTGATAGCCGCGTACATCTGTGGTTCCTTGCGGATCAGTGAGACGAGGTTTTCAGGCAATGAAATTGTTTCCTGGCGGGTTTCGCGTACGCGTTTGACCACCTGGATCACAGGGATTTTTGATTGATCGGCACGCGCCGCAGCTTCTGACAGGTCGTCCCATCGTTCTGGCAGCGCGCCAAGGAAAGGCGCACGCGCCGCCCGTGACAATTGCCCGGCGGTGCGCAGCCGCCCGTCTGAGGCTTCAATCACAAAAGCGCCAGCCGCCCCAAGCGTCAGGCCAACCAACACCCCAAGGACCAGCAACCGGGCCAATCCGGGGCCGTCAGGATTGTCGGGGTCCACGGCAGTTTGAATGATCGTGGCTTCAGTTGATGGGAAGCTTTGCTGCTGCACTGTCCGCAAATAGCTTTCGAGATAGCTTTCATAAAGCTGACGGTAAACGCGTGCTTCGCCTTCCAGCGAACGCAACTCAACTTCGATACTGTCAGTGATATTGACGCCGCCAGCATCGCGGGCAGAGGCAAAGGCTGTTTGCGCTTCGAATTCTGCTGCTTCTGCGGTGGTAATCCGCTCTTCCGCGTCAGCCAGCATAGCGTTCAAAAGCGCATCTCCCGCAGCTTCAAGCGCATCTATCTCGGATGTGAGTGCTGCAATTTGCGCCGTGTCATCGGGCGTTTCATCAGTGATCCGTGCAACCTGATCGCGCAAGGTTTCAGCTTGTGCGGCAAGGGCGCGCATTTCATCATCCATCAGGTTGGGTGGAATGCTTCGCAGTCCACGCCCGTTAGAGATGATCGTGCGCAAGCGCAGTACATCGGTCTGAATCTCGGCCCTGTTGGACATCGCGTCCTGCAAGGCCTGACGCGCCGTTTGCAAGCCCGCAGTAGACTGGGATGCGGCCAATGCTGCCGTCTCACCATTGCTGAGGCGCTGCATTTCCTGTTCAACTTCAATGGCCCGCAGGTTGAGTTCTGCGATACGTTCATCGAACCATTCGGCGGCCCGTAGCGCGGTATCCTGCCGGACACCAAGCCGACTTTCGACGTAGGTTTGGGCGACCGCATTCACAACATCAGACGCCAGTTGCGGCGATGTCGATGTGAACTTTAATTGAATAACCAATGTGCGGGCATTTCGGCTGACATCAAGATTGGACCGAAGCGTTTCGACCGCATGCTGAAACCGTTCGGGTTCGGTTTTTTCATAGGTGTTCACTGAGCCGGGAAAAACGTCATTGCGTAGCGCGATCAACCTGTCGCGCATTGGTGTCGTTGGGGCCGACATGAATTCTACATCGTTGCTAAGATCCAGACGTTCGACCACTTGTGCCAGCAAAAAGGGGGACCGCATGACCAACATTTGGCTTTCGACAGCCGGGTTCGACAAGCCGATTTCGGCAAAGACTTCATTGCCGTCAAAGGGGTTTACGCTTTGCTCATCCAATAGAATGCGGGTGTTTGAAGTGTAGGCGTTCGGGATCAGACTATGCAGAAAGACCGTGGCGCCGGTACAAAGCGCTGTCACAAGCAAGATCAGAATGATGCGGCGTCGGAACAGGCGCCAGACCGATTTGAAATCGAACAATGGCGTTGGCGCACTTTGGCTGCCCGCCGAGACAGGTTCGAAATTCAGCCGGGGCGGTATCGTCAACCGCCGACCAGTGCGCGGGAGTACAGCGCTTTTTTCGTCCATCGGGCTTCTCCTTTAAGTCGGTCAAATGTCTTGGGCTCTGTGCCGCAGCGGACCGACCGATCTAATCTAACTCGTTACTATGGTCAGCTTGCGCCATTCAAATTGGCGCCGCTGCTGACCTTTGGTTTGCTTTCAGTTGCGCAAGCTGACGTTCACGACATCCCCAGGGATGAGTGGCGTTTCAGGTTGGGCATCAATTTCCTGGGCCTGTCCGGCAATTTGCCGGAAAATCACAATGCGCGGTGCAACAGTGGCGGTTTCGTTGCCATCCAAGGTCACCGGCCCAACCGAGGTTAATTCAATTCGCACCCGCAATTGTGATGCCTGCTGCGACAATTCTTGCAAACGTGCTTGTATTTCAAGCGCACGTTCGCGGACCGCCTGATTGCGTTCAAGCACCAGCTGGCGGCGATCAGCCTCGGCCTCGAGCCGGTCTGCCTGCACATTGCCCAGCCGATCAATGGCTTGCAGGTACAGGCGGCGGGTTTGGGTCAGCAGTTCGCTTGATGCCAGCCTGCGCGCGACAAGACCTTCGATACGCGTGACCTCGGCCTCTTCGGTTTCGACGATGCCGGTGACGGATTCTTCATGGCGCAAGGCAGAAATGATCCGTGCCTCTGCTTCCAGCACGCTGGTGTCCAAAAAAGAAAGCTCTTCTGTCAGAATGTCACTTGAGGTCGCAAGCTGGCTGCGGGCCAACCCGATGGCGTTGTTGATCAGTTGTTCGGGCGCATTCAGGCGCTCAATCTCGGTGAAATCAATTTCGCCTGTATTGTTCAGAATGGCCTCGTAAACTGCCATTTCGGCCAAGACGCCGACAAGATCAGCCATCAGAACACGAGGGTGGTTGCGCACCTCTGACTGGCTGGGTGTGACCTGCATCTCATTGACCAAACCACGTGCGCCTGCAATCGCCTGGCGTGCGGTCATGCCAACCAAAAACGACTGCTGACCGGGTGAATTAACGGCACCATCAACAAAAATGGGACGGTATTCAGCGACTTCCAGAATGACCTCATCAGAGTCGACGGACACCAAGACAAATTCGCTGCCTTCGCGTTCACGAAAGACCGAGCCAGCCATCAAATCGGCGACACGCTCGCGCAGGTTGTTGATGCTTTGGTCGCGGACATTCAGTTCGCCAATCAGCGGTAGAAAAACGCTGCCGTCGATCCCGACCTGCACGCGGCGATCAAAAGTGGGGTTAGACAAGAAGGATATTTCAAGCACATCGCCCGGCCCGATTGGGTAATTGTCTTGTGCCGAAGCAGGTGCGCCAAGCCAGACAAAAGCCGATAGCAAGATGGACAGCGCCCATGGATAACTAAAACCAAATTTCATTTGTACAATTCCTGAACGAACTAAGTTGTCCTTAATAAATCGGAGCTTAGCGGGTCTTACCATTACATTATTGCATGATTCGCCCCGCATTATAATGAGGAAACGCGCGATGGCGGCATTTTCAATCATGGGCTGCATACCGCGATAAAAGGTTCATGTATGCTGCTATGACCGCGTCATGCCCGAAATCGGCCGCTCTTTTGGCGGCGCGGGCAGCATAATCCTGCTGTGCGGTATCATCACAAAGTGTTTTGATCGCCGACGCCAGTGCCGTGTCATCCTCCATTGCCACCAGCAAACCATGCGCTGAGGCCGGCCATGGCGGCCCTTTTTCTGCCGTCATTTCAAGTACTTCCGCCGGGCCGGATGGGCAATCTGTTGCGATCACGGGACAGCCAAGTGTCATTGCTTCGATGAGCGTATTGGGAAAACCTTCTGCCCGCGAGGCTGAGACGAGCGCGCGCGCTTTCGCCATGACCGGATAGGGGTTTTCGATGAACCCGGCAAAGATCACGCGCGCGGTAATCCCCAGCCGTTCTGCCTGCGCCCGCAATGCGCCTTCTTCCGGGCCATGACCCAGAATGACCAGCGAAGGCGCGTTAGGCACGGTGGCAAGTGCATCCAGCGTCAGTGCAAAGTTCTTATTGGCCACAAGGCGGCCCACGCCAAGAAAATAGTCATTTGGCAGTGACAGGGCAGGTGGTTCTGCGGCCAATGCTTGCAACCGATCACTGTCGATCGGGTTTCCAATGACCGATATTATATCCGGTGAAACGCCGTAGTTTTCGGATAGATCCTCGGACACACCGCCGCTTACGGCAATCACATGATCAGCCCTTGGATAGGTTCTGCGCGTGATGAATTTAAGAAGAGGTGCAGCGCGCGCGCCAGCCAGATGGCTGGACGTGTGAACCCGTTCGCTAATCAACGCGCGGTGGCCAAAGCGCCGGGCCAACCAGACATTCACGACATTCGCGCGCGCGAGATAACTGACACAGACGTCCGGTCGGTTGTCAGGTGATGTCCAATATCGGCGCAGCTCTGACAGGCTTCGCCCCATTTTCCCGCGCCCATCAAGTGTCACGATACGCAGGTTTTCAGGCAGATCCTGTTTTCGGGGTAAATCATCAAGCAAAATAAGCTCAACGGTTTGTTCAGCCAGCGCGCTTTGTAGATGAGAGAGCAGATTTGCCATTGCGCGTTCAGCGCCGCCACCCTCCATTGAGTTGATCAGAAAGCTGATCCGTTGGCCTAGGGCTAGCGTGTCATCAGGCCTAATATTGGCGGAAAGTTGCGGTGTCATAGTCATGATGGACGCAAGAACGCTGTAGCGTAATCCGTATCGTCGCGGTCCATGGCACCTTTGGCGGCCCGTTCTCTTTCTTTGAGCTTGGCGAATGTGGCGACGGCCAGCACCCAGAAGATGCTGTTGTGTTGTAGCAGGAATGAACCTGCGACGTTGCCGATCAACGAAAAAACAACGACCGTCAGCGCAATCGCTGACAGTTCTGGATTATGGCCGCGCATCAGATTGCTGAACGCAAAGCTGCCCAGCCACATCATAAAGACCAAGGTCATGCCAAGACCGACAACACCAATATCGACGGCAAGATCCAGAAAGCCGTTATGCGCATGCCCAACCTCAAACCCGGTCAACGCCGTCAGTTGCGGGCCCACGACCTGCCATCCGGCACCGTATCCGCCGCCCGCAACTACATTGCCGCCAAGGGCGATGAACACACCTTCCCAAATGATTGTGCGTCCGGTCAGTGTGGCGTCGCGCCCCAGAAGACCCAGAAGGTATTCAAAAAGCAGCTGTGCTGAAAGCAGCCCAATCACCGCGAATGGCAAGGCAATAATCAAAACCAGTGATCGCGCCGGTGCTGACATAGACCGCATGCCTAGAAACACTGCCATGATGACAGGCACTGCGGCACCCAAAAGCACCGCCTGAGACGAACTGGTCTTGATGATAAGCAAAACCACAAGCCCGGCGAGCGGCATGGCCAACCAGCGCAAGTATTTTTGACCTTTGCCTAGTGCAAAACCCACCAACAGAATTGACGCAACAAACGCAATCACCCGTCCAAAGTCATTTTTGTGACCGAACAGCCCCCGCCAAGAGCCCGCATGCTGCGCGCCAACAAGATCATAGGATTGGTGAATGCCGCGGGATGGCTCTTGCAGGATATAGAGGTAATTGGCGAGTATGACTGTTACGGCTGTCAGCACCACCAGACGAAAAATTTCGGCCGGATTGAACCGAAGTGCCAACCAGAATGCAAAGGCTGTGGTCAAACTTAACCCGCCAGCGCGCCGCAGTGTCAATGCCAGGTCTTCTGACCAGGCAAGCGACACAATCGCAAAGCCGACAGGCAGGAGGGCGAGCCAATATTCGGCGAGTATCCGTGAGACGGCACCACGGTTGCTGACCAATACGAGTATCGCAAAGACACCTAGGGACGCGCCAATCAGCTGCACCAACGGCGCTGTTTCGGCATCCTGTGGTGTCAGATACGTGGTCAAAGACCCGGTCATGAAGAACAATCCAAAGAGTGCGATTGCAAACTCCAATATGCGGAAAACCGTTCTCATGTTGCGGCCTTTGCCAGAAAAGCATCAGCAATTTCGCTGATTTGGTAACGCGCCGCGATATTCGCAATGCGCTGGCGGTCTTGGGTGGCTGCTGCCGTTTGTCGGGTTGCGAGGACCTGATCAATGGCAGCCGCCATTGCCTGTGTGTCAGCGACAGGAACGATACGATCTGGAAATTCCCGCCCCATAATTTCGCGCGCGCCGCCACCTGCGCAATCGGTGGACACGGCGGGAATGCCTGCTGCGACGGCTTCAATCAAAGCGTTGGGAAAACCTTCGGTGCGCGAGCTGAGCAGAAAAACATCGGCCCCCACCAGATAAGCGAAACGGTCCATCTGAAAGCCCAGAAATGCCACACGGTCAGCGATGCCAAGATCACGCGCCGTTTGTTCAAGCTTTTCCTGCTCTGGTCCTTCGCCAAGCACAAGCAAACGCAAAGGTTGTGTCGCCTGGGCCACCGCGCCAAGCATGGTAGGATAATCTTTTTGAGGCATAAGTCTGCCAATGGCCACGGCCACTGGTGCGTCATCCGCCAGCCAAGGGTGAACCACACTGACCGCGCGTGCCGCCTCAATCTGGTTGGCGTCGGGGGCGGCATTGTAGATAATCCCGGTCTGTTGCGGCTTAAGGCGGGCAACCCGCGCGATATCCTGCGTCACTTCGGCGGTGTTGCCGATCACAGCATGCGCTGTGGGATAAAGCCGCCGCACAAACCATGTCATCACCGATTGCCGCACTGGATCAAGCTCGCGCAACAGGGCGCTGTACTGGTTGCGTTCGCAAACAATCACGCGAGTGCCGACCTTTGCAATGCGCGCGCTAAGAAGTGCGGCAAGATTGGTGCGGGTCAGCGCCGAAATCAGCACCTTTGGTTTGTGCTTTTTTATGTAAGTGACCAGCCGCGGTACTGCCAGCGATGCCTTTGCCACGCCCAGAACCTGCACATTCACTGCGTCTGACAGTAAATCGCGCAACGGCCCGGTTTCATGATTGACGATAAAGTTGACGGGCCGTCCGCCAGAGGCGATCTGATTGGCGATCCGTATAAAGAACCTTTCAGCGCCACCGCCCGCAAAGGACGGCAGATAGAAATGCACGACATCATCTGGAGACAGCAAATCCGCTGGTGTCATAATGGCGACCTAACAAAAACTCTTCAAACCAACTGCGGTGTCGGCTTCTTCAAAAAATTGCACGTAAAACAGCTTCGTGTACGTTAGTATTGACTCTTCCCGGCGGCAGACGCAACTGTTCTAAAATTGCTTTTGTTTTCAATCATCTTTTCTGAGCGTACTGTTGCTGATCGTCCCATGATATTTTCATTTTGCACATTTTTTAAGCTGATCCCATGCGAGGCACAGACATGACCGGTTCTGACGACAAACCGTCCGACCCGTCAAAGTCAAGCGCAGGCAAAGCCAAGCCACTGACCGGCAGCACCATGGGGCATTTTTTGTGGATGTTTGCCGGTGGCGGTGCTGAATCCATCCTCAAAATTATTGTGCTACTGGTTCTTGCCCGCCTGTTGATGCCGGCTGAATTTGGTCTTGTTGGTGCCGCCCTAACCGTTGTTGCCTTTGCAGAGGTTGTGGGCCGGATCGGCGTCGCACCCTCTATTGTGCAGGCCAAAACCTTGACCCGGGATCATATTGCGACGGGAATGGTGACGACCCTGATCATGGGTGTCCTGATGGCGGGCCTTGTCTATGGGCTTTCTGAACCGATCTCGCGGTTGTACCGGATGCCTGAATTGACGCCGTTTATTCAGGTGTTTTCGTTGCTTTTCATCATCAAAGGGGCCGGTCTGGTCAGCGAGGCCCTGATGGAGCGGTCGATGCGGTTTCGCGAAATCGCCTTGATGCGCTTGTTCAGTTATATTTTTGGCTATGCGGCTGTGGCGATCACGCTGTCGATACTTGGCTTTGGGCCCTGGGCCTTGATTTTAGGGCAGCTTGTTCAGCAGACCTTGGTAACCGGCTTTTACCTTTTTTCGGTGCGCAAAGACCTTGCGTTCGGGTTCCGGTGGTCAACGTTTACATCAATGATCGAGTTTGGCTTTGGTATTACGCTGACGCAGATCGGAAATTACCTCGCGCAGAATGGTGACTATTTCATCATCGGTCGCTGGCTTGGCCCCGAGGCGCTGGGTTATTATTCGCGCGCGTATCTGTTGCTGCGCCAGGGTGCGCAACTGGTTGGAAAAATGGGGGACAGGGTTTTATTCCCGACATTGGCGTCGATACAGGATGACAAACCGCGGCTTCAACGTGCGCTGAACCGTGCGCTGTCTTTGGTCGCCATGACCCAAATCCCGTTAACGGCCTTGCTTGTTGTCGCGGCACCAGAGGTCATACTTGTTTTAATGGGTCCGCAATGGGGCCCTGCAATTCTGCCGTTCCAAATACTTGTCAGTGTTTTGTTCTTTCGCACGGCTTATCAGTTCGTTGGCGCAATCCTGCGGGCTGCAGGACGGGTCTATATCGCGGCCTTTTGGCAATGGAGCTATGCCGCGATGGTAGTCGCTGGTGCTTATGTCGGGCAACCTTACGGGCTTTGGGGGGTTGCTGCTGGCGTATCTGTGGCGACTGTTATTTGCCATCTTATGGGGTTGGGTTTGGTGCACCGGTTTATCGGGCTGGGCACAGGTGCCAGCTTGCGCCGGATGGTACGATACACTGCCCTTGGCGCCATAATGGCGCTGGCGCTGTTTGGCGCAAAAGCAGGTCTTTTGTCTTTTGGCGTTGAAGGTGCGTTGCTGTTGTTTGTGCTTGTTGCGGGCTTTGTGGCAACTTACGCGCTGTTGTTCTTTATGGCCCCGGCGGTTTTTGGCGAAGAGGGTGAGGTGCTTTCAGAACAGGTTCTGAAACGCCTTTTTAAGCGGCGTGGGCAATCCAGTTGATACAATAAGGGCCGCATGATGCGGCCCCTGAAAACGATCAATCTGATGGGCGCTCTACTGCGTGCGCCAGGTCGTTGTATCAAACATGAAGTCCGCATCCAGATGCGAGAAGTCATCAAAGAACTCTTGATAAAACTCACGCGCTTCGTGGCGTAGGCGTTCACGTTTGGTTTCGTCAGGGCGTTTGCCATACACGATCTTGCGCACCGCTGGTTGACGTACCGCGTTCACCAGCCAATGCATGCCTTGCGACCGCAATGACCGCGCACCGCGACGCGCTGCTTTTGCAAGCAGGCGGAAACGCGGATCGCCGTCTTCGTTAATGCGGGCATAAAGAACCTCATCTTCTGCGGCCATATAGGGCAGGTCCAGCACGTCGCAGATTTTGCGAACATAGCCATCCGGACTGGTGTTCAGATCGTGATAATTCAGCAGCCTGACTTGATCTCGGCCCAGCAGTTCGACCCACATATTCAGGTTTTTGTAGTACAATCCGTTACTGACCATGGCCGGGTGGTTTTCCGCCATTTTGCGAAAGCCCCAGTCAGGTTCACCACCTTTGAGGTAGTGAAAGTAATGCGCGATGGCTCGGTCAATCGGGTTGCGTAAGGTGCCAATGACTTTCACATTTGGTAAATCTTCTGCAACGCGCTGCGCCGCCTCTGGTTTGTCCAGCAGCGACGGGGCCACTTCGACACAGATTTTGTGTTCAGGCGTGCGCTTTCCATAAAGAGAGGCGTACCAGTCCCACCCTTTGTGATACTGTTTGTCAAAAAAGAACGTCTCTTTTGTTGCCTCTGGCAGGCAGACATCGCCCCTGTGACGCAGATAGTTGTCGATCCAGGTCGTGCCGCTTTTATGTGGTCCAATGAAAATATAATCGGGTTTCAAAACAAATTATCCAACATAACAATTACAATGAACGCAAAATGCCACGAGACGACGGGGATGTCATCAAGATTGTTACAAAAAATTCATAAAAAATTAATAAATACGTTACGTTGGCCACGGTTTTCTGGCATCTAGTAAGTGGTATTGGAACGGCCCGTCAGGGTTGGCAGGAGTATGGTATGCCCGCTTATCGTTTTGGCAAAGAACTGATCCTTTTTATTCATATTCCCAAGGCGGGCGGCACATCGATCAAATCGTGGATGTCAGAACATGCGCCCGAAAGTCTTTATATGAAGGACCGGCGCGATATGCTGCCGCTGGTACCGCAGCATTTCCACAAAGAGCTGCTTGATGCGTTGTTTGCACCCGCGTTTTTTGACTACAGCTTTTGTGTCACGCGGAACCCGTTTTCGCGCACCTTGAGCGAATACAACTATCGCATCACACGCCCACGATTGAAAAACAAGCTGTTGCCAAAACCAAGCTTTGAGTCGTGGTTGCGCAAAAGCTTTGCGCGATACGAGAAAGACCCCTACATTTTTTCCAATCACCTGCGCCCCCAACACATGTTCCCAATCGAGAAAACAGAGGTGTTTCGGCTGGAGGACGGATTAGAGCCGCTTCAGCAACGGCTTGCTGCGATGACAGGGATCGCGTTTGCAGCCGCCTTGCCACATAAGAACCCATCAAAGAAAACAGTGACTGCGATCAGTGATGATGCGGCAGGCCAAATCCGGGAATTCTATGCGGAAGATTTCAAACAGTTCAACTATGACCCGGATAATTGGAGTGATGTCTAGAACGGTCTAAAGGCTACGCATCCACCAGCCATTCCAGCGATATCGGCCACTGGTTTCAACGCCGTTGACCAGCACATTTTCAAGCTCGACCGTACCCCTTGAACCGGTTGCCAATCTGACATCTTCTTTATGCGTAATCGAGCCACCTTGTATCTTGACCGTACCGTCCCTTGATTTGTTTCGTCCCTCGCCAAAACGGATCGGCGACATTTCATCCACAGCGACCATGTTACAGTCGCGCAAAGTGACATTTCCCGCGACCCAAAGGCATGATCCATCGTTATTGGGGCGCCTGACGGGCTCTGTCATGCTGCAGTTTTCAAGCAGGTTATCGGGGTGGTGGCTCCAGATACGGATGCCAAGTTTGCACCGGATCGTCGTACAGTTGGCCATATAGACGTTTTCGGTTTTCACATCGAACCCGCCGTCACCCATGTCGGACGCGTGGCAATTTTCAATCCGCACATCGGCTGTGTCTTCTTCAAGAACCAAACCGTCGCCTTGAATATAAGTTGATCCGCGCTCTTGGGCGGCAAGCATGTTCACGGCTTTGGCAAGACGGATGTTATCAAAGTTCAACCCGCGCCCTTTGCTGACACTGATGATCTGGCATACCATGCCGCCGCCGCCGTCAACAAAGTCGGCATCCAGATCAAGATTACGAAACTCCGCGTCGGATAAGTCGCGGAACCGTGCAAACCCCCGGATCATACCAAGTGCGGTACAGTCGCTGACCGTCAGCCCTTCGATGGCTGTATTTTCCTCGGTCTCAATCACACGACCCACATTGCGGGCGTGGATATTGGAAAAGCGCAGGTCTTTCAGTGTGCCGCGCGCATCGAGATTAAAAAATCCATCGCCACCGGCACGATCAAAGACAGGCCCTGAAATACGCAAGTGAGAGCTTTGACGCCCCAGAACGACATGCGGATCGCCGCCAACGTCTGGCCTTTCGTTAGGTCCGGTTTCGTTACCCACCATCTGAAAAAGCGCGGGTGCGTCCGAGTTAGTCGGTAACACAAATTGCCTTGCGTTACTCAGCGCGCCAAAGTTGATGGCGGCCGGTGCCGCCGGTGATCCGCCCAAGTTCCAAATGATCTGTGGTCCGGACCATTCAACTGGCATGGTGTTTGTGTCGACACCGCAAAAGATGGTCTGACCCGGCTTTGCCTTATCGACAAACTGCGTGACCTGATCCAGCGATGCTGCGTTTTCCCAATTGCTGCCATCTTGCGTTCCGGTGCCGGCGGGCAGGAAATGCAAAGCCGTGTTCAGCGGTTGGGTCTGTGCCACACCCCATGCCGGAGGAAGCGCCACAGAGGCAAGAAACCCCAAAAGCATGTGGCGTCGCGACGGGCGAAGGCGGGATTGGTGCATCCGATCAGCCTTGGGTTTGTAAGGAACTGGGTTCATTGTGGAATAGATCATAGACTTGGCCTGTTTCGGTGGCAATTAACGACCAGTTGAACGCAGGCGCGAGGGGCAGGGCGGGAATGCGTGGTGCATCATCGCCAAGCTTTTCTGCCAGACTGTCCAAATTGCCGACCGGAAAATAATGGTCCTGTGGCAGACCAAGGTCGCGGTTGGGTTGAATATCACTCAGTAACAAGGGCGCACCCATGGCCCATGCTTCAAGTGCTGCAATCGGTAGCCCCTCGTGATGGGACGGCAGGACGAAAAGACGCGCGTTTGCCAAAAGCTGTGCAACCTCTGCTTGTGGCAGGCTGCCGGTCATCGTGACGCTGTCATGGGCAAGTGCAGACAGTTCATGATCGTGATCAGAGTTGCTGTGCCCGCCCACAATCACCAAAGGCGTCGTGGCGTTTGCCATCTTGTGTGCACGGATCAGATCCGCAAAGCCTTTTTCAGGCACAAGGCGGCCAACAGTGACAAAATAAGCCCCTTGTTTCAGATTGAACCGGTCCAACACGGTGGTACCGTCGGCGCCTTTGCTGCGTGCAACAATATGATCAGCGCCATTCGGGATATAATGGATGCGATCCGCCCGGTCTGGATAGTCGCTGCGCAAGCGTTCCGCCAAAGTGGGCGAGACGGCAATAGTCTGTGTCGCGCTTTTGATACCCAGTCGTTCGCCAAAACGCAGCACGGCGCTGGCAAACCTGTTCCATTTGGCCCGGCGAAAATCATCCCCATGATGGGTCAAAACCACAGGCACACCCAGCAACCGCGCAAACGGCGCGAGCAGTCCCGGCCCAATGGCGTGAATGTGGATGCAGTCTGCCTTGCTGCGGAACCGGGCATGAAGGATTGCAACGAAGGTGTTTGTAATCGTCTCTAAGTATTTGTTCTGTGCGGCAAACACAGGGATCACTTTGATGCCCGCATCGGTCATGTAAGGTGCTTTGCCGATATAAGGCGTGCGGCCATAAACCATGATGTCCAGATCAGACCGGTCGCGGGCAAGGTTTTCAAACAGGTTTTCGCAGTGAGTCTCGATCCCGCCAGCAATATTTGGCAGGCCGCGCAATCCGATGATGCAAACTTTCATTCGACGTCTTCTTTCAGGTCACTCGTCTGGAACAATTGGGCCGGACCGCAAGTCAGCATTCGCCCTGATCTGCACGGATGAGAGACCGCGCGCTTCAGTCCTGATCAAGGCTGATAGTGTGGGGTAGATGCTTTGGTCCGTGTATACGATCTGTCATGCCTTTCGTCTGTACTTTGTGGCCGCGGTAAGGTGGTTAAGGTCAATTCGGGTGGCGTCTCAGCTATTATCGGCGGGGGATTGCTTATTTTTGAGCCGCTAAATTACTGATATTCTTGGCATGTTTTTCCAAGCTCTGAAAGTCGCTTTTGCCTCACTTCGGTCACATTGTCGGCACACCGGTTTGCCACTATAAGTAGATTAACGTTTTGTTAGTACGAGTGACATAAACAGTTACGAAGCGAAGTCGTCAGTGAAATAGTTACCCAACGTGTACAAAAGGGGGCCATTCGGACCGCGAACATGTATAAAGATCGTAACTTACCACAAGCAGAAAGCACGGCAGCTAGTCTTGGTTCGCGCAATATCGACCATGGGCTTCATCGCGACAAGGACTGGGATGATAATGTCGACACGTTAGTGTTGAAAAATCTCGTGATCTGGGGATCCGCAGCCGTAAGTTGCGGCACAATCTATCTCCTGTTCAAACTCTTTATCTAGCGGCGCTGCGAAAATCGCGAACGCCGCTATGCTGTCGGCCTAATAGCCTGAACTGCGGAACAGTTCTTTCCAGAATGTTTGTGCTGTGATCAAGATATCAAGCGGGATCGACTGGCGCCGGATATACCGCAGATCATACTCTAACCGCATCCGCGCAGATTGCGCATTGGTGGTTTCACCGCGAAAACCCTTGACCTGCGCAAGACCCGTCAGCCCAGGCTTGACCACATGGCGCAACATGTAACGCGGATCAAAAGTCTCATATAGTTCACCATTGGCCAGCATACCCGGTACGTGTGGGCGTGGGCCAACAATAGACATTTCACCCTTCAGGATGTTCAGGATTTGCGGCAGTTCATCAAAGTTGGTGCGGCGCAGAAAGCGACCGATTGCCGTTACTCTGGGGTCATTTCTAACTGTCTGCTGCACGCCGGTCACATCGCAGCTGTCCACGGACATCGTGCGAAATTTGTAGATCAAGAAGGTTTCACCGTTCAGACCGTAACGTTGCTGGCGGAAAAACACCGGGCCTTTGCTGGTCAACTTAATGGTCAATGCAACAGCAAGAAGAAGCGGCAACAGCAAAATGAAAGCGATAGTCGCGACCACAAGGTCATAAATCCGGTTGGAAACCAAATAAGCCAAATCCTGACGCGGCATTGGCAGGCGATCACGCTGTCCACGCTTCAACGCGTTGACGTCAAAGCCCTGCAATCCAGAAATAGTCTGAAAGTCGGACGAAACACCGGTGGAAATTCCCGGCAGTCCCAACAAATGTTTAGAGTTCTTCATGGCAACCTCTTAACTAAAAAATAATCGGTAGCGCCTGTAATATAAATCCGGAACTACAACGCTACTTTACGTTAAGTTACTGATTGGCGACAACCTGCTTAATTGTACAGCCCAGATATAGCGGGGTACAGGGCAAACCGTACCAAATCTTCACATTTTTTGCCACATTTCAGACATTTTGCCGTCGAAATAGGCAAAGTGTGAATGATGCAGCGGCGAATCGGCGGCGATTATCTGCCGATGACAATAATACAGATGCTGACCTGTCTGATTCGCCAGTTCAGTTATGAAAGTGCTTGATTTCCGCAGGTTTCTGGTCAAGTTCAGGCCACTTGTTTATTATTATTGATGTCGCGGATATGGCGTGTCCGTGGACTCCAGTGACTGACGGAGGCCGATTTTTATGAGAGCTTTATTTTTAATGAATTTGTGGGCGTTTTGCCTAAGCTTTGCCACTTTTCCCGCGATGGCAAGCGATGCACTGCCCGATTGCAGTGCTGAAACCGTGGGCGTCCGCTGCATCGAACGCAGAGAGGAAGTTGGCCCTTGGCAGATACAGGAATTGGTTCCACCAGTCGGCAGTCAAAACGCGCTTTTGATGTCTTCACAGTCGTTTCAAACGCTGCCCGGCATGTTCGGGTTAGAGGAGCCAGCCGAACTTATTCTGTCATGTATCGAAAACACGACCCAGTTCGAAGTTCGTTTTGGCCAGAATTTCATGTCTGACGTCGGCGACTTCGGCACGCTGGTCTATAAACTTGACGATGCAGCACCTGTCTTGTTGCGTTTGGTCGCGTCAGAGGAAAACGACGCCTTGGGGCTTTACGTCGGCGCAGAGGCTATTCCACTGATCGTCGGGCTGTTTGGAAGTGAGCGTTTGCTTGTCAGCGCCACATCATTCACAGGGCGCACATTGAACGCGAGTTTCTCAATCCAAGATATCGAACCGGCGGCCAGATCGTTGCGCGATCTGTGTCGGTGGTAGACGTAAGCGGCTGGCCCAGCAGATCAGCGTCGTGTCCTTCGATATGTTTGAGCGAAAGACATGGCATCTAAGTGATGCGGGCCTGCTCTAAAGCGTAGTGATATACAAACTTGTCTGGTCTGACCCGCCACTATTAGGATATGCATCGCGCAGATTTAAGTAAGTATTCAGAATAGGAATTCAGTGTGAAGATTATTGTTATCGGGCTTGGGTACGTTGGCCTGTCAAACGCCGTGCTGCTGGCGCAAAACAACACAGTCGTTGCGGTCGATCTGTCGGATGAACGGGTTGCCATGGTGAACAGGCGCGAAAGCCCCATCGAAGACACCGAGCTGGAAGAATATCTGGCAACCAAAGACCTTGATCTGGTCGCCACGACCGATCTGGCTGATGCTGTGGTCGACGCGGACTATGCAATTGTTGCCACGCCTACCGACTATGACCCAGTTGAACACTACTTCGATACCTCCTCGGTTGAGACGGTGGCGAAAGCTATACTCGCGGCGAACCCATCTATTGTGGTGGTCGTGAAATCCACAATTCCAGTCGGCTTCATCTCGCGCTTGCGCGCAGAGACTGGCACCGACCGGATCATGTTTTCGCCAGAGTTCCTGCGCGAGGGACAGGCACTTTATGACAACCTGCACCCATCGCGTATCATTGTTGGCGATCGTGGGCCGCGTGCCGAAACCTTCGCAAACCTGTTGGTTCAGGGTGCGATATCTGACGCGCCGCCTGTTTTGTTCACCGATCCTGATGAGGCTGAGGCGATCAAGCTGTTTGCAAACACCTATCTTGCGATGCGGGTCGCCTTTTTCAATGAACTCGACAGTTATGCGATGGCCGGCAACATGAATTCCCGGCAGATCATTGAAGGGATCGGGCTCGATCCGCGGATTGGGTCCCACTATAACAACCCGTCCTTCGGTTATGGGGGCTATTGCCTGCCAAAGGACACCAAGCAACTGTTGGCCAACTATTCTGAAGTGCCACAAAACCTGATCCGTGCTGTTGTGGATGCGAACCGCACGCGCAAGGATTTCCTATCTGACCGGATTATTGCGGCCCAGCCCAAAGTTATCGGTATTTACCGGTTGGTGATGAAGGCCGGTAGTGACAACTTTCGGCAATCCTCAATTCAAGGCATCATGAAACGGGTCAAGGCCAAAGGGCTTGAGGTGATTGTGTACGAACCTGTGATGGAAGAAGACACATTCTTTGGTTCGCGCGTGGTGCGTGACCTCGACGCCTTCAAGCAAGAGGCAGACCTGATTGTGACCAACCGCGCCACCGATGAATTGGACGACGTCCAAGACAAGATTTTCACCCGCGACCTGTTTGGCGCTGACTAAGGATATCCACTGATGCGTACTGCACTTGTAACCGGGGCTGCCGGTTTTATTGGATCTTTCGTGTGCCGCACTTTGCTTGAAGAAGGCTGGCGGGTCATCGGGCTTGATTGCTTGTCAGATTACTACGACGTCAGCCTCAAAGAACGGCGTGAAGCAGGGCTGATGGCTTATGATGATTATCGCTCCATCCATGGGATGGTCGAAGATCCGGGTCTTTTGATGTCACTGTTCAAAGAGGAAAAACCAAACGTCGTGATCCACCTCGCCGGACAGGCGGGTGTCCGATATTCAATCGAAAACCCAAGGGCTTACCTGGAAAGCAATATCGTGGGCACGTTTGAATTGCTGGAGGCGGCACGCGCCTTCGCGCCAGAACATATGCTGCTGGCATCGACATCGTCTGCTTACGGCGCAAACGAAGATATGCCCTACACTGAAACGGACCGCGCCGATCACCAGATGTCGTTCTATGCGGCCACCAAGAAATCTATGGAAAGCATGGCTCACAGCTATGCCCATCTTTTTGATTTGCCGGTGACAATGTTTCGTTTTTTCACGGTTTACGGCCCCTGGGGGCGGCCTGATATGGCGCTCTTCAAATTTACAAAGGCGACACTCGCTGGTGATCCCATCGACGTTTATAACAACGGCGACATGAAGCGGGATTTCACTTATGTTGAAGACCTCGTGCATGCGATCAGGCTGTTGATCGACGCCGTACCCGCGCGGCCCGCTGATGGTAAAGTTGACGATGGTGATAGCCTGTCGCCTGTTGCACCGTTTCGTGTCGTCAACATCGGGAACAACGACATGGTCCAACTGACCGATTTCATCGCAGCCATCGAAGCTGCAATCGGAAAACCCGCGATACGGAACTATATGCCAATGCAAGCGGGTGACGTGCCAGCCACTTGGGCAAATGCTGATCTATTGCACAAGTTGACAGGCTATGCGCCAAAAACATCTGTCCAAGACGGCGTTGCAAGCTTCGTGCGCTGGTATCGTCAGTATTACGATACTTAATGAGGCGGTTTATGTTTTGATGCCAATAGGTGGATATGGCGGAGACGAAGGGAATTCCTACGACGAACCTGAGTTTTAACGATGTCAGTGGGTTAACAGGAGCCTTTCCCTAGGTTGTTGGTGTGACTGTACCAGATGACTGACCCAAGGGAAGAGTAACCACCTAAATTTTCCTGACAAATTCCGTGCGTATTGCGATGCTGTTGCGTAGGCTAGGGTTGGTTTTGCTTCAGGATTCTTCAGTTGGACAGCGCTTGGCGACCAAGTCTATTTGATTTTGCGATGTCAGAAATTGTGTCGCGATTTAGCGGTACGTTCGGTGATTCTACGGCGACAGGTAAATTTCAGGCTCGTGTGGAGAAAATACCTCATAAAGACCATAAAAATAAGGTAATGTTGCCATTTTATAAAGACTATTGCTATACACACGCTTTAAAGTCAGCCTGCCCGTGTGAACGCGTAGGCTGATTTGCTGCTGAGTAACGTGGAGGATGTGGTTAGCATGCAAGGCATTATGCCACCGACGCTTGAGGTGATTTTGGCTACAGCGTCAAGCTTCAGCGATGAGACTTATGAACAGCTCAACACAGTTATTCAGAAACCAACGTCTACAGAACCAAGTGATGAAGACTTGCGCAGATTGGCTGAGTTTGCCCAGATCACAGAGGCTGAGCTACGTTACTTCTTTTCATTCTTGTCGTTCTTGTTCTCCCAGACCGCTGATATCCCGAAAGCAGAGCTTCGAGAGACCCTGGTCTCGTTCGTGAAAGAACATGGCGGCGAGGTAGAAGTAGAGCGCGTTGCAGGAAAATTGGAACTTTTACTTAAGCACCGTCAAGTTCAGGAAAACGCCGCAAAGATGACGCGGTTGCGTGATGGGTTGTTGCCAAACGTGACGGGGTTGGCAAATTTTGTTGACCTGAGAAGTGACTTTGAGCGGGATGCCGATGGTCAGTTGACTGGCAACTTAGGTGCTGCAGTACCTATTATACAGTTGGGAATTCAGACAAGCTCATCGAAGCCAGATGAACGCGAGTTTATACTGCAGCTAGATGAGAGGACACTTGATAGGCTACAGGAAGCGGTCGACGATATTAGGGAAAAACTTGAGATATTGAGTCGAAATGATGCTTAACTTTGAAGATTTTCATCCTGCCATGGTCGCTCGTGAGAACGTTTTCGAACATAGCGTAGACATAGATACCGGTCTTGATCAGTCTCAACATAATTCCCCGTCAGAGCATTATGCACGAGAGGTGGCAAAGCTCGCGGTTCAAAAGGTTCCCCACCCCGCATCACGCCACCGGGTCCAGCAATTGTTGTTGCCAACGTTAAGGGCAAGGGGGGTGCATCGGCTCATGGATGCAACTCCGGAAATTGAATCGGTAGAGAAGGCGTGGGCGCAGTATGTAAGTGTCATGGCTGGAGAAGCCCGAGTTGTGGTTTCCTCTCCTCCAAAAAGGATTTTCAAAGTTCGTGACGTGTTTCATGAGACATTGGTAGACGGTGAAGAATCTTCACGTCACCCTGCCAACGTAACGGTCACCTCGCCGATTAATGATGAGCCAGACGATGGCGTCGAAGGAGCAGTTGGCACGTTTTTGGTTTCTTCAGACTTGCTCGAAGCATGGATTGATGGGTTGAATGCAGTCCGCCTGGAAGCTGGTTTGGGCACAGTTGAGCTATCCGAAGCGCAGAGAGACATTCGATATGTAAATGAATTGACGCGTCAGTTGCGCAAGGTCGTATCCAACTTTGCTATTCGAAAATCTTACGACGGCGGCAGGTACCGCATTACGTTTGGGAGACAATTTCTCCCCAGTATATCCAGCCTAATCGTGGATCATTTAATGCTGCCACCTGAACAAGCAGTTGTATTTCTTAGGGCATTCAGAGAGCTATTATACACGCAGTCTACGGACGGATCAGCCTTCAAGGGCCGTTGGGGCAATCTAGCTATTGATGATGCAAATGAGCTCGTGTTGATACTTCACAAAAGGCGCTCTAGGAAATTGTCTACCGTTCTGAAGGCGTAAAGCAGGCTATGATCCAAATTGCTCTAATCGCAGATCCCCATCTGTGCATGCAGGCACGCAGGCGAAATGTTATGTCTCTTCTGGAACGCAAGCTGTGGCGGAATCTAGATGTGTTCGGATCCAATATGGATGAAGACGTAGCTCATCATTTTTCGTTTCTAAAACCCGCTAGTTATGATGATGTACCGCTATTGGCCGCGGCCAATTTTTTAGAAGAGTTTTCAAATGAACTTGACCGTCTGGTGGTGCTGGGCGATCTCGCTACCACGGGCATGGATCAAGATCTTGAAGTTGCTGCACAGGTATTTCTGGATGGCAGAACCAAGCAACATCTTAATGCCGCTTTGGAACCTCGACTAGGAGGACTAGGCATCCCAATGCATATTGTGCCGGGAAACCATGATCGATACCAAGATGACAAAGCTACCCCTGGAGGCGATGCCTTCGACCGCTACTTTGGCTCTGTCTACAAGCCAAGCAAAGGTGTCTGCAGTGACACGGTACGGAATGATGATCTAGCTATCGGCGTTATCTCAGCCGACTTTTGCTTTAGTGCTGGTAGGGAACTTGCATACTTGAGACGCCTTGGCCGCGGTGCTGTCGACGACATAGTCCTTGCTGAACTCGACTACCAGACCAGACAATGGCAACGAGACAACCCTGATATGCCTGTTGTTTGGGCGCTGCATTTCTCCCCAGCGGACGGTGTATCAACATCACTGGTTCTTGAGGAAAGGGAGAAAGTAACTAATCTCGCTAAGAAATTACGAGTGAACCACATTTTTTGTGGGCATACTCATCTGCGTAAACGCCAAGTGGGAACACATCCTCACATCTACTGCGCAGGTAGCGTGTCAGCAATTGACTCCTCGGATAAGCATTTCCTGCACATTTGCACACTTTCGCAAAGTGATACCAAGCAGCTGCAGCTCGAAGTGTTTGATCTAAAATATGATGAGCATCTTCAGGAATTTGTATCTTATCCAGTTTCGATTGCGGCTTAGCGTAGACATCACTTCACATGAGGTCGACTGATCTCACTGCCGCAATTCAACTGTTGCATAGTCATGTTAAGTTACTGATCTTAAAAGAGTTTTTTACAACATCGCCCCCGCTGCATTCCCCTCGAACAACCCCGCATCCCGCACATACCGCCCCAGCATGGCGTCGGACGCATGCCCTGTCTGTGCACGCACCTTGTATGTCGGCACACCCGCCTTGATCGCACTGGTTGCCAGCCCCGCGCGAAGGCTGTGACCGCTGTATCCCTCTGAAACAATTCCAGCGTCTGTGAGCCGATCACGCAGAATAGTCGATACCGCGTCGGGGCGTAGTTGATCCCCGCGCAGGTTGCCGTGGCGATCTACTGGCAGGAATATCTTCCCGACGGGTCGGTTGGTTGCTGCCAGCCACGCTGTCAGCGCCGCTACAGGGCAATGTCGGGTGCGTCCGAGGGGTATGCCAACCTTGCGGCCTTCTCCGGTCTGGTCGGTCTTTGAGCGGCGCAGGTGAAGGATTATGCCTTCCCGCGCGTCCTCAATATCAGACACCTGCAATCCGGTCAGTTCGGATGAACGGAAACCACCGCCCCAACCGATCAGTAGCAAGGCGCGATCCCGTTTGGTACGGATGCCATTGCCCAAGGCATCGAGTACCAAGAACAAGTCTTCTCGCAGCAATGGTTTTGCCTGATCCTGTGCTGTGCCTTTCACCCGCTTGATGCCCCGCAGCGTCGCGCGGACCACTTCTGCGCAGCACGGGTTATCCCAGCCGTTTGCAGCGTGAACTTTGCTGAGGGTTGCGATACGCCGCGCAAGGCTGGCGGGGGCCAGTGTGTCGGCTTGGTCTGCAAGATACATCGCGACCATGTCGGGCGAGGCGGGGAGTTGTCCGCCCCAAGCCGTGAAGTGGGCCAAGTCAGACCGATAGGCCTTTCGGGTGTTTTCTGACAGGCTTTCACGGATGAAGTGTTCGACGGCTTCGCTACTGGTCAAAGCAGCGCTAAACGTGGAATTTGTAGGGCGGGATAAGAAAATATTATCCCGGGTTAGAGACAAATCTTTCATACTGTGCCTCCCGCAATAACCTCGGCCCTGATTGCATTCAGGTCGGGCATGGCGCGTTGTAAGGCATTCATGCCAGCGGTTAGCGCCTCGGCTGACAAGTCAGCGCATTTCGTTTCCCAACGGGTGCGCAACGATGTACTCAGCGGACCGACCGCTCTGCGGTGCAGGCACTGGCCTTCCAGTCGGAACAGCAACTCGCCTGCAACCTGAACCTGGTTTGTCATCGGCAGGTAGGAATTGGCCCAAGCTGCCATGCCTGCATTGCGTACCAACAACTGTCGCAGCGCCGCGCGTCCCGGTCGGGTGTACATATCGAAGGCCCAAGAGGGGACCCCGTTGATGCGGGTTTCAACCGGGGTTGGATCATCACAGACCCCGGTTGCGACGATACCGTTTTCCAGTGACAAAAGTGCGACAAACGGGGCCAGCATGTTGGCGGTTTTGGTAGAGTTCTGCTGGGCGATGGCGAGAAGGGTTGGGGCCACCCCAAGGTCAGCTAACGCCTTAAAGGCTTGGTCGGGGTTGCCGGTTCTGGTGGGCAGGTGATCGCTGGGACATCGTTTTGTCCCAACCAACTGCCAAAGCGCCAAGGCCTTCCGGTCGAGAGACGGGCAACCAAGTACGATGTGGCGCAGTTGCGCGTCGGTCATCGCAGCGAAGCGGATGCGATCCTGCGCGAGGTTAGGCCAGCGTTCCACAGCCATCAACAGGTCATCGGCTGCGCGGGACTTGCGGGCGTCAACCATGCGGCAGATCAGGTAATCAGTGACAACGGCGTCGCCGCCCAGATCGCGACGTATCTTTGCGCTGGCAAGGCAGGCGGCTGTGATCCCCAACGCGTGAATATCTGCAAGGCCGACATCCTCGGCTGCGATGGCATTGAGCCTGCGAAAGAGGTGTTCCCTTTTCACCTCCAGCAAAAACCTTCCGGCCTGCCGCGCAACTGCAAGGTTATTTCTGCGGATGGCCTTCTGTAGCAATGAACTGGCTACCCACTGTGTACTGCCGAACGGGGGTATTCGGGTCCCCCCATCCCGCGTCGCTATCTCAGCTGCGGCAGTTGTCAGAAATCTGGTGAGTTTGGTTTGGTCTTTCATGTCCGATCCTCCTTGATCTGGAGGGGGTCGGAAACGTCTGACCTTCTATAGAATACCCTATGGCACCGACAGGTGAAGGGAAATCGGCGGTTTGAACCAGTAAATGTCTGGTGCAGTTAATTGCAAATCACGACCTGTAGGGTAAATCGCTATGTCTTGTGGTGAATTTGCAGTTTTCAGACCCCCCTCATCTTCCCACTTTTGATATTCGCGCACACGCCTTGCCTGCTTGGGCAAAGCGTCGATTTCAAAAATTCCATTTCATGTCTCCGAGATCAATTTGTCCCAGATTTTTGTCTCAGGTTTGTCCAGTATTGCTTGACTGGCTAGTTACGGGATCATTTTACGATCGCATAAAGTAAACGCTTGCTGAAAATGAGCGCAGCGAAATTGAAGCCTTATTTATTAATAAGTTGCATTTCTCTATATTTCCGTTCTCTTAAGTACTTATAGTACTTAATTGTAGCTGTTCCGGAACGATTAATAATAGTTGTCAATTCAAGGATTCGACCAGCTTAGGCGGCGTCTACTTATCCTTTTTGTATGCATTAGTGGGTACTTTTTCGTTGCCGGGGCCTATCCCTTCTAATGCCTTATAAAACAGCTCCCACGGGATGGTGTTATTGCTGCCCTTGATCATATTTAGCGCCCCTTCATCGACGTGAACCCAAAGCCGTTTTGCAGGGCCGTTTCCCATTGCTTTGATCACTAAAAATTCCGAACAGTGCTTTCGAAGTCTTGGCAGAGCGGTTTTGTTAAACTCGCTCTTCGTTAATCCTGAAGCATTTGCCCAAGTTTCGCGACTGTGAGCCAACCATTTCTTTCCGTGGCGATCTAGCTTTATCATTCTGTTTCGCCACACGTACAGGATATGAAAAAGGAATAGGCCAGCCATCATGTCGCCGCCTGCCAGTCTGCGGCACATCGCATTTAGATTTGGGCGCTCCCAAAGTGCGTTTTTTTGTTCAGCTTTTGAGAGTTCCTTTGCAACGGTCTCAGATTTTCCTGGGGGTATTTTTGCTGACTTTGCTGATGTTGTCCCCGTCTTCAATGCTTTAAGCGCTTCTGCTTTGGCTTTCGGTGAATGTAGGAACGATTTCTTGCTTGTTGTTTCCGTCACCATTTCCACCCCGGACCGGTTGCATGACCCAAATTCAAGCCCGCATATTCGACCTTCTCAATCTCTTCCTTCAGTCGCGCGATGGAAGCTCCCTTCCCATACCCCCAATGTGCATCGTCATTGGTATGCCCGCAAAGCTGCATTGCCACTGCGTCTGTGACATTAGCCTCGTGCAGGGCATCCACGAAGTTATGCCGGAACGAATGAAACACATGCAGCGTGGTACGGAAATTCCAGCGGTTCCCAAGGTTGTACCAAAACTTCGACCATGGCTGACTGTAGGTTCCATCGCTGCCGCGTGGTAGCTCATTGAAAAGACGGCCAGATTTTCGCAAAGCCACAAACTCAAGGAAACCGAGGTCGAGAAGGGCAGAATGGATGGGCACCCGTCTGTAGCTGGACCCGGTCTTAAGGTTTTTGATCTGTTCCTCGTCGTCTTTTTCGAATTTGGAAATATCGAAGTACCAGATGCCGCTGTCCTGTCTGATATCATCATGCAGCAACTGGATGATTTCACCTGCCCGGAGGCCTGCATATAAGGCAATCAGGGGAACCCAATATCTGCCATCCTTGATACGCAACTCACCCGGCGTGCCCGCTTTCACGATATTTTTTCTTCCGGTGTAGATGGGGGTCTGGAATATGATTGATAGCTGATCCGGTTCATATGGCAGGCGTTTTGGTTTGCCTTTGGGTGGCTTCTTGGTGAGCAGTTTCAACTCACTGCCCGGCACCTTGGTCAGGTATTCCTCGGCCACCATCCAAGCGGCGAACCGTTTGAAGAAGTCGAACCGTTTCTTCTGGGTCTCATAGCCAAGCTTCGGAAAGTCTTTGCCTGCTTCCACAGCTGCAAGCGGGTCTAGGTCGCGTGTCTCGGCCTTTTTCAAGTGATGCGCAGGCATATGCCCGATAAGGTCTCGCAAAGCCTTCATGTCATTCAGATCTAGTAGGCTTGCGGGTTTGTC
Organism: Roseobacter sp. CCS2; assembly: GCF_000169435.1. Classification (GTDB taxonomy): domain Bacteria; phylum Pseudomonadota; class Alphaproteobacteria; order Rhodobacterales; family Rhodobacteraceae; genus Yoonia. Next base: position 198,325 of record NZ_AAYB01000001.1, on the reverse strand, counting down.
GAAGGTGATGACGGCACGCGCCAATTCGAAAGACAGTCTCAAGTCCCCTAGGGTTTTCTGTTTTAATTTCTGGTCTTGCAGAACCTGTTCATACTTTGTTGCCAGTTCACCCAGCATAGGGGTGTCCGGTAGACCTGTGGTTAAATGGGTGCTGCTGTGTACGGCTGGTTCGTCGGTCGTCTGTGCTATCTGATTAAATAGGGGGTCCGCGATTTCGGTCTGGCTGTAATCGCCTTCCAATTTGGCAAGCAGCAGGCGATCTGCCTCGATATCGGCCCTTAGAAGCCCTGCTTGGGCGCGCTGGGTCGCCCCGTAGCGGCTCTTAAGGTGGTTTTGGGGTATTCCCCCCACTATGGCGTCTGCGCGGCTCTGGATGTCTTGTGGGAAGTCCCGTGCCGCAAGTCTACGACGGAGGAGGGCAAGACGCGTTTCAATGTGTTCAATGCTGTCGTCAATATCCACCTCGGGGTCCGGTGCGAAGATGTCAGCGAATTCCTGTCCCCAATCTAACGCATCACGGAAGTAGCCGCGTACGGCGTTATCCACGTCTGTGTTCTGGGCTTTTGCCATCCGTCGTGCCTTTGCAATCACGATGTCCACGTGGTTGCTGAACACGCGACTTCTCGTATTTGCAATTAATTGCACGGATGTTCTTAATGAAATCTTAACCTCGCTTCGGCCCGCAAAGCTGCGCAGGTCTTTGGGAACCGCCGAGCGAAAATAGAAGGTTCTGCCGCGTGTGACGAGGCGTGTTGTTGTGGCCATCCTTGCCCTCACTGTACCAGTGAATTGACCCAGAGGCAGGAATTCGGCCTTCCCAAAAACGGATATCGTTTTATAACAACAGGTTAGGGGCCTAATGGCGGAGACGAAGGGATTCGAACCCTCGAACGAGTTTCCCCGTTACTCCCTTAGCAGGGGAGCGCCTTCGACCACTCGGCCACGTCTCCGCTGACGCGTCTAGCAGGAATTTTCTTATAATCACAAGTGGAAAACTGTCTTGTTTATCGCTTTGCATGCCATGTCTGTGTCTGGCCTTGTTTTATTGCGTCCTGAAGATTGTGGAAATTGGAAATTTGGATTAGAACAAAAGATGAACATTAAGACGGATTCGGTGTGTCGTGTATGGGGTCGCTGCGTGTATTCAAAACTTTAACTGGGCAGGGAAAACAGCCTGTCACGATGCCGCACACCTTATCGGAGGCGTTTTTAAGTCCACCGACAGATGCAAGTGCTGTGGGTTTTGCGCTGTCACAGCTGCCCCCCACCAATGCCCCAATCCTGTGGGCGCAAGACCGGTTGTCGCGCAAAGAGGCAGGGCGCCCCGCCTTGGCCGGTATGCCTGCCGACCGCCCAATTATCATGGTCGATCTATCCCGCGCCGCAGATGTGCTTTGGGCGATGGAGGATGGGTTGCGCTGTCATGCGCTGGGCGCTGTAATTGGCGAGGTATGGGGCGATCCGCCCAGCTTGGATTTCACCGCAACCAAGCGGTTGGCCATGCGAGCAGAGGCGGCGGATGTCTCGTGTTGGCTGATTCGCCGTGCGGCCAGCCCCGATCTGAGTGCCGCGCGCGATCGGTGGCGTATCGCCAGTCTGCCATCCACCCCACATCCATACGACCCGCAAGCACCGGGTGCGCCGCGCTGGTCGCTCGATCTGTTCCGTTCGCGCCGGTCCAAGCCTGGGCAATGGGTGGCGACCTATGACGGGGCGGCGGATCGTGTCCATCTCGTTGCCTCAAATGGCGATCGAGCGGTGGAGCCGCGTGATGGAGCGGTGTGGGAGCGCGCCACTGGATGATGTGCCTATGGTGCTGGCCCGCGAGGGGCAGCATGGGCCAGTTATTCATGCTGCCAATCGGATTGCCCGGATTGAGGGCATTCAGCCGGGATCGCGCGTGGTCGATATGCGCGCGATCTGTCCTGAATTGCAGGTCGCATACGCAGATGAAGCGGGCGATCACGCGGCCCTTGACCGGTTGGTTCTTTGGGCGCGACGCTGGTGCCCTTGGACCGTGCGTGATGCCAATAATGGGTTGATTTTGGATACCACCGGGGCTGATCACCTGTGGGGCGGTGAAGCTGAGATGTTGGTTGAGATGGAAACGCAGCTATCCTTATTGGGTTTGACCGCGCGGCTGGCGGTGGCGCCCACTTGGGGAGCGGCTTGGGCTTTGGCACGCTACGGTCCGGTGCGGTCTGTATGTGAACCGGACGAGGCGTATTTTAAGCTGGGACCTCTGCCTGTGACAGGATTGCGGTTGGATGACCCGACGGTGCTTTTACTGCGCCGTTTAGGGCTGAAAACGATTGGCGCCGTCATGGATGTTCCCCGTCTGTCGCTGACACGTCGCTTTGTGAAGGCAGAGTTGCACGCCAATCCGCTGATGCGGTTGGATCAGGTGACGGGCAAGCTGGCCGAGCCTGTCTCAAGCGTCGACGTCAAGCCGGTGATCCGCGTACAGGCACGTCTGGCGGAACCGATCTTTGACCCGACCCCTTACTTGCCGGATCTCTGCGAAGACCTTTGTGAGCAACTTAAGGAAGCAGGGCAGGGCTGCCGTCGCCTGCATCTGACCGTCTATAAAACCGATGGCGATGTGAGCCATATTGATGTGGCGACCTCTGCCTCGACTCATGATCCAGCGCATTTGCATAGCCTGTTTCGCGATAAGGTGGAACGGATCAACCCCGGCTTTGGTTTTGATCTGATCACCCTTGCCGCTGGTACTGTCGAAGACATGCAGGACAAGCAGACCCGTCTGGATGGCGGATCAGATAATGATCTACACCTGACCAAGTTGATCGACAGGCTGAGTGCTAAATTTGGTCCGCATGCGGTGACCCGCCCTGTTTTACATCAAAGCCATTTGCCCGAACGGGCCGAGACGCAGATTGCAGCGTTGGCGGAGTATCCCAATAAAGGGGCACCGCTGACCAAAGAACGTCCGCTGCGGTTGCTTGATCATCCCGAAGAAGTGCGTGTGCTTTTTGCCGTGCCTGAAGGTCCACCTGCACAATTCGTCTGGCGAAGGCAGACCCATCGGGTGGCCCGCTATGCTGGGCCGGAACGCATTGCACCGGAATGGTGGAAGGATCGCCCCGGCACGCGACTGCGCGATTATTTCAAGGTCGAGGATCAGGTCGGGCGGCGGTTGTGGCTTTACCGTGAAGGGCTGCATGAGGATGGGCGTGGTGGCGATCCGCGCTGGTTTGTGCATGGAATGTTTGTCTGATGCCTGAGATGGACAACCAACGCCCAAGGCGCACGATTGAGGATGATGGGTTTACGCCCAACACACCTGCGGCATTTGTTGAACTTGGGGTCACCACCTGTTTTTCATTCCTGCGTGGGGCGTCGGATGCAGTGGACCTTGCCACGACCGCCAACGCGGTGGGGTATGACAAACTGGGCTGCGCGGATTTAAACACGATGGCGGGGGTCGTACGGCTGCATGCAGAAGCCTTAAGGGCACAGATCACACCGGTTATTGGGTGCCGTTTGCAATTGATTACAGGCGAAGAATTCCTTGCCTATCCCCGTGATCGGTCGGCTTATGGGCGGCTGACAAAGCTGCTTTCCAAAGGCAAGATGCATGATGTTGATGGTGCATGGCAGGCCAAGGGCGTGTGTGACATGACGTTAGATGATTTGGCTAAATACAGCGCTGGCGTGCAATTGATTGCCCTGCCGGGGGTGGATCTGGATCATTTCAGCGCAGGACTCAGCCGCCTAAAACGCGCATTGCCTACGCTGAAACATATCGCAGCCAGCTATCTTTATCGCGGTGATGATCGGGCGCGGATCAATCAATTGGATGCGCTGGCAAGCGCGAATGGTATGTCCATTCTGGCAACCAATGATGTGCATTATCATGTACCTGATAGACGGCCATTGCAGGACGTGATGACTTGCATTCTGTATAAAAAGACGATTCAGAAAGCAGGTTTTCTGCTGGATGCCAATGCTGAACGACACCTGAAATCACCTGCGCAGATGGTAAGGCTTTTCGCGGAATGGCCTCATGCGATCACCGCCACGCGTGAGGTCGCGGATGCCTGCACATTCAAGCTCACTGAATTGGCGTATGAGTACCCTAAGGAAACTGTACCTGATGGCGCAACACCGCAAGAATATCTTGAAGATCTGACGTGGAAAGGCGCTGCGTGGCGTTATCCAAACGGTGTGCCAGGCAGCTTAAAGGCGACACTGCGCAAAGAACTGGCGCTGATCGCGAAGCTGGATATTGCTCAGTATTTTTTGACAATCCAACAAGTTGTGAACTTCGCCCGCTATGAATGTAAGCCGCCCATCCTGTGCCAAGGGCGAGGGTCGGCTGCAAACTCTGCCGTGTGTTATGTGCTGGGCATAACTGCCGTGGACCCCGATACAAACGACCTGTTGTTTGAGCGTTTTATCAGCGAGGAACGCAAAGAGCCACCGGATATAGATGTCGATTTCGAACATGAGCGGCGCGAGGAAGTCATCCAGCATATTTACGATAAATATGGGCGCGACCGCGCGGCCCTTTGTGCTACAGTGATCCATTATCGCCCGCGCATGGCTGTGCGCGAGGTGGGTAAGGTCATGGGATTGTCCGAGGATATCACGACGGCACTCTCCAAAACGATCTGGGGGTCATGGGGTCGCGAGGTCGGTGCAAAAGAAGCGGCAGAGGCTGGGATTGATCTCAAAGACCCGCTGATGGCGCGCACGATTAAACTGGCCGATCAGATGATTGGGATGCCACGCCATTTGGGTCAGCACGTGGGCGGTTTCATCCTGACCGAAAAGCCGCTGCTGGAAACCGTGCCGATCGGCAACGGTGCCATGCCAGAGCGCAGTTTTATCGAATGGGACAAGGACGATATTGACGAGTTGCGCATACTGAAGGTCGATGTGCTCGCACTTGGGATGCTGACCTGCATCCGCAAGGCGTTCGACCTGATCGAAGCGCATTATGGGGAAAAGCTGACGCTCGCGAGTATCGAAGAGGGTGATAAACCCACCTATGATATGCTGTGCAAGGGCGACAGCCTTGGGGTGTTTCAGGTCGAAAGCCGGGCGCAGATGAATATGCTGCCGCGCCTCAAACCCCGTGAGTTTTATGACCTGGTCATTCAGGTTGCCATTGTCCGCCCGGGTCCAATTCAGGGAGACATGGTGCATCCGTATTTGCGCAGGCGTAACGGACAGGAGCCTGAAGAGTATCCTTCGCCCGGGCCTGACCATGACCCGGATGAGTTGCGCAAAGTCCTCAAGCGCACCAAAGGCGTGCCGATCTTCCAAGAGCAGGCCATGAAAATTGCGATGGTTGCTGCAGAGTTTTCCCCTGATGAGGCCAATCAATTGCGCAAAGCGATGGCCACATTTCGGTCACGCGGTACGATTGGCGCGTTGGAGGAAAAGATGGTCGGCCGCATGATCCGGCGCGGGTATGATCCTGAATTCGCCACTCGTTGTTTCAACCAGATTAAGGGCTTCGGTGACTATGGCTTCCCCGAAAGCCACGCCGCTAGTTTTGCGCATCTGGTCTATGTCTCAAGCTGGATTAAATGCCACTACCCGGATGTATTTTGTGCGGCCTTGCTGAATTCCCAACCGATGGGGTTTTATGCCCCTGCCCAGATCGTGCGCGATGCCCGCGAACATGGTAAAATCGTGCGCGCGCCAGACGTTAATTACAGCGATTGGGACAACACGCTGGAACCGATTGCGCCTGGTCAGTTCGCTGTGCGCCTTGGCCTGCGCCAAATTGATGGGGTGCGGGAAGACATGGCACAGCGTATTGTGGATGCGCGCCAGCAGCCTTTTGACAGCCTCACCGATTTGAAAACCCGTGCACGTCTGGATGCAGGCACCATACGTAAGCTGGCGTCGGCTGATGGGGTGCGATCCATGACGCTGGACCGCAGACAAGCGCTTTGGGATGCGCGTGCGCTGCGCGATGCACCTGACTTGCCATTGTTTTCTGAAAACAAGGATGAAGGTGCAGAAGTGCGGTTTGATTTGCCACAGATGCCCATCTGCGAACATGTGGTGGCCGATTATGAGACCACGCGGTTGTCACTCAAGGCACACCCGATGTCATTCCTGCGCAAAAGTATGGATAAGCAAGGCTATACACCAACCCGCATGCTGGATCAGCTACGCAACGGTCAGCAAATTAAACTCGCGGGCATCGTCCTGATCCGCCAACGCCCTGGCAGCGCCAAAGGTGTCTGTTTCATCACAGTCGAGGATGAAAGAGGTGTCGCCAATCTGGTCGTCTGGCCCAAAGTGATGGAGGCGTTTCGCAAAGTGATCATGCGCGCCCGTATCATTGACGTGCGCGGCATGGTGCAGCGCAGCGAAGATGTGATCCACGTCGTGGCCCATCATCTGACGGACCGCAGTGATGCGTTGGAGCGGTTGTCACATGACCAACTGGACCCACCCTTGGCCCATGCAGATGAGATTGCAAAATCCATCCCGCATGATCCGCGCGGGCAACATCCGCGTAATGTACGCGTCATACCCAAATCGCGCGATTTTCATTAGTGGCGGCATCAAAGCCCGCGATTGTCATCCAGATATGATCGGATTTGTTCCAACGCAGGCAGCAGCGCAGTGACGGCGGATGGTCCAAGGTCATCCGCTATTTTTTGCAAAGGATCCGCCATTGCGGCAATAGCCGCAGATTGCATCTGACGCCCGGCATCGGTCAGAAACACCACCTTGCTGCGTCCATCGGTGTCATGGGGTGCCATACGGATCAGGGCGCGCTTTTCCAGCATTGCAAGCGTATGTGTCATCGTTGTCTTGGGCACCTGAAATGCATTGGCAATGGCAAGGGGGGTCTTGCCATCACCAAGCCGCACAAGGTGGTTGAGCACCGAAAAGTGAGAGATGTGCAAGCCTTCTGGCAAGCGTGACTGGAACACAGCACTGCTGAGCTGGTTGATAATCCCCACCTCATTGAAGAATTGAAACAGTGCTTTGTGGTCGTCGTTCATCGCGGTCTCAAATCAATTTGGCATCCAAAGGCCAGCGCGGGCTGCGTCCGACGTCGATACCATAGCCTAGCCTGCAAAGCATTTGCACTGTCTCGCCCGCGCGCGCAAGCATCTGGTGAATGCGCGTATAATGGTCTGCCATCTCGGGGTATTCTTGCAAAGCCTGACTAAGGGGCTGCATGCTAAGCCCTGCGGCAGTGGCTGCAAGGTTCAGCCGCACCCAATCGCGCCCTGCATTGATCTGATCTGTACGTGTATTGCCTTGTGTGACTTGCCACAGATGCCCCATCGCGGTTTCGGTGTTTTCCAACACGGCCACTTTGCCTTGCGCAAACATCGTGGAAGATGTGTCAAGCGTACCTTCGCGTGTCATCAAACCAAAGGCACCCAGCGTTTCAAACATGGGGCCGGAAAAGTCGATCCCGTCGGGGTTTGCTTCAACCTCGGCCTTGCCGATCCGGAACAGATCGACGCTTTCCTTAAACGTACGTGGTGTGTCGATTTCGATATTCAGTGCCTCTGATGTCAACAGACGCAGTTCTGCAATGCTCTGATCCGACGTATCACCATCAATACGACTGCCATGCACAGCCGCCGCGCCGATTGTGCCAATCAATGCTGGATCAACGGTACGTGACAGATCGAACGGTTCTTTGTTTGATCGGCGCGACATCACATGACGAAACAGCCGGTCCTTGCCCAGTGTGTCATCCTGCCGGAAAGTGGCGACAGCCACGGGGCGCCCATCAAGCGCAGTCAGGTCTGATCCTTCGGGAAAGAGGTCAAGATCAACCGCATAGCCGTCTTCGGCGGCGGCCATCACCATCAGTTCCAGAAAGCATCCCAAGCCAATGGTAATTTGCCGGTTGAACGGGTCGGTGTGGGGGAGCATCCGGTCTTGGTCAACTTGCAGTATGACGGTGTCTGGTGTCGATAAATCAACCATCCAAGGCTGCCGATTGTGCGGATTGGGTGCAAGGATCGCGTAGGATAGCGCGCGTTTGCGCGGTTCTTCATAAATCACACCGGCCTGATCCCACGGTGCCAGCGCTGCTGTTGGTGTGCGGCTTGCGATTGTGCCAACAGTGGCTGTCGCTGCAACAATAATACCGCCGCCCGAGAGGGCAAGAAACTTGCGTCTGTTCATTTGTCATCTCCATATAATTCGATATCGCACTACATAGTACGATGTCGAATTATAATCAAGTGCGATGTCGTACTTTTATATTTTGACGCTATCCGATGCTGTTCCTTTGGCTGGATTGATCATATTCATGTCCCAGATATCTGATGTGAAAGACCACTATGCGGCTGAACCTCAAACAACTCGAAGCTTTCGTCTGGGTCGCTGACTTGCAAAGCTTTCGCCGTGCCGCAGAGCGTTTGAATACCACGCAGCCGAATATCTCGGCCCGGATTGCGGGACTGGAACAGGCGCTGGGCACGACCCTGATGACACGTGATGCAGGATCAGTGCGATTAACAGGCAAGGGCCAGGACCTGCTTGCCCATGCCCGCCGCGTGTTGGATGCCACGGATGCGCTGATTGCCGCTGCTGATCAGAAAGCATTGATTGAAGGTACGCTGCGTTTGGGTGTGACCGAGATGATTGTGCACACGTGGTTGCGCGCTTATCTGCGGCGCTTGAAAGAGGTCTATCCTCGGCTATCGGTTGAATTGACCGTCGATTTTTCGGTCCAGCTTGAAAAAGGCCTTGCTGAACGAACCCTTGATCTTGCGCTGCAAAACGAACCCTTCAGCCGCCTTGCGACAGGGCAGCTTGAAATTGGGGCGTATATGCTGGTGTGGGTCGCGTCACCTGACTTGGGCTTGCCAGTATCACAAACGATAGAAACGCTGGCTGCGCAACCAATCCTGACCCATGCCCGCGACACACGGCTTTTTGAGGAAATCGCGGCACATTTCGGACCACGCCGTGATCTTGCACCCTGTTTGGTGCCGTCGACAAATCTGGCCGCCTGCCAGACCATGACGATTGATGGTATGGGCGTTGCGGCCTTGCCGCTTGCGATGGTGAAACAAGATTTGGCGTCGGGGGTATTGATGCAGCTTCACTATGATTGGGTGCCAAAGCCGCTATATTTCTTTGCCCGCTATGATGCAGAGCGTGCGCCTCGTATCGTGGCAGAGGCGGCAGAGGTCGCGGTGAAGATTACGAAGGATCAATAAATCTGATCCTTTCTATTACTTTAAAAAATTGGAAGTGATCAAATCGCTGCGTTACGGTTTATCCGAAATCAAAAGGTGGCAATGATGCAAGACCAGACGCGCTTGGGTGTTGATATTGGCGGCACGTTCACGGATGTGGTCCTTGAAGTGGGCAAGCGCCAGTTCTCGACGAAAGTTCTGACAACCTACGCCGCCCCCGAAAACGCGATCATCGACGGGATGCATCAGGTCTGCACCAAGGCCGGGATCAGTCCTGCGCAGATCGAACAGATCATTCATGGCACCACGCTGGCAACCAACGCATTGATCGAACGGCGTGGGGCCAAGACTGCGCTGATCACCACGATGGGTTTTCGCGATGTCATCGAAATGCGCACAGAAAGCCGGTTTGAGCAATATGACCTGAACCTGCAACTGCCAGAGCCGCTTTTGCCACGCCAGCACCGATTTACGCTGAAAGAGCGTATGGATGCGCAAGGCCATGTGTTGATCCCGCTGGAGCGGACTGAGATTGAGGCGTTAGCCGATGCGATGGCACCCTACGGGTTTGAGAGCATCGCGATTGGCCTGATCCACGCCTATCTGAACGACCGCCACGAACAGATGATCCGTGATGTTTTCGCTGACAAATTACCGGGTGTGATGATTTCGCTGTCTTCCGAAGTCTCGCCGCAAATGCGCGAGTATGAGCGGTTTAATACGACCGTCGCGAACGCCTATATCAAACCTTTGATGAAATCGTATTTGGGCCGTCTTAAGGGCCGTCTGGCTGATGAAGGCGCGGCTTGTCCGATCTTTCTGATGCACTCTGGCGGGGGCATCATCAGCTTAGAGAGCGCGGCGGACTTTCCTGTGCGTTTGGTAGAATCCGGTCCTGCGGGTGGTGCTGTTTTTGCTGCCAATATCGCGGCACGTTATGGCCTGAACAAGGTGCTGTCTTTTGATATGGGCGGCACGACGGCCAAGATTTGCCTGATCAAGAACCAGACCCCCAAAACCGCGCGGGTGTTTGAGGTGGCGCGGACCTATCGCTTTAAAAAGGGGTCCGGCATGCCAATTTCGATCCCGGTGATTGATATGGTCGAAATTGGGGCCGGGGGCGGCAGCCTTGCCCATGTTGATGCGATGCGCCAAATCCGTGTGGGGCCGGAAAGTGCGGGGTCAGAGCCGGGGCCGGCTTGTTATGGGCGGGGCGGCGAACGCCCGGCGGTCACGGACGCGGACCTGATCTTAGGTAAACTGGACCCTGACAACTTCGCAGGCGGGTCGATGAAACTGCACAGTGATGCATCCGCGCAAGCGCTGACTGCATTGGGCGAACCTTTGGATATGGATGCGCAAACAGCCGCCTTTGGTCTGGCCGAAGTTGTTGATGAAAACATGGCAAACGCCGCCCGCGTCCATGCGGTTGAGAATGGCGAAGACCTTGCTGATTATACGATGATCGCTTTTGGCGGTGCGGCCCCGCTCCATGCCGGTCGGTTGTGTGAAAAGCTGGGGGTGGACCGGTTGCTGGTGCCAACCGGTGCTGGCGTCGGCTCTGCGATTGGGTTCCTGCGCGCGCCGTTCAGCTTTGAAGCGACCCGCAGTGTATACATGAAACTGTCGCACTTTGCGCCTGACACAGTGCAGACCCTGCTGCGCGAGTTGGAAACAGAAGCCACGGGTTTTGTCCGCACCTGCGACGCCAAAGCGTCGATCAGCGCCGAATACAAAGTCTACATGCGCTACACGGGCCAAGGCTGGGAAATCCCCATCGCTTTGAGCGCGAAACAAGCGGCAAACCCAGACGCTGCGACCTTCCAAGCGCTGTTTGAGGCAGACTATACAACCCTCTTTGGGCGCACCGTCGCGGGCATGGATATCGAAATCACCGTCTGGGCCGTGAATGCGACGACACAGGCTGCGAAAGCCGACAGTTTGGATGAAACGCCAAAAGGTCAGTCAGGTGCTGTCGATTGTACACGCGCACTTTTTGATCCGGTCCAAGGTGCCGCCAGTGATGCCGCGGTGGTTTTACGCGACACACTGAACCCCGGCGATACGGTGGCAGGCCCCGCGTTGATCACCGAGGATGAAACCACAATCGTCATCCCCAACAGCCGTACCGCCATCGCGCGGCCCGATGGCACCATCGACATCACGGAGAAACGGACATGAGCAACGTTGCCTATCAAGTCATGTGGAACCGCCTGATCTCGGTCGTGGAAGAACAGGCGCAGGCGCTGGTGCGCACGGCTTTTTCAACCTCTGTGCGCGAAGCGGGTGATCTTTCGGCGGGCGTGTACAACGCCAAAGGTCTGATGCTGGCCCAAGCTGTCACTGGCACCCCCGGCCACGTCAACGCGATGGCAGACGCCGTGGCGCATTTCATCCGCCGCATCGGGCGTGAGAACATTAACGAAGGTGACGTTTATATCACCAACGACCCGTGGGAAGGCACAGGACATCTGCACGATATTACCGTCGTCAGCCCATCTTTCCACAAAGGCCACCACGTTGGCTTTTTTGCCTGTACGGCCCATGTCGTCGATATCGGCGGGCGCGGCTTTGGTGCCGATGCGGCGAGCGTTTACGAAGAAGGCCTGTACATCCCGATCATGAAATTCGTGGATCGCGGGACAGTCGATGACACCCTGATCCGCATCGTGCGGGGCAATGTGCGCGAGCCTGATCAACTGGTGGGTGATATCTATGCGCTGGCCACCTGCAATGAGATCGGACATCGGCGTCTGGTCGAGATGATGGATGAATTCAACCTCACCGATCTGGAAGGTATTGGCGATTTCATCCTCGAGAATTCGCGCCGCGCGACGTTAGAGCGGATTGCCGCATTGCCGCGCGAGACCGCGACGGGTGCCATGCGCATCGACGGGTTTGCGACGCCGATTGATCTGAAGGTGAAACTGAGCATCGAAAAGGACCGGATGCATTGCGATTTCACTGGCACATCTGGCCTTGATAAAAAGGGTATCAACGTGCCGCTGGTCTATACCAAGGCCTACGCTTGCTATGCGCTGAAATGCGCTGTGGCCCCCGAAATTCCCAATAATGCCGCATCATTAGCGCCTTTTGAGGTATCGGCGCCAGAGGATAGTATCGTCAACGCCGTGCATCCAGCACCTGTCGCGTTGCGACATGTCATCGGGCATATGATCCCCGATACAGTCTATGATGCATTGGACAAAATCCTGCCAGCAACAGTGCCGGCCGAAGGGGCAGGGTGTCTATGCAATTTCCAGGTCTCACTGCGCCCGGTGCAAGGCAAACAAGGACAACGCGCTGAGGTGCTGACCTTCAACTCTGGCGGGGCAGGTGCGCGGCCAACGGTTGACGGGTTGAACGCAACAGCATTCCCCTCCGGCGTGATGACAATGCCGATTGAGGCGACTGAACACACTGGCCCTGTCATCATTTGGTGCAAGGAATTGCGTCCCGATAGTGGTGGTGCCGGTGAATATCGTGGTGGTCTGGGGCAATATATGGAAGTGGGTGCCGCCGAGGGCCATGAGTTTGATTTCTCGGCCATGTTTGACCGCGTTGACCACCCCGCGCGTGGACGGCAAGGCGGGCAGGATGGCGCGCCGACAACGATTGCGCAAGATGACGGCACCCTGATGCAAGGCAAAGGCAAACAGCATGTGGCCGAAGGGCGGCGCGTGATGCTCGCCTTCCCCGGTGGCGCGGGTTACGGCGACCCGTCGCAGCGTGACCCTGAAATGGTCAAACGCGATCTTGCACGCGGCTATATTTCTGCCGAAGCTGCTCGTGACGACTATGGGATGAGCGCAGAAGCAGTGGATGCTGTTCTTGCCGCCACAGCAAAGGGGAAAACCGCATGACGCAAGCGCCAGCCAAAACCAGCTATGACGTCGTGATTGTTGGCGGGGCGATGTATGGATCGTCTGTTGCGTGGTTTCTCACCGACAACCCGGATTTCGACGGTTCGATCCTCGTGGTGGAACGTGATCCGACGTATGAGTTCACATCGACTTCGCACACCAATTCCTGCATGCGCCAGCAGTTCAGCGCCGCAGTCAATGTGAAGGTGTCGCAGTTTGCGGCTGATTTCGTAAAGAACTTTCGCGACTATATGGGTGGCGACCCGCGCGTGCCAGACGTGGTGCTGCAAAGCTATGGCTACATGTATCTGGCCGATAATGAAGACTTTGCAGCGACCTTGCGCGAAAGCCAGAAGGTGCAGGCGGCGAACGGTGCTGGCACCAAATACATGACCCGCGATGAGATCGCGCAAGACTATCCGTTCTACAACCTCGATGACATCGTCGCGGCGAACCATAATCTGGTGGATGAAGGGTATTTCGACGGCAACACGTTGTTTGACTGGTGGAAACGGTCCGCCAAGGAACGCGGGGTGGACTATCTGACCAATGAGGTCGTGGCGATGAACCGCAATGCGGCCGGGAACAAGGTGGAAAGCGTGATCCTGAAATCCGGTGAGGTGATCACATGTGGTACGGTCGTCAACGCCTCTGGCCCCCGCGCTGTGCTGACAAGCCGCATGGCGGGTATCGACATTCCGGTCGAGCCGCGCAAACGCTATACCTTTATTTTTGAGGCAGAAAAGCCGCTTGATCGCGACCTGCCACTGACGATTGACCCCTCGGGCGTGCATATGCGCACCGACGGTACCTATTATCTTGCAGGCTGCCCGCCGGATGAGGACCCGGCGGTCGACTACGATGATTTCGTGCAGGACCACAGCATTTGGGAAAATAAAGTCTGGCCTGTGCTTGCCACCCGTATCCCACAGTTTGAAGCAATCAAGTTGCGCAACTCTTGGGCGGGGCATTATGCCTATAACACCTTTGATCAGAATGCGATTTTGGGGCCGCATACCCAAGTAGAGAACTTTATCTTTGTGAACGGCTTTTCTGGTCACGGATTTCAGCAATCGCCCGCAATGGGGCGGGGGACAGCAGAGATGATCACCTACGGCGAATATCGCGCGCTTGATCTGAGCTCGTTTCACTATGATCGGCTTGAGAAGGGCAAAAAATTTATCGAGAAGGCTGTGATATGAAGATGGCTCCTAACGCTTTCCTTGCCGCGATCCGCGAAGGCCACCAGCAGATCGGTCTTTGGATCAGCCTGTCACATAATTATGCGGCCGAGGTGGTGGCGAGTGCGGGCTATGACTGGCTACTGGTCGATATGGAACATGCCCCCAGCGAAATAGGCACGGTTCTAGGGCAATTGCAGGCGATAGCGCCGCATGGGTCCACAGCGATTGTACGTCCGCCCTGGAACGACACCGTGATGGTGAAACGCCTGCTGGATGTGGGCGCACCGGGCCTTTTATTTCCGATGGTGCAGTCAGTCGAAGAAGCGCAGGCGGCGGTTGCCGCCTGTCGTTATCCACCCAATGGTGTGCGAGGTGTGGCAGGGTCCATCCGTGCCAATAATTTTGGTCGGGTCACGAATTATTATGCCAAAGCAGATGACCAAACAGCCGTGATGGTACAGGTTGAAACGCAATCGGCCATCGCGCAATCGCTTGAGATTGGTCAGGTGGATGGCGTTGACGGTGTTTTCTTTGGTCCCGCTGATATTGCGGCCGATATGGGGCTTCTGGGCCAACACATGTCGGATGAGGTCTGGAACCTGATCCTGCCCGCGGCCCGCAAACTGATGGATGCAGGCATCCCGGTCGGTACATTGGTGACCGATCCGGCATTTGCGCAAAAACTGCTGGCAGAAGGGTTCACTTTTGTGGCCTGCGGCACCGATACGAATTTACTGGCGAAAGGCGCCGATGCCCTGCTTGCGCAAATGCGCGCGGCCACTGGAAAGGAAAACGAATGAAGAAGCTTGTTTTGACAGGGGCCGCCGGCGCGCTTGGGTCCCGCCTGCGCGGGCCTTTGAAGAAGATGTGCGACGCATTGGTGTCGACCGATATTGTCGATGATATCGGCGCATTGCAGGACGGTGAAACCTATGTGCAGGCCGACGTCTCGAACCTTGATGCAATGCTGAAGATCATCGAGGGGGCTGATATGGTCATCCATTTCGGCGCTATCGCGGATGAGGCGGCTTGGGATGACATACTGCAATCCAACATCATCGGCGCTTATAATGTGTGGGAGGCCGCCTATCGCTGCGGTGTCAAACGGGTGGTCTATGCAAGCTCTGTTCATGCGGTCGGTATGCATAAGAAAACCGACACCATCGGTCTTGATGCCCCGCACCGCCCTGACACGTATTACGGCCTTGCCAAATGCTTTACCGAGGACCTTGCGAGCCTGTACTGGGACAAACGCGGGATTGAGAGCGTGTGTTTGCGGATCTTTTCCTGCGCACCGGCCACAAATGCGCGTAGCATCGGCACGTGGCTGTCCTATGACGATCTGATCCATCTGGTGGAACGGTCCGTCGATAGTCCTGTTGTGGGCTTTACGATTGTCTATGGCATTTCCAACAATGACCGGGCCGTGGTTGATAATACCAAAGCAGGTCATCTAGGGTATCGCCCCAAGGATAACGCGGAAGAATTTGCTAAAGACGTGTTTGCAGGGGCGCCACCTTTGGACAACACAGACCTTGCCAATTTGTGCATCGGTGGCCCCTTTGCGACGGTTGAGTTGGGAAATTCGGGCGTTGCAGGCATCGCCCAGATGAACACTGGTGGCGACGACTAGGACGATTTTTTGCCGCCATGGGCCACCCACATGCCCGCCATGATCAAAGCCACACCCAAGGTACGCGCCCAAAGATTGCCGGGCGCGCCCATAATGATATCCAGCAGGACACCGGATATCATCTGGCCTGCAATGATCAAAAGGGCGGTTTGTGCGGCGCCGATCCGTGCGATCAGCCAACTGCCTGCCGCAATAAAGATCACGCCAATTGGCCCGCCTAAATACGCCCACCAAGGGGATGCTTCGGGTTCTCCGGCGAACAAGCCGCCAACCAGCAAGGCGACGCCAGTGATGAAAACCAGTCCCACAATATGGTTCCAGAATGACGACTCCATCGCCGAAGTCGACAGCGCCAAGCGCCCGTTGATCTGACGGCTAAGTGACACCAGAACACCGGCAAGGATCGCGAGGGTGGCAAACCAGATCATGACCCGCTTCCGAAGAAGATCAGGATCAGGCTGCCTGCGATGATAAACATCAAGGCAACATAGTCACGCCGAACCGGCGTGCGTTGCGGCAAGCCAAATAAACCGCGCATATCGGCAAAAAGGCTGAACACCATCTGCCCGGCCAAACCAAGCGCGATGGTGCCTGAAAGTGCCAAAGCGCTGTTCAGGGTCGCAGAGGTCAGCATCACCGTCACCGCACCTGACACACCGCCCAAATAGACCCACCATGGTGGGCGCGCTTGTTGCGCCCGTTTTGGCCTTAGAAACACCAAAAAAATCAAGGCCGCGACAGTGCCCGTCAGATGCGGCACCCAAGATGCAAAAAACAGTGATCCATAGGCCGCGAGCGTGCCATTAAATAGCACCATCAACGACAAAAGCCCGCCTGCTCCGAAAGCGGCGGCGAAATAGATCAGCTGATTGGGTTGCGACGGTTGCGACATAGCCGCAGGTGTCTAGCTTTCTGCTGTGGAACGCAATTGCTGTTGGCGCTTTATGGCACCAAAATGTTGCTTTGGCAGATCGGGACGGGACGATTTGATCTGCCGTAGCTGCGATACCAGCAGGCGATTGGCAGGTGAAAGCCAAAGGGCGCCATAATGCGACATCCATGATGGCGCGGCCTCAATTGCATAAGCGTGTAATATCATTTTCCGCTCATGTGCTGAAAGCCCATCGAAAGCCACACAGCAGTTTTCTTTGCGTATAAGATCAATGCAAAGCGCCATCAGCGGGGGGGCATCACCCTCTTGTGTCGGAGCAGTAAGCGCGGACCCATACATGTGAGGCAAATTGGCATTCAACCTGGTGAAGCGCCGCTTCACGGTTTGATGGACCAATAGCCACAACGCAGCCAAACCGATGAACACGACAACAAGACTAATAGGCACGTTTGATCCTCATTACTGCCCCAGCATACCTTATATTGTGTGCCTTTGGCGACAATTGGACGAAATATGTACTTTCCTAGGTCATAGATATGACGCACGGCCAGCGGGCCATTCTTCGTCGTTGACACCCCCAGAATCCCCTTTATAAGCCGCCCATTCATTGGTGTTGGTGGACCGCGCAAGCGGAACCCTGTCGCCCCGGCTAAATCTGGGGAAAGGACAACGCCCTTCGCAATATAAAGAAGGAGATCAGCGTATGACAAAGCGTACCGCTGCCAAGTACAAAATTGACCGCCGGATGGGTGAAAACATCTGGGGTCGCCCGAAATCCCCCGTCAACCGTCGTGAATATGGCCCAGGCCAGCACGGTCAGCGCCGTAAGGGTAAACTGTCCGACTTTGGCACACAGCTGCGCGCCAAGCAAAAGCTGAAGGGGTATTACGGCGACCTGACAGAAAAGCAGTTCCGCCGCATCTATGGTGAGGCCGAGCGTGTCAAAGGCGATACAGGTGAAAACCTGATCGGTCTGCTTGAACGTCGCCTGGACGCTGTCGTGTACCGCGCCAAATTCGTGCCAACTGTTTTCGCGGCACGCCAGTTCGTAAACCACGGCCACGTCACAGTGAACGGCAAGAAGGTAAACATCCCGTCTTACCGCGTCAAAGAAGGCGACGTGATCGAAGTGCGTCAGAAGTCCAAACAGCTAGAGCTGGTCTTGGTCGCGTCCCAGCTGCCAGAGCGTGATGTGCCTGACTACATGGACGTCGACCATAACAAGATGACAGCGACATTCACACGGACACCCGGCCTTGGCGATGTGCCTTATCCGGTGACAATGGAACCAAACCTCGTCGTCGAATTCTACGCGAAGAACTAATCTTCGCAGACATCCGGCACAAAGCCGGAGCATGATTTACAAGGCCGCTCCGATCAGGGGCGGCCTTTTGCATTTTGGGCGACACCTTGGCACTGGTCTTGCACCGGGCAGGGCGATAGAACGGGCGAAACGAGACGGGAACGTAACTATGGCTGACGGCATTCAACCTCAACCGGGCATTTTGGATATTGCGCTGTACCAAGGTGGCGCATCCCATCTGGACGGCGTTCGCAATGTGCTCAAGCTGTCATCGAATGAAAACCCTTTGGGGCCAAGCGATGCGGCCAAAGAGGCGGTCGTGCGCGCGACGCATGATCTGCACCGCTATCCCGCGACCGATCACGCCAGCCTGCGGCAGGCGATTTCCGACGTATGGGATGTGGATGCCGCACGCGTATTCTGTGGCGTTGGGTCTGGCGACGTTCTGAAACTGCTGGCAGAGGCTTATGCCGGACCCGGTGACGAGGTTGTTTTCACCGAACACGGGTTTTCGATGTATCCGATCTATGCCCATGCTTGCGGTGCGACCCCGGTGGTCGTGCCCGAGAATGAACGCGTGGTTGATGTTGATGCGATCCTTGCAGCCTGCACTGACAAAACCAAGCTTGTGTTCATCGCAAACCCTGCCAATCCAACGGGAACAATGATCGGCAGCGCCGAAGTCGCCCGACTGGCCGACGGCCTGCCACCCCAAGCGCTGTTGGTGCTGGATGGCGCTTATGCAGAGTTTGTCGATGGGTTTGACGCGGGCAAATCCTTGGTCGAAGCGCGTGACAACGTCTTCATGTCGCGCACCTTTTCAAAGATTTACGGTCTGGGCGGGATGCGCGTTGGCTGGGGCTATGGCCCGCAAGCGGTGATTGACGTGCTCAACCGGATCAGAGGGCCGTTTAACCTGTCCGCTGCTGCATTGGCTGCCGCCGAAGCTGCCGTGCGCGATACCGAACACACTGCGAAATGCCGGATCGAAAACGCCAAATGGCGCGATTGGCTGGCCAGTGCATTGGCCGAGCTTGGTGTTCCCTCAGACACCTCTACGGCGAACTTCATCCTTGCCCGCTTTACAGATGAAGCCGAAGCAGGCGCATGTGATGACCACTTGCGCAGCGCAGGTATCATTGTGCGCCGTGTTGCCGGATACGGATTGCCACATTGCCTGCGGATCACAGTGGGCGATGAAAGCGCCTGCCGGCGTGTGGCCCATGCGGTCGCGCAATTCAAAGGGGCCGCAAAATGACGCAAATCTATAAACGCGTTGCTTTCATCGGACTTGGCCTTATTGCCTCATCCATGTGCCATGCCATGCGTCGTGCCGGAATGGCCAGCGAAATTGTGGGTTATACACGGTCCAAGGAAACACGTGACATCGCGCGCGAGATCGGGCTGTGCGATCAGGTGTGTGACAGTGCGGTGGAGGCGGCGCAGGACGCTGATCTGGTGGTTCTCTGTGTGCCCGTGGGGGCAATGGAAGCTGTAGCCAAGGAAATTGGACCGGTTTTGAAACCCGGTGCCACACTTAGCGACGTTGGTTCGGTCAAGCGGACGGTGATTGATGCGGTTGGACCCTACGTTCCCGAAGGTGTGCATTTTATCCCGGCGCACCCGCTGGCCGGGACCGAACATTCTGGCCCCCGGTCCGGTTTTGCCGAGCTGTTTGACAACCGCTATACGGCTATCGTGCCTGTTGACGAAAGTGACCAGCAAGCGGTCGCGGAACTGACGATGTTTTGGCAAAGTCTTGGTGCGTTGACTGAAACAATGGACCCAGACCACCATGATCTTGTGTTGGCTGTGACAAGCCACGCACCACACCTGATCGCCTATACGATGGTCGGCGTTGCTGACGACCTGCGCCGGGTGACCGACAGTGAAGTGATCAAATACTCGGCCACAGGTTTCCGTGACTTCACGCGGATTGCAGCCTCTGATCCGGTGATGTGGCGTGATGTATTCCTGAACAACAAGGAAGCGACGCTGGAAATTCTTGGGCGTTTCACCGAAGAGCTTTTTGCCTTGCAGCGCGCCATCCGGCAGGGGGATGGCGATCATCTGCACGATTATTTCACGCGCACGCGGTCTATCCGGCGCGGTATCATCGAGGCGGGGCAGGATACCGATGCGCCAGATTTTGGCCGGGTCAAGGCACGTCAGGAATGATGCGTCAGGCGGCCTATCTGACAGCTTTACTGGTGGCGGGGCCATTGTTGGCCCAAGATATCATCCGGCCAACTGCTCGCCCAATTGACCCAGTTGCACAGCCCACTGTGAATGTCGTGCAAACACCAACCGAGGACACTGTGCGCCCCATCGCACGCGGTTCGACGGCAGCGCAGCCTGCCGGCAGTGGCGTCCGCCCGGTTGTGCGCCCTTTTGAAAGACCTGATCTGTCGTTCGGCGCGCAGACCCGCCCGCTGTTTCGGGCTGAACGTAACCTTTTCGCCTTCAGCCCCTATGCGGTAGCGCGGTCCTTGCGCCCCACCGTGCGCCCCGCGTCGATAGAGGCTGCCGCCGCGCAACGGCGGGTTGCAAGGTTGCGCGGGCAGGTTTGTGGTGATCCATCCATTCAAGGCACGGTCGTCGGGCGCGTGAACGGCGCCGGGGCCTGCGGGATTGAAGGTGCGATAAAGCTGCGGTCCGTTGCGGGTGTCACACTCAGCCCGCGTGCGACCATTGATTGCCCTACTGCGCGCGCATTGAAAACATGGGTGGAGCAGGGCGTGCTGCCTGCAGTCGGCGCAGAGGGCGGCGGCGTGTCATCATTGCGCGTTGTTTCTCATTACGCGTGTCGGACGCGCAACAACCAACCCGGTGGGCGGCTGTCCGAGCACGCTTTTGGCCGGGCGATTGACATCGCAGGTATCCGTCTGCGTGATGGAACAGAAATGACCTTGCTGACGGATTGGGATTCTTCAGAGGACGGCGCGCAGTTGCGTCAGATGTGGCGCGCGGCCTGCGGACCATTTGGAACGGTATTGGGCCCTGAGGCGAACCGGTTTCACCGCGACCACTTTCATTTTGATACGGCACGCTATCGCAGCGGACCATTCTGCCGTTAGATGCGACCCAACCCGCGTAATGGTGGCAGCATCGTCCCGCAAACGATCGCCGTCAGA
This sequence comes from Roseobacter sp. CCS2, assembly GCF_000169435.1. Classification (GTDB taxonomy): domain Bacteria; phylum Pseudomonadota; class Alphaproteobacteria; order Rhodobacterales; family Rhodobacteraceae; genus Yoonia. The sequence continues at coordinate 177,149 of NZ_AAYB01000001.1, read as the reverse complement.
ACGCGTGGTCCCGGCGGCACTTGCGACAATGGATAAAGTAAGCGGTCCCGCAACACCGGTAACCAACGGCTGTCGGATTGGTATTGTGGGGTAAAGGCCGCACTCATCGTTTGATAGCTCATCACATGCCAGCGCCGTGCTTTGGCATAAAGCGCCAGTGCCGCATCGCCGCTGGCGATATCCAGTGCGCGCGCCAATGCCAGCGCATCCAGCAATGCCATGTTGGCCCCTTGGCCGAGTTGCGGGCTGGCTTTGTGGGCAGCATCGCCGATATGGACGATCCCTGGCGACCACGGCTTGCGTAAAGTACCATGCGCATAACGCGCCATCGTCATCTGATCAGGGCTGTGGACCTGTGCCGCAAAGGGCGCAAAAGCTGGCCACAAAGCGATTGCGGCATCGCGCCAAGCATGCACGCCTTGCTGAACCCATGCATCATGGCTGTCGCGTGGCATCGACCAGAAAATGGCGGCTTTTGGCTTTGGATCACCCGGCACTTTTCCAATCGGTAAAACGCCAATCATCCTGTCCGCGCGGCGATAACACTGACTAAGGTGATGGGCCGGCATTTCTGTTTCAGGCCAATCAACCGTGCCCCAGATCGCGCCGTAGGGCAGTGGGGTTGATTGCAAGGGCGACAAAGGCGAACCGGCGCCGGTGGCATCCACAATCAGGTCAAAGGGGCCATGAACAGTGCGGTCATTTAGATGCAGCATACCGTCTTGTGCTTTTGCAATAAGGCTTTTGGTGTGCACCGCGATATCGCGTGCCTGCACAGCATCATAGAGTGCTTGAAAAAGGCTGGCACGGTGGATGGCAAGCCCATACTGACCGCCGCTTTGCTTATCATACCAGACGTTCAGAACTTTGCGGTCATTGTCAGCCTCATGCCCCAACATCCGCTGAATGGGGTTTCCAAACGCGCGTGCGGTGTCGCCAGCGCCGATATGGTCCAGAACGGCTTGACCCACAGGCTGGATGACCAAACCCGATCCAACGGGTTGAGGTGTATGAAATTGGTCAAAAACTTCCACATGATGGCCGCGGTCAGCCAATAGGGCCGCCGCCGTCAATCCACCAATGCCGGCACCTGCAACGGCGATAGAAATACGTTTTGTCATGGGGACGTTTTGCAGGTGATCGTCGACCTGCGCAATATGTTACTCGCCATGTTAAGGGGGCATGTGAAGATGCCGGTTAACAAAAGCCTTCAAAGCACTATTTATGTGGGCAGGAACAGGAGAAATGAATGGAAACGCTGGCCCAAGACCTTGCCACAATGGTGCGCACCCCATTGCATGACAGCCATGTGGAAGAAATGCACAAGATTGGCACTGTGCGATGTTACGACAAAGATGAGACATTGGTCGAAGCGGGCAGCGATCTGAACGCATTTCATTATGTGATCGACGGCGCGGTGGTGGCAATTGATCCGCGTACCGGCGGGCAATATGGAAACGGCCACCTTGGGCCGACCCAGTTTTTCGGCGAAATCAGTTTTCTGGCAGGGGGCAGCGCGATAATGGGCGCGCGGTGTTTAGAACCGTCTACTATTCTTACCGTTGATCGCGCCGACATGCTGACATTGATGAGCCGCATTCCAGAGATGTCAGATATTATTATCACGGTCTTTGCTGCACGCCGCAGGCGCCTGCTGGAAAGCGGCGAGGCCAGCTTGACCCTGATCGGGGCTGAAGAAGACCGCACAATCAGACAAATAGCTGCGTTCGCCGGGCGCAACCGTATCCCGTTTCGCAGTCTGACACTGGGTGAGCATGAGGCCGAAGCTGTCGCGCATTCCTGCAATATAGGTGCTGCGAAACCTGCTGTGATTTTTGGCAAACATTTGGTTGTTGATGATCCGACGCCGGCAAAGGTGGCGGCAATCCTTGGCCTCGATATGGCGGTGCACGAGGACCGTGTTTTTGACGTCTTGATCGTCGGCGGTGGACCTGCCGGTGTGGCCGCCGGGGTCTATGCCGGGGCCGAGGGGTTGAAGGCGCTGGTGGTTGAGGATCTGACCATTGGCGGGCAGGCTGGAACATCATCGCGGATTGAAAACTATATGGGATTTCCGACGGGCATTTCAGGGGCTGACCTTGTCTGGCGTGGCGAAGTGCAGGCGATGAAGTTCGGCACGCAATTCGCTGTGCCGCGCCGGGTATCGGAACTGCGCCAACAAGAGGATGGTATCTTTTGCGCAGTCATGGATGACGGTACCGAAGTTTGCGCCAAAGCCGTTGTGGTGGCCACAGGGGTGCAGTACCGGCGTTTGGCGATCCCGCGGCTCGAAGACTTTGAAGGCATCGGCATCTACTATGCCGCCACAGATGTTGAGGCACGCTATTGCCGTGAAACCGAAGCGATTGTTGTGGGCGGCGGCAATTCTGCGGGGCAGGCGGCGATGTATCTGTCGCGCACCGCCAGCCATGTGCACGTCTTGGTGCGTGGATCCAGCCTTGCCGCCTCGATGTCAGACTATCTGCTGTCGCGACTTGAGGCTGATCCGGCGATCACCATCCACTATCAATCCGAGATCAAGCAATTGCACGGCGATAAACATCTGGAAGAAGTGACCGTGCGCCACAAAGCAGAGGAGCGTGATCAGACGATTGCTGCCCGCGCGGCCTTTGTGATGGTGGGTGCCGCACCGAATACGGAATGGTTGTCCGGCCTTGTGGCATTGGACGACAAAGGCTTTGTGCTGACAGGATCGGCGGTCGAGAAATCGACACCTTATGAAACATCCCATCCCGGGATCTTCGCTGTTGGCGACGTCCGTGCAGGCTCTGTCAAACGGGTGGCTTCTGCCGTTGGCGAAGGCTCTGTCACTATCTCAAAAGTATGGGATTACGTGCGCGGCGACGACTGATCTTTGCGGGCTTTACCCTTTTGCTGGCTGGGCCTATAAGCGCGCCTATGTTGCGGCAGATGATCATAAGCATTATTTGCCCGGCGGTTTGAAACTTCAGACCTGCCGGGAAAAGGTGTCTGCGTGTGCGCACCGATCCTTCGCTCTATTCCCAAATGACTGCTTAAAGGACGCCACCCATGTGCGCCGAAACGCCCGACTATAAACAAACCCTGAATTTGCCACGCACTGATTTTCCGATGCGTGCCGGATTGCCCAAACGCGAGCCCGAATGGCTGGAACGTTGGGAAAAAATTGGGGTCTATGACCGCCTGCGTGACAAGGCCGAAGGGCGTAAACCCTTCACCCTGCACGATGGCCCGCCTTATGCGAACGGTCATCTGCACATCGGTCATGCGCTGAACAAGATCCTCAAGGATATGGTCGTGCGCAGCCAGCAGATGATGGGCCGCGATGCGCGCTATGTGCCCGGTTGGGATTGCCATGGCCTGCCGATTGAATGGAAGATCGAAGAGAAGTACCGCGCCAAAGGTCGCGACAAAGACGACGTGAATGTCGTTGATTTCCGTCAGGAATGCCGCAAGTTCGCCGAAGGCTGGGTGGATATCCAACGCGATGAATTCAAACGTCTGGGCGTCACCGGCAACTGGGCTGATCCATACCTGACGATGAATTTCCACGCCGAGCGTGTGATCGCAGAGGAATTCCAGAAGTTCTTGATGAACGGCACGCTGTACCAAGGCTCCAAGCCCGTGATGTGGTCGCCTGTTGAAAAGACCGCACTGGCAGAGGCTGAGGTTGAGTATCACGACCGCCAGACCGATGCGATCTGGGTGCGCTTTCCTGTTGTCGGGTCCACTGATGACACGAAAGTTCTGATCTGGACCACAACCCCTTGGACGATCCCGCAGAACCGCGCTGTCTGCTTTGGTCCGAACATCGCCTACGGTCTTTATGAAATCATCGGTCGGCCAGCGGAATGCTGGGCCAGCATCGGTGAAAAGATGATCGTCGCGGACGCGCTGGCCGAAGAGGTTTTCGCCGCTGGCCGCTTGGTGGGTGATGAAATGATCCGCCGTATCCGGGATGTCTCAAGCGATGAATTATCGGCGCTCACCCTCGCCCACCCGTTGCGTGGCGCGACAGATGCGCAGGGCGAATGGGACTTTGACGTGCCCATGCTGCCCGGTGATCATGTGACCGATGATGCGGGCACCGGCTTTGTGCACACGGCCCCCAGCCACGGGGACGATGACTATGCCATCGGGGTCAAACATGGCTTGCCAATGACCTATAACATCCTTGATGACAGTTCTTATCGGGCCGATCTGCCATTCTTTGCCGGTGAAAGTATCCTGAAACCCACCGGAAAGCCGGGCAGCGCCAACAAAGCCGTCATCGACAAATTGGTTGAGATTGGCGCGCTTTTGGGGCGTCGCCGCATCACGATTTCTGACGCGCATAGCTGGCGGTCCAAAGCGCCTGTGATCCGCCTGAACCGTCCACAGTGGTTTGCCGCCATTGATAAGGCCGTTGGTGATGGGCAGGACAGCTACGGCACTACGATCCGCGAACGCGCGCTGCGGTCGATTGATGAGCTGGTGACATGGACACCGCAGACGGGTCGCAACCGCCTTTATTCGATGATCGAAGCGCGCCCTGATTGGGTGCTGTCGCGCCAGCGTGCTTGGGGTGTGCCGCTGACGTGCTTTGTCAAAAAGGGCGCCAAATATACCGATGACGACTATTTGCTGCGCAACGAAGCTGTGAACGCCCGCGTGCTTGAGGCGTTTGAAAACGAAGGCGCTGATGCATGGTATCAAGACGGCGCGAAAGAGCGGTTCTTGGGCAATGACGTGAACCACGATGATTACGATCAGGTGTTCGATATTCTGGATGTCTGGTTCGACAGCGGGTCCACCCATGCTTTCGTGCTGCGCGACCGCGCGGATGGGTCAGAGGACGGCATGGCCGACCTTTACCTTGAAGGCACTGATCAGCACCGGGGGTGGTTCCATTCATCCATGTTGCAGGCCTGCGGCACCATGGGCCATGCGCCTTATCGCGGGGTGCTGACGCATGGATTTACGCTGGATCAAAAGGGCATGAAGATGTCCAAATCCATCGGGAACACCATCGCCCCCGAACAGGTCGTCAAACAATATGGCGCGGATATCCTGCGGCTTTGGGTGGCGCAGTCGGATTATACCGCTGACCTGCGCATCGGCGATGAAATCCTGAAAGGTGTGGCTGACAGCTATCGCCGCCTGCGCAATACGGTGCGGTTTATGCTTGGGTCGCTGTCGGATTTTACCGAGGCTGATCGGGTTGAACCGGCGGATATGCCGGAACTGGAACGCTGGATTTTGCACCGCTTGGCAGAACTCGATGTGCAGGTTCGCGAAGGCTATGCCAAATACGATTTCCAAGGTGTGTTCCAAGCAGTCTTTACCTTCGCCACGGTTGAGCTGTCGGCGTTCTACTTCGACATCCGCAAAGACGCGCTTTATTGCGACGGGGATACGACACGCCGCCGGGCCGCGCGAACCGTGTTGGACATTCTGTTCCACCGCTTGGCCAAATGGCTCGCACCAATGCTGACCTTTACGATGGAAGAGGTCTGGTTGGAACGGTTCGGTGCTGACGATAGCTCAATCCACCTCGAAGACTTTGCCGAAACACCCAGCGATTGGCGCAACGATGCGCTGGCTGCGAAATGGGCCGACGTGCGCAAAGTGCGCCGCGTTGTGACTGGTGCGTTGGAGGTCGAACGGACTGCCAAGGTGATTGGTGCGTCGCTGGAAGCGGCACCGACGGTCTATGTCAGCGCGGATACAGCGAAGCTGTTGGAGACCGTCAGCTTTGACGACCTCTGCATCACCTCCGGTATCTTTGTTTCAAACGATATGGCCCCAGATGGCGCATTCCGTTTGGATGATGTTGCCGATGTCGCTGTGGTCTTTGCCAAGGCCGAGGGTGAGAAGTGCCAGCGCTGTTGGAAAATCCTGCCTGACGTTGGCACGCACACGCATGCGGGCGTTTGCGGGCGCTGTAACGAAGCGTTGGGTTGATGGAATATGGTGATCCCCAGTCTGTTGAACGCATGCGGGCGGATTTTGACCGCCAGGGTGCGATGCAGACTATGGGGATCACGGTTTCAGATGTGAAACCGGGGCAGGTCATTTTGGGGATGCCGTTTAATCCAAAATTTTCCCAACATCATGGGTTTATGCATGCCGGGGTCATCACCTCTGGCATGGATAGCGCGTGTGGCTTTGCGGCACTCACCTTGATGGACGCGGAAAGTGAAGTGCTGACCGTTGAGTTCAAGTCCAGTTTCCTCGCACCTGCCCGTGGTCAATCGTTTCGGTTTGAAGGCGACGTGATCAAAGCGGGGCGCACGCTGACCTTTACCGAAGGGCGCACGATTGCGGTTGATGGCGACAAAGAAACCAAGATCGCCACCATTACGGCAACAATGATGGCGGTGCGTGGGCTAAAGCCATGATTTGCGCGGCGTCACCTGTTGGGGCGCTGGGTGCACATGCACAGGATGGCGCGGTGACAGAGCTGGTTTGGGGACGCGGCGGCACGTTGACCGAAGGTGCGCTGCATCAGCAGGTTTATGACGAAATGGCGGCCTATTTTGCGGGTGATCTGCGGGCGTTTCAAACCCCCGTCGCCCCGCGCGGCAGTGCCTTTCAGCAAGACTTTTACGCCGCACTTTGTGCCATTCCCTATGGCGAGACGCGCACCTACGGCGATTTGGCAAAGGACTTGGGTGTTTCGGCGCAGGCGATTGGTCAAGCCTGCGGTGCCAACCCGATTGCGATCATCATTCCTTGCCACCGGGTTCTGGCCGCAGACGGGTTGGGCGGGTATTCGGGGGCCGGTGGGATTGAGGCCAAGGTCGCTTTGCTACGCCTTGAAGGGGCGGCAGGTTTGTTAATCTAGGCTGTCTTGCGCTCTGGAATGATTTGCTGCGTGACACCCGCAAACAGCAAGTAAACAGACGTCACGATCAAACCCCAATGCGCCCAGCTATTGGGATAGAAATCCACCCAAGCAGCCCAGCCTGCAAAGAACGTCCACCCCAAGGCCATGGGCAGCGTGACCATGCGCCAGCGTTCCGTCCGCACGGGATGCACAAATTTCAACGGCACGAACATCGTGATGGCAAGGCTGCCAACAAGGATCAGCGAGACCCAGAAATTTGGCTGCAAGGCAAAGATGACCAGCACCAGCATGTTCCAGCATCCCGGAAAACCGGAAAAGGAGTTATCCCTTGTTTTCATGCGCGTATCAGCAAAATACATCGCCGATGTGAAGGTGATGATGATGATCGCGAACCAGCCGGTCCAGCCCGGCAGCAGCCCTGATTTGAACAGCGCATAGGCGGGGACGAAGACATAGGTCAGATAGTCGATAATCAGATCGAGCAAGACGCCGTCAAACGCAGGTGAATTGGTCTTCACATCATATTTTCGGGCCAGTGGTCCATCGATGCCATCGACAAAGAAGGCAACGACCAGCCAAAGAAACATCAGGCTCCATTCTTCTTCGACCGCGGCCAGCATTGCAAGCATGGCGAAAACGGCACCTGTGGCCGTCAGAAGGTGAACAAGAAGGGCTTTGGCGCGAAGTGTCATGATACTCTCATGGTTGAAAAATGGGCAAGGGGCAACCTGTTGTCAGGCTTTGGGATGCGCCTTTTCGTAGACCGACATCAGGTGTGCGGCATCGACCGCAGTATAGGCTTGTGTGGTTGAAAGCGATGCATGGCCCAATAGCTCTTGAATCGCGCGCAGATCACCGCCAGCGGCCAGCAGATGGGTCGCAAAGGAATGGCGCATCGCATGGGGTGTTGCCGTGGCGGGCAGGCCCAGTTGCAGGCGCGCCTGCTCCATCACTTTCTGGATTGCGCGCGGTGACAGGATACCGCCGCGAACAGCACGGAATATGGGTTGGTCTTGTGCAACAGGATAGGGGCAAAGCCTGACATAGGTGGCAACCGCTTCGCGCGCTTCGGCGATAACAGGAACGATACGTTCCTTCCCGCCTTTCCCGACAATGCGCAGCACCTCAGGCAAGGGAACATCCACACTGGTGAGCCCCAAAGCTTCGGAAATCCGCAGACCGCAGCCATAAAGAAGTGTGACAACCGCGGCGTCTCTTGCTGCCACCCAAGGTTCGTTTGCTTGCAATTCGACCGTGTCGATCATGGCCGAGGCTGCATTCACCTCTAGCGGGCGCGGCAGCTTGCGTTGAAACTTAGGTGCGCGGGTGGACAGAACGGCCGTGGGTTCAAACCCTTCGCGTTCAGCCAGCCAACGGTAGAATGATTTTACAGCGGATAGTGATCGCGCCAATGATCGCGCCCCAATGCCGCGCCCACGTTCATGTGCCATCCATGCGCGCATATCGCGAACAGTCACGCGTGCAATCGGGGCCAGGCCCTGACTTTCGCCATTGTATTGGGTCATGAAAGCCAGAAAGCCCATGACGTCGGTCTGATAGGCTTTCAGCGTATTTTCCGCTGTACCTGCCAAGGCGCGTTGGCCTGCCAGCCAAGCGCCCAACGCGTCTGACAGGGCAGGGGCAATCATCTTACGCCAACCAGCGGCGCACGACCCGTTCAAACACACCCACAAAGAAAGTCAGCAGATCGGTGCCTTGTTGGGGGGTGAATTGTTGGGGGTCTTCACTGCCCATGACCAGCATCGCAGGCAGGCGGTCGGGGCCAAGATCAACCTTCAAACACGCCTCTGATTTGATGTATGCGGCGCGATCACCATAAAGGCTGCCACCCACCTTTTGCATTTCGCGCAGGGTGATCTGGCGGGCGGGCATGTTGCGGCCCAGCGTGATGTAGCCTTCGACAAAGCCCTCTGGCATGATCGCCACTGCATCACCGGCACTTTTGTGCGAGTCTTGCAGGTTGCTTTCCAGCACCAGCCGCACCGCGTCAACACGCAGGATATCGGCGACTTCACCAGATAGATCGGCAAGGAAACGTTCAAATGTACTGGCATCCAGCATGCGCAGGATGGCGCGGTGGATTTGGTTGGTGCCCGCCAGATTGTCATAGGCGGCGGCGATGACATTGCGGTGGGTGTCCTCAAGACGATCAAAACGCGCCTCAAGACGGTCCATCGCGACGGATCGCAGATCAACGATATTGCCCGTCGTCTGATCCGCATCCGCACCGACAAGGGCGCGCATGACGTCTGCATCTTCCAAAAGGACATCGGGGTTTGCGATGATCTTCTCACGAAGGTCATCGGCCATAACTGTTTGGTTCATTTGCCTGCTCTGCTTTTCGTTTTTTTGCAAGGTAGCAGAGGGTTAGGGGACGTGTCTCATGCTTTTTTGGCGCGCGTCGCTAGGCGTGGCAGATTTGCCCTACTCAAGGGGGTTGTAAGGTGGATCATGATCCACCTTACCTGAACGTCGCTTAGACGATCTTAATCCCCGCCTTCTCGGCATCCGCCATAAACGCAGCCAAGCCCTTGTCTGTCAGCACATGGTTCGCCATCGCTTTGATTACATTCGGCGGCGCTGTGCAGACGTCGGCGCCGATCTTGGCACAATCGCTCATGTGGTTGGCGGTGCGGATGGAGGCGGCAAGGATGTTTGTCTCAAACCCATAGTTGTCATAGATCGTGCGGATGTCTTCGATCAGCTCAAGCCCATCAAGGTTGATGTCGTCCAGACGCCCGATGAAAGGGCTGATGAAGGTCGCCCCGGCTTTCGCGGCCAGCAGCGCTTGGTTCGCGGAAAAGCACAGGGTCACGTTCACCATGATACCGTCGTCCGTCAGCGTCTTGCAGGTTTTTAGGCCTGCCCATGTCAGCGGCACTTTCACCGCGATGTTGTCGGCGATCTTGGCCAGCTTGCGGCCTTCGGCCAGCATGTCGTCGGCCTCAAGTGCCACCACCTCGGCAGAGACGGGGCCGGACACGATGGAACAAATTTCCTTCGTCACTTCCAGAATATCGCGCCCGGATTTGGCGATCAGCGATGGATTTGTCGTGACCCCATCCACCATACCAAGGTCATTGAGTTCTTTGATCTGGTCGATCTCGGCTGTGTCTACGAAAAACTTCATCTCTTCACTCCGCGCATGGGTTGGTGTTTGTTGTCTCAGCGTTTACCTGATTGGGGAACGGGCGGAAACCCACAAAGGCGGCTATGACTGACAGCTTTTTCCATGAAGGTGATTTGGTGGGGGTTTTGACGACCCAACCGCTGGATCGGCTGTTGGATTACAAAGCGCCCGAGGGCGGGTGCCATTTGGGTGCTTTTGTCGAGGTGCCCCTTGGCCCGCGTAAAGTGTTGGGTGTGGTTTGGGGCCCGGGCAAGGGCGATTATGATATTGCCAAGATACGCTCGGTCATGCGCGTCCTTGATGTGGCCCCGATGCGCGCAGAAATGCGCAGCTTCCTGACCCGTGCGGCCGAATATACGCTGACCCCAATGCCAGCAATGCTGCGCCTTGGGACCCGCGCGCCGGGGTTGGGCGATGCGCAATCCATGCGCAAGGTGTACCGGCTGGGTGATGTCAAACCAGATCGCATGACGGGCGCGCGCGAAAAGGTTCTGGGCGTGCTGCGTGACTATGGCGGTCTGTCGTTCACGCTGCGCGAAGTGGCTGAAATGGCGGGGGTCGGGACCTCTGTCGTGAAGGGCCTCGTCAAACTGGGGGCGGTATCGGAAGAGGAAGCGCCGCGCGATACGCCCTATCCGCAGCTTGATCCTGACTATGGCGGCAAGGAGTTGAGCGCGGATCAGGCCGCTGGCGCTAAGGCGTTGCGTGCCGCATTGCGCACCGACGGCTATGGGACAACATTGCTGAAGGGCGTCACGGGGTCAGGCAAGACCGAGGTCTATCTTGAGGCCGTGGCCGAATGCCTGCGCATGGGGCGGCAAGCCTTGGTCCTGTTGCCCGAAATCGCGCTGTCAGGCGAATTTATCAACCGGGTGGAGGCCCGGTTTGGCATGAAGCCCGCCGAATGGCATTCGGGGGTGACAATGACCGAACGTCGCCGCTGTTGGCGCATGGTCGGGCAGGGTGATGCACAGCTGATTGTCGGCGCACGTTCGGCGCTGTTTCTACCTTATCAAAACCTAGGCCTGATCGTGGTCGATGAAGAACATGATACATCCTACAAGCAAGAAGATGGCGTGCTTTATAACGCCCGCGATATGGCCGTGTTGCGCGCGGCGATCAATGGTGCGCAGGTCGTGCTGGCCTCGGCGACGCCTTCTTTGGAAAGCTGGGCGAATGTCGAAGCAGGCAAGTATCAGCGGCTTGAGCTTACCGCGCGTTATGGCGCTGCGGTCATGCCGAAAATGAATGCTATTGATATGCGGGTCGAGGATCTACCCGGCGGGCGGTGGGTCTCGCCCACCCTACGTAGCGCCATCCAGCAGCGATTGGAAAAGGGTGAACAATCACTGATTTTCCTGAACCGCCGTGGCTATGCGCCGATCACATTATGCCGGGCCTGCGGTCATCAGATCGGCTGCGACCATTGCGATGCGCGGATGGTAGAACACCGTTTTCTGAAGCGTCTGATGTGCCACCAATGCGGCGAAACGAAACCGATCCCAACGCGGTGCCCGTCCTGCGATGCGGAAGATCGGTTAAGTGCCGTGGGCCCGGGCGTGGAGCGTATGGGCGAGGAAGTGGCCGAGCTATTTCCAGATGCGCGCATCGCGGTTCTTTCGTCTGACCTTTATGGGTCTGCCCGTGCGATGAAGGCACATATCGAAGAGATCGCACAAGGCGGCACTGATATTATCATCGGCACGCAATTGGTCGCGAAAGGACACAACTTTCCATTACTTACGCTTGTGGGGGTGATTGACGCGGACCTTGGATTGCAAGGGTCCGACCTGCGGGCGGCGGAGCGGACGTTTCAGTTGATGCGGCAGGTCGCCGGGCGGGCAGGGCGCGCTGATACACCGGGCGAGGCGCTGCTGCAGACCTATCAACCGGAACATGCCGTGATCCGTGCCATTTTGGCAGGTGATGAGGAAAGTTTTTGGAAAGCAGAGGCCGAAGAACGCAAGGCCGCTGGCGTGCCGCCCTATGGGCGCATGGCAGGGATCATCCTCAGCAGCCCGAACGTGCAAGAGGTGTTTGATTTGGGGTCTGAAATGGCGCGCATGGATGGTCCTTTGCGCCAAATCGGTGCGCAGGTCTTTGGGCCGGCACCGGCGCCGATCGCGCGGGTGCGCGGACGGCACCGTGTGCGGCTGTTGGTCAAGGCAGAAAAGTCTGCGCCGCTGCAACAGGCGCTGGCGAAATGGGCAGGGCAATTCCGACTACCCACCAACCTGCGCATGGCAATTGATATTGATCCGCAGAGTTTTTATTGATGCTCAGAAGCGTCCGGCAGGCATTTTTTGGGCAAGATGACAGGCGCTAGTCAAGATTGGGGTCCGCATAGTCACCCATTTCTTCGCGCCAGTGACGGCGACACAGTGAGACATAGCTTTCGTTGCCACCAACGACGATCTGATCGCCCGCAGCCAGCACATTGCCATCTTCATCTTTGCGGACGACCATCGTGGCCTTCTTTCCGCAGTGACAAATGGTACGCACCTCGCGCATTTCATCAGCCAAGGCCAACAGGGATGCGGATGCAGGAAACAATCGTCCACGAAAATCAACCCGCAACCCATAGGTCATGACGGGCACGTTCAAATCATCGACCACACGGGCCAGTTGCCAGACATGTTCGGGCGTCATGAAATGCGCTTCATCAAGGAAAACACAGGCGCATGGTCCGGCCGCCAGCCGGTTTGAGATCATATCAAACAGATCATCCTCGGCCCCGAATGTATCGGCATCGGCGCCAATCCCGATCCGGCTGCCGATACGCCCGATACCGGCCCGATCATCAAAGCGCGCAATCATCAGATAGGTTTGCATCCCCCGCTCAATATAATTGTGCGACGCCTGCAAAAGCACGGTCGATTTGCCCGCGTTCATGGTGGAGTAATTAAAATACAGTTTTGCCATAACGGGTGATTAGCGTTGGCCTTGCGTATTTGGCAAGCCTATCACGCAATGCAAACCGGCACCGTGCAACATTTGGGGACACCCCCGACATAAAAAGGTGGATCGCGATCCAAAACATATCGTACCACTCAGCACGACAACTGGTGAATGTGTCTCAGAAACACGAGACTGGATTATTTTTGCCATACAGTGCATTGCAATAAAATGGGAATTGGGAAGCGTTTTTCCCCTGCCGTCCAAGCGGCAGCACGACGATGGAGCATACGCATGGCGGGACAGGGTAGTTACCTCAAAAAACACACCGAGGCGTTGGTCAAGGACGTGGGCATTGAAGCGGCATGCGAACTGACCGGAAAATCCAAGGCAACACTTGGGCGGTACTACTCTGATAGCGCGGAACACACCGACCGCTTTATGCCGGTTGATGCCGTGGCCCAGTTGGAGGCAGCAGCGTCTTATCCGCATGTGACCTCAGCGCTTGCGGAACTGAAAGGCGTGACGATGTCCTACGACACAGCACGCGCCAACAGCAGCGGTGAGATCAATACAGATGTGATCAAGCTTAGTCAGCGGTTTGCGATGCTGATGGCTGAATATAATCAATCTATCGCCGATGGTGTGATCACCATTAACGAAGCCAAACGCATGCTACGCGAGACGACGTCGCTGCAGCAGGTATTGATTGATATGAAGCTGCACCTTGAAGAAACGGCCTGATGGCGATTGATACCGCCGATATGCCCAATCTGATGCCAGATGCGTTGGTCCCGTTGGATATTGCGGCTTTGGCCGGAACAGATGCGCCGCAGCATCCGCCGCGTATTTTGCTGTTGTACGGATCGCTGCGCGAGACAAGCTATTCTCGGCTCTGCGCAGAAGAAGGCGCGCGGGTCTTGCATGCGCTGGGCTGTGAGACGAAGTTTTTCAATCCTTCCGGCTTGCCCTTGCCGGATGACGCGGATGCAGATCATCCCAAAGTCGCGGAGCTGCGCGAACTGGCGTTGTGGTGCGAAGGTATGGTGTGGTCCAGCCCCGAACGGCACGGGGCGATGACCGGGATTATGAAAACGCAAATAGACTGGTTACCGCTGTCGCCGATTGGGGGCATCCGGCCCACGCAGGGCAAAACCCTTGCCGTGATGCAAGTTGGCGGTGGATCACAATCTTTCAATACTGTCAATCAGTTACGAATCCTAGGGCGTTGGATGCGGCTGATTGCGATCCCCAATCAATCATCCGTGCCGATGGCCTGGAAAGAGTTTGAAGACGGGCGGATGAAGCCATCGTCCCTTTACAACCGGATCGTGGATGTGATGGAAGAACTGGCGCGCTTTACGATCATGACGCGCGGGCGCAGTGCAATGCTGACCGACCGCTATTCAGAGCGGGTTGAGACGTTGGCAGATGTGCATAAGCGCGTCAGCGGTTAGACCAGAGGCACGAAAGGCACGCCGCACGCGGTGAGGGTGATCAGTAGCCCGATGGCGATCGTCGTCTTCATGTGTTCAGCCCTCTAGGCGCGTTCCACGATTACCGAACCAACGGAATATCCTGCCCCGAAAGAGCAGATCAATCCCTTATCGCCCCGTTCCATGTCACTGGAATGTTTGGAGAAAGCGATGATGGATCCAGCGGATGAGGTGTTGGCGTAATCTTGCAGGATATTCGGCTGCTCGTCCGGTTCCGGCTTACGGCCCAAAACCTTTTTGCCGATAAAATCATTCATTGTCTTATTGGCCTGATGTAACCAAAGGCGGCGCAGGTCGGTGGCGGCGATGCTTTCTTCAGCCATGTGATCGGCGATGTGTTTGCTGACCAGCGGCAGCACCTCTTTGAACACCTTACGCCCGTTTTGCATGAACTGCATGTCGCGGCGGTCTTCCATGTGGTCCTGTGTGCGGCGTAAGTAGCCGTTATTGTTGCGGATATTGTTGCTGAACTGGGTGGCGCAACGGGTGGAGAGCACTTTGAAATGCGGCGCTGTCAGGTCCTCATCCCGTTCCAGCAACGTCGCCGTCGCCACATCGCCAAAGATGAAATGACAGTCGCGGTCGCGCCATTCCAGATGGGCGGAACAAATCTCAGGATTGATCACCAGCGCGCGGCGGATGGAGCCGGCGCGGATCATGTCGGCGGCCGTTTGAATACCGAAAGTCGCACTGGAACAGGCGACGTTCATATCAAATGCAAAGCCACCTGCACCCAGAAGCTGTTGAATTTCCACGGCAATTGCGGGATAGGCGCGTTCCATATTAGAGGCCGCACAGATCACCAGATCGACGTCAGCGGCATCAACACCAGCGGCAGCCAGCGCTTTTTGCGCGGCATCCACGCCAATCTCGGCCATGTAGCCCGGTTGGTCATCGGGGCGTGCCGCTAGACGGGGGAACATGCGCGCGGGGTCAAGAACGCCTTCTTTATCAAGGACATAGCGGCGCTCAATCCCGGATGCAGCCTCGATGAATTCGCTGGACGAATGGGTCTTCGCCGCAACCGTGCCTGCCGCAATCGCATCGGCGTTTTCGGCATTCCACAGGTCCGCGTAGCTGTTGAAGGCGGCGACCAATTCGTCGTTTGTGATAACCTCGGATGGTGTGAAAACCCCGGTTCCTGTTATGGCGACGTTGTGCATGCTGGCCCCTCAAATTGGTCCGGTTACACTAGGGGGAAGGGGGCGGTAATGTCCACCGGAACGCGGCGTACACATGGCGTACACAACCCGTACACAACCCGTGCGCACGCTGTGTCATCACCTTGTTCACCCAGTCACGGCAATCTGGGCGGCAAAGGAGGACACCACGATGACCAATCCCAAAGACATGACCAAGACCCAGCGGATCCATTGGAGCTATGCGACCGACGCGCTGCGGATGATTGAATATGATCTGCATGCGACAGCCACGAAACTGCGGTGCATGCCCAAGGAATGGGATGAGATCTGGGAAGACTTCGACCGCCGCGATCCCAAGAAGATGCGCGTAACGATCCGGCTGGATGCGGATGTGGTGAAATTCTTCAAGGCGATGGGGGAAGGGTATCAGCCCCGGATGAACCGGGTGCTGCGGGCGTTCATGCACTACCGGCTGGCAGGAATTATCGACGGACCGGACACCACGGATTATGTGCTGCACCCCGAGCGGTTGGACCAGACCCGGGTCGAGCGGCCGGGCTGGGGCGGCTTGCAGAAGATGGAGGCGGAGTTGGACGAGAGAAGGGCGCGGTATTTGGCGGAAAGGTGAGGGTGGCTAAAGTTTGTAGGAGCGATCAATCGTCATCTTCACGTTTAGTAACTCCACCCGACCCCAACACTGTTATTGGCTCTCGATACAGCATATTCCAATTCACACCCGCTCGCTTAGCATCCCTTTTGAGCAGTCTTTCTTCTAGTATTCGGTTTTCTATAGCATATTGAGTAGTGATCTTATCAGCATTTCTATAATCCGTTTCTAGTCGCCCTATGCGTTCTGTCAGGTTTGAAATAATTTCGTCACGACTATCACCTGATTCTTCCAATGCGCTCATTCCAAGTGCCATGCTAACTGGCGTAGAAAAGTGATCCGGTGTTTCATTGGCTTTCATGACTTGGTTTTTGATCCGGTCAATACATTTCTTATGCGAGTGAGGATCATCGTGAACGTATTCGATCGTATTCTGATGTGAGTTATCAAAAGGAATTTCACCCATTTCGCTACTCATGTGAATAATTGGCTTTTGGAACGCATGGCGTATACCAATTTCATAAAATACGTTTGCGTTTAGACCGCTTAGGTCTGCGACGCACCAATCTGCTTCGTGAATACGCTTGATAATGCCAGGCGTAATTTGCCCAGCTTCATCAGCTTCATCGATACGCTCAATTTTGGAAAAACCTAACTCTGTAAACGCTGGCTTTATGATGTATTGAAGGCAGCAATCTGCCCGCCGTCTAACGTCAGACCCAATTGAGCCGATTGGTGAAATCACAAAGCAGGTTTTTTCTTGTTCTGTCATACAATATTCATAGGCCGAAGGGCGGGATTGGGAAAGGAAAACCTACCCCTGCAAGCTTCTCACCCCCACATCTCCCTCGACCCGTGCTTGCATCGCCAATACTGCCGCATGTGATGCCGCAGCTGTCGTGAAGTAGGGGATTTTATCGTAGAGGGCGACGGCGCGGATGTCGCGGCTGTCTTCGACCGCTTGGGCCCCTTCGGTGGTGTTGAAGACCAGTGCGATGTGCCCGTCTTTGAGCCGGTCGACGATGGTCAGTCCGCCTTCGTAGACTTTGTTGACGATTTCGCAATCAATTTCGTTTTCAGTGAGCCAGGCGGCGGTGCCCCGCGTGGCCACGATGCTGAACCCCAGTTTCAGCAGCATTTGCGCGGCTTCCAGCATGGCGTCGGTTTTGTCGGCGTCTTTGATCGAGATAAAGACGGTCCCGGCCTCTGGCAGTTCGGCGCCTGCGCCCATTTGCGCCTTGAGGAACGCGCGGGGGAAGGACCGGTCCCAGCCCATGACCTCTCCGGTGGACCGCATTTCGGGGCCGAGGATCGTATCGACGCCGGGGAAGCGGGCGAAGGGCAGAACGGCCTCTTTCACGCTGAACCATGGGGTGTGTGGATCGGCGAGCGTAAAGGCGTCGCCCATGGGCAGCACGTCCATCGGGTTTTCGGTTTCCGGGTAAGGGTCGCGCAGGGGGAAGTTCGACAGCGGTTCACCCGCCATCAGCCGTGCGGCGATGGAGGCGATGGCTGAATCAGTGGCTTTGGCCACGAAAGGCACGGTGCGGGATGCGCGGGGGTTCACCTCGATCAGATAAACGGTTTCGTCTTTGACGGCGAACTGGATGTTCATGAGGCCGACGACGTTCAGCGCTTTGGCGAGTTTTTCCGTCTGGCTGCGGATTTCCGCGATCATCGCGTCGGAGAGCGAGTAGGGGGGCAGGGAACAGGCGCTGTCGCCGGAGTGGACGCCCGCCTCTTCGATGTGCTGCATGATGCCCGCGACATGGGTGTTTTTGCCGTCAGAGAGGCAGTCGACGTCGACTTCGACTGCACCGGACAGGTAGCTGTCGAGCAGGACGGGGCTGTCGCCCGACACGACCACGGCGTCAGAGATATAGCGGCGCAGCTGGTCCATATCGCGCACGATTTCCATGGCGCGGCCACCCAACACGAAGGACGGACGGATAACGAGGGGGAAACCGATGCCTTCGGCGATGTTCAGCGCCTCTTCGTCGGTAGAGGCGATGCCGTTGTGCGGCTGCTTGAGGCCCAGTTTCTGGACGAGCTGCTGGAAACGCTCGCGATCTTCGGCCAGATCGATGCTGTCAGGCGTGGTGCCAAGGATCGGGATGCCAGCGTCGTTCAGCGCGTTGGCCAATTTCAGCGGGGTCTGCCCGCCGAATTGCACGATAACGCCGTGCAGGGTGCCATTGTCTTGTTCAACCCGCAGGATTTCCATGACGTGTTCGAATGTCAGCGGCTCAAAGTACAGGCGGTCAGAGGTGTCGTAATCGGTGCTGACCGTCTCGGGGTTGCAGTTGATCATGATCGTCTCGTACCCCTGATCGGTCAGGGCGAAACAGGCGTGGCAGCAGCAGTAATCAAACTCGATCCCTTGGCCAATCCGGTTTGGGCCACCGCCGAGGATGACGACCTTTTTGCGGTCGCTGGGACGCGCTTCGCATTCCGCGTCGCCCATCACGGGGGTCTCGTAGGTGGAATACATATAGGGTGTTTGCGCTTCAAATTCAGCGCCGCAAGTGTCGATCCTTTTGAACACGGCGGTGACGCCAAGGTTGTGGCGCGCGCGGCGCACTTGATCTTCGTTGCGACCCGTCAGGATGGCCAGGCGTGCGTCAGTGAAGCCCAGCATTTTGACAGCGCGCAGCCCATCTTCGGTGACGGGCAGGCCATTTTTGATGATGTCGGCTTCGGCGTCGATGATTTCGCGGATACGGGCCAGGAACCATGGGTCGAATTTGGTAACGGCGAAGATATCGTCGTCTGACAGCCCGTGCCGCATGGCTTGGGCAATCACGCGGATACGGTCGGGTGTTTGTTTAGCCAGCGCTTTGGTGATTGCCGCTGTGTCTGGTGCGCCGGGGATGTCGATGTCGTCGAAACCGGTCAGGCCTGTTTCCATGGACGCGAGCGCCTTTTGCATGCTTTCGTGGAATGTGCGGCCAATCGCCATCGCTTCGCCTACCGACTTCATTGCAGTGGTCAGATAGGGTTCAGAGCCTGCGAATTTTTCAAACGCAAAGCGCGGGATTTTGGTTACGACATAGTCGATTGTGGGTTCGAACGATGCGGGTGTGACGCCGGTGATGTCGTTGTCGAGCTCATCCAGCGTGTACCCAATCGCCAGTTTCGCGGCGATCTTGGCAATCGGAAAACCGGTTGCTTTGGACGCCAGCGCAGAGGAGCGGGAGACGCGCGGGTTCATTTCGATCACCACCATGCGCCCGTCATCGGGGTTCACGGCCCATTGCACATTGGATCCGCCCGTTTCGACCCCGATTTCGCGCAGCACGTTGATGCTGTGTGTCCGCATGATCTGATATTCTTTGTCCGTCAGCGTCAGCGCGGGGGCGACTGTGATGCTGTCGCCCGTATGCACGCCCATGGGGTCCACGTTTTCGATGGCGCAGACGATGATGGCGTTGTCGGCACGGTCGCGCACGACCTCCATCTCGAATTCTTTCCAGCCCAATAGCGATTCATCGACAAGGATTTGGCCGACGGGAGACGCGTCCATCCCCGTTCGGCAGAAATGTTCGTATTCTTCGCGGTTATAGGCCACGCCACCGCCTGTGCCGCCAAGGGTAAAGGCGGGGCGGATGATGGCGGGCAGGCCGATGTCTTCCAGTGCGTCCAGCGCGATTTTGACGCCTGTGTCGAGGTCTTGTTTGCCGTCCACTTCGGGGGCGGTGACAATGGTGGCTTTGGGGTTTTCGATACCCAAACGGTCCATCGCTTCGCGGAACAGTTTGCGATCTTCGGCCATTTCAATGGCTTCGCGCTTGGCCCCGATCATTTCGACATTGAATTTGTCCAGCACACCCATGTCGGCTAGCGCGAGCGACGTGTTCAACCCGGTCTGGCCGCCCATGGTGGGCAACAGCGCATCGGGGCATTCTTTTTCGATGATTTTGGCGACAATTTCGGGGGTGATCGGTTCGATGTATGTCGCATCTGCCAGCCCCGGATCAGTCATGATCGTGGCTGGGTTGGAGTTGACGAGGATGACGCGGTAGCCTTCTTCGCGCAGCGCTTTGCAGGCTTGGGCACCGGAGTAATCGAACTCGCACGCCTGTCCGATAATAATGGGGCCCGCGCCGATAATCATGATCGACTGGATGTCGGTGCGCTTTGGCATGGCAGTGCCCCCTTATTTGCAAATTGTCGTGGGTTATAGGGATGGCGCGTCCGGGCGCAAGGTATTGTGGCGGATTTTGCAGCTTTGGCCGAGAGTTTTTTGAGCAAGATGATGAGGAATGGTTGACTTCGCCTAGGCAAAGGGGTGTATCGGGCCGACCATTTGACCCTTTGAGGATATACTCATGCATGCTTACCGCAGCCATACCTGTGCCGATCTGACCGCCGCCAATGTGGGCGATACTGTCCGTCTGTCGGGCTGGGTCAATCGGGTGCGCGATCATGGTGGGATCCTGTTTATTGATTTGCGCGACCACTACGGGATCACACAGGTGCTGTGTGACCCGGATTCTGCGGCCTTTGCCGATGTGGAAAAGGTGCGGTCTGAATGGTGCATTCGCATTGATGGTGAGGTGAAGGCGCGTGATCCGGAACTGGTAAACACCAAGCTGCCCACCGGTGAGGTTGAGGTGTTTGTGCGGGCCATTGAAGTGCTGGGTGCGTCAAAAGAACTGCCGCTCATGGTGTTTGGCGATCAGGAATACCCTGAGGAAACCCGCCTGAAGTACCGCTATCTGGATCTGCGCCGTGAGGCGATGCAGGACAACATGAAACTGCGGTCTGACGTTGTGGCCTCTATGCGGCGGCGCATGTGGGACAGTGGGTTTCGTGAATATCAGACGCCGATCATTACGGCGTCTTCCCCAGAAGGTGCGCGCGATTTTCTGGTGCCATCCCGTTTGCATCCCGGCAAGTTTTACGCCCTGCCGCAGGCCCCCCAGCAGTTCAAGCAGCTGATTATGGTGTCGGGCTATGACAAGTATTTCCAGATTGCCCCGTGTTTCCGCGATGAAGATCCGCGCGCAGACCGTTCGCCCACTGATTTTTATCAGTTGGATTTGGAGATGTCCTTTGTTGAGCAGCAGGATGTATTTGACACCATCCAGCCTGTGATTACAGGGATTTTCGAAGAGTTTGGTGGCGGCCGGAAAGTGGACCAAACTTGGGAGCAGATTTCGTATCGTGACGCCGCCCTGTGGTATGGCAGCGATAAGCCGGACCTGCGCAACCCGATTAAGATGCAGGTTGTGTCAGAGCATTTTGCGGGATCGGGTTTTGCGATTTTTGCCAAGCTATTGGAGCAAGAGGGCACCGAGGTGCGCGCGATCCCGGCCCCCACCGGTGGGAGCCGCAAGTTTTGTGACCGTATGAACGCCTTTGTCCAGAAAGAAGGGTTGCCCGGGATGGGGTATATCTTTTGGCGTGAAAAGACCGCCGATGCGGTGGCGCAAGAGTTGGGCATTTCGGTGAAAGAGGCGCAGGCCAAGCTGAAATCAGGCGAAGTCGAAGGCGGTATGGAAGCGGCAGGGCCGCTGGCCAAAAACATCGGGCCGGAGCGGACCGAGGCTATTCGCCAGCAGTTGGGTCTGGGTTTGGGCGATGCGGCGTTTTTCCTTGGTGGCAAGCCGAAGGCGTTTGAAGGTGTGGCCGGTAAGGCCCGCAATGTCATCGGCGATGAATTGGGTCTGACGGATCAGAACCGTTTTGCCTTTGCGTGGATCGTGGATTTCCCGATTTACGAACAGGACGAAGAAACCGGCAAGATTGATTTTGAGCACAACCCGTTCTCGATGCCGCAAGGTGGGATGGCCGCACTTGACGGTGATCCGCTTAAGGTTTTGGGCTATCAATATGATCTTGCGTGCAACGGGTACGAGTTGGTGTCTGGCGCGATCCGGAACCACCGTCCCGAGATTATGTTTAAGGCGTTTGAACTGGCCGGTTATGGTAAGGACGAGGTTGAAAAGCGTTTTGGCGGCATGGTCAACGCGTTCCAGTACGGCGCGCCACCCCACGGTGGTTGTGCGGCCGGTATCGACCGGATCGTAATGTTGCTCGCGGATGCATCCAACATCCGCGAGGTTATCATGTTCCCGATGAACCAGCGTGCCGAAGATTTGATGATGGACGCCCCAAGCGAGCCGCAGAACGAACAGTTGCGCGAATTGCGCCTGCGCGTCCTGCCGCCTGAAAGCTAAAGCGGCCCACTTGCCGCGATGCGTGTTTGTACCAATTGCGTCAGCGCGACGACACCTGCATCAGGGTTGTCGCCTGCGCGCCGCAGTTTGCTAAGGTTTTCGACCGCCGCGTCAAGGTCATGGTCATGCGCGCTGCGCGCGACACCGCTCAGGAATTGTGTGACATAATCAAGCGCGCCATCGTCATTGGTGTCGTCAAGGACTTGCGCAATATGGTTCAGGTCATCGCGATAAGCGATCAGATCAGGGCGGATGGTTTCATCATTCACGCTGCGCGGGGATGGGGGTTGCCGATCCTTCGGTAGGTGCTCCAGAATGGCTGTTTGAAAGGCCAAAAGACTTTGCACTGGTTTGGTAACAAAGCCATCTGCGCCAGCCGCCACAACATCGGCGTTGTGGTCTTCACCACTCATCCCCAGCACGACTTCGATCCTTGGTGTCGCCTCTGTTGCCGTGCGGATAAGCGAGAGGCCAGAGCCGTCGGGCAGCCCGACATCGACCAACAGCACGGTTGGCCGATAGATCGCAAGGTGCCGTCGTGCATTTTCAAGGCTATCTGCGCGCCTGATCCGCGCGCCAGAGCGCAGGCACATCAAGCGCACCGCCTCGCTTGCGAAACGGCTGTCTTCAACCACCAGCACAGTCAGGCCCAGCAGCGGGCGGCGTGCAGTGGGTGCACGGGTGAACATCAGGCCGTCAAGCGTTTCCATGGCGATTCTTCCCTTTTTGGCAGCGAGCCCCATTGAAACCACCGCAAGGTGAAGAGGACGTTAACCGCATCGTCCGTTGCACCCGCCCCACCCAAACGCCATAAAGCGCAAAACAGGAGAAACGCTTATGATTGGTCGCCTTAACCACGTTGCAATCGCTGTCCCTGATCTGGAAGCAGCAAGCGCGCAATATCGCACCATGCTGGGTGCCGACGTGGGCGCGCCGCAGGATGAGCCGGATCATGGCGTCACAGTTGTGTTCATCAATCTGCCCAATACCAAGATTGAATTGCTGTATCCACTGGGCGAAAGCTCTCCGATCCGGGGGTTTCTGGATAAGAACCCATCAGGCGGCATTCATCATGTGTGTTATGAAGTGGACGACATTCTTGCAGCCCGCGACCATTTGCTGGCAGAAGGCGCACGCGTACTTGGTGGCGGTGAGCCAAAGATCGGCGCGCATGGTAAGCCTGTGCTGTTCCTGCATCCCAAGGATTTTAATGGCTGTCTGGTCGAATTAGAGCAGGTTTAACCCCTTGTCTGAACGCCTATTCAGCGTATCTGAAAACCATCGGTCTATATAAGGAATACCGCGTTGGGTCCTGTATCCGCAATTGTCCTGTTTGCTGTCATCTGGACGGTCGTATTTTTCATCGTGCTGCCCTTGCGCCTTGAGACACAGGGCGAGGCCGGTGAAATTGTGCCCGGCACGCATGCATCATCGCCTGCGAACTTTAATATCAAGCGGAAGGCCAAGGTGACCACCCTATGGGCCTTTCCGATCTGGGTTGTGATTGCCGGGACAATCCTGACCGGTGCGATTACGATCCGCGATATTGACTGGTTTGAACGCATGTCGACACCAGAGGTCAGCCGCGACTGACCGCGTGGTAAAGGTGCGTAAAGGTCGCCGCCCCTAGTATTGGAATGATCAGGTTGATCAGTGGGAATGTCAGCGGAACGGCCATAAGGCAGCCTGCGAGCCAGATTTTCATGCTGTGTTGTTTGCGCAGGTCTTTTGCCGCCGCACGCCCGATACGCCGCATGGCGGCCAGTTGAAAATATTCCCGCCCCAGCAAGTATCCGTTCAACGCATAGAAGATGAAAATCGCAGCAAAGGGGAAGATGATGTAAAGGATGAAGGCAAAGATATTTGCGGCGATCAACACGCCCAGAAAGTTCACCGTATCGCGCAGCCCATCCCAAATTGTCAGATGCGGCACGTCTGGCAGGCCGGTAAAATGCTTGTCCTCAACCGCTTGTGCCACTTCGTCCAGGAAAAGTGATGTGATCGCCGACGCCACAGGCACCATAAGAAAAATCGACATCAATATGACAAGTCCGAGTGAGCCCCATCCCAACAGGTCACCAACCCATGTGACTTCGCCGACGCCCGGCAGTGTGATGGGGTCGTCTGTCAGCCATTCGATCAGCCACAGCAGCAAGGCATAGATACCCACCAAAAGGGCAATCGTCAGGGCAATGCCCCGCCATAGCACACTGCGAAAGCGGCGGTCCGGCAGTTGCGCGACCGCTTTAAGAAAAGACGCAAGGATCATGCGTCAACCCACGTTGTGATGGCGTCCAGTTGCGGGCGTGGTCTTTCGGGGGGTGCATTTGTTTCGGTACCAAGGTGGATGAAACCGGCGACGGTTTCATGTTCTGACAACCCCAGACCTTCAGTGACAAAGCGCCGGTCATGGCTGGCCCAGCCAGATAGCCAATTGGCGCCCCAGCCAGCGGCCAGCCCAGCATTGACCAGCGCCAAGCAGACGGCCCCCGCTGAGTAGACCTGTTCGATCCGGGGGATTTTCTCGGACGGTTTTGGGCTGCTGATCACGGCCACAGCCAGATCGGCGTTGCCGAATTGGTCCTGCGCCTTGGTCATCTTGTCAGGATCAATGCTCAACGCGGCCCCGCGTCCCGGCACCATCTGGGCCAGTCTTGCCAGCGCTGGTTTGGTCAGCACGATAAAGCGCCAAGGTTCCAGTTTGCCATGGTCGGGCGTGCGTGCGGCTGCCGTTAACAGCGTCTCAAGCGTTGCGCGATCAGGGACCGGTGTTGTCAGTGTTTTGGCGGGCCGGGACCGGCGGGTCAGCAGAAAATCGAGTGCAGCGGGGTTGGGTACAGGCATGAGCGTCCTTTCAGTTCCGTTTCAGATATGCACGCACAGGCATCCCCGCAATATAATTGTAAATCAGCCGCGCAGAATGACAGGTTGCGGCATGGCGGCTGTCAGAGTTCCGCTTCCATTTCTGCCAGCCAGCTGTCGAGAAACGCATCAAAACGGGCGTCAGGTTGGCGCAGTGGAAAAACCTCTGCGAATGGATCAGGGGCTGTGATCGCGCTGCCCACCATTTCCTGCAGCACGTTATGGCCGCAGAAAGGTACGTAGGTTTCTGAATAACCACCTTCGTGCACCATCAACAGTTTGCCTGCGCAAACGTCCTGCGCCAGCGCCATGACCTGCCGGGTCATCATAGTAAAGGTTTCAGCCGTAGCCAGCATGCGGCCCAGCGGATCGTTGGCAGCCGCATCAAAACCGCATGCGATGATCAGAACGTCAGGCGCAAAGTTGCGGATGGCGGGCAGGGCCAAACGCTGCATCGCAGCCAGATAACCACTGTGGCCAGTGCCGGGCGGAAGCGGGATGTTAAGGTTGAAGCCTGCGCCATTGCCCTTACCACGGTCGGCAAATGCGCCTGTATCCATGGGATAATTGCGTTCTTGATGCAAAGATACTGTCAAAACATCAGACCGGTCGTAGAACACGGCCTCTGTCCCATTGCCGTGATGCACATCCCAATCCAGCACGGCAAAGCGCTGGGCAAGCCCTTCAGCCTTTGCCGCCTCAATCGCGATACCGATGTTGTTGAGCAGGCAAAACCCGTTTGGATAATCGGGCAGGCAATGGTGGCCGGGCGGGCGCGACAGCGAATAAGCGTTGCTGACCTCACCTTTCAGTACGGCTGCCAAGGCGGCCTTTGCCAATCCTGCTGACTGGGCCGCGACTTCGTACCCGCCGGGCCCAAAGGGGGTGCGCCGCCCCAGTTCACCACCGCCTGCATCAGACAGCGCCTTGAATTCATCCAGATAATGGGCCGGATGCACACGCAAAAGATCTTTGCGCGTTGCGGGATCGGCACCTTGCATCGCCAATTCGGCTGCAAGCCCGGTCACTTCAATCAGGTTTTTTAATCGCCGTTTGGTTTCGGGGTTTTCGGGCAAACCACCGTCAAGCGGCTGCACCAACCCGCCAACAGGCAGCATGCCAGCATAATGTCCCCCACCATGCCAAAAGCATGTCTCATCCCAGAAAAAACCTGTCGTCATGCGCTGCACCCATCTTCTCATGTTCTAAAATACCTCCGCCGGAGGCTCCTTACGCGTCAAAACGCTCAGCCTTTGCGCAGTTGATAGATACCTTCGGGCAAATCCAATGCCGCCTCCAGATCGCGCAACTGCGTCAGGGATAGTGTGATCCGCACCACTTCATCCGTGCGCGGGTCGACCTGTGCAATCGTGACGCAATCATCAAAGGCGTTGATGATGACATCTTCTTTCAGCGGGGCTGTGCCTTCGTCGACCAAGGTCACAACGGTGGCGTCATAGTCGTGTTCGATTGTAAACATAAGGCCGACCCTAGCCATGGTTTGCGCATCACGCAATCAAGGCTGGAAGCAGCAGCTGAAAATGCTAGTTTAATGCTGAAATATATCAGAGTGGGGTGGCCTATGCGTTTGTTGCCAATTGTTTTCATGCTTGTTCTGGGGGCCTGCACGCCGGTGGTTGTCGACCAACCGGGCGGGGCACCTGCGCCAGCCCTTCAGCCAACGCAAGACACGCCCCCGCGGCTGTCACAGCGGCAGGCCATTAACAACTTTGAATTTGTCGTGCGCCGGGTAGAGCCTGTTGCAGAACAGTTCTGCCGGGCCCGGTCGCAACAGGAAAACTGTGATTTCAGGATCGTCGTTGACGATCGCCCCGGTCAGGGGGTGAACGCGTTTCAGACCCTTGATCGCAGTGGTCGTCCAATCATTGGCTTTACCGTCCCACTGATTGCCGAGGCGCGCAACCGCGATGAGCTGGCATTTGTGATGGCCCATGAGGCCGCCCACCACATTCGCGGCCACATCGCCCAACAGCAGCAAAACGCGGCCTTGGGCGGGCTCTTGATTGGTAGTCTGGCTGGCGCATTGGGGGCCACAGATATCGAAGGTGCGCAGCGGCTTGGCGCGTCTGTCGGCGCGCGCACCTATTCCAAGGATTTTGAGCTTGAGGCAGATGCTTTGGGTACACAAATTGCGGCAGCGGCTGGGTTTGATCCGTTGCGCGGGGCAGATTTCTTTTTCCGCATTCCTGATCCGGGGGACCGTTTTCTGGGGACACACCCGCCAAATGCGGATCGCCTGCGGACGGTAAGACGGGTTGCGGCGGGGCTTTAGTATTGAAGCTGCGCTTTGGTTTGATGCCTTGCGCGCAAACGGATCAGGATCGCCACACCGGAACTGAATATGAAAAATATCTGGATCAGGGCTGACGCCAGATTGAAGGCCGTCGTCAGCCCAATCAACACCAGTGCGGCGGCAGCCAGATTAACGGCAAAATAACGGATGCTGTCTGATTTGACACGCTGCAGTGTCAGCATGGTGTAATTCAGGACGTAAAGCCCGAAACCCGCGACACCAAAAGCGTCAAACAGGGTTTTATCTGTCAGATCGACCATTTAACAAACTCAACTTATGAACAAAAACTGCATAGATCAGGCGAAAATTGCCTTGCAGGTGGCGCTGTGACACCATGACGTGACCCTAGGGAAACTGTGCTAATCTGTCAGGTCAGGCTTTCCATACCACTGACCAAGAGGCGTATTCATGATCATTGGAACCTGCCACTGCGGTGCAGTGCGCTATGCGTTTGATCACAAACCCAAGTGGACGACATCCTGCAATTGTTCGATATGTCGGCGGCTGGGGGCATTGTGGATATACGCCAAGATACCGCTGATCACAGTGACAGGGCAGACGACCGGATACACCCGCGATCAAAAATCGCTCGCTTTTCATCACTGTGTGATTTGTGGCTGCACAACCCATTGGGAAAACCTGGCTCCGGACAGCGCTGAGCCTTATATGGCGGTAAACCTGCGACTGGCCGCCCCGGATGTTGTTGCGTCCGTTCCGGTGCGGCGCTTTGATGGTGCTGAAACCTGGGCGTTTCTGGATTAAACCATTGCCATGGTCGCAATGGCGATCGCTGCAAAAAAGCAGGCAGATGCCGCCACAACGAACCCATGCCAGATCGCGATGGAAAACTTCATCGTTTCGCTGGCATAAAACGGCACGCCAGCCGTATAAAGCAACCCGCCCACCGCCATCAGGATCATCGCAGAAACGGGCACAATCGGCCAAAGCGACCAAATCAGCGCAAGGCTAAGCCAGCCCATAATCAGATAAAGCGCCGGTCCAAACCGCCCCGGCGTGCGCCAGAAAAATAGCTTGAGCACCATGCCGATGACGGCCAGCCCCCAGACAACCGCAAGGACAGCATAGGCAAACCCACTGCCGATCATGACAACGAGTGGCGTATAGGTGCCCGCGATCTTGAGGTAGATCGCAGCATGATCAAAGCGGCGCAGAATAGGACGGATCCCTTCCCAGGGGGTCATGTGGTAAAAGGCCGACGCCACAAAAGTGGCGATCAGCGTGGCACCATAAACCGATATGGCAGCGACCTGTCCCGCAGTCGCGTGGCCCGAGGACCAGACGATCAGCACAATTGCACCCGTCACAGCGCCCAGCACACCCACGGCATGCATGGTGCCATCCGCGATGCGTTCAGACCGGGCATAGGTGGGATACATGGCGGTTTCCTTTGTCATATACCTGAACGGTAGCGACATCACAGGGCCGGTCAAATGTTTCGTAGGGTCAGGTCAGATCCTTGGCAGTCTGGGCCGGATCGCTCACAGTCGGCTGAAACTGCGAAAGGTGGGTAAAGATGTGGCAACAAATTCTGCGGGTGCGGCAACGGGCGATCTGGTCCTGGGACGGGTTTGTCCATGTTTACAAAACCGAAGGATCATTGATGCAATGGCTGGTCGCAAATGCGGTTTTTGCAGTGCTGGCCTTTGCGCTGCCGCTAAGTGCTGGCGAACGTGGGATGTTGCTGATGGGTGGGATCATCGTACTGGCCACCGAATGCATGAACACCGCGATTGAGCGGGTTGTGGATGATATCGGGACGGAAAAACGCGATGCGGCCAAGCAGGCCAAAGACTGCGGATCAGCGGCCGTGGCAGTGACGGCGATTGGTGTGGGGGTGGCTTGGGTGTGTGTGCTGGTGGGGTTGGTTTTGCGATAACAGAACAAGGCGAGGTCTGGAGATTGTCTTAAGATCTGCTTTGCGGACTTTACGGACATTGATGCAATAACCACCAAGGTCTGCATTTAGATATTCCGGATCGGTTGAACAGACAACTAGCGGAAACGATCTAAGACTTTTCGGAACATGCCTTGCCCTTTTGGGGTCGCTGCCGCTCTTGGGCGCCCAACCATGTACGGCGTTGGGCGTGGTCCATTCTTGCGATCCCCTTTGCGCACCACCCAAGTGAACTTCTCTTCGGCTGCCCATCTTGAGGCCATGAATTCGTCGGTCCACCCAACTCTCAAGGTTCCTTCATCTGGGGTGATGTAACGCCTGCTAGTAACAACCCCTGTCGACAATATTTTCTCTTCTGCCGTTTCCCATTCCATCAGATCAAACGCAGGACCACAATCAACCGCCGACATAATGGTTTCGTGCAGCGTATGCGTTATGAGCGCCTCCTTAATCGGAAAACCCATATCGAACAGTTGCTTGCCGGGGTAGGGTGTATCGCCAATTTCGAGATCAATCGACGACCAAAGCGTATCGGTATCGGGCATTTGCCCAGCAATCCAGCAGCCTTGATTTTCGGATATCAAAATTACACTGCCATCTTCTCTTTGGATCAACTCCTCGACAGAAGTGATAATGTCCTGTGCTGCCAATGGAGAAGGCAACTCGTCTATGTGAAAAAAACCAGTATCGCGGGTCAGCTCTCCAAATCGTCTGTAAAACTCGGCAACGTCCGGTCGTAGCCATGGTGGTAAAGGACCATCCCAAGCAAGATCCTTAGATGCGCATTCATACCAGCGGACTAGAAGCCGCTCGAGTTCATCGTAGCTGTTCATGAAGTCAGCCTAAGCCAAACATTCGACTTTGCAATGACATGACGACGAGTGGAATTGGTATTGCCGCCATTCGTGCGCCACGCAGCATCGGTCATAATGGGCTCAAACCAGACATTGGTAGTCGGCCGCAAGCCGATGCAGACACCCGGAAAACTCCCGAATAAAAATGTCGCCAACTTCGCAAAAACGCGGCGGCGCCCTACCGCACAAATTTCTTATGCTTCATCCGCTTCGGCTCCAGCGCATCCGCACCCAACCGCGATTTCTTGTCTTCTTCATAGTCGGTGAACGCCCCTTGGAACCACTCCACATGCGCATCACCTTCGAAGGCGAGGATGTGTGTGCAAATCCGGTCCAGGAAAAAGCGGTCGTGGCTGATGACCACGGCGCAGCCTGCGAAACTGACCAATGCGTCTTCCAGCGCGCGCAGCGTTTCAACGTCCAGATCGTTGGTCGGCTCATCCAGCAACAACACGTTACCGCCGGATTTCAGCAGTTTGGCCATATGCACACGGTTGCGCTCACCACCCGACAGCAGCCCAACCTTCTTTTGCTGATCACCACCTTTGAAGTTGAACGCCGAGCAATAGGCGCGGGAGTTCATGGAGGCGTCGCCCAGTTCGATAATCTCGGCCCCGCCGCTGATTTCTTCCCAGACGGTTGTGTCCGGGTTCAGCGCATCGCGCGATTGATCGACGTAGGACAGTTTGACGGTTTCGCCGTATTCTACGCTGCCTTCATCGGGTTCGGCTTGGCCTGTCAGCATGGAGAAGAGGGTGGATTTACCCGCACCGTTGGGCCCGATCACACCGACAATACCGCCGGGGGGCAGGTCGAATGTCAGGTCCTCGATCAAGAGCTTATCACCCATGGCCTTTTTCAGACTGTCGACTTCGATCACCTTGGACCCAAGGCGCGGGCCGTTGGGAATAATGATCTGGGCGCGGCCCATCTTCTCTTTCTCGGATTGGTTCACCAGATCGTTGTAGGCGCTGATCCGGGCTTTGGATTTGGCTTGCCGCGCTTTCGCACCTTGCTGCATCCATTCCAATTCGCGCGCCAGCGTGCGTTGCTTGGATTTGTCGTCCTTTGCTTCGCGTTCCAGGCGTTTCGCCTTGGCTTCCAGCCAGCTGGAATAGTTGCCTTCATGCGGGATGCCGGACCCGCGGTCCAATTCCAAAATCCAGCCAGTGATCGCATCAAGGAAATAGCGGTCGTGGGTGACGATCAGGATTGTCCCTTTGTAATCAATCAGGTGCTGTTGCAGCCACGCGATTGTTTCGGCGTCCAGGTGGTTGGTCGGTTCGTCCAAAAGCAGCATATCGGGCGCATCCAACAGCAACTGGCACAGGGCAACGCGGCGCTTTTCACCACCAGAAAGTGTGGTCACATCAGCATCATCTGGCGGGCAGCGCAGCGCCTCCATCGAGATGTCGATTTGCGCGTCGAGATCCCAGAGGTTCTGGCTATCAATCTCATCCTGCAGTTGCGCCATCTCGTCAGCGGTTTCTTCAGAATAGTTCATCGCGACTTCGTTATAGCGGTCCAAAATTGCTTTTTTATCAGCCACGCCGAGCATGACGTTTTCGCGTACCGTCAGGTTTGGGTCCAGTTCCGGTTCCTGCGGCAAGTAGCCGACACGCGCGCCTTCTGCCGCCCATGCTTCGCCTGCGAAATCCTTGTCCTGACCGGCCATGATCCGCATCAGCGTGGATTTACCGGTGCCGTTCACACCAACAACGCCGATTTTCACACCGGGCAGAAAGTTCAGCCTGATGTTTTCAAAGACCTTTTTCCCACCGGGATAGGTTTTGGACACGCCGTCCATGAAGTAGACGAATTGATTGGCAGCCATGAGGGGACGCTCCGCTAAGATCAGGGTTTTGCCCTAGATAGCGGTGGTGCGGGGCAGGGGCAATGCGTTGCGTATCACAGCGTGATTTTCATGCCGTCTTTGCCAAGCCAAAGTGGGCCATCCCAGTGTTTGCGCACTTCTGCTTCCCAATGTTGATCCGTGAAGTCAGGGTCGCCATCAGGCACAAAATGGTTGAGTGCCAGTTGTTTGACGCCTGCATCTTTTGCAATGCGCCCGACGTCCGCGGCATCCGTGTGGCTGCGCAGGATATGCGTGCGCAGGCGTTCGTCACCGTTGGTCATACGCGCGCAAAGCGCCTCGACCCCGTCGCGCAGCATGGCTTCGTGAACAAGCAGGTCTGCGCCTTTGGCGAAAACGGCCATTTCAGGCATATAGGCGGTGTCGCCAGAGATGACGATGGCTTTGCCGCCGGTTTCAAAGCGCAAGGCGAATGTGTCGGTGATGGGCGGGTGCAGATTGCGCATGCTGTGCATGATGATGTCGCCAAACGTCATCTGATCTTGGATCACTTGAATATCAGCAAGGCCGTTGAAATCGCAGCGCCCTTCGTCACGCACACGCAGGTCAATGTCAAAGCGCATGCTATCTTGAAACCCGGTCCAGTAGGCATCCAGCCCTGTTGGTCCGATAACGGGGATTGTCCGGTTCAACCCCGCCGTCCAGGCGGTATGAAAAAACGGACCCAGTTCGAGGTAATGATCGGAATGCAGGTGGGTGATCACGATCAGATCAATCTGGGTCAAAGCTGTGCCTTGGTCGCAGATGCCACGCGTAACACCAAGGCCTGCATCAATCAGGATCGTTTTGTCCGCCAGCTTAAGCAGCATGGATGTTGGCATGTTAGAGCCTGGCCTGATAGCGGGGCCGCCTTTGACGCCAAGAAGGGCCAAACTGTCTGACATGGGTATGGTCCTTTGCGGCGCCGTTTGGAAAGACATAACGCCGAAATGCCGACTTGATCTAGCGCAAAGTATCGTGCGAGCGCGGGTGCTATCACCCCATCATCCGCAACCGGAGGATCAAAGATGCAAACCCTAGGCGACGCACGCGCACACTTTTGGCGGGTCATCAAAATGGCCAAAGCATGTGAGGTCGATCTGTCCACGGCGTTGGACGAAGACAAGATCAACATCGCGCAATACGCTGATATGATCACCGGTTGTCAGGGTTGCACCCAAGTCGCCAGATGCGACCGATTGCTGGCTGAAGCGGCGCAAGTTGACCAGGCACCAGACTATTGCGTGAACCGTGCGACCTTTGGGCTGTTGCGTGGCGGCTAAACACCCGCGATAAAACGCGCCATGATAACGATGTTACTTGAATTCGCGATTGGCATGCCGTTGCTGTACTTGTTTGCCGGTCTGCTGCGCTTTGAAGCACTGCCAGACTGGTTGGTGTCCGCGCGGGTAGAGGGCCGGAGGGGGCCGTATTTCCTAGCAACCTATATTGCTCTCGTTGCGACTATCCCGGTGTTGTATTTTGGCGGGATTTACATCCGTGAAAATGATGTAGGCTCAAGTTTTCTTGTTTTGTTGGCGGCCTGCCCGTTGGCCTTTGGCTTGAAGTATCTTTTGCTCAAGTTGGCTCACGTTCAGTATCACGACTAGTTTTCATCGTTGATCCGGGCGGCGGTCATGTAGACTGTCCCTGCGACAAAGATGACAGCGGCCATCGCCGCAAATGCGACGCGGTGCTGATCAGGTGTCGCCAAGCCCCTCACGGCGCCAACATCCAGAATGGCACCAAAACCCAGTTGCATGATCGGAATAGCCGCCACTGATACCAGCGACAGCAATGTCGACGCCCGCCCCAGCATGTTGTCCGCGACGCTGTTGCGCATATGGGCGCCAAGCGGGATGTAGAATTGCTGGCTGAACACCATGATCACCAAAAGTGCGATGGCAGGCTGACAGGCGGCTGCTTGAGGATTGCCAATGTAAAGAGGCTGATGGCTGAGGCGATGAAAGCGGCGCAAATCAGCGCCCGTCGCGACGCTGCATAATGATCCAGCAAACCAAAAGTGTAACCAGCAGCGACCGTTGCCGCGAAAAGCAACAAAAGCACAGCCCCGGCTTGGCCCGCGGACAGACCCGCCACATCCTGCAAAAATGGCCCACCCCATAACCCGGTAATCGTAGTGATCGGCGCATAGGTGA
The DNA here is from genome assembly GCF_000169435.1 of Roseobacter sp. CCS2. Lineage (GTDB taxonomy): Bacteria > Pseudomonadota > Alphaproteobacteria > Rhodobacterales > Rhodobacteraceae > Yoonia. The sequence goes on along the minus strand of NZ_AAYB01000001.1, from coordinate 142,891 downwards.
CGGCACCAAGCACCAATATCTTGAGAAACTCAGGCTGGCGGAGCAGGGTGACCTAGCCGCCTTGTGCCGTCGTCTGGTCTTGACCGCCAGCGGTGGGCAGGCCGGGGCGGACGACGCGGAAAACCAGCGCTGCCAGTACCAGCGTGAAACCGGCCACACCGCCAAAAACCAACCCCCAAGGCAGGCGCTCTAGCGCGACAGCAAGCGGGTAGGTGCCTAAAAGGCCACCGATGCCGCCCAAGGTGACAACAAGGCCACTGACATAGCCAAAATCCCGCGCCGTGAAATTCCGGGCGATGATCACATGGGTCGCGGCCCCCATCGCTGCCAGACCGATCCCGATCAGGACCCGCGATAGCAAGGCCAGATCAAAGCTGGGCGCGATAGCGAAAACACCGGTGCCGATGGCAATGATCAGAACACAGAAGCCCAAAACAACGCGTGGCCCCGCACGGTCAAGCGCCACGCCAAAAGGCACCTGCACGGCAATTGTCGCAAAGAACATTGCCGAAACCAGACCCCCGACCGTCGCAGCGGACAGCATAAACCGGTCCATCAGGATCGGTGTAAACACCCCACCGGATGCACGGTGGAATTGACCAAGCGCAAAGATTGCCACGCAGACGAAAAGGACGACGATTTGTTGTCGCGTGAAAGACTGCTGCGTGGTCATGCGTTGGTTAAAGCCTAAGCGGTATCAGGCAGCAAGCCGCCCCTTTATGCCTTCACCCGCCGCGTTTCGGGATGTAGCGCTGTGCCCAGAATATGATCGGCCTTGTGAATGACCTTTTTGGCACTGCCCACAATTTCAGGCTGGGGGGCTTGGGCAATCGCGTGATCTTTGCCGGGGTAGTCCAGTGTCGACAGGAAATGGCGCATGCAGTTCAGGCGCGCCCGCTTTTTGTCGTTGGATTTCACCACGGTCCAGGGGGCATCGGCGGTATCAGTGTAGAAAAACATCGCCTCTTTGGCTTCGGTATAGTCTTCCCATTTATCAAGGCTGGCCTTGTCGATGGGGGATAGTTTCCACTGTTTCAGCGGGTCCGTTGCGCGGGCGTCAAAGCGGTGTTTTTGTTCGTCCTGCGTGACTGAGAACCAATATTTGTAAAGCCGGATACCAGAGCGGGTGAGCATCCGTTCCAACTCAGGCGTTTGCCGCATGAATTCGAGGTATTCTTCCGGTTCGCAAAACCCCATCACACGTTCAACACCGGCGCGGTTATACCAGCTGCGGTCATAAAGAACCATTTCGCCCGATGTGGGCAGGTGATTGACATAACGTTGGAAATACCATTGTCCGCGCTCTTCATCGGTCGGTTTGTTCAGGGCCACGACGCGCGCCGCACGCGGGTTCAGGTGTTCGGTAAAGCGCTTGATCGTGCCGCCCTTACCAGCCGCATCGCGGCCTTCGAACAGCAGAACAAAGCGCTGACCGGTTTCCTGCGCCCAAAGCTGCACCTTCAGCAATTCGGCCTGTAATTCGGCTTTTTCGGCCTCATAAGGGCGGCGCGCCAGTTTAGCGAGTTTGGCAGGTTGGCGCGACCGGCGGGGTCTTGGCTTTGTCTCAGCGGCGGTGTCTTTCATGTCCCTCTCCTTGCTTTGGTTGACGTCAGTCTAGCAAAATAGGGTTTCAGCGCCTTGATGTGGGTCAAGGGGTGCGACAGCCAGACAGTTGATAAATGGGGGCGATGGGCTAACATTCTGTTATACACCAACCGTAGGAGGACATGATGCGTCTCACAATACTTGCTCTCGCGATGCTTCCAGCCACAGCATTCGCCCAAGAAACCAATGTACCTGCACCGACCGCACCTGTTGCCCAATCGCAAAGCTGCCCTATTGGCATGGCTTGGAGCGATGCCGCCGGCGCCTGCGCCGAAGCCGTGGACAGCGCATCACCGATGAAAGGTCTGCCCGGTCAAGGTGGCTGCAACCATGGCGCTGCGCGGGAAGTGATGTCCTAAAACTCTTTACGATCCGGTGACGATGGCCTGCACAGCATTACGTTTTGCCGGTTAACTTCCGTAAGCGTCGTATTGGCAGTGTCAAGACGCGTCTCAGTGTCCGCACGGGCTGCTTGCCGGCTTTTTTGAATTTTCGGCCTGCCGACAGCAGTGGAGCTATGTGTGGTGATGGTACGCTTCGCCGGAGTTGTTGATATCGCGTTTCGTCAACATGGCACAGCGCACGAACAGAACGCAGATCACTCAGCGTGCGATGATCAGCGGCAGGGTCGGCGTCCGGGGGCCTAAACTGAAGACCAAATGTGGTCTCTAACCAATCAAGATCCTGATGCGCTTCAAAGATCATTCTTGCGACGCCTGGCCTGTATTTTGGGCGTGTCTTGCCCGGCAGGTCGTTGTCAGCATGCATGACAAGCCTTGCAGCCTCTCTGTAATGCTGCCTGTAATAGTGAAGCTTCGAGGTCAATTGTTTTTGTCGGAGGTGATCTAAAATCACCATGGCTTCGGCTGAGATGGATGTGTTCTGATCTGTCTGCGGTCTTGTGACCGCATGCAACGCTTCAGGCGTTAAGTGTTTGACAAAAAAGTCAGTTACGATGTCACCACCATGCATCTTATCACGATCAAATGGATGAACATGTAAAAACACGCCGTTGACATTGAGATAGGGTTCAAGTGCGTTGCGGTTATGGCTGCCTTTGCGGGGCTCACCCGGCAATGCGCCGTGTTTGAGACTTTGTTGATGCAAAGAGAGGTAGTGATCGGCCGGAGATCTGATGTAGGCCACGAAATGGAGTTCGTCTGCATAAGGTTTGAGTTCAGCGATGAACGCGTCGACATTGCCGAAACTCTGTGCGCCAAACAGGTTTTCGGCGCTAATTATTGTTGTTCGGGGGTGGTGGGTCTGCATCTCGAAAAGGATATTTTCCCATGCAATTGCCCCTTCGGCCAGCACCGCGCCCTGATTTTCGCGATGTTGTTCTTTGATATGGAATTGCGCTGCCTCATAGCCAAAAAAATGCGACGCTACATGCGCATGGTTGTTGCCTGCAATCGGTAAAGGATACAGTATACCTTCTTCAAGAAGCACTTCGCGCGATAGCAGCAGTGCGCTTTGCAGGGTGGTCGTGCCAGTTTTAGGCTGGCCGATATGAACGATGAGGCGTCGCAAGTGGTTCTTCCTTCCCATGCATGAGATCAGCAACCTCGCATGTTGTCATCGTGTTGATGAAGAGGCAACATCTGGCGCGCATTGTGAAACCCACAGAGCGCTGGCACCCGTACTTATGCCGTTTTGATGACCTGTTGTGCTATTTGCAAGGCTGCGGAGCGGAGGATCGTGTGTGGCGTCACGGGTCAATCTAACTTTCTGTTGCAGAAATCGCACCCCACAAATCATACTCCCCCGCTTCCTCAACCTCCACCGTCACAACCTCCCCCACGGCCAACCGTTCCGCCCCTTCATCAATAAACAAATTCCCATCAATCTCTGGCGCATCGGCCCACGTTCGGCACGTCGCGATCCTGTCCTGATCAATATCGTCTACGATCACCTCAAGCGTGCGACCCACCTTCGCCTCTAGCTTCGCCTCTGAAATCGCCTGCGCTTTCGCCATGAACCTGTCCCAGCGGTTTTGTTTGACCTCGGCCGCCACATGGTTGGGCAGCGCGTTGCTGCGTGCGCCTGCCACATTCTCGTATTGAAAGCAGCCGACCCGGTCCAATTGCGCCTCATCCAGCCAATCCAGCAGGTGTTGGAACTCGGCCTCAGTTTCGCCCGGGTAGCCGACGATGAAGGTTGAACGCAGGGTGATGTCAGGGCATTGGGCGCGCCAAGCGGCGATTTCGTCCAGCGTTTTGGCCCCTGCCGCAGGGCGGGCCATGCGCCGCAGCACATCAGGGTGGCTGTGTTGGAACGGGATGTCGAGGTAGGGCAGGACGCCGTTCGCCGGATCAGCCATGATGGGGATCAGGTCGCGCACATACGGGTAGGGGTAGACGTAGTGCAGGCGCACCCATGCACCCAGTTGCCCCAGCTCGCGCGTCAGATCAGTGATGTGACTGCGCACTTGTCCGTCTTTCCAAGGGCTCAGATCGTATTTGCGGTCTAGCCCGTAGGCAGAGGTATCCTGGCTGATCACCAACAGTTCTTTCACGCCCGCATCCACCAGCTTTTCCGCCTCGCGCAGCACCGCATGCGCAGGCCGCGATGCCAACCGTCCGCGCATATCGGGGATGATGCAGAACTTGCATTTGTGGTTACAGCCCTCAGAAATTTTCAGATAGCTGTAGTGGCGAGGTGTCAGGCTAACGCCGCTGGCGGGCAGTAGATCAATGAACGGGTCTGGCGCGGGCGGCACATTGGCATGCACCGCATCCAGCACCTGTTCGTATTGGTGCGGGCCGGTCACGGCGAGGATTTGGGGGTGATGGTCGCGGATGTAATCCGGTTCGGCCCCCAGACAGCCGGTGACGATAACCTTGCCGTTTTCCTGCAAGGCCTCACCAATCGCATCAAGGCTTTCTGCTTTGGCGCTGTCTAGAAACCCGCAGGTGTTCACGATCACAGCCTCAGCGCCCGCATAGTCAGGGCTGATGGCATAGCCTTCGGCGCGCAGCCGCGTCAGGATGCGTTCGCTGTCGACCAGTGCTTTGGGGCAGCCAAGGCTGACCATGCCGATGGTTGGCTGGCCGTCGCGGGAGGCGTCGGTGATTTTGGGCGCAGGGGCGCGGTCTGGGCGTAGAGATGGTGGGTTTTGTGTCATGGCGTTCATGTAACCGAAGGTCGCGGGAAGGGAAATGGCGCTTGCACGGTGCTGTGCGTTGCGTAGGGTCGCGGCATGGCTAAAACATACAATCAGTTTCAAAGCGCTTTGCCGCATATGATCGCGGCAACTGCGGCGTTGACCTATGCGTGGTTTGTGTCGCAAACCGCCCTACTGGCCACAGGGCTTCAGTTTGTGGCACCCGTCGCCATCGTGATCTGCGTCCATTTGATCTGGTTTGCTGCGCAGGGGCGCTTGACCCCTGGATTTGCCAATCAGCTTTATGCAAAGGCGGCGGGCACGGCTGTGTTTATGGTGATGGCTTTGCTGCTGGGCAGCTTATTTGCGCCGCAGCCTGCCTTTGCCGACGGCAACGATGCGATCGGATTGGTCTTGGGGGTTCTCTTTTGTGCAGCCATCATCGCGGCTGTCATGTTTCTTGTGGGAGGCGCGGTTTATGTGGTCTTTTTGCTGCTCGGTGGGCTGATTGACGGGATCGGCTGGGTCTTTTTCGAGCGCAAGAAAAATGACAAGGACGATCCGCCGCAAAGCAGGCTGTTTGATATTGGCAGCTTGGTGATTTGCGGTATGGCGTTGACCATAGGTAGCTTGGAGGGTTTGCCAAAGACCTACGCGTTTTCGACCCAAGGCAGCACCAGTGCGACCCATGTCGTTCAGGCTGACGCAGCGACGGTTTGGGAGGCAATGCAGACCGCGACATCGCCTGATTTTGCGCTGCCTGCGGTACTTGGCCTGTTTCCGCAACCCGTGGCCGTATCGGTGGACGAAGGGGTGGGTCTGGGAGCCAATCGCGTCGTTGATTTCGCAGGGCGCGAAGGGGCCGGTGCGTTGCATTTACGCGTGACAGAGGCCACGGATACGACCGTAGCGTTTGCAGTTCTGTCCGACACGACACCCTATGCCGGGTGGATCGGATATCAGGCGTTGCGCTATGATGTCGTGGCGCGGGGCGATGTGACCGAACTTTCGGTCAGTCTGGCATATGATCGCAAACTGGCACCCGCATGGTTCTTTGACACGGTGATGCAGGGGGCGTCCTATCTGGCGATGGATGTCTTGGCCCGCGACGTCAAACAACGATCCGAGCGTTAGGGTGCCGCAGGTGCCGGCACTGATCGCAACCGAGCGGGTGATCCCCGGCCCACAGACATCTGCCATGGCAGGGTATGTGCAGTTCCTACCGCTTAAGGCGCTGTGGTTAGGCGTGCATGGGATACTGGGTGCGATTGGTGTGCTTTGGTTTATGCAGCTTGATGCGATTTTGGTGTTTGTCGTGCTGACTGCGGTGACGATTTGCTGCGGGCATTCGGTGGGGATGCATCGGTTGCTGATCCACCGGAGTTTTCGGACATTTCGCGGGGTGGAATATGTATTGGTCTGGCTTGGTACCTTGGTGGGTATGGCGGGACCAATGGGCATGATCCAAGCGCATGACATGCGGGATTGGCACCAACGGCAGACAGAATGTCCCGCCCACGCGGCCCATGCCGCAGGGTTTTGGAAGGACGCGTATTGGCAGCTGTGTTGTGCATTCCGGCTGGATCACCCACCGACGTTCATGATCGAGGCGCGGGTGTCCGAAGATCAGGTCTTTCGGTTCATCGAGCGGACATGGATGTTGCAGCAATTGCCGCTTGCGATAGGCCTTTTTATGCTGGGTGGATGGGCATTTGTCTTGTGGGGCGTCAGCTTGCGGATTTTCGTGTCATTGGTGGGGCACTGGATGGTGGGGCATTTTGCCCATCGGTCCGGCGCGCAAGGGTGGTATGTTTCGGGCGTTGCGGTGCAGGGGTACAACCTGCCGCGACTGGGTTGGGTCACGTTTGGTGAAAACTGGCATGGCAATCACCACGCGTTTCCCCATTCAGCCCGTTTGGGGGTTGAGCCGGGACAGGCTGATCCTGGCTTTTGGTTCATCAAGGGTTTGGTGGCTTCCGGCCTAGCCTGGGACATCGCGTTGCCTGATACGCAGCCCCCAAGGGATGGGTTGGTGCGAAAAGCAGCGACGTCATCATGAAAAAGGCCGCAATTACATGCGGCCTTTCGGTTGTGTAAGGTGGATCATGATCCACCTTACCTATTGCACTATCTGCTATCGCCGCCGATCGCGGCGCGATGACATCGGCTGGAACGCCACACCGACATGGGCTTCACAATAGGGCTTGCCTTGCTGCACGGCCAAACCGCAGAACCAGAAATCATCTGTTGCAGGGTCGCCGACTGGCCATTTGCAGGTTTTTTCGGTCAATTCCATCAGGCTGATCCGCTTGGCACCTTTTTCCACTTCGCTGACTTTGGCCAGCGCCTCTGGGCTGATTTCATTGGCTGATGGCTGTGGCGGCAATGGCTGGCCTGCCGGAATGATCGCGCGGCGGGCCGCAGAAATCGGGATTCCGTTTTCGTCCAGCTCGGGTTCTTCCTTTGGCGGGGTGGACGCCGGCGCGGCCTTTGGCTTGGGCGCTGGTTTTGTCGTCGGTTTCGCCGCTGCCGCAGGTTTTTCCTTAGGCGCCGCTTTTGCAGCGGACCCGCCAGAACCTGCACGGTTTGACAGCCCTAAACGGTGCACCTTGCCGATCACGGCATTGCGGGTGACGCCGCCCAACTCTTTGGCGATCTGGCTTGCGGATTGGCCTTCGCCCCACATCTTTTTAAGCGTCTCAACGCGCTCGTCTGTCCAGGACATATAAATTCCTTTGGTTTTTCGGCCGGATCCAAGCTTCCAATGATCAGGCCACTTTGTTCAAGTCCCAAGCATACTAATCACTGCCACCGGTGATGTGAAGGCGCGCAAGTGGGTTTTACGCATCTTCTGGCGATCTGTCGCAACAGTGCCGCCTTAGTTAAGGCTGCAACAGCCGATGCGCGGCCCTTGATCATCAATATAATAGAGCCCGTAGGCCCTGTCACTCATACCATCATTGCATTGGCCGGGCAGGATATGGGCCGTAACAGGGTCGCGCCGCGATCCCCAGACAAATCTATACCTAAGGTCCGTTTGCGAAACCGTGTTGGAGTTGGGCGACAGTGATGCGATGGCGTGACGTACAATGCGTCCCGGCGATGCATAATCAAGGACGAGGCTTTCGCCGAACGTCATGGACCAAAAGGGTTCTGTTCCAAAACATGTCAGACCTTCGGGCAGGCCCAGCGGCGTATAGCGTTGGTCCTGTGCTGCCAAAAATTGCATGGCGGTCCATCCCGCACTTTCGCCTGTGTTGACACGCGCCCATCTGCCTTCGCGGCTGAGTGTCACGACCTCAACATCTTTGGCGTCATGTGCCAGCGTGCCGATCACAGCAGCAGAACCATTTGGCGCTGCCCGAACGTTCAGCACATCGTCAGCTGCTACGCCGGTGACGGCATAAAGTGCCGGTAGCGGTGGATCCGTTTGATCGGCATATGTTGCATGTGCCCAAAGGCAGGCAAGAAGTGTCAATATGAGGCGCATTGTGGTTCCTCAGCGGCTTTGACCTGATCCTAGCAATCTCGCGCCTTGTCATCCAGAGGGCTGGCCATTTCGCCGCAATCCGCTATGTCCGGGCATCTGGAAGGAAAGATCACCATGACAGATACAAATCAAATGGGCGTGCGCCGTTTTGGGCGGGTAAATTGGTTGGGAACATGGACCCTGACCCGGCGCGAAGTTGCACGGTTCATGAATGTCTGGTCGCAGACCGTCATGGCGCCTTTGATCAACGCAGGGCTGTTTTTGATGATCTTCACGATTGCGATCGGATCACAGCGGGGCGAAGTGATGGGGGTGCCATTTATGGTATTTCTTGCACCTGGTATTCTGACAATGACCGTCATCCAGAACGCTTTTGCAAATACATCATCAAGCCTTGCCTCGGCTAAGGTGCAAGGCAATATCGTGGATACCCTTATGCCGCCTTTGTCAGCGGCTGAACTGGTGGCCGGATACATCGGTGGTGCTGTGGCGCGGGGTGCATTGGTGGCTATCGTAATCGCACTTGGGACGGCCCTGTTTTTGGGTGTGGGCATACAAACACCCGTTTGGGTGATTGTTTTTGTATTGCTTGGGTCCGTTCTGATGGGCGGATTGGGCATGATCGCTGGTATCTTTGCCAATAAATTTGATCAGCTTTCTGCTATCTCGAACTTTTTGGTGACACCATTGGCCTTTCTGTCAGGCACATTCTATTCGATCGAAGCGCTGCCGCCTTTCATGCAAGCACTGAGCCATGCCAACCCGTTCTTCTATATCATTGACGGGGTGCGCTATGGGATGATCGGGGTCAGTGACAGCAGCCCGTGGATCGGGCTTTTGGTGGTCAGCGCTGCATGTGTCGTTGTGTTGGGTATTTGTCTGCGCTGGATGCACACCGGGTATCGCCTGAAATCCTAGGTCACGTCACGCACGGGAATACCCCGTTCTGCAAGAACAGCGATCAGCGTATCCACATCGGGAAGATCGTTGGTAAAGATATCTTCCTGCTCACCGTTGCGGTAAACGATGGTCACATCGCCTTCTAGCTCCATATCGCGGACCTGCAGATGGGCAATGTGGTCAAGTGGGATGGGACGCGGATTGCGCCAGGCGGACAGAACCAAATGGGTGTTATCAATTCGAATGCCCGAAACAGGTCGTGGCAGCACCATCCAGGCGATTGTCAACGCGATGGCCGCCCATGCCAGCCACACCAAATCTGTTGCGCCATAGTGAACCACACTGACAAGCAGCATGATCGCGCCCATCAGGGCAAGCCATACGGGCCCCTTGTTGGGCGCGCGGCGGTACTCGTAAACACGGCTCATGAATACTACCTATGGTAGAAACATGGCTGGAATTTGACTGCGTTAATCAAGGGCTTCCCGTTTTATCTGGGGTCGTGCCCGGCGTTCGCGCCAGGCTAAAAGTGATGCACCGCTGAGAATGGTAACAGCGCCAAGAATACTGACCCAATCCGGCCAGACATCAAAAATGAGTAGGTCATAAAATGTAGCAAATATCAGTGTGACATAACTGAACGGCGTAATAAAGCTTGCATCGGCCCGCGCCATCGCATTCACAAAACAGGTCTGGGCAGAGGCCATCAAAATACCCAACGCGGCAAGAGCACCCCATTGGGCGGGTGTCGGCATGGTCCACACCGGCAACACGGCAAGCGTTGCGATACATAGGCCAATCGCGTTGTTAATCAGCAAAATCTGAAGCGCAGGTTCACGGTTGGCAAGCTTTTTGATGAAAATCAGTTCCATCCCCATGGTCACCGCAGCGCCCAAAGCCAGCAATCCGGCCAGTTGAAAGCTTTCCGGCCCCGGGCGCAGCAGGATAAGCGCGCCAAGCAAGGCCATGAAGGCCGCAAACCAGCGCCACGGTCCAACCCGTTCACCCAAAAGCGGGATCGCCAGCAACATGCCAAAGATCGGATTAAGAAAACTGATCGCGGTCGCATCCGATAGCGGGATAAAAGCCACCGCAGCGAACATCAGGGTAACGCCGCCCCAGCCAAACAGCGTCCTGCCAATATGCAATCCAAGGTTGGGCTGGGCGATTTTCGGGCGCAAGACAACAGCGACGGACGCAATCACCATGAAAGCGAATAAAAAGCGCCCGTGGCTGATTTGAAGCGGATGCAAGGGTGGCCCAAGCGTATCAGTACCCAGCGACTTTGCCGCCACCATCGTGCCCGCGATGAAGGCCGTCGCCGTCAGCATGAAAGCAACAGCAAGAGGTGGATTGGCAGCGCGCAGGGTCATGCGCCATCAGTGAACTGGCGCGTTCAGGCTTTCAAGCGCTGATCGTTATGGCGCGATGTCCGGCACCTTGCGCGCGAGGATTGTGGGCAGAGAGCGCGCGACCTCCTCCCACGTGTCGCTTTCGTTAAAGCTTCCAAAAACCGACCCGCTGTTATGATCGCAATAGATGCCAGCAGGTTGTTGGGTGTCACCGGCCATATGTCCAGCCGTTGCAAAACGGACCGCGCATGGACCAGCCGTGCCATCAATCAAGAACGCACCCTTGATCAATTCAAGGGTTCCATCCGCAGATCAACTGCGCTACCACACCGGCATGATGATCTGTGCCACATTCGAAAGCCGACGCCGACGCTGATTTGCGCCGCCCTTTGTCACGACCATCTGAAACCCCTACATTATTGACACCTCGTATCTGGTCCTGCACCAATCGAGCTTACGTTAAGGAAGATCGCCATGATCGCATCTATTCTGCCGACCTATTCACGGGCCCCCCTGACTTTCGTGTCAGGCGAAGGGTCATGGTTGACGGAAGCCGACGGGCGACGTTTTCTTGATCTTGGGGCGGGCATTGCCGTGAATGCGCTGGGCCACGCACACCCCGCGCTGGTTGCGGCATTGTCAGGGCAAGCGAATGCGTTGTGGCACGTGTCCAACCTTTACAACATTCCTGCCCAGCAGCAGTTGGCGGATGCTTTGGTGGACAAGACCTTTGCGGATACCGTTTTCTTCACCAATTCCGGCACCGAAGCGTGCGAACTGGCCGTGAAAATGGCGCGCAAATATTGGTATGACAAGGATCAGCCCGAGCGGACCGAGATTATCACATTCTCTGGCTCGTTTCATGGACGGTCTAGTGCAGGGATTGCCGCTGCAGGCTCTGAAAAAATGACCAAGGGTTTTGGGCCTCTTTTGCCCGGTTTCACCCATTTGGAATTTGGCGATCACGACGCCTTGCAGGCGGCTGTGTCGGACAAAACAGCAGCCATCATGGTAGAGCCTGTGCAAGGCGAAGGTGGTATCCGGCCCCTGCCGGATGCCTGCCTGAAAGGCCTGCGTGATCTGTGTGACGCACACGGCATCCTGATGATCCTGGATGAGGTGCAGTGCGGGATGGGCCGGACCGGGAAACTTTTCGCTCATGAATGGGCAGGGGTGACACCTGATATCATGATGGTGGCCAAAGGCATTGGCGGGGGCTTTCCATTGGGTGCGGTTCTTGCCACCCAGACTGCCGCATCAGGTATGACCGCAGGCACCCATGGGTCCACCTATGGCGGCAACCCTTTGGCCTGCGCTGTTGGCGCAAAGGTTATGGAAATCGTCGCAGACGATGCGTTCCTGTCAGAGGTAAACCGCAAAGCAGGCCTCATGCGCCAAAAGCTGGAAGGACTGGTTGCCGCACACCCTGACGTATTTGAGGCGGTACGCGGGTCTGGTCTGATGCTGGGGCTGAAGTGCAAGGTGGCGAACAGCGATTTTGTGACCGCTGGATTTGCCAAAGGTGTCTTGACCGTACCTGCCGCCGATAATGTCGTGCGGTTGCTGCCTGCATTGAACATCCCTGATGAAGACATCGGTCTTGCCGCAGATAAACTTGATGCTGCGGCATCCCATGTAAAGGAGGCCAATGCGTAACTACACGTTCCGCCCCCTCACCGAAGAGGACCTGCCTTTGATGCACCGGTGGTTGAACACGGCGCATGTCAAAGTCTGGTGGCCTGCGGCGGACAAGCAGATTGCGCTGATGGAAAGAGATATGAATGATCCCAATGTCAATATGCAGGTGGTTAGCTTGATCAACCATCCCTTTGCGTACGTGCATGATCATGACGCGCGCGCCTTTGGTCTGCCGCAATATGCGGATTTACCGCATGGCGCGCGTGTGATGGCGACTTTTGTGGGCGATAACGACTTTATGGGGCAGGGGCATTCGGTGGGGTATATCGACGCCTATGTTCGAAACCTGCGTGTCAAACACCCCATGGTCGCCGTCGGCCCCGGCACAACGGATACCCGCACCATCAGCATCTACCGCCAGGCCGGTTTCATGAACCGACGATTGGCCAGCACACGCGAAGGACGTGTTGTCCAAGTGATGACACACCTTTGATTAGATCGGCCCTCTATGGCCCACCAAAAAGCGAAAAACATGACCCATTTTCTAGATATTCACACAACACCCACAGATGCCCTGCGGGACATTATCGACAATGCCCAAGCGATGAAAACCGCGCGGGCGGGCCAACCCAAAGGCACGCCGGATGCTGAACAACCGCTGGCTGGCCACATGGTGGCACTGATCTTTGAAAAGCCATCAACACGGACGCGCGTGTCCTTTGACGTGGGCGTGCGCCAGATGGGGGGGCAGACGATGGTCCTGTCTGGGGCCGACATGCAATTGGGGCACGGTGAAACGATTGCAGACACCGCGCGCGTGCTGTCGCGTTACGTCGATCTGATCATGATCCGCACGTTTGAGGAACAGACATTGCTGGATATGGCCGAATACGCCACGGTGCCCGTGATCAACGGGCTGACAAACCGCACGCACCCTTGTCAGATCATGGCCGACATCATGACATTTGAAGAACACAACGGCCCGATCAAAGGCAAAAAGATCGTCTGGTCAGGGGACGGCAACAACGTATTCGCCAGTTTCGCCCATGCCGCCAAGCAGTTTGAATTTGACCTGGTATACACCGGCCCGCCGCCGCTTGACCCTGAACCAGCACTTGACGGGCTCTACACCACCGTGCGCGATCCACATGAAGCGGTGCAGGGTGCGGACCTTGTGGTCACGGACACCTGGGTCAGCATGCATGATCCGCAATCTGCACGGGAACGGCGGCACAACCAATTGCGCGGCTATCAGGTGAACGATGCATTGATGGCAAAGGCGAAAGATGACGCGCTGTTTATGCACTGCTTGCCGGCGCACCGCGACGACGAAGCAACCAGCAGCGTCATGGATGGCCCGCATTCCGTGATCTTTGACGAAGCCGAAAACCGTCTGCATGCGCAAAAAGCAATCATGCGGCACTGTCTGGGGGTTTAGGGGAAAAGCTGTCAACTTGCGTTGGTGAACCGTGATGACAGGTGGCTGCGTGTGTTTGGTTTGAGACCTGAGTCACCGTCTTTGCACGCGCGGCAGTAGCAGCGGTGCCTAGCTTCGATTTCTGCTCAAAATCAGTCCGAATGTAACAAGACAGGCTGATACGAAACGCCAAACTCCAAAGCCTTCTTTCAACAAAAACGTTGATATCAGGGCTGCAAAGAGAACACTGGTTTCGCGCAGGCCAGACACCATGCCCATCGGTGCGACAGTTAAAGCATAAACGATAATCCAGTACGCACCGACTTGCATCGCACCGCCCGCGATACCGGTCACTGCGTTGTTTCTCGCAACCTCAATTATCTCATTTCGCTTCCAAATAAATGCGATCAAGATCGTCAGTAATCCGTTGCCTATCGTCAGCCAGACGGCGAAACCAAGTGCTGATCCGGCCTGACGTGCGCCTAACCCATCGACGATTGTGTACGTTGCGATACAAATGCCCGTTAGCAACGCAAACATCAGCGCTTTTGAATTGATCTTGCTTACTTTTCCATCGTCGAATGTGAGCGCCATAACACCGACAGAAAGGCAAAGAATACCCATTAGGGCCACTGGGTTGATATGCTCTCCAGCAAAGACAAATGCTCCTAAAGTGACCAGAATAGGCGCTGAGCCTCTGGCAATGGGATAGACTTGTCCAAGATCACCGTTGTCATAGGCTATTGGAAGAAAGAAGTGATATCCGGTATGAATAAGGATCGACATTACGAGGAGGGGCCAACTGGCTGGATCAGGGCTTTCTACGAACGGCAGCGCAAAGAGTGAGAGAACACTTCCAGCCAAAGTGACAACAGCCATCACCGCAACCCGGTCGCCACTTACCTTGATCAGTGCATTCCAACCGGCGTGCAAAGCCGCGGCCAGCAAAATCAACACAGTCACATCATTGGTCATGTCTACAGAGGTTATCAATCGGTGCGAAAAAAAACTAGGTTTGGTTTCGCACCAATGGCAGCAAAACGATCACCACGCGTTTATCTCAATGCATCCAGCAACGCTTGCAGACCAACATCATCGACCTTTTTGACGGCCTTCTTGATCGGCATCCATTTGCGCTTGCGCAACGTTGCTTCAGGATAGGTTTTGGTCATCTCTTTGACGTTGATGCGGTAGACGCTGACATGACAGGTCGCCACACGCCCGTCGTCAAAGCGTTTTTCGGTGACGTAGCCACCGATTGGAACCTTGCTGACTGCGCCTTTGCGCAATCCAGCTTCTTCCCATGCTTCAATCTTGGCTGTTTCGGCATCTGTGTGCCCATCCATCGGCCAACCCTTTGGGATGATCCAGCGCCCGCGTGAGGATTTCACCAACAGGACCTCTGGCCCTGATTTTCCATCGCGCAGACACAAGGCACCGACCTGCATAATCGCGGTCGGATCGACAACACGAACCTCGCGGCCCGTCCAGAAAGAGCGGTCTAGATTACTCATGTACCTGCCAATAGGCTATTTTTATTGAATTTCTTTTAACACGACCCGAATCAAAGCGCAAATGTGCCTAGGTCCCGCGGGGTTTCGCCCTGAGCGTCGGGTCCGCCTCGGTCGGGTCCTCGGGCCATGGATGGCGGGGGTAACGGCCCCGCATGTCACGCCTGACGTCCGCATAGGATGTGGCCCAAAACCCCACAATATCCTGCGTGACCTGCACTGGTTTTTGCCCCGGCGACAACAATGTGACACGCAGCGGCATGCGCCCGACGGTGGGGTGTGTCGTGACGCCGAACATCTCTTGCAGGCGCAGGGTAATCCCCGGTGCGTCGCCATCATAGTCAATTGGTATCTTGCGACCTAAGGGTGTTTCGAAATGGGCCGGTGCGGCGCGGTCAAGCCGCTGCATCTGGTCCCAATCCAGCGTGGCCCGTAGTGCGGGCAGGATATCAAAGCGCTTCCAGTCATCGGCGCTGCGCACGCCGTCCAGATGCGGCAAAAGCCAATCCTCCAGCGTATCCAGCAGCGTTGCATCATCCATAACAGGCAGATCATCAACCAAGGCAACACGCGCCCGAAACCGTTGTGCGGCAGGTGATGGGCGCAGGCCCAGTTGGCGGACGCCTTCCAGCATCGCCTCGGCCACCGCATGGGGTGGGGCGTCAGACCATTGGCGGTCGTCCAAGACCAAAGCGTCAAACCGTTCCTGCTGACGGGTAAGAACACGGCGTTCGCGCCTCGACCATCCGCACATGTCATGCCACGCGATCTGATCCTCAAAAAGGTCGCGCAGCTGTCGTTCTGTAATGCTGGCGGCCTGTCTGATGCGGGCCTCACGCGTATCCCCATCCAGATCGGTCGCAACAATCAGGCGCGCACCAGCCAAGGGATCGGCCGCATCCATAACGGCACCTTTCCCCCCGGATAACACATACCGCGGATCATCACCCTTGCGGCGCAATCCCACCCGGTCCGGATAGGCAAGGGCGGCCTGTTGCCCAAGGCTCAGTGGTGCGGCGTGGTTGAGGCCTTTGGACAAGCGCGGGATTTCGGATTTGATCTGTGCAAGCTGCGCATGGTTCCGCTCACCCGGGCCGTCATACCGACCTGCCAGCGCAGAAACACGCAGCGCCAGATCGACAGACGCGCCGCGCAAGGGATCACGCCCCGCCAAAAGCGCGGCCAAAGGTGCGGCCCCCCGCCCTGCGATTTGCAACATATGCGCAAGGCGGGGATGAAGGGGGATGGCGGTCAGCTTGCGACCGTGTTGCGTGATGCGTCCGGCGGTGTCCAGCGCACCCAAAGCTTGCAACAAGGCGCGCGCTTCGGCTAAGGCGCCTTCGGGGGGTGGCGTTAGAAATGCCAGATCATCGCTGCCCCAAACGGCAAGCTCCAGCGCAAGATCCGCCAGATCGGCGGCCTCAATCTCGGCGGGCGCAAAGGCAGGAAGCGCCCCATGTTCGCCTTTCGTCCACAGACAGAATGCATCGCCTTCAGCAACACGGCCTGCACGGCCTGCGCGTTGGGTGGCTTCGGCCTTGCTCACGCGCTCAGTGACCAAACGTGACATGCCAGAGCCGGGATCGAAACGCGCGCGCCGGGCACGGCCTGCATCAACGACGACGCGAATGTCTTCGATCGTCAGCGATGTTTCGGCGATCGAGGTGGAGAGGACGATTTTGCGCCCGTCGCGGATCGGGGCGATGGCTTTGCGTTGTTGTGCAAAAGGCAGGGCGCCATATAGGGGCCGCACATCGCAATCCGGTGGCAGCCGCCCGTCCAGTTGGGATGCAACGCGCCGTATTTCGCCCTCACCGGGCAAAAAGACAAGCACACCGCCGTGTGTGTCCTGCACCGCTTTGATGACCAAATCCGCGGTTGCGGCCTCTAGTCGTTGGGTTTTGGGCATGGCCCGGTCCAGAAAATGCGTTGTGACCGGAAAGGCGCGCCCTTCGGAGGTGATAACCGGCGCATGATCAAGCATCGCTGCGACCGGCGCTGCATCCAGCGTGGCTGACATAACCAGAATAATTAGATCAGGGCGTAAAACTGCCCGGCTTTCCCAAGCGAAAGCGAGACCAAGATCAGCATTGAGGGAGCGTTCGTGAAATTCATCAAAGATCACAGCGCCAACCCCAGACAGTTCAGGGTCAGACTGGATCATGCGGGTCAGAATGCCTTCGGTCACGACTTCAATCCGGTGACCGGGCTTACTGTCGCCCCGCATGCGGTAACCGACGGTTTTTCCCGGCGCCTCACCCAGACCTTCGGCCAAACGTTCGGCGGCCGCACGGGCTGCAAGGCGGCGGGGTTCGAGCATGATGATCTTGCCCTCGGTCAACCCCGCCTCAAGCATGGCCAACGGCACGCGGGTCGTTTTGCCTGCACCGGGTGGGGCTTGTAAAACGGCACGGCCTGCATCAGCGAGGGCTGCGGTCAGTGCGGGTAAGATAGGGTCAATTGGCAGGGCGATCATGATGCCCTGTGTCAGCGACGGGGCAGGGGTGGGTCAAGACCCACCTTACGACAAATCACCGGGTTTGCCTTCAACTGCCATCGGTGCGGGTTTGTAAGGTGGGTTTCAACCCACCACCCCCAAAAGCAAAACCCGGCTGCAATCAGCAACCGGGTTTCAAAATCCAAAAAGCGAATAGCTTAGGCTGCAGTCGCCTTGGCGATTTCTTTTTTGACCTTCAGCGCATTGTCGGACAGTTCAGCATCCTTGGCTTTCGCCATGAACGCATCCAGACCACCGCGGTGGTCAACAGTGCGCAGTGCCGCGTTAGAGATCTTGAATTTGAAAGACCGGCCCAGCGTGTCGGATTGCAACGTCACGTCCTGCAGGTTTGGCAAAAAGCGGCGGCGGGTACGGTTCTTGGCGTGGCTGACATTGTTGCCAGACATTGGGCCTTTTCCAGTCAGTTCGCAACGGCGCGACATGAGCGTTTTCCTTGTCCTTGGGACAGCACCCACCCGGTTGGCGGGGTATCCGGTGATACGGGGTTAAACCCCGCATCCGCAGGGTCGTATATAAGATCAGCGCGAGATAGGCGGATTCCTTGATCCCGTCAACCCGGTTTGGGCGCTGAAATCAATCATTCGGGCCACGCAAGCGGCGGCGGTAAATCCACCGCTGCATAATCAATGCGCAACGTCCTGCGGGTCGATGGCACCGTTGCAGGTAAAGAGCGATGCAATGTCAGCATATCAAGGATCAGGATATCACCCCGCTGTGCTGGGCATACATGTTTGGGATACCGATCAGCGACAGCCTGTGATTGATCGGCCATCACTTTGCCGTCACGATGACTGCCCAGCGCGATTTCCATGGCCCCGTCTTCTTCACTGGTGTCATCAAGGTGCACACGTACGAACAGCATCTCTTTAAGAAGCGACACGGGCGGTTCACAATGCCAGACGCCTTTCTTGCATGACCAGTTTCCGTAGCCGGGGACATCATGCTTTTGATTTACAGCAATTACCCTGTCTTGATGCCAAGGCAGACCCCAGTTTGATGTTGCCGTCTTGTCAAAAGCAACGAGACGAACCGGGGACATCCTTTGGTCGAGGCCTCTGATATGCCCGGTGACGGATGAAAGCGCCGTGCTGGTTGGATTATCCAGTTGTTTGCGGCTGCCGGGCATATTGGCCGATGTGCTGATCTGATCCAAAGATGACAGCTCACCGTCCCGCAGTGCGTGACGCAGCCATAACATGCCATCGGTTAGTGCGCGCTGTCGCATTTACTGCAACCGATCCTTGAGTGGCCGTAGTACATCTTCGGCCGCCGCCGCCGGTGTAACATCACCGGATTTTACCTTAGCCTGTGCTGCCCTCATGCGTTCGGCCGTCTGCTGATCATCCAGCAAAAGCGCAAGTAATCCGTTGCGCACATCTTCGCCAAACCAGTAGTTTGCCTGCGCTTGGCGGTTGGCATCCCAAATACCTTGTTGGCGCCGCCATTGGGTCAGTGTTTCCATCTCGTCCCAAGCGGTTTGCAATCCTTCTGCTTCCAGCGCCGAGATGGTCAGTGCCTTGGGAAACCCATCAGGGTCCTGCGCGCGTTTGCGAAGCAGCCGCAGCGCCCCCGCATAGTCAGCGCAGGTGCGTGTGGCCTGGGCCTTCAGATCACCGTCAGCCTTATTGACCAAGATCAGATCTGCGATCTCCATGATGCCGCGCTTCACACCTTGCAATTCATCGCCGCCAGCGGGTGCCAACAGCAGAACGAACAAATCCGCCATTTGCGCAACCACGGTTTCGGATTGTCCGACACCCACCGTTTCAATCAGGACAACATCAAACCCTGCCGCTTCGCACAGCGCCACCGCTTCGCGTGATCGCCGCGCGACACCGCCAAGTTGGGTCTGGCTGGGTGATGGCCGGATGAAGGCGTTGGGATCACGGGCAAGGTGATCCATCCGGGTCTTGTCGCCCAGAATAGAGCCGCCCGACCGCGCGGATGATGGATCAACCGCCAAAACAGCAACCCGTTTGCCCATGCCTGTCAGCATCAGACCAAAGCTTTCGATAAAGGTCGATTTCCCGACCCCGGGTGTGCCTGACAGACCAATGCGCAGCGCTTGCCTTTGTGTACTGACGGTGTCCAGCAGGGCCAGCGCATCGGTGCGGTGATCGGCCCGCCCGCTTTCCACCAGGGTAATCGCCCGCGCCAGTGCCCTGCGGTCACCCGATTGCACACCAGCGGCCAGCGCCTTGATATCCGTCGTCTTGTTCATGCACACCTTCTTATCGGGCAGAGGCCAAAGGTCCAGCCCTCAGAGCAATGCAGCCACCCAAGCAGGCACAACCTCGGTCGCCGGTCCAAAGCGATGTTCGTCAAACGCATTGGCGCGGGCCGAGGGTTCAAGATTAATCTCAAGCGTCTTGCCGCGCGCCAGTTCAACCAGACCGGCGGCGGGGTAAACCTCTGCCGATGTGCCAATCGCGACGAAAAGTGCGGCGTCCTCTACGGCTTGGGCAATCTTGTCCATGTGATAGGGAACCTCACCGAACCAAACGATATCAGGACGGATCGTGGCTTGCGCGCAGAACGGACAAGGATCATCAGGATGCATCACCAGCGGCGCATCCCACCGCGCATCGCACTGCGCACAAAGCGCACGTCGCAGTTGGCCATGCATGTGGATGACGTCAAGACAGCCTGCGCGACTGTGCAAATCATCCACGTTCTGCGTGATCAGCGCCACCTCATGCGCGCTTTCTGCTAGCTGCGCCAAGGCGTCATGTGCGGCGTTTGGTGTGGCATCAACACAATTCGCGCGCCGGGCGTTGTAAAAGTCATGCACAAGCGCGGGATTGCGCGCAAATCCTTCGGGGGTTGCAACGTCGTTTAGGTCGTACTTCGTCCACAGCCCGTCCTTGTCACGAAAGGTACCAAGCCCGCTTTCCGCCGAAACGCCGGCGCCGGTGAGAATTGCAATTTTCATGATGCCAGTCTGACCGCACACGCCCCATATCAGCAAGTCATTTGCGGCCTGTTTGGTCGCATGGCCTGGATCGGCTAAGGTAATGTCAATAATGTGGGGGAGGGACACGCATGCACAAAACACCTATTCACCTTTGGATCGTCGGGGGTTTATCGCTGTTGTGGAACGCGGGCGGTGCAATCGACTATGTGATGACACGTGCAAATGCCGCCGCATATATGGCAGCCCAACCCCCGGAACGGCTTGCGATGTTGCAAGATGCGCCAATGTGGTTCGGGGTGACATGGGCCGTTGGCGTTTGGTTTTCCGTGATCGGGTCGGTCCTGTTGTTGTTGCGGTCTCGGTTCGCAGGCCCGGCTTTTGCGTTGTCGCTTTTGGGGCTGATCGGATCATCTGTCTACACCTACGGCATTGCGGACGGAGGCCATATGGTTGCAGCTGCTGGCACAGCGGCCATCGCCTTTACCGTCGCGATCCCCGTGGTTCTTTTTCTGTTGTGGATTTATGCGCGCGCTATGACGCGGCGCGGGGTGTTGCGCTGATGCGGGTGATCTTTGTGTGTCTTGGCAATATCTGTCGGTCGCCTGCGGCAGAAGGGGTGATGCGCAACCTCGCACCCGATTTGACGCTTGATAGCGCGGGAACAGGCGGCTGGCATGTGGGGGACGCGCCTTATCAGCCGATGCAAATGGCAGCGCGCCTGCGCGGGATCGACCTGAGCGGGTTGCGGGCGCGGCAGTTCACGTCTGATGACTTTGCGCAGTTTGACCTCATCATCGCGATGGACCGTCAAAACAAAGCGGATATCGAAAGGCAGCGACCGGCAGGGAATGCAACACCAGTGCGGCTTATGGCCGATACGGATGTACCCGACCCTTACTATACGCGTGATTTTGATGGCGCGCTGGATATCATCGCGGTGGCTGCTACACGTCTACTGGCTGACATATCTCAGATGCGAGATCCGTAAAGGCGCGGTAGCGATCCCAAAAGCGTTCATCACCACGGCGGTCGGACTGACGCGTATCTTGGGCAAGTTGCGGGTTTTCAAAGAACGTGACAGCGCGCGCCTGATCGCTGCCTGAAAGGGATTGATTGGCGACTTGCTGCACGCAAGAGCATAGCGCAGGCGAAGCGGCCCGACGATCGGCTTCTAAACATGCACGACTGATATCGCCTGTCGCACCACCTCTGCCGCCACCACAGGCCGCCGCTGATGCCAAAGCACCCGCCAATAACAAATACCGCATTCGCCTATCCTCTGCCCGGCCCCCGGGTTTGCCCGGATGATCCACGTTAGGTTATGCCCCACAAGACAGAGTATGGCGGGGGGCGGGGGTGGATGCAATGGCGGGGATGCAGCACAAGGACAACTTGTAATTTTTTGGAAGACGGCATTATCTTCTTTCAGAGAAAAGAGATAAATATATGCGTCTTACATTTTTAGTTGCCATCTTACTGCTGACCTCTCGCGCACTCTTGGCACAAACCACGCCCGAACAAATTCGTAACTACGCCTATTCTGGCGACGTCCTGCGCGTCGAAGCCGCGTTTGCGCAGGCGCATCAGGCTTCTTTGACCGGTCAGATCAGCTATAACGATCTGCGGGCGCTGAGTGATGTTCTGACAGTCACGCATCCGGATATCATCGCGTTTACAGTAAAGTGGCGCGAAGAGTATCCGGATTCACCCTACGCCATGGCACTCAGATCTGCCCAATTAATGCAG
The DNA here is from genome assembly GCF_000169435.1 of Roseobacter sp. CCS2. Taxonomy (GTDB): domain Bacteria; phylum Pseudomonadota; class Alphaproteobacteria; order Rhodobacterales; family Rhodobacteraceae; genus Yoonia. Next base: position 120,697 of record NZ_AAYB01000001.1, on the reverse strand, counting down.
AATTCATGGACCATTCGTGGCACTAAATCTATCCGCGACACGCATCAGGAGGCCCTGCGCGCGTTCCACGAACTGCAAGTCGCTGCAGTCGCTTTGGCGCGTGAGGCCTATGACGCAGCACCTGATTATGTGGCGGCCTCTGATGTTGTGTTTCGTGGGCAACTTGCGACGAAGCCTTTAAGTAATAGGGCCTTTTACACAATGCTTCGGGATGTGATGGAGGCCACACCTTCACGCCAGTCACTCGCTTATGCGCTCAGCGTAACTCTGCCAAACTGGGGTGGGGGCGGATACCGTGTTATTCTACCGCTATGCGATGAATTTGCGGCAAAGGTTGTCGATGTTACGGGGTACACGACGGACGTTTGCGCGATCGACATGATCCACCAGTTTGATCGCAGCGATGCTGCAAGAAATTATGCTGACGGGTTGCTTGATAGCGTGTTTCATCCTCTCACAGACCCGGCGCGTGCGCGGCGTGCAATGGCACGGCAAGCTGAGGGCGACCGGCGCTTTCTCATCGAATATATGTCGCGACCCGGATTTATGGATATCCGTACTGCGTCGCGGTTTAAATGGAACTTTCGCAACGATGACGAGACTGAGGCGTTGATGGTGGCGCTTGATGCGCGATTGCAGGCCAATGCGGCTGAACAGTTGCGGCATGATCCGCTCAATATAGATCATATGAGCATTATCAAACGCGAAACCATCATTTTGGCCGAGCTAACCATCAGACCGGACCGCGAACGCAACCGAATATTTGCGCAACGTAGTATTTTGGTCAGCCCCTACGATTCATCCAATTGGGAGAGTGCAGCGACTTTCCTTGGTCGCGGCAACACCATTGAAAGTTTGTCTAGTTACGATCCCTACCTCATCAATGCGATCGTCTACAGCGATCACAGCATGCTCTCATTGCGGGCACTGATGATCAAAAAGACTGGAGGTTATCGAAAGTACCTGCAACGTGTGTCGACAGGCAACATTACACCGCTGCCAGAGGAAGAGCTGCATCACGTGGTGCATTGCCCCGCGATCCGCTTGGCGCGCTTGATGCAAGCAGTCTGTGATGGACGCGACCAAGACTGCAATGAAGCGGCAGGTCTGAGCGATAGCTTAGATCAAATATTTAGCGAAGTAGAAGCAGGCGATCTTTGCCAATACGAGCGGAACGGCAGTATTGCCGATTTGCTTTATACGCCTGTTCAGGTGGACCTCACTGGTTGGGACGACGGAATTGCCAACCGCTAAAGCCGCGTCGGCAAATGCGAAATAAGACCGCGACACCATCCCACTTGACCGCCCCTGCAATCCCGCTCATATCCCTGTTATGACAGACCTTTCGCATATCCGTAACTTCTCGATCGTGGCGCATATTGACCACGGGAAATCAACGCTGGCTGATCGCTTGATCCAGTCCACCAATACGGTGGCCGATCGCGATATGAAGGCGCAGTTGCTGGACAGTATGGATATCGAGCGGGAACGCGGGATTACGATCAAAGCGAACACCGTGCGCATAGATTACAAGGCCGACAACGGGCAGGACTACGTCCTCAACCTCATCGACACCCCCGGCCACGTTGATTTCGCCTATGAGGTGTCACGCTCCATGCGCGCGGTCGAAGGGTCCTTGCTGGTGGTCGACAGCACCCAAGGGGTCGAGGCGCAGACGCTGGCGAACGTGTACCAAGCCATTGATGCGGATCACGAAATCGTGCCTGTTCTGAACAAGATTGACCTGCCCGCGGCCGAATGTGACCGGGTGGCGGAACAGATCGAGGACGTGATCGGGATTGATGCCTCTGGCGCGATCCAGGTGTCGGCCAAGACCGGTATCGGGATCAAGGACACGCTGGAAGCCATCGTCAACCTGCTGCCCGCGCCCGAAGGCGACCGCGATGCGCCGCTCAAGGCGATGCTGGTCGACAGTTGGTACGACAGCTACCTCGGCGTCATTGTTCTGGTGCGGATCATCGACGGCACCATGAAGAAGAACGACAAAGTGAAATTCATGTCCAACGGGACGATCCACGGCATCGACAAGATCGGCGTGTTCCGGCCCCAGATGCAGGACGTGGACGAACTGGGACCGGGCGAGATTGGGTTTATCACCGCCTCCATCAAACAGGTGCGCGACACGCGGGTCGGCGACACGATCACATCGGAACGCAAAGGGACCGAGGTCGCGCTGCCCGGCTTTAAGCCCGCGCAGCCGGTGGTGTTCTGCGGACTGTTCCCGGTGGACAGTTCCGAATTTGAAGATCTGCGCGATGCGATTGAAAAACTCGCCCTCAACGACGCGTCCTTCAGCAATGAAATGGAAACGTCAGCGGCGCTGGGTTTCGGCTTCCGCTGCGGTTTCCTTGGGCTGCTGCACCTCGAAGTCATCCGCGACCGGATTGAGCGTGAATATAATATCGAACTGATCACGACCGCCCCGTCGGTCGTCTATCACGTCTACATGCGCGACGGCGAAATGGTTGAGCTGCACAACCCCGCCGACATGCCCGACATGACGCATGTGGACCACCTGGAAGAGCCGCGGATCAAGGCGACGATCCTTGTGCCTGATGAATACCTCGGCGATGTGCTGAAACTGTGCCAGGACCGGCGCGGCGTGCAGCAGGACCTGACCTATGCAGGCAGCCGGGCGATGGTGGTGTATGACCTTCCGTTGAACGAGGTTGTTTTTGACTTCTACGACCGCCTGAAATCGGTGACCAAGGGCTATGCATCCTTTGACTATCAGATGACCGGTTACCAAACCGATAACCTTGTCAAAATGTCTTTGCTGGTGAACGACGAACCGGTCGATGCGCTGTCGATGATGGTGCACCGGGACCGGGCAGAAATGCGCGGGCGGGCGATGGTCGAAAAACTCAAAGACCTGATCCCGCGCCACATGTTCAAAATCCCGATCCAAGCGGCCATCGGCGGCAAAGTCATCGCCCGCGAGACGCTGTCCGCGCTGCGCAAAGACGTGACGGCCAAATGCTATGGCGGGGACGCAACGCGGAAACGGAAGCTGCTGGACAAGCAAAAGGCCGGTAAGAAAAAGATGCGGCAATTCGGGAAAGTGGATATCCCGCAGGAAGCGTTTATTTCGGCGTTGAAGATGGATGGCTAAAGAACACAACCAATTTGTTATTGGCGTGCGTGTGTTTAACCGGTACGGATGTACGGCCATCCGGCATGATAAAGGCGCGCCAGATTAATGTCAGTGTTCACAGATCCAAGGCGCAGACGCTTGAAGCTTCGGAAGCTTGCGATGAAAATTGCCGCCGCTGCGCGTGAGCCGGAAGACATGCAAACATACGAATGTCCGCTTTGCGACTATACTGGCTTTTTCTCTCCCCGCTTCGGATCGAGCGAAATAAGGTTAGATGGTTACTGCCCAAAGTGCAGCAGTCTGGAGCGACAGCGACATATCGCGCTTTGGATTCGTGGCACCCCGGTCACTTCGTTTGGCCGCACCTTGCATTTTGCGCCAGAGAAATGCCTCTTCGATGCAGTTTCAGTGAATTCTACGAGCGTGACGGGAGCCGATATCACCGAAGGTCGGGCGGACCTTGTGCTGAACATTGAAGCGATGGAGCTGCTAGACCGTTCTTTTGATACGATAATTTGCAATCATGTGCTTGAACATGTCGACGACAAAAAGGCATTGGCGGAGATTTTTCGCGTCTTATCTTTTGGTGGCCGTGCTGTGATTACCGTTCCCATCGTTCCAACCTGGGAGCATTCCTTTGAAAAGGAGGGCATCACCCGTCCCTCTGATCGACATCTCTATTTTGGGCAGCGAGACCATGTTAGGTTTTTCGGATGGGACTTGATTGACCGCATCAAGGCAGCGGGCTTTTCATTGACGACGATCCCGGTAACTGGTGACGAAGCAGCCAAACACTCTATCAACCGTGACCATGTTATTTTCCTAGCCGAAAAGCCAGTCGTCCAAGACGAGAGCTAGTCGGTGGTGAAAGAGCGAGAGTATGTTTTAAGGCCACACCTCGCTTTCGTAATTCAAGGCAGATGGTTCTCACCTTTCCAAAACCTCCCGCCATCCATCCTCATCCACTGCGTTCAACCGCTTGAGCGGCACTTCGGCCTGCACACCTTCCATCCCCCACCAAACCCGCCTACATCTCTCCCCATGACATGCCCCCTTTGCACCACGCCTGACGTTCCGCTGATCTCTCATCCTGTCTCTGGCGGGCCTGCGGATGCGGCGGTGTCGATTTGTGCCACCTGTGCGGATGCGCTCGATGCCCCGGCGGGCGATCATTTTCGCGTGCTGGCTTCGACCATGTGGTCGGATGACACAGCGGTGCAGGTGTTGGCCGCGCGCACGCTGGCCAAGCTGGACACCCCTTGGGCGCGTGATTTGGTGGATCAGCTTTATCTGGATGACGACACGCAGGCCTGGGCCGATAATGTGGCTGCCGTCACCGCCCATAAAGACGCGCATGGTGCTCCGCTGACGGCGGGCGATACGGTGGTGTTGATCAAGGATTTGCCGGTCAAAGGGGCGGGCTTTACCGCCAAGCGCGGCACGGCGGTGCGCGGTATCACATTGGTGCCCGACAACGCGGCCCATATCGAAGGCCGCGTCGAAGGTCAGCGCATTGTCATTTTGACCGCATTTGTGAAGCGTAAGTAGGACCCATGAACATCATTTTCGACTTTTTCGCCAACAACTTTCCTGTCAGCGTCGTTGTCCTATCCGCCCCGTTGGGCTCGATTGCTGTTTTGTTCGGGTCGCGGGGCGTCTGGGTGTTCACTGCGTTGATTATGGCGGTTGCCCTGCTTTTTGGTATTCCCGCAATTATAGAAGACCCGATGACAGGCGAAATGGGCGGCGCGCTGGCTCTGATCGGGGCAGTCATAATTTTTGCGGGCCTTGTCGCAGCTGTGCTGGCCTGGTTCTGGTATTGGATCGTGTCACTGTTTGGCTGGTTGCCAAAGCAGCGCCGCGGCGACGCCTAGAGCGAGCGGTCGATCGCGGCCCCGGCGTTCGAGATATCACGCCCAACCCCTTGCATAGTTTCACAGGCGGCAAGGCCAAGGATGGCGATGATCAGGGCGATACGGGTCATGAGCGAACCTCTTTGATAGTCTGCGTTTGCGAAATTCTAGCGGGCTGCCGATGCGTGGGCAAGTCCCCGTGTGCATACGGGGTGCATACGGGCTGTGCACAGGTTGTGTACGCGGTGTTCAGGCCAGAAATGCACTGACCGCTGCTGCGAACTCGCGCGGTTTTTCGGCGTGCAACCAGTGCCCCGCCCCGGGAATTTTGGCAAATTTCGCGGCGGGGAACAGCGCTTTGATTTGCGGACGCGCGTCGCGCTGCACGTAGTCAGAGTTGGCCCCTGAGAGGAACAGGGTCGGCCCGTCGAACTGTCCTGAAATCTCGGGAAAGCCGATGATTTTATCCATCTCGGCGGCTAAAATATCGAGATTCAGTCGCCAGCGTTTCTCTTTCATATCAAGGCTTTGCAGCAAAAAATCATCGACCCCCGGTTCGAGGTTGCCCAGTTGCGCTTTGGCGTCGCTCCGGTTGGTGACGGCGTTCAGATCAACCTGTCGCATCGCCTCAATCGGTCCTATTTGGCTGTGGCTGTAGGTGACGGGCGCGATATCAGCCACGATTAACTTATTGATAAGATTGGGGTTTTTCAGCGCCAACACCATCGCGGCCTTGCCCCCCATCGAATGCCCCAGCACATCCGCAGGCCCATCCAGCACCTCTGCCAGATCATCTGCAAGGTCATGATATGTATGGGTATTTTCCCAAGGGCTGCCCGCATGGTTGCGCATATCCACCGCGATCACCGTCCGCGCTGCCGATAGCCGTTTTGCGATCACCCCCCAATTGCGCGCCGACCCAAAAAGCCCATGCGCGATTAAAAGCGGCGTTCCCGCAGGTCCGTCATATGTCACCGTGTTCAACATGCATCTCCTTGCTATCCGCAGACGCCCCCGGGGGCCAGAGGGATTGAGCATTCGCGCCCAAGCCGTTACCCGGTCCGGCATGGCACAAACGTTGCAACAGATGGTGGATGAGGTCCGCGAAGCGATGGGGACGCAGATGCGCATCCGTGGCCGGTCGCTTGACGTACAGTTACGCAAGGCCGGTCGTTTACTGCCACGTCGTATCCGGCAGGATGCGACCTATCTGGCGCAAGGTGTGACGCTGGTGCAGAACCCGAAGCTGGCCAAGATGGTGGATATGGCAAAGGCGCAACAGGCCTATGAAAACGTCATGGCGCATCTGCACGGCTTTGATGTGGCCGCCGGGCGTCGTAATGCCGTGCTCAATCTGGTTGCCTCGATCGCATTTGCGCTGTTGGTGACGGGGGTCTTGCTGCTGGTGGTGCTGTGGTGGCGCGGATTTATCTAGCGGCTTTATGGCCCGGCGGTTGGACCGGGCCAATTAGAACTACAGCGCGGGATAGATCGGGAAGCGGTCGCAAAGCGCCTCAACCTCGGCACGCACTTTGGCTTCAACCGCGCCGTTCCCATCTTCGCCGTTTGCGGCCAGACCTTCGGTTACTTCGACGATCCAGTCGGCGATCTGGCGGAACTCTGGCTCGCCAAAACCGCGTGTGGTGCCTGCGGGGGAACCAAGGCGGATACCGGATGTGACCATGGGCTTTTCTGGATCAAACGGGATGCCGTTCTTGTTGCAGGTGATATGGGCGCGACCCAGTGCCTTTTCGGTCGCGTTGCCTTTCACACCCTTGGGGCGCAGGTCAACCAGCATCACGTGGCTGTCTGTCCCGCCAGTGACGATATCGAGGCCACCTTTCATCAACTGATCAGCCAGCGCTTGGGCGTTCTTGACCACTTGTTCTTGGTAGGTCTTGAATTCGGGGCGCAGCGCCTCTCCAAATGCCACCGCCTTGCCTGTGATAACATGCATCAACGGCCCGCCTTGAATGCCGGGGAAGATGGCAGAGTTGAATTTCTTTGCCATGGCTTCATCGTTGGTGACAATCATGCCACCACGCGGACCGCGCAGGGTTTTATGTGTTGTTGTTGTGGCCACATGCGCATGCGGGAAGGGCGATGGATACAAGCCGCAAGCCACGAGGCCCGCGAAATGTGCCATGTCGACCAGCAGGTAAGCCCCGACGCTGTCTGCGATTTCACGCATTTTCGCAAAGTCGATGATGCGCGGAATGGCGGACCCGCCAGCGATAATCATCTTGGGCTGATGTTCGGTCGCAAGGCGCTGCACCTCGTCATAGTCCAGCAGGCTGTCTTGCTTGCGCACACCGTATTGCACGGCGTTGAACCATTTGCCCGATTGGTTTGGCTTGGCACCATGTGTCAGGTGGCCGCCCGCGTCGAGTGACATGCCAAGGATCGTATCGCCGGGCTGAAGCAACGCTTGAAACACACCTTGGTTGGCTTGTGAGCCAGAGTTCGGCTGGACGTTTGCAAATTCACAGTTAAACAGCTGCTTGGCGCGTTTGATCGCCAGATTTTCGGCCACGTCGACATGTTCGCACCCGCCATAATAGCGACGGCCGGGATACCCTTCGGCGTATTTGTTGGTCATGACGCCACCTTGTGCTTCCATGACGGCGGCAGAGACGATGTTCTCTGACGCGATCAGCTCAATCTCTTTGCGCTGACGCTTGAGTTCGGCTTGCATGGCGGCGTGGATTTCCGGGTCGCGGGTCTCCAAGGTTTCGGTGAAAAAGCCGTTATCGCGGACTGTGACGTTCATGGGTGCGTCCCCCCTCAAGGTGCCAGAAACTGAAAGTTGCGCCCTGATACCCTATCATGGCCAAGGTCAAAAGCATCAAAACGACCAAGACGATTATGAGGCCGTCACATTGCGTTTCGTATCGGCGGCTTGCGTTTCCGTGCCGATAAACGCACAACTTATCGGAACTGTTAAGGAAATCGCGCCATGCCTCGCCCCAAGATCGCCTTTGTCGCCAGCCCTGTGCCCATTGCGCAGACGGCACTGCGCGAATTGGCCGCAAAGCATGGCGATGTGCCACAGGCGCAGGCTGATGTCATCGTGGCCTTGGGCGGCGATGGTTTCATGTTGCAGACTTTGCATGGCACACAAGGTTTGGATGTCCCGGTTTACGGGATGAACCGGGGGACCGTCGGTTTTCTGATGAACGAATATCATGCCGATGATCTGCAAACCCGGTTGGATGAGGCCGAGGAAGAGGTGATCAACCCGCTGGCGATGACGGCACTGTGCGTTGATGGGGCGATGCATGAGGCGCTGGCGATCAACGAGGTTAGTCTGTTGCGGGCGGGTCCGCAGGCGGCAAAGCTGCGGATTACGGTGGACGGCAAACTGCGCATGAATGAACTGGTTTGCGATGGTGCGCTGGTGGCAACCCCTGCGGGATCGACCGCTTACAATTATTCAGCGCACGGGCCGATTTTGCCAATTGGATCTGATGTTCTGGCGCTTACGGCGATGTCAGCGTTTCGTCCGCGGCGTTGGCGGGGTGCGCTATTGCCCAAAAAGGCCGTCGTGCGGTTTGATGTGATTGACCCGGGCAAGCGGCCCGTGATGGCGGATGCGGACGGCAAGTCTGTGCGTGATGTGGTGAGTGTGGAAATTCACTCAGAGCCATCAATCCGGCATCGCATATTGTTTGATCCGGGGCATGGTTTGGAAGAACGCCTGATCAGGGAACAATTTGCGTGACGTGTGAAAGCTGCGACTACGCCTGAAAAGCTGCAATTAAATCAGGTAAGTTTCGATACCCAAGAGCGTCAGTCACCGGACCCAGGCATGTCCTGCGCAAGTCGCCGAAATACCCCTAGAACCTCGTCAGGCGGCACTTTTTTGACAACGCCTGCGTCAACTTCGGCCCGCGTCCACATCCAGCTTTGGAATGGGTCATCGCGCATGGCCCATTTCCCAAATATGCGTTCAGACGCGGTTTGCCGCACCAATTCTGTGACATCAACGTGACGGTCATCTTGGACGATTTTACCATAGATGCGCCTGACGCTATGCGCGGGCCCTTCCAACAGTTGCAGGTAAATATCATCGCGGCAAAGCAAGCAGCCGGTGATCTGGGCTTGTGCGTTATTTGCACGGGATTGGAAAAGGATGCTGAGAAGTATAGCCGGATCGTACCCAAGGGGGCGCGACGCGTAAACGATCTGAAGATAGGACATAAGGCGGATCAGCTCTTGGTAAGAGGGTGTCCACCCCTCAGGATAGCAGGACGCCAGATAGGCCAACCGTGGCGCGTTTTTGCGCGATTGTCTAGTCAAGTGTAATCGCTATGGTTGTGTGGGTAGCCTTTGATGCTGCTAATCCGTGATAGAGGCGATCCAATCCACATCCACTGCCGCCTCATAGTTTGCCCCGTAAGCCACTATCCCAAGGCTACGAATATCACCGGGTGCAAAACCCTTTGATAGCCCACCTTGCGGTTTGAAGGCTGACCACGGCAACACCACTTCGGACCATTCTGTCGATGCGTCAAAGGCGGCTTGATGGAATTGCCACGGGCGTTGTGATGTATCAGGACGGATGTGGATATAGTAGGTCGCCCCGTTGCCCCGGACGCGAAGTGCAATCCCGGTGGCATCCGCGGGCAGGCGCGACGACAACTCTTGTCGCACCTGAATAAACCCGCCGTTGTTGGCGGTACTGACAGTGCCGCGCAGTGCGACGTAAGTCACACTATCCTCGGTGACAAACTTTGCACCGCCATCCGAAACACCGCCCATCACCTGATCACTGGTATAGCGCCATCGGTTTTCAGCACCTTCAGAGAAATCATCAATCAGCATAGGTTCCGCCACCACTGGGGCTGCCAGGAGCAGCAAGATCAAGAGCATCTTCATAACCCTGACCTAGCGCGCAGATCTGCGATTTCTATGCCGCGTTGGCGGTTATCACTGCGCATATCCCAAGGGTATCAGCGCTACTTTGATTTCATCCAGAATAGCAGGATCATCAATGGTCGCGGGCATCTTAAAGTCCTGCCCATCTGCAATTTTCACCATCGTGGCGCGCAGGATCTTGCCAGAGCGTGTTTTCGGCAATCGGTCCACCACCGCGACCATCTTAAAGGCGGCCACCGGCCCAATTGTCTGGCGCACAGAGGTGACGATCTCTTTTCCAATCTCCTCATGCGGGCGGTCGCAGCCTTTGTTCAGGCAGACGAATCCCATAGGCAGTTGCCCTTTCAGTTCATCTGTGACGCCGATGACCGCGCATTCGCCCACATCCGGGTGCCCGGCGAGGACTTCTTCCATTGCACCTGTCGAAAGCCGGTGCCCGGCCACGTTGATCACATCATCGGTGCGCGCCATGATATAAAGATAGCCGTCTTCGTCGATCATCCCGGCATCACCCGTTTCATAGTAGCCGGGGAAGGTGTTGAGGTAGGATTTGATAAACCGGTCCTCGGCATTCCATAGCGTGGGCAAGGTGCCGGGCGGCAGGGGGAGTTTGACCGCGATGGCGCCCAACTCACCCGGTTTCATTTCGTGCCCTGCTTCATCAAGGATTTGCACGTCATAGCCGGGCATCGCCACGGTGGGCGAGCCGATTTTGACAGGCAGCGCCTCGATCCCTGCTGGATTGCCTGCGATGGTGTAGCCGGTTTCGGTCTGCCACCAGTGGTCGTAGACGGGCACGTTCATCACGCGCTGCGCCCATTCGATGGTGTCAGGGTCGGCGCGTTCGCCTGCAAGGTACAGCGCGCGCAGGCCTGAGATGTCGTAGTTCTTGATCATCTCGCCTTGCGGGTCCTCGCGTTTGATGGCGCGAAAGGCGGTGGGGGCGGTGAAGAAGGATTTGACGTTATGTTCTTCAATGACCCGCCAGAAGGTGCCTGCATCAGGTGTGCCGATGGGCTTGCCTTCGAAAACGACGGTTGTGTTGCCGTGGATCAGAGGCGCGTAGCAAATATAGGAATGGCCCACGACCCAGCCCACGTCGGAGGCGGCCCAGAAAACCTCGCCCGGATTGACGTCGTAGATCGCTTTCATGGTCCAATTCAGCGCCACAAGATGACCCGCCGTTGGGCGGACAACGCCTTTGGGCGCCCCTGTCGTGCCAGATGTGTAAAGGATGTACGCCGGGTGGTCGCCTTTGACGGGGACACATTCGGCGGGAGTTACGCCGGCTTGAAATGCGTGCCAATCGTAGTCGCGGCCTTCGATGAGGGCGGCCACTTCTTGTTCGCGTTGAAAGATCACGGTGAAGTCAGGTTTATGTGTCGCCATTTCAATCGCGCCATCCAACAGCGGCTTATAATGCACAACCCGCCCCGGCTCGATCCCGCAAGAGCCTGCAATGATTGCTTTGGGTGTCGCGTCGTCGATCCGGACGGCCAACTCATTGGCGGCGAACCCACCGAACACGACCGAGTGGATGGCACCGAGGCGGGCGCAGGCCAGCATCGCTTCCAAGGCTTCGGGGATCATCGGCATGTAGATGATGACGCGGTCACCTTTTTCGACGCCTTTAGCGCGCAGCGCACCGGCGAGCGAGGCGACACGGGTTTGCAATTCGGCATAAGTGATTGTGCGTTTGGTATCAGTAACGGGGCTGTCATAAATGATGGCGGCTTGATCGCCGCGCCCATTTTCAACGTGACGGTCGACCGCGTTGTAACAGGTGTTCACCTCGGCATCGGTAAACCAGCGGTAAAGCGGGGCCTTGCTGTCATCAAGGGCCTTGGTTGGCGAGGTGACCCAGTCGATTGACTTGGCCTGATCCATCCAGAAACCTTCTGGATCGTTTTTCCACGCGCCATAAACGTCAGCATATCCCATGTCGTCCTCCCAAACCTACTGCAGGGATTGTTAAGCATGGTGTTACGACAGGGCAAGCAGAGCCACGCAAACAAGCGCGGCCGATGTCAAAAACTTAACTACCCGTAATGGGCGACCGGCGTGCCAGCCACGGCTGACATGTTGAGCAAGCCGCGAGCAGTAATCGACGGCGTCACGATATGGCAGCGGTTCCCCATGCCCATCAGGATCGGGCCAACCTCCAGCCCGCCACCTTTCATTTTCAAGATGTTGCGCACGCCAGAGGCTGCATCGGTGTTGGCAAAGACCAGCGTGTTGGCCGCACCGGGCAGGTGGGCGGCAGGAAAGACGCGGTTGCGCAGTTCAACATCAAGCGCTGCATCGACATGCATTTCGCCTTCGTATTCAAAATCGCGCTTTGCACTATCAAGAATTTCCATTGCCTTGCGCATGCGTCGCCCGCTGTCGCTATCCAAATTCCCGAACTGGCTATGCGAGCAAAGCGCGATTTTGGGATCGACCCCGAAACGCCGCACGTGTCGCGCGGCACCGATCACCGTTTCGGCAATTTGTTGCGGCGTTGGTTCTGGGTGAACCTGGGTATCAGCAACAAACAAGGGGCCGTCTTCGAGGATCATCAATGACAAGCCTGCGATAGGATGGAAATCATCGGTGCCAAGAATTTCGCAGACATACTTTAAATGCCAAAGATACTGACCAAAGGTGCCGCAGATCATACTGTCCGCTTCGCCGCGCTGCACCATGACAGATGCAATCGCCGTGGTGTTGGTGCGCATGATTGCCTTGGCAAGATCAGGGGTCACGCCCTTGCGTGCCATCAGATCATGATAGGTGCCCCAGTAATCGCGGTAGCGAGGGTCGTTTTCGGGATTTACGATGCTGAAATCGACGCCCGGCCGGATTTTCAGACCCGCCCGTTCGCAGCGCCTTTCAATCACCTCGGGGCGACCGATCAGGATCGGCGTATCGGTGGTTTCTTCCATGATGGCTTGGCTAGCGCGCAACACACGTTCATCTTCGCCTTCAGCAAAGACGATGCGGCGGGTGGCAGTGCGGGCGGCGTCGAACACCGGTCGCATGATCATGGCGGATTTGAAGACAGAGCCGTCAAGGTTGGCTTTGTACAGGTTCATGTCGGCGACGGGTCGCGTTGCGACGCCTGTTTTGATCGCGGCCCCTGCGACAGCGCTGGCGACAACACCCATCAAGCGGGGATCAAAAGGTTTCGGGATCAGATAATCCGCCCCGAAGGTAAGTTGTTCACCTTTGTAGGCAGCGGCAGCTTCTGCGCTGGTTGTCGCACGGGCAAGGGCAGCGATGCCTTCGACACAAGCGATTTTCATGTCGTCGTTGATTTCGGTTGCGCCAACATCAAGCGCGCCACGGAAAATGAAGGGGAAGCAAAGGACGTTGTTGACCTGATTGGGAAAATCGCTGCGGCCTGTCGCGATAATCGCATCAGGGTTGGCGGCGCGTGCATCGTCAGGGCTGATCTCTGGGTTTGGGTTGGCCAGTGCAAAAATGATGGGGCGGTCGGCCATTTTCTTGACCATAGCGGGTTTGAGGATGTTCGGACCAGAGAGCCCCAGAAAAAGGTCGGCGTCAGCGATGACATCATCCAGCGTGGCCGCTGTCTTGCCTTGCGCGTATTCTGCCTTTTGCGGCGTCATGTCTGTCTCGCGACCTTCGTAGACAAGCCCCTCAATATCGCAAAGATAAACGTTTTCGCGTTTCACGCCGAGCTTCAGCAACATGTTCAGGCAAGCGATGCCAGCTGCACCACCGCCTGTGCTGACGATTTTGATATCCTCGAATGTCTTGCCCGCGATACGCAGGGCGTTGGTTGCCGCCGCCCCCACGACAATGGCAGTGCCATGTTGATCGTCGTGAAACACAGGGATGTTCATCCGCTCACGACAGAGCTTTTCCACGATGAAACAGTCGGGCGCTTTGATATCTTCCAGATTGATCGCGCCAAAGGTCGGTTCCATCGCGCAGACAATATCGGCCAATTTTTCTGGATCCGGTTCGTTCAACTCGATGTCAAAACAGTCAATGTTGGCGAATTTTTTGAAAAGAACGGCCTTACCTTCCATCACCGGCTTGGACGCCAGCGCGCCGATATTACCAAGGCCCAGCACGGCGGTGCCGTTGGTCACAACCGCCACCAGATTGCCGCGCGAGGTATAGTCGCGGGCGGTGTCGGGATTGTCTTTAATTTCGGTGCAGGCTTCGGCGACACCGGGGGAATAGGCCCGCGCAAGGTCGCGGCCTGTTGCCAATGGCTTTGTCGCACGGATTTCGAGTTTTCCGGGTTTGGGGAACTTATGATAGTGAAGTGCAGCTTCTCTCAGGCTGTCTTTTGCATCGTCTGGCATTGCGTCCTCCCAATATGGTTTAATATTAAACCATTTTCTTTCCCTTAGGGAAACTGCGTCGCGGGGTCAATCGCGATGCGCCCACTCTTGCAAATAATTCACTGCAAGGACAGGGTGCAAAATATGACAGACACACATGAAATCCGCGCCGAGGTTTGCCTGAGTACGACTGATCTGCGTGCGGACCTTGGGTTTTTCGGCGGCACCTTGGGGATGCGACTGGATATGATTTATCCCGCTGACGATCCTTCAGTCGCGGTTTATTCCGGTCATGGAATACGTGTGCGGTTGGATCAGCGCGTCGGGCAAAACCCCGGCTTGCGGATTTTGACGGATAATCCTGCGTTTGCAAGTGGCGCAACCGCATTGACATCACCGGGCGGTACGCGGGTTGAGGTGTTGCCGTTGAACCCACCGTTGGAGTTGCCAGAAACCGACCATGCCTTTGTGGTCCGCAGGTTGGCCGATCAGGCGCCTTGGGTTATAGGCCGGGCAGGCATGCAGTACCGCGATTTGATCCCCAGCCGTTTGGGCGGGTCAATTATTGCCAGCCACATCCGTATTCCTGATGGCGGCCCGGTCCCTGATATGGTGCATTTCCATAAGGTCGGATTTCAGCTGATCTTTTGCTATCGTGGTTGGGTTGATGTTGTGTACGAAGACCAAGGGCCGCCAATCCGGCTGACTGCTGGTGATTGCTTTATCCAACCGCCAGAGATCAGGCATCGGGTGCTTGAGGCGTCAGATGGTATTGAAGTGATTGAGATTGGTGTGCCGGCTGAACACATCACCGAAATTGATCACGCTATGGAACTGCCAACGCCGCACCTGCGGCCGGACCGCCAATGGCAGGGACAGAAGTTTGTGTTCAACGAAGGGTCCAAAGCTGATTGGCAGGCCGCCCGTATACCCGGTTTTGTGGCGCGCGATACGACCATTTCAGCCAACACAAAAGACGTTGCTGGTGTGAACGTGATCCGCAAAGGGCAAGGTGACCCTGCTTGGTCGCGTCATGATGCGGATATCCATTTCACTTTTGTGATGGAGGGAACCATGACACTGGAAGGTGAAGGCAAAGAACCATATCAGCTTGCCCCCGGTGATGCTTTTGTGATCCCGCCGGGGATGCAAACGCGCTATGCTGATCCGTCGGACGATCTGGAACTGCTTGAAGTCGCACTGCCGGGCGATTTTTCCACCAGTTAAAGGTTTTGCGCGTCGTTGACCTGTTCCCGCAGCAGTTCAATGCGTTCATGAGCCGCAGCTTGCGTCAAACCACCATCAAAGGGTTCGCCTGCGCTTTCACAAAGCGCGCGCAGTATGTCCGCTTGCTGTGCAGTCATCGGGGCGTCTGCATCATGCGCGTCGTCTGGCAACATCTCATCAGCGACAACGATTGGTTTCGTAGGCATCAGAATACTCCTTTTGCGTCGATACATGGCCAACGCCCCGACCGGTCGAAGGTTCCATCTTGCGCTTGCATCGCGCCGCGTCAGGGCACAATCTGTCCGAAAGAACGGAGGCGCAAATGTCATTGATAGAATCTGCCCGTGCGGTGCGCGAAAACGCTTATGCGCCTTATTCGAAGTTCAAAGTTGGTGCCGCGCTTAAGACGGCGTCGGGCACCGTTTATACAGGCTGCAACGTCGAAAACGTCGCCTATCCCGAAGGAACCTGTGCCGAGGCTGGCGCCATTGCAGCGATGGTTGCGGGCGGGGATACAACGATTGCTGAGATCGCGGTCATCGCAGACAGTCCCAAACCGGTCAGCCCCTGTGGCGGGTGTCGTCAGAAAATAGCAGAATTCGCGCAAGGAGACGTGAAAGTGACGCTTGCCACCACGGATGGCGTTGTCCACGAAACGACCGTCGCGGCACTGTTGCCCGGCAGCTTTGACGCTGATTATATGAGCCGCGTCTGACATGGACGCACGTGCCATCATCGTTAAGGTCCGGGGCAAGCAGACCCCAAGCCAAGAAGAACTGGCATGGTTTGCCCAAGGTCTGGCCTCTGGTGCCGTCAGCGATGCGCAAGCCGGAGCTTTTGCAATGGCGGTGGTGCTGAACGGGCTGACAGATGAAGGGCGCGTGGCGCTGACACAAGGTATGCGCGACAGTGGCGATGTGATGCGCTGGGATCTGCCCGGCCCGGTGATTGATAAGCATTCGACTGGTGGTGTGGGCGATTGTGTGTCGCTGATCTTGGCCCCTGTGCTTGCCGCTTGCGGTGCCTATGTGCCGATGATTTCGGGGCGCGGGCTGGGCCACACCGGGGGTACGCTCGATAAGTTGGAGGCTATTCCCGGGTTGAATATCAACGTCACCGAAAAACAATTGCGTTTGATCACCCGCGAGGTTGGCTGTGCCATTGTCAGTGCCACAGGCCAGATTGCCCCCGCCGATCGCCGTCTTTATGCGATCCGCGATGTGACCGCGACGGTGGAAAGCATTGACCTGATCACCGCTTCAATTCTGTCCAAGAAACTTGCAGCGGGATTGGAAAGCCTGATTTTGGATGTCAAATGCGGTTCTGGGGCCTTCATGAAAACACCTGATGAGGCGCGTGCACTGGCCCGCGCGCTGGTTGATGCAGCCAATGGGGCGGGGTGCAAGACCGCTGCCCTGATCAGCGATATGAACCAGCCGCTGGCGCCCGCGCTGGGCAACGCGGTTGAGGTTGGTATCTGCATGGAGGTTTTGGCAGGTGATCAGAAGGCGGCCCCGCGCCTTTATGATCTGACAGTTGGGCTTTGTGCGCAGCTTTTAATGATGCAAGGCGAAGATGCGACTGCTGCTGTGGCGAAGGTCAAGACGACGATCAGTTCGGGCACTGCGATGGAACGCTTTGCCCAAATGATTGCCGCTTTGGGTGGGCCGCCAGATATGGCGCAGGATTGGCACACCCACTTGCCCAAAGCGCCTGTGGTGGGCGAGGTGACCGCCCCAGCAACTGGCCACATCGCTGCGATAGATGGCGAGGCGCTGGGCCTGGCTGTTGTTGGCTTGGGCGGTGGACGCCGGGTTGAAACGGATCGGGTGAATCCGGCGGTTGGTTTTACAGACATGATTGAACTGGGCGCGTCTGTGACCCGCGGCGACCCGCTTTGTGTTGTGCATGCCGCGGATGAAGATGCCGCAATGGAAGCGGCGATGGCGGTGCAAGCGGCGATCACAATCGGCGATGCGGTGACACCCGGCCCATTAGTTATTGAAGGGATTACCTGATGCCCCGTGCTTTTGTGATTGTCATAGACAGTGTCGGTATTGGTGGCGCACCTGATGCCGATCAGTTTTTTAACGGTGACCTGCCGGATACTGGTGCGAATACCATCGGCCATATTGCGCGTGATGCGGGCCTTAATGTGCTGACTTTGGACGCGTTGGGATTGGGGGCTGCGGTCAAGCTGGCCTGCGGCGAGGCTGCTATAGGTTTGGGTGTCGACCCCAGCGGCGCTTGGGGGGCTGCGACCGAAATTTCGCGCGGTAAGGATACACCGTCAGGCCATTGGGAATTGGCCGGCGTTCCCGTACCATGGGATTGGCATACCTTTCCCGACGCGGACCCCGCGTTCCCGGATGATGTGACTGACCTGATCTGCAAACTGGCTGGGACAAAGGGCATATTGGGCAATCGCCATGCATCCGGCACCACAGTGATTGAAGAAGAGGGTGAGGCGCATGTCACGTCCGGTTGGCCGATTTGCTATACCTCTGCCGATAGCGTGCTGCAGATTGCGGCCCATGAAGAGGTGTTCGGGCTTGACCGTCTGATGACGCTTTGCAAAGACCTCGCGCCGACCCTGCACGAGATGAAGGTCGGACGGGTGATTGCGCGCCCCTTTGTTGGTGACGTGGGCAATTTCACCCGCACTGCCAACCGCAAGGATTTTGCCATCGCGCCGCCATCACCAACCATTTGCGACTATGTGCATGATGCGGGTCGGATGGTTTATGCCGTCGGCAAGATCGGGGACATCTTTTCAATGCGCGGCATAGATGATCTGCGCAAAGGGCGTGATGTGGCGCTCATGGGGCACATCAACGATCTGGTTGATGCGGCTGCGGATGGGTCGTTTGTGTTCGCCAATCTGGTCGAGTTTGATAGCGAATACGGGCATCGTCGCGACCCGGCAGGCTATGCCAAGCACCTTGAATGGTTTGATGCTGAATTGGCCAAGGTACTGCCCAAATTACGCCCCGATGACCTGTTGATCGTCACCGCTGATCATGGCAATGACCCGACATGGGCCGGGACCGATCATACCCGCGAACGTGTGCCTGTTCTGGTGCATGGATTGGGTGCTAAGTCGCTGGGGCAGATTGCCTTTGTTGATGTCGCAGCATCGGTCGCCGCCCATTTGGATGTACCTTATGCGGGCCAAGGAAAGAGCTTTCTATGACCTTTCAGACGATGCCAAAAGTCGAGTTGCATACACACCTTGAAGGTTGTGCGCCACCTGCCTTTATCAAACAGCTCGCCCATGAAAAGAAGATTGATATCAGTGGGATATTCGATGCTGGCGGCGGCTATGCCTTTCGCGATTTCGACCATTTTCTGAAAGTATACGAGGCCGCTTGCACCACTTTGCAAAGCCCTGATGATTTCCGTCGTCTGACCATGGCCGTGCTTGAAGAAACCGCCGCACATGGCGTTGTTTATATGGAGACTTTCGTGTCGCCCGATTTCTGCGGTGGCGGTGATCTTGCTGCATGGAAAGACTATCTTGCGGCAATAGAAGACGCCGCGCGCGAGGCGGAAGACAAACTTGGTATTACGCTGAAAGGGATCGTCACGGGCATTCGCCATTTCGGACCAGAGGCTTGTAAACCTGCCGCCAGATGTGCCGCCGAAACCTTTGGCGATTTCGTCACCGGCTACGGCATGGCGGGTGGTGAAATGGTCAGGCGCCCTGCGGATTATGCCTATAGTTTTGATATGGCCCGCGAGGCCGGGATGCCGCTGACCTGTCATGCGGGCGAATGGGGTGGTGCTGCAATGGTGGCCGAAACGATCCGACATTTGAAGGTTGCCCGGATTGGACATGGGATTGGGGCGATTGATGATCATGCCGTGATTGACCAAATCGTGGAAAACGATCTTGTGCTAGAGGTTTGTCCAGGCTCGAACGTTGTTCTGAAAGCGGTTGATGGTTGGGGCAGTCACCCGATCGCCAAACTGCGCGATGCCGGGGTCAAGGTGACGGTATCTACTGACGATCCGCCCTTTTTTCACACAACGATGACCGCAGAATACGACATGCTGAACAAGACTTTTGGCTGGGGCGAAGATGATTTCAAAGCGCTGAACAAAACCGCCCTTGCAGCCGCTTTCTGCGACGATGACACAAAGGCCCGCGTGGCCAAAAGACTGGAGACTGCCCAATGACCGATCATGTCACCCACGTCACCCATCCGCTGGTGCAACACAAGCTGACACTGATGCGGCAGACCGATACCTCCACAGCCGTGTTCCGGCAGCTGTTGCGCGAGATCAGCCAGTTACTGGCTTATGAGGTCACGCGCGGATTGCCAATGACCACCAAGCGGATTGATACACCGTTAGAGCCGATGGATGCGCCTGTCATCGACGGCAAGAAGCTTGCGCTGGTGTCGATTTTGCGTGCGGGCAATGGGCTGCTTGATGGTGTGCTGGAACTGATCCCATCGGCGCGTGTAGGTTTTGTCGGGCTATACCGGGATGAGGCGACGCTGAAACCGGTGCAGTATTACTTCAAGGTGCCGACAGAGTTGGAGGACCGTCTGGTAATTGCCGTGGATCCCATGCTGGCGACAGGCAATTCTTCGGTCGCCGCGATTGATCTGCTGAAAGAGGCAGGTGCCACGAATATACGGTTCCTGTGTCTGCTGGCAGCACCCGAAGGGATCGCACGCATGCGCGAGGCGCACCCGGATGTGCCGATTGTCACCGCAGCCATCGACAGTCATCTGAATGAACAGGGCTATATTGTGCCGGGGCTTGGTGATGCTGGGGATCGGATGTTTGGCACCAAGTAAATTCTAGACATTGCAGATGTTTTGCAGGCTGACCCAGTCGCTGTCGGGTAAGATCAGCGGAATGCTGCGTTCAAGCAATGGGTCTGTACCCAGATCAGGCATGTTGCCTGTACGGGCATCAGCCGCAGCAAGGTACGGTGCCTGAGGAATTTCAGACGCGGCCAACGCACGGCGTAAAATGTCGGCGTCAGGCTTTGGCGCATCGCTTTCAAGAAGGTTAATCGCATTGCGGCGCAAAATGTCGCCTGGGATTTCACCGGTTGTCAGCAAACGGAAGGTGATGCCAAGCCCCTCTTGCTGCAACAGGTTCTCTAGCGGGTCATCGTCCACAACGGCCGCGCGACTGGCAAGGATAAACCCGGCAGCCGCTGCAGGATCGTCAGACATCTGCAAGACGCCGTAATCAAGCAGGATCAACCCTCCGGGTAGTGAGATCGCGCCTTGCGGTAAGGACGGCACAACGACAATCTGTGTGATCGTCTGGGCCCCAAAGAGTCTTTGGGACAGGCGCATCGCAGCGGCGTTCGCCTGTTCAGACTGGCAGACCGCCCCGGTTTGATTTTGCATATAGCCCAGCATCTCGACCCCGATCTCGACTCGTTTCGGGGCGGGAACAACGGCAAGGGTCTGTCGGGTCAGCGCACCGGGTAGCCAGAATATGGCAAGTGCGAATGTCACGCCAATCAACCCGCCAGTCAGCCAAAAGCGCAGCTTTCCGGGATGTGGGCGTGCCTTGGCAAGGGCTTGGCGCACTTCTTCAATGGCCTCAACCATCGTGGTATCAGCGATTTCTAGTATTTCGCTGGCGTCTTCGTCAGGGGCGTAAACTGCTGGAACTTCGCCGGGGTTTTGGCGGATCAATGCAGGCAAAGACCAGTGCGTCAACGGGCGCCCATTGCCATCAGAAATGACAAGCGTTGCATCCCCAAAAGACAAGGTCACATCGCGCCGCTGCCCGTCAGGTTCTGCGCGCCAGAGTGCTTCGCTTTCCAACCGGACGTATCGGTCAAGTGCCGTCATCTGCTGATTGCCCCTTTTTTTGGTCAGGGTAGCGCGGGCGACGCGGATTGTCATGTTGGAAACATCCCGCGGTCAATGGTGCTGGTGGGCAGACCTGACCTTTCGGCGCATCCAGAGCTTGGCTTAGAATGTCTTGGCTTGTTTTCTTAGTTCGAACTTCTGAATCTTTCCAGTCGAAGTCTTGGGAAGTTCCTGAAACACGACTTTCTTAGGACATTTAAATCCTGCAAGCCGTTCGCGGGTGAAGGCAATAATCTCTGCTTCATCCGCTGTCGCGCCATCTTTCAGTTCGACAAAGGCACAAGGCACTTCGCCCCATTTGTCGTCAGGTTGCGCCACCACCGCGCAAAGATTGACCGCCGCGTGGTGCATCAGCGCGCCTTCGACTTCGACGGAACTGATGTTTTCGCCGCCCGAGATGATAATGTCTTTCGCCCTGTCCGAAATTTGGATGGAGCCGCCTTGATGCTGAATGGCAAGATCTTCGGAATGAAAGTACCCGCCTGCGAATGCCTTATCGGTCGCTTCGGCGTTTTTGAGGTAGCCTTTCATGACCGCATTTCCGCGCATCACGATTTCGCCCTGTGTGGCGCCATCGCGGGGCACTTGACCCATGTATGTGTCAACGACTGTGACATCTTCCATCATCGGAAATGCCACGCCTTGGCGTGCTTTGATCGCCGCCTGTTCATCTTCTGGCAGGCTGTCCCAATCGCTATCCCAGATACATTCGGTCACATGCCCATAGGTTTCCGTCAGCCCGTAGACCTGTTTGACGTTAAAACCCAGCTTGCCAATCGCCGCTAGCGTTGCGGGGGCAGGGGGCGCGCCAGCGGTGAACACTTCAACGACGTGATCGAATGCGCGCCGGTCTTCGTCCTTCGCGTTGACGATCAGGTTCAGCACGATCGGGGCGCCGCCAAAATGTGTAACACCTTCGTCGCCGATCGCATCATAAACCGCCTTGGCCGAGATATCGCGGCAGCAGACCACAGTTCCGCCCAATGCAGGCATCATCCACGTGTGGTTCCAGCCGTTGCAGTGAAACAGCGGCACGATCTGCAAGTACCGCATAAAAAGCGGCAGTTCCCAACTGATTGGCGTGCCCATGGTCATCAGGTACGCGCCGCGATGGTGATAGACCACGCCTTTGGGTCGCCCGGTGGTGCCGGAGGTATAGTTGAGTGCCAGGCTTTCCCATTCGTCCTCTGGCAGGATCCAAGCAAACTCTGGATCGCCGGTTGCCAGAAAATCTTCGTAGTTTTGTTGTTCGGCCATCGCATGCACGCCGGCCTGATCGTCGGGAACTTCGATGATCAGGGGGGCGGGCCCTTCCATCAATTCGATGGCCGCCATAGCAAGCGGCAGAAATTGACTGTCGACCAAGGCGACCTTTGCTTCGCCATGGTCGAAGATATAGGCGACCGTGTCGATATCCAGCCGGGTGTTGATCGTGTTCAGCACTGCTCCACACGCGGGAACGCCAAAGGCGGCTTCGGATTGTGCGGGTACGTTTGGCAGTATTGTTGCAACCACATCGCCCGGTTTGATCCCTGCTTTGGTCAGCGCAGAGGCCAGTCGCGACACACGGCGATAGTATTTCGCATAAGTCAGCCGGGTTTTGCCGTAGACAACCGCCTCTCGATCCGCAAAAATCAGTGCTGCCCGTTGTAAGTGAGAGAGCGGCGTCAGTGGCACATAGTTGGCCGCCCGTTTGCCCAATCCCGTTTCATCACGCATCCAGCCCATGTTGCCCTCCCGCTTTGAGGGTTGAGTATTGCGCAATGTTGGCCGTTTTTGAAAGTCAGAATTAAAAAGGCAGAAATTTCTATGACCCAAGTGATTGCCCCCACACGTGCGGCCTTGTCCATTTTGGCTGGTATGGCGACATTGGGCCTGAGCGATAACTTCATTCTGTACATCACTGAAGATAGTTCGCTTTGGCAATTCCACCTGCTGCGCAGTGTCATTGCATTGGCTGTCATGATCGTGATTGCGATGATTGGTGCCGGTGTCATCAGGCCCAAACGCTTCTGGGCTGTCGCTGCGCGCAGTGCGGTACAAGGCATCGCCATGCTGATCTATTTTGGGTGTCTGGCCATTCTGCCGGTCGGTTTGGTGGTTGCGGGCTTCTTTACCTCGCCTTTGTTTGTGGCGCTGATCGCTGCGGTCTTTCAGGGCAAACGCATCACGCCCCTGCATGCCGTCGCCATCTTTTTGGGTTTTGCGGGTGCCTTGATGGTCATTCAGCCCAATCCGGCAGATTTAGATTTGATTGCCTTTTTACCCATCGTCGCAGGCTTGTTTTATGCCATCGGGGCCGTCGCCACCCGATCGTGGTGTGAAGGTGAGGGGACGTTGGCGTTGACCGCAGGGTTCTTTGTTATGCTGGCCTTGATGGGTGCGGTTGGTTGTCTGATCTTGCCCGGTGTTGGTGCCGGGGCCGATGGATTTGCAGCGCGTGGATGGATGCCTTTGAATGCGGACATGCTGTTTTGGATTGCCTTGCAGGCAGTGGGCACGCTGATCGGGATCATGTTCCTGTTTCGCGGCTATCAGGTGGGCGAGGCAAGCTCGGTCGCGGTGTTTGAGTTTTCGCTACTGATTTTTGCCAGCGCATGGGCGTGGTATTTATGGGATCAGGCAGTGACGCCATTGGCCCTGTTTGGCATGGCGTTAATTATCCTGTCCGGTGGGGTCATTGCGCTGCGTCGGGCATAACGTAAAAGCGGTATATCGGTCCAGCAATCAGTTAGCTGTAGGGCTAACTTTTGTACCGTAAGCGCGGTGATTGGCACGCCGCATATGCTATGGCGCATAAGTATTTCATACTAAAGGAAATATGTGTTTGAGACGGTTGATTTGGCGCACCCCCGGATCAGGGATGCGCCGTGTTGGCTTAGGCAGCTTTCGCGGCAGTGCCGAAACGCTTGTAGAAATCCTGACCTTTGTCCGCCATTTCGCGTAGCAAGTCAGGTGTCTTGAACCGGTCGCCGAACTCAGCGGTCAACTGATCGCACCGCTCGGCCGCGTAAGGTGCGCCGATGATATCAAGCCAGCTGAACGGACCACCGGACCAAGGTGCAAAGCCCCAGCCAAGGATCGCACCCACATCGCCTTCGCGGATGTCTTCCAGCACGCCTTCTTCCAGCGCGCGCACCGCTTCGAGGGTTTGTGCGAACAGCAGGCGGTGCTGTACGGTGATCAGATCTGGTTGTTCGTCGGCTACAGGGTATTGGGCGGCAAGCCCTTCCCAAAGGCCACCGCGCTTGCCCTTTTCGTCGTAGCTGTAGAAGCCCGCGTTGGATTTGCGGCCAAGGCGTTCCTGGTCGAACATCCAGAACAGGACCTCGTCGACCTCGCCATCGGGGTAGGCATCGCCCATCGCGGCCTTTGTCGCTTTGGCGATCTTCACGCCCAGATCGACCGAGGTTTCATCGACCAGTTGCAGTGGGCCCAGCGGCATGCCGACCAGTTTGGCTGCGTTCTCGATCAAGGCCGGTTCCACACCTTCCTTCACCATCCGAATACCTTCGTTGATGTAAGGAATGATGCAGCGGTTCGCGTAGAAGAAGCGTTCGTCGTTCACAACAATCGGTGTCTTTTTAATCTGGCGCACATAGTCCAGCGCTTTAGCCACAGCCACATCGCCGGTTTCCTTGCCTTTGATGATCTCCACCAGCAGCATCTTGTCGACAGGGCTGAAGAAGTGGATGCCGATGAATTTCTCTGCATCGGCGGATGCCTTCGCCAGTTCCGTGATCGGCAGGGTCGAGGTGTTGGTGGCGAAGATGCAGTCGGGGCCAGTCACGGCCTGCACCTTGGCAGTGACATCGGCCTTGACGCCCACATCCTCGAACACCGCCTCAACGATCAGATCGCAGCCTTTCAGCGCGTCGTAGTCGGTTGTCGCGTTGATCAGGCCCAACACGGCGTCTTTCTTTTCTTGGCTGACCTTTTTGCGGGCGATGCCTTTGTCCAGATGCGCTGTGGTGTATGATTTGCCTTTGTCAGCCGCTTCTTGCGTGCTGTCGATCAGGACAACCTCGATGCCTGCCAGCGCTGATACGAGCGAGATGCCCGCACCCATCATGCCAGCGCCGATCACGCCGACCTTCTTGACCTTCTGGTCCGGTGCCTCGGGGCGGTTGGCGCCCTTTTCCAAAGCTTCTTTATTGATGAAAAGGCTGCGGATCATGGCCGAGGATGAAGGGTTCATCAGGACATTGGTGAACCAGCGCGCTTCGATTTTGATGGCTGTATCAAAAGGCACCAGTGCGCCTTCATAAACAGCAGAGAGCAGAGCTTTCGCCGCTGGGTAAACACCTTGGGTCTTGCCGTTGACCATCGCTGAGGCACCCACAAACGTCATAAAGCCCGCAGGATGGTACGGTGCACCACCGGGCATTTTGTAGCCCTTTTCATCCCATGGCTTGACGATCGCAGGCTCTGACAGAACCCATGCTTTCGCAGCAGACAGCAGTTCGTCCGCAGGGACGACCTCATCAACAACACCAGCGGCCTTGGCTTTCTTGGGGTCGTTCAATTTGCCTTCGAGCAAGAGCGGAGACGCCCCCATCGCACCCAGCTTGCGTGACAGACGTGTTGTGCCGCCTGCACCGGGGAAAATGCCAACAAGGATTTCGGGCAGGCCGATCTTGGCCTTTGGATTGTCCGCCGCAAAGATGCGATGACAGGCCAGCGGAATTTCCAGACCGATCCCAAGCGCTGTGCCGGGCAGGGCGCAGGCAATCGGCTTGCCGCCTTTGTTGGTCTTGGGGTCCATGCCAGCGCGTTCGATCTTGCGCAGCACCGCGTGCATATTCATGACGCCTTCGAACAGACCGCGTGCAGGATCGTCGCCCGCGCTTTCCTTCATCTTGGCGATGATATTCAGGTCCATGCCACCGGCAAATGACCCTTCCTTACCCGATGTGATGATCACACCTTTGATGGTATCATCGGCCAAGGCCTGATCCACTAGCGCGTCCAGATCAAGGAAGCCTTGCTGGTTCATCACGTTCATGGATTTGCCGACGGTGTCCCAGACGATTGTGGCAACGCCGTCTGCATCAGTGCTCATTGTGAAATCGATCATATCTTTTGTTCCTTTGTGTCGTTGGTCTGCGGCATGTCGGGCCAGCGCGACCAATAGAAATTACGCGTTGCGATGCTTGGTATCTGCATAGGCAATAGCCATTGCCTGTCCGTCATTTGGTTCAAGGGCGTATTCGCTGCCGGTGACTTTCCAGTTGCCGTCGATCTTCTCCAGCACAGAAAAGCAAGGGTAGGGGCCGCTTAATCGCGTGCCATGTCTAAGGACCTCGTTTGTGTGGGTCGCCTCAATACGGGTTGGCGTTTTGTATTCGGCAACCACGCATTTACGCACCGTATCAGTCGCACCTATGCCGCGTAGATGATTGTGCATCTCAACAAAGGCGCGCCGCATATCCTCGGTCGTTTCCATGTAGATCGGGCCCGCCATTGTCGCCATGTGCTGCGGCGCGTGAAACACCGATGCGAAGGCATCAAAATCACCGGACAGCAACGCATCCCCGGTGATATCAAGCAACCTTTGCGAGACATCATTAGCAGCAATCAGCATATCAGTGGCCATCAGTGTTACACCCGTTCAATGATTGTGGCGGCCCCCATGCCAGAGGCGATGCAAAGCGTGGCAAGGCCCGTGCCTTGGCCAGTGCGTTCCAATTCATCCAGCAGTGTGCCGATGATAATCGCGCCGGTTGCACCCAGCGGGTGACCCATCGCGATGGAACCGCCGTTGACGTTGACCTTGCTGTTATCTACATCAAAGGCCTGCATGAAGCGCAGCACGACAGATGCGAAGGCTTCGTTGACCTCAAACAGGTCGATGTCGCTGATGCTCATGCCGGATGATTTCATGATATGCTCGGTCACGGGCACTGGACCGGTCAGCATGATGGTGGGGTCGGTCCCGATTTTGGCTGTTGCTTTGATGCGCGCGCGGGGTTTCATGCCGTTTGCTTCGCCCCATTCTTTGGAGGCGATCAGCACGCCAGCAGCCCCGTCCACGATACCGGACGAGTTACCAGCGTGGTGGATATGGTTGATCTTTTCCAGATGCGGGTACTTCATCAACGCGACCTTATCGAAGCCGGGCATCACTTCACCCATCGCCTGAAACGCTGGGTTCAGACCGCCTAGCGACTGCATGTCAGTGCCGGGGCGCATGTATTCGTCGTGGTCAAGGATAGCGAGGCCATTCACATCGCGCACAGGCACAATGGATTTGTCGAAACGCTTGTCATCCCATGCCGCTTTCGCACGCTTTTGGCTTTCCATCGCAAGTTGGTCAGCGTCGTCGCGGCTAAAGCCATATTCAGTCGCGATAATATCGGCAGAGATACCCTGCGGGACAAAATACGTGTCCATCGCGATAGAGGGATCAACCGCAATCGCGGCCCCGTCAGATCCCATGGCCACGCGGCCCATCATCTCGACCCCGCCGGCGATATAGGCCTGACCTGCACCGCCTTTGACTTGGTTGGCCGCAAGGTTCACGGCTTCCATGCCAGAGGCGCAAAAACGGTTGATCGCAAGACCGGGAATGGACTGATCCAGATCAGAGGCCAGCACAGCCGTCCGCGCAAGGCAACCGCCCTGTTCGCCCACCTGAGTGACGTTGCCCCAGATCACATCCTCAACAGCGTGGCCTTCAAGGTTGTTGCGTTCTTTCAGGGCATTCAGAACGCCTGCGGACAGGCGCGCAGACGTCACCTCATGCAGGCTGCCGTCTTTGCGGCCTTTGCCACGCGGGGTGCGGATCGCGTCATAGATATAGGCTTCGGTCATAGTGTCCTCCGGGTATTTGGGTCCGCGTTAGCCAAGGGCGCGCGGCATCAGGTCATAGGGGTGTTTCCAACCGGGTTGGGCCGCAATCGCGTCCAGCCAACGGTCAATGTTCGGGTAATCAGCACGGTCGAAGGTGAAATCTTCAGTGTAGAAAAGATAACCGGCACAGGCGATATCCGCGATGGTGATGTCATCACCGGCAAGCCAGTCGCGGCCGTCCAAGTGGGTTTCCATCACTTTCAGCGCTGACGCGAGGCGCATGGCCATAAAGCTGTTTACATCCGCATTGCGTTTGTCTTCGGGCAGGAAATTCATATTGAACCGCAAGGGGCCCGCGACACCAGACACTTTGTGGTTATCAAAAAACATCCAACGCAGGACTTCGCGGCGTTCGGCGGCAGATTTACCGCCAAGTTTACCGGTTTTTGAACTGATATAATCCTGAATCACGCCCGATTGGGTCAGGATCAGATCGCCATCTTCAAGTACCGGCACTTCGCCCATAACGTTAAGTGCACGAAATGCGGGGCTGCGGCTTTCACCTTTGAAAAAATCAACGAAAACCGGCTCCCACTCAGCATCTGCAAGGGTCAATGTCAGGGCAACCTTATACGCGTTACCGCTTTCAGCAAAACAATGTAGTTTCATGGTCATATTGCAGGCCTCCCAACCCAGGCGGGGGATTTCCGTCTTGTGAAAATCCGATAAGGGCGCGCCATAATCGACGCGCCCTTGCAGAGCTTAGAAGTTTGCCGCCTCAAGCGCCATGATTGTATCGCCGCCCGTGTTGATGCGTGCAAGGTGCATCGCCGTGGCGGGCAATTGGCGCGCCATGTAGTAGCGGCCAGTCGCGATCTTGGTTTCGTAGAATTCGGT
Organism: Roseobacter sp. CCS2; assembly: GCF_000169435.1. Taxonomy (GTDB): domain Bacteria; phylum Pseudomonadota; class Alphaproteobacteria; order Rhodobacterales; family Rhodobacteraceae; genus Yoonia. Next base: position 91,788 of record NZ_AAYB01000001.1, on the reverse strand, counting down.
GTCAGATGCACCGTTTTCAAGTGCTTCCATCGCCGCTTTCGCCATGCGTGCCCACATCAGGCCAAGGCAGACGTGGCCCATCATGTGCATGAAGTCATACGACCCGGACAGCGCATTGTTCGGCTTGGTCGCATTCTGCATGAAATACATGCCAGCGGCTTGCAGGTCCTTGGATGCGGCTTTCAGCGGTGTCAGGAATTCCTTGTTCAGCGCCTCATTGCCTTCGTTTTCTTTGATGAAGGTTTTGATCATTTCAAAGAACGCCATTACGTGCTTGCCGCCGTCTTGGGCCAGCTTACGCCCCACAAGGTCCAGCGCTTGCACGCCGTTGGCGCCTTCGTAGATCATCGCAATACGGGCGTCGCGGGCATATTGGGACATGCCCCATTCTTCGATATAGCCGTGACCGCCGTAAACCTGTTGGGCTGCGGTGGCGTATTCAAAGCCTTTGTCAGTCAGGAAGCCTTTGATGACCGGTGTCATCAGTGAAATCAGACCGTCGGCGTCTGCATCTTCGTTCTTATGCGCCCGGTCGATCAGGTAAGCGCCCCAGAATGTGAATGCGCGCGCGCCTTCGACGAATGATTTCTGATCCATCAGGTTGCGACGAATGTCAGGGTGCACGATCAGCGGATCGGCAGGGCCATCCGGGTTCTTGGCACCTGTGACATCACGACCTTGCAGGCGGTCGTTGGCGTAGGCCACGGCGTTCTGATACGCGCTTTCCGCTTGTGCATAGCCTTGCAGGCCCACGCCCAACCGCGCTTCGTTCATCATTGTGAACATCGCGCGCATGCCTTTGTGTTCTTCACCGACCAGAAAGCCTGTCGCTTCGTCATAGTTCATCACGCAGGTCGAATTGCCGTGGATGCCCATCTTTTCTTCGATCTTGCCACAAGCGACGCCATTGCGCTGACCCAAAGAGCCATCGTCGTTGACCATGAACTTGGGCACAATAAAGAGGGATACGCCTTTGATGCCCTCGGGTCCGCCTTGGATTTTCGCCAGCACGAGGTGGATAATGTTGTCGGCCATGTCGTGTTCGCCAGCAGAGATAAAGATCTTTTGGCCAGAGATCTTGTAAGAGCCATCACCATTCGGCACAGCTTTGGTGCGCATCAGGCCCAGATCAGTGCCGCAATGCGGCTCTGTCAGGTTCATGGTGCCGGTCCACTCGCAGGAAACCATCTTGGGCAGGTACTTCTGTTTCTGCTCATCCGACCCATGCGCGTAAATCGCGGAGTAGGCACCGTGGGTCAGGCCCTGATACATGTTAAAGGCCATGTTCGCGGATACGAAAGGTTCCTGCGCTGCGGTGTGCATCACATAAGGCAGACCCTGACCGCCATATTCAGGATCGCAATCCATCGCGGTCCAGCCGCCTTCTTTCATCTGCGCAAAGGCTTCTTTGAAACCTGTTGGCGTGCGCACGACGCCGTTTTCCATCACACAGCCTTCGGTATCACCCACGACATTCAGTGGGTGCAACACTTCGGTGGCCACTTTGCCGGCTTCTTCGACAACCGCACTGGTAAAGTCACGATCAAGGTCTTCAAACCCTGGGATGTCCTGCTCTGAAACCTTCAAAAGGTCGTGCAGTACAAACTGGATGTCTTTGTTCGGTGCGTTGTAGATCGGCATCTGGTGTCTCTCCGTTTCGTCTTGTTGGGTGGTCCGGCCCTTGATCAGGCAGCGACCGTTTTCTCTTTTGATAGCTGGGCCAACTTTTCAGCACCCCACGCCATTTGTTCTTTCAGCTCACCGATCGCTTCTTCCAACTCGGCCTTTTGGGCCTCCATGTCGGCAAGGTGCTGTTCGGCAAGTACGTATGATTTTGACAGCTGCGCTTCTTGCCCGTCATCCATGTGATACAGATCAAGCAATTGGCGAATTTCTTCCAAGGAGAAGCCAAAGCGCTTGCCGCGCAAAATCAGCTTCAACCGCGCGCGGTCGCGTTTCGTGAAAAGGCGTTTCTGGCCCTCACGGATTGGGAACAGCAGTTCTTTGGCTTCATAAAAGCGAAGCGTGCGTGGCGTCACATCAAATGCGTCACACATCTGCCGAATGTTCAGTGTCTCAGTCGTCATTGTTCCATTCCTATCATGCGTGTTTCAATGGCACGCACTTGCGAAGGATATATTGACTATACAAGCAAAGTTGACGTGTACGTAAACGTAACGTGGCGTCACGAGCAAGCTGACGAAAGGTCAGCAAAAATGACGCTAGGTCAGGCGCAACAAAAAAACGGGGAAAAGTTTCATTTATTCCCCCTCAAAGCGCTTTGATAAGGGCTTTTTGGTTATTTTGAGATTTGAATCTTAGCGCTAAAATTGGATTTTAGACCGAAAACCACGTCCATCGGCTTTGCCTTGATGACGTTGATGTGACCAAATTTGCCTCTCAGTCGCGCTTATCCCAGCGTTTCAGCTGTTGTGTCGCGCAAATTCTTCAGTTCGGCGATCGTGTCTTCCAGTTGCTGTTTTTGATCTGCCAACTCTATCAGTTGACGATCCGCCAGCGCCACCCACTCGTGCATCTGTGCTGTGGTGCCTTCTTTTTCGTAGATCAACAGCCACTGCCGGATATCTTCGAGCGAAAACCCAAACCGCCGCCCACGCAGAATCAACGTCATACGTGCCAGTTCTTTATTGCCATAAAAACGCGAACGCCCTTCTTTTTCGGGATGAAGCAGTTCGATGTATTCGTAGTAGCGCAATGTGCGTGGCGTGACATCGAATTTCGCGCACATCTCTTTGAATGACAGGCGTGTGTCCGACATGTATTTCTCCCTTGATACAAACGTAGCGGTATCAAGGTATTGGGGCAACTGCCTGATGCATCACAATGCGATGACAGTGGTGGCCAATCGTATCAATCAGGGATACGCAATTGAAAATGCCGATCAGGAGAACGCATGTCTGACGTACAAAAGACCCGCCGTGATATGCTGGCGCGCCAGTTCATCGAAGCGATCCCCTATTCAAAAGAGCTTGGGATGGAGCTGACCGAAATTGCAGATGGCAAGGCGGTGATCGGAATGGACTATGACACGCGCATTATCGGTGATCCTGAAACGGGGGTTATTCATGGCGGTGCAGTGTCTGCATTGATGGACACTTGCGCAGGTGCCGCCGTGATGGCGCATCCGGCGGCAGCGATTGCGACGGCGACCCTTGATCTGCGCATTGATTATATGCGCCCGGCCACACCCGGTGATCGTATTACCGCGACAGCGGAATGTTACCATGTCACTCGCTCTGTGGCGTTTGTGCGTGCAACAGCCGTTGATGCGGACCCGTCGCGCCCTGTTGCAACGGCAACAGGTGCCTTCACTATTGAAAGGGCCAAGACATGAGCCGCCGGCCCGAACCCGTTCAGATCGTCAAACAGCGCCGTGATGTGACATTGCAAAAACTGGTTGAGGGCGTGCCGTTTGTGCAGTTTCTGGGTATTCAGATTGATCGCAGGGGGGATGAGTTGACGGCGGTTCTGCCATACGCAGACAAACTGATCGGCAATCCGATGTTGCCAGCCCTTCATGGTGGCGTCACCGCAGCGTTTCTAGAGGTTACCGCGATTATCGAACTTAGCTGGCAGATGATCTGGGAAGACATGGAGGCAGGAAAGTTCAGTGAGGACGCGCCAAAGGTTGCACTACCCAAGACGATCGACTTTTCCGTTGATTACCTGCGGTCCGGTCTGCCGCGTGACGCCTATGCGCGTGCCCGTGTAAACCGTTCTGGCCGCCGTTACGCCTCTGTCCATGTGGAAACGTGGCAGGATAACCGCAGCCGCCTTTTTGCCTCTGCCACCGGACATTTCCTGATGCCTCAGCGTGATGGCTGATGCCCTGACCCACCGCCGTGTGCTGGCGATTGCCTTGCCAATCGTGTTGTCCAACGCGACAGTCCCGATCCTTGGTGTGGTGGATACGGCCGTCGTTGGGCAGTTGGGCGAAGCAGCCCCGATTGGTGCCGTTGGTATCGGCGCAATCATCCTCTCTGCGGTCTATTGGATATTTGGTTTCCTGCGCATGGGCACAACCGGCCTGACATCACAGGCCTCTGGGGCCGGGGATGTGGACGAGGTTGATGCGCTGCTGTCACGAGCTTTGCTGATCGGGATTTCGGCTGGGCTGTTTATGATCGTGGCCCAAGTCGCGATCTTTCAGGGGGCATTCTGGGTGTCCCCGGCCAGCGCCGAGGTTGAAGGGTTGGCGCGCGACTATATGACGATCCGCATCTGGTCGGCGCCCGCGACTATCGCGCTTTATGGGATCACCGGCTGGTTGATTGCACAGGAACGCACACGGGCGGTTCTGGTCATACAAGTCGGCATGAATGGTGCGAATATCGCGCTGAGTTTCATCCTGGGGCTTAAACTGGGTTGGGGCATCGAAGGCGTGGCATGGGCCACGTTCATCGCAGAGTGGGGCGGTTTGGTGCTGGGCCTTTGGTTGTGCCGCAGTGTATTTGGCAGGGCGGCTTGGCTGTCGACGGCGCGCGTCTTTGATGTGGTGCGCCTGAAACACATGGCGTTGGTGAACACAGATATCCTGATCCGTTCCGTTCTGTTGCAGGCGATCTTTGTCAGCTTCCTGTTCTACGGGTCCGACTTTGGCGATGTGCAACTGGCGGCAAATCAAATCCTGATGCAGTTTTTGCAGGTCACGGCTTACGCCTTGGATGGTTTTGCCTTCGCGGCTGAAGCACTGGTTGGCCAAGCACTGGGCGCGCGGGCGCGGGCGGCGTTACGGCGTAGCGCTGTGCTCAGCAGCCTGTGGGGCGCAATTATCTGTGTGGTGTTGGCGCTGTGCTTTGCGTTGTTTGGTGGTCAGATCATCGACATCATGACAACCGCGCCTGATGTGCGCGAAACAGCCCGCGTTTACCTGCCTTATATGGTGGCGGCACCTATTGTTGGCGTTGCGGCCTGGATGTTGGACGGGATATTCATTGGCGCAACCCGTACCAAGGACATGCGCAACATGATGATCGTCTCGACGGTGATCTATTTCGTGACGGTGATCCCGCTGATGGCGATGTTCCAAAACCATGGGCTTTGGATCGGGCTTTTGTTGAACTTCATTGTGCGCGGGGTCACGCTGGGTTGGAAGTATCCGGCACTTGAAGCAGAAGCTGACAAGCTGTCGTCACGTCCAGTCGCTACGGCCTGATCCAACGGCGTCTGCGACATTGGCAAAGCCGTCACGTTTCAGCAGGGCATCAAGGCCCTGTGCGATCTCGCGCGCTAGGGACATGCCGCCATAGACCAGTGCTGTGTAAAGCTGAACCGCTGACGCACCCGCACGAATTTTCTGATACGCTTGGTCCGCGCTGCCCACACCACCAACCCCGATAATCGGCAGTGTTGTGTGCCCTGCAAGCTGTGTCAGTACGCGCGTTGATTTTTCAAACAAAGGCTGGCCCGAAAGACCACCCATTTCGGCCTGATGCGGCCCATGCAGACCTTCGCGGTCCAGAGTGGTGTTCGTCGCGATGATTGCATCAATGCCAGAGGCATCCGCAACCTCGGCGACTTCGCCAATCTCTGCCTCCGTCAGGTCAGGGGCGATTTTCAGGAAAACCGGGATTGGCCTGGCTAGGGCCGCGCGCGCATCCATCACACCGGTGAGCAGGGCAGCCAAAGCGGCCTTGCCCTGAAGGTCGCGCAGTTTTTCTGTGTTGGGTGAGGATACATTGACAGTTGCAAAATCAACGACAGGACCACAGCGCGTCAGGACAGTGGCAAAATCCATCGCTTTATCCGTGCTGTCCTTATTCGCGCCAAGGTTCAGGCCGATAACGGCACCGTCTGGGCGCTGTGCGAGCCGGTCCGCAATCGCGTCCATCCCGTTATTATTGAACCCGAACCGATTGATTGCGGCCTGATCTTGCGCCAGTCGAAACAAACGCGGCTTTGGATTGCCGGGCTGCGCGCGTGGTGTGGCGGCCCCGACTTCAAGAAAACCAAATCCGGTTTTGGACAACGCGCTGAGTGCCGTCGCGTTCTTATCAAAACCCGCGGCCAGTCCGACCGGGTTGGGCAAATGCAGCCCTGCGATCTGTGTGCGCAAGCGGTCGGATGTGACGGGACCGCTGCGTGGACCCAACCCGGCGTTCAGCGCCTTGAGTGCCAAACCATGGGATGTTTCGGGATCAATCCTGCGCAACGCAGCAAGGCCAATTTTCTCAAGTGTGTTCATGACAATTCAGGAAATTGATGGACGCCGCCGACAAACGGCATCGGCTTTGACCATACCACATCATCCATCCGCAGCTTGCGATAAAGATGTGGAAACAAAACGTCCTCGCGCGCAGGTTCCCACTTCAGTGGCTCTAATCCGTCGGTTTCAACGGCCAGCAGAACCAACCCTTCGATACCGGCAAAGTACTTGGCCGCTGTTTCGGCCACAGTTTCGGCTGTTGAAAAATGGATATAGCCATCGGCCACATCAATCGGCGCACCAACAGTTTCGCCGTCTGTTTGAAAGGTGGTCCACTCTTCGGCCCGAAAAATTTTGTAAATCAGCATGTATGCGTCATGGCCTGTGCGTAAAAAATCGTCAAGCGCAGGCTTTCTATGTCGTGCCGTAGCTGCGGGTCACAGGTTGACCAAGGATAACGTTTGACTCTCTTAAATCGCCTAGCCAAGCTGATGGCATTCCAACCTTGGGGGACCTAATCCAATGATTTTACGTTTGATGACGACGACCTGTGCGCTGGCCATGACGGCAAGTGTGGCAGCTGCTGACTATACACTGCATATCATCCACACCAACGACCTGCACAGCCGGATCGAGCCGATCAACCGCTTTGATTCGACCTGTAATGCCGAAGACAACGCTGCTGGCGAATGCTTTGGCGGCATCGCCCGGGTGATCACAAAGATCAATGAACTGCGCGAGGAACTGGCCGGTGAGAATGTCGTTCTGCTGGACGCAGGCGATCAGTATCAGGGCAGCCTGATGTACACGACATACAAAGGCGATGTCGAAGCCGAGTTTATGGAACAGATCGGCTATGACGTGATGGCCGTGGGCAACCACGAATTCGACGATGGCGATGAAGGCCTGCGCAAGCTGACGGATGCGGTGTCTTTCCCAGTGATCTCGGGCAACATCGATGTGTCCAGTTCGAACATCCTTGCCGGACAGGTCGAAAACCATGTCGTGCTGGACGTGGGCGGTGAGCGTATCGGCATCATCTCTGCTTTGGCGGCAGACACGGTTGAAACCTCCAGCCCATCAGATGCGGTGATCTTTACCGAAGAAACTGAAAGCCTTGCTGCTGATGTGGCCGCACTGGAAGCGGAAGGTGTCACAAAGATTATCGCGCTTACCCACGTGGGCGTGCCAAAGGATACAGCGATTGCGGAACAAGTGGCGGGCGTTGACGCGATTGTTGGCGGTCACTCTCACACGCTGTTTTCCAATACCGAAGAAGATGCGATGGCGTATCCGACAATGGTAAATGGTGTGCCTGTGGTGCAGGCTTATGCGTATTCAAAATACGTTGGCCATCTGACATTAGTCTTTGACGATGCGGGTAATGTGACATCCGCGACCGGTGACACCATCCTGCTGGACGCCAGCATTGCCGAAGACGAAGCGACTGTCGCGCGTGTGGCTGAACTTGCAGGTCCCATCGAAGAGATGAAGACACGCGTTGTTGCGGATACTGTCGAAGCGATTGAGGGGGACCGGACAGTTTGCCGTGCAATGGAGTGCCCGATGGGGAACCTTGTGGCTGACGCGATGCTGGACCGGGTGAAGGACCAGGGTATTCAGATTGCCATTCAAAATGGTGGCGGTCTGCGGTCATCTATTGACGCAGGCGAAATTACCATGGGCGAGGTCCTGACTGTACTGCCTTTCCAGAATACCCTGTCGACCTTTGAAGTTACTGGCGAGGCGATTGTGGCCGCGCTTGAAAATGGCGTCGGCCAGATCGAAGAAGGCGCTGGGCGCTTCCCGCAGGTGGCGGGCATGTCCTTTAGTGTTGATGCGTCAGCCGAGCCTGGATCCCGGGTATCTGATGTGATGGTCGGCGGCGAAGCAATCGACACTGCTGCAACTTACGGTGTTGTTTCCAACAACTACGTCCGCAACGGTGGTGACGGGTACAGCATGTTTGAAGATGCAATGAACGCCTATGACTTCGGTCCAGACTTGGCTGATGTCACGGCAGAGTACATTGCGCAAAATGCGCCTTATCAGCCCTATACTGACGGCCGCATCACAATGAAGTAAACCTGAACTGGTTATCGTAGAACGCGCCGTAGGATCCCCTGCGGCGCGTTTTTTGTGGTTGGTAGGGCCGGTGTCCTTGCGGGCAAGGCACGGTGGATGGCCACCCATCACCGCCATGCTGAAACCGATAGCGGCTTTGCGGTGAAAATTGCCAATGACGTTTTGGCCGCAATGGGCGGGTCTTCATTGCAATCTCTTGGTCATGAAGGGTGATCAAAGAACGTTCGTGTCGAAAATGCGTTGGCTTCCCACATAAAAAATATAATTATTTCAATAATTTAATATGCATCTTTTTTCCTACTAAAATATTAGTTTGACAGATCGAAACTTCGGCGTTCACAATAACGTGTCGGCAAAACCGGCACAAAACATCTCAAGGGAGGAGAAAAGATGCGCAAGTATCTGCTCTCCGCGGTTGCAGTGTCTGCTGTGATTGCGGGGTCCAATAGCGCTTTGGCTGACGAAGCCGCAGCACAGCGCTGGATTGATCAAGAATTCCAGCCATCAACATTGTCAAAAGACGAACAGATGGCTGAAATGCAGTGGTTCATTGAAGCCGCACAACCCTATGCTGGTATGGAAATCAACGTTCTGTCCGAAGGCATTCCAACACATTCCTACGAAAGCGACGTCCTGACCAAGGCGTTCGAGGAAATCACCGGCATCAAGGTGAACCACCAGATTCTGGGCGAGGGCGAGGTTGTGCAGGCCGTGCAAACCCAAATGCAGACCGGTCGGAACCTTTACGATGCTTATGTGAATGACAGTGACTTGATTGGCACACACTCGCGCCTGCAGCTGGCCCGCAACCTGACCGACTTTATGGCAGGTGAAGGTGCGGCGGTGACGAACCCAGGTTTGGACCTTGCCGATTTCATGGGCATTCAATTTACGACGGGCCCCGATGGTGATCTCTACCAGTTGCCCGACCAGCAGTTTGCGAACCTGTACTGGTTCCGCAAAGACTGGTTCGACGATCCTGACCTGCAAGCGCAGTTCGAGGCCAAATATGGCTATCCGCTAGGCGTTCCGGTCAACTGGTCAGCTTACGAGGATATCGCCGAGTTCTTTAGCAATGACGTGCAGGAAATCGACGGCGTCCGCATTTACGGCCATATGGATTATGGCAAGCGTGCGCCTGATCTTGGTTGGCGGATGACCGACGCTTGGTTGTCGATGGCCGGTGCCGGTTCGGTGGGTGAGCCAAATGGTGTGCCGATCGACGAATGGGGCATCCGCATGGAAGCAGGCACCTGCAATCCTGTTGGTGCATCCGTGACACGCGGTGGTGCGGCTAACGGTCCGGCCGCGGTCTATGCGATCCGCAAATGGGACGAATGGTTGCGGGCTTATGCGCCACCGGGTGCTGCAAGCTATGACTTCTATCAGTCGCTGCCTGCGTTGGCCCAAGGCAACGTAGCCCAGCAAATCTTCTGGTACACAGCTTTTACCGCCGACATGGTCGCCCCGCAGTCAGCGGGCAACAATACGGTCGATGCTGACGGCAACCCACTGTGGCGCATGGCCCCATCCCCGCATGGGCCATATTGGGAAGAAGGCCAGAAGGTCGGCTATCAGGACGTGGGATCATGGACGATCCTGAATTCCACACCGCTGGATCGTGCACAGGCTGCTTGGCTTTATGCGCAGTTCGTCGTGTCCAAGACGGTTGACGTGAAAAAGTCCCATGTGGGTCTGACGTTCATTCGCGATAGCACGGTGAACCACGAATCGTTCTCTGAGCGCGCACCGCAGCTGGGTGGATTGGTAGAGTTCTACCGCTCGCCTGATCGCGTGGCATGGTCGCCAACCGGCATCAACGTACCGGATTATCCAAAGCTGGCCCAAATCTGGTGGCAGCAGATTGGTGACGTGAACTCTGGTGCGTTTACCCCGCAAGAGGCGATGGACCGTCTGGCCGAAGAAATGGACATCACTATGTCCCGGATGCAGGCCGCTGATGAAGCTGCCAATGTCTATGGTGGGTGTGGTCCACGTCTGAACGAAGAACAGACGGCGGAATACTGGTTTGCAAACGGCGGCGCCAAACCACCGCTTGAGAACGAGAAACCGCAAGGCGAAACCGTCAACTATGACGAATTGGTCGCCCGCTGGGCAACTGAGTAACCTCCCTGTCTGGCGCAATTTGCGCCGACACCGACCGGGGCCCGCCGCAGGGCCCCGGTCACTTACACTGACTTTTCAAAGTGCGCTTATGACCCTTAAAACACAGAATATTACCAAGGTCGTGAATGGGCAGACCCACATCAAGCCCACGACATTGACGCTGGAAACTGGGCATTTCAATGTGCTGCTGGGCCAGACAGGGTCAGGCAAGACGTCACTGATCAAGATGATGGCGGGGCTGGACCCGATTGCCGATGGTCAGGTGCTGATGGATGGCCAAGACGTCACCAAGCTGAGCACGCAAAAGCGTAACATTTCATTGGTGCATCAGTTCTTCGTCAATTACCCGCATATGACAGTCTACGATAACATCGCCTCGCCATTGAAGGTGGCTGGCATGGCGAAATCGGAAATCCAAGGCCGGGTCGAAGAGGCCGCAGATATCCTGCAACTGCGCCCGATGCTGCACCGCCGCCCGCATGAATTGTCTGGCGGCCAGCAACAGCGGACCGCGCTGGCGCGTGCCATTGCCAAAGAAAGCCGCGCTGTGTTTCTGGATGAGCCTTTGGCGAACCTTGATTATAAACTGCGCGAAGAACTGCGCGAACAATTGCCCGAACTTTTTGCAGGACGCGGCGCAGTGGTCGTTTATGCCACCTCTGAACCCGAAGAGGCGTTGTTGCTGGGCGGATATACTGGCCTGATGGATGATGGCCACGTTGTTCAGTTTGGGCGCACTGCCGATCTGTATCGCACGCCGGGATCATTGACTGCCGCCGCAGTATTTTCAGACCCGCCGATCAACAAAGCATCCGTGACCAAGGCTGGCGATCAGATCACAATGGGCGATGCGTCATGGACAGCCCAAGGGGCCGCACAAGGCCTGTCCGACGGTGACTATGTCGTGGCCATCCGCCCGCATCATGTGACGCCAACGCCCAGTCATAAACATACGGTGCCACTGTCCGGCAATGTGCTGGTGACCGAACTGTCCGGTTCGGAAAGCTCCGCCCATTTCCGGCTGGACGTGGGCGATTGGGTGTCACTGTCGCATGGCGTCCACCCGTATGAAGTGGGGGCGGATCACCCGTTCTATCTTGACCCATCTGCATGTTTTTACTTCGCACCCGATGGTGCGACCGTTGCGGGGGGACCTTCCTGATGGCCAAGATCACCCTGTCCAAATTGCGGCACAGCTACATGGCTAACCCCGCATCGCCTGACGATTATGCGCTGAAACAGATCGACCTTGATTGGTCGGATGGTGGTGCTTACGCGCTGCTGGGCCCTTCGGGTTGTGGCAAGTCGACCTTGCTGAACATCATTTCTGGCTTGCTTATGCCATCGGAAGGGCAGGTGCTGTTTGATGATCGTGACGTCACAGCATTCCCCCCTGATCAGCGCAATATCGCGCAGGTTTTCCAGTTTCCAGTGATCTACGACACGATGACCGTCTTTGATAATCTGGCATTCCCTTTGCGCAACCGCGGTGTGGACGAAGCCCGCGTGGCCGAACGCGTGACCGAGATTGCGACGATGCTTGAAGTGACCGATATGCTGGGCACCAAAGCGGCGGGGCTGTCGCCCGACAACAAGCAAAAGATCTCGATGGGGCGCGGTCTGGTGCGTGATGACGTCAATGTCGTGATGTTTGACGAACCGCTGACAGTGATTGACCCGCATTTGAAATGGAAACTGCGTTCCAAGCTGAAAGAGCTGCACCAGAAGCTGCGCGCAACCATGATCTATGTCACCCACGACCAGACCGAGGCGCTGACGTTTGCCGACCAAGTCGTCGTCATGCAAGACGGTGAGATCGTCCAGATCGGCACGCCGGTAGAATTGTTTGAACGTCCTGCACATACATTTGTGGGCCATTTTATTGGGTCACCGGGTATGAATGTGCTTGCCGCTGAAATGCGCGATGGCGGTGCGTTTCTGAACGGTCATCATATCGCGCTTGATGGGGCTGTCACCGCACAAGAGGGCGCGCCGCAAATTGGCATTCGTCCTGAATTTGTACAGATAAGCGACACTGGTCTGCCAGCTACCGTCCGCAAAGTTGCGGATATCGGGCGGCACAGCGTGGTCGAGGCGATGGTTGGTGATACCGCCATTAAGGCGATCACTGAAGGGACAGCGCCACAGCAGGGTGCCGCAGTGCACTTGCAATTCCAACAGAACCAAACCCGGCTCTACCGTGATGGCTGGCTGGCAACCGAAGGTAGGCCCACATGAGAACGCAGAATAACAAGGCCTGGTTCTTTGTCTTGCCGGTTTTGTTGCTGGTGGCCTTCAACGCGCTGATCCCGATGATGACGGTGGTCAATTACTCGGTGCAGGAAACCTTTGGCAACAACGTGTTTTTCTGGGAAGGGCTGCGCTGGTTTGAAGAACTGCTAAATTCTGACCGCTTCCATGCCGCCTTGGGCCGTCAGTTCCTGTTTACAGGTCTGATCCTTCTGATCGAGGTTCCGCTAGGGATCATTATCGCCCTGTCCATGCCGCGCAAAGGGCCGTGGGTACCTGTGTGTCTGGTGCTGATGGCGCTGCCGATGCTGATCCCGTGGAATGTGGTGGGGGCGATGTGGAACATCTTTACACTGCCTGACATTGGCCTGCTGGGGTATCTGATGAACACGACGCTGGGCATTGAGTATGATATGACCCAAAGCCCCTTTGCGGCATGGGCCACTATTATCACAATGGACGTTTGGCACTGGACGTCACTGGTTGTGTTGTTGTCCTATGCGGGTCTCGTTTCGATCCCCGACGCCTACTATCAGGCCGCCAAAATCGACGGTGCGTCGCCTTTCAAAGTTTTCCGCTACATCCAATTGCCCAAGATGAAGCAGGTGCTGACCATCGCGATCCTGTTGCGGTTCATGGACAGCTTCAACATCTACACAGAGGTCTTTGTGCTAACGGGTGGCGGCCCCGGCAACTCCACAACACTGCTGTCTATCGACCTTGTCAAAATCGCGCTTGGGCAGTTTGACTTGGGCCCGGCGGCGGCGATGTCGCTGATCTATTTTGCGATCACGCTGTTGGTCAGCTGGCTGTTCTACACACTTATGACGAAGGATGACGCGAAATGAAAAAGCGGTCCCTTATACCAATCCTCTATATCGCGTTTTTGATGCTGCCGATCTATTGGCTGGTGGCCATGTCATTCAAAACAACGAATGAGATATTGTCAGGTTTCAGCCTTTTTCCGCAAAGTTTTACGCTGGAAAACTACGTCACGATCTTTACTGATCCCACGTGGTACTGGGGCTATATCAATTCAATCATCTACGTGTCGCTGAATACGGTCATCTCGCTCGCGGTTGCTTTGCCAGCTGCGTATGCGTTCAGTCGTTACCGGTTTCTGGGCGACAAGACGCTGTTCTTTTGGCTGCTGACAAACCGGATGGCTCCGGCGGCCGTTTTTGCCCTGCCTTTCTTTCAATTGTATTCCGCGGTGGAGTTGTTCGACACGCATATCGCGGTGGCGCTGGCGCATTGCTTGTTCAATATTCCGCTGGCGGTGTGGATACTGGAAGGATTCATGAGCGGGGTGCCCAAGGAACTGGATGAAACGGCCTATGTTGATGGCTATTCCTTCCCCCGGTTCTTCACCACGATTTTCCTGCCTTCGATCAAGGCAGGGGTCGGGGTCGCGGCCTTTTTTTGCTTTATGTTTTCGTGGGTGGAACTTTTGCTGGCCAAGACACTTACCTCGGTTGAGGCCAAACCTATCGCCGCGACGATGACGCGAACGGCCTCATCGGCGGGATACGAGCTCGGGTTGCTGGCGGCGGCAGGTACTTTGACGATTATTCCTGGGGCAATCGTGATCTATTTTGTGCGCAACTATATCGCCAAGGGCTTTGCCCTGGGACGGGTCTGATATGTTTGGCTGGATGGCATGGACGTGGCCCACGGGGTTATTTTTCATCGGATTGTTCACTGCGATGGCGATCATTACTGTCATTGAAATCCGCTATCCCGGCACGTCTGAACGTAAGGGGGCCTTGGGACTGACCACAACGCGGGGGGACCGATTGTTCCTGTCGCTGCTAGGGGCTGCGTATATTTTTCTGGCCTGGCTGTTCTTTTTTGGCATGCCGTTATGGGGACCCTTGGCAATCAGTATTGCATGGGGTGCCTTCTGTTTCTGGAAAGTCTGACGCAAAATCGCTTGGTGGTACGAAAGTCTTAGTATCTACTCTTCACCGGGGGAGAGTAGTTCAGATGTTGATGAGGCGCGGTATGCGGCAAAAGAAGAAAAGCGAGTTTCTGACCGAGGTTGAGCTAGAGTTCATGACAGAGCTTTGGGCCTTGGGGACGGGCAGCGTGCGTGACGTGCTGGCCAGGCTCGCACCGGAACGCAACCTTGCCTATACGTCAGCGGCCACCATTCTGCGTATCATGGAACAAAAGCATTTCGTGACCAGCGAAAAGCAGGGCAAGACCTTTGTCTATAAACCCGCTTTGGCCAAGGATGCCTATCAGTCCAAGACGCTGCGCGATCTGTCGGAAAAACTATTCGATGGAACGCCAGCGTCCATGGTCGCACGGTTGGTCGATGATCAAGGTCTGTCTGAAGAAACACTCGAGGAGATACGGGCATTACTGGATAGGAGGTTGAACGATAATGACAGCTGAACACCTACTCAATGCTTATATCGATGCAAACGTAGTTCTGATCACCGTTGCCATCATATGGTTTTGCGCAAAAATGCTATTTGCCCGATCCCCCTTGCGCAAAGCTTATCAGATACAGCTACGCTTGCTTTACGGGCTGATCGCGATGGTCCTACTTTCGCCGTTCATCATCGCAGGGGCAGACGCCTTTCAGCGATGGGGTATCATCACAGCCCAGCCGGGTTTGCGTTTTTCAGACTTCCTTGTGGCGCAATACCTTGATGGAAATATCGCCTTGGCGGCCACCGAATTTGAACATCTATTGGCGTGGCGCACGGAAGTAACCTATCAGATCGCATCGCTGTCGAACTGGCTTGGCTATGTGGTTCTGGGCGGGCTTGTTGGTGGCTTCTGCGTAATCGTGGTGCGCAATGCATGTGACACATTCTATCTTATGAAAATGATCCGCAGCAGCTATGTGCTGCGCCGGGTTGGTCGTGTCGACATACGGTTTACCCACCAAACCCGTGTTCCTTTTCGACCCGGGGGGTATGGCGGCAATATGTGGTTCTGCCAACGGATTTATTGGCGCATGAAAACGACGTGCGGATTGCGGTGGCCCACGAGCTGCAGCATATTCGCCAGCATGATCTGATATGGGAAATAGCGCTTGAGCTAGTCCGCCCCTTTTTCTTTTGGAACCCGGCCTTCGCCTTTTGCAAACGCGACGTAGAACAGTTGCGGGAACTAATCTGTGACCAGCAAGTGTTACGCAAGAAAACGCATCTGGTCAGGGATTATTGCGAATGTCTGCTGCGGGTCTGCCGCACCAGCATGACCGGCGACCGGACCAATCAGATCATCACACCAAGCGTCCCTTTTGTTCAGATTGACCGCAGGCTATGCGCCAGCCACTCGGGTGGTTTTCTAAAGCGGCGGATCGTGTCTTTGCTGGACGGTGAAGTTGCAGCAGGGCGGCGGCGCATCGGCAACGCGATTATTGCGTTTTCGCTGGTCCTGGTACTTTTTGCGATTGTCGCACTCCAACCTGCCAAAGACTGGAGCCATGATCGCCTGATGCTGTCCACCATTGTTAACCTAGAACGGCTGAACACAAGGTAGGCCATTTAACGCGGATGGGGCACTGTCTTTCCAAGACTTGAGGACGGCAGTCGCCTTCGCCGCTTTATTCAATCAGTTTGACGGGCACGTTGGGGGGATGACGGCTCTGTTCTTGATAAATCTCCGATCAGGTGTATCGTCTAACTGTCACAAAACTAACGTAGTTCTTGAATCACTACGAAACATGACACAGCACCGCTGCGGTGTAAGGGAGGAACCATGCAAAAATCACTACTCGGCGCTCTTGCCGTTACAACAATGCTGTCGCCAATTGCGGCCAGCGCGCAAACCGAAGTTCAATTCTGGCACGCCTTCACTGGCCGCTTGGGAGAGTTGGTCGCGGCACAGGTTGAAGAATTCAACGCCAGCCAAAGCGACTATGTTGTCGTGCAAAGCCACAAAGGCAACTATTCCGAAACGCTTAATTCTGGCATCGCTGCGTTCCGCGCGGGCGAGCACCCCCATATCTTGATGGTGTTCGAGGTTGGCACAGCGACGATGATGTCAGCGCAAGGTGCGACAAGGCCGGTGTTTGAGGTGATGGCCCAAAGCGGTGCAACGTTTGATCCTGACGCCTATATCGGGTCCGTCAAAGGCTATTATACAACCACTGATGGCGATATGCTCTCGCTTCCTTTCAACTCGTCCACCCCCGTTTTGTGGGTCAACCGAGATGCGTTCGAAGAGGCCGGCGTTGATCCTGATACTGACCTATCCACATGGCAGGCTGTTGGTGAAACACTGACCGCGTTGCAGGCTGGCGGATCCGAATGCCCGCTGGTTACCGCGTGGCAAAGCTGGATTCATCTGGAAAACTTTTCGGCCTATCATGACGTGCCTTTTGCCAGCCAGGACAACGGCTTTGCGGGCCTTGATACAGAACTGATGCTGAACGGTGAAGCACAGGTCGCCCACCTGACCGCCATGGGCGAATGGGCGCAGGACGGTAAGTTTGTCTACACTGGCCGCCGCAATGAGGGTGGCGCGAACTTTCGGTCTGGCGAATGTGCACTGTTCACCGAAAGCTCTGCCGGTTACGCCGGGATCAAGGCTGAGGCCGAGTTTGACTTTGATGTGCGCCCGCTGCCCTATTGGGAAGGCGTTGGAAACGGCCCACAGAACACGATCATTGGCGGTGCGTCGCTTTGGGTGATGGAAGGCCATGAGGAAGAAGAATACGCCGGTGTTGGCGAATTCCTTGCCTTCTTGTCGTCCAGTGACGTTCAGGCGCAGTGGCACCAAGATACTGGCTATCTGCCGATCACATCCGAAGCAGGCGAAGCGACCCGCGCCGCTGGTTTTTACGAAGAAAACCCAGGCACCGATATCGCTGTGATCCAGATGACTGCAAATGAGCCGACGGCGAATTCCAAAGGCTTGCGCCTTGGGTCCTTTGATCAGATCCGCGGGATCATTGATGAGGAGCTAGAGGCAATCTGGGCTGGCGATAAATCAGCACAGGAAGCCATGGATAGCGCCAAAGAACGCGGCGACGCGCTCTTGCGTCGGTTCGAAGCCGCGAACGGCTAAGGCAAACGGAAAGGCGGGCCAAATGGTCCGCCTTTTTTGCCGGTTGGGTGCATGGAAAAACGCGTAAAATTCAAAGGCTGGTTATTGCCAGCTTTGCTGATCGCGCCGCAGGTCGTGATTTCGGCTGTGTTTTTCTTCTATCCTGCCGGGCAGGCGATCTGGCAATCGCTGTTCATCCCTGATCCCTTTGGGTTGTCCATGCAGTATGTGGGGCTGGGGAATTTTGAATTCCTTCTTTCAGATCGCTTCTACCGCGCGTCCTTTGTGACCACTGCGATCTTTTCAATCCTCGTCACCCTCTGCTCAATGATCCCCGCGCTTTTCTTGGCCGTCATCGCCGACCGCCTGATCAAAGGCTCTGGCGTTTATCGCACCTTGCTGATCTGGCCCTATGCCGTGGCCCCTGCCGTCGCTGGCGTGTTGTGGTTGTTCATGTTCAACACGCGTGTTGGCGTGGTGTCGTGGTATCTGGGGCAGTTAGGCTATGACTGGAACCATGTGCTGAACGGGGGCGAGGCGATGGGCCTTGTCGTAGTCGCCTCTGCCTGGGGGCGGATTAGCTATAACTTCCTGTTCTTCTTTGCCGCCCTGCAAGCCGTCCCGAAATCGGTGATCGAAGCGGCTGCCATTGATGGCGCGCATTTCTGGAAACGCTTCTGGACGATTGTGCTGCCGCTTTTGTCGCCCACGACGTTCTTTCTGCTTGTCGTCAATATCGTTTATTCGTTCTTTGAAACCTTCGGCGTGATCCATACGATCACCGCAGGGGGACCGCAGCAGACGACGACAATCCTTGTCTACAAAGTCTACTCTGACGGGTTTGTCAGCCAGGATCTTGGCTCCTCTTCCGCCCAATCCGTGATTCTGCTGATTGTGGTCGGCTTGCTGACCGTCTTGCAGTTCAAGTTCATCGAAAAGCGGGTGCACTACTGATGGCGCGGCAGGTGCATGGCATGGTCGAAAAACGCGGGTCTGGCCTGTGGTTGACCCATGTCTTCATGATCCTTGGCGTGTTGGTCATCTTCTTTCCGATCTGGCTGGCGTTTGTGGCGTCGACCGTGACGCAAGCTGACATCATCCGCCCGCCGATGCCGGTTTGGCCGGGTGACCAGCTTTGGACGAACTATAAGAACGCGTTGTTCTCGGGCATCAATGTGCCTGTTGGGACAATGCTGCTAAACAGTCTGGTCATGGCGATTGGGATTGCAGTCGGGAAAATCATCATCTCGCTTTTGTCTGCTTTTGCGATTGTGTATTTCAAGTTTCCCGGTCGGAACCTGTTCTTCTGGCTGATTTTCCTCACACTCATGCTACCCGTCGAAGTGCGGATCGTGCCCACTTACGAAGTGGTCGCAGGCTTTGGTATGCTGAATTCCTACTCTGGCCTCATCTTTCCACTCATCGCGTCTGCCACCGCAACCTTCCTCTTCCGTCAGTTTTTCCTGACGATCCCCGATGAACTGGCCGAGGCCGCCCGCGTCGACGGTGCCCGCCCCATGCGGTTTTTCTGGGATATTGTCGTCCCGATGAGCCGCACCAACATCGCAGCGCTTTTTGTGATCCTGTTTATCTATGGCTGGAACCAATACCTTTGGCCCCTGCTGATCACGACCGATCCTGAAATGAATACCATCGTTATGGGCATCAAACAGATGTTCCCAAGCGGCGATGACTTTGCCCATTGGCCGACGATTATGGCAACATCTATCCTTGCGATGATCCCGCCTGTGATTGTGGTGGTGGGCATGCAACGGCTGTTTATCCGCGGCCTTGTCGATAGCGAGAAATAAGAAATGGCAACGGTTTCCCTGCAAGACATCAAGAAAAGCTTTGGCGACACGGATGTGATCCACGGCATCACGACCGATATTGCCGATGGTGAATTTATTGTCATCGTTGGGCCGTCAGGCTGCGGTAAATCCACATTGCTGCGTATGGTCGCGGGACTGGAAACGGTCACTGCGGGCGACGTTCTGATTGGTGGTAACCGGGCCAACGACAAGGAACCCATGGACCGTGATATCGCCATGGTGTTTCAAAACTATGCGCTTTATCCGCATATGTCGGTGCGCCAGAACATGGGATACGGGCTTAAGATCGCCAAGCTGCCCAAAGATCAGATTGACGCCAAGGTACTGGCAGCCGCAAAGTTGTTGCAACTTGAACCACTGTTGGATCGGAAACCGCGCGAATTGTCGGGCGGGCAACGTCAACGCGTTGCAATGGGGCGTGCGATCGTGCGTGAACCAGCTGTATTTCTTTTTGATGAACCGTTGTCGAACCTTGACGCCAAACTGCGCGTTCAGATGCGCCTTGAGATCAAAGAACTACAGTCCAAACTGGGCATTACGGCACTTTACGTCACCCACGACCAAGTGGAAGCGATGACAATGGCCGACCGCATGATCGTGATGAACGGTGGGGTCGCTGAACAAATCGGCACGCCGCTTGAAGTTTATGAAACGCCACGTACCCTTTTTGCCGCGCAGTTTATCGGCAGCCCCGCAATGAACATCTTGGATGCGGATATCAGAAATGGCTGGGTCACCCTGGGTGATCAATCTATTGTCGAAACGGACAGTCCAGACGGCCCGGTCAAATTCGGTATTCGGCCAGAGCACCTGATTGCGGAAGACAGCGGTCCAATCCGGGTCAATGCCAAATTGGCTGAACCGCTTGGCGCAAATACACTGCTGCATTGCGAACTAGCTGATACGCAGGACAGCTTCACCGCCAGCCTACCGGGCGTTCACATCATAAGCGGCGAAGAAACGGCGATGCAGTTTTCGATCCAACCGATGAAGTCACACCTGTTTGATATCGACACAGGGTTACGCCGCACGAGCTGAGCGTTGTCTATTGGGCAATTGCAAGGCTTTCGGAAAACCAATGGCAGTCCCTAGGGGAATCGAACCCCTCTTTCCAGGTTGAAAACCTGGCGTCCTAACCGATAGACGAAGGGACCGCAGTTGGTGCGCCGCTTTTAGGGAAACGCAGCCGCGCGCGCAAGGGGGTTTTTTGGTTTTTTGCACGCAGCTTTCAATGCGCTGGTGCGGTGTCTTCAAGACGCAGCTGAACGGATTGCCGCCCTTGCCAGGTGTTAATTTCCAACCGTCCCACCAGATGGAAGCGCGCACCATTGTGATTCATCAACATTGGTCCCATTGGGCCGTCCATGGCCCCAAAACTGATCCCATCAATACGCCCGCCCATCCCGTCACCAAAGCTGATCTTAAGATGGTTTGCACCAACCTGTTTGGCAAAGTGGATCTGGCAATCAGGAAAGGCAAAGCGCGGGGCAGGGGCCCCTGCGCCGAAAGGGCCCGCATCTTCAATCTGGGTGATCAGGTCGATGGTTGCGGCGCCAGGCATCAGGATACCGCTGATGTTGAGGTCGGCCGGCCCAATATCGGCAGCCCCTTGTTTGGCCAGCAGTTCGCCCAAGCGCACCATGGCATCGTCCAGCTTGTCGCGTGCGACTGTCAGGCCCGCTGCCATTTTGTGGCCGCCACCCTTGATCAGCAGCCCGTCCTGGGCTGTGCGCTGGATAGCAGCGCCAAGGTCAATCCCTGACACTGACCGCCCGGACCCTTTGCCTTCATCCCCGTCTAACCCGATCACAATTGCGGGGCGGTTGGTCGCTTCTTTCAGGCGGGCGGCCACGATGCCGACAACGCCTGGGTGCCACCCTTCACCTGCCGCCCAGACCAAGGGTCCGTCAAGCCCGCGTACGGTAGCTTGTTCTAGCGCCAAGTCGCGCACCTGCGCTTCGACCTCGCGACGGTCTGTGTTGAGTTCATCAAGTTTCGCGGCCATGGCCTCGGCCTCGACCGGGTCATTTGTGGATAGCAAACGCGCACCAAGGTCCGCCTTGCCAATCCGGCCGCCTGCATTCACACGCGGCCCCAAAAGAAAGCCCAAATGATAACTGGTGGGCGCCTGATCAAGGCCTGCGACATCCGCCAATGCTGTCAGGCCCACCCTATTGCGGCGCGCCATGACCGTTAGCCCCTGACGGACGAAAGCGCGGTTCACCCCGGTCAAAGGGGCGACATCAGCCACTGTCGCAAGTCCGACCAGATCAAGCATCGCCATCAGATCGGGGCCTTTTTGCCCTGCTTCGCGCAACTGCCGGTTCACATCGACCAGCATCAGGAACACCACACCCGCAGCACACAGATGGGCTAGTTCGCCGCTTTCGTCTTGTCGGTTTGGGTTCACGACAGCGATAGCTTTGGGCAGCGTTTCACCGCCCAAATGGTGGTCCAATACAATCACGTCCGCGCCAGTAGCGGCGGCGATAGGCCCGTGCGACAGCGTACCGCAATCGACACAGATGATCAGGTCATGGTCCTTGGCGAGCGCTGACATGGCTGCATCATTGGGCCCATAACCTTCGTCAATACGGTCCGGCACATAAAGCGTCGCTTGCAGCCCATATCCCGCACCACGTGATCAACATGCAGCAGAGGTGCCGCATCCACGTCATAGTCAGCGAAACTGCGATCCGTTTCGTTTGTCCCCGCGTCAAAACCGCTTTTTGCGCGGTCCATGTCTTCAACACGCGGGGGTCAGGAAGCAGGTCGCGCAGGGTCGGCGCCAGAAAGGCGGGCGCGTCCTGTGCATCCACACCGCGCCGGACCAATACGCGGCACAAGGCTGGTGCAAGCCCGGTTTGTTGTGCCATCGCTTCGGATAACCGGTCTTCTTCAGCCGTAGGGCCGACCCAGCGACGCCCATTTGCCGATGCAGTCACATTTAAAAATGCGGGTTTATCTAGTGGCGTTTCCATCGCCGCACACAATATGCGGCATTCAGCCTTTTGACCACGGTCTGTTTGTCATCTTGCCCAGAAAACCCCTGCCGCAGGTTCCAACGTTAGCTGACAGGATTGCGGTAGATCATGCGCCGGACCGATCCCGTCTTGGACCGCATCAAAATCGTCTCTGCCGTTACAAACCCAACTTCACGTTTGATCCCCGGCACGAGTGAGCCATCGGTTACACCGGTCGCGGCAAAGATCACATCGCCTGTAACCATATCATCGCGCGTATAGACGCGATCAAAATTCGTGATCCCGGCTTTTGTCGCCCGCCCACGTTCATCATCATTGCGGAACATCAGGCGACCATAGATTTGCCCACCCATGCATTTCAGTGCCGCCGCAGCCAACACACCTTCCGGTGCCCCGCCAGAGCCCATGTACATGTCAATGCCCGTCATATCAGGTTCCGCGCAATGCATGACGCCAGCCACGTCACCGTCTGTGATCAGGCGAATGGCAGCACCGGTGTCGCGCAACTCAGCGATCATGTCTTCGTGGCGAGGGCGTTCAAGAACGCAGACCGTGATGTCGTTGGTCGAGCAACCTTTCGCCGCAGCAAGTGCTGATACGCGTTCAGCCGGTGACATATCCAACGTCACCACACCGGGGCGGAACCCCGGACCAATTGCCAGTTTGTCCATATAAACATCTGGCGCATGCAGCATCGACCCGCGCGGGCCCATTGCAATAACCGCCAGCGCGTTAGGCATATCCTTGGCCGTCAGAGTTGTACCTTCCAGCGGATCAAGCGCGATATCAACGCCCGGTCCTTTGCCGGTGCCGACCTC
Source organism: Roseobacter sp. CCS2 (assembly GCF_000169435.1). Lineage (GTDB taxonomy): Bacteria > Pseudomonadota > Alphaproteobacteria > Rhodobacterales > Rhodobacteraceae > Yoonia. The sequence goes on along the minus strand of NZ_AAYB01000001.1, from coordinate 68,516 downwards.
TTCGCCGATAAACAGCATCGGCGCTTCATCCCGTTCACCTTCGCCGATCACGACGACGCCAGCGATATCAAGCTTGTTCAACTGGGTGCGCATGGCATCAACAGCGGCCTGATCAGCCGCCTTTTCGTCACCGCGTCCGATCAAGGGGGTGCAGGCGATGGCCGCAGCTTCGGAGACACGGGCGAGCCCCAATGAAAGATTGCGGTCGTTGAAGTCAGGTGCAGCTTGCATGGCAATGGTCCTTTGTTGGCTTGATAACCCCTAAACCCTGTCCATGCGATGGCGGCAAGACTGTTTGCGCTAAACCGCCTCGATCCTGATCGCAACGGGATCACATGTGACAACACCTGTCGCTTTGAAATCAGCCAAAGCCTCCTCCAACGCGGTGCGTGTGGTTTTGTGGGTGACAATCAGCACAGGGGCCGCCGTATCTTCGTGCCCATACTGGCGCATCCGGTCGATCGATATGCCTGCTTCGCCCAAGGCATGGGCGACTTTGGCCAAGGCACCGGGTTTGTCGATCAATTGCATCCGCAGATAGTAAGGGGCAGCCACAGCGGCACGCGCGGCACGCGCTTTGCGAAGTGTTTTTGCAGGTTGGCCAAAGGTCGAAACCCGCAGCCCTCGCGCGATATCCATCACATCACCCATGACAGCGCTGGCCGTTGGGCCTTCGCCGGCACCGGGGCCGCGCAGGACGATCTGGGTGACGGCATCACCTTCCAGCACCACCATATTGGTACCGCCTTGCAGCTGCCCAAGGGGCGAGGTGTCCGGCACAAGGCAAGGTGACATGCGCTGTTCCAACCCGCGCCCGGTCATCTGTGCAACACCCAAAAGTTTGATTTTATAACCCATATCAGCGGCTTGGTGGATGTCTTCGATGGTGACCGACCCGATGCCTTCCAATTCGACCGCATCAAAATCGACCTGCGTGCCAAAGGCGATGGCAGACAAAAGCGCCAGCTTATGGCCTGCATCAATGCCGCCTACGTCCAGTTCTGGATCAGCTTCAAGATAGCCAAGTTGATTGGCCTCATCAAATACCGCGTCATAGCTGAGACCGGCATCTTCCATCCGGGTCAGGATGTAATTGCAGCTACCATTCATGACACCCATCACGCGGGTAATTTCATTCCCGGCAAGGCCTTCGGTCATGGACTTCACGACCGGTATTCCACCAGCGACAGCCGCCTCAAAGCGGATGACACGACCGGCCTGTTCAGCGGTCTCGGCCAGTGCTTGGCCATGGATTGCCAATAGTGCTTTATTTGCGCTGACGATATCTTTGCCCGATGCAATTGCAGCCTCTGTCGCGTCTTTGGCGGGGCCTTCGTGGCCGCCCATCACTTCGATGAACACGTCGATATCTGCGCGTTTGGCCAAGGAGACCGGATTGTCTTCCCATTCGTATTTGGACAAGTCCACATCGCGGTTCTTGGTTTTTGATCGGGCAGACACGGCCACAATTTCAATCGGGCGGCCGGCGCGGGTCGCCAGAAGCGTGCTGTGTTTTTGCACGATGCGCACAATACCCACACCCACGGTGCCAAGTCCCGCAATTCCAAGGCGAAGAGGTGTGGTCATGTGTATGGTTCCATCGTTGAAATACGTCACGAGGGGTCTAGCGAAAGCATGCGGTTACTGCAACGCACCGATGTCGATGCGGCGAATGCGGGCGGCGCGCGCTTGCAGCGCGTCAATGCGCGCTTGTAATGCGGCCTGATCATCGCCCGATGCTGCTGGCAGTGGCGGCAATGGCGTTAGGTCAGCGTAGGGGGCTTGCCGCGCGGCATCGCTGATTGTGCCTTCCAGCGCTGGAAATGTCGCGCAGGCGGATAAAAAAAGCGGCAGGATCAAAACGTATCGCATGTCACGTACTCTATCTGTCTGATGCTGGCGGGGGCAACCGCTGATCGGGGGTTCACAAGTGAACAAGCGTTCAGTTAAATGGGCGTTATGGCACGCAAGCAAGGTTCTCATTCTGATACGACCCGCCCAAAGGTGCGTGATGCGGCCTTACGGCTGATTGCGCGACATGGCTATGCGGCTGTTTCGATGCGCCAGATAGCGTCCGAGGTGGGGATGCAAGCCGGTGCGCTTTATAACTACACACCTGACAAGCAAACCTTGCTGTTTGATCTGATGCAGGGGCATATGACAGATCTGTTAGCGGCTTTAGATGCGGCTGACTTGGGGGGTGACGCCCTTGCCCAGCTTGAAGGCTTTACCCGGTTTCACATCCAATTTCACTTGCCCCGGCCCGATCAGGTTTTTGTCTCCTATATGGAACTACGCAACCTTTCGGACGAAAATTTCACCGCCGTGGAGGCACTGCGCCGCCAATACGAAGACGCATTAGAACGCATACTGCGTGCTGGTGAGGCTGAAGGTGTGTTCTTGGTGCCCGATCCGCGCATTACGACCATGGCACTGATCGCGATGCTGACCGGGATCAGCAACTGGTACCGGGCTGGTGGGCGGCTTGAGACGCAGAAAATCGAAAGCATCTATTGGGATATGGTGCGGCGCAGCGTGATGACCTAGGCATTGCCCATGCTGTGCGCTAAGGCGGCTGAGAAACACGGAGACAATTGATGTTCCAACCCGATGAAGACGGCATTTATGCACAGGTCGAGGCCTCACCGGCACGCAGGATATTTGCCTATGGGGTTCAGTTTGGGCTGGGCGCGCTGCTGATCTATGTCACGCTTGCCTTGCCGCCATCATTGCCTTGGATGATTTTTATGCTGGGGTTTGGGATTATGATGCTTTGGCAGGCAGAGCGGATGCGGCGGGCGACAACAGTGACATTGGCCCTGACCGAAACTGAATTGCGCGACAGTACTGGAACGGTTCTGGCGCGCATTGACGAAATCCGCAGTGTTGAGCGGGGGACGTTTGCCTTCAAACCATCGAATGGCTTCAGTCTGGTCCTGCACAACAAAAAGCCCCGCGCATGGCTGCCGGGGCTTTGGTGGCGCATCGGGCGCCGTGTTGGTGTAGGTGGTGTTACAAACGCCGGTCAGGCCAAGTTCATGGCTGAGCGGATCAATATGATGATCCGGGCTTAGGGACCGCCTGGTCCGCAGATTTTTGTGCCATTATCTCGTTCAAAGCAAAGTTTGGGTCCACGCGGACGAATCACCATTTCGCTCGTGAATGTCAGGTCTTCAAGGTCCGTAACAACAAATGGACCGAGCCCAATATTAAAGGGCGCATCATACTGTGTACGTGTTTCGATATAGATGTTGTGATCAAATTCATCCATCGGTGGCAGACGCCCCGCTGATTTCAAATCTGCCAAGTCACTATTGTTTAAATTCGTTCCAAAACCACGTTGCCTAGACCAGACCCTGCGAAACGTTTTATCGCTTTCTCTGTAGCGATATACAGTTACGCGAACGTCAGGATTTGCTTCTTCGTAAGTCAACGTACGAAGTACTTCTCTTGCGCTGTCGATATAGGTATTGTCCACATCTTCTTCGCGGCTGAACATCTCAGCGAGCGTAATAGTGGCACGTACCGAGTTAGTTTCGACGCGGTATACATCAAAGTAAACATACGTTGATAGGAATACCCAAACGAGAATGGGTACCACGAGAAGTAATTCAATTGACATTGAGCCGCGTTCATCATTGCGAAAGCGGTCTACTGCGACAGAAATAATGTTCATCATGGATCTGCTCTGAAAGGTTCGACAACAAATGCTGCGGTTGCGATCAAGGCATAAGAGTCACCAGCTGCTGTATCGTTCCCCGCTACCAAAGTCTTTCCCAAGGTGGAACTTGCCAAGAATGGATCAATCCGAATACAGGCCCGCAAAAACAAAAGTTCATTATTTGCCGTGTTGGCAAGTGAACTTGTCGACGGTGCGTTGATGTCGCCTCGATCGACACATTGAATATCGGTGCTGATTGGGTTCCAAACAGCACGCGGGTCACGTTGAATCATCTCTACTTCAAGCTGTGTTTCACAATCTGGCAAGATTCCCGCATTGTCGCAGATGCTTTTACGCAACTCTGTGCGCAATTCATCCTGATCTGCTTTATCAATTGCACCCACCCGCACCTTTCGGACGGTGATGTCCAACCCTCGCTCGAGCATGACTTGCCGAGAAGACAATATGCCTGCCTCATAGGTCATTAAGAAAAACCCAAAGAAAACGGGAAATACCAAGACAATCTCAATTGAAGATGTTCCGCTTTGATCTTTCAAGAATCGTTGCAAAAAGTGTTTCATGCCCTTGTGTCCCTGATTAAAGGCTTAAACGTAGAGCAGTAATTTGATCTGAGATCGTCTTGAAAATCTCTTGCAAGCCTGGCTCATCTGGATCGTTGGTGATCGTGGAGGTGAAAGCATCGCCAGTATCCGTCGCACATGTTGTCATCGTATCGTTCACGAGACCCATTGAAATGGTGAACACAGTGTAGCGATCATTCGTATCACCATTCTTAGTACGTGCCAAATTACATAGACTGGTCAGTTTTGCGTTAAGTTCGTCGACAGTACCAATTGTCTCATGCGCATTACCAGATGGTACCCATCGACCGTTAACCTGTTGATACTCCCAAGTTGTTGTGGGATCTCCGTCGTCATCAACAAAGGATTGGCCACCGTTGTCACGAAAGCCTTCCCACTCTGCGTAGGTATCGTACATGTCCAGTCCGTTGTAACTAGGGTCATCGACCTTTTTTTCACGAACAAGACGCTCTGAGGAAACCGTTTGGCCATCAGTCATAATAACGACGAACTTCGTTGTTGAGGCATCAGAATAATCTGCTGGTCGCGTGCCGCGGAATGCTTCGTCGATAGTTGGTAAACCTGCCATCAGATCGCGCATGGTTGGGTCAAGAAGTGAAACGCCCCATTTCATGCCGCGGTGAATAGATGTATTCAACGTCGGGACATACTTACTGATGGCGTCCTGCAACTGCTTTTTATCTTGTGACATCATGATAATGCCTTGAAAGTCCTCTGCCGGACAAGCGGGCCAAGAAAATGTCTCATAGTTGTAAAAATCGACATGCTCAACTTGTTGATATACCCGGTCCGTATCGAATTCGAGCTTGGTGTACTCTTCATCAAGGAAAGTGACGCAACGTGATGGGTTCCTGATAACCTTGTTATCACCGGCCCAAGTCAGATCAATTGGACTATCGAAAGGCCCGACCAAAGTCGCGTCTGGTGTTCCTTCCTCTACTTCGTCGCCTTCAGCGTTCACCCATGTATATGTGAAAGGTGCTGTGTAGCCGTCTGTAATTGAACCATAAGAACTGCCAAGATTGTCGTCTTCATCAATTGAGTCTGGGGTTGTGTTCAAAGCAGTGTATAGGTCATCGCCCAACCTTACGTGCTGGGAATATGCAACGAGATTGATTGATACGCGATCACGGTACTCGTCTTTGAGCAAGTCGCCAATAAATTTGTTCGCCTCTTGAATAAGGAAAAACATACGATCTTCCGTACGCCGCTCAGTCAGAGGATTACCATCCGGATCCAGACGAATCTCTCCATCACTGTCGTACAGATACGCATCGCCCGTCATCCTACTACCCATTGAGCCAGAGATATCAAGGACAAGCGATACCTCAACGTTGCCAGTGCCTTCAATTGCGGTCGCATTTGCCGGTGCAGACAAGGTATCAATCCCGACCAAACGCAAATAAAATGTGTCTACATCGACTATTGATTCTAACCGGATTGTACTGCCGTTCCGGTTTTTTTGAATGGATGGCGTTCCCACGATTGAGCCGCCGAAACCTTCGGCTGTAAAGAAATCCGTAATAACGTCGGCTGCTTCCCGCTCCTGATTAAGGTTCGCAGCGGCCAAAACGGCGCGGTCGGCCACACTCTGAAGCTTTGTTCGTTCGGATTCAAATCGCATGAAATCGACTGCCATGCCGCCGACGACCAACATTGAGATCAAAAGCAGCAGAGTAAGAACAATCAATCCACCATCTTCGTCGTTGCGGAATTGACGGATGAACGCCAACTGTTCGATGTAAGCGCGTCGCGCGTCTTGCATTTTTTTCAGCTTGTTCTGACGACGTTTAGAGTGCAGCATTTCTTCATATCCCCAATCGACGGCGCGACATAACCCAGGCGCCAACACAAATTTTGGTTTCACACTTTCTACCATACCCACCATAAGCATGTGGCAAAAAAATGACCGTATATGGCGGTCTGTGCAATTCGCCGCATTTTGGCTGCTACACTTGGTGGAATCAACAGCTACTGTTCATTTTTGGGAAACAATTCCACGGCTTATCGGCATGGTTCCGCCAGAGTGTTCATCTAGCGTTAACCTTTTTGGGTCCGGAAACAGCGGACAGGCGAATCATTCGCGCGACCTGAAACCTGTTGCGAGTAACCATTTGCGGACAGGTCGCGCCTTGTCGCCGCAATGTCGAAAAGAGGACATGCATTGCGCTGTAACGCTTGCTAGGGTCGGGGCTGGGACAAAAAGGATGCGGCATGGGATATTCCGGATTTCGCGTGATCAAAGAGGGGCTTTTCGGCCAGAAGGGCTGGAAACCTGTTTGGCGCGATCCAGACCCGAAAGCGGAATATGACGCGATCATTATTGGTGGCGGTGGCCACGGGCTGTCGACGGCTTTTTATCTGGCAAAAGAGCACGGGATGACAAACATCGCGGTGCTTGAGAAAAGCTATATCGGCGGTGGCAATGTCGGGCGGAACACCACGATTGTGCGTGCCAACTACTTTTTGCCCGGTAATTCGGAATTCTATTCGCACTCGTTGAAAATGTGGGAAGGGATGGAGCAGGAGTTGAACTATAACGTGATGCATTCGCAGCGCGGGTTGATCAATCTGTTCCATTCGGACGGGCAGCGCGATGCCTTTGCGCGGCGTGGCAATGCCATGATCAATCAGGGTGATGACGCGATCCTGCTGGATCGTGACGGGGTGCGCGAACACCTGCCTTACCTCGACTTTGATAACGTGCGCTTCCCGATCTATGGCGGGCTTTACCATCCACGTGGTGGCTCTGCCAGGCATGATGCGGTGGCTTGGGGCTATGCCCGCGGCGCGGACCAGCGCGGGGTTGATATCATTCAGAACTGCGAAGTCACCGGAATTGATATTGAAGGTGGTGTTGTCAAAGGCGTCCAGACCACGCGTGGCGCGATCAAAGCCAAGAAGGTGGGCATTGTCGTGGCGGGCCGCTCTGGTCAGGTGGCGGCCATGGCGGGGATGCGGTTACCGATTGAAAGCCATGTGTTACAGGCCTTTGTTACTGAGGGCCTGAAACCGGTGATTGACCATGTGGTCAGTTTTGGCATGGGACATTTCTATATCAGCCAGTCCGACAAGGGCGGGTTGGTCTTCGGCGGCGACATTGATTTTTACAGCTCTTACGCGGCGCGGGGAAACTTGCCGATGAAAGAGCATGTGATGGACGCGGCCATGACGCTGATGCCTGTGATCGGCAAAGCCAAGGTACTGCGGTCGTGGGGCGGGATCATGGATATGACGCCTGATGGATCGCCCATTATCGACAAGACGCCGACCGAAGGGCTCTTTATCGATTGCGGCTGGTGCTATGGCGGCTTCAAGGCGGTGCCGGGGTCAGGGTTTAGCTTTGCCCACCTGATGGCGACCGGCCACCATCATGAGGCTGCGGCCAAGTTCCGGTTGGACCGCTTCCGTTCAGGTGCGGGTTTGATGGATGAAGAGGGCACCGGCTCTCAACATAACTTGCATTAGGGGCTGGCGATGTTCTTTGAGTTTTTTTGGCAAAATGATGAGGGTGCCAGATGCGCATAACCTGCCCCAACTGCGGCGAACGTGACCGGCGCGAGTTCTATTATCAAGGTGATGCGCTGGCGTTGGGCCGCCCGGCCGATGACGCAGGGTTAGATGATTGGGATGATTATCTGCACAATCGCGACAATCCGGCGGGCGATACCCGCGATCTGTGGTTTCACGAGGCAGGGTGTGGTGCGTGGCTTGTGGTTGAGCGTAACACGGTCACCCACGCCGTGCATGCGGCCACCTTGGCTGAGAAAGTAAAGCGATGAGGCTGCACGCCCCTGAAAGTACCGTCACCTTTACCTTTGACGGGCGCAAGTTGAAGGGTGTACCGGGCGAACCCGTTTCTGCCGCACTGCTGGCTAATGGGATCAAACTTGTTGCCCGTTCTTTCAAATATCACCGTCCGCGCGGCGTGATGTCGGCAGGGTCTGAGGAACAAAATGCGCTGGTCACTGTGGGGCATGGCGCGCAGGCTGAACCGAACCTGCGCGCGACCACGCTTGAGGTGTCGGAAGGGTTAGAGGTGTCCAGCCAGAATGCCTGGCCGTCGCTGCGCTATGATGCTTTGGCCGTGAACGATTTGGTGTCGCCGTTTCTGGCGGCTGGCTTTTACTATAAGACATTCATGTGGCCGCGCAGTTTTTGGGAAAAGCTGTACGAGCCGGTGATCCGGCGGGCTGCCGGTTTAGGCGCGCTCAGTGGGCAGACCAACCCGGACACCTATGAAAAGGCTTTTGCGTTTTGCGATGTGCTGGTGATCGGTGCAGGGCCTGCTGGATTGATGGCCGCTTTGACGGCAGGGCGTGCGGGGGCGGATGTGATCCTTGCAGATGAAGATACGGCTATGGGTGGCCGTCTGTTGCGCGAGCGTGAAGATGTGGACGGCAAGCCAGCGGGCGCGTGGGTGACAGAGGCCTTGGCAGAACTGGATGCCATGCCCAATGTGCGCCGGATGACGCGGACGACCGTCACTGGTGCCTACGATCAAGGCACTTATGGCGCAGTCGAGCGGCTTGGTGGGGCACCTAGCGCAGACAAGCCAATCGAGTGTTTCTGGCGTATCGTCGCAAAGCGCGCAATCCTGTGCGCGGGCGCCTTGGAGCGCCCGATTGCGTTTCCCAACAACGACCGTCCGGGCATCATGATGGCCAGCGCTGTGCGGGCCTATGTCAATCGCTGGGGGGTTGTGCCGGGCAAGCGGGTCACGATCTTTGGCAACAACGACGACGCCCATCGCACTGCGGCTGATCTGGTCGCAGCCGGGATCAAGGTTGCGGCAGTGATCGACAGTCGCGATGACGCAGATATATCGGGTGATTATCCGATTTACACAGGGGCGCAGGTTATCGCCACCAAAGGCCGTCATGCGCTGCAAAGCATTACCATTTCGCATAACGGGGGAACCCGCACGATCCAGACCGATTGTCTGGCGATGTCCGGTGGGTGGAACCTGACGGTGCATTTGACCTGTCATATGAACGGGCGACCTAAGTGGCGCGAGGATATTGCGTCATTTGTACCGACGCCTGAGAGTATTCCGGGAATGGTGACTGCGGGTGCCTGCAATGGCAGTTTTGATACTGCAGCCTGTTTGGCCGAAGGCGCTGCGGTTGCCGCTGAAATAGCCGACGACTTTGGATTGAACGCGAAAGCAACAGTGCCTGCCGCAGATCACACAGCATATTCGGTGACGCCGCTATGGGCTGTGCCGGGCAAGGGCCGCAAGTGGATTGATTTTCAGAACGATGTGCATGTGAAAGATATCAAGCTGGCCGCGCAGGAAAACTTTCGCTCGGTCGAGCATATGAAACGATATACCACCCAAGGCATGGCGCCTGATCAAGGGAAGTCGTCGAATGTGGTGGCTTTGGCTGTGCTTGCCGATGCAACCGGTCGCGGTATTCCGGAAACAGGAACCACGACATTCCGGCCGCCTTATGTGCCAGTATCCATCGCGGCGATGGGGGCGGGCAGTCAGGGCAAAGGCTTTGCGCCGGAACGGTTTACGACGTCGCATAAAGCGACAGTTGCGCGTGATGCCCCGATGATCGAGGCGGGGTTGTGGTATCGCCCCAGTTATTTCCCGCAGAAGGGCGAGACGCATTGGCAGCAATCCTGCGACCGTGAGGTCGGGTATGTGCGCAATGCCGTGGGCGTGTGCGATGTGTCGACGCTGGGCAAGATTGATATTCAGGGGCCGGATGCGGCGGCACTGCTTGATTTCGTTTACACCAACATGTTCTCGACCGTGAAAGTGGGGAGGGTCCGTTATGGTTTGATGCTGCGTGAAGACGGGCATGTCATGGATGACGGCACGACCGCGCGTCTGGGTGAGCAGCATTTTGTGATGACGACAACGACAGCGGCTGCTGGTCTGGTGATGCGGCATCTGGAATTCGTGTTGCAGGTGTTGCGGCCTGATCTGGACGCAAAGGTCATTTCGATCACAGAGCAATGGGCGCAGTTTGCCGTAGCAGGGCCGCAAGCGCGGGCGTTATTGAATACTGTTTTGGATCAAGAGCTTAACGATGAAAGCTGGCCGTTCATGGCTTGCGGTGAGGTGTCTGTCGCGGGTGTGTCAGGCCGTTTGTTTCGTATCTCGTTTTCCGGTGAGCACGCTTATGAGGTGGCGGTGCCATCGCGTTATGGCGACAACCTGTTCCGCATGTTGACAGCGCAAGCCGAGGTCATGGGCGGCGGGCCGTATGGGATGGAGGCGCTGAATGTGCTGCGCATCGAGAAAGGCTTTATCACCCACGCTGAAATCCATGGCCGGACCACCGCGTTCGATATTGGCATGGCGCGGATGATCAGCGCAAAGAAAGACTGTATCGGTAAATCAGCGGCGGCGCGTCCGGGCCTTTTGGGTGAGGGGCGGCAGCAATTGGTTGGTCTGCGTGCCAAGGGCCGGGACCACGCACTGACTGCGGGGGCGCATTTGTTTGAAAGACAGGCGGCAGCGATACGCGTGAATAGCCAAGGCTACACCACCTCGGTCTGTTATTCGCCAACGCTTAAGACGCATCTGGCGCTGGGCTTTCTTGAAAATGGGCGCGCGCGCCATGGCGAGGTGATCAAACTGCGCGATCATCTGCGGGACATCACCGAGGAGGTCGAGGTTTGCGATCCCGTCTTCTTTGATCCAACCGGAGGGCGTGCGCGTGGCTAAACTGATTGCATTGACGCCTTGCGCGGGTCTGTTGCCAATTGCCCATGGCGCAGCAGAAGTGACTGAGGTCGTGCCAGAGTGTCTGGTGTCGGTCGCGCCTTATGCAGGGCAGAACAAAGCAACGTCTGCTAGGTTAAAAGAGCAGGTTGGCACTGGGCTGTCTGCGGTGAACCGGCGTGTGGGGGGCGTGACGTGGTTTGGTCACGGTACTTGGCTTGTTGCGGCTGATGTCGCGTTAGACGGACTGGCCGCAGTGACCGATCAGTCTGATGCATGGGCGGTTGTCGAGATCAAGGGCGCTGGTGCTACGGATGTTCTGGCGCGATTGGTACCCGTTGATCTGCGTGCGCAAGTGTTCAAAAAGAACCATGTCGCAAAGACGATGCTGGGGCATATGTCGGTGGCGATTGTTCGGACAGGGCCGGATGCCTTTGAGATCATGGTGATGCGATCAATGGCGCAAACCTTGGTGCATGATCTGGATGTTGCGATGCGTGGGGTTACCGCGCGCTAAGCTGTGGGTGCAGGATGCCTCCGGCGGAAGTTTGAGTGACCGATGAGAGTTGGCTGGTCCTTCCTTGGGGTATGCGCGATAATGCAGTCATGAGCTTGCCACCCGGATTCTTGGATGAACTGCGCAATCGGCTGTCATTGGGGCAGGTCGTCGGACGCAAGGTCATGTGGGACACCCGCAAGTCCAATCAAGGCAAGGGTGATCTTTGGGCGCCGTGCCCGTTCCATCAGGAAAAGACCGCCAGCTTTCATGTCGATGACCGCAAGGGCTTTTATTATTGCTTTGGCTGCCACGCCAAAGGCGATGCGATCACATTTGTCCGCGAGACCGAGAATGTCGACTTTATGGAAGCCGTGAAAATTCTCGCGGCTGAGGCTGGGATGCCAGTGCCAGAGCGTGATCCGCAGGCGCAGGAAAAAGCGGATGCGCGGACGGTTCTCGTCGATGTGATGGAACAGGCGGTGCAGTACCATCGGTTGCAGTTGCAAACCGGGGCGGCAGCGGATGCGCGCGATTATCTGGAGCGGCGGGGCCTGAGTGCGGACGCACAGGCGCGCTGGGAAATTGGCTTTGCGCCACCCAATGGCGGTGTGTTGGAGCAGCTATCAGGCAAAGGCATCGATCAGAAGCTGATCATTGACGCGGGGCTGGCGGCGGAAAGTGATCGCGGCAATGGCCTATATAATCGCTTCCGTGATCGCATCATGTTTCCCATTCGTGATGCGCGGGGTCGGGCCATTGGGTTTGGTGGCCGCGCGATGGACCCGAACCACCCAGCAAAATACTACAACTCACCTGAAACCGCGCTGTTCGATAAAGGCCGCAGTCTTTTCAACCACGGACCGGCGCGAGAAGCCGCCGGGAAGGGCAAACCTTTGGTCGTGGCCGAAGGTTATATGGATGTGATTGCCCTATCCGAGGCTGGTTTTACTGCGACGGTTGCGCCGCTTGGCACCGCAATTACCGAGGATCAGCTGCGCCTGATGTGGCGGACGGCACCCGAGCCCATTATCTCGCTGGACGGGGACAAGGCGGGCCTGCGTGCGGCAATGCGGGTGATAGATATCGCATTGCCGCTGTTGGAGGCCGGCCAATCGCTGCGCTTTGCCTTGATGCCAGAAGGGTTGGACCCCGATGATCTGATCAAGGCGCAAGGGGCCGGTGCGATGCAAAAGCTGCTCGACCAAGCGATACCCATGGTGCAACTTCTTTGGCGGCGCGAAACTGAGGGGGGAACTTTTGACAGCCCGGAGCGTAAAGCGGCCCTTGAAAAGGCACTGCGCGAAAAAGTAGAGCTGATCCGCGACCCCACAATTCGCAGCCATTACGACCAGGCGCTTAAAGATATGCGCTGGGCGCTGTTTTCCAATCGCAAGGCAGCATCGGTGCGCAAGGCAGGCGGCGGTACTTGGAACTCGCGCCAGGATCCTTGGAAACGCGAGGTTAGTCCCGTTGCAACGTCACGCAGTTCGGCCCTTGCATCGGGTGCCGCCGACCAAGACCATCTGCGCGAGGCTGTGATACTTGCGACATTCATTGCAGCGCCCACTGTTGCCTCTGAGTTCGAAACGGGATTGGAGCAGATGGAGTGCCGCGATCCGATTCACCATGACTTGCAGGCCTGCCTTCTGCGTCATCTTGGCGCAGATGATCTGCGTGCCGCGATTGTTGCTGATCTGGGCGACACCCCCCTTGAAAAGCTTTTCGCGCAGAACCATGTGGCCATTAGCCCGGCAATCCGGCGGGGCGGTGACGTGGACATTGCACGGCTGTGTCTGGCCGAAGAGTTCGCGAAGCTGACGGCGCGCAGGGGTCAGGTCCGCGAAATCGAAGATGCGGTCGAAGACCTTGGCGGCGTTGCAGATGAAGGGCTTACGTGGCGTCTGGCCGAGGCGTCAAAAGCGGTCGATAGGGCCGGGCGTGGGGATGATGATGACAGTGCCGAATATGCCGTTGGCGAAAATGGCGCCTTGATGAAGAAAGATGAGCAGAGCGCCTTTGATCAACTTCTTGAACAGATTGGTTTTGCTAAGGGCGACAAGCGACCTAAGTCGTAGTTTGCGCAACAGATGGCAAGAACAATACGTGACCTGCTTGCGAATCACCTCGATGCGAGGTTGATTCGATCTTAACCGAATCAGCCGAATCACTTTGGCATGAATTTATGTATTCGAAAGGGCTTTCCGAATGGCCGCGAAAGACAATGACGACCGTAAAGATGACCAGGATGGCGATATCAGCCTGGATATGAGCCAGACCGCGGTCAAAAAGATGATCGCCGATGCCCGTGAACGTGGCTACATCACTTACGATCAGTTGAACGCGGTGCTGCCGCCCGAGCAAGTTTCGTCGGACCAAATCGAAGATGTGATGTCGATGTTGTCTGAAATGGGCATTCAGGTCACCGAAGAAGAAGAAAGCGAAGAAACCGAAGAGAACCAAGGCAACACTGCTGTGGCGACTGTTGCGGGCTCTCGTGAGGTGACGCTGGGTGGTGCCGAGGCTGAAAAGCTGGACCGTACCGATGACCCTGTGCGGATGTATTTGCGCGAAATGGGTTCGGTCGAACTGCTGTCCCGCGAAGGCGAGATCGCGATTGCCAAGCGCATTGAGGCTGGCCGCAACACGATGATCCTTGGGCTGTGCGAAAGCCCGCTGACATTTCAGGCGATTACGATCTGGCGCGACGAACTGTTGTCCGAAGATATTCTGCTGCGCGATGTGATCGACCTTGAAACCACCTTTGGCAACCAACTGGGCGAAGATGGCGAAGAAGAAACGGTTGTTGCTGCACCTGCTGCCGCCGGGACAGAGACCAAGAAGGAAGAGACACAAGAGCTTGACGCTGATGGCAACCCGATTGCCAAAGATGACGACGATGATGAAGAAGATCAGGCCAATATGTCTTTGGCTGCCATGGAAGCCGCGCTCAAGCCTCGCGTTTTGGAAACGCTTGAACTGATTGCCCGCGACTTTGCGGCATTGTCTGACATGCAAGACGCGCGGATGTCTGCGACATTGAATGAGGATTCATCCTTCTCGGACAAGCAGGAAAAAAAGTATCAAAAGCTGCGGTCCGAGATTGTGGAACTGGTGAATTCGCTTCACCTGCACAACAACCGGATCGAGGCGTTGATTGACCAGCTTTACGGCATCAACCGCCGGATCATGTCGATCGACAGCTCTATGGTGAAACTGGCTGACCAAGCCCGCATCAACCGCCGTGAGTTTATCGAGGCGTATCGCGGGCGCGAGTTGGATCCGAACTGGCTGGATGATATGGGCGAAAAGTCCGGTCGCGGCTGGCAAATGATGATCGAGAAGTCGACCGGCAAGATCGAAGAACTGCGCGGCGATATGGCTCAGGTTGGTCAGTACGTTGGCGTCGATATCACCGAATTCCGCCGCATCGTGCAGCAAGTCCAGAAGGGCGAAAAAGAAGCACGTCAAGCCAAGAAAGAAATGGTCGAGGCGAATCTGCGTTTGGTGATTTCCATTGCCAAGAAATACACGAACCGTGGCCTGCAATTCCTTGATCTTATTCAAGAAGGTAACATCGGCCTGATGAAGGCGGTTGATAAGTTTGAATATCGCCGCGGTTACAAATTCTCCACCTATGCGACATGGTGGATCCGTCAGGCGATCACCCGCTCGATTGCGGATCAGGCGCGCACGATCCGTATTCCTGTGCATATGATCGAGACGATCAACAAACTGGTCCGCACCGGGCGCCAGATGCTGCATGAAATTGGTCGCGAGCCGACACCAGAGGAATTGGCAGAAAAGCTGCAAATGCCTTTGGAAAAGGTTCGCAAGGTCATGAAGATCGCCAAAGAACCGATCAGCCTTGAGACACCAATTGGTGATGAGGAAGACAGCCAACTGGGCGACTTCATTGAGGATAAGAATGCGATCCTGCCGCTGGATTCCGCTATTCAGGAGAACCTGAAAGAGACGACGACACGGGTCCTGGCATCCCTCACACCACGCGAAGAACGCGTGCTGCGCATGCGTTTTGGCATCGGCATGAATACCGACCACACGCTTGAAGAAGTGGGCCAGCAGTTCAGCGTGACACGCGAACGTATCCGCCAGATCGAGGCGAAGGCTTTGCGTAAGTTGAAGCACCCAAGCCGGAGTAGGAAACTGCGTTCGTTCTTGGATCAGTAGGACTGACAGATTGAGCGATTGAGACGCTAACCACGCTTCTGAGCGCCACAGCTCCTTATTGCTCCGCTGAGTTCGCCAACAATGGCGGACATGGCGTCTTCGGATAGTTCCTGTTCATTCATAATGACGTTCAGGGCCGCCCGCCGCGCCTCCGCGGTTGGCCGTGATGCGGCAATGAAGTTTTGGTGGTAGAGTTCGGTGCGCGTTGGATCTTTGCTTTGCAGCCTGTCTACGACGCAGCCACACAGCCCAAATGAAACAACGTGCTCAAGAAAAGGTACGTATCGCGCAGCACCCGTGCGGTCTGCCCAGTCGTCATGGACGATATCGACACATTCATCGCGGAACTCTGCCGCTTCTGCAGTAAAATCATAACGAGACGCGTTGAAGTATTCGCGCGCAAGAACGAAAGCAAAGAATGCAGCGGTCATGATGCCGGCAACGGCCAACGCTTGTAAAATGTGCTTCATTGAGGATGATCCGGCAAATTTCCCCGATGAATAACAAATGCCCCAGCGTTGTGCACTGGGAAAACCCCATCTAAGAAGAACCGCGACAAGATATCGGCTTCTTCATATCTGGCGCGGATGTTAGTTTAGCAACACAAACACACGAGGTCCCATGGCACTTTTCTCCAAACTTTTCGGTGGCGGCAAAACACCCGAACCTCCTGCGGCGGAGACCTACAAAGACTTTGACATCACGCCTGAGCCGCAAAAGGAAAGCGGTGGTTGGCGGCTTGCGGCAAAGATCGAAAGGGATGGACAGGAGCATCTTTTAATACGCTCAGACGTTCTGCAAACCAAAGAGCAGGCGGATGACGCGTCTATTGCCAAGGCCAAGCAGATGATTGATGAGCAAGGCACGCGGCTGTTTGGTTAGCCCATTGATTGTATTTTATGCAAACACGGTTTGAGATCGCAACAAATGGCCCCGGTCTGTACGCGTTCACAGGCCCGGTGGCCAATTGGGTAAGCGGAACGGGGCTTTTGACCCTGTTTATTCAACATACATCTGCCAGCCTCCTGATCCAGGAAAATGCCGATCCTGAGGTGCAGACCGATTTGCAGAACTATTTCGCACGTTTGGTGCCACCCACGACCGACCCCAGCATGGCTTACCTTACGCATACTTACGAAGGGCCCGATGACATGCCGGCCCACATTAAGGCCGCAATGCTGCCGACGCATCTGAGTATCCCAGTCATCGATGGCAAAATGGCGTTGGGGACTTGGCAGGGCATTTACCTTTTTGAACATCGTGACAGGCCGCATCAGCGCAGCGTTATTGCGCATTTGGCGTAGCCAAAAACCGAGTCCGATCCGCAACATCAGCGCCCCGCATCTTGCGGCTGCATTTCACCTCTACCCAAAACCTACGCGCGCTCATATAGTGCCTGTGGATAAATGGGGCAGCGATACAAGCCATAGACCCCAGCAGGAACAATGAGGACTGAACATGCGTTGCCCATTTTGCGGAAATGTTGACACACAGGTCAAAGACAGCCGCCCGGCCGAAGATCACGTCGCCATTCGGCGCCGCCGTTTTTGCCCCGCCTGCGGTGGTCGTTTTACAACCTATGAACGTGTGCAATTACGCGACCTTGTGGTCATCAAAACCAACGGACGCCGCGAAGATTTTGATCGGCCAAAACTGGAACGTTCAATCCGTATTGCCCTGCAAAAGCGCCCGGTCGAACCAGAGCGTATTGATCAGATGATCAGCGGTATCGTCCGCCGTCTGGAAAGCATGGGTGAAACGGATATTCCGTCTGGGACCATTGGTGAGATCGTGATGGAAAGCCTCGCCCGTATTGATACGGTCGCTTACGTGCGTTTTGCGAGTGTTTACAAAAACTTCCAAGCCGCAGATGATTTCGATAAGTTCGTCAGTGAACTGCGCCCCGACAGCAAAGACGAAGACGACGCGTGACCCCCCAAGCGGACGCACGCTTTATGGCGCTGGCCCTGATGCTGGGGCGGCGCGGTATGGGGCGTGTCTGGCCTAATCCTGCTGTTGGTTGTGTGATCGTGAACGACTGCAACATCGTCGGTCGCGGCTGGACCGCCGATGGCGGACGCCCCCATGCAGAGGCGATTGCCTTGGCGCAGGCGGGTTCTGCGGCAGATGGTGCTACCGTGTATGTCACGCTGGAACCTTGTGCCCATCATGGCAAAACCCCGCCCTGTTCCAATGCGCTGATCAAGGCCAATGTCGCCCGGGTGGTTATCGCAGCGGATGATCCGGACGAACGTGTCAATGGTCGCGGTATTGCGATGCTGCGTGATGCAGGCGTGCAAGTGGATTGTGGCGTGGGCAACAAAGCGGCCGCGCGCGACCATGCGGGGTTCCTGTCGCGCATTACACAAGGACGGCCCTTTGTGACGCTAAAGCTGGCTGGCACGCTTGATGGCCGTATCGCAACGGCGACCGGTGAAAGTCAGTGGATCACCGGACCAGAGGCGCGGCGCATGGTTCATATGATGCGTGCGCGCCATGATGCCGTGATGGTCGGGGCAGGGACGGTGCGGGCCGATGATCCGTCGCTGACGGTGCGTGGTCTGGGGATTGTCCATCAGCCAGTGCGGGTTGTGGTTTCGCGGGCACTGAAAATTCCGGTTACCAGCCAATTGGCACAAACCGCGCGGGATACGCCGGTATGGCTTTGCCACGGGCCAGAGGCTGATGTTGCGGGCTGGACCGCAAAAGGGGCCGTCAGCTTGCCCTGTGCCACCGCTGCCAACCAAGTGGACCCGCATGCGATCATGACTACATTGGCCGACCAGGGGATCACCCGCGTTTTTTGCGAAGGCGGGGGTATGTTTGCGGCCTCGCTGTTGAACGCGGGTTTGGTCGATCAGTTGGTTGTCTTTTCTGCCGGGGCTGCAATTGGGGCAGAAGGCACGCCCATGCTGGCGGCGATGGGCGTTGATCAATTGATCGGCGCGCCACGTTTTGCATTGGAAAGCGTCAGACCCATTGGCGGCGATATTTGTCATGTCTGGTCCAAGTCACCCGGTGACGAGATCGAACCCTAACGCCATAAAAACGCATAGCTGGCAAAGACACCTTGAAGTTTTGCAAGGCTGCGGTTGAACAGCCCTGCCTTGGGCAAGTCGTTGTTTTCAATACGGTCTACGATCACTTCAACCGGGCATGGCAATCCGGTCACAGGATCGCGGTAGCGCGGATAAGCGATCAATGTGGCGTGCACCAAAGCTGGCAGATCAATACGTGCCTGCCTGCGCTCAATCGGCATGGCCCGGTCATCGGTTAATCCCCAACCGGCGTAGAAGGGGGTGCCAAGACAGGTCACTTTCTTGGCGCGCAACAAGGCTTCAAACCCCAGTAAGGACGTCATCGTCCAAACCTCATCCACCGCTTCAATGGCGTCGATGGGGTCTGCCTTGGTCAGAACAACATCAGCCAGTTCGGCAGCATTAGGGACACGGCCCGGGCGCAATCCGGCTTCGACGTCGGGGTGTGGTTTATAGATAATCACAGCCGCGGGATTGGCCTTGCGTGTGATTTCCAACAGCGTAAGGTTATCGGCCACCTCTGATGTGCCAAGCTTTATGGATGCGTCATCTTCGACCTGCCCGGGCACGAGGATACGGCGGCCCTTGGGCAGTTCCGGCAGTGGTTTGGTCGTCAGGTTATATTTTGAAAGCCGTGCCTCAATGATCCTGTCAATCAATGCGGTTGCGCGCAGCCGTGCACTTTCATTCAATTTGTCCGAGGTATTGATCAGGTTTTCAAGCAGGCTGGGTCGGGTCGCATCGTAATAGATACCGGTGTCGTCTAACACGAGGCTAAGTGGGTCGATCAGATCAGCCCCCAGACCGCGTGAGCGCAAAAAACCGTCTTCTATCAAAATCGCATCATCAGCCGGTGCTGTGGCCCACCGCATCAGGCGGCGTTCCTTTGCATCTGCACGGGCTTTTGCCTTTTTGCCTGACACGAAGGAAACAGGACGCGGGGTGCCAAAAAACGCTTGCAGCGGCTTGCGCTTCCACATCCGCATATCGGCAGCCACCCAGCCAACGTAATCATCCCGCCATGCGTTGGCCGCGACTGTCAGTGTCGCTGCGGCCTCTTCATAGCTGCACAATCTGTCATGAAACGGGTCGTACCATGTAGGGTAAAGGATCATCGCACCTGCAAAAAGCTGCGCGCGCGTCAGGTTGCGCTGGCGTCGTTGCACAGGGGTTCGATCATCGCTTAACCCCCATCCACAGTAGAAAGGTTGTCCGAACACAACCGGCTTATGTCCAGCCAAGATCGCCTCGAACCCCAGTTGTGAGCTTACGGTATAGACCGCGATTGCGCCATCCAGAAGCGCCCAGGGCGATACATTATGGTCTGCGAACGCAATCTGGGCGCTGCTGTCTTTTTGTGTGAAATATCCTTGGCGGTGCCCTGCTACCATTTCCGGGTGCGATTTGATGATAATCTGCGTGCCGGGATGTTCGGTCTGGGCATAGAACAGCATTTCGCGAAAGGTGTTGCTGTCGGCACCGCAGACTTTGATCGACGCGTCCTGTCTGGATTGATCAATCACCAAGACATATCCCGGTTCAGGCGCTGGCAAGGCTGGATCAAAGCGATTGTATTTTGAAATATGATCCGATTTCAGGGCTGCAATACCGGCACGTGCACGGTTTAGAAGCGCGGTGTTATCAAGCGGATCTTCGGTCAAGATAATCTCAAGATCGGATGGCGTTTTGGGATCATAATGCGCGCCCTTGCGATCAATATTCAGCCCGATGGGGGGATAGCCATCCCGGCCCAGACCGACAGAGCGTAGAAAGCTGTCTTCAATGCGCAACAAGGGACTGTTCTTGATCTCGGCCATCGCCTCACCGCGCGGGGATGTGGGGCTGTGACCCCAGACGCCGACCAGATCACCGTCGCCGGGCGCACCGATTTTGATGTTATAACCCGCCAGTTCAATAATGCGCCTGACGCGGCCTTTGGTCAGCAGGCCGCCGTTATAGACATAAAGGTTTTGGCGCGCATCTTGTGTCATCTATTGTTAACTATGGCACAGCCGTGTCGCGTACAACGCGCAATGGCGGGACCCCACCCGTTTGTTGGGCAAGCAAGGCATCATAAGGGTCTTGGTCATCCAGCATTCTGTCGACCAGTTCGCGCAACAGCTGTTGCCGGCCTGAAGCAGAATAAAAGCCACCTGGGACCTGACTGGTTTCCAAAAGAAACTGCCGATATTCGCGGTAAGCCTGCGCATCAGGGCGCTGTGGTGCGGCAAAGAATGCTGGCAAAGGCTGGTCCGACACAAACTCTGGTTTTGAAAAAACCGCCGTGCCAAACGCCTTTAGCGGAATACCGCGCCAAAGCGCTTGTTGACCGGACGTCGAATTGACCGTCACCGCAGAGCGGGCATCGTTCAGGATTTGCGCCAGCTTACCCCCACGCAGATAATGCGTGCGGGTGGCGATACCTTGTTCGGCTGCAATCCGACGGATCATCTGGCGAAGCGGTGATTGACCATTTTCCAAAGGGTGCGCTTTGAACACAAGATGATGGTGGGCTGGGGCCCCATCGGCAAAGCCGACGATCACCTCGGTGATGAAAGATTGCATGTTTGCAAATGATGAATGCGCCTGAAAACTGGCATCATGTTCCAACTGCAGCAGGGCTATGTGATAGGGGTATCCTCCGGCCCTGATCCGATGCGTCGCCCAACGCCTGTGCAGCCCCATGACAGGCATCAACAACAGGCGCTTGGTATAAAGCAACGCCTCTTGGTGTACTGGCAGGGCGCGATGCGGTTTGAAACCGGGATAGCGCCTGTTTCGGAACATCACGAACCAATGATAGGCGGCGCCATAAAAAATATGCTGGCGCATATCGCCCCAATGGGCCGGTGGTGTCGGCATGTCGATGTCAGAGCGCGCCAGACGGTCGCGCATATCCGCCACCGAAAAATCCATGAGGCGCGAATGGCCGTTGCTGCCGCCACGTTCGTAAGTGACCCAATAAGGGCGCAGATAGCCTTCCTCAAACACATGGACCCGCAGACCAAGCGCTTTGGCTTGCTGCACGGCTTCGGCATGGATTGGACGGGTATCGCCATACAGCACAATATCGGTGATCGCGTGTTCAGTAATAATTTGGGCCAATGTGACGGGCCAGTCAGCTGCATCACCCTGAAACGGAATGTACCCGGACGCACGCCCCCAAAAAGCCGCGTCGCCTGCATTAAACCCCACGCGCCAGATGGTAGCGTCTGCCTTGCGCAGCATATCACCCAACTGGCGAAAGAACGGACCATGCGGGCCTTGCAGGAAAAGATAGGCTTTGGCGTGTGACATCAGGGCAATCTTGAACAAACAGATATACCTTACTGCCTTGAATAGGGCATTCTGGCAAGCCTGCGGCTTGTCGGGGTCGTTCTGAAACGCTAGGTCAGAGGCAATGACATAAGGGACCATCAGGCATGTTCACAGGAATTATCACAGACATTGGCAAAGTGTTGGAACTGGAACAACGCGGCGATCTGCGTGCGCGGATTGGGACCGGCTATGATATCGGGGGGATCGATATTGGCGCGTCAATCGCGTGCAACGGGGTCTGCCTGACTGTAATCGCGCTGGGCAGCGCGCCGCAGAACTGGTTCGATGTAGAAATTTCGGCTGAAACCGTGGGTGCAACAAATGTGGGCGACTGGGCTTTGGGCGTGCGTCTGAACCTTGAGCGCGCACTGAAGGTCGGGGATGAACTGGGCGGACACATTGTGTCGGGCCATGTCGATGGTGTGGCCGAGGTCGTCGCGATGACGGATGAAGGCGACAGCACGCGCGTGACCTTCCGTACGCCCGGCGATCTTGCCAAATTTATTGCGCCCAAAGGATCTGTCGCGCTTAATGGCACCTCGCTGACGGTCAACGAAGTGGATGGCGTCGATTTTGGGATCAACTTTATCCCGCATACCAAGGCAGCCACGACTTGGGGCGATACAAGTGTCGGTGATCACATCAATCTCGAAATTGATACGATGGCGCGTTACGTGGCCCGACTGCGGGACTATGGCTGATGAAACCGTTGGTCCTTGCGTCAATTGAAGATGCGTCAGGGGACCGTTGTGTCGATATCATCCGCCTATCCGATGGGCAGTTTGCCTATCGTGAATGCAGGCGCGATCCCGAAGACGGGCATGGCTGGCGTTATTTGTCGGCTGCGCCGCCTGCGATATTTGACAGCGAAGATGCCGCGCGCAAAGCTGCGATGCGCGATATCGGATGGATGATGGAATGACGGCAGGTATAGGACATAACGCGGGCCGGGTGGATGAGCCGGGCAAAAGCTGGCGCAAACATGTATGGACGAAGGCCCGTAAAGACCTGCTGCCAACGTTGCCCATCGAAGTTGTACGCCTGCGGGTGCGGCGCGCGGCAGAGTTGGGTCTCCCCTATCAGACCTATGCCGGGATCAGGGCAAGTTCTGGTCATGATCTGATTGGCTTTCTTTTCTCGAACAACGCTTTGCAGGTCTTGCGGGACGGGCAGGTGATGCCGCCAGCGAGGGCTGAAAAGCTTGCTGGATTGGCCCGGACGCAGTGTACCGGTGTCGCACATCGGCCGGTGACGCCAACACATCTGGGCAATCTACCGGGGCTTTTGGGCGCATATGCGGCCCCGGCCTTTAACGCCAGTTGGGCTGATATGCGGGATCAAATGCGCGCCATGATTACCGCGCGTGGATACCCTGCGGACCGTTTTGTGATCGTCGGTGATACAGCGTTTGAACGTGAGTGGGCGGAAGCGGCACGCACCGCAGGCTATTTGCAGGCAGATCAGTTCTTTTCAAAGTAAGGTGGATCATGATCCACCTTACGTCACAGCGTCCTTAGTTACTTTCCAAAGCCCCTGCACTGGGCTATCTGCCTTTGGCAACACCGCTGCGGAGACACCCATGAACAGTGCATTCGAAACCCCCGGCCCAGTCGAACAAGACTGGTCTGATGCGATTAGCAAGATCGAGGACATCATCGAAGACGCCCGCAACGGCAAGATGTTTGTGCTGGTCGATCATGAAGACCGCGAAAACGAGGGTGATCTTGTGATCCCGGCCCAAATGGCAACACCGGATGCGATTAATTTCATGGCCAAGCATGGCCGCGGTTTGATCTGCCTGACGTTGCCCGGCGAACGCATTGATGCGCTGGGTCTACCGTTGATGGCCTCGCATAACTCGTCCCGCCATGAAACCGCCTTTACCGTCAGCATTGAGGCGCGTGAGGGCGTCAGCACCGGCATATCCGCCCATGACCGGGCGCGCACTGTTGCGACGGCGATTGATGCCTCCAAAGGTGCGGCTGATATTGCCACCCCCGGTCACGTCTTTCCGCTGCGCGCCCGCGACGGTGGCGTGCTAGTGCGTGCGGGCCATACCGAAGCAGCCGTTGATATTTCCCGCCTTGCTGGCCTGAACCCATCGGGTGTGATCTGCGAGATCATGAAAGAAGATGGCGAAATGGCGCGCTTGCCGGACCTGATTGCCTTTGCCCAGCTACACAACCTCAAGATCGGCACGATCAGTGACCTGATCGCCTATCGCCGCCGCCATGACAATTTGGTGCGAGTTCGCGAAACCAGTACCATCCAGTCAGAGTTTGGCGGCGCATGGGAATTGCGCATCTACACCGATGAAACCCAAGGGGCTGAGCACATCGCGCTGATCAAAGGCGATATCACAACGGATGGACCTGTTTTGGTGCGTATGCACGCGATGGACCCAATGCTGGACGTCGTTGGCGTTGGTCCCAACGGGCGGCGGGACGAGTTTGGTGATGCGATGAAGCTGATCGCGGATGAAGGCCGCGGGGCGTTGGTGTTGTTGCGCGATGTGCATATGAAGCTGGATCCGAGCGAAGAAGCCTCACCACAAACGTTGCGCCAGTATGGGTTGGGCGCGCAGATCCTCAGCTCGCTTGGCCTGCATGAAATCGAACTATTGACGAACTCACCCCAACCCAAGGTGGTTGGCCTTGATGCTTACGGGCTAGAAATCGTCGGTACGCGCAAAATCTCGGAGATCGGATAATGGCCGGACCATCCCACTACATCATGCCGCTGCCTGAGTTTGATAAACCGGTGAAGATTCTGATCGTGGCCTCGCCCTACTACAAAGATATCTCGGATAATCAGATTGCCGGGGCAAAGTCAGAAATTGAAAAGGCAGGTGCGACATGGGATCTGGTCGAAGTCCCCGGCGCACTGGAAATCCCGACGGCCATCGGGATTGCCGAACGGATGAGCAACTTTGACGGCTACGTGGCCTTGGGCTGCGTGATCCGGGGCGAGACGACCCATTATGACACGGTTTGCAACGACAGCAGCCGCGCGATCCAATTGCTGGGGTTACAGGGGCTTTGCATCGGCAATGGTATCCTGACGGTCGAGAACCGCGCCCAAGCTGAGGTGCGCGCTAACCCGGGCGAGATGAACAAAGGCGGCGGTGCCGCCGCTGCGGCCTTGCACCTGATCGCACTCGCCCGTAAGTGGGGCAAAGCCGAGAAAACCGTGGGGTTCACCCGCGAAATTCTGATGGCTGGCGATACGGACAATAAGACCACCATATGACCCTTTCGAACAACAAAAAGCGCAAGATGAAATCGGCCGCCCGGCTTTATGCTGTTCAGGCGCTGTTCCAGATGGAGGCGTCGGGCCAGACGGTCGATCAGGTCACGCGCGAGTTTGAAGATCATCGGCTGGGTGCCGTCTATGACGAAGGTGAGATGACCGAAGGCGATGTGGATACCTTTCGCGCGCTGATGGAAAAGGCGGTCGATGATCAGGCCGCGATTGACCAGTTGACTGACCGTGCGCTGGTTGCCAAATGGCCGATTGCCCGGATTGACCCGACGTGGCGCGCGCTTTTCCGTGCGGCGGGGGCTGAGCTGACGCTTCAGGACACGCCGCCCAAGGTGGTCATCAGTGAATTTGTGAGTGTCGCCGAGGCATTTTCCGCAGATGGCAAAGAGCCGAAATTCGTCAACGCTGTGCTGGATCACATGGCACGCGAAGCCCAGCCAGAAGCGTTTAACCGCACATCGTGATTTGCCATCAGGCATCCGCCGCCTATGCTTAATGGTCAGGAGGATCGCAAATGCGTCCAGAAAATGAACCCGATTTAATGCGTCTTTATCTGCGGCACTGTGCTGTCGGGTTTGTGCTGTCTGCTGTATTTGTGGCGCTTATCCTTTGGCAGAACGTGGCCGGGCTGGGATCGCTGATCGCGGGTTCAGACATTGGTTGGCTTGCGATCCTGCTATTGTGGTTCTTCAACGGCACCATCTTTGGTAGTGTACAATTTGCCATCGTGATCATGTCACAAGCCGAGGATGATGATGACGATGATGACGATTTCCGAGGGCCGCTGATCCCTATACGCGTGTCGGCTCAGGCGGGGTCCAGGCGCCGCTAGGTTTTGCGATGGACAATGGCTGACTAACGACGAAAAATTGGGCAAATAAACCAGAGTTATATGCTTTTATGCCTTTAGTTTGCTGACAAACCCCTGATCTTCAATCATTTATTTGCCTGTGCGTGCCGCCCCTAGCAGCGCGCACGACAACACTATTTGGACATGGCAGATAGATGACACGGTTTGAACCTATCGACGCAGAAGGCCTCAATCAGAAGGCTGTGGAGCAAACGAAACTACGTAAAAAAATTCGCGACGATCGTATTTATCAGTCGCGCACAATCCCACCTTTTCCAACGCCAAGACCGGCGCGCGCCGTTGCATTGGATCAGGTGCATGTGACTTCGACATTCTTGGGGACAGTACAGCAGTCATTCAATAATCTAGGTACATACACGCGGCGTATTCTACGCAAAAAAAAGGACCGCGCTAATTTCAACCAGAAAACTATGACGACACGCCCAGCCGTCAAACCTGATTTGAGAAGTGACGGGGACCACGGCAACCGTAGAGGTAGCTAATCCTGAGGACCTGTAAGTACAGGTGGGCGCCAGGTAAACGGACCAGGATCCGAACAGAGCCAGCCCCCGAGGATTTGCGTAAGGCCGCTGGATTTGTACCTATGGTATACGAGAGGCGCAGAGCCCGTCGCCCAACAGGTAGGCGGGCGGGGGATAAAGGACAAGGCCTTCAGCTAATTATTCCTCGATGTCGCCACGGATCAGCCAGCCTTTTGCGCCGACCATTTCGGCAGGGGCGTAACCAAGCAGCAGACGCTCGGCCAGACCAATAAACAGAAGGGCCATGGATACTTCAAAAAAAGTGATATTCGTAAACAGTGACATTGGCCGCATTCCCTTGTTGCTTGGTTTAAGTTTTAGGTAATGAAGCTGCCGAAAAGATGACGATCCTTTGGCTTTTGACCCGGTGACCTAGCGTCAAACGTCTGGTTTGTGTCACAAAGCTGTCTCGATTAGATGAACCGAATATGACAAAGTTTTCGTAAATATCTGTAATCATATCGAAAAATATTGGCAGGGTTGCCAATAGCAGGTCTTGCCGCGTCATTGTTTCGATGGCCCTTATCCGGCTTCAATCCACTTCATATAGCATGCAGCGAATCTTGCATCTGTGCCAGGTGATCATGCCAGCCTTTATCCAACGCCAATGTCTCGGTGGACTTGTGAAACTATAGCGTCAGCTTGTGTGGGTCAGTCAGATACGCCCAGACGTCAGCTTGACTAGCTTTGCGAAACCATGTGGCATCACGTGAAGTGATTTTATCTTGCGTTTTGTTCACGTATTGTTCAGGGTATTGTGCATGCCAGATGATCACGACACCAATCGCCTGATGCCCGGCCAATTGCTGGCCCGTGGCGTGTCGCGTGCGCTGCGCAGCCATGATTTTGTCAGTGTTGAGGAACTGACGCCGACTTCCGGTTTACGGGTCGACGTCATGGCGTTGGGGCCAAAAGGCGAGGTTTGGATCATTGAATGCAAGTCCAGTCGCGCCGATTTTCAGTCCGACCATAAATGGCAAGGTTATCTGGAATGGTGCGACCGTTTCTTTTGGGCCGTCGATAGCGATTTCCCGACAGAGCTGTTGCCGGATGATACCGGCCTGATCATCGCCGACGCCTATGATGCCGAAATTATCCGCATGGGGCCTGAAGCAAAGCTGGCAGCGGCGCGGCGCAAGGTCATGGTCCAGAAATTTGCGCGCCATGCCGCGGTACGTGCACAGGCGGCGCGTGATCCGGGGTTTGTTGGTTTAGTCCCTTATAGTCTGGTTTAGTCCCTTATAGTCTGGTTTGAGTGCATTTTAAAGAATGCTGCGCGGTATATGAATATCAGTACTGTCGCTACTTTCATTCTAGGCTGCAGTTGGGCTTTGGTATTTTCGAGAACAGCCTAATCACTGCATTCAGATGTATTGATATGCCTGACCTCAGAGGATTTTGACTTCGTCGAAGAACAACCCGCGTAGCTTGTTTTGCCTTATCACTTCGAAAAAGCGCTCAGATACAAGGATAGCTTGGCTTGCGCTGCCGCCACTACCGAACCATTCTGAAGTGCGCACAACGTCTGGCGCTTTCGTAAGCGCACTCTTCCGAACAGCCAGTGGCGTACCTTGTGGCCAGTTTAGTTTTTCATGACCGCAGAACGGCCCTTCCATTAGACGGCTTCCAGTAGCTTTCAGAAACCTTGATGACGTTTCATCCGCTGGCATAGCGCATGTTTCGGTGGTCATGCCGTCAGTGAGAATAGCAGGCGGTAGGACCGTATTAACATGCATCTGGCACCAGTCTTTTAGTTTTTCATTCGTTTTATGCACGACCGGACTGGAAAAAGTCATGCCTGACAATCCCTCCTTCTCTAACAACTGGCGGACTGCTTGCGTAGTGAACACCTCATCAAAAATCCAGTTTAAGCCGATGAAAGCTTTGTTCGTAATCTTCGGTTCTTTGAAAAATCGAAAGGGCGCTCTCTGAACTTTGCCGATTTCACAGGTAGAACATCCCTGCGATGGATCATATGTCATGACCTGATAACCAAAATCGTCCTTTGGGTAAGGATATCCAAATTGACCCGTTTGAACCTGATACCACTTCATTTTGCATTTCTACTCTAAAATAGTCAGCCAATTAGTATCGTTAGACGACAACATTCTCGACTCTAGCAAAGATGCGCCTGGAGCAATCGCTGCATTCTGGGACGTTTAGGCACAATTTGGATAAAAGCTGCCATTTATGGTTTAATCGCCAGTGTGAGCTTCTTCCGCTAATCGTCCATAAGTGGAGCGTCGCTTAGGTTGCGCTATTTCTTCACAGCCCGAGCAGCCAAGGCTGCTGCCTTGATCTCTTCTGCGATTTCATCGGCTTCTTCGGGGTCAAAATCCATCGGGATCTCGATCCCGTCGGCCTCGATGAATATCCGGACCATGCCCAGATCGGTTGGCCCGATCTGCATGTTCGCTTCGATGTTGCGTTCTTTGTTGATACCCATGACGGTCCCTTTGATCTGATGGATCAAGTCCTAGCGTGGGGCAGGCTTGATTGGCAAGGGCAGGGCGGGCAAACATGGAGCATGGAATTTGCCGTGCGCCCCTTTGATGCTGATGACGCCGATTGGTTGGTGTCAGAACATGCGACCCATTACCCCATGGTCGAAGGGTTTGACGACAGTTTTGGGCCATTGGTGCGCGGTATCGTCGACGATTTTCTGGCCGCTCATGATAACACCTGTGAAGCGGGATGGATCGCACATCGTGGCGAACAGCGTTTGGGCAGCATCTTTTGCGTGCGCCAGAATGAGACGACCGCCAAACTTCGGCTTTTTTACGTTGTCGAAGTTGCGCGCGGGACAGGTGTGGCGCAGGCGCTTTTGGATCAATGCCTTGGCTTTGCGCGCGGTGCGGGCTACGCCGGGCTAACCCTTTGGACTCATGAAAGTCACGCTGCAGCAGGCCGCATCTATACCCGCAACGGCCTGACCCGCACCCATGCCGTCCCTGTACATTCCTTTGGCGTCGATTTGGTAGAAGAGACGTGGGAGATTGCGTTCTAGGGGACTTGCAATCGTGATCCCATCCCGCTAGATCAGCCCTGTTGCCGCCTTAGCTCAGTTGGTTAGAGCACTGGTTTGTGGAACCAGGGGTCCCCCGTTCAAGCCGGGGAGGCGGTACCATCCCTCCCATGCAGTACCGGAGACGATCATGGGTGAGACGCTCATTACATTTGAAATTGGGGCAAATCCACCGCCGCGTTTGGACAAAGCCTTGGGCCGTGATGTGCCTGATGACGCGTCGCTGAGCCGGTCACGGTTGGCCAAACTGATTGCTGAAGGTGCTGTAAGTGTCGATGGGGCGGTTGTGACGGACCCGCGCCACCGGATCGCGGAGGGTTCAGTGGTTGAGGTAACGGTCGCCATGGCTGAGGAAAGCCATATTGTTGGTGAGGACATTCCGCTGGATGTGGTGTTTGAGGACGATGATCTGATTGTCGTCAATAAACCCGCGGGTATGGTCGTGCATCCTGCCCCCGGTACGCCAAATGGGACCCTTGTGAATGCGCTGATCCATCATTGCGGTGAAACGCTATCGGGTGTGGGTGGCATGAAACGCCCAGGTATTGTGCACCGGATTGATAAGGAAACCACCGGGCTTTTAGTGGCGGCGAAATCGGACCGTGCCCATCATCATTTGGCGGATCAGTTTGCAGCACATACGGTGGAACGGCGGTATTTGGCGGTTTGCTATGGTCTGCCGGACCAGAACGATCCGCGGTTGCGCGGCATCAAGGGGACATCATTTGAGCCGGGGAATATTCTAAAGATACAAACCTTTTTGGGGCGTCATCGGACAGATCGGCAGCGGCAGGC
Organism: Roseobacter sp. CCS2; assembly: GCF_000169435.1. GTDB lineage: Bacteria > Pseudomonadota > Alphaproteobacteria > Rhodobacterales > Rhodobacteraceae > Yoonia. Next base: position 38,055 of record NZ_AAYB01000001.1, on the reverse strand, counting down.
CGTGTCTTTTACCGCTGGCCGCCATGCGGTGACACGGTCGCGCATTGTTGAGGGGCTTGGTAATCCTGCCTGTGCTGCGCTGATCGAATGTTGGCTGGAAACAGGGCGCACCCACCAAATCCGCGTGCATATGGCCCATTGCGGGCACGCCTTGATTGGTGATCCGGTTTATGGCGGGCGGCGAAAGCTGTCACAAAAAGCGATTGGCGAGGTGGGTGTTGAGGCCGTCGCAGCGTTTTCCCGTCAGGCGCTGCATGCGGCCACCTTAGGCTTTGAACACCCGGTCTCGGGCGAGTTTCTGCAATTTGAGGCGGAAATCCCCCAAGATATGCGTGATTTACTGCGCGCTCTTGGTTCTTAGGGCTGAAATATTCTATCCCATGTGCGTGAGCGCACGAAAATGTGCCTCGTAAAACTAAACCGGATAGTTCATATTCAATTTACGGAAATCGGATAGGGCTCCTCTTGAAACCCAATGCGAGCGCTACCATATCCATGTTAAGCCTTTATACATAGGAGGGCAGATACAGTGAGTAATTATAAGAATCTACCAGCACCAACCCCAGAGGGTGGTCTGAACCGTTACATGCAGGAAATCCGTAAGTTCCCGATGCTGGAGCCTGAGCAGGAATATATGCTTGCCAAGCGGTGGGTGGACCACGAAGACACGGATGCCGCGCACCAAATGGTCACATCGCACCTACGATTGGCAGCCAAGATTGCCATGGGATACCGTGGCTATGGGCTGCCGCAAGCCGAGGTGATTTCCGAGGCCAATGTCGGTCTGATGCAGGCTGTGAAGCGTTTTGACCCTGAAAAAGGCTTCCGCTTGGCGACTTATGCCATGTGGTGGATCCGTGCGTCGATTCAGGAGTATATCCTGCGGTCGTGGTCATTGGTAAAGCTGGGCACGACGTCTGCGCAAAAGAAACTGTTCTTTAATCTGCGCAAGGCCAAGAACCGGATTGGCGCGTTGGAAGATGGCGATTTACGCCCTGAAAACGTGGAACGGATTGCAAATGATCTTGGCGTGACAGAGCAAGAAGTCATTTCAATGAACCGTCGTTTGTCCGGTGGTGATGCGTCGCTGAATGCAACGGTCAGCGCTGATGGCGAAGGTGCGGCCCAATGGCAGGACTGGCTTGAGGATGAAAGCGCAAATACGGCCGCTGATTATGAAGCGAGTGATGAGCTGACCGCCCGTCGTGAACTTTTGGCCGAAGCCATGGAAGTGCTGAATGATCGTGAGAAAGATATCCTGATGCAGCGTCGTTTGTCAGAAGAGACAGTCACGCTTGAGGATCTCAGCGGTCAATATGACGTTAGCCGCGAACGTATTCGCCAGATCGAAGTGCGTGCGTTCGAAAAGCTGCAAGCGAAAATGCAGGAACTGGCCCGTCAAAAGGGTATGTTGGCTGACGCGTAAGGCCAAACTTACTTGAGAAATCGAAAAACCCCGCTGGCATGTCCGTCGGGGTTTTTTGTTGCTTGCGCCGTCATTTCCCTTTCGTCAACGTTGGCCCTAGCATTTTGCGCAACAAGGAGAGGGCTATGACACCAATACGATGGGGCATTTTGGGTGCTGCGAATTTTGCCCAAAAACACATGGGGCCTGCGATCCATGCTGCAAAGGGCGCTGAACTTGCGGCGCTGGCAACATCCAGCGCTGACAAAGCGGCTGGGTTTCAGGCCTTTGCGCCCGGTCTGCGGATTCATGATAGCTATGATGCGCTTTTGGCTGATGCAAATATTGACGCCATTTATATACCGTTACCCAACCACCTGCATGTGGAATGGTCGTTGAAGGCACTTGCTGCCGGCAAGCATGTGCTGTGTGAAAAGCCAATGACATTGCAGGCCGATGAATTTGACCAACTGATCACGGCGCGAGATCAATCCGGCAAACTTGCTGCTGAAGCGTATATGATCGTGCACCACCCGCAATTCATCCGGGCGCGCGAATTGGTTCAAGGTGGTGCGATTGGCGATCTGGTGCATGTTGATGCGACTTTCAGTTTCTTCAACGATGACGCGACAAACATCAGAAATAAACCTGAACTGGGCGGTGGGGGTTTGCGCGACATTGGTGTCTATACCTTTGGTGCCGCGCGTTTTGTGACGGGGCAAGAGCCGTACACGGTTCCCTATGCCAAGCTGCAGTTGGACAATAATGTCGATGTTTTTGCCCAAGTTGCCGCCGATTTCCCCGGTTTTACCTATGCCGCGACGGTTTCGATGCGCATGTTCCCCCGACAACAGATCACCTTCCATGGCAAAAAGGGTGTTTTGACCCTGACCTGCCCCTTTAACGCCGACGTCTTTGACGCGGCCACATTGACGTTAGAGAATGCAGCCCAAACCGTGACAACCGAACGCTGGCCGGGTGTGAACCAATATGTTCTACAGGTGGAAAACTTCTGCAATTCGGTGCAGACTGGGGCCGAATACCTATGCCCGCTTGAATTTTCGCGTGGCACACAGCACATGATGGATATGGTTTTTGCAGCGGGCGCGCAGCCTGCGTAGGAGAAGACGATGGGACAGGATCAGGAAAACACTGACATCGAGGTTGAGACAGATTACGAGAATATCTGGCTGCGTCTGCTGAATATGGTGATCATCGCGGTGCTGATGAGTATGGCAAGTACGTTGCTGGGAATCATGACCGCCGCACAGTTCTTGATTATGGTCATCAATAAGCGAGAACCGAACGAGCAATTGGCCGAAATGGGCACGACGATGGGTGTCTGGATGGCCAAGGCCGCGCGCTATCAAACGGCGGCTAGCGAAGTGAAACCATGGCCGTGGACGGAATTGGATTAGGCGATCAAGTCTAAACTAAGGATGTTTTGCGGCCCAGCGTCACCATGGGGCCATTGATCGCCAGTATCGACAAAGCCACCGGCCAAGTACACTTTGCGCGCGGCAGGATTGCTGAGGTTGACTGTCAAAAAGACAGCCGTGGCGCGCGGGTAGTGATTTGTAAGGTAATTGCGCAGTTGCTTGCAACAGGCCGTGGCGATGCCATGCCCTTGCATCTTTTGATCAATCAGAAATGTCCGCAAACCCAATGTGCCAGCCTGCGCGAAAGGGTAGCGGTCGTGATATCTTCGGTCGATCCGGAACATGCCCACAACCTGCCGGTCGAACTGGATCACATGGATATCCAGATCGGGGTCAGGGTTATCAATTACCTCGGACGGTTGGCCCGAAAACATGACTTGATTATCAGCGACGCGGACACCGCGCAGTGCCTTAGTCAGGTCAAGTGTCAGCGGTGAAAGGGTGACCTTGTCGGTCACTCCTCCATCGCTTCCAATTCGTCAATCATGCCGCTGATCATCGCCAGCCCCTTGTCCCAGAATTTTGGATCGGATGCGTCCAGTCCAAAGGGGGCCAGCAACTCTTTGTGGTGCTTGGAACCGCCTGCGCGCAGCATATCAAAGTACTTTTCGCGGAAGTCGGGGTCACCTTCGGCATAAACTGCATAAAGCGCATTCACGAGCCCGTCGCCGAAGGCGTAGGCGTAGACATAGAAGGGTGAATGCACGAAGTGCGGTATGTAGGCCCAGAATGTTTCATACCCTTCGGCGAAATCGAACACTGGACCAAGGCTTTCGGCCTGAACAGACATCCACAGTGCGTTGATGTCGTCGGGTGTCAATTCACCTTCTGCACGGGCCGCGTGGAGTTTGCATTCGAAATCATAGAACGCAATCTGGCGCACAACCGTGTTGATCATGTCTTCGACTTTGCCTGCCAGCAGGATCTTGCGTTCTTCTTTGGTTTGCGCGCCATCCAGCATTTTTTGGAAAGTCAGCATTTCGCCAAAGACAGACGCGGTTTCGGCCAGCGTCAGGGGGGTTGAGGACAGCAATTCGCCTTGCTCTGCGGCCAATACCTGATGAACACCGTGGCCTAATTCATGCGCCAATGTCATCACATCACGCGGTTTGCCCAAGTAGTTCAGCATCACATAAGGATGCACTGGTGTCACCGTGGGGTGGGCAAAGGCGCCGGGTGCTTTGCCCGGCTTTACGGCGGCATCAATCCAGCCATCTGTAAAGAACGGCTTTGCGATCTCAGCCATTTTGGGATCAAAACCAGCGTAGGCGTCCATCACAGTATTTGTTGCCTCGTCCCAATCGACAATCTTATCGCTTTCCATCGGCAAGGGCGCGTTGCGGTCCCAGACTTGCATGCGGTCCAGCCCTAGCCATTTGGCTTTCAGCGCGTAATAGCGGTGCGATAGGCGCGGGTAGGCCGCGACCACCGCGTTGCGTAGCGCTTCAACCACCTCGGCCTCAACGTGATTGGACAGGTGCCGCCCGGTTTGCGGTGTCGGCATCTTGCGCCAGCGGTCGTCGATTTCCTTTTCCTTGGCCAACGTGTTGTGCACCCGCGAGAAGATCTTGATGTTATCTTGGAAAACCTCCGCCAACGCATGCGTTGCTGCCGCGCGTTTGTTCCGGTCTTGTTCGGTCAGCAGGTTGAGCGTGGCTTCAAGGCTAAGGGTTTCGCCATCGACAGTGAATTTAAGCCCGGCCATCGTTTCGTCAAACAGACGGTTCCACGCCGCAGCACCGACCGTCGATTGGTCGTGAAGGAATTTTTCCAGCTCATCGGATAGCTGATGCGGCTTCATTGCGCGCATGCGGTCGAAAACGGGTCGATAGCGGGCAAGGTCGGCATTGGCAGCGAGCAGATCAGCGAGGTGATCATCGTCCAGCCGGTTGAATTCCAGACCGTAGAAAACAAGCGGCGTTGTGTAGGTTGTGATCTTGTCCTGACAGTCGGCCATGAATTTGGCGCGGTCGCTGTCGGTCGTGCATTGGTAATAGCGCAGTCCAGCGAATGACATGATCCGCCCAGCGATCACATCAATCTGTTCATAGCGCTGCACAGCACCTAGCAGGCCCGGCGCATCCAGATCGGCCAGCTTACCTTCAAAGTCAACGGCAAAGGCCGCGCATTCCTTTTCTAGCCATGCCATATCCCGTTCCAACTCTGGACTGTCGGTGCCAGGGTAAAGATCGCTCAGATCCCATTCGGGCAGATTACCAAGGTCCTTGCCACCGCTGGTATTGGTATCAAAAACGGGCTGAGGGTGCTGCATTGGGGGAACCTTTCATCATTTGTTACGCGCAACATAGGTATTGATTGAAACGGTGGAAAGGGCGTCAGCCGTAGGTCGCCAACATCTCTTTGAGATCATCCAGCGTATTGGCCTCATCCACAGGTTTGTCGCGCCGCCAGCGCAGCATGCGCGGAAACCGCAGTGCAACGCCGGATTTGTGGCGCGGGCTTTCCTGAATGCCCTCGAAGGCGATCTCGAACACATGTTCGGGGGGCACCTGCCGGACTGGGCCGAAGCGTTGAAGGGTGTTTTTGCGCACCCACGATGTTATCTCGCGAAACTCTTTGTCGGTCAGGCCGGAATAGGCCTTGGTGAAAGGAACCAGATCGTTGCCGTTGCGCACGGCGAATGTGTAGTCGGTGAACAGGTTCGCGCGGCGTCCATGCCCTGCTTGGGCATAGATCATCACGGCGTCGATTGTCAGCGGATCGATTTTCCATTTCCACCAGTCGCCGCGTTTGCGCCCCGACAGGTAGGGGCTTTCAAGTCGCTTGAGCATAAGCCCTTCAGCGTTCAGCGCGCGGGACTCATCGCGTGCAACGCTGAGGTCGTCCCATGTTTCAAAAGGGACAGAGGCAGAAAGGCGGAGAGGGGCTGTATCTGGCACATCAGCGATCAAAGAGTTGAGCGTTTCGCGCCGCTTTTTCAGGGGCGTGTCACGGATGTCCTGGCCTTTATGTTCCAATAGATCGTAGGCCATCAGGATGACGGGCGCTTCGACCAGCAGTTTCTTGGGCACAGTTTTGCGCCCTATCCGTTTTTGCAGCGCGTTGAAGGATAAGGGGCTTTCATCTATGAATGCCAATACCTCGCCGTCAATCACGGTGCCGTCAGGCAGGTAGTCGCGCAGTTGCGCCAATTCGGGAAAGCGGTCTGTCATCAGGTCTTCGCCGCGTGACCACAGGTGATGTTCGCCGCCGCGAATAATCAGTTGGCCGCGTATGCCATCCCACTTGCGTTCGGCGTTCCAGTCGGCAGGTGCGCCAAGATCGTCGAAATCATCCAACTGATACGCCAGATAGAACGGATAGGGGCGGGATAGGTCTGCGGTAGGGTCATCGGCCTCAATCAGGGCGTCCCAGGTTGTTGTGTCCGGCGTCCAGTTCCCCATCAGTTTGTGGGTCAATTGCGGTTCGTCTTGACCGGTGGCTTTGGCCAGTGCCCGCGTGATCAATTTTGCGCTGACGCCGATTCGAAAGCCGCCGGTTAGCAATTTGGTAAAAAGGAAACGTTCGGTGTTGGGCAGGCTGTTCCAAGCAGTCAGGATGCCAGTTTTACGCGCATCATCTTCAAGCGTTGAGAGGGTTTTGATGTAGCCAATCCAATAGGTCAGCGTCCGGTCTTCGCTTTGCGTCGCGGGGGGCAGTACCAGCGCAATCGTTTCGGCCAGATCGCCGACGATGCTATAGCTTTCTTCAAACAACCAATCGGGCAGTCCTGCCACCTCTGCCGCCCATTCGCGCAGCCGCGTGGCTGTAATAGTCCGTTTGGGGCGGCGTCCGGTGAACAGGGCGATGGTCCACAGCCGGTCTTCTGGGGTTGCTGTCTGAAAGTAATCGGCGAGGGCGGCGGTCTTGATCGTCGTCTTGGTGCTTTCATCAATGCGGGTAAAAAGGGTGGCGAAGTCTTTCATGCCTCAGCCTCCTCGGTCTGATCAAAGCCCTCGCCTTGGTAGTCCGTGCTGACGATGTGGGCGTCATAACCTTCGCTGGAGAGCCATTTTTGAAAGGCAGAGGTGTAGCCATGTGTGGCGAAAATTTTCGTCGCGCCAGTGGCTTTGATCGCGTCGTTCAAACCGTCCCAGTCGGCATGATCTGACACGATGAAACCGCGGTCCGCGGCACGTCTGCGGCGCACACCGCGCAGCGCCATCCATCCGCTCGCAAAGGCTGTTGATGCTGTGCCAAATCGCCGGGCCCATGTGGTGCCAAGGGCGCTGGGCGTGGCAAGAACCAATGCGCCGGGATGGGTTTTGTGACTGATCTCTGGTGTGACAAGTGTCGTCGCGGGCAGGGTGAAACCTTGGCCGCGTAAAACGGTGTTGGTATTTTCTATAGCGCCATGGGTCAGGATTGGGCCGATATCGGGGTTGACGGTGGCCAGCAATCGCTGGGCTTTGCCAAGCGCATAAGCCCCAAGGATTGAGGTGCGCCCGGCGGTGGCGTTCGTCGCCCACCAGTCGTTGATTTGTTGGGTCAGGATGTCTTGCGGGGTCCATTTGAAGATGGGCAGCCCAAAGGTGCATTCAGTGATAAAGGCGTGGCATTTGACCGGCTCAAACGGTTCAGACAGGCCGTCGGACACAGTTTTATAATCGCCCGATGCGACCCAAACTTCGCCTTTGACGGCAACCCTGATCTGCGCAGAGCCTGGAACATGGCCTGCGGGGTGGAAAGATACACGGGCGTCGCCAATTTGTTTTTCTTGACCATAGCTGATGGTTTCCAAGGTGATATCGCCCAGCCGATGCCGCATGACCGGGGCCGTCCCGGTCGTGGCCAGATAACGCGCCATGCCGGGGCGTGCGTGATCACTGTGCCCATGGGTAATAAGCGCGCGGTCAACGGGTTGCCACGGATCAATATAGAAATCCCCCGCAGCGCAATAGATGCCGCGATCTGTGAAGGTAAGTACGTCAGCCATGATCTGACTATAGAGCGCATTGCGGCTGCGCCAATGGCGGGGGTGGGTTTCACCCACCTTACGGTATACAGCGGTGGGTGATTATGACTGAACGAGGTGCTTCATGGCTCTTGATCCCGCGCTAATTGCGAAAACATATGAGGCAATTAAACCTGCGACGATGCGCACGCCGACGGTGCATGCGGCCCGGTTATCGTTGCATTTGGGAATTGATCTATACCTAAAGCTGGAAAACCTGCAGCACACCAATGCGTTCAAGGCGCGTGGGGCACTGGCGAAACTGCTGACTTTGAATGCGGCAGAACGCGCCGCTGGTGTGATAGCCTGTAGTGCGGGTAATCACGCACAGGGGGTCGCCTATCACGCCAGCCGCCTGGGTATTCCTGCGGTCATAGTGATGCCTGAGGGTACGCCATTCAATAAGGTGAAACGGACGAAGGATTTTGGTGCGCTGGTTGTGCTGCATGGTACGGGCTTTGATGAAAGTGTGCAGTTCACACTGGATATGGCGGCCGAGAAAGGCATGACCTTTGTACATCCCTTTGATGATCCAGTTGTCGCTGCGGGTCAGGGAACCGTCGCGCTGGAGATGCTGGAACAAGAGCCTGATCTGGATGTCATTGTCGTTCCTGTCGGTGGGGGCGGTTTGATTGCGGGCATGGCGGTTGCGGCGAAGTCGGTGAAGCCCGCGGTGCAGATTATCGGCGCGCAGGCGGCCAATTTTGATGCTGTAAAAGCGCAGTTTGATCAGGTTGGCACAAACTTTGGTGGGTCCACACTTGCTGAAGGGATCGCGGTGCGTGAACCTGCGGCGGCAAACCTTGCCGTGATCAAAACCCATGTGGACCGGGTTGAAACCGCGACCGAGGCCGAAATTGAAGCGGCGGTATTTGATCTGCTGTCTTACGAAAAGATCGTGGCAGAAGGCGCCGCTGGTGCCGGCCTTGCAATTGTCGAAAAGCACGCAAAGGATTGGCATGGCAAGACAGTTGGCTTGGTCGTTTGCGGCGGCAATATCGACTCGCGCTTGCTTTCAACCTTGATCTTGCGTGGGCTGGTCCGTGATGGCCGCATTACCCGGTTGACGTTTGAAATTGACGACACCCCCGGCCAACTCTCTGATATCTCGCGGATTATTGGTGAGGCAGGCGCCAATGTGATCGAAGTTATCCACCAGCGCATGATGCAATCTGTCTCACTGAAACAGGCAGAGCTTGAGATTGTGATCGAGGCGCGCGATCAAAGCCATGTGGCAGAAACAGTGGGTCAGCTACGTGACGCCGGGTTCAAGGTTCGTGCGGATAGTGATCTGGGCTAGGCCGCCTGCGCCAGTTGCGCGTCAAAGAACGCTGCTGTCTCATCAAAGATCATGTTGCGCAGTTCTGGCGTATCCATCAGCATTTCATGCTTGCCACCGTCAATGACGCGCAAGGCACCATCTGGCCAATCGCGCATGCGTGCGCGGATACGCAACGGATCAACGATGGCTTCGTCAGTGCCAAGATAGGTCAGGCATGGCACGCGCGGCGATGGCAAATTGCTAAGCCGGTGCATCTCGCGCAGTGATGTGTTGAGCCAGCGTAATGACGGCCCGCCAAGACCCAGGTCCGGGTGCTCTTTCAGCTGTTTGCCAAAGAACGCCCACATGTCGGGATCGTTCGTTAGTGTGTTCTCTTCGAAGGTTGCGCGCAGGGCATAGCCTTCTTCAAACTGGCCGGGGGCCAGTGTTTGATCAAACCCTAACGGTGTGCTGACAGCAGAAAGCCCCCAAGCAACCGGGCGCAAAGGTGCGGCCATCTGAACGCCCCACATGGGTGCCGAAAACATAGCCGCCTGCACATCCAGCCCTTCGGCAAGGGACCGCAGCCCGATGCAACCACCCATGGAATGCCCCATCAAAAAGTATGGGCGCGGCAGGCCGACCTTTTCTGCATAGGCCAGCGTTGCTGCAACATCTTTTTGGTAATCCGCAAAATCGCCAACATGACCAATGGCCCGGTTTGGCGTCATGCGATCGGCAATGCCTTGTCCGCGCCAGTCGATGGCAAGGCTGGCATAGCCACGTTCCTGAAGGCCCAGCGCCGTCAGCCCGTATTTTTCAACGAACTCTGTGCGACCTGGAAAAATCAGTACCGTGCCTTTGGCATTCGCAAGGGGCCAATGGCCCACGCGAATGCGCAGCCCATCGGATGTGGTAAGCCAATGGGCGACCCCGCCAGCAGGTCCGCTGGCGATATCTTCGAAAAAAGGGGCCGCTTCCATCATTATGACAATACGCCTGACAGCTTCATCGCTTGGCCCATGTCACCATCAACGCTCAGTTTGCCGGTCATAAAGGCTGTTGTCGGGTTCATTTCGCCATCAAGGATCGCTTTGAACGTATCGGTGGTGGCCGTCAGCGTGACGTCTGTGTCGTCATCACCGGCGCGCGCGCCGTTTTCGTCAATGATAATGCTGCCTTCACCTTCGATATCGAATTTGGCGGAGCCATCAAAACCCTGCCCGTCCATTTTTGCATTCAGGGCGGCGACGGCCTCTGTCACAACATCACTCATTTTTTTTCGTCCTCTATTCGTTGATGTGACTGCGCGGCCTCTGGTGTTGGCCGCACAGTGCGCTACATTACTAGTATGGTTATGCACTCACATCGCTTCAAATGTATCGTTACGGCACTTTGCGTGGCAGTGGGGTTTTCCCTACCTGTTTACGCGCAGCAAACGACGTTGGATGAACTTTATCAAGACTTGGCCGAGGCCGACGAGAGCACATATGCGCGCATCGAAGGGCAGATTATTGCCCAATGGGAAAAAAGCGGATCTGCGGCAATGGACCTGTTGTTGCGCCGCGGAAAGGATGCGCTGGAAGACGGGCAACCGGATGTCGCCGCCGAGCATTTTACCGCGCTGATCGATCACGCGCCTGATTTTTCAGAAGGGTATTATGGGCGCGCATCGTCCTATTACTTGCTTGGTCTGACAGGTCCTGCGCTGGATGACATTCGTCGGGCACTGACCCTGAACCCCCGCCACTTTGAAGCGATGCGCGGTTTAGCGATTATTATGGAAGAATTGCAGCGCCCTGATGATGCGCTCGAGCTTTATGAGATGATCTTGACGATGCATCCAAATTCACAAGATGTTCTGGTATCAGTTGACCGTTTGAAATTGCAGTTAGAGGGTCTGGCGCTCTAGGCGCAGGCCCTCCGAAGTTTCGGGGAAGAATATGACGGGTTCCCGGATCACGGCCGTGCTTGGGCCGACGAACACTGGCAAAACGCATTACGCGATTGAGCGAATGTTGTCGTATCGCACGGGTGTGATTGGTTTGCCTCTGCGCCTGCTGGCGCGCGAGGTTTATGACCGCATTGTCGCAGTGCGAGGCCCCGGTGTTGTTGCACTGGTCACCGGCGAAGAGCGGATCGTGCCGCCGCGCGCTGCCTATTGGGTGTGTACCGTTGAGGCGATGCCAGAGGGCATGGGATGCGATTTTCTGGCAGTCGATGAGATTCAACTGTGCGCTGACCCTGAACGGGGTCACGTCTTTACCGACCGTCTGCTAAATGCGCGTGGCCTTCATGAAACGCTGTTTCTGGGGGCTGAAACCATGCGCAATGCGATTTCGGCCATGGTCCCGGACGCGCATTTCATGCGCCGCGAGCGGATGTCGCAATTGACCTACTCTGGTTCGAAAAAGATAAGCAGAATGCCTGCCCGGTCTGCAATCGTGGGGTTTTCGGTTGAAAATGTCTATGCCATTGCAGAGCTTTTGCGGCGTACAAAAGGTGGTGCAGCGGTTGTGATGGGCGCACTTTCCCCACGCACGCGGAACGCCCAGGTTGAGATGTATCAAAACGGCGATGTGGACTATCTGGTGGCGACCGATGCTATCGGAATGGGACTGAATTTGGACATCAGCCATGTTGCTTTTTCCTCGCTGACCAAATTTGATGGCCGCCGCATGCGGCACTTGCAGCCCGAAGAACTGGCACAGATCGCGGGTCGTGCGGGACGGCATATTGAGAACGGTACGTTTGGTGTGACAGGGGAAGCGCCACCTTTGGATGAAGGTGTTGCACAGGCCATTTGCGATCACCGCTTTCAGCCGGTCAAGAAACTTCAGTGGCGCAACAGCCGTTTGCAGTTTGGATCAGTCAAGCGTTTGATCGCGACTTTGGAAGAACGCACCGATGATTTCTGGCTGACAAGGGTGCGCGAAAGCGATGATCTTGCGGCACTCAAGGCATTGGCGATGGACGACGAAGTGGCGGCGCGTGCCACGGATGGTCCGTCTGTCAAACTGCTATGGGATGTTTGCCGCGTTCCCGATTTTCGCGGGATCAGTAAAGGTGAACATGCCGGCCTACTGACGCATATCTACAATGATCTGCACCAGCTTGGGCATGTGTCCGCCAATTGGTTCGGCTTGCAGGTCCGGCGCATTGACCGCACCGACGGCGACATTGATACGCTGTCAAAACGGCTAGCGTATATCCGTACATGGACTTATGTGGCACAACGCAACGGATGGTTGCGTGACGAATCGCATTGGCGGGACGAGACGCGCGCTGTAGAAGACCGATTGTCAGATGCGCTACATGGCGCATTGACGCAAAGATTTGTGGACCGGCGGACCAGTATTCTGCTTCGCCGGCTCAAACAGAAGGAGAGCCTTTTGGCTGACGTGAATGATAAAGGCGAAGTCACCGTAGAGGGCGAATTCGTCGGACGGTTGGAAGGGTTCCGGTTCCGGATGGATAAGGCCGGCAGCCCCGATGAGGCCAAGACGCTGCGCCAGGCTTCGGTGCAGGCACTGGTCCCGCAATTTCATTTGTTGGCGGATCGGTTCTACAACGCACCGGACCCCGAAATTGATTTCACCGAACAAGGTGGTCTGATGTGGGGCGATCAGGCCGTTGGTAAACTGGTGAAAGGCGATGACGCCCTTAAGCCGGGGATCGAGGCTTTCGTCGATGATGAAGCCGGTGCCGATGTTGCCGCTAAGGTGCAACGCCGGTTGCAGCATTTCATTGATCGCAAAATTGCCGCCGGCTTTGAGCCGCTCTTGGCACTTAAGAATGATGAGACGCTGACAGGTACGGCAAAGGGCTTTGCCTTCCGCATGGCCGAAGGGTTCGGCATCATCCCACGCGGCGAAGTTGCTGATGAGGTGAAAGCGCTGGATCAGGATGCGCGCGGCGCGCTGCGCAAACACGGCGTGCGCTTTGGGCAGTTTACGATTTTCATGCCGCTTTTGCTGAAGCCCGCGCCGACGCGGTTGCGGTTGGTTCTTTGGTCGCTGTCCAAAGATCTGGGCGAGTTTCCAGAAAGTCCACCGCCCGGTTTGGTGACAGTCCCAGCATCCAAAGATGCGGTGCCGGGGTATTACGCAATGGCGGGCTATCGCGCCGCTGGCGAACGGGCGATCCGTATCGATATGTTGGAACGTCTGGCCGATATGCTGCGTGATCAGGACAGTCGTGGCGGGTTTGAAGCCAATCCCGATATGCTTTCAATCACAGGCATGACGTTGGAGCAATTCGCGGATCTGATGTCCGGTCTTGGATACAAGGCAGAAAAGGGCGAGCGTGAAAAGGTAAAAGCGGCGAAACCGCCGCAAACACCTGATACGCCACCTGTCGAAGTGCCTGACACACCGCAGCCTGATGCACCTCAGGAAATACCGGGTCTGCCACCTGTTGAAACACCGCCTGATGCGCCGCAGGAAACGCCTGTCGATCCGCCTTCCGAGACACCGACAGATGTGCCACAAGAGCTTCCCGCTGACACGCCAGCCGATACGCCGCCTGTGCCGGATCCGAATGCGGAGTCCGAACAAGAGGTATTTTATACCTTTACATGGGGTGGTCGCGCCGCGCGTCCCGCGCGCCCACAGGGCGATGCCCGTCCGCGCGGAAAAGGCAAACCAAAGGGTAAAGGCAAGCCGCAGGGTGGTGGTAGCAACAAGCCGCAAACCTATCAGGCCAAGCCCAAGCGCGAAAAGCAGATTGATCCCGATAACCCCTTTGCCGCCGCCTTGGCTGGTTTCAAAAAGGATTGACCGACCTGCGTCCGACCATCCGGCTGGACAAGTGGCTGTGGCATGCGCGGTTTTTCAAATCGCGCAGTCTTGCGGCCGGGGTGGTGACAGGCGGTAAGGTGCGTGTGGACAGCCAGCCAGTCAGCAAACCGGCACGGGCCGTTGGACCGGGCAATGTGCTGACCTTTGTGCAGGCAAATGACACCAAGGTTGTGCGCATTCTGGCTTGTGGCGAACGCCGTGGTCCCGCACCCGAAGCGCAGGCGCTTTACGAAGACCTGACACCAGCGCCGAAAGAGCGACCCGTTGCCGCGAAGGGTGCAAACCCCAGATACGAAAAAGGCGGTCGTCCAACCAAGAAAGACCGCCGCGATATGGGGCTGGACTAGCCGTACAGCCGGGGTGCGCCAAGGCTGTCGTGAATGGTATTTGCCGTTTGCGGCTGAATACCAAGGCCACTGGCCAATTCGTGCAGATACCGTGCTTCGGCCTGATTGTCCGGCGTGATTGAATTAACCGACATGGTATAAACCTGCGTTTCCAACCCCTTTGGCGTGTCAGAGGCCAGTTGCGCGGCGCTAACGGGCGCTGACAGAATATCCTGCAGGATTTTCATGGTGCCCGGGTCACTGTCGCTAAGTGCTTCGGTCAGTTTCGCTTTTTCAGCCGCGTCAAGGTCACCGTCGGCGCGCGCGGCCTGCGTCATGGCGCGTAGCATTAGTTTGGCCATCTCGTCTTCGTCGGGTTCATCGGCGGGGTTGTCTTGGTTCAGCATCGCTTCCAGTCCACCGCCCCCGTCGCCACCGCGCGCACCAGCCAACCCGCCCAAAAGCGCGCCAAGACCACCAAGCCCACCCGCAGCAGCAGTACCGCCGCCAAGTTGGCCCAACATTCCGCCAAGCCCGCCGCCAGCGCCACTACCACCGGTCAGCTGCCCTAACATCCCACCCAGACCCCCGGCCTGTTGCGAATTATCGTTACCCTTGCCAGCCGTCAGGCCCTGCAGGACATTCCCAAGGCCACCATTTTTCTGCATGGCATCCATACCTTTTGCCATGGCAAAGCCGATGGCCATTTTGGTAACAGTGTTCATCAGTGACATGTGATTTCCCCCAATCGTAAAAACCCAGTTTCAATTCCTACCACAACGATGGGCGAAATGGGGGCGTTCGTCCAGCTTTGCGCGTTGCATTCCGGCGCTTGTTTGCGCCAGTCACGCGGTTTCTGTCGCGCCACCGCGTCACTTGGTCTGTTGGACCTTGAATGCCTTGGCAGTCTATTCTAGCAAGGCGTCGTTAGCTACTTCGGAACCTGCACCCCATGACATATATCGTCAACGACAACTGCATTGCCTGTAAATACACTGACTGCGTCGAAGTCTGCCCTGTGGACTGCTTCTACGAAGGTGAAAACATGCTGGTGATCCATCCTGACGAATGCATCGATTGCGGTGTGTGCGAGCCTGAATGCCCCGCCGATGCGATCCGCCCTGATACAGAGCCTGACATGGAAAAATGGGTTGAATTTAACCGCAAGTATTCCGAAATGTGGCCGGTGATCATTACAAAAAAAGATCCACTGCCCACCGCCGATGATATGGACGGCAAAGAAGGCAAGATGGAGCTTTTTTCCGAGGCCGCTGGCGAAGGCGGATGATTCGGCACAGCTGTGACCGTAAGTAATTCATATTTATAGGTTTTGCTGTGCTGCAATGCAGCGCTTTCAGAAACGCGGTTTTTGTGATACAGTAGTGTTAATGCTGCGAAAAAAATGATCCAGTTTCGTAACCGACACACCCCGGCGGAGGCACGTTGCCCCCGGCGGTTTTTTTGTCGCTTATCAGTCTGTATCGCCATGAAAGGACGATCATGAGCAAGAAGAAGTATGATTTTAGCCCGAACGAGTTTGTCGTTTACCCTGCGCATGGCGTAGGCAAGATTGTTTCGATTGAAACACAAGAGGTTGCGGGTTTTGAACTTGAGATGTTTGTTATCTCTTTTGAGAAAGACAAGATGACCCTGCGTGTACCAACCGACAAGGCGACCCATGTCGGGATGCGCGCTTTGGCAACCCCGGATGTGGTCAGCCATGCGATGAAAACACTGCGTGGTAAGGCTAAGGTCAAAAAAGCTATGTGGTCGCGCCGGGCGCAGGAATATGAGCAAAAAATTAACTCTGGCGATCTAATCGCGATTGCCGAGGTTGTGCGCGACCTGCACCGCCAGGATGATCAGCGCGAACAAAGTTATTCTGAGCGTCAGCTTTACGAAGCTGCCCTTGAACGACTGACCCGCGAAATTGCTGCGGTGGCAGGCAATGACGAGAATGCGGCTGCGGCTGAAATCGACTCGGTTCTCGTGAGCCGCGCGGCTTAAAGTCTGCACCCATTGATTTGAGTTTTGGAGATGTTTCAGAACTGAGAATGAGTGGGTGCTTAGGCTTACTAAGCGCGATCTCTAGATCGGGATAGCTATTTATCTATATAGAATGCTAACGTGTTTGTAGGTGGAAGACGGACTGTCATTTCCACCTACAGATCTGCGTTCGTTTCGTCGTTGCTACTGTGCAGCTAATCTTGCTTTTGCTTTGCCGACAAACATCTTGAGCACGAAATACTGGACTGCGAAAAACAAAATCAGTCCCAGTCCAACACTAATGATGACTGATGGCTCTACGCCGCCGAATTCGTTGGACAAATTAATGGCCTCCATTGCGCTACCTGCTCCTAAGCCAGCAATAGCAATACCGCATAACACGCCGATGACCATAAATACCTTTAATACAGGCGCTAACACCGAGACGACAAATTTATCCATTTTCGATTTTTCCTAGACTGTTGTTGTATGTTTTCAAAACCAAGTCACCGGATACTGGGCCGCTGATTAATATCAATTTTTTGAAACGACAACTATGACGACATTGACTTGATATGTTGGCCGACCACCTAAATTGATGGCGCCGGGGCCCATTCCAACACACATACCTAAATTCGCGCGTGCAGATTGCTGGGTGAGGTTACAAACTTTGCACTCTGACTAGGCCGACCGAAAACTAAAATCCGATAACCTCAAAGCGCCTGCCACCCAATGTCTGAGCGGTAAAATCCGTCATCCCAATCAATGCCTTGCGCCATGGCATAGGCTTTTTCGTGCGCTTCCGACAAGCTGTTGCCGCGTGCGGTGATGTTCAGCACGCGACCGCCAGACGCTGTGATTTGCCCATCAACCTGCGCCGTACCAGCATGAAATACGGCGTGAAAACTATCTTCCGGTTGGTTCTCTAATCCTTTGATCACTGTGCCTTTGGCGTAACTGCCGGGATAACCCTTGGCCGCCATGACAATTGTCAGCGCGTGATCATCGGCCCAGTTGGCTTGTACCTCATCAAGTCGTTCTTCCGCACAGGCCTGCATCAGATCAAGGATCTGACCGCCAAGGCGCATCATCAGACATTGGCATTCAGGGTCACCGAAGCGGACATTATATTCGACCAGACGCGGTTGCCCGTTCTGGATCATCAATCCGCAAAACAGAACGCCCTGAAAAGGGGTGCCACGTTTGTACATCTCGTCCATGGTTGGTTTGATAATTTCATCAAGTGCTTTTTGTGTGATTTCATCGCTCATTACCGGGGCGGGGGAATATGCGCCCATGCCGCCGGTGTTTGGCCCGGTATCACCATCATAGGCGCGCTTATGGTCTTGGGCGGTACCAACAGGCAGGATGGTTTTGCCATCACAAAGAACAAAGAACGAAGCCTCTTCGCCTTCCATGAACTCTTCAATAACGACCTCGGCACCGGCGTCCCCGAAGCTGCCATCGAACATATCGTCGATGGCGGCCAGTGCGTTATCCTCTGTCATGGCGACAATCACGCCTTTACCAGCAGCAAGCCCATCGGCCTTGACAACAATAGGTGCGCCTTGTGCGCGAATATAGCTTTTTGCAGCATCAGCATCCGTAAAATGCGCATAGGCTGCAGTAGGTGCATTGGCGGCATCGCAGATGGATTTTGTGAATGATTTTGAAGCTTCCAATTGGGCGGCGGCTTGGCTGGGGCCAAAGACCAAAAGCCCCGCCTTGCGCAAGCGATCAGCGACGCCTGCGGCCAAGGGGGCCTCGGGTCCGACGATGACAAAATCAATGGCGTTTTCTTCGGCAAATGTCGCAACTGCGCCACCATCAAGGATATTGATATCGGCGCATTCTGCAATCGTGGCAATACCCGCGTTGCCGGGCGCGACGATCAAACGATCGCATTTAGGGTTCTGTTTCACGGCCCATGCAAGGCTATGCTCACGTCCGCCGCTGCCCAAAATGAGAATGTTCATATCTATCCTTGCCCATGCTGAAGTTGTCCCGGTTTTATGGTGGTTGCTGCATGACGACAAGTGGCGCAGGTGGCCATGTTTTTGATGCTTGGCGCTTGGCCAATTGACCACTTCATATTACTGTTGGCGTGGGGCGACAGTTAGTAAGCGAACACCAAAACATGACACCGATCAAAAAGGACCGGCAGCTCTGGCATCGCCTTGAAGGTTATAGCTTTCATGAGCGTCCATTAACGCGATCACTTGTGGACCGTCTGGAAGATGAAACCGGGCATTCAATCGATGTTTGCTATATTTTGGTCGAAGAATACCGCCGTTTTATGTATTTGGTCGGCAGCACCGGAGAGACATTGGCCCCATCACCGATTGTCAATGTTGTTTGGCAAATGCATGCAGATGACAGCAAAGCCTATTTTGAGGATTTTTGCCCGCGCATCATTGGTCGGACCATCCACCACCCCGGTGATTTGCCCCCTTTTCAAAATGATCCGGCATATCTGCGTACACTGGATTATTACGCCGAAGAATTTGGCCGGGCGCAGGTGCAGTACTGGCCTGATCCGGATGTCGCCACTGTCCGGATGTCGAGCATCCTGTTCTGGATCAGCGGTGTTTTGGCGATTATGCTTTCGCTGGTTTTCAACTCCATACTGTTTGCGGGACTTGGTGCTGTATTGTTCCTGACGACTTTGTTTCTAAAGTGGAAGTTTTCGTCCCTTCCCCTGCAAACACAGCGCAAGAAGGGCGTCACATGAACGATCTATTTGAAGATGAACCGGCGGATAATACGCCGGAATTTTCGGTATCCGAGATTTCTGGTGCAGTCAAAAAGGCCATTGAAGGTGGTTTTTCCCATGTGCGTGTAAAAGGCGAGATTGGGCGGGTATCCCGGCCTGCGTCAGGGCACATTTATATGGATTTGAAGGATGACCGCGCAGTGCTGGCCGGTGTGATCTGGAAAGGCCGCGCGCAGGGACTGGCGCATCGCCCAGAGGAAGGCATGGAGGTTGTCGCGACCGGTAAGCTGACAACCTTTCCTGGCCAGTCCAAATATCAGATGGTGATCGAAGATATTGCGCCTGCGGGCGCGGGCGCTTTGATGGCTATGCTTGAAAAACGCAAGGCAGCTTTGGCGGCCGAGGGGTTTTTTGCGCCAGAGCGCAAGAAAGAGCTGCCGTATCTGCCAGAGATTATTGGTGTTGTGACGTCGCCTTCGGGTGCGGTTATTCGTGATATCCTGCACCGGTTGCGGGACCGGTTCCCGCGCAAGGTTCTGGTCTGGCCAGTGGCCGTTCAAGGCCAGAAATGCGCGCCAGAGGTGGCGGCGGCGATTGAAGGATTTAACACATTGACCCCCGGTGGTGCTTTGCCGCGTCCTGATCTGCTTATCGTTGCCCGCGGCGGCGGATCGCTAGAGGACCTTTGGGGATTTAACGAAGAGGTTGTCGCGCGAGCTGCAGCGGCGTCGGACATCCCGCTGATATCTGCTGTGGGCCACGAGACGGATACAACGTTGATTGATTTTGTATCGGATATGCGGGCACCAACACCGACGGCGGCGGCTGAACTGGCTGTGCCGGTGCGTATGGAATTGCTGGCCTGGGCGGACCAACAGGGCGCGCGGTTAAGTCGGGCGTTGACCACCGGGCTGACGCAGCGCCAGCAAAGGGTTCGCGATCTGGGCAGGGCCCTGCCACAGGTGGATGCGCTGGTTGAAGGACCGCGTCAGCGTCTGGATTATCTGGGCGAGCGGTTGCCTGCGGCCCTTACAGGGGCTGCGGCGAAGAAACGGTTGCAAATGAGCGAGGCCGCTTTGCGCCCCGGCATCCTGTCACGCCGTCTGGCCGAAGACCGGCGGCGGCTGGATGGGTTATCAGACCGCCTTGGGCCCGCGTTAAAACGCAGGTCACGCGAGGCGCGCACAACGCTTGAGCAGACCAGTCGCGGGTTGCGGGCAGGGGTCTTGCAAGATCGTGTGTCCCGTCAGTCTGACCGGTTAATTGGCACACTGCGCCGCTTATCGGACCGCGCTTCGCGACAGCAAGCCGAGCGCCTCTCAAAGCTGGAAGCGCTTGATCGGTTGCGCGAAACACTGGGCTATGTCGAGACACTCAAGCGTGGTTATGCGGTGGTGCGCGGCGACGGCGCTGTGGTGACAACCAAAGGTGCCGCACAGAAGGCCAAAGCGCTGGAGATCGAGTTCGCGGATGGGCGCCTGCACGTGGGCAAGGACACATAAAGCAACCTGTTCTCAGGCTGGCTTAGGATGATAAATCGTTGCAGATCAACGCATCACCACTATCACGCACTTCGTAGATGACGGTCGTATTCGGCCATGTCGTGTAGACGCCGCGCAGGCCATCGGGGTCTTCAAAGATTGTCCAGCACTGGCTAATGGGGTTGCCTTCGTAGCGGAAACAGATGTCACCCTTGCTTTCGAACCAGACGCCATATTGACAGGTGCCTTCGAAATTGGACCACATAACGCGTTGTCCGGGCAGGTAGCGTTCAATGCCATAGGCGGGATTGTTGATCGTGCTGAATGTGATGGTGCGCCCGGTGACATAGTCATCAAATTCCTGGCCCGTCATACCCTCTTGGGCCGCCGCCGGTGCAGCAAGTGCGAAACAAAGAAGCAGCAGGCTACGCATTGCGCCACCTGTCAACTTTTGGGTCCATGATACGGCGCCAAAGCGGTGGGATCAGCGCAATACTGGCCATGAGAGGCAGTGGACGAGGGAGCATTGGGGCATCCTTGGGTAGGGTCAGCGCGGGGTAATGTCGCCCGGGGTGCGCGTGGTGATCTGAATGCCGGGTGGCGTTCAGCATCAGTGCAGAGGAAAACCAATGCGGGCTGTTCCAGCTGTGTTTGGCCGCCACAGGCTCTGGCTTGCCGTTCGCGTGGGTTGCACGTAGCAGACCGTAGTGTTGCACGTAATCTGACATAAGCAGCTGTGATTGCGCGTATCCACAAAGGCCCACATAAGCCAACAAGGCCTGCCAACCGCCCAGCAAGGTTGCCACGCTTAAACAAAGCACCGCGCCGCCAACATAAACCACATAAGGGTTACGCCAAGCAGATCGTTCGATCCGCACAAGGCGATCGCGTTCCGCAACATAGCCTTGCTGAAAGGAACCGACCCAAGCGCGAACCATATAACGATAAAGGCTTTCACCCTTCCGCGAGGTGTTCGGATCGGCGCGTGTCGCAACGTGTTGATGATGCACAAGAACATGAGCAGATGTGTGATGCCCGAAAAGCAACGTGATGTAAGACCACATGCCCAGCCGATGCAACGCGCGGCTTTGGCGGTGGATCAGTTCATGCGCGTTTGCATTGCTGACTTGTCCAAACCACAGACCAGCGGCGAAAAAGAGTGCGATCTTTTCCAGCGCGCCCAGTTGCGGATTGACAAGCGCGCCAATCACCAAAGGCAGCAAGGCGAAATGCGCCGCTGCAATAACCACCGAAAGCGCTGTGTCGCTTTGACTAGCCTCGGCTGTTTCATCAGGTTTTATCAGCCTGTCCAATACAGTTGTCATCGCAGTCAGGTGGATCACAGCGGCAAAAATCCAGATACCACCCCAAACGGACCCCAGCGCAATCAGTGCTGCTGGTGCAAGCGTCGCAAATCCAAAATGCCAAAGCCGGGATGTCATGTTTCGCATTGTTAGCACGTGTTTCCGTCCAATGTAGTGGAAACTGCAAACCTGCGCGTATTGGTCCACTCTGGTGTCGCTTTTGCGTGGTTTGCGTGGCCGACGCTAGCTATGTTGGCGGTGACTGAGAAGGAACAGCACAATGGCTTTGGACAACCGCAAAGGTGTTTGGAAATCCGGCAAGGGCAAAGGGCGGCATCGCCCCAAAGGCCGCCAGCTGGATGATGCCGCCTGGGCCGAAGTGCAGGCACTTTTGGGTGACAGGCCTCGCCACCGCGATCTGCTGATCGAATTTTTACACCTGATCCAAGACGCGCATGGCTGTTTGTCAGCCGCCCATCTGCGGGCGCTGGCCGAAGAAATGCGGCTAAGCCAGGCCGAGGTTTACGAAGTTGCCACCTTCTATGCCCATTTCGATGTGGTCAAGGAAGGCGAACCTGTGCCCCCCGCGCTGACGATCCGGATCTGCGACTCGCTGTCGTGTGAATTGGCAGGCGCACAACAATTAAAGACAGCATTAGAGGATGGTTTGGATGCGTCCGAGGTGCGTGTTCTTCGGGCGCCTTGCATGGGGCGATGTGATACAGCACCCGCGCTTGAGTTGGGCCATAACCACATTGATCATGCGACCTTCGACAAGGTCGCGGCGGCAATTGCGGCGGGCGATACGCATGCGCATGTGCCTGATTATGAAGGCTATTCTGCTTATGTCGCGAATGGCGGCTATGCGCAATTGCAAGCGCTGCGCGAAGGCGGTGATTGGGAGGACGTGCAGGACAAAGTGCTGGCCTCTGGTCTGCGCGGATTGGGTGGCGCTGGTTTCCCATCAGGCAAAAAATGGGGGTTTGTGCGCGGTAACGCATGCCCCCGTTATCTGGCAGTAAATGGGGACGAGGGCGAGCCTGGCACATTCAAAGACCGCTATTATCTGGAACGCATGCCGCATCTGTTTTTGGAAGGTATGTTGATCGCCGCTTGGGCGGTTGAAGCTGACACATGCTTTATCTACATGCGCGATGAATACCCCGCGGTGCTTGATATTTTGGCGCTTGAGATCAAAGCGTTGGAAGGCGCTGGTATTGTGGCGGAAGGCTATATTGACCTGCGACGCGGGGCGGGGGCCTACATCTGCGGCGAAGAATCCGCGATGATTGAAAGCATCGAGGGTAAACGCGGGCTGCCCCGCCATCGGCCGCCGTTTGTGGCGCAGGTTGGCATCTTTGATCGGCCAACGCTGGTGCACAATGTTGAGACTTTGCTTTGGGTGGCGCGGATCTGTCGCGAAGGTCCAGAGGTGCTGAATTCAACCGAAAAGAACGGGCGTGTCGGCTTGCGGTCTTACTCGGTCTCGGGACGAGTTGCGCAACCCGGCGTCTATTTGCTGCCTGCCGGGTCAACAATCACTGATATTATCGAAGCAGCTGGCGGCATGGCGGCAGGCCATGTGTTCAAAGCCTATCAGCCAGGTGGGCCGTCTTCGGGCCTGCTGCCTGCAACGATCAACGATGTCCCGTTGGATTTTGACACGTTGCAACCTTTGGGCACTTTCATCGGTTCCGCTGCTGTGGTGGTGCTATCGGACCAGGACCGCGCCCGCGATGCTGCGCTGAATATGTTGCGGTTCTTTGAGGATGAAAGCTGTGGGCAGTGCACACCGTGCCGGGTTGGCTGTGAGAAGGCGGTCAAGCTGATGCAAGCGGACGCATGGGACCAGCCGTTACTGGAGGATTTGTGCACCGCAATGGCGGATGCTTCAATCTGTGGTTTGGGGCAGGCGGCACCGAACCCGATTAAACTGGTGATGCAGCACTTCAAAGATGAGGTGAGTGGTTAAGCGGCATGCGGGCTTTCCAAATCTGCTGATCATCATTAGGTGATATGCAACGCAGAAATGGTTAAACAGCATGTCGTTTTTCAAAAAGCTTAAAGACCGGATGTTCAAATCCTCGTCCAAGATCGACGAAGGATTGGACGCTATCGTGCAAGATGGCGGTGAAGCAGAGGAAGTTGTGGAAAAAGAGGTTGCGGCGGTATCGCCCGTGGCGAACCCTATTCCAGAGCCAGAGCCAGAGCCAGAGCCAGAGCCAGAGCCAGAGCCAGAGCCAGAGCCAGAGCCAGAGCCAGAGCCAGAGCCAGAGCCAGAGCCAGAGCCAGAGCCAGAGCCAGAGCCAGAGCCAGAGCCAGAGCCAGAGCCAGAGCCAGAGCCAGAGCCAGAGCCAGAGCCAGAGCCAGAGCCAGAGCCAGAGCCAGAGCCAGAGCCAGAGCCAGAGCCAGAGCCAGAGCCAGAGCCAGAGCCAGAGCCAGAGCCAGAGCCAGAGCCAGAGCCAGAGCCAGAGCCAGAGCCAGAGCCAGAGCCAGAGCCAGAGCCGACAGTTTATGAGCCGGATGCGGATGAGGTGCGGGCTGCGGAACCGGTGCCAAGCCCAGAGCCGGAGATTGAAGCGCAGGAGGCTGCTGAGCCTACCCCGGTGCAGTTTGACGTCGACCTGACCGCACCTTTGACCGAAGATGCCACGCCAGAGCCTGAAAAAAAGGGTCTCTTGGGGCGTTTTTTTGGCGGGGCTGAGGCGAAAACTGTTGTCAAACGCACACTTGACGATGACATGCTTGAACAATTGGAAGAGTTGTTGATCACAGCAGACATGGGCGTGGATACCGCACTGCGCGTTACAGCAAACATGGCCGAAGGACGCCTGGGGCGCAAACTGTCGGTGCAGGAGATTAAAGAACTCATGGCGCAAGAGGTCAGCCGGATCATGGAACCGGTCGCGCGGCCTATGCCGCTTTACACCAAAACGCCGCAGGTCGTATTGGTCGTTGGTGTGAACGGCTCTGGCAAAACGACAACAATTGGTAAGCTGGCCAGCCAATTCCGCGCCGCAGGCAAAAAGGTTGTGATTGCCGCGGGCGATACGTTTCGCGCGGCGGCTGTTGAACAATTACAGGTCTGGGGCGAACGCGCCGATGTGCCTGTGTTGACAGCACCCGAAGGATCGGACCCTGCCAGCCTTGCCTTTGATGCGATGACGCAAGCGCAGGCCGATGGCGCTGATTTGTTGATGATCGACACGGCGGGGCGATTGCAGAACCGCGCTGATTTGATGGAGGAATTGGCCAAAATCGTGCGGGTGATCCGAAAGAAAGATCCCGATGCGCCGCATAACACTTTGCTAGTGCTTGATGCGACCACAGGGCAAAACGCGGTGCAGCAAGTCAAGGTATTTCAAGAGCTTGCAGATGTTTCCGGGCTGGTGATGACCAAGCTGGATGGCACGGCAAAGGGCGGTGTGTTGGTGGCGCTTGCTGACAAATTCGGCCTGCCCATCCATGCGATCGGGGTGGGTGAGCAGATTGATGACCTTGCCCCATTCGACCCGGATGATTTCGCGGCCGCTTTGGTCGGACTGGACCGATGAAGCACCTGCTGGCTACCATTCTTTTGGCGGTGTTGCCCACGGCGAGCATCAGCGACGCGCGCATTGCCTGTGCTGAGGCTTGGGCAGATATTGCTACTGTGGTCGGCGGTTCGGGGGCTGAAGCGGTTACCGTTGGTGCGAATGGGTGGTGTGACGTTGATCTGGCGCACACGACTTTTGTTGATACGCAGATTGAAAAAGCGGCGTTTCGGGTTGATCAGATGCAATCTGCGCCGGATGACAGCCGCACAATTGAATTTGATCTTGAAGGTGTGGACACACCGTTTGGCACGTTTGACGGCACAGTTGCATTAAGCATGCACGCGGACACTGGCTTTGTGCGCCTGCATGCGTTGCGTTTTCTTGGCCAAGACGGTCGCGGCGTGCGTGCAACGGCGCAAGCAGAACTGGATGGGGTTCTTGTTTTTCCGGTCCAGCATCAGTCCCAAAATGCGGCGGACGCGCAGTTTGCGGACATTGATATTATCGTCACACCTGCCGCCTTGGCTGATACCGGGATCGATTTTGCGCAGATTGATCGCGCATCATTTGATCGCGCGTTGCGCGATGTGAGTGATATGCAAATTAGTGGTAAGGCGCGACGCGCGTTTTTGCGATTTGTTGGTGCGATGCCAAACGCGCAAGGGACGCTTAGCATCGCCGTGCAGATGGCCGATGATGCGCGTATGATTGATGTGGTGAGGCCATTTGCAGCGCTTGGACGGGCGCCCAGTGATGCCGATATCGCCTATGCGTTTGATCGGGCGTTGGATGGGATACAGATTGATCTTGCCTGGAAGCCGGGGCGTATGTGAACGATCTGGGCGCATGGTTAGTCTCGGTCGCAGGCACGCCCGAGGGCGCGCAGCTTGCCACGATCCTTGCTTTAGTTTCAGCTTTGGCACATGCCGTTTTCGGCGCAATGCAGAAGGGTCGTTATGACCCTTGGCTGACGCGCGGCGCGATTGATGCGTGGCTTTGCATATTATCGGCACCAATCGCCCTGTTTGTTGTGCCGTGGCCCAATCTGACGACCGCACTCATTCTGGCTGGTGCGATTGTTGTGCATTTTGCCTATAAAGTGACCATGGCGTTGGCGTATGAACGTGCGGCTTATACTGTGGTCTATCCTGTCGTGCGCGGCACCGGGCCTTTGGTCACTGTGATTGCAGCATTACTGTTCTTTGGCGAATACTTCACACCTGTCCAGTGGTTGGGTGTTGCTTGCCTGTCAGGGGGTATTTTATTGCTGGCGGTGCGCAACATCGCGGAAGAGGTGATAGACCCACGCACGTTGAAAATAGGGCTATTGTGGGCATTGGCGGGGGGCTGTCTTGTTGCGATTTATACCACATACGATGCTTACGGCATCCGCCAAACCCCTGATCCTTTTACCTTTTTGGCGTGGTTCTTTTTTGTGACCGCGATTGATTTTCCACTACTTGCGACATGGCACTATAAACGGCTCAAGGTGCAGCCTGTCTTGGGTCCCTTGGTCTGGCGCGGTTTTGTCGGGGCCCTGATCGCATGGATCAGTTTTGGCGGTGTGCTAATGGCCACGCGGTTGGACAAAGTGGGTGAAGCGGCGGTCCTGCGTGAGACATCAGTTGTTTTTGCCGCCTTCATCGGGTGGTTTATCATGGGTGAAAAAGTCGGGCCGCGTCGCCTGTTTTTGATGTGCTTGGTTGCACTTGGCGCTGTCATCGTGGAAATGGGTGGCTAAGGGAGATGTCTATGGCAGAAAAAACGATTAATCCGGTGGTCAAACAGGTTCTGGAACTGGGGCCAACGCTTGCGTTTTTCCTAATCTATCTACGCATCCGTGATGAGAATTTTACGATTGCTGGCACGGAATACACCGGATTTATCGTCGCGGCGTTGATTTTCATCCCGATCTTGCTGGCGGCGATGGGCATTCTATGGGCGCTGACGGGCAAGTTGAGCCGGATGCAGGTTTTTACCGCCTTCATGGTGATCTTCTTTGGGGGTCTGACGGCCTATTTCAATGATGAGCGTTTCTTCAAAATGAAGACCACGATTGTCTATGGTGTCATGGCGGGGCTGTTGGGCATTGGCCTGCTGCGTGGCCAAAGCTATCTTCAATACGTGATGGAAGAATTCCTACCGATGCGCAAAGAAGGCTGGATGATATTTACCCGCCGTCTGTGCTTTATGTTTGCGGCATTGGGTGTGGCAAACGAAATCATCTGGCGCACGCAAACCACCGACGTATGGGTCAAGCTGGAAACTTTCGCATTTCCGGTGGTCTTGGTGGTGTTTTTATGGGTGCAAATCTACAGATTGCAGGAATACTTTATTGAACAGCCAGAGGTGCCAGAAAAGTAAATCCTAATCTGGCCTATAGTTCAGCAAATGCAAAACCAACTGCGCCGCGCGGTCGGTTGGGGGCTGCGTCACGACGGTAGCGCAACATATCCACTTGCATGGATGAAAGATGGGGCCGGAATGTAATGCCAGCCTTATCGCCGAAAGACCAACAGACCACGCCCATTACGTCGTAATTCAACACTTTGAACCTGACCTTATCGCCACGTTGTAACGTTTGCGGACCAACAAGGCGGGCACCTGTACTGTTCACGTCGGTGACGTGGCATTGCTGGCGTCCAGTTGGTGTTGTCAACTGAATAGGGAATTCGGTTTGGTAACGATGTGAACGATACTGCATATCGGGACCTCATCTGATTAAGTTCCCTTCGATTTACGGCATCAATTCTAACAAATGGTTACTTTTGTTTCGTGAACAGAATATTCTGTGCCGCGGTGTCTTTGCGAAAGTCACCACGCTTTTCGGCCGCTACGGCACGTCCACGCTTAACGCCTGGGCGTGCCCACATCGTGTCAAGCCAGCGGGCCATATGTGGCTTGTCATCCAATGTTTGCTGTTGTCCCTCCCAAAGCGACGCCCAGCCCCAGATCGCGATATCAGCAATCGAAAAGAAATCTCCGGCGACAAATTCATGCTGCGCCAATTGTCGGTCCAACACCCCATATAGCCGCCCGGTTTCCTTGCGATACCGGTCCTTTGCGTAGGGCAGATCATTGGGTGGGTCCATTGCGGGCGCATATTTCAAGAAATGATGCGCCTGTCCGCCCATTGGCCCAAGCCCGCCCATCTGCCACATCAGCCATTGATCAACACTGATCCGATCACGTTCGGTTTTGCCACAAAACCGGCCAGTCTTGCGGGCGAGATATTGCAGGATCGCACCGGACTCAAAGATAGAGATTGGTGCGCCATCTGGCCCATCATGATCAACAATTGCAGGCATGCGGTTGTTGGGTGAAATCTTCAGAAAATCAGGTTTGAACTGATCCCCTGCGCCGATATCGACAAGATGCAATTGATACGGCAATTCCAATTCTTCAAGCATGACAGAGGCTTTCCAACCGTTCGGTGTGGGCCAGAAATAAAGGTCAAGTGGTGGGGCCATGGTATATCCTTTCGCATTAGACATACCATCGCATCATGGTTTCAAAGGGCAAGGGTCCCGTCTTGACGCAGACATGGCACAGGCGTATGCGTAGCCATGTGGCGATTTGTTACCGGATTGCGGGCCACGTTAAACATGCCGCTAAAGAGGATTGCAGGTTTTTACGCCTCGATACCTTTTTCCGGTGTCGGGGTTTTTTATTGCGCGACAGATGCGCGAGGACAGAAGATGAAAACGTGGAAAAAGCGCACCAATGCGGTGCACGCGGGGATCAGACGCAGCCAGTATAACGAGGTCAGTGAAGCGATCTATCTGACCCAGGGCTTTGTCTACGACACAGCCGAGGATGCTGAGGCGCGGTTTATCAAAGCCGGTGAAGATGAATTCATCTACGCCCGCTACGGCAACCCGACGGTTGCGATGTTCGAGGACCGAATTGCCGCCTTGGAAGGGGCCGAAGCTGGGTTTGCAACCGCCTCTGGCATGGCGGCTGTGAATGGCGCGTTGACGTCGATATTGAAGGCGGGTGATCACGTCGTGTCTGCGCGCGCTTTGTTTGGGTCCTGCCTGTACATCTTGGAAGAAATCTTGACCCGTTATGGTGTCGAGGTAACTTTCGTTGATGGCACTGATCTTGCCGCGTGGCAGGCCGCGATCCGGCCTGATACGAAAGTTGTTTTTTTCGAAAGCATTTCGAACCCCACACTGGAAGTCATTGACATCGCAGAGGTGTCAAAATTGGCCCATGCTGTTGATGCGACAGTGGTCGTTGACAATGTTTTTGCCACGCCGGTCTATTCCAAGGCCGTTGCGCAGGGGGCCGATGTCATCATCTATTCGGCGACCAAGCATATTGACGGCCAGGGCCGTGCATTGGGCGGTGTCATCCTTGGCACTGAGGATTTTATTCGCAAGACCGTAGAGCCTTACATGAAGCACACAGGCGGCGCGATGTCCCCGTTTACGGCTTGGATTATGCTGAAAGGCTTGGAAACCATGGACCTGCGCGTGCGGGCGCAAACGGCGACGGCGCTGTATGTGGCCCAAGGGCTAGAGGGCGATGGCACGCTGTCCAGCGTGATTTATCCCGGCCTTGCCAGCCACCCGCAACATAGCTTGACCAACGCGCAGATGGGGGCAGGTGGTACAGTGCTGGCCATTGATGCTGGAACGCAAGAAGCGGCATTTAAATTGCTGAACGCGCTGGATATTTGGACCATTTCAAATAACCTTGGCGATGCAAAATCCATTGTAACGCATCCTGCGACCACGACCCATCAACGTCTGTCGGACGACACCAAAGCCATGCTTGGGATCACACCGGGGCTGCTGCGACTAAGTGTAGGGCTAGAGGATTGCGATGATCTGCTGGACGATCTTCGCGACGCGATCAATGGGCTTTGAGGGCGCGCTACGTCGATCATATGGCGTGATGCACGATGTTAGATCTGTGTGTGACCAAGGTTAAAGGTTTGTACTTTTGCCCCTGAAGACGCGTCAAGCTGACACAGACAAGTGTCAATTGGCGTTACACAGAAGGCGTGACGGCGGGCAAAAAACTGGTTAACTTTGGCAGGCTTAGCCCTAAGATAGGCCAACTTTCGTGACTGATCCACGCGCTGAATTGCAACGTATCTGCAAAGAAATCATTGGAAATTCCGATGAGCGGCCCCATGTTGGGGTGTCTAACGCACCGATGGGGGGTACTGACATGAATATCCATTCGCCTGATATGGATCGTGAACCAACCCGCGCAGAAGCCGAGGCCGCACTAACTTTGCTACGCCGCTGGGCCGGCGATGTCACGGCAGAGGAAGTTGCAACGCTTGATCCGCTCGTGTCGCGTTTGATCCCCGGACAAGAGGTGTCGAACTATCCGGCCCTGGCCCGTGCCTATCCTGACGCTTTTGAGGTGGATGATGCTTATAAGGCGTCGATGCCTGATTTGCAAAATGGTCCAGCTAGCTTGATCCGTGGTGCACAGCAGCAAATTCAGCACGTTGGCATTTCCAACTTCCGCTTGCCGATCCGGTTTCATACCCGCGACAATGGTGATCTGACGCTTGAGACATCGGTCACTGGCACTGTATCGTTGGAAGCTGAAAAGAAGGGCATCAATATGTCCCGCATCATGCGGACATTTTACAAGCATGCCGAAGAGACGTTCAGTTTTGAAGTAATCGAACGGGCGTTGGACGCTTACAAAACCGATTTGGAAAGCTTTGATGCCCGCATTCAGATGCGTTTCAGCTTTCCCATGAAAGTTGACAGCCTGCGGTCCGGCCTGTCGGGGTATCAGTATTACGATATCGCGCTTGAGCTGGTTGAAAGTGCAGGGGTCCGTAAGAAGATCGTACATCTGGATTATGTCTACTCGTCCACCTGCCCATGTTCGCTGGAATTGTCCGAACACGCGCGTCAGTTTCGCGGTCAGCTGGCGACGCCGCATTCGCAACGCTCTGTCGCCCGTATTTCGGTCTTGCTAGAGAACGGTGGCGATGTGTTGTGGTTCGAGGACCTGATTGATCGCGCCCGCGCCGCTGTGCCCACCGAAACGCAAGTGATGGTCAAGCGCGAGGATGAGCAGGCTTTTGCAGAACTGAACGCCGCGAACCCAATTTTCGTTGAGGATGCCGCGCGTCTGTTTACGGAGCAATTACAGTTGGATACGCGGATTTCTGACTTCCGGGTAATCGCCAGCCACCAAGAAAGCCTACACAGCCATGATGCTGTGTCAGTTCTGACTGAAGGCAAGACTTTTGCTGCAGAGAGCATTGATCCACGCCTGTTTCAGTCGTTGTTTCACATCGGTTAATCTGCGTCGGTCGCCGTGATGGTGACCGGCAACGTACCGATGCCTTCGATCACAACAACGATTTCCATGTCCGCCTTGATGGGTCGCGCGCCGATGGATGTGCCACAGGCAATCACATCGCCGGGTTCAAGCGTCATATCTGTCGATAGCTGACTGACGATCTGCGCTGGATTCATGATCATGTCTGAGGCGGGGTAAGATTGCCTTTCGCGGTCGTTCACCATGACTTTCACCGTCAGATCACGCCAGTTTAAATCCGTTTGAATGACAGGGCCGATCACGCCGAACCCGTCGTACCCTTTGGCCCGTGTCCATTGCGGGAATGATGGGTCTTCGAACAGAATGTCCAATGCGGTGATGTCATTGACGCAAGTATAGCCAAGGATGGCGCTTTCGGCCGCATCGACACTGATGTTCTTGCATGTCTTGCCGATAACAATGCCCAGCTCACCTTCATAAACAACGCGCCCGATATTTGGCGGCAGGGCAACCTGCGCGTTTGGACCGGCCAAGGATGACAGTGGTTTCAAAAAGAAAAGCGGATGCTGCGGTATATCGAGCTTGTTACGCTCTGCTGCTGCGTGGAAGTTGTTCCACAGCCCGATAAACTTGCCCGGCTCGCACGGCGGCAGCAAGGTGTTGCCAGCCATCGATACTGGATCGCCCGCGGTTGCATCCGCACCCAGTGCCGCGCGCGGATGCAACATGCCGTCTTGGATGACGCCGGTCAAAACCTCACCGCTTTCGGTCTTAATGCGTGCCCATTCCATGACGTTGCCTCCTGTTTTGAATGATAAAACCACCCGCAGGATGCAATTTTAGGGATACTGCCGCAAGGACTTGAATTAGGCCATCGCTGGAACTTTTACTGCGCTGGCATAGCAGCCAAGCACAAGGTCCCAACCTGTCAGATAACTGTTGCTGACCGCATCGGCCGTATCGCCCAGGATGCCAAAGCCACCATGCGTCAGATCGCACTTTGTACCCGCCTCGGTTTGGGTGAATTCAACAGTTACAACTGTCGCCTCAGATGCGGGACGGCCCGGGTGCCAGGTAAACGACAAGAACACACCCGGATCATAAGCGATCAGTGTGCCCCAAACATCGCGCTGCCCATCTTCGCTGGTTTCAACAATGTCGCCGCCTTTGTGGTTGGGAAACGTGATCTTCGCCTTCTCGCCAAACACCGAGAATTTCGCGCTGGGCCACCACGTGTCCATCTTTGTCGTGAACAGCGTGAAGGCCTCTTCCGCGGTGAGTGGCACGGTCAAGGTTTTCTTAATCGGATCGTTCATTTGCGTTTTCCTTTGCTTGTTCTGCGGCAGCCCGGGCAAAGGCGGCAAGCGCATCATCCCAAAGCGTATCAAGATAGCGGCGCAACCCATCCACACCATCAGGCGCGATGGCGTAAAGTCTGCGATTGCCCTTTGGTGTCACCGTCAACAGCCCTGCGTCGGATAGCACGCGCAGGTGCTGACTGACCGCGGGGCGGCTGACGTCCATGCCTTTGGCGATGGCAGCAACAGGCAGGGAACCACCGCGCAGCCGGTCGATGATGATCCGGCGCGTAGGGTCGGCGAGGGCGGTGATTGCATCTTCGTAATCCATAACTTACCGTAAGTCATTGCTTACGATTCGTCAAACCTTTCGTGCGCCCTTGAAGCCCCTGACCCCGAACACTAAGACTCTGTCAGGATATTTGAACTAGGACGGTCCCGTCCAAACATGAGGCAGTAAATATGCAAGACCCCACCGAGACTTATATGAACCTTGTCCCAATGGTGGTCGAACAGACCGCACGGGGCGAGCGCGCTTACGATATCTTTTCCCGTTTGCTCAAAGAGCGGATCATTTTCGTCAATGGTCCTGTGCATGACGGCATGAGCCAGCTGATCGTCGCACAACTGTTGCACCTCGAATCCGAGAACCCCAAGAAAGAAATCAGCATGTACATCAACAGCCCCGGCGGCGTGGTGACATCTGGTTTGTCGATCTATGACACGATGCAGTACATCCGCCCCAAGGTTAGCACGTTGGTGATCGGGCAGGCGGCATCTATGGGGTCACTGCTGTTGACCGCTGGGTCCGAAGGCATGCGTTTCTCGCTGCCCAACAGCCGCGTGATGGTGCACCAGCCATCCGGCGGGTATCAGGGGCAGGCGACCGATATCATGATCCACGCGGCAGAAACCCAAAAGCTGAAGACGCGTTTGAACGAGATTTATGTCAAGCACACCGGTAACACGCTGAAAAAGGTCGAAGCGGCCCTTGAGCGTGACAACTTTATGTCACCGGAAGAGGCCAAAGAATGGGGTCTGATCGACGAAATCGTCGAAAACCGGACGAAATCTGACGACTAAGTCTGTCAACGCCCGTTGACGTACAAACGCGGCTTTGGTCGCGTTTGTCATTTTTCTGACCAAATGTCATTTTATGAAC
Source organism: Roseobacter sp. CCS2 (assembly GCF_000169435.1). Lineage (GTDB taxonomy): Bacteria > Pseudomonadota > Alphaproteobacteria > Rhodobacterales > Rhodobacteraceae > Yoonia. Next base: position 4,127 of record NZ_AAYB01000001.1, on the reverse strand, counting down.
GGTTTGCCGGGGGCATTAGCGGATTGTTAACGACAAACTGCGCAAGTTCATTTTGACATTGTGGACCTCGGCGGGCTGTCCTAGTGTTGGCGTTAAAGCAGTCCTATTGATGTTTGATCGGCCTATGGGCCAAGAGGTTTGAGATGGCGAATACAAGCGGCACCGACAGCAAAAACACCCTTTACTGTAGTTTCTGCGGTAAGAGTCAGCACGAAGTGCGCAAGCTGATCGCGGGGCCGACTGTTTTCATCTGCGACGAATGTGTCGAACTTTGCATGGATATCATCCGCGAAGAGACCAAGACAGCAGGTCTGAAAGCGGGCGACGGTGTGCCGACACCATCTGAGATTTGTGGCGTGTTGGATGATTATGTGATTGGTCAGATGCATGCCAAGCGCGTGCTGTCTGTGGCGGTGCATAACCATTACAAACGCCTGAACCATGCTGAGAAATCAGACATTGAACTGGCGAAATCCAATATCATGCTGATTGGTCCAACCGGTTGCGGTAAAACGCTGCTGGCGCAAACCTTGGCACGTATTCTGGATGTGCCGTTTACGATGGCCGATGCAACAACGCTGACCGAAGCGGGTTATGTGGGTGAGGATGTTGAAAACATTATCCTCAAGCTGTTGCAGGCATCCGAATATAATGTTGAGCGCGCGCAGCGCGGGATCGTCTATATTGACGAGGTCGATAAGATTACGCGCAAGTCTGACAACCCATCCATCACCCGTGATGTGTCGGGTGAGGGCGTGCAGCAGGCGCTGTTGAAGATCATGGAGGGCACCGTGGCCTCTGTGCCGCCGCAAGGTGGGCGCAAGCATCCGCAGCAGGAATTCCTGCAAGTGGACACGACAAACATCCTGTTTATCTGTGGCGGTGCGTTCGCGGGTCTGGATAAGATCATCGCGCAGCGCGGTAAGGGATCTGCCATGGGCTTTGGTGCGGATGTGCGCGAAGATGATGACCGCGGTATTGGCGAAATTTTCACCGATCTGGAACCAGAAGATTTGCTGAAGTTTGGTCTAATCCCGGAATTTGTGGGCCGTTTGCCTGTCATCGCGACATTGACCGATCTGGACGAAGACGCGCTGATCACGATTCTGACCAAGCCGAAGAACGCATTGGTCAAGCAGTACCAACGCCTGTTTGATCTGGAAGACACCAAACTGACCTTCACCGAAGATGCGCTTGCCGCGATTGCGAAACGTGCCATCGAACGCAAAACGGGTGCGCGTGGTTTGCGGTCCATCATGGAAGATATCCTGCTGGACACCATGTTTGATCTGCCGGGCATGGATACGGTAACCGAAGTTGTGGTCAACGAAGAGGCCGTTAATTCCGAAGTCGCCCCATTGATGATCCACGATGAAGGCAAAAAGAAAGAGCCTGCAACCGCGAGCTAGACATGAAACTAGGTCCTGCGACACCGATTTTTCGCATGTTTGACGAAGATCGTGCGCGAGATTTTTATGTGCGCTGGATAGGATGCTCTGTTTTGTTCGAACATCGTTTTGGACCGGACATGCCGCTTTACCTTGGCTTGCAGCGGGACGGATTTATCCTGCACCTCAGCGGTCATAGTGGCGACACAACGCCCGGTACGCGTATCCGTGTCGTCTGCGATAACATCACTGGCCTTTACGACGACCTTCAATCGCGGCCCGAAAGCTCTTTACGGTTGGGTCCACCACAGATGCAGTCTTGGGGTGATATCGAGCTGGCGCTGACTGACCCATTCGGCAATCGGATCACCTTTTATGAGGAAGGGACGTGACAGTGCGCCATATCAGCACCGGATCCTCCTTTGAGGCGCAAATCGGCTACAGCCGCGCTGTGGTGATTGATGGTTGGGTCTTTGTGGCGGGTACAACCGGCTACGACTACAAGAGTATGAAAATGCCAGAGGGTATTGTGGCGCAGTGTCGTAATGCGCTTGCGACGATCGGCAAAGCGTTGGAAGAGGCGGGCAGTGGCCTCGATCATGTTGTGCGCGTGACCTATATCGTGCCGAATGCAGACGTCTGGCCTGAATGCTGGCCGATTACGTCAGAGGTGTTTGCCAAGGCAAAGCCTGCGGCGACCATGATTTCAGCTGGCTTACAGAACCCCGAAATGCTGATCGAAATCGAGGTAACTGCGCGGGTCCCCGCCTGATCCCACTGGACCTTTCAGCCCTATTGGTGCATGGATAAGCAACGCAATCGGAGACGCGATATGGGCCTTGCTCACAACTTTAAACGTATCTTTACCTGGTGGGATGGACAGTCGTTCGGCACCCAGCTGTGGACCAGCCGCAATGGCACCAAAGTAGGCGAAGATGCGCAAGGCAACGTATTCTACCGCAACAGCGACGACAGCCGCCGCTGGGTGATTTACAATGGCGAAAACGAGGCGTCGCGCGTCGCCCCGGAATGGCACGGCTGGCTGCACCGCACATGGGACGAGCCACCAACCGAAGCGGCATTGCCCCGTAAAGACTGGGAAAAGCCACATCAGGAAAACCTGACCGGAACAATGGCGGCCTATGCGCCGGCCGGTTCGATCCGCCGCACAGCCCCTGTGGAGCGGTCGGACTATGAGGCGTGGACGCCGGAATAGGGTCTTGTTCATGCGGGTATCGGTCACTTCAATCTTAATAGTTTCAATGCTGGCTTGGCCTTTGGCCGCGCAGGAAATCGTGACGACGCCCATCGAAGAAATCCCCTTGGATGAGCTGATCGGTCAACTGACAACAACACCCACCGAAGAGGAAGAAGAATTCCTCACCACCTCGACCGAGGCTGTCATGCAGGACGTGGCGACAGCATCCGGTGGTGACTTGCGGATTTTGGACAAACTGACCGGACAGGTCAGTGATGTGTCGCTTGAAACTGGCCAAACGGCCACGCTGGGTTTCTTGTCTGTTAAGTTAAACGAATGCCGCTATCCGATTGAGAACCCATCTGGCGATGCATTCACCCAGATTGTGGTGCGCGATAACGAGGGCACTTTGTTTTCCGGTTGGATGCTGGCCTCTGCTCCTGCATTGAATGCTATGGATCACCCGCGTTACGACGTCTGGGCGTTGCGCTGTATGACGTCCTGAGCGGGCGGTATAGGGCCGGGACTGTCGAATGAAGCCTCTTTTGCCAGTGCTTCCATCAGCATCGCCCGATAGTGATCGCGCGGAATTTCAACAGCACCAAGGCTTTCCAGATGTGGCGTGATGAATTGCGTATCGAAAAGCTGAAACCCACCAAGGCGCAGCCTGTCGACAAGATAAGCCAGCGCCAGTTTTGATGCATCCGTGGCGCGGCTGAACATGCTTTCGCCAAAAAAAGCGGCGCCAATCGTGACACCATAGACACCGCCGACCAAATCACGATCGTTCCAAACCTCAATCGAATGGGCGACACCACCGGCATGCAACTGGCAGTACAAATCAAAGATCGTTTCGTTGATCCAGGTTTCATCCCGGTCCGCACAGCCCTGAACGACCTGTTGAAAGGCGGTGTCGCTGGCTATGGTGAACCCGCCGCGGCGCATTCTACGGGCCAGACTGCGTGAAATACGAAAACCATCCAAGGGAAAAACGCCACGCATGCGCGGATCGACCCAGAACACCTCCGGGTCGTTGCGCCCTTCGGACATTGGAAAAACCCCCACCTGATAGGCCTGCAAAAGCAGGTCTGCCGTCAGGGTGGGGCCGCTGTCCTTCACCGCCCTAGTTCAGATTTTCTTCGAGCCAGTGTTCAAGCCAGTGAATGTTGTATTCACCGGTTTGCACGGCCTCTTCGGCCAAAAGCGCATGGAACAGCGGCACGGTGGTATCGACACCATCCACGATCAACTCACCCAAGGCCCGTTCCAGGCGCGCCAGTGCCTCGGGACGGTCACGCCCATGCACGATCAGCTTGCCGATCAAACTGTCGTAGTAAGGCGGGATGCGGTAGCCATCATATAGGGCTGAATCCATCCGCACACCCAAACCGCCGGGCGCGTGATACTGTGTGATCGTGCCGGGGCAGGGTGCGAAATTGGGCAGCTTTTCGGCGTTGATCCGTACTTCGATGGCGTGGCCATTGATTTTCAGATCGTCCTGACCGAATGACATTGGCATGCCCGACGCCACGCGCAACTGT
>NZ_AAYB01000002.1 GCF_000169435.1 Roseobacter sp. CCS2 | reverse complement strand
CCAGTCGTGACCTGACGGGTGATGGCCGGGATGAGGTGATGTTGACGTCCATGGGGGATCAGTTGATGCAGATCGCGGGCGCAGATGGCACTTACGCCCCTGCCCCCTTTACCATTGGCACCTACGCGCAGCGTCCGCATACGGGCGATGATGGGCGCCCATCCACCGGCTGGCATGCAGAGTTTGCAGATGTCGATAATGATGGGCGGGCAGATTTGTTTATCGCCAAGGGGAATGTGGATCAGATGCCGGGTTTGGCGATCAAAGATCCCAATAACCTTCTGATGCAAAATACTGACGGCACGTTTCGCGAAACGGCCAGCACAGCCGGTGTCGCAACAAAAGAACGGTCACGCGGTGCGGCTTTGGCCGATTTTGATGGCGACGGGCGTTTGGATTTGGTGGTCGTGAACCGGCGCGCACCGATGGAACTTTATCGCAATATCACGCCCGATACGGGCCATTGGCTTGGCATCAGTCTAAGCCAAGCGGGTGCCAACCTGCATGCGGTTGGTGCGACCGTAATCGTTCAAACCAATACGATCAGCCAAAGCCAGCAATTGACTGTTGGCGGTGGGCACGCGGGCGGCAAAGCCCTGCCATTACACTTTGGACTGGCCGATGCGTCAGAGGCAACAATTGAGGTCACGTGGCCTGACGGCGCGATCACGACACACCAAGACACGGCAAACCAAACGCTATATATCAGCCGCTAACTGTATGACTTTACAACGCTTCTATGCGAATTTATCACGATCAGACCTGCCCTAGACTACAAGACAGCTTGGCCTGTGCGGTTGAGCCGCTACTATCAAATTGCAATCGACATGATCGACGACCGGAGTGAACATGAGAGCCTTCATTCTTGCTTTTCTACTTCTGGTAGGCGCAGCACATTCAGCGCACCCTCAAAACGATACAGAATTCCATCCGGATATAATCGAACACTTCCTGAGTGATCCTGACGGGAAATCGCCAAATACATCGAAATGCTTTACCAGCATTCGCCGACAGGCGTCTTTTATGAGGAACTGGTTGAGCAAGAGCATCGCTTGCGACAATCCACACAGCGTGCGCAAATATTGGCTGGCTTCCTTAGATTTGATCTGAATGGCGACTATACTATTGATGAGGCCGAAATCTCGGCTGCACGCGACCTGTATCGGCATTATCCTTATGGTGTTGTCTCGATGGACGTCGATCAGGTGATCAGCGTTGAACCTGTCCTGCGCTACGATGTCATGCCGCGCTATGCGGGTCTGCTCCAGTTGAAACAAGATGGTTTCATCACCCTGACAGCTGAAGGGCTTTATCGCATTGATCGGCAATTTACCCGGTGGCCTGCCGGATTTGATGGCGCGTTTTCAGAAGATTTTGTGTTGGCCACAGGTGTTGAGATGCCGCCAAATGGGTCGCCGCGTACATCAACCGTCACGCGTGAAGGGACAGGGGAATGCCTTTACGAGCCAAGAGGCTGCTAGCTGCAAAATAGCGATCTCGACCAAGGTAATAATTGTACCCAGTGTGTGCTAAAATTGGATTCGCCGTATTGCCGTCTGGCTTTCCCGATTAACGCAGGCGGTCCACAGGCAGGCCGCTTGGCACGGTGTCCGGAATACCCAATCGGCCCTTACGTGAAACCGGATCGGTGAGCGTATCCAGAAATGCCATCAATGCGGTAACATCTGCATCGCTGATGTCACGCGGTGCGTAGGTAACCGCACCTGTAATGGCCTTTTTGTCAGCAAACCCGCGTGTGTCATCAACAGCAAGCGCTGGCAGCAATGCGTTGCTTAGATCATAGCTTTCCAGCGCTGTGATCGGATCAACATGCGCCTCGACAAAGCTGCGTAAATCACGATGCGCGCCTGCGTGCCCATAGGGTCCAGTGATCGCGACATTGCGTAGTGACGGGGTGCGGAACGCATAAAGGTCATCCGGATTTCCCGTGACCCGGAACCGCCCTTCATCGCGCGCATGACTTTCAAACCGGGCCGCTTTGCCGGGGCCGATTTGCGGGGCGGCCATAGCATGAAAATCATGGTCGGTCAGGAACGGGCCGCTGTGGCAGTTCGCGCAACCCGCAGCACCGTAAAACAAATCCATCCCTGTGGCGGCGGGTTCGGCCAACGTAGCTTCACCGCGCAGGACCGCATCAAAAGGTGCCGTATCAGAACGCCATTCAAATGCCATGAAGGCCGCAATGGCGTTTGAGATATCGGCGAATGTGATCTGCTCTGGCCCGTCAATATGATCATAGACAGCCAGAAACTGGTCATGGTACGCGGAGTTGTTACCCACGCGGTGCGCGATGATATCCCATGCGCCCCCCTCACCGGTGATCACGCCACGCCGCACGGCTTGCGCGACATCGTTCTCACTGTAATGCCCGGCCATTTCATCGGGGCTGAGAACTGGAAACATGGTTTGGGCAGACAGCAACGACGCAAAGCCAGTGACCATATCTGCGTCCAATGGCGTACGCAGCCCGCCGGGGCGATCAGGATCAACCTCGATCCGGCCATCATGAAACAGGACGGTGAATTCACGCGCGCCAAGGTTAAAAAGCGCAGGGGCGTTCCTTGGAATACGCTGCTCTGGCATATTGTCAGGATCAGCCACCCGTTGCGGACCCAATCCGATGCCACCATCGCCAAGCCCCAAGGATAAGCCGTCACCGGTTCCAAAGGCCGGGTGGTGACACGTGCCACATGATACGTTGCGGTTGCCGGACAATATGGGATCATAGAACAACAACTGACCCAAACGGGCCTCTGCCGCGTCCACAGGCATAAAATCGGCGTCAGTTAAAGGTGCAGGAATGCTATCCGCGCACGCGATGCCCGCGCCAAACACTGCCACTATGCCAAAAACTGTCCGCATTACTTTCCCGCCCACGACCTTGGATCATGGTTAACACGGATCATCCGCCACACAAGTGCGCGGTATCATTCCATGCTGTTGCGAATGCGATTAACCAGATACCAGACCAACGCCAGCACAATTGGCGTTGCCAACGCTGCCATAGTGACCTTGCCAACGCCAAAGGCTTCTTCCAGCGGGCCAGTCATATTCAACACCAGATTGACGGCATAATAGCTGATCGCGACAACAGACAACCCTTCAACCGTGCGCTGCAAGCGCAGTTGCAGGTCGGCACGTTTGTCCATGCTGGTCAGCAATTCCTGGTTCTGGGCCGACCGTTCGACATCAACCTGTGTACGCAACAGATCGCCCGCGCGTAAGGCCCGGTCAGACATGGCTTGCAAACGCTGTTGTGTGGATTTGACCGTGCGCATTGCAGGATCAAAACGGCGCATCATGAATTCGCCAAAGGTCTGGCGCCCGGTGAACCGTTCTTCGCGTAAAACATTGATCCGCTGGTTTACAATCTTCTCGTAAGCCCCTGCTGCACCGAAACGGAATGACGATTGCGCAATCGTATTTTCAATCTCGGCCGACACCTCAAGCAACGATTGCAAGACGCGGGCAGGATCCGCATCAGAGCCGCGCATATCCTCAAGCAAGCTGGTCAAGCGCGTATCAAACTCACCCATCTTGGGGCCCAATTCGCGGACCCGGTACAGGCCCAGCATCGACATGGCCTTATACGTCTCAATCTCGCACAGACGCTGCACAACGCGGCCCACACGCCGGTTACCAACATGGGGGCGGGCGAAAACCGCAAAACGCATATGCCCAGCGGGATCAATGCGGAAATCACCTGCGACGACCAGATCATCCTCAATCACCCGACTAATGGCGAGGCTTTCTGGCACAAACCAGTCGCGGGCCTTTTCAATGATACCATCATCACCATCCGCGACCTCAATCCGGATCAAGGCGGACGTGACGCGCGTGCCCGGTGCTGCCTCAAGCCAGTCTTGGGGGAACACCCCAAAGGTGGCGGCATCAAAAGGACGCTCTGCCAAACCTTCGCCAAACACAGTATAGGTCACAAATTCAGTATGGCTTTCCCACTTTAGCTGGTGCTTGCCAATTGTGCCAAAGTAATGCGTTGCATCTGGTTGCGGGTGCTGCGCGCCAAAACGGTCCAGCAAATCAATCAGATGGGCGCGATCTGCATTTCGGTCACGGCTGGCAGCATTGCTGGCAGGTTTGATCGCCAGATAGGCGGCCCGGCTGGGTGTGTCGACCGAAGGAAACGGGCGTGCATGCAATTCATTCGCCATCGCATAGCGGAGCGGGTGGTCTTCGATCGGCGGCATGGCCTGAACCTTTGCTAATAACTTTAAGTGTAAACTAGTGTCATTTCGCCGCATGTAAACTAAAATTGTGTTAATTATTAGATACTTACTAGAGTACAACAGTATACCGTAGCTTTGCAGGGATCGTCTAGACGCCACTTGCGCCCCACGTTAGGCAGGGTCATGGCACGTGTCATCCTTTTCAATAAACCATTTGGTGTGCTGTCGCAGTTCACAGACGCCAAAAGCCCAACACCCCGGCCGACACTGTCAGCGTTCATTGATGTACCGGGCGTCTATCCTGCTGGTCGGTTAGACCGCGACAGCGAGGGGCTGTTGGTGTTGACCGATGATGGAAAGTTGCAGGCGCGCATTGCGGCCCCCAAAAACAAGATGAGTAAAACCTATTTTGTGCAGGTCGAGGGCGAGCCGACCGAGAAAGACCTCAGCTTGCTGCGCGACGGTGTGACACTCAAAGACGGCCCCACCCGGCCCGCAAAGTTACGGTTGATTGATCCGCCACAGCTATGGGACCGTGATCCGCCCGTGCGGTTTCGCAAATCAGTCCCCGATACGTGGATCGAGATAACGATCAGCGAAGGGCGCAATCGGCAGGTGCGGCGTATGACAGCGCATATAGGGTTTCCGACCCTCAGGCTTGTCCGCTGGCGGATTGGGAATTGGACATTGGACGGGATTGAAAGCGGGACCTGGATTGAGACCTGACGCTACGGTCATGTCGATCTGCATGTCAGAAAGTTCTGGTGCGGTCGGGGGGACTCGAACCCCCACGAGTGTTACCTCACAGCGACCTCAACGCTGCGCGTCTACCAATTCCGCCACGACCGCGTGTCCAAGGCTGGTAAGTGCGGCACTCATAGACGAGCGGATTTGCGATGCCAAGAGAGAAATCACCCCCTTTTCATTGCGCAAACGCAAGGGTACGCCAACATCATGGTGGAATGGATCACAACTGACGGCCTGACCGACTATGATGAAGCGCTGGCTTTCATGGACGCTCGTGTTGCCGGGATCATCGACGGTACGGCGGATGAGTGCATTTGGCTGCTTGAACACCCGCCCCTTTATACGTCTGGCACATCGGCGAAACCTGACGATCTTGTCGATCCTGATCGCTTTCCCGTCTACGAGGCACGGCGCGGTGGCGAATATACCTATCATGGGCCGGGCCAGCGGGTGGTTTATATTATGCTCAATGTGGGCAAACGCGGGCGTGATGTGCGCCAGTTTGTTAAAGACCTTGAGACTTGGGTGATAGCGACCCTGGATACGTTCAACGTCAAAGGCGAAATCCGCGTCGGGCGTGTGGGCGTATGGGTGGAGCGCCCTGACAAGCCTTTGAGCCCGGACGGTTCGCTTGCCGAAGACAAGATCGCCGCCCTGGGTATCCGCCTGCGCAAATGGGTATCGTTTCACGGGCTATCGATTAACGTAGAACCGGACCTTAGCCATTTTGACGGGATCGTCCCTTGCGGTATCCGCGACCACGGCGTCACGTCACTGGTCGATCTAGGATTGCCAGTAACGATGGGTGATCTGGACGTGGCGTTGCAGGCTGCGTTCGACACGACGATGAGTAGTATGGATTAGGTCGCTCCAACCCATTTGCCGCCCAAGTCATATTTGCCAATGCGGGCACGCGATCACGCAGATCAAGAACCCCAAAATCAGCAAGTGCGGCGCATACCGTTGCAGCGGCACCGGCTTTGTCGACTTGGGTGTATAAGACTGATTATCTTATTGTTTTTTTTGAAACATCATCATCTTCGCTGAGGATGTCTGAGCTTTGTTCAGCACTGTTGACCCAAAGATTTAACCCTTCAGCAACCGAATAAAAGAAAGAGAAAAGAAGTTCCAACACGCTTCAAGAATAACCCGATGATTTCACCGCTGTTATTGTTAGATAATAACCGTGGCTGATTTTTCAAGATAATAGGGGTTCAACGGACGCTCACGATATACTGGGTTTTGGGGCCGATGCCGCGATAAAACTGGACGGCGACACCTTCGAGGTAGACGGGCATAGCAACACCTTGGAACAATCTAAAATTGCACTCGGTTTAAGGGATAAGTCCACCCAATGAAACCGTTGCGATGTCTGCGCCGACTATCGACCGATGCAGTTTGCGGTTACAAATCAGCGCCGAAATCGGCCACCAATGATGCCACGACGGCTTTCAGCGCTTCTTTCTCGCTTGCCCCGCCATCCATGGCCGCGGCGTAGACTTTGCGCTGTTGGTCCGCGCTTGTGCCGTTCGTCAGAATATCGCGGGCGGCGTTTACCTCGGCCACGCAATACAGTGCTTTGGCGTCTTCGCTAATCAGTTCAATGATCTCATCCACCGCCTGAGAAAACGGGATCAGTTCTTTGCGTCCGAAATCTATCAGCCCCTCGGACACACCATATCGTTGGGCCCGCCACCGGTTTTCGCCCACCATAAAGTTTTGCACAACGCGCCAGCCGTCCCCTTCGGTCGATTTGCGCCACAACATCCGTGTGAGGCATTGGGTCAAGGCGGCCAGTGTCAATGTGACTTCCATTCGGGGCGTCACGTCACAAATACGCGATTCAATTGTTGGGTATTTTGATGATGGCCGCAGATCCCACCAGATTTTTGAGGCGTCCTCGATCAAACCAAGATTAACAAGCGTTTCGACAGTAGACGAAAACTGTGCCCAGTCGTCCATCAGGGGCGGCAATCCAGTGCGCGGCAGGTTGTCAAACACTGTCAGGCGATAGGAATTCATCCCGGTGTCTTCGCCCTGCCAATACGGCGATGACGTTGAAAGCGCATGAAGATGCGGCAGGAAGTATTTGAGTTGATTAACTAATTTAATCCGCATTTCTTCATCAGGAATGCCGACATGCACATGCATCCCACAAATCAGCATACGCCGCGCGACCCCGGCCAGATCGCGGCGCAGTTGATGATAGCGTTCTTTATCCGTGTGGGTCTGGTCCTTCCAATCCGCAATGGGATGGCAAGAGGCGGCAATCGGTGCCAGCCCGTATTCTGCGGCATGGCGGGCCACGGTGCGCCGCAGATGGGCCAAATCTTCGCGGGCCTCGCTGATTGTATGACAAACGCCTGTCCCGATCTCAATCTGGCATTGCAGGAATTCTGGACTGACCTTGCTGGCGAGGTCTTTCTTACAGGCATCAATCAAAGCGTCAGGCGCATGGGCCAGCGCGTAGGTTTCCTGATCAACCAGCAGATATTCTTCTTCGATGCCGATCGTGAATTCTGGTGCCTGTGATGCCATTGCTACCCCCACTCTGAAACTTCAACCTAGACCGGATGTTGCGTCACGGCGAGGGGATTAGTAATAAAAAGAGGTTACAGGGCCTTTTCACGGTGTGATTTGTCGCCACTCAGTACCAATACAACAATGGTCGCAAGAACCGCGATACAGATAGCGGCAACCAACAAAAAACTGTACACGCCGTCGTCCAGCAACCAGATGCCCTGCGCGCTTAACACCGCCATACTGACCCCGAGACACCATCGCAGCCCTTTGGCATGTTGCCTGACACGCTTAAAAAACAAACTGATCGCGACCAATGCAGTAACCGACGGCAGCATTTGCAAAATGATGGTTACGATATTTCGCATATCCGCGTCGCCACGCAGTAGCACAAAGATTGTGAACACAAATATCAACAACATGATCATCAAGCAAAAGCTGACGCAGGTGCCTGCAATCACCAATAATCCTTGCAGCGCCACATATCGCGACCGTCGCCATAGTAAAAACAGCCCAGTGCCAATGCCAGCCAATCCTGACAGGAATATACCATCGCGGATCATCGCCCGGACCGGGTGCCGCACGCTGAAATAGAAATCACGGTTGCTGGAAAAACCAACGTAGTCAGACCAAATCGTGATTTGCATGTGCGCAACGGTGACAAGGACCAACAGCAGGCAAACAACAAAGCCGCACCACAACAGGTCAAATCGGGCTTTGGCGTCTGTCATCAGAGTGTTCGCTTTCGTTCTGGATCATGTGCCAACACATCGCCCATGATTGTTCAATTGCACAGGCCAATCTTGGTATTTTTTGTGCAAAGCCAGCTTTTTGACTGCGCCAATATAACCCAATGCAAAGGCGTATCGCTTATTGCTCCTTAAACCCCAACTCTTTAGAACGATGCCAAACGATTGCCGTGCAACGACTCGGCGGTGTTCAAAGTAGCCAATACGAGGAGAGCCAAATGGCAGACGCAGCCATCCACGGCGACACACACGAAGACGAGCGTGGTTTCTTTACCCGCTGGTTTATGTCCACAAACCATAAAGATATCGGCATTTTGTACCTGTTCACAGCAGGTATCCTTGGCTTTATCTCGGTCGCCTTTACCGTTTACATGCGCATGGAGCTGATGGAGCCCGGCGTGCAATACATGTGTCTTGAAGGCGCACGTTTGTTCGCAGCCGAGGCCGGAACATGTACGCCGAACGGCCACCTTTGGAACGTTTTGATCACCTACCACGGTATCTTGATGATGTTCTTTGTGGTTATTCCAGCCCTCTTTGGCGGCTTTGGTAACTATTTCATGCCATTGCAAATCGGTGCGCCGGATATGGCATTCCCACGTCTGAACAACCTGTCTTACTGGATGTTCGTGGCCGGTGCATCTCTTGGTGTGGCGTCCATGCTGGCCCCCGGTGGCAATGGTCAGGCCGGTTCTGGCGTTGGCTGGGTGATGTATGCGCCGCTGTCCACGTCCGAGACTGGCATGTCGATGGACCTCGCGATCTTTGCGGTGCACTTATCAGGTGCGTCATCAATCCTTGGTGCGATCAACATGATCACGACGTTCCTGAACATGCGCGCACCCGGCATGACGCTGCACAAGGTGCCGCTGTTTGCCTGGTCGATCTTTGTCACCGCTTGGTTGATCCTTCTCGCCCTGCCTGTTTTGGCCGGTGCGATTACCATGCTGCTGACTGACCGGAACTTTGGCACAACATTCTTCCAACCAGAGGGTGGTGGTGACCCGGTTCTTTATCAGCACATTTTGTGGTTCTTCGGGCACCCGGAAGTATACATCATCATCATTCCTGGTTTTGGTATCATCAGCCACATCATCGCAACCTTCAGCCGCAAGCCTATCTTTGGCTATCTGCCGATGGTTTACGCGATGGTTGCCATCGGTGTTCTGGGCTTTGTCGTTTGGGCACACCACATGTACACAGTGGGTATGTCGTTGACGCAGCAGTCCTACTTTATGCTGGCAACCATGGTCATCGCAGTGCCGACAGGTGTGAAGATCTTTAGCTGGATCGCGACCATGTGGGGCGGTTCTGTTGAATTTAAAACACCAATGCTTTGGGCAATGGGCTTTCTGTTCCTGTTCACTTTGGGCGGTGTCACAGGCATCGTGTTGTCACAGGCCGGTGTGGACCGTGTGTATCACGACACCTACTATGTTGTGGCCCACTTCCACTATGTGATGAGCCTTGGTGCGGTCTTCTCGATCTTTGCGGGTATCTACTTTTACCTGCCGAAAATGTCGGGCCGCATGTATCCTGAATGGGCAGGCAAGCTGCACTTCTGGGCGATGTTCATTGGTGCAAACCTGACGTTCTTCCCACAGCACTTTCTGGGCCGTCAGGGGATGCCACGCCGCTACATCGACTACCCAGAAGCATTTGCATATTGGAACTACATCTCAAGCTGGGGTGCATTCCTGTCATTCGCTTCGTTCCTGTTCTTCATCGGCGTGATGGTCTGGACCCTGACCAAGGGCAAGCGCGTGACCGAGAACAACCCTTGGAACGAATATGCAGATACGCTGGAGTGGACACTGCCGTCCCCACCACCAGAGCACACGTTCGAAACGCTACCAAAGCAGTCTGACTGGGATAAGCAGCATTCGCACTGACGGTTGTTGAGTATTGAATAGAAAAGGCCCTGCCAATTTGGCGGGGCCTTTTTCATTTGCGCCTAGGTTTCAACGCCAACGTCGTAGTCGCAAAACTGGGTGTATTGCAGGACAACTTTGTCGTTCTCAATCAGCAAAACGCCTAGTTGTGGGGCCTCTTTGGCCAGAACAAAACTGTCCCAATGCCAAGCTGGTTGGGGTGCTGGCGCCTGAAACGACAAGGCCCCGATCGTTGCAAATGGAATGCCTTTCACCGTCCCTGCCGTTGGGCGATGCACATGCCCCATGAACAAGTGTTTGACGTTGTTGTGTGCGCTGACGATATCCAGAAATGCGTCACTATCTTCCAGCATGATTTCATCTTGCGGTGGCAACCCCAAATTAAGCGGCGGATGGTGCATGAAGATATAGGCAGGCTTTAGCGGGTCTTTGGCAAGCACCTGATCCAGCCACGCTTGGCGCGCGCTGCAAAACTGCCCCGCATGCGATCCTACTTTATGTGTATCAAGGCAGATAAATGTCTGATCCGGGGTATCCACGACGTACTGTATGAAATCAGGCATCCCATCAGCGGGCAGCGGTAAATGCGCACGAAAGCTTTCACGTTCATCATTGTTACCCATCAGGGGGTAAATCGAAACCTGAGATTTCGCCAGGTATTCGGCAATGCCGGTGTAGTCTTCGACAATGTCGTCCCCCACCAAATCGCCCGTCAGCACCGCAAAATCAGCATCAGTGTAATGAGTATTGAGATACGTAATGGCGGCCTTCAACCGCACACGTGGATCCAACCCATCTATGGTACCGGTCATTTGGAAATGCGGATCTGACATCCAGATAATCTTTGTCATTGCGCGCCTGTTCTATGTCGATTGCTTACCCCACCAAGCTTGGCGTACACCCATCCGGATCGCAATGTTCCGCAGAAGCGACTGTCTGCCACGGTTGATCCTGACGCTGACCACGATAAAACCAATTTATGCCTTACGAATGGACCCCAGAACCACCATACGAAAAAGTCGAATGGCAACTTAGCCTTTGGCCCTATCGGTCATTGCTGCGTAAGGATTTTGTTCTGTTCATCGGCGGCACCGCAGCACTGGTATCGTTGCCTTTACTGACGCTGATCGGACAAGCTGTGATGTGGGGGCTGCTGCCGTTCTTTGGGCTAATGATCGCGGGCGTCTGGTATGCGCTGCATGTCAGCTACCGTCGTGGTGAGGTATTGGAAGAACTCACAGTGGATGAAGCGCGCGCGCAACTTACCCGGCACAATCCCAAAGGCGACACACAGGAATGGGAAGCGAACCGCTATTGGGTGACTGTGCATCTGCACCCGAAAGGCGGGCCGGTTGAGAACTATATCACGCTACGCGGCGGCGACCGCGAGGTTGAGATTGGTGCGTTTCTGGATGCCGAAGAACGGCTGGCACTCTACGATGAACTCAAAAGCGCGCTACGCCCTTAAGACGGACAATACCACCTATTCTATCCCAAGCGATCCTTGACCATCGGACCCGCTTTGCCGAAATCCATCCGACCAGTGTATTTGCCCTTCAGTACACCCATCACCTTGCCCATGTCCCGGATACTCTGTGCACCAACTTCGGCAATGGCCGCGTCAACGGCCCTGGTGGCTTCGGCTTCGCTCAGTTGCTTGGGCAGAAATTCCTCGATGATCTTGATCTCGGACAATTCCTTCTCAGCCAGCTCAAGCCGCCCGCCTTCTTCATAGGCGCGCGCGCTTTCTTGGCGCTGTTTGACCATCCGGCCCATAATCGCAAGGATATCGTCGTTACTGACCCCGGCCTCATCGTCGCCGGATCCGCGGGCGGCGATATCTTTGTCTTTAATCGCCGCATTGATTAGCCGTAGCGTTGAAAGGCGATCTGCTTCTTTCGAACGCATTGCATCCTTAAGGGCCGCATTGACCCGGTCGCGCATGTCCATAAATGTGTCCCGTACATTTTCGTCAAACGAATAGCCAACATAGTGGGCGCAGGGCCCGGTGACAAGGTCCATCGCCGCGACGTCACCCCTTGTTTGCAAGGCCGCAATCCGCCCTTGACCAAGGCCCCCGGCCTGCGTACACCCGGCACAATTTGACATCTGGGGAGATTGATTATGGCGCAGAAACCAACGGCTTGTCTGGCCCTCGCGGATGGAACCATCTTCTACGGTATGGGTTTTGGCGCGACCGGTGAAACCGTCGCAGAGCTTTGTTTTAACACAGCGATGACCGGTTATCAGGAAATCATGACGGACCCGTCTTATGCGGGCCAGGTTGTCACTTTCACGTTCCCCCACATTGGCAACACTGGTGTAAACCCCGAAGACGATGAAACTGCTGACCCGGTTGCCGAAGGCATGGTTGTGAAATGGGACCCCACCCAATCATCAAACTGGCGCGCGACCGAGGAGCTAACGACATGGCTGGCCAAGCGTAACCGTATCGGGATGGGCGGTGTGGACACCCGCCGTCTGACACGGGCGATCCGACAGCAAGGCGCGCCGCATGTGGCGCTGGCCCATAATCCTGACGGGCATTTTGATATTGAGGCGCTTGTCCAGAAAGCGCGGGCTTTCCAAGGGCTTGAGGGGCTTGACCTGGCCAAAGATGTAACCTGCGCACAGTCCTACACATGGAATGAAATGCGGTGGGCGTGGCCAGAGGGCTATTCACCGCAGACCGACCCTCAACACAAGGTTGTCGCGATTGATTTTGGCGCAAAGCGCAATATTTTGCGCTGCCTTGCCAGTGCAGGGTGCGATGTGACTGTATTGCCTGCAACAGCAACCGCCGAAGATGTATTGGCATTAAACCCCGACGGCGTGTTCCTGTCCAACGGTCCGGGCGATCCGGCGGCGACGGGGAAATACGCGGTGCCGATGATCAAAGGTGTTTTGGACGCGGACCTGCCCGTCTTTGGCATCTGCCTTGGCCACCAGATGCTGGCCCTCGCTGTCGGGGCAAAGACGATCAAGATGAACCACGGTCATCATGGGGCGAACCACCCGGTAAAAGACATGGAAACCGGCAAGGTCGAGATCACGTCGATGAACCATGGCTTCACCGTCGATAGCCAGACCCTGCCCGACGGCGTAGAGGAAACCCATGTGTCACTGTTTGATGGCAGTAATTGCGGGATTCGCATCGCCAACCGCCCGGTCTTCAGCGTGCAATATCACCCAGAGGCAAGTCCCGGCCCGCAGGACAGCTATTATTTGTTCGAAAGATTTGTAAAAGCAATGAGCGCTTAACCATCCATTAACCCATTTAGGTCAAATTGCACCCACGAAGTAGTTAGTTGTGTGTCGACGTGTTTAGGTTTGCTTCGTGCACTTTTCTAAGTGGGCTGCAGTAGGGCTATTCTGCAGCTTCCACAGCTTCTGCATCCAGTTTCAGGCGAGTCACAAACGCCTCTGATATGTGGTCGCGCAATGCCTGATAAGCGGCGTCCCCATCCCCGGCCTCAATCGCACTGACGATTGCTGCATGTTCTTGCAGCGTTTCATCCCCCCGGCCTTCTGCTGCGATGGATGTTGTTGCCAAAAGCGCCATAGATCGATGTACCAAATCCAACTGCTGGACCAAAAAACGGTTGTGTGACGCAAGATGTATTTGCTTGTGAAACCGTCTGTTGGCCCGACTTAACGCTTTTGGATCACCAACCAGCTTTTGATCATCATCAAGCATGTCGCGCAGCACCTTCACCTCTTCGGGGGTGGCGTGACGGGCCGCGAGCCGGGCGGCCAACCCTTCCAGTTCGCCGCGCACAACGTAAAGTTCTGATAGCTGGGAATGATCCAGTGACGCCACAATCAATGACCGCCCGTCGCGCGTCAGCAACGACTGCGTTTCCAGACGCTGCAATGCTTCTCGGATCGGTGTGCGCGATACGCCAAACCGTTCGGCCAGTTCACTTTCGACCAGCCGATCGCCGGGTTTATAAACATGGCTGTCAATCGCTTCGAGGATCAGGGCATAGGCGTCTTTCTGGGACGCGCGTTGGTCGTGCATGGGGTGGTACCTTTCGTGCTGTACCAAGCATACGCCCCTGCCCGCCCCGCAATCAAGCCAAAGCGATTGCGGTCGCCAACGACGCCGCATAATCTGCACCAATGGTAGCCAAACATTTTGCCCATGTGGACACATGGGTTTTTGATCTCGACAATACGCTTTACCCCCCATCGGCCGATCTTTTTGGCCAGATGGACGGGCGGTTTTCGGCATATGTGGAACGATTGACCGGGCTGGATCAGGCCGGCGCGCTAAAGCTGTGCCACGATTACTGGACCGCATATGGGTCGACCCTTACCGGGCTGATGGCGCATTATGACGTTGATCCGCATCACTTTCTGGCTGATGTGCACGACATCGACATCTCGCATCTGGAAGAAGATCAAGCACTGTCGCAGGCCATCAAAGCGCTGCCGGGACGCAAAATCGTGTTTACAAATGGCTCTCATAATCACGCCAAACGCGTACTGGCCGCCCGTGGTCTGACCGTACAGTTTGATGCGGTTTATGGGGTGGAACATGCTGATTTCAAACCGAAACCAACACAATATGCATTCTCTGCCGTTTTCGCCAAAGATGGGGTAACGCCCACAAAAGCAGCTATGTTCGAGGATGAGGCACGCAACCTCGCGGTGCCGCATGCCTTGGGGATGCGCACGGTTCATGTGCACGACGACCCGCAAGATGCTGACCACATTCACCATCATACGAACCATTTGCCGGATTTCTTGTCGCAGCTTGTGCGCTAACCCTTTCCGCCCCAAGGCCAAGGACCTATGTTATAGGCATGAAACGCCATTCAACTGATATCGTCATTGCCGGCGGCGGGGTCGCCGGGCTAACCGCTGCTGCGGCTTTTGGAACCGCCGGTTTCAACGTGACGATTATTGATCCGACCCCCCCCGTCACCACCGGCGACGCCGCAGGGTCTGATCTGCGCACAACTGCGTTTCTGCAACCTGCACAACAGTTTTTAGAAGCCGCCGGACTGTGGAACCACCTTGCCGCATTTGCCACCCCGCTACAGGTGATGCGCATTGTTGATATCGGAACAGAGGCGCACGTGACCCGCAACTTTAACGCCGCCGATATCTCAGAGTTGCCGTTTGGATGGAATCTGCCCAACTGGCTCTTGCGGCGGGAAATGGTTGCACGGCTGGCCGATCTGCCCAACGTTGACTTCCGCCCCGGTATTGGTTTCACCCAGATGCTGGCGCGCAGTGATGAGGCAATTGTCACACTATCCGATGGCAGCCAAGTAGCCACCAAGCTGTTGATCGGCGCGGATGGCCGCGGATCACCCGTGCGTCAAAGCGCGGGGATTGACGTAAAAACGATGCGCTACGGGCAAAAAGCACTGACTTTTGCTGTGACCCATGATGCCCCGCACGACAATGTCTCGACCGAAATTCACCGCTCTGGCGGGCCATTCACACTGGTGCCCCTGCCCGATCACGATGGCAAGCCGTGTTCTGCCGTGGTCTGGATGGAACAGGGGGCCGAGGTGAACAGGCTGGCCGCACTTGATGACGATGCGTTTGAGACGGCAGCAAACGACCGATCCGCATTTCTTTATGGCCCGCTTAAGCTGGTCAGCAGGCGCAGCGTTTGGCCGATCATCAGTCAGATCGCGCATGATCTGACCGCACCGCGCACAGCGCTGGTGGCTGAAGCGGCCCATGTTATGCCCCCCATTGGCGCGCAGGGGCTGAATATGTCATTGCGCGATTTGTCATGCTTGCTGGATCTTGCTGTGGCACAGCCCGATCAGCTTGGCGCGCCTGCGATGCTGGACGCCTACGCGCGTAAACGTCACCCTGATATCAAACTGCGCGTCACAGGTATTGATGCACTCAACCGCGCTTCGATTGCTGGCAGTCCTGCGATGCAGACCCTGCGCACCAAAGGGATCGAGGCGCTTTACGGCGTCGCACCTGTGCGTAAATCCTTGATGCAATTGGGGCTTGGCGCCGGTTAAAGCACTTTGTTCAGGACCGGCACCAAACGCGCGAGCGTTGCATCGACATCATACAGTTTATCCAATCCAAACAGTCCCAATCGGAACGTCCGGAAATCATCCGGCTCATCACATTGTAACGGAACACCGGCAGCAATCTGCATCCCTTCGGCTGCGAATTTGGATCCGTTCTGAATATCAGGATCGTCGGTATAGCTGACAACAACACCCGGCGCGCCAAAACCATCAGCCGCAACAGACCGAACCCCTTTCTCCTTCAACGCCTTGCGGACGCCATCACCCAAGGCCCATTGCGCCTGCTTCAGCTTTTCAAATCCGAATGCACGTGTTTCCAACATCGTATCGCGGAATGCCCGCAACCCATCTGTGGGCATCGTGGCGTGATAGGCATAGCCGCCATTCAGATAGGCCTGCATGATGCTGTGCCATTTCTTAAGGTCCACAGTGAAGGAATTTGACGTCGTCTCAGCCATGCGCGCTGTGGCGCGGTCGGACATCATCACCAGACCGGCACAAGGTGTGGACGACCACCCCTTTTGCGGGGCTGAGATCAGGACATCAACACCCGTCGCTTTCATATCGACCCAGGCACAGCCAGAGGCGATGCAATCCAGCACCATCAGCGCACCCACCTCATGTGCGGCATCGGCCAGTGCCTTGATATAGTCGTCCGGCAGGATGATCCCGGCAGACGTTTCCACATGCGGGGCGAAGACAACGTCTGGTTTCGCGTCTTTAATCGCGGCGGTCACGTCATCAATCGGGGCCGGGGCAAAGGGCGCGCGCGTGTCATTGCCTGCTTGACGGGCCTTCATCACGGTTGTTTTAGCAGTAAAATTACCCGCTTCAAAAATCTGGCTCCACCGGTAGGAAAACCAACCGTTGCGCACAACAAACGCATGCGCATCAGCACCAAACTGCCGTGCGACAGCTTCCATGCCATAGGTGCCACCACCGGGGATCAGGGCGATGTGATCGGCGTTATACACCTCGCACAACATGGATGAGATATCGGTCATGACGTCCTGAAACACCTGCGACATGTGGTTCAAAGACCGGTCAGTAAAAACGACCGAAAATTCCATCAGCCCATCTGGGTCAACTTGTGAATGCGCTCCGTCCATCGCCATCTCCTTCGCGTTTGCCTATGGCTAGTACCTGACGCGCGGCAACGCAAAGCCTATTTCGGTATACAACACATTGGTTCAGGCCACCGCATTTTCTTTATCCACTGATTTCAACGGCGCAAAGACGGTGCGGTTTCGACCATTTGCCTTGGCCTGATAAAGCGCCTGATCCGCCTGCTGAATAGCAAATTCCACATCTTTAAGACGTTCCTTGAGCGAACCGCCGATTGAAACGGTGACACTCAGGTTGTGACCGTCGAACTCGATCACCTCTTCCGCAATTGCTTCACGCATGCGTTCAGCAATAGCAAACCCATCAGCCTTGTCTTGTTGGTGCAGGAAGATCACGAACTCTTCGCCGCCAAAACGGCAGACAATGTCATCAGGACGGGTGTTTTCATACAGTATTTCGGCGACCCTGCTAATGACCTTGTCACCGGCGATATGCCCAAACGTGTCATTCACAACCTTGAAGAAATCAATATCAACCATCAGGGAAATACCGTAAGCATTGGGGTCACCACGCATACGCGCAAAGAAGAAATCGCGCGTCGCCACATCCGTTAACCTGTCGCGGTCAACAATTCTTTGCAGTTCAAAACTCAGTTGAATATTACTACGCACCTGCGACCAGATGAAGAACGTAACAGGAAAAGCGATAACAACTGAAATGACCGGCGCCAATCTAAGGGCCGCGTGCAGATCGTTACCTTGGAACAGAAAATAAACCATCAAGACCGACACGCAGATGCTTGCCAGCGTCGTTAAGGTCGCTGCGGCAAAAACGCCTCGCCAACTGCTCAAAAACTCTTTCATTTGTGCTGATCCGCATTCATGGCGCAGACCCTGAACCAAAAGCATCAGCAAATCGTAAATACCGGCAGATTAAATCGGGCCCGGCCTGCGCTCTTCTGACAAAAGCACATTTGCCTCAACATCGCCGACCCCCGGCATCGTCATAATGCGGCGGCGCAGGACGCGTTCAAAATCTGCAAGATCGCGGGCGACAACGCGTAAACGGTAATCATACAGGCCCAGCACATGATCAACGGTCTGCACTTCGGGAATGGCGCCAATGGCACGTTCAAAATCCTCAAGGCTGACGCGACCCTTTGTGGCAAGTTTGACCCCCAGAAAAACCGTGACACCAAAGCCAACCTTCTCGGCGTCCAACTCTAACCTGCGCCCCGCAATAACACCTGCATCCTGCAAACGCTTGATACGCCGCCATGTCGCAGGCTGGCTCAGCCCCAGTTTTTGACCCAATTGTTTCGTCGATTGATCAGCATTGGCTGATAACGCACGCAAAATTGCGAAATCCAGATCATCAGGCGTCATAACGGCAGGCTTTCGTCTGATTTGACCGAAGCCACAGTCATCAGCGCCTCAATATCCGCGATGTGCGGCAAGGTCAGCACCTGTTCACGGTAAATCCGCTGATAATCCGGCAGGTCTTTGGCGATGAGCGATAGGCGCACATCAATACGGCCCAAGAAGGTTTGAATCTCAATCACTTCAGGCACTTGGCGGGCCGCTGTGATAAACTCATCAAAGGCGCGCGAAACAGTTTTGTCCAACGTAATGCGCAGGCTAACAGAGACCGCATAACCTAAGGCCGCCCAATTGATAACGGCATGACTGCTTTTCAAAATGCGGTCTTCACGCAACCGGTCCAGACGGCGCGTGATCCGTGCGGGTGTCAGCCCTGTCGCGTCCGCCAAATCAGGCACGCCACGGGTCGGGTCCGCCTGTAAAAGGCGCAATAAACGGCGATCAACATCATCAAGCATAAAAATACTGTTAAAATGTTATATAGCGCATAACAATCACTATCTGAGCGAATAAATATATAATGTAACACTCCCACCATACAAAACAGTGGCTATAACGTTCTTCAGAAACCAACCAAAGGAATGCCAACATGCGCGTTTATTATGATCGCGATTGCGATGTGAATCTGATCAAAGACAAAAAAGTCGCCATCCTCGGCTACGGCTCTCAAGGCCACGCTCACGCGCTGAACCTGCGTGACAGCGGTGCAAAAAACCTTGTTGTGGCGCTGCGTGAAGGCTCCCCCTCTGCGGCCAAAGCCGAAGGCGAAGGCCTGAAGGTTATGGGCATCGCTGAAGCGGCTGCTTGGTGTGATGTGATCATGTTTACAATGCCCGATGAACTGCAGGCCGAAACCTATAAGAAATACGTCCATGACAACATCAAGGAAGGCTCCGCGATTGCCTTCGCTCACGGCCTGAACGTGCACTTCGGCCTGATCGAACCAAAGCCCGGCGTTGATGTGATCATGATGGCGCCCAAGGGCCCCGGTCACACCGTGCGCGGTGAATACACCAAGGGCGGCGGCGTGCCGTGCCTGGTGGCTGTGGATCGTGACGAAAGCGGCAAGGCGATGGAAATCGGCCTGTCCTATTGTTCGGCCATTGGCGGCGGGCGGTCCGGCATCATTGAAACCAACTTCCGTCAGGAATGCGAAACCGACCTCTTTGGTGAGCAGGCAGTTCTGTGCGGTGGTATCGTTGAACTGATCCGCATGGGTTTTGAAACGCTGGTCGAGGCCGGTTACGAGCCTGAAATGGCCTATTTCGAATGCCTGCACGAAACCAAGCTGATCGTGGACCTGATCTATGAAGGTGGGATCGCGAACATGAACTACTCCATTTCGAACACAGCCGAGTATGGTGAATATGTCTCTGGTCCGCGTATTCTGCCATATGACGAGACCAAGAAGCGGATGAAAGACGTGCTGACCGACATTCAGACCGGTAAGTTCGTGCGTGACTTCATGCAGGAAAATGCTGTTGGTCAGCCTTACTTCAAGGCGACACGCCGGATCAACGACGAGCATGAGATTGAGCAGGTTGGCGAGAAACTACGCGCCATGATGCCGTGGATTTCGGCCGGTAAAATGGTTGATAAGGCGAAAAACTGATCGACATGTAGGGTGGATCATGATCCACCTTACACCTCACAAAGGCCCGGGGCGTGCCCCGGGCCTTTTGCCTGCAAGGAAACTTGAATGACGTCGGCACCCACATCAGCCAATTGGCTGTCCATCGCGGCACTCGGCTTGATCTGGGGGGCGACCTTCATGGTGGTTACCATCGCGTTGGAAGGATACGGGCCGCTGACCGTCGCTTGCGCTCGCACCACATTGGGGGCTGCGGCACTGCTTGGGCTCATGGCCGTACTCAAACGCCCCTTGCCGGAATTTACGCCAACGATGCGCCGTTACCTTATCGTGATTGGATTGCTGAACACCGCTTTGCCCTTTGCGCTGCTTAGCTGGGGACAGCAATATGTGCCATCGGCCTTCGCCGGCATTTCAATGGCGGCATTGCCCTTATTTGTTTTACCGCTTGCGCATATCTTTACCGACGAAAAGATGAGTATCCGTAATACTTTGGGTGTGATCTTGGGCTTCATTGGTGCCGCCGTTCTGATTGGCCCCGGTGTAATGCGTCTTGGCACTGGATGGGAACCGCTGGGCCAATTGGCCTGCATCGGTGCGTCAATCGCTTATGCAGTGTCCAGCATCATGACGCGGCGCTGCCCGCCAATTGACCCGATCACAATGGCTGCACTTTTGCTGACCGTTGGGGCCGTTGCGCTGATCCCCGCGATGCTGATTGTCGAAGGCGTCCCTCGCGTGGGCGACATGCGTCCTACCGTTGCTATTATTGTGCTGGGGTTCATTCCAACGGCTCTTGCCGCATTGATCCGCGTTGCGACGATCCGGTCGGCGGGTGCCATTTTCATGACCTTGGTCAACTATCAAGTCCCGCTGTGGTCGATGATATTTGGCGCATGGGTACTGAGCGAGGTGCTGCCACTGCGCTTTTTCGTGGCACTTGGACTGATCCTTCTTGGTCTGGCCATCAGCCAGTGGAGCAATCTTAAAAGGCTTTTTGCGCGTTAAACGGCAGCTTCCACTTCGGCGACAATACCGTCAACGACTTGCGCCAAAAGCGCATCATCTTCGCATTCTGCCATAACGCGGATCAAAGGCTCTGTGCCGGATTTGCGGATCAGCAAACGGCCTTTGCCCACCAATTTGCTTTCGCCATCAGCGATGGATTTCTGAACCAGTTCCGCGCCAAGCGGATCCTGCCCTGCGGCGTAGCGCACGTTCTTAAGCATCTGCGGCACGGTTTCAAAGCTTTTGGTCAGCGCACTGGCAGGCTGACCCGTCTCAATCATCGCCGCCAGAAACTGCAAACCTGCCAAAAGACCATCGCCGGTAGTTGCAAAATCCGTCATCACAATGTGACCGGACTGTTCGCCCCCAAGGTTCCATCCGTTTGCACGCATCGCCTCTACCACATAGCGGTCACCGACCGCCGTGCGCGTAAGATGCAAACCACGCCCGTCCAGATAACGCTCTAACCCCAGGTTCGACATGACCGTCGCAACCAAAGTACCGCCGTTCAAGCGATCTTGGTCAGCCCAGCGCCCCGCCATCAGGGCCATCAGCTGATCCCCATCAGCGACTTGCCCTTTTTCATCAAGGATCATCACCCGATCAGCGTCACCATCAAGACAGATACCCACATGCGCACCCTCTTCAAGGATCGCTTTTGAGGCCGCTGCGGTGCTGGTCGAGCCACATCCATCGTTGATGTTGAAACCATCAGGACTGACCCCCACAGGGATCACAGTCGCGCCCAATTCCCACAGCACTTCGGGGGCCACGCGGTATGCCGCCCCATTGGCACAATCAATGACGACCTTTAGCCCATCAAGGCGCATCCCCGCAGGGAATGTCGATTTGATACGTTCCGCATAGCGGAAGCGGCCATCGTCAATCCGTTTGGCCCGGCCAATATTCTGTGCTTTCGCGGGTTCAATCTCGCTTGCGATCAGCGTCTCGATTTCGGTCTCTGCCTCATCGGACAGTTTGAAACCGTCCGGGCCAAAGAACTTGATGCCGTTGTCATGGTGGGGATTGTGACTGGCAGAAATCATGATGCCCACATCGGCGCGCATGGATGTGGTCAGCAAACCCACCGCGGGTGTTGGCACAGGCCCCAACAGCAGCACATTCATACCAGTGCTGGTCAAACCCGCCGTCAAAGCGTTTTCAAACATATATCCGGACAGACGCGTATCTTTCCCGATCACCACCCGGTGCCCGTTTGAGCCATCATTACGAAAGTATCGTCCAGCCGCCGCACCGATCTTAAGCGCCATATCAGCTGTCATCGGATGTGTATTCGCTTTGCCGCGCACACCGTCGGTCCCAAAGAATTTGCGTGTCATGTCATTGCTGCCCCGCCGATTGCCCATTCCAAGTCTAAAGCTTGTTTCGTGGCGAATATATCGTGAACCCGCAGGATTTGCACGCCCTGCCTTGCCGCAAAAAGGGCGACAGACACAGAACCGCCGACACGGTCGCGCGCGTCCGTACCGCCACCGATCGTGCCGATAAAGCGTTTACGTGAGGCACCCAACAGAATGGGACAGCCAAGTGCGTGAAAAATCGCAATGCCGCGCAACAGGATCAGGTTGTGTTCCAATGTCTTGCCAAAGCCAATGCCGGGATCGACCACGATCTGATCGTGTGGGATACCGGCCGCCACAGCCGCTTCGACCCTGTCACTCAAGAAATCATAAACGTCCAACAAAACATCGTCATAGCTGGGATCATCCTGCATCGTCTGTGGGGAACCTTGTGCATGCATCACGCAAACGGGCGTCCCGGCTTTTGCGGCAACTGACGCCAGTTCGGGATCAAAGGTGAAAGCTGCGACATCATTCACCAGCGTGGCACCAGCGGCCAATGCGGCGCGTCCTACCTCAGCTTTGCGGGTGTCTATCGAAATCGGCACATCGCTTTGGGCGCGGATTGCTGCAATCACAGGGGCGGTCCGCGCAATTTCGTCTTTGGTTTGTACTTCAGCCGCACCTGGGCGCGTGCTTTCACCACCGACATCAATAATCTCTGCCCCGTCAGACCGCATGGCAATGGCGTGTTCCAATGCGCGTTCTGGCGCGTTAAATTGTCCGCCATCGGAAAAGCTGTCCGGGGTCACATTCAAGATACCCATCAGGCGTGGGCCGGTCATCACCATCCCGGCTATTGGCGCACGTGCACGGACGATATTGTCCAATATATCAGCGGGCACCTCACCAGCTGGCACAGGCTGCATACCACCACCACGTTCGTGGGCCACGACCGTGTCAAACCAGCACAAGCCGCCAGCAAGGGGAAAGCTGCGCGGCGTTGGTACGTCGCCAAAGCGTGCAATGGGGCGGTAATATAAGGTCATATCAGGTCTTTTGTGTCTGAGGTGATCGCCCGCGCGGACACATCAGTTTGGGGTGCAGTATCGCCAATCACCAAAAGCTCTTTCGCCATCATGTCGCTGGCGAACCATGCAACCAATGCCACAGCATCGCGCGGGCTGGCCGAAGGGCCATCAACCGCATCCAAAACGATTTTCGAAGGGGCCCAGATGCAAATCTGGTCGTTCTTCATCGCCCAATCCAGTTCGGTGCGTGTGCCCACCACCATGCAACGCCGATTGCGGGCGGCCAGTGCCCAAGCGTTTTGTTCAATCGCCAGAAGGTCAATCCGGCGTTGCGCCAATGCATTGCCGGCTTTCGGGGCTGCCACATCAGGGGCACCGACACAGATGATCAAAGGCGCATCCATTTGCGCCAGTTGATCAATCCAATCCTTTAAATGCGCGCTCTGGATTGCCGCATTCGACAGATAGACTATACGCGGATGCGGTGCCTCAATATGTTCTTGTCCGGCGAGGCTGACACCATCACGCGAACGGACAATTTCAACCCCCAAGGAAAACGGTCCACGATCAAGTTTTTCAATCCGCACAAAAACGCGCTCGGCTTGTGGCTCAAGCAGGATACGCTCGGCCACGCGCCCGGCAAGGGTTTCAAGCAAGTTGATGCGCTCTGCCTCCAACTCAACGCTGATGGCTTCGGTCACTTTGTCGTATGATAAAATGCGGTCCACATCATCGTCGATGGGCCCGCTTAGCGGTAACACCTCAACCACCACGTTAAAGCGGACCCGCTGCAACGTACCGCGCTCTTGTTGGAATGCGCCGATTTCGACCTCAACGATGTAGTCGCGCAGGGATATCCGGTCGCAGGGTGTTTGGCTGCTGGCCTCTGCCCGTTCGCTTGGGTGGGCAAAGGCAAGGCGAATGTCATCGGTCATGGGGCATCCATCACAAAAAAATACCCCTCGTGAGATACAAGGGGTATTCAAAACCGGCAAGCGTCAGTGACGACACCTGCCCTTGTTCATGCGACCTTAGTTTGACGCGGTGCGCACTGGTTGGCGGTAAAAGTAGTGAAAACCAATCTCGGCAACGCGCGGATAGCGCTGCGCCCAAGATGGGTTCACGGCTTTCGTGTGATAATGCGTGGCACCACCTGTCAAAGCGCGCGGCGCACCGTCAATCAGGATGCGGGCCACTTTGCCAACACGTTCCCAAGAGCGTGGTTCGCCGATTGTCTCTGGTCTGCCATCGCAGGTGTATGTGAACTGGCAAGCATACTTGCGCCCTGTGCCTTGGTTGATCACGGCGCACAAGGTGTCAGGGTAAGCATTGCTATCAACGCGGTTCAGGATCACCTCACCAACAGCAAACATACCACGTACGCTTTCGCCACGCGCTTCGAAGTAAAGCGCTTCGGCCAGGCACTGCCAGTTTTCGCCGCCATCGGCCACAGGCAGCGCCGATAGAAAATCACGATTGTAAACAATACCGCTGCGCGTCACCACGTCGCTTTCTTGCGCCGGTGGCAAGCTGGTCAGCGTATTCGCGCGGCTTTCCGGCACGGCCGACAATGCGTCACGTTCCTGGCCCAAAATGGCACCCAAACGGTTCGCCAAAAGTTCATCAGCGGCAGCCGAGGTTGCCGCAATACAAAAAGTTGCCGCAAAAATAGCGGCATAAATTGCCTTCATAACAGTCATTTTTTCCCACCCAGGAAATGACGCGGGATTGCTCCGCGCTAGCGCGGCTGTCCTTAAGGGAAACCTGCCAAAAGGTCTACCCCTCGGCCTGAACTGTTCTGAATGGCGCAACACACTTGGCTTGAGCGGCAGGACTATTTCCCAAAATGCGGAATCCTGCGGCATATATGCCACAACATCTGGTATTGCGTCAGAGTGACACCCGGTCGGCCAATGCCAGCTGCGCGGCAGTGAGTCGCGCAACAGGCACGCGGAACGGTGAACACGAGATATAATCGAACTGTTGCGCACGACAGAACGCAATAGCAGACCGATCGCCGCCATGTTCCCCGCAAAGCGACAACACAACGTCCGGGCGGCCCAGGCGCCCGCGCGCCGCGCCCAGCGAAATCAATTCGCCAACACCTTCAAGATCAAGGGTATGGAACGGATCTTCGGCATAGACGCCCTGCTGCACATAGGACGACATAAAGCGACCTGCATCATCGCGCGACAAACCATAGGTCATCTGGGTCAGGTCATTCGTGCCAAAAGACAGAAACTCCGCATGTTCAGCGATATCCTGCGCGCGCAAGGCCGCGCGCGGCGTTTCGACCATGACGCCAAGGCGGTAATCCACCCCGTATTTATGCTTGGCCTGCACGGCATTCGCGACACCACCGATACGGGCCTTTTGCAATTCAACCTCGCGCATGGCACTGACCAACGGGATCATAATCTCTACGTTGATCGAGATACCCTTCTGGCCGACCGCGACCATCGCTTCAAAAATGGCCCGGGCCTGCATGTCATAAATTTCCGGTATCGCGATACCAAGGCGGACACCCCGCATGCCAAGCATGGGGTTGTATTCTGCCAACGCATCGACCCGTTCGATCACCTCTGGCAATGGCAACGCGACTTGCTCTGCCAAGTCACGCATACCTGCTTTGTCGGATGGCAGGAATTCATGCAAGGGTGGGTCAAAAAGGCGCACGCAAACCGTTTTGCCTGCCATAATCTCGAACAGCGCTTGAAAATCGGCGCGTTGCATTGGCAGTAGGCGATCCAGAACAGCGCTTCGGTCTTTGCTTTCTTCGGCAAAAATCATCTCGCGCATCACGCCCAAACGGTCGCCATCAAAGAACATATGCTCTGTGCGACAAAGACCGATCCCTTCGGCGGCAAAATTCTGCGCTGTCTGGGCATCCGCAGGGGTATCTGCATTGGCGCGCACGCCGATATCACGGAATTCGTCGGCCCATTCAAGCAACGTCTGAAACGCACTATCAAGGGCGGCTTCCAGCATGGGGGGCTGGCCTGCCAAAACCTGACCAGTGCTGCCATCAACCGTAATCATGTCACCGGCTTTGAACTTGCGGCCATCAACGCCGACGATCTGGGCATTCTTGCGATCAATCGTCAGATCCGACGCGCCAACGACACACGGCAAACCAATGCCGCGCCCGATCACGGCGGCGTGGCTTGTGACACCACCGCGCATGGTCAGGACAGCGCTGGCAGCATGCATGCCGCGAATGTCTTCTGGTGTGGTTTCACGCCGGACCAGCACACAAGGTTCACCGCGTGCGGCACTGGCTTGTGCCTCATGCGCGGTTAACACGATCCGGCCGGATGCAGCACCGGGGCTGGCGGCGATACCACCTACGATCACATCGCGGGCCGCATCCGGATCAACCTGTCTGTGCAATAGTTCTGACAGGGCAGACGGTTTGACCCGCATCACGGCTTCTTCGCGCGGGATCACGCCATCTTCGGCCAAAGCCACCGCGATTTTGACGGATGCACGCGAGGTCCGCTGTACCCGCACGGCATCCAAAATCTGGACACCACCGTCTTGCAGGGTGAATTTCACTTCCATTTCTTCGCGCAAGCGACGGCGGCAGATATCACCGTAGGATACCAATTGCGCGTATTGGTCCGGGCAGATGTCTTCAAGCGCGGGGCCACGCGGGTCGCGCGTCAGATATATCGCACCTTCAGTATCGGGCGACACTTCAGCGCCTTGGCCTTTGCTTTCACTCAGGTAACGGCCCACAACCTTGGGCTGACCTGTTGCAGTGTCGACAAACTGGATCACACCTTGCCCACATTCGCCCTGCCCGGCACCCAAAGCCATCGCCTGCACCACAAGGCCAAGCCCGGCGTTCGCAGGCGCGCCTTTCGCCTGCCGCAGCAAGCGGGCCGTTGTGCCATCCCATGCGCGGGCCATGGACCGCAGCACCTCGGCCAATTGCACGGCAGGGTTTTGGGGAAAGGTTTCATCCGTTTCCAATTCGAACGTATCCAGCATCGTCTTAAGGCTGGCGGCGTCGGCAACATCGGGCAGGTAAAACTCATCCGGGTCCAGACGGGCCACGTGGATTGCGTAGGACTGAACGAACCGCAGATAAAGCTTGGTTGCCGCCTCAGCCCCGATCCGCTGGGTCAGTTCGGCCAGACGCGCATCATTCATGCCCACGTTCAGAATTGCACTTGGCCCACCCCAATCGGGGTCCTGGCTAGAGGGGCGCACTGACAAAAGCGGGGCATCACCGAAAGGTGCCAAGAGCGCTTGCATATCAGGCAGATTGCCAATCGCCGCTTCGTGGACGGCGTCAAACGACAGGGCAACAGTCAAAGGCACTGGCAGATCCAGACGCACCAAACGCTGCAAGCACTTCGCACGCCCACCATGCACCGATGCCTTCATGGCGGCGGTGGGTGTGATCAGCGTCAATGGCCCATATGTCGTCTGTTGCTGCACTGCGGCACCGATTATTGTTCAAGTGCAGCATAGAAGACGAGACAGCGATCTGTATACCTAAGTTTACAGTTTTTATGTCTAGCCTTCGATTTTGGTCAGATCCGCCACGCTGAGGCAGATATTTCTGATCCGGGACAGCAGGTTAAGCCTGTTGCGGCGTAGAATCTCACTCTCGGCGTTGACCTGCACATCGGTGAAAAATGCATCAATCGGTGCGCGAAGTGCTGCCATAGCGGTCATCGCGGTGCTGAAATCTTCGGCTTTCATGGCTGGCGCGATCTTTGCATCCGCAGCATCAAGGGCTGCGAAAAGGGCCTTTTCAGCTTCGTCTTCCGCGAATTTGATGTCGGCACCGTAGGAATATTCCACCCCATCCTTTTCTTCGGCCTGGGTCAGGATGTTGTTGGCGCGCTTAAAGCCTTGGATCAGGTTTTCACCGTCGTCGGTGGCAAGGGTCGCGGCCAGCGCCTCGGCCCGTTTGACCAGCAGGGTGAGGTCGTCGTTACCCGGCATCGCGATACAGGCGTCGATTATATCGTGGCGGATGCCTTTGTCTTTGAGGAAGACTTTGAGGCGGTCGTGGAAGAAGGAGAGGAGGTCACGACTCAGATTTAAGGTTGGATGAGCCAAGTCATAGACAGGACTTGAGGAGTGCTGTGTTGTTGGATCAGTAATGAGAACTTTCTCGTGAGCTAAGGCTGCATTGACTGCATCTTTTCCAAGAAACCGATCTTCACCGTCGACTCCCTCAAAGAAATCGGTAACGCCCTTCTCATTTTGAGGATCAAGATATCGTCTCAATCGGTACTGCTTTGCCCACGCTAACGCATGTTCTTGATAGGCGGTTACAACAAGATCCCCAATTACGCAGCGATGACCATTCTCCAAAACCAACCGAATGACCCCCAACGCTGCTCTCCGCAGCGCAAATGGGTCCTTACTCCCGGTCGGCTTCTCGTCAATCGCCCAGAACCCGGTCAGCGTGTCGATCTTATCAGCCAGCGCGACGGCAACCGACACAGGCGCTGTCGGCACATCGTCCGATGGCCCCAGCGGGGAGTAGTGTTCTTCGCAGGCCGCCGCGACCTGCGCATCCAAGCCCGCCTCAGCCGCATAATACCGTCCCATCAGCCCCTGCAATTCGGGGAATTCATAGACCATTTCGGACGACAGATCGGCCTTGGCGACCTTTGCCGCCTGCGCGGCCAGATCAGGATCAGCCCCCACACTTGGCGCAATCTCGCGTGCCAAGGCGGCAATCCGTTCAATCCGGTCTTTCTGGCTGCCCAATTTGTTGTGGAAGGTGACATTCGCAAGGCTATCCAGCCACGGCTGCATGCCCGCTTTGGCCACGCGCAAATCGTTTTCCCAAAAGAACTTAGCATCCGCCAGACGCGCTGACAGCACCTTTTGGTTGCCTGCTAGAATGGTCGTGCCATTATCGGCGGTCTCCATGTTGGCAACGGTCACGAAACGCTCAATCCGCTCCGTCTTGGGGTTGCGCACGGAGAAGAATTTCTGATGCTCTTTCATCGAGGTTTGCAGCACTTCGGGCGGCAGCCCTAGAAAGGCGTCGTCAATCTGCCCCAGCAGCACGACAGGCCATTCGACCAGCCCGGCCACTTCAGCCAGCAACCCGCGGTCTTCGACCACGTCCAGACCCAGCGCAAAGGCCTGGGTTGTGGCCTCGGCCCAGATCGCCTCGGCCCGCTCGTCAGCGCGCAGCACGACATTGGCACGCTTGAGCTTCGCCTCGTAATCATCGAAATTTGCGACAGTAAATGCATCTGGTGCAAGAAAACGGTGCCCCTGCGTCGTATTCCCCGATTTGATGCCATCCACCTCTAGCGGCACAACCTCTGTCCCGGCTTCATCGCTGAGGATGCATAGGATCGCATGCAGTGGGCGCACCCATTTCAGGTTGCCGTTGCCCCAGCGCATCGACTTGGGCCACGGGAAGTTCCGCACGGTTTTTTCCAGCACTTCAGCGATGATATCCGCCGCCATCCGCCCCGGTTTTTCGATCACGGCGAAATAGACCTGCCCATTTTTGTCGTCGCGCACTTCAAGGTCTTCGCGCGCCACGCCTGCCCCTCGCAAGAACCCTTCAATGGCCTTGTCAGGTGCCCCAACCTTTGGCCCCTTGCGTTCTTCGCGTACCGCTTTGCTTTCTGCCGTCAGCCCCTCAACCGACAGCGCTAAACGGCGCGGCGTCGAAAACGCGGCCGCACCGGCGTAAGTCAATCCCGCCTCAACCAAGCCATCCGTGACCAGCTTGCGCAGATCATCCGCGGCACGGGTTTGCATCCGCGCAGGGATTTCTTCGGAGAAAAGTTCAATCAGAAGATCAGGCATTTACTGTGTGCTTTCAGGAAGGGGTGGGCAGTCTTCGGGAGGGCGGTTGCCATCAAAAACAACCTCGCCGCATGCGTTGATTTGGTGCCATGCATAGCCGCGCCCATCTGGGTAGACGGCGACGACCCGGTCAATGCCGTATTCGATATTCTCGACCCCCATAAAGGCGACCGCTTCGGTTCTCAGGTCCGCGCCAATCTGGACCGCATCAAAGCAATCGAACCAACCCGGTGCAACGCGTGGTTCGGCGTTATCCAAGATGAGAAATGTTTCAGTCAACGTCGCAAGGCTAAGAGAGACATCAAAGCAGGCGCGATAGCGCAAAGGGCTGCTGATCGCATCAATGCCTTGGAAATTCTGCACGACAACAGGTTCCGCTGTGCCGGTACTGACCGAGGTCAGCATCACCGCATCTGCGTTCGCCTGCACCTCATCGTAATAGGCATAGACCTGCTGGTAATAAAGGACACCACCAAGAACCGCCGCTGAGAGAAGCATCGCCACAATAATCACCCGTGCCATCAGGCCGCTGCCCCACCCGCTTTGGTTTGTACGAACGCATCGGCGCAGGCTTTCGCCAACGCGCGCACGCGTCCGATATAGGCTTGCCGTTCGGTGACCGAAATCACACCGCGCGCGTCCAGCAGGTTAAAGACATGCGATGCCTTGATACATTGATCATAAGCCGGATGCGCCATGATGATTTTGCGCCCTGTTTTGGGGTCATCTGCGGGCGCGTCTAGAATACGCTGGCATTCGGCCTCAGCATCCACGAAGTGCTGCAACAGCACCTCTGTTTCCGCGATATCGAAGTTCCAGCGCGAATACTCCTGTTCGGTCTGTTTGAAGATATCACCATAGGTCAGCGGGATCGGCGTTTGCGGGTCGTTAAAGGGCATATCCATCACGTGATCGACGCCCAAGATGTAGATCGCCAAACGCTCTAACCCATAGGTCAACTCACCCGACACAGGTTTGCAGTCATGCCCGCCGACTTGCTGAAAATAAGTGAATTGGCTGACTTCCATGCCGTCGCACCAGACCTCCCAGCCTAGCCCCCAAGCGCCCAAGGTCGGGCTTTCCCAGTCGTCTTCGACAAAACGGATGTCGTGGGCGGATGCATCAACGCCGATGGCTTCCAGTGATCCCAGATAAAGGTCCTGCATGTCGGGTGGTGATGGCTTCATCAACACCTGATACTGATAATAGTGCTGCAATCGGTTTGGGTTCTCACCATAGCGCCCATCGGTGGGTCGCCGACACGGCTGCACATAGGCCGCTGCCCAAGGCTTGCTGCCCAGCGCGCGCAAGGTTGTGGCAGGGTGGAACGTTCCTGCGCCCACTTCCATGTCATAGGGTTGCAGGATCGCACAGCCCTTGGCGGCCCAATATGTCTGGAGCCGCAGGATGATGTCCTGAAAACTGCGTGGTTTATCCGCCATCTTAAACCCTTCAAGTGCTTTGGCCGTTCAATAGGGTGCGCGGCGGACAGGGTCAATTGGGCAACGGGTGGCGATTATTTCGGCGATGCCCCTACGTTTCACATTCGTTTGACTTGCACTGCACTGTCTACGCCGCCAACAAAACAGCAACACACGCTTTTTTACCGAGGTTTTCGATGTTCAGAGCCCTGATTGCTGCCGTTCTTTTGTGTTTCTCTGTCACGCAGGCCCACGCCCAAGATCGTTTTTGGGTGCAGATCGAGGCACATCCAACCTTAAGCGAAGCGACTGAACGTGCCCGCGTTTATGCCCGTCGTTTTGATGACGTGCAGGGGTATTATCTGGGGCGCGGTTTTTATGGTATCGTTCTGGGGCCTTACACTGAAACCGTTGCAAGGCAAGAATTGCGCGAACTGCTGCGCGACCGGCAGATTCCTTCAGACAGCTATTTGCAGAATGGTCGCCGTTTTGAGCAGCAATTTTGGCCAATTGGTGGCGGGACAGCCACCCCGCGCAACGCGCCAGAGATCGACAACACCCCAGTGCCAGAGCTGAGCGCATTGCCACAAGCACCCTTAACTGCCCCGTTTGAGACATTACGCGAGGCCCGGGCCTCTGAGGCGGCTTTGCTGCGAACCGAACGAGAAGAGTTGCAAAAAGCGCTGCAATGGGCCGGTTTTTATGATGCGGCGATCGATGGCGCGTTTGGGCGCGGCACACGGCGCGCGATGGAAGCGTGGCAAGTGGCCTATGCACAAGATCCTACAGGAGTTTTAACAGCGCGCCAGCGTGAACAGCTTTTGCTGCAATTCAACGCTGTTTTGATTGACTTAGATATGCAGATGGTGCGCGATGCTGACGCCGGTATTCAAATGCAAATTCCCACCGCAGCGGTCGCGTTTTCCGGATACCAACCGCCCTTTGCAAAGTTTGACGGTCAGGGTTCTGTTCCAGACGCGCAAGTCCTGATGATGTCCCAACCGGGCGATGCCGGACGTCTGACCGGCCTTTTTGAAGTGCTGCAAGTGCTTGATCTGATGCCACCCGAAGGCCCGCGCCAGTTGCGCGGCAACAGTTTTTTTATCGAAGGCGCTGATGATGAACGCCACTCTTTTGCTACTGCGTCTTTGCAGGATGGCGAAATCAAAGGGTTTGTTCTTGTTTGGCCGGCAGGCGACAATCGGCGGCGCGCCCGTATTCTGGACGTGATGCAATCCAGCTTTGAACGTCTGGACGGCACGCTTGACCCCAATCTGATCCCACCAAGTGATGATCAGGCGATTGATATGGTTGCGGGGCTGGCTGTGCGGCAACCCAAGCTGTCCCGCTCTGGCTTTTATGTTACTGGCGACGGCATTGTTGTGACCACGCCAGAGGCGGTTGACGGCTGTAGCCGTATCACATTTGATCGTGCAACCAATGCAGAGGTCATCGAAACGAACCTTGATCTGGGTGTGGCCATATTGCGCCCTATTTCGCCGCTGACACCCATCGACGTGGCAACCTTTCAATCAGACACTCCGCGTTTGAAAGACCGCGTTGCAGTCGCGGGTTATCCGTTCAACGGTGTGCTGACGTCCCCG
Organism: Roseobacter sp. CCS2; assembly: GCF_000169435.1. GTDB lineage: Bacteria > Pseudomonadota > Alphaproteobacteria > Rhodobacterales > Rhodobacteraceae > Yoonia. The sequence goes on along the minus strand of NZ_AAYB01000002.1, from coordinate 882,314 downwards.
ACGCTGACCTTCGGCACGCTGGAGGATATTCGCGATCTGCAAGGTGATGACCGTCTGAAACGTCTTTCGCTGCTTGCCCAAGCCAGCAATGCTGGTGGCCCTGTTCTGGACGCCAGTGGCGCGGTCCTTGGCATGCTGTTGCCCCAACAAGGCGCATCAAACCAAGCGCTGCCGGGCGATGTGCAATTCTCGCTTGATGCGGCACAGATTGCGTCTTTGTTGCAAGAACAAGGCATCGTCGCGGCACAAACGAGTGCAGGCCCCGCAATTTCGCAGGTGGCGCTGTCACGCAAAGCCGCTGACGTCGCAGTCTTGGTTAGCTGTTGGTAAGCGCGATATCGGATTTGATGCGAATGACGGTCGGGCCTTTGGTCTGCAAGGCCGTCTGAATGGCTGACTTGAACTGGTCCAGATCGGTGGGCTCAGCAGCGGCAGCCCCATAAGCCTCGGCCAATTTCAGGAAATCCGGATTGCGTTGAATGACAGCATTCGGCGCGATCTGGGCGCGGACCATGCTGTCCTCAATCTCGCCCAGTTTGCCGTTGTCCCAGATGATGATGGGCAAAGTCAGTTCCATCTCAACCGCCACGGCAAGTTCCTGCACGGTGTATTGGAAACCATAATCACCAAGGATGGCGATGACAGGTTGGTCACCCACCCCGATTTTGCCGCCAATGGCCGCGGGCAGCGCATAACCCAAGGTGCCAAAGCCGTAAGGATGATGCCAATGACCGGGGCGGTCCATCGGGTAGACCTCTTTCGCGGCATAGGCGAATTGGGTCATGTCGGAGTAGAACATGGTGTTCGCAGGCGCGGCTTCTTTCAGGGCATCGGCGACAGGCAAAATACCGGGGCGTTCTGTATTGATTTCCATATGCCAGCGCGCACGCGCCTCGGCCACTTCTTTCGTAGTCCAGGTTGTTTGCTTTTCGTCAGGAATAGCGGTCAAGCTTTCTGTCAGATGCGCGCTGGCATCGGCCAGTATCCGGGTTTCTGGACGATGCCGGTCTGATAGGGTTTCGTGATCAAGATCGATGCGGACCATTGGCGCTTTGTGCCCGAGATGATCGCGCCAAAGATCAACCTCACTCAACCTCGTGCCAACTGCGACGACCAAGTCAGCGGACGCAATCACATCAGCGCTGCCTGCCCGCGCGAGGGTCGCACCGAAGTGCAACGGACTGTCGTCGGGAATGATCCCGCGCCCTGCATAGGTTGTGAAGGATGCCGCATTCATCCGCAAAAAATGCGGCAGCCAGCGGGACACATTGCGCGATGCGCCACCACCGAAGATGAACAAGGGCCGCTTTGCTGCATTCAGTTGCTCTGTCAATGTGGTGCAGTGCAAGGGCGCAGGTTCTGGGCATACCGGCCAATCAACCGGGCGTGATGCGGCTGCGTCTGCGCGTGCTTCCAACTGCGCAATGGGTACTTGGATATGCTTTGGCGATGGGACGCCTGTTTCCATCTGCATCAAGGCCCGATCAATCAACTGATAACTTGCCTCAGCCGTTCGCGCCGTCACCGACCAGTCACAAACAGCCGCCGCTGCCCCTTCCTGATCCTTCATCTGGTGCAACTGTCCGCGCTTGGCCTCTGTCTCGTCCAATACCGACGATATCACCAGCATCGGCACGCTGTCCGAATAGGCCTGCCCCATCGGTGTCATGATATTGCACAGCCCCGGCCCCGAAATCACGTAAGCCACCCCCGGTTTCCCCGTCGCGCGGGCATAGCCGTCGGCCATAAACCCGGCCCCCTGTTCGTGGCGCGCCAGCACATGGATGATCCCGGCCTCTTCGATACCACGATACATCTCTTGGTTATGCACGCCGGGGATGCCGAAAATCACATCCACCCCGCGATCTTTCAGCATGTGCGAGATTTGGGCACCAAGGGGTCGGGTCGTCATCGTCAGTTTCTCCAGAATTTGACCGATAGGATCGTCAGGACCACCATGATTTCCAAACGGCCCACGAACATCGCAATCGCCAAGATCCATTTGGCCGTATCGTTGATATTGGCGTAATTCCCAGCAGGCCCAATTTCCAGGCCCAGACCCGGACCAATATTTGCAATAGCAGCCGCGGCACCGGAAACAGAGGTGATAAAATCCAGCCCCGTCAGACCAAGTAAAACCGCAGTGACACCCAACGACAGAATAAACGCGACCAGAAACGCAATGACCGAGTTCAGGACATCCTCACTGATCGGTCGCCCGTCATAGCGCGGGGTAAACACGCCATGGGGCGAATGGATTTGCCTGATCTGGCTTTTGATAGCGGCAAAGACCAATTGGTAACGAAAAACCTTGACCGAGCAGGATGTCGACCCCGCACAGCCCCCAATCAAGCCGATCAGAAAAAACAGGACAACCGGAAACGTGCCCCATGCCATGTAGTTTGCATTTGCATATCCGGTGCCGGTCATAATTGACGTGACATTAAAAAGTGCTTCACGAAACCCATATTCGGTCATGGCCCCGCCACGCCCCCAAAGCCAAGAGGTCATCAGCAAAACACAAAAGGTCACGATCATTAAGAACGCTTTGATTTGGCCATCCTTGAATAGCGGCTGTGCAGTGCCCGCCATCAACTGCACGAAGCGCACGAACGGCAATGCAGCAAGGATCATGAATACGACCGCAACATAATGCACCCCTGCCCCAAAGGCCGCAAATGACGCGTCGTAATTGGCCATACCACCAGTAGACACAGTGGTCATGGCATGCACGATTGCATCAAACCCCCCCATCCCCGTTGCGGAATAGGCGACAATGCAAGCAATAGTCAGGCCCACATAGATGAAGGAAATACTGGTCGCGATTTCACCTGCACGAGGCAGGATTTTGCCACTGGTATCAAACCCTTCCGAGCGGAAAATCTGCATGCCACCGACACGCAGCTCGGGCAAAAACACCATGGCCACAACAATAATACCGACGCCACCCAACCACTGTAGCACACCGCGCCACAGCTTTAGACCGTCTGGCAGCTCCTCCAGACCGTCAATGGCCGTCGCACCTGTTGTGGTCAGGCCTGACATCGCCTCAAAAAATGCGTCAGTGAAATTGGCTTCGGTGGCGCCCAAAACAAAGGGGATGGCGCCAAAGACCGGCAAGGTAAGCCACACCAACGAGGTCAGCAAGAATGTTTGCCGCAGCGACAGCCCCTTCGTCACCCCGTTTGACGATGCCAATGCAATCAAACCGCCGGTGACAATAGTGATCACGGCGCTTTCAAAGAAAACAAACCAATGGTCATTGCCCGCAAGCAAATCAGCCGCCAACGGGCCGAGCATGGTAATCCCAAGCGACGCCACAAGCAGACCGATCACATATCCCACTGGGCGTAAATCTATCATGGTGTCAGCGTTGTCTTGACCATCCGCCAGTGTCAAGAACAGCGCGTCCAGAATTGGACCGAACTGTCGCTTGAAAGCCCGTGTCGCTGAATTAGCTCAACCCTTATGTTTGAACCTACCTATACCGCCGGCCTTGAACGGCTCGCCGCCTTTGTCCCGCATGCTGGGCGCGACTATGCCAGCAAGCGCAACTATGACAATCTGGCGCATGTATCTGCCCTGTCGCCCTATATTCGCCACCGGATCATCACCGAAGAGGATGTGCTGAAAGCCACCCTTGCCCGCCACAGCCCGCAAACGGCAGAGAAGTTTATCCAAGAGGTTTATTGGCGGACCTATTGGAAAGGCTGGTTGGAAATGCGGCCCAGTGTCTGGGCGATGTATAGGTCAGACTTGCAGGCCGCGCTGAACCGGGTCCAGACCGAAAGCGGTTTGCGACAAGAATGGGAGGCGGCTTGCAAAGGTGACACCGGCATTGACTGCTTTGACCATTGGGCCAAGCAACTGGCCGACACTGGCTATCTGCATAATCATGCCCGCATGTGGTTTGCGTCAATCTGGATTTTCACGCTGCGCCTGCCATGGACCTTGGGGGCTGATTTTTTCATGCGGCATTTGCTGGATGGCGATGCTGCGTCAAACACGCTGTCATGGCGCTGGGTCGGTGGGCTTCAGACCATCGGCAAAACCTATCTGGCCCGGCCGGACAACATTACAAAATACACCGAAGGGCGGTTCCATCCAACGGGTTTGGCCACATTTGCTGCCCCGCTGGACGGTGCCCCACACCCTGCGCGCGGGCCTTTGCCTATCACTGACACGATTGACCCAAACCTGCGGACGGGTCTGTTGATCACCGAAGATGATCTGTCGCCCGGCTGGCTGCTTGATCAGGTAAAGCCCAGCGCCACCGCGATTGTCCAAACCACCCCAGCGCGCAGCCCACTGGCCGTCAGCGATCCAGTTTCGGGTTTTGTGACAAGCGCGCTGTCAGATTGTGCCGCCCGCTTTGAAGAACAGTTAGGGCCAATGACAGAATGCGCGCCCGACGCCTTGAACACATGGATGCAATCGCATGATCTAGAGCAGGTTGTTACATCGTATCTGCCGGCCGGTCCGACACGCGATGCGTTGCAAGGCGCGCCGCTTGCACAAATCATCCGCCCCTACGATATGTCCGCTTGGCCGCATGCGACTCACGGGTTCTTTCGGTTCAAGGACAAGATACCGAAACTGCTGGGACAGGTGCAAAACCACGCGGTATAGGCCCGGAACGTTATCCGGTTTTGCGCAAACCACGCGCGGCCCAGTTGCGGCATGCTTCGCCGAAACCTTCGAACAAGGGGCGCGATACAGGGTCCGCTTCGGCGTTCCATTCAGGGTGCCATTGGACTGACAGGGTGAAACCTGGCGCATCTTTCACATAAATCGCCTCTGGCGTGCCATCAGGCGCGTGGCCGTCAATAACAATCCGTGGACCGGGTTGTTTGATGCCTTGCCCATGCAGCGTGTTGGTCATCACTTTATCACTGCCAAACAGGCGGTGAAATGGGCCGCCTTCGGTCAGTGTCACTTCGTGGCGCAATTCAAATTTTTCTTCCAACGTCCCATCTGGGGGCATGCGGTGGTTATCACGCCCCGGCAAATCGCGAATTTCGGGGTAAAGCGTGCCACCCATCGCGACATTCATTTCCTGAAACCCAAGGCAGACACCCATCACCGGCTGCCCACGGGCCACACAGGCACGGATCAACGGCAAGGTTATACGGTCGCGATTACGTTCGAACGTGCCGTGCGCTTCGGTTTCTTCTTCGCCGTATTCTTCGGGATGCACATTGGGACGACCGCCGGGGAAGAAAAAACCATCGCAGTGGGTCATCAGTTCTTCAACCCGATGCACGTCCGGGTCCGAGGGAATGATCAATGGCGCAACATCAGAAACATTGGAAAGCGCATTTACGTTCATCGCGCCAGCACCTTGCACCAGGTATTCCTCGTTGATCAGATGAGAATTTGAAATAATGCCAACAACAGGGCGTGCCATCAGTGATCCTTTTTACGGTTTCACCTTACCTAGCGCCCAAAATGGATGTTTTAAAGGCAGTGTGGCGCGCAACCGTGCCAACCAAGGCGCACATGCCCGTTTTTGACCGGCATATGCGCTTTTTCGTCAGGATTCGCCCGTCAAACCAGCGGCCTCGATCCCGGCTATGGCTGCAATCACATCATTTTCGGATGTATCGCCTGTCACACCAACCGCCCCGATCACATTGCCGCGCTTGTCATGAACCAAGACGCCACCCGGCACAGGGACAACCTGACCACCGTAGACGCCGTTAACAGCCGCCATAAAATAGGCTTGGCTTTCGGCTCGCGCCATCTGCGCTGTACCGGCCATGCCCAGCATGATTGACCCATAGGCCTTGCCATGTGCAATGGCAAAGCGGCCCGGTGCGGCGCCGTCTGATCGCTCAAACGCCTTCACGTGCCCGCCGGCATCCAAAATCACCACTGACAGGGGCTTGAACCCCATCTCATCGCCTTTCGCCAATGTCTTGCGAATAATCGTGCGGGCTTTGTTTGCTGAGATTTCAGCCATGCGTGTCTCTCCCTTCGGACGTTAGTGATTGCGCTGCGCTTTCAACTCCAACCGGCGCTGATGCAAGACAGGTTCTGTATACCCAGACGGTTGAATGCGGCCCTTGAACACCAGATCGCAGGCTGCCTGAAATGCGATGCCGGTGAAATCAGGTGCCATAGGGCGATAGGATGGATCATGCGCGTTTTGTGCGTCCACAACAGCGGCCATTTTGCGCATGGCGTCCATCACCTGTTCTTCGCTGACGACTTCATGGTGCAGCCAATTGGCCAGCGCTTGGCTGGAAATCCGGCAGGTGGCGCGGTCTTCCATCAGGCCGACATCGTTGATGTCCGGCACCTTTGAACAGCCAACACCTTGGTCAATCCAGCGCACCACGTAGCCAAGAATACCCTGGGCGTTGTTTTCGACCTCTTTGATCTTTTGCGCATCCGTCCAGCGCTGATATTGGGCCAGTGGAATATCCAAGATTGATGACACATAGGCGCGCCGCCCGCCTTTAAGCAGCTTGGCCTGCACCGCCATCACATCAACCTTGTGGTAATGCAGCGCATGCAACGTTGCCGCTGTCGGGCTGGGCACCCAAGCGCAATTTGCACCTGACTGCGGGTGGCCGATTTTCTGTTCCAGCATCGCTGCCATCATGTCCGGCATCGCCCACATGCCCTTGCCGATCTGGGCTTTGCCGGAAAAACCACACTCAAGCCCGATGTCTACGTTCTGATCCTCGTAAGCGCCAATCCACTGCTTGCGCTTGATGAAATCCTTACGGCTGAATGGTCCTGCCTCCATTGAGGTGTGGATTTCATCACCTGTCCGGTCCAGAAACCCGGTATTGATAAAGGCCACCCGCGATTTTGCCGCGCGGATACATTCCTTAAGGTTCACGGTCGTGCGCCGCTCTTCATCCATAATACCGATTTTGACAGTGTTGCGAGGCAAACCCAGCGCATCCTCGACCATGGCGAAGATATCGCTTGTCAGGGCGACCTCATCAGGGCCATGCATCTTTGGTTTGACCACATAAATTGACCTAAGCGCGGAATTGCCACCATCACGTTTAAGATCATGCATGGCGATCAGCACTGTGATCATCGCGTCCATCAGCCCCTCGAACACCTCATCACCGTTGGCATCAAGGATCGCCGGGTTCGTCATCAAATGACCCACGTTGCGGATCCACAACAGCGCACGGCCCTTCAACGTCAGATCACTGCCGTCGGGTGCAACATAAGTGATATCGTCGGCCAAACGACGGGTCACTGTTTGCCCGCCCTTTTGAAACGCGGACGTCAGGTTGCCCTGCATCAGGCCCAACCAGTTTTCGTAGGCTGCGACCTTGTCCTCAGCATCCACGCAGGCGACACTGTCTTCGCAATCCATGATAGCCGATACAGCACTTTCAAGACGCACATCCGCCAGCAACGCCTGATCACGGCTGCCGATGGGATGCGCACGATCAAAGACCAATTCCACATGCAATCCGTTGTTGCGCAGAAGGACCGCATCGGGTGCTTTGGGATTGCCACGGTAGCCCGCGAATTTTTCTGGTTGGCGCAAAGGCTGATCATCAATAAGCAGCGCACCATCATGGACGTAGTAGCGGGACACATCCGCATGGCTGGTTCCTTCGATCGGAAACGCCTCGTCAAGGAATACCCGCGCACGTGCCACAACACGCGATCCGTGACCACGATCATAGCCGCCCTTTGGCGGCAGTTCGCCCATCGCATCGGTGCCATAGAAGGCATCGTAAAGGCTGCCCCAACGTGCGTTTGCCGCATTCAGCGCAAAACGCGCATTGGTGATCGGCACAACCAACTGCGGGCCAGGGACCGTCGCGATTTCGGGGTCAACGTTTGTCGTGTCGATGGTAAAATCGTCGCTTTCAGGCACAAGATAGCCAATCTCGCGCAGAAACGCCTCGTAGGCTGTCCGGTCCAGCGCCTGACCGCGGCGTTCCACATGCCACGCGTCTATCATCGACTGCATCTCTTCACGTGTGGCAAGGGCCGCGCGATTGCGGGGGGTTATCTGGGTGACAAGATCGGCAAAGCCGGTCCAGAACGTATCGCTGTCAATCCCGGTCCCATCCAAGGCCCGGGTATCAATGAAATCTGCAAGTTCTTTTGCGACCTTCAAACCTTGCTTTTCAATGCGATCTGTCATGACACACCCTTTCCTGAATTTCTGCATACCGCGGCACACGATTGCCGCGCTCGCAAACGAGGTAGTGCGAAAATTTCCGATAGGCAACTCGGCTCTGCCGGATTTGTTGTGCTTTGGTTCGTCGGCTATGCGTTGCGCTGCGATTTACAGCGGTCCGAGCAATAACGCACTTCATCCCAGACTTTGGCCCACTTCTTGCGCCATGTGAAAGGACGGCCACAGGTGGCACAGGTCTTTTGAGGCAGATCAGCTTTGCGACGCATCTTGGGCATACGTCCTTAAATGTAGCGGAGACAGCGTTTTTCAAAAACTTTATAAGATTTCAGCACCCGGTCGAATGATAGTGGCACATCGCCAAAGCGCGTCTTACCTTATCTATAACCAACCAAGGATCGCCTTATGAAAGACGCAGCCCCGCAAACGATTTACCTGTCCGACTACACACCGCCTGCCTATCTGGTCGACGAGGTGCACCTGACGTTCAAATTGGGGGCCACGGATACGCGCGTGATATCGCGCATCACGTTTCGGCCAAACCCGGATGCAAAGGACACAGATTTTTTTCTGCATGGCGATGATCTGAAACTGATCAATGCCGCCATTGATGGGCAAACGGTCCGACCGGACATCAGCAGCGATGGTCTGCGATGCGCTGTTCCCAACGCCCCGTTCGTCTTTGAAGCCGAGGTTGGGATTAGCCCCGCAACCAATACCGCCCTAGAAGGTCTTTATATGTCGAACGGCATGTATTGCACCCAATGCGAGGCCGAAGGGTTTCGCAAGATCACCTTCTACCCCGACCGCCCCGATGTGATGGCTGTGTTTACAGTGCGGATCGAAGCGGACCTGCCTGTCTTGTTGTCAAACGGTAACCCCACTGCGTCAGGTGTTGGTTGGGCGGAATGGCATGACCCATGGCCCAAACCCGCCTATCTTTTTGCGTTGGTTGCCGGCGATCTGGTTGCCCATTCCGATACATTTATCACCCAAACCGGTCGCCATGTTGACCTGAATATCTGGGTTCGCCCCGGCAGGGATGAGGCAAAATGCGCCTTCGGTATGGAGGCGCTGAAAAAGTCCATGACATGGGACGAAAAGGTTTATGGCCGCGTATACGACCTTGATCTTTTTAACATCGTGGCCGTTGACGACTTTAACGCAGGTGCGATGGAAAATAAGGGGCTCAATATCTTTAATGCCTCTGCGGTGCTTGCGTCGCCAGAAACCGCCACTGATGCGGATTTTGAACGGATCGAAGCGATCATCGCCCATGAATACTTCCACAATTGGACCGGCAACCGGATCACGTGCCGCGATTGGTTTCAGCTATGCCTGAAAGAGGGGCTGACCGTTTTTCGTGACCAGCAATTCACCGGCGATATGCGCAGCCATGCCGTCAAACGCATTGATGATGCAATGGTCCTGCGGGCCTATCAATTCCGCGAAGACAGTGGCCCCCTGGCGCATCCCGTAAGACCCGAAAGCTTTGTCGAGATCAACAATTTCTATACCGCGACGGTCTATGAAAAGGGGGCCGAAGTCATTGGAATGCTCAAGCTTTTGGTAGGTGATGACGCTTACGCCAAAGCGCTCGACCTCTATTTTACACGACACGATGGTGATGCCGCCACGATTGAAGACTGGCTGCAGGTGTTTGAGGACACGACCGGGCGGGACCTGTCGCAATTCAAAAGATGGTATTCGCAAGCGGGCACACCGCGCCTGACGTCAAGTGACACCTACGCGGATGGCATCTATCAATTGCACCTGCGGCAAGAGACCCCGGCGACACCCGGTCAGACCCAAAAAGAACCGCTTGTCATCCCTGTTGCTGTGGGCCTGTTGCATGAAAATGGCACGGAAGTTCTGCCAACAACCGTGCTAGAGATGACAAAGGCAGAACAAACCTTCACCTTTGATGGCCTGTCTAGCAAACCCGTACCGTCGATCTTGCGCAACTTTTCGGCCCCCGTGATCGTATCTCATGAAACGACAAACGCGCAGCGTGCCTTTTTACTGGCGCATGACACGGATCCGTTCAACCGATGGGATGCAGGCCGCACATTAGCGCAAGATTTACTGGTCCGCATGGTGCGTGACGACGCGACGCCTGACGCCGCCTTCTTGGATGGGATCGCGGCGGTGTTGCGGGATGATACGCTCGACCCGGCATTCCGTGCGCTGGTGTTGCGCTTGCCGAGCGAGGAAGACACAGCGCAGACGCTGTTTGACGCAAGCCACACGCCCGATCCCACGGTGATCAATCAGGCGCATGAGACGCTGAAACTGCATATCGCACAACATCTGCAAGATACCCTGCCGCGCGTTTATGCAGATATGATCATCACCGGTCCTTATACATCGGATGCAGGCCCTGCGGGACAACGCGCTTTGGGGAACGCAGTGCTGGCACTGATCAGCAAACTGGACGCAGGCAAACAGGCGTCGCAACAGTTTGCGGGTGCCGACAATATGACCCAGCAATTGGGCGCATTGCGCGCATTACTTCAAATTTCAAAGGGTGCGGACGAACTGGCAGCGTTTGAAGCGCAATGGCAGCATGACAGGCTGGTCATGGACAAATGGTTTGCCTTGCAGGTCAGCCTTGCTGCGCCACAGGCGGCTGCAACGACTGCGGCCCGTCTGACCAAACACCCCGCCTTTGACATCAAAAACCCCAATCGGTTCCGGGCTGTTTTTGGCGGTTTAAAGGCAAATACGGCAGGTTTTCATCATCCGCCTTATGCCGCTTACGATCTGCTGGCTGATTGGCTGATCAAACTGGATCCGCTGAACCCGCAAACCACGGCCCGGATGACGACCGCATTTGATACCTGGAAACGCTATGATGCTGATCGCCAGACAAAAATGCGGGCCGCCCTTACCCGTATTGCGAAAACGCCCGGGCTTTCGCGAGACACGGAAGAGATCGTGACCCGCATTTTGGGCTAATCCTTGCCTAAGAATTATGCGTTTTTTGCAAGCTTTTGCCGCCAGAAGGCCGTGACCGTTTTGTCGTGGAACCGTTACACAAGACTGCGCATTCATTGCGCATGGAACATCGCATTGACCCGCTGATCGCTGAACGCGCGCCGTGGCTTTACAGTGATCGGCCCGGAACCCAACTGGCCAAAAGGTGCCTGCATCGCCTGTTGGGATATGACACCACTGTGGATATTGCCAAGGCGCTGAAAGATGCGCCTTCGGACCTGATCATGCAGGCAATGTCGTTGCGGTTGGCAAAGATGGTGCAGGCCAATGGGTTGGGGCATATCCCGGCACATGGTTCCGCGCTTATCGTGGCGAACCATCCAACGGGGATCGCTGACGGCATCATCCTGAACGGGCTGATCAGTGCAGCGCGACCCGATGCATATTTCTTCGCCAATCGCGATATCCTACGGATTTTTCCGCAGATGCAGACCATGATCGCCCCGGTCGAGTGGCGCAAAAACCAGCGCAGCCTTGCCAAAGCGCGCGAGACAATGATGTATGTGCGCAAGGCAACTGACACCGGTCGCCTTGGTGTGATCTTTCCTTCGGGCCGTTTGGCCAAACGCCGGGGTCTGCGACTTTATGAACGCCCTTGGATGGCCTCTGCTGCGATGCTGGCACGCAAGTTCGATCTGCCGGTCATCCCGGTCAATATTCAGGCGCGAAATTCGGCTCTGTTTTATCTGTTCGATCTGATCCATCCAACATTGCGCGATATCACCCTGTTTCATGAAACGCTGAATAAGGCGCGACAACCTTTCAAAGTTACGGTTGGAGAGCCGATTTCAGCCGCCTCGATCCCAACCAAACCTGAGGACGGGATCGCCATGCTTCGCAAAGCGACGCTGGCTTTGGGTGGGAAAGACGCGCCGACCGTGAACCTTGTTGCCACCTCGCGGGCGTTTGCGCGGCCAGCGATTGGTGAATAGGACAATCATGTTCTCTTGAAGCTGACGGTCCCTTCTTTTAAACGAAGGCCAACGCAGTCAAAGGAAGCGCCACATGCTTGACCTCCAGTATACAGCCCCTGCCCCCAAAACCATCGCCGGTGCAACCAGCGACTGGGAGCTCGTGATCGGCCTTGAGGTGCATGCGCAGGTGGCAACCAATGCCAAGCTGTTTTCTGGCGCCTCCACCCTTTTTGGCGCAGAACCCAACAGTAACGTGGCCTTTGTGGATGCAGGCATGCCCGGTATGCTGCCTGTCATCAACGAAGGTTGTGTTGCGCAGGCGGTGAAAACCGGGCTGGGCCTGAACGCTGAGATCAACCTGTTCTCTGCCTTTGATCGCAAAAACTATTTCTACCCTGATTTGCCGCAGGGCTATCAGATTTCGCAGCTTTACCACCCCATCGTTGGCGAAGGCGAAGTGCTTGTCGAGATGGGCAATGGTGAGGCGCGCAATGTGCGCATCGAACGCATCCACCTTGAACAGGACGCGGGCAAATCCATTCACGACATGGACCCCACAATGTCATTCGTGGACCTGAACCGGACCGGCGTCGCCCTGATGGAGATTGTAAGCCGCCCTGACATTCGCGGGCCAGAGGAAGCCGCAGCCTATGTGCTGAAACTGCGCCAGATCCTGCGCTATCTGGGCACATGCGATGGCAATATGCAAAATGGCAACCTGCGGGCAGATGTGAACGTGTCGGTGTGCAAGCCTGGCGATTATGAGAAGTATTGGGAAACCCAAGACTTCAGCCATCTTGGCACCCGTTGCGAAATCAAGAACATGAACTCCATGCGGTTCATTCAGATGGCAATTGATTTTGAGGCACGCCGCCAGATCGCCTTGATCGAGGACGGTAGAGAGGTCGTGCAGGAAACGCGGCTTTATGACCCGGACAAGAACGAAACCCGTTCGATGCGATCCAAAGAAGAAGCGCATGATTACCGCTACTTCCCCGATCCTGATCTGCTGCCGCTGGAGATTGAGCAGGCTTGGGTAGACGACATCAAAGCGTCTTTGCCTGAATTGCCCGACCAGAAAAAGGCGCGGTTTATCAGCGACTTTGGCCTGTCAGACTATGACGCGTCCGTCTTGACCGCCGAAGTAGTCAATGCCGCGTATTTCGAAAAAGTTGCCGAAGGCCGCGACGGTAAGCTGGCTGCGAACTGGGTGATCAATGAGCTGTTTGGGCGCTTGAAGAAAGAGGACCACAGCATCGAAGACAGCCCTGTGTCCGCCGCCCAATTGGGTGAATTGATCGGCTTGATCAAAGCAGGTGATATCAATGGCAAGATTGCCAAAGATGTTTTTGAGATCAGCTATACGACAGGCCGTAACCCGGCAGAGATTGTTGAAACCGAAGGCATGAAACAGGTCACGGACACCGGCGCTATTGAAACAGCCGTGGATGAAATCATTGCGGCCAACCCTGCGCAGGTTGAAAAGGCCCAAGCCAACCCCAAATTAATCGGATGGTTCGTTGGTCAGGTGATGAAGGCAACGGGTGGCAAGGCCAACCCTGCGGCCGTTAACCAGATCGTTTCGGCCAAGCTAGGCCTGTAACGGCAAGGCGCATTGGCACGACGCGCGGGTTTTGATAGACCTGCTTGGGTGGAATGATAGGTGAAGTGATGAGCTACGAATATAAAGTCGTACCCGCGCCCGCGCGCGGATTGAAAGCGAAGGGCATTAAAACTGCCGAACATCGCTTTGCCCATGCGCTGGAGACAGCGATGAATGAACTGGCTGGCGACGGCTGGGAGTATTTGCGCGCCGACACATTGCCATGCGAACAACGCGAAGGATTGATGAGCAAGACGACCGTCTATCAGAACATGCTGGTTTTTCGGCGCACCAAGGTGCAGGCAAAACCCGCCATCGCAGCACCCAAACCGGCGATTGCACCGCCGCAGCCGCAACCAGAGCTGACCGAAGAGAAAAAGCTGATCGCGACGCGAAAAACTGATGACAACGCCGAAACCCAGCCAGACACAGCAACTGATGCTGGCAAAAAGTCCGGTTCTTCTGCTGATGTTGCCGCCGAATAATTATTGAATATCAATCGCTAAGGCGTGAATTCGTCCAATAATATCTTTACCAAGGGCTGCATGTACGGCGCGGTGGCGCGCAATACGCGACATATCGTCCAATGAAGCGGCCTTGATCACCACCCGCCAATGGCTTTCCCCTGATCCATCATCACCCGAATGGCCTGCATGCAAGGCGCTTTCGTTGATGACATCGACGTGCTGTGGCGAAAGGCTGCCCAATGCGTCACGAATTTCTGTTTCAAGTGCCATTATTTTCTGCCAGCCCTCTTCAATCTTCCGCTGCAAGGTTTATTGTATCTGCTCCGAACAGAAAAGGTAACGCGCCTCATGAAGAAAGATGACCCCTTTGGTTTCGACATGTCTGTGTCGAGTTCGAAGAAAAAGAACCCGCGCGGGCGGCGTGGGATGTCTGGTGCATCCGAGACATCAACGCGTATTTGCGATCATGAGGGCTGCCAAGAGGCGGGCAAGTACCGCGCGCCCAAGTCACCCGATGTGTTGGATGATTTCTTTTGGTTTTGCCAACAGCACGTGCGTGAATACAACCTGAAATGGAACTTCTTTGATAGCACATCCGAGGCCGAACTTGCGGCCCAAATGGATAGCGACCGTGTTTGGGAACGTCCAACCAAACCGTTCAAGCGCACAGTGGAAGAAGCAGCATGGGCACGGCTGGGTGTCGATGACGCGCATCAGGTGCTGGGCGAAAACGCGACCCGCAATCCGGGCCGCGGTGCGGCAACAGGGCGCAAACTGCCGCCAACCGAACGCCGCGCAGTCGAGATTTTGGAAGCCAAGGACAACATGTCCAAGCAGGAAATCCGCAAAGCCTATAAAGCGCTGATCAAGGTGCTGCACCCGGATATGAACGGTGGCGACCGCAGCCAGGAAGAGCAGCTTTCAGAGGTTGTCTGGGCCTGGGACCAGATCAAAGTCAGCCGCAATTTTCGCGATAAAGATTAAAGGCACCCAAGGGTACCTTTAACCAATTGCTTGGCACGTTAGATTTAGTCGCGGTGGTACAACTGTGCGCGTGACAACGTGCTCAATTGCGATGTTGCGCTGCGATGCGCCTCGCGACCGATACCAAAAGCACGCTCTTCTTCCACGATGGACATCAAATAATGCGCACCGAATGTCGCCGCCAGCCAAATCGCGGCCAACCACGGTTTCGCAATAAAGGCCGATAGCATCATCAGTGGTGCATAAAGCGTACCCTCAAACGGTACGGTCAAGCTGCCGGCCACAACTGCCGCGATCAAAGTTGCAATAACAATACCAACCATTGCACGCGCAATGCCCATCATGCCAAGGTTACCCATCCAGCCCCGCGCAAGGTACAGACCAACGCCAGCGCTGATCGCGCCGGAAATCGCGACCCAATAGACAAAGTTGGTAGGTTCAATAACCAAAGTATAAGGCGCGGCTAAACCAGCCATCACCACCAGCGCCACAATTGGCGCTACAAGAATGACAACAAGATAGCCAAGCAAATAAGCTTTTTCGCCTCTTGTCAGATAGAATTTCTTTGTAAAACGCTCAAACATAGCGTTCACCCCCATTTACTCTTTATCTCAAACGACTTTTACGCAGTAGCGTCGGTTGCTCTTGTGCAAACACCACGAGGCCACCGGCTCTATAGGCAAGAAATTGCCACAATTGAGCGCCTTATTCAAGGTAAATTCGGCGAATACTTGCCTATACCTAAACAACTATGTGTAATTCCTGATACTTTTTCCACCAACGAAACGTAACGCAGGTGGTACATGCGGCCTGTCAACAGCCAATTTAGCTAAGAATAGCAAGAATTTCAAATGCAGGCGAGCGTATAGCGCGCTTTGCAATCAGGGCGCGATTAGAATCGTTGGCACGCAATGATGGCTTTAGGCGCGAAACACGAGGCTTACGCCGTTCAGACAATGCCGTTTGCCAGTGGGTGCCGGCCCATCATCAAAAATATGACCCAGGTGGCTTCCGCATCGGCGGCAGTGCACCTCAGTTCGGACCCGCAACAGTTTGCGGTCCGGCTTTGTGCCAACCGCATTTGGCAGACTATCGTAAAAGCTGGGCCACCCGGTGCCGCTGTCATACTTGGTGGACGATGGATAGATAGCCAGGTCACAGCCACGGCAATGGTACGTACCCTCTGCATAGTTTTTATCCAAAGGTGAGCTTCCCGCCCGCTCCGTCCCTTCTTCACGCATCACCCGGTATTGCGCGTCCGTCAGCATCGCACGCCATTCGGCTTCTGTGCGGGTAATTTCAAAGTTTTGGGCGCGCAGTGCCGCAGGTGCGACAGCGCTCGCCAGCGTTGCGAGTGTGAAAGTGCGACGGTTCATCATAGTATAATCCTTTGTGTTGCAGATAACATAGGCCCCCAATCACACTGCCGCCTAGCAAAATGGCGCAAAACCACGGGCATGTGATCGGCTGTCATAAGGCGTGTGCCCTATCAGAAATGCGCCCTTTCCCTTGCAGCGCCGCGCGTTATGTTGCATCCCCGAACCAAAGACGGTTTGACGATGAAAAAAGGCACTCACGATGGCGGACGGTATGACTGACATGCAAGCAAAACCAACCGAAGAGATTTCGGTCCGCGAAGTGTTTGGCATCGACAGCGATATGAAGATCAAAGGTTTCGCTGATCGCTCTGACCGCGTGCCTGAAATTGACGGCACCTACAAATTTGATCCTGATACGACTTTGGCAATCCTTGCGGGTTTTGGCTATAATCGCCGTGTCATGATCCAAGGGTATCACGGCACGGGTAAATCCACGCATATCGAACAGGTTGCGGCCCGTCTGAACTGGCCGTGTGTGCGTGTGAACCTTGACAGCCACATCAGCCGGATCGACCTGATCGGGAAAGACGCGATTAAACTGCGCGACGGTGTGCAGGTTACCGAATTCCATGAAGGCATTTTGCCTTGGGCCCTGCGAAACCCCGTTGCGATTGTGTTTGATGAATATGATGCAGGCCGTGCCGATGTGATGTTTGTGATCCAGCGCGTGTTGGAAACTGACGGTAAGCTGACGCTGATGGACCAGAACGAAATTATTACGCCAAACACATATTTCCGCCTTTTTGCGACGGCGAACACGGTTGGATTGGGCGACACGACAGGCCTGTATCACGGCACGCAGCAGATCAACCAGGCGCAGATGGACCGTTGGTCGCTTGTCGCGACGCTGAACTACCTTAGCCATGATGCAGAGACAGCGATTATCCTGTCTAAGTCCCCTCACTTCAATACCGAGAAGGGGCGCAAGACCATCAGCCAGATGGTGACAGTCGCCGATCTGACGCGCACCGCATTTATGAATGGCGACCTGTCCACCGTTATGTCGCCGCGCACCGTGCTGGCATGGGCCGAAAACGCACGCATTTTCCAAGACGTCGGCTATGCCTTCCGCCTGTCATTCCTGAACAAATGTGATGAGCTGGAGCGGCAGACTGTGGCCGAGTTCTATCAGCGCTGCTTTGATGAAGAGCTACCTGAAAGTGCGGCAAGTCTGAGCTTGGGTTAAGCTAAGGTGGGTTAGAACCCACCTTACAAAAACAAAGCGTTTCCAAAATGCCTGATTGATAGACACAAAATTTACCGTCATGCTTTATGTATGGGCGGAATGAAAATCCTTGGCCATCACCTTACGCTATGCCTCGCGTTGCTTTGCGCCCCCAAAGCAGACGCGCAATCCATTGATACGGAACAACAACTACGCACATTCGCGACCTGCGCAGGCCGATTGTCCGCTGTGATGGAACACCAGTGGATATTTGATGGCCCAGCGTCAGAGCACACCAAAATTCAGCGCGCCGCTGTCATTGATCTGGTCGAAGCGATTATGCCAACCGACCGTGGGCGCGAGGTGTTGCATTGGCGCATCTCGGCCAAACTGGCACAATCAGCCCTTCTGACACGCGCGACGTTCAACGATGATGAACGCGATGCCGCTTGGGCGCACGAACGGGCGCAACGGCTGAGACAGGACTGTACAGGATTACTTCTGAGCTGATTTCAACAAGTTTGAAGAAAACACAGGGTTGTCTTAATGCGGTCGCTTTTCTACCCATGATGTTGAAAAATATCTGAACCGGAGCAGACCCATGAAAATGAAGATCGGCACACCGCTGCCTGCTGATTACGTGGTTAGCCACGAAGATTTGGCCGAAACGGCATCAACCTTGATTGCCCATGCGCTGTTGCCGCTGTTTGCAGAAAACATGAGCGAAGAAATGGCCAAAGCTAATGTTGAAGGCATTGTGACCGAACTGGCGTATCTGTTTGATGACGGCGAGATTGAGCTGGGCGGAAAAATCTTCCGACCCCGTTTGGCATTTATTGATGAAACCGGTGCCATTCTGCCAGGTGCAGCGCAATTGAACACACTGCACCAGCTTGCCGATGCCCCTTTTGAAATTGCGCCCGAAGCGGGCATCACTTTTGAAGAGCCGGAATTTGTCGACGAGTAGTTTCCGGCCTTCGGGGACTGGTCATTACCCCTTGTGAGTTCTAGTTTATGGCGGAGTAAAGGACCCCGCCATGAACAAACCATCCGACAACCCAGCCGATCCTTTTAAAAAGGCGTTGGCGGAAGCGACCAAAGTCATGGCGGATGACCCTGAATTGGCGGTCACCTATTCGGTTGATCCTGCGGGGCAAACCGCCGACACGATCCGCCTGCCCCAAGTGTCCCGTCGCATGACACGCGACGAGGTTTTGTTGGCGCGCGGCACTGCGGATGCCTTTGCTTTGCGTCATAAATTCCACGACCCCAAAGTTTCTGCCCGTTATATGCCGCAAGGCCAGATGGCGCAGGATCTTTACGAAGCGATGGAAACCGCCCGGATTGAAGCCGTGGGCGCGGAATATATGCCCGGCACAGCAGGCAATATCGACGCCAAGATTGGCACGGAAGCGATGCGCAAAGGCTATGATCAGATCAGCCAAGCCTCTGACGCGCCTTTGGCCGTCGCTGCGGGCTATTTGATCCGCCATATGGCGACAGGCCGTGATCTGCCCAAAGGTGCCGAAAACGTCATGGAACTGTGGCGCGGGTTCATCGAAGATCACTGCGGCGGCACGCTTGAAAACCTTGCCGACACGCTGAACGATCAACAGGCCTTTGCAAAATTTGCGCGCCAGTTGATCAGCGACATGGGCTATGGCGATCAGTTGGGGGATGATCCCGACACCCTTGATGATGATCAGGACGATGAAGCCGAAGAAGGGTCTGATGACGATCAGGACGAACCCGATAGCACCGGTGATGATGACAGCGAAGGCGACGAAGCTGAAGGCACGCCAGAGCAATCGCAGGAAGACCAACAAGACGCCAGCCAAGCGCAAGTCAGCATGGATGATCAGGCTGATGCGGAAATGGGCGAAGAGGCCGAGATGCCAGAAGGCGAGGCCCCATTAGAGCCACCTGCCCCGCAGCCTGTGTCGGATGCCGATCCTGACTACAAAGTTTCGACCGTTGAGTTTGACGAGGAGATATCGGCAGAGGATTTGGCCGAACCTGTCGAATTGGAACGCCTGCGCGCGTATTTGGATCAGCAGTTAGAGCCGCTTAAAGGGGCCGTGTCCCGGCTGGCAAATAAATTGCAGCGTCGATTGCAGGCCCAGCAAAACCGATCTTGGGAGTTTGATCGCGAAGAAGGGATTTTGGATGCCGGGCGTTTGGCGCGCGTTGTCGCTTCGCCGACCACGCCTTTGTCATTCAAAGTCGAGAAAGATACTGACTTTCGCGATACTGTCGTAACACTACTTCTCGATAACTCTGGCTCGATGCGTGGCCGCCCCATTTCCATTGCGGCGATTTGTGCGGACGTTATGGCGCGCACATTGGAACGTTGCGATGTGAAGGTCGAGATTTTGGGTTTTACCACGAAAGCATGGAAAGGCGGGCAAAGCCGCGAAAAGTGGCTGGCCGAGGGACGTGAAGCCACGCCCGGCCGTCTGAACGATTTGCGCCATATCATCTATAAGTCAGCAGATGCGCCATGGCGGCGGACGCGCCCGAATTTGGGGCTGATGATGAAAGAGGGCCTCTTGAAGGAAAATATCGACGGGGAGGCGCTGGAATGGGCGCACCGCCGCATTACGGGGCGCCAAGAGCAGCGTAAGATTCTGATGGTCATCTCAGATGGTGCGCCGGTGGACGACTCAACTTTGTCCGTTAACCCCGCGAATTACTTGGAAAAACATCTGCGTGACGTCATTGCAATGGTCGAGAAACGCGAAGCGGTTGAATTGGTCGCGATCGGTATCGGACATGATGTGACCCGGTATTATGAGCGTGCGGTGACAATCACGGATGTGGAACAGTTGGCCGGTGCGATGACCGAACAATTGGCAAGCCTGTTCGACAGCGATCCACGTAAACGTGCGCGCGTTTTGGGAATGCGCAAGGCAGGGTAGGTTCCATGTATGTTGCTGGCATCTGATGTCTGCAGCCGACATAAGATAGCCCGTAGAAAGAAAGCTGGTTTTACCTATGTTTCAGACGTTTGAGGCGCAAACTTCACCTGATCAAGGACCACCGCGGCTGGTGGCACTGCGCGCCTTGATGGCACAAAAGGGCTTTGATGCGTTTCTGGTACCCCGCGCCGATGCACATCAAGGCGAATACGTCGCACCGCGTGATGCGCGGTTGGAATGGTTGACTGGGTTTTCGGGGTCGGCTGGGTTTTGTGCGGTATTGGTTGATATTGCGGGCGTGTTCATTGATGGGCGCTACCGCGTGCAAGTCCGTGCACAGGTTGCTGATGTTTACACACCAGTGCATTGGCCCGAAATTCAGTTAAGCGATTGGCTGTTGGAACAAATGCCGCAAGGCGGGACATTGGCCTATGACCCCTGGCTTCACACCGCATCAGAGATTGCGGGGCTGCGTGAAAAGCTGACTGGATTTAAATTGGTCCCGACCACCAATCTGATTGATGAAATCTGGGATGATCAACCCGCACCCCCTGCCGCGCCGTTCACCGCGCATGCGCTGGAACATGCGGGCGAAACACATGATGCCAAGCGCGCGCGACTGGCAGTGGATATGAAGGAAAGCGCTGCTGCACTGACATTACCGGACAGCATTGCGTGGCTTTTGAACATTCGCGGCACTGACATCGCCCGCAACCCTGTGCCGCAAGCCTTTGCAATTTTGCATAATGACGGTCGCGTCGATCTTTTTGCAGGGCCGGGCAAAGCCGCTAACATTGCAGATCATCTTGGCGCTGATGTCACAGTCCATGACGTGGCTGACTTTCTTACCGCGCTTTCCGGGCTTGAAGCCAAGGTGCTGGTCGACAAACGCAGTTGCCCTGACAAAGTGGTCACTGCACTGAAAGAGGCCAATTGCGACGTGGTAAAAGGCCAAGACCCATGCGTCTTGCCCAAAGCCTGCAAGAACCAGACCGAGATTGCCGGTGCAAAAACAGCCCATGAACGTGACGCCATCGCAATGGTGCGGTTTCTGGCCTGGCTTGATGCAGAAACCCCCAAGGGTGAGCTGACCGAAATTGACGTGGTCAAGGCGCTTGAAGGGTTCCGCATGCAAACCAATGCACTGCGCGATATCAGTTTTGAAACGATCTGTGGTGCAGGGCCAAACGGTGCAATTGTCCATTACCGCGTCAGCAAAGACACGAACCGCCCGGTTGCGGAAGGTGATCTGTTGCTTGTCGACAGCGGGGGCCAATATGTGGATGGCACAACCGATATCACCCGCACAATGGCGATTGGCATGCCAACGGATGAACACAAGGCCTGCTACACGCGTGTTTTGCAAGGTATGATCGCAGTCAGCCGCATACGTTTTCCCAAAGGCGTGGGTGGGCAGCACCTGGATGCGCTGGCGCGGGCACCCTTGTGGATGGCAGGGCAGGACTATGACCACGGCACAGGTCATGGTGTCGGCAGCTATCTAAGCGTGCATGAAGGGCCGCAAGGGATTTCGCGGCGTTCTGAAGTGGCTTTGCAAAAAGGGATGATCCTGTCGAACGAGCCGGGTTACTACCGCGAAGGCGCGTTTGGCATTCGGATCGAAAACCTGATTGTTGTGATTGACGCGCCTGCCCTAAATGGCGCGGATGATCGCGCGATGTTGTCTTTCGATACACTGACCTATGTACCTTTTGACCGACGGTTGATCGACACCGCACGACTGACAAATGCAGAACGGGACTGGATTGATCGCTATCATGCCGATACATTGATGCTTCTTGCCCCCCGATTGGATGCACAGACGCGCGATTGGCTGACCAAAGCCTGCGCGCCGCTCTGACATCAGGCGAATAGCGTATTTTGACGTTGGTCCCGTCTGCCGGTCACTAACAATTTTGACGAAAAGGAAATCACCATGGCTGATCATATCAAAATCCGTCCTGCCACAGGCACGTGGGTTGTGCGTGCCGCAGGCGCCGTTATCGGCGAAAGCACCAATGCGCTGGAACTGGTAGAAGGTGATTATCCGCCCGTGATTTACTTTCCACGGGGTGATCTTGCGATGGCATTTCTGGAACCGACAGACGTGACCTCAAAATGCCCGTATAAGGGCGAAGCAAGCTATTTCACAATCGAAGCCAAAAGTGGGCCAATTGCAAATGCGGCCTGGTCCTATGAAACGCCGCTTGAGGCAGTGTCAGCCATCAAAGACCATATCGCGTTTTATTCTGAAAAAGTCGCGGTTGAGGAAGTCTAGGAATGTTCCTCAGCGGCGGTTTCTGACAAAGCGCGGTTCATGGCCCGCAACGCGTCAACCTGAAACAATGCGCCCCATAACTCTGGCGGGGCATCTTCACCGCCCAATGTCACAACGGGGATAAACCGGTGGCCTGCCCCTTCGAAGATCGGCATCGCCTGTTCCAACGTGGCGTTACCATCGACATAAACACCGTCGCGGATAAGATCCCAGCAGTCGTCCTCTGACGCTGCATTCTTGGCGTCCATCTGACGCATAACGGATGACACTTTGAAGGTGGCAAGCAGATAAGCCTGTGGACCCGCCGCAAGGTGCACGTTGCGACGTTCCAACTGGGTCAGAAAGAAGGACCGATCGACAAGGCGCGATGACAGGGCTGTGGAAAGCGACACAGCGACCATCACAGCAAGACCGGTCTGCCAGTCGCCCGTCAGCTCAAATACAATCAGGGTTGTGGAAATCGGCGCGCCCAGCACGGCCGCGGCAACCGCCCCCATGCCCGCCAATGCATAAAGCGTCTCACTACCGGATACAGTTGGGAAGATCGGGGTCGCGATCAGCCCAAAAGCTAAACCTGTCAGCGCCCCTACCATGAGGGATGGTGAAAAGACGCCACCACCCATACGACCCCCCATGGTGATTGCAACCGCTGCAACCTTGAGAATGACAAAGACAATCGCCTCATACAGCACTAACTCTCCGGTCAGCGCGGCAGATGTTGTTTCATAGCCAACGCCGATGATATGAGGCCACCAGATTGCCATAGCGCCCAACAGCGCACCCGCAATCGCAGGCCGCAGATAACGCGGGATGCCTGTTTCGCGTTGGATGTAGTTACCAAAATCCTCAGCCCAAAAGATCGCCTTCATCAGCGCGACGGCGACAAAGCCGCAAACAAGGCCAAGGATCAGGAACGCGGGCAGTTCCACGTAAAAACCTAAAGCATTTTGAACCGGCAAGGCGAACTCTGTCACGTCGCCAAAAACAAGGCGATTGATGACTGTACCAACAGCCGAGGCGATCACAATGGGTGCAAAAGCGTGAACCGCGAAATGGCGCAGGACGACTTCCAACGCAAAAAGGGCACCTGCGATGGGCGCGTTAAAACTGGCCGAAACAGCAGCAGCCACCGCACAGCCCAGCAAATCACGGCCGGTGATGCCGTTCGCATTGATCCATCGGCAAATACCGGTTGAGATTACAGCGGCCAGATGCACAACCGGCCCTTCACGACCGGATGATCCCCCGGTCGATAATGTAATCATCGAAGCCGCAGCAGACGCCAGACCGCGCCTGACCTCGACCCGTCCTTCAGAAAGGGCTGCCCCTTCGATCACATCCGCCACCGACCGCACGCGACCATCGTCGGTAAACCGATCCAAGATAAGGCCAACAACCAGCCCGCCGCAGATCGGGATGAGTAATATTTGGTACCATGCCAGCCCGGCAGCAAACGAATGCAGCGTCAGAACATCGTCGGTCCCGTAAGCCGTTGTCTGGATCGCATAGATACCAAGACGGAACAGTACGGCTGCAAAGCCTGCGGCGATCCCAATAGCCAAAGCAATAAACCAGAACTGAATTTGGTTGGGGCCGTGGGTTTTCATAACCTGCGCGGCATCACGGCAGGCCAGCGACGCATCAGCAATCCCTTGCTGCAGCAACGCTTTCACTGGCTTCCCCATGCGGTTTGCTTTCTTACGGACGGCTTAGCGCTGTCGAAAATTCACGGAGGGCGCAAACCCTGACGCCCTTTACACCTACTTGATGGGAAAGTCGCTTCCAAGAAAAAGTTCGCCTCGTCCAGCAACCGGATAATCCAGGCGCGAAACTGTGTTGTTCGTGCTGTTAGATACCTTTTTATACAATCCTTGCGTGTACATCGCAAAATTTTGACGTTGCGTCATGCAGATCGCCCACCGGGCGCTGCTGACTTAACCCCGGAAGGAAATCCGTCTGTTTCAAAGGATATCTGCATCATTTTCTTAGAAAATACAGGCGATTTGCAGGATTTGAGAAAGGCTTATTAATCAACTCTCGATAGTTATGTCAGGAATAGTGACATACTTTGGTACAGGTTGCCGACCACCTTTTGTCTTTGTATTTTCATTTTACGAGGTGTGTATTGCCTCAAAGGTTAGTGAGTGAATGAGAGTGCTGACCTGCTTTTTTCGCAACCAGTACTTGATGTTATCGGAAGGCCGCTTGTTTGGCCCTCCACAAATGAACGACGTGTATCGCGGAGGTGAGTGGCCGAGGTGCACTGGTATGAGTGGGATTGGTAACCGGTAAAAGTTCAGGGCGTCGCAGTTTTGCGGCGCCCACTTCTTTTCTAGGCATTCATCAGGGCGCGCGCTGCATCTCTTGCTGCGTCGGTAATGGTGTCGCCTGACAACATTCGCGCAATTTCATCCACGCGTGCACCCGTATCAAGTGCAACGACCGTTGATCGCGTCGCGTCTTTGGTCTGCTGTTTTTCAACGCGCCAGTGATGTCCCGCCAATGCCGCAACCTGTGGTGAGTGTGTCACCACCAAAACCTGTCCATCGCCCGCCAGTTCAGCTAAACGACGCCCAACCGCGTCCGCCGTCGCCCCGCCAACGCCGCGGTCAATCTCGTCAAAGATCATGGTCAATCCGCTGGCACCTGCTGTCAGGCAGACCTTCAGCGCCAAAAGAAAACGGCTCAATTCCCCACCCGACGCGATCTTGTTAAGCGGGCCTGCTGGTGCGCCCGGGTTTGTTGCAACGGTAAAGGCCACAACGTCGGTTCCGTCCGGCCCGGGTTGGTCGGCATCTGTTATTTGCGTCGCGAACACAGCCCGCTCCATCTTTAGCGGAGCCAGTTCTTTTGCCATGGCCGCATCCAGACGTTTCGCAGCTTTCACGCGTTTGTCGCGCAGCCCTGCGGCAGCGGCATCATAACTGGCCTGTGCTGCCTGAACCGCTGTGGTCAATTCCGCTAAATCGCGCGCGCCATCATCCAGTACAGCCAGACGCCGACGCAGATCATCAGCAAAACTGCGTAAATCATCTGGCAGCACATTGTGTTTGCGTGCGAGACCACGAATAGCGAACAACCGCTCTTCGGCGTCTTCAAGTTCAGACGTATTGAAAGACAATGCATCCAGACATTCGGCAACGCCGCGCTGTGCGTCATCCAAACCGGAAAGAACCCGTTCTAATGCTTCCAGTGGCGCATCAACGCGCCCTTCCGCTTCTGCCGCTACGCCTTGCAACCACCGCGAGGCATCACCGATCATGCCCTCTGCCCCCTGCAAGCCCAAAGCATCTGCGGCCTTAATGATATCAGTGCGAATCTTTTCAGCGGCCTGCATCAGGCGCCGCTGCGCGTCCAAGGTTGCTTCCTCACCGACCTCGGGCGCCAACGCATCTAATTCGGCAACAGCGTGACGCAAATAATCCTCTTCTACCCGTGCCTCGGCTATTTTGGTCTCAGCTGACTGCAAGTCGCGCTGTGACGCACTAAGCGCACGCCAACTGGTGCGTGTCTTATCGACAGCGCCCTCTAATGCAGCATAGCTGTCCAGCATCTGACGGTGACCACGTGGGTTCAGAAGACCGCGATCATCATGCTGGCCATGCAGTTCCACCAAGGTTTCCGACAGTGCGCGCAGGACCTCACCACTGACACGGCGGTCGTTGATCCATGCCGTCTTACGGCCATCTCGTGTGTTCACGCGGCGCAAGATCAGTTCATCGTCGGCACCAATGCCCGCTTCTTCAAGAACCGCAAAGCCCGGATGCCCGGGTGGCAATTCGAACCACGCGGTAACTTCGCCTTGTTCTGCCCCTTGCCGCACCAGTTCCGCACGACCGCGCCACCCCAGAACAAAACCCAAAGCATCCAATAAAATCGACTTACCTGCGCCTGTTTCACCTGTCAGCACGTTTAGACCGGGTTGAAACGCAAGTTCCAACCGATCAATAATCAGCATGTCCCTGATGTCTAATCCACGAAGCATATCATGGCCCAAAGGGCGGGGACGCCCCCATCATCATTACAACCACTCACCGCGCAGCACCTGGCGGTAAATCGACGAAAGCCAGTTGTCGCCAGCCACATCAGCCGACAGCCCCTGCCCCGTCAACAGCGCAAAGCTGGATTCGTACCATTCACTGGATTGATAATTATACCCCAGAATCGCCCCAGCTGTCTGTGCTTCTTCAAGCAGCCCCAGCGACAGATAGCTTTCGACCAAACGATGCAGCGCCTCTGGCGTATGTGATGTGGTTTGAAAATCTTCGACCACCGTACGGAACCGGTTGGACGCCGCGATATAGTTCCCGCGTTTCAGGTAAAAGCGCCCGATTTCCATTTCCTTGGCCGCAAGATGATCAAAGGCCAGATCAAACTTTAGCACTGACGTGCTGGCGTATTCGCTATCGGGATACTGTTCGATCACAAGGCGCAAGGATTGGAGCGCCTGAAATGTTAACCCCTGATCGCGACCAACCTCATCAATCTGGTCGTAGTAAGAGAGTGCAAGAAGATAGGCTGCATATGCTGCGTCTTCTTCGGCTGGATAAAAGTCGAGATATCGCTGCGCAGAGGCCCGGCTGTTTGGATAGTCTTCGTCACGATGATAGGCGAAGGCCTGCATAATCAAGGCGCGCTGTGCGAATTCAGAGTATGGGTAAAGCCGTTCAATCTCACCAAAGGTAAAGGCCGCATCATCGGGGTTACCCCGTTCAATCTGCCGCTCACCCCGTTCAAAGATCTGTTGCGCTGTCAGATCATCCAGCGGCTCACCGCCACGATCATTACCACTGCAAGCTGCCAGAACGGCCAAGCTGACAGCTGCGCCAAAACGGAACATCCAACGGCTGGCCTGGCCCTTTTTGACTGACATTCTTGCGTCCTCACTCACACGTGTTTGCTTGGCAACAGCACTCAACAGCTGCGGCTTCAGGTCGGTCTAACATAGAAAAATGGGGGGCAAAATGCCCTTTTGAACGCAATACGATCAACTGTCAGTGGGTAGAAATCAGGCGACAGCATCCAAGTCAGCCATGCTGACGCCAACACCGGGTAAACGTGCTGCAATTTTCGCATCACACTGCACAAAACGCCATGCGTCCGGCTGCGCAAATAAGGCGCGTAACAGCTTGTTTGTCATCGCATGACCAGCACGTGAACCTGTATAACGACCAAGGATCGGCGCGCCGGCGGTATAAAGATCACCCAGTGCATCCAACATCTTATGGCGCACGGCCTCATCCGCGTGGCGCAGCCCGCCGGGTGTCAGCACGTCTGCACCATCGACAACGACGGCGTTATCAACCGTGCCACCCAGTGCCAGACCATTGGCGCGCATCGCATCAACATCAGCAGATCGGCAGAATGTGCGGCTGTCGCAAAGTTCGCGCACAAACGCGCCATTCGCCATATTCAAAGTCTTCTTCTGGCGGCCAATCGCTGCATCAGCGAATTCAATCTCAAAATCAATCTGGAGCGTTGTGGCAGGCGCCAACGTCGCGGTGGCCCCGCCTTCGGATACAGACACTTCGCGCAAAATCTCGATCGCTTGTAACGGCGCGGAAAGGCGTGTCAGCCCCGCTTCTACAATACCGCGCACGAAAGTGGCGGCACTGCCATCCAAGATCGGCACTTCGGGGCCGTCGATATCAACCAAAACATTGTGCACACCACAACCAGCGAGCGCGGCCATCAGATGTTCGATCGTTGAAACCGTCACACCGTCCGCATTGCTTAACCGCGTGTTCAAGGGGGATACGATGACATCACGGAAATCGGCCCGCATGGTCGGGCGACCAGCCACATCGGTGCGACGAAACACGATCCCGCTGTTTGCAGCGGCAGGGTGCAGAACAACGCGCACATCTTCACCCGAGTGCAGACCAGTGCCCTCAAAGGTGACGTCAGTTTTCAATGTCGTTTGCACGTGTATTTCGCCCTTGCAGCATTTTTGGTGTTAAACTGAATTAGGCTGCAATAGCCGTAGCCTCAACTCACTCTTTGCGACGGTCTGAAACACTTGTGGCAGGAACTGTGGCAAGACTAAGGCACGCCCTGCAAGTTGTTCAAAACAAAAGAAAAAGGCCGCAAGATTGCGGCCTTTCCATTCTATGCTACGTCACGTCAGTGCAACAGTTATTTCAGATCAATTGGCCTGGCGGCGCAGGAACGCAGGGATTTCGATCTTTTCCTGGTCATCTGACTGCTCTGGTTCTTGATGCAACGCTGTCACCTGCGGCTGTGCGCGCGCTGGTTGTTGCGGGGCTCCTTCCGCTTGCGCACCCGTCATGCGGTTGATCAGGGAATTGATACCGAACCGTGGTTTGTCCGCTTCGGTGGGTGCCGCTGCCGCAGCTGGTTGTTGCGGCGCTTCCGCATTTGGTACACGGCTCACGGCGGCCTGCAAACGCGCCAATGCTTCCGGTGACGGTGTACCGGGTGTCCCGGCACGTGGGGCGACGAAAGTATCCGCCGCTGTCAGCGCCGGTTCTGGACGCGGTGTGTAAGCAGGCGGTGGCAGATCATCCGATGCCACCTGTTGCGGTGCAGGTGCGGCCTCTGGCGCAGGTGCAGGCTGATAAGCCGCAGCAGCAGCAGGTTCAGCAGGCGCATCCAGATTTTCAAACAAGGTACGTTCCTGCGCAACGGGTTGCGGTTCAGGCGCAGCTACGGCAGCGACAGCCGCGGGGGCCTCTGGCTGTGGTTCCGCGACTTCGGCGATTGGGGCCAATGGCGCTGCCATAGACCGGCGTGGCACGGGTGCTTCGGATTCTTTGGCAATCGCATCAATACCTGTTGCAACAACAGACACACGCATTTTGCCTTCCATGCCGGTATCCAGCGTCGAGCCCACGATGATGTTTGCATCACCGTCAACTTTTTCGCGGATTTTGTTGGCAGCTTCATCCAGCTCAAACAGTGTCAAGTCATAACCACCGGTGATGTTGATCAGCACACCCTTGGCACCCTCAAGTGAAATTTCATCCAAAAGCGGGTTGGCGATGGCTTTCTCGGCCGCCTGAATAGCGCGGTTTTCGCCGTCAGCCTCGCCAGTGCCCATCATGGCTTTGCCCATCTCATCCATCACGGCCCGGACATCTGCAAAGTCGAGGTTGATCAGACCGGGACGCACCATCAGATCCGTCACACCTTTGACGCCTTGATAAAGAACATCATCAGCCAATGCGAAAGCTTCTGTAAATGTCGTATTTTCATTGGCCAGACGGAACAGGTTCTGGTTTGGAATAATGATCAGCGTATCGACAACTTTCTGAAGGGCTTCAACACCTTCTTCGGCTTGCTTCATGCGCTTGGCACCTTCGAACTGGAAGGGTTTGGTCACAACACCAACGGTCAGAACACCCAATTCACGGGCGGCCTGCGCGATGATTGGCGCGGCCCCTGTCCCGGTGCCGCCGCCCATGCCCGCAGTGATAAAACACATATGCGCGCCAGCAAGATGATCAACGATTTGTTCGATGCTTTCTTCAGCGGCAGCCGCACCAACGGTTGCGCGTGCGCCAGCGCCCAACCCTTCGGTCACCTTTAAACCCATCTGGATTTTCGCACCTGCGCGCGATTGTTGCAGCGCCTGCGCGTCAGTGTTCGCCACGACAAACTCGGTCCCATCAAGCTCTTGCTCGATCATATTGTTTACGGCGTTACCGCCAGCACCACCCACACCGAATACGGTGATACGTGGCTTCAGTTCTTCGTGCCCTGGAAGGGAGAGATTCAATGTCATAACGCGTTCCGCCTGTTTTTTATTTGCCCGTGCCCGCGGGCGATTACTGCTTATTAAGACTCACATTAACGAAGTGATGCTGAAAGGTCACGACAAAAACACAAAATCGCCACCAAATCTGGACAAAAACCTGTGCCTACCCCCGGCATTTCGGCAGATGAGCAAGATATTGCGCATCACCAGTTGTCCTTAAACCATTTTACCGCCCGTTTGAGTGATCTTGCCGGGTAGTTTTCGGCAGGAATTTCAAAGTCCCACCATTCGTCTTGGGGATTTGCTGCGAACAACGTCAGCCCAACAGCGCTTGAAAAGGCCGGGCCAATCGCGGCCTGAGGCAGGCCCTGCACACGCAACGGACGGCCAAGACGGACCTGTTGGCCGAGGATCTTGCTCGCCAGCCCATCCAATCCGGGAATTTGGCTACCACCACCGGTCAACACAATCTGCTGCCCTGGCAGATGTTCAAACCCTGCCGCATCCAGACGTTCGCGGACTTCTTCCAAAATCTCTTCGACACGGGGGCGCATAATGCCGATCAGTTCGGCGCGGCTTACCGTGCGTCGGTCATGTTCCCAATCGCCGGTATCGCCACCAATCTCGATCATTTCGCGGTCGTCCATACCGGTTGCCATAACGCCGCCGTAAAACGTCTTGATCCGCTCTGCGGTTGAGGCCGGAATTTGCAGACCCATTGAAATGTCAGAGGTTACATGTTCGCCACCCATCCGCACGGAATCGGCATAAATCATATGCTTTTTCATAAAGACGGACAGACCGGTGGTGCCACCCCCAAGGTCGATACAAGCAGCGCCAAGCTCTTGTTCGTCCTCAACCAGCGACGACATGCCAGACACATACGCCGAAGATGCAATCCCGGCCAGTTCCAGATCACACCGTTTGATACAGTAAAAGATGTTGTGAACCGCCGTCGCATCAACCGTCAACATATGCATATCGGTCTTCAACTCATTGCCGATCTGGCCACGCGGGTCTGACAGACCAGAGCGGTGATCCAGCGCAAAATTGACAGGCTGTGCATGCAGCACTTCACGGTCAGCGCCATAATCCGGCACATCGCAGGACGCCATGACCTGGCTGATATCCTGTTCTGTGATCATCGCGCCTGACACGTTCAACGTGCCATCCAGACCATAAGAGCGTGGTCGCGCACCGGACAAACAGGCAATCACGTGATCAACACGGACATTGGCCATTTTCTGCGCGGCCTGCACCGCAGTACGGATTGCGCGTTCCGTTTCCTGCATCGCGTCGACTTCGCCAAACCGGACGCCACGTGACCGGGTTGTGGCGGCACCAATGACGCGAAACTGCGATTGCCCGGCAAGCGAGCCGACACCATCAGTGCGAAATTGTTCGGGCCCATCAAAGCGCAACACAAGGCAGGCGATCTTGGACGTACCGATGTCCAAAATGGCGACAACACCCCGCTGCATCGCCGCTTTGCGCATCTGCCGCATGGCCCGTTGGCTGTCGTAAAGATCGCCCATCAGTTATCTGCCCCATCATCTATTGTATTATTCACCCGGCGCAGTGCATCTGCTGCCTCTTCATTCATTCGCAGCGTCGGCCGATTGGTGTTGCGCATATCCACAATCGCCACATCACGGCTCAGCATGTCTTGCGCATCATTCAAGGCGATCACGCGATCAAGTGCTGCCGCCGGATTATCGCCAGGTAAAAGGATGCGTTGATCGCGATCCAGCACCATGTCCCAGCGCCGTTCGCCCATACGCACAAGGCCGCGCACCCGGTCAATCAACGGACCAGCCGCATCAAACAGTGTCAGTGCTTCGGCAATGTTATATTCCGCGCCGTCGCCTGCGATGAGCGGCAGATCAAGGCGTTCGGCACGTGCACCGATCTGGCCCGATTGCACACCATCGGCATCAATCAACCGCAGCGTTGCGCCATCACGCCAAAGTGCGACAGGAACGCGCGGGTTCAACGCGATCTCTAACGCACCGCCCTGCCCGACACGCACGCTTGCGGATTTGATCGGATCAAGCGCTTCGATATCAGCCCGGATTTTTTCTAGGTCGATATCAAACGAAGAGAATGGAAATTGGGTCGGCAGACGTGCAGTGACTTCGGCCAACGCAATTGCGTCACCGCCGGTTACATTCATGGTCTGCACCATGAATTGCGGGCGTTGCTGAAAGCTTTGCTTGGTGTCTTCGATTTTTGCTGCAAGCTCTGCCCGGTTTTCGGGTTGTGAATACCAAGACCCGAAAATTGCCACGATCAGCAAAAGTGGTACGCCAATACGGACAGTTCCGCGAAATCCCGGTGTCAGCATAAGGCGCTGGTAGCGATACCCTAGCTTTGATGGTGCGGGATCACGCGGTGCAGCGGCAGGTGCAGGGCGGCGGGTCAACGATCGCATGATGCGTCCTCCACCAACCAGCGGCAGAATTCCGGGAACGCGATGCCGACATGCGCCGCCTGTTCAGGCGTCAGCGAAGTTGGCGTCATTCCGGGCTGCGTGTTCGTTTCCAGCAGGATCAATCCATCAAGGCCCCGCGCCTCGTCCCAACGGAAATCCGTGCGGCTGACACCACGGCACCCAAGGGCATCATGGGCGCGCAAGGCGTAGTCCATACAAGCATCAAAAATGTCGACTGGAATGTCGGCTGGCAATTCATGGCGGGACCCGCCGGGGGCATATTTGGCATGATAGTCGTACCAGCCATCCGTGATGATGTCGGTAACGGTCAAAGCACGATCACCCATCACGGTGGTCGTCAACTCACGACCGGGAGCGAACGCCTCAACCATCACTTCATCTGGCATGTCATCGGCCAGTTGCGGCGGTCCGTTGGCGCCTTCATTTACGATATAAATGCCAACGCTTGATCCTTCGTTGTAAGGCTTCACCACGTAGGGCGGCGGCATCACATGCGCTGCGCGCACCGCATCAGCAGAGGCTAAAATGCTGTCCACAACGGGAAGCCCGACCTTACGATACACATCTTTGGTGCGTTGTTTGTCGAGCGTTAGCGCAGAGGCCAGTACGCCAGAATGCGTATAAGGAATTTGGAGCCATTCCAACACACCCTGAATGGCGCCATCTTCGCCCCAACGACCGTGGAGCGCGTTGAACACAACATCAGGTGCAATTTCGATCAGGCGCGCAGCAACGTCCGGGCCGGCATCGACCTCGATCACATTACATTCCGCGTCCCGTAAAGCCGCCGCACATTCACGGCCCGTACTTAGCGAAACGTCACGTTCCGCAGATGGGCCGCCCATAAGGACAACAACTTTCGGGTTTGTCCTGCTCGACATACCCTACCGCCTTTACGCGGGCCTTTTGCGGCCCGTCATTTATTGCGACCTTTGCCTAAGGTCATGACCATTTTGGTCTGTTATTTCACGGTATCTTCACCCAGACGATGACCGACCCGCTTGATTTCCCATTGTAGCTCAATCCCTTGGGAAGCGTAAACCTTTTTCCGCACCAGTTCGCCCAAATCCTCAAGGTCGGCAGCGGTTGCATCGCCTGCATTGGTCAGAAAGTTGGAATGCATCGCGTTCATCACAGCCCCGCCAATACGCGCCCCGCGCATGCCAGCGTCGTCAATAACCTTCCAAGCCTTCAAATCGTGCACGTCATCCGCATGCCCCGTTGAGGAAAAACCAGCCGGATTACGAAAGGTTGACCCAGCCGTGCGATCCTTGGTGGGTTGGGTTTCATCGCGCTTGGCCAGTTGATCCGCCATGCGCTGATGCAGCGTTGCAGGATCACCCTTCGGCGGTGACAGCCGCGTCGACACGATAACAGCGCCATCAGGCAACGCGCTTTGACGATAGGCCAATTGCAGCGCATCGGCGGCCATTTCAGTGATTGTGCCATCACGCAAAACAACAGTCACGGATTGCAACACGTCTGCGGTATAAGTGCCGTAACATCCGGCATTCATCCGCACCGCACCGCCAATGGTGCCGGGAATGGTACGCAGGAATGTCAGATCAAAACCGGCATCCGCCGCTTTGCGCGCCACATGCGCATCCAAGGCAGCCGCCCCTGCCGTGACCGTATCTTCACCAATCTCAATCCCGTTAAAGCCACGACCCAGACGGATCACAACACCGCTGATCCCGCCGTCGCGGACAATCAGGTTACTGCCAACGCCCATGGGAAACACAGGCGTTGCAGGATCAAGGGCTGCCAGAAAGTCAGAAAGGTCTTGCACGTCGGCGGGCTGAAACAGCACTTCTGCCGGGCCGCCAACGCGCATCCATGTCAGATCAGCGAGAGGTCGGTGCGGTGTCAGTGTGCCCCGCACGAGAGGAAGGTTGTTCATCTTGTTCTTTACTACCCTTTGCCCAACCCACGAGGGCGCCGACCAAACCACCAACCCCAACCGGAGCGCTGACCCCGATAAGAGCGGCGGCATAGCCAAGAACATCCCATCCGCTGGCGTTGTACATTCCAAAAAACGCGATGCCTGTAAAGGCAGCCCACATCACGCCTATAATCGACAGGCCCAGCTTGTTGCGGCGCTTACTAAAAAAGAACGAAAGCGATAGTGCGGCAAGAAAGGCCACGCCTACTACCGCAAATAATATGATTTCTTCACTAATCATGATTCTACTCCATTTTTGAACATAGTTCATGATTAGAGTAAATATGAACAGCGTTCAAGCATTATCTTTTGAGATGAATTTACTTAAATCTTGTGGTCATCTTGCCTGCGCAACAGCCAGCCCAACAGTGCCCCTGCTGTTCCGCCCAACAGTGCTGGTACACAGGCCAACAGCGCCACCGTCATGGCGAAAACCGGATCAACACCAAAGGGCCGCCCGCTGGCATAGATAAAGATCGCCAAAGTCGCGCCAATCACCGAAAGGATGGTCCACGCCAATCCGGTTTGCCCTTCACGCATCAGTTTGGTCAGCAACATAAACGGCAATCCCGCACAGGTCAGCATCACGCCAAGGACCAACACTTGTGTCATGTCACTTCACCCCTAGTTTTTGCTTCACGCGCTGCCACAGGAAATAGACCGGCCAGCGCAATATCGACCCGCCCGCCAGCAAGGCCAGTGCACCCATCAGAAACCCATCGTTCCAGAAAATCCAGATAACAAGAGGCATACCAACCGCAATCAGCACATAGGCCCGCCGCCAATGATTGTCGTTTGATGGTATCGCGGCCATGACGAAGGCCAGCACAACCCAAAGCCCGATTAGGATCAGCGGGTTGGTCACCCCTTCAGGCGGGCTGGCAATTCATTCGCCCAAGCACTGATCGTACCGGCTCCAAGGCAGACCACCATATCACCTGATTTGGCCTGTTCGCGCACTAGACGTTCCAGATCGTCCTCGGATTCGACCGTGCGTGCGTGGCGATGTCCGTGGCGGATCAGCCCGGCAACCAGATCGCGATGACTTGCGCCATCAATCGGCTCCTCCCCGGCAGAAAAAACCTCTGAGATGCCGACAACATCGGCGTCGTTGAAGCAGGCGCAAAACTCATCGAAATGGTGTGATAGACGGCTGAACCGGTGTGGCTGATGCACAGCAATGACACGACCTTCGGTCGATTGACGCGCTGCTTTCAATACCGCCGCAATTTCGACCGGGTGATGACCGTAGTCATCAATGATTGCCACACCGTCAATTTCGCCCACTTTGGTAAAGCGACGATTGACCCCTTTGAAGCCCGCAAGGGCCGCGCGGATTTCATCTTTTTTCATCCCCAAATGACGGGCCACAGCCACAGCAGACAGCGCATTCGAAACGTTGTGATCACCAGGCATTGGCAATGCGCAACCTTCGATTACCGCATCCTCTGCCTGCAAGGCGATATCAAAATGGGCAACACCCGCCTTGTAGTGCAAGTTCACGGCGCGAATGTCAGCTTGCGCATTGAAGCCATAGGTCACAACACGGCGGTCGGTGATCTTACCGACCAGCGACTGCACATCCGGGTCATCAGTGCAGCAGACTGCCAAACCGTAAAAAGGAATATTGGATACAAAGTCATAAAAGCCCTGATGCAGCGCTTCTTCTGTTCCCCAATGCTCCATATGCTCTGGGTCGATATTTGTCACAATCGCAATGGTTGCGGGCAGACGGTTGAACGTCCCATCGCTTTCATCGGCTTCAACCACCATCCACTCACCTTGCCCCATGCGGGCGTTGGACCCATAGGCGTGAATGATGCCACCGTTGATGACAGTTGGATCAATCCCGCCTTCATCCAGCAAAGCGGCAACCATCGTTGTCGTCGTGGTTTTGCCGTGCGTGCCCGCAACAGCAACATTCGACTTCAGGCGCATCAACTCTGCCAACATCTCGGCCCGGCGTACAACGGGCATACCTTTGGCCCGTGCTGCGTCCAGCTCTGGATTACCCGGCTTGATCGCGGAAGAAATCACGATAACTTCTGCTCCCTCAAGGTTCTCGGCACGCTGTCCTTCAAAGATGATCGCGCCCAAAGACTTCAGTCGATCGGTGATCTTAGAGGCTTTCAGATCAGACCCTTGCACCGTGTAGCCGTGGTTCAGCAACACTTCGGCAATGCCGGACATTCCAATCCCGCCAATACCCACAAAATGGATCGGGCCCACATCAAGGGGCAGTTTCGTTGCTGCATTCATTCTAGGGTCCCCATCCATCATGTCTTGCCCGCCTCTGCCAGATCATCAACCAATTCCACAAGGCGCTCTGTCGCGTCCGGTACACCGCAGGCCGCTGCCGCCTGCGCCATTTTCAGCATCCCGCGCTCGTCCGACAGCAATTCGGTCAGCTTAGCAGTCAGGGGTGCCACTTCAAAATCCGCCTCTTGCATCAATGTCGCAGCACCGGCCTCGACCAACTGCCGCGCGTTCGCCGTCTGCTCATCGCGGATCGCACCGGCATAAGGTACCCAGATTGCCGGGCGACCGATGACGCTGACATCGGCAACAGTAGATGCACCCGAACGTGAAATCACCAATTGCGCCTCGACCATCCGGCGGGGCACATCATCAAAAAAGGTCTGTACATCCGCCTGGATCAGCTCGCTTTCATAGTATTCGGTGACGCGTGCCAAATCCTCTGGCCGCGCCTGATGGCTGACCCTGATGTTGCGGCGTATTTCTTCTGGCAAAGCCGCAATCGCAGGAGGGACCACATCAGACATGATCCGCGCCCCTTGCGAACCGCCCATGACAAGGATCGACATCGGATAATCACCCGGTGGGATATATGGGGCATTGGTATGCGCCAAAACCGCTGCGCGCACCGGGTTGCCAGTATGCACACCTTCAATCTCGCCGGGCAGGTCGGTCGGCCAAGTCCCGCAAGCAATCTGATCGACGCGTTTGGCAAACAACTGGTTCACGCGGCCCAGAACACCGTTCTGTTCATGGATCATCCGCGGAATACGCAACGCCCAGGCCGCCGACATCGCCGGGATCGCCGGATAGCCGCCAAAGCCCACCACAACGGTCGGGCGGTCCCGAAACATGCGCCATTTGGCAGCACCAATACCGCCCAAGATCCGAAATGGCACCATCAGCTTGTGCGCGATACCGCCACGGGCAAAAGTTGCACTACCAACAATATTCACCTCAACCGCATCGGGAAAGCCGCTGGTATACCGGGCACCGCGCGCGTCTGTCGACAACTTCACCCGCCAGCCTTTCGCCAGCATCGCTTCGGCCAGGGCCTGCGCGGGGAACATATGGCCGCCCGTGCCACCGGCGGCGATAATCAAAAGCGGTGCGGTCATCGGTTTGCCCGGCGCAACAAAATATCCTCCATCGCACCCTGCGGCCGGCTGCGGGTGAAGGCCAACAGCATGCCAACGGCGATGCCGCCTGCGATCAGTGACGATCCACCGTAAGACACAAACGGCAAGGTCATGCCCTTCGCGGGCAGCAGGCGGACGGCGACGCCCATGTTAATCATTGCCTGTACGCCAAAGATGCAAACAAGCCCGGTCCCGGCGAGACGGATGAAAACATCCCGCTCCTTCATCAAACGCAAGAGCGAGCGAACAACGATCACCGCATAAAGCGCAATGATCACCAGCACACAGATTAGCCCGTATTCTTCCGCCGCCACGGCAATAATGAAATCGGTATGTGCATCCGGCAGCGACCACTTCACCTGCCCTTCGCCGACACCCACGCCGAAAAAACCGCCTTCGCGGATTGCGTTGGTGGCATAGCCAAGTTGGGTCGTGGGATCGACATCGGGGGACAGGAACCCATCAATCCGACGGGCGAAATGCTCAGAATTCGCATAGGCGATAGTCCCGCCAAAAACGACAAGCCCGGCGAGAATAATCAGCAAAATCATCGGCGCACCGGCCACAAAATACATCACACCCCACGCAAACAGGATCAATGCAGCTTGGCCAAAGTCGGGCTGCATCGCCAGCATCAGCACAATAATCATGGTCAGCACAAAGGAATAAGCTTTTCCCGGCGGACCACCCAACTGCTGGGACGCCGCCAATAACCACGCAGCCATGACAACAAAGCCCGGCTTAAGAAACTCAGACGGCTGGACCGACGCGAAACCCAGCGAATACCAGCGCGTCGCCCCTTTACCGAAATCCGTGCCAAACACCGGCAAAAACGCCAACGCCACAAAAGCACATAAAAAACCCAGTACAGCCAAACGGCGCACTAGCGTCGGCGACATCATTGACACGACAAACATCACCGTCATCGCCATCCCGCCAAAGATTGCCTGACGCGTTACGTAATGAAACGGCTCCAGTCCATTTTTGGCAGCCAAGGGCGGCGAAGATGCCAGCCCCAATAGCAAACCGATCCCGAACAACAACAGGATGCAAGACATCGTCCATTTATCAATTGTCCGCCACCACCGTGGCAGAACCGGGTCGCCGGATTGCACCGGGACCGTCCCATAGACCATTTCCGTCATGGATCACCGCTCTTTGCCTACATCGCCCGTTTGCCGGGTCTGCATGCATCTTAACCGTCAATTGACTACGATTCCACTGAAAAACCGCGGTCTTCCACTTTCTTCGCCCAATCAAACTTTCGTCGAAGGCATCACCAAAGCTGCAAAATTTGATCTCCCCCACAGCTTGCGCCATATGGGCCGCCATGAATGTAGAAACTCTGATCATCGGTGCGGGGGCCGCAGGCATGATGTGCGCGGCCCACGCAGGCCCCGGCGTGCTGATCGTGGATCACGCCAAGGCGCCGGGCGAAAAGATCAGAATTTCTGGTGGCGGGCGATGCAATTTCACCAACATGCACGCGAGCCCACGGAATTTCATCAGCCAGAACAAGCACTTCTGCAAATCCGCCTTGGGGCGCTATACCCAGTGGGATTTTATTGATCTGGTCGACAGATACGGCATCGCTTGGCATGAAAAGACCCTTGGCCAGCTTTTCTGCGACAATAGCGCCAAAGACATCATCGCGATGCTTCGGGCCGAGATGGAAAAGGCGGGCGCGCAGCTTTGGCTGCAAACCGAGGTCGGAGAGATTAGCCATGATGGCAGCCTGTTCACGGTTGAATTGACACGCGGAGGGCGCAAGCGAACCATTACAACACGCAATCTTGTCGTGGCCTGCGGTGGCAAATCCATCCCCAAAATGGGCGCGACCGGGCTTGGCTATCAAATCGCCGCGCAATTTGATCTGCCCATTATCACCCCGCGCCCCGGTCTTGTGCCGCTCACCTTTTCGGACGAAAAGTTCAAACCACTTGCAGGCGTTGCAGCCCCCGCACGCGTTTCGGCGGGAGACGCCAGCTTTGACGAAGCGATCCTTTTTACCCACCGGGGTCTGTCGGGACCTGCAGTCTTGCAAGCATCATCGTATTGGCATGAAGGCGAAGCGGTTAGCATCAACCTGATCCCCACAGATAATCTGCTGGCCAAACTACAGAACCAACGGCAAAGCGGCGGGCGCAAAGCGCTGACGACAGTGCTGTCACAACATCTGCCCGCCCGGCTTGTCGATCACCTGAGTGCAGAGCTGAAACTTAGCGGGAACATCGCTGACCAAAGCGATGCCAAACTGAACCAACTTTGCGAAAATCTGTCAGATTGGACGCTGACACCCGCCGGATCAGAAGGCTATCGCACTGCTGAAGTGACACTCGGCGGCGTCGATACGGGCGCTTTATCGTCGAAAACGATGGGAGCAAAAACCTTTCCAAGCCTCTACTTCATCGGCGAATGTGTGGATGTGACCGGCTGGTTGGGCGGATACAACTTTCAATGGGCTTGGTCATCTGGTTGGGCCGCCGGGCAGGCCATTGCCAATACGTCAGGTGGATCTTGATCCACCTTATCTTAACAGCGCTTTCACATTTTGAATGAAATCATCGCCCCGCGCCTCAAAGCTGTCATACTGATCAAACGATGCCGCCGCCGGGGCCAGTAACACAACCTCACCCGCCTGCGCATCTGCTGCAGCCTGTGAGACAGCGACATCCATTGTCCCGCACACCTCAGCCTCCGCGCCCATCAACTGACGCGCAAAATCTTCCGCTTCGCGCCCAATCACATAAGCCTTCGCGACATGATCCAGATGCGGCAATAGCCCGTCCAGCCCACCTTCTTTCTGCAACCCCCCGCAAATCCAGCGGACCTTGGGGAAGGCCTGCAAAGCCTTGGCAGCACTGTCCACATTCGTGGCCTTGCTGTCGTTCACAAAGGTCACGCCATCGCGCTCTGCTACGACTTGGCTCCGATGCGGCAGGCCCGGATAGCTTTGCATCGCCGCTTCAATTCCTTTCGGGCCCAACCCCAAAGTCCGGCAAGCGGCATAGGCGGCACAGGCATTTTGATGGTTATGCGCACCGGGCAAACCCGTGATCACGCGCAAATCAATCGACCCGACTTGCCGCCCTTTGCGGTGCTCTGACAAGAACCCTTTACGCGCAAAAACCGTCCAACCTTGCCCTGCCAGTTTCTGCCCAGAGGACACGCGGATCACCCGGTCATCCCCCGGACCTTCGATCAATTGATTGGCGATATAGCGCCCTTCGGCTTCATCCACACCAATCACGGCACGGTCAGGGCCACCTTCGGCAAACAGACGGCGTTTGGCCGCAAAATACCCGCCCACGCCTGCATGGCGATCCAGATGATCCGGACTGAGGTTGGTAAACACGGCCACATCCGGCGTCATACTGCGCGCAAGGTCGGTTTGGTATGAGGACAATTCTAACACCACCACCTCACCATCGTGGGCAGGCTCAATATCCAGCACCCCGCGCCCAATGTTGCCTGCCAATTGCGCGGGGCGACCGTTCTCGACCAAGATATGGTGGATCAGCGCTGCGGTGGTGGATTTACCGTTCGACCCGGTCACGGCAATCACCCGTGGCTGCGTATCAAAATCGTCCCAGCTGGCGGTCGCGAACGACCGAAAAAATAACCCAATGTCGTTATCGACAGGCACTTCCGCGTCCCATGCCGCCGCAATCACCGGGTTTGGTACTGGGTATAGATGCGGAATACCAGGGCTGACGATCAGACAGGCGATATCTTCAAATGCGCCTAATTTGGTCAAATCACGCAGGTTCAGGCCGACATCATCTGCGGCCTCGCGCGCCACAGCGCTATCATCCCACACAACAGGATGCGCGCCGCCAGCCTCAAGCGCCACTGCCGCCGCACGTCCAGACCGACCCAGCCCCAGAACTGCAACTGTTTTGCCTTCATACCCCTGAACCGCGATCATCCCGTTCTCCCTTTGTGCAGTGAACAGGTGCCATCAAAACAGGGGAAGTAGCAAGCCTACCTGATGTGCAAAGCGCGTTTGATGTCGCTGATCGCATCAATTTGCGCGTGGCTTAACTCATCCGAAACAAGACCGGTCAACACATCCTGTAAAAGATCCCAAGATACGTCGCCATTGATTTTGTATAACCGACGCGACAAGCGG
Organism: Roseobacter sp. CCS2; assembly: GCF_000169435.1. GTDB lineage: Bacteria > Pseudomonadota > Alphaproteobacteria > Rhodobacterales > Rhodobacteraceae > Yoonia. Next base: position 839,846 of record NZ_AAYB01000002.1, on the reverse strand, counting down.
CTGACGGCAGCATCTGGCGTCTGGCATTGCCCGACAAGCCAGCGGCCCAGAACCTCCATCTCTTCGGTGTCTTTTGCACTCAGCCGCATCTTTGCGCGCAATAAAACAGTGAGCTGCTTGCGCTGATCCAACGTGGGCAAATCGTCCAGCTCAAGAAAGGCCTGTGCCAACGCGCATATGGCGATATTGGGATCATCGATGCCTTCAACGGGGTGCGCGTTATGCTGGCGACGAAAGGCTAGCTTGCGCGGCGCATTCCGTGCGGTAGTCACCGCGTCTTGGGCCACGTGTACGGCATCGCGAGGGTTTTGGCGTATCCACCAATAAAGCGCACCACCAAGGGCACCTAAAATCAGAATAATAATCGGCATCTTTCATTTTCTCTTCGTTTTGCAGGCAGTATCAGCCGCAACAATGGCGAGAATATGAAAGGCCTTTGATGCGCATGGTCAACGTACCTTCAGCGTCGCCAACCCGATCATCGCGAGGATCAGCGAGATGATCCAGAACCGGATCACGATCTGCGGTTCGGCCCAGCCCTTTTTCTCATAATGATGGTGGATCGGGGCCATGAGGAAAACGCGTTTACCCGTGCGCTTGAAATAGAGGACCTGAATAATCACTGACAACGCCTCAAGCACAAATAAACCGCCTACAATCGCCAGCACGATCTCGTGCTTTGTGGCCACGGCAATCGCGCCCAACGCGCCACCCAAAGCCAACGACCCGGTATCACCCATAAAGACGGCTGCCGGTGGTGCATTATACCACAAAAAACCCAGTCCGCCCCCGATCAAGCCTGCTGCAAAGATCAAAATTTCGCCGGTCTGCGGCACATAGTGCACGTCAAGATATTCGGTAAAGTCGACCCGCCCGACAGCATAGGCAATAATCCCAAATGTGCCCGCGGCAATCATTACGGGCATGATCGCCAGCCCGTCCAGACCATCGGTCAGGTTCACCGCATTGGCCGCCCCCACAATCACAATCACCGCGAAGGGCACAAATAATATGCCAAGGTTGATCAGCGTGTCCTTGAAGATCGGCAAGGCCAGTTGATTGCTCAAATCATCAGGGTGGTAAGCCGCGGCCCAATAGCCAGCGATCGCTGCAATCAAAATGCCCAGCAAAATGCGTACCTTGCCAGACACCCCAGCGGTGTTTTGTTTGGACACTTTGGAATAGTCATCAGCAAAGCCGATGGCAGCAAATGACAGCGTCACAAATAACACCATCCAGATGAACGGGTTATCCAGCCGCGCCCACAGCAGGGTCGAAAACGTCAGCGCGCCCACGATCAGCAAACCACCCATGGTCGGTGTACCCGCCTTGACGAAATGCCCCTCTGGCCCGTCATCGCGGATCGGCTGACCCTTGCCTTGCTTGCGGCGCAGCACGTTGATCAACGGTGGTCCAAAGATGAACCCAAACAATAGCGCCGTCATAAAGGCCCCACCTGCCCGGAACGTGATGTAGCGGAAGAGGTTGAAAAAATCGCCACCATCCGAAAGCGCTGTAAGCCAGTATAACATGCCAGATACCTTATTGTTGTTGCGGACGGCGATGCCCGAGTTTTCGAATGGCGTCAACGACAAGGCTGACTTTGCTGCCTTTGGACCCCTTCACAAGCACCACGTCGCCTGCATCCACAAGGCGCGGGGCCTGTAGTACCAGTTCAGCCGCCGTTTCCGCCCAGTGTCCGCGCTGTTCTTCGGGCAAAGCCTGCCAGAGGTGCAGCATCAAAGGCCCGGCACAATGCACCAGATCAAGGGATTGCAGATGGCTGTTGCCCGCCATCTCGCGATGCATCTCCTGCTCGGCATCGCCAAGCTCCAACATATCGCCAAGGATCGCCACGCGCCGTCCTTTGACAATGCGGCCCACATTGTCGGTCGGCGTTGCGGCGGCGAGCACTTCAAGCGCGGCCACCAGTGATGTCGGATTGGCGTTGAACGCGTCATCAAGCAACTCAAGACTTTCGCCATCGTTGGCCATATCTGTCACGATCACCTCGCGCGTGCCGCGTCCTGCTGGTGGCACCCATGCCCCGATGTCCAGTGCAGCGGCCACAGGATCTGCGCCCAATGCCTCTGCCACGGCCAGCACACCGACCGCGTTCATGGCAAAGTGGCGACCGGGAACGGAAAGCTTGAAAAGATAGTTTTCACCGCCGCCCGACGCAGAGATCACTGTCACATCGTCTGTGATACGTACGTCTTTGACCACCCAGTCAGGCGCGGTTTCGCCAAACAGAACCTGCCTGGCACCCAGTTTCGCGGCGTGATCCTGCAATATCCCGCTAGTCTCAATATCACCGTTCAGCACCGCAACCCCGCCCGGTTCCAACCCATCCATGATACTGGCCTTTTCAACCGCAATCCCGGCAAGGTTGTCGAAAGACGCCAAATGCGCCGCCGCCACTGTCGTGAGCATCGCAACGTGCGGCTGCGTCATTTGCGAAAGCGGTGTAATCTCACCGGGGTTACTCATCCCAATTTCGATGACGGCATAATCCGCATCTGCGGGCATTCGCGCGAGCGTCAGCGGCACACCCCAGTGGTTATTGTAAGACGCTTCAGCCGCATGGCATTTGCCCTGCTTTTCCAGAACAGCGCGCAGCATTTCTTTGGTCGATGTTTTGCCAACCGAACCTGTGATGGCTGCAATCTTGGCCCCTGTTCGCGCACGTGCGGCGCGGCCCAGATCGCCCAGCGCCGCCAGAACATCCGGCACGATCAATAGCGGTGCATCTGCGGGTACATCCGCTGGCCTATGGGTCACAAGTGCCGCAGCAGCGCCTTGATCAAGCGCCTGCGCGACAAATTCATGGCCATCGCGCACATCCTTCAGTGCGACGAAAAGGTCGCCCTGCGCAATCGTGCGGGTATCAATCGAAACACCCTGCGCGTCCCATTCTTGTGTCGTGTGGCCACCGGTTGCAGCTGCCGCATCTGCCGATGTCCAAAGTGCGGTCATATCCAGCCCTCAAGGGCCGCAACAGCAACGCTTGCCTGCTCAACATCATCAAACGGCAGCACAGCATCGCCGACAACCTGCCCGGTTTCATGGCCTTTGCCTGCAATCAACAACGCATCACCTGCGCCCAGCATATCAATGCCGCGCAAGATTGCTTCGGCACGGTCGCCCACTTCGGTGATGCTATCGGACCCGCCAGCATCAACAGCGCCCGCCATGACGGCAGCGCGGATGGCAGCGGGGTCTTCGGACCGCGGATTGTCATCCGTCACAATCACGATATCAGCGTGCTGTGCCGCCGCGGCCCCCATCAATGGGCGTTTACCTGCGTCACGATCACCGCCCGCACCGACAATCACGATGATCCGGCCCATCACATGCGGACGCATGGCCCGCAGCGCCGTTTCAACCGCGTCCGGTGTATGGGCATAATCGACAAACACCGCCGCACCGCTTTGGCGCGTTGCGGCCAATTCCATGCGCCCGCGCACCGTTGTCAGATACTGCAAGGTGTCAAACACCTCATCCGGGTCCGCGCCAGCGGCGATCACCAATCCAGAGGCCAGCAAGACATTCTCGGCCTGAAACCCGCCGATCAGTTCCAACCGCGCCTGTCGCGCCCGGCCCTGCCATTCAAAAAGCAGATCTTGCCCTGTCGCATCAAACCGCTGCCCCGTCAGACGCAGGCGGGCATCCGTGTGACGGCCAACGCCGATCACCTCTTGCCCGCGCGCGGTACAAATCGCCGCGACTTCTTTCCCTTTGGGATCATCAAGGTTGATCACGGCAACGCCATCTTCGGACAGCACGCGCTGAAACAGCCCCATCTTGGCGTCGAAATACGCCTCAAACGTCTCATGATAGTCCAAATGGTCCTGGCTAAAGTTCGAAAACCCGGCAGCTGCTAGAATGACACCGTCCAAACGGCGCTGATCTAACCCGTGCGAAGATGCCTCCATCGCGACATGGGTGATCCCATTTTGCGCGGCTTCTGCCATGACGCGGTGCAGTGTAATCGGCTCTGGCGTGGTGTGTTTAAGCGGGTGGTTCCAAGCCCCCTCAACCCCCGTCGTGCCAAGGTTCACACCCGGCAAATCCAGCTCTTCCCAAATCTGACGGCAAAAGGTGGAAACAGATGTTTTGCCATTCGTTCCCGTCACCGCGATAACTGTTTTAGGATGTGCACCGAACCAAAGTGACGCCGTCTGCGCCAGCGCCTGACGCGGGTCTTGGGCCACAATGACAGCCGCATCAGAGGCTGCCAGTTCATCGGCCGCAATCTCGGCGCCCTTAGCATCCGTCAGAATGGCACCGGCCTTCATGCGCAGCGCATATTGGATAAATTCACCGCCATGCACACGCGCACCCGGCAATGCCGCAAACAAGAACCCCGGCTTCACATCACGGCTATCCACAGCCAACCCGGTGATCTGCGCCTCGCGCCCGCCCCGCGCTGTCAGCCCTAGTTCTGCCAGTGATTTCATTGCCCGCCCTCGCTTAGTTTGAGGTCAGTGTTACACCGACCTGTTGAGGCGTGTCCACTTGCGGACGCAAGCCCAAAAGTGGTGCTGTCCGGCGGATCATTTCAGCCGCCACAGGAACAGCCGTCCAGCCTGCCGTGCGACGCGGTTCATCGCCTGAATTTTCCGATGGTTCGTCCAAAGTGACGATCAAAACATATTGCGGGTCATTGGCGGGAAAGACGGTCGCGAAGGTCGAAATCACCTTGTCTTCATAGTATCCGCCACCTGCCGCGCGTGGTTTGTCCGCCGTCCCCGTCTTGCCACCAACCTCGTACCCCGGCACTTCGCCAAAAGACGCGGTGCCGCGGACCACGACCTGCCGCAGCATTTGACGTGACCGCGCGCTGACCGCTTCACTGACAATGCGCGGACCAACCTCTACGGCGTCGCGGCGCAGCAACGTCGGCTCAACCTTTGTGCCACCGTTCAACAACGACGCATAGCCCGCAGCCAGATGCACAGGCGACGACGAAAGCCCGTGCCCATAAGAAATCGTCATCGTCGAAATCTCGGACCAATTCGGCGGCAAGAGCGGCCGTCCGGTCGGCGCTTCAACCATCTCAAGCGGTGTGGGCTCCAAGAAACCAAGCGACGCGAGGAACGCGCGCTGCCGTTCGCCCCCGATTTGCATCGCGATGCGTGCAGTGCCGATGTTAGAGGATTTCACAATCACATCGGTTGTGCTCAACTCAGGTCCATAATCACGGAAATCACGAATACGGAAACGACCCCACGTCAGCGGCCCTTGGGTGTCGATCATCGTATTGGGGTTCACAAGCCCCAGTTCCATCGCCTGCGCGGTCGTGAAAATCTTGAACACGGACCCCAGTTCATACACACCCTGCACCGCACGGTTAAACAACGGGCTGTCGGACTGATCACCGGTCGTTTGTACCCGGGGGCGATTATTGGGGTCAAAATCAGGCAAAGAGACCATCGAGATAACCTCGCCTGTATGAATATCCATCAACACAGAGGTCGCGCCCTTGGCATTCATTATCGACATGCCGCCGGCCAAAACCTGCTCGGCCGCGGCTTGCACGGTCAGGTCCAGCGATAACGCCAATGGTGCGCCCTCATTGGCGGGATCCCGCAGATAGGCATCGAATTGGCGTTCAACGCCGGCCACCCCGATAACCTCAGCGCTGGCAACACCTTCACGGCCATAGCTGGCGCCGCCAAGGACATGCGCCGCGATTGGGCCGTTGGGATAAAGTCGCATCTCGCGCGGGCCAAACAGCAGGCCGGGCGACCCGATATCATGCACGGCCTGCATTTGTTCAGGGCTAATCTGGCGACGCACCCACAAAAACCGGCGGTCGCCTTCGAAATCCTCCAATAACTCGGCTTCGTCCAGTTCCGGAAAAATCATGGCCAGTTCTTTGGCGACATGTGCCGGGTCAATCATGTCGCGCGGATGGGCGTAAAGCGAATGCGTTTGTAGATTGGTCGCAAGGATACGCCCGTTTCTGTCAACAATGTCAGAGCGCTGGCCGATAATCGGATTACCAATCGCCGACGCCTGCGGCTCTTCGCGGACATCAGCGGCTAAAGCACCCATGCGCAGGCCAATCAGGCCAAAAGCGCAAAAGAATGCCAGACCAAGAACCAGCAGACGCCCTTCGGCGCGCTGGCGCTGCTTATCGGCCATGGCCTCATGACGGCGGGCACGGTTTTCAGCCTCTATCGTATCTGGGTTTTCACCCCGCGCGCGCGCTTTGAGGATGCGCGCCAGCGGGCGTAGCGGTGCGCGGCTCATAAGTCATTCTCCATCTGCTGAAGCTCATCAAAGGACAGCTCAATAGGATTTGTGATGGGCAAAATCGGCGGTAGCGGATAGATAATCTGGTCGACTGCACCAAAAGCATCGGGCATTAAAGGCAGCAACCCCAAGCGGTCAAAATTCAGATCGGCAAGATCGGCCAAACGGTCGGGACGGTTCAGATAGGCCCATTCCGCGCGCAACATGCCCAGACGCTCATGCGCTGCACCGATTTCACCGTGCAAGCCGCGTACCTCTGCAATGGCAGACTGGGTTTTATAGTTTTCCTGATAGGCCCAAAACGCGAGCCCCATAACGGCCAAAGCCGTCAATACGTAAAACAGACCACGCACCTTACCGGCCCCCCTTTTTCTTTTTCATCGGCATGCCGAGCTTCGCCGGATCAATCGGTTCAGCCGGCGCATCCGTGCGGCTCGCCACGCGCAGCTTGGCTGAACGCGAACGCGGGTTTTCGGCCAATTCCGCCTCATCTGGCCCAATCGCCTTGCGCTTTTCAATGCGCCAGGCGGGTGTCACCTGTTCAATCTCGGGCGCATAACGGTTCGCATTCGCCGTATTGCCCGACCGTGCCTGCAAGAAACGTTTCACCATCCGATCCTCGACCGAATGGAAAGTCACAACGGCCAACTGCCCGTCGGGCTTCAATGCACGTTCTGCGGCCATCAAGCCTTCGGCCAATTCGCCATATTCGTTGTTCACCGCGATACGCAGCGCTTGGAATGTGCGTGTTGCGGGATGTGATTGACCGGGCTTTGATCGGGGCAAACAGCCCTCAACGATTTTCGCCAATTGCAACGTGGTCGTCAGCGGACGCGCGTCCACAATGGCCTTTGCAATCCGGCGCGATGCACGCTCTTCCCCGTAAAGGTAGATGATATCAGCCAGTTCAGCCTCATCCGCGTCATTGCAAAGATCAGCGGCCGACGGCCCGTCTTGGCTCATCCGCATATCAAGCGGGCCATCGCGCATGAACGAAAAACCACGCTCAGCCAGATCAAGTTGCATCGAACTAACGCCAAGGTCCAACACCACACCGTCCAGATCAGCGCCATATTCGTCTAGTTTAGAAAATACGCCAGCCACCGTTTTGATCCGGTCGCCATAGTCGCCAATCCAATCGGCGGCCATTTCAAACGCCAGCGGATCACGGTCCACGCCAATCACCTTATCCGCCCCAGCGGCTAGCAATGCGCGCGTATATCCACCGTTCCCGAACGTCCCATCCAACCAGACCCCAGAAACGGGCGAGACCGCTGCGATGAGCGGTCTAATCAAAACAGGAATATGAGGTGAGGTTTCAGCGGCAGCAGACATCGTTAGCCATCCAACAGGATAAGCGGATCATAGCCATCCTCCTGTTCATCGAGCCAGCCGGAAAGGTCATCCGCGACCTCTTTATGAAATGTCTCGGCTTTCCAAATCTCAAAATGGTCACCCAGCCCGCTGAACGTCAGCTCACCATCTTTCAGCCCCAGCTTTTGACGCTGCTTGATCGGCATGACCGTGCGCCCGTCCTTATCAACGTCCAGCTTGATGGACTGACCAATGATCAAACGCGACAGTTTCTTCTTATCGGCAGACCCGCGCGGCAGCGCGTTGATCTGGGCCACAACCGCATTGAATTCATCGACCGTATAGCCATGCAGTTGGTTTTTCAGATGATCACCGTAAAGAAGGTACATGCGCGGGGATAGGCCTGTGGTCCATTCAGGGTCACCAGATTCGAGCACGCGACGAAAATCGGCAGGGATCGACATGCGCCCCTTACCGTCCACCTTTTGGGTGTGTTCGCCTGTAAAACTCAGAACCACTGTCCCTCGGTCCTCAACCTGCCCCCGGAAATTTGCCTTAGATGTGAGAACGGCGGATTGATCTGCTGCCACTGATCAATCCGCCGCCTCGTCCCATCGCTGGGAAGTCCGACTGCGCGTGCCACCTGGGGGGATGTCTGCTCGCTCACGCGCCGGATCTAATTGGGTAATGGCGAAGCCTGTATGAAACCTGCTTTTGCCGGTTGGGGTTCTTAAGTTGCCCCGTTTGAAAGTCTGTCCGTCATTACCGTGAGACCGTTGTGACAGCACATGCGCCACCAAGCAACAACTTTTTGGGAATTCATGGTACTTGATGGCTACTCGGAAGACATAGTGGAGCATATTCATGATGATCAACTGTAGTTTTCACAATAATTGTGGGGTTTATATAGTCATGTACTACTACATGTAGTAAGTGTTCGTTTTGCGCCTATGGCACATAAAATTCCCAATTATTTTGTAGAAAATGGGCTTTCGTCTGCTCAAAACAGCTTTTAGCGCCAAACTTTATATATAACGACCCGAATCGAATATTGATTCCATGAATTCCCGGTACTGTACCTCATTTACCAAAAAGGCAGCGGTCACGGCCTTAAAGCCGTCGATACATCACATAAGCATCCACAGGCCCAAGCTGCGGATGTGCAAAGGCATCCGGAATCGTGCCAATCGTCTGAAATCCCAACCGATGCCAAAGGCGCACAGCCCCATCGTTACTGGACAGTACAAAATTGTATTGCATTGCCTGATACCCCAAACGGCGGGCTTCATCTTGGCTGTGCGCGCAAAGTGTCGCCGCAATCCCCTGCCCGCGCGCCGACGGGCTGACGATATAACCACAGTTACAGATATGCGCCCCGCCACCAGGTTGATTGGTCTTGATATAGTAAGTGCCGACGATCCCATCGACAGTTTCAGCAACATAGGTCGCGCGCGCCTGCGCCATCCAATAAGCGCGCGCCTCTGCTTTGCTGATGTCAGGATCCACCGCGTAGGTATCGCCTGCACGAAACACATCGCGCAGCAATGGCCAGATCAGATCGAAATCGTCAGGCTTCGCTGCGCGGATATCAATCAAGCAATGCCACCTTCAATAAAGCGTCGCGCCATGGCACGGTACGCATCTGCCATAGGGCTATCGCCCGCTGCAATCGGCGTACCACTGTCACCCGCAAGGCGTGTCTCCAGATCAATCGGCAAAGCACCCAGAAACGGCACGCCGATCTTTTCGGCCTCAGCCGCAACACCACCCTGCCCAAAGATGTGCGATTCCGTCCCGCAGGTCGGACACACGAAAGTCGACATGTTCTCGATCATGCCCAGCACGGGCGTGTTTAATGAATTGAACATATCCAGTGCCTTGCGCGCGTCCAGCAATGCAACGTCTTGCGGGGTGCTGACAATCACCGCCCCTGTCAGTTCAGTCTTCTGGCAAAGCGTCAACTGCACATCACCGGTACCGGGCGGCAAATCAACGATCAGCACGTCCAATTCACCCCATTGCACCTGACCCAGCATCTGCTGCAAAGCCCCCATCAACATTGGGCCACGCCACACAACAGCTTTACCTTCTTCCATCATCAGACCGATCGACATCATAGTGACGCCATGCGCCTGCAACGGAATAATCGTTTTCCCATCAGGACTGCCGGGGCGTTTGTTCACGCCCATCATGCGGGGCTGGGACGGGCCATAAATATCTGCATCCAAAAGACCAACACGGCGCCCTTCACGGGCCAAGGCCACCGCAAGGTTTGAGGAAACGGTTGATTTGCCCACACCGCCTTTGCCTGAACCTATCGCCAATATGCGATCAACCCCCGAAACCTTTGCCGGTCCAGCCTGTGGCGTCGGGTGGCGCCCAATTTTCAACGATGGCGGCTCTGGTGCTTTGGGGGCCGGACCATGGGCGGTTAAAACAACAGTCGCACTTTCCACCCCTGGCAGACGGCGCACGATATCTTCGGCGGCCCGGCGGACACCATCCATCTTGGACGCTTCACCCGGATCCGCAGCCTCAATCACAAAACGAACCGTACCACCCTCTATATTTAAAGCGCGGACCATGTCACGCGACACCAGATCATCGCCGCCGGGCAAAGTGAGTCGCGACAGCGCGCCTAAAATTTCATCGCGTGTAACAGCCATATTGAGACCTCAAGTTTCAAAAGTGTCTAAATTCTATCCATCATCTGGCACGTTTTGGGCAAAGCACAAGGGCTTGGAAACAGATGCACAAAATTACGACAGATTGATGACAATAGGTCAGCAATGTTTATGCACTTTCTGCATGGCAGCATTGCGCAAAAGGTTATTGTGCAGCCGCAGCATAATCATACATCCTAGTCACAACAGCACGGCACAAGCCGCTGCATTCTAAATAATACTGAGTAGTAATATGACCGCACACACAGAAACATTCCTTGCTGGCACTTCCTTGTCCATGCGCTTCGCCGCCTTTCGCGCGCAGCTTGCTGACAACGCCGCAAAACGCAAAACCTACCGGACAACATTGTCCGAGCTGGAAACACTTTCCACACGCGACCTTGCCGATTTGGGCATTTCGCGCAGCATGATCAAAGCCATCGCCCATGAGGCGGCCTACGGCAAGTAATTCAAGCATTCGGATCTGCCGCCTCGTCCCTTTAGGCAGATCTGGACACGGCCCAACGCCTCACCTCCTCCCGAGGTTTTGGGTCTTCAATAAGGTGGCGGCATCCACCTCCTCCCGGATGTCGCCGCTTTATGAAACCAGTTTCGGAACCGCCCACCTCCTCCCGGGTTGGAACCGATCATACCGCTAGCCGCGCTCACCTCCTCCCGAGCAACGCCAGCGAGGACGCGTTTGCCCTCCTCCTCCCTTTTTGGGCGGGCGCTGATCAATAAGAACGGTCATGCCCACCTCCTCCCGGGCATGGCCGTTTTTTGTTGAGAAGGTCGGACAGGGCTTTATCGTACCTTATTAAGAACAATGTCTTCCGCACAAAGTCCGGTCTGAGCCTATAGTGATCAATGCTGCGTATTGCATGAACAACTGCCATTACATGGACATAGGCAGGAAATCCCACCCGACCGGGAACAGCTTTCACTCCTCTCGCAATAAGAATTCATTCGTGTACCAGTCAGACACATCAGGCATCACGTCAAGCGGGCGCCCGTCTTCGGCCCGCATGATCCCTGCCTCAAACAGGAATTGCGTAATATCGGCGATCATGCCGTCATCAATCAGCCCCACAGGTTCCCCTGCGTCTTGCAAATATCCGCCCGTAATCAGCGCTTGCATAGACGCGCGCACCAAGTCGGGGTTTGTGAGCATGCCTGCTGTTTCCGCGATCAGGATATCGGCGGCCTCGTCCGGGTTGTTTGCCGCAAAGGCATAGCCACGCTGTGCCGCTTGGACAAAGGCTGTGGCCATTTCAGGGTTTTCCGCCAACCATGTGGCGTTGGCACCCAGAAACGTGGTGTGCTGGTCGGGCACGCCATAGTCGGCATAGCGGAAGGCACGTTGTGGCCGGTTCAGCAGAACTGAATTAACGCCTTCCCATGTACTGACCTCTAGCGTGAAATCGACCCGGCCGTTTGCCAAGGCCTCGTAAGCTGAAGTGCCAAGTGTGACTGTGTCAAATTCGCCCGTACCCCCGTCATTGCGGATGATGGTTGAGATCAGCGCGTCTTCCCAGGCGCTGCCGAAGCCCGCATAGATCATCCCGTCCAGATCAGCGGGCCGCTGGATGTCGTCGCGTTCGCCGTTAAAGACCAAGCGCCCGGTTTCGTGCTGCACAACCGCCATCACGGCGGTTATATCCGCCCCCGTTGCGCGCTGTGTGTAAAAGCCTACCGCACTCAAAATGCCGAACTCTGCCACGCCCGCAGCGATCAAAGTGACCGACGATGTGTCTGTGTAAGGCAGGATATCGACGTCCAGCCCGGCCTCAGCAAACCAGCCTTTGGCTTGCGCCACATACAGCCCCACGTGGTTGGTGTTGGACGTCCAGTCCAGCGCGACGCTGAGTTTTTCCTGTGCTGTTGCAGGCAGTGCCAAGGCGATGAATGCAGCGGTGATGATGTGTTTCATGATCTTTCTCCGGTTTGGTGAAGCAGGATTTCAAGAAGTTGGGTTTCGATGTCGTGGGCTTGGGTGCTGGGTGGTCGTCCCAATCGCGGGCGCGGGATGGGCACGATGATTTCAGCAATCACACGCGCAGGGCGTTGCGACAGGACATAAATGCGGTCAGACAGTGCCACAGCCTCGCGCACGTCATGGGTGACCAGCAGGGTTGTCCAGCGTGCGGCGCGCCATCTATCCTCGAACCAAGTTTGCATCTGGGTGCGCGTCAGCGCGTCAAGCGCACCGAAGGGTTCATCCAGCAGTTGGATAGATCGCCCTTGGACGATTGTCCGTAAGAGGGCAGCGCGTTGGCGCATGCCGCCTGACAGTTGCGCAGGGAAATGGGTGGTAAAATCGGCCAGCCCGAAATCGGCCAGCAACGGCATGACCTGCGTGCGGGCATCTTTGCGCGCGACACCCTGCACCTCTAACCCCAGCGTCAGGTTATCAATGATCCTGCGCCATGGCATGAGCGCGTCGCGTTGGGGCATGAAGGCAAAGCTGTCTTCGTGACTAGCACAAGAAATTGTCCCAGTTTGCAGCGGCACCGCCCCGGTCAACAACCGAAAGATCGTGGATTTACCCGCGCCCGAAGGGCCTAGAATTGAGACAAACTCACCCTGTTTCACATGCAGGTTAATGCTTTCCAAGACAGGTGTATCGCCAAGCATAATGCTGACGTCTTTGAGCGAAAGGGCCGTCACCGATCCCCCTCCACATCGCGCCAGCGCAGCACAGTTTTTTGCAGCAGGGCAGTGGCGGCGAACAGCGCAAGCGTGAGCAAGGAACTGATCACGACAGCGGCCAGCACGATGTCGGGGCGAAAACTGTTTTTGGCGTTCAGGATTACGATCCCCAGCCCTGCACGCGCGCCGACATATTCCGCAAAGATCGCGGCGACGACGGCATAGGTGATCGAAATGCGCAGGCCTGCAAAGAAATATGGCATGGCCGAAGGGAAGCGTGCGGCGCGGAAGATTTGTCCACGCGTGGCCCCCATGGACCGCATCAGATCTTCAATTTCCGGGTCGGTCGATGCATAGCCGTCCACCAAAGCGACCAGCATCGGAAAGAAAGTAACCAAAGCGACCAACAGTACTTTGGGCGTCAGGTCGAACCCGAACCACAGCACTACCAGGGGGGCAATGGCAACCAGCGGCAAGGTCTGGCTGACCACAAAGATCGGAAACAGCGCGCGGCGCACATGCGGCATGAAGTCCAACATGATCGACAGACCAAAGGCTACGGTCAGCGACAGGGCAAACCCTGCAAATGTGGCTGTCAGTGTTGGCAAGGTGTTGTCCCACAGCAAGACACGGTTCTGCACCATCTGATCCAGCACGCGCGTGGGCGCAGGTAGCATCAGTGGTGAAATGCCCGACAAGCGGACATAGATTTCCCAGATCACAAAGGCACTGACCACGCTGAGAACGGCAGGAACGCCGCGGGCCAACTCTCTGCCAGTTTGGCGAGGTACGGGGCGCTGCATCGGATCAGCGCTTGGATGGGCTGTTGGCAGAAACCGTCAGATCAACCGTGACATGGCCATTTGGCGGGCCAAACTGGCAAAACGCCTGTTGCAGGGTGGCAAAAACCGGACCTGCATCGCCGGTCAGACGGGTGCAGAAGTTCTTGGACCGATCAAAGGTGCCGCTTTGTTTCAGAAAGTCGATACATCCCATGATCTCGGCCATGTGATCGCCTGCGCCCATCACGTATAGCGAAAATTGGGCATCAGCGATCTGCCCTCTTTCCGGGGTCGCCGCAATGGCGGCCAAAGCAGCCGCTTGGCGCTGAGTTAGCGGTTCTGATGGGTTCGCCAAAGCCCCAGTCTGGCAAATCGGATCATCCGGTTCGCCGGGGCAACCGCGCGACAGCGTGCAGCGCAAAACAACATGAGCCCCGGATGCAGCCGCGCTAACGTAAAGATCGCGCAAGGCGGGAAACAGCACCTCGGGCGGGCCAACAATGAGAGTTGAGATTTCATCCGTTTCAATCCGCAGCCGGTCGCGCCACGGATCAAGCGCGCTGAGCGATGATAAAATCACGTCAACGAACCCGTCGGTCATCGGATAAAGGGATACTTGTGCGCCTGCAAACATCTATATGTCCTCCTTGCTACGCTGGCATTATCCAGATCAGCTTTGAGGGTCCGAAGGCTTGCGCCCTCATCTCAGCCGCGGCATGACGCGGCTCCCCTGTGGTGACTTTTGTTTCGCAAACGCAGACACAGGTAGCAAGAGGAAATATTTTACTGCGTCACTTAGATGCGCCACCTGCGTTGAAAGCAGGTCATGGCCACACGACAATGACCGGAGAAAAATTCACCCTTGAGAACAATCAATCAGTTGGTCCACATCGACGGCGGCTTGGTGCCACGCAGAGCGGCAATTCAAGCGATAGACCTTTCGTTCACCCCCGCACATCCTTTGGCGTCCCCATCACCATATAGCTCGTGATTGACCGCACATGCGGCACCGTTCCCAATATCTCGGTATGAAAGGCCTTATAGGCAGGTAAATCAGCCACTTCGACCCGCAGCATGTATTCGAACGCCCCCGCCACGTTGTGACACTCGGCCACCTCGTCCGCGCCTGCCATGGCCTGCTCAAACCCGGTTTGGGCCGCTTTGGTATGTTCCGACAAACCGACTGCAACATAGACAACATACGCCCGCCCTGTCTGTGCGGGATCAAGCCGCGCGCGGTATCCCCTGATAACGCCGGTCCGTTCCAATTCTTGTACACGGCGTAAGCAGGCAGAGGGTGACAGGCCAACGTGATCGGCCAACTGTAAGTTACTCATCCGCCCATCGCGCGAAAGCGCACGCAATATTTTGTCGTTTATGGGATCAATGCTCATTATAAACTGCAGTTATAGTGTAATTTATCACAATTTGGCAATTTCATTGCGCTCTTTGCCGTCTAATGTTGCGCAATGACATATGAAATTCTCATCGCCCTGATCGGGTTTGCCTTTGCCAGCTCTGTGACGCCCGGGCCAAACAATTTGATGCTGATGGCGTCGGGCGCCAATTATGGGCTGCGGCGCACCGTACCGCATATGTTGGGCATATCGCTGGGGCATGCCTTTATGGTGACAATGGTCGGCGTCGTCTTGTTGCAGGTTTTTGACACCTATCCGGTGCTAAACATCATCCTCAAAGTGCTAAGTGCTGCTTATATGATTTGGTTGGCGTGGAAAATCGCCAACGCTGTGCCACCTGAAGCGAAAGAGGTGACTGGCAAGCCATTTACGTTCCTGCAAGCCGCGGCATTCCAGTGGGTAAACCCCAAAGCATGGTTCATGGCGATCACCGCCATCAGCGCCTACGCTCCGCAGGATCAGGGCATTGTGGTCGGCTCTGTTATCGTCGCACTGGTGTTTGCCGCCGTGAATTTGCCATCGGTCACGATCTGGGCATGGATGGGCGTGCAGGTGCGACGCTGGTTGGGTACGGCCAAGCGGTTGCGGGTCTTTAACGTATCTATGGCGGTACTGCTTGTGGTGTCACTTTATCCGATGCTGACGCATTAAAACGGCACATCATCGGCCTTGTCCGCACTGACAATGAATCGCGCGACCACATGCTTGGACCCGGCTTTGTCGAATTCAATCACCAGCTTGTCGCCTTCAATACCCATCACCTCGCCATACCCGAACTTTTGGTGAAATACTCGCTCGCCCTCGGTGAACGCACTAACGGCATCCATATCAATCGTCATATTACGTGCCTCGGATGGCATCGACATGCCGCGGTTTTGGCTACGCGATTGCAGGCGCTTCCAGCCGGGCGAATTATAGACATCCGCCTTATGCGCCTTTTCATGCAAGTCCGATCCGACCATCCCCGCCATGGCAGGCGAGGCCGAGGCGGACATGCCAGCAGCCCCATAACCCCCACCGTAAAGGCCGGGCGGCGTCAGCACCTCAACGTGATCCTGCGGCAGTTCGTCAATAAACCGTGACGGCATGGCTGACTGCCATTGGCCATAAACACGACGGTTTGCAGCAAAAGACACCGTGCAAATTTCTTCCGCACGCGTGATGCCGACATATGCGAGGCGGCGCTCTTCTTCGAGGCCCTTCATCCCGCTTTCATCCATAGACCGCTGCGACGGAAACAACCCATCCTCCCAACCCGGCAGGAACACGGCGGGAAACTCAAGCCCCTTGGCGGCGTGCAGTGTCATGATGCTGACCTTTTCGCCCTGCTCTTCGGTCTCATTGTCCATGATCAGGCTGACATGTTCGAGGAAGCCTTGCAGGTTCTCAAAATTCTCCAACGCTTTGACCAGTTCCTTGAGGTTCTCCAACCGCCCCGGCGCCTCTGGCGTCTTGTCGTTCTGCCAAAACCCGGTGTAGCCGCTTTCATCAAGGATCATCTCGGCCAGCTCCACATGGGTATCCGCCTCAGCGCGTACCTGTCCATGCCAGCGATCCAGACCGGCAACCAAAATCGTTAATTCCTTCAGGCCCCTGCCACCGAGCAGCTTGCCCTGACACACCAACCGCGCGCCCTCAACCAACGACACGCCATTGCTGCGCGCTGTCCGCTGGATCGTCTGCACCGCCTTGTCACCCAAGCCGCGCTTGGGCGTATTCACAATCCGCTCGAACGCCAGATCATCCTCTGGGCTCACGGCCAGCCGGAAATAGGCCATCACATCCCTGATCTCCATACGCTCATAAAAACGAGGGCCGCCAATCACGCGGTAGGGCAGACCGATGGTCAGAAACCGATCTTCAAAGGCCCGCATCTGATGCGACGCACGCACAAGGATCGCCATGTCATCAAGACCGATGGGGGACATGCCCCGCGTCCCGCGCTGCATCGCCTCAACCTCTTCACCGATCCAGCGGGCCTCTTCTTCGCCATCCCAATGGCCAATCAGGCGGACCTTTTCGCCATCCGTCCGCGAGGTGAAAAGCGTCTTGCCCAACCGCCCCTTATTGGCGGCAATCACGCCAGAGGCCGCAGCCAGAATATGCGGGGTTGAGCGGTAATTCTCCTCCAACCGCACCACATGCGCGCCGGGGAAATCTTTCTCAAAGCGCAGGATATTACCCACCTCGGCGCCACGCCAGCCATAGATGGACTGGTCGTCGTCGCCTACGCAGCAGATATTTTTGTGGCCGTCTGCAAGCAGGCGCAGCCATAAATACTGAGCAACGTTGGTATCTTGGTACTCGTCTACGAGGATGTACTTGAACGTTCTGCGCCATCGTTCCAGAACATCAGCATTCTCTTGGAAAATCGTAACGGTATGTAGCAAAATATCACCAAAATCGACTGCATTAAGAACTCTTAACCGTCGTTGATACTCCGCGTATAATTCGACACCTTTATGGTCGAAAGCACCACTCTCAGCGACAGGCACGTTGCTTGGAGTAAATGCCCTATTTTTCCAATCGTCAATAATGCCCGCAAGCATCCGCGCGGGCCACCTTTTTATATCAATTTCCGCAGCCTCAATAATCTGCTTTAACAACCTAATTTGATCGTCTGTATCCAGAATTGTAAAACTGGACTTCAAGCCGATCAGTTCAGCATGATGTCTCAACACTCTCGCACTAATAGAGTGAAAAGTGCCTAACCATTTCACCCCGGCTATTGGCCAAGGCATCATTGATCGAACTCGTTTCGCCATCTCACGAGCTGCTTTGTTTGTGAAAGTAACGGCCAGAATATCGTTCTCACCCGCTCTTCGCATGCTTTGAAGGTGAGCAATTCTCGCGGTCAAGGCCTTTGTTTTACCGGTACCTGCACCGGCCAGCATTAGGACAGGTCCATCCAAGGTCTCAACCGCCTCACGCTGTGGAGAATTGAGATCTTTAAGATATTCCATATCAGGCCGCGCCATCGCCTGCTGGCTTAACGGCACTGCGGCGGCTTCAAAGGCATCATCTTCGGAAAAACTGCTCATTTCCCAGACATAGCGCTATCAGCCCCGCGTGAAAACCCTTGTTCTACTTCCGTTCTACCCTTCTCATGTTCTTAAATACCTCCGCCGGAGGCTCCGACGCATTGCCAAACGCGCCATTCCGGTCATAGTTTGCACCCCATGACCTTGCACAGCCACTATCCCGCCATCGCTGATCTGAAAGCGCGCGCGCGTCGCCGCATCCCGCATTTTGTGTGGGAATACCTCGATAGTGCCACCGGGGTTGAAGCCACGCAAAGGCGCAACCGTGATCAGCTGGATCAGGTACTGCTGAATCCATCCATCCTGCACGGTGAATTTGACCCCGATCTATCCACTACCTTGCTCGGTCAAACCCACCCGCTGCCCATCGGCATCGCACCCGTTGGTATGTCAGGTTTGATCTGGCCCGGTGCGGAACAGATGCTGGCACGCACAGCCGCGCGCGAAAACATCCCCTTTACCCTTTCAACCGTGGCAAGTCAGTTGCCTGAAGACGTCGGCCCCCATGCTGGTGCGCACGCGTGGTTCCAGCTCTACCCGCCCCGCGACCCCGGTATCCGCGATGACATCCTGAAACGCGCCAAGGACAGCGGCTTTCACACGCTTGTGCTGACCGTCGATGTTCCTGTCGCCTCGCGCCGTGAACGGCAGACACGCGGCGGCCTGACCCAACCACCCAGACTGACACCGCGTTTGGCTATGCAGGCGGCGCAATGCCCCGCTTGGCTGAACGGCATTCGCAAAACGGGCATGCCGCGCCTGCGCCTGATGGAAAGCTATTCAGACGTGAAAGGCACCCTGCCCTCTAACGAACACGTGGGTTATTTGCTGCGCACGTCGCCCGACTGGGACTATTTCAAGTCTTTGCGTGATGTTTGGGATGGGCCGTTGATTGTCAAAGGCATCGGTAACGCCGATGACGCCGCGCGCCTGACCGACGAAGGGGCGGACGCGATCTGGGTCAGCAACCATGCCGGGCGTCAGTTCGACGGCGGTCCTGCCACCATTGAAACCCTGCCTTTGGTGCGCGCAGCAACGCACCTACCAGTTATCTTTGACAGCGGCGTCGAAGGCGGGCTGGATGTCCTGCGCGCTATCGCCCTTGGGGCAGATTTTGTCATGCTGGGCCGCGCGTTTCATTATGGGCTGGCTGCTTTGGGTGAACCCGGTGCAGCCCATGTCCTTGATATCCTGCGAAAAGACATGATCAGCAACATGGGGCAAATCGGCGCACGAAAGCTGGCCGATCTGCCCGGTTGTTTGCGCCGCTAGCGTAACGTCATACCGCCATCGACCATATATTCTGATCCGCTGACGTAGGATGCATCGTCTGACAGCAAAAAGCATGTGACAGCCGCGACTTCATCTGGCTTCCCCATACGGCCTAGCGGAACGGCCTCCGCGATCTGCTTTTTCATATCCTCGGCTTCATCGCCGCCTTTGCCCAACGCATCGAAAAAGTTTGTTTCAATGGGGCCCGGTGCCACCGCATTGACCCGAATGTTGCGCGGCGCCAAATCCTTGGACCAGCTGCGCGCCATGGCAAGGCAAGACGCTTTTGAAGCGGCGTAGATCGCACCCTTTGCCCCGCCCAGATATGGTGCAACCGACGATGTCACCAAAACGGCACCACCATCCTTGATCAGGGGCTTCAGTGCTGCCATCTGCAGCGCCACGCCACGCACGTTGACGTCCATCATCGCGTCAAATCCGTCGGCATCCACATCTTCGGTCGCCATGTTTTTACCGAAGCCTGCGTTCAGATACGCGCCATCAATCTGGCCCATCTGATCTTTGATCTTTTCTGCCAAATCCTTGGCCGCCTCTGGATCAGAGGCATCGTTTCGCAACACCAGACTGCCTGATGGCAAATCGCGCCCCGCCTCGTCCAAGTGGTCTTGGGTCACGCCGGTCACGGCAACCTCGCCACCTTCGGCGACGATACGCTTGGCAGTGGCCAGCCCGATACCGCTGGTTCCACCTGTAATCAAAATGCGTTTGTCCTTGAAACGTGTCATATCACTCTCCTTTTGGGGTCTTGGACCAACATCACGCCAACCAAATCGTTCCACCAAGGTTCAAGGTTTCCTGTCACTACCCGTTTACCTGCTTTCAGAAACGTCCTACCAATGCTGCAACTGCGAAAGGACGTGCCATGACCGACTTTACCAAAATCCTGATTGCCAACCGCGGCGAAATCGCCATCCGCATTATGCGGGCCGCTAATGAGATGGGGAAAAAGACGGTCGCGGTCTTTGCAGAAGAAGACAAACTAGGCCTGCACCGCTTTAAGGCCGATGAAGCCTATCGCATCGGCGAAGACCTTGGTCCTGTTGCTGCCTATCTGTCGATTGATGAAATCATCCGTGTCGCCAAAATGTCCGGCGCCGACGCGATCCACCCCGGCTATGGCCTGCTGTCCGAAAACCCTGATTTCGTGGATGCATGTGCCGCTAACGGCATCACCTTCATTGGCCCAAAGGCCGAAACCATGCGCGCCTTGGGCGACAAAGCCAGCGCGCGGCGCGTGGCGATTGAAGCAGGCGTGCCCGTTATCCCGGCGACCGAGGTCCTGGGCGATGACATGAAAGCGATTAAGAAAGAGGCCGCCGAAGTTGGTTATCCGCTGATGCTGAAAGCCTCATGGGGTGGCGGCGGTCGTGGCATGCGCCCGATCATGTCAGAGGATGAGCTGGAAGAAAAAGTCCTCGAAGGTCGCCGCGAGGCTGAGGCGGCATTCGGTAACGGCGAAGGTTATCTGGAAAAGATGATCATGCGCGCCCGCCACGTTGAGGTGCAAATCCTTGGCGACAGCCATGGCCAAATTTACCACCTGTGGGAACGCGATTGTTCCGTCCAACGCCGCAATCAAAAGGTGGTGGAACGCGCCCCTGCCCCGTATCTAAGCGGCACCCAGCGCGAACAGCTGTGTAATTTGGGCAAGAAAATCTGCCAGCACGTGAACTATGAATGCGCGGGCACTGTCGAATTCCTCATGGATATGGACAGCGGTGAATTCTACTTCATCGAAGTGAACCCGCGTGTGCAGGTTGAGCACACGGTGACAGAAGAGGTCACCGGCATCGACATCGTGCGCGCCCAAATCCTGATCGCCGAGGGCAAATCACTGGTCGAGGCAACGGGCTGCGCGTCGCAATATGATGTCAAACTGGACGGTCATGCACTGCAATGCCGGGTCACGACCGAGGACCCGCAAAACAACTTTATCCCCGATTATGGCCGTATTCAGATGTACCGCTCGGCTACCGGCCCGGGCATCCGGTTGGACGGCGGCACCGCATATTCGGGCGCTGTCATTACCCGTTACTACGACAGTCTGCTGACCAAAGTGACCGCCCGCGCGCCGACACCTGAAATGGCGATTGCCCGGATGGATCGCGCCTTGCGCGAATTCCGTATTCGCGGTGTTTCAACCAACATCGCCTTCGTCGAAAATCTGCTGAAACACCCCGTGTTCCTGAACAACGAATACCATACCAAGTTCATTGACGAGACACCGGATCTTTTCAACTTTACCAAACGACGCGACCGGGCCACGAAAATCCTGACCTATATCGCGGATATCACTGTGAACGGGCATCCCGAAACAGCGGGTCGTCCGCGCCCTGCGGCGGACGTGAAACCACCGCGTCCACCCGTCAAGCCCACGACTGACGTTACCCCCGGTACCCGCAATATCCTTGACCAATTCGGGCCCGAGGCCGTCGCCGACTGGATGCGCGACCAAAAGCAACTGCTGATCACCGACACGACAATGCGCGACGGGCACCAATCGCTGCTGGCCACGCGGATGCGGTCCATTGATATGATTAACGCGGCACCTGCCTACGCGGCCAAGATGCATCAGTTGTTCAGCGTGGAATGCTGGGGCGGTGCCACGTTTGATGTGGCCTATCGTTTCTTGCAGGAATGCCCATGGCAGCGCCTGCGCGATATCCGCGCCGTGATGCCCAATATCATGACGCAAATGTTGCTGCGCGCCTCAAATGGCGTCGGTTACACCAATTATCCCGACAACGTGGTGCAAAGCTTTGTGGCGCAGGCCGCCAATTCTGGCGTTGACGTCTTCCGCGTCTTTGACAGCCTCAATTGGGTTGAAAACATGCGCGTTGCGATGGACGCGGTGATCAAGGCCGAAAAGGTCTGCGAAGGCACGATCTGCTACACGGGTGACCTGATGGACCCGAACCGGTCAAAGTACGATCTGAAGTACTATGTCGACATGGCCAAAGAGCTTGAGGCGGCAGGCGCGCACGTTCTGGGCCTAAAGGATATGGCAGGGTTGATGAAACCCGCTGCTGCAACTGCGTTGGTCAAGGCCTTGAAGGAAGAGACAAATCTACCGATCCATTTCCACACCCATGATACATCCGGGGCTGCGATTGCGACAGTCCTCGCAGCCTCTGCTGCCGGGGTCGATTGCGTGGATAGCGCGATGGACGCGCTGTCTGGCAATACGTCACAGCCCACTTTGGGGTCTATCGTCGAAGCGCTGCGCGGTGACGCCCGTGACACCGGGCTGGACATCGCGGCGATCCGCGAGATCAGCAATTACTTTGAACAGGTGCGCGCCCATTACGCAGCTTTCGAATCCGGTCTTCAAGCGCCAGCATCAGAGGTCTACCTGCACGAAATGCCCGGCGGGCAATTCACCAACCTCAAAGCGCAGGCAAGATCACTGGGTCTGGAAGAACGCTGGCACGAGGTCGCGCAAACCTATGCCGACGTGAACGCCATGTTCGGCGATATCGTCAAGGTCACGCCATCATCCAAAGTTGTCGGCGATATGGCCTTGATGATGGTCAGTCAAAACCTCACCCGTGCCCAGGTCGAAGACCCAAAGGTTGACGTGGTCTTTCCCGACAGCGTGATCGACATGATGCATGGCGACTTGGGCCAACCACCCGGCGGTTGGCCAAAAGCAATCCAGAAGAAAATCCTCAAGGGTGAAAAGCCAAAAACAGACCGGCCTGGCAAGCATCTGGCGGCTGTCGATCTGGAAGCGGCGCGCGCTGATCTATCCGCGCAACTGGACGGCAAAACAATTGATGACGAAGATCTTAACGGCTACCTGATGTATCCTAAAGTCTTCCTTGATTATGCGGGGCGGCACCGGACCTATGGTCCTGTGCGCACGCTGCCCACACGGACATTCTTTTATGGAATGGAGCCGGGTGAAGAGATTGTCGCCGAAATTGACCCCGGCAAAACGCTGGAAATTCGCATGCAGGCCGTTGCCGATATGAACGAAGATGGCGAGGTCAAAGTCTTCTTTGAACTCAATGGTCAACCGCGCACAATTCGCGTGATGAACCGGTTGGCTGCTGCCGAAAAAATCTCGCGTCCCAAGGCGGAAGACGGCAACGCCAGCCATATCGGCGCACCCATGCCGGGTGTCGTGGCCACGGTTGCGGCGATGGCAGGCAAAGAGGTGAAAGAAGGCGACTTGCTGCTGACCATCGAAGCAATGAAGATGGAAACAGGCATCCACGCCGAACGCGATGCTGTGGTAAAGGCCGTGCATGTGCAAGCCGGTGGCCAGATCGACGCCAAGGACCTGCTGGTCGAGTTGGAGTGACACAGCACCTTGCCTTGATCGCTATTGTGGTTCCGGATTACGACGCCGGAATCGCATTTTTTGTGGGTCAAATGGGGTTCACGCTGTTTGAGGATACCGCACTGGAGAATGGCAAGCGTTGGGTCCGCGTGGGTCCGCCGGGCGCACAAACGGCGTTCTTGCTCGCCAAGGCAGTTGGCACCGAACAGGTTGCAGCGATTGGTCAACAAGGCGGTGGTCGTGTTTGGCTGTTTTTGCAAACTGATGATTTCGCACGCGATTATGCGGCGATGACGGCAAAGGGTGTCACCTTTGAAGAAGCGCCGCGCGACGAACCTTATGGTACAGTGGCCGTATTCCGTGATCCTTTCGGAAACAGGTGGGATCTGATCCAGTTCAGGAATTGACGTGACGCAGAGGACGATCTGCCGTTTGTGCCTCCAAATTTGCACAAAGGGTAAAAGAACCCCTGCGCTGGATTTCTCCGTCTATTCCTTTAGGGCTCTCACCATCGCGATAACCGCGCACCCCGATGCTGCTATCGCGGTACAGTGCTTGATCGGCGCAACGATCATGGCAACTTATTGGGCTTACATACACATGTATCAAACCATGTCGGCCAATACTACGGCGCGCCATTGATCGCCTTCAAGCCTCTTGCCACCAAGGCATTGTGAACCTGATCAACAAACTTTGGGGCTTCCGACAAAACACCGAGCCTCTATAGATTGAGCCCACTTGCATAAGGGTCGCCGATTATGCGCAACACTAATGTGCGTGTCGGCGTTCGGGTTGCACGCGAATACAGAACCCCCACTGTAACGGCCATCACGTCAAAATAGAAAAACGCGCGTTCAAGCGATTTTGGTCTTGCAGAACAGCACAACTCTTTATAGATCACGGCTCACGAATTGGCGCGCGGGCGTAGCTCAGGGGTAGAGCGAAACCTTGCCAAGGTTTAGGTCGTGAGTTCGAATCTCATCGCCCGCTCCAATTCAAAAAACCAAAAGGCCGCAGCGATCGCTGCGGCCTTTTGGTTTTTTGCATGGCGCCCAATCGCTGCGCACCGTGAACGGTTTGGCAAGATCGCCCCTAACCAGCTTTTGCTGCAAAAGACTGCGGCGGCTGCACCTGCTGGGGCGGGATGGGTCTACGGAACAAGGCCGCAACTTCGGCACTCACAGCATCTTCAACATGTTCCAGCATCACGTCTTTGGTCAGTGTCGCAGCATCGCCATCACGGATAACGTCCGCCACCCTTTCAAGCGTAATTCGGTTATCAGCCGCCGCAATTTCCGCCATTGCAGGCGCGGCAAATGACACATCAGCAAAACAAGGCACGCCACTATCGCTGTCATCGTCAGGGGGTGACATATCATTTGCGGCCAGGATCAGGGTATCCATTTCAACAGGTTCCATATCCTCTGCCGCGTCAGCGGCGGTGTTCTGTGCCACCCGGGCCGACGTCACCTCAATACTACTGACAGCTGATAGGGCCAACTTGCCCAATAAATCAGGCGCCGTATCGGCACCCGCCAACCCATAAAGACACGGGATCAGATCATACAGATCATCAGTTTCATCCGCCCCCCGATCGGTCAGCAAAATCGCACTGAGGTAAGGGTTTTTCCGCTCACCTGACAGCGCTATGGCATGGGTCAGTTGCCCTTCAATCCGTTCGTCCATCACCAACAGATCAATCGTATCCACCCGGATCAGCGCATGCGCCACCGCTTGGGTATCGACCGACAGGATCTGAAACCCCTTGTCGATCAACGCACGGGCGGTTTTGACGGATGCATTGGCATCGGCGCGTAGAATAAGGGCTTTCATCGGATTCTCCTGATTATGGGCAGCTTGGGGCCACCATAAGAATCAACTCCTTAAATTTTGTTGAAAATGTCACAGGCTGTTTTCGAGAGGCTTGGCCCCTGCCCCGGTTCCCCCTATAGAGCGGGGGCAACACCAAGGGACGCCGGACAAATGCGGACATCGACGATCACACGCAAAACAGCCGAGACGGATATCACCGTCACCATCAACCTTGATGGCACCGGCACCTACGACAACCAAACCGGCGTGGGGTTCTTTGACCACATGCTGGATCAACTGTCGCGCCATGCGCTGATTGACATGACAATCCGTGCGGCGGGTGACCTGCACATCGATGATCACCACACGGTCGAGGATGTGGGTATAGCACTGGGTCAGGCCTTGACCGAAGCGTTGGGCGACAAGCGCGGTATCCGCCGCTACGGTAGCTGCCACTTGGCCATGGATGACGCCCAAGTGCGTTGCGCGCTCGACCTGTCAGCGCGCCCTTACCTGATCTGCAACCTTGATCTGCCCTTCGGCAAGATCGGGACGTTTGACACCGAACTGGTACGCGAGTTCTTTCAAGCGCTCAGCACCCATGGCGGCATCACGTTGCACATCGACAAACTGCATGGCTTTAACGCGCACCACATTGCCGAGGCTGCGTTCAAAGCGGTCGCGCGTGCCTTGCGTGAAGCGGTCGAAACCGATCCGCGCAAGGCTGACGAGATCCCATCGACCAAAGGCAGCCTATGACTACGGTTCTTGTCGATTACGACAGCGGCAACTTGCATTCGGCGCAAAAAGCGTTTGAGCGGATGGCCGCAGAGGTGGGATCAGGGTCCATCATCGTGACCTCTGACCCTGATGTCGTGTCCAAGGCCGACCGGATCGTGCTGCCTGGCGACGGAGCCTTTCCGCATTGCCGGGCTGAACTGTTCGCGCGCACAGGCTTAGCCGAGGCGATTGTTGAGGCTGTGACGACCCGCGCACGGCCCTTCTTTGGAATATGCGTGGGTATGCAGATGATGGCGACCACCGGGCATGAATACGAAGAAACGCCGGGATTTGATTGGGTTGCTGGCGATATACGCAAAATCGCGCCCTCTGACCCGGCGATGAAAGTGCCCCACATGGGCTGGAATGATCTGGTGATCGATAACCCGCACCCTGTATTGGACGGGGTTGGCACAGGCGACCACGCCTACTTCGTCCACTCTTACGCGATGGACGTGACCAACCCTGCCGAACGCTTGGCGCATGTCGACTATGGTGGCGAGGTGACCGCGATCATCGGGCGCGACACCATGATTGGCACACAGTTCCACCCTGAAAAAAGCCAGGATGCCGGATTGCGTATGATCGGCAACTTCTTGCGCTGGACACCTTAAACCCGCAAGCCGCTGATATTGAATAGCAAAGCAGGTCCGGCAATTGTCAATCTAGCGTCAGCGATGCATTGATCCCATCGGTCATCTGGTCAGACTTGGCCAAGAGTGTTTCTATGCTGGCATAACAACAAAACGTCACCGCGCCACGCAAGAGCGCCACGAGAGAGCAGAAACCATGTTGAACCGTCGCCACTTCCTTATTGTCGCCGCAGGTGCACTCGCCGCCTGTGGACGCCGCCGTGATACGCCAACCGCCAGCCGCCGCACCTCCGATATCCCGCTTTACCCTAACGAAACGCCTGAACTACGCCGCCTGATCAACAAATATGCCGATGTGCATGGGATCCCTGTCACCTTGCTGCACCGCGTTATCATCCGCGAAAGCACGCACCGGCCGGGCGCACGCAACGGCCCCTATTATGGGCTGATGCAAATCCTGCCTGAAACGGCGCGGACGATGGGGTATCGCGGTTCACCCGAAGGGTTACTGGATGCAGAAACAAACCTGACTTACGCAGGACGATATCTGCGCGGGGCTTGGCTGATTTCTGATGGTGATGAACAAACGGCTGTAAACTGGTATGCGCGCGGGTACTATTTTGAAGCAAAACGGCGCGGGATGCTGGTTGAAACAGGATTGCGATCTGGCTGAAGCCCGCGTCTGCGGTGCGATGGTGTCACTGGTGTGGCACGGACTTGCACCAGTACCTATCCGCGATATTCTGGCGTGAAAAGGAGCCCTGACCAGTGTTCAGCGACAAACGGACAACGATCGCAATTGTCGTTACCTTGCTGTTCCTGGTCCTTGGCTTGGTGACAGTATTCAACGAGCCTTTGCAATCGCGACTTGTTGCCGTCTTCGTTGCTGAGTTGGGAGCTTTCAGATCAACTGTCGCGGTGTTCTTAGGTGCCGCCATCCTTGGAATAGTCATTGTCAGCTTGCCCGATAAAAGCAAGACACCGCCAAACGTGCCGCCTTGGCCCCATGCATATTCCCAAGGTGGTGACCTCGGCGGCGCAAAGAACGCTCAGGGCCAGCGTGATATCAAAACGACATCATCGGCCAGAGATACTGGTATTTCAACAACAGGCGATGGTGGGGCCGGTGGTAACGACGGCGGTGACAGCTGAACCTGTGCGTTGTCACTCAATAGAACACTGTCAGTAACTGAAAACTGACCTTTATTCTTTTTGCCGCAAAACGTCTGCCGCCATATCATCGCACAGGCGACACAACCTGATTAAGGGCAGCTTTCACCGCTACAGTCGAACAAAGCGGCGTTGACCCGGATCGCGCCCATATTGGGAACTTCCATGATGTAAGACCCATCTTCGACACCGACCAACTTGCCTTCTATCGCCGTCGCACCATTAGTCAGCACAACATCACCACCGAACTGGGATTGCGATCCGGTCAACGGGCATCCGTCGCCTGAACAGATTGCACCATCCACGTTCAAACGCAATTCACCAAGATTGGTCGCAAGGACATATTGATCATTGGCAATTTCAATCAATTGGCCTGTCACGGCGACCGAACCATCCGTAGTGGTGAAGGTCAGCTGTGGGCCGGTCGAAACAAACCGCATTGCGGCCGGGCAGGCCTGACCGATGCATGACAGACCTTCAACAGGAATTGTGACCAGCCCAACGGAACCTTTCAGCAAAACGACCTGATCATTTGCTTCGATAAGTTCACCGCTGATACCGTCGCCATCATCATACTTAAGCGTAACCATACGCGCTTCTTGTGCCACAGCAGACCCAGCGATGGTGACAAGCATGGCCACCACAAAGCAGCACTGACGGGCGAACCGCAGCCCCAGAGTAGCGACGCGATGAGGCTGCGGTGCGAATTGCATGATATTTTCCATAACTTAAATCGAACGCGATGTGGGCAGAAAGGCTACGCGGCTCACCAAAGGTGCAATGCTGCGGCGTCTGACCTCTCGCCGTACTTTTATATAAATCAAGACACCCATCCGACGGGTCAGATGGGTGTCCCAGTGGTCATGCAAGACTTTACAGGTTTGCCTTGCGGAACTCTGTCATGTGACGACGCACGGTCTGAAACCACACACCCGAAGCTTTGATGTTTTCCAAACCGTTGTTGACCGTATCAAGAATGGCTTCGTTACGCGGATGTGTTTTGGCGATAACGGCGTGCAAAACGTCAACAAAGGTCAGTGCTTCGTGCATCTGAACGTTTGATGCAGCGTTCAATGCGCTGATCCGACCGTCCGCGACGTCAACGGCAACCAATGCAATGTCAGCTTGACCGTCAATCAGATAGTCGATGCAGTCAGCCGCAGTCGGCGCACGCACGATAGTGATTGCCGGGGCCACAAGCTCAACCTCTTCAAGAGGGGCCAGTGTAAACGCCTCTGCGCGACAAATGCTTTTGCCGATCAGTTCTGCGTGGTCGGCAAAAACCGGATCGCTGGACAGGCTGTAATAGCCCAGCACTTCTTCATAAAGCGGCGCACTGAAGTCGAGGTTGTTGCAGCGGAACTGGGATTCGTCTTCCAGCTTGTCGATGATATCGCAGTTTGGCTGGCTCCAACCGATGCTGATGTCATAGGCGTGATCCACGATCAGCGGGTTCAGGTGCGCACCATCGTCATTGATAAAGTCGATCTGGTACGCAGGATTTCCATCAGCGTTTTCCAACGCGAGGTTGATAATCTCGGTCAGCAGACCGCCCTGCGCCTGATCTTCATTCATGAAGGGGGCCCAGCCTGTGGCCGTCAGAACGCGGATCGGCTTATCTTCGGCAGGCGCGGGCAATTGTTCTGTGGTCTGCACAGTGCGGATTACTGCGGTATTCGCAGCGGATTGTCCCAGATCACCATCAAGGCACGGGATAAACAGCACATCGCCCACGTTAATCAGGCCGGGGTTCGGGCCGATGACGTCTGCATTGGCGCTATAGATCAGGTTAAAGCTGCCCGTGTTGCCATATGCCGCGAGTGCAATGCTTGACAAAAAATCACCCGATTGCACGGTATAATCCTGCCCGCAGCTGATGCTTTGTGCCGAGGCAGCCGCCGCCGTAAGGCAGAGGCCAGTTGATAGGACGTAGGTTTGCAGATTGCGCATTGTATTCTATTGCCTTGCATTAATTGACTTGATGCTATTTTGGCTAAGATCGCTTTGTGGCAGAAGTGGGGAGCTTCATTGGCATTGACCTGACGTCGTCAACTTTGCGAAAATTCTATAGAAAGATTGTGCGACACATTTTTTCGGAACCCATACTATTCAGTAACAGCCAGATAGTGCGGACCCGAAAAAAAACGGCGGCATAGGAAAGTCACACATAAGAAAGGCCCCTGCATCGCAGAGGCCCTCTTTTTATATCTTGGAACGTGGGCTTTTACCCGACGCGCACCCAGTTCTGGCTGGAACATAACAGGCCGCCAGCAACACAGCCACGCAGGCGCAAAGCGTTCCCGCTCACATCCATCTTACCGATGTAGATTTTGTTATTGGACGGACGCCAGACTGATCCTTCGTATGCACCGCCACCTTGGGGCACCATGTCGATTACCAGTGTCTTACCGATATTTTCGGACTGGAATTCGCCATCAGCGTTGAAGGTGCGGCTGATCACGCCGCAAACCGCCGCGCCACATGGGGCGATTGTGATATGGGCATAGGCGCCGTCATCTACTTCGGTCTGCCACACACCAAGCGCTGCGTCCTGTGCAGAAGCCACCGTTGCAAAGGCAAACAACGATGCCGCCAAAATCAGAAATCGTTTCATACTCATTTCCTCCCTGAGTTCCTCGGGCAGAGCATGCGCGCCCGATGTGCCCGCAATCAAGTAAGACGTTGGGTCAAAGCCCCGCGTTGCAATCCGATACGCACCATGCATAAACGCAGAGAAACGCAAAAGGTGCCTGCCCCATGATCCTCTATCCTGCCATTGATCTTAAAGACGGAAACGCAGTGCGATTGGTACATGGCGACATGGATCAGACGACTGTTTTTAATGATGATCCGGCAGCACAAGCAAAAGACTTCGTCGCGGCGGGTTGCGAATGGTTGCACCTTGTGGACCTCAACGGTGCCTTCGCCGGCGCGCCCGTGAACGCCGCCCCGGTTGAAGCGATCCTCAAGGCCTGCCCCGTGCCAGCACAACTTGGCGGTGGTATCCGCGATATGGCCACGATTGAGCAGTGGTTGGACAAAGGCCTTGCCCGCGTCATCCTTGGCACGGTCGCGGTTGAAGACCCCGATCTGGTGCGCGCGGCGGCCAAGGCTTTTCCCGGTCAGGTGGCCGTGGGCCTGGATGCGCGTAACGGGCGCGTCGCAACGCGCGGCTGGGCTGAGGAAACCGATGTGATGGTCACCGATCTGGCAAAGTCGTTCGAGGACGCAGGGATCGCCGCCATTATTTATACCGACATCCTGCGCGACGGGGCGATGAAGGGGCCGAATATTGATGCGACCGCTGATTTGGCCCGCGCGGTGGATATCCCTGTCATTGCCTCTGGTGGGGTATCGTCAATGGATGATCTAACAGCGCTCCAGCAAACCGGTGTTATCTCTGGTGTAATCTCTGGCCGTGCGCTTTATGACGGGGCCATTGATCTGGCGGCAGCACTGGCGCAACTGAAGGGGTAAGCTTTGGGCAATCCGGTTAGTAAAATCACGCTTCCCATGGCCAGTGCCTTGCACAATCAGCGCGTAGCGG
The DNA here is from genome assembly GCF_000169435.1 of Roseobacter sp. CCS2. Classification (GTDB taxonomy): domain Bacteria; phylum Pseudomonadota; class Alphaproteobacteria; order Rhodobacterales; family Rhodobacteraceae; genus Yoonia. Next base: position 808,238 of record NZ_AAYB01000002.1, on the reverse strand, counting down.
GTGATTTTTTGGATTGCTACAGCGTGGCTTCTGATTTGCCACCGCGGCGCGCTGCGGAAATCATCACAGCCTTTCCCGGATGGGCACAATTTCTGCTGGTGATCCGCCAAATCGTGACAGCGCCTTTCGGGCTTAGCCAAGACGGACCAGAGGCCGCAGACAAACTGGGCCCCTTCCCTGTGCAATCAGAAACAGAAACCGAAGTGATCGCAGGGTTCGACGACAAACATCTGAACTTTCTGGTGTCAGTCTTGTCGCATGAGGGGCAAATCAGTCTGGCGACATGGGTCGCCCCTCATAATGTCGGCGGCCGGATCTATCTGGCCGCGATCATGCCGTTTCACATCGCGATTGCGCGCAATGCGTTGGCAAGGGTGGCGCGCGCCTAGTTCGCGCTCATCGCCTTGTCGGTCAGCATATTCAGCGCGCCATTGATCTTGCCGATCACCTCGGCATCCGGCGCGATATCCAGCCCCTCCAACAACTCTTCTGCGGGGGTCCATGTCATCTGCGTATTGCCGTCTGCGTCTGTGTACGCCAGCACCTGCAAAGGCAGGACAAGACCAGCGCGAATATCCTGCTCCATCGCAAGGGTTCCCAAGGCGGGGTTTCCAAAGATCAGCAATGTGGCATCCGGGATCGACTTGTCAACACTTTGCGCACCGGCTGCGTGATCCACGCGGGCAAAGACCGTGGCACCTGCCCCGTTCACCGCGGCCTCAAGACCATCGATTGTTGCAGCGACAGAAAGCGGCGAGCGTTTCATCATATTTTCGGCCCATAAGGGTGCGGCGCAAAGCCCGATCAAGGCGGCAGTAATGGCAAGTTTCATTTGATAGCTCCCATGTTTCCAGTGGCCCCAGCTAACGACGATCTGCGCGCACGCACCACCCCACCCCTTCCCATTTCTCGTGATTCCGCCTAGAGATCACGCCATGTTGAAGACACGGATCATTCCCTGCCTTGATGTCGCTGAAGGGCGCGTCGTGAAAGGCGTGAATTTTGTCGATCTGATTGATGCAGGCGACCCGGTCGATGCGGCCATCGCATACAATGCAGCAGGCGCTGATGAGCTGTGTTTTCTGGACATCATGGCGACGCAGGAAAACCGCGGCACAATGTTCGATCTGGCCACGCGGACGGCTGAGCAATGCTTTATGCCGCTGACCATCGGTGGTGGGGTACGCACGCACCACGACGTGCGCGATTTGCTGTTGGCTGGGGCAGATAAGGTCAGCTTCAACTCTGCCGCTGTGGCGAACCCCGATGTTGTGGCAGAGGCCGCAATGCGCTTTGGTTCGCAATGCATCGTCGTGGCAATTGACGCGAAAACCGTGGCCCCCGGCAAATGGGAAATTTTTACCCACGGCGGGCGGCGCGAAACTGGCATTGACGCTGTGGATTTCGCCAAGACGGTTGTGGCAAAAGGGGCCGGTGAAATCCTGCTGACCTCTATGGACCGCGATGGGACCAAGGCAGGCTTTAATCTGCCACTGACCCGTGCGATCTCAGACGCGGTTGATGTGCCGGTGATCGCCTCTGGCGGTGTTGGCACCTTGGATCACTTGGTCGAAGGCGTCACCGAAGGCGGGGCATCCGCCGTCCTTGCCGCTTCAATCTTTCACTTTGGCACCTACACCATCGGCGAAGCCAAAGCGCACATGGCCGCCGCCGGTATTCCCGTGAGGATGACATGACCCTGAACGAGCTGGCCAAGACCATTGCGTCCCGCAAAAATGCTGATCCTGAAAGCAGTTGGACGGCAAAGCTATTGTCGCAAGGGCCTGAAAAATGCGCCGAAAAATTCGGGGAAGAGGCGATTGAGGCCATTATCGAAGCAGTCAAAGGCGACAAGGAACGGCTGACCGGTGAAGCGGCGGATGTGCTGTATCATCTACTTGTGATGTTGGCGGCGCGGGACGTTGCGCTGGATGATGTGCTCAAAACCCTTGAGGCGCGTCAAGGCATATCCGGCATCGCGGAAAAAGCCGGGCGCGCCTAATCCGGCTTTGCGCCTTTCACCCAGCCTAGAATACGAGACGAGCGCACGTCCTCTTTTTGTTTGCGCTGCCGCTCTGCCTCCAAGGCCGCATGTTTTGCCAACCTTGCCTGCTTGGCCAGCCGCGCCTCTTCCGCGCGGCGGGCTGCCTCTTGGGCGGCAGCCCGCTCTGCTTCGCGGCGCTTGCGCTCTGCTACCTCAACAGTCTCACGATTAAATTCCTCAACCCACTCTGGACGATAGCGTTCTGAACGCTGCGGGGCTGAGGTTTTGGGCGCGACAACCGGTTCCGCTGATATCACCGGGGTCACGTGTTTGTTTGTTTCCTCGATCAGTTCGCTGATCGTTTTTGTAAGGTGCTTATTTTCGGGAAACTGAACCTTCTTGGGTTTCTTGCTTTCTTGTGCAATCAGCGCCAGCCAGTCTTTGGCGGATTGAATCCGATCTTTGGGTGGAACGCTCATCGCTTTGTCGATGGCCTCCAGGAATGCCGGTTCATATTGCGGAAAATTCCCGGACAACGGCTCATACGGGTCATCATTCAGATCTGCGAGGGCAGCAACACGGGTCTGGCTGACCGGTGGTGCCTTGCCAGAAATCAAATGATACATCGTGGCCGCCAGCGCATACAGATCGCTGCATGGGCCCTGAATGCCGCCAGAAACATAAAATTCGTGCGGAGAATACCCGTCTTTCACCACAAGCATGGTCGACACGGCGCCGGTCTTTTGACTTGCATCTTCACGTGCAGCACCAAAATCAATCAGCGCCGGTGTGCCCCACTTATCCAGCAGGATGTTATCGGGTGAAATATCGCGGTGCAGCAGGTCATTGCTGTGTACCAGATCAATCGCATCCAACACCTTCAGCAGAATATCGCGGATCTGATCAGGCTTGAGTGTGTCATTATCATCTTCAATCGCATCCAGCAGATCACGACCTTCGAACAGGTCCAAAACCATATAGGCGGTGCCGTTCTCTTCGAACGCCTGATGAACGCTGACAATATTGGGGTGGCGCAAGCGGGCAAGGCTGCGGGCCTCGCGCATGAACATGTCAACAATTTTGCGATACTGCGCCTCATGGCTGGGCGCATTTACGGTGACGCGATTGCCAAAGCGCATGCAAATCGATTCAGGAAAACATTCCTTGATGACGACAGCGCGCTCAAGAAACGTATCTTGGGCGATATAGGTGATCCCGAATCCACCAGCACCGATCTGACGATCGATTTTGAACTTGCCACCAAGCAACTCCAAATTCGCGGGCAACCCCTGACCTTGCTGGTCATAGGTTTGCGAAGCGTCGATAATACGTGTCTCTTGCATTGATTATCCATGGTTGAGCGAACAACGGGGAAAACAAACACTGTTACGGGAACCTGTAATTATACATATGGTTACGTTTACAAAGTCAAATGCCAAGCGTCTTCAATTTGATACGTATGGAATCGGTTTGTGCAGCAACAATTCATGAATGTGCGACAATTGTGCCTTTGTTGTGGCACGCCGCCATTTTTTTATGAACAGCGCAGCTAAGGTGCTAATTTCGAAGATATAATCCCGGTCGCAAAGCCGCCCATGCGCAATTCCGAAAATAGCCGCTGGTATTCGATTTTGGGACATCGATCCTGAATGACATCAACACCCCGCGCCTCTGCCTGCGCTTCTGCTGCAGCATTCATGACGCCAATTTGCATCCAGATTGTCTGCAATTTAGGCCATCGGGCCAAAGCGGCAGTCACAATCGGCGGTACCGCCTCTGAACGGCGAAAGATATCGACCATATCGACATCATCAGGGATGTCGCTGACATCACCATAGACAGTTTCGCCAAGCAGTATCTGCCCCGCCAAACCGGGGTTGACCGGGATCACGCGATATCCTTTTAGCCCCAGATAACGGGCCACAAAATAGCTGGGCCGGATTTGATTGGCTGACACACCCACAATCGCAACTGTTTTGGTGCGTTCAAGAATGGTGCGAAGATGGTTATCTGAATACTGCATGACGCAACCCTACCCCGCAAATCACCGATAAAAAAGCGCCCGGTCAACCCGGGCGCCAGTTGCGGAACTGAGGGACAGTGAGTAAGCGCGCAGGTTCCGAAACGCGCGCTTATGAAGTTTATGTAAGAAGGCAGACGGGGTGCAAAAAGACATCTCAGCAAAACGTGAAGGCATGTGTCCTGAGCATCAAAGACCTTCAGCAGCTTGCGTTTGACCAATGGGTATCAGCTTGAGCCACGTATCGGGCTGGATCGCCTTTCCATGCCGTCATAGCATAGACTGATCGCGCTAAATATAAGCGCCCCTCATGGATCGCCCATGCCTCTGGCACGGTTTCGGATATGCCACCGCGTGCCATCGTGACCGCACAAAATCCGCCGTATCGTGGGGCATATCGGTGGGGATTGCGTTCAAAAGCAGCCATCGTATCAGGCGATGCAAAACGCCAGATCGCATTGCGCCAGCCCAAAAGATGACGGTCAATGCCGGCGATGGGTTCGCCTTCGGCAAAATAGCTGACCGGATCAACACCATGAATAGCCACGCCCCCGCTGCCAAATATACAAGGTTGCTTGGCCACGGCAGGTGCCGCCATAAAAGGCACGATAGCCAGACCGCCGACAAAAGCGCGACGGTTCAGCATGACAGGGTGAAAAGAGTATAAATCATGCAGCACAATCTGCGTGCAAGCGGCGTGCTTGCCTACCCCCCTCGCACAGGCGTGAAGGGCAGTGATGCAGCGCTAGTCGAAAATCTCTTCCACGACATCTTCGACAACATCCCAAATTTCGGACATCACGCGGCGACCAAAACCCTTGGATTTCTTGCGCTTTTTAGGGCGTTCCTTGCGATACTCGGGGTATTTTTCAACGCGCTTACGCTTGGTTGGGCGGGCTGGCGTCGCGTCAGGCACATGTGCACGTCCGGGTTGTTTTGGTAACATTTTCAAGGCGCGCAACGGCGCACCACAGTTACTACACGCCAGTTCATGCTTGTCTTTGCCACGCAGAACAAGTGCTGCTTTGGTGCCGCAATAACAGCAGGTCGCGATTTTTGTGGCACCCATGGGTCTTGTCCTAAAATTCAGCCTTTAACAGCATATAGGGCAACTGCGGCCGCATTTGAGACGTTGAGCGAACCAAATCCAGCCGCCGCGTCGATTTTGACCAATTCATTGCAAGTTTCGCGGGTCTTTTCACGCAAGCCAGGCCCCTCGGCCCCCATGACCAAGGCTACGGGACGGTCCCGTTTGCCTTCAACAGCCGCTTCAACTGTAAGGTCTGCCTCGCCATCCAAGCCCAGCACCAGATACCCCATGCCTTTCAACGCTTCCATTGCATCCGCAAGATTGCGCACGCGCAAATAAGGCTGACGCTCCAACGCGCCACTTGCGGTTTTTGCCAAAGCACCGGTTTCGGGCGCGGAATGACGCTGCACAGCCACAACAGCGCGTGCGCCAAAAACCTCAGCGGAGCGCAGGATCGCACCTACGTTGTGCGGATCGGTCACACGGTCCAGCAATACGATGCGCGGCGGCATCGGCCCGTCGCCCAGTGCAACATCTTCAAGGCTACCCCAATCCAGCGGTTTCACCTCCAAGGCGGCCCCTTGGTGCACAGATTGCGGATCAAGGGGGGCTGCAAACTTGCGCGGATCAGAAATCTCGGGTTCCATCCCGCTTTGTGCCACCGCATCCCCCAATCGTTCCAACGCGTTGCGGGTTACAACCAAACGCAGCTTTTGGCGGGCCGGGTTTTCCAGCGCATCACGCACCGCATGCAGACCAAACAACCAGACAGTTTCCTGCGCCGCCTGCCGCTTCGCTTGCTCTTTCGCGATCACCCACTTTGGCTTTTTCATCTGCGTTCCAACCTTTGCTGTCCTGCAGGCGATACCCGACAATTCGCAAGGTGTGAAGTGCTGCACATGATTGGCCATTTTTGCAGTTGACGCACCCTTGCACCGCGGGTAGTCAACCCGTCAGTGGGCGACAGGCCGCAAGGTGTGGCAGGGGACTGTAACTCCCTCGAGGCGACTCACGCCTGGTTCGATTCCAGGGTCGCCCACCATTCTACTTTACATACTGTTTTATGGTCTTGGGGTGCTACAGCGCATTAAGCGCCAAAGGGCCATGGTGAGCCTGCCCTTTCTTGCGTCCGACCCGGCTGCGCGTTTACAACGCTACAACTGGTTTTTGATCGGAACACCCATGGCTGCGTCGGCACCCAAGACACCGCATTTCAACATCATGATCGTTGGCCAAGGTGGACGGTTGGAATATGAGGCACTGTTGTTTGCGGCCTCTTTGCGGGCCTATGCCCCCAAGTTTCGCGGTCAACTATATGTGGCAGAGCCCCAGCCCGGCCCCCTGTGGGAGAATGATCCAACCATGTCTGTGCAGGTGAAAGACCACCTTGCCAGCTTGGGTGCGCAAGTGGTTCCGTTTGAAACAAAGCATTTCGGCAGCACGTACCCGCAAGGCAACAAGATCGAAGGGCTGCAAATCCTTCCCGAAAACGAACCCTTTGTGTTCTTTGACACCGACACCCTGATTACCGATGAGCTTGCTGATGTTCCTTTCGACTTCAACCACCCTGCTGCGTCAATGCAGCGAGAGGGCACGTGGCCTGTAGAAGAGCTGTATTGGCCTGGCTACACCGCAATTTGGAAATCACTTTATGACAAGTTCGGGCTGACGTTTGAAACCTCGCTCGATATGTCGCAACCGGATGAATACTGGGAGCGCTACCTGTATTTTAACGCGGGCTGGTTCTGCGGGGCGGACCCGGCAGCCTTTGGCGCGCGCTTTACGGAATACGCCGTCGGCATACGGGATGATCCACCAAAAGAACTCGTGATCCAACCCCTTAACCCGTGGCTAGATCAAGTTGCCTTGCCGCTGGTTATTCATGGGTTGGGCGGCGGGCGGCCTGCAACCGGGTTAGGGCTTGATGGCGCGGTTAGCTATCACTACCGCATGCTGCCACTGTTTTATGCAACGGCCACAGATGCCCAAGTGGCCAAGTTGGAAGATGTCACCGCGCCCAACAAACTGAAAAAATTGCTTAAGCTGCATGAGCCCTTCAAACGCATGGTTTATCAAGGACGCGGACACAAAGTGCGCGCGCTTTTTGATCGTGATAATCTGCCCCGCCATGAACGGGCGATCAGAAACAAAATTAAATCAGCCGGGTTCTGGATGCGATAAGCTTATAGACAGACGACATTCCAGCGGCACCGTCAGACGGAACCTGCTTTGCCCCAAGACCAAGTGATATTTTCCGTGCGAACGTCTAACGCCGCCAGGCGGTGTCTTACCAAAATTTCCACCACGCGTTTTTCGAAATTTTGAACCGCATGATTGGAATATTCGCCGGATCGCACACCCAGTCGTCAGGGTGCCCTTCAAACTGAAAACCCAAAGTGGCAAGAAGCGCCTCTTCTGACAGTTCCAGGGGGTGAAATGGCAATGGATATGGCGCGTCATCTTCAAACGCGTCTTCAATGGCGCGGGCGCCATCCCAAAATGGCACTTCAAAAGGTAGCTTGGCGCCAACATCTTCCTGAATGCCCCCATCGGGCGAAACACTTAGCGCGCGCGCTAACTCTCCATCTTTCCACAATGCAAAGGCGCACCAATCGACAGCCGAATGGGTGGCATGAACATAGGTTTTTGACCCAAAATCAGGGTTGCGCCAGTGTCCGCCGACCTTGGACGGATAATCACCGCTAAGATCGTCATGCGCAACAATTTTAAGATCGCCATAGACCCCGACAAATATCTCTTTTTTGTCAGGGTTCAGGAAATCCAAAGTTCCATCAGCCGCTTCTTCTAAATTCACGTCCGGCAGGACCTTATGTGCCAGCGCAATAGACGCATCCCGGTCAAGCTGTGGGGCATTTGCCAACGTATCTTTCGGGTCGTTATCGTAATAAGCGGCAAACCATGCTTTTGCTCCCATCAGGGCGTCTCCATATGCTGGCGTTGGGTTATCGGCGTAATCTGGTTCGCGCGCTATCCGCTGTCAATGCGAACCCTGTTCGGACATGCGCCTTTAAGTCGTGGCGAACACCCCGCTGATATCCGCATACCCTTTCACCTCAATCGGGTTTCCCGAAGGATCACGGAAAAACATTGTCCATTGTTCGCCCGGTTCACCCTTGAAGCGCACAGAGGGCGCGATGATGAAATCAGTTTGCCGCTCTTCCAGCCGCCCGGCCAATGCTGTCCAATCATCCAGCGGCAGCACGATACCAAAATGGGGCATCGGCACCATGTGATCGCCAACCTTACCGGTCGGTTCGTTGGCAAACGGTGTGCCAAGATGCAAGCTCAATTGATGCCCAAAGAAGTCAAAGTCCACCCATGTGTCGGTTGACCGCCCTTCGGACGCGCCCAGCGCACCGGCATAAAATTCGCGGGCTTCATCAAGGTCCGTGACATGAAAGGCAAGATGGAAGGGAACCGGCATGGTAATGTCCTTTATCAAAGCAGGGCTGCATCACAGTTTCTAACCCTGTGCCATTCAAATTCAATGGCCACGACCCTGACAAAAGAAAAGAGGCCGCAGCTTTCGCCAGCGGCCTCTCTCACTTTATGCAAGACGGATCAGTGTTTGAACTTCTTGATCTCACCTGACTTCAGGCGTGATGCGTAAGAATTCAATTCTTTGCGCACCACCTTCATCAGGAAATACAGGCAGAAGATGTTGACCACCGCCATCGCAAAGATCGCCGCATCAGAGAAATCGATGACAGGACCAAGGCTGGCCGCCGCACCGATCACAATGAAGATGCAAAAGATGATCTTGAAGATCAGCTCGGTCGTTTTGCCTTCGCCAAACAGATACGTCCAGGCCTTCAGCCCGTAATACGACCAAGAGATCATGGTCGAGAAGGCAAACAGGATCACCGCGATGGCCAATACAAACGGGAACCAGCTGATCGCTGATCCAAACGCCGCCGATGTCAAAGCAACACCACCAGTATCGCCCACCGTTGCGATGGCCGTGCCTGCGTCGTTCAGCATGTAAAGGCCAGTTGCTTCGTCGATGATCAACTGTTGCGAGATGATGATGACCAAAGCGGTCATCGTGCAGATCACAACTGTGTCGATCAATGGTTCGAGCAAGGACACAAACCCTTCGGTGATCGGCTCTTTCGTTTTCACGGCAGAGTGTGCAATCGCCGCAGACCCCACGCCTGCTTCGTTCGAAAATGCCGCACGCTTGAACCCTTGGATCAGCGCACCAACGAAACCGCCAGCGACACCCAGCCCAGTGAAAGCACCGGCAAAGATTTGACCAAAGGCCCACCCAATCATGTCGTAGTTCACGATCAGAACGACAATCGCTGCACCAACGTAAAGGATGCCCATGAATGGCACGATCTTTTCAGTCACCTTGGCGATGGATTTGATACCGCCGACGATGACCAAAAACACGACAGCGGCAAACACAAGGCCCGTAATCCAGCCCGGAAAATCACCCGTGATCTGCGTGATCTGCGCATGCGCCTGATTGGCTTGGAACATGTTCCCACCGCCCAGCGCACCAAGAATACAGAAGATCGAGAACATGACAGCAAGGATCTTGCCGCCCGGCAAACCCAGCTCATCAAACCCTTTTGAGATATAGTACATCGGACCACCGGACACGGTGCCATCAGGGTATTCATTGCGATACTTCACACCCAGCGTACATTCGGTGAACTTGGACGCCATGCCCAGCAGACCTGCAAGGATCATCCAGAATGTAGCCCCTGGTCCGCCAATCCCGACCGCCACGGCAACACCTGCGATGTTACCAAGACCAACGGTGCCTGACAGGGCCGTTGCAAGCGCCTGAAAATGGCTGACCTCGCCCGCATCGTTCGGGTCGGAATAGTCACCTTTGACCAAGCTGACCGCATGCCCGAAAAACCGGAACTGGACCGCGGCAAAATAGATGGTGAAAACGGTGGCACCAATCACCAGCCACATCACGATCCAAGGAAAGCTTGTGCCCGGAATGGCCATAAAGATGAAGTTGACGAACCAACCTGTAGCATTTGCGAATATTTCGTTCACGCGTGCGTCCAAAGACGCGGCAACCTCTTGCGCCTGCGCCGGCATTGCCAAGGCAAGATAGGCGATGATCGCCAAAAATATGGAGTGTAACTTTTTCATATGACCCGCTCCTTATGCGACAACAGTGACAGGAACGCGGGCGTTCATGACAAGGTTTGCGGTTGAACTGCCAAACAGGCGCGACGTCAGGCCGCCAGCACTTGAACGGGCAACAACGATCTGCGACGCCCCTTCGGCATGGGCAATCTCATCAATCGTGTCGGCGACATCGCCATGCCGCACAATTGCGCGCGCGGAAAGTCCGGCTTCTTTGAGCGACGTCACGGCTGGGTCAACGACCCGCTCCATTGCGACGGCGATTTCTTCTTCGCGCCGCTTATGGCGCTGCGCATTCTCCTCTGCCGTCTGGAAAGAAAACGGCGACCATTCGATCACATAAACGACGATCAGCTCACAGGTTTCGCTGTGCGACGCTATGCTCTTGGCAAATTCAAGGGCTTTTTCCCCCGAACCATGGCCATCAAGTCCGATAACTAGTTTCATGATTTCGTCCCTATTGTTTTAGTCTTTTGACTATTTTTTGGTAATCAACAGGCGCTTGAACGCGTCTTTCTTAGACAACCTGAGATTACGCTAGCGAAGGAAATTGCACCGGTCCAATGGTTTGTCTGATCGGAAAAAGGCCAAAATCCGCTGGGTTTGACCGTCTTTGCTTGGCGGAATTGCAAGAAATTTGCACAGTTGCTGTGAAAAGCGCCTTATGCATTGAAGCAAGCTTTCGTTGATTTTCACATGTTCCGACCCATGCTTTTCATCATCCACAGGAGAGGATTTTCAATAATGACAAGATTTTCGTATATTTCGTTTGCACTTTCAGTTGGTCTTGCAGGACCTTTGGTGGCGCAACAGGCGGCAGATACTGTCGCGCCCGAAGCGGAAAGCAACCTGTCCGCTTTTGCCACAGTATCCCAGGCTGCACAGGCCGCGTTGGCCGCCAAACAGGCAGGCACGCCCGTCACAGCGGAAAACTGGATGGTCGCTGCCGCAAACCCAGTGGCTGTTGAGGCCGGTGCAGCCGTGCTGCGTGAAGGCGGCACAGCGGCAGACGCAATGGTCGCAGTGCAGGCGGTGCTGGGTTTGGTCGAACCGCAATCCTCTGGTCTGGGCGGTGGCGCGTTTCTGGTCTGGTATGATGCGACATCAGGCGAAGTGACCACGTTGGATGGCCGCGAAACCGCACCTTTGGCGGTCACGCCAACGCTGTTTCAAACTGAAGAAGGTGAACCGATGGGGTTCTGGGATGCCGTTGTCGGGGGCCGATCAGTTGGCACCCCAGGCACACCGATGTTGATGGAAGAGGCGCACGCGCGCTGGGGTCTTGCGGAATGGGGTGGTTTGTTCACCCCCGCAATTTCTTTGGCCGAAGATGGGTTCACGGTATCAGAGCGCCTTGCCAGTTCCATCGCAGGGGGCGCGGAGCGGCTGCAAACCTTTTCACGCACCGCCGACTATTTCTTTCCCGGCGGCGAAGCGCTGCAAGCCGGCGACACGCTGGTGAACGCCGATTACGCCAATACGCTGCGTCTGATTGCAGCGCATGGTAGCGACGCCTTCTACGAAGGGCCGATTGCTGATGATATCGTCGCCACTGTCCGCACAGCAGCAGGCAACCCCGGCGTACTGACTGCGACCGATCTGGAAATCTACGAGGTGATTGAACGCGACCCGGTCTGCGTCCCTTACAGAACGATGGAGGTTTGTGGGATGGGCCCGCCCTCTTCTGGCGCGCTGACCGTTGGACAAATCCTTGGCATGCTGGACCGCTACGACCTTGCCGAAATGGGACCCGAGAATGCTGACACTTGGCGGTTGATCGGCGATGCCTCGCGTTTGGCCTTTGCCGACCGGGGGCGTTACATGGCGGATAGTGATTTCGTCCCAATGCCAACCGAAGGGTTAACAGCCAGCACCTATCTTGATGAGCGCGCAGCGTTGCTTAACACTGATGCAGCGTTGGCAGAAGTCGCACCGGGATCGCCCGAATGGGATCATGCAATGCTTCTCGCCGATGACATCTCGCTGGAATTGCCATCGACATCTCATATCTCGATCGTTGACCAGTACGGAAACGCGCTGTCGATGACCACAACCATCGAAAACGGCTTTGGATCGCGTTTGATGGTGCGTGGGTTCCTTCTGAATAATGAGTTAACCGATTTCTCATTCCGCACCCACACCGATGGCATTCCAATCGCCAATCGGATCGAACCCGGCAAACGCCCGCGGTCATCCATGTCGCCCACAATCGTGCTTGAAGATGGCGCACCCAGCCTTGTTATCGGCTCCCCCGGTGGCAGCCGGATTATTGGCTATGTGGCACAGGCCATCGTGGCCCATGTGGATTGGGGCATAGATGTGCAACAAGCCGTGTCGATGCCGCATCTGGTGAACCGCTTTGGCACCTATGATCTGGAAGAAGGCACTGACGCCACCGGCTTTGAGGGGGCGCTGACAGAACTGGGGTTTGAAGTGAACGTGCGCGGTCTGAACTCTGGCCTTCACGCCATTGCGATTGGCGACACGCTGAGCGGCGGGGCCGATCCGCGGCGCGAAGGCATTGCCTTGGGCGAGTAACAAACCGCGACAGCACTGCATCCGCAGTGCTGTCGCCACCAGTCACCTATTTCCCCCTCGCCCGTTGAGTACTTATGCGTTTGCGCCTAAACCATGCGACAACACATTCCAAAGGGAGACCAGACATGACCGACGGCCCAAGTTACGGCTTTGACACGCTGCAAATTCACGCAGGCGCACGCCCAGATCCAGCAACAGGCGCGCGGCAGGTTCCGATCTATCAAACCACCGCTTACGTGTTCCGCGATGCCGATCACGCCGCCGCTTTGTTCAACCTACAAGAGGTCGGCTATATCTATTCGCGTCTGACCAACCCCACGGTCGCCGCCTTGCAAGAACGCATCGCGACACTTGAGGGCGGTGTCGGCGGTGTCTGCTGCTCATCCGGTCACGCAGCCCAGATTATGGCGCTGTTCCCGCTGATGCAGCCGGGGCGTAATATCGTAGCATCAAGCCGTCTTTATGGTGGTACGGTCACGCAATTCAGCCAGACGATCAAACGGTTCGGCTGGTCTGCCAAATTCGTCGACTTCGACGACCATGATGCAGTGAAAGCCGCGATTGATAATGACACCCGCGCGGTGTTTTGCGAAGCCATCGCAAACCCCGGTGGGCATATCACTGATCTGGATGCGATCTCTGCCATCTCGGACGCCGCTGGCATTCCGCTGATTGTCGATAACACATCAGCCACACCGTACCTGTGCCGCCCGATTGAACATGGCGCGACGCTTGTGGTGCATTCCACCACCAAATACTTGACCGGCAACGGCACCGTGACCGGGGGTTGTGTGGTCGATAGCGGCAAGTTTGACTGGACAGCCAACGACAAATTTCCCAGCCTGAGCGAACCAGAGCAGGCTTATCACGGCCTCAAGTTCGCGGAAACGTTCGGGCCCCTTGCCTTTACTTTCCACGGCATCGCCATTGGTCTGCGTGATCTGGGCATGACGATGAACCCGCAGGCGGCACATTATACGCTAATGGGGATCGAAACTTTGTCTTTGCGCATGGAACGCCATGTCGAAAACGCAATGAAAATCGCCAAATGGCTCGAAGATGATCCGCGCACGGATTATGTGACCTATGCCGGGTTGGAAAGTTCGCCCTATTCCAAACTGATCCCCAAGATATGCCCCAAAGGTGCGGGTGCATTGTTCACGGTCGCGGTGAAGGGCGGTTATGACGCCTGCATCAAGCTGGTGGATAACCTTGAGATTTTCAGCCACGTCGCCAACCTTGGCGATGCGCGCAGCCTGATCATTCACTCGGCCTCAACCACGCACCGCCAGTTGACCGCAGAACAGCAAGAAGCTGCAGGCGCAGGCCCCGGCATCGTGCGACTGTCCATTGGGATTGAAGATGCCGAAGATTTGATCGCTGATTTGGATCAAGCGTTAACCAAAGCAACGGCATAAGCCGATCAAACCCGTCCTTGCCCTTGGCGTGGGCGGGTTTCTGCTATAGGGTTCGCACAGGGTGGCAAAACGCGTTTTGCCTGTGGGACCAACATGATAGAGCGTGATGATGATCACCAATTTTGCGCTATCCCTTTCGTTTGACGGCATAGAGTTGCTGCACCGGGTGCCGCGCGGCTGGCGACGCGTTGGGCGCGCTGATGTCGGCAGTGAAACGCTGGGCGATGATCTGAAAGTTCTACGCGAAAAAGCCCTGACGATCGAACCTGATGGGCTGCGCACAAAGATTGTGATCCCCCTTGATCAGATCAAATATGTTGCCCTCAACGGCACGATGACGACAGATGATGATATTCACGCAGCCCTTGAAGGGGCGACACCCTACGCGCTGGATGAATTGGTTATCGACAGCGAAAAATTCGGCGGGCGCACGCATATCGCGGCTGTAGCCCGCGAAACGCTGCGCGAGGCTGAAACCTTTGCCGCTGGTCACGGCTTTCAACCTGTTGCTTTCGTGGCCGTCCCAGAACCGTTTACTTTCCAAAAAGAGGTTTTCTTTGGTCCCACAGACATGGCCCGCAGTGTGGTTGGCCCTGACGCGCTGATCACGCGGGACGATCTACCGGTGATGATCGTCGGCACCCGCATTAAATCGCGGCTCTTGGTTTTTGATTTGCCTGAAGAAGTGAAAGAAGACGTCTATAAAGATGATCTGGCAGCCCTTTTGTCAGGGCAGACCACAACTTCGGCTGATGTTGATGATGTGACCGATAAGATGTCGGACGACGAACTGACACCAAAGGCTGAGGCTGAGGCTGAGGCTGAGGCTGAGGCTGAGGCTGAGGCTGAGGCTGAGGCTGAGGCTGTTGAAGATCCAACGCCAATGCAAGCCATTTGGGTGGACCACATCCCGGCAGAATATCACGCGCCAGTCATCACAGTGGCGGAACCAGAGCCAGTCAAAGACCCGCTCATTCCCGAAAACCCGGTCTTTGCCACCATCGCGCATCTGGACAGCATCATCGCAGAATATCATCCTGGACAACCCAGATCCGGAAAGCCAACTTTGGTCGCAGTGGCTGGCAGCGGGCCGGTGACAGCACCTAAACTTGGCGCTGCTGCTGATCGTAAACCGGCACCACGATCGACAAAAAACACAAACAAGCCAGCACTTATCGCTGCATCCATCGCCGCTGGTGTGCTGCTTATTGGCGGATTGATCTGGTCACAGCAGGACACAGCAGAAACGGCGGCCGTGCCAGTCCCGACCACGCAAGAGACTGCAACTGTTACACCACAGGCACCTGCCCCAACCGTTGCTGCATCGACCCCGACGCCCGAAACGGTTTTGGAAGCCGCGCCAATCACGCCAAACGTCGAAGTTGCCGGGTTTGGCGCCGCGGGTGACCAGCCTTCTGATCTACCGGAGTTGACCGCTGAAACGGCAGCACCCATCGTTCTTCAGCCTGCTCAAACTGTTGCTCAGGCCGCTGACCCGGCGATGGAACCAATGCAAAACCCACCTGCCCCGCAGTCACCTGAAACCGCACAGGCCAGTGTTGGTGCGCCGGTACTACGCGGTCAGGTTCTTAGCCCTGACGAGGCTTTGCGCATTTATCAGGCAACTGGCGTGTGGTTGCGTGCACCACGCTTTATTGACGTGCCTACAGGAACGATCCTACTTGCCTTCCAGCCGCCTGCGGTCAGCACACCGCCCGAACGTATTTTGCAGCCCGAGGTTCCCCCCCTGACGGGTCTGGATACGGACCTAAGCTTCATCGCACCGGCCAATCCGCCAGCCCCTGAAATCGTCTTTGCGCTGGATGAGGACGGCTTTATTCTGGCGACCGAAGAGGGCACGGTAACGCCCGAAGGTGCCGTTGTTTTCGCAGGCCTGCCCGATCAGACGATCACCCCCCGCCCTACATTGGACCAAGCTGATCTGGACCGGATGGCGTTGCTGGCACCAGCCCCCGAAGGCGTGATCATCATCGCTGGACGCCCGGACTATGCCACACCACTGCGCCCTGCGAACGCGCAATTACCCGAAGCCGAAGAAGAAAGCCCTACTGAAGCAGATTCTGTTGAAGCAGCGCTTGCAGAAGCTGTGCCAGATGGCGACGCCACACCAACACCCGGCAGCGTCGGTATAGCCGGGCTTGAGTTGCAAAATACTGGTGCCATTGCGTTGGATTCTGAAACCGTCGAAGACGGTGCCATCGTTGATCTGCGCCCGCGTCTACGCCCGCAAGGCATGTCACCGAATGTTGACCCCGGCACACCTGATATCACCGATATTATCGCTGGGATTGAGACAGACGACGCAACCCTGCGCTTTGATAACAGCACCGCGTTGGCGGTGGTCTTGTCCGTAAGACCAGATGCGCGGCCTTCAAATTTTGGCACTGTTGTGGCTGCCGCACAGGCCCGCCAGCAAACGCGTACCGTGGCACCAGCCGCTCCCGTTACCGCCGCAGCACCCGTTCCACCACAGAACTTTGCTCCTGTTCCCGGCGGCGTGGCCCGTGCCGCAACCCAAGAAGATGCCATTCGGCTGCGCGAAATCAATCTGATCGGTGTTTACGGACGCGCCAACGCACGCCGCGCGTTGGTCCGGCTAAGCAACGGACGCTATGTGCGTGTCGAGGTCGGCAGCGCCCTTGATGGCGGGCAGGTCACCGCCATTGGTGAAGACGCACTGAACTATGTCAAACGCGGGCGCACCTATGCTTTGGAAGTGCCGGAAGGATGATACGGTGACATGTCAGTGGTGTGTACCCAACTGTTCTTGGATGCACTCACCCGCCGCAACGTAATACAACCCTTTCACCCTTTCAAAGAAACAGATCACCGTTAAACTGATCAAAGCGACTTTAACCGATTAACAAGTGCACAAGCACCGGTTTTGGGCAGGCGGAGCGGCATGGAAACTTTTCTGTTTCAGGCGACAATCTATCTTGGGGCTGCGGTCATCGCCGTGCCATTGGCGGCGCGTCTGGGATTGGGCTCTGTGCTTGGGTATTTGCTCGCAGGCATCGTAATTGGGCCTTTGACCGGGCTGGTCGGGTCTGAAACCCAGGATTTGCAGCATTTTGCGGAATTCGGCGTCGTCATGATGCTGTTCCTGATCGGGCTAGAGCTGGACCCCCGTGCGCTATGGAACATGCGCCAGCGGCTGCTGGGTCTGGGGGGTATGCAAATCCTGCTGACGATGGCTGCAATCACGGCTGGCAGCATGGCGATGGGTTATCCGCTGTCCACTGCAACGGCAATCGGGATGATCTTTGCGCTGTCATCCACGGCTATCGTCTTGCAGACACTGACCGAAAAAGGGCTGATGCAGACCAGCGGCGGACGGTCAACATTTTCGGTTCTTCTGGCGCAAGACATCGCGGTGATCCCGATGCTGGCGCTGCTGCCCTTGCTGGCTGTTCCGGTTGTCGCATCCCTTGCCACAGATGGGTCTGTCACCCTTGCACCGCATGATGATGACCATCACACAACCCTGAGCCTTGTCGAAGGGCTGCCCGGTTGGGGTGTCACGCTGGTCACCCTTGGCGCGGTCGCGGTTGTTATTCTGGCCGGTGTTTTTCTAACCCGCCCGCTGTTTCGCTATATCCACCACGCGCGCCTACGCGAGATGTATACCGCCCTCGCCCTGCTCATGGTTGTGGCGACCGCCGTGCTAATGACAATGGTCGGCCTGTCCCCGGCCTTGGGCACATTTCTGGCCGGTGTCGTCCTTGCGAACTCTGAATTTCGGCACGAGTTGGAAAGCGACCTTGCCCCGTTCAAAGGCCTATTGCTGGGCCTGTTTTTTATCACTGTGGGCGCTGGCATTGATTTCGCCCTTCTTTTTGGCGATCCCGCGCGGATCATCGCACTTGCCGTCGCGGTGATGGTGATCAAAGGCGTGATCCTTTTTGGGCTCGCCTTTCTTTTCAAACTCCACAAAAAAGATCGCTGGCTTTTTACCCTTGGCCTTGCACAGGCCGGTGAATTTGGCTTTGTCCTGATTTCCTTTTCGCTGCAACAAGGCGTCTTGGGTGGCGATCTTGCCGGTCAGCTTTTGCTGATCATCGCCATGTCGATGCTGATCACGCCGTTGATGTTCATCACCTACGAACTGATCAGCAAACGCATGGGCGATCCGGATGAAACTGAACATGATGAAGTTGATGAACAAGGCACCGTGATTATCGCAGGCATTGGGCGCTTTGGGCAGATCGTAAACCGCTTGGTGCAAACTGCGGGGTTTGCAACCGTGGTTGTCGACAATGATCTGAGCACCGTGCAGATGATGCGTAAATTCGGGTTTCGCGGGTTCTTTGGTGACCCGACGCGGCCCGATCTTCTGAATGCCGCAGGGCTTGAGGATGCACGCGTGCTGGTCGTTGCCGCCGATGACCGCGAGGCGTGTAACAAGCTCGTCCGCTATGCACGCAAGGCCCGTCCTGATCTGCATATCATCGCCCGCGCCCGCGACCGGGTGCATGTGCACGAACTTTATGATGCCGGCGCCAATGACATCGTGCGCGAAATGTTTGACAGTTCTTTACGGGCGGGCCGTTACGCGTTGGAAAACCTTGGCTTGTCAGAATTTGAGGCGGCGGAACTGGAACAGGCGTTCTATCAACATGACCGCGCCGCTTTGCGTGAATTGGCCCAGCTTTGGCGCCCCGGCGTGCCGATCACGGATGTGCCGGAATACGTCGCACGCGCGCGCGAATTGAACAGCGCGTTAGAGATGGAATTGACCGCCCGCCAACAAGCCAGCGAGCGGAAAAAGAACGCGTCTTAGGCGTCGCTAACCCCGGCCTCTGCAAAAGTAGCCATGCCCGAATGGCAGGCAATCGCCCCTTTAAGGACCCCTATCGCAAGAGCGGCACCAGAGCCTTCGCCCAGACGCAAACCAAGCTGCAACAACGGTTCTTTGTCCAAAGCATCCAGCATACGCTGATGCGCACCTTCGGCGCTAAGGTGCCCCGCAACCGTATGATCCAGCGCACCGGGGGCGGCCTTGTGCAAGGCGGCGGCGGCAGCGCAACAAATAAACCCATCCAGGATCACGGGGATGCGGTGGTGGCGCGCTGCTGCAATCGCCCCCGCCATCGCCGCCAATTCGCGCCCACCAAGGCAGCGCAGCGCCTCTAACGGGTCAGACGTGGCATGTAACGCCAAACCGCGTGCGACAACATCGGTTTTACGTGCCAGTCCCGCGTCATCCACACCTGTGCCGCGCCCTGTCCAATTTGCGGCCTCACCGCCAAGAACGGCGGCGGCAACAGCGGCGGCGGATGTGGTGTTCCCGATCCCCATCTCACCGGTGACCAAAAGGTCGGCGTCTGGGTCAACGGCGGTCCAGCCTGTCTGCAAGGCTTCGACAAATGCGGCCTCAGTCATTGCAGGGGTTACGGTGAAGTCCGCGGTTGGTGTGTCCAGTGCCAGCGGATAAACATCCAGCTTCGCACCAAATGCTTTGGACAGTTGATTGATCGCCGCCCCGCCATGTTCGAAATTCGCGACCATTTGCGTCGTCACCTCTGGCGGAAAGGCCGAGACACCTTGCGCGCAAACGCCGTGATTGCCTGCAAAAATAATCACCTGCGGCGCGTTGATCTGCGGCTGCGCATCGCCGCGCCAACCTGCATACCAGATCGCCAGATCCTCTAACCGGCCCAGCGCGCCGGGGGGTTTTGTCAGCTGCCCATTGCGATCCTGCGCGCCGGTGGTGGCGGCAGCATCTGGTCCGGGGGCAGCTGTCAAAGCATCGCGGAATGTGGAAAGGCTGGTAAATGGCGCTTGCATCGCGTCCTCTCTGCGGTCAAATCTTGGTCTTGTTTAACGCAAGGGGCCGCGATGGAAAGGCCCCGAGGGACGCATTTTGTACAAACACGACAATGCTTTGATTGATCGGGTTGATCTGCCAGCCGCACTTGGTTTGCTGACAAGACTGCCAATTGTTGTCGACAGTGGGCGCGCTATGGAACGTGGGGCGGCAGCAGCTTGGGCGTATCCGCTTGTAGGTGTCGTCGTCGGCGTGATCCTGGCCGCGGCCACGGCGCTGATGCTGGCGATAAGCATTCCTACAGGGATCGTTGCAGGCTTGGTCCTTGCCGGATCGGTCGTCATGACCGGTGCGATGCACGAAGATGGGTTGGCCGATAGCGCGGATGGTCTGTGGGGCGGCTGGGAAAAGGCACACCGCTTGGCGATCATGAAGGATAGCCATATCGGCGTTTACGGCGTTTGCGCGATTGCGCTGTCGCTGCTGATCCGTTGGCTGGCCTTGGTGGTGATCGTTTCGATGGGGGCCTATTGGGTTGCCTTTATGACGACAGGTGCGCTCAGCCGGGCCAGTATGGTCGGTGTAATGGCTGTTTTACCCAACGCGCGCGATGGAGGCTTGAGCCGCACTGTGGGGCGCCCCGCATCTGGGACGGTGTGGTTGGCGGCGGGTATAGCTATTGGGTTTGCGCTGCTCTGCGGCTACCCTTGGGCCATATTGATCGCGCTGATCTCGGTTCTTTGCTGTACGCTGATCGCCCGCGCCAAGATCGGCGGCCAGACCGGCGACATCTTGGGGGCAACCCAGCAGATCACTGAAATCGCAGTTCTTATCGCAATTGTCGTGACGATCACCTAGGGCAGTATCCGACAGGCCAGTGCTGTTGTGAACGAGCCGCGGTCGATATGCGTGCCAATCGCGCGGGTTTGCAGCTGACCATCTGTTAAGGTTGTCGCCATCACTGTCGTCCAGTCCGCACTTGCCGTGATCATTTCGGGCCCCTGCCCGCAATCGCGGATACCGCCACCGATATCACGTTCGCCAATCCGGTGATTTGTCAGGCCGGGCAGGTCTGCGACAGGTTCCAACGCGCCATCAACGAAACGCCACACACGCAAGGTTTTTGCCAAATGCGGGCGGTCGATATAGGCGATTTCAACAAAGCCATCACCATCCAGATCAGCAACACCAATGGGGGCAAGCCATCTGTTCGTGCGCCCGATATGCGGGGTCGCGGCGATCTTGCCGGTTTCATCGTAAATCGCCAATTGCGCGCCTGCACTGTTAAGGGTCTCAACAACAATGACCTCAGGCGTTCCATCGCTATCAACATCGGCAAGCCGAGGGGAGACGTCTTCAAAAACCCGATCTGGCGATAGCACAAAACGACGCAGGCCGGTGTCTGTTGTGACCTCAAGCGTCCCCCACTCAATCGCATCACCCAGAATACCGTGGGCGTAGCGATCTGTAGGCATGCTGTATTCCGCCGATACAATCGTTTCGGCGCAGGCAGAGGTGGCCATCACAGCCACCAAAGCAAAGCTACGGATCAAATCTGTTTTTCCGGCATTTGCACGCGCAGCCCGTCCAGATCATTAGTCACTTTCAACTGGCAGGTCAGGCGCGATTTTGCGGGGTCAGGTTCATACGCGAAATCAAGCATGTCTTCTTCCATCGCGTCTTTGGCGGGCAGTTTTTCCACCCAAGCATCATCGACATAGACGTGGCAGGTCGAACAGGCACAGGCGCCGCCGCAATCGGCCTCGATCCCCGGAATGCCGTTGTCGCGCGCGCCTTCCATGACGGTCAGCCCGTTGGCAACATCGACTACATGTTCTTTGCCGCCATGTTCAACGTAGGTAATCTTGGCCATTCTTGTCTATCCCTTCCGAAAACAATTTGTCAAAAACTAACTAATGCACGTTTTTCATGCTCGCCACCCCAAATGTCGCGATCTGAAGCGGTAACAAGGTTGTGCACTGTGGACTCTGGCGTGTGAATGCCTACTTTCGCGTTACGTAGGGGCTGAGAGGCCCAACAATAGGGAGAAATCTATGCACTATTTATCCAAGGCCGTACTTGCGGCCAGCATTGCTGTGACAGCGCCAATGGCACAGGCCCAAGACGCTGAAGAGGCCAGCTATATCCTTGCGACAGCATCGACAGGCGGTACGTATTATCCCGTGGGCGTGGCCCTTTCGACGCTGGTGAAAGTGAAACTGGAACCAAGCCAAAGCATTGGTATGTCCGCCATCAGTTCCGCCGGATCTGGTGAGAATGTGCGCCTGATCCGCGAAGGCGAGGCACAGTTTGGTATTCTGCAAGGTCTTTTTGGATTTTATGCGGCGACAGGCACTGGCCCGGTTGACGAACCGCAAGACCACCTGCGCTCGGTCACGATGCTGTGGCAAAACGTGGAACAGTTTGTTGTGGCCTCTGATGTGGCAACTACCGGCACCATTGATGATATGCTTGCGCTGACAGGCGAAGGCATGGCCTTGGGTCGCCAGAATTCCGGCACGATCGGGTCCAATGCCACCATCATGGCGGGCTTCGGCATTGATATTGAGACTGACTATGAACTGGTCTTTGCAGGCTATGGCCCATCGGCCGAAGCGCTGCAAAACGGTCAGGTCAAAGGCATCAGCACACCTGCGGGCGTACCAACCGGTGCGGTCAGCCAGTTGATGGCAGCCGCCGGTGATGGCGTCACCATGCTCGACTTTACGGATGAGCAGTTGGCGATGGCCGATGGTGATCGCGGGTTGTGGACGCGTTATGTGATCGAGGCTGGCACCTATCCGGGCCAGACCGAAGATATCAACACGATTGCGCAGCCAAACTTCTTGGCTACGCATGCCGATCTGCCAGAGGAAAATGTCTATCAGATTACCAAGACGATCTATGAGAACCTGCCATTCTTGCAGGCGATCCACCCCGCAACCAAAGCGATGGCGCTAGAGGCCGCGATTGCAGGCCTGCCAGTGCCACTGCACCCTGGTGCGGCGCGGTTCTATCAAGAGCAGGGGATTGAAATTCCCGAGCGTCTGATCGCAAACTAAATTACCTGCGGCCCGCGCCATAATGGTGCGGGCCGTTTTGTATCTAAGGGGATGCCCATGTCTGATGAAACCCCCGTTGAGGCCGCAGCACAGCGTGACTTCACCGGCTTGACCAACACGGCGCTTTCCATTCTTTGCTTTCTGATTGCGGTTGGGCACATCTACGTTGCCTTTGACCCGGTCATTTCCGAATTCCAGCGCAACGCCTATCACTTCGCCGGGTTTGCGTTTCTGGCAGCGGTTCTGAACCCACTGATCAAAGGGCAGACGCGCAGCAAACCAATACTCGCCTTTGATCTGACACTGGGTGTGCTGGTGGCTGCAGCTGCGATTTATATGCCCTTTGCTGAACAAGGCATTTACGACCGTGGCGTCAAATTTTCGCCCCTTGATTGGATCGCAGCTGTGATCTGCATCATCGGCGCGATTGAGTTAACGCGCAGATTGACCGGTTGGGTCATCCCCGCCCTGATCATCATCGCGATTTCTTACGTTGGATGGTGGGGTCAGATGATCGGCGGGGTCTTTTCGTTCCCCGGTCTTAGTTGGGAATCCATCGCCTTTCGGTCGATCTTTGGCGATGACGCGATGTTCGGCACGATCGCGCGAATCTCATCAACCTTTGTGTTTTTGTTCATCATCTTTGGCGCATTTCTGCTGCGCTCTGGTGCCGGTGACTTTGTCATCAATATCGCCCGCGCGATTGCCGGGCGTTTGGTGGGTGGGCCAGGTATTGTGGCGGTCATCGCCTCTGGTTTGACCGGCACGATTTCGGGGTCTGCTGTGGCCAACACGGCATCGACGGGCGTCATCACAATCCCGCTAATGAAAAAGGCAGGATTCCCATCCAAATTTGCAGGCGGGGTTGAGGCCGCGTCTTCTACCGGTGGCCAGTTGATGCCCCCGATCATGGGGGCCGGCGCCTTTGTTATGGCAAGCTTCACACAGATCCCTTACGAAACCATTGTCGCCGTGGCGGCGTTGCCTGCCTTGCTCTATTTCCTGTCAGTCGTGTTCTTTGTCCGGATCGAGGCCCGTCGTTTACGCCTGCAACCGATGGAGAACGATGGTGAGACTGTGGGTTCAGCCTTCAAGAAAGGTGGCGCGAGCTTCGTCATCCCAATCGGCGGCCTTATCGCGATGCTCGTGTCAGGCTTTACGCCCGCTTACGCCGCGGTCTTTGGTATTTTGGCGGTGATCGCATCAAGCTGGCTGACACAAAATCCGATGGGCCCGCGCGCGGTGTTTGAGGCGTTGGTGATGGGCACCAAAGGCATGATTATGACTGCTGTGCTGCTATGTGCCGTGGGGCTTGTGGTCAACGTGATCGCGACGGCTGGCATCGGCAACACCTTCAGCCTGATGATCGCGGACTGGGCCGGTGGCAACCTGTTGATCGCCATTGTCATGGTTGCAATCGCAAGCCTTGTGCTGGGCATGGGTCTGCCTGTGACGGCCGCCTATATCGTGCTGGCAACGCTGTCGGCCCCTGCCCTTGCGGGCATGATTTCGGACCGGTTCGTGATTGAGGCTTTGGCGGCGGGCACATTGGGCGACGCAGGCAATGCGGTGCTGATGTTCGGCGTGCCAGATCCATCTGTACTGGTCGGGCCGCTGACGACAGAAGATGCAACGGCGATTATTCGCGCCCTACCTCTTGAAGTCGCGGCCCCCTTGCGCGACTTAGTGGTGCCACAAGAGGTTGCGGTGGCAGCCATTCTTTCCGCACATATGATCATCTTCTGGCTTAGTCAGGACAGCAACGTAACACCACCTGTCGCGTTGGCAGCTTTTACTGCGGCGGCCATTGCAAAGGCACCTGCGATGGCAACTGGCTTTGCGAGTTGGAAGCTCGCCAAGGGCCTATATATCGTGCCGCTGATGATGGCCTATACACCGTTTCTGTCGGGCGACTGGGGGGCCATGCTGGTGATCTTTGCCTTTGGCGTGATCGGTATCTACGGGCTTGCTGGCGCGTTGCAAGGCTGTATGGAAGCCCCGCTTAACCCGGTAACCCGCATCATTGCCGGGCTTGGCGGGGCGGCCTGCATTTGGCCTGCGCCGATTATGGTGCATGTTGGTGGGGCGGCTGTTGTGATCCTTTTGCTTGCTGTCAATGCGCGCCAACTCCGCCAAACTGCCGCGGTATAAGGAATTAGGCGGCTAGGTCACAACGACCACTAACCTTTTACGACAATGGATATGAAAAAGGCGGTCCAAACGGACCGCCTTTCTAACGCTATAGGGTGGGGACGCTTTATTCTTCCAGCACCAGTGCCACAAAGCGTGGATCGCCACCGCGACGCACCAGCAGCAAAAGCGACTTGCGCCCGGCCTCTGTCGCCGCTTCGATCCGTTCTTCCAGATCAGAGATCGTTGCGACAGCTTCCTGACCCGCTTCGGTGATCACATCACCTTCCAACAGCCCTTTGGAGGCCGCTTCGGAATCAGGGTTGATGCCGGTGATCACCAAACCGCTCTCGACGCTCAAAGAGAACTGATCGATAAGCTCTGGTGTGATCTCGGACAGAGCGAGGCCAAGGATTTCAGACTGCTCTGGTTCTTCTCCTTCGGTGGAGGCCGGGAAAGCGACCGCCTCTGATGTTTCGCGGCGACCCAGAATGACCGTCAGGTCTTCCATATCGCCATCGCGCAGAACAGCCACTGGCACTTCTTTACCGACCGGCGAATTGCCGACGATGCGAACCAGCTCACGTGTGTCCTCAATCGCGACACCATCAAAGTCCAAGATCACGTCACCCGCCAGCATACCTGCATTTTCAGCAGGGCCCGCAGGCACATCTGTGACCAGCGCACCGCGTGCCAGATCAAGACCTTCGATGGCATCAACCATATCAGGTGTCACGTCCTGAATGCGAACACCCAACCAACCACGGCGTGTTTCACCAAACTCTTTCAACTGATCGACAACATTGGTCACAACAGCCGAAGACATTGCGAAGCCGATCCCGATTGACCCGCCATTAGGTGACAGGATCGCTGTGTTTACACCAATAACTTCGCCGTCCATGTTAAAAAGCGGCCCACCAGAGTTACCACGGTTAATGGCCGCATCTGTCTGAATATAGTCATCATAGGTGCCTGACAGCGCACGGTTGCGCGCCGATACGATACCGGCAGATACCGAAAAGCCCTGACCCAGCGGGTTGCCCATTGCCATGACCCAATCACCCACGCGGGCGCCTTCGGCACTGCTATCGCCGAATTCGACGAATGGCAGCCCCTCAAGGTCAACCTTAAGCACGGCGATATCGGTGTTGGGGTCTGTGCCGATCAGCTCGGCCGGGACACCCGGTTCGCCACCGGGAAAGAATTCGATCAGGATCTCATCTGCGCCTTCAATCACGTGGTTGTTGGTGACAATAAACCCATCTTGGGAAATCACGAAGCCAGAGCCCAAAGCGGAAGACCGCCGCGTGCCTTCACCCGGGCCACGATCCAGATCGTTGAAAAAATCCTCAAAAGGTGATCCTTCCGGCACAAGGCCTTGTGGTCCGGTGCGGCCAGCGACCGTTGTGCTGGTCGTGATATTCACAACTGACGGGCTTACCTGTTCTGCCAGATCGGCGAATGTTGCGGGGCGCGATTGCGCGTTGGCCAGCGTGACCTGTGCCAGAACCATCGCAAAGGCGACAGCAAGCGTCGTCACGAAAGCCATGATCAGGCGGCGCGCCCGCAGTTGGTCTTGTTGAATTGCGATTGCCTTGGATTTCACGGGCAAATCTCCTTTGTCTTGAACATGGGGGCGTGGATCAGCACGCACCTATAATACGATGATGTTCTATGTAGTGCGCCGATTGTGCAACGCAAACTTCGGTACCGAACACTCAATAGGATGTGATGGGCCGTGTATACCTTGCAATATTTCTCTACTTGGACACCACGTAAGGTCGCAGCGATCACAGTTTGCAAATCGCAGGCGGCGATTTCACAGGCTATATCATCGGATGCAGACACCAGTGACCCCAAACGCAAAAGGGCCAACCCGTAGGCTGGCCCTTCGTTTGTTTTCACACAATGCGCTTACTCTGCCGCACGCCCCTGATCAGATTTCAGGAAGTTGAAGAACTCATTATCGGGCGACAACACCATTGTTGAATTCCCTGGACGCAATGACCGCTGATAGGCTGTCATCGAACGGTAGAATTCAAAGAACTCTGGATCGCGGCCAAAGGCCCCGGCGAAAATCTCGTTGCGCTGTGCGTCAGCCTCACCCTGTACGATCTGGCTTTCGCGTTCGGCCTCGGACACCAGTTCAATCACGGTACGATCGGCTTGCGCACGAATACGCTGCGCGGCTTCGTTACCGCGCGCACGTTCGTCAGCGGCTTCACGGTCACGTTCGGCCTTCATACGTTCGTAGGTAGCGTTGAGGTTTTCCGGTGGCAGGTCCGTCCGCTTCAAACGCACGTCAATGACTTGCAAGCCCAGCGCACGCGCTTGGGTAATCGCCTCGTTCCGGATGCGCAGCATCAGCGCTGCACGATCAACCGACAAGATATCGTTGGATGAGACAGAACCCAGCACCTCACGCGTTTCAGCACGCAGGATACTGTCCAGACGACGGGCCGCTGCCTCTTCTCCGCCGGCACCTACAGCGCGGCGGAACTGTTCAACATCAGAAATACGATACCGTGCAAACGCGTCAACAACCAAACGACGGTCATCCGATGGCGTCACTTCAAGCGGTTCTAGATCACGGCTGAGGATACGGTCGTCATAGCGCACGACCTCTTGGATCAGCGGGATTTTGAAACCCAGACCAGGTTCTTCCTGAACCTTCACAATCTGTCCAAATTGCAGAACAAGTGCTTTTTCACGTTCGTCCACGATAAACACCGAAGACAAGGCACCAATCACGACAACCGCAATTGCGGGTAGAAGAAATGCTGACTTACGCATTAGTTAGTCCCCTCGGATGTATTGCGGCGCAGATCATTGAGCGGCAGATATGGTACGACACCTTGCCCACTCCCGTTACCTTCATCCAACAAGATAATGTCAACGCCACCGAAGACGCTTTCCATCGTTTCAAGATAAAGACGCTTACGTGTCACCTCGGGCGCTTGTTCATATTCGCCCAAAACAGCAAGGAAACGGCTGGCTTCACCGGTGGCTTCGTTCACCACGCGGGCGCGGTAACCTTCAGCCTGTTCCAAGATTTGTGCGGCCTGACCACGCGCTTCGGCAACCACTTGGTTGGCATAGGCGTCAGCCACATTTTGCACCCTGTCACGTTCCTGTTCCGCATCCTGAACGGCACGGAAAGACGCGATAACAGGTTCTGGCGGATCGGCCTTGTCAAAGTTGACACGGATAATGTTCACGCCGGAATTATAGCTGTCCAGCGTTGTCTGGATTAGGTCACGCAGACGATCAGCAATCGCGCCACGATCCCGGTTCAGGATCGGGGCCAGATCAGACTGTGAAATAATTTCGCGCATCGCAGATTCAGCTGTTGCTTCAATCGTCTGCGGTGGATTGGCGAGGTTGAACAAATATGTCTGTGGATCGGTGATGTTCCAGACAACCTGAAAATCGATGTCCACGATGTTTTCGTCACCGGTCAACATCAACCCAGCATCCATACCGGACCGGCTGGTGCCAATGTCGATGTTGCGTTCCGTTGTCACCGCCAACACTTCGCGTGTTACTACGGGCCAAGGGGCAAAGTTCAGACCGGGTTCGCCCACGGCCAGAAAATCACCCAAGAACAGCTCGACTGATTTTTCTTCAGGACGCACAGTATAAAAAGAGGCTGCACTCCACGCGATCACTGCTGCAATCAGACCAAGGCCAATCATGCCGCGCGTGATCTGCGGTCCACCGCCACCGCCGCCAGCAGACCTGCCGCCGCCATCACCGCCGCCGCCCATCAGCACGCGCAATTGTTCGCGGCCTTTGTTTACCAGTTCATCGATCTCGGGAATATTCGGGCCATCATTATTTGGCTTCCGACCACCGCTATCGCGGTCATCATCATTCCTGCCGCCAGAGCCGTTGTTTCCACCGCCGCCCCAAGGGCCACCGTTATTTCCTGCCATTGTTTCCTATGCTTCCTTTCAGCGATACCCCACCATCGCGGGCTGTCCTCATGCCATGTGTGGCTTGATTTGTCGAAATCAAGCGGTGCGCATGGGTTCCTTCATTGTCACCAGTTCTTCGGCCATTGTAGGGTGAACTGCAACGGTCCGATCAAAGTCTTCTTTTGTGGCCCCCATCTTGACTGCAATTCCAGCCAATTGGATCATTTCACCCGCGTGATCCGCGACGATGTGACAGCCCAGAACCTTGCGTGTTTCGACACTGACCACAAGTTTCATCAACACTCTGTCATCGCGGCCCGCAAAAGCGTGGTTCATGGGTTTGAACGAGGTGCAATAAATCTCGACCGGTTCGATGTCGCGCGCTTCTTCTTCGGTCAGCCCGACCGTGCCCAGTTCAGGCTGCGTGAAAACCGCTGATGGGATCAGTTCGTGATCAACGGGCGTTGGGTTCCCTTTGAAGACTGTCTCAACAAAAGCCATGCCTTCGCGGATCGCAACGGGCGTCAGTTGTACCCGGTTGGTCACGTCGCCGATAGCGTAGATCGACGGCACAGCTGTCTGGCTGTATTCATCGACCACAATTTCGCCCCTGCGTCCCACTTCGACGCCAGCGGCCTGCAACCCCATGTCGTCAGTGTTTGGCGCGCGCCCCGTCGCAAACATCACATGGTCAAAAATCCGTTCCGTCCCATTGGTGGCCTTGACCCAAATCCCTTTGCCGTTTCCCGACCCTGCCATAGCAACCGGGCGTCCACCCTCCATCGGGACACCCTGCGATGCGCCTTCAAGATCGGCATCCGTTGCTTCGCGCATTTCGACGATGTTGGTGCCCAAATGCAGATCGACGCCTTTCGCACGCATGCCTTCGGCGACCAGACCGCGCGCTTCGTCATCAAAGCCGCGCAAGATCTGCGCACCACGATAGAATTGGGTCACTTTGACCCCCAGCCCATTCAGGATGCCTGCAAATTCAGACGCAATATAACCGCCACCAATGATCAGGATCGACTTTGGCATATTTTTGAGCTGAAAGATATCATTCGAAGTGATGCCCAGTTCCGCCCCCGGCATATCCGGTACAACGGGCCGCCCACCAGTCGCTACAAGGATGTGCTTGGCTGTGACGTCTTTGCCAGTCGACAACGTGACCGTGTGCGGATCTTTCACCTTGGCGCGGGCGTCAATAATCGCCACGTTGGAGCCGTCCAATAGCTGGCGGTAAATGCCTTCAAGCCGGTCAAGTTCAGTGTTCATTTTGGTACTGAACTTGGACCAGTCAAATGGGCCATCCTGCACATCCCAGCCATAGGCGCGGGCGTCGTCAAACATTTCCGAATAACCGGACGCGAAAACCATCAGCTTTTTGGGTACACAGCCCCGGATCACACAAGTCCCGCCCATGCGGTATTCTTCGGCCAGTGCCACTTTGGCGCCGTTGGCCGACGCCACACGCGCCGCCCGCACACCGCCAGAGCCGCCGCCGATGACGAAAAGGTCGTAGTCAAAAGTCATGTGGTGGCTCCGTTATTGGCGGCCTCAGGTGGGCCCGATGGTAGGTTTGGGCGCGCGGCATGCACTGCCGCCACAATTGCATCAATGGCATCTGGTGTCAGCGTCTTGCGACTGCAAGCCACGTAACGATCCTTCACGTCACTTTGATGCCGATACGCAAAGACCAGCGCGCGCCGGTCTTCGCCCATGCTGGCCCATTGCAGTTCATCCCATTTGAACGACACGGCCCGAAACGGGCGTTGCAAAGTCAGCCCATCGTCGTGAAGTTCGCCCAGATTTTGGGTGCGCAGATAGTTATAGGCAATTGTCGCCGCCCATGCGGCGCAAATCACGCCAAGGACCTTTTCCAACACACTGTCAGAAATGATAAAATCATACCACAGCCATGACAGCATCAGAAACGTCAGGATGATGAAAAAGTGCTGGCGCTGGGTGCGTTTGAATTCCATTGGTCAGGGGTCAATCTGCAACGTCAGAAAAGATATTATCATCATCAAGCACATCGAAGCGCACGACATTCGCAGTGTTATTGGTGATATCCCGCGTTGTGACCCGCCCATCACCATGGCCGACAATGACCACATCGCAAATGTCGATAAACAACCCGTTTTCAACCACACCCGGGATCTGATTGATCACAAGACTCAGCTGGCGCGGATTACCGATGCGCTTGAGGTGCAGATCAAGGATAAAATTGCCTTCGTCCGTCACAAAGGGCGCATCGCCCTTCATCCGCTGTGTAACCTCGCGCCCCAGCACATCCATGCCGATCAGCGTTTCTTCGATCAGCCCTTGGGTGACCGGCAATCCAAAAGGGATCACCTCAATCGGAAGAGGGAACGCCCCCAGCGTTTCGACCTTTTTGCTGGCGTCAGCGATCACGATCATGCGCTCGCTGGCGGTGGCGACCACTTTTTCGCGCAGATGCGCGCCGCCGCCGCCTTTAATCAGGGTCAGGTCACTGTCATATTCATCCGTGCCATCAATGGTCACATCAAGCCATTTCGCCTCTTCCAGCGTGATCACATCAATGCCGACCTTTTTTGCCAGAAGCCCTGTGCGTTTGGATGTCGGCACGCCTTTGATCTTAAGCCCCTCTTCACGGACCATTTCACCAAGACATTGCACCAGCCATTCGGCCGTTGACCCCGTGCCGAGGCCCACTTTCATACCGCTTTCGACAAATTCCGTTGCTTGCTTGGCGGCAACGAATTTTGCCTTTTCGACCGGGGACATTTCACTGGACATCAAACGCACTCCAAAAACTCGTTTTGCGGGTTTATATGCAAGATTGACGCAGGGTGCGAGACCTCAATTCAGGATCGGACCCCCGCAATTGATCAGGCGCGTTTTTCGAATTGAATGGTCGCATTTAGCAAGCAGGTCATGCGCCTGATGCGCTAGGTATCGGCCATGACCAAAGACTTGCGCCTTTACTATGCCCCGGACAACGCATCGCTGTGCGTGCGGCTGGCATTAGAAGAGTTAGGCTTGCCCTATGACACCACCCTTGTGGACCGGTCGGTCAAAGCACAAAAATCAGACGCCTATCTGGCGCTGAACCCCAATGGCTTGATCCCGGTTCTGGACACGCCACACGGCCCGCTTTTTGAAACTGCGGCAATCCTACTGTGGTTGGCGGAAACGCAGGGCCGGTTGATGCCACAGATTGGGACGCCTGCCCGCATGCATGCGGTGCAATGGATGGTTTGGCTGGCCAATACGCTGCATCCCAGCCTGCAGATAATGTTTTATCCCGCCCAATACGCCGATGGTGATCCCGATCCAACGCACCATATGGCCACGCGCAGGGTGACGGCGCATCTGGATGTCCTGTCTGCGGCACAAACGGCAGACTGGTTAGATAGCGGCGAACCCAGTGTTCACGCCTGCTATCTGGCCCCGATGCTGCGGTGGGCCGCCCTTTATGGCGGCGGCGATCAATGGTTTGATTTGACTCGCTGGCCCCGTCTGCATGAATTTGCAAAACGCTTTGAAGCGCGCGACAGTGCCTGCAAGGCCGCCTCTGCGGAAGGGTTAGGCGAGACGCCGTTTTCAAACCCCTCTGCCTGTCACCCACCCGAAGGATCAGCGCTTTAATGTTTCTCTCTGTCTTCGATATGTTCAAGGTGGGCGTTGGCCCGTCATCGTCGCACACCATTGGCCCGATGGTGGCTGCCGCCCGGTTTCTGGACCACTTGCGCGCACAACCCTTTGCGGTTGCAGGCGTACAGGCATCGCTGCATGGCAGTCTTGCCTTTACAGGCGTGGGCCACGCCACAGATCGCGCGGTTATTCTGGGTCTCGCGGGGATGCGTGCGGATGACTATGACGCCGAAAAAGCTGAGGCCGAGATGGCGCGCATCGCAGACGAGCATAATGTTGCGCCCAATGGTCTGGGCAAGCTGAAGTTTCACCCCAAAGATGACCTGATCTTTGACTATGGCCCCGCCCTGCCCGGCCATGCCAATGGGATGATCCTACGCGGGACAGACGCGCAAGGTGATGTCATCACGCAGGTGACCTATTATTCAATTGGCGGCGGCTTTGTCTTGACCGAAGCGGAACTGGCCGCAGGCAAGGACAGCGACACTGGCGCACCTGTGCCGTTTCCGTTTCATTCCGCCCAAGAGATGCTGGATATGGCCGATATGTCGGGTAAAAGCATTGCCGCGATGAAGCGCACCAATGAGTTGTCACGCATGCCCGGTGCTGATCTGGACAACGGGCTGGCCCGGATCTGGGAGGTGATGAACAATTGCATTGATCGGGGGTTGGCAACAGACGGGATTTTGCCCGGCGGCCTGCATGTCCGCCGCCGCGCCAAGGGAATCTATGATGCGTTGCAGGCCGAGCGGGGCATGAACCTGACGGCCCCCCATACGATCAACGACTTTATGTCGACCTATGCGATGGCAGTGAACGAAGAGAACGCCGCAGGTGGTCAGGTTGTGACCGCCCCCACGAATGGGGCTGCGGGCGTAATTCCCGCAACAATTCGCTATTGGCTGGATCACGTGCCCGGGGCGACCGCGACCCGCGTGCCGGAATTTCTGCTGACGGCTGCCGCGATTGGCGGGTTGATCAAATATAACGCCTCAATCTCTGGCGCTGAATGTGGCTGTCAGGCCGAGGTTGGCAGTGCCGCTGCGATGGCCGCAGCCGGCCTTGCGGCCGTTCTTGGCGGGACGCCGGAACAAATTGAAAATGCAGCGGAAATCGCGCTGGAGCATCATTTAGGCATGACCTGTGATCCGGTGAAAGGATTGGTGCAGGTGCCGTGTATTGAACGTAATGGCTTGGGGGCGATCAAGGCAGTGTCAGCCGCGTCGCTGGCATTACGCGGCGATGGGGTGCATCTGGTATCGCTTGATGTGGCGATTGAGACGATGCGCCAGACTGGTGTGGATATGAGCGAGAAGTACAAAGAGACCGCCTTGGGTGGCCTGGCAGTGAATGTGCCCAATTGCTAGATCAAACCTGTGCCCGATTTGATGCCGCCTGCCGGAATTTTCCGGTCAAGATGAGACATGTTTGGCAGTGATTGCCGCCTGCGTCCCGTGCGCTTAAGGTAACATCATGACAACGGATCGTCCCTTTCTTGGTGTGATGCTGATGCTGGCCTTTTGCGTGCTGGCCCCGTTGGGTGACAGCATTGCAAAATTACTGGGCGGTGTGGTGGCCTTGAGCGTGTTAATCTTTGTGCGCTTTGGTGTGCAGGCGGTGATCTTGCTGCCACTTGTGGCCTTGAGCGGTGCAGGGTTTCGTTTGCCCCCCGGTGTTCTGGCATGGACGCTTGTGCGGACCGTTTTGCATATTCTGGGGATCGGGTTGATGTTCAGTGCCTTGCGGTATCTGCCGCTAGCCGATGCGCTGGCGATTGCCTTTGTGATGCCGTTTATCATGCTGCTTCTGAGCCATTTCGCGATGGGAGAGCATGTGGGCATGCACCGTATGGTGGCGTGCACCGTTGGATTTATTGGCACGCTTTTGGTTATTCAGCCGAATTTCGTAGAGGTCGGTTATCCCGCCTTGCTGCCCCTTGGCGTGGCGGTGGTTTTTGCGCTGTTCATGATGGTCACGCGCAAGGTGGCCCGCGCGCTGGATCCGATCAAACTGCAAGCGATCAGTGGGGTGCAGGCGACTGTGATGCTGGTCGCTGTCATCGCGCTGCTGCCGACGACCTTTGGCACCGTGTCGTTTCAATTTGATGCATGGACCTGGGGGCTGTTGGGTGCCCTTGGGGTGATTGGTACGTTTGCGCATCTGTTTATGACATGGAGTCTGCGGTTCGCCCCTGCGTCCACACTCGCCCCGATGCAATACCTGGAAATTCCGTTTGGTACGGCGATTGGCTGGTTGATTTTTGCGGATTTACCCAATGGGCTGGCTGCCGTGGGTATCTGCATCACGGTGGGTGCCGGTCTTTACATTATTTTGCGCGAACGGCGGCTTGCAAGGCTGTCTGCAAATGCGCCCGCGGCAGTGTAATCAGCACCGGGCCATCTGTTTCCATCGTGACCGGACCGCCGGATGCCGCGTTTGAGGGGCTGGTAAAGCTGTCCGGTGTCATGCGCTGTGCATCAAAGGGCCATTGCACCCCGGCCACCGTGACCGTTGCCGTGCCCACAGGCATGATTGAGATGCGGGTGTCTTTGTCTGCCTGAAAGGTTGTGCGTCCCAAGGGCGCAATAAAACTGACATCTTCGGCGTCCAGCAAGATCACCGCCTTTTGCACATGCCGGGCCATGACGTTCAGCACCGAAAGCGTGTGATCAAGCCGCCCGCCCGTAAACCCAAGCCCAAGCATGCACGGCGCTTGCACGCGGATCAGCGCCTTTTCAAAATCTGTCGTCGATTGTTCCGCAACTTTGTGCAAACAGGCGCCAAATGTGGCACGGGCCTGATCCGACAGACTGTCAAGATCGCCAATAACTGCGGCGGGTGTCACATGGCCCGCCAAAAGATGATCCGCACCACCATCAACGCCAATAAAGGCGCTTACATGGGATAAAACCGCCGAAATCGCCCCTTCTTCAATCGGGGCTCCCCCCACAAGGCAGACTGTTTTATCACTTGAAACAATGATCTTATTTGGCAATGATTGCACCTCTATTCACAAACATTCCCCAAAAGGGTCACATTATGATCCTCAATGGAACGTCTTGTTGTTTTCAGTTAAGAACCAATGTGTGTCCAGCGCCAGCTGCTGATCAATGAAAGAAAGCGTTTATTCATGGATGAAAATAATCAAGTGCTTGATGTGACCTATGGCAACTTCTCTTGCCGGCTGGAAGGTTTTGACGATTCTGTCGAAACCATGAAGGTGGTCGTGTCATTCTTTCATGATTTGGCCGGGCATGACCGGTTCATGGATACTGAGCCACTTGCCCCTGATATGGATACGTTGGCACGCCTGGCAGAAGAACACACCGGACAGCCCGTCGAAGTCGAAGGGTATGACAATAAAGTCAGCCTGCGTGCGCAGCCCAGTGTGATACTGGATAACGTCGCAGAGCATGACACCGATGAAGACATGGCGGGCGATGTGTTGGCTGAAGAACCAGTCATCCAAGAGCCCGAGGAAGAAATCGAAGCAGAAGATGTTGCCGATGATCTGTCCAGTGTCGCCGACAAGTTGCAGCGTATGCGCGCCGCAGCCGCGCGCAAGACGCCCACGGCCAGCGATGATTACTCTGAAGATTTAAGCGAAGTTGCTGCAGTGCCGGCCGCGAACCCGCTCTCACAGCGTCTCAGCGAATTGGTGCAGCGCACAACGCAGGCTGAAGAAGAAACAGAACAAGTCGCGGCTACAATCGAAGATACCGCCGCCGCTGAGGATGACTTGAGCGACGATGATACGGTCGCACAGGCGCAGGTTTCCAAAGACGATACAACACATGGCGATGAGATGAATGTGTTTAGCGATCTGGGCGCTGACACAACAGAAGAGCCCGCCTCTGAAGATACGTTCCTATTGAATGATCCCATCGAAGAATCTGCCGATGACGTCGAAGAAATACAGGTCGCTGCCGCTGAGGCAACGACATCCGAGGACGAAATCAGTGACGAGATGCCGGACGATAAAGTTACGGCAACCCTATCCGACGACGATATGATCTTTGTAGACGACGCGTCAGAAGACACAGTGGATGATGAACTGTACGCCGACGACGACGCACCACATCACGATGCATTCGCCGCCATGGATGGCGCAGTGGGCACGGAAGACGATGTAGCGCCAGAAGCAGAAATCTATGATGCTGACGAAGGTGCTGATGATGTCGCAGATGCCGCTCAGACGGACGAGGCACCTTTGGTTCTGACATCTGCGGATGAAGCCAGCGACGCAGAGCCGCAAGAAGACCACGACGATTACAACGATGATGATGAATTCGATCTTGAAGCAGAAGTTGCCAAGGTCGAGGCCGAAATTGCGGCACGTCAGGGGACTGATCTGGCAAGCCGCGGCCTGCCCCGCCACGTTGAAGATGCCATGAGCCGGATCATGTCGCAGACCGATCAGCACCTTAATCAACCTGAAAACCGCCGTCACCGCGATGCCTTTGCACAGCTAAAGGCCGCCGTTGCCGCAACCGAAGCTGCACGCCAGCTAGGCGACAAGGGCACTGACAAGCGCGACCCTGATGAGGTTTATAAAGATGATCTTGGTGCGCACGGTGATAAAGATAAAGGTGAACGGAACCTCTCGACACCATTGAAGCTGGTCAAGTCGCAGGAAATACAACCTGCCGAAGAAACATCGCAGACAGATGCTGCAGCGTCGGACACCGCAACGCCTGTAGAAACGGATCAGACAGCGCCTGCATCGGCGCGGCTGCGTCAAATTGCGACGATGAAAGAAGCAGAAGTCACCGAAGACGGCGATGATTTCGCAGCCTTTGTCGCCTCTCACGGGGCGACCGATTTAGCAGACCAATTGGAAGCTGCTGGTGCCTATATCTGTTTTGTTGAAGGGGATGCTGACTTTTCCCGCCCGCAAGTGATGAAGCTGGTGCAGTCCGCATCAAGCGCTGAGATTTCACGCGAAGATGGTTTGCGCAGCTTTGGCCGCTTGTTGCGTCAGGCGCGCTTGATCAAGCTTGCCAATGGTCGTTTTCAGGTGGCGGACAACACGCAATTCCGGCCGGATGACAGCCAGGCTGCGCAGGGCTGATCAAACCCGAAACGCACGAATAAATCAGGCGGGGTATTCCCCGCCTTTTTCATTGTTGTTGTGGTGGTTCATCGGGGTCAGGTTGCCCGATACCCTTAAAGACCCACTTAAGCGGAAAAGCCCAGCCGATGCCCAAAGCCACGTAGATGAAAAATTCAACCACAAGCGGGAAACGTACCTCTTGTGTCATCATGTAGCTCATGATTGTGGCCGCCACGATGATGTAGATGGGTAACCCAACCACCAAAACAAAAAGTGCCAGTTTTTTGCGTGCTTTATAGGTCATCTATCCTCAATCCGCGAAGGGGTCTGTCACCAGAATGGTGTCATCTCTTTCAGGTGAGGTGGAAACTAGGGCGACGGGGCATTGGATCAACTCTTCGATCCGGCGCACGTATTTGATCGCTTGCGCCGGCAGATCCGCCCAAGATCGCGCGCCTTCGGTGGATTGCGCCCAGCCTTCGATTTCTTCGTAAACCGGCTTGCAACGCGCCTGTTGGTCAGCCGCAGTTGGCAAATAATCAAGGGTTTCCCCATCAAGATCATACCCAACACAAATCTTGAGCGTCTCAAATCCATCCAGAACATCCAGCTTGGTCAATGAGATACCGGTCACACCTGATGTCGCACACGTTTGCCGCACCAGTGCCGCATCAAACCAACCACACCGACGCTTGCGCCCTGTAACTGTACCAAATTCATGCCCTCTGGTGCCAAGACGGTGACCGTCTTCATCGTTCAATTCGGTTGGAAACGGCCCTTCGCCCACACGCGTTGTATAGGCTTTGACGATGCCCAGCACATAGTCGATGGCGTTTGGACCAACACCAACACCAGTCGCCGCTTGGCCAGCGATCACGTTAGAGGAGGTGACGAACGGGTATGTGCCAAAGTCGATATCAAGCAGCGCACCTTGTGCACCTTCAAAAAGGATGCGCTTGCCTGCCTTGCGCTTTTCATTCAGCACTTTCCAGACAGGGGCCGCGTAGGGCAAAATTTCGGCGGCGATCTCTTTAAGTTGCGCAACCAATGCGTCACGATCAACCGGTTCAATGCCAAGCCCTTTGCGTAAGGGATCATGGTGCTGCAAGGCACGATCAACGCGGGCTTCCAATGTGGCCTCATCCGCCAGATCCGCCACACGCACCGACCGACGCCCTACCTTATCTTCATAAGCCGGACCAATGCCGCGACCTGTTGTACCGATCTTGGTGCCCTTGCTGGCCGCCTCTTCGCGGGCGCGGTCCAATTCACCATGGATCGGCAGGATCAACGGTGTGTTTTCAGCAATCATCAGCGTGCTTGGATCAATCACAACACCCTGCTTGCGGATCGACGCGATTTCGTTGATCAGATGCCAAGGGTCCAGCACAACACCATTGCCGATAATCGAAAGCTTGCCACCGCGCACCACGCCAGAGGGCAGCGCGTTCAGCTTAAAAACCTCACCATCAATCACCAGCGTATGGCCTGCATTATGCCCGCCTTGGAAGCGTGCGATCACATCGGCCCGTTCAGAAAGCCAGTCAACGATCTTGCCTTTGCCTTCATCGCCCCACTGGGCACCGACGACCACAACATTTGCCATAAGATTCTTTTCCCTCAAAGATTGCGTGCCCCCTATATCGGCAGGGGTGCCCTTGGGAAACCGCAAAATGGCCGACTGGACAGCACGCCCATGACACCGCATTGTCTGCGCACAAAAAGAAGTGAGGCATATCATGGGTTTCGTTATTCGCTGGATCTTTGCATTCGTGCTGCTGACAGCGACTTATAATCCGACTGAATGGAATTATGTGCGCTGGAGCATGGCAAACTATGAAACCAGCCTGTCGCTCACGGTGCTCTTCGGACTTGTCTTGTTGATCGGCTACATCATCTATTTGCGCGCTACGCTGCGATCCATCGGCATTTTTGGCATGATCCTGATACTGGCGGTTGTCGGGACAATTCTATGGGTGCTGTTTGATCAGGGCGTGATGAGTTTTGAGGACCCGTCGATCAACACATGGATCGGTATCTTCGCGCTATCGCTCGTTTTGGCGATTGGTTTGTCTTGGTCCATTGTCCGCCGCAAGCTGACTGGCCAAGCGGATATGGATGATGTTGACGAATAAGCTTGGTTCAGGGGTTGCGGGAAAGCCTCGCAGCTTTTAGATACCGCGTGTTCGCGAACGCCCTGAAAGGCCTGAAATGGAAAACGTCGTCCTTATCATTCACCTGATCCTCGCGCTTGCGCTGATCGGCACCGTGCTTTTGCAACGGTCCGAGGGTGGTGGTCTTGGCATGGGCGGTGGTGGTGGCGGCGCGACCGGCTCGCGCCCTGCGGCAACCGCGATGAGCAAGTTTACATGGGCCTTGGCCGCAGCATTTATCTGTACGTCGATTTCCCTAACACTAATCGCGGCCAGCAACACGGCTGGTTCGTCTGTCGTGGACCAGTTGGGAATTGACCCCGGCAGTGATGCCCCTTTGCTTCCTGACTTTGGCGACAGCTTGCTGCCCCCGTCGTTGGATGGCGATGATCCTCTGGTTCCTGCCAGCGAATAACCACTAGCGGTTGCCCCGCTGCGACGCTGGGCAACATGATGTTGGGTCGGTGGTTGCCAATCGCGCCCGAATCCACTACACGTCAAATCCCGTGATGATGCGTATTCTCAGATGCGCTTTCCCACAGATTTTGGATGTTTTCACGGGGGTCTCCTGCCAATGGCGCGTTTCATTTTTATTACCGGCGGCGTTGTGTCCTCTCTTGGAAAGGGCCTTGCATCGGCCGCTTTGGGTGCATTGCTGCAAGCCCGCGGCTATTCCGTGCGCCTGCGCAAATTGGATCCTTATCTAAACGTCGATCCCGGTACGATGTCGCCATTTGAACATGGTGAGGTATTTGTCACCGATGACGGCGCCGAAACGGATTTGGACCTTGGCCATTATGAACGTTTCACCGGGGTCCCTGCCCGCAACACGGATTCGGTCAGTTCTGGCCGTATTTATTCGACCGTCTTGGAAAAAGAGCGCCGCGGCGATTATCTGGGCAAGACCATTCAAGTCGTCCCGCACGTGACCAACCAGATCAAAGAATTTCTGGCCATCGGCGAAGACGAAGTTGATTTTATGCTGTGTGAAATCGGCGGCACCGTGGGCGACATCGAAGGCCTGCCTTTCTTCGAAGCAATCCGCCAGTTCGCCCATGATAAACCGCGCGGGCAGTGCATCTTCATGCATCTGACGTTGCTGCCCTATCTGGCGGCCTCGGGTGAGTTGAAGACGAAGCCAACCCAGCACTCGGTCAAGGAATTGCAATCCATTGGTATCGCCCCTGATATTCTGGTTTGCCGGTCCGAACATCCGATCCCCGAAAAAGAGCGTGAAAAGATCGCGTTGTTCTGCAACGTGCGCAAACAGTGTGTCGTGGCGGCCTATGATCTGAAATCCATCTATGAAGCACCGCTGGCCTATCACGAACAGGGCCTTGATCAGGCCGTATTGGATGCCTTTGGCATTTCCCCCGCCCCACAGCCCAAGCTGGATGTCTGGCACGATGTCTACGACCGCATCCACAACCCCGAAGGCAAAGTGAAGATCGCCATCGTCGGTAAATATACCCAGCTAGAGGATGCCTATAAATCAATCGCAGAGGCGCTGACACACGGCGGTATGGCCAACCGTGTGAAGGTCAAGATCGAATGGGTCGATGCAGAGCTGTTCGATAATGATGACGCAACGCCTTACTTGCAGGGTTTTCATGCAATTCTGGTGCCCGGTGGCTTTGGCGAACGCGGCACCGAAGGCAAGATCAAAGCGGCCCAATTCGCCCGCGAAAAGAAAATCCCCTATCTTGGCATCTGCCTTGGCATGCAAATGGCCGTGATCGAGGCCGCACGGAACGTAGCGGGAATGGCCAAGGCGGGGTCTGAGGAGTTTGACCACGAAGCTGGTAAAAAGCGGTTTGAGCCTGTGGTTTATCACCTCAAGGAATGGGTGCAGGGCAATCACAAGGTCGCGCGCAAGGCCGATGACGATAAAGGCGGCACCATGCGCCTTGGTGCCTACGACGCAACGCTGATCGAAGGATCAAAAGTCGCCGAGGTTTATGGCGGCACGGCAATCGAAGAACGTCACCGCCACCGTTATGAGGTGGATATCAAATATCGTGATACGCTTGAAAAAGCAGGGCTTAAGTTCTCTGGTATGTCACCCGACGGCAAGCTACCCGAGATTGTGGAATGGACAGATCATCCATGGTTTATTGGGGTGCAGTTCCATCCAGAACTAAAGTCCAAGCCATTTGCGCCCCATCCATTGTTCGCTGATTTTGTGCGGGCCGCGGTAGACATGTCGCGTTTGGTATGATGGTCAGCCGCTAGAATCCGAACGTGATCCGCCGTGTCAAAACGATACTGGCACTGATCTGATCATCTGATTGTGTGATAGGGCTGTCAGCGGCGTCTTCCAGCAGCTGTTCGTATTCCACGGTGCCAACCACTTCCCAATCGTTGTTGATTGCATAAGTTGCTTCGGCTTTTGCGCCCGCGCTCATCAGACCGCCGCCCGCATCGAACGCATCAAACCTACTGGCGGCACCTTCTGTAGCTGAGACGCCAAAATAGGTTTGCGCATAATCATCATCACCCAGCAAGATACGCGGACCTGCCTTGAACGTCAGTTGGTCGCTGGGGCGGTACAGGATGTCAGAGCCAAGTTCGGCTACAAAAGCCTCGTGTCCAAAGGCACCATAGCGCAATTTGGCAAAAACTTCGTAGTCCGGCGTGCGGAAAGCCAAGCCACCGCCGACCTCTAGGGTGGGATCAATGTCGTCCAAACCGCTGAGTTCATCAAAATCATCCGCATCGCGCGCGCCGACAAAGCGCACCGAAGGCGCAAATCGCAGTCCGGTCGCGCGATCACCGCGGTCCCGTGAAATATCGCCAAACTGAAAACGCTCAAGGCGGAATTTCACGCCGACACCGGGATCAAAATCTTCGTCGCCAAAGTATCCCGGCTTTAACGCGGGCCCGACACCAAAGCGGAATTCAATGCCATTGGCCTGCTCTTGCGCCGTCGCCACCAAAGGCGATGTGATCAACAAAGCAGAGAGGATGGCGCGGTGTAGCATGTCTTGGTCCTTTTCAACGTCTTGATGAGGATAGCGCACCCAAGGGGCCAAGCAACCCTTGGGACCAATAGACAGCGCCGTCCTGCTGCTCTAAGCCCATTCTTGAGGATCAAAGGAGCTGGCATGCTATCTTATCAACATATTTACCATGCCGGAAATTTGGCTGATGTGCACAAGCATAGTTTGCTGGCGTGGGCGTTGGCTTACATGACCCGCAAAGATAAACCTCTGTCCTATCTGGAAACCCACGCAGGTCGCGGGCTTTATGATTTGCAAGATGACGCTGCACGTAAAACCGGCGAAGCTGCCAAAGGGATTGCCTTGGCGCAGGATTGGTTTGCCGCAGATCACCCCTATGCGCAGGTCTTGCACCGTATCCGGTCCAAACATGGGGCCGATGCCTACCCCGGATCGCCCTTGATTGCCGCCGAAAGCCTGCGTCCTGTCGATACAATTCACCTGTCCGAATTGCACCCGCAAGAATTTGCGGCCCTGCAAGAAAATATGACCCCCTATGGCGGTATCTTTCGTCAAAAGGACGGGTGGGAAATGGCGATGTCGCTTTGCCCGCCGGACCCCCGCCGTGGTTTGCTGCTGATTGATCCATCCTTTGAGGTGAAATCGGATTACGACACGATCCCTGACACGATCGCCAAGTTGCACCGCAAATGGGGCGTCGGGGTGATCATGCTGTGGTA
The DNA here is from genome assembly GCF_000169435.1 of Roseobacter sp. CCS2. Taxonomy (GTDB): domain Bacteria; phylum Pseudomonadota; class Alphaproteobacteria; order Rhodobacterales; family Rhodobacteraceae; genus Yoonia. The sequence goes on along the minus strand of NZ_AAYB01000002.1, from coordinate 764,691 downwards.
TCCGATACTTACCGACGGGCCGCATAAACCGATGATTAGGGCGTTACAGGCCGCAATCCCTGACGCCATAACCCATGAGGTCAGCTTTCCCCCGGCCCGCCCCGGGCACCGTATGATTGGTTCGGGCCTTTTCGTCGTGAATGCCCCTTACGGTTTTGCGCAAGAAGGTGCGCGACTGACTGCCCTCTTTCAAGATAGGCTGTCTCGTCCTATGTAAGACACATGTTTCAAGATTTACTCCGGCGTCTGACCGCCCCCGACCCTTCACAATTGCCCGAAATCGACTGCCGTCTGGCGCTGGGTGCCTTACTGGTGCGGATCGCCCGCACGGACGGCGATTATGCCGATGTCGAAGTCGCGCAAATCGACAAGGCACTGATGGCACGCTACAGCATGTCCCCGTTTGAGGCCGCAGCTTTGCGCAAAGAATGCGAAGTGCTTGAGGCCGAAGCCCCTGACACCGTGCGCTTTACCCGCGCGATCAAAGACGCCGTATCCTACGATGATCGCCTTGGCGTGATCGAGGCGCTGTGGTCCGTCGTTATGGCCGATGGTGTGCGTGACGACGAAGAAGACAGTATGATGCGCATGACCGCATCATTGCTGGGTGTGACGGATCAGGACAGCCACCGCGCGCGCCTGAAAGTCAGCGCTGGATGATTGCAAGTCTGCCGATGTATGCGCGCCCGTCCAACCGGGCGGCGCATGATGCTTTGTGGGCGCTGATCCGGGATGGCTTACGGCACCGCGGGATCGCAGCACCTGATCAGTTGGACCAAGATACCGACCATATGGAGGGTTGGGCGCGTGACGATCTGGTCTTGGGCCAAATCTGCAATTTGCCGTATCGCGCGCTTTTCAAAGACAAAGTCACCTTCATCGGTGCGGCAGATTACGAACTGGATGGTTGCCCGCCCGGATACTACCGCAGCGTCTTTGTTGTTCGAAAAGACAGCACCGCCACAACACCAAAAGACATGGCCATACAGCGATTTGCGTTGAACGAACCGCTGTCGCAATCAGGCTATGGTGCCCCACAGCTTTGGGCGCAGGCGCGTGGGTTTCAGTTTCAAGACATTCCCAAAACGAGCAGTCACCGGGGCAGTATCGCCGCTGTCGCGGAGGGCCGTGCTGATATTGCGGCAATTGACGCCCATACGTGGTGGATCGAACAGGCAGAGAACCCGCAGACCCATCAACTCAAAGTGATCGGTCACACGGATGCGACCCCCGGCATGAGCTTTATTACCCGCAAGGGCCAAAACCCAGCACTCTATTTCGATGCAATCGCAGCAGCTATTGCCGCCCTGTCACTGGACGCCTCGGCCATCCTTGGCCTCAAAGGCATCATTGCATTGCCCCAAACCGCCTATGATCTGCCATTTCCGCCAAAGCAGGCAGCAATCCCCGTTTAACGCAGGGTCAACACATCACTTGCCGTTGCAAACCTGCGCAAAATCGGCACAACTTGGCGCCGGAACTATGAAAAGCTGCCAAACGTGACAAACGCCGCCCCTGTTATCGAAATTCGTGACCTGCACAAAGCCTATGGCGATCTTGAGGTGCTCAAGGGCGTCGATATCGTGGCCCCTGCGGGCCATGTTGTGTCGCTGATCGGGTCATCAGGATCGGGCAAATCGACGCTTTTGCGCTGTGCCAATCTGCTGGAAGACAGCCAGCAAGGTGACGTCCTGTTCTGCGGTGAACCGGTCAGTTGGAAGGGGATGGGCGCCAATCGTCATCCTAGCGATCACGCCCAGATGATCCGCATCCGCACAAACTTGTCGATGGTGTTTCAGCAGTTCAACCTTTGGGCGCATATGACGATTTTGCAAAACGTCATGGAAGCCCCCGTTACCGTGTTGAAACGCGACAAGGCCGAGGTTGAGGCCGCGGCGCGTGAATACCTTGCCAAAGTTGGCATCGGTGACAAATGCGATGTCTACCCCGCCCAACTGTCTGGCGGGCAACAACAACGGGCCGCTATTGCGCGCGCCTTATGCATGGAACCCAAAGCGCTGTTGTTTGATGAACCGACAAGCGCTTTGGACCCTGAACTTGAACAGGAAGTTGTGAAGGTGATCAAAGATCTGGCCGCCGAAGGGCGCACTATGATCATCGTCACCCATGACATGCGACTGGCCGCTGATGTCAGCGATCACGTCATCTTTCTGCACCAAGGCAAAGTCGAAGAGGAAGGACCACCATCCGATCTTTTCAATAACCCAAAAACCGAACGGCTGCAGGGCTTCCTGTCAGCCACGGTTTCATAAAAACATCAACTCGGGAGAATACTGATGAAAAATCTTATCCTTACAACCGTGGCACTTGCCGTCGCAGGCTCCATGACATTCGCGGACGGTCACTCTGTTGTCCGTCTGGGCACTGAGGGCGCCTACCCTCCGTTCAACTTCCTGAACGATGACGGCGAAGTCGACGGGTTCGAGCGTGAAGTCGGTGACGAAATTTGCGCGCGCGCCGAACTGACCTGTGAATGGGTCACGAACGATTGGGACAGCATTATCCCGAACCTCGTGTCCGGCAACTACGACGTGATCATCGCAGGCATGTCCATCACGGACGAGCGCGACGAAGTCATCGATTTCTCAGACAATTACACACAACCGGACCCGTCCGCGTATCTGGCGACATCCTCTGACGTTGATCTGGAAAATGCCGTTCTCGCAGCCCAGACTGGCACCATTCAGGCCGCGTTCATTGCCGGCACAGGTGCCACACTGTTGGAATTTGCAACACCTGACGAAACCGTTGCGGCTGTTAAAGCAGGCGAAGCAGACGCCGTTCTGGCCGACAAATCGTTCTTGCAGCCGATTGCGGATTCAGATGGCGAAGTCATGCTGCTAGAGCAAGAAGAGTTGATCGGCGGCGGTGTTGGCCTTGGTGTGCGTGAAAGCGACGGCGAATTGCTGGCGACGCTGGATGCGGCGATCACATCGATGAAAGAAGATGGTTCGCTGAACGAGCTAATCGCAAAATGGGGCGTTGGCGAGCAGTTCTAAGCTGCCAATACCATTGAGATTGAAAGGGCTGCCAGAAATGGCGGCCCTTTTTTATGGGGCTGAAAACCGGTCTGGCCGATAAGGCGCAAGCATAGCGGCATCCGTGTTGTTCAGTCGTCCCGCTATGTCTTTGGCCACAAGTTCTGCAATGATTTGCCCCAATGTGATCCCTGAATGTAGCACGGCGACATAGGCGCCGTTAGCGACGGGTCCAATGATGGGGAAATCGTCCTGCGGCACTGGTCACATCTGTTCCGCCTACGCGGACGATTTGGACGGTATGGCCCGCCTTTGCCAACCGCAGCGCTGTTACAGCCCCGATGATTCCAGCGCCTATGACAATGACTGACTGTACCATTTTTGACATTCCCACCTGAAAACGGGCTGCGTTAACGCCCCGAATGTGACCGCAACGCGTTGACTCGCAACTGCAATTGTTGGACGGATGAGAGGACCAGCGCAACAAGGCGATTGATGTTCAGTTTCTGTACCGACCCGGCGGCATTGGAAGGGTTCCAATGGTTTAGCTGCTACCTGACCACCGGCAAGCATATGTCGATGTATTGGGCGGTAGGGACCGTGCTTTTGTTGCTGTCGATTACCGCCCCAACGGCACTTGCGTTTGGGTTTGCGGGGGCCTCTGCCGCGCGCAGTAATGTGGCCCCACTGCGGTGGATCGGAAAAACCTACATTGCTGTTGTGCGCGGCATTCCTGACATTGCGTTCTTTTTGTTCTTCGTGATCGCATTGGATCAGGCGTTTGAATACATCCGTCATCGGATCAAATGCCCCGACTGGGATGAACCCGTGCGCCAAGGCAACGACTTTATCGTTTGCACGGCGGCCAAGCTGCCCTTGGGCAATGCGCCCCAATGGGTGCATGAAACCTATGGCTTCCTGCTCGCGGTGCTGACCTTTGCGATTGTGTTTGGGGCCTTTGCGGCGAACGTGTTGTTCGGCGCGATGCGTGCTGTGCCAAAAGGTCAGCTCGAAACGGCAGAGGCTTATGGGATGAGCCGCCGCCAGACGTTTTGGCGCGTTCTGGTCCCGCAAATGTGGGTTTATGCCCTGCCCGGCCTGTCGAACCTGTGGATGGTGTTGATCAAAGCGACGCCACTTCTGTTCTTGCTGGGTGTTGAGGATATCGTCTATTGGGCGCGTGAATTGGGCGGGGCCAAGCAACCGCAGTTTACCGACTATCCGCACCCGGACTGGCGCATGTGGTATTTCGCAGCCTTGCTGGTGTTCTACCTGTGCTTCACGAAAGTGTCCGAGGTTGTGCTGGACAAGATCATGGCCAAACTGACCCACGGCCAAGCCACAGCGGCGGGCGAAGCCCAACGAAAGGCCGCAGCGTGAGTTGTTGGGAAACGATTGCGGACTACGCCCTACGCAGCCAAGGGATTGGTGAGCGCTTGCTGCCGCGTACAGACTTTACACTGTGCCAGCAGTTCACGCTGATCGGCTCTGGCATGATCTGGAATATCTATTTTGGGATCGTGGCGCTGTGTTCGGGCTTCTTCCTTGCCACCGCAGTGGCAATGGGTAAGGCGGCGCGCAACCCTTGGGTCCGTAAACCGGCAGAGTGGTTTATTTTTGTGTTCCGCGGCTCGCCTTTGTTTATCCAGTTCTTCTTTGCATATTTCGTCTTCCTCAGCCTCAAGGACGTCAGCAGCTTTTTTGATCCGCTAACCTCCGCTTGGGCTGGCGCCTTGGTCGTGCTGTTTCTGAACACTGCCGCCTATTCGGGCGAGATTTTCTATGGCGCCCTGCAATCCATTCCCAAAGGCGATACCGAAGCGGCAGACGCTTACGGCCTGTCCGGTTGGTCACGCTTTCGGCGGGTGATCTGGCCCACCATGCTGCGGCTGGCGTGGCCCGCCTATACCAATGAAGCGATTTTTCTGTTTCACGCCACAACGCTGGTATTTTTCTCGGGCTTTCCGGCAACGCAGCAACGGGGTGACGCGCTATACTACGCCAACTACTTTGCCGATAAGACATTCAACCCGTTCATCCCCTACCCGATCCTTGCGGGCTATTTCATTGTGCTGACCTTGGTCGTAATCGGTATCTTTGGATTGGTGAACAACCGTCTGAACCGTCATCTGCCACAGGATGCACGGCGAAAAATTAAGGTGAGGCCGCAGATTATTCGATGAGCTGGCTTGATGATCATCCCGAAATTCGCAACCTGCGCTGCGGTGCCGCTGACCTGAACGGGCAAGCGCGGGGCAAACGTGTGCCGCGCCGCTTTGCCGAAAAGCTGGAAAAAGATGGCACGCGCTTTCCGCTATCCGTTCTGAACCTCGATATTTGGGGGGAAGATATCGACGACAGCCCGCTGGTTTTCGAAACGGGTGACGCAGATGGCCTGCTGCTGCCGACCGAGCGTGGCTATGTGCCGATGCCTTGGCTCAGTTCGCCGACGGCCCTGCTTCCGCTGTGGTCGTTCACGGATGACGGCGTGCCCTTCTCTGGCGACCCCCGCCATGCTTTGGCCCGCGTGTTAGAGCAGTATAAAGAACGCGGGCTGACCCCGGTTGCCGCCACCGAGATGGAATTCTATCTGGTCGATGACAGCGGCCGCGAAATCCGCCAGCCAAAGTCGCCGCGATCCGGCAAGCGCCGCGCCGGGGCCGAGATATTGTCGCTGCGCGCCTTGGATACGTTCGATGCGTTTTTCAACGAACTGTATGATGCCTGCGACGCGATGAATATTCCCGCCGAAGCTGCTATTTCTGAAGGTGGCGAAGGTCAGTTTGAAGTGAACCTTGAACATGTACCGGACGCATTGAAGGCCGCCGATGATGCATGGCTTTTCAAAATGCTGGTTCGCGGTCTGGCGCGCAACCACGGGATGGCGGCCAGCTTTATGGCGAAGCCTTATGAGGATTATGCGGGCAATGGGCTGCACACGCATTTTTCGGTCTTGGATGAAGACGGCAACAACGCATTCGCCAATGATACGTTTGAAGGAACGACACTGTTGCAGCACGCGATTGCAGGATGTCTGGCCGGGATCCCTGACCTGGCCCTGATCTTTGCACCACACGGCAACAGTTATGAACGGCTGGTGCCCGGGGCCCATGCGCCGACCAGCATTTGCTGGGCCTATGACAACCGAACCGCATCGGTCCGCGTGCCCGGCGGCAGTTTTGCCGCCAGACGCATTGAGCATCGACTGGCCGGTGGCGATGTGAATCCTTACCTGTTCCTCGCAGCGGTACTGGGGTCCGCTTTGGTTGGCATTGAGGATCGCAAAACACCGCCTTTGCCGATCACAGGCAACGCCTATGATCAAGAACTGCCGCAAGTGCCCAGCACGTGGGAAGACGCAATAGAGGCCTTTGAACAAAGCCATCTGGCGCGCCGCATCTTTGATTCACAACTGGTTGATAATCTGATCCGCACCAAACGACAGGAAATGGCGCATTTTGCAGAGATGACACCGGAAGAACAGATCGACCATTATCTTGATCTTGTTTAGCCTCGGGGCTGGTGGTTTTATCCGTCCGCTTATCTTGATCGTAAATATTCAAAAGTGAGACAGCCCATGAAGATCGGCATCCTACAAACCGGCCACGCGCCCGAGCAGCTTTTGCAGACAACGGGCGATTATGATGTGCTGTTCGAACGGCTTTTGGCGGGTAACGGGTTCAACTTCAGCACATATAACGTGGTGGATATGGAGTTTCCCAAGGATATCAGCACCTGTGACGGTTGGCTGATCACCGGGTCGCGGCATGGTGTCTATGAGGACCACGCTTTCATTCCCCCACTCGAAACATTTATCCGCGATGTCTATGCCGCTGATATTCCGCTGGTTGGGATTTGCTTTGGCCATCAGATCATCGCGCAAGCGCTGGGTGGCACCGTCGTGAAATTCGCCGAAGGCTGGGCTGTTGGTCGCCAAACCTATGCTTGGGAAGGTGAGGAAATGGCGCTGAATGCATGGCATCAGGATCAGGTTGTCGTGCTGCCAAAGGATGCCACGGTCATTGCCAGCAACGCCTTCTGCACCAATGCCGCGCTGATCTATGGCAAACGCGTCTTTAGCACACAGCCACACCCCGAATTTGGCATTGAATATATGAGCAGCCTGGTCACATTCCGGGGCAAGGGGGTGGTGCCTGACGACTTGCTTGCCAAAGCCACTGACAGTCTGGAAGAACCCGTCGACAACGCACGCATCGCTGATCAGATTGCGCGGTTTTTCAAAGAGCGCGTCGTTGTCTAAATCAGATACGCGATAAACCCGCTTTACCGTAACGATCGTTCTGGCGAATTCCCGGAAAGCTGATGTATCGCGTCCGCTCCCCACGAAGGCCCACAGTTTACAGGTCGACGGCGTTCCACGAGTGGCAATCCCCATGCATTTTAGGTCTATGGTTGTTTGTGTCGTTCCTCACAATTCCCGCTGGGCATCGGACTTCGTGATGGAGGCGAAAGCAATTTCGGCATCGCTTGGTAAGAACCAGATTGCAATCCACCACATAGGGAGCACCGCAATCGCGGGTATCCTTGCCAAACCAATTATCGACCTGCTTGGCGTAGTCTCTGATCTTGATTTATTTGATGCCCGGTCAAACATGATACACGCGCTTGGCTATGAGGCTATGGGGTCATATGGCATTGAAGGTAGGCGGTACTTTCGTAAAAGCGATCCTACCGGGCGACGCACCCATCATCTTCATATATTCGCCGAAGGTTCCACTCATATTGAACGGCATCTCGCTTTTCGGGATTACCTCAGATGCCATGAAGAGGTCGCAACTGCATACTCGGCCCTGAAAGCGGCACTTACAGATGTGCAGTCGCCGCATCAGAACAGCTATATAGATGGCAAAGGCCCGTTCATTTCAGCAGTCGAAAAAGATGCCTTAAATTGGTATCGTCACAAGCGGTTAAAGTAACAGGACAATAGCACAAACTCTGCCTATTTACCCATCTTTGACAGCTTTTCCTGTAACGCGGCAAGTTGGTCTTTAATCTCGCCCAGATCGCCGTTTTCTTTGTTTTCGTCAGAATCTGATGCTGTGCCACCGGCCATCATACCGCCGGTCATGGCCTTGAAAAATGCTTCCTGCTGGGCGCGCATCGCGTCGAAACCAGGCATGTTTGCCATTGGGTTGGCTTTGCCCATGTTCTCCATCGCCTTCGACTGGCCCTCGCGCAGCATGTCAAAACTGGCTTGCAGGAACTGCGGCACAACGGATGCAGCCTGGCTGGTATAGCTGCGGACCAGATCGGTCAGTACATCAACAGGCAACACACTTTCGCCGCGGCTTTCGTGTTCTGCGATAATTTGCAACAAATATTGGCGGGTCAGATCATCACCGGATTTCAGGTCAACAATCTGCACCTCGCGGCCTTCACGGATGAAGGTCGCGATATCTTCAAGTGTCACATAATCGCTCGTCTCGGTGTTATAGAGACGGCGGCTCGCGTAGCGCTTGATCAGCAGCGGTTTGTCAGTCTTGGCCACGGGCGTCCCTCCCAAGGATGTTGCGGTGCAGAGAAGCCTATGCCGCGCCTGCTAAAAAAGAAAGCCTTTGCACAAAACAAAAGACGGCCCGCTTGCGCAAACCGTCTTTCAAATCAAACCCTGAGGGAGGTCAGGGCGATTTCGCTTTGCTTACTTTGCAGCAGCAGTTGCCTTCTTGGCAGCAGCTGTCAGCTCTGTCTGTGCTTTCTTGGCAGCAGCGTTCATGTCCTCGGACATGTCTTTGCCTGCAGCCATAACCAGCTCCATTGTTTGTGTCTGAACTTTTTTCGCGATTTCAGCGAAAGCAGACATGTGCTCGGCAGCGGATTCAGCAGATGCAGATGCGAAATCTGTCATTGCTTTTGCATAGTCAGCAGGCTCTGCCTTTGCTTTGGACATTGCTTCTACTTTCGCAAGTGTGTCCTGTGTCCACTTTGCGGACAGCTCAGCAGATTTGCCAGCAGCGTCGATTGCAACTGCAGACATTTTCTCGGCCAGGGCAGTCTGGTTCTTGAACTGCTCTTCCATTGCTTTTGTGTCTACAGGGAACGCGCCTGTCATGTCTTTGAAGATCGCGGTGAAGTCTTGTGCTTTAGCAGCCATGGTATCAACCTTTCAGTTATTCATCTGTGCGGGGGACACCCGCTGTTATCGTCTGACACCAATATGCATGCTGCAGCGCAGCATTTCAAGGGTTTTTTCTGCACTGCAGCATATTTTTTCTATACTTTCGATTTATCGTGAAATTTCCGCTATTTACCAATCACGTAGGTGCCGGGTGCCGATGCTAAAACAGGGTGATTGTCATCTCCCGGCGCGCGCGCCGTGACTTTTTTACCTGATTTTTTGGATAGCCACGCGTCCCAACGTGGCCACCACGACCCCTCATGCTTGTCCGCCGCATCCAGCCAATCATCGGCCGTCAGCCCAAGTTCAGGGTTCGTATAGTGCCCATATTTCTTCTTTGCAGGCGGATTAATAATACCCGCGATATGGCCGCTTTCTGACAGGATAAATGTCTTATCCTTCGCACCCATTTTGGCGACACCGGTATAGCTGCTTTTCCATGCAGCGATGTGATCTGTTTCGCAGGCAATGGCACAGACCGGCACGGTCACATCCTTGATGTGTACGGTCTCACCCGCGATTTCAAAACCTTTGGTCGCAAATTCATCGTTCTGACATAGCCCGCGCAGATATTCGACAGACATGCCCGCAGGCAAATTCGTCCCATCCCCGTTCCAATAAAGCAGATCAAAGGCCGGTGGTGCCTTGCCCATCATATAGCTTTTGATCGCTGGGCCGTAGATCAGATCATTGGACCGCAGGTAAGAGAAAGTGCGCGACATGAAGAACGAATCCAGCACGCCGTTTTCCTGAACCTCAGCCTCAATTCCATCAACAAAATCGTCGTCAAGAAATACGCCCACTTCGCCCCGGTCCGAGAAATCAGTGAGTGTGGTGAAGAATGTCGCGCTATTGATGGATTTGTCTTTGCGCTTTTTCATCAGTGCCAGCGTCAGCGACAGCGTCGTGCCTGCGATGCAATACCCCACAGCGTTCACCTTTTTCACGCCGCAGATGTCTTTGACCTCTTTAATCGCTGTCAGGTATCCATCTTCGACATAGTCGGTCATCGACGTGTCGCGATAGCCCGCGTCGGGGTTCACCCATGAGACAACGAATACCGTGTAGCCTTGTGCCACAGCCCATTTGATCAGGCTATTTTGGGGCTTGAGGTCCAAAATATAGAATTTGTTGATCCACGGTGGAAAGATGATCAGCGGGGTCTCGTACACCTTTTCGGTGCTTGGCGCATATTGGATCAGCTCGAACATGTGGTTGCGATAGACCACCGAACCGGGTGTTGTGGCCAGGTTTTCACCCAGCGTGAAGGCGTCCTTATCAGCCAGCGTGACAACCAGATCACCATCATTGGCTTCCAGATCAGCGATCATATTTTCTAGCCCTGCCACAAGGCTTTCGCCTTCGGTCTCTGCCGCCAAGGCCAAAGCCTCGGGGTTTGTGGGCAGAAAATTGGTCGGGCTGATCATATCGACCATTTGCTGGCTGAAATAGCGCAGACGCTTCTTTTCCTCAGAATCAAGCGTGTCGATATCTTCTACCGCCTGCTGCACTGCAGAAGCGTTCATCAGATACTGTTGCTTGATAAAATTGAAGTAAGGGTTTGTATCCCAAAGCTCGTGACTAAAGCGGCGATCTTTGGGCGTGTCGTCTGTTGGGGTCTCAAGCTTGCCTTGCGCCAGCAGGTGCTGTGCCTCAACGTAATGCTTTACTGATTTGCCCCAGAATTCCAGTTGATGCTCAATCAGTTTGGCCGGATTGTGCATCATTTCAGTCATATAGGCCGTCGCAGCCTTCATATAAAGTTCTTGGCTCGGCCCTTGTAGTGACGGCGCCACCGTACGGCCCTGCCCCATCACATTCAACAAACGTTGGGTCAGTTCTTCGACCCGCGCAAGGTTGGCCTCTAGTTTTGCGACATTCTGGCCGACACTCTCTTGCGCGTCTAAATCGTTTGTTGTCATTTTAACGTTCCTATGCGTATGCTGCAGGTGCAGCATATCGTCTGCGCCCGCCATCGGAGACTAAGTACATGAAGTATATGATGACCTACGACCTGATGGAAAGCATGCGTAACACCAATCAGTGGCTTGGGGCGACCGCAAATGCGTTTGCATCTTACCCGATGATGTCATGGGGGGCGAACCCTGCGATGGATTGGCTCAAGGCTTGGGGCGAAGTGACAGAGCGTACTTTTTCGCGGATGGTCATGAAGCCGGATTGGAATATTCCACCGGTGACAGGCGAAAAGGGCAAGGATTATCCTGTTGTCGTTGAAACCGTGGTTGAAAAGCCTTTTGGCGATCTGATCCACTTTACAATGCCGGGACGCAAACACAGCAAGCGCCGGGTTATGTTGGTCGCGCCTATGTCCGGTCACTATGCGACGTTGCTGCGCAAAACCGTGATCAGCCTTTTGCCGGATGCCGATGTTTACATCACCGACTGGCACAATGCCCGCGACATTCCAGTCAGCGCTGGCAAGTTCGATATTGAGGATTACACCCTTTATCTGATGGAATTCATGCGCGCACTTGGCCCTGACATTCACGTCATCGCTGTGTGCCAACCTGTGCCGCTTGCGCTGGCCGCAACAGCCTATCTGGCAGAACTTGATCCTGACGCCCAGCCACGGTCGCTGACCTTGATCGGTGGTCCCGTTGACCCCGAGGCGAACCATACCGAGGTGACAGACTTTGGCCGGTCCGTTACCATGGGCCAGCTTGAAGAAACGATGATCCAGCGGGTTGGTTTCAAATATTCCGGTGTGGGCCGCATGGTTTACCCCGGTCTTTTGCAACTGGCCTCTTTCATTTCGATGAATTCGGAAACGCACACCAATGCGTTCCGTGATGAGATTATTCGCGTCGCAAAAGGCGAAGCATCCGAGCATGACCGCCATAACGACTTTTATGACGAATACCTTGCCGTGATGGACATGACGGCAGAATTTTATCTTTCCACGGTTGAGCGTATCTTCAAAGGTAGCGAAATCGCACAGAACGAATTTGTGGTCGCAGGCCACAAGGTCGATTTCAGCAAGATTACAACCGTTGCCGTAAAAATCGTTGAGGGCGAGGATGATGATATTTCCGCGCCGGGCCAGTGTTTGGCCGCGTTGGGTTTACTAACCGGTCTGCCTGACGACAAAAAGGCGGCACATCTGGAACCGGGTGCCGGTCACTACGGTATCTTCGCGGGCCGTAGCTGGCGCAACAATATCCGGCCATTGGTGCTGGATTTTATTGATGCGAACGCTGATGCACCCAAGCGCAAATCGGCAAAAGTCGTCGCGATCAAGTAATCTGACGGGTTTAAAGGCGTAGCATCATCGGCTGCTTCATCCAACGTTGCAGCGCGTCTGTCGTGGCCTCTGGGGCCTCTAACGTTGGCAGATAGCCTGCCCCTTCGATGATTTCAAACTGTGCATAGGGGATCAGTTCAGCCAGAAATTCATGCCGTTTTAGCTGGTATTGCCCGTCATGGCGGCCGCAAATTACGGCCGTCGGCAGTTGGATCTGGCGCAGCATCGCCTGCTGATCTTTGCGGCGCTGCATTGCGCGGGCTTGTTTGACATAAACCTCAGGCCCAAGCTCGCGCCCCATTTCTGTCAGGACGCGCACCAACTCTACCTTATCAGTCGCAGACGCCATCCAGGTGGAGTTTATTTCATGTTGTAAAACATCGTCCCAGCGACCGGCCCGCGCTGCAATGATATGCGGCTCACGGGCGGCTGCGGCTTCTGGCGTATCCGCCAATGGGCTGGTGCTGACCAAAGCGATCCGGGTGATCCTTTCAGGCGCGCGGCGCATGATCTCCATCGCGACCATCCCGCCAAGGCCCATCCCGCACAGTGCAAATTTTGACGGTGCCCAGGACAGTATCTGACTGGCGATTTCCTCGATCCGTTCACCACATGTGGGCGGGGCCACCATCACGGCATGAGCCTGCGACATGACTTGAACCTGATGCGCAAACACACGCGCGTCAGATAAAATAGGTGGAATCATCACCAGCGTTTCACGCGGCATTTTGAAATAGCCCTAACAAACTGCTCAACCTCTTTGGGTCTTTGTAAACACCTTGACGTGGAAAACGCGTTGCCGCAAGTGTTTCAGCGCGCGGGCAATCCTTGCACCCAAGCGATCATCTGCTGAGCCAGTGGCAAAGTCTGGCCGGGTGAAAAAACGTCACCAGCCATCACATGCCCCATGTTATCGTCCTTTGGTGTCTGTTTAATCGCGATCGTATCAACCTGTGCGCGCCAGCGTGCGATAACTTTACGGGTGTCGTCGGGATGCACCACTTGATCGGCATCGTTGAAGCAAAACAATGCAGGTGTGTTGATCACGGACAGGTCCGCAGCACGCACCGCCCGCACGGCATCTGCCATCACATGCACAGCCGTCGTCGGGTATTTTACCGTCCAATAGGCCGCGTGCGTTTCACTGATCGGCGCAAACGACCGCGACGATCCAGCCACGTATTTCGACCAATGCCGTGATCCCGGCAAATCCAGCAAGGTCTGCACGGCCCGGTGCCGCAGTCCAAAGTTGGGTGAAACATGGATCATCGCCTTTGCCCGCGCGCCGCCCGCCAACGCCAGCGTCGCCAAGGTACACCCGGTTGAGCACCCCATGATAACCACATCATCACCGATGGTTTCTGCAACCATCACGGCCTCGGCCACATCACGCTGCCAATCCGCAAGCGTCGCCCGCCCCATCGCATCGCCGTCCTGACCATGCCCGGTCAAGCGCGTGAAATGGATGTTTGCACCCAAGGCTTGTGCGACAAGATCGGGCAATGGTCGCAGTTCTTCACCCGTGGCCGAAAACCCATGGATATACAGCAGGCAAACAGGCGTCTTGGTGGCTGGTGTATCGGCCCAGATGATCCGCTTTTCGCAGCCTTTGCGCAGGTGCGGCACCTGTGCTTCTGCGGCGGCGAGGGCCGCTTCTATGTTTGCCAGATCACGCAAGGGCGCGCCGTGCCATTGGCCGATAAATCAGGGTCAACCCAAAGATCGCAACCACCAGAATACCCGCCGGGATCAGCGTGATGGACAGCTGCAAGGTACTAAGCGCGGCATCCGATTGCGCCACCACCCCGTCTGTTGTTTCCTGCCATCCGGCCGCCGCCAGCGTGAGGCCCAGCACTGCGGGGGCGACCGCATTCGCCAGTTTCTGACCGAAAAGCCAGATCGCCGAAAACGCCCCCTCGATCGCCATGCCTGTGTCGCGCCGTGTCACATCCATCAGATCAGGGTAAATTGCCCACGGGATCTGCTGGTAAGCCCCGTTGGTCATACCTGCCAACACGAACATACCGGCAATGGCAGTGACGTTGACCGACGGCAGCATAGTGTAAAGCGCGTAAAGCAACACCACATAAAGGCTAAGACCCAAGATCAGCGCGCCCACTTTGCCCAGCCGGTTTGACAGCAGAACCCAGATCGCTTGGCTGAGGATTGATCCGACCACGAAAGTCGCGAACATCAAGCTTAGGGTGCTAAGCGCTTGGGCAGCACCCGACAGCATGGTGTCCCCGCTATCGACGATCAAATAAAGTGCCGCAAAGGGCAGCCCTACCGTGATCATCGCAATGGCGAGGGTCATAACACCATAGATCAGCACCAGCACGACAAAGGCTTTGTTTGAAAAGACCAACCCGAACATCCCCGACAAACTGACCGTTGCAGGCTGCGCAATACGTGGTGCGTTACGTGTGGACCACAATGACAACCACACAGCGCCTACCATCAAAGGTGTCACCGCCAAGGCCGCCAACGCATATCCGATGGATCCCGCCAGACCGGGCAACACTGCACCCCCAATCAGAATACCGATGCTGGCAAAGGCCATACGAAACCCTGTCATCGCCGACCGTTCTTTGGGATCTTGGGTGATTTCACCCGATTGCGCACCATAGGGGATCGCCACCATGGTAAAACCGATGGTCGCCAACACAAAGAACGCCACCACCCAGCCAAGGTTTGCGTTCATACCCATACCCGGCGGTACGGAAAACAGCCCCACCATGCCCGCAGACATCACCAGCACACCCAGAAACATCCAAGGGGCGCGGCGTCCAAAGCGGCTTTGCGTGCGGTCGCTGAAATAGCCGATCAGCGGATCGGTGATCATGTCAAAGATCAGGACAGCGGTCGTCACGAACCCCGCAATCCCGACCGGCACCCCTAAAAATGCAGTCATATAGGTCAGGATCAACAGTTGTTTGACGATGACAAAGACAACGATGCCCATATCCGCCAAGCCCCAGCCCGCCTTCTGCCCCAGTGATAGTGCCATGCGTCCTCTCCCAAGGATTTTGCGCACCTAAGCAGCGTGATGTTCGATCCCAAAGCGGAACGTTACGTAGGATGGGTGATTTCACCCATCTGCCGCGCGCAAGACCTCCTCAACCGAGGTGGCGATCAGATCCAAGCATGGCTCGGTTGAAAAGCGATGGTCGGCCCCATCCACCAGCGTCAATCGCATATCAGGGCTTTCGGCATGATCAAGCAGGCGTAAAGCGACCGACATATCAACATCGGCATCGGCGGTGCCCTGCAACGACCGCACCGGAAATGGCAGGAAGAGCGGATCGCGCAGCACCAAACGTTCTCGGCCCTCTTCAATCAGGCGGCGGGTGATGATGTAGGGTTCACCATACTCCGACGGCAAGGCCACCTGCCCGGCCATCAGTTCAACTTTCTGCGCGTCGTCGAATCCCATCCACATGCTGTCTTCGGTGAAATCGGGCGCAGCGGCGATTGTGACCAGGCCCGCCACGCGTTCCGGCATCACGCGCGCGACCAGCAAGGAAACCCAACCACCCATGCTAGAGCCGACCAAGATAACCTTGCCCGCAAGCAACCCTATTGCGGCACAGGCATCTTCAAACCAATCACCGATACAGCCGTCCGTAAATGCCGCGCTGCTTTCACCATGGCCAGAGTAGTCGAACCGCAAGAAGGCACGCCCCGAATCGCGCGCCCATTTTTCCAGATGCACGGCCTTTGTGCCGCCCATATCGGACTTGAAACCGCCTAAGAAGACGACAGCAGGGCCGGTTCCATCGGTCAAATGATAGGCAATCCGGCGCCCTTGCGGCGTGACAAAAGACGGGGTTTCACTAATGTTTTCCATAGGCTTACAGCACCACACCCGATAGCCAGCTGCAAGTATTTTTAAGTGACTCTATTGTCACGTGACTATTTGGTAACCTATAAGGTTTCTCATGGATGCGATTTTTAAAGCCTTGAACGACCCCGCCCGCCGCGACCTGCTCGACAGTTTGCGCAAGCGCGATGGCCAATCCCTCAGCGACCTGGAAGAGGTACTGGAGATGTCCCGTTTTGGCGTGATGAAGCATCTGAAGGTCTTAGAAGAGGCCAACCTGATCGTCACCCGCCGCGATGGCCGGTTCAAATACCACTATCTGAATGCCTTGCCCTTGCAGGACGTGATGGACAGATGGGCCGCCCCTTTTTTGCAACGCCAAGCGCGCGCGGTGACGGAATTGAAAGTCAAACTGGAAAGAGACACCGATATGGGAAAACCCGATTTCATGATGCAAACATTCATCCGTTGTAGCCAAGACGCGCTATGGGCGGCCCTGACAGAGGCTGACCAGATGGCTGCCTATCACTTTGCCTGCAATGTCGTCGAAGGCAACGCGGCAATCGATCAAAACACGGCCTTTATCCGCCCCGATGGCAGCGCGATGCTGAACCAGACCACCACAGCGATGGACCCAAAGACACGGATTGCAATGACGTTTGAGCCGCTGTTTATGGGCCCCGACGCGCCTGCCAGCCACATGGTCTATTTGATCGAACCGCAAGGCGAACAGTGCAAACTGACGATTGAGCATTATGACATGGCCCCCGGTCAGGAGGGTTTCGCCGAAGGCTGGGCGCGTCTGGCGTCATCGCTGAAAAGCTATCTGGAAACCGGCACAGCCCTCAAAGCGGCAATGTAAGGAGACAGCCCATGGAAAACTTTCCAACCGAACTTGGTATCCTGACATGCCTTGCCATCCTCGCCGCCTCTCTGTGGATCCCATATATCGTCGGCGTGAACACGGCACCCGAAGGCTCCCTACCCGCCGATGCGCCCGATGGTTTCACGCGTATTCCCAACCCGCGCCTGCATCGGCCATGGGTGCAGCGGGCGTACCGCGCGCATTTGAACCTGCTGGAACAACTGGTCCCGTTTGCATTGCTGGTGTTCCTCGTTGACCGGGTCGATGGTTTCACCGCAGTCACCTACTGGACCGCCATCGCGTTCTTCTGGCTGCGGGTGGCCCATGCTGTGGGCTATATCACCGGAAAAGCAACCTTCCCCCTGCGCCCGATCATCTTCACCGCAGGCTGGGTGTGCTGCCTGATCATGGCCTATGCAGTCTTCGCAGCGCGGTTCTGACAAAAAAGCACACAGCGGTCTATCGCTGTGTGCACATTTAGGCCGTCAGGGGATCACGTTTTAGCCCCCGACGTAAACAGCCTTTTTGGGACGATAAAATATCTTCTGATCATGCAGCCGCCCCAGCAGTTCTTCATTCTGGCGCTGATCCTGTTCAACCACCCGGATCGATTCCAGATGTGCTGGGTTATCGTCTTTCAATGCCAACCGCATACCGGACAGTTCGCGACCACGGGCGCGTAGGGCCTCTTCGATCATGTCCACGTCATTGATGCTCAGATCAAACGTCCGGTTGTAGCTTGGCATGCGTCACCCCCTATATCTGGGTTTCTGATTGGAAACACCGTCGCTTTTAACCGGTGGGATGTCGCAGTCAACGTATATCTAGGTATACAAAACTGTACCAAACTACTGCTCTGTATATATCGCGCCCTGCACCGCAATTGCGCTGCCACCGGTAGGTGTTGCCGTTCCCGATACTACACCCGAGAAGAACTCGACATTTGGTCCCGAAAAATTGCCCGCTAGTGTAGTACTGACATCCATCGCCCCAGCTGCAAATGTCACATTGCCATTCACGTTGCCAGTAACGACATTACCTAGGGCATCGACAACAAAACCGTTTTCGATTGAGACACTTCCTGCTGCCGCATTACCAGACAGGTCATAAAAATTATTCGCGCCTCCGGTAACCAGATCGGTGCCAAAATCGACATTTACCTGCGCCTGTCCAATCACCCCATCTGCACTGCCGTCCTGCAAAAGAAAGGTCATTGCGCCATCATATGTGGCACCACCCGTGTCCGGAATGGCATCTGCGGGGCTCGGACCAGCTGAAACAATCTTGTTGATGATACTGGTATTCGTAGTGTTCAGCTCTGCAAAGCTTAGCACGGGCGTTGGGTTGGCGTCGCTACTTGACGTCGTTTCGCAGGCCGCCGTCGCAATAAGGGCAAGGTAAGGTATCAGTTTAAATGTGTGCATGAATTCGCTCTCAGTTAGTCGTGAAATTGGGGAACAAAAATCACTCGCACATCCGATACGATACATCGCGCCGCAAACTTTGAAATCTGCAAACTTGACAGTATTTGCGCCACAGGCGAAACACCGCCACACACATAACCCGCAACCGGGCGTTTTGTAGGCGCCAAACAGACGAGGAGCTTGCCCTAAGATGGCACAGATTTCCCTAACTTTTCCCGATGGTAACAGCCGCTCTTACGAAGCTGGCGTAACAGCCGCTGATGTGGCCGCTGATATATCATCCTCCTTACGCAAAAAAGCGATCAGTGCGACCGTGGATGGTCAGCACTGGGACCTGCAATGGCCGATTGAGGCTGACAGCGCCATCGGCATCAACACCATGAAAGACCAAGAGCCTGCACTTGAACTGGTCCGCCATGACCTCGCCCACATCATGGCCCGCGCGGTGCAAGAGATTTGGCCAGATACACAGGTGACGATCGGCCCTGTCATCAAGGACGGCTGGTACTACGACTTTGACCGCAAGGAACCCTTCACGCCAGAAGACCTGTCCACCATCGAAAAGAAGATGAAAGAGATCATCAACAAGCGTGATGAGGTCCGCACCGAGATTTGGGAACGCAATGTCGCGATCCAATACTATAAGGACAGGGGCGAACCTTATAAGGTCGAATTGATCGAAAGCATCCCCGGTGAAGAACCCCTGCGCATGTATTGGCATGGCGATTGGCAGGACCTGTGTCGTGGACCGCATTTGCAGCACACAGGCCAGGTGCCTGCCGATGGCTTCAAACTGATGTCCATCGCCGGCGCATACTGGCGCGGCGACAGCGACCGCGCGATGTTGCAGCGGATTTATGGGACTGCCTTCACCAACAAAGAAGGGCTGAAAGCGCACCTGCATATGTTGGAAGAGGCAGCCAAACGCGACCACCGCAAGCTAGGCCGCGAAATGAACCTGTTCCATATGCAGGAAGAAGCCCCCGGTCAGGTGTTCTGGCATCCTAATGGTTGGACTGTTTATACTGAACTACAGGACTATGTGCGCCGCAAACAGCGGGCAGGCGACTATCGGGAAATCAACACTCCACAGGTGGTTGATCGCAAACTCTGGGAGGCCTCCGGCCACTGGGACAAATACCACGAGCATATGTTCGTCGTCGAAGTCGAAGAAGAGCACGCCAAGGAAAAAGCGATCAACGCGCTGAAGCCGATGAACTGCCCCTGCCATGTGCAGGTGTTCAATCAGGGACTGAAATCCTATCGTGATCTGCCGCTGCGTTTGGCAGAGTTCGGATCTTGCGCGCGGTATGAGCCGTCGGGCGCGCTGCACGGGATCATGCGCGTGCGTGGGTTCACCCAAGATGACGGTCACATCTTCTGTACCGAAGAACAGATCGAGACCGAATGCGCTCGCTTTATCAACTTTTTGGCGGACATCTATAAGGACCTTGGGTTTGAGGACTTTGAAATCGCCTTTGCGACACGGCCTGAAAAGCGCGTTGGGTCCGACGAAAGCTGGGATCACGTTGAAGGTGCGCTTGAGGCCGCGATTAAGTCCACCGGACGCGATTTCAGGCTGGAACCGGGTGATGGTGCGTTTTATGGGCCGAAGCTTGATTTCTATCTGACCGATGCACTTGGGCGGACATGGCAATGCGGTACATTCCAGGTTGATCCAAACCTGCCAGAGCGGTTGGGTGCGACCTATATTGGGCAGGATGGCAGCAAGCATCGGCCTTTTATGCTGCACCGCGCAACGCTTGGATCATTTGAACGGTTCATCGGTATCCTGATCGAAGAACACGCAGGCAAGCTACCGTTCTGGCTGGCCCCGCGTCAGGTGGTTGTCGCGACCATCGTGTCGGATGCGGATGACTATGCAATGGAAGTAGTCAACGCCCTCAAAGCAGTGGGTGTCCGCGCGGAGGCTGATCTGCGTAATGAGAAGATCAACTTCAAGGTCCGTGAACATTCGGTCGGCAAGGTGCCGGTAATTTTGGCTTTGGGTGCGCGTGAGGTGGAAGAAAAGACCGTGACCGCCCGCCGCTTGGGCGAAAACAAAACATCTGTAACATCTCTGACGGAAATTGTTGCAGAGCTGGGTCGGGCATCCACGCCCCCCGACCTTCTGTAACATTCCAGCGCTGGAAGCTGTAACAAACCCGCCGTTGCTTGCATCGGCGGGTTCTTTGTTTTTTAAGGTAAAATTCAGGTGCGGCAGGCCGCCGCAGTCCGCCTATCGCTCACATCACCTCACGGGAACGCGATGCACGGGCCTGTGAATGGCGCATGGACAACCGGGGCGGTTAGGGTTTGGGCATCGCCGGAACACGGTGACGATCAAATCTGACCTAACTTAAAGGAAAACTCGATGTCCAACGCTACAAAAACTCTCGTCCTCGCATCTGCTGTTGCATCTGCTGTTGCAGGCCTGTCCACAACGGCTGTTGCGCAAGAAAACGTCAAGTGCTTCGGTGTTTCACTCGCCGGTGAAAACGACTGTGCAGCTGGCCCCGGAACAACATGTGCAGGCACATCTACCGTTGATTATCAAGGCAACGCATGGACATTTGTTGCTGCCGGCACATGCGAAGGCATGGAACTGCCAGCAATGGCTGACGGCTCTGAGCGTATGGGTTCATTGGAAGAGCTGGATCGCGACCTGCCAGCATAAGCTGATTTATGGTAAGGTGGATCATGATCCACCTTACCTGCCCTCTACCCAAAGGCCTCTGACATGCTTGACGCGACACAAAACCACTCTCTGCCCGCGCGTCCCGGCGTTGGATATAAAGCCCAGCACTACAGCGACATCATGGAAAATCCCGGCCCTTTGGGGTGGTTGGAAATCCATGCCGAAAATTACATGGGCGATGGTGGCCGCCCGCTTGCGCAACTCCGTCACCTTGCAGAACGCTTCCCCATCTCGGTTCATGGCGTTGGCCTGTCCATTGGTGGTGAAGGCGATCTTGACGCCGACCACCTTGCCCGCCTCAAGCACCTTATCGGCTGGCTGAACCCGGCCAGCTTTTCCGAGCATTTGGCGTGGTCCACCCACGATAGCCACTTCTTTAATGATCTCCTCCCCCTGCCCTATACTGAACAGACGCTGGCCCGGGTCGCCACTCACATCAATCAAGTCCAAGACACGGTCGGTCGGCAAATGCTGCTGGAGAACCCTTCCAGCTATCTGGCCTTTGCCGAAAGCACGATGTCCGAAACAGATTTCCTGCGCGAATTGACCCAGCGTACCGGTTGTGGCCTGCTGCTGGACGTCAACAACGTCTTTGTCAGCGCAACAAACCTGAAAACGTCGCCTCAGGCCTATATTGACGACTTCCCGCTGGAAGCTGTGGGTGAGGTTCACCTTGGTGGCCATGATGAGGATGAGGACGAAACCGGCGCGCCCCTGCTAATTGACAGCCATGGCAAGGCCGTGGTTGATCCGGTTTGGGCGCTTTTGGATTATACGTTGGCCAAATCCGGCCCCAAACCTTTGTTGATTGAATGGGATACAGATGTTCCCCCATGGCCTATTTTGGCCGATGAAATCACACGTGCTGACCGCGCCCTTACGCTGATCACGTCATGACCGTTACGCAGTCCGCTTTTAAAGCTGCAGTGCTGGATCCTGCAGCGACCGTCCCGACCGGGATCGTGAACCCGGACGGGGCTGCGGCCAGCAAACGCTTTGATGTTTATCGTAACAATGTGGCTGTCAGCCTGTCTGATGCACTGGAATCTGCTTTTCCTGTTGTGCGCAAGCTGGTCGGCGACGAATTTTTCCGCGCCATGGCCGGTGTTTACCTGCGCAAGCATCCCCCGAAAACGCCGCTCATGATGTTTTATGGCGACGCGATGCCGCAATTCCTGCGCCGGTTTGAGCCGACAAAGTCCATCGGGTATTTGCCTGCAATCGCAAGGATCGAACTGGCGATGCGCCACGCCTACCATGCCAAGGATGTCGCGCCCGCCGATGCACAAGCGCTGACAACCCTCGCCTCTGACGCGTTGATGAGCACCAAATTGAGCATCGCGCCTGCAACACAAACCGTAACGTCCGATTTCCCAATCCACGCCATCTATCTTGCAAATACGCAAGCGGACGCCCCCAAACCGGTGATGCAGCCACAAGCGGTGGTGATCACGCGCGCTGGCTTTGATCCGCAAATCCATCTTGTCAACGCAGCCGCAGCCACCTGCATCGAGGCCCTTAAAAAAGGTCAGTCCTTGGGTCAGGCGATAGCGACAGCAGACGATACTCTTGATCTGGGTACGGTGCTGGGCCTGCTTTTGGCCCAAGGTGCCGTAACTGAAATTTACTGAAAGGCCATCCCTCATGACCACTTCCCCTTTGGCCGAGATGGCCCACCCTATCAACCGCGCTGGCGACGAAATTTTGCCAATCTTGGCACGCCTTGTCTTTGCCGGGGTGCTGACGCTGTATTACTGGAATTCCGGCCTGACCAAGCTGGGCGATGGGATATTCGGTATCTTTTCACCCTCGATCGGTGCCTATGGGCAGATTTTCCCCAAAGCATTGGAGGCGGTCGGTTATGATATCTCGCAACTGACTATCTTTCACTGGGCGGTTGTGACCGCTGGCACGATTGCAGAATTTGTCCTGCCCGTTTTGATCATCATTGGCCTGTTAACCAGATTGGCAGCCTTTGGCATGATCGGGTTTATTATTGTGCAGTCACTGACCGACCTTTTTGGTCACGGCGGCATTGCGCATGACGGCACGCTTGGCGCTTGGTTTGACCGCATGCCAGACGCGCTGATCCTTGATCAACGTGCGTTTTGGGTGCTGTGCCTGCTGATCCTTGTGTTCAAGGGCGCAGGTACACTGTCCATTGATCGCGGCCTGTTCAGAAATGGGCCTTAGGCTCGTCTGGTTGGCCAGCAGCAATTGCAAGGATACCGCCCAGCGCGACAAAACCAATCGGGAACATGGTGCCGACATTAAAGCCAAACGCCGCGTAAAAGCAAAAGGCGCTGACCAGCATCAAGATGCCACCCCACAAAGCGCGTGACTTGGCCATTGCACCACCGGCAATGGCCAATAAAGGCGCTATGAAGCTTGCAAAACGGATGAAACTTGGGTTCTCAAGAAGACCGAAAAGTTCACCCACTTCGGCATGGCGCTCTGATAGCTCCGCGTATCCGTAGCCAAACAGGCCAACGATGATACCGATCAAGCCACCGATCACTCCAAGCATACTTGCGGCGTTGCGCATGGGTCTTCTCCTTACTGCTCTTAATGTCACATAAGCAGTCGGGCGTCAGTCGCCAAGGTACTTTGCCTGTACGTCAGCCTTCCAGCCAATCGTCCACTGCCCATCCGCATCAATCACCGGACGTTTCATCAAGGTCGGATGTGTAGCCAGCAGCGTGGTGGGATCAGCCGCCTTTTCATCGTCAGACAGGCCCCGCCATGTCGTGGACGCCCTGTTGATTGCAGCCTCACCAAAGGTCGCAACAATAGTGGCAAGGTCGTTATCCCCAATGCCATCCGCGCGCACGTCAATGACGTTTGGCGTATGACCGGAAGCAGTCAGGGACTTGAACGCCTTACGGCATGTATCGCATGATTTTAGGCCAAAAAATCGCATTTTCGCCTCCTTCTTAGGCAGAAATTATCCAATATCGCTAATGCGACGACGTGTCATTTGCCTTTTTCGTAAATCAGATAATTCTAAAGATATGAAGGCCAAGGGAAGTCCGTTTGTCGCGGGGCCCAAGACCTGCCTAGCCCTGCGGGGTGCGAATATTATAGGAGAACGGACCATGCCAAACGGCACCGTAAAATGGTTTAATACAACAAAAGGTTATGGGTTTATTGCGCCCGATGACGGCGGCGCGGACATCTTTGTACATATCTCGGCGGTCGAACAATCGGGCCTGACCGGCCTTGCTGATGATCAAAAAGTGACGTTCGATTTGATCGAAGGGCGTGATGGCCGCCAGATGGCAGGTAATATCGCCAAGGTGGAATAACCTCTGTCATATGTCATTGGCGGGCCGCTCTGGCCTGTCGCTAACGGTTTTTTTGCTGCATTCTGCTGCGGATCAATTCCATGACGTCTTCTGACTGGACTTGTTTTTCAACCGGCTTCGACGCTGACATGGTTTCAAGATGAGCATCCATGGACATATCAAACGCATTTTGCTGATCTGAGAATTCTTCGGCTTGGTTCATATAGGCCAGCACACCGCCTGCGCTTTGCAAGCTGAACGCCCAGATGTAGAACAGCAGGCAAAGGCCAACAAAGGCCCATGTTTCCCAGCCGATAAGTTCAAGCGTGCCAACACTTGGCCGTGCTTCGAGCTGTGCAAGCTCATCAGTGATCGCGTCACCAAAACCGGCCAGATAGCTGACGGTCAGGGCGATGGGCACGGTGAATGTGGATAGAATATAGGAAATCGCCACAACGATCAGCAAAGAACCGAATTCGCTGCCGAACCCAAAAAACGGTGTATGGGGACGCCCGCTGGGGTCCATACCGATTGACGCGCCGGCCAATGGCATCAGCAAGGCGGCCCGTAAACCAATGATCAAAACACTGCCGACCCACAGGATCGACAAGGTGATCACGGGGTTTACAGAGGCGAGTTGCGCGAACACTAGTTCCGGCTCCATGTCGGTCAGCCGGGTCAATTCTTCCAGCGTCAGCGGTGTTGCAAACAGATAAATCCCAACGCCTGCGCCGATGATCAACAGCACGCAGAACGCTTCGAATATGCCGTATCCAATAGCCGGGAGCATCAGGCCGAAATAGCTGTTGCGCATGCTGGATTGCTTGGCCTGCAGGCCCAGACGCGCGCCCACAATCACGGGTAAAACACTGGCCCCAACGGCAAATGCAATGATCATGACGCCCGCCACGAGGGGCGAGATGAACGACATAATGATCACGAAAATCGTGGCAATAAAGCCAAAAACAAAGATCGCTATTAGCATGAAAGGAAACACGATGGCCAAGCGCCACAGGACGTTAAGCGAAAATGGGATCGCACGCAAAAGGGTCACGGGACAGGATCCTCCGACAGGTTTATTTGGCGCGAGTATGCCTGCGGTGCGGGGCACATGGAATGACTTTGTTGCATCGCGCGGGCCAAGTGTGACTTTGCTGCGATGGTGGGGCGCGCAACGTGCGGTGGGGTGTTTTGCGCCGCGCGCCGCAGTGGCGCTGCATTATGGTTAATCGGCAGGGAAATATGGGTTTTGGGGCGGTATGTTTCCCGTACACAAGGCGTACACAACCTGTACATACGGGTGTACGTGCCAAAGCCGGTTAACGGACCGCGCGGGCGAAAATGTTGCGCAAAGGTTAACCTGCGCTACGGGATCAGACCCTTGCCGCAACATCGGCGCGGCGGGTCATGATCACCTGATGGACAAAACGGGTCGCGATCGGGGCGTCGCGCTGGATGATGCAACGGCGGTCGGCCTCGGTGGTCAGACGATCAATCAGGTCGGACGGGATGTCCGAAAAACGGGTCGTGTCCCGCGTGGTGTGGCATGAAACGTCAATACGATATGTCGGCATGATACCCCCCGGCAGTTGTGCGACTGTGACCGTGCTAGCGCAAACAAGGTATCTGTGACGAGAGGAACCCCACGTCGGTTTTCCCCCAGTGACGTTGGGTTACTTTGATGCGCGCTGTTGCGATTGCCTTAACCAAGTCGCGCGATGATGGCCCCATGTCGCGATATCGCCGCCCCAAATGCCCCGGTGCGACCGTGTTCTTTACGGTGAATTTGGCGGATCGGTCGTCGGGGGTGTTGGTGGAGCAGGTTGATGTGTTGCGTGAGGCGGTGCGGCAGACGCGGGCCGCGCGGCCGTTTGTGATTGATGCGTGGGGTGCGCGCCGTCTTGGAAACGATCCGGGGGATCGTTTCAGGTACGCACGGGCGGAGCCCCGGATGTGTTGCCGGATCACATGCATTGCGTGTGGACATTGCCCGAAGGGGATGCGGATTACGCCAAGCGCATGGGTGCCATCAAAGGCAGGTTCACGCAGATGGTCCGTAGGTCGGGGTTCTCCCCGACTCTATCCGTGAACAACAGGCACGGTGTAATCGGTGGCAGGACAAGAGTCGGGGAGAACCTCGACCTACGTGCCGAAGCGTCTGCTTTTTCAAGTCCCTCTTATCCCGAACTCATGCCATAAAGCAGGGTGCACGCGAACTTGATAGTGCTCTTTGAAATAACTCTCACCACGATGTGCCCAGAAATAGTTTCCCGCCTCAGGCTGGAACCCTCCAACAACACCTAAAAGAAAAAGCTCATCGAACAACTTATCCTCATTTACACCAACGTCAGGCATACGACTTAAAAATTCATCCTTAGAAGTAAACGTTTTCTTCTGAATGGTTTTCTTTAACGCTGGTAGAATTCTTTTACCATGCGTAACACTTAACTCATCAATAAGCTCTTTTGTCGAAGTTCTGGAGTACTCATCCAAACCCGATTTAAACTCTTTTTCGCCCATTCTAGTAGCATTGGGACTGCCCTTAGCAACGCTGTTTAGAAGTCGTACTAAATCCCTAGGTCGACCCCAGGTATTTGTTTTAACAAATTCGTCCAGTGAATTCGCAATATTACCAAATTTTACAGTCTTGGCGGCAAATGCATCATAGTCTATTTTAGTTGAACTTTGAGATATATTGGAATGTTCAATCTTTTTCCTTAACACTTCTATCAAAAGAGGGCTGGCATCACTTCCTGTACTATACCAGTTGATACTAACATCCTTACCATCAACGATCTTACCAATCTCAGAATCAAATTCATTCATAATATTTCTAATTTCGGGACGAAGAGAACAAACAAAATGAATATCCAAATCTTCCTTGACAGAAAGTGCATTCAGCTCTCGCGCGGCTTTAATTATGTCACGAACCATTGCGGCTTTGATAGTGATTTGATCCGCATTAGCATCTAACCTTGAAAAAACCAATTCATCAATAAAGAAGTACATCTTTAGGTTTTTGCAGCATTGCGACAAAAGAACCCTTGCTATCCTATTAAAGTCACCAATTGATATCTCCCCATGAGAGCCGCCATCACCAACTTCCAGTCCAAGTCCCACAGCAATACCAAACGCATCACCACTTACCTTTATGCTTAGGTTCTTTGTTAACCCAGAGAATATATTTGCCAATTTATTCTTTTGAGGCAAAACAAACTTAGTGAAGTCATTTTCCTCTCCCGCATTGATCAGCGCTTCAGCTATCTTATTTACTATTATTCTTTCCCAAACATCTCTAAAGTCATAATTCAAAAACAGATTACGGTCATTAGATGAACTCACATATGCGATATGGCTTTGGGTTCTTGAAAGCTGCGTAAAATCTCCAGCTCGCATATCCTCTGCAAACCTAAAAAATACTGTCTTATAGCCATCCTTAATTAACTGGTTTGAGAAATACATCTGTAGCGCAGTCTTGCCAACGCCTTTGCGACCAACAATGATAAATTTTCTATTTTTTCTTAAAGTGGAAATACTAATTGAGTCAGGGATGACAAATGTATTTGAGAAATATTCTACTTCATTGTTAGCTTCGTCAAATGCTTCGAGCTCGCCAAAATATAGATCCGATAGCTTATACATCTAGATTACCTCTCCAGTATTGGCCACCATTGCTTACTCACCCAATAACCCCTTCAAACTCCCGCCATTCGCCTTTGGACATCCCAGAGGTCTCTTGCGTGACCTCTTCACCTTTAAGCATACGTCGCACGCAGTCAATCGCCTTAGACGAGAGTGTGGCCCCGCCCATGCGGTAGTCTTCGAATGCGCCGTAGGCTGCGGGCACCCAGTCGGCGACGACTTTGCAGATTTCATCGGCGTAGACCCGGATTTCGTATTGTGCGTGGCTGTCCGCCCGCAGCCGCAGGAAGTGGAAGAGGTTGTGCAGATCGACCTTCCAGTACCATTGGGTGTAGATGTTGGCGGGCAGGTTCATGCGGGCCAGTTCGCGGGCGAGGCCTTGTTGGCCGTCGTCCGAGATCATTTCCGCATAGTGGTCGTAGCAGCGCGCGGCGTCGCCTTTGAGGTATTCCAGCACGCGCGCGGCCTCTTCGCCGGTCAGTGCTTCGCCCCTACCCTGGTTGTTGATCACCGATTGGGCGGCGAGTTTATCAGGCTCGGGGATGTAGAATTCGCGGTCGAGGATCGAGTAGCGCGCGGAGTATTCGTTGACGTTGGCTGTCCGGTGCCGGATCCATTGCCGGGCCACAAAGACGGGCAGTTTGACGTGCAGTTTGATCTCGCACATCTCAAACGGGGTGGAGTGCCAGTGGCGCATCAGGTAGCGGATCAGCCCTTCGTCGTTTTGCACAGACTTGGTGCCTTTGCCGTAGGACACGCGCGCCGCCTGACAGATCGCCGCGTCGTCCCCCATATAGTCGATGACCCGGATAAAGCCGTGGTCGAGCACGTCGTAGGCTTTGTAAAGGTGCCCTTCCATGCCTTCGGCAACCGCCCGCAGCGTTGGTTTGGGGTTGCTGCGCAGCTCGTCGATTTCGGCCTGCTGGTCTGGGGTGATGGGCATCTGCGGTCTCCGGGGCTGTGCGTTGAGTCGCGCCACTATAGAAAATGGGAGGCTGTGATAAAACAACATATAGTGGTTGTGGTGTCGATTATATCAATGGATGTGTGTTGACTTCGGTTGGACGGGCCGTGACGTTGCCCTTTCAAAGGCTCGTTCAGGGCTGTCTATCGAGGGTCGATATGCGTCGTTTTCAGGTACTTGCCGTCGTGATAGCCCTGTGGGGTGCGGGTGCCGCCGCCCAAGAAACTACCGCGGTGCCGCTGGATCAGGCGGGCCAGATTGCCGCACAGGCGTTGCTCGCGGGTGAGGTGGAACTGGCATTGCAGATCGCCGAGGCGGTTTTGGCCCAGCTTCCTGACGATCGCGATGCGCTGATCGTCGTCGCAGCGGCGGCCCCACGTGTCGGTGATCCCGCGCGTGGTCGCAGTGCCGGTACGCAAGCCTGGAGGGTGTCAGAAACCGACGCCCAGAAATACGAAGCCGCCCGGTTGACAGCGCTGGCGGCGGCCAACGAAGAGCGGTTTACGCTTTCGACTTTCTGGCTGCGCCGTGCGTTGACTGTGGCGCCGAACGAAGAACAGCGCGCCCAGACGATCCGTGATGCGCGCAGTGTGACCCGCCGCAATCCATGGTCGACACGGTTATCGTTTTCGCTTGTCCCTTCCAATAATGTGAATGGCGGCGCTGATAGCGACGATTGCACCGATGCCGGAATTTTCAACTGCAGTCTGTCGGAAGATGCCGTGGCGCTTGCAGGCTGGCGCGCATCGCTGGGGTTCAGCGCGCAGTATCGCCTGCAAGAGGCGCAGGACAGCCGTACGTTTGTTGGCCTGCAATATCAGACAACGCGCGTGCGGATTACCGATGACGTTGATGTCCCTGACGAGGCTTTCACGACATCAAACTATACCCTATCACTGCGCCACGACCGCGCGCTGACAAACGGCACTTTGGGATTGAACGCTTCGCGCGGACGATTTGAGTATCGCAGCTTGATCAGCAGCACGAACACAACCGAAGCCGAAGAATACGACATCTGGCGGTTGGGCATTGATCGCCGCATCCCGATCAATGACAGGACGCTGCTTTCAGGATCGCTGGGGCGCGAATGGCTGGAGTACAGCGTCAGTGGTATCGGCGAGGTTGACCGACGACGCGCAAGCATCGGCCTGACCTATGCTTTGGACAGCCGGGACCGTCTGAGCGGGTCAATTGCGGTATCTGACAGTGTTGGCGAAACAAACAAGAACTACACCTCGCAAGACATTACAATAAGCGCCACCTACAGCTGGGCAGAGCCTATCGGCCCGATTAGCCTGTCATTGGGTGGTGGTCTACGATGGAATGAATTCCCCGAGTATCGCATTGGCTTTACCCCCGCTGACAAGCGAAACGACAGAACGATGTTTGTGAACGCCAATATCGGTTTTCCCCGCGTGTCCTATGCAGGATTTACGCCAAGCCTGCGCATTGATGCGTCCCAAACGGAAAGCGACGTCAGCCGTTTTGACCGCACAACATTGTCGGCTGGCTTCACGATCAGTTCGCAATTCTGAGAAATCCCGATGGTGCTGTGAGGGAGGATTGAACTCCCGACCTCACCCTTACCAAGGGTGTGCTCTACCACTGAGCTACCACAGCATCCGGTGAGGCCGGGAATTAGACGCAATCGCCCTTTGGTGCAAGCCCTCTCTGGACGGTTTTTGCCGCTATTGATAAGACCGCTACCATGAGCGACAAAGACAGCACGAGCAAAACAGGCAAGACCGCCGAAACCCGCGAAGATCGGTTGAAGGCGGCGTTGAAGGCCAATATGGCCAAACGCAAGGCGCAGGCGCGTGCACGCAAGCCTGATGCCCAAAAAGAAAAGAAAGAGTAGGCAGGCATGGATTCTATTGTGGTCACGGGTGGCACACCCCTGAACGGTCAGATTGCGATTGCGGGGGCAAAGAACGCAGCGCTGACCTTGATGCCTGCGACGCTGTTGTCGGAAGAGCCTTTGACGCTGACCAATGCGCCGCGTTTGTCCGATATCGCAACGATGACGGCGCTGTTGCAATCGCTGGGTGTTGAAGTGACCTCCATGCAGGATGGCAAGGTACAGGTGTTGTCGTCGCATGCCATGACATCGACCACTGCGGATTATGAGATTGTGCGCAAGATGCGTGCCTCGAACCTTGTTTTGGGTCCCCTGCTTGCCCGTCATCACAGGGCGGTCGTGTCCCTGCCCGGCGGCTGTGCCATTGGTGCCCGCCCGATGGATATTCACGTCACAGCGCTTGAGGCGATGGGCGCCGAGATCGAACTGAAAGACGGCTATCTGCATGCGAAGGCCCCCGGTGGGCTGAAAGGTGCAAAAGTCCCATTGCGCTTTGCATCTGTGGGGGCGACCGAGAATGTGCTGATGGCCGCGACCCTCGCCAAGGGGACGACTGTGATCGAGAACGCGGCGCGTGAGCCAGAGATCGTTGATCTGGCGAAATGCCTGCGCAGCATGGGCGCGCAGATTGAAGGCGAAGGCACCGCGACGGTGACTATTCAAGGTGTCGATCATCTGGGGGCTGCGACCCATCCCGTTGTCACCGACCGGATTGAACTTGGCACCTATATGCTGGCCCCTGTCTTTGCGGGTGGTGAGGTTGAATGTCTGGGCGGTCGCCTTGATCTGGTTGGGTCGTTTGTTGAAAAGCTGGATGCGGCGGGTGTTGATGTGACGGAAACCAAGGACGGTTTGAAGGTGAAACGTCGCACGGATCGCGCCAAGGCCGTTGATGTGACCACCGAGGTTTTCCCCGGCTTCCCCACGGATTTGCAGGCGCAAATGATGGCGATGCTATGCACCGCTGACGGCACATCGGTGCTGGAAGAGAAGATTTTCGAGAACCGCTTTATGCATGCCCCCGAACTGATCCGCATGGGTGCCGATATCGAGGTGCAAGGCGGCATGGCCACTGTGCGCGGTGTTGAGCGCCTGAAAGGTGCGCCTGTGATGGCGACTGATTTGCGCGCATCCGTGTCCTTGATCCTTGCCGGTTTGGCCGCCGAGGGTGAAACCAAGGTCAGCCGTATTTACCACCTTGATCGCGGGTATGAGCATATAGAAGAAAAGCTGAGCGGTGTTGGCGCAAAAATTGAACGGATTTCCGAATGACACAAGACGCAAGCTTTGAAGATGGCCGCGAAGCACCGCTGCGGTTGAAGGCATTGGATGCTGAGGATTTGTCAGTGATGGCCGCCCTTGTGCAGGATGCGGTGTTTCCCGCGGCTGAGATGCGATGGGACCGCAAGGCCCGACGCTTTGCCATTCTGCTGAACCGCTTTCGCTGGGAAGATGCACCCAACGCACAGGCACGCAAGCGCAGCTATGAACGTGTTCAGGCGGTTTTGGCAATTGAGGACGTGATGAAGGTGCAAAGCCAAGGCGTTGATAAATCCGACCCCGATATGGTGTTTTCCCTGCTGGCGATGGCCTTTGTGCCGGGTGAGGATGGCGCGGGCCGTTTGGAACTGACCCTTGCGGGTGACGGTGTGATTGCGCTGGAGGTTGAAGCGCTGGAGGTCATTTTGCAGGATGTGACGCGGCCTTATGTGGCGCCGTCTAACAAGGCGCCCTCGCATCCCGCATAAATCACGGGCCGACACCATTGAAGCACCCTGCCCGCCCCGCTATGTCGTGGCCCTGCAAGGAGCGCTATGATGCCACAGTTTCTATCCACCACTGACGCCGATTTTGAGACCCGCTTTGCGGCCCTTTTGGGTGCCAAACGCGAGGATAGCCCGGATGTGGATCATGTCGTGGCCGGGATTATTGCCGATGTACGCGCCCGGGGTGATGCGGCGGTGCTGGAACTGACGGCCAAGTTTGATCGGTTGGACCTGACGGCTGAAACCATGCGCTTTAGCGCGGCCGAGATTGAGGCCGAGTGCGCCAAGGTCGATGATGCGGATCGCGCGGCGTTGGAGATGGCGGCGGACCGTATCCGCGCCTATCACGCGCGCCAGATGCCTGATGATGCCTCTTGGACCGATGAGACGGGTGCGACGTTAGGCTGGCGCTGGACGCCGGTGTCTGCTGCGGGTCTTTATGTGCCCGGTGGGTTGGCGTCTTATCCGTCTTCCGTTTTGATGAATGCCATTCCCGCAAAGGTCGCCGGTGTTGGCCGCTTGGCAATCGTCGTGCCGACGCCAGATGGGGTGACCAATCCGCTGGTTTTGATGGCCGCTAGGATTGCTGGGGTGGATGAGGTTTACCGTATTGGTGGGGCGCAGGCCGTGGCGGCGTTGGCCTATGGGACCGAAACGATTGCGCCGGTGGATAAGATCACCGGACCGGGGAACGCCTTTGTGGCTGCTGCCAAGCGCCGTGTCTTTGGCAAGGTTGGCATTGATATGATCGCCGGGCCGTCCGAGATTTTGGTGATTGCCGATAAGGACAATGACCCCGACTGGATCGCGCTTGATCTGCTGTCCCAAGCGGAACATGACGAAAGCGCGCAGTCTTTGCTGATCACTGACGATGCTGCCTTTGGGCAGGCTGTGGCGGACGCGGTTGCGAAGCGGCTGGAAACGCTGGAACGCCGTGCCATCGCGGGCGCGAGCTGGCGTGATTTTGGGGCCGTGATCACAGTGAAAGATTTCGATGAAGCCGTGTTCCTATCGGATCGTATTGCACCCGAGCATTTGGAGTTGTGCACCGCTGATGCGGACGCTCTTTCAGAGAACATTACCCATGCAGGTGCGATCTTCATTGGGGGTTGGACACCCGAGGCGATTGGTGACTACATTGGCGGTCCCAACCATGTTTTGCCCACCGCGCGGTCGGCACGGTTTTCGAGTGGATTGTCAGTGATGGACTTTATCAAACGCACGACATTGTCACGCATGACACCTGATGCTTTGGCGGCCATTGGGCCTGCGGCTGAGCGCCTTGCGATTTCCGAAAGCCTTGAGGCGCATGGCCTATCTGTGCGCGCCCGTTTGGACCGGCTGAACAGAGGTGAGTTATGAGCAAGATCACCCATATCGAGATTGATGATCGGAACCTGCCGCCACCCACACCTGAGATTGATCAGGAACGCAAAGTGGCGATGTTTGATCTGTTGGAAGACAACAGCTTTGTCATGCCCGCGCGCGACGGACGGGATGTGCCGGAAGGCCCCTATAAGCTGAACCTGTCGATTAAAGAGCGTCGGCTGGTGTTTGATCTGAAGCTGGAAGACGACAATCCGGCAGGTGAATTTCACCTGTCGCTGGGGCCGTTCCGGCAGGTGGTGAAGGATTATTTTCAGATCTGCGAAAGCTACTTTGACGCTGTCAAATCCCTGCCCCCCAGCCAGATCGAAACGATTGATATGGCCCGCCGCGGCATCCACAACGAAGGGGCGCGGATCTTGCAGGAACGGCTGGAAGGCAAAGCTGACGTCGATATTGATACCGCACGCCGCCTGTTTACGCTGATTTGCGTCTTGCACTTTGGGGGCTGAAAACATGGCGGAGGGGGACAAATATCAGGACCTTCCGCAGTCAGTGCTGTTTTGTTGCGATCATAACTCTGTCCGGTCGCCGATGGCCGAAGGGATCATGAAAAAGCTGTATGGGACCGAATGTTATATTCAATCGGTCGGTGTCAAAAATGATCTTGAGATTGATGGGTTTTCCATCGCGGTTTGCGCCGAGATCGGGGTGGAACTGTCGCGCCACAGGTCGCGGTCTTTCGACGAGATGGAGGACTGGGGTGATGATCTATCGTCCTTTGATCTGGTGCTGGCATTGTCGCCTGCCAGCCAACGGCGCGCCCTTGATCTGACGCAGTTTTATCACCTTGAGGTGGAATATTGGCCTATCCTTGACCCCACTGGGCTGGGGGATAATCGCGATGCGCGGTTGGCGCTTTATCGTCAAGCACGGGATCAGATCAAAGACCGGTTAATCGCGCGTTGGGGGCCCGGGGTTGAAGGGCGCGTAAAGTAGCGGTGCCAGGGTATTGTGTTCAAAGGTAGCAACCCCGAAACTGCGGGCATGGCCAACGACATAGAATTCTCTTTCAATGCACTATCGGGGTCAGCGCGACGGCATATTCGGGTGTTTCAGATACACCAGTTTCTGGATCGCTTTGCCATGGGTCTGACGGTGGCCGTGGTAGCGCTGGCGTTGACAGATCGCGGCATGGATCTTTTCCAGATTTCGCTTCTGTTCGGGGTCTATTCGATCACAACGATTGCGATGGAACTCCCATTCGGCGGCTTAGCCGATAATATTGGGCGCAAACCTGTCTTTCTTGCTGCAGTTGTTGCCAGTTTGATCTCATTAGCGCTTTTCCTTTCAGCTAGCGATTTCTATGTTTTGGCTCTTTCGTTTGCCTTCATCGGGTTTGGACGCGCCCTGCGGTCAGGCACGCTTGATGCGTGGTTTGTTGAGACGTTCAAGGCCTCCGCGCCCAATGTGGATGTCCAACCCGCACTTGCCAAAGCGCAGTGGGCCAATGCGATGGGCCTTGCTATTGGTGCCATTGTGGGAGGCATCTTGCCCGATGCATTCGGTTCGGTCGCACAAAGGCATGGCATCAGCATCTATGATGTGTCTTACGCCGCAAGCTTTGCCGTGATGGTCGGCGTGCTGATTTACACCGTGTTCGCCATTACTGAGGAACCGCGCCCCCTTGATCCGGGTGCCCTCATAAAAGGGTTCACCAACGTCCCATCGGTGATCAAGGAGGCCAGTCGTCTTGCGTTGAAACATCCCACGCTTTCACTCCTTTTGACGGCTCTCGCATTTTTCCTCATGGCAACCAATCCGGTTGAGGTGATCTGGCCGACATACGCCAAACCCATGCTGGATCAGGGCTACGCAAATACTGCTATTGGCGCTTTGACGGCCGGTTACTTTTTCTCAATCGCGTTTGGTGCATCGTTGTCGCCCCGCATCAGCAGGATATTCAAGCGTCGCCACGCGGTCACACTTGCAGCAATTTTTGCGTGTCTCGCCGTTGTTCAGGTGGCGCTTGCGATGCAAGGCGAAATCGTCGGGTTTGTCGGCATTTTTATTTTGTATTCCGTCCTTCTTGGCGCAAGCGAGACGCCTGCGAGCAGCATCCTGCATAAGTGCGTGGAGGATCGCCAGAGGTCTACCATGCTGTCTCTGCGCTCTCTCATACAGCAGCTGGGGGCGGCACTCGGATTGGTCTTGGTAGGCGCCGTGGCGGAGGTTTACTCTACGCCTGTTGCATGGATTTTTGGGGCGGGTTTTCTGGGCCTGGCAGTGATCTTGATAAGCGTACTGGCGATGCGGCTAGGGGCAAAGCCAGAATAGCTAAAATTCGTGCGCGGCGCTGCATCATGAAATATGGGGTCGAAGCGGACCATTGGCGACATCATGCAGCACGTTTTTGACTAAGAATCTGCGCAGCCTTGAGAGGGACGGCTATTTGACACGGGAGGTAGACCCGGGACCACCCATAGCCGTCCGCTATACTTTGACAGACATAGGTGAAGAGCTGCTACCGCTGCTTAAGGCATTGACAGTCTGGGCGGCAAGTCGCCACAGCGATATCGCAAGATCACGCAAGGCGTTCGATGAAGCAAAGTAAGATAGGGTTCATAAATTATGCGCAACAAAGCTGCCGATCAGATAGGCCTGTTGCGTGGTTGCTTTCCGTTCTCCTTCAACGCGGCTTCTTGCCATTCCCTTAAAATTGGGGACAATTGTGTCAACCTTCATAACTTGAAGGATTCTAATCAGGGGAAATCGAATGAAGCCAACATCAGCTTTAACACTTGCCGCCGTATTAATGGCCACAGCCGCACCGCTTAGTGCGGAAACGCTACGTTGGGCACGCTCGGGCGACGCGCTCACACTTGATCCACATGCCCAAAATGAGGGACCGACACACACCATCCGCCACCAGATGTATGAGCCGCTGATCATCCGCGACGTGACTGGTGCGTTTGAACCTGCATTGGCCACGGATTGGGCACCATCTGCGGATGATCCCAATGTTTGGGTCTTCAATCTGCGCGAAGGTGCCACCTTTCATGATGGCGCGGCCTTTACCGCCGAAGACGTTGTTTTCAGTTTTGAACGCGCCCAACAGCCCAATTCCGATATGAAAGAATTGATCGGATCCATCACCGAGGTCCGCGCTGTTGATGATCTCACGGTTGAAATTGTGACAGACGGACCAAACCCGATCCTGCCGTCCAACCTGACCAACCTGTTCATCATGGACAAGGACTGGACCGAGGCGAATAACACCGTTTCCGTGCAGGATTTCGAAGGCGGCGAGATCACGTTCGCCACAACCAACGTCAATGGTACAGGGCCTTATGTGCTGCAAAGCCGCGAACCTGACGTCAAAACCGTCATGGTCCGCAATGAAAACTATTGGGGCATCGACCAATTCCCCATGGACGTGACCGAGATTGTCTATACCCCCATCCAGAACCCCGCCACCCGCGTGGCTGCGATGCTGTCGGGCGAGGTTGATTTCTTGCAGGATATGCCTGTGCAGGATCTGGAGCGGGTCAATGCCGCTGATGGTCTGGTGGTCAAGCAAGCACCGCAGAACCGCGTCATCTTTTTTGGTATGAACCAGGGTGCGGATGATGTCGAAGCGGATAACGTCGACGGGGCCAACCCGCTTGCCGATGTCCGCGTGCGCCGTGCCATGTCGATGGCAATCAACCGTGATGCGATCCGTCAGATTGTCATGCGTGGCCAGAGTGAGCCTGCGGGCATGATCGCACCGCCATTCGTGAACGGCTGGACGGCCGAGATGGACGCGGAATCCACCACAGATGTCGAAGGCGCAAAGGCGCTGTTGGCCGAGGCTGGCTATGCCGATGGTTTCTCTATCCGGCTGGATTGCCCCAACGACCGTTACGTGAATGACGAAGGCATCTGTCAGGCTGCTGTCGGCATGTTGGGTCAAATCGGTGTGACCGTGAATTTGGATGCCAAACCAAAGGCGCAGCACTTCCCGCTGATCAGCGATGGCCAGACCGATTTCTACATGCTGGGTTGGGGTGTGCCAACCTATGACAGCGAATACATCTTCAACTTCCTTGTGCACGGACGCGAAAGCGATATCGGCACATGGAACGGCACTGGCTATGATAATGACGATCTGGATGCGATGATTGCCTCTTTGTCCTCCAATACTGATCTTGAGGCACGCAACGCGGATATCGCCAGCATTTGGCGGGTTGTTCAGGACGAACAGCTTTATATCCCGATCCATCACCAAGTGCTGAATTGGGGCATGTCAGAAAGCGTGGGTATTGAGGTTGATCCAGAAGATCAGCCAAAGATCAAATACTTCACAATGAACTGATCTCAAATTGTGACGCGCCTTTACAACTGGCGCGTCACACCGCCCCTAAACGGGGCCCTTTAGGACAATCACACCATGCTGGCCTATACTATTCGCCGTGTCGCACAGTCTGCGCTCGTCCTGCTGATTGTTGGGCTTGTGGCATTTTCGATGTTTCGTTTTGTCGGCGATCCGATTGAAAACATGCTGGGCCAGGAACGCACGGTCGAAGATATCGAACGCCTGCGCGATCAGCTTGGCCTGAACCAATCGTTTGCCGTCCAATATTTCAAGTTCCTGGAAGGTGCCGTGCAAGGCAACTTTGGCGTCAGCTACAGGCAAGGGCGCCCCGTCGCCGAAATTCTGATGGAACGCGCGCCCGCGACACTGGAACTGGCAGCTGTGTCAGCCGTGTTCGCCATTATTCTGGGGATCGCATTTGGTGTGCTTACAGCGATCCGTCGTGACGGATTTGTTGCCAATTTCATCATGTCCGCATCCCTGATCGGGGTGTCGCTGCCGACATTCCTGATCGGGATACTTCTGATTTATATTTTCTCGGTCGAATTGGGGTGGCTGCCCAGTTTCGGTCGCGGTGAGACCGTGCAGATTGGCAATTGGTCGACTGGTTTCCTGACGACGTCAGGCCTGCAGGCGTTGATCCTGCCGTCCATCACCCTTGGGCTTTACCAGATGACGCTGATCATGCGGCTTGTCCGCTCTGAAATGCTGGAAGTGCTGCGGCAGGACTATATCCGCTTTGCCCGCGCGCGCGGATTGAAAAGCCGCGCGATCAACTTTCGCCATGCGCTAAAGAATACGATGGTGCCTGTGATCACCGTGATTGGCCTTCAACTGGGGGCGATCATCGCTTTTGCAATCATTACTGAAACAGTATTCCAGTGGCCGGGCGTTGGCCTGCTGTTTATCAACGCGATCCAGTTTGTCGATATCCCTGTGATGGCCGCCTATCTGATGCTGATTTCGGTGATGTTTGTCGCGATCAACCTGATTGTTGATATGCTTTATTTCCTCATCGACCCGCGTTTGCGTGTTGACCGGGCGGGAGGCCACTGATGACCGATCTTTCAGATCAAAAGATTGCACCAAAGGTTGCGCAAAAATCGCGCCTGCGCGTGTTTCTGGATAGCGATATCTACTATACATTTCGGCGGTCGCCGATTGCGGTCATCTCGACCATTGTGGTTACGATCCTGGTTCTATCCGCCATATTCGCCCCGCTGATTGCACCCACAAATCCGTTCAACCCGGCATCACTGAACCTGATGAATGGTTTTACACCACCAATGGCGCCCAACGCGTTTACCGGCGAAAGCTTTATTCTGGGGACGGATGATCAAGGGCGTGATGTCTTTTCGACCATCCTGTACGGTATGCGGATATCATTGTTTGTTGGTGTTGCTGCGGTTTTGTTTGCGATGGTGCTGGGGATCACACTGGGGCTGATCTCGGGCTATGTGGGCGGTTGGACCGAGACCATCATCATGCGCATCGCTGACGTACAACTGACGTTTCCGTCCATTCTTGTGGCGATGCTGATTTTTGGGATCGCCAAAGGCGTGACACCCATTGAATACCGCGACCAGATGGCGATTTGGGTTTTGATTATCGCTATCGGGCTCAGCGATTGGGTGCAATTCGCCCGTGTCGTGCGCGGGGCCACACTGGTCGAAAAGCGCAAAGAATATGTCGAGGCCGCGCGCCTGATCGGGCGCAAACCCTATGCCGTCATGTTGCGGCATATTCTGCCGAATGTGCTGTCGCCCGTCCTTGTCATCGCCACGATATCACTGGCGCTAGCGATCATTGCCGAAGCGACGCTTAGCTTTTTGGGGGTGGGTGCGCCACCCACGCAACCCAGCCTTGGCACCTTGATCCGTATCGGGCAGGGTTTCCTGTTTTCAGGCGAATGGTGGATTTTGCTGTTTCCGGCACTTACCCTTCTTACGTTGGCGCTGAGTGTGAATTTGCTGGGTGACTGGCTGCGCGACGCGCTGAACCCGAGGTTGCGCTGATGTCAGATGCCGTTTTGTCGATCCGGAACCTGTCTGTCGAAATCCCCACGCGCAGCGGTGTTGTCAAGCCAGTTGACGGTGTCAGCTATGACATATCCGCCGGTGAAATTCTGGGCGTTGTCGGCGAAAGCGGCGCGGGTAAATCCATGGCGGGCAATGCCGTCATTGGTCTGCTTAATCCACCTGCGCATATTGCGCAGGGCGAAATCTGGCTGAACGGCACCCGCATTGACGCGCTGAAGGGCGAAGCAATGCGCCGTCTGCGCGGCAAGGAAATCGGGATGGTGTTTCAGGACCCGCTGA
Source organism: Roseobacter sp. CCS2 (assembly GCF_000169435.1). GTDB lineage: Bacteria > Pseudomonadota > Alphaproteobacteria > Rhodobacterales > Rhodobacteraceae > Yoonia. The sequence goes on along the minus strand of NZ_AAYB01000002.1, from coordinate 723,972 downwards.
CATCGCTGAACCCGCTTTTGTCCATCGGGGATCAACTGACTGAAACGATGCTGACCCATCTGCCAATTAGTCGGGCAGAGGCGGGTAAGCGCGCAGTTGCAGCATTGGAAGAGGTTGGTATTCCCGGCGCTGCCGAACGGATTGACAGCTACCCCCATGAGTTTAGCGGCGGAATGCGCCAGCGTGTGGTCATCGCATTGGCGCTGTGCGCCGAACCATCGCTGATCATCGCGGATGAGCCGACAACGGCTTTGGACGTCTCTGTACAGGCGCAGATCATCGCCTTGCTCAAACGGCTTTGCCGTGACCGGGGCACCGCTGTCATGCTGATCACCCATGATATGGGCGTGATCGCGGAAGCGGCTGACCGTGTCGCTGTGATGTATGCCGGGCGTTTGGCTGAACTGGGCCGGGTCCGTGATGTGCTAACCCAACCACAGCACCCTTACACTGGGGGGTTGATGGCATCGACGCCATTGGCCTCGGCTGGCAAAGCGCGATTGCACCAGATCGAAGGGGCGATGCCCCGACTGGACAACGTGCCTGATGGTTGCCCTTTTCACCCACGCTGCACATACGCTGAAAGCAAATGCCGCGCGGCCCCAGCCCCGCAAATATCACAAAACCACGCCGCATGCTGGTTTCCGCTGATGGCCCAGAAAGTATCGTAATGGCGCTGATTTCCGTAAAGAACCTGACACGCGTGTTTGACGTGTCAAAACCTTGGCTGAACCGGGTGATTGAACGGCGCGGCAAAGCGTTGCTGACCGCCGTATCAGACGTTGATTTTGAGGTGGCGGAACGCAGCACCTATGGTCTGGTTGGCGAAAGCGGGTCTGGCAAATCCACCATTGGCCGTATGTTGGTGGGCTTGCTTACACCATCTGACGGCACGGTCGAAATCGGCGGCGTAAACCTGGCCGCAGAAACGAATGCGGGTAAAGTAGACGCCGTGCGTTCTGACATTCAGATGATCTTTCAAGATCCGTTTGCGTCGCTTAACCCGCGCTGGCGGGTACGCGATATTGTCGTCGAGCCGGTCGTGGCGCGTGGGGGTGATGCAACCGGGTTGGCTGAAAAACTGTTGGAACAAGTGGGGCTATCGGCGGCGGACGCGGGCAAGTTTCCGCATGAATTTTCCGGCGGACAAAGGCAGCGCATTTGCATTGCGCGCGCGTTGTCATCCGAGCCAAAACTGATCGTGTGCGATGAGCCGACATCGGCGCTGGATGTGTCGGTACAGGCGCAGGTGCTTAACCTGATGAGCGACCTGAAAGATAATTTTGGCCTGACCTATGTGCTGATCAGTCACGATCTGACGGTTGTACAGCATATGTCGGACGTCATCGGCGTGCTTTATCTGGGCCGACTGGTTGAAGAGGCGACACCGGATGAGCTGTTTAACAATACAAAACACCCCTACACGAAAATGCTGCTAGAGGCGGCCCCGCTGATGGATGGCTTTGGTCGCGAAGCTGCATTGCCCGAAGGTGAGATCCCAGATCCGATCAACCCGCCAAGCGGCTGCGCATTTCACCCACGCTGCCCGATTGCCGAAGATATCTGCAGGCAAGAACGGCCTCTACTGCGTCTAGTAGACAACGCACGGGTCGCCTGCCATTTAGCACAGTAGTGATAAATGCGCGCGGACGAAAAGGTGATCGCGTATCTTTAGGCGTGTGCGAAAGAATGCAGTGAAATCTGACTAGGAATGCAAGAAAAAACCGGACCTGCGCTGTAAGCAAACGAATAAGCAAGTTGAGCTCATGGCACCCATTCGCGGCTAGACCGCTTTGTCTGTTTCCAGCTGTTTCCCAATCGGAACCGCGACTGCCATCTGTCTTTCACCTGCAAAACACCCATGAACACGGATTAACCCTTGAAAATCCGCGCATTCAGGCGCATGTAAGCGCCGTCTGCAACAAGCAGATCACAAATATAGGAGATCACATGGCCAAGGAAGAACTGCTCGAATTCCCAGGTGTCGTGAAAGAACTTCTGCCAAACGCGACGTTTCGGGTCGAGCTGGAAAACGGCCATGAGATCATCGCGCATACGGCAGGCAAGATGCGCAAGAACCGCATCCGGGTTCTGGCTGGCGACAAGGTGCAGGTTGAAATGACACCTTATGATCTGACCAAAGGTCGGATTAACTATCGTTTCAAATAAGGGTGGCAAGGGTCTGCCATGACCACCCTGCCCCCGAACCGTGAATTGAAACTTGTTCTCGGCTCCGGCTCACCCCGGCGGCTGGAACTGTTAGCGCAGCTTGGGCTGACGCCAAGTGCTGTGCGCGCGCCTGATATTGATGAAGACGTGCGCAAAGGCGAATTGCCGCGTGATTACGTCAAACGGATTGCGGCGGAAAAGGTGGCGGCCGTTGACGCGGCAGAGGATGAGGTTGTTCTGTGTGCCGACACCACCGTAGCCCTTGGCCGTCGGATTATGGGCAAGCCTGCGGATGCCGCTGAGGCCGCGCAGTTTTTGTTTGCCCTGTCTGGTCGTCGCCATAAGGTGATCACCGCTTTGGCTGTGAAACGAGGCACGCAGGTCTGGACCAAGGATGTGCAAAGCACGGTCGCTTTCAAACAACTGTCGGACGCAGAGGTAAACACCTATCTTGCCTCGGATGATTGGCGCGGCAAAGCGGGTGGCTATGCCATCCAAGGGCCAGCGGGTGCCTTCATCCCATGGATCAATGGATCATATACAGGCATCGTTGGCTTGCCCCTGACCGAAACGGCCGGCCTGCTGACGGCAGCGGGCGTTGTCCTTTACGGAGATGCATCATGAAGGGCCGCACGATTGTTCTGGACCATATTGGCAAGGTCGAGGTAGCCGCGTATCTGGTTGACGGCAAACTGGATGACATCCTGATTGATCATGATGATGCCCAGCGCCCCGGTGCAATTTTCCGGGCAATCTGTGATCGCCCGATCAAAGGCCAAGGCGGGATGATGATGCGCCTGCCTGAGGGTGAGACAGCGTTTCTGCGACAGGGCAAAGGGCTACGCCCCGGTCAGCCGCTTTTGGTGCAGGTCACTGGGATCGCTGAGGATGGCAAGGCTGTCCCGGTCACGGACCGCGTTTTGTTCAAAAGCCGCTATGCGATTGTCACACCGGGCAAGCCGGGGTTGAATATCTCGCGCCAGATCACGGATGAAGACGTGCGGGATGGCTTGCTGGCCATCGCGCATGAGGTGTTTGACAGCCCGCATGGGTTGATCATGCGATCCTCTTGTGAAGGCGCTGATAAGGCAGAGGTCGCGGAGGATATTGTTGCGATGCTGTCGTTGGCGGATGCGGTATTAGACGACGCCGCAGGCACGACACCAGAGGCGCTAACCGAAGGTGATGGACCGCATGCTGTTGCCTGGCGGGAATGGACGGGGGCGGCAGACGTTGTGACCGAGGCGGGCGCTTTTGAGGGCTTGGGCGTGCTGGATCAGCTTGATGCGCTGGCGCAGCCACGTGTCGCGCTGGGTGAGGGGCATATGTATGTCGAACCCACACGCGCGCTGGTCGCCGTTGATGTGAATACAGGCAACGACACCTCGCCTGCTGCTGCGTTAAAGGCCAATCTTGCTGCCGCGCGCGCCCTACCCCGCGCCTTGCGCTTGCGTGGCTTGGCCGGTCAGATCACGGTTGATTTCGTGTCCATGTCCAAGGCGCACCGCAAGCAGGTCGAACAATCGCTGCGGGCCTCATTCAGGGCCGATCCAATTGAGACATCGCTGGTGGGCTGGACCCCAATGGGCCTGTTTGAGATGCAGCGCAAACGCGAACGCCCCCCTTTTCCTAAGCACCTTTTGAAGGACATCTGATGGCCTGCCCGATTTGTGATAAACCAACCGAAACTGCGTTTCGCCCTTTCTGCTCAAAGCGTTGCGCCGATGTTGATCTGGCCAAGTGGTTCACCGGTGGATATGCCATTCCGGCGGATGATCCTGAGGACGCGGAAGACCTGGAAAACCAGTTGCAACAGGCCGATACGCAGAAACCACACTAAGCTTTGGTTTTTCAAGAAGTTCCCTCTGGACACCCCCATCCCTCGCGTCTAAAACCGCGCTACCCAAGGTGGGATGCTCTTTGCACCCCGCTCCCGATGCCCGGGTAGCTCAGGGGTAGAGCAGTGGATTGAAAATCCTCGTGTCGGTGGTTCGATTCCGCCCCCGGGCACCATAAAATCAAAGAGTTAGCTGATGTGATGAATTATAAGGCTCTGAATAGGCTCAATAACCGGTACGTGCTTGGTATTCGCGCTTTAGTTACTTGTAGAGAAACCGCAAAAAAATCATCGTCTGACCGCGAGCGGAGCATATCTGACCTTTTTGGGTTTTAGTGGCACAAGTAGTTTATTGTAATGTAGCGACTTGGCGACCAGTCTGTACTAAGATAGGCTTCCTTAAGAAATGAACTTGCCGTTTAACAATTCTCCATTGAGGACGTTTTAATGCGGGAGCAGAATAGGTGGAAATTTGCAGGGCTGGCAGGGAACGTTTGATTCGCTCAAGCGAGGTTTTGCTTTCGCATTCATTGGGGTCATAATCTGGACTCTTGGATTGCTAGTCGCGTTGGACGAGATCAACGTCGAGAAAGTCAACCTACTTACTGAAGCTTTTAAAGTGCTAGACACTAGGGTGATATTTCCAACTGCATTCAACTTGGGATTTCTAATTTTATGGCTTCAGTTTGCAGCACCGAGGCGAGTTGGCTCAGGTCAACTCCGTGGATTTGCTTTCTTTTCGGGGGTTTGCCTCTTCGGACTAACGACCTACTTGATGGGTCGAACTCAGACTGCCAACGGGTTTGAGCTGGAACCGCTCAGACCGCTTTGGCAGTCCATGAAGTGGCATATCGTCCTAGCTCTCCCAGCCGCACTTTACTTTTTCCGAGGGAGGGTCTTGCCCTCCCTGGAAGGGGAAACACCCGACCTTGAAACGGACGCATCCGAAAGTGTTCACCTCAGCTTCCTGTATCAGATTTTTGCGCCATCGGTCTTGTTTTGCATGTCGCTCTTCTCGATGGGTGTTTTTGCAGCGGCCAGTTTGGGCTATGAAGCTGAGCTGAACACCTCGTTGATTATGTTAGGATTAGGTACGCTCTCATTTGCGCTGCTTTATTGGTTCGCAGGTCGGAGAGGGCAAGGCGTAGCGCTGTATGTGCCATTCGTTGCGATTGGATTGCTCGTTTCATTTTCCGCTTCCGTGATTGCAGATGCCACATGGGCGAAGCTTCTGACAATCTCGATTGCTCTAACTTTTGCACTCGGGGTGGCAGAGGTCAGCAAACGATACAGTCAGATCGCTTCTGGTACGCTTTGGCAGTATAAAACTACCGACGCCGAATACTTTCTTCTGGGTGCAAACTGGTCCGCAGCAGTGTTTCCAGCGTTCACACTTGTAATGATTTCAACTTTCAGAGATTTTGGATTTATCCTCACTGGGCTCATTGTAGCTGTCTTTGTAGTTTCTTGGCTGCATATGGCCACAGGTAGCAAACAATCGAAGTTTGGGGAACGGTTTGCCGTTGCTTATGGTTTATTACTTCCTGTTTCGGTAGGAACTGGAATTGTTTGGGGCGGGCCAGTAAACGACTGGTTTGGCAGTGAGGTGCAGATATCCGATGTGATACTAGCGTTGCTCGCACAAGTGGCATTTGCGGTTGGTCTACTTCGTTTGGCAAAAGACACTATCGGCGTTCCACTGGACGGTTTCTTTGCGAACCTGTGGTCACCCAAAAACTATCTATACAGACCACATTGCCTTTTCTTGCTTCTAACGGTCAACGCTCTCATAGTGATCCTGCTACTATTGCTCTTTGTCGTTGTTGTCATGTTCCCAGCATTCGCCACGTCAGAGGTGTCGATTACTTCACTCGGCAAACAGCTTGCAAACTCTGGGTTTTTTGTAACTTTCATCTCGTTACTAGCCCTAATGGGAACTTTTGCAACGCCGAGTAGTGTGTCTCGACTTCGAGAAGAACGTACCAGCAGTAAAGATCATCCTAATCACCCAGATAAAATGCCTTCCACAAGTGGTCCTATGTTGGAGTACTTTTCACTTTTTCTTGCAAGCGGTCGGCCAGGTATAAGCTGGATCGCCGGAACGGCCGCAACAGCATCTGCATTTGCCGCCTCGATTGGATCCAACATCGAACTCTTTTCGATCTTTGTTATCATGACACTTCTTACAATGTTTGGATTTGTCGTGAATGACGTATCCGATCTTGAAAAAGACAAAACTGCTGGAAAGTTGCGACCTATAACCTCAGGAGCTCTGCCTACCGATGTCGCAACGTGCTTAGCGGCGGGCGCTTTGAGCATAGCAATTCTTCTTTCCTGGCAGTTTGGCCTCTTGGCGCTATCCGCAACTTTGGTCATTGCGACAGCGCTAATTCTTTATTCTCCGTTCTCGTCTTCTTTTCCTCTTTGCAAGGGGCCGTATACAGCAGCGCTTTGTGTTTCACCGTTCTTATTTGCGGGAGCGGCGACTGGCATTGCTATAAGTGCTTTGACGTTAATTATTGTATTTCTTTTCGTTGTATTCAGAGAAGTTGTTTTAGACGCTGAAGACGCGGAAGGTGACAAAGCGTTCGATCTTTTCACCGTGGCACATCTCCTAGGACCTGAGCGTGCTAGAGTAATTGGTTGGACAGGTATGTTCGCAACATTGGTCCTCGGCCAAATTGCATTTGACAATCCGTTCTCTGTAGTAATTCTGTGCCTTGCGGCTGCCAACCTAGTACTAGCCCGATGGATATATAACGCTCAAGCGGGACTTGGGCTTAAGATTACTCGAGTCTCAATGCTGCTAGGCGTTTGCGCAGCTGCTCTCGGATAATGTTCTCTATAATCAAAACCCCGCTGGCACTACTAACTATATTGCTGAGCCTGGACGCACTCACGTTTTTGGGTCTGCTTCCTTCCAAAACGATACTTTTTGCATCGCTTTCAGAATGGCTAGCAGGATCCGGCCTTGCGTTTGTGCTACTCGTTTCATTCATCGAAAATATTCCCATTTTAAATGTTTATTTCCCCGGTTCCATCACAATCCTTGCAGCCATGGCTGGAACATCGGGTGATCCACTTAAGGTCTTTGCTGTATGGGGCGTGGTCTCACTTGGAGCGGTGGCTGGGCAATTCCTACTCTTTGCAGTCGGAATGAGATTTATCAAACGTTCTCAAGCACTTAATCAGCCTCACCAACGTGTCGAAAAGATGAACTATAAAGGCCCAATCTTACTTGGTTTGACCAGCTTTTGGCATCCGCACTTAGCCTCCATGGCCTGCCTTGCAATGATCGAAGCTAATGTGAAGTTCAAACGTTTTGCTACTATCTCCATCGTTTGGACATGCACTTGGAATATTTTCTGGACTTTCTTTGTACTGCTGTTTGGGAATATTTTTTCGGAGGGTTTCTTAGGCTTCCTGTTGGTGTACCTGTTTTTGGTCATTTGGATAGTTTTTCTACTCACCAAGAAGCCTGTCGCTAAGGCGCCAAGCTAGTTCTGTTGGACGAAACCACTAGATATCATCTTGCAGATGTACGGTATCTGTTTCGATGTATCCAGCGAGTCTACGCAGTCTTGGACTATCCGGCAGTCCAATGTGATGGTTTCTCTATGCATGATCTTCGTGGTTATCTGGTAAGTGCTCGACCGTGTTTCATTGTATTTGTTTGACCAAATGGTACTAGCAGTCACTATATAATAAAGGAGATAAATAAACTCATGGATATAGACATGCCCTTTTTGTACTTCACCATACAAGCGCCGGTGACACAGGCCGCAACTGATAAGACGTCGATATCGATGGTTGTGGACGACGTGCTTTTTGTGGTGCCGATCTTTCTTCAGGGCCTGAACACGATCAAAAAGCGCTTTCGTGATAATTGGTTCATGTATCCCACTATACATGCGGTTGGTGCGTTTCAGATAAATGGTGCCATAATAAAAACGGTTACTAAGTATGTTTTCTACACCATATTTTGTGACGGGTTTCCCATGACGGTTGCGCAGACCGCGTCTTTCAAGCTCACTGACGAGGCCTCGCAATGAGAATTGCTGGCTGGCGTATAGTTCAAAGGCTTGCCGAACAAATGGTGCACGCATCGGATCGTGCTTCTTTGGTTGACCTGGCCCAGTGTTGAGGTAGCCGATAGGTGCGCCAAACGGAAACAACCCCTGCTTCAAACGTCCCTCTATTCCTTTGAGTGTTTCCTCACGCAGGTTTCGAACATAGTCTGCTGCTATCACCGCCTGAATGTCAGCGGTCAACCGTCCACCACGAGATCGCAGATCAAGACTTTCGTGAGCGAAGTGAACGTCAATGCCGCTGTCAACAAGCTCACCGATACGCGCCCAATCCGAAAAGTTACGCGCAGAACGATCAATCTTATGAGCAATCAGCCCGACCGCATTCCCTGCCTGCAAGGACTGCACTACCGCATCAAAAACCGGGCGGCCGCGCTTAGCGGCGGTTTCTTTTTCTTCAAACCATTCAATGACGGTGAGGTTATTACGTTGCGCGAATATCGTAATTGCTTCGCGCTGCGCTTCCAAAGAAACACCATCACCTTGTTTGACGGTTGATACTCTCGTGTATGCGAAACAAGTCTTAGTTGTCATAGGCTAGGTATCTTCCGACTCTAACAAATCCTCGGAATTTGGCGAATCGTCGGGCCATGGCCAAACGCCGCTTTGCAGCATCTCCAGATAAATCTCATGACAGACACGCAAATACTCTTCGAAGGCTTCTTCAGACATATGCGGCGCAAATGGATCAAATCGTTGCATATTCATATTTTATGACAAAGAAGAGTCTGACCTAGCACCCACCGCATCACCCAGCCTGATATGGTGGATACATCGAGGCTGAAAACGGTGCCAGCCGCTCTCCATGGCGCATCACCTGCACGGCGGCGCGATGGTTGGGCTGGTTTTGCAGATCATGGGTGGTGAAGGGTTGCATTACACGCTGGATGATCGGTGCGTCTTTCGGACCAACGCGGAATGCCATCAAGTTGCCTACGTTTCCAAAAATCGCGTCTGATACATCATTGTCCGTCTGGGAGAGGTGCTGATGCGCCAACACCAGCCCCAAGCGATACTTCCGTGCCTCCGAGAGCATGCCTGCAAAGCTTTTGGTGGTGAGATTAGGAAACTCATCAACGTAGAGAAAAAACGGCCGTCTGGCGGCTTCTGGCAGGCCATGCCGGGTTGTTGCAGCATGCATCAGTGATGATGTGATGAGCCCGCCTAAGATGTTGGTGATATCAGACCCCAGACGACCTTTGGCCAAGTTCACCACAAGGATCTGCCCGGTATCCATGATGCCTCGAAACCGCAGCGGTTGCTTTGGTTCACATAGCGCTGTGCGGACAGCTGGCTGCGCCAGAAACCCACCCAGCTTATTGGCAATTGGCGTGATCCCGTCAGCGCTGCCTTGGTAGTTCAATGATGGGAACTCAGTTTTCCAGAAAAACCGCACCTGTTCGTCGGTAATCTGATCAACCACTTGCCGCCGATACCCTTTGTATGTGAGCAGGCGCAGCACATCGCGCAGATCGGCATCTTGCGTCTCAAGCAGTGCGAGCAAGGCAAAGCGCAAGATATGCTCCATACGCGCACCCCAAGCATCTGGCCATTGCTTTTTGAGGGTCTCAATGAGACCAGATGCAACCAGTGGCCGATGGATGGCTGAGACTTTCGAGAGCGGATTATATCCCAGCGGACAGTCAGGATCGCTGACGTCCCAATAATGATGCGGAACAATGAGGTCACGGCGCAGTGCTTCGGCCAGATCGCCATGAGGATCAATCAAACAAAACCCCGTGCCTTGCCTTGCGTCTTGCTGTGTGAGGTTGAGAAGCAAGGTAGATTTGCCGGTCCCCGTCTGGCCGATAATATACAAATGCTGCAACCGGTCAGTGGCCATGATGGCAAAGGGTTGGGGTGACTTATAGCGTTGATAAGCGAGCCCGAGGACGGCTTGGTGTTTGGTATACATGCCTAGATTGTCGGCGCTGCATCCATTTTGCGATAGCAGGCCGATTATCACCACCCGTGATATAGTGACTGCTTTGTATGCAAGAGACGATCAAGCATCATTAGACCCAGATCAGTTCCTTTCCGGTTTCATCCTTCGACCAGGCGCGCCTGAGCAATCCCGCTTGGACCCGCCTGATTGAAAGGTGATACTCATGGAAACCACACAAACAGCCGCGCCAGAAGCCATCAACTCTGTGCCAATATGCCGAACCTGCGCCTCCGAGCATGTCGTTAGAGATGCTTGGGCTTGCTTCAACCGCATGAGTGGCCTCTGGGAGCTGGAACATGTCTTTGATGCTGCGCATTGTCATCAATGTCAGGGCACAACCAAACTCGATTGGGTGCCGAGCCAAGCGTTGCAAAACCGGCGCGTACGGGCCCTCAATGATCGGTTCCGCACCAAGGGTCTTGGCAACGGCACCGTCACGCTCACCCAAGGCGTTCAAGAGGCTGGTCAAGCTTTTATCTTGGCCACAATATACGCCGTGCGGACCTTCAGTGACTTCTCTGAGGATAATGATCCTTGGGGTGAACATGACTTTGGCGCGGTAGAGATCGACGGTCAGAAAGTGTTCTGGAAGCTGGATTATTATGATCCATCGCTTGAACAAGGATCAGAGAATCCAGCCAATGATGCACTTACCCACCGCGTGCTGACCATCATGCTCGCCAGTGAATACTAAGTATGGCGGAGGAATATGAGACCTTCACGCTTGTCTGGGCTGATCGCACAATTGCGGTCAGCCATCAGACGAACTGGCTGGGTTCTGGTCATTGGCATATTGAGTTGCGCTGTGATCAACGGCTGCCCATCACAACAACGGGCTATCGGTCGATCTTTGTGCCGCAAGCGGCGTTTGCAGATGACGCAGAGATTGAAGCATTCGTTGTGGCACTGCTAGATGAGGCAGCGCAGTCGAAAAATTGGCTGGCCTATCTTGAAGACAGCAAACAGCTCAAGTTCTTTTGAAAAACGCCGCTCCTGATGGGAGTGGTGTTTTTTAGACAGATTTTGGAACAACGGGCAAAGTTAGCCTTCGCCGCGACCGCTCCAATGGCTGCTTTTGATTACCTTCGGTTCTTTTACAAGTCGCAAAACCGGACTTTCCTTGCCTCAGATAAAACCAGACCTTAATCTATAAATATGTTGAACCCTACGCGCCCTGATCAGCAACCTGAGGTGATCCTTGAGAAGAACCGGCGTAAGCGGTTCTTAATGCACCGTGGAAGAACGCCTCGAAATGATTTGGAACTTCAAAAATTTGACGAGGAAATGCGGATTGAAGCGGAGCGGCTAGATGCACTGATCACAGCGGAGAACGAAAAGGAGCGTGAGCAACTTCGTCAAAATAAAAGAGAGCGTGATGCACAGCAGCTTCGGAGATTAAGGACACGCTATGGTGAAATTGATGAAGATCAGCGTGTTGAATCGATAGATATTCTGAAGACTGGTCTTCAGAATGGAAGGGCAAATTTTTCCGGCATAAAACTCGTGGAGCTCACTGAAGACCAAACAACCCACATCGAAATAGCATCCTTGGATGCTTCAAATGTAAACATGAAGAATGGAACGTTTTCTAATCTGCGCTTTGGCAGCGGGTCGAATCTTTCCAAAGTTGATTTTTCAGGTAGCATATTCAGAGACGTAATTTTTGATGATGGTTCAAGTGTTGAAGGCTGCAATTTTACTGACACCAAGTTTTACAATACCTCATTTCGAGATGGCTCCGTTGTCACCAACGCAGATTTCAAAAGAGCATTTCTAGACGAAAATTGTTCTCTAGAATTTGACGCTAACTTTGTTTCTCAAGCCAACTTTGAAATGAGACCTAACACGTGGCAGCGCTTGATGAGAGCCTATACTGGAGTAACACAATTCCTAAATATTGTATTGGGGTTTCTGTATTTTGGTCCGCTTATCTTTAAGATATCATTTCTTGGTTTCATAAGCGGCTTGCAAAAATTGGAAGGTGTTCAGGATACATCAACCGTTTGGCTCGTAGTAATGGGAGGACAAGACTTTAATTTACGCGTTTTTTCCCTCGGTTTAGCGATCCTTGTTTATCAAGGATTGCGCGTTAGAGCGACTATGAGCTTAAGTCCACTGATCGACGCGTACAATGCCGGAGGGAGATCTCCAAGTATAGAAGAGTATCAACCGGCCTCAGTGCGACAGCGTTACATCAATGCTTTCGGCTATGTTGTGTTCGCGATGTTCCTCTATGATCTGTTTGTAGCAGCAACCGCGGAAATTTGTATTCCGCTCACCTCATGCTTTTAATGAATACACAATCGCTTCAAAGCCGACACTCGTTCGTCTTGCTGCAAGGGTCATTTTGCTTGCAACGCGATCATTCATCAATTTTGCTCCTAGCCTTGCCCGTGTTTTTGTCGTGCAACCGTTCTGGGCTGAAAGCCCACACTGATATTTCCGTCAAAACGTAGACAGCATGGGGTGGTTCAGCCGCTTATCCCTCTGTTGTACAGCATCAGTCGCACCTGCTGCACAGCCGATCAGATAGTAATGTAAGGATAAACACTTTCACTTTGGGTTGCTATGTGCGTTTGTTGCCGGAACACGCCAGATGTTCCGGTCCCGGAACGTCGCATATCAATGCAATGTGCGTCTCCTTCATGGAAAGCACTCACCGTATCATCCACCATGATATCCTGCCTGCTAGGATGTCGTTGTCTCTCACCATAGACTGAAGCTCTAAACGTTTAATCAATAAGTAATAGTCTATGAGAACCCAATTCTCCGCTGATCTGCGTCTTGCGCGCAGAAAGGCGGGTTATACCCAAGCGGATGTTGCCGCCCTGCTTTGTGACCACCAGTCAGTGGTCTCAGATTTAGAAAGCGGATCACAACGTCCCACGCTTGACCAAATTATTACCCTATCGCTGATCTATGGGCGGTCATTTGAGGCCTTCTTTGCAGAGGTGATGGAAGATTGCATCAGGCGGCTTAAACGCCGATTGAAGCATTTGCGACCGCAGACCCGTGAAACTGCCCATACGTTTAATCGCCAATCATCGCTCAAAGCCCTGCATGAGCGTCTGTCTAACCCCATACACCATGACTGCGCTTAGTGTGCTAGCGGTTGCGGTGGCCTCAGGCAAGGTGGGCTACGTGTATCTCTCTGGCGGTCGCCTGCAAGACTGGGGCATCACCCTCAAAGCCACCCGTTCGGCCAATGATCTGGTTGGCTTCGTGCAAGAGCTGATCAATGAGCTGAAGCCTGATGTGGTCGTGACCGAAAAGCGTACCACCGGGTGCCGCAAGGGACAGCGTACTAAGGCGCTGATACAAGCCATTGCAGAGCTTGCCAGCCATAATTCAGTGCTGGATGTGTCGGTACAACGGCCACGTGGCTTTCCCTCCAAGTATGAAGAGGCGCAGGCCTTGGCCATGGAGTACCCAGAAATTGAAGGATATTTACCGCGCCAACGCCGTCGCATCTTTGATTTTGAACCACGTAGTATGGTGTTGTTTGAAGCACTGGCATTGGCCGATGCGGTGATCAAAGAGCCGCCGACACGATTGGCTGCTGCGATGGGATAAAGTCGCCCGTTACGGTATCAAAGCCACCCTCAGTAGGGTGGCTTTTGTATGCTCTATACAAAGACAAAGTCACTTTCTGTAAGCTGACTCGCGGCAATGCCTGCAATGGTTACCGTCATGTCTCCGGCCCATTGCACAATAGCGCCGGTCGTACCATCAAAAATCATCAGATCGTCGTAAGTGAAGGATACGGCCTCAAACTCAATCATATCCAACCCGTCCTGAAAATCGGTGATGTAATCATGGCCTTGCTCCTCTCTGAAGACAAATACGTCCGCGTCGTTGGAGCCAGAGTCGCCGCGCATCGTGTCATTACCTGAGCCGCTGTCTATCCGGTCTGAACCAGCGCCCCCCCAAATGTGATCGCGGTCACTACCGCCGCTCAGAACGTCATCGCCACTCCCACCAAATAAGTTGTCTTCGCCGGAACCGCCAAAGATCGCGTCAACGCCACCGCGCCCTTCTAGTCTATTGTCATCCGCCGACCCGACAATGGTGTTTGCACCAGATGATCCAATAATGTTCTCAACGTTAACGATTAGCTCAAAGCCACCGGTAGATGGCCAGTCGATCCGGCCCGAGCTAAGATCAATGACATTGTCCTCACTAGAGTAGCTGAAATCGACAGTATCGACCCCTTCGCCACCATCAAACGAGTCCGCATAGCCGCTGCCGGTTAATAGGTCGTCGCCCGCACCGCCAAACAGCAGATCATCGCCGTTTCCACCTTCCAATACATCATCGCCATCACCGCCAAATAGGCTATCGTCGCCATCACCGCCTTTCAATGTGTCGTCGCCATCACCACCATACAGATGGTCATTTCCAGCCCTGCCTTCAATTGTATCGTCTCCACCCAAACCATAGATGTTATCATGAGAAATACTCCCATAAAGATTGTTGGCTGACGCGTCACCGGTTGTCTTTGCGTTTTGAATAATGTCATCGGTTGTCCAGATTTCACCGTCCGCAAATACGATACTCTCCAATCCAGATCCCTCATCCAAGGACGCAAACTGATTTTTGACCTCTAACAGATCAAACCGCTGGTCAACATCTGTGAAATTCGACTGATCAAGGAGGTGCGCTGCATCTGCGGCAACACCGAGAATACCACTTTGCAGGATATTGACGCGTTGATCGGCCGTATCCGGGCCTTGGACAAATACATTGAGAGTGCTCGAAGACGTACGCTCAAAGTAATTTACCTGAATGGTGTGTTGGCCCTGCTCTAAGTATACTGACCCTGATCGTTCTCTGTATTTGTGGGCCCCATCATTATCAATCAATTCTGTGCCGTCGATCCAAAGTACTGACCCATCGTCTGAACCGCTGGTAAATGTATAATAACCAGCTGTTGTAACTTCAACAACGCTCGCCAGCCTCAAACCATAGTTATCATAGCTTCCACTATGATTTTTCTTGATATCTGCTGGACGTGTCGAAAATGTAATTCCACTTCCATCTGCATTAGCGTCAGCTACGCTGCGTGCAGAGCCGGGATTTCCATCATAGTATTCGTAAAGAAATGACCCGAATGTTGATTGTTCGTTTTGCTGACCAGTTTCGCGAATGACAAATAGATCATCTCCGTGTGACATTCTTTTGAGTGTAATAGAGTCCGAACCAACATCCTGAAATAGCAACACATCGGTTTCATCGCTTTTGTTTTCAAGAATAATATCACTATCGTCGCCAACTGACCAGACGTAGGTGTCATTGCCGCTACCGCCTTTGAGCGTGTCATTTCCATCACCACCAACTAACGTGTCATCGCCAGCGCTGCCGTTGATCGTATCGTTTCCGGTCAGTCCATAAATGTTGTCATCATATGCAGTGCCGTCGACCAAGCCACTCTCGTTCAGATCTTCTACGACAGTAGCACCTCTAATTTCATCAAGCGTCCACACCACGCCGTCATCAAACTCGATGATTTCAATACCACGACCGTTGTTTGAGTCGCTGTAACGATTTTGGATCTCAATCATTTCGCCAGTGCTGAGTATTGTGATCTCAAGATGAGCACTGCCTTCTTGACGTCTTAGTTTCACGTCATCCGATGAGATATCGGTCAGGATCAATCGGTCAATTTCAGATGTATTGCTTTCATTGTCGCGAATGCTGTCATTGCCATCGCCTGCCAACCATTCGTAGGTGTCGTTCCCGGCTCCGCCTCGCATAATATCGCCGCCAGAGCCGCCAATAAGCAGGTCATCTCCACCATGCCCTTCGAGCGTGTCATTCCCGCCCAGACCAATCAGCGTATCCTCAAGGCCCCACCCATGCAGTGTGTTTGCCGCTTCGGTTCCCGTCGTGATGACTTCGGCCAATGCGCCGCCCAACACCTCAACAAAGACCCCATCGCTGAATCGAACAAATTCGACACCGTCGCCATCTCCAGTTTGTCCGACATCAAAACGATCTCGTACCGTGATCGTTTCATTGGTAGCAGTGATTGTCACGATCAGGTCATCGCTCACTTTACTAAGATCGGCTCCAGTAGAAGCAATGTCGCTTAACAGAAGAGTATCGGTCTCTGCATCTGTTGCACTGGTATCGATGATCAGATCATTACCGTCACCTTCTTCGTAGATATAAGTGTCGTTGCCACTGTCGCCGTAAAGTGTGTCGTTATCTTTGCCGCCGTAGAGCCAGTCGTCGCCTGACCCAGCATCCAGAACATCATTTCCAAGCAATCCATAAAGGTTGTCGCGCACACGGGATCCGTTGATCTCGGCGATACCAGTGTCGTTGTCATTTGTACCCTCAAGCCGTGTACGGCTCAGAATGTCTTCCCTGTCCCAAACCACGCCATCCGCAAATTCGACGTACTCAAGTCCTTCACCATTCGTTTTAAACTGGTCCCAAACAGAGATTTGTTCTTCACCGTTAACACTCAGCCTAAGATCGTTACGGTGTTCATCGTTGAACGTATTTTTCCGAGTAAGTTCAACTTCAGCGGAGTTCACATCTGTCAAAATGAGGCGATCAGTTTGAGTCCTATCCGATTGACCCTCTTCGTCAATAGTATCGTTGCCATGGCCTCGCGACCAGATATAAGTGTCGCTGCCGGAACCGCCTTCGAGATGATCGTTCCCAGAATCGCCAATTAGAACGTCATCGCCGTAACCTCCTTTAAGAATGTCATTGCCGTCATAACCCCTTAGAGTATTATCGCTGCCCAGTCCTGTAATGGTATCGCTGCTTTCTGTTCCCGCCATACTAGTGAGATCAATTATGTCCTGACGGTTCAGCACTATATCATCAAGAACTAGCAGTTCGATCCCTTCGCCTGATGCACCAAACTGATCCCAAACCCTTATAAATTTGTCATCCGACCAATCATCCGTCCAAATTATAAGGTCGTCTTTGACCTCGTTTTTATAGTGCCAGCTTTGCAGATTTATGTCGTTTAGGCTGATCCCCTTTAAAATCAAGGTATCAACGTCAGAGTCCCGATCCGGACCATCGTTCGAAAGCTCATTAATAATATCGTTACCATCACCAATGGACCAGACGTAGGTATCATCACCTGCACCACCTTTGAGTGTGTCATTGCCAGTGCCGCCCACCAAAGTATCATCACCAGCCTTAGCATCAATTGTATCGTCACCAGCAAGTCCATAGATGTGGTTGTTATTTGCGCCATTGTCTCCAAAAAGAGTGTCGCTGCCTGCCGTGCCAGTTTCGGTTGCGTGGTTAAAAATGTCCTCTAAGCCCCAGATCACACCATCGCTGAACGCAATGCTTTCCAAGCCGTAGCCGTCTGTTTCGGATTCATACTGCCGCTTGACGGTGATTTGCTCGCTAGTCTCGACAATCGTAATGACGAGGTTGAGGCTGCCGGGTGCATTTGTCAGCGTGACGCCATCGGATGCAACATCCTCAAACACCAGCCGATCCATATGGATGAGCGAAGTGCCGTTATCCTCAATAGAGTCGTTTCCGTCGCCCTTTTTCCAAAGGTAGATGTCAGAACCATGATAGCCACCAACGGTATCGTCCCCAGTTCCGCCGACAATGGTATCACTGCCTTCTTTGCCCCAAAGCGTATCGTCGCCTGCCAAACCAAGGATTTTATCTTGTCCGGATACTCCGGTGATCGTGTCGTCACCCGTAGAGCCAGTTGTTTCTGTCACAGTTGGCAGATTTGTCGCCGTATGGTTGTAGCCATCCAACTGGTTTTCTGTGCTCTGGGCTAGGGATGCGATGAACTGTCCGTTTGTGATGGCATCAGCAGACAGCAGGCTCTCCCAGATTTGTAATTCTTGAGCTGATGGCGCGCGGCCCGCCGCGTTTTGATATCCCTGTTCAACCAATGCTGAACCCGAAAGTCCTTTCAGACTATTGGCAGGCACATCTTGGATCAGACGGTCACTCCAAGACAGCATTTGGTCGACAACATCGCTTGCACTGTCAGTTCCGGTTAGCAACCGTTCGGAGAAATACGAAACTTCCTGCACGGTTGCATCACGGTCATAGAGCACATCAAAGATGTCCTTTATGACGGATTCAACATCAGCTCTGTCCAAACTCCGCTCAAACACGGCGGGGTTCATGATTACGTCAAAGTTATTGGTCCGCATGTGCTGATTGCCGACCACCAGATGCTCGGCTGAGACCGCAAGCTCCAGCGCAATATCTTCGCGCGTATATACGCCAGACTTTAGGCCATTCATATCCTGTGCAAGCTCGGTCATACTCGGCGCACGGCCAAAACTGTTCAGGTACATCTGCGTGACAAACTCTGCGTTGGTCATCGTACCGGTGGTTGTATCGCCATAACGCGTGCTGAATTCGCCGGAAGCGATCAGCTCGGTGACAAGCGCTGCCTGATCAAGCTGGCCATCGTTCATGTGCTCGATTAGCGTTTCCAGCTCAATGGTATCCAACCCGCGATCCAGCACGGTATCGTAGATTTGTGCGGCTTCATCCAACAATTGCTGTTTGGCTGCCGCATCAAGACGTACTTCCGTGGTTGTGGTGCTTGTTCCGGTCGTGGACGTCACGCTCCAGGTTTCAATGCCAAGCGCATCAAAGCTATGGGATGTTTTGGTTTGCCCATGGCTACCTTCAGCAATGCCATTATCCCATTCATAGCTGCCATTATCTAGGACGGACCGGGTTGTCGTCTGCACATTGCCCTGACGCAAAACGGTCGTGGTCAGCCCATCCGCGCTGGTGGTGGTGATAAACGTATTGCCCCGGTGGCCCACCACATCAAATGAACTGGTGACATCAACGGTTGATCCATCAGCGGCAATCGTTGTCTCGGAGATTCTGTCCGCAATCCTGTTGCCATCATAGTCCAACTCACGGGTCGTTGTGCGTCCATCCGCGCTCACCGTTTCCGAGACGCTGGAATGCAACTCTCCGTCAGCATAGGTGGTTTCTGTTTGGGTGCTGCGGCTGCCATCGCTGTGCAGTGTTGTGACGGAGGATGTCCTCCCATCAATGTCGCCATCACCGTCGGCATCAAAAGTCATCGTGTAGGACAACCCGTCGGCTGCGCTTATGGTCGTCTGTTGATAGCCAATCGTTCCGGCACCAAAACTCTCGGTTAAGGTCGAGACCATTGCGCCATCGTCGTCGTATGACGTCTCAGTGCTGCGGGTGATATCAACCGCGCCATCACCATCGACATCGATCGAGAAGACTGAGCTCGTGCCGTTAGCGGCTTCGGTCATGGTGACCTCACTGCTCACGAAGCCGTTGATCTCGACATCCGCATAGGTCGTCGTCGTATTGCCGCTCAGATCGATGGTCGCCTCGACGCGCTGATCGACAAAGCCATCGCCATCACGGTCAAGTGTCTGTGTGCTGTGACGCCCATCGGCACTGACCACTTGCGTTGCGGTCTGCTGCAAGTCATAGCCCGCGCCATACTGCTGTTCAGTACTGGCAAAACCACCGTCAGCACCACGCTCAACAGTTGTCACCCGATCCACGCTGCCGTTACCAGAGTAATCGGCTATGATGCTTGTATTGAGACCATCACCACTAGTAACAGTCGTGATCTCAGACAAGGCATTAGCTGTAATGTCTCGGGTCACCTGCGTTTGGATGACATCGCCATTGTCAGCATACTCCATCTCCACTTCCGTAATGAAGTCGAAGACATCATCGCCATCCAGATCAAGGAAGGATTGCGAGACCATCCCGTCATCGCTGATCACATACGCCTCGCGCCCCTCCAGCACATGATGCGGGCCGCGATGTTCCACAGTTTGGTTTACGGTGCCATCAACACCGACTGCGGTTGTCTCAACGGTGCGCAGATCAATCTCGCCATCCGCATTGCGATCTGTCAGGCGTGTCATGGTCCGCCCATCACCACTGATCGTGACCTCATAAGTGCTTTCAACAACGCCGCCAGAAGAGAGGAATTCTGTCGCTGTGGTTGTCGCACCATTGTCACCAATGGTCTGCGTCATGCGCACATCATCAAAACCGTTACCGTCAACGTCATTGTTGCTGGTGATCATGCGCCCATCTGCGCTGGTTTCAACTTGCAGAACACCAATTGTGCTGCCGTCCGCTGCTGTCCGTGTGGTCGTCTGTGTTTGAACGCCGGATGCAGATAAATCGGTTTCTGAAACGACCGTCATATCAACGACGCCATCTGCATCATAATCATTGATCCGGGTTACAGTGCGCCCGTCGTCGCTCGTCGTCACCGTTGAGGTGCTGTAAACATCACCATCCCTATCGCGGTCCGACATGATCTCGGTCAGGGAGCCATCTCCATTCAGCGTCGTCTCTTCCGTCATGATCAGATCGGCAGTACCATCACCATCCCGATCTTCCGTCCTGCTTGTACTGAGACCATTGGCACTGATAGCCGTCTCAGAAGACGATTGAAGCATGCCATCGGCTGCCACCTGCGACGTGGTCGACGTTACAGTGCCATCATCCGCCTCAATGGTCGCGCTGATCTGATCGGCATTGCCGTCCCCATTGGTATCGACCGACCGTGTCACCTTACGAGCGTTGTCCGAGGCTGTCGTGGTAGAACCACTCCGCAAAGCACCAGTCGCGTCACGCACCTCGTTCACCATTGTGGTGCCGCCATCCGCCTCCAGCGTTGTTGTCGTCTCGCTGATCAGATCATAGATGCCATTGCCATCCGCATCTGTCGCCTGTGTGACCACCAATCCATCATCACTGGTTTCCGTCAGGCTCTGCGACAGCAGATCACCATTTGCAGCCTTGCTTTGCGCAAGGGTTGATGTAGTTCCGTCTGCGAGTAATGAGGTCACAGAAGACCCGCTGGCTTCAAAGACACCGTTACCATCCGCATCACTCTGTGTCGTGACTGTCAGACCATCGCCACTTATGTTGGTGATCGACTGGCTCCGTAAGCTGTCATCGTTGTTGCGCAATTGTGCTGTTGTCGTGCGACCTCCATCACTGTCCAAGGTCGTGACGGAGCTTGATTTGGTTTCCGCGACACCATCACCGTCAGCATCTGTTTCCGCCGTTGTCTCAAGCTCATCTGCACTGACAAAGCTAGTCTGCTGGCTGGCCATCGTGCCATCCGCGTGGACGCTGGTTTCCTCAACAATGCGGGAGCCGTCCAGCGCCTGTTTGGAGGCAATGATCCTATCGGTTGCACCGTCGCCGTTCGCATCAACCGTCGTGGTGGTTTCCCGACGGTCAGCACTTTGCTTTGAAACGCTTTGGGAAAGAACTGTAACACCATCGCCTGCGAATGCGGTTTCTGTTTGTAGAATGCCTGCATCAGACTCTACAGAGTAAGAACCATCGGTCGATGTATAATAGGTGATGGTTTTAAGAGTTTCTACTGTAGTAACTGATTTACCATCCGCGACACCATCACCGTTTGTATCAATGGTCGTCGTGGTCTTGAGACCATCGGCACTGGCCTTGGATTCAGTAACGGAGCGTGTTGTCCCATCCTGATTGGTCGTCGTGACCGTGCGGACGGCTTCGCCTGATCCATTCACGACGGTCTGATCGATGATCTTGGTATCAAAGGCTGCCGGTGTATCCACCACGCCGTCACCGTCGGCATCACTGTCACCATCAGCGTCGATGGTTGTAGTGCGCAGTAAACCGTCAGCACTGGTCACTGACGTCGTTACACTGTTGATCGACCCATCCGCGTTGCGGTCCCAGGTCGTTGCGCTACGATCTCCGGTGGCCGCATCAACGCCCACAGAACGGACAAGATCCGTTGCTTCAAAAAGACCGTTCTGGTTGAGGTCGATATGTGTTTCTGAGCTAACTTTATCCGCGCCAAGCGTGACCTCTCGCAAGCTGCGCACGCTTCCATCAGCATTGGTCACAGACACCGTTGTCTTGCGACTGTCATCCGGATTGATCACGGTGTCTTCAACCGTGGTCACATCAACGATTCCATCACCGTCCAAATCCAAAACCGTCGTGCTTGTTAGCGCGTCATCCGACTGCGTGACCGTCGTCGAGGTCCGCGCAGACCCGTCACTATTGGTCACATCGATGGTCGAGGTCGTGCCGCTCGCCGACGTTGTGATATCCGTGTCCTCGACCGTATCAACGCTGCCATCGCCATCAACATCGCTTGCGATGGTTTTGGTCTGGCCGTCCGCACTGACCGTCTCTGTCACAACAGAGCGAACCGAACCGTCAGGATTGGTCACCGTCGTTGTCTCCGCGCGGCTGCCATCGGCATTGACAACAATCACATGGGTCATAGTAATGTCCGCAATGCCATCACCATCATTGTCGATAGCTTCCGTGCGGGTCAGCCCATCAGCGGACACAGCCTCATCAACGCTGCGGATCGTGGTGCCGTCCTTGCCAACATCCGTTGTGACAATCGTCATGCTGCCATCGGTGGCCGTCGTCCGCACTTCTATCTGATCAAACCAACCACCGCCGGTCGAGTCGCGTTCAATCGTGACCGTGTTCCCATCAGCGCTGGTCGTCGTCACGGTCTGGTTCAACAGAATGGCTGTAGCCACAGTGGCGCCCAGACTGTTCGTGACCGTCTTGGTTGTGGAGGCATCCGGGTTGGTCACGATGGTGATCGTCTGCAAGCGATCCACGACGCCGTCGCCATTGTCGTCATAGGTGTTCGATGTCTGGGTACCATCTGCCGACACAACAGTTGTGTTCTCAAAAGCGATAGAGCCATCCGCGTTATAGCCCGTCGTCACCTCGGAGCGCTGGCCATCCGGCGCGAATGTCTCAACCTGCTCAATACGGTGGCCATTCGCCTCCGCAATCAGCGTCACATCACCCGCGGTGCCCGTCGAGCCATCATCATAGGTAAAGGTGGTCTGGCCGGTAATGACAGAGCCATCGGGCAGCTCGATATTGGTCGTATCAACCGTCAGATCAATCGAGGTGATGCCAAGCTCCGCAAAGGTTTTGGCCACCAAAGAGCCATCGTCCTGCGTCACCATCAGTTTGAAGTCGAGCCAGGCATCATCATTGGCGTCAAAGACACCGTCACCATTGCTATCAAAGACCGAGGCCAGCGCCTCAAAATCCGAGTTCGCCGTGGGGTCCCACTCGGTAAAGATATACTGACGGGCCTCGGTAATTTTCCCGTCACCGTTGATGTCATAAAACAACACCGCATCGCCAGCACCCGCCCAGGCCGTGCGGTTCTGCAGGCCGTCGCCCGTGGCATCCATGTAGATGGAGGAGTTGGAGAGTTCGGTGATCTGAATGCCGTCGCCGGTCAGGTCGAAGAGAATGGGAAATGGTCCCGGCTTGTCATAATCCTCTACAGGCGGCGCGTTGCCGCCGGAACCACCAGTGCCATTCCCAGTTCCACCAGATGGGTCAATTGGTGAATTAGGGCCCGATACGTCTGGGCTGCTGCCTCCGCCGGAAGAAGACCCGGTCGGTGGCGCGGGTGGGCCAATGAAGCCGCCGCCAGTGCTCCCGGAGCCACTGCTGCCAGATGGTGAAAACGGATCGTCATCGTCATTATCGCCGCCCCAAATGGGGCCGATGCCACCCGGCCCGGTGTTTGTAGGATTGTTACTCGAGTGCCGCGGATCGTTGGGGGACAGTCGCCAGTCGTTGTCGTTGGTCGGGTCGCCGTCACCAAAACTATAGGGAGGGGTTCCTGGCGCTCGGTGCTGGGCCGCAGGACTCGTCAGCTCATTAACTGAGTTAGTAAGCTGACCAGTTTCGGCCATCACATCAAGTGCATTTAGCTCGTCGCCTGCACGCAAGCCTCGTCCGTCATCAAATCGCCCGCCATAGCCGGGAAGTCGTGCACTTCCCGGCGATTGGGCAACAGTGCCTGATCCACCAGCAGGGTCCGGTACGGGCTGTTGCCAAAGATCATGTTTCAGTTCTCCCGAAATTGTTGTCCAGATGGGACTTACGCTTGCCAGTGCGTGTGCACCGTCCGCTGTCGAGACTTCAGCAATTACTTCGCCACCAAATTTAAGCCCAAAAAGTTCGGCACTTCCTCCTAGTCCAACTCCCGCACCGAGATTGGTATCCTCAAAGGCGATGATTCCAGTAATGCCAGACTCGAGTGGATTGTGGATAGCAATAACCGTTTCGCCAAAAAGTCCAAGGCCGAGACCAGCTGAAATGTTAACCGAGTCCTCATCATAGCCACCTCTAAGATGACCGCGAAGAGGTCCCAATTTTATCGCACCACCTGCAACTGTAAAATCACCTTGGTTAATTCCCATCAGGCTTGCTGGTAAATCTTCGATCGTGGCATCAATGCTCCCGCTGATTTGATTGGTCAAATCGCCTTGCCAAAGATGAACAGATGTTCCGTCAGATGCCGTCGAACCTCGAGCCATATCAGTTTACTTCCTAGTTTGGTTTAGAAAACGGTCGATATCAAATCCGACCAGTAATAGTAGAGACCTAAAAGCAAAAAAAATTGCCAGACTTACTATAAGAAATGGAGTCGCCACAATTGCCTGCAAGACAGACCAGTTAAAAAATTCGGACTTGTTTGCGTCGACCAAGAGAACTGGTAATGCCACAATAAAGTATACGACGAAGTATCCAATCAAAAACCTGACAGGGTATTTGCCTGCTAAGCTCCAAAGTAATTGAATCTTAGACATGAGAATTCTTCCTAAATAGGTCACGAAAGACAAGAGATTGCGATACCCGTGCAATGCAACTACACAAAGGCGAAACTATCATAACGCTTAACGATGGAGCCAAACCAGAAGGACGTTTAGCCTTCATTACTTCGCCATTCGGGGCAAATGTGTCAACGTACTCAATCCGGTGACCATCCGCCTCGGCAATCAGGGTTACATCGCCCGCAGTGCCATCATCATAGGTAAAGGTGGTCTGGCCGACAATGACAAAGCCAGCGGAAAATTCAATCATTTCCAGGCAAACATCACAGCCTCTAAATACTGAGATTAGCTTAGCCCCTACCGTAGAACTGGCTAATCCAGAAAAGACAAATATTGAATAAAGTGTTGCTCTTTTGGGAGCACCGAAATCGTACAAATTTAATCCCCAGAAATGTAATCAATTAGCCTGCGACAGCTACCGCAAGTTGCATAAGCATCCGATACGTTTCCTTGATCCATGTCAAGTTGGAAACGAATTGATTGTGGATCGACAGATCAGTCCTTAAGCAAAAAAACCATCGTCAGCACCGAGGGTTCAGATCACCTCAACCTTTGGGGGCTTCATATCCTCACCAACGGAGTCGTCCGATGTACTCTCGGCACTTGCGTTTTGCACCGTCTCATCGTCCTTGGACACCACATCGCCGGACGCATCATCTTCCTCACTAACATCATCCGGTTTTCGATCACTGACGCCTGCCTCGCTGCCATACCGTTTCGTCCCCAACAGGCGGCAGTATTGGCGGCTGCAAACCTTCCTGCATGTACAGAGTTTTGGCAATGCGGTGCAACGCGATGCTGTCAATACCAACATCCAGCAGAGCCATAATCAGATCATCATGTGACGGTGAGAGTGCCTGGGCCCGCTTGTATAGCGCTTCGGTCCGCTCTCTGGCCTCCCGGCGAAGTTTCTCCGGCAAGTAAATATTATATGCGTAATACAAGCCTCCACCGCCAATGAGCGCGATCGGAGCTACAACCATCCCAATAAACATAATTGCCACCGCCACCATCATAAAGATGATGACGAGGCCAATGAGATTGCCAAACAGTTCAGCAAACTCATCCATTAGAGCTCAAAGCTCGCGGTTTCCTTTTCAACCTCGACATTGCCCACAATCCAGTCTTTAAGCGTGACAAGTCCAGCTTTGAGCACCTCCTCATACTCCTTGGCTTCCACTGGTTTAGCGAAGTGATAGAGATCTGGGCCTTTCATCAGTTTGTTCACTGTGAGATCAAAGTTGTTAGCATCGGCCCCGCTGACGGCTGCGGTGAGCAACCTACGCCCAAGGCCACGGCTGGCATGCTTTTCTATTGCCATGTCCGACATATCCGCCGGGTACCCTCGCTCCAAAATGATGTCGCCTGCCAGATTGCGTTCTTGAATCACCGCCAATTCTTCCGCGTTGAACTGCACGTGTACGGCCACGCCGTGGAAGGTAGACGTTGAAGCTTACGCTGATTGGCTGACAGATTGACAAATTGCGCCAAAGCCTTCTCCCTTTTCGGAATCAACTTGAGCGTCTTCTTGTTCTTTTTGGCTGCCGTCGGTTAGATGATCGCGACTGCGATGCCCACGCATTTGGGCCGCAGTGCCGCGCTTAGTTGAAATGTCTGGAAACTGGCCAGATCAAGCGCGCATGCAGATTTCTAAACCCGATCTTGCCCCGAAGGCGCCAGGAAAGACCTGCATGTCTTGCGAGGGGCGATGTTATCTTTGTAGCGTAAATAGCTTTGGGCGCCCGAAGGGCACGATTGTACTTCAAACTTGCAAAGTACTCAGTAGCATTGCTGGGCGTGGCGACACGCATAAGGCACTCGTCACGTTGCAACGCGGATACTGGCATTGCCTCAATAGCGCGGACAACATCTTTGGGAATCTTATCGGTAAAAGCATCAAGGATTGCCAACCCTATCTTGCTAAAACAATGCAGCTGGTACCTTTCGGTTAAGGTAAAAAACATTTGCCAGTCAATTTCGGCGCCGCGCTGATTGATCAACCAAAGGGCGTCCACCACCCACCGAATTGGAGAAACAACATTCGCACATAATCCGTGCTCAAACGCTTCTAGCAAAAGCCAAGTCGGGTTTGCGTAACTTGTGTCTTGGCTGCCCCCCTGCTCAAATATCCAGTTCATTGCTAAGGGATCGAAGGTAAATGGCAAACGCGGCATCCAGCACACATCGAGGTGAATGCCGCCGTCGATTTCCCAACTCATCTCGCTTCCGTGATAGCGCGCATTCCGCGCCACAACCCCCTGCCCCAACTTATACGTCCAACCACGTTTTGCAGCCAAATCTTCCAATGCGGCAAGGCTTTCCCAAGGGACCAATGCATCAAGGTCGCTGGACGGTCGCAAATGATGCTTTGGATATAGTTCATTCGCGAGTGCCGTACCCTTGGTCCACATGAATGGAATTCCCGCATCGTGTAGCAATACCTCAACAGAGGTCTGCGCTTCTCTTAGTTTCGTGCTGTGCGTCTCATCACAATCTGTGCTGAGGTTGAACCAACTCTGATTGTCCGCCTGATGCAGCTGGTCGCCGAGGTGATAGGCGACAATCGGGAAAAGTCTTATCTCTCCGGCGTCGGGGAATGTGTACCGGCTTTCGTAAGCATAGGCGTTCCACTCATCCAGAGCGTCGGTCTTATTGGTCGCTGCGTGGACAAGATGTGATAGCCGCCGACATGGTATAACACCGCTTTTGGCCCCATGCAGGATTTGCTTCAACTCTTTGGGCATTGAAAATACTTCATCTGACAGCGGCATATTTACCAATGAAACCTCTTGCAGATCAAAGCCTTATCAGAAACACTGCCCTCGCCGCTTATTTAGGCGCTATGTCTTGTGTGCCTTTTAGATATGATGTGATGAAACCCTAACTTTAACTAAGGTTTGTAACGATGCCTTCTTATTCAATCAACAGCAAAGACTTTGTTATCGAGTCCTTCGACTCTGACTTCATTTTCCTCGATCAACGCGACGGCAAATACTATGAGGCCGCTGAAAAAGTCGCAGATCTTTTTCGGGCGCTCAGCACTCGCATTTGCCCGATGACATTGCTCAACACTTTGGCCGAACGCGACAAGAACATCGCCAAAGAGGTGAGCGAAGTCATGACGAAGATGCAGGTTCTTGGCGTGATTAGTCTTGCCGAAGATCAAGAAGGGATCGTCGAAGATATTGATATGGTCGCCGCGACCATGCTTGGCGAAGGTGACTTTGTTCTGGAAGGGTTTGCTGAACTATCATCTTTCATGCTTGCTGACCCTGTCCATGACATCGACGCGACGACCGGGCGATTTGTTTGGGGCGAACAGGTCGCGGATTAATACACCCAGATGAAGTTTTTTCGTGAGCTGTGCCGTGAGATTATCCAATCAACGCAAGCAGAGTCCGGCCCAAGCCTAGGGTGCTATTGCGTCGGAACGGCAACGTTTAACTTATACGAAGCAGAGCCTACGCTTGCCCCGGCCGTTGCTGAACATTTTCCAGTTGCCAAACCAAACGCAGAAACAGCGAACGTCTATTTGCGCTATGACGGTGCGTTCATGGCACAGGTTGTTGACGCGTTGGACGGGCGGTGGTTTCAACAGATCGAACAGCTGTTTCAGGACTGCGGCCTTTATGGCTATCTCAACACAGAGACAGAGCAGTTTGAGTTCTTTGACCCATCTTCGCGGACCGCCATCCGCATTCTGCCGTCAGTCGAACATATACCCATTTGGGAGCGTTCATCCCCCATCAGTGTGATTGCAGGTTGGCTTAATCAGGCACATGGCAATGTGATGCTCCATTCGGGGACACTCGAGATTGATGGAACCGGTGCAATTCTTTGCGGGCCTTCGGGCAGCGGGAAATCACTGTTGACGTTGGCGGGCATTCGCACAGGCATGCGATCGGTCGGTGATGACTACATCATTGCCGAAAAAATTGCAGGGTCAGACTGTTATCAAGCCTATCCTTTTTCGCGCATGGCCAAGCAATCCCCGGCTGGATTGAAGTATTTATGGCGGGAAGACCCCCTCGCCAGACAGCGTCCCTTGAATTGGCAGGGCAAAGTTGTTTTTCCGCTTGGGGTAACATACGACGCGCCGCTTTCAGTCAACTGTGTGATCTCGCCTTTCATTGGCAAAACTGCCCGGTTGGAGCCCACAAACGCACGTGACACGGCGCGAAAACTGGCCGAAAGTACTATTTACCAACTGCCGGGCTCTCCAAGGCAGATCCTGCAATTTGCCAGTCAGATGGTGCGTGATCTTCCAGTCTATCAGTTTGAGATGGGCCCGGATGTCACAGCAAATGCCCAGATTCTGTTTGCGTTTCTAAAGGACGAGTTCAAATGATTAGCATCTTGATGCCCGCATTTAATGCAGAAACATTCATTCGGTGCGCCATTCAATCGATCTTGGATCAAGCTGTCGAGATGCCGATGGAGCTGATCGTTGTTGATGACGGGTCAACAGATGCAACGCCTGACATTGTTCGGGAAATGAGCCAAGACAGACAGTTTATTCGGCTGATTCAGACTGAAAACCAAGGTGTTTCCGCTGCGCGAAACCGTCTCTTGCAAGAGTTTAGCACGGCTAGCAAGTTTGTGGCCTTTCTCGATTCAGATGATGCAATGCCACCCAACCGGCTTAGTCGTGACTTGGCATTGTTGCAGGCGGACCCGGGTTTGGAATTCATCTATGGAAAGCAAGCACTTTTGACGTCTGAGGCGGCGGACATGATGCCGGAATTCACACCCCGGACCCCTACCATTCGCGGCGTTAGTGTGAATGTCGCAACCTTCAGGGCGCAGACAATCCGCGATCACGTGCCATTTAATACCACCTTCACGCACGGCGAAGACGCCGATTACCTCATGAAATTATTTGAGCGCAAACCAAAGGTACATTTTCTTGACGACGCATCACTCATCTACCGCCAACGCGCCGGTAGCTTGTGCCGCGACACCGCTGCGCTGAACAGAGGGGTGATGCGCGCGGCATTGGAAAGCTCGCGGCGGCGGCGCAAAGATCCCACACTTCACAGTATTGAAGGTATCTTTGAGAACGAAAATATCGGCGAACTGTTGTACCAAAGCAGGGCGCAAGCCCAGATGCGTAAGGGGCTGCCGGACTATTCGGTCATCATCCCCAGCCATAATGCAGCCGAGTTCTTGCCAGAGGCAATCGCATCAATCAAAGATCAAACTCATCCATCTTCACAAATCATTGTTGTGGACGACGGTTCAACCGACAATACCCAAGATGTTCTTAGCAAGCTCTTTCCCGACGTTGAACTTATCGCCCAACCACAAAGCGGACCGGGTGTCGCGACGAACACCGGAATCGCTGCCGCAAGACATGATATACTGGCGTTCCTCGATGCTGATGATCTGTGGCAGCCCGACAAAATGGAACGCCAGATTTGCCTGCTTTGTTTAGAGCCTTCAATAGATCTTGTTTTTAGCACTGTGGAGTCGTTTCAGCATGGCGATTGCCAATTGGCTGTTGACGACGAGGTCTCTGGCTTCTGTCGGACAAGCCTGTGCGCGCGAAAGTCCGCTTTCGATAAGGTTGGAAAGGTGACCGACTATGGGACGCGAGCCGGTGAAATGATTGATTGGTTCACACGTGCTGCCGAACAGGGATTGGTGACAAAGCTTATCGAGCTACCATTGGCAAGGCGGCGACTTCACAACAACAGCATGACCGCCAAAAAGAAAGATCATATCGCAGAAGATTATCTAGATGTTGTCAAAGATGCCATCCGCCGCAAACGCGCCCTGCGAAAGGCTCAGAAGTGATCCGCGGTCTGCGTTGGCAATCCGAAACTGATTGGCGGCTCTGCGCGGCAGCCTTGGCAAATAACGATACGCGCGCCCTACAATATGCCACAGCGTGGTTTGCCGAAACACCGATTGAAGACATCCAGTATCATCATCACCGGTTTGTCGCCGCTATAGGCCGCAGGTTTCCCAAGGCGCAAGAATTAGCAATGTTTCGCCCCACGATTGCGAATGTTTCAAAGCAACTTTGGATCAGAGCAACAGATAACCTGCGCAGCATAAGATGGATCACCGATTACCTGACTAAGGTTAACGTTCCATGGGCTTTTGTTGGTAATCTTACCTGGCAAGATCAAGAAGACGGGTTATTCAAAGATTGCGACTGCCCTGAACTGATGATCGCCTCGGAAGCTTTTTCTCATGTCGTCGTCAATCTTTGGCGCAATGAATGGGCCCCACCTGAAGGGACAGACATATACGATACTCACAAGCCTGTCGTTTTTTGGGGACCTAACCACAAAAGCATTCAAATCTGGA
Organism: Roseobacter sp. CCS2; assembly: GCF_000169435.1. Classification (GTDB taxonomy): domain Bacteria; phylum Pseudomonadota; class Alphaproteobacteria; order Rhodobacterales; family Rhodobacteraceae; genus Yoonia. Next base: position 692,964 of record NZ_AAYB01000002.1, on the reverse strand, counting down.
GCGACGCGGGTTTGCGTCAGCCAACGCGGACTTGTCGAACGGTGCACCATTGGGAGACAAGACAAACGCGCCGCATCTTCCATCATGACTATCCAGTTCTGGACTTACCATTCCTGATGCAACACACCCTATTGCGTGATACGCTTGACCTGCAGTGGCTTATCGATCTCAAGATGATATCCGATGCGAATATTACGTCTGAAATTACAGGTCCCTGGACACCGGGTGCACACTTTTTGAAACGCCGGATATTTCACAGACTGATAAACGCCTGATGTGTTTTTTGCTTGTATAAATATCACTGATTGAAAGGATTTATACCCAATGCGATTTAAGCCGTTTCGCAGTAAAGCCCCAGACAAAGAAGGGCTCTTTCATCAGCATCAGGCATGTTTTGGTCACTTGGACGGGTGGTTGGCGCCACCAGCCGCAGCCACGATGACCTTCCTTCTTGAACGTCAAAAAATGTTAAATATTCACGGAAACCTGATGGAACTAGGTGTCTACCAAGGTTTAGCCGCGACACTGATCTCGCTGCACGCAAGACAAGGTGAGATGTCGGTCTTTGGCGATTATCATCTCCCAACGGATGTGCGCGAGGTCATTGATAAAGCAAATGCCGGGAAGATTATCTTTCTCGAAAAAAGTACTGCGCTGATCAAGCCTGCAGAAGATTTTCCTAATAAAGATCGGAGTTTTCGCTTCATCCATATTGATGCGGGTCACGCTGGAACCGAGCTTATGATGGATTTGCGCCTTGCCGAAACGCTTCTTTCTGAAGATGGTATAATCTGTGTGGATGATTTCTTTAACGCGTTGTACCCGCAGATTTCTGACGCTGTGTTTCGCTATATCGCAAACAACCCGTATCAGCTCAGCCTGTTCATGTGTGGAGCTTCCAAAGCTTTTCTTGGCAGACCTCGCTTTGTCAGGCCTTATATGGAAGCGATCGCAAACGATCTACCAAGCTACTTGCAAGAGGTTGGACTAGAAAAATTTATTGTCGCAAAGTCGACAGTCCCAGATGAGCTGAATTGCTTTAGCGTTGTCGGGAATCCTGAAAAAAATAGCGATCGTAGGCGCGGTCCAGACTGGGCCAGAGATACGTTTCCATACTGAAGCTCGACATTTGCTCAGTATAGAAAGACGTGGGCGTGCAATTTGTTCAAAAGCGGCAGGAATGATCCGCCGATGCCTTTTCATGGAGATCAGTGGTCTATTGGTGTTCGATATTCTGTTTTTACTGGCGCATTTCTCAGCGTATGCCATCACTCTCGCCCCTCGCTTCAGTGCGTGATAAAGACGTCGTATGACCCTTAGACAGTTTCAGATTTTCACAGTTTTGGCCGAGGAATTGCATTTTGGCAGGGCCGCCGAAAAACTGCATTTGGCCCAGCCGGCCTTGTCCAATCATATCAAAGCGCTTGAATATGACCTTGGGGTAACGCTGTTTCATCGCACCACCCGCCGCGTGCGCCTGACGGCCGCAGGCGAGGCCTTTTTGCCCGAGGCGCTTGCCACCATTGCGCAAGCCGAAGCCGCCGTGCGGATTACCCGTGCCATGGGCGAAACGGGCGCGGATACACTTAAACTGGGGGGGGTCGATTCTGCGACGGCCGGTCTGTTGCCAAGTGTGATCCGGTCGTTCCGGCTGGCCCGGCCGGAGGTCGCGCTCAAGGTGTTTGAAATGCTGTCGGGGCCAGCGTTCAACATGCTTGAAAGCCAAGCGCTCGACATTGCCTTTGTGCGTAAACCGCCCCATGTGGATCACTTGTCATCGCGGCACCTGATGTCCGAACCCGTCATGGTCGCGCTGCCCGCCCAGCATCCCAAAGCCCGGCAACACAGCATTTCCACCGCAGATATCCGTGAAGAACAGCTGGTGATGTCCAGCCGGGCCAGTCGCCCAATCCTTTTCGATGTTATTATGGACTATTTGCGCAATAGAGATGTCACGCCGAACATCCTTCAGGAAGCTACGGAACGGCACATGATCATCGCCATGGTGGCCTCTGGCTTGGGGATTTCGCTTGTGCCGAAATGGGTCAGCAACTTTCGGCGTGAGGATGTTGTGTTCTTACCGCTTGATGATGGTGGCCCAGCCGTTGAGGTGCATGCGGTTTGGCGCACTGGCGAACAGTTGCAAACAGTGCATGACTTTCTTTCATTTCTGCCCAGCGTCACACAGCCATAACTGCCGCGCGCCCTGCATCATTTAAGGCGTTATGGAAAAAGTCGCGGAATGCAGCGATCACCTCTTCGGGCCGTTCTTCTGCCAGATAGTGACCGCCATCCAACGCCCAGCCTCGCACATCTTTGGCCCGTTCGCGCCACAAGGCAAGGCAATCAAAGTGCCGCTCGATTGCACCGTGACGGCCCCAAAGCGCCAAGACGGGAATGTCCAATGGCCCTGTTTCGGCGGCATCATGGCGGGCATCAACGGTAATCGCTGCGCGGTAATCCTCGCACGAGCCATGAATTACGGCAGGGTTACGAAAATAAGTCAGATATTCTGCAAGCGCCTGATGTGAAAACGGCGTCAGCCCAGCTGATCCTGACCCACATTTCTTAAGCCAATAAGCATCGCTTTCAGCCTCGATCAGGAACTCGGGAAAGGGGTGCGCCTGTGTCAGCCAGTACCAATGCCAATATGTCTGCGCGAACTGGCTGTCGCCATCGCGGTACATTTCTTGTGTTGGTGCAATATCAAGTGTCGCCAATGCCACAACCCGGTCACGGTGATCCGCCGCCAGTCGGTGCGCCACCCGCGCGCCCCGGTCATGCGCCCCGATGCAAAATCGGTTATGCCCGAGCGCTTGCATCAGCTGAACCATGTCTTGCGCTGTGGCCCGTTTGGAATAGGGCGTATGATCTGCATCCGTAACAGGTTTATGCGATCGCCCATAGCCCCGCAAATCGGCACATACCACCGTAAATTTTTGCGCCAGAACAGGGGCCACGCGATGCCACATGGCCGACGTTTGCGGATAGCCGTGTAGCAACAAAAGCGGTGGCCCATCCCCGGCGTGACGGCAAAAGATCGCACCCTCTTCAACCTCGATGGTGTCTTCGACGAAGCCTGTGAAAAAATCTTTGGCATGTGGGGCCGCCGAAAGAGCGGCGGTGGCATCAAGAAGCATTTGGATCCTGCCCATTTATCAGTTTCGGCGCAGCATACGTCAGCTGCGACCCGCAATTGATAGTAAAATATATATAAATCTTTCGCGCTAAATTCTTTGCCCAGTTCGCCCATAAAACTTGTCAAAGACAAGGGAGGACCTAACATGAAAACACTAAATAGACGCCAATTTGGCCAAACTTTGATCGCCACAGGCGCTGCGGCTTCAATGCCGGGCATCGTGCGCGCGCAAAGCTTTCCAAGCCGCGCCATCAATTACATTATTCCGTTCAATCCGGGTGGCGAAAGCGATGTGACAGCCCGCTTTCAGCAACCTTTTTTTGAACAGATCACCGGTCAAAGCGTCGTGATCCAATCCAAGCCGGGTGCCGGTGGCGCGACAGCCTGGGCCCAGCTTAACGGGTTTGAACCCGACGGCCATACGATCATGAACACAATTGTTCCGCACACTGTCCTGCAACCGGCGATGAAAGACGTGGGTTATCAGACAGCCGACATCAACAACGTCTTTTTCTTTCACTACACACCCGATGCGGTGGTTGTGAATGTCGATAGCCCCTACCAAACACTGCAAGACCTGATTGACGATGCCAAAGCCAATCCCGGCAGCGTTACTTTCGGCGGGTCTGGCACAAATACCGCCAACCACCTCGCCTCTGAAATCTTTGCGGATATGACCGACACGATTACGACCTATATTCCGTTCAAAGGCTCTGCGCCTGCGATGACTGCCGTTCTGGGTGGCCAGATTGCCGCCGCAATGAGCTATACGACACAGGGTGTAAAGGCCGGTGAACAGGTCCGCACGCTGGCCGTGGCGACCGAAGAGCGTGTGGCTGCCCTGCCTGATGCACCCACATTCAAAGAGCTGGGTTTCGATCATGTAGGCGGCGCGTATCGCGGTGTAGCCGTGCCTGCAGGCACACCGACCGAGATACAGCAAAACCTGTCCGACATCTTGCAGCAGATCAATGCGAACCCTGAATTCCAAGCGCAGATGACAGCCGCTGGGTATGAGGTGATTGATGTGCCATTGGGTGACATCCCGGCCTTCATTGAAGAACGCAAGACCGCCTATGGTCCTGCCATTGATCGTCTGAAGTCAGCTTAACGCTATCCCGTTCGACCTTGCGCGGCGCTTTGACGCGGCGCAAGGTCACTTTCCCCCAAAGGTTCCAATGCTCGAAGCCCTTCTCTCGGCGGCAACACCATTTAATCTGATGCTCGCTCTGATCGGGGTGGTGCTTGGAACAATCATTGGTGCCTTACCCGGTCTATCGGCGACCATGGCCGTTGCGGTGTTGGTGCCGTTCACATTCACCATGGACCCGGCGTCAGGCCTGATTGCGCTAGGCGCGGTTTATACAGGTGCGATCTATGGCGGCGCCTATGCCGCGATCCTAGTGAATACCCCCGGCACCCCGGCGGCCATTGCCACAGCGCTTGACGGTTTTCCCATGGCCAAACGTGGGGACGGCGACCTTGCCGTCACAATTTCATGCTTTGCGTCTGCCTTTGGGGGGCTGGTTGGTGCTTTGGCGCTTTTGATCGTGGCCCCGCCGCTTGCAACGATTGCGCTGAAATTTGGCCCGGTCGAATATTTCTGGCTTGCTATTTTTGGCCTGTCGCTGATTGCGGTGCTGTCCAAGGGGGCGACACTCAAGGGCTTGATCGGTGGCTTTCTGGGCCTTGGCCTGTCCACCATCGGATCTGCTGTTGTGGGCGGTGATGTGCGCTATACGTTCGGCAATCCGGTGTTGCTGGGCGGCATCCATATTATTCCCGCGCTTATCGGGCTTTATTGCGTGCCGGTCCTGCTGAACATGGTCGCCACGCAAGACCCCCATATTGAACGCGCCGCGACCGGCCGTGGCACCCGCGTTGGCGAGGCTTTGACGTTGATGTGGCGTTCGAAGTTCAATCTGGTGCGCAGTTCAGTTGTCGGGACAGTTGTTGGCATTCTGCCCGCCGCTGGCGGTGCCGTTGCAGGCCTTGTGGCCTATTCCGAAGCGCGCCGCACGTCCAAGCACAAAGACCAGTTCGGTAAAGGGGCTGTTGATGGGGTGATCGCGTCGGAATCCGCCAACTCTGCCACAGTTGGTGGCGGGTTTGTTCCAACACTGGTTCTTGGCATTCCAGGTACGCCGCCTGATGCGATTATTCTGGGTGCGTTGATGGTGCAGGGTATCCGCGTTGGCCCGCAATTGTTCGTCGAACAGGCCAGCACGGTCTATACCTTCATCTTTGGCCTGCTGTTTGCAACAGTGCTGATGATCCCTGTGGGTCTGCTGATCGGACGCACTGCTTTTCGCGCGATATCGTCGATCCCCAAGGCGGTGCTGGCCCCGTCAATTGGCGTACTGATCATGATCGGTGCTTTTGCGGTCGAACAGAACCCGACCCATGTGGTGATGATGGTCGCTTTGGGCGCTTTCGCCTGGATTTTGCTGAAATTCGGGTTTGAGGCCTCACCCATTGTATTGGGTCTGATCCTTGGCCCAATCGCCGAACAAGGCTTTGTGCAGGGTTACCTGATCGGCAATGCGGGCGGCAATATTTGGGGCGAATTCTTTGGGCGTCCAATCTCGCTTGCGATCATCGCGTTTACGTTGCTGACCCTGCTTTGGCCGCTTTGGTCCGACCGTAAAACCCGCATGCGCCTGAAGGGGGCCCCGGAATGACACGATTTATGCACCGCGATATCGCCGCAGCATTGGGCCTGCTGATTGTCGGAGCTTACGCACTGTGGGAGGCCCGCGAGATGTCGGTCTTTGGCGCGATCTTTCCGCAATTGGCTGGCGCGGGCATGGTTCTGGGTGCAATCCTGCTGGCCTTGCGTGCCGCCATTTGGATACCGGATGTGCCGCAGAACGATGGCGCGATATTGCGTCCGTTGTTGATGCTGGCGGCGCTGGCCAGTTGGGCAGTGCTGCTGCCGATTTTGGGTTTTGTGCCGACGTCCCTGATCGGCGCGGGGGCTTGCATGTTGATCGCCCAACAAGACCCCCTGCCCCTGCGCACCCGTGCGCTTCATTTTGCCGGATTGGCCACGCTTGTTGTCTCAGTAGCGTTTCTATTCGGGTATCTGCTTAATGTCCGTTTGCCCTAGTATGACCATGCCCAAAACACTTTATGAAAAGCTGATAGATCAGCACTGCGTCACCCGTATTGATGCCGATCATGTCCTGCTTTACGTCGATTTTCACATCATGAATGAATACACCAGCCCGCAAGCTTTTGCAGGGCTGCATAGCGCCGCTCGGCCCGTGCGCCGCGCGGGTGCGCATCTGGCTGTGATTGATCATGTGAACCCGACCCGTCCGATCACCGACCTGTCGCAAATCGCAGATAGCGGCGGCCGGCTGCAGATTGAGACACTTGGCCAGAACTGCGCGCGCCACGGTATCGAACTGTTCGACCTCTTTGATCCGCGCCAAGGCATCGAACATGTTGTCGTGCCCGAAAACGGTTTTGCATGGCCCGGTATGGTCATCGCCTGCGGCGACAGTCACACCACCACCTACGGCGCATTTGGCGCACTGGCCTACGGCATCGGCACCTCTGAGATTGAACACGTGCTTGCTACCCAGACGCTGGTTTACCGGGTCCTTGCCCCTATGCAGGTGCGCATTGATGGCGCGTTGCCTTTGGGCGTGTCGGCCAAGGATATCGTCATGGCCTTTGTCAAAGATGTCGGGGCCGCCGGTGCGTCTGGCTATGCGGTTGAATTCACCGGCAGCACTGTCGCAGCCCTTAGCGTTGAGGCCCGCATGACCCTGTGCAACATGGCGGTCGAAGCGGGGGCGCGCGCCGCCTTAATCGCGCCCGACGCCACAGTTTTCAACTATCTTCAGGGCCGTCCCCATGCGCCGAAAGGGGCAGATTGGGAGGCCGCGTGCGTTGATTGGCAAACGCTTCAGTCAGACCCGGACGCCCGCTTTGCAAAGACCGTGACCATTGATGCAAGCACGATTGCACCCTTGGTCACATGGGGCACAAGCCCGGATCAAAGCGTCCCGATCACCGGCTGCGTGCCTGAACAGGCTGATGCGCGCGCGCTGGATTATATGGGGTTGCATGCAGGCCAGCAGCTGACCGACATCACCATTGACCGCGCCTTTATCGGGTCTTGTACCAACGCCCGCATCGAAGACCTGCGCCGCGCCGCCACCATCCTGCGGGGTCGCCGCGTCGCGGGCGGGGTCACCGCATTGGTGGTGCCCGGATCAAAACAGGTCCGTGCCATGGCCGAAGACGAGGGGCTGGACCGCATCTTTAAAGACGCAGGGTTTGAATGGCGCGGGGCCGGATGCTCAATGTGTTTGGCCATGAATGATGATGTCATCCCCGAAGGTGAACGCTGCGCATCTTCGACCAACCGCAATTTCGAAGGGCGTCAGGGCCGCGGCGCCCGCACCCATTTGATGAGCCCAGAAATGGTCGCCGCGGCCGCGGTCACCGGCACTCTGACCGATGTACGCACGATGATGGACCCTGCCCCATGACCCCTTTTCAAACTGTAAGCGGCGTGGCCGCCCCGCTGCCGATGGCCAATATCGACACCGACGTCATCATGCCCAAACAGTTTCTTAAACGCATTGATCGTGAAGGGCTTGCCATTGGTGCTTTCCACGACCTGCGCTTTGATGAAACCGGAAAACCGCGTCCGGATTTCATCCTCAACAAACTGCCCTATAACGCTGCCAAATTTCTGATCTGCGGCGATAATTTCGGTTGCGGTTCTAGCCGTGAATATGCGGTCTGGGGGCTTCAGCAGCTGGGTATCCGCGCTATTATTGCGCCCTCAATCGCTGGCATCTTTTTCGGAAATTGTGAAAAAAACGGCCTGCTGGCGCTGACCTTACCGCAGCCCGACATCGACCACCTGATGCATTGCGCCATGTCTGGCGACACTTGTATGATGGTCATTGATCTGAACGCGCAGATCATTCACACCGCAAGCAAACGCATTTCGTTCGACATTCCCGATGCACGCAAACAACTATTGCTGTCGGGCGCCGATCATGTCCAGCAGACGCTGGATCAAACGGATCTCATCGCTACCTTTGAGGCCGATCAAGCCGACCGCCGCCCGTGGCTGTGGTCACGCGGTTGATTTGCCTCACCAACAGAAACGGACCATCTTATGAGCACAATTTATCGCATCGCCAGTATTCCCGGTGATGGTATCGGCACCGAAGTCATCCCGCACGGGCAAGCGGTGGCAGATGCTGCCGCAGCAAAGCACGGTTTCGCGATTGAATGGGGCACTTTTGATTGGTCCTGCGCGCGCTATCTGGAAACCGGGCAGATGATGCCCGATGACGGTATTGCACAGCTTAAAGCATATGATGCGATCTATCTTGGGGCCGTTGGTTGGCCCAGTGTGCCCGACCACGTTTCGCTTTGGGGGCTTTTGCTGCCGATCCGTCGTGAAATGAACCAATACGCGAATGTGCGCCATGTGCGTCTGCTTGAGGGTATCACGTCGCCGCTGGCAGGTCGTACCTCGGCGGATATTAATTTCGTGGTGGTGCGCGAAAATGTCGAAGGCGAATATTCCGAACTAGGCGGCCGGATGTATGCAGGCACCGAAGACGAATTCGCGGTGCAGGAGGCTGTTTTCACGCGCAAGGGGACAGATCGTATCATGCGATACGCCTTTGAACTGGCGCAGACGCGCGCCCGTAAACACGTCACGTCTGCCACCAAATCAAACGGGATCAAGCATTCGATGCCGTTCTGGGACGAACGATTTGCCGAAATGTCCAAAGCCTATCCGGATGTCAGCACTGCACAGTTCCACATTGACATCCTGACTGCGCATTTCGTGCGCAACCCCGATTGGTTTGACGTTGTGGTCGCGTCTAACCTTTTTGGTGATATCCTGTCGGACCTTGGCCCTGCGATTGCCGGGTCAATTGGCATCGCACCTTCAGCCAATATCAACCCAGAAGGCGAATTCCCCTCGATGTTTGAACCGGTTCATGGCTCTGCCCCTGATATTGCAGGCAAAGGCGTCGCCAATCCGGTGGCGGCCATATGGACTGCTGCGACCATGTTGCGCCACATTGGTGAAGATGCCGCCTCCGACACTATTGAAACCGCGATGCAGGCGTCGCTGCTTGATGATGCAACCCGCACCGCTGATTTGGGTGGCACGGCGACCACACAGTCCTGCGCGCAAGCTGTTCTTGCAGCGATCTAGGGGGCGTGAATATTCGGGATGCCGTGCCATGCATCGGCATCCCTGAATTATCAGGCGAACAGCAAACCATAGATGAACACAGGGGTTCCAAAAAAGAACCCAAGCCAAGCCATGCTGCGTAAAGGGTTTAACCCCAGCATATAGAACGGCACATAAAGGATACGGCCAACGATCATCGCGACTGACGCCCAATAGGTGAAACTGTTTGACGTGTCGGTTTGCAACGCGACAAGAACAAGTGGCATCCAGACAGCCGCCCCTTCGGTTTGATTGCGGACAGCGCGGGCCAAACGTTCGCCAATGACCCCCTCTTTCGGGGGCGGATCATCACGGCTGGACAGCGCGTATCCAACGCCAGACGTCAGATCCATGTAAGTGGCTTGTATTGCGATTGTCACAAACAGCATGCCACCGACGGCAAAAAGTGACCAAAGTTCCATAGACATAGTTGTTTCCTTTTCAGTGTTGATATGAGGAGAGTTTATTGGGGGCCAAACCAGGCGGCAGCTTTGTCGGGATGCAGCTTATCCGTTTCGGCGTAGTGTTTGAGGTCTTCCAGCGTATCATTGATCGCCTTCTGAAACTGTTGCCGTATCAGGGTGACGTTTGGCATCTTACGCTTTTATCTTCGTACCATTTTCAACCATTATATAACGAGTGTTATAAAATGATTAGCACTGGAAATTTTCTAAGGCAAGAGTAATATAACGCTTGTTATGAAATTATTGTGAGATAGCACATGGCCCGCCCCAGATCTTTTGACGAAGCAGAGGTGATTGACCGCGCGATGCGCACATTTTGGCAGCACGGCTATGATGCAACCGCCATTGGAGAGCTGGAAAAAACGACCGGTATCTCACGGATCAGTATCTACAATGCGTTTGGCGACAAGGAAGGCTTGTTCATTGCAGCGCTTGACCGATATCATCGCCAAGCCGTTGAGATATATGATGAAACAGTCGCAAAAGGATCCCTGAAAGAGGTTGTTGGCCTTTTTCAGATGATGTCAGCAGAGGCCCCCGAAGGATCCCCTGCGCATGCGGGTTGTCTGATGGTGAACACGGTTCTTGATGTGCGTCGGATGTCGGACCCGATCCGGGAACGCGTCATGGGATACCGCGAAATGCTGGTGCGGTCGTTCCGTTCAGCGCTTGCAAATGCCCGCGACGCTGGCGAAATCGAAGGGTCAGATGAGGTTATTGCGCAGCGCGCAGAGTTCCTTGTTGGTGTTTTGTGGGGCGCCCTGTCCACGATCCGCGTGAACTGCGCGACAACATCAGCGGCAGCAATTGCCCGCGAAGTCGCGCAAACGGTCAAGCAATGGACGCGACGCGAAACATGACATTACGCAGAACAAATTTCGAAATTTTCGGGGTCTGGATCGCCGCGGTTTAATCCCGTTTTGAATACGCGTTTGTGCCCTGTTACGCGAGAATGGATCGCGTCGCGGCCGCAATAGCACGGTGCAACAAATCAGCCGCCCGCCACCTATCAAACCTGACAAGGCTTTAGGGGTCAAACTGATCGATCACATCGACCTGAATGTTTCCTTGCACCGGTCCTGTCCATTGACTTGTCCGCCAGATACGCCCCGTGCCCGCATCCAGATAATGGATGTTATTCACGGTGTCGCCAGTGTCTGTTGTACACATTTCAATCACCTCAACAACGCTGCGGTTGGCACTGACAACATCAATGACCAGATCTCGACCCACTTGATTGCGGCACGTCATCGTCGTTTGCGCAAATTGCGTGCCCCGCTGTGACAGATGATAGGTTCGCGTAACCTGGTCAGGCCAAGTTCCTGCCCGTGCCTCCGTCACCAGCGGATCATTGCTTTGCGTCGTTACCGCTTGCAGGTTCGTGCCAAGGCCAAGGGTGGCATAGATCAGCCCGCCTTCAAGCGTGACACCACGATTATCGTTTGAGCTATAATTGATCCGGTCTTCACGCATCTGGATCGCAATACCGACGGTGCCCACACCGATGGTTGGGCTTAGCATCAACACAGCGGCAAGGTCAGCTTGCTCAATCGCGGCCCGATTGACCCGTGGGATCGTCATTTCGACCTCAGGATCGGGGTTCAGGATCGCGTCGCGAATTTGCGTAAGCTGACCCAGACACCCCGAAAGGGCCATGATCGCACCGGCAGAGAGAATACCCTTGATCAATTCCAGAACTCCCCAAAGCCATCCTCAATACGTCGTTTGTCTGACGCCCGCAGCTCATTATAAAGCAGCCCGGTCCCGCTGACACGAGAGCCAAAGTCACCCGACTGGCCGCCGACCGACAGGTTGGTTGTGCCGGTGCCGCCATCTGCTGATGTCCACGACAGTGGTATTGATATTTCGGCCCCGAACTTGAGCGCACTATCGCGTTCCTCGCTCCATCCTGTGGACGCCGCGATCCGCCAGCCGTTGCGGTAATTCCGGCCCACTGTCAGCCCAACTGCGAAATCTTCGGCAAGATGTTGACCGGCATCGACAATAACAAAATTCCCGTTCTGCCCAATATTGGCGTAAACGCTCCCGATCAGCGTGGTTGCATCCGCATCCTCGAACCCGAACCATCCTTCATAGGCGCGTTTGTGCACGTATGTTGCTTCAAGCCCCAAAGCAAAGTTCTGTGCGGGGTCCCGCCAGATCATTTCTCCGCTGATGCCGCCATAGGCCCGTTCAAAGTAGCCGGCAGATACCCGGCCGAAAACTTCTGGCGCAACCTGAAAGCGGTGTCGCACGTTCAAGGACTGCAAGAAAGCAATGTCAGGTTCATAAGACGTAAAGTCCGACCGGATGCCCGGTTCGGCTGGTGGATCTTGTTGGTCCCATTGATTAAGGAACCGATATCCTATTGTGCCAGCCACGAAGGTTTGCGGCGAAAACGTATAACGCGCATTGGCGTTCAGCGTACCTGTCAGCTCTAACGTGTCCGACGTGATAAAATCGGCTTTGAATGTCGGTGAAAACCCGTAGGTGAACCGCGGTTCAAATGCGCTCTCGCCCAGTGCCGCAGGCCGATTGAGCGGGCTGGGCGCAAAAGATGTCGCATCCCACGCCAGTTCAGCTGCGTTAGGTTTGCCAACCGCCCGGTCCAGCCCGGCACGATCCAGAACCACAACATTGCTGTCAAAGGCACCGGTGTTCTGTGTCACGCGAAATGTCGTGATGTTTGCCGGTGCAACCGCCGACAAAACCCGCGCCACACGGCCCACGATCCGGGCAAAGACCGCATCTGTGTTTGATGATGCGGTCACATCAATCGTGTTGCCCCGCATGGAAAAGCGGCTGATCTGAATGTTTTCTTTTTCCAGACGTTCGGTCAGGACTGCAAAAACCTGCGCTTCGGTTGGTTGAGGCTGACCTGCACGCGCAGGCCTATTTTCCACATAAGGGTGCGGCCCCCGCCCGATGTCAGTTTGCACGAAGGGCAGTCGTGGGTTTGCAGCAAATTCAAGCCGCAAACCAGTACTGCCTTGGTTGTTGACCAATCCGGTCACGCGCAGCCCTTCGATCAATTCATAAGACAGGCTGGCGGCAAAGGTATCGTCGGCTTCTGGACCGGCAACACCGCTGTATTCCGCCGCAGCGATCAGGCTGTTAACGCCCGTATCCCAAACGAAATTCGCAAATGGTTCTGTATCGCCTTCAAACAAATGATCGGTGCGAAAGACGCCGTCATCCTCGCCTCTGTCAACCACGGTTTGGTCGGCATACCGCCCCCAGCCCAGACCACCGGAAATCTGCGCCGGACCAAGGGATTTGCTGGCCAAAAGGTATTCGCCGGTACCACGATCATCGTTTCCCAGACCAACCACACCAACCGTCAAAGACGGAAAATAAGCACTTTCGTCCAAAAACCGCAGTCCAAAGCTTAATTCGTTGCCGCTCGAACTGCCGGTGCCCTCATCATATGTTGGAAAACTGATCCCGATTTCAAAGCGATCGCTGGGCTGGATGGCAAAAGACAAGGCGCGATAATCTTCGCGGTAATCAAAGATAATTGTCAGATCATCTGCCACACCACTTATCGCTCGCGGTGTGTCGATCGCTTGGGACAACCCACCGATCCCTTCGGCCATAAGACCAGACGCCAAACTGGTCGTAAGCAAAGCGGTGCAAGCAATCCCTTGGGCGGTTCTTTTCATCTGGTACTTTCCACCCGTTGGGCAACTGGTCCTTAATTGTGCCGTCAACCTAACGAAGGTCTCGACCGATTGTCGAGAGTATTACGCGGATTTCGGCCCCCATCGGCCCAAGAGAATTCTGGCGTTGGATTGTCTTTAAAAAACCTTTGGCGATTTACCCGAAATTAAGTGGCGCGGTTCATATCGGTAGCGACACCCATAGAAGCGTTTCCTCTGACAATGAGAGTGACCAAAAAATGAGCAACCGGATGGATTGCAAAACCGTTCGATGACGACGCTATATCCTCTGTGATCTGCCGTTTGGCGGGAACCCGATTGATGACGGACTCAGCCATTCTTGATGCATTGTTTAAAAAGTGCGCCGATCTTTTGGTCGCCTTATCCGATGGTCCTGACGATTTGCGCGAAAGCCGCGCTGACAGTGAAACTGTCATGCAGTATTCCGTGCCGTTCATTCCATCAAAGGCGCTACGAGTGCATTCTCTTTGGATGTACGCAACTTCACATTGAAAAAATTTGACCCGCCGGGTTCAGTTTACGCCAACAACTGGCGCTGCACGTCAGCTCCAGATTGCTGGTGAAGCACCAGTTGTTGTCCCGGACAAGAAAACTGCGCCGCAGCCAGATATCACATTGTTTTAGCAGATGAGGGTCGCGATCAGCCGATTGCTTGCAAGCGCTTGAGCAGTGACGATGTATCCCAACGGCCCCCGCCCAGTTTTTGGACATCCTTGTAAAACTGATCAACCAAGGCTGTCACTGGTAAGCTAGCCCCGTTTTCATCTGCCGTATCCAGACAAATACCAAGGTCCTTGCGCATCCAATCTACAGCAAAGCCATGCTCCCATTCGTCTGCCAGCATGGTTTGATAGCGGTTGGACATTTGCCAGCTTCCCGCCGCCCCTTGACTGATCACTTCGACCACGGCTTCACCATCAAGACCGGCCTTTTGTGCAAAATGCAGCGCCTCTGACAGGCCTTGCACCAAACCTGCGATCGCAATCTGATTGCACATCTTGGTCATCTGCCCCGCCCCGCTGTCGCCAATCCGGCGGCACAGCTTTGCATAGGCAGCGATGACAGCTTCTGCGGCCGCATAGCTGTCGTTTGCACCGCCACACATGACCGACAAGGCACCATTTTCCGCACCCGCCTGCCCGCCCGAAACAGGGGCATCAACAAAGGCGATCCCTTTTTCAGCAGCCAGATCGTGCAATTCACGCGTGACCGCCGCAGAAACCGTTGTGTGATCTACAAAGATTGATCCGGCAGCCATACCCGCGAAAGCGCCATCTTCGCCCAGACAGACCGAACGCAGATCATTGTCGTTGCCGACGCAGGCCATCACCATATCTGCGCCCTGCGCCGCAGCGCCCGGTGTTTGACCCATCGCACCGCCGTGCTGTGTGACCCATTTTTCCGCTTTTGCGGTGGTCCGGTTGTACACCGTCACATCATGGCCCGCCGCCTGAAGGTGGCCCGCCATCGGATATCCCATGACCCCCAAACCCAAGAATGCAAGTTTTGTCATCGCAACTGTCCCTTATTGCTGTGCTTGGTCATTCAACTAGTCCGCTAATTCCCATGGAATAGTATAGGCGTTCAACGCCTTGCCAATGTCAGCATCCGACGCATCACCGGTTTTACCAATACGTGCCACCAACCCGCGTTTCTTGTCTTCGCTCACTTCGCGTACTTCAGCAGCGGTTTCAGTCAGAGCAGCGTTATAAATTCGTGTAATCGCCCGCTTGCGCAGATCAGGTTTAAAGATTTTGCCAACGGCCGTTTTTGGCAGTTCATCCAACACTTCCAGATGCTTGGGGTGTGCCGCACGTTCGTGAATACGCTCTTTGGCATAAGCCATCAGATCATCCTGCGTCACTTCGGCCCCATCTACCAATTCGACATAGACGCACGGCACTTCGCCAGCGTGCTGATCAGGCTGACCAATGGCGCCCGCAAAGGCCACGGCATCATGCCCGGCCAAGGCTTCTTCGATTTCGGCAGGGTCGATGTTATGACCACCACGAATAATCAGGTCTTTCGCGCGCCCTGTGATCCAAAGATAACCATCAGCATCCACACGTCCCAAATCGCCAGTCCGCAGGTATTGATGGTCTGATTGTTTACCGGGGTAGAATAGGTCCTTGTTTTTATCGGCTTCGGTATATGTCTGACCGTCAAAGACACCTGGGTTCGATACACAGATTTCGCCGATTTCGTCGGTGTCCATAATTTCACCGTCCGCTGGGTTGACGATTTTGACGTCCGTATAAGGAAACGGCAAACCGATCGAGCCGACACGTTTTTCCCCCGCTGGTGGATTGATCGACACCAGACAGGTGGCTTCGGTCAAACCGTAACCTTCGCAAATGGTCACGCCTGCGGCCTGTTCGAACCGCCGATAAAGTTCCAGTGGCAGGGGCGCAGATCCGCAAAAAGCCAACCGCAGGGTTGAAATATCTGCGTCCACCTTGCGTTGCATCAGCGCGGACATGGCCGTGGGCACCGTGATCATAAAAGTGACCTTGTGCTTTTCCACCAGCTTCCAAAAATTGTCGAACACGCCTTCGCCGCGATAGCCCTGCGGCGTGGGAAAGACGATTTGCGCACCTGATCCCAGTGATGCGCCAAGCGATACGATGGTCGCGAATACATGGAACAAAGGCAGCGGGCAAATTTGCACATCTTCTTCGGTAAACAGCAGCCGATCCCCAAGCCATGCGTTATAAACAATGCCGGAATAGCGGTGTTGGACAACCTTTGGCATGCCGGTTGTGCCGCCGGTGTGGAAATAGGCCGCAACACGGTCAACCTTGCTGTCTTCAAAGCTGAGCGTTTTAGGCTGCTTATTCAGTTCGGCATTGAAATCCAGCACTTTGGCCGTGTGGGACACCGGGTTTTTAGGCCGGATAAGCGGTACGATCAAACGCTTGAGACCGGTGAGGTAACGGTGCAAATCCACTTCAAGCACATGGGTCACATTTGGGGCAAGGCGCACAGCCTCTGCCGCTTTTTGGGCCACATCAGTTTTGGGAAAGGCTTTGAGCGTGACCAGCACTTTCGCGTTTGTCTCGCGCAGGATCGAAGCGATTTGCTCGGCGTCCAAAAGCGGGTTGATCGGGTTCACAATGCCCGCCACCTGCCCGCCCAGATATGTCAAAATCGTCTCGGTCGCATTGGGCATCAGGTAGGCGACAACATCCTTTTCACCGATACCAAGGTTGCGGAACATATTTGCCGCCTGCCCGGTTTTGTCCCGCAATTCAGCCCAGTTCAGCGTTTCGCATTTGGCATTGGGATCAGAAAGAAGGCTGAAACTGGCAGCCTTGCGGCCCCCGTATTTGGATGCGGTCTGGCTTAGCAACGCGTAGGTGGTCGTCGGCGTATCGCGCGCCTCCCACGGCTTTTCGTTTTCGATGGCGTCCCGGTCTGCGACACTTGCAAAAGCCATGTCGTCTCCTCCCTTATGTTGTTACCTCGCAGCGCTGCGCGGCCTCCCTGACCTGACAGGTTGGGCAAAAATGAGCATAATCACAAGCCTTACGCTGCGAAAAAGCGTGGCTATTCCGCGGCAACGCCTTCGGTGAACTGCAAACGCGCGAGCCGGGCATAAAGCCCACCCTGCGCCACCAGCGCATCATGGGTGCCTTGGGCCACGATTTTGCCGTCTTCCAACACCACGATCCGATCTGCTTTTTTGACCGTGGCCAACCGATGCGCGACAATCAATGTGGTTCGCGTGCGCGCCAGTTCCTCAACCGCGCGCTGCACGGCGTATTCGCTTTCGGCATCCAGCGCACTTGTCGCCTCATCCAGCAGCAGGATCGGGGCGTCGCGCAAAATCGCGCGGGCAATCGCAATCCGTTGCTTTTGCCCCCCCGACAGCATGACACCACGTTCGCCGACATAGCTGTCAAATCCGTCAGGCAGCGCTTTGAGAAAATCATAAGCCGCAGCAGCTTTGGCGGCTTCTTCAACTTCAGCGTCCGTCGCTGTGGGTCTGCCAAAGCGAATATTCTCGCGCGCTGTGTCGGCAAAGATGACAGGGTCTTGCGGGACAAGCGCAATGTGCTTGCGAAAATCGGATCGGTCCAGATCACGCAGGTCTATGCCATCAATGCGCACTGCGCCATCCTGCGGGTCATAAAAGCGCTGTACCATCTGGATTATTGTGCTTTTGCCTGCCCCCGATGGCCCGACAAGTGCCACCGTTTCCCCCGGCGCGATATCAAGATCAATGCCGTCAAGCGCCGAAATCTGCGGCCGTGACGGGTAGTGAAACTGCACATTGTCAAAGTGCAGCGCACCTTTCACCGGCTTGGGCAACACCCCCGGTTGGGTGGGATCCTGAACCGTATCTTCGGCCGTCAGCAACTCGACCAACCGCTCGGTCGCGCCAGCGGCACGTTGCAGTTCGCCCCAAACCTCGGACAGGGCGGCAACAGCGCCACCGACCATGATGGTATAGATCATGAACTGTACAAGGCCGCCTTCTGTAATCTCACCGGCGACGACATCTTGCGACCCCATTTGCAAGAACAGCACAATCGCCGCGAACACCATGAAAATCACGATCGCTGTCAACGCCGCTCGGGTCATGATCCGGCGACGGGCCGAATGATAGCTTTGCTCGGTGACCTCATCAAACTTTGCGCGGCTCAGCTCTTCGTGGGTGAAGGCTTGTACGGTTTGCGCCGACAACAACTGCTCGGACGCGTCACCACTACTTTCCGCGATCAGATCCTGATTTTCCTTGGACAGGCTGCGCACGCGGCGGCCCAAGAACAGGATCGGAAACAAAACCACAGGGATGGGCCAAAGCACCATGATGCTCATCTTCACAGAGGTCAGAAGCATCAGAATGACACCACCGATGAAGATCAGGATATTTCGCAATGCGATTGAGACCGAACTGCCGATGACAGATAAGATCAGCGTGGTGTCTGTGGTAATGCGGCTCAGCACCTCGCCTGTCATGATGCGTTCGTAGAACGCCGGGCTCATGCTGATCATGCGGTTGAAGACGGCCTTGCGAATATCAGCCACCACGCGTTCACCCAGCCGTGTCACCAGATAGTATCGCAGCGCTGTCCCAAACGCGAGCAGCACGGCAATCGCCAGCATCGTAGTAAAATGCTGGCTGATCTCACCGCTGGCCAAACCAAATGTATCGACCACCTGCCCTGCTGCAATCGGCAGGCTCAACGACACCATTGCGGTAAACACCAGCGCAAAACTCGCGCCGATCATGTTCAGGCGGTATGGCTTCATAAATGGCCAAAGCGCCTTAAGTGCGCCGACACGTTTACCGACAGGCCGGTCCTCTGGTTTGGGCTTTTGGGTCTCGGCCATTCGCGGTCCTTTATTACGTTGACAGGGACATAAAACTGAACCGAGCGTTTCACAAGGCGACCAAATGCATCAGATGAAATTTGCTGGGAAAAATATGTGGAGCGGGCGAGGGGAATCGAACCCCTATCATCAGATTGGAAATCTGAGGTCTTACCATTACACAACGCCCGCGTAAGTGGTGGCGTGGTATTTGACCTTTCAGGTAAGGTCAAGACTTCCCTCAAACTAACGCAGCATCAACATTTCTGACGTCAGCACCGATAGACCCAGCAAGGGTCATTTGCGAAAAGAGGTCGAAAATTTGCGCAATGGAACAATCAATGTAAGGTGAACCGATCCAGGTAGGGAGTTTCTTTGATCGCATCCTTCAGTGCCCATATCGACAAGGTCGCACAAACGGTTGAATCCAGTGCTGCTGCGGCCCGGTCTTGGCTGGCGGCGTCGTGGCGGCGTTCGATGATCAACCACGGGCTTGATCCGGCGCGGCAACGGGCGGCTGAATACCTGCCAGATGCGGATATCGCCCAGCGCAGACAAGCGCTGGGGCGTGTTGCGGCCATTGCGCAGCCCAAGCTTGATCAACTTTTTTCACTGGTGGGCAGTTCAGGCTGCGGCGTTGTGCTGACCGACAATCAAGGTGTCGTCATTGACCACCGTTTCGAAGATGCCGACACGCATATCTTTCAAAATTGGGGGCTTGGTGCCGGGGCCGATTGGAGCGAGGCCGCCCAAGGCACCAACGGCATTGGCACCTGCCTGACAGAACGGCGCGAGGTCGTGATACACCGCGATCAGCACTTCATGGCCAGCAACATCGCAATGAGCTGCATTGACGCGCCGGTATACGGTGCAGAGGGTGAAATCGTGGCGGCACTTGATGTGTCGTCAGCGCGTGTCGACCAGACCGAGACGATGAATGGTATGATCTCGGCGCTCGTGCGGCAGGCGGCGCGCAGCATCGAGGCGGACAATTTCCAGGACAAATTCAGCAGCGCACGCGTGATGATGATCAACGACCCTTCCGACGGGGTTTCACTGTTGGCGACGAATTCTGATGACATCGTTATAGGTGCGACCCGCGCGGCGCGGCGGGCTTTTGACTTGCGGTCAGAGGGGAACCTGAAACCTGTCCCCCTTGGCGATTTGATCGGACGCGACAATAAATCAAAAGGCTTTGAGCGGGCACAAAGAGCCGCGGTTATGCGCGCTTTGGTCAGGGCCGAACAGAATGTCAGCCTTGCGGCGCGCGAACTTGGGGTTTCACGCGCAACGCTTTACCGACGCATGAAAAGCCTGAGAATAAGTGATTAGGTGCCGCTTGTCGCAGATTTGAGACAGACGACACAACTGATTGCGCGCCACTGTCTTCACACACGCCGCTATTCTTGCTGAACTGCCTGAACGATCAAACGGGGATATCCATGAACCTAGCCGACGCCAGGGACATCGCAGCGCCACGCACAGCCGTCTGGGCCGCCATCCTTGATCCAGAGGTTCTTAAGGCCTGCATTCCAGGCTGCAAAGAATTGGCCGGAACGGTCGATGAAGGTTTCGAAGCGGTCGTAGTACAAAAGGTGGGTCCAGTGAAAGCCACCTTCAAAGGCCAGGTCGACGTATCCGATATTGTTGAAGGCCAAAGCCTGACACTGACTGGCCAAGGCAAAGGCGGTCCTGCCGGTTTTGCCAAAGGGGCGGCCAAAGTCAGCTTTGCCGACACAGCCGAGGGCGGTACCCTGCTTACCTATGATGTAGAGGCCAAGGTTGGTGGCAAACTGGCCCAATTGGGCAGCCGTATCATTGACGGTTTCACCAAGAAACTTGCTGATCAGTTTTTTGAACGGTTTCAGGACGGGTTGGAGGACCCAACTGATGCCGATGACGTGGAAGAAGATGAAGAGAAACCAAAAAAGGGCTGGATCGGGCGCATGCTAGGCTGACACCCCAATCCGGCATTCTTAAGGGAGGAAGATATGCCAACAATAACCATGAATGTGAACGGAACAGCCGTTTCGGCAAACGTGGAGAACCGAACGGTTCTATCGGCTGCGCTGCGCGAAGAGTTGGGCCTGACCGGCACCCATATCGGTTGTGACACCAGCCAATGCGGCGCTTGCGTTGTGCATGTGAACGGCAAAGCCGTGAAAGCCTGCACCATGTTTGCGGTTGAGGCCAATGGCGCGGACGTAGACACCATCGAAGGTCAAGCCCATGTCGACGGATCGCTGAACGTTATCCAACAGGCGTTTCAGGATCATCACGGGCTGCAATGTGGGTTCTGCACACCAGGCATGATCATGAGTGCCGCAGCCCTTTTGAAAGAAAACCCAAAACCGACTGAAGCCGAAGTGCGCGATTATCTAGAAGGCAATATCTGCCGCTGCACCGGTTATCAGGGCATCGTTAACGCAATCATGGCAGCAAGCGGGCAAACCCCCGCCATTGCAGCCGAATAGGGAGGACAAGGATATGGCAGCAGACGGAGGAATGGGTCACGCGACCAAACGCCGTGAAGACGTGCGTTTCCTGACAGGACGTGGCAAATACACGGACGATTATACACCCGCCAAGACCACCTATTGCGCCTTTGCGCGCTCAACTGTGGCCAATGGCAAGATCAACAGCATCGACACAAAAGATGCCGCCGGCATGCCCGGCGTCGTGACTGTTTTCACCGGCGAGGATTTTGCCGAGGTTGGCGGAAACCCCGCAGGCTGGCTGATCAACAGCCGCGATGGCGAGCCGATGAAAGAACCCAAGCGGCCCGTACTGGCCCACGGCAAAGTCCGCCATGTGGGCGACGCTTATGCCGCTGTGATCGCGGAAACGTTGGAACAGGCGATGGACGCGGTTGAGGCAATTGACGCTGATATTGATGAGTTGGACGCCGTCGTCAACATGGTCGACGCTTTGGCCAATAGCACGACGCTGGTTCATGATGAAATCGGCACCAACCAGTGTTTCGACTGGGGCTGGATCGAAGATAATCGCGCCGCTACAGATGAGGCGATCAAGAATGCGCCGCATGTCACAACGCTGGAACTGGTCAACAACCGTTTGGTCCCTAATGCGATGGAACCACGTTGTTCAATCGGCGAATACGACCCCGGCACGGGCGACTATAAGCTGACCACAACCTCGCAAAACCCGCACCTGACGCGGCTTTTGATCAGCGCTTTCGTGATGGGCATTCCTGAAAACAAGCTGACGGTCCATGCGCCCGATGTAGGTGGCGGTTTTGGGTCGAAAATCTATCACTATGGTGAGGAAGCTTTGGTGCTGGCCGCCGCGAAAAAGCTGAACCGCCCGGTGAAATGGACCTCTACGCGGACCGAGGCGTTCCTCAGCGACGCGCACGGCCGCGACCACGTCACCAAGATCGAATTGGCTTGCGAAAGGGACGGCACCTTTATCGCCTTCCGAACTGAAACGATGGCCAATGTTGGGGCGTACCTGTCGAACTTCTCAACCGCGACGCCGACGTTCCTGCACGGCACGCTAATGGCGGGGAACTACACGGTGCCTAACGTCTATGTGAACGTGAAGGCCGTGTTCACAAACACGGCCCCCGTTGACGCATATCGGGGCGCAGGCAGGCCAGAGGCGACGTTTAGTCTTGAGCGTGTGATCGACAAGGCCGCGCGCGAATTGGGGATGGACCCCATTGCCTTACGGCGCAAAAACTTCATCAAGCCCGATCAGTACCCCTATGCGTCTGCGGCAGGTCTTGAATACGACAGCGGCAACTATGATGCATTGATGGACGGGCTGGAGGCCGCGGCTGATCTGGCCGGGTTCGAGGCACGGCGCGCAGAAAGCGCAAAGAACGGCAAACTGCGTGGCCTTGGAATCAACAGCTATATTGAGGCTTGCGGCATTGCGCCATCAAACCTCGTCGGTGTCCTCGGCTCTCGCGTGGGCCTTTATGATGCAGCTACGGTGCGGGTGAACGCCACCGGCAATATCTCGGTCATGGTGGGTGCACATAGCCACGGGCAAGGGCATGAAACCGCCTTTCCGCAAGTGGTGGCTGACATGCTGGGCGTTGATCCCATGTCGATTGAAATCGTGCATGGTGACACCTCGAAAATCCCCTTCGGGATGGGTACTTACGGATCACGCAGCCTTGCCGTCTGCGGCTCTGCCGTGTTCCGAGCGACGGAAAAGATCATCAAGAAAGCCACGCTGATTGCGGCGCATATGATGGAGGATAAACCTGAAAACGTCGATTTTGAAGACGGTGACTTCTCGGTCAAAGGCACCAACAAGAAGGTCAGCTTTGGGGACGTAGCGCTGAAAGCCTATATCCCGCATGATTTCCCGCTTGAGGATATCGAACCGGGGCTTGAGGAAACGGCCTTCTACGATCCGGCGAACTTTACCTATCCTTCAGGCGCATATGCCTGCGAGGTCGAGGTCGATCCAGACACTGGCAAGGTCGACATCTGTTCGATGATCGCGATGGATGACTTTGGCAATGTTGTGAACCCGATGATCGTCACCGGTCAGGTCCAAGGCGGATTGGCCCAAGGCATTGGGCAAGCGCTGCTGGAACACGGGATCTATGATGAGAACGGGCAGCTTTTGTCCGGGTCACTGATGGATTACGCCATGCCGCGTGCCGATGATCTGCCCAACTTTGTGGTCGATCACAGCCATGCCACCCGCTGCACACACAACCCCATCGGGGTGAAGGGCTGTGGCGAGGCAGGTGCCATCGGATCGCCCCCCACTGTGGTCAACGCCGTGGTCGACGCGTTGCAGCGCGGCGGACATGACGTGGAACACATCGACATGCCGGTCTCGCCCGCGCGTGTCTGGGAAGCGATGAACGGATGATCTGGACAGCGGTGTGGCAGCTTTGCCCCCGCCCCGCCCACCAGAGAGGAGAGATAGATGTACAATTTTGAATTTGCAAAACCCAAGACAGTGGAAGAAGCCGCCAGTGCGATGGCCGCAGAAGGTGCACAAGCACTGGGTGGCGGGCAGACCTTGCTGCCAACGATGAAACAGCGCCTTGCCTCGCCTGAGGTGCTGGTCAGTATGACCGGTATTGAAAGCATGGTTGGGGTCGCCGTGCGTGGTGACACGTTGACCATCGGCGGCGCAACAACCCATGCGCAGGTTGCAGCAGATGCCGCGGATCTTTACCCCGGTTTGGCCGCTTTGGCTGCCAATATTGGTGACCCGGCGGTGCGCAATCGCGGCACGATCGGCGGTTCGCTGGCCAACAACGACCCGGCCGCGTGCTATCCTGCGGGGGCACTTGGATCAGGGGCGACGATCACGACCAACACGCGTGACATCGCGGCGGATGATTATTTTCAGGGTATGTTTGAAACGGCGTTGGACGAGGACGAAATCATCACCTCGGTCAGTTTCCCGATCCCCGAAAAGGCCAACTATCAAAAGTTTGATCAACCGGCATCCCGATTTGCTCTGGTGGGTGTTTTTGTGGCCAAAACGGCAGATGGTGTGCGGGTTGCCGTCACTGGTGCATCGAACGAAGGGGTTTACCGCTGGACAGAGGCCGAAACCGCGCTGAGTGCCAGCTTTTCGGAAGGCGCGCTTGAGAGTATGTCTGGCAACCTCGATGATATGATCGCGGATTTGCACGGATCGGCGTCCTATCGGGCGCATCTGGTCGGGGTTTTGACCCGCCGCGCTGTCGCAGCCTGCGGCTAGATCTCACCATAGAAATTGACCGCGACGGCGTTTTCGTCGTGGTCTGCATCCGCCCATTGACGGCCTGACGCGCGCCGGGCAGGAACCACATTCATGAATACAGCCTTTCATCCGTCACCAACCGGGGGCGACCCGATCCGTGCCATCCTTGATGCGCCGGGGCCATGCGTGCTTGCCGTGATCGCAGGGGTGGAAGGGCCGTCTTATCGCCCGCTGGGGGCGATGATGGCGGTCATGACAGATGGCAGCCGGATTGGCACATTGTCATCAGGTTGTATCGAGGCCGACATTGCCCTGCACGCGGGTGAAGCATTGGCCGCGAAAACGCCACGGCTGATCCGCTACGGCATGGGGTCACCATTTGCAGACATCGAACTGCCATGCGGTGGGGGGCTTGATATTCTGCTGGTCCCTCACCCAGACAAAGACGCATTGGATCAGGTCGCACAGCTTACTGCGTCGCGCGCGACGTGCTGCATGCAAATTGATATCGAAAGCGGTGTCATCATTGTGCAAGATCAAGGTACGACGGCCCGTGATGGGCAAAAACTCATGGTGCGTTTTGATCCCGCGATCCGCTTTTTGATCTTTGGAAAAGGTCCAGAGGCCAGCACTTTTGCGGCGCTTGTCCAATCGGCGGGCTATCCCAACCTGCTGCTGTCGCCCGACACAGAAACCTTGCAAGCCGGTAACGCAGCCAGTTGCCAAACGCGACACATGACCCAACAAGGTTTTCCCGAAGATCTGCAAGCGGATGACCGCACCGCAATCGTGCTGTTTTTTCATGACCACGACTGGGAACCGCCGATCATGCAAGGTGCGTTGCAAACCGACGCGTTCTATATCGGATCACAAGGCAGCCAGCGCGCCCGCGACAATCGGATTGCCACGCTCAAGGCGATGGGTGTCTCTGCCGCAGATATCGCGCGGTTACGCGGCCCGGTCGGCCTTATCCCTTCGGCACGCGACGCAGGCACACTTGCGGTTTCGGTGCTCGCCGAGGTCCTTGCTGTGGCGATGCAGATGCCTAGAACATAACGGCCTGTATCATTCCGCCGCTTGTGCATAGTCCGCCATCGGGGGACAGGTGCAGGTCAGGTTGCGGTCGCCCCAGACATTGTCAACACGGTTGACCGGTGGCCAGTATTTATCGACGCGGAAGGCACCTGCCGGAAAACACCCCACCTCGCGGCTGTAAGGACGATCCCAGTCCTTGACGAGGTCTTCCATGGTATGTGGCGCGTTTTTAAGCGGGTTATTGTCGGGGTCCATGACCCCGTCTTCAATGGCCGCGATCTCTGCGCGAATGCCAAGCATCGCGTCGCAAAACCGGTCCAGCTCTGCCTTGGTTTCAGATTCGGTCGGTTCAACCATCAAGGTGCCCGCAACAGGCCATGACATCGTTGGCGCATGAAACCCACAATCAGACAACCGTTTGGCGATATCATCAACTGTGACATGCGCACTTTCAGCAAAGGGTCGGGTGTCAATAATGCATTCATGCGCGACACGGCCCGTTGGCCCCTTGTAAAGGACGTTGAACGCCCCTTCGAGGCGCTTGGCGATATAGTTCGCATTCAGGATCGCCACGCGTGTCGCCTGCGTCAGACCTTCGCCCCCCATCATCAGACAATACGCCCACGAAATTGGCAGCAGCGAGGGCGAGCCATAGGGGGCCGCGCTGACCGCGCCTTCACCGTCGTTCGGATCGCCGGGCAGATGCGCAATCAGATGATCCTTCACGCCAATTGGGCCCATGCCGGGGCCGCCACCGCCATGCGGGATGCAGAACGTCTTGTGCAGGTTCAGGTGGCTGACATCACCGCCCAGATCACCAGGGCGGCTCAGGCCGACCATCGCATTCATATTGGCCCCGTCAATGTACACCTGACCGCCCGCATCATGGGTGATCTGGCACACCTCTATCACCGTTTCCTCGAACACCCCGTGGGTGGATGGATATGTGATCATACAGGCGGCCAGGTTATCCTTGTGCTGTGCAACTTTGGCTTTGAAATCGGCCAGATCAATGTCGCCATTCTCGTCCGATTTCACCGGCACAACCTTCCATCCGACCATCTGCGCGGAGGCTGGATTGGTGCCATGGGCATTCATCGGGATCAGGCATATATTGCGTTGCCCTTCGCCGTTGGCGCGATGGTAACCGGCAATCGTCAAAAGCCCTGCATATTCCCCCTGCGCACCCGAATTGGGCTGCATTGAGATTGCATCGTAACCCGTGACGTCACACAGTTTTGCTGACAGATCTGCGATCATCTCGGCATAGCCTTCTGCCTGATCCTTGGGACAGAACGGATGCAGCAAAGAAAACTCGCGCCAACTGACGGGCATCATCTCGGCCGCTGAATTCAGCTTCATTGTGCAAGACCCCAGCGGGATCATCGCGCGATCCAGCGCAAGATCCCGGTCCGCCAACCTGCGCATGTAACGCATCATTTCCGTTTCGGCCCGGTTCATGTGGAACACCGGGTGCGTCAGAAAATTGCTGGTGCGGATCAGCTTTTCGGGCATGTTGTAGTGCGGGGTGTAATCCTTATCTGCGCGTTCAATGCCAAAGGCGCGCCAGACCTTTTCAATCGTGGCCGGGCGGGTGCGTTCATCCAACGTGATACCGATTGATGTTTTACCAACAGCACGCAGGTTCACCCCTTCATCCACAGCCGATTTCATCACCGCAGATTGCAACGGCCCCACATCAATCGTGATCGTATCAAAGAAGGTGGCGGGGCGCACATCGAAACCGCCCTGTTTCAACCCTTCTGCCAAACGCGCGGTTTTGCGGTGGATGCGTTGGGCAATTGCCTTAAGGCCCTCTGGCCCATGAAAGACGGCATAAAACCCCGCCATCACCGCCAGTAAAGCCTGCGCAGTGCAGACATTCGACGTCGCCTTTTCGCGGCGAATATGTTGTTCACGGGTTTGCAGCGACAAACGGTAGGCACGGTTGCCGTGACTGTCGATGGATACGCCCACAATGCGTCCGGGCATATTGCGCGCATATGCGGCCTTGGTCGCCATATATGCGGCATGGGGACCGCCATATCCGATGGGGACACCAAAGCGCTGGGTTGTCCCAACCGCAATATCAGCGCCCATCGCGCCGGGTTCTTTCAACAGTGTCAGCGACAATGGGTCGGCGGAAATAATTCCAATCGCCTTGTTTTCATGTAACTTCGCGATCTCATCCGTGAAATCGCGTAAATGGCCATAGGTGCCCGGATATTGAAAGATCGCACCAAACACGGCACTGGCATCCAGGTCATCCGGGCTGCCCACGATAACCTCGATCCCCAGTGGCTGCGCGCGGGTCCGCATTACAGCAATATTTTGCGGATGGCAGTTTTCGTCGACAAAGAACCCTGTCACCTTTGATTTGCTGATGCGCTGCGCCATGGTCATTGCCTCTGCGCAGGCTGTCGCCTCGTCCAGCAAAGACGCGTTTGCAATCTCCAGCCCAGTCAGGTCGGACACCATCGTCTGAAAGTTCAGCAGTGCTTCAAGCCGACCCTGACTGATTTCGGGCTGATAAGGGGTATAAGCGGTATACCATGCCGGGTTTTCAAGGATGTTCCGCTGGATCGCAGGCGGCGTGACCGTGCCGTGATACCCCTGCCCGATCAGCGAGGTCAGCACCTTATTTTTCGATGCTGTGACACGCATATGATGGAGCAGTTCACTTTCTGATTTGGGCTTACCAAAATCCAATGGCTGCTTTTGCCGGATTTTCGCAGGCAGCGTATCGTCGATCAGCGCATCAAGGTCTTTCGCGCCCACAACGTGCAACATTTCGTCCATTTCAGCAGGCGATGGGCCGATGTGGCGGCGGTTAGCAAAATCATAGGGCAGATAATCGGTCGGCGTGAAGGTCATGGGTCAGGTTCCTTAGCCAATCATCGCGTTATAGGCAGCTTCGTCCATCATATCGTCCAGTTGTGACGGATCCGACGGTTTGATCTTGAAAAACCACCCCGCGCCAACTGCATCGCTATTGGCAAGGCTTGGATCATCGGCAAGGGCGGTGTTCACCTCGATAATCTCGCCATCGACGGGGGCCATGATATCGGATGCGGCCTTTACACTTTCGATCACGACGATCTCATCATCTTTGCTGACGGTGGCGCCAACTTCGGGCAGTTCAACAAAGACCAGATCGCCCAGTTGGGTGGTCGCGTGTTCTGTGATCCCAACAACATAGACATCACCGTCGGCGCGCAGCCATTCGTGTTCTTCAGTGTATTTCATCGTCATCTTCCCTGTTATCGTTTGAAATTGGCCGGTGTGAACGGCAGTTTGGTCACGGTCAAAGGCTGGCGCTTGCCACGCAATTCACCGTAAATCCGGGTGCCAATACCGGCATAATCAGCGGCAACATAGCCCATCGCCATCGGCCCACCGATCGTCGGGCCAAACCCGCCAGAGGTAATGGCACCAAGGGGATCAGTTGCATCCTTATCAGCGAAAAGGACAACACCTTCGCGCATCGGCGCACGACCGTCGGGCAGCAACCCGACACGTTTGCGGGTCGGTCCGTTCTTTATGTCATCCAAGATGTGGTCAGCACCGGGAAACCCACCAGCGCGTTCACCGCCGGCGCGCCGCACTTTTTGAATGGCCCACGTCAGTGCAGCCTCTACCGGGGATGTCGTGGTATCAATGTCGTGACCGTATAAGCACAGCCCGGCTTCCAGTCGCAGGCTGTCACGGGCACCAAGTCCGACAGGTTCCACATCCGCATGATCAAGCAAGGCCTGTGCGACGCGTGCCGCGTCAGTGGCCGGTATGGAAATTTCATAGCCATCTTCGCCGGTATAGCCCGACCGCGATACCCATGCGGTCACGCCCGCCAGTTCCAGTGTCGCGACATCCATAAACGCCATGTCAGATGCACGCGCATCCAATGCTGTCAGTACCGCCTCGGCTGCCGGGCCCTGCAATGCCAGCAGCGCCCGGTCGGTGATTTCGGTGACGGTCAGTTCCGGCTTTAGGGATGCTTTCATATCGGCGATATCAGCAGCTTTGCAGGCCGCGTTCACAACCATAAAAATGTGATCACCACGGTTTGCCAACATCAGGTCATCTGTGATCCCGCCTGCGTCATTGGTAAAAAAGCCATAGCGCTGACGCCCCGGTGCAAGCCCCAGAATATCAACCGGGATCAGTTGTTCCAAACCTGCGGCGGCATCAGCATAAGTCGCACCCTGCACAATGACCTGCCCCATGTGGCTGACATCAAACAGGCCTGCCTTGGCACGTGTGTGCAAATGTTCTTTCATCACGCCAAGGGGGTACTGCACAGGCATGTCATACCCCGCAAAAGGGACCATCTTGGCACCCAATGACACATGCAATGCGTGAAGCGGTGTTTTGTGCAAATCAGCCATGTCGCGCGCGCCTTCTTTTGGCCGCCAAGACTTGCATCAAATCAAGCGGCACCTGCTTTACGCAGGACATGCCCTGCGCAATGGTGCCTCCTCTGTCCACTTGCCTGAGATCGCTATCCCTTCGGCGGGTGCATGCGCACCACTCTCCAGAGTGTTCATGTCCTGACGCTGGTCCTGTGGCCTGAGAGTTTCCGAGGCAGTTGCTCCTTCGGCACCAGTGAACTGGTTCTCCCAACGTCAAGCTGTGGGCATTTCGTATCGGAAACCAACAGGGCGTGGCAAGCGCTAACTGCGCCGCCGCCCCTGTCGTTCCGCGATAATGTTGTGACGGGCATTTACTGTTGCGCCTGAACGGCTAGGCTATCGGCCAAAGCAACCTGACAGGAGTAGCCAGATGTCCCTTAAATACCTGCACACGATGGTGCGTGTGAAAAACCTTGAAAAATCCATGGCCTTCTACGCACTTCTTGGCCTGAAAGAAACGCGGCGCTTTGATCATGAAGGCGGGCGGTTTACGCTTGTTTTCATGGCGCCGCCCGGCCAGGAAGAATGCCCGGTTGAGCTGACCTATAATTGGGATGGCGACGATGCGCTGCCTGATGACAGCCGTCATTTCGGGCACCTCGCCTACCGGGTGTCAAATATCTATGAGACCTGCCAGCACCTGATGGACAATGGTGTAACGATCAACCGCCCGCCCCGTGATGGGCATATGGCCTTTGTCCGTTCCCCCGACAACATCTCGGTCGAGTTGTTGCAGGAAGGGGATGACCTGCCACCGGCGGAGCCTTGGGCCAGTATGGAAAACACCGGCCATTGGTAAGAACGACGCTCTTATCTTGTCTATGCCTTGCGGCAGCCCCGGTCGAGGCCTGCCGCTTGGCGCTTATCCTTGCTGTTGATGTGTCATCATCCGTTGATGCCGACGAATACATTTTGCAGCGCAATGGATTGGCAAACGCCCTGCGCACGCCAGAGGTTGAGGCGGCTTTTTTCGCCAGCCCACAGCCTGTCGCGCTGCAGATTTTTGAATGGAGCGGGCGCGGGCATCAGACCGATTTGCTGGACTGGACGCTGATCAATACGCCTGCCGATTTACGCCGCGTGGCTGCCACACTGACCCGCACAACGCGCAGCACTGATGGTTTGCCAACTGCGATGGGCCATGCACTGGGCTATGCCGCGATCAAACTGCAAAACGCCCCGGCATGCCTGTTTCAAACAATTGATCTGGCTGGTGACGGCACAAATAACGAAAGCTTTGGGCCGCGCAGCGTTTATGCGACATTTCCCTTCGACGGGGTTGTCGTGAACGGGCTGGCCATCACCGGGACCGAAACAGCGCTTGAGAATTACTTTGAGACGCAGGTCATACGCGGCCCCACAGCCTTTGTCGAAGTGGCCCAGGGTTTTCAAGATTTTGAAAACGCAATGCGGCGCAAGCTGGTTCGCGAACTATCTGCGCAAATCATCGGCCGGGCAGCGACGCGGCAAGAGGTGCAAGGATGATCCGGTTATGCCTTTTGATCCTCCTGTTACCGACCATGGTGCAGGCAACCTGCCGGCAGGCGATATCGCTGGGGCTGGATGTGTCCAGTTCTGTGGATCAATCCGAATACACCCTGCAATTGGAAGGGGTCGTTGCGGCCCTGAATGCGCCGGTGGTGATAGATATCCTGTTTTTGCAGCCTGACGCGCCAGTTCGCATTCACGTCTTTGAGTGGAGCGGGCCAGTCAACCAAACCATCATCGTGCCATGGACAACGCTGAACACGCCAGCGGACTTGGCCACGGTCACCGCACGCCTGCGCGGGCATCAACGCGGTGTGCCTGCACCGACCACTGCGGTGGGGTCTGCGTTGCTGGCAGGGTTCGCTTATCTTGAACAACATCCGGAATGCTGGATTCGCACACTGGATCTGTCTGGTGACGGCGAAACAAATACCGGGCCCCTGCCCGAGGACATTCCCCTGACCCAGACCCCCGCGGGTGTTACCGTGAACGGGCTTGTCGTGGGTTCGGGTAATTTCTTTGGCGATCAGATCAGCCAGAATGCACTGGCTGATTTAGAGGTCTACTACCGCGAAAACGTCATTCGCGGGCCGGTGGCCTTTGTTGAGGTCGCCAAAAATTATGATGATTACGCCGCAGCGATGGAGCGCAAGCTTTTACGCGAACTATCAGCATTGGCTGTTGGACAGATTGAAACGCCGAACGGTTCGGATGGCTGATACGCTATGCCACCATCTTTCTGTTTCTACCCTATTGATAGACGCTGCCTGCCGACATGCCATGATTTTCAAAATGGAAAGTCATCAGCCCGAAAAACGAAATGGGCTGGCACTCCAGCGTACCAGCCCACTCAAACCGTTATCCTCGTTACCAACGTCTTTGTCTCTACTAAACTTTTGCGCGTTTTCCTACTGCGCAATGCAAGTAAAAACAATTTTTCTTACTTTAAAGTAAATCAGTAGATATAGCGTATTTGCTCTGTCCAATACCGCTCAACCCGTTTTAGTGCGGCAGTGATATCTTCCACCCCTTCCTGATCCAAAATGCCACGATCCATCAATCCTTCGGAATGGGTCCGAAACAGCCGGGTGACCAAGACATGGACGCCACGCCCCTTTTCGGTCAGGCGGACCCGCACGGAACGGCGATCAATCTCGCTGCGTTCGTGGTGCATGTAACCTGATTCGACCAATTTCTTAAGGTTATAGGACACGTTCGATCCCTGATAATAACCGCGCGATTTCAATTCGCCCGCCGTCACTTCGTTGTCACCGACGTTGAAAAGTAAAAGGGCCTGTACCGCGTTGATTTCCAGCAATCCCACGCGTTCGAATTCATCCTTGATGACATCAAGCAAAAGCCGGTGAAGCCGTTCCACCAGATTGAGCGCATCAAGATAGCTGTCCATGAACGCCGCACTGCGTGCTGGCGAAACATCAGACATGTCTGGCTGTTCCAGTTCCGGGTGAATGCTCATTCTTTCCTTGCTCCATTTTTTGTCCGCACTTGGGGATAAAACGAAACAAAGAAGAATCAGTTAAGCGCGATATTTTCGCTAAATCAGTCGGGTCGTGTGACCCCTTCAGCGCCTTTGGCGATTTGCGTGACAAGATCCAGATACTGTGCTGGCGTTGGGAATTGCCCACCAACCCAGCCATAAATGTCGTGATCATTTTCCGACAACAGTTGGTCATAAAGTACCAGATCTTCGTCTGAAAATGCATCAAGATGCGCATCCGCAAAGGCTTGCAGGATCAAATCCATTTCCTTGATACCCCGCCGCATGGATCGCATCCGCAGGCGTTTGATCATCGTGTCACGGCGCTCGGTCATCTTAGTCTTTCAGGGCAGTGCGCAAACGTTTTTCCAGCCGGCCCAGCTTTTCGCCGGATTGTGCAATTTGCCCGCGCAAAGCGCGCATTTCGGCTAGCAAATCCACAAGGTCATTACTCATCGGGCCATCATCATCGGGGGCTTCGGGGCCGTCACCTTCGCCGGTCAACAGCCAGCTCATTGATACACCCACAATGCCAGATACCATTTGCAAACGGTTCGCACGCGGTTCTTTCAGGTCCTCTTCCCAAGCCTGAATGACGGCAGGTTTTACGCCCAGCTTTTCGGCCAATCCCTTTTGATCCAGGCCTGCGGCCTCACGCGCACCGGCCAAGCGATCGCCAAATGTGGCGGTTTCCGCACTGTACCAATCTTGATCTTGCCCCATGATGCCATCCTTCAAATGCTTGCCATTCAACCTGTGCGCGTTCTATGTCACAAGCATTGCCTCTTTACCATTGGATCACCTGATGACCTTTCTTTCTGCGACACTCAACCGCGTCAAACCGTCCCCGACAATCGCTGTTACGACAAAAGCGGCAGAGCTTAAGGCCGCCGGGCGCGATGTCATTGGCCTTGGCGCGGGCGAGCCTGACTTTGACACCCCGCAGAACATTAAGGACGCGGCCGTGGCAGCGATTGCAGCCGGTAAGACGAAATATACCGCCGTTGATGGTATTCCAGAATTGAAAGAGGCGATCTGCGCCAAGTTCAAGCGCGACAACGATCTGGCCTACACGCCCGCTCAGGTCACCGTCGGGACAGGTGGCAAGCAGGTGCTTTACAATGCCTTTATGGCAACCCTGAACCCCGGTGATGAGGTCATCATTCCTGCCCCCTATTGGGTCAGCTATCCTGATATGGTGCTGCTGGCTGGCGGCACACCTATCACTGTCGAAGCTTCTTTGGACGCGAACTTTAAGATCACGGCGGCGCAACTAGAGGCCGCGATTACACCGAACACCAAGTGGTTCCTTTTCAATTCACCGTCAAACCCCACAGGTGCGGGCTATAGCTGGTCCGAACTCAAGGAACTGACCGATGTGTTGCTGCGTCATCCACACGTCTGGATCATGACAGATGACATGTACGAACATCTTGCCTATGGCAATTTCAAATTCTGCACGCCAGCACAGGTCGAACCGCAGCTTTATGACCGTACGCTGACCGTGAATGGTGTCTCCAAGGCTTACGCGATGACCGGCTGGCGGATTGGCTATGCCGCCGGACCAGAGATGTTGATCAAGGCGATGCGCAAGGTGCAGTCGCAATCAACCTCCAATCCCTGTTCCGTCAGCCAGAACGCCGCAGTCGAAGCATTGAACGGCACGCAAGCCTTTCTTGCGCCGAACAACACTGTGTTTGAGCGGCGGCGCGATCTGGTCGTTTCCATGTTGAACAAAGCGCCCGGTATCATTTGCCCAAAGCCCGAAGGCGCATTCTACGTCTATCCATCCATTGCGGGCTGCATCGGCAAAACCTCAGCGGCAGGGACGTTGATCGACAATGATGAAACCTTCGCCACAGCGCTGTTGGAGGAAACCGGTGTCGCCATCGTCTTTGGCGCGGCCTTTGGTCTAAGCCCCAATTTCCGGGTCAGCTATGCGACGTCAGACGCGGCGCTAAAAGAAGCGTGCGAGCGGATCATCACTTTTTGCGAAGGGCTGACATGACGGACCTACCAGAGCTATACTTTCGCGTCCGCGACAATGGCGCGGCTGTTTTTCGGATCAATACCGAAAACCGCGAGCGGCGGATCGAAATGGATCAGATCGCAGTTGTGAATACCAATCGCGGCGACTTCAAAGCGCAAGGCGATCACAAACTCAGCCCTGACGACGAGACGGTGATCAATGACTGGATGCAAGCGCGTCTGGCGGTTTTGGCCGCGCGGGACGTCGATGATATCCACCGCGCCATTGATCACCTGAACCTGACCGCCCAATGGGCGCAGGCCAAAGCCAGTGATGATCAGCTTGAACAGATCACGGATGATTTGTTGATGGCGATGCATGATTTGCGCAGCGTGTTGGTACGCAAGAAAGCGGACCGCCTAAGCAAAGGCTAGATATGGTTTAAAAAAGGTGGGAAAGCATTTGCTTCCCCACCCATTCAGCATCTGATTGCTATGTCGTGGTCCGGCTTAGTGATTGCTATGGTCCATCCCGCCATGACCACCCATTTTGCGTTCTTCAACGTTGAAGGTCACATCCAAACGGCCGGCATTTTCAAAGACCAGCGTGGCAGGCACTTTTTCGTCCACTTCAAATGGATCACCGCCAAGGCCCATGAACATCACATGAAATCCGCCCGGTTCCAGCGTCACGCTTTCGCCCGCAGGAACGACAATCCCGTCTTCCAGTTGCATCATACGGGCCACATCGCCATCCATTTCTGTGGTGTGGATTTCAACGCGAGGGAAATCTGCCTCGACTGCGACAAGCCGGTCATCGGCGTTGCCAGTATTGGTGATGGTCATGAACCCACCGGCAGTCTGCGCGGTTTGCGCTGTTTCAAAAGCCATCGGGTGATCGACAACAACATCACTCACTTTGTATTCATGTGCGATGGCTGCGGTCGCAAAGGTGCAAAAAGCAGCAACCGCTGCGTAAGATATACGTTTCATTTTCGGGTCTCCGGTGTGCGCCCACGGCGGGGTCGCTTGTGTTTGATCAATTCCGTTTCAAAAAGATCAAACAACCGGCGGTGCACGGACCGGGCAGGCAGGGTTTGCGACCTGCCCAATAGGGGCAACGGATGCGACAACAGGGGCGTCCACCACTGTGGCGTCGATTTCAGAAAGCACAGTTGCATGGCTGGTTGGAACGGCGGCCCCATCCACCAGACGACAGGCATCACAAGTTTCACCGCCGCCAGCACCAACGCCACCCTGACCACACAGATCATCAAGCGTACCGCCAGCGGCCACATAAGCCAGCAGGCTTTCGTCCATATCAGCGGGTGCCACGCGATGCGCAAAGCCAGATCCTGTCATCGCCACAGCAACGGCGAAAACGACAAGAAGGCGTGTAAGTGGGGTCATCAAACGGTGCATTTCATGTGCCGATATAAACCGACCAGTGCATGCCGACCAGACCCAAATTTCGGGGCCGCGTATCGTCCCGTTTGAAAACGTCTTAGTTGATATCAAACGATGGCAAAGCATCGAATGACGCAGCATAATTACAGCTTTTGCTAAAGATCGGTGTCGTAACACCATCTTGCATGACAACCAAACTTCGTCTCAAAACGTCGTAAGTACCTCCAACCGTATCGCGCGCACTTGAAGCAATGTAAGTGTACGCGCCGTTTTCGAATACAATCTCATCCAACCGACCTTGGTATTCAGGGCCCGGAATAAACACGATCTGAACTTGCTCTGGATTGCGGTCCAGAACGAGATCGGGTTCGCCAGAAAGCGGGCCATAGGTGTAGCGAAACCCAGCGCTGTCATGTGTAATTGTCATTGCATGCGGATCGTCCCCCTCGTCGACCACACAGTAAAAAATCGTGTTGTCCGGAACGTAATTTATACTGGGAAAGGCTTCTAACGCTGCCCCGCGATCCTCAGCTTCTGTCTTGTTGTAAATGTCGCAATAGTAAGCAATCAGGTCCGCATCTTGTCTTTGTCGGTCAATAAATGCGCCGTTTGGATCCATCCTCTCGGCGAACGGACCCCGGCCCAAAACACGGCAAGTATCCTGAGCGTCTATATCGAAAACAGGCCATATTTGTTCATTTGAAAACGCGTAGAACCGAAAATATGCCCGTGATCCATTTTTGCTTTGTGCGACCAAATAACTGTTATAGCGGGTGTTATCATGCGCGATATGATTGCCATACAAAGTGCCCGCATGGGCATAGCTGTTACGGTCAAGATCATAGAGAAAAATATCGAAATCGCCATTGGTTCCCCCGATTTCATTAAATGTCACAAGATCGGCGGAACCATCATAGTTCACATCCACAATGTCCGGTGGGCTTTGCGATATTAAAGTATAACCGGTCGGCGGCGAAAAACGCAGCGATGGCGCCTCAAAATCGTTCTCATAATACCGCCATGTGATCGTTCTGAGTGCGCCATGCTCAACCCAACTTAGCTTACAGCCGCGGCGAAGATCGTGATACCTTTGCTCACTGTATCCTTGGCCGACCGCGGTAGACGGCGAAAGCTCTGCACAGGTTGGCAAGCCACCATCATTGGCCAATGCCCTGGACGGTGTGTGAAATGAAAGCGCGATCACTAAAAAAAAGAAAGCGGACCGTGACGCAAGAGACAACGTGTTAATCAAAAATTTTCCAGCCATATTAATTTGAGTTCCGTTAGATTGCACAAAGAGGCTTCAGCGTAAAAAACCTGTAAAAACAAATAGTAGCAGCACAATAAGCAAAGATCAAAATGCGAAAATGACCCGTTGCTTTACGCTAGCAGGGACCCTTTGCCCAAAATCAGGGAAGCCAAATATCGCCTAGCACGGCACCATACGTGGGATCGGTCTGTCGACACGACATAGATCGCAAATCCGCACGGCCTCTGTGATCCCCATCAGTGCCAATTGCTGGAAGCTGGGCAGCACAAATGGATCGGCACTGGTATAATCAACCTCATAGCCAAGATCCTCAAACGATGCGACAGACATACGGCTAAGCGGACGGTCTGCACCGGATAAAAACCCTGTCAGCAGTTCATCGCCAAAGATCAATTCGCGCCAGTGCCCTTCGCGCGTCCCCGCCCCGCCTGTATTGGCGATGGGCACGAACGGGCCGTCATCAGGCAAAAGCGCCGCAAATTCACGCGCAGCAGCAGCGCCAATAAAGCGCGGATCATTCGTGCCACTGGCCGCGATCAAACCATTAAGCGACCACAATGTGCCAAAGCCAAGCACATGGGCCATCTCGTGCAGGATCACATCAGCAAAGCTGCCCTCAGCCTCAAGTCGTGTGATGTCTGCGTCATCAAACTGCATAACACCTTTGACAGGCAGCCCGGTGTCTTCACGTAACGCGGTGGGACCGGCCTGACCTAACACGCCTGCGGCGCCGTCAATCGGTT
The DNA here is from genome assembly GCF_000169435.1 of Roseobacter sp. CCS2. Classification (GTDB taxonomy): domain Bacteria; phylum Pseudomonadota; class Alphaproteobacteria; order Rhodobacterales; family Rhodobacteraceae; genus Yoonia. The sequence goes on along the minus strand of NZ_AAYB01000002.1, from coordinate 654,636 downwards.
CAATGCTGGCTTCAATCACAAGCCCGGTCAGCGTATCACCATCAACGTCCAAAGGATCAAAGCCTGTGTTCACCACACCATCCCATCGCTGGGCAGAGGCCTCAAACACCGCACGCCGGGCGGCGGACATATTACCTGTGAAATCAAGCGTAATCATGCAACTGCTCCTTTGCCTCTTAAACTAGACGCAAACACCGTTACTCATCAAAATTCCACTGTCTGGGTGACCCCCGCGCAAGTTCTTGCCAGAACGCTAGACCGCCTGCGGCAAAGGCCTGCCTTCGTCCCATGCGATAATATTATCCAGCGCCATCTGGCCCATCGCCTCGCGCACTTCAAGCGCTGCCGTGCCCAAATGCGGCAGCAGGACGACGTTTTCCAAGGCCCGAAATGCATCAGGCACATGCGGTTCATGCGCAAAGACATCCAGCCCAGCCCCTGCGATCTGCTGGGTTTCAAGCGCCTTGATCAAAGCACCCTCATCCACCACATCACCGCGCGCGATATTGACGAAAATCCCGGAATGTTTCATCGCCGCCAGTGCATCTGCATCAATCAGATGCGTATTAGACCCACCACCAGGCACGGTCACAACAATGATATCGCAAGCGCCCATCAGTTCTGCCAGCGAACTTACTTGTTCGGCAGGAAAATCAACGGTCTTGGCAGAGCGATTAAAGAATTTAACCGGCATCTCAAACCCGTAATGACAGCGCCGCGCAACGGCCTGTCCGATACGGCCCATGCCGACAATGCCCACTGTTTTACCTGTCACATGAGTGCCCAGCATCTGTGTTGGCCCCCACCCACCCCATTTATCAGCACGCACCAGCCGCTCACCCTCGCCGGTGCGGCGGCAGGCAGATAGGATCAGCGCCAGACCAATATCGGCGGTCGCATCGGTCACCACATCGGGCGTGTTCGACACAAGGACACCGGCCATCCCGGCGGCTTCCACATCAATATGGTTATACCCAACACCAAAATTGGCCAGCACCCCACAGCGCAGATCACCGATAAAGGCTTCTGCGGTAAACTGATCGCCCAAGGTGGGCAGGATAGCATCATAGTCAGCCAAGGCCTGCGCAGCCTCTGCCATGGTCAACCCGTCAGCCTTTTCGCGGACTGTGACATCGAAACGCGCACGCGCTGCGGCCAAATTTGCGTCTGGCAGCAGACGGGTAATCAACAGCTGTTTCAATGCAAACGCCCCCCAACAGGCACGGTCTGGTCAGGGCCGACCAAAACGACCTCGCCATTTTCATCCGGCATACCAAGAACAAGCACCTCGGACATGAATTTACCAATCTGGCGGGGTGGAAAATTGACCACAGCCATCACCTGGCGGCCCACAAGGGTTTCCGGCTGATAATGTGCAGTGATTTGGGCCGATGTCTTTTTCTCGCCAATCTCGTCACCGAAATCGATCCACAGCTTGATCGCAGGTTTGCGCGCCTCAGGGTACGGCTCTGCGCGCAGCACGGTACCAACGCGGACATCGACCTTGAGGAAATCATTAAAGCTGATCTCACTCATTGGCCAACTCACGCGAACGGTTTGCCGCAGCCGCGACGGCCCGGCGCAAAAGCGGCGGAAAACCAGTTTCAAAATCCATCAAAACCTCAAGAGCCGCTTGGGTCGTGCCATTGGGTGAGGTGACGTTGGTGCGCAGCTGGGCGGGGTTCACATCGTCTTGCTCGGCCAGTTCACCCGCACCGGCAACGGTTGCCTTGGCCAGTTGCATGGCCAGTTCAGCAGGCAGCCCTTCTGCCATACCTGCGGCGGCAAGGGTTTCGATTAAATGAAACACGTAGGCCGGGCCAGAACCAGACACAGCGGTGACCACATCCATCTGATCCTCGCCATCAAGGCGAACAACATCACCAACAGACAAAAGCAGCGCCTCGGCCAGGTCCATTTGGTCGGACGACACTTTGTCATTGCCCACCATAGCAGTAATCCCGCGCCCAATTGCGGCTGGCGTGTTCGGCATGGCGCGCACAATGGGTGTTTCTTCGCCCAGAACATCCGCAAAAGTCGCGATCGAAGTGCCCGCCGCGATTGAAATCACAAGTGTCTTGCCGTTGCCCAGCGCTTTGATGTCCGGCAAGGCTTTGTCCATCATCTGTGGTTTAACCGCGATAATGACAACGGCCGGGTTCTTAGGCAGCTTGCCGCCAATCTGGACACCCTGCTCTTTCAACCAGGCAGAGGGCTTGGGATCAATCACCAAGACTGACAATGGCGGCAGCCCTGTACGCAGCCACCCTTCCAGCATGGCAGACCCCATTTTGCCGCATCCCAGCAAAACAAGCCCGCGCTTTTCAACTTCCGTCATATTCATTAAAATTCGCCTCTTAAATAACCTGCAACAGGTTAGCTAAAGGACGCAGCAGGGGGAAGATGTGATTTGATGAAACGGCGCTTTGGCCTTGGGCCAAGCTGCTATGTCGCATGCCGCTATGTTAGGTCAACGCGATGGCTTGACGCAGAAAACTGTTGCAAGTCTTCGCAGTAATATCGTGCAGCGCGCGCAATTTGATATGACGTCTGAATTTACCTTTACCCTCAAGCACCGCTTGCGGATCATCAAACAGCACACCCTTGGCAAATTCCAGCGATACGTGACCTGTATAGATAAAGACACCACCAACGCGGCTGTTGGGGTTGTCCGGTTCTAATTCAAAAAATAATACCGTCGTACATCGGGCACAGATTGACTGTAGGTACCAAAGCCAGCAGCATCTTCTGCAATTGATTGGCGATATTGGCCTTGCAAGTGTCATCCATGCTAGGATGCCTGCGCAATGGGCGAGGCGATCTCGACAATGCAACCATTCAGATCACGGACATACGACACGGTCTGCCCCCAAGGTTTCTGGCTTGGCGCGCTGACCGGGCTGCACCCATGCGATACCGCACGCGTGTAGGCGGCTGACACATCACCCGTGACAAAGCAAACCTCCCACCCTGCGGCTGGCCCTGTGGGATCGTTAGGTAAGATCGCCAACCCATTCATTTCCGCCGCTTCGTTCCCCGCGAACGCGAGGATCGTTTCACCGGTCTCCATCTCAGCATAAAGATTGCTGTCATGGATAAAACGCTGCGACAGGCCAAAGGCGGCCTCGTAAAATGCAACCGTTTCGGGCACATCGGCGACATAGATAATGGTATATCCGAGTTTCATAAACTTGCTTTAACGCAAGTTGCGCGCAAACGCTTGAAGAAATCGGACCTATTGCGCAAAAAGCTGCGGCAGTGTCAAACGGGGCGGCAGTTTCGACGGGACAAAACCGCCAAACCGCCTGAAGGCGCGGGTCATATGCGCGTGATCGGCATAGCCCCCTTCCAACGCAGCATCCGTGATCGGGACCCTCCCGCGTGTGATAAGGTTCAGCGTGCGGTGAAACTGTACCAATTGCGCATATGTCTTGGTGCCAAGCCCGGTATGACCCCGAAACAAACGGTTCAAATGCCGGGGCGAGCAGGCCGCAAAACGGGCCAGCTGCGCAACCCGGATACGCCCGCCAGAGGCATGCAAGATATCCAACGCGTGGGTCAGCCGTGTATCTATGAACGGAGCAGCAAGCGCCAGACCGGCTAGCCGATCAAGCATCAGATCACAATACTGATGGGTGGCAAGTGCTGGGACCAGATCAATTGCGTCTTGCCCGCGCAAGACTGTATCGACGGCATGCTCCAGATCACCGCGCCACAAAGCGACAGCACTTTCGGGGCGTAGGCGCAGGCCAAACCACGTATCCCCCACATCATATGTCACCGTATAGGCGCGGGTCGCGGGGCCGGTGATAACGGGCATCAGCACATCGGGCGCGTTCCTGTTACGGCGGATGATAATATCACAGCGCCCATCAGGCAGCACGATACTTTGACCCGGCGCATCGGCCACAAAGGACCATCGCGCCTCAACCCGCCGTGCGGCCTGCGGTGTAATAATTGTTTCGTGATATCCGGCAGGTATGGGGATAAGCGCGCATCCGTGATCAACAGTCTGCGAACAATCGTAGCTGATCGTACAGGTCAGGCCAGCGCAAAAGCTGCCCCAACCAAATGCACAACGGCATCAAGCGCGCCCGTAGGCACCACCAATGGCAACCTGCACCGCTTCGTCAGGTGTGCGGTCAGCCCAAGTGACCAACTGGATTGCCGGGTAATACTGCTCACAAGCAGCAACAGCGGCACCAATCATCGTATCAATCTGGTCTGGGCCAGCCACCTGATCGCCGGTCAGCATCAAACCATAGCGATACACCATCAACTGCTGTTCGTCCCACCAAGTGAACGCCCCAGCCCAGCATCGGTCGTTGATCACATTCAGCGTCTCATAAAGGGCGGGCATCCGTTCAGCTGGCGGCTCCATGTCGAATGTACATATCAGGCGCAAAGTCTCGTCATAGGCGGACCACGCCAGCGTAATGGAATACGTGCGCCACTGGCCTTCAACGGCCATTGCAATTTGGTCATCATGGATACGGTCAAATTCCCATGCGTGGTGTTCTGCGATGTGTTCCACCAGATCGATCGGGTGAAGGTCATCCGCCTCAAGGTAATGTTCGGACAATGCCATATGCTCGGCCTCACTGCGTTGGCGCATGGGTCATGGCAGTGCCCAAGCGCTAGGTGCCTGCTCTAGGGGCGGTGTTGTTCACCTTTATCCCCTACCAGATATCGTGGCCAATCGCGGCGCACCTGTAAAGCAATTTCTTGGGGATAACTGCGCAAGTGCAGAAATTTTATCTGGATAATTGCCTTCCGACAGCGCGCAGCCCAAGCTGTGGGCAACAAAGGAGTATCCGTCATGAACACTGACCTGCTTAAACGGCTTTGCGAAATGCCCGGCGTGCCCGGCCACGAAGAACGGGTCCGCGATTTGATTGCATCCGAGGTCAAGGGGCTATTCGATTCGATCGAAACTGATCCCATGGGCACCCTGCTCTGCCGTCGCGACGCGACCAAGGAAGGCGCGCCGAAAATCATGCTGCTGTGTCATATGGACGAGATCGGTTTTCTAGTCAGCCATATCGACAAGAACGGCTTTCTTTACGTTCTGCCTGTGGGCGGCTTTGACCCCCGCAACCTTTTTTCCCGCCGCGTGCTGGTGTGTACGGATGACGGCGATTTCAAAGGCGTGATGAACCCTGGCGGCAAGCCTGTGCACATCTCATCCCCCGAAGACCGCAAGAAAATCCCCGAAGTGGGCGAATTCTTTATCGACCTCGGCCTTGGCAAGGCGGCCAAGGATATCGTCAAGGTTGGCGATTATGTGGTTATGGACGAACCCTTTCTTGAGATGGGGGATAAATTCGTCTCCAAAGCGCTGGATAATCGCATCGCCTGCTGGCTGGGGATCGAGGCGATACGGCATTTGGGCAAGAAAGGGCGCGGCGCCGAAATCCACGTAGCCTTCACCACACAGGAAGAGGTCGGCCTGCGCGGTGCGCGCACCTCGGCCTATGCAATCAAACCCGACATCGGGCTGGGCATCGACGTGACGCTATCCTGCGACACCCCCGGCATCCCCGACAAGGACGCCACAACGCATCAAGGCAAAGGGTTTGGGCTGCACGTGCGCGACAGTTCATTCATCGCCGACAAGAAGCTGGTCAGCGAAATCGAAGCCCTCGCGATCAAGAAAAAGATCCCCTACCAGCGGACAATGCTGGCCTCCGGCGGGCAAGACGGGGCGGCAGCGCAACAGGCCGCGGCGGGTGCGAGGGCCGTTGGGATCGTGGTGGGAACGCGGTATATCCACACGGTGACCGAGATGATTGAGCGGGATGACCTGCAAGCAGCACTGGATATTCTGGTGGCGTATTTGGGGGAGTTTTGATTGCAGGTGTTCAAGCTGTACACGTCGGATGGCTACGCGTTTGTGAACTACTCTGAAACTGCTGACTACGAAATTTCTTGGACTCTCAATGACCGTAAACTGGGTGATACCTGGCGCGTCCCGAACGTTACGACCGTTTATGAGAATGAAGAAGATCGCCGGTTTGCCAGTTACAAAACGTCGGATTCACTGGGGATGGGCCAATGCATTTTTTCACAGAAAGCCGTCGACATTCTGGGAACGGCGCTGGAGCCTCATGGAGAACTCTTGCCGCTCAATAACGCGAATGGTCCTGAGTGCTACTTGTTCTTGGCAAACAAGATAGACGCTCTCGATTTGGATCGCTCTGACGTCAAGTACTTCCCCAGTGCACCTTCCCGTATTATGGCAATTCGCAAGCATGTGTTTCTGGAAGATGCCATAGGCGGTTGTTTGGCTTTTCGGTTGAACGGCGGGCCAATGGTTAACTTCTTCACAAAGCCGGTTGCTGATCTTGTATCGCAATCAGATTTGGCGGGCTTTTCGTTTCAATTGCTTTGGGAAAGCACTTAGGGTCAGCGGCCCGCCATTGGCGCGATGGCAGTGTAAATGGCTTTGATACACCCCTCGAAAAAAAGCCGGGGAGAACCCCGGCCTACATCGGTTTTGAGACGTAGGGCGGGGTTCTCCCCGCCGCTCTCTTACGCCTGACCCTTAAACTTCGCGATCATCTCGTCCAGATCAATTCCGAGGCTGTCGAGCATCGACAGATCGATGCCCTTTTCCTCGATCATCGCCTTCACGCCCTCAATATCGAGGTCTTCCAGCATTGCAGGGTCAATCCCCAACTCTTCCATCTTCGCGCCAAGGTCAAAGTCACCGCCGCCCATCAGGCCGGCCGCTTTGCCCATCATGTCACCTAGTCCCATTGTCACTCTCCCTGTTTGATGTGTCGTTGCATAGAGGGTCGCAAATGAAAGGTGCGGCGTCTAGGGGATGTTGCGGGTGGTTTTCCCCGTGGCGCGAAAAGCCGTCAAGAACGCGCCATGTAGGGCGGGGGCTGCCCCGCCGTTGCGCTATCGTCGGGGCAGGCCCCGACCTACTTTTCCAACGCCGCGATCCGTGCCGCCAGCGCTTCATTCTCTTCACGCGCTTTCTGCGCCATGGCGCGCACCGCGTCGAACTCTTCGCGGGTCACGAAATCGCGGTCGGCCAGCCAGCGGTCCATCATGGATTTCATCGCGGTGTTGGCTTCGTCTTTCGCCCCTTGGGCCACGCCCATGGCGTTGGTCATCAATTGGCTGATGTCATCGAGGATCTTGTTGTTGCTCTGCATCGTGCTCTCCATCTGTGCTTGGTCTTTATATGGGCTTTTGGCCGCCCCGCTACAACCCAAGGCAAGAGCGGTTGACTTTGCCGCACCCGCAGACAAGGAATAGCGCCATGTTTGCAGCCATCCCTTTCCCCGATATCTCGCCCGAGATTTTCTCATTCACCATCGCCGGACGCGAGATCGCGCTGCGCTGGTACGCGATGGCCTATATTGTGGGGATCGCGATTGGATGGCAGATCATCAAACTGGCGCTGAACCGCCCCGGTTTGTGGCGCAATGGCCCACCGATGAAGGTCAGCCAACTCGAAGACCTGCTGACGTATATTGTGGTCGGTGTCATTGGCGGCGGGCGTCTGGGCTATGTGTTTTTCTACAAACCGGCTGACTTTCTGGCAGCCCCCCTTGATATTTTGAAAATCTGGGAAGGTGGGCTGTCGTTTCACGGCGGGTTCCTCGGCGTCGTCGTTGCGGTCTATCTGTTCAGCCGTCGCCACAAAGTGCCCCTGCCCGACCTCGCCGATATCATTGCGGTTGCCGCTACGCCTGCGGTCCTGTTGGTGCGCATCGCGAATTTTATCAATGCAGAACTGTGGGGGCGCCAGACCGATCTGCCGTGGGGCGTGATCTTTCCCGGCCAAGCCGCACAGGCCTGCGGCACCTTGCTGGAACCTTGCGTGCGCCACCCATCCCAACTTTATGAAGCGGGCCTTGAAGGGCTGCTGCTGGGCACCATCCTGATCCTGCTGGCCTTCCGCTTTGGCGCGCTCAAGAAACCATGGCTCCTTTCGGGGGTCTTTTTTATGGGCTACGGCATCGCGCGGTTCTTAGTCGAATTCGTGCGCCAACCGGATGCGCAATTCGTCAGCGTTGGCAATGAACTGGGACTGGCCTTCCATATCAATGGCTACGGGCTGACTATGGGGCAAACGTTGACCTTGCCGATGATCCTTGTGGGCCTGACCGTTGTGATCATGGCCGTGCGCAGATGACCGCCTTGGGTGATCTCTTGATCGCCCGGATCGCGCGGACCGGCCCGATCAGTCTGGCGGACTATATGGCCGATTGTCTGATGCATCCTGAGCATGGGTACTACGCAACGCGTGATCCCTTTGGGGCGGCGGGCGATTTTACCACAGCACCAGAGATCAGCCAGATGTTCGGCGAACTGATCGGTCTTTCGCTTGCGCAGGCGTGGATTGACCAAGGCTGCCCTGCCCCGTTCACATTGGCAGAGCTTGGCCCCGGACGTGGCACGTTGATGGCCGATGCACTGCGCGCGACCAAAGCTGTGCCGGGCTTTCATGATGCCCTTACCGTCCATTTGGTCGAAACCTCGCCTGTTTTACGCGCGGCCCAAGCCAAACTGATCCCCGATGCCACGTGGCACGACAGTGTCGATCATCTTCCCGATGCGCCCCTTTTCCTTATCGCAAACGAATTTTTCGATGCGCTGCCTATTCGCCAGTTTACACGCGACGGCGACGCATGGCGCGAAAAGATGGTCGGGGTCACGGATGGCAAGCTTGGCTTTGGTCTGTCAGCGGCCGCGCCCATCGCGCTGCTTGAAGACCGGCTGGCCGACACAAAAGACGGCGATCTGGTCGAACATTGCCTTGCTTTGCCGTCCATTGTGTCAACCATCAGTGCCAAAATCGAAATGCACGGTGGTTGCGCGGTGATCATCGACTATGGCGACTGGCAATCGCAGGGTGACACGCTACAGGCACTCAAGTCACAAGATCACGCTGATCCGCTTGCGACCCCCGGTGATGCAGACCTGACCGCCCATGTGGATTTCGCCGCTATCGCCGCCAACACCGGCCTTGCCAAATTCAGCCGTCTGACACCGCAAGGCGTCTTCCTTGAACGGTTGGGTATCACACAGCGCGCGCAAGCGTTGGCGACAAAACTATCGGGCGATGCGCTCACGTCCCATATTGCCGCACATCGGCGCTTGACCCATCCGGCGGAAATGGGCGACCTTTTCAAAGTGATCAGTATCCATCCATCCAATGCAAATCCTCCGCCGGGGCTAGAGGCATGACACTCGAGATCATTACAGACCCACTGCTAGAAGGCGTACCGCACGGATTTTTCACGCGCAAAGGCGGTGCATCATCTGGTGTGTTTGCAGGGTTGAACTGTGGATACGGCAGTTCTGACCAAAAAGACATCGTGGCCATCAACCGGTCACGGGTCGCTGGTATTCTGGGCGTCGAAGCAGATCACTTGATGGGTGTGCATCAGGTGCATTCATCCGATGCAATCACCGTGGACGCACCCGGCACACCCGCACATAAAGCCGACGCACTGGTGACAGCCCGCGATGGGATCGCGTTGTCCATCCTCACGGCAGACTGCCAGCCAGTGCTGTTTGCAGATACCAAGGCGCGCGTGATCGGGGCGGCGCATGCAGGATGGAAAGGCGCGCTGAACGGTGTGCTTGAGGCAACGGTTGCGCAAATGGAAAATTTGGGCGCATCGCGTCAGAATATCGCAGCAGTGATCGGCCCCGCAATCAGCCAACCTAATTATGAAGTCGGGCCAGAATTTCGAGATAGCTTTGTCGATACCGACGCCGGGTATGAACGCTTCTTTCTGCAAGGAAAAGACGACCGGTTCCATTTTGATCTTCCAGGCTTTGGTTTGTTCCAACTGAAGCAAAGCGGCATTCAGTCGGCATCGTGGACGCACCACTGCACCTACGCCGATCCCGAACGATTCTTCAGCTACCGCCGATCAGTTCACGAAAAACAGGCGGATTACGGACGGCTTATCGCAGCAATTCGGCTTTGACGGCGCGATGTTTAACTAAATGAGGCAGGCCTTGCCTCGGTTTGTTAACCTATTCGCTATTATGGCATCTTCAAAATCAATTATTATGAAACTTACTCAATCACTTACGTGGCGATGCAAAAGTTAACGACATTGTCTCAGTGTTTCTTTGAAATCGCCAAAATCTCGCCAGTTTGATCCAGCAATCTGAATTCAATCGCAGCCAACAATGGGTGCACCTGAATAAAGAGGTATCACAATGAAAAGCCGCTGGCAGAAGTCCCTTGAAGCCGCCGTCGCCGCCTATGACACACCAATGCCTTGGGCACGTGGTGATATTCGCAAAGCGATGATTAGCCGCCGCGAAATGAAAGCGAACGACGATCAACAACCGCATCCTGCGGTCGCACGTCGCGCCTGATCCGACCGGCACGGTCGGTCAATCCAAGACGGTGTTTCCATGGCACAAAGCTGTTCCTTTTGTCGGATCAGAATTTGGGCGCATCAATCTGCACAGCCTTGGCGCTGCGCATTCAACAGTAAATAAAATTATTGTTCAGTTGTTGTTGGTGGGGCAGCAAATGACGTCAGACCCAAAGAGGCTTTCGCATGGATCCGTCACTTTCATCTGCCCCATCCCAAGCAGTTGATATATTTAGTCAGCAAATCAAACAAACGCCGGCCCAGCGCCAGCATGCCAAGACCCAAAGTGTCGAAGTCGCACAACGCAAATACGAGGTGATGTACCTTGATGCGCAGGGTCGCTTTAACGAATTCAATACCATCGCCCGCGCACACCCCGCATTCGAAGATGCTTTTGCGGCCCTTGGACACAGCGCAATCGTCCAAACCCAAAATGGACATATGTCTGTCGAAGATGTGCTGCCCGGCGATGAGGTCCGCTTGTCCGATGGCAGTTATGAAACACTGCAATGGCGCGGCCGCATCACACTGGGCCCCGTCGCCAACACCGCAAACGTCAAGCAAACGATAATGACACGGATCACAGCTGACGCGCTTGGTGATAATCGCCCTTCGCAAGATCTGGTTCTAGGACCATCTGCCCGCCTGCTCCACCGTGCGACAGGTATTCGCAAGGTCACAGGCACTGACGCTGCTTTTATCCCTGCCGCAGACTTTATCGACGGCAACACCGTGCTGGGTTTACAGCCCGCCGCATCTATCAGCGTTTTTCAATTTGGGTTTGCCGCACAGCGCTGTCTGATGGTGAACGGGCTTGAGATCGAAACACTGCACCCTGGATCGGCCTTCAATCTTGGTCTGCGGGGCGATGCGTTGCGCGAATACCTGTCGCTGTTCCCACATAAGCGCGGGTTTGAAGACTTTGGCCTGATGAACCATCCGCGCCTACGCATGCGCGATCTAGACCTGTTGCGCTGACCCTTGCGGGGCGATCTTCACGGACCGCCCCCAGAACCGCCAGAGCAGCAGCACAGCCGCAATCGCAAGACCCACAACAAGACCCAACCACAACCCAACCCCGCCTAGCCCAAGGGTAAAGGCCAACAGATAGCTGGCGGGCAATCCGATCACCCAATAGCTGATCGTGGCCATGACCATTGGTACGGTCGTGTCCTGCACGCCACGCAATAGGCCAAGCGCCAGCACCTGCAACCCATCCACCAACTGAAACAAGGCTGCGACCATCACGAGGCTTGCACCAATACGCAGAAGATTTGCGCGCTCAGGCTCATTCGGGTCCAAAAACAGCGAAATCAGCGTCTCGGGGATCGACAGAAAAATCAGTGATGTAATCACCGCATAGACGGCTGACATGCCAATGGCAGTGGCGCCGCCGCGACGTAAAGATACCTCGTCATGCCGCCCAAGCGCCCGGCCAGCGCGCACCGTTGCCGCTTGGCTGAACCCAATATGCACCATGAATGTCGTTGCCGCCAATTGCAGTGCAATCCCATGTGCGGCCAATTCCAGCGGCCCGATCCAACCCATCATGATCGTCGATGCCGTAAACAACCCGCTTTCCGCAAGCGAGGTCAGACCAATCGGCCAACCCAGCATGAAAACCCGCTTCATGATCTCGCCATCGCTGCGCCAAAAATTGCGGAACAGCTGGAACTGCGGCAGAACCCGCAAGATATAGACGACAAGTATCAGCACCGTCACCAGATTGACCGTAAGCGATGCAATCGCTGCCCCCTGAATGCCCAGTTCTGGCATGCCCCAGTTGCCAAAAATCAGGGCGTAGTTGACGAAACCGTTCAACACAGCCGTGCCAATCGTCGCCCACAGGATGATGGCGGTATGTTCCATCGCCGCCAAAAACGCCTTGAGCGTCATAACGATCAGCGCCGGGATCATCTGCCAGATGATGATTTGTAGATAGATATGCGCCTCTGCCGCGACGGTCGCGTCTTGACCGATGGCAAGCAGAATGTCTTCGGCCCAGAAGAACGGCAATATGACAACCAGCCCATAGATGATCGACAACCAAAGGCCCATGCGCGTCACACGGCGGACCTGCACATCGTCATCCTCTTCGGCGGCGGCGGCAACCAATGGCGTCACGGCCTGCGAAAACCCCGCCCCGACAATGAAGATGGTAAAGAACAGCGTGCCAGCGATGGTGGCAGCAGCCAAAGCGGTGACGCTGTACCAGCCCAACATCACCGTATCGGTGATATGGATCGCAAACTGTGCCAGGTTGCTAAGGATCAGTGGCATCCCCAGCTTCCAGACCGCATGGCTGTGCTCTTGGTATGTTTGTGCGACGCGTTCCATATGTTCAGGCTTAGGCCCGATCCAGCCTTCGGTAAAGCACTATCAGATGCTGCGCAGCACCAATTGACTGGCAAGGATCAGCACGATCCCACCGGCCAAAATCTCGGCCCATGCCAGCGTGCGGGCGACGGCACTGTTGTTGACCAACTGCAACGCGCTTTCGCGAAAACCCACAGCGGCAAATGCGACCAATACGGTGATGCTTGCCGTGCCAAGGCCCATGATCAACGCCCCAATGATCCCGGCCCAATCGATATCCAACCGCCACGTCAGGATTAGCAAAAACAGCGCGCCCGTGCAGGGCCGGACCGCAATTGTGCCAATCACAACCAACGCATCACGCCAGCTACGTACGGTCTGCGCCTGTTCCAAAGTCGGCCCATGAGCATGACCGCAAGAGGAACAGACGTCGCTATCGCCATGATGGTCATGGTCATGTGCGGGGCGCAGATGGCGCACACCGCGGATAAGCAACCATAGGCCGACAAGGCCGATGAGTGCATAACTCAGCGGCGCCAAGACATCATCTGCGACGCCAGTCATCTGCTGACGGCCCCAGCCAAAAACGAACACAGCCGCATAGACCAGCAAAACCGCTGTAAGCGCCTGCGCCAATGACGCCCCCAGCGCCAAACCAGCAAGCCGTCGTGCGGGCACCCGCGTACCTGCACCGTAGCCGCCAATCACCAGTTTGCCATGCCCCGGCCCAGCGGCATGCACAAACCCATAGGCAAAGCAAAGGCCCCAAAGGGTCGCCAACGCCCCCGGCTGACCGGCGCGCAACCCGCGCAAAGCGGCGGCCATCGCGTTTTGGACGTCACGCTGCGCATCCACCGCATACCACATAATTTGATCGGCCCCGCCCAAAGCCCAAAGCCACAGCGCAGCTGCGCCCAAGACGGCAAGGATCAAAGCAGGCCAGCGCATGTCACAACAATCGTATCGGCAAAGGCATCGCCAATTGCAGGGAAATAGTCATCAGGACCAACAGCATTGGGATCACGCCCATCCAGCAGGCGTTCTGCCAAAGCATATGCCGCATCGACGTCAGCCGGGATAACCTCAGCAGCGCAATCATCACGCCCCTCAATCAGTACAGGGCGGCGCAGATCGTAGGCCGTGTAAAATGACGGGTCATAAACACGGATTTGGATCGGCGCACCCGGATCAACCAAGTCAGGCACAGGGCGCAAATGCGCCTCGTGAAACAGCCCCTCCTCATAAGTCATGCTGTGATTTTGCTTTTCGGCCAAGCCTAGCAACGCATCACCCTGAGATACCTCCAGATCACCTTCATAGTCCGGCGGCCACGCGGTGATCTGCTCATCCAACAGCTGCTGTTCGGCAGATGTCAGGATCAGGTCGCCATCCATATCAATCCCCAGATCCGTCGTGACCAACAGCGAAAACAGATCATCATAGAACCAATCAAGCTTGATCCCCAGCGCACCATCCTCGGCAAAGACGACAGTCACCTGTGCCTCCACAAAAACATGCGGATGTGCTTGGGTTACGGTTGGTGAAACCATCGCCGCCAAAAAAGGAAGTGTCAGACGCATAGCAGGTATTTAGGACGCCATGCCAAGGGGTGCAATGGAGCGTGCATGCGCGTCGGCGGCACTTTACCCATCGGGTATCAGCCACCCTTGATAATGGACCATCAAAGCGCCTGTCAGCGGCGCCTTCAAAGCGACATCGAAATGGAAACGCCCATCCGCCTCATATTCATGCGCAGTGCTGACCGGCAATAAAACACGCGGAAACGGGATCGGGCCGAAACGGCCAGAGGTGACGGGAAAATGCAACTGCCCATCCGCGACATGCAGACCCAGCGTAAAGGTGAACGGGCCAAACCGTTCTGTCATATGCCCGTCTTTCATCTTGAGAAACGACCAGAAACGCTTATCGCCAAACTGCCTTTCCCATAATTCCCCTCCATCCTGCGGGGTCATGGTCACGGTCACATGGGTGTCGTCGCTAGCTGGCGGAAATCCAAAGACACCCGCAATCAACCGCGCCCAAAGCGACGGCCCACGCGTCACCTTTGCCCGCCCTGCCCACCGGCGGGCTGCGGGCACGTCATGCAGCTGCCGCACCGGCGCGGGCAGTGCGGCATAATCATCGCCCAAAAATGCCTCAAAAAGTGGTGTGATGTCTTCCGCCGTCTGATCCGTTTGCACAGCCAAATCTGCCATTCCTTCTTCCAATACGGCCAGCGACACCTGCGCCACCGCCGGGCGCGCGCCCGGAACAATCTGCACATGATCGCGCAAGATCATACGGGCCGGAACTGCCGGGATAAACGGCCCATCCCCATCGCGCACGATCATGCGCCACGTCTTACGCTGCCAACCATCTATAAGGCGGACGGTCACGGCAACAAACATTCCGCCTTCGTCTGTTCCAAAGGGCCGCAGAAATTTGGACACCCACAAGACGCAAGACACAAGCCACCCCGGCACACCAAAACCAAATCGGGCGCGCAGGACCGAAAACACAGCAAGTGCCCGGTTCATCACACCCAATTCCAACCCCGCACGAAACGCCACGGTCCGCGCGCCAAAAGCGTCAGGAAACAAGGCTTGATCGGGCACCGCAATGATCCAGGCATCACGGTGCAACCCCTGCCCCAGATCAAAGCGTTCCGGCTGTGACCAATTCCGCTGTTGCACCACTTGACCGTCGACAGGCACATCCATCGGTTGCCCACATTGATGAAAGATACTGTGCACCACGGATGCCCCACGCGGCGCGCGATTGCCCGGCAAGATTGCAGAACTGATCGTGTCAATGCTCTCGGCACCCTCGCTTAGCGCGACCACGGCAGCAGAAGAAATCGCCGGTACGCTGGAGACACCTGATAGCACAAAGACACCTGCCGCGCGCGCCTGCATATCCAGACAGGTAATGCCCGCGCAAAAGGCCGGGTCATCAGCCAAATCAAGGTAATGAACGCCTTGGGCGATACAGGCCCGCGCCAGATAATACGGGTCATCACCATACGCATGAAACGGCCCCGCAGCATCAACGACGGCATCAGGTGGCAGGGCCCAAAGCGGTGATAAATCTGCGCTGCGATCCAACGCGAGGGCCGCAGCCCCAATTTGGTCTGCCGCGGCCTGCGCAGAGGGCAAGCTGCGGCCAATAATGATCACATCATGCCCATCGCGCACCAAAAGACGCGCCAATCGTGACCCGAACACACCCGACCCGCCGATAACGCCAACCTTCATGGTAACAACCGCGCCCGAAACGCCGGATCAGGCAGCGCGCACATATCGCCGCGCCCAAACATCGCATAGCGGTTGCGCGCGATCCGCTGATAAAGCCAGTCACGCAAGCGGCGCGGCAAGATTTTCAACGCCATAAACACGTGGCCCAGCCCACCTGATCGCTGTCCCACCCGGATCAGTGCATCAAAGTCACGCCACACGGTCCCATCCTCGATAAAAAGCCACGTGTCAGGGTCAACCGGGTCCAGCCCATGCGCGCGCATCAGTGCCGCACCTGTTTCAGACTGGATCGGCGCAATCTTGACCTCGCCTGAACGGTCCAGACGGTGAATCATCCTTGCGCCCCAACTGCATAAGGCGCAGGTGGCATCCATGACAGCGACAGGGTGGTCCGGTGTGGTCATCGTGCAGGTCCTTCTTGGTATTGCAGAACCTAGTTCAGCCGCGCTCAAACACCAGTCGCCTGAAACTTCCCCATCAGATAAGGGCCAGATCGGACAGCCGGATAAGCACCAGACCCATCCAGCGGCACAATCTGCGCGTCCCAATCCGGCTGATGAAAGAACGCAAGCGGCTGGCGCGCAGGCTGGTCCGGTTTAGCCACAACACGGTGCAGCGTGCTGACCCAACGATCCGCTGTCCAGCGCGCCATCAGATCACCGATGTTGATCACAAAAGCCCCCTCAGGCGCGGGCACATCAACCCAATCGCCCCCCTGTTTGACCTGCAACCCCTGACTGCCGGGTTGCGGCAACAAAATGGTCAGCGATCCATAATCGGTATGCGCGCCCGCGCGTTGCTGTTTATCTAACAGCAAATCGACGGTTGCAGGATAATGCAGGGCGCGCAGGGCTGAAATTGGGTTGGCGATGAAGGGATCAAAGTGATCAGCTGGCAACCCCAAGGCAGCGGCAAATGCGCGCATGATACGCGCCGCCAAATCCTCCATCGCTGCATAATAGGCCTGCCATGCGGCGCGAAACCCTTGCAGGTCCGGCCATAGCGTTGGCTGATAACAGAAATCCATCGCATCCGCTGGCGCATCCATCGGCACGCGCAAAGGCCCGCCGTTGAAGCTTTCTTTCAGATCCGGCGGTGTGTCTTCGCCCTTGGACCGGGCCAAAGCCTCGGCATCCGGTCCCAGATAGCCGTAGGGATAGCCCTGATAGGGCGGTGCCACCGATTGCTTTACCGGTTGCGTTTGCGCAAAAAATGCCTCGGCGGCTGCCCATACATCGGCAATCACCTGCCGGGGCACCCCATGCCCGTCCAACACCAGAAAACCGGTATCGCGGCATATTGTATCCAACTGACGCGCCAGATCGTGGCGTGCATCTTGATGCGCGGTCTCAAACGCGGCCAGATCGAACCGCGGAAACATCAGCCCAGCACATCCCGCCAGGAATGTTTGGGCGCAAAGCCCACCATCTGCTTGGCTTTGTCATTGGCATAAAACGTCTCATCAGGGCGCATCTGGCGCTTGACAGGTACATCTTTGTAAAATCGCGCAATCACCTCATCTGACGATATACCAACCGACATGTCATCGTTTGAGACGTTGAACACCTCATACCCCAAGCCATCCGTCTTAAGACAGCAGTCCACCATATGGCCCAAATCGCGGGCATCAATATAGGCAAAGATATTACGGCGGCGCAGGCTTGGGTCATCTATGAACGCGGGGAATTGTTCGGCATATTCATGCGGTTCAATCACGTTATTGATACGCAAACCATAGATATCTATCCCCGTGCGCGCCTGAAACGACCGCCCTGTCGCCTCGTTACACACCTTCGACATGGCATAACTGTCATGCGGGATCGTGGGGTGCGCTTCATCAATTGGGACATAGTTGGGTTTTAACTCTCCATCGGCAAAGCAGACAGCATAAGTGGTCTCTGAACTGGCAAAAATCACCTTGGGGATACCCAACTTTACTGCCGCTTCAATCACATTATAGGTGCTCAGCGTGTTCTGGCGAAAACACTCGCCATCAGTGCCGATCATGACGCGTGGCACAGCGGCAAAATGGACCACCGCATCGTATTTCGGCACACCCGTTCCCGGCTCCAGCTCATGAAAATCGGCATATTGCGACATAGCGCCAATCACCTGACCCGCATCGCAAAGGTCAATCAGCAACTCCGACACATCAAGCCCCGAAGGGACCCGATCCGCGTTCACCACCGTATGTCCCTGCTGTTGTAAATAAGTGATCGCATGCCGGCCCGCCTTGCCGCTGCCACCTGTGAAAAAAACGCGCATAATATTCCTCCTGTTGAGGCAGATTAATCCGCATGAGATGGACTGCAATGACTATTCATTCCCCGCGTTGACCTATACGTTAAACACACCACTCACCTACCACCGCAGGAGCATCCTATGCGCACGATGACCGCAGCCCTTGGCCTATTGGCCGCCACGGCGGTTCACGCCGAAAACCGTATTGATTTAGTGCGTCCCGACGCGCCCGAACTGGCCGCGTTTGGCGATCATAAGATCGGCGTGACGACCATGACTTTTACCAATCTTGATCAAATAGACATTGTAAATACAGACGAAACCGGCGAACCGCCGCGCTATGACCGTGATATCACAGTCGAAATCTGGTATCCTGCAACAGATGAGACCGAACAGAGTGGCACTTACACCACACTTATCCGTGACGGCGTAACCGAAGCCACCCTTGTCGGCCAAGCCGCCCGCGATGCGGTCCCTGATACGGATGAAACCTTCCCCCTTGTCATCATCTCGCACGGCTATCCGGGCAATCGGTTTCTGCTGTCACCTTTGGCTGAAAACCTGGCCTCAAAAGGGTATGTTGTCGCAGCGATCGACCATCCCGACAGCACCTATGACGACCAAACCGCCTTTGGGTCCACTTTGGTTAACCGCCCTTGGGATCAACGCTTTATCATCGACAGCATGACAGCACTTGAGAGCGATCTGGGCCAAATCATACAAGACGATAACGTCGCCATCATCGGCTATTCCATGGGCGGCTATGGCGCGCTGATCTATGCAGGCGCTGGTGTCACCCTTCTTAGCACCACTTACGAATGGGGCGCACCTCAGGGCCTGTTAGAGCGCAACCTGATGGGCACCGAAAGCCATGCAGCATTGGCCGACGACCGCGTCAAAGCCATCGTTGCCTTCGGGCCATGGGGCAATAACACAGGGTTCTGGGACGCAGAAAGCTGGGCCGGGATTGAAACACCGCTGATGCTGATCGCAGGCGAGGTTGACGACGTATCGCAATATTCAGCCATGCGCGGCATCTTTGATGACACCATGAATACAACGCGGCACCTGCTGACCTTTGCCCAAGCCAACCACAACGCAGGCGCCCCCATGCCCGCCCCCGCCGAAAGCTATGCCGTGTCAGAGGAACTTGGATATGCCCCCTTTGAACATTACGCCGATCCGGTGTGGGACACCGTGCGGATGAACAACATCAGCCAGCACTTTGTGACCGGCTATCTGGATCTACACCTCAAGGGCGATACCGAAAAGGCCGCCTTCTTTGATCTCACGCCAGTCGCAACCGATGGCGTCTGGTCCGTAGACGAAGACGGAAACGAGACCGAAGATCACAGCTATTGGACGGGCTTTCCGAACCGAACGGCGGCCGGGCTACGGTTTGAGACCAAACAGGCGGGAGAGTAAGCGCTTGGGTCGTTCCGGCATCTTGACTCTACCCCACACTCAACAGAATGCGCACCAGTGCGGTTTGCGCATTCACCCCGGTCTTGTCGTAGATCCGGGATAGATGTGTGCGGACCGTGTTGATACTGATGCCAAGGTTATCGGCAGCGGCACTCAGGTTGTCGCCGCTGACAATGCACGCAGCCAAGGCCAGTTGCCCGTCCGAGAGACCGTAAATTGCTTTCGCCATAGCCAGCCTATTGGCAAGATCGCCATCGCTTTGCGTTTCAACAAAGGTCATCTCATCGCGCACAAAAAGCGTACAAAAGGCCACGCCACCAGTGTCGGTTTCACCCAGCACAATCGGCAACCTGAATGTCTGACCACTTTGCGCAGAATAGCGGTATTGCTGAAAATAGCGGTGCTGTTCGGCCGCACAGGCAAAGCCCGCCTGAAGCAGTTTATCCCAATCGGGCTTGGCTGCGCGCAAACGGCCATTTGAAATCTGCAAGCTTGGATGCGCTTTCAGCGATGCAAGGGCCGCGGGCGGCGCGTGCAACACCATACCGTCCGCATCGACAGCCAAACGATGCGCATCTTCACGCTGGTGTCCGCGCACCAAAAAGGACGAATATACGATGCGCCAACGGCCTTGTGCCTTTTCCAGAACGCGTGTTTCATAGGTCCGCTCGACTTGGCCATCCGCTTGGGCCGAGCGGCCATCAAAAACCACCCAAGCCACGTTACCGATCATGTTGATCAGGACATTCTCGCGCTGAAAATCCACGATATTGCAGCCGGACCCGCTGTCGAAAACCTCGCGCATGTACTGCGCAATTGCGGGCCACCCTTCTAAAACAGTGGCACCCGTTGTTGATGAAATACACAATTGGCGCGTGCGGTCGTCCTGCACCCAGCAGGCGGCCCATGCAGCAAAATCACCCCCGGCGAATGTCTGGGTTTCAAGTGCGATCACCTGCATAATATCTGTGTGATCGATGTCGGTTTGGGGCAAATGCGTCATACCTTCCTAACTCTGATTGGCAGGCGCAGGCCTTGTGCCCTGCCATCACCGCGCACGGTACCGCCCAAGCTGTGCATCACGCGCTTTATGGCATGGAGCCATGCACAACTGTGCTGCGCATAAAACGCATCCTCTGCTTTGCGCATCGACAGATGATAGTCTGAAAGTGTTTTCATGTGTAGCGGGTCCATTTTCGGGCCTCCTATCGGGATGTCCAGTGATGACCACTTTGACACAACGGCAGCCCCGCGATTGTCACCCGAACTGACCACACCGACATCTTTTCTTTAAGCAGGCAGCGCCCTGCCCAGATCAGCCTTCCCCCACCCCGCGCGCTCTGTCATATTGCAGCAAACAAGAATTGAGGTGAGCAGCCCATGCCGAACGATCTTTTGTCCAACAAAGGCCCCGACGACTATAACGCCGACAGCATCGAGGTGCTTGAGGGGCTGGAGCCTGTGCGCAAACGCCCCGGCATGTATATCGGCGGCACGGACGAACGCGCGCTGCATCACCTTGTGGCGGAAGTGCTGGACAATTCCATGGACGAGGCCGTCGCAGGTCACGCCAACCGGATCGAGGTGGAACTGCACGCCGATTATTCGGTGACCATCAAAGACAACGGGCGCGGCATTCCCATCGACCCGCACCCCAAGTTTCCTGACAAATCCGCCCTCGAAGTCATCCTTTGCACCCTGCACGCAGGCGGCAAATTCTCAGGCAAAGCCTATCAGACCTCGGGCGGTCTACACGGCGTTGGCGCATCTGTGGTCAACGCGCTGTCAGACAGCCTTGTGGTCCAAGTCGCCCGCAACAAAGAAATCTACGAACAACGCTTTTCGCGCGGCATCCCATTGGGCCCGGTCGAGAAAGTCGGCAGCGCACCCAACAGGCGGGGCACGACATTTACCTTCCACGCGGATGCCGAAATCTTTGGCAGCCATCGCTTCAAACCCGCGCGCTTGTTCAAATCCATCCGGTCGAAAGCCTACCTCTTTTCCGGCGTCGAAATCCGCTGGAAATCCGAAATTGACGACGGTGAAACCCCGACAGAGGCCACCTTTCACTTCCCCGGCGGCCTGTCCGACTACCTCAAGGAAACGCTGGGCACGGCCACGACCTACGCCGACAAACCCTTTGCAGGCACGGTGGATTTTCAGGAAAAATTTGGTGAACCCGGCAAGGTCGAATGGGCGATCAACTGGACGCCCGTGCGCGACGGTTTCATCCAATCCTACTGTAACACCGTGCCCACGCCCGAAGGCGGCACGCATGTCAGCGGCTTTTGGGCGGCGATCCTGAAGGGGATCAAGGCCTATGGCGAACTGTCCGGAAATAAAAAAGCCGGGCAAATCACCCGCGATGATCTGATGTCAGGCGGTTGCGCGCTGGTGTCCTGCTTCATCCGCGATCCCGCTTTTGTGGGGCAGACCAAAGACCGCCTATCCTCTGAAATCGCTGCAAAAATGACCGAAGGGGCGGTGCGCGACCACTTCGACAACTGGCTGGCGAACGACACGAAGTCCGCAGGTGCGATCCTTGATTTCCTTGTGCTGCGGGCCGAAGAACGCCTGCGCCGCCGCCAAGAAAAGGAAACCGCGCGCAAGTCGGCCACCAAGAAACTGCGCCTGCCCGGTAAGCTGACCGATTGCACGTCCAAAGATCGCGTCGGAACCGAGCTGTTCATCGTCGAGGGCGATAGCGCCGGTGGATCAGGCAAAGGCGCACGCGACCGCAAAACCCAAGCGCTACTACCGCTGAAAGGCAAGATCCTCAACGTGCTGGGGGCCGCGTCATCCAAGCTGACGACGAACGCCGAAATCAACGACCTGTGCGAAGCGCTCGGCGTTGGCATGGGCACCAAATTCAACGTCGATGACCTGCGCTATGACAAGATCATCATCATGACCGATGCGGACGTCGACGGCGCACATATCGCCTCACTTCTGATGACATTCTTCTTCACACAAATGCGGCCCCTGATCGACCAAGGGCATCTCTACCTCGCCTGCCCGCCGCTTTACCGGCTAACGCAAGGGGCGAAACGGGTCTATGTGGCCGATGACGCCGAAAAAGACGCGGTGATGGCCAAGGGCTTGGGCGGAAAAGGTAAAATCGACCTACAGCGCTTCAAAGGCTTGGGCGAAATGGACGCCAAAGACCTGAAAGAAACCACAATGGACCCCGCCACGCGCAAACTGATCCGCGTGACCGTGCACGACGACGAGCCGGGGGATACAGCAGATCTGGTGGAACGTCTGATGGGGAAAAAGCCAGAGCTGCGGTTCCAGTACATTCAAGAAAACGCGCGGTTTGTGGAGGAATTGGATGTTTGAGGGACGTCGATAGTGTTTACATGGGATAATTTTGACCCCGCCGACTCAAAAATTGCGAAACGCTCTTTGCTTGCATTCTCAATTGGTACTCTAATGCTGGGGAACATCACGATAGTATCGGAAGAGTTTTCAATTCTGGGATTGGTCGTAGAAGTCTCTCAACCTCGTCTTATTGCATTGGGACAACTCTTGAGCTTCTTCTTCTTGATTTTATACATCCTAAAAGAAGCTCCAAACCTATTCATTTCCTTTCAACTTTGGGCAATCAGTCGATTGAAGACTAAACAGTCATCGCAGCGGCGCGACCTAGCTGATAGCTGGGGATTTGATAACTTTGGCCCATACGAAGATAGCCCCGATGGTGAGTTCAAAGAGTTAGAAGACAAACACAAATGGGAGCACGATGAGGTCGAAAGACGATTTGGAATGGTAATCTCTTGGGCAAAGTTCATCGCTGAAACCGCAACCAAATATTTCATCCCAGTTACAGCGGGAATTCTTGCGATCTTTTATCCATCGTCTCTTGATCAATTCACATCATATGTCGTCGCGAACATCCCGTAGGTAAACGGTAGGGTGCGCATTCATTGCGCACATCTCTACCAACTTCTCCAAACAACGGTGCGCATAAATGCGCACCCTACACCTGCCAACCCGTTCGCAAACACCCGTAGGTCGGGGTCAGCCCCGACACACACCTGTACATACGCCATGTGTACAGCTTGTGTACGCAAATCATACGCCGCTTTTCCTCCGTCCCAAAGCCAAGCACCGCTTCATGGAACCTTAATCCGCCTGGGTGATATTCCGATATGGCCCAAACAAACCCCTCTTTCGTCAATGTCCGTTTTACGGTCATCTTCGCTTATCCGGAGCATCCGTTTTGTGACGCTGAAATGACGGTCACGCGTCGCAAGGTCCCTGCCGCTTGCTTTGCAAAGCCGCTGCGGGACAAGCGGCATACTGTTCCCATCAGGCCAAGTGACCGTCACACACCCATCACTGCTGGTATCTTGGCAAAAGTCGAGATGCTTGCGGATGATTGGGTACGCGTGCGTTGCAGCGAAACACCCGCAGGTTTTGCCACGCCCCCGCTTTGGCACGCTTGATTTACAGCCCAAAAACCGTGCACCATCAAAAGGGTATCGTAGGCGCGCCGTAAAATGGGCGCCAGTATCCATTCTACAGCCGCCACCACGCAGGCCGTGGCCTGCCCCGGTGCACTGCGTATGCGCCGCTTATGCACGCAAAACACACACCCCTTTCCATCCAATACCCACATCGCGTTTGCGGGCCGTTGCAACACAACCGCGGCAAACCGTCCGCTGGATCACCAAGCCATATCTGACGTCATCACCCGGCAAAAACCCTTCCAAAAGCCGCTCAAACGCTGCGCATAATTTGCGGCTGCGCCCTTCATCCATTCTTGGTTGACCCAACTTCACTGTCCAAAAGGCCATGTTGAGACCTGCCTTTACAATCCATAGTTACTGTCACGGGTGGCGGCGTTGTAATGAGTGACGCAAGGAAAAACTGCATGTTATTGAACGGGTGTATTGCCGCCCATTGATGCGAGGGCCGCGCCCTTTCCCACAGTTTGACCAAACGAAAAGGGCGGGCAATCGCACCTCACGCGGCTTTACGTGCAACTGCGCAGGCGAACCGCCACGCGCCGCATTGAAGCACCCGAATGACTGCATCATGCGCGTCGACTAAACCGAGAGATGTCTGAAGATATGACGAACACACAGCTCCTCGCCGCACTTGTTATTGCGGCTTCGCCAACAGCACTGGTCGCTGATCAACCGTTTGACTGGTCGGGCACATATGGCGGGTTCAATCTTGATCTGGCTGATCCAATCCTGTCGGGCATTCAGGATTGTTGTGCAGATGATCCAGGTGATGATCCGGGCAATCTTGACCCCAGCGCTGTCGCACTTGGTGGACATTTTGGGTTTAACATCGTGCAAAACCAGTGGGTCTATGGCGTTGAAGGCGCCTTTTTCTACGGTGGCCTGGTCGACAGCCAGCTAAGCCAGTCTGAACCCATTGCCAACGAAAGCGACATTGACATCAATGGCATAGGCAGTCTGCGCGGCCGGATCGGGCGCATAGCAGGCGACGCTATGGTTTTTGGCATCCTCGGTGCCAGTTATGCCGATGCCACCTATACAATGCGCGACCCCGACGCGGCGAACTCCAAAGGCAGTGCAGATCTTTCCGGCTGGGGCTATATGATCGGCGCCGGGATCGACTTGCCGTTGACAGAAAATACCAGCGCGCGCGTGAGCTATGAACGGCACATCTTTGATACCCGTGTTGCAACTGATGATCTGACAACCGACTCTAACGAGGAAGACTTTGTAAAACTCGAAAACGTCGATGTGTTGCATTTCGGGATATCAATGCACTTCTGATCTGTGACGCGAACCTGCGTTTTGCAGGGGATGTGCGCCCTTTCCGGACTGTAGTTTCGTCCTACTTCGATCTTATGCGCCACTTCATCTTCGCCTTACTCCTCGCCACCCCACTCGCCGCACAAGAGGTTGAAACCGACCTTGAACTTGTCCTGCTTGCCGATGCTTCGGGTTCTATCGACGCGGACGAGCTGCTGTTCCAACGCCAATCCTACGCCATCGCAATCACCGATCCCGCTGTTGTCTCGGCGATCGAAAACACACTTTATGGGTCCATCGCGGTCACCTATGTAGAGTGGGCGCAGACCCAAGCTACGGTCGTCGATTGGACCATTATCGCGGATATGGAAAGTGCGACCCGCTTTGCCGAGGCCCTGATCGGCCCACCCCGGCAGGCCACCGGGCGCAACGCCATCGGATCTGCGTTGCTATACGGCAAAGACCAGATAGAAAATAATGATATCAGAGGCTTCCGCCGCGTGATCGACTTTTCTGGCGATACGATGGGCAACAGCTATGGCCCGCCCATCACGGTCGCACGCGATCAGGTTGTGGCCGCTGGCATCACGATCAACGCGCTGCCCATTCTGCGCAACGAAAGCTTTCAGAACTTCGACCTGCCCGCCGCTTATGAGGCTAATATCATCGGCGGGCCCAACGCTTTTGTCATGCCCGCCCAGTCAGGGCCAGAGTTCACCGACGCCGTGCGCCGCAAGCTGATCCTTGAGATCGCGGGCACCACACCGCAAACAGAATTCGCCTCACTCCTCTTGGATACTCTCAAGATAAGCGATTAGGTCAACAATCGGCTGCGAGGTCATGATCGGTTGACCGGTTTCCGCCTTGATCGCCGCATCTGTGCCTTCGAAGAAATCGCCATAAACAGGCATCGTACTGCCATGACTGACCAAGGGATCGCGCCCGTCAATCCGCATCACAACGCGGGTGGTGGGGAAGACCCCGGCGTTGCGTGTTGCCAATGTGGTCAGGTTTGCCGGGGCTACCACCAAGGATGGTGACATAGGCCCTTTACCGGTCGCTGCATTGCCGTGGCAGGTGGCGCAGTAAAAGCCAAAAAGCGCTTCGCCCTGCACGGTATCCTGCGCCAACGCTGGCGTTGCGAGGCCTAGCGCCATCACCAAAGGAATAAGTCGCATCATGTCCTCCTTCTTGCTGTCAAAACCAGCTTAGAAGGACAGTCCCCGCAATGCGTTGATGCAAATCAACACTAGCGCAGGGCCAAGTTACCAATCGCCGCACGGATCATCGTATCAGTATCGTCGCTGTCACCGGACACGGCCAAGCCGACCAAAGCACTCTTTTCACCACCAAAGGCGCGGGCATAGTCTGCTGCCAAATCAACGCTTTCGCTGAAAGACCCGGTACCGGCCTGCCGCAAGGCAATCGTCACACCCTGCCCCTGCGGGCCATAAGGCGACTGGATGACCTGACCGCGCGCATGGTTACCGCCCCAAGCGTACTGCATGATACGCACATCACCATTACCCATAAGGCTGCGGATATTGGCCCCTTCAAGGCTAGGTGCCACGCTTTCGGGCACAAAGACAAAATAAAGCGAAATATTGCGATCATCGCCGCCTTTTTGGCTTAAATCCGTTGCCGGAACTGATTGATCGACGCTCCAGCTCCAGGATGCGCCGCTTGATCCCCAGTTGTTACGGCCAACCCTGCTCCATGCAATGGAAACCGATCCATCCGATACCAATCCAAGGTTCTGACCGAATGTGTAATCGTTAGAACTGAAAAGCGATAAACGTTGTTCCTGCCATCCGTTGCTGAAATTGACAGGCCCCGCGGTTGCGGTGACCGGGGTCGTAAGGGCCAGGACGGTGGAAAACAATAGACGCATGAGATCAGTACCTTTGTGTGTGAACACCAAAGACTTACCGCAAGAAAGCCGTGCGGCCACCTTTGCGCGGTCCATCTCACGCGAATGTCAGCTTTGGTTACTGTTGGATGCTTTCCAGATATTCGGTCAACACCAGCAATTTCATCGGCACGGGTGTGCCAAGCCCTTCTTCCTCGACGATCACGGTGTCACCCAGATCGCCTGCGCCAAATTCCGGCATAGCCGCACTGAAATGCGCGCCACGGTCCAGCCCGTCAATTGTGCTCATCACCTGATTGGTCGGGAAAACACCCCCATTACGGGCCGCAATCGTCGTCAGATCAGGGGGGGCCACAGCCAAGTCGCGCGCCGCCGCACCGCCACCCATGCCATTTGGACCATGACAGCTGGCGCAGTTTTCCAGATAGGCCGTGCGCCCATCGACGGGTTCTTCAACGCACGCCGCCAAACCCATTGCTGCCAGAAAGATAAAGTACCGCATATCTCGTCTCCTGTTTTGGTCAGAGTGTAACAAATCCATGCGGCCCGCCACTATGATCTATGTCATTCCACATCTAAACTTGCCGCACATCAGCAAAGGATCGCCCATGCCGCATCATATTGTCATCATGCTCGCCGCTGGCATCGGGATACCGGTGCTGGCCGCTTTGAATGCCGCATTGGGCCGCTATATCGGATCACCGGCTGTCGCTGCGGCAGTGCTTTTTGTTGTTGCCTTTGCTGTATCAGCCCTAGTTGCGTTGGCCACGCATCCGCAGGCGGTCACCAAACTTGCCACCGCGCCGAAACATCTGTTTCTGGCCGGCACATTGGTGGCTTTTTACGTGTTGGCGATCACATGGATTGCACCAACGATGGGTGTTGGCAATGCCGTGTTCTTTGTGCTGTTGGGGCAGCTCATTTCAGCCGCTGTGATTGACCACTTTGGGCTGTTTACCGCACAAACGTCACCGCTGACGCTGACGCGCACGGCCGGAATTGCCCTGATGGCGATCGGCGTTTTCGTTACGCAGAAAGCTTAAGCACCAAGTCCCAAAGCGCATCGGGCACATCGACCTGCGTCATGACATGCCGGTCCGCACCGGGAATGCGCGCACCTTCCTGCGCCGCCACAGCCTCTGCCACACGCGCAACACGCGCGCCGAAATCGGCGTGATAGGTGCCCGGATCCATGAGGATGTAAAACTGGCCCAGATCATGCGGTTTGCCTTCCGGCACCTTCAGCCCGGCGACATCCAGCGAATTGACCGATCCGGTCATGCCAGCTGCCAAAAATTCAGCCATCAGACCAAAACCCCAGCCCTTGTAACCGCCTGCGCTGACCAAGGCGCCGTTCAACGCCGCCTCTGGGTGAGTCGTCGGTTCACCATTCTTATCAACGGCCCAGCCGAGCGGGATATTTTCGCCTGCTGCCTTCGCCATTGTGATCTTGCCCAACGCCACGGCAGAGGTCGAAAAGTCAAAATGCATCGCGGGTTTGCCATCACCCGGCACGGTCATTGCAACGGGGTTCGTGCCAATCACCCGTTTGTTGCCGCCCGGAGGTGCAACAACGGGCGATGCGTTTGTCATGCCAATGCCTATCAGCCCGGCTGCTGCGATCTGCTCGGTAAAGAAACCCAACGATGTGCAGGTATGCGCATGGGCGACCGCAAGGGTTGCAACACCGTTTTCCAAGGCCGCCGCAACTGCCTCTGGCAACGCGGCAGCAAAGGCTGGTTGCGCGAAACCAAATCTGGCATCCGCCAGTATCGCAGCCGGGCGCGGGCGCGTCACCACGGGTTCAACCGTGCCATTAACCCGGCCTGATTGCAGCTGCGTGCAGTAGCTTTCCAAGTAATAAAGCCCGCAGATCACGTTCCCCAAGGCTTCGGCCCGTGCGACCGCTTTCGCCACCGCCGCTGCCTGTGTCGTTCCTGCGCCATGCGCCAGCAAGGCTGCACGGCTTTGCGTTTCAATCTGGGTTACGGATACTTTCATGAGGTTTCCAATACGCCGCCGTTCAGACGCACCTGCCGGTCCATGCGGGCCGCAAGATCAAGGTTGTGCGTGGCAATCACGGCAGCCAGCCCTGTGTCACGCACCAGCGCCATCAGCGCATCGAACACACGGTCTGACGTATCGGGATCAAGGTTGCCTGTGGGTTCATCCGCCAGCAGCAAAGACGGCTCATTCGCCAAAGCCCGGCAAAAGGCGACACGCTGTTGTTCGCCACCCGAAAGGGCCGCCGGCCGATGTGCGGCGCGCGCGCCAATCCCAACACGATCAAGCAGCGCCATTGCGCGTGTCTCAGCGGCTTTGTCAGCCACACCATTGGCCAGCTGCGGCAAGACGATATTCTCAAGTGCCGTGAACTCCGGCAGCAAATGATGGAACTGATAGATAAACCCGACGGTCGAACGTCGCACCGCCGTGCGCTTGCGATCTGACAGGCGCGACATATCCGTGCCCTCGATCTGTACGCTGCCTTTGTCCGGTATATCAAGCAGCCCTGCAATATGCAGCAAGGTAGACTTGCCAGCACCCGATGGGGCGACCAAAGCCACCACCTCGCCCGGTTTCACATCCAGCGACACGCCTTGCAGCACACGTACTTCGTTGGGTTTGCCCGCGTTGTAGGATTTGGTCAGGTCAGCGACGCGCAAGGTATGTTCACTCATAACGCAGCGCCTCAACCGGATTCATACGGGCGGCACGGCGCGCGGGGAAAATTGTGATGATCCATGACAGACCAAGCGACAGTGACATCGCCTTGATCACATCAATCAGGCGCAGTTCAGCAGGAATATTGTAAATCCCCCGGATTGACGGATCCCAAACGCCGCCCCCGGCGACGTAGTTCACCAAGCTAAAGATCGTATCAATGTAGATCGCAAACAGACACCCAAGGATCACGCCCAGCGCCGTCCCGATCGTCCCGATCCCTGCGCCACAGATAAAGAAAATCCGCAGAATCGACCCTTCGGTCAGCCCCATCGTGCGCAAGATGCCGACATCACGACCTTTGTTTTTGACCAGCATGATCAGCCCACTAATAATGTTCATCGACGCCACCAGCACAAGGATCGACAGGATGATGAACATCACGTTGTCCTCAATCGTCAGCGCCCGCAGAAAGCGCCCGACGCGGTCTTGCCAACTGTACGCCCAAAAGCCGGGACCGGCGGCATTGGCGATGTCTTGTTTCAGCACCTCGGATTGGTTCAGGTCATCCAACCTGATCTCGAGCTCATCCGCCACACCGTCGCGATTAAAGACCAGTTGCGCCACATCAAACGGCAGATATGCACGCACCTCATCAATCTGAAAACGCCCGGTGGAGAAAATAAAGACAACCTCATAGGCATTGCGCCGGGTCGCCTGGCCCATCGGCGTGGCGGCCCCTGACCGGGTTGTGATCTCAATCCGGTCGCCAATCGTCAGGCCCAGGTTATTGGCAAGCGCAGACCCTATCGCGATCCCATTGGGCAGGTCATCAATATTGCCAATTGTACGCTCGCTTTGCACAATCGCGTCGGATGCTTTGAGGTCCTCCAGCCGAATACCATAGATATCAGCCAACCCGATGCGGCCAGAACCAGAGGCCATTGCCTGCCCGCGCACCAACGGGGCCACAGACTGCACCCCTTCAACGGCGCGGACACGGTCCGCCACATCCTCAAAATCCTGAATGACCGCGCGTGGCATCACCACGGAAACATGCGCATTTGCACCCGCGATTGTATCAATAAACTCTGCCCGGAAACCGGACCGCACGGCCAGCGTGGCGATCAAAGCAAAGACCGCGAGTGTCACGCCAATCAGGCTGATCCACGTCATGACGCTGACGCCGCCCTCGGCGCGTTTGGCGCGGATGTAACGCCATGCGATCATCCACTCGAATTTTGCAAAGGGACGTGTCGTCCTGACCTCGGCCATGAATGCTCCTGCTTGGCGTTTGCCGCAACGTGGTGCGCGCGGGCGAAATGGTCAAGGTGGTCGGTGCCTATCTTTGCACGCCGGCCAATCTGGGACGGTTGCCTTGGGTGCCCGCGACAAGTGTTGGGCGGGTCAAAGGCGGGTCAGATTTGATAGATGGGGGTTTGCGTTTTTGTTGCATAGGCTGCGATGCCTTCTTGCGGAACGGTAACGCGAACGCACCAAGCAAGGCTGCAAACGCCATCCAGCCACCCAGAAATCCGGTTCCCGCAGCGGCAGCACCTGCCACACTAAGCGGCATCGCTGGCGAAAAATCATCCCATACAGCCTGAACTGTCGCCGTGTCCGCCATACGGTGCGGCATCATCAGCCGTTCCATCGGTGAGGCATCGCGCAGGATCATCAGGTTCTCACTCAAACGTGCATGGCGCGCGAAGGTGCGCCGCCACATCGGTTCTTGGCTGGCAACCAAAGGTGTTTCGGCCATCGCCTGCAACATCTCTTCACGGCCCATGCCGTCAGCCAAGGCGGTTTGGTCAAAGTCCACAACCTGCCGTGTCAATTCATCCACTTGGCCCCCAAGGCGCTGCATGTATTGCTGCGAGAATTCAGGAAATTGCGACAGGCCCGCCGCACCGGTCAGGCCACCAATCAAACACAAGACCCTGATCATATCAGGAATCCTTTAAAGGAAATCATCGTCATCTGCTGCCTCGTGACGTTTTGTTTTGCCGCAACTTAGCAGGTTTTGGCGCAGGTGTTAACGCCGCATACGCCTATGCGCGTTCTTCCGCGTTATTGCGCAGCCATGCGATCACGTTCGCTGCGTCCTGATCGGGCGGAAAGACGGGGTAGAATGTCTTGGCGATCACACCGTCTTTGACGATCATCGTCAGCCGCTTATGCAGATGCTCACCTTCAACTTTGATCCCCGGCAAATTCAGTGCTTTACCCAGCACGTGATCGGCGTCTGAAAGCAAGGGAAATGGCAGGTGCAAACGCTCTGCCGCTTCTTTTTGATAGGCTGACGTCTGGGTTGAGATGCCGTAAAGACCGGTAACGCCCCATTCACGCAACTCCGCATAGTGATCGCGAAAGGCGCAGGACTGCGGCGTACACCCGCGGGCACCGGGAATTTGGTCCCAGCCATCGGGTAGGTCCCGATCCGGGCGGCCTGTCATCGGGTAGATGTAAAAAACAACCAGCCCGCGCAAATCAGGTAAAGTAACCGCCGGGCCATCCGTGGCTTGCAAGGTCACATCAGGCAGCGATAGCCCTTCCAGATGCGCCGCCTTGCCATCATCGGCGGGTGCCGGGATCAGCGACCAATCGACCTTTGTCAGGCTCATGCAATGCCTTCGTAGATTTTCGCGATTTTGGCGACAGCATCTTCGGGCGGCATCTCTTCGCTTTCACCAGTACGGCGGCAAGTGACTTCTACAACGCCGTTTTTCAGCCCGCGGGGACCAACCGTAATGCGCCAGGGCAGGCCGATCATATCCATTGTGCCAAACTTCGCCCCTGCCCGCTCGTCCCGGTCATCATAAAGCGGCTCTAGGCCCAGCGCTGTTAGCGACGCATAAAGCGCCTCGCAGGCGGCATCTGCGGCGGCGTCACCGGAACGCATGTTCAAGATACCACAGTGGAAAGGCGTCACACCTTCCGGCCAGATGATACCCTTATCATCATGGCTGGCCTCAATAATTGCGCCCAGCAGACGTGACACGCCGATCCCATGGCTGCCCATGTGGACCGGTACTTTACCGCCCTGCCCGTCATCGACCAACGCGCCCATGCTTTCAGAATACTTTGTACCAAAATAGAAAATCTGGCCAACCTCAATGCCGCGTGCGGTCCGTTTACGCTCCTCTGGGATCGCGTCGAACAGCGCTTCGTCGTGGGTTTCATCGGTCCGCGCATAGCGGCTGGTGAATTCTTCCAACACAGCCTGACATGCGGCTTTGTCATCATAATCAATCTGACGATCGCCGAACTTCAGATCAGTGATTTCGCTGTCATAGAATACCTCGCTCTCGCCTGTCTCGGCCAACACAAGAAACTCGTGCGTGTCATCGCCGCCAATCGGGCCACTGTCAGCGCGCATTGGAATGGCTTGCAGGCCCATACGTTCATACGTGCGCAGATAACTTACCAGATGGCGATTATAGGCATGCAGCGCGTCTTCTTTGGTCAGGTCAAAGTTATAGCCGTCTTTCATATAGAATTCGCGGCCCCGCATCACGCCAAAGCGAGGGCGGACTTCATCGCGGAACTTCCACTGAATTTGGTACAGGGTCAGCGGCAGGTCTTTGTAGCTGTTTACATGCGCGCGGAAAATGTCTGTGACTAGTTCCTCAGCCGTTGGTGTGAACAGCATATCGCGCCCACCGCGGTCCTTGATGCGCAGCATTTCTTCGCCGTAGGCATCATAGCGGCCACTTTCGCGCCAAAGGTCCGCGGATTGGATCGTTGGCATCTGAATGGCGATGTGTCCGGCACGCGCTTGTTCTTCGTGCACGATATTTTCGATCTTGCGCAGCACTTTAAAGCCCAGCGGCAGCCACGAATAGATGCCCGCACTGGCCTGTTTGATCATCCCCGCCTGCAACATATAACGGTGGCTGACGATCTGCGCCTCGCGGGGCGTTTCTTTGAGAACGGGCAGGAAATAGCGGCTCAGGCGCATGGGTGTGACCTTTTTGGATAAACGTGTTGGGATCGGTGTAATCGCCCGCGTGTGCGCTCGCAACCTGTCTCATCAACATAGGCGCCCATGTTTTCTGCGCAGCGGCCCTTGCGTCATCTTGCTGCACATCGCATCTATGAGACACGCAATTACGGATGATCCATGGCACTTCCTGTCGGACAACAAGCAAAATACTGGGGCGTTGCCACGGCTTTCTTTCTGGTCGTCTTATGGTTTTTGGGAGATGTGATCCTGCCGTTCGTCTTGGGTGGGGCAATTGCCTATTGCCTGGACCCAATTGCGGACCGGCTGGAAAAGGCGGGATGTTCGCGGATGGCAGCGGTTGCGATCATCACAATTGTGACCATCCTGATCTTTGTTTTATTGTTCTTACTGGTGATCCCGACACTGGTGCAGCAAACGGCCTCTTTGATTGATACCGCGCCTGAGCTTTTTGATCGGCTGCGTACCGGCCTGACCGAACGGTTTCCACAGCTGATGGACAACCAAAGCGTGGCATATCAACAGCTACTTGCCGTGGGTGAGACGATCCAATCCAAAGGCGGTGAGCTGGTGAACGGGCTTGTGTCGTCCGCACTTGGGTTGATCAACATCCTTGTGCTGCTCGTGATCGTTCCTGTTGTTGCCGTTTACATGTTGCTTGATTGGGACAACATGACCGCGAAAATCGACGATATGCTACCCCGCGACCACGTCGACACGATCCGGCAACTGGCACGCGATATTGACGCGACGCTGGCGTCATTCATTCGTGGGCAAGGCACGGTCTGTCTGGTGCTGGGCACATATTATGCTGTGGCCCTGATGTTGGCTGGTCTGAACTTTGGCTTGATTGTGGGGTTCATCGCCGGGTTGATCACCTTTATTCCGTATATTGGCGCGCTAGTCGGCGGCGTTTTGGCGGTTGGCCTTGCGCTTTTTCAGTTTTGGGGCAGTGTCGAGGTCGTCGATGGCGATACGATTTCCTACACCACCAATTGGCTGCGGATCGGCATTGTCGCAGGGATATTTGGGCTGGGTCAGTTCCTTGAAGGTAATATTCTGACGCCGAAACTGGTTGGCGGGTCGGTTGGTCTGCACCCTGTCTGGCTACTTTTTGCGCTGTCCGTTTTCGGTACCCTTTTCGGGTTTGTCGGGATGCTGGTTGCTGTTCCAATCGCCGCGATGATCGGTGTTGTCGCGCGTTGGGGGCTTGGCCAGTACAAGCACAGCATGCTGTATCGCGGGCAGTCCGAGGGCGACTAGATGTCAAACCAGCTTGCATTTGACTGGCCAACAGGGGTTGCGCTGGGGCCGGATGATTTCTTTGTCTCAGATGCAAACGCGCAAGCCTTTGCGATGCTCAGCACGCCCGAAGCATGGCCTGAACAAAAACTGGCCCTGATCGGACCAAGTGGTTGTGGTAAAAGCCATCTGTCACGGGTCTTTCAGGCGCAAAGTGACGCGTTTCTGATTGTCGCCAGCGAAATATCAGCGACATTCCAGACAGACGCATCAACGGTCATTATTGAAGATATGGAAACCTTGCCATCCGCCGCCGAGGAAGCAGTGTTTCACCTGCACAATAACTTGCGAAATGCAGGCGGGTCGCTTTTGTTGACGTCAGACCACCCGCCAAGCCGCTGGCCCATCACTTTGCCGGATTTGGCGTCACGGATGCAGGCCACGACAGTTGTGCAAATCGACAACCCGGATGACGCATTGCTGTCGGCCTTGATCATGAAACTTTTCGCAGACCGCCAGATCAACCCCCAGCCTGCTTTGGTACAATATCTATCAACGCGGATCGAACGCTCTTTCGCGGCGGCGGCAGACATTGTCGCGCGGCTGGATGCAGCGGCGCTGGCACAAGGACGCAAAATCAACAAATCACTTGCGGCCGAGTTGCTGGACAACCCCGGCTGAGGTCGCGATACTTGTCATAGAACCGCAACACATGCGGGACACAAAGGCCCCATGACGAACGCAAACTTTCTTGAAGGGGATTATCCATCCCCCACAACGCTTGATATCGACCTGACCGCGCCTGCGCGTTTCGTCAATCGCGAGCTGAGTTGGCTAAGCTTTAACTGGCGCGTGCTGGAAGAGGCCGAAAACCCGCGCGTGCCTTTGCTGGAACGGTTGCGGTTCTTGTCGATCTCGGCCACCAACCTTGATGAATTTTATACTGTGCGTGTCGCAGGTCTGCGCGAACTTGCAAACGAAGGCAACGTGACCCCCGGCCTTGATGGGCTGACCCCGGCAGAGCAATTAGTGGTGATTGATAAAGATGCGCGCGCGCTGATGTCGCGCCAGCAAACCGTGTTCACCGATCTGCAAACACTGATGGCCGCACAAGACATTCATATCCTTGATCGCGCAGCGCTGAGTGAGGATGACATCGCCTATCTGGAAAACGTGTTCATCGAACAGGTCTTTCCGGTCCTATCCCCCCTTGCCATTGACCCCGCGCATCCGTTCCCCTTCCTGCCGAACGAAGGTTTCGCCCTTGCACTGCAACTGGAACGGCCCAGCGACAAACGTCAGCTACGCTCGCTTTTGCCAGTGCCTGCGCAGATTGATCGTTTTGTGGCCCTGCCCGCCGACAGCGGACATCGGTTCCTGCCGCTGGAAGAGCTGTTGTTGCTGCATATCGGGCGGCTGTTCCCGGGGTATCGGATCAAGGGAAGCTGCGCCTTCAAAGTTCTTCGCGACAGCGATCTGGAACTGGAAGATGAAGCCGAAGATCTGGTGCGCGAATTTGAAACCGCACTGAAACGCAGGCGGCGTGGTGAGGTGGTGCGCCTTAAGATTTCCGAAGGCGCGCCCAGCGCATTGAAAACACTGATCATGTCCGAATTGCATGTGACCGAAGAAACGGTGGTCGAAGTGGATGGCCTGATCGGCATCGCCGATCTGGGCGAACTGGTACTGGAAAACCGTCCAGACTTGCTATGGCCCACTTTTGCGCCGCGCGTGCCCGAACGCGTGCAGGATCACGACGGCGATATGTTCGCCGCGATCCGCCAAAAGGACATGCTGCTGCACCACCCCTATGAAACCTTCGACATGGTTGTTCGCTTTCTGACCCAAGCGGCCCGCGACCCCAATGTCGTGGCGATCAAACAAACGCTCTACCGCACCTCTAAACGCTCACCCATCGTCGAGGCACTTTGCGAAGCCGCAGAAGACGGCAAATCCGTGACTGCGCTTGTCGAACTCAAAGCCCGCTTTGACGAGGCCGCCAATATCCGCCAGTCGCGACGGCTAGAGCGGGCGGGTGCGCATGTCGTTTACGGTTTCCTGAACTACAAAACCCACGCCAAGATCAGTACGGTTGTGCGCCGCGAAGGCGACAAGCTGGTCACCTATACCCATTTTGGCACTGGCAACTATCACCCGATCACGGCACGTATTTATACCGACCTCAGCCTCTTTACTTGCGACGCGAAACTGGGACGTGACGCGACAAAGGTGTTCAATTACCTATCCGGCTATGCCCAACCGGACGGGTTGGAAAATCTGTCGATCTCGCCCTTGACGCTGAAACAAACCTTACTGGACCGTATCGCCGCCGAGGCCAAGAACGCACGCGATGGCAAACCCGCCATGATCTGGGCCAAGATGAACTCGCTGATCGAAAGCGACGTGATTGATGCGCTTTATGCGGCCAGTCAGGCAGGGGTCAAAATCAGTCTTGTTGTGCGCGGTATCTGCGGCTTGCGCCCCGGCGTGGCGGGGCTATCTGAAAACATCCGGGTCAAATCCGTTGTCGGGCGGTTTCTGGAACACTCGCGCATCGTGTGCTTTGGCAACGGCAGTAACTTGCCCTCCAAAAAGGCCAAGGTTTATATCAGTTCGGCCGATTGGATGGGCCGCAACCTGAACCGCCGGGTTGAGACATTGGTCGAAATCAAGAACGCCACCGTCAAAGCCCAGATCGTGAGCCAGATCATGGCCGCCAATATGGCCGATATCGCGCAAAGCTGGGTCATGTCTGCCGACGGCAGCTTTACCCGGGCCATCATTGAAGAAGGCACCTTCGCCTTCAACTGCCACCGGTTCTTTATGGAAAACCCGTCGCTGTCAGGACGTGGATCTGCGGGGGCATCAGACGTGCCACAGCTGACGCATACGGATGACTAATCGAAACCCAACGCATTTTCCGTACGCACAAAGTCGTCAAAACCACTGAGCCGCGTCGATGATTTGCATAGGAACGTAGATTCCTCCTCATCCATTTTGGTCAATAACCGCGCAAGATCAGCATACTCTGAGGCGCCGCCAGGGTGCTGGCCATCCGCAATCGCCTGTGCAATTCGACGATAAACTTGACCATTAAACTTGAAGTGGCAAAGTGGTAGTAGCGCATGTCGATTGGTTTTGAGACGTACCTGATGCGACGTTTCAAAAACTGCCTCTTCGGTACCGCGTATCAGGATTGGCTTGTAAACCGCATTGTACCGTACCGGTTTCAGCCCCAACCCGTGCCCCAGCCGTTGAAGTTTAGACCCCGCCTTTGGGTTCAGTCCATGCGCGCCCAACAATCGAGCACGACTGCCGCCATAAGTTACTTTTGGTGATTTGTCCTCACGCAAGCTTAAGTGCTGTAAACCATCGAAATACCATGCAGCACCTAAATCAAAACTGTCTTGCGCGTCCATGTCCCGCAGGTCACAGATTGATGCCGGATACATATCTAACATGACAGACCAAACTGCATGCGCTTCGGCATCTTTACGTGCAAGGGCATCGGAAACCTCTGCAATACTCATGCCGTCGGGCAAATGCAAAAACTCGTCCACGTCCACATGCAAAGACCATTGATTCAAAGCGAAAAACTGAATTAACTGTGTGCGCCACAACAGATCCATTCTGCGATGTTCCAGCTTATAGGCCGCCGCCACATCGTTACCAACACGATCACCAAATTTGTAAGGGCTATTAAGAACAATGACATCAGCTTGCTCTGCGAGGAAAGCAGATGTGCCATCATCAGACCTGTCATCTATGAAAACGAACCGCGCAACACCAAGCTTGCGATAGTGCGTTAGAAACGCCGGCAAAAAATACATCTCATTGCGCACAAGACCCGTCAATGTGAAGCCCTGCAAACGGTCGGGATCACCGCTGACAACGGTCAAATCGTCAAAACTGCTGCGCGAGTCTTTCATCATTTGGTGCCGGGTCCTTTGTCTAAAACTGAGTGCGTTGCATTTTAGACAAAAAGGCTCTCAAACAACACTGGCGAATACGCAGGCAGATAATGCAGCCAGTCCACGACCCTTTGGTTGACGCATCAGCACGATTGATGAATACCTTTTTGCGGGGATATCGACCGGGGTTTTCAATGACACAAGCGCCTGTAGAGGACACAATCGACTGGGGCCCGTTCGGTCGCCCCTTGTTTGAAGACGCAGCCGCCAAAAGGCTGAGCCGGGTGGGCGTGATTGATGTGGGCTCAAACTCTGTCCGACTGGTGGTTTTTGATGGGGCCGCCCGTTCGCCTGCCTATTTCTATAACGAAAAAATCATGTGTGCCTTGGGTGCGGGCCTTTCGCAAACGGGGCATCTGAACCCCGAAGGGCGCGTCCGCGCGATTTCCGCGATCCGCCGCTTTGCCGCGCTGGCCGAAGGAATGGGTATTCCCCCATTGACGGCCGTGGCGACGGCGGCGGTGCGCGAAGCGACAGACGGTGGTGACTTTCAGGCCGACGTGTTGCGCGAAACGGGTATTAAGCTGTGGGTGATCGACGGTAAGGAAGAGGCACGCCTTTCGGCACAGGGTGTCTTGCTGGGCTGGCCCGGCAGCTATGGATTGGTATGTGACATTGGCGGGTCATCAATGGAATTGGCTGATCTGGCCGACGGCCGCGTCGGGCGCCGCCTAACATCCGCGCTTGGACCGCTGAAACTGCGCGAAATCAAAGGCGGGCGCAAAGCCGTCAAAGCCTACGTGCGTGAAACCATGCAACAGCTTCATGATGAAATGGGCAATGTCACCGGTATGCGCCTGTTTCTGGTCGGTGGGTCGTGGCGGGCTATTGCCCGGGTTGACATGGAACGGCGGGATTATCCGCTGACGGTTTTGCATGAATACCGCATGAGTTCCCGCCAGATCACCAAGACCGCAGACTATATTCGTAAATCAGACCTGCAAGAACTGCGCGGTCGCTGCAATATCTCGGACAGCCGGATGTCGCTGGTGCCGCTGGCCTCAATCGTGCTGAAAGAACTGATGCGCACATTCAAACCCAAGGATGTGGCGATTTCATCCTACGGTATCCGCGAAGGCATGCTGTACGAACAAATGCCACGCGCCCTGCGCGAACGCGACCCGCTGATCGAGGCCTGCCGCTTTGCCGAAGCCAAGGATGCCCGCCTGCCGGGGTTTGGCCGTGTGCTTTACGATTTCATCAAACCGCTATTTCCCCGTGCCAATTGGCAGCGCAAGCGGATCATCAAGGCGGCCTGCCTACTGCATGATGTCAGCTGGCGTGCACACCCTGATTACCGCGCCGAAGTGACCTTTGATAACGCAACCCGCGCCAATCTGGGCGGCCTGAAGCATTATGAACGTGTCCTGCTGGGTCTTGCGCTGATGAACCGCTACACCAGCAAAAGCGCGAACGCCCGCTATGATCCGCTTTTTGCGATGCTGGATGATGCCCAAATCAAAGAGGCCGAAGTTCTTGGCAAAGCGATGCGCCTTGGTGCGATGCTTTGGCTGACAGCGGATGAAGAACCGGGAACTTTGCGCTGGAAACCCCAAAAACGTGAACTCACCCTGCGGTTGACGGAACACGCGCGCCCACTTTTTGGTGAAGTCGCACAGTCCAGATTTGATGGGCTTGTCACCGCGATGAATGCAACCGGGACGGTAAATTTCGTAAAACGATTCTCAAAAAAGTGAGCTTAATACGGTAGATTCGTGCGCGAAAGTGACCTTACGGCAAAATCGCGCTATGGTTGTAGTATCCAAATAATCAACAATTAATACAAATGCATAAAACTGTTTTCGTTACGGGCCGCAAAATTAGCATATAAATGAACCAAAAGTGAACAAAAGCACTTTTGACATCCAAAAGACCGATTTTTTGCCTTATTTGGCTCGCTTTTTACACCTGTTCGAGAGAAGTTGTGTTTATAGGCTCTCGTATTTGTATGAGTGAAGTATGCCCCTCGGGGGTGACAGTTAAATTTGAATGGTGAACGTGTTGAACAAAGCAGTCAGGTTCGATGTTGCGACAGCGGCAATCAAAGGTGGACGGGATTATCAAGAAGATAGTCTGATCGCCAATTTCCCTCAGGGACAAGAAACAGGTTTTGCGGTTTTGGCCGATGGCATGGGCGGGCATCTGTCCGGCGATGTTGCCAGCGCTATCGTGATGTCAGAGGTGTTTGGCGATATCAAACGCAAGGAAATGTCGCTCGACAAACAGATCACTGATGTGTCGGCGCTATTGTGCAGCACGGCGGCCGCTGCGAATGCCTGTGTGGCCCAGTACATTGATGAAACGCCAGACAGCTATGGTATGGGTGCAACCTTGCTGGCCTGTGTCATTCGTGGCGATGATCTTTACTGGGTTTCTGTGGGGGATTCGCCCTTGTTTCTGTTCCGTGACGGCGAACTGCGCCAATTGAACCAAGATCATTCAATGGCGCCGCAGATCGACATGATGGTCAAAGTGGGCGCCATGGACCCAGAGGTTGGGCGCAACCACCCTGATCGCAATACGCTTACCTCTGCGATTGCCGGTGTCGAAATTGCCAAGATCGATTGCCCGGACACACCGACGACAATCTTGCCGGGGGATATCATTCTTGTCGCAAGCGATGGTTTGCAGTTCCTGTCTAACGATGCAATCGCTGATATCTTGCAAAAGACACAAGATGCCCGCAGCGCGGACATCACCGAAGCTTTGCTATCTGCAATCAACGACCTTGCCGACCCAGAGCAGGACAACGCGGCCTTTAGCGTCATCAAACTAGGTGCACGTGATCAAGTAAACATGCCGAAACCGGCGGATGCCACATCTGCGCTTGTGCAATTGCGTGCTGATCTGGGCCATAGCCCGGCCGCTGCTACCGAAAACGAAGAAGAGATTGCCGCTGACACCGTTACCGAAGAACCAACCGAGGCTCGTGAACCAATCGATATTCCGACTAAGCGCGTTATTCGTCTGGTGACGTCGCAAGCGTTGAGCTTTGACAGGCCCGCGGTCGCGGCTAAAGAAGGCGCTGCCTCGGCTGAGAAAACAAACCCTCAAGGCGGGCATGGCAGTTGGTATCGGCGGCAGCGGTCGTCAAACGATTAAGCGCTAAAGCTCAATTTCTGATCCTTCAAATTCGGGTTTCCAGATCGGGGCGTCAGGGCTGCGGCGCATGATGATATCGCCGTTGGGCAAAAACTCTGGCGCGTCATAGTTGCGCAAATCGTCCACCTGTTCCAACAGGTCCGCAAAGGCGGGACCGACCGACTGCGCAAATTCTCCAAAAGCGGGCCCCATATCTTCAAAGCTGTCGCGCAGCGCGTTGATTGTTGGTTCCATCTCATCCATCAGGCCACGCATCAACATGCGTGCGCCTTCTTCCATAAGATCGAAACCTTCATCCGTCTCGGGCGTCGTGGTGTCTTGCGCCATGGCCGGTGTCCACAAAAGGCCCGCGGCAAGTGTAAATGCAATAATCCGTTTCATACCACCAAAGGTAAGAACGACTGCGCGCAATTTCAAATCACAAATCAATGTCCAGAACGACAGGAAAGTGATCCGAGGCGGCCAAAAGCCCATCCCGCAAAACAACATCTGCATAACACGCAGGGTGATCAAACGGATGCCAGATTTGCCATATGGGGGCTTTCTGGCGCAATCCCTGTGACACCATAACATAATCTAGCAACGCTTGCAGATAAGGCTCACCCTTGCGCTTGAAACGCGCGGTCGACGGGGATGCACCAAAGCGACGCGACAGCACCATCTGCGCATGGGGATCGAAAAGCTGCTCTTCGGCTCCCTCGCCCAGCACAATTTCTATCCCAGACCGCCCAAACAGCTTTTCATATTCATCCAGTCCCGGACCATCGTTAAAATCACCCAGCACGATCAGGTGTTCACCGGCTGCAAGGTGCTGTTCCACGCGCTTGCGCAGCCAGACACATTGCGCCAGTTGCTTGCGCCTGTTCTGGATTGAAATACGGGTTGCCTCGGCGTCGTTGCGCGCACCATGTGGGGCTTTTGATTTGGCATGCACACCGATCAAGCGCACCGGGCCACTGCCTGTTGTCAAAGCAATCTCTAGCGGCGGTTTCGACCATGTGATCGGGTCGGGATGCGCAT
Source organism: Roseobacter sp. CCS2 (assembly GCF_000169435.1). GTDB lineage: Bacteria > Pseudomonadota > Alphaproteobacteria > Rhodobacterales > Rhodobacteraceae > Yoonia. Next base: position 611,471 of record NZ_AAYB01000002.1, on the reverse strand, counting down.
CAACATCCACGTCCATATGAAACTGGCCGTCGAATTGCGGTGCATCTGCAGCATTTTGCGGGTCATGGACCGCGTCCAGCACATCAGGATCGTAAAGAAGTACGATTTCCTGCTGCGTGTCATTGGTAAACCCTGTCACAGCCTCGCGCGCACGCAAATCAAAGCGCGCTGCGAAATGCGCAAGCGCCTTGCGCGCATCACGGTGCGGGCTGGTATCAGGTGCCTCAATAATCATGACAACATCTGCGTCCAGCGCACCAAACACAACGCCCAAGCCAGCAGTTTGCTGCGCCTTAGTCACATCCCAGCGCGACGACCAACTGTCGTCGTCGATCAGCGCGCCAGTATTATCAAAAAGACTGTTGAACCATTCCACATTGTAAGTGGCGATCCTCACCCGCGCGCGCCTTGGATTTCTTCCCAGGCGCGATTGATCGCAACCATCCGCCGTTCGGCCAGTTTGACAGCCTCTTCCGGGACACCGCGCGCCATCATCTGATCAGGGTGGGTTTCGCGTACCAATTTGCGCCACGCAGCACGGACATCTTCCATTGAGGCGGTCGGATCTACGCCCAGAATGTCATAAGGATCGCGTTCAGCCTCGGCGACGAACTGGCCGCGAATGCCGCGGAACCGGCGTTCGTCAAAGCCAAATATTTTCGCAACGTTATGCAAAAAATCATCCTCTTTGGGATGATAAAAACCATCAGCCATTGCGATATGAAACAGCCCCTCCAACAGGTCACAAAGCGGGCGGTCATCGTCGCCATACATCGCCTTGATCCGGCGGGCATAGGTGTCGTACCCCGCCACATCCTGCCGGGCGAGGTTGAACACGCGTGCCGCATTCGCCTCTTCCTCCGGCGGGATCAGGAACACTTCGCGGAACGCCACAACTTCATCCTTGGTGACTAAACCATCCGCTTTGGCCATCTTTGCGCCCAACGCGATCACAGCAATGGCAAAGGCCACCGTGCGATCAGGCGATGCGCGCAGCTTTTCAAAAACAGCTGACAGCCCTTCGCCCTTGGTCAGGGCGGCAATTGCTTCGGCCATCCGTGACCAAATCGACATGAAATCTGTCCTTTAAAGGCGTTTCTGCATCAAAACGAGGTCTATCCAACGCCCAAACTTGAACCCCACTTCGGGCAGCGTTGCAACCTTTTGAAAGCCCAACTTTGCATGGAATGCGACCGCACCTGCGTTTTCAGCGCTGCATCCGGCAAACATCGTGTGTTTATCGGCCGTCTTTGCATCGGCAAAAAGCGCGTCCATCAACTGCTTGCCGCCGCCTTTTCCGTGGCCATCACCATGCAGCATAATCGTATGTTCGACCGTGAACCGATAGCCTTCGCCGCCCCGAAACGGGAAATAGCGCGCAAAGCCCAGCACCTGCCCATCCTCATCCCAAACCAGACAGTCCTGCGCGCAAAGCGTTGCGACTTCATCTTCGGATTTTTCAACCGGGTTGAAGGTGATCGTTGTCTCACGGATCGCGTGGTTCCAGATTGCCGCGATCTGCGGCGCGTCGGCGGCGGTCGCGGCACGGATCATTCCAGCGTTCTCAATCCGTGAGGTGTATTAAAGGTGGCGCGCATACCGAATGGCCCTGCCTTTAGAGTGACGCGATCATCCTCAAGCTCCATCATCTGGCTAAGGTGATCAGCATCGGGGTGGCTGACCTCAAAGGTCAACAGTGTCACACCACTTTGCGGCAACCGGTCCGCTGGATGATGCGTGCCTTCCGCCCACTCGATCAGGGTTGGAAATGCCCCGTTGTAAGGCAAACTGCCATCATCAGGTACAGTGATCTGCCATTTCAGATCAGCCCGCGTAAGGGCGCGCGGCGTGCCGACCTCTGCCGGTGCTTTTGCAAGCGCCCTTACCAGATCGTCCGTCTGACAAATCCAATTTCCAAGACGCGCGGGACCTGTGAAATCATCCAGACCAAACCATGCATGCCCCGCATCAGGAACAGCACCCGGCTCTTTTGCAATCACCTCCAGATACAGCCCATCGGCCAGCCCCAGCAGCGTATTATGCGTGCCAAAGCGCGCATGTTGCCCGCCGGGTTGCAATGTCACGCCAAGCTGTTCCTCAACCCATGCCGTCCCTTCGACAAGGTTGGTGCAGGCTACGGCCAGGTGATCAAGTTTCAACATGGATCAACCGCGCGTTTCGCGAATGATATCCAGAATATCCTGCGCTGCCTTGGGGATATTCGTGCCCGGCCCAAAGATCGCCTTGACCCCGCTATCATAAAGGAACTGGTAATCCTGCTGCGGAATGACGCCACCGCAGATGACGATGATATCCTCGGCCCCGGCCTCTTTCAGCGCGGCCACCAGTTTGGGTGCAAGCGTCTTGTGCCCCGCCGCTTGGCTACTGATCCCAATGACATGCACATCGTTGTCGATGGCATCCTGTGCTGCCTCGGCAGGTGTCTGAAACAATGGTCCGACATCCACATCAAAGCCGATATCCGCAAAGGCCGTCGCGATCACCTTTGCGCCCCGGTCATGCCCGTCTTGGCCCATCTTCACGACTAACATACGCGGGCGGCGCCCTTCGTCCTCGGCAAACTTTTCAACTGAAGACTGTATTGCCGCAAACCCTTCGTCGCCTTCATAAGCGGCACCATAAACGCCTGCCAAAGTTTTCACCTCGGCGCGGTGCCGTCCGAATGCTTTTTCCATTGCCATGCTAATCTCTCCGACTGTGGCGCGGGCGCGTGATGCCTCGACCGCCGCTTCCAGCAAATTGCCGCCTTCGTTGGCGCGGCGGGTGAGTTCGGTGAGGGCTGCTTCGCAAGCCGCATCATCGCGCGCCGCTTTCGTGGCCTCAATCCGCGCAATTTGTGACAAGCGCACCGCATCGTTATCGATATCCAGAATGTCGATCGGGTCTTCATTGTCCTTGCGGTATTTGTTCACACCGACAACCACCTCGGTGCCACGATCAATGCCCGCCTGCCGCTTGGCCGCTGTTTCTTCAATCCGCAGCTTCGGCATTCCAGAGGCGACCGCTTTGGTCATACCGCCCATTTCTTCGACTTCTTCAATCAGCGCCCAAGCCGCCTCGGCCAGTTCATGGGTCAGGTTTTCGACATAGTAAGAGCCTGCCAGCGGATCGACCACATTGGTCACACCGGTTTCTTCCTGCAAAATCAACTGGGTGTTGCGGGCAATCCGCGCGCTGAACTCAGTCGGCAATGCAATCGCCTCATCCAGCGCATTGGTGTGCAACGACTGTGTGCCGCCCAACACCGCGCTCATCGCCTCGTAAGCTGTGCGGATCACATTGTTATACGGGTCCTGTTCCTGCAGTGACACGCCGGAGGTCTGGCAATGGGTGCGCAGCATGGACGACTTGGGGTTCTTGGGTTCAAATTCCGCCATGATCCGCGACCACAGCAGGCGGGCGGCGCGCAGTTTGGCAGCCTCCATGAAGAAATTCATGCCAATGGCAAAAAAGAACGACAGCCGCCCTGCGAACTGATCCACGTCCATGCCGCGTGCAATCGCGGTGCGCACATATTCACGCCCATCAGCCAGCGTATAGGCCAGCTCTTGCACCAAATTCGCACCTGCCTCTTGCATGTGGTAGCCCGAGATCGAGATCGAGTTGAACTTCGGCATCTCATTGGTCGTATATTCGATAATATCCGCAATGATCCGCATCGACGGTTCCGGCGGATAAACATAAGTATTCCGCACCATAAATTCTTTCAGAATGTCGTTCTGAATGGTGCCGGACAGTACATTGCGCGGATGCCCCTGCTCTTCCCCGGCCACGATGAAGTTCGCCAGAATAGGGATGACCGCGCCGTTCATCGTCATCGACACCGAAACCTTATCGAGCGGGATGCCATCAAACAGGATTTTCATATCCTCAACGCTATCAATCGCCACACCCGCCTTGCCGACATCACCTTCAACGCGTGGGTGGTCACTGTCATAACCACGGTGCGTCGCCAGATCGAAGGCGACAGACACACCCTGCTGACCCGCCTCAAGCGCTTTGCGGTAGAATGCGTTCGATTCCTCAGCTGTTGAGAACCCCGCATATTGCCGGATCGTCCACGGGCGGCCTGCGTACATCGTGGCCTTTACACCGCGCGTAAAGGGGGCCTCGCCCGGAATACCGCCCATATGCGGCAATCCATCCGTATCATCAGCGGTGTAAAGCGGCCGGACCGGAATGCCTTCCAAAGTATCCCACGTCAGCGCCTCCAAAGGCTTGCCACGCAGCTCTTTGCGGGCAATCTCTTCCCATGTTTTCTTGTCAGACATTGGCACCTCCGAAAGGGGTTGGTTCAGGTAACACGCATTTGTTTTCACCAAAATGCAGTTGCCCCTTAGCTTTTGGCGCAAGCGCCTCTATATCCATGTTTATGAAGTTATTGACGAACATCGCGCTTGCCGCACTCATCGCCCTGCCTGCAACGGCACAAGAACAAACCGTCCTTGAACGCTGGGAAGAAGACCGCACCCAAGTCTTTGACGGGGCGGAAATTACGTTGGATGACCTGAACTGGGTTGCGCGTCCATTGGTGGTCTTTGCAGACACACCCAACGATCCGCGCTTCCAGCAGCAAATGGATTTGCTGTTGGCGGATGTCGAACGGCTTGCTGAACGCGACGTCATTCTGATCACTGACACTGATCGCGCCACAATGTCGGATCTGCGGATCGAATTGCGGCCACGCGGGTTCATGATGGCTTTGGTTAGCAAAGATGGCCGCGTGGCCCTACGCAAGCCAAGCCCATACAGCGTGCGCGAACTGTCACGATCCATCGACAAAATGCCCCTGCGCCAGCAAGAGATTTCAGATCGCCGGATGGTGGGGCAATAGCCGCGTGATGAAGTGGCGATGGTGATCATTCAAACTCCATAATCACTTCGTCAACGGCAAGGCTATCGCCCGCACCCGCTTTGATCTTTTTCACAGTGCCCTTCTTTTCGGCCCGCAGGATGTTTTCCATCTTCATCGCCTCAACGGTGCAAAGCGCCTGACCTTCCTGCACCTCATCACCTTCGGCCACATCAACCTTTACGATCAGGCCGGGCATAGGGCACAGCAGATATTTCGACGTATCAGGAGCCACCTTTTCAGGCATCAGCGCTGCAAGTTCGGCCTGACGCGGGGTGCGCACATGCACTTTCAAATCCGCCCCACGATAGCGGACGCGGAAGCCACCAGAGATTTTGCCGATCTTCAAAACCAAAGGTGATCCATCCACGCTCAGGCGCGCCAGTGGATCGCCCGGTGTCCAATCGCTTTCCACCCGCAGGGACCGGTCGCCAATCGCAACATCCGCACCGGTTTTGTCTGCGCTGATTTTCACGTCATGCGCGTGGCCTTGCAGTTTAACTACCCAATCTTCGCCCACGTGGCGTTCGTGATTATCCATGCGGCCAGAAATGCGCGTACGGCGAATTTCAGCGACCCGGTGCATCGCGGCGGCAGCGGCAGCAACACGTTCGCAGGTGTCCTTATCCAATGTCACCCCTTCAAAACCGTCGGGGTATTCTTCTTCGATAAAGGCGGTTGTCATATTCCCGCTGGTGAACTTTGGATGGTCATACACCGCCGCGAGGAACGGCAGGTTATGCCCGATCCCTTCCAATTCGAACCCATCAAGCGCAAGCCGCATCTCCTCAATCGCGGTGGCACGGTCAGGGGCCCAAGTGCACAGCTTGGCGATCATCGGGTCATAGTACATGCTGATCTCGCCGCCCTCGAACACACCAGTGTCATTGCGGACAGCACGGGTTTCCGTGGCCTCTTCAACAGGGGGGCGATAGCGAGTTAGACGCCCGATCGACGGCAGAAACCCACGATACGGGTCTTCGGCATAAAGACGGCTTTCCATTGCCCAGCCGTTGATCTTGAGGTTCTTCTGCGTAAAAGGCAGTTTTTCCCCAGCGGCCACGCGGATCATCTGTTCAACCAGATCAACGCCTGTGATCAATTCAGTCACAGGGTGTTCCACCTGCAAGCGGGTGTTCATTTCAAGGAAATAGAAATTGCGGTCACCATCAACGATGAATTCAACCGTACCGGCGCTGGTATAACCAACAGCCTGCGCCAATGCGACGGATTGTTCGCCCATCGCCTTACGGGTGGCTTCATCCAAGAAAGGACTTGGGGCTTCCTCAATCACTTTCTGGTTTCGGCGCTGGATCGAACATTCACGCTCGTGCAGATACACCGCATTGCCGTGCCCATCGCAAAGCACCTGAATTTCGATGTGGCGCGGTTGGGTCACGAATTTCTCGATAAAGATACGGTCGTCGCCAAAGCTGTTGGCGGCCTCGTTCTTGGACGACTGGAAACCTTCGCGCGCCTCGTCATCGTTCCACGCAATCCGCATGCCCTTACCGCCACCACCGGCAGAGGCTTTGATCATCACGGGATAGCCAACTTGGTTAGAGATTTTGACAGCCTCTTCGGCGTCTTCGATCAACCCCATGTAGCCGGGTACGGTGGACACATCTGCATCCTGCGCGATTTTCTTGGATGTAATCTTATCGCCCATCTTCTCAATCGCGCCTTTTGGCGGGCCGATAAAGGTAACGCCAGCGGCATCAAGCGCATCGGCGAATTTAGGGTTCTCTGACAAAAAACCATAACCGGGATGCACAGCTTCAGCACCGGTTTGTTTGATCGCATCCATGACCTTGTCGATGACAATATAGGATTCGTTGGCGGGGGGCGGGCCAATGTGCACCGCTTCATCAGCCATTTTCACATGCAGCGCATTGCGGTCGGCGTCCGAATAAATCGCAACTGTCTGAATGCCCATCTTGCGGGCGGTCTTGATAACACGACAGGCAATTTCACCACGGTTTGCGATCAGGATTTTTTTGAACATTGTCTTCACGTCCCCAAAAACGAAAAAACCGCCGCAGGGACGTGGCCCCAGCGACGGTCTTTATGCATTGCACGCCCGCAATGGGCGCGATTGTTTAACTTAGCGGCAGCCGTTGATGCCTGCGTCGTCACACAGAACGCCGGCTGCTGCACCTGCCAGGATTGTCCCTGTGCGGTCCGTACCCAGTACTTCTGCAGCCACAAGGCCAGCGCCTGCACCTGCGACGCCACGTTCCACGTCGCCCTCAAGGCAACCTGCCAAACCAAATACTGCCACTGTCGCGAGGATGATTGATGTCTTTTGCATAATCTTAAACCTATCATTGTGATATCGACCGCCCCACGATTGGTGCGGTCTGCGCCACGATGAATAGCAATTTCACAATGATATCCAATATCACCCGTCATTTTTGCGCTATACAGGCGGAAAACCGTTATCGGCCCGCTTGGTGAGTAAGCGGGCCGATCAGGGGAAGGGTAACGGTATAGAGAATTTGCAGCAGAACAAATTCTGGAACGTCCTGCTACACCATTGACTGTGACCAAAGAATGGCGATCTGAATAGCATTGTTTCGCGGGCCCGGCGGAATAAGCGAATTCCCGCTTAGATTGTTTCGGCAAATTATCGTTCACGTTCAACTGTCCTCCACGATCTCGGGGAATGTCTGACGCGCAACATTCACATCAATCCGCAGCATCGCTTCATAGCTGGCGGGATCAAATGGGTCTTCGGCTGGGATTACCTCGCGCCCGAAAAGCCAGCTCAGACGTCCAGCATCAAGATTGCCGCGCACAAACGGGTCTTCACCAAAGTGTTCCCATAGGGCCTGCATAAAACCCGCGTCCGCGCGCTTGTCTGGTGGGCGCCGGTCGGGATAGCGGATGCGTTCGGTCAGTGGTGTTGCACCGCCTTTGTTTGCGCGGCGCAGCACGAACTGAAAATCGGTTCCCGGCAATCGCCCGGGGAACCCGCGATGTTTGTCCATATAGGGAAGATTAGCCATGCGCCCCTCCGGTCAAAAAGGGGGCGGGATGGACGGGCCCCAAAGCCCGTCCAAAACTGTGCGCTTTAGTAACCCAACCGGTCGTAATCGACCTGTTGTTGTGCTGCTGCATCCGAGGTGAATTGCAGCGGCGCGCGGTCTTGGCTGCCAGATACGGCAACAATCGCCATGAGCGCTGCGACCGAAAACGCAATAAGTCCTTGTAGCATTTTATTTGCCTGCCTCTGTTTGTGCAGGGCTGCCAGTGATCTTCGCCACCTTTGCCCCACGAGAACGCGATATCAATTTCACGTGCTGGCAACTTAGGCAAAAACACTGTGCTCTCAAACGCCTTCAAAGCGAACTGCGCGTAATGTTGCAGCGCAAACTCAAACAATAGGCGGGGCTTTGTCACGCGATCTATATTTCGGACACGGGCCAGAAACAACGCCAGATATGGTACCCTACAGGCGGCGCTGAACGGCATATTCCTGCCAATGCCCGCCACCGGGGACGCGCGTAGCGCGGGGTTATGCTGACAGCGTTGAATCACAGCGGAATGTTGTCATGTTTTTTCCACGGGGTTTGCACTTGCTTCGTGCGCAGCGATGCAAAAGCCCGGCAGACCCGTTTGCGTGTGGCGTGCGGCATGATGACCTCATCAATGACACCTTTTTCGGCGGCGACAAAGGGGTTCGCAAAGCGGTCTTCATAATCCTGCGTGTGCTTGGCAAGCTTTTCAGGATCGTTCAGGTCAGCACGATGAATTATCTCGGTTGCGCCTTTGGCCCCCATCACCGCAATCTCTGACGTGGGCCAAGCATAGTTGAAATCGCCATTCAGGTGCTTGGATGACATCACCACGTAGGCACCGCCATAGGCCTTGCGGGTGATCACCGTAACCTTCGGAACCGTCGCTTCGCCATAGGCAAAAAGCAATTTTGCCCCGTGTTTGATCACGCCTGCATATTCTTGGCTGGTCCCCGGCAAAAAACCCGGCACATCAACAAGCGACAGGATCGGGATATCAAACGCATCACAGAAACGGACAAATCGCGCCGCTTTGCGGGATGCGTCAATGTCCAGACACCCGGCAAGCACCATCGGCTGGTTGGCGACAACGCCAACGCTCGAACCTTCAAGCCGAATAAATCCCGTCAGGATATTCTTGGCGAACTCTTCTTGGATTTCGTAAAAGTCGCCCTCATCCGCCAGCTTTGTGATCAACTCTTTCATGTCATACGGCATGTTAGGATTATCAGGTACCAGCGTATCAAGGCTGGCTTCCATGCGGTTCACATTATCAAAGAACGGACGGACAGGTGCCTTGTCGCGGTTGTGCAGCGGCAGGAAATCAACAAGGCGACGCACCTCTGCGATTGCCTCGACATCATTTTCAAAGGCCGCATCAGCAACCGAGGATTTCTTTGTGTGTGTCCCAGCGCCACCCAGTTCTTCTGCCGTCACTTGTTCGTTGGTCACTGTCTTGACTACATCAGGGCCCGTGACAAACATGTAAGAGCTGTCTTTGACCATAAAGATAAAGTCAGTCATCGCGGGCGAATACACCGCACCACCCGCCGTTGGCCCCATGATCAGACTGATCTGCGGAACCACGCCAGAGGCGGTAATATTGCGCTGAAACACCTCGCCGTAAGCGGCAAGGCTGGCGACACCTTCCTGAATGCGCGCGCCACCGGAATCGTTGATCCCAATGATCGGCGCGCCATTCTGCACGGCCATATCCATAATCTTGCAGATTTTCTGACCATGCGTTTCGGACACGGATCCACCCATTACGGTAAAGTCCTGACTGAACACATAAACCAAACGCCCGTTGATCGTTCCCCAGCCCGTAACAACCCCATCACCTGCGGGGCGGTCATTTTCCATGCCAAAGTCGGTGCAGCGGTGGGCGACGAACATATCAAACTCTTCGAAGGACCCGTCATCCAGCAACAGTTCAATCCGCTCGCGCGCGGTCAGCTTGCCTTTGCTGTGCTGTGCGGCGATGCGGTTTTCACCGCCACCCAAGCGGGCCGCTTGCCGCCGCGTTTCCAGTTCCTGCAATACGTCCATTGGATCGTTCCCCACCGTTTGATGATCTATCTTAACGCGCAGCACAGGATGGGAGAAGGGCGAATAGGCATATTTGCAAATATTTGAATTAGCATCGTTTCAATTTTGTAAACTTGCAAATAACGCAATGATGGACAAGATCCTGTCAGCGGAATACACCTGTGATATGACCACCCTACCCACGATCCGCTTTCTGGATCGCACCACACCACCACATATCCTGACCCTCGTGTTGATCACCGGTATGGCCGCGCTCAGCATGTCGATCTTCCTGCCGTCACTGTCGGCGATGACAACGTATTTTGATACAGAATACGCGATCATGCAGATTGCGCTGTCAGGGTATTTGGCGGCAACGGCAGTGTTGCAGGTTTTCATCGGCCCTATTTCTGATCGCTATGGCCGCCGCGTAATGGTGCTGGGCTCGCTTATGGTTTTTGTCGTCGCCTCGATTGGGGCTCTTTTTGCGACCACGGTTGAAGTGTTCCTTTTCTTTCGCATCATGCAAGCTGCCGTTGCGACATCCATGGCGCTTGGCCGGGCAATTGTACGCGACATCGTGCCCCAGAATGAAGCCGCATCCATGATTGGCTACGTCACTATGGGCATGGCGCTGGTGCCGATGGTCGGCCCGATGATTGGTGGCGGGTTAGAGCAAGCCTTTGGCTGGCAAGCGACCTTTGTGTTTCTTTCGATCGCAGGGCTTGCAACGCTTGCGCTGGTTTATGCCGATCTGGGTGAGACAGTGAAAGGTGAAGGCACCAAATTTCGTGACCAGCTTAAGACATACCCCGAGCTTTTCCGCTCACCACGTTTTTGGGGCTATGTATTATGCGCGGCTTTCGGCTCTGGTGCTTTCTTTGCCCTTCTGGGCGGTACGTCTTTTGTCGCCAGTGATATCTTTGGGCTGTCGCCACTGTGGAGCGGCATCGCCCTGGGCGCGCCCGCTATTGGATATGCGTTGGGTAACTTTTTCTCCGGGCGCTTTTCGATCAGTGTTGGCATCAACCGCATGGCGATAATCGGCACGCTGATCACTATTTTTGGCCTCGGGCTGTCTGCGATCCTGACGCTATCTGGTGTCAATCATCCGCTGAACTTCTTTGGGTTTTGCACCTTCCTGGGGCTTGGCAACGGGGTGATGCTGCCCAATGTCATGGCAGGCTCTATCTCTGTGCGTCCGCATTTGGCCGGGACAGCCAGCGGATTGGCCGGTGCAATCATGATCGGTGGCGGTGCCGCACTATCGCAATTTGCAGGCAGTATTCTGACGATTGAAACCGGGACGATGCCTTTGCAACTGATCATGCTGGGCACCTCGGTTTTGGCGCTTTTATCTGTACTTTTCGTGGTCTGGCGGGAAAAGCGGATCGCTTGACGCCTTCTTTGCAGCAGCTAATGTGACACAGCAAATCTGCAAAGGTGGGATATGGCGGTTCAGAAACTTTATGCTGGCGCAAAGCTGCGCGAGTTACGCGGGCGGCTGGAGCTGACGCAAAAGGCGTTTGCTGAAAGGCTGGGCGTATCGCTGCCTTACCTTAACCAGATGGAAAACAATAACCGGCCTGTGTCGACAGCGGTGGTGTTGGGGCTTGCGCAGGAATTCGGGTTTGATGTGACCGAACTGCAGTCAGGTGATGAAGCCCGGCTTGTGGGTGACATGCGCGAAGCGCTTGCCGATCCGGTATTCATTGGCCCAGCCCCTGCCCTTGCCGATATGCGGCTTGCCGCAGCCAATGCGCCCGCCCTTGCACGTGCTTTTCTGGATCTGCACGCGGCCTACCGCCAAACCCATGAACGGCTGGCGTCATTGGACGAGGCATTGGGCCGCGAAGACGCACGCTTGCAGCCCAGCCCTTGGGAAGAGGTGCGCGACTTTTTTCACTATTGCGACAACTATATTGATGCGGTGGACCGCGCGGCCGAACGTTTTGCCAGCCGCACCAGTCCGGGTGAGGCGATGGCCGATGCCGCTGTGCGGATGTTGGACAGTCATGGCATCAAAACAGTGTTTCGCGATGCCACGGATCTGCGCCACTACGATGCAGAAACCAAAACCCTGACGATTTCGCAGTTTGCCAGTGGCGCGACCCAGACATTCCAGCTTCTGTTGCAATTGGCGCTTATCGCCCAGGAACCGCTGCTAGAGGCGACGCTGGACCTTGCGCGCTTTCAATCCGATGAAGCGCGCAGCATCGCAAAAGTGGGGCTTGCCAACTATTTCGCTGGTGCCGCGCTAATGCCTTATGCGGCTTTTCTGTCCGCGGCACAGGCCACCCGCCATGATCTTGAAATTCTATCTGCGCGCTTTGGTGCATCGCTGGAACAGGTCGCGCATCGCTTGTCGACATTGCAAAGGCCCGGCGCAAAAGGCATTCCTTTCTTCTTTGTCCGTGTTGATCAGGCAGGCACGATCACAAAACGCCATTCTGCCACAACCCTTCAATTCGCACGCTATGGCGGGGCATGCCCATTGTGGAATGTGCATCAGGCCTTCGAATTGCCGGGGCAATTCCTGCGCCAATTGGCCGAAACACCCGATGGCGCGCGGTACTTCTGTCTGGCGCGTGACGTGAGTAAATCAGGCGGCGCGTTCAATGTGCCCACCCGCCGCTATGCGATTGGGTTGGGCTGCGAGGTGAAACACGCCCCTGCCCTGGTTTACGCAGATCATATGGATTTGGGTGCGGCAGAGGCCTATGCGCCAATCGGCATTTCCTGTCGGATTTGCGAACGGCGCAACTGCCACCAGCGATCAGTGCCACCGCTTGAACGGCAGCTGCGGGTTGATCCTGATCGCCGGGGCATCTTGCCCTATCAGTTGGATTAGGCCCGCAACGCTGCCGCGATCTGATCTTTCAACACCATGCGTTGTTTACGCATTTCACCCATATGCAGATCATCGGTCGGCTCTACATCGGTTTCGGCGCGGTGAATGGCCCGGTTGATGACGTGGTATTCATCATAAAGCTTGGCGAAATGGGCATCGTTTTCCTTCAGCGTATGCATCGCATCGACTTGGTCGGGGAATTCTTCAATAAGCTCATGCGGGGTATGCGACATTAAGATGCTCCTTTGGGTGTTGTTCAACGGCAGCTTAGCGTCATTACAAGATGGTCACTTTGATCGGGATCAAATGCGCGCGCTATCGCCGGGCTGCGCGCCATCCAGCCGCTTCGGCCGCTGCGCGCGAACAGAACCAGCGTTCGCCGTTGGCCGGGTTAATCCGGGTACGGCCATAGTGTTCCTGTCCCGGCACATGATAGATACGTCCACCGGATGAGATATTGCCTTTGATCGCACAGCTTTGGTTCGGTGCGGGATCATCGGCAACCCGTGCAGCGCGATAATCGGATGGCATCTGAACCTCGACGGCCCAAAGCCCGCGCGCAGCGATAGCGGCGGATTTTTCATCCAGATCGTACGTTTCGGAGTATCGGCGGAACGCCCACGCCATCCCCGAATAGACAATCAACTGGCCCATATCTTGACCGTCAACGCTGCATTGCGCCACAACCCGACCGTACCGATCTGTGTCGCGGTATTGGCAGCGGGCATAGGTGCCTTCGAAACGATTGCGCACCGCATCGCGCGTCCAAGCCCCGCAATCCCATTCGCGCCCATCTGCCCGGCAAGGCTGCCCCATTTCCGGTGCGTCGATACCAAACAAGCGCACGCGCGTGCCGCCAACATCAATGGTGTCCGCATCAATCACGCGAACCGTATCATTTGGCGCGGCCAACAAAGGCGTGCCAAGAAGAACAATCAAAAGTGAAAGTATGCGAACCATACTTTGAATTAGGGGGGTACGGTCCGCAGCGACAAGCCAATTCGTTAAGAAAGGTTAAAAATGTGTTAACGTGGTGACAGCCGTTTATCTTTGCTTCGTTTCCCATTCAGGGTGTATCCACGGCTGATCGTTTGATGGTGGCAGTGGATTACGTTGCAGAATGTGATCCGCCGCTTTTTCACCAACCATGATGGATGGCCCGTTGGTATTGCCATTGGTGACACGCGGAAAGATTGAACTGTCAGCGACGCGCAGCCCCTTCACCCCGATGACGCGGGTTTCGGGGTCGACAACCGCCATTGGATCGCCCGGATCACCCATCTTGCAGGTGCCGCAGGGGTGATAAGCGCTTTCTGCATGGTCGCGGATGATCGCATCAAGATCGGCGTCGCTTTGCGCTGCCTCACCGGGTTGGATTTCGCGACCGCGGAAGTCATCGAAGGCAGGTTGCGCGAAAATCTCGCGGGTCAGGCGGATACAGGTGCGGAAATCTTCCCAGTCTTGCGGGTGTGACATGTAGTTGAACGCGATTTTCGGGTGGTCATCGGGATCGGCAGAACGAAGCGTAACCTGCCCGCGTGACTGGGACCGCATCGGGCCGACATGTGCTTGATAGCCGTGGCCATCGGGGATGATCTTGCCATCATAGCTGACTGCGATGGGCAGGAAATGGTATTGGATGTCGGGGTATTTAATGCCTGCGCGTGAACGGATGAAGCCCGCACTTTCAAATTGGTTGGAACTGCCAAGGCCGGTTTTCCATAGCAACCACTCCAGCCCGATCTTCGCTTTGCCCCGAATGTTCCAATACGAGAAAAGCGAGACCGGTTTGGTGGCGGACTGCTGGATATAAAGCTCTAGGTGGTCTTGCAGGTTTTGACCCACACCGGGGCGGTCTGCAACGACGTTGATCCCATGGTGTTGCAGGTGCGCAGCCGGACCGATGCCCGACAGCATGAGCAGCTTGGGCGAATTCAACGATGAGGCTGCAACGATGACTTCCTCGTTCGCGGTGATAAACTCAATCTTGCTACCACGGCTGACCTCAACCCCGGTGGCATGCCCATCTTCAATAACAATTCTACGCGCGAAGGCGCGGGTGATGTTGCAGTTAGGGCGCTTGAGCGCAGGGCGCAAATAGGCCGTCGCCGCAGACCAGCGTATTCCTTTGTAGATGGTTGCGTCAAAGGGGCCAAACCCCTCTTGTTGTTCACCGTTGTAATCGTCGGTGACCGGGTAGCCTGCCTGCCGCCCTGCTTCGACAAAAGCGCGGGTCAGGGGGTTCTTTCGCGGGCCGCGTGTGACGTGCAGTGGTCCGTCTGTGCCGCGCCAATCGGGGTTGCCGCCGTGGCCACCGTCGTGCCAATGTTCCATCCGTTTGAAGTAGGGTAACACGTCCGCGTAGGACCAGCCACGCGCGCCGCTTTCTGCCCAATAATCATAGTCGCAGGCGTGGCCGCGCACATAGATCATACCGTTGATCGAGGATGATCCACCGATAACCTTGCCGCGCGGCGTGACGAGTTGACGTCCGCCTAAATGCGGTTCCGGTTCTGATTTCATGCCCCAATCGTAGCGTTTCATGTTCATCGGGTAGGACAGTGCAGCAGGCATTTGGATGAATGGACCAGCGTCTGTACCACCATGTTCGATCACAAGCACTTGTTTGCCCGCTTCCGCAAGCCGGTAGGCGATAGCACAACCCGCAGAGCCTGCGCCGATGATGACATAGTCAGCTTGCATATTCGTATTCAGCCTTTGGGTTTGTGAACCTCACCGCAGCCTTGGGCGGGAGTTTTTAGTCAAGATGATCAGCGTTATTCGCCGCGCGGGAAGCGTTGGTTTTCTTCAAGAACATTCAGGTCCATGTGGTTGCGCATGTATCGCTCGGACGCTTTTTGCAGCGGCTGATAATCCCATGGGAAATAGCTGCCGTTGCGTAGCGCCTCGTAGACCACCCAGCGGCAGGCTTGCGATTGACGCACGGCGGCGTCGAATTGGGCAAGGTCCCAGCGTGCTTCGGATTTGGCGCGCAATTGGGTGAGCGTGCCTTGGTGGGCGGGTTCAGCGGCAAGGTTTGTCAATTCGTGCGGATCTGCCTCCAGATCAAAAAGTTGATCAGGGTCAAGCGTGCAGCGGGTGTATTTCCATTTGCCGTAACGCAGGGACACCAGTGGCGCATAACTGCCTTCGGCTGCGTATTCCATTGCAACTGGCGTGTCGCGGGTGCCGCCTTGGCCCAAGTGCACGAGGCTTTCGCCAGTTGTCCAAGGTTCGACTTCGGATATATCAATCCCTGCCAGATCACACAGTGTCGGGGCCACGTCGATGTTGCTGACCGGGGTGGTATTCAAACCCGGTTCCATCTGATCACTGGCGATCATCAGGGGCACGCGTACGGATCCTTCATAGAACGACATTTTGAACCACAGCCCGCGTTCGCCCAGCATATCGCCGTGGTCTGACACAAACAGGATTGTGGCCTCTTGCCGCGTGTCTTCGAGCGTTTGCAGCACGTCACCGATTTTATCGTCGATGTAGGAGATATTTGCGAAATAGGCCCGGCGCGCGCGTTTGATGTGATCTTCGGTGATGTTGAAATTATCGCGGTCATTGGCGTCGAGGATGCGTTGAGAATGCGCGTCTTGGTCATCGTAAGGGATTGGGCCGACCTCTGGCAGCAGATGGTCGCAATCCGCGTAGATGTCCCAGTATTTCTTACGCGCCACGTAGGGATCATGCGGGTGTGTGAAGCTAACCGTCAGACACCAAGGCCGATCATCATGACCGCGCGAGAGGTCATAAAGCTTACGGGTCGCGTGATAGCAAACCTCATCGTCATACTCCATTTGGTTGGTGATCTCGGCCACCCCTGCCCCGGTCACAGACCCCATATTGTGATACCACCAATCGATCCGTTCGCCCGGTTTGCGATAGTCCGGCGTCCAGCCGAAATCCGGGGGATAGACGTCTGTGGTCAAACGTTCCTCAAACCCGTGCATCTGGTCAGGGCCGACAAAGTGCATCTTACCTGAAAGGCAGGTCTGGTAGCCCGCGCGCCGCAGATGGTGGGCATAGGTTGGGATGGATGAGGCGAATTCAGCGGCGTTGTCGTAGACGCCCGTGCGCGATGGCAGCAGCCCGGACATAAATGATGCACGCCCCGGCGCGCACAAAGGTGATGCAGTATAAGCGTTGGCGAAACGTGTGGACCTGGCGGCAAGCCTTCTGAGGTTTGGCGCATGTAGCCAATCCGCAGGCCCGTCGGGGAACAGCGTGCCGTTCAACTGGTCAACCATGATGATCAGGATGTTTGGCTTGCTCATTGGGTCCGCCCTTCGAGTTCGATATGAAGTAAGCCCAGCGCCTGCCTTGTGGCGTCTGATTGTTCCGTATTGGCCCGCGACAGACCTTGGCGCAGGTAAAGCCCGTCGATCAACCCGGCAATTCGGGAGGCCGCACCATCAGCGCGTGCGCCAATTAAAGGGCGCAGGTCATGCAACAGATTGCTGTGCAACCGGCGCTGGTAGATGCCCAGCAGATCATGCGCAGGTGCAGATGTCTGGGCCAGCACATAGAAGTTGAGCCAAGCGGCAATCACCTCTGGCTGAAAATTCGACGACGCGAATCCCGCCCGGATGATCGCTTCTAACCGTGCCTTGTGGCCTGTGGCCCCACGCAGTGCGCCACGCACCTCACCGGCATAAAGCGCCAGAGTGTGCCGCATAGCCGCGAGGAAAATCTGTTCCTTGCCGCCAAAGTAATGATGCGCCAGCGCCGAGGACATACCCGCACGTTTGGCAATATTACTGACCGTTACATCCAAATTGCCGACCGCCCCGATTTCATCAATCGCGGCTTTCACTAACGCGGCGCGGCGGATAGGCTCCATTCCAAGCTTGGGCATGATCTTCCTCATTCAGGGGCAGCCCGAGCAGATAAATCGTTCTTTATTGACCCGTCAATCAAGAAAAATCTGGGAGAAAGAAATGAAACTGAAATCAACGCTATCGGTCCTGGCTGTTTGTGCCGCAGTTCCTGCCTTTGCCGACTGTGATCTGGTCCGCTTTTCTGACGTCGGCTGGACAGACATTACAGCCACAACCGCCACCACATCCATCGTGCTGGAAGCACTGGGATACGAGACCACAACAGATATCCTTTCTGTGCCGATCACATATGCATCCATGGCACAGGGCGATATCGATGTGTTTTTGGGCAATTGGATGCCCACAATGGAAGGTGATATTGCCAGCTACCGCGAAGCGGGCACTGTGGACACCGTGCGCACCAATCTTGAAGGCGCGAAATATACGCTGGCGACAAACGCCGCCGGAGTTGCCGCTGGGATCACGGATTTTGCATCAATCGCAACGGCCATGGATGCGCTTGATGGCAAAATCTATGGCATTGAGGCCGGCAATGACGGCAACCGCCTGATCCAAGATATGATTGATGCCGATGCTTTTGGCCTGAACGGGTTCGAGGTTGTTGAAAGTTCCGAACAAGGCATGCTGGCACAAGTTGAGCGGTCAGATGACCGCGATGAGGCAATTGTGTTCTTAGGCTGGGAACCGCACCCTATGAATGCCAATTTCGACATGACGTATTTGCCGGGTGGTGACGATTATTTCGGTCCAGACCTTGGTGGTGCGACGGTGGCCACCAACACGCGCGCGGGTTACGTGGATGAATGCCCCAACACAGGCAAACTGCTGCAAAACCTTGAATTCTCGCTTGCGATGGAAAACGAAATCATGGGCGCGATCCTGAATGATGATATGGACCCCGATGATGCAGCAAAAGCATGGCTCGCCGCAAATCCCGACGCATGGGCCGCTTGGCTTGACGGTGTGACGACCAAAGATGGCGGTGATGCCGTTGCAGCCGTTACTGCCGCACTCGCAAACTAAACACGAAAAGAGGAGCGCGTTTCGCGCTCCTCTTTTTTTGGACGATAGGGACAGTCATGAGCTGGCTAACAGACAATAAAATACCGGTCGGCGACTGGTCCGAGAACGCGGTTGATTGGCTTAAGGAAAATGGCCGACCGGCCTTTGACGCCGTCAGCGACGGGCTGGATTTCATGATCGACGGGATTGTATGGATCTTGCAAACCCCGCCCGAAGCAGTGGTCATCGCGGCCTTTATCTTGCTCACATGGGTCTTGCAGCGGTCCTGGAAAGTATGTCTGCTTGTGTTCGCTTGTCTGCTGTTTGTTCTTAATCAGGGCTATTGGGACGAAACAACGGATAGCTTGGCGCTGGTGCTGTCATCCTGCGTGGTGTGTATGGGACTTGGCGTGCCGATTGGTATCTTTTTGGCCCACCGCCCGCGGGCATATCAAGCGGTCAGTCCTGTCCTTGACCTGATGCAAACTTTGCCTGCCTTTGTTTACCTGATCCCGGCCATTGTCTTTTTTGGGCTTGGCATGGTGCCCGGTCTTTTCGCGACCGTCATCTTTGTACTGCCAGCGCCAATCCGGTTGACATATCTGGGTGTGTCCAACACGCCGACATCATTGCTGGAAGCCGCCGAAGCCTTTGGGGCCACGCCCGCGCAGCGGTTGTGGAAAGTCGAACTGCCCTATGCCGTTCCGCAGATCATGGCGGGCCTGAACCAGGTCATTATGCTGTCATTGTCGATGGTCGTTATCTCGGCCTATGTGGGTGCCAACGGGTTGGGCAAACCGGTCGTGCAGGCGCTTGGGCGTAACGACCCGGGGCTGGGCTTTGAATCTGGTTTGGTCATTGTGGCCGTCGCCATCATGCTTGACCGGATGTTGCGGGTGAAATCAAAATGAATGCCGTTGAATTTGATAATGTCTCGATTGTGTTTGGGGCCAAGCCGGAAACTGCACTTCCCCTGATGGACGAAGGGCTGGAACGCCCTGAAATCCGCGACAAGACCGATCAGATTCTAGGCGTGCACAACTGTTCGCTTAACGTTGAGATGGGTGAAATTCTGGTGCTGATGGGCTTGTCGGGTTCCGGTAAGTCCACCCTGTTGCGCGCCGTTAATGGCCTGAACCCGGTGATCCGCGGCGAGGTGCGCATCCACGATGGCGATTGGAGCTGTAGCGTCGGCAAAAGCTCAGCCAATGATCTGCGCCGGGTGCGTCGCGAATGCGTGTCGATGGTGTTCCAGCAATTTGGCCTGCTGCCGTGGCGTACAGTGCGCGATAATGTCGGCTTGGGTTTGGAACTGGGCGGCATGGAAAAGGCCGCACGGATCAAACGGGTCGATCAGGAATTGGAAATGGTGGGTCTTGCCGACCGCGCCGATGCGCTGGTCGGTGAACTGTCTGGCGGCATGCAACAACGTGTCGGTCTGGCCCGTGCCTTTGCGACTGACGCGCCGATCCTGCTAATGGACGAACCCTTCTCGGCGCTGGATCCACTGATCCGCACCCGCTTGCAGGACGAACTTCTCGAATTGCAAAAAGAACGCGGGCGCACAATCATCTTTGTCAGCCATGATCTGGACGAAGCCTTCAAAATCGGCAATCGCATCGCGATCATGGAGGGCGGTCGGATTGTCCAATGCGGCACACCGCGTGATATTTTCACCAATCCTGCCAATGAATATGTGGCGGAATTTGTGGCGCATATGAACCCGCTTGGCGTACTGACCGCCCGCGATGTGATGACGGATGGGCCCGCTGAGGGCCCTGTCATAGACATCGAAACACCCGTGCAAGAGATTATGAACCAGATTAACGGCGCGACCTTGCAGGTCCATGAGAACGGTCAACCAGTCGGTATTATCACGCAAGGCTCGATCCTCGCGCGTCTTGCCCCTTCTCATGTTTGAAAATACCTCCGCCGGAGGCATAAAAGTTCTAACCTAAACTTTCGTTGCAGGTGCGGCTGGCGTTACATTGCGCCGCGCTACGGCCTCGCGCCACGTGATAAAACTGACCGACGCCATAATCACCGCGCCGCCGAATATAACCCATCCATCGACGGCTTCACCGAACACGATTGCGCCCAAAAGCACCGCCCAGACCAGCTGTAAGAACGTCACCGGCTGCGTGACAGTTAATGGGGCGGCGGCAAAGGCCAAGGTCATGGAATAATGTCCGGCTGTCGCAAAACAGGCCACCAGAAACAACCATCCCAACTGCGGCAAGGTTGGTGTCACCCACACCGCCCACGCGAAAGGGGCCAAGCCGACCGTTACAGTGATCGACAGCATCCCAACAACGACCGGGGCGGACACTTCGCCAGAAAGCTGTTTCGCGATCAGATAGCCTGCGGCGAAACACACGGCCGTGCCAAGCATCGCGATATGCCCCAGCTCTACCTCTTTCACGCCCGGTCGCAGGATAATCATCGCGCCGATCAGCGCTATGATCACCGCCGCCAAGCGGCGCGGCGGCAGGCGTTCACCCAAGAACAAAGCCGCACCGAGCGAAACATAGACTGGCGAAAGGTAGTTCATCGCCGTCACCTCAGCGATCGGAATGCGCGCCATGGCAAAGAACCACAAGATCACCGCAAGCGTGTGAACCAACCCGCGCGCCCAAAAGAGTTTCTTTTGTCGCCCCGTCAGATGCGCGGCCAAGATCGGTTTGATCATTGGTATCAGAAACACCAATCCCAACACGTAGCGCAGGAACGCCGCCTGCGCCGCGGGTACATCATCACCTACATGTTTGACCACGGCGGTCACGGCCACAAACATCAAACCTGTGAAAAGCATCCAAAGAATGCCAACAATCGGCCGGGAGTGTGATTGTGCTTTCATGCGCCATCCGTCGCACCAAGCCCGCCCAAGTGCAAGCGCGCAAAAACCGCTGGATGAATAGGCCGACACCCCGTAACAACGCTGACATGAAGATACTCTTTCTTGGCGATGTCATGGGCCGCGCGGGGCGTGCTGCGATTACCACCCACCTGCCCCGTCTGCGCGAGGCGTGGAAGCTTGATTTTGTCGTGGTGAACGGCGAAAATGCGACATCAGGGATGGGCCTGTCAGGTGATCACGCAAATATCTTGCTTGATGCAGGTGCTGATGTTGTCACCCTTGGCGATCATGCTTTTGATCAAAAGGACATGCTGACCTTTATCGAGAAAGAACAGCGTATTATCCGTCCGATAAACTATTCCAAGGCAGCACCCGGCGTTGGTGCGCGGGTCTTCAATGCCCCCGGCGGGCGCAAGGTGCTGGTGGCACAGGTCTTGGGCCAAGTCTTTATGAAGCGCCCTTTCGACGATCCATTCTCTGCCCTTGATGCGGTTTTACGCCAATATCCAATGGGTGGTCAGGTTGCGGCCAGCTTAATCGACATCCATTGCGAGGCGACCTCCGAAAAAATGGCCACTGGCCATTTCTGCGATGGCCGGGCGAGCATTGTCGTTGGCACGCACACCCATGTGCCCACCGGTGACGCGATAATCCTGTCCAGTGGCACCGCCTACATGACCGATGCCGGTATGTGCGGCGACTATAATTCTGTCATTGGCATGGAAAAAACTGAACCTATGCGCCGGTTTATCACTGGCATGCCCAAATCTCGCTTCACGCCAGCGACGGATGAAGCCACGCTGTCGGGTCTTTACGTTGAGACAGACAATCTGACCGGCAAGGCGATCAAAGTTGCGATGGTCCGCCAAGGCGGGCGCTTGTCGCAAACGGGGCCTGCATGAGTGCGGAACGGATGCGGCTGACAGGGTTCCTGTTGCTGCTCGGGTGCGGTTGGGGGCTGACGCAACCGCTGATCAAGATCACGGTAAGCGCAGGCTATCAGCCCTTTGGCATTATCTTTTGGCAAATGCTGATTGGTGCTGTGCTGCTTGGCGTGATGCGTTGGCGCCAGATGCGGCGCATGCCGTTCACTATAAAAACCCTTGCTGTCTGGCTGATGGTCGCAACCATCGGCACGCTGATTCCTGGTGCAACCAGTTTTCGGGCCGCATTTCATCTGCCGTCGGGCATCATGTCTATTGTCATCGCGACCATCCCGATGATGGCTTTTCCGATTGCATTGGCACTGGGCAATGACCGGTTTTCGTTTCGCCGTTTGGGTGGTCTTTGCCTTGGTCTGATCGGCGTTGGCTTGATTGCCCTGCCAGAGGCCAGCCTACCAGAACGGGCCATGATCGCATTTCTGCCTTTGGCGCTGATCGCCCCTTTTTGCTATGCCTGTGAAGGAAATATCGTGGCGCGCTGGGGTACGGCAGGGCTTGATCCGTTTCAGGTGCTTTTTGGTGCTTCCGCCATCGGAACGCTTTTTGCACTTCCCTTGGCTGTTGGATCGGGACAATTCTTTCTGCCGCAACGGCCTTTTATTCTGGCCGATTTTACCATGCTGCTTAGCTCCATCATTCATGTATTGGTCTACGCAGGCTATGTTTGGTTGATCGCGCGGGCAGGTTCGGTTTTTGCAGGCCAAGTCAGCTACATCGTCACCGGGTCGGGCGTATTTTGGGCCATGTTGCTGTTGGGCGAAACCTACAGCCTTTGGATTTGGGCGGCACTGGCATGCATGGCCGTAGGTCTTAGCCTTGTCCAACCACGGGTTGCTGATCCGCAGCCGCTGAGCGACACTCGCGCATATGGATAGTTTTCTTTCCCTGACCCAAACGCAAAGCGCCATCATGACCATGGCGGTTGTGGTGGGCATGTTCCTGATGTTCCTACGCGAGGTCTATCCGACCGAGGTGGTCGCGATGATCGGTGTGTCAATCTTGCTGGCCACGGGTGTGTTGCCATATGAGGCAGCGGTTATGGCACTTGCCAACCCTGCCCCGTGGACGATTGCGGCGATGTTTATCATTGTGGGCGCTTTGGTGCGCACCGGCGCGCTGAATGCAATGACGCAAATCGCAGAACGACAGGCCAAAGTCAGCCCGGCGCGGGCCATCGGTGGCGGGCTGGTCTTTGTGGCCTTTGCCAGCGCGATTATGAACAACACGCCGTTGGTTGTCGTGATGATCCCGGTGTTTGTGCAATTGGCGCGTACTTTGGGCACATCGGCCTCCAAACTGCTGATCCCACTCAGCTATGCCGCGATTGTTGGCGGTACGATGACGCTGCTTGGCACCTCGACCAACCTGCTGGTGGATGGGGTTGCCCGATCATCAGGATTAGAGCCTTTTGGGATTTTAGAGATTTTCCCGATTGGCGTTGTCGTGGTCTTGTGGACATTTACCTACCTGTATTTTATGGCCCCGCGCCTGCTGCCAGACCGGCAAAGTATGGCGACGATGTTGTCAGACCGGTCCAAGAAGAAGTTTTTTTCCGAAGCTGTCGTACCACCCGAAAGCAACCTGATTGGGCGCGAAGTGACCAGCGTGCAGCTGTTCAAGCGCGACGGTGTGCGCCTGATTGATGTGATACGCGGGGATACATCGCTGCGGCGCAACCTCAAGGACGTGGTGTTGCAGGTTGGCGACCGGGTTATCCTGCGCACGGAAATGACCGAGCTTTTGTCGTTGCAGGCTAATAAGGAACTGCGCCGGGTTGACCAGCTTTCAGCGGTTGAAACCACCACCGTTGAGGTGTTGATCACACCCAATTGCAAGATGGTCAGCCGCCGTCTGGGGTCCATGCGGTTGCGGCGGCGCTATGCGGTCTATCCGTTGGCACTGCACCGGCGGGATGCAAATATCAGCGCACAGATTGATGATATCACGGTGCGCGTTGGCGACACGCTGTTGTTGGAGGGTGCGCCAGAAGATATTCAGCGGTTGGCTGAGGATATGAACCTTGGTGATGTGTCAGAGGCGTCTCAGCGCGCATATCGCCGCGGACATGCGCCTGTGGCGATAGGCGTTTTGCTGGGCGTTGTGACGCTTGCGGCGCTGGGTGTGGCACCCATCCTGATGCTGGCAATGATTGGCGTAACGATTGTGTTGATGACCGGCTGCATTGACGCGGATGAGGCGTTTTCTTATGTGGACGGCCGTTTGCTCGCGCTGATCTTTGCGATGCTTGGTGTGGGGTCTGCCTTGCAATCATCCGGCGCTGTCGGGATCATTGCGGATACGCTGTCGCCTGTCATGCTGGTACTGCCGCCGTTCTTTATCGTGCTGGCAGTGTATCTGTTGTCCAGCATCCTAACGGAACTGGTATCCAACAATGCTGTTGCTGTGGTCATGACCCCGATCGCGATTGGTTTGGCCAGCGCCCTTGGTGTCGATCCGCGCCCTTTGGTCGTGGCGGTCATGATTGCGGCCAGTGCAAGTTTTGCGACGCCGATTGGCTATCAAACCAATACGCTGGTCTATGGTCCTGGTGGTTATCGGTTCTCGGATTTCTTGAAGTTTGGCATTCCGCTAAATCTGTCACTTGCCCCTGTTGTTTCCTTCGTGATCCCCTTTATCTGGCCGCTTTAGCGCGGGGTTGCGGGTGCTGGGCCGCTTGCCGTATAGAGACGCAGATTAAAGCTATAAAAGACGAGGTTTTCCAATGGCTGGCCACTCCAAATGGGCAAATATTCAGCACCGCAAGGGGCGACAGGATAAACTGCGTTCCAAGCTGTTTTCCAAGCTGGCCAAGGAAATTACAGTGGCCGCCAAAATGGGCGATCCGGATCCCGATAAGAACCCACGTTTGCGTCTGGCTGTGAAAGAGGCCAAGTCGAGCTCTGTCCCTAAGGATGTGATCGACCGCGCGATCAAGAAATCACAGGGTGGCGACGCGGAAAATTATGATGAAATCCGCTATGAAGGCTATGGTCCGAACGGTGTGGCTGTGATCGTGGAGGCGATGACGGATAACCGCAATCGGACCGCATCGACCGTGCGCTCTACCTTCTCAAAAAATGGCGGCAATCTGGGCGAAACCGGTTCTGTCGGCTTCATGTTCGACCGCAAGGGCGAAGTGGTTTACCCGGCCGATGTAGCTGATGCCGACACGGTCATGATGGCCGCAATTGAAGCCGGTGCTGAGGATGTGCAAAGCGATGACGACAATCACGTGATCTATTGCGCGGACACCGATCTGAACGAGGTTTCGACGGCGCTTGAGGCGGAATTAGGCGAGTCGGAATCGACCAAGCTGATCTGGAAACCCAATATGACAACCGAATTGGATGTCGAAGGGCTGACCAAGCTGATGAAGCTTCTGGATACGCTGGAAGAGGATGACGACGTGCAGCGTGTAACGTCGAATTTTGAAGCCTCTGATGCGGTGATGGCAGCGTTTGCGGAAGAGTAGCATATGGGGGCGCTGCCCCCGGCCTGCGGCCTCCCCCGAGGTATTTTTGAACATGAGAAGATGATTACGGTGTGATGATACCGTTTTCGGTCACGATCAGGTCAATGGGTTGGTCGGTGGGTGCAAGCGGCAGATTTTCGTCTTCTTGGGCCTGATATGCAAATCCGATGGCCATCGTGGGCTGCACCGCGCGCAATTTTTCGAGCGTTCTGTCGTAGAAACCACCGCCATACCCCAACCGCCCGCCGTTGCGATCAAAGGCAACCAAAGGCACAATCACGATTTGCGGGGTCATCCAGTCGCCTATTTCAGGGATCATCGCGCCGAACTCACCCTTTATCAGCGCGCAATCAGGCTCCCATCTGCGAAACCTGAGCGGCTGCCCTGCCCCGATAATCACCGGTACGCCAACTGGGCCATGCGCTGCCGCCTCTTCCATTGCAGGGGTCGGATTGATTTCGGTCCGCATCGCCATGTAGCCTGCCAACGGCACGCCGCGATGACCAGCCAGCACTTCGCTCAGATAACCTGCGGTCGCCGCATATGGGCGATGGGCTGCTTTGCGTCGCGCGAACGCAGCGGTACGCGCGGCAGATTTATCCATTTACAAAAGCCATATGGCTGCCAACCCCAGGAAGGCGAAAAAGCCCACCACATCGGTCACTGTTGTCACAAAAGCACCTGACGCAAGGGCCGGGTCGACGCCCATTCTTTCAAGGATGACGGGGATCACCGTTCCAGCAAGGCCAGCAACCACCATATTGATCACCATCGCCACCGCGATCACCGCGCCCAGCATCGGTGACCCGAACCAGACCACGCCCACGACACCCATGACGACGGCAAAGATCAAACCATTGATCAAGCCCACCAATACCTCGCGTTTGATTACCCGCCAGACGTTCGCGGTTGTCAGATCACGCGTGGCCAAGGCGCGCACGGCGACGGTCAATGATTGCGTTCCTGCGTTACCACCCATCGAGGCCACGATGGGCATCAACACCGCAAGGGCGACCAGCCCAGCAATGGTTTCTTCAAAGAGGGAAATCACCATTGATGCAAAGATAGCTGTCACAAGGTTCACTGCCAGCCACGGAAAGCGGCGTTTCGTGGTGGCGATCACCCTGTCAGAAAGGCTGCCCTCACCGACACCGGCGAGCCGCAGAATGTCTTCTTCGGCTTCTTCTTCGAGGAATGCCATCGCATCATCGATCGTAATAACACCGACAATCCGGTCGTCGTCATCCACCACCGGGGCTGTGATCATGTGATAGTGATTGATCGCTTGCGCCACTTCTTCGACGTCCTGGGCGACGTGGAAGGTGCGGAACGTATCTTCGGTCAGATCCCGTAGTGGCGTTTCTCGCGGGTGGCTTAGGATACGGCCAAGCGTGACATAGCCTGTCGCCTTAAGCCGCGGATCGACCAGAATGATATGATAAAACTGCTCTGGCAGCACCACGTCAGAGCGCAGATAATCAATCGCTTCGCCCACCGTCCAATGTTCTGGCGCGCGCACTAGTTCGGACTGCATATGGCGGCCGGCAGATTCTTCGGGGTATGTCAGCGCCTGTTCAACAACAACCCGGTCGCTGGCATCAAGCGCGCCAAGAACGGCCTCTTGTTGTGCATCATCAAGGTATTCGACAAGGTCGACAACATCGTCGCTTTCCAGATCGCGCACCGCATCGGCCAGTTCCGACGGGGCAAGCTGTTCGATAACCTCTTCGCGCAACTCTTCATCGAGTTCTGAAAGAATCTCACCTTCCAGCCCACCAGGCCAGGTGATCAGCAGCGCGCGCCTGTCACGGGCATCGACCTGTTCCAGCAAATGCGCCACATCCGCAGGGTGCATCGGGTCAAGCGCTTCGCTAAGGAAGGCTCCATCACCACGCCCGACAGCGTTAAGCACATCACTGACCAGACGGTCGGTGATGCCAAATGCGCCGTCTTCGCTGGTTTCAGGTTCGGCCATATCTTTTCCTCAAGGTTGCAGTCACCATAATCGTTCAGAGCGGTGGCACAACGCGGATTTCTGCGATTTACCCTATTGTTGCAGACACATATGCTGAAGTTATGACAAAGCACTTACTTCTTGGGCAAACCCTTGGGTTTTCTGGCAATCCCCTGCTGGGGGATTTGGCGGATTCTGTAGATTTTGACAGCGCCGGTGGCGTGCTGGTCGAGGATGATCGGATTATCGCGACGGGAAATGGCGCCATATTGCGCGCAGATCACCCCGATGCAGACATCACCGACTATGGCGATGCTTTGATCAGCGCGGGGTTTGTGGACGCGCATATGCATTATCCCCAAACCGGAATTATCGCCAGCTGGGGCAAGCAGCTGATTGATTGGCTCAATACCTATACGTTTCCAGAAGAAGCGCGTTTCAGTGACCGCGCCTATGCTGATGAGGTGGCCGGCCGTACACTCGACCTGGCACTCGCCCATGGCACCACAACGCTGACCAGCTTTTGCACGATCCACCCTCAAAGCGTGGACGCATTTTTCGAAGCCGCAGCGGCCCGCAATATGGCCGTGATTGCTGGCAAGACCTGCATGGACCGTAATGCGCCCGATAACCTGCGCGATACCGCCCAAACAGCCTATGATGACAGTAAGGCCTTGCTTGAAAAGTGGCATGGCGTTGGCCGGGCCAACTATGCGATCACACCGCGCTTTTCGCCGACATCAACGCCAGATCAACTTGCTGCGCTTGGCGCGTTGTGGGCGGAGTACCCAGATTGTTTGATGCAGACGCATCTGAGTGAACAGCTTCCTGAAATTGCTTGGGTTAAAGAGCTGTTTCCGCAAGCACGCGATTACCTTGATACTTATGAGATGTTCGGCCTGCTGGGAAAGCGCGGCCTTTATGGGCATGCTGTTCACCTGCAAGACCGCGAAGTCGCACGACTGGCCGAGGTGGGTGCCGCGGTGGTGCATTGCCCGACCTCGAATACGTTTATCGGATCTGGGCTATTTGATTTGATGGGGCTGGCTAAAGCATCGCTGACCGTTGGCTTGGCCACGGACACCGGCGGGGGGTCTTCCTTTTCGATGCTACGCACGATGGCCGCCGCTTATGAAATCGGACAACTGCGAGGCCAAGCTTTGCATCCGGCACAGCTGATGTGGCTTGCAACAGAAGGGTCGGCAGCAGCTTTGAAAATGTCAGGCCAGATCGGTCATCTGGGCAAGGGTGCCGTCGCGGATATGACTGTGATTGATCTGCAATCGACACCTGCGATCGAACAACGTAGTGCCCACACCCACGATATTTGGGACGCGGTCTTTCCCACCATCATGATGGGCGATGATCGGGCTATCAAAGATGTCTGGATCGCTGGCAAGCCGCAGCGCGTTTAGCACTGCGCCGAAAGTTTCAGCACCCAAATGTTGCCAGACCGCCCCAGCCCATACTGTGTATAGCTGCGACCTAACATGTTGCGACGGTGCCCTGCGGAATTTTCCCACGTTTCAAACACGGCCCGTTCGGTGCGCTGGCCTGTTGCGATGTTTTCAGCACCAGAACGCATCGCGCATCCGCCTGACCTTGCGCGCGCTCTGAAGTTATCGCCGTTTGGTCCACCAACAGAGGTGTGCGAGAAATAACCGCGGCGCGCCATATCGTTGGCGTGTGCTTGGGCCGCGCGGGTCAGTGCCGCATTGGGTTGAAGCGGACCAAGGCCCTGACTGGCGCGAAAAACGTTAATATCGCCGGTAAAGCCTGTCGCCACGCCCGTCGGGGCGGATGACACCTGCGCCGGCGTCGGCTGAGACGTGGGTGAGACGGTGCATGCGGCCAACATCGTCAGGATGCAAAGGGTGAGCAGTCGTTTCATAGCCAGTGGTCTTTGTGAGTGGGATTGGAAACCGTAATATCTGTTAGTCCCGCTGAACTATGGCCAAAATGTGTCGGCAACTAGGCATCAGCAAGGAGCCGCGCAAGCGTATTTTGCCTCTGGATGATTTTCGGAAGGTCGACAAACGTCATCTGCCCATCTGATACAATCTGTCTGCCTTCGACAAATAAGGCATCCACTTTGGTCGGACCGGCCAAAAGCAGCGCGGCAGGGTCCCATGACCCGGCGTTTTCAATCGCCGTCGCATCCCAAATCGCCAGGTCCGCGCGCTTGCCAACGGCGATCTGCCCGCAATCGTTCCGCCCCAGCACCGCCGCCCCGCCCCGCGTCGCAATTTCAAGCGCTTCGCGGGCCGACATCGCGTCAGCACCGTTTTGAACCCGCTGCAAAAGCATGGCCTGCCGCGCTTCGCTGACAATATTACCGATGTCATTACTTGCCGATCCATCGACGCCTAAACCAACGGGCACTCCTGCGTCTCGCATTTGCCGGACGGGGGCAATTCCTGATCCAAGCCTGCAATTCGAACATGGGCAATGCGCCACACCTGTGCGGCTGCGTGCAAAAAGATCAATCTCTTGTGTGTCCAGCTTGACGCAATGTGCATGCCAGACATCATCACCGGTCCAACCAAGGTCCTCGGCATATTGGCCGGGTCGACAGCCGAATTTTTCCAGTGAATACGCGATATCTTCGTCGTTCTCGGCCAGATGGGTGTGCATCATCACACCTTTGTCGCGCGCCAGAATGGCCGCATCGCGCATCAGGTCGCGCGTTACTGAAAACGGACTACAGGGGGCCACGCCAACGCGCACCATGGCACCCGGGTTTGGATCATGAAACGCATCTATGACACGAATACTATCTTCAAGAATAGCGCGTTCTTCTTCGACCAAAGCATCCGGCGGCAAGCCACCGTCGCTTTCACCGATGCTCATCGCGCCACGCGTGGCGTGAAACCGCAAGCCGATATCCTGTGCGGCGGCGATTGTGTCATCCAGGCGGGCACCGCCCGGATAAAGATACAGATGGTCAGATGTCAGCGTGCAACCCGACAATGCCAGCTCTGCCAAGCCGACTTGTGCCGAGATGTACATCTCTTCCGGGCCAAAACGCGCCCAGATGGGATAAAGGCGCTGCAACCATCCAAAGAGCAGCGCATCTTGTGCCCCTGGCACTGCGCGGGTCAATGTTTGATAAAGGTGATGATGGGTGTTCACCAAACCGGGAGTGACAATTTTGCCTTGTGCAGAAAACACCTGTGCTGCATCTGATGATAGGTTTTCACCGATCTGCACGATAGCACCGTCGCGCAGTAGAATGTCCGCGCCGGATAATTCGCGCCGCGCGTCATCCATTGTGATGATGACGTCCGCCCCTTTGATCAGGGTCTCAGCCAAAGGGCATGTCCTTAATAATCGCCAACGCCTCAGCGTGAATTTCGGGGTTTGCCGCGGCAATTACCCGCCCCCCTTCATGCGCCGGACCACCTAACCAGTCGGTCACCATACCGCCCGCCGCTTGGATCACCGCAATAGGCGCCTGAATGTCATAGGCGTTCAACCCTGCCTCAATCACAAGATCAACCTGACCTGCGGCCAACAATGCATAGCCATAACAATCCATACCGTAACGGGTCAGCTGTGCGCGATTTGCGACGGCATGAAAGGCCGCACCTTCTTGTGCGGTGCCGACTTCGGGAAAGGTTGTCAGGACAGTGGCCTGCGCCAAAGGACGCGCGCTGCGGCATTGCAAAGCAAGGTGTCCGATCGGGCCATGCAATTCAGACACCCCAAAACCACCGGCAAATCGTTCCCCGATATAGGGTTGATCAATCAGGCCGAACAGCGGCCCCTGCGCATCAGCGACCGAGATGAGAACACCCCAGGTCGGCGTGCCGCTGATATAGCCACGCGTCCCATCAATTGGATCAAGGACCCATGTCAGGCCTGTTGTGCCACTTTGGTGACCGAATTCTTCACCCAAGATGGCATCATCGGGACGCGCATCAGCCAGCACCGCACGCATCGCCTTTTCAGCGCCACGATCTGCGGCCGTAACCGGGTCGAACCCGCCAGTGTCTTTGTTGTCAGCGACCAAAGCGGATGCCCGGAAATGCGCCAAAGTCACCGGCCGAGCGGCGTCCGCGAGTGCGTGCGCCACCCGGATAAGTTCCGTTTGGGTTGTTTGAGAGACCGTCATGGAGTTGAGTCCTTCATCTGCGCCGCGTTAGCAAAAGCGGTAACGCGGCGCATCATGACAGGTCAAGTCGTAGTGGGCTAAGCAGCCTCACTCAGAACACGCGCCAGGTCAAAAAGACGCCGACGCTGGTTTTCCGGGATCGCATAGTAAGAGCGCAGCAAATCGAGCGCTTCTTTATCTGTCAGGATATCCCCGGGCATATCCGAGTTATTTGCATCAAGGTCAGTCTGAGCGTCCAATCCTTCAAAGAAGAAAGAAACGTTTACGCCCAGCACCTTAGCGATATCCCAAAGGCGTGATGCACTGACCCGGTTCATGCCGGTTTCATATTTCTGGATTTGCTGGAACTTAATTCCAACTGCTTCAGCAAGCTGCTGTTGCGTCGTGCCGTTCATCCAGCGCCTATGACGGATACGCTTGCCGACATGTATGTCAACGGGATGTTTCATTGTCTTACCTCACTCTCAAAGAACCATCTTGGCGTTCTGCCGTGGTTCTTCTGCATGTATTTTCGGCGATGCTTTTCTTTGCGCCGCCAGTTACTGCAACTTGCAAAATAGCATTAACACAAAACACGCAACGGTTGCAGCCCAAGACCTTACCTTAAGGATAGGCAAATCACCGGTTTCACACCTAAAAGTGGTCAAAATTTCACCATTTTACAAATTACACCATGTTCCCGATAAGGGTGCGCAGGGAAAAAATCTGAAGGATTCGACGGCAATGCGCGCATTTCAAGTCACCTCTTTTGAGGAGAAACCCAAGCTGATCGACCTCCCTGATCCGACACCCGGACCAGGGGACGTACTGCTTGAGATCGCAGCCTGTGGCCTGAACTTTGCCGATCTGCTGATGGCGAATGGCACGTATCAAGATACGCCAAAGCCTCCGTTCACCTTGGGTATGGAGGTTTGCGGCAAAATCATTGTCCACGGCCCCGGTGTTGAGGGACCTGCCATTGGCACCCGCGTCGCTGTGTTTGGTGGCCAAGGCGGGCTTGCCGAAAAAGGCGTCTTTCCAGCGGCCCTGTGCAGACCTGTTCCCGACACGATGCCAGATCAGATCGCGGCAGGTTTTATGGTCGCCTACGGCACGTCACATCTGGCGCTTGTCAGGCGGGCGCAGCTGCAAGCAGGTGAAACGCTTTTGGTCTTGGGTGCTGCGGGTGGTGTTGGCCTGACGGCTGTTGAGATCGGCAAGGCCATGGGGGCTACTGTGATCGCTGTGGCGCGCGGTGCTGACAAGCTGGCAGTGGCCAAAGCAGCGGGTGCAGATCACCTGATTGATAGCGATACCGACGATATCAAGGCTGCCGTAAAAACCTTGGGTGGGGCGGATGTTGTTTATGATCCTGTCGGTGGTGATGCATTCAAAGCGGCATTGGGTGCGTGCAAACGCGAAGCGCGCGTCATCGTGATTGGTTTTGCCAGCGGTGATGTGCCGCAAATTCCCGCCAATATCCTTTTGGTCAAGAACATCACGGTGATTGGGTTCTATTGGGGCGGCTACCTTGCGTTCAATGCGCAAGCGCTCACCGATAGCCTGGCCGAATTGATGGCTTGGCACGCCGATGGCAGGCTGAAACCACATGTCAGCCATGCGCTGCCTCTTGATCAAGCCGCCGATGCGCTGGACCTGATGCGCACCCGCAAATCGACAGGTAAGGTTGTCGTTACGCCCTGACCAACTGTGGTTTCGGGCGCGGTGCTGCATAGCATTGTTGCACAATCTCGGCCATCGCCAGACTGGCGGGATCTTCGGATTTCAGCACGTAAAGATTGATGTTTTGTGGCTTAAGCGTTGGCAGCAAACCACCGTGATCAATAAGCTGGGTATGTGGTGGCAACGTGCCTTCTAGCGCCACATAAACCCCAAGATCAGCACTGACCGCGGCCTCGACCGCGTTGTCGAGCTCTGCATCGACCGCCATCGTCCAATCGATATCAGCATCGTTCAAGACCTGCAAAACGCTGCTTCGGAAGATACAGTTCCTGCAAAATGCAACTGGTAAAGGTCGCTTGCGCCACGCAACCCCATCCTGTGCGCCGATCCATAACAGCGGCAATTCGACCAGCACCTGACCACCCGGGCCACAGATTTCTTCGGTCGTCAGGATCAAATCAACTCCACCCCGCCCGAACATATCCAACAGTTTTCGCGTCGGTGCCGAAATCAGCCGTACCTGCATGCGCGGGAAATCAGCGGCAAAGCGTTTCAGCACCGCGGGGATCGCCGGATAAATGATGTCATGCGGCACACCTAACTTCAGCTCGCCTTCGAATTCATTGGCCGTCAGACGCGTCAAAGCTTCGTCATTGATCTTAAGCATGGATCGGGCATAGCCCAAAAGCTGCTCGCCCGCGGGCGTGAGCGCAATGGTTCGCGCTGACCGGTCCAGCAAAGACACGTCCAGCGATTCCTCCAAACGTTTAAGCTGCATGGATACGGCCGATTGTGTGAGGTTCAGCATACCGGCTGCCCGCGTGACACCGCCTGCGTCTGACACAGTTACGAAAGACCTCAAAGCAGTCAGATCAAGATTTCGCGCCATATCACAAATCCTTATGTTTGAATTCAAAAGTATTCATTTTCATTATGCGCATCCGTGCCCCATATATCAAGTATCGAAATATAAAAGAGACAAAGCATCACGATAGGAAATGATATGAACACCTTAGCAAACCATACATCCTGCTGTGCAAACAGCACTGCCCGGCCCCGTTCTTTTTGGGCGAAACTCGGTGCCATGTTCGCCGTAAACCGGCAGCGACGCCGCCTTCTTGATCTTGATGATCATATGCTGAACGATATCGGGGTTAGCCGCAGTGAGGCACTGAAAGAAAGCCGTCAAACACCGTGGAATGCCCCTGACCACTGGCGCATTTAATGCCTGTTTTCTGGCCACCTGCGACATTCCCGCCCAAAAAGATCAGAAATCCGCAAAACGGCCTTGTATAGCCTTGAAAAAAGACCGGCACCTGCCAATATCGTGCGCAAGGATGCCGTTTTGCGGCGCCGCTGTTTATTTTGGAGGTCAAAAATGGCTCAAGAACAACTTATCAGAACGGTCGGCGGGGTCCGCGCGGCTGAAATCGACGAGGGCCTGCGCGCCCATATGAATAAAGTCTACGGCACAATGTCCGTAGGCATGCTGATCACATTTGCTGTAGCATGGGCCGTTGGTACGTCCCCTGCATTGCTGGGTGTGTTCCGCGACCCGGTTACACTGTCACCAAATATCCTTGGCTGGATCGTGATGTTCGCACCGCTCGCCATGGTGTTTGGTTTTGGGGCGATGATCAATCGCTTCTCTGCCGCTGCAGCGCAGACGTTCTTTTACGCCTTTGCGGCTGTGATGGGTCTGTCGATGGCATGGATCTTTGTGGCCTTCACCGGCCTGTCCATCGCCAACGTCTTTTTGATCACATCAATCGCCTTCGCGGGTCTCAGCCTTTACGGCTATACCACGAAGAAAGACATCTCTGGTTGGGGCACATTCCTGATCATGGGCGTTATTGGTCTGATCGTGGCGATGGTCGTCAACATCTTCCTACAGTCGCCAGCAATCATGTTTGCGATTTCCATTCTGGGTGTGCTGATCTTTGCGGGTCTGACAGCCTATGATACGCAGAAGATCAAGAATGACTACATCGCACACGCCGCACACGGCGATCAGGAATGGTTGGCGAAATCTGCGATTATGGGTGCATTGAACCTGTATCTGGACTTTATCAACATGTTCATGTTCCTGCTGCAACTCTTTGGCAGCCGCGAATAAGTCTTGAACACATCGTAAGTTTAAGGGCTGATGGCAACATCAGCCCTTTTTATTTGCGCGCAGGTCAAGTCATGGTTTTCCTTCCCATCACGTCAATTTCGGCCTTTCTGGGCGGCGTCATCATTCTTTTGCTGACCATAAAGGTTATTCAGCTGCGCCGAAAAGGTGGTGTCGTGCTGGGGGACAATGATGATCGCGCGCTGACAAAAGCGATACGGGGTCATGCAAATGCGGTCGAACAGCTGCCGGTCGCGTTGATTTTGATGGGGCTGGCAGAGCTGCAGAATGGAAATACCATTCTGCTGGGTCTGGGCGCAGGTGCCCTGATTATCGGACGCACACTGCATGGGATATACTTTGCCCACCACGGCACAGACTGGCGCCTGCGAATGATCGGGATGAGCCTGACACTCACCGCGCAAATCGTTCTACTCATCGCTTTGCTTTTCGCGCTGATATTCTGATGCCCATTATCCGCAAAGCAGATGTTCCGATTGAAAAGCCTGAAACACCCGATGCGCTTGGGTCTTATACGGCAGCCTTATACAGCGATGCTGGCGGCCTTACGCAATTCGGGGCGTTCACCGAAACATTGCCACCCGGATCGCGGTCATCGCTTAAGCACTGGCATGTTGAAGAAGATGAATTCATCTATGTCATCGCTGGCACCGTTCTGGTGCACGAAGGGGATACCGTCACGCAGATCAGTGCAGGTGATGCAGCCTGTTTTCCCGCCAATGATCCGGCTGGGCATTGTCTTGAAAATGCCAGTGATGCGGATGTGACCTATTTGGTTGTGGGGACACGCAGCCCGCGTGATGTCGTGACCTACCCCGATCATGATCGCAGACTGACGTTTGATCGCGAAGCCGGGACGCGCGTTTATCATACGTTGAACGGAACACCGGCTGATCCGCCGCTGGGTTGAGGTCTGGCCATGAAAAAAGCCGCCCTCAAAGAGTGCGGCTTTATCAATCTGCAGTCAGGCGATCACTTACTTGATCTTGCCTTCCTTGTATTCGACGTGCTTGCGCACGACGGGGTCGTACTTTTTAATGACCATCTTTTCGGTCATTGTACGTGCGTTTTTCTTCGTGACGTAGAAATGCCCGGTCCCCGCGGTGGAGTTCAGGCGGATCTTGATGGTGGTAGGCTTCGCCATATCTCGTATCCTCTGATTGCGGGCCGTGGTCGGCACATCGCGTAAATCTCGTTGAAGCTGCCTTTTACCCGCGCCAAGGCCCGAGTCAACCGCAAAGCAACGTCGATGCGGGATATAACGCAAGTGAGACACATCAAGCATCCGTTTGCCTGATGACATTTTAGGTTGGCGTAATCGGAGGGTGGTACAAGCGCCCGATCTCAACCCTTGGTGACAAAGACTGCACCATGTTCGTCGGCCGACTATTACCAGTCTGCGGCGTCCCATGCCCGATATTGGTCTGTAGCCGCCTTCATGTCAGCCCAGAGCCAAACCATGCGATCACAAAACCATAGCTTGGCAAGCGTCGCAGCATGCCAAGCCGTGAATGCCAGCCAAAAATCGTGCATCAAGAAAGCTGCAACGACGATCAACATGAAAAAACCTGCAAGACCAGACGTAACGGACGCGGCAAACCTAT
The DNA here is from genome assembly GCF_000169435.1 of Roseobacter sp. CCS2. Taxonomy (GTDB): domain Bacteria; phylum Pseudomonadota; class Alphaproteobacteria; order Rhodobacterales; family Rhodobacteraceae; genus Yoonia. Next base: position 574,109 of record NZ_AAYB01000002.1, on the reverse strand, counting down.
GATGCATGGGAATGGGAACCGCAGCGCGATTCATGAAAGCACGTTCTCCCAACACCCCTTGGGTGGCCCAGGTATCGGTATGTTTTGGTGCAGCAAACATGCGCGGATTAATCCGGACCCAGAGGACCGCTGCCAAAATCGCTAGAACGCCCCAATAGCCGATCCAGAATGGGCTCCAAAGAGCAACAAATACGAGGCTGCCGCCGATTACCCTGCTGTATACACTCCAAGGGTTGGCATGCTTAGCCCATGCCGCATCGCTCATGGCCATCAGTTTTTCAGAGGCTTTAAAGATATCAAATTTTGCCATGTAAGAGAGTAAGACCTCAAGACCATGGAATGTCTAGGATACGATCGACGCCAGTCGATACCATCCAAAATTATCAGTTTGGTATGCGCGGATGGCCTATAAGCCGGATTCTGTCCTTTGTGGTTGCCCACAAATGGATGACCATTCATCTGGGGCGCCTGTTGCCAGACGCCCTCTAGCTGCCAACCCGGACCATCTGGGGTTCAAGCATCCCCGTCTTGCGACGCGAGGTCCCTATTTGGCATTGCTCCCGGTGGGGCTTGCCGTGCCGCTTGCGTTGCCGCTTGCGCGGTGGGCTCTTACCCCACCGTTTCACCTTTTCCTGATCGAAATCAGGTAGTCTGTTCTCTGTGGCGCTTTCCCTGGGGTTACCCCCGCCGGGCGTTACCCGGCACCGTGCTTTTTGGAGTCCGGACTTTCCTCGACATTGCTGCCGCAGTCATCCAGCCATCCGCGTAGATGGGGGTTAGGCCCATGCGGCATTCACGTCAACGGGGAAACGACGTGCAAGGTCAGTGATCATGGCCAAGTCTGTTGCGTCCAGCGGGCCATCCCAGCCGAGACGAAAGCGCAGGCGAAAGCTCTTGAGCAGGAGTTCAGGGTCCGTCGTCGTCGAATAACCGAAAGCTGCCATCAACGCCGCAAACCGCACGTCATCGGCTTCTTGTGTGCCCTTTTCCGAAGAATGCAAACAAGCGTTTGATGAGGGCCAGACTGACAATCCTTCAAATGCCAACCTGCGCCAATCAAAACGCACGCCAGGGTCAATCTTGCGCCCCGGTGCCATGTCAGAATGTCCGATCACGCGCTCAGGGCGGATATCCCAGCGGGTTTTGATCCCTTTCAGCAAATCAGTCAGCGCATCAATCTGCGCCGCCGCAAAAGGTGTGGACCCTGTGTTCGCCAACTCAATCCCGATAGAACGACTGTTCACATCCGTAACCCCGCCCCATGCGCCCGCCCCGGCGTGCCACGCGCGTAACGCCTCTGGCACAAGCGAGATAACCTCGCCGTCTTCCGCGATCAGGTAATGCGCCGAAACTTGGGTATCAGGGTTGCACAGCGTGTCCGCTGCGGCAGACGCAGACGCCATCGCCGTGTAGTGAAGGACAACAATATCCGGTGTCACCCCGTCGCGTCGCGGCCCACAGTTGGGCGATTGTCGCGTGGTCAGCCTCAGTTGCGCACGGCCTGAATAAACGGCGCCGGATCCCATCCGCAGGCAAAGCCGTCGCCATCTGGATCAATCCCGCGCCGATCCCGCTCTGGCCCGCCGCGCGCAAGGAAGTCGCGCTGCGCATCGTCAGGCGTTGCATAGGTCGCGCAGTTGCGGCGAAACCGGCCATCCGTCGACAACAACGACCGGCTATACCATTCCTGCCCTTTGACGTTTGGCGCATTCAGCGCGTATTCAACAATGTTTGGCCCGGTATTCGAGGGGCGCTGCGGCACCTCTGTGGGTGCAATTTGTGTTCTCGCTGCGGCTTGTGCCGCACGGCGTTGCGCATCGCTTTCAATGGTCTCACGCCCCGAAACTGCGTCGAAATTCTGCTCATCCGACAGACTTGTGCCGGAATTGGCCAATGCTGGCGCCGGATTGCTGGGCGAGGCTTGAAGACCTTGGGTCCGCAATGGATCCGATCCCAGGTTTGGCGCGGATGCTGCCGGCGCTTGTGTCCCAATTCCGGCTTGGGCCAGTGCACTAGACGGAATGCCCTGCGTCTGATTGAGCGGTTGTCCTGACGGGATCGTGTTGATCTGCGGCGGTGGCACAATAGTCCCGCGTGGTGCGGACAGCTGCGCCTCGCGTCGTGCGCGTTCCAGTTCGAAATTGGAAAACTCATCAAAACCCACACCGCGTTCCGTGGGCACAACACGCGGCGTACAGGCCGCAAGCCCGATCAACGTCACTGCAATAAGAATACGTGGTTTCATAAAGTGATACCTGTCAGCCTGCGTTTTGTTTCGCAAAAGATTACCACCACTTCGCCGGTTTGGCCACAAAACCTGCGGATTGTTCAAGACTGTATGCCACATTCAGCAACTCGCCCTCTTCCCAAGGTCGCCCGATGAGCTGTAAGCCAAGCGGCAAACCCTGCTTGTCCTGCCCGGTCGGCACCGCTATGCCCGGCAATCCGGCAAGGTTCACCGTTACCGTGAACACGTCATTGAGATACATCTGGATCGGGTCCGCATCCGCCATTTCGCCCAGCCCAAAGGCCGCAGAGGGCGTTGCGGGCGTCAAGATTGCATCGACCCCATCGGCAAAGACGGTGTCGAAGTCCTGCTTGATCAGCGCACGCACACGGCGGGCCCGGTTGTAATAGGCGTCGTAGAATCCGGCGGACAGCACATAGGTGCCCACCATCACACGACGCTGCACTTCCGGCCCAAACCCTTCGGCGCGGGTCTTTTCATACATTTCGGTAATGCCATCACCCTGTGCCAGCTTGGCCCGGTGCCCAAAGCGCACGCCGTCATAGCGGGCAAGGTTCGACGATGCCTCGGCTGGGGCAATGACGTAGTAAGCAGGCAAAGCGTATTTCGTGTGCGGCAGGGTGATATCGACGATTTTGGCACCGGCATCCTTGAGCATCGCAGTGCCATCGGCCCAAAGCTGTTCGATCTCCGCAGGCATGCCGTCCATGCGGTATTCCTTGGGAATGCCGATCGTCTTGCCGCGAATATCGCCTGTCAGTGCGGCTTCAAAATCAGGCACAGGCAGATCGGCGCTGGTGCTGTCCAGCGGGTCATGCCCGGACATCGCACTCAGCATGATGGCAGCATCACGCACGTCTTTGGTCATCGGGCCCGCCTGATCAAGCGACGATGCAAAGGCCACGATACCCCAACGTGAAACACGCCCATAAGTCGGCTTCATGCCGGTGATACCGACGAATGCGGCAGGCTGGCGGATGGAACCACCTGTATCCGTCCCGGTTGCGGCAAGGCACAGATCAGCCGCCACGGCACTTGCAGACCCACCAGAGGAACCACCTGGTGTCAGTTCCACGCTGTCACCGTCACGCTTCCACGGGTTGACCGCATTGCCGTAAACGGACGTCTCATTCGACGATCCCATCGCGAATTCATCCATGTTAAGCTTGCCCAACATGACAGCGCCTGCGTCAAATAACTGACTTGTAATAGTGCTTTCATATTCCGGCTTGAAGCCTTCAAGAATGCGGCTGGCAGCCTGCGATGGCACACCCTTGGTACAAAACAGATCTTTGATGCCAAGCGGGATGCCACACATGTCAGGCGCATCACCGGCCTTGATGCGCGTATCAGCGGCAGCGGCCTGCGCCTGCGCGATGTCAGGTGTATGGTGCACGAAAGCGCCCAGCGCGTCTGCACCTGCGATGGCCGCCAAGCAGGCGGATGTAATCTCAGCACTTGAGGTTTCGCCTTTGCGCATCGCGTCGCGGGCCTGGGCGATGGTCAGTTTGGTCAGATCGGACATTATTCCACCACCTTCGGCACAGCAAAGAATCCTTCGCGGGCATCGGGCGCGTTCTTCAACACAGCCTCTTGTTGGCCACCATCCGTCACCACATCATCGCGACGCTTCAGACGCTGCGGCGTCACGGATGTCATCGGCGCGACGCCTTCCACATCAACTTCATTGAGCTGCTCAATGAACCCGAGGATCGCGCTGAACTCGGACGCCAGTGCAGGCAATGCGTCATCTTCCACCTTGATGCGGGCCAGCTTGGCCACGCGGCGGGCGGTTTCGGTGTCAATCGACATGAACAAACTCTCCGATGAATCTTTGACCAGCGTTTAGCGCTCTGCGGGGCCGGTCGCAAGCATATGACGCGTGTAAACATGGATCATCCAGCCCAGCATGATGCCGTTGAGGATGTGCCAGAGGAAATGCGTTCCAAAGGGAATGGTATCGCACAGACTTTCATCGACGGACCGGACGCTGATCGACAGGCTCAGAATGGCTGCGCCAATAAGAAAACCCGACGCGATACCTGGCCTGTCGCGCAACCCCACCGCATAGATGCAAAGCAAGAGCGGCACAGTCCAATAGAAGTTCGAAATATGAAAGAACGGTAGCTGGTTCGTCACCCAGACGACCAGCCACGCATATGGAAAGAACAGGGTCGTCGCCAAAAGCGCCTTCCAGCCGGCCATCGGTACAATGTCCCGGTTGACCGCAAAGAGGTATACCAGAATGAAGATGCCAATCGGGATCATATCAATAGTGACCGCCCAGATCGTGGCATGGGTATGAAAGAGATAGCTGCCAATCCCAATCGCGACCAGAATGACCAACAAGACACGCGCCAGTGGCACACCACTGCCCCGACGCCACAGGATGAGGGCAGCGATGATGAAGGCAAGGTTGGTCACTGCATTCAGCGGCTCGGACCAATAGCTGAAATCCGTCCGCTCGCAATAGCCGTCTATCTGTTCAAACCAGTCCATCCGCGTTTCTACCGTCGTCCTGCAAAAAAGTCCTTTAAAAGAGCCTCTGACGCCTTTGCGCCAATCCCATCATAAACCTCTGGCACATGATGGCATTGTGCATGGCTGAACACGCGCGGCCCCTGGGCCACCCCGCCTGATTTGGGGTCCGCCGCCCCGTAATAGAGCCGCGCAATCCGCGCATTGCTGATGGCAGCAGCACACATTGGACAAGGCTCTAGTGTGACATAGAGGTCGCATCTTATCAGGCGTTCCTGCCCCAACGCCGCACAAGCGGCCCGGATCGCCAGCACTTCGGCATGCGCGGTCGGGTCGCTGCGTTCCCGCGTCTGATTGCCCGCTTGGGCCACAACACCATCCGGTCCGACGATCACGGCACCCACTGGTACTTCGCCGCGCGCGCCAGCTACGCGGGCCTCATCCAAGGCAACATTCATGTAGGTCCGAAAATCCATATCCTTTGCATGCACTGCTGCGGCTATCGCTGGCAAGGGGCGATCAAAGCCGTTATGGGGCGGGGATGAGTAATGAAACCCCACCACCCGGCGACCGCATCGCCAAAGTTTTATCCCGCGCAGGCATCGCCAGCCGCCGCGAGGCTGAACGCATGATCGAAGATGGCCGCGTCAGCGTAAATGGCAAGACCATCACCAGCCCAGCCCTGAACGTGACTGCTGACGACCGCATCGTCGTGGATGGCAAGCAAGTGGGTGAGCCTGAGCCGCCACGCATCTGGCTGTATCACAAACCTGCGGGATTGGTGACAACTGAGCGTGACGAGAAAGATCGCCCGACTGTTTTCGCATCATTACCAGAGACCATGCCGCGTGTGATGTCGGTCGGCAGGCTCGATCTGAACTCCGAAGGACTGTTACTTCTGACCAACGACGGTGAGGTCAAGCGCAAGCTGGAGCTGCCATCCACCGGTTGGCTGCGCCGCTACCGCGTGCGCATCAACGGGTCGGTCAGTGAAGCCAAACTGGATGAATTGCGCGAAGGGATCACTGTCGAAGGTATCCAGTATCAGCCCATGGTCGTCACCTTTGATCGCCAGCAAGGTGCGAACGCTTGGCTGACCGTTAGTCTGCGCGAAGGCAAAAACCGCGAAATTCGGCGTGCGATGGGTGAAATCGGCGTCACTGTGAACAGGCTGATCCGTGTCAGCTATGGTCCCTTCCAACTGGCCGCCTTGAAACAGGGCGAAGTAGAGGAGCTGAAACAGCGCGTCGTGCGTGATCAGCTAGGAATTTCGGGTAAACCAACGCCAAAACGGGTTCGAAAACCTGTGAATCGCCCCACAAGGGGGAAAAAGCGATCCAGTTGAACCTTGTTCTGCTTCATGCGTTGTGCATGGTGGTGTGAATAAAAATTCTCCCGGGGGACTATGCTTTGGCTGACCTGCTAACGCTCGAAAACGCTGTAAACCTGATCATGCTGTGCTTTTTGCAAGCTGTTTTGGGCTTCGACAACCTTCTATATATCTCAATTGAGAGTAAACGCGCGCCCGTTGCACAACAAAAGGCGGTGCGCACATGGGGCATCATCATCGCGGTTGCACTGCGGGTTGTGCTGCTTTTTACCATGATCCAGCTGATTGATATGCTGTCAGAGCCGTTCTTTATCATGGATTGGGAAGGTGTGATCGAAGGTGGCGTTAACTTTGCCACAATTGTCTTTGTGTTTGGTGGCGCGTTCATCATGTATACGGCCGTCAAGGAAATCGGGCATATGCTGTCGATGGATGACCTTGGCCATGATGTTGAGGGCAAAGGCGCCAAATCAGCAACGCAGGTCGTGGTGCTGATTGTTGTCATGAACCTGATCTTTTCGTTCGATTCGGTTTTGTCCGCGCTTGCCATCACTGATGTCTTCCCGATCCTTGCCTTTGCGATCATCCTGTCCGGTCTGGCGATGCTATTGCTGGCGGACGGCGTGACCCGGTTCTTGGAAAAGAACCGCATGTACGAGGTGCTTGGTCTTTTCATCCTGCTGATCGTTGGTGTGGTTTTGTTGGGCGAAGCTGGCCCTGCTGCGGCCCATGCCATGCATGATGATAGCCTGCAAATCATGGTCTTTGGCCACGACATTATCCCGATGTCAAAGTCGACGTTCTACTTCTCTGTGGTGGTGCTGGTTGCGGTAGAAATCATTCAATCCGGATATACCCGCAAACTGAATGCCGAACGGGCAGCCTTGCAGAAACACTCGTAAATCAGTCACTTCCACCCTATCTGGAAGTTTGAAGAAACTGGCGGAGTAACGCGAAAATGGTGCGATTGATCCTTGTTGTAGCCTTTGTAGCCGTGGTTGCGATTGCAATCATTGCGATGCTGGGAACAATGCTGGCCGTCGCCCGACCAAGTGTGGGAAAGGATGTTGACGATATGCCTGCAAAATTCCGACGGATCACCTATGTCCTGCTGGTCGTGCTGCTCTTTGGGGTCACAACGGGCTGGCTGGGGGGCGTGTAGATGGCCAAGCGCTTTGGCGGCAAATACAGCCCTGATGGGCAGGCTACGACCGGACCGCGCGATACGGTGCAAAGCGACCAGCGGGTTGCCGTGTCCAGTGGCCGGGTCAAACTGCTTTATGTGCCAGCCATTATTCTGGCCGCTACATCACTGAACGAAGGGGCGGTCACGCTGGTGACAGCACTTGTCGGTGCCGGTATCCTTACCCTTGCTGCCTGGCTGTTACAGGAAGGGTTGGAAGCAGAAGCTGCCTACAACGCCCGCAAAGTCGCCCGCCGCCCTGCCTTGCCGCGCAAAATGCTGGCCACGGTATTGACCGGCGTTGGCGTCGCAATTGCCGCATTTACTGGTGATAGCGGCACCATTGGATCGGTTCTTTATGGGATTGCGGCTGCTGGATTGCATACCGCCACTTTCGGCATTGATCCGATGGCTGATAAGCGCATGGAAGGCGTTGATACCTTTCAGCAAGACCGCGTTGCCCGTGTGGTGGACGAAGCCGAAGCGCATCTTGATGTGATGAAGTCCCAGATCGAAGCGGTATCCGACCGCCGTTTGACAGAGCGGGTCGAAGATTTTCAGATCATCGCCCGCCGGATGATCCGCACGGTTGAAGAGGACCCCCGGGATTTAAGCGGCGCACGGAAGTTTTTGGGTGTTTATTTGATGGGTGCACGCGACGCGACCACCAAATTCGTCGATCTTTACACCCGGAAAAAAGATGCCGATGTACGTGCCGACTATGAGGCGCTGCTTGATGATCTGGAACAGAACTTTGCCGCCCGTACCGACAAAATGCTGCTGGATGACCGCAGCGACATGGATATTGAAATCAACGTGCTCCGCGACCGCCTGAAACGCGAAGGTGTGAGCCTAAAAACGAAAGGGAACGATTAATGTCAGAAACCGTCCGCGAAAAGGCCCAAGCTGCACTTGCCGAAGTTGAAAAAGTGACCGCAGTTGTACTGCCAGAGCCGAAAGGCGAACTTATCACACTTGAGGCCGCTGACCCGCCCACAAGTGCCGAGATTGAAAAGCGCGTCGCCGAGATCAATATCGAAGACACCAATTCTATTGTGTCTTTCGGATCATCCGCCCAAGCGGAATTGCAAGAAATCAGCCAATCCATGCTGGCTGGTGTTCGCAACAAGGATGTCGGTCCAGCGGGCGACAGCTTGCGCAATATCGTGACAACGATCCGCGGATTTTCCATCTCGGAACTGGACGTGCGCCGTGAACGCAGCTGGTGGGAAAAACTGCTGGGACGCGCGGCCCCGATGGCAAAGTTTGCCGCCAAATTCGAAGAAGTCCAAGGCCAGATTGATCACATCACCGATGATCTTCTCAAGCACGAACACGTGCTGCTGAAAGATATCGAGAGCCTTGATGTGCTTTATGACAAGACCTTGCAGTTCTACGATGAACTGGGGCTTTATATCGCCGCTGGTGAAGCCAAGATCGCCGATCTTGACGCGAATACGATCCCCGCAAAGGAAGCCGAAGTACAGGCCGCCGCCGAAGATCAGGCCGTAATGAAAGCGCAGGAATTGCGCGATATCCGGTCTGCCCGGGATGATCTGGAACGCCGTGTGCATGACCTGAAACTGACCCGTCAGGTAACAATGCAATCCCTGCCATCGATCCGTCTGGTGCAGGAAAACGACAAATCGCTGGTCACCAAGATTAATTCAACCTTGGTTAACACCGTTCCCCTTTGGGAAACCCAACTGGCACAAGCCGTCACCATCCAACGCTCGACCGAAGCCGCGGCAGCCGTTCGCGATGCCAACGATCTGACGAACGAGTTGCTGAAAGCCAACGCCGAAAACCTGCGGCAGGCCAATCGCACCATCCGCGAGGAAATGGAACGCGGTGTGTTCGACATCAATGCGGTGAAAGAGGCGAACGCCAACCTGATCGCCACAATCAACGAAAGCCTAGAGATTGCCGATGAAGGCAAGCGCAAGCGTGCCGAGGCCGAGGTTGAATTGCAGAGGATGGAGCAGGAGCTAAAGGACACCCTTGCCTCTGCCAAGGCGCGTGGTACCGGCACTGGTGATACAATCGGCACGGCTGCCGGCGCTGAGTAAATGATAACGATTGGGGGCAACACAAAACGTATCCTGATGCTCGTCCTTGCGACGGGTCTGATGGGATGTGATGTGTTGATGCCCCCGGTCGCGCCGCCTGCCCCGCCACCGGTTGAAGTGCCAGAACCACCTGCTGACCGAATAGTCACGCCGCCAAGTCAGGCCAGCCGCGACCTTGCAACCTATTATACGCGGTTGCAAAACGATCTATTGACCCAAGGTTTGTTGCGTGGCGATGGTGGTGGCCCCGACACGCCATTCACTGACACGCAATTGGCCCGCAACTTTGTGCGCATCGCACTGTTTAACGAATACCGCGATGACAGTGATTTCCAGCGCCCGCAGGCCACGGTATCCAAACTGCGCCGCTGGACCGGCCCGATCCGCATGTCCGTAGAATTCGGTGATACGGTCCCCCTTGCCCAGCGCGACGCAGATCTGGCCAGCGTCAGCGCCTACGCCGCCCGACTTAGCAGAGCGACCGGCGTGCCGATCCGTATAACCGACCAAAACCCCAACTTTCAGGTGTTGTTCTTGGGTGAGGATGACCGCCGTGCCTATGGACCGCGTTTGCGCGCACTAATCCCCAGCATTTCAGACGCCACGGTGCGCACTTTTGTGAACCTGCCCCGCGACCAACTCTGTGTCGTGATCGGGACGTTTGCGCCGGGGCAATCCAACTACGTCAAAGCCGTCGCGATGATCCGCGCCGAACACCCCAATCTGATGCGTAGTGCGTGCATTCACGAAGAACTGGCCCAAGGCATGGGCCTTGCCAACGACAGCCCCAGCGCGCGTCCTTCGATCTTTAATGATGACGAAGAATTTGCGCTGCTGACCACACATGACGAACTTCTGCTCAGGATGCTTTATGATCCACGCCTGCAAACCGGGATGGAACCTTCTGTTGCCGCGCCAATCGCGCGGCTGATCGCACGAGAGTATCTTGCGGCGGGGTCGACCTAGTGCACAGTTTCACATCGCCTGCGCCCAAAAGGCCAGCCTACGGAGCGGTATCATAATCTTGGCAAAGGCAATGGGTGTTGTGTGCCGCGGTTCTGGCACTCTATAAATCAAACTGATCCTGCCCGCAGTGTCGATGGCCCATCCCGGGTGGAACTGATCAATTTAGGTGAAGCCCAATGCCGCAATATCCTTTTGAATACTGCATTCATTGCAAACGCAATTCGGCGGCACGCTGGTCTTTTCTTGTTGATAATCTGGGTGATGATCTGCTGATCATCCTCGTTGCTTTTGCACTGGTACTGGAAGCACCCGTTTGGGGTGTCGTCGGTATTTCTTTGCTGCATATCTCTTTTTGGATGATCTATGAGGTCGGCTATTACGAGAACGATCTGATCTCTGCCACAGTAGAAACCGAAAGCAGGACGCCTCCGGGATTTGCCGCGTTTCGTGACACGTTTTCTGAACCGGTCTCGTGGGTGTATGCTGCCGTTTTTGGCGCTGCAGGTATCTGGGCGATCAGCCAATCGGTTGATTGGCACTTTATGGGGATGCAGACCACAGGTGTCGCGATGGCGGCCGTCATTTGGGTGGTCGTGCTGATCACGCTTCGGCTGACATATTGGGCCTATAGCCGTATTGATAAGGTGTCGCGTGTGTTTTTGTATCTTCCGCTGCAAGTGCTTAAATACGGGTTTCCCATCGGGTTTGTCACGCTAACCCCGGCAGGTGCCGCGTTGCTTCTTGCGCAAATCCTGCGGCGTTGGGTGCCCTATATCGTTTATCGCTACACAGGCGTCCTGCACAGTGGGTTGCCTATTCGCGCCTTGCGTCTTGTTATCTTTGTGACGGGGTGGGTATTGCTACTGCCATCAAACTTTGCGGATCCCGCGCATTACATTCTAGGTTTCGTTGCCACAGTGTTATTGTCACTGCGCGCATTCACGCAGTTCAGTACCGTCATCAACAGTGCCAAAAGCGTCCGGTCGGATACTTGGGCATCGAAGAATAGTTGAACAGACACCCTTTCAGGGTTGATCCGAGACGTGTACAAACATGGGCAAATACGTCAATCTTGCGAACCACGCCACCTAACAGCACATCTGCCATAAAACCTTGAGAGAAGTAGTAAACATGGGCATTTTCGATTTTCTGACCGGTGAATTCATCGATGTCATCCATTGGACCGACAAAACCCGCGACACGATGGTCTGGCGGTTTGAGCGTGAGGGGCACGAGATCAAATATGGCGCCAAGCTGACCGTGCGCGAAGGTCAGGCGGCTGTGTTTGTGCATGAAGGCCAGTTGGCCGATGTTTTCACCCCCGGCCTGTACATGCTGGAAACCAACAACATGCCGATCATGACGACCCTGCAACACTGGGACCATGGTTTCCAAAGCCCGTTCAAGTCCGAAATTTACTATGTGAACACCACGCGGTTCTCGAACCTTAAATGGGGCACGAAAAATCCCATTATGGTCCGTGATCCCGAATTTGGGCCAACAAGGCTGCGCGCCTTTGGCACTTATACGGTCAAGGTCGCAGACCCGGCGATGTTCCTGCGCGAAATCGTTGGCACCGATGGCGAATTCACCATGGATGAAATCAGCTATCAGATCCGAAACATCATCGTGCAGGAATTCAGCCGCGTGATCGCGCAGTCCGGCATTCCGGTGCTGGATATGGCCGCGAACACGGCTGATCTGGGCAAGCTGATTGCGTCGGCTATCGACCCCACAATGAAGCAATATGGCTTGAGCATTCCAGAACTTTATATCGAAAACATCAGCTTGCCGCCCGCGGTAGAGGATGCCTTGGATAAGCGCACCTCTATGGGCTTGGCAGGCGACTTGGGCAAGTTCACACAATATTCCGCAGCAGAGGCAATGACCTCGGCCGCCAATAACCCGGCGGGCGGCGGCATGGCCGCAGGCCTTGGTGCGGGTATGGGCATGGCGATGGCTGGTCAAATGGCACAAGGCGGGCCTTGGGGTGCTGCCCCCGCAGCAGCCGCACCTCCGCCGCCCCCGGTTGAGCATGTCTGGCATATCGCAGCTGGCGGCGAAGTCACCGGCCCGTTTTCAAAGGCTGCAATGGGCCGGATGGTCACTGAAAATAAGCTGAACCGCGACAGCATGGTCTGGACGCAAGGTCAGGACGGCTGGATAGCAGCAGGTGAGGTTACCGAACTTGCCCAGCTCTTTACCATTATGCCGCCACCACCCCCGGGCGTATGACACAACGCAGGCTGACAATTCTGCTACACTGGTCGACGCTGATGTTAGTGCTGGTCATGGTCAAAGGCGGCACGTCAGAGGCATGGGTCCGCTGGGCCTTTGTGCTGGGTGGCGCGGTCTGGATCGCGATGGCCATTGTCAAAGGCATGATGTGCAAACCGGGACCAAAGCTGACAGGCACGTTACGCGCGGTGTATCCTTGGATGCATCGCGGTATGTATGCGGTTCTGGCTGTGACCGTGGCACTGAATGCTGCAGCCCTGATAGGCTGGATGCCGCATGATACCGGGTGGGTGGCGCTCTTGGTGCTTTTGGCGGCAGGGGCCATGCATGGGCTCTTTCACTTTTGGCGGCACAATGTCCTTTTTGACGGCGCACTGCGGGTGATGATGCCGCGTTTTATGCATAAGATACTTTAAATGGCAGACGGACAACGTACCGATAACGAACACCGCTTTCCGTGCGATACCTGCGGGTCAGACCTGCGGTTTGATCCCGGCGATCATCAGCTAACCTGCGATCACTGCGGGAATGTGCAGCCGATCGAAAGTGCAGGCCCATGGGCGGGCAGCATCGTTGAACTGGATTTTCAGCGCGCGGTACAAGATAGGCTGGCTGAAGCGGACATCGAAGAAACCCGCGTCAACGCTTGTCCCAACTGTGGCGCGCAGACAGAATTTGACCCCGATATCCACGCCGCCGAATGCCCGTTTTGTGCCACCCCGGTGGTCACCGGCACGGGCACGCACCGCCACATCAAACCGCGCGGGTTACTGCCTTTTGAGTTGGAAGAAGGCCAAGCCCGCAAGGCGCTGATCGACTGGCTGGGCAGTTTGTGGTTCGCGCCCAATGGGCTGACCGACTATGCCCGTAAGGGACGGAAAATGAACGGCATCTATGTGCCCTACTGGACCTTCGATGCGGATACCAAAAGCCAATATACAGGCCAGCGCGGCACACATTATTATGTGACCAAAACCGTCGTGCGCGATGGCAAGCGACGCAATGTGCGTGTGCGCAAAACCCGTTGGCGCGCGGCATCTGGCCGGGTGGCGCGCTTTTTTGACGATGTGCTTGTGCTGGCCTCGCGGTCGCTGCCAAAGAAATACACCGATGGGCTAGAGCCTTGGGATTTATCTGCGCTGGAACCTTACAACCCTGAATACCTTGCCGGGTTTCGCGCCGAGGGGTATCAGGTGGAACTGGCTGACGGGTTCACCGAAGCCCGCGCCTATATGGACCGGATGATCCATCGCGATGTGAAATATGATATCGGTGGCGACGCCCAGCGCGTGCACTCCGTCAAGACTGCCGTAAAGGACGTGACCTTTAAACATGTGCTGCTGCCTGTCTGGCTGGCCGCTTATAAATACCGTGGGCAAACCTATCGTTTTGTCGTGAATGGGCGCACAGGCCGGGTACAAGGTGAACGGCCCTATTCGGCTTGGAAGATCGCTTTTGCGGTGGTCATTGGACTAATTCTTGCACTTGGCGTTGGATTTGTTATCGCTAACAGCCAATAAAAACCGAAAGGTACTCTGATGATCCTGTGCTGTGGTGAAGCCCTGATTGATATGCTGCCGCGTGAAACAACCGCTGGCGAAAATGCATTTGCACCGCATGCCGGCGGGTCCGTGTTTAATACTGCCGTTGCTTTGGGGCGACTAGGTGCGCCGGTGCAATTTTTCTCGGGCCTGTCGTCTGATCTTTTTGGTGACATGCTGCGGGCCCAACTGGCAGCCTCCGATGTGGACAGTGGTCCCGCCGCAATTTCGGATCGTCCGACAACATTGGCATTTGTGACCCTGACCGATGGGCATGCATCTTACGCGTTTTACGACGAAAACACCGCAGGGCGCATGCTGTCAGAGGGCGATTTACCGGATACTGACGCGGACGCATTATTCTTTGGCGGTATCAGCCTTGTCGTGGAACCCTGTGGTGCAGCCTATGAGGCGATGATGGTCCGTGAAGCATCGACGCGGCTTACGATGATTGACCCCAATATCCGTCCCTCATTCATCACCGATGAAGCCGCGTACCGCACGCGCCTGACCCGCATGATGGGTGTGGCCGATATCATCAAAACATCAGACGAAGATTTGGAATGGATCGTTGGGGATGCCGACGCAAACGCGCTGCTGACCAGCACTGGCGCACAGGTGATCCTGCTGACCCGTGGCGGCGATGGGGTCAGTATCGTGACCGCAAACGGTACGTATGATGTTGCGGCTGAGAAGGCCGACGTTGTGGATACTGTCGGCGCTGGCGACACCTTTAGCGCCGGTTTCATGGCGCAATTGCACAAGAGCGGTCACCTGACAAAAGGCGGCATTAAACACGCAACCGAAACCGACCTACGCGCAGCCGCGGCATTTGGTGCCAAGGTCGCAGCGATCACCGTTAGCCGGGCTGGGGCGAACCCGCCTTGGGCGTCTGAGCTGTGAGAGCACTTATTCAGCGAGTCACCGACGCGGCGGTGCGGGTGGATGGTGATGTGATTGGGGAAATCGGCAAAGGCCTTTTGATCCTTGTTTGCGCGATGGAGGGCGATGACGCCGCGACATCCAAAACGCTGGCCACGAAAATCAGCAAATTGCGGATTTTTGCTGATGATGGCGGCAAAATGAACAAGTCTTTGGTCGATGTGGGCGGCGCGGCCTTGATTGTCAGCCAGTTCACGTTGGCGGCAGATACATCACGCGGCAATCGCCCCGGGTTTTCCACGGCTGCAAAACCGGATGTCGGACGTACGCTTTACGCGCAGTTCGTCAATGATGTTTCGGATTTGGGTATTCAAACAGCCACTGGATCGTTCGGCGCTGACATGGCTGTCAGCCTGACAAACGACGGGCCAGTGACGATTTGGATCGACGTCCTAGACTAGCACTGTTTGCCGACAACCAGCACCCAATACGGGCCTTTATCGGTCTGGCTGATCCCGATACCAAACTCTTCGATACGCGGATGCAGCATGTTGCGGCGGTGACCGGGGGAATTCATCCAACCGTTCACAATCTGTTCAGACCGGGGGTAACCCCAGGCAAGATTTTCGGCGACAATACAGTCGTTATATCCCGCGCTTTGCACGCGCGTTTGCGGACGTGACCCATCTGTTCCACGGTGATCAAAGAAATCGTTCACACCCATATCACAGGCATGAACCATGGCAGCCTGCCCCAGCCTACGATTAAACCGCAGCGGCGCTTCACCGTTTGCACGACGGCTTTGGTTCAGTCCTGCTGCAATCTCGGTTGCGAGCTGATTGACGTTCGCGGGTGCCACACATGTGGCCGCAGCCGCAGTTGTCCCAACAAAAGAAAGGGCTGTTACAGCCACAAAGCTTGCGAAGCGATTCATTTGATTTGTCCCGTCGTTGAGTGCGTTCTACCTATGGTTCGCAAATGATCAGGGCAACGCTATGGCGGCGCCGGGGCAGCGCGGCGGCAATTACATGCCGAGCAATTAGATTGGGCGATAAAACGCAACAATAGCAAAAACTGTTGCCCAAACGGACCCAATCATGCAGGCCGTTATCAATGTGATAGTCCAGCAGACCCTATCATGTTCGCGCCGCCAAAGCGTAAGGTGGATCATGATCCACCTTACATCAAAAATCCGTCGGTGCTCCGCCCTCGGCTTTGCGCTTTGCGACAAAGGCGGTCAATTCTTCCTTCACGGCCACGTCCATGGGCGGCTCCTCAAACTGTGCGATGATGTCCTTAAAGGTCCGGTGCGCCCGTTCCGCCGTCCAGATACCGCCCGCAACTTCCCACGCTTCAAAGTTCCGCCAATCTGACACGAACGGCTGGTGGAACGCGTTCTCGTAGCGGTCTTGCGTGTGTTCGATCCCAAAGAAGTGGCCATTTGGACCCACCTCTTTAATTGCATCAATCGCAATGTCATCCGGCGATGTCGCCACGATCTGCGGTTCCATATAGCGTTGAATCAACTGGATCACTTCGCAATCCATGACAAATTTTTCCGGGCTGGCGATCAGCCCGCCTTCAAGCCAACCTGCTGCATGATAAACGATGTTGGTCCCTGATTGCACCGCTGACCAAAGCGAATTCGATGTCTCCCACATCGCCTGCCCGTCAGGCACGTTGGCCGCACATACGCCAGATCCCCGCATCGGCAGTCCGTAAAACCGGGCCATTTGTCCAGTGATCTGGGTCGCGCGCATGTACTCTGGCGTGCCAAAGGCCGGTGCGCCGGATTTCATATCAACGTTGCTGGTAAAAGTGCCGATAACGCATGGTGCGCCGGGGCGGACATATTGAAACAAGGCAATTGCGCTGATCGCCTCTGCGATCGACAGCGTGACGGCCCCTGTCATGGTCACAGGAGCCATCGCCCCAGCCAACGTAAAGGGTGTCACGATCACCGCCTGTCCCCGCCGCACGCAACGCAGGCAACCGTCGATCATTGGCACATCATGCTTCAAAGGCGAGGTCGAGTTGATGTTGGTGTACATATGCGGTTTAGCGACAAACTCTTCCTCGCTTAGCCTACCTGCGATCTTGACCATTTCCATCACATCTTCGACCCGCTCTTTGCCAAGCGAATAAGCGTGGGCCACTTTATCTGTCAGGATCATCTTGTCATAGACCACGTCCAGATGTCTGACTGAGGCGTGCACATCAACCGGTTCCACCGGATATCCGCCCGCGAAGTGAATGCAATTGAAGTATTGGGTCAGGCGCAAAAGGTTCGCACATTGCGCGCGGCTGCCAGAGACCTTTTTGCCAATCTCAAGATCAAAATAATTCGGCGGGGATGAAACGTTTCCAAACAGGATATGCTTACCGCCGATGGTGATTTTCTTGTTGGGGTTGCGCGGTGTGATATCAAACTGCGCTGGCGCATGACCCAGCATCTCCATCACCCAATCGCGATCCATGCGCACATTGGTGCCGTTGACCATGCACCCGGCCTCTTTAAAAAGCGCCAGTGCGTCTTCATTAAGAAACTCGATCCCCACCTCTTCAAGAATACGCATCGCCCCGTCGTGGATCGCCTGCACGCCCTCTTCGCCCAAAGGCTCTGTCGGACGGTCTGTGTTGACGGGCACCCGCCAAGCCATCTGTTCAATCGTTGCTGTGCCGCGGCGGGTTGCGGCCCCGGCCCGTCCGCCGCCGCGCCGCCTGGATTTGCTTGTTTGTACCACGGGTCTGGTCCCTCGTTATCTGAGGGTCAGCATTGCAAAGGTCAGCCCATAGCGATGACGGGAAACCGACAGATGGTGTCGGAATCAGAGTGCGATCAGATTTTCTGATTTAAGCCAGCCCGGAATTGCCCCGATATCTGGCAAAACGATGTCTGCAAAAGGCGCGAGTTCCGCATGTGGCGAAGGTCCGGTCAGAACACCGACCGTCCGCATCCCTGCCGCCTGACCTGCGTGCAGATCATGGGTGCTGTCGCCGACCATCAGGCAGTTTGTGGCGTCCAGCCCGGTATGTGCGCAAAAGGCATGTAGCTGTCCCGGCGCTGGTTTACCGCCATGTCCGCTGTCATAGCCTGCGATGAACTCAAAATGCCCGGTCACCCCGGCGCGATCCAGATGCGCGCGTGCTGGTGCTTCGGCATCGTTGGTTGCGATGCCAAGGCGCAAACCCAAAGCAGCCAATCCACTGAAGTAATCGGCAAGCGGCACTGCTTCAACTTGTGTCACCTGCGCTGTGGCAGCGTTCATACGCGCCAACAATGCGTCTTTATCCTTGTCAGGGATTGCGCTGAGAATGCAGTCAGCTGTCTCATCCACGGTTGCTGCAATCACAATGCTATCAGGCCGAAATTGATTTGCGTCGACATCAAAGCCCATCGCATCGGCAAGCGCATCAAAAACCGCGGGATCACCCTTTGCTTCTGCCTCAAGCATCCCGCGCGTCCATGTACCCCACGTCGCATTGAAATCAAACAACGTGCCGTCCTTGTCGAAAATGATGCCTTTGATCACGCGTCACCTGTCCCTTCGTGCATTGACACCGGACCCCGCCCGCAAGACGGTGTCAATCAACATGTTGAAATTCCGATCTTATCGTGACCGCCCTGTCCACCTCGGCCCTTTTCCGCTTGAAAGCCTGCGCCGGGTGCAATCGGTGGATGTGTCCAATCTACCGCCGATGCAGGGCCTTTCCTTTCGCAGGCCCGAAAACCCCAAGAGCATTATCGGCGCGATGCAGGACTATCAGGCGATGCTGGACGCCACCCGTGACGGGATGGTCAAGCGCGAGATGGCCGAGATACCTAATAATCTGACAGAGCGGGCCAATCACCTTAAGGCCTTTGGCTATTACTGCGACGCCAGTATGGTTGGTGTTTGCGCGATCCCTGGTCAGGCTTGGCTCGCAAAACCTATTGCCAACCCTGATGTTGATCGACTTGCCGACAAACTGCGTAAGGTGCAGCCCAAATCACTTGCGGCCGGGATTGACGTGATCATGGCTGGACTGCGCGACAGCATGGCGATGCCACCGGTCGATTGTCGTCACCATACCCATGCGCTGGTGTTTCTGTATGATCATCCGCGCGCGCCCAAGACAGGTGAACAAGGCACCGATTGGATCAAGGATGCACTGCCCCAGCGCGCCTGTCTGCGCGGCATGGAAACGGCGGTCACTTTGGCCAGTTATATACGTACATTGGGATATGATGCGCGGGCGCATTCGATGGCGGCGTCTGACGTGCATCTGGATGCCCTTGCGGCCCTTGCAGGCCTTGTTGCGCTGGAAGATGGCACCTTGTCCAATCCGTTCACAGGCGACCGCTATGGGCTGGCGGCGGTCACAACCACGCTTGATATGACGCCGGACCAACCCATCGCGCCGGGGCAAAATCCACCACATAGCTATCAAACCGGGCGCGGCACGCATGCCAAAACAGCCCGCACCCGCGATGCGTTTGCCAATCGCGACTTTGCCCTTGGGCCGCATCCGTTTGAGACGCTGAAGCGTGTGCATGAACCGACAACCTATATCGACCGCCCCAATGTTGCCCGCGTGCCCAAACGCGCAAATCTGTTCGTGCGCGGCTTGTTTGGCGATATGGGCAAGCATGTGCAAGAGGCCACAAAGAACGGCAACTACGTGCGCAAATCCGCCGCTGCCTATGCGTTTCGTCCTTCGCTGGGGGCCTTTGTGCTGTTGCAGGATGGCGAGGCGGTCGGAGAACCAACCGAAGATACCCCAGACAATAACGCCGCCAATATCAAGGCCGCGCTTTATTTCTTGGGCGTTGATGCTGTGGGCCTGTCCGCCTGCCCAGACTGGGCATATTACAGCCACGACACAACCGGCGCGCCGATCACACCCTACCACGACAATGCCATCTCGATGATCATTGACCAAGGACATGAGACGATGGAAGGCGCATCTGGCGATGATTGGATCGCCTGCGCACAATCCATGCGGGCCTATTTGCGGTTTTCGCTATTGGGTGGGGTTTTGGCACAGCATCTGCGCAACCTCGGGTACACCGCCCGCGTTCATTCTGTGATGGATGAAGAAGTGCTGCATCCGCCCCTTTTGCTGCTTTCTGGCTTGGGCGAGGTCAGCCGCATTGGTGAGGTGATCCTCAACCCCTTTCTTGGCCCCCGCCTAAAGTCTGGTGTTGTCACGACCAATATGCCGATGACCTATGACAAACCGATCGATTTTGGTCTGCAAAAGTTCTGCGATGCCTGCAACAAATGCGCGCGCGAATGCCCGTCCGGGGCGATCACTGCCGGCCCGAAGCTGATGTTCAACGGCTATGAGATTTGGAAATCCGACAGCCAGAAATGCACCACCTACCGTGTGAGCCAGAAAAATGGCGCAATGTGTGGGCGCTGCATGAAAACCTGCCCATGGAACCTGGAAGGACTGTTTGCAGAGGCCCCTTTCCGCAAGCTGGCGATGACTGTGCCACAAGCGGCCAAAGCGCTGGCAAAACTGGACGATAAACTGGGCAAAGGGTCGATCAACCCGGTCAAAAAATGGTGGTGGGATCTGGAGATGGAGGATGACGGTGCCTACCGCCCATCCCGCCATCCGGTGAACGCGCGCAGTCTGCAAACGGATCTTGATCTGAAATACACCGATCAAACGCTAGCCGTTTACCCTGCCCCCCTTGCGCCACCACCCTACCCTTGGCCAGCACCCATGGACCGTGAGGCTGGGATTGCAGCCTATGAAGCCATGATCTCGGCTGATGAGCATCGCAAGCGGCGCGCGGCAGGAATGCTGCCTGAACACATTTATGCACCCATTCAAGGCGACACCCCCGTGATTGAGGTTGTCATCAGCAAGGCCATCAAGATGACCGATGCTGTGACAAAATACGAATTCTCGCGACCAGATGGCAGCGATCTGCCGCCCGCCACTGCGGGCGCGCATATTGATGTCGTCGTGGCCCCGGAATTTTTCCGTCAATATTCGCTAAGCGGTGATCCGGCCAACCGCAGCCAGTATCAAATTGCTGTGCTGCGCGAAGATGACGGGCGCGGCGGATCAAAGCTGATGCACCGCATTTTTGAGGAAGGGCGGCGGGTCTATATTTCGCCGCCTATCAACCATTTCCCGTTGGTTGAGGAGGCATCCAAGACGCTTTTGGTGGGAGGTGGCATCGGTATCACCCCGATGATCGCCATGGCGCACCGCTTGCACACGATTGGCGCTGATTTCGCCTTGCACTACAGCATGCACAGCCGCAGTGATGCGGGTTTCCTTACTGATCTGGCGCAAGTGCCTTGGACGGACAAAGTACATCTGCATGTATCAGAGGAAGGGTCGCGTGCCGATCTGGCAAAGCTGACATTGTATCAAGGCGGGGCGCATATCTATACCTGCGGACCAGATGCCTACATGGCCGCTGTGATGGATGCAGCAAAGGCCAATGGCTTTCCCGATGACGCGTGGCACCTGGAATATTTTGCTGTGCCAGAGCAACCAGAGTACGAAAACCATCCTTTCACGGTGGTTCTGATCGACGGCCGCGAAATCGCCGTTTCATCCGATGAAACGGCTGCTGACGCGTTGAATGCGGCAGGCGTTCATGTTGATGTGAAATGCTCTGACGGGCTGTGCGGTGTTTGCAAATGTGGGTTGCGCGAAGGTACCGTTGAGCATCGCGACTTTGTCTTGTCCAAAGCCCAGCGCGAAACCGAAATCATTCTTTGTCAAAGTCGCGCGTCGGAACCGGGGGGCACGATCAAGATTAACCTTTAGGTCCAGTGTACGCTTTCAGCGCCCGGCAGGGCATATCGCGCGCGCAATGGCTGGTCATAGCCCAACCCCACAGTGTCACAAAACAACACGACCCAGGCGTCGTCCATGGTAATGAACTCCAGCACCGCCGCCAGAAACGCGGGGTCTGTGGCCCGCTCGCGCAGGTCATCCACTGATGCACCGGACGCGCCTAGAAAGAGCGGACACAGCTCATCATTTGCTGCCAGCCACGCCAACCCTTGCAAGGCAATCACTTCGGCTCGTTCTTGTTGCATTTACTTTCCCTATACCGATGGAAACCGTTTTTTAACCATTAACACCGAATCTCAGGACAAGGAATCGAGCCGATGGCTCTGAGATAGGGGCAAGAAATGCCGGGTCGGATACTGATCATAGACACTGTTGCGACAAACAGGATCGTGTTGAAAGTAAAAATGTTGGCAGCCCGCTTCGTGGTGGATGCCTGCGTAAGCAAACAAGAGGCGATGACCATCATTGCCGAAAACCGACCTGACCTGATCTTGATGAACCTTTCAGATGCGGTCGACGATCAACACAGCCTATGCCATGAGTTACGTCGCACTCCCGAAACCGCTGCAATCTCGATCATCGCAGTGGGCGTCGCAGACACGTCTCAGGCCCGATTTGCCGCCCTTGATGCGGGGGCAGATGACGTACTGCCCCACCCGGTTAATGATGCGCTGCTGTTGGCACGGATTCGCAGTATGTTGCGGGTGCACAGCACGCATGAAGAACTGCAATTGCGTGAAGGCACAAGCCGCGCTTTGGGTTTTGAAGAGAACAAAAATGGCTTTGACGGTGCCACAAAAGTTGCCGTTCTGTCGGTGCGTGGACCTATGGAAACGGCAGTTACATTGAATTTGCGTAAATATTTGCGCGGTGTCATCCATAGCATAGAACCCTATGCCGTTTTGCAACTGGACGATGCGCAAGCAGCGCACGACCTATTTGTGATCAATGCCACGACAGTCGATGCAGGCCGAAGCGGTTTGTTTGGGCTGGTGTCCGACCTGCGCGCACGCGCGCAAACCCGGCAGGCAATGCAGCTTGTCATGGTTCCCAAGGACAAACCGGAAATCGCTGCGATGTTCCTTGATTTAGGGGCCGATGATGTTGTGCCTGAAACCAGCGATGCCGCAGAAATTGCCCTGCGCGCCAAGCGCCTGATTGCCCGCAAACGTAAACACGATAAATTGCGCGACACGCTGCGCAATGGGCTGAACGCGGCCGTCACTGACCCGCTGACGGGGCTTTTCAATCGCCGCTATGTTGAACCGCATCTGGCGCGTCTGGCTGACCAGTCGCGCAAATCGGGGCGGGAACTGGCGGTGATGATGATTGATATTGATCACTTCAAAGCCGTGAATGACACGCATGGTCACGCCGCGGGCGACCAGGTGCTGATCGAATTGGCGGATCGGCTGCGCGAAAATCTGCGGGCCATTGATCTGGTTGCCCGTATGGGCGGCGAAGAATTTCTGGTCGCAATGCCCGGTACGTCTGTTACGGATGCGCGTTTGGCGGCAGATCGACTGCGCGCCTTGGTGAACACAATGCCCTTTGAACTGGGAAGTGACCTTCCCGACATTAAGGTTACCGTGTCGATTGGTTTGGCTGTCAGTGGACAGATCAAACCAGAAACTGCGGCAATCAACAAAATTTGCGCCCAAGCCGATAAGGCCCTCTATGCCGCAAAATCAGGTGGTCGCGATCAGGTCGCGATGAGCAAGTCAGCCGCCTGAGTTGCGCAATCGCGGGGCTCTGATCCGTGAAAGCTCTTCGGCGACCTGATCGGCAAAAGCACGTCTGCGGTCCGGTGTCATCGCAATGATTTGTTCCAAGGTCGCATCTTGTGCCTTGGCTTGCAGCCCTGCGACATTTGCCGCCTGATCTGCCATTAATGCACGTAATGCTTCTGGGTCAAACGGCTGCGCGCGCAGCGTTTCAACCATATCAGCGGCACGACCTCGCAAATCCAAAGAACGCAAAGCCCGGTCCTGCCTTAAACTGCGCCCGATCGCCTGTCTCTCCTGAGGCTCAAGCGCGCGCGCAATTGGCCCGATCCCCAGATCAAAACTCCGTGGTGGCCCATCACCCGCACGCCCTGACACAATCGCACCCACGATGATCCCGACCACCGCCAGATTAAGCGCGAGCGACACCACAAGAACAATCCGCCACAGGCGGCTAGGTCGTGTGGTTGGTCGTTTGTCTTCAACCATCAAAAAGTACCTCTTCTTCAAACAGCAGGTCGGTCGAGAACAAGGTCACACTGACCTGATCACCAAGCAGGTTTGCGGTCATATCTTCAACCGATGATGGTGGCGCAACACCAACCCAAATGCCAACAACCGTCGCAGTGGCCAAACTGCCGACAGCGGGCCAGCCACCAAGCGTATCCAGCATCCGGGCCCACAAGCCCATCTGCGGCGTCGCAACCGCCGTAGATTGTGGCTGCATGGCATCTGCATCGGCCAGCACGCGTGCCGTCAAATCATCACTCGGCGCAGCCGTCGTCTTGCGCGCTTGGGCGAAAAGACCGTCTAGCATATCATCATTCGGGTTCGTCATCGTCATACCCCAGTTCTGCCTTTCGCCCCGCCATGATATCGGCAAGGGCCCGTTTGCCGCGTGCTGTTAAGCTTTCCACGGACCGCACGCTGATGTCCATGATTTGCGCAATTTCGGGGTTCGCTAACCCTTCAAGGTGCCGCAGCGACACCGCCTGCGCCTGCCTTTCCGGCAATTGCGCCAAAGCATCCGATAGGGCGGTCATCCGCGCTTGCGTCTGCATCTGTGCTGTCACGCTGGGCGCCGCATCCAAAGGCTCTGCCACCTGATCCAAAGATACGCCCCGCCGCTTGCGCAACCGGTCTGTACACAGGTTTGCCACCACACGGTAAAGCCATGTGCTGACCTGCGCCTCGCCATGCCGCCAGTCGGGTGCGATTTTCCATAAACGCATCATTGCGTCCTGCGCCACGTCTTCGGCCTCGGTCTGATTGCCCAGCATCCGCGTGGCCTGTGCCAAGACCCGCGGCAAAAGACGCGCTGTCAGAGACCGCGCCGCCTGCCCATCGCCATTGGCGTATGCGACCAAAAGTGCGGCGTCTGGCGCGCCTACAAAAGGATCTGGCGATGCGTTCATCTGCAAAAGAGCTAGCCAACTTAAACCCGTGTGGCAATTGGCAGAGGTAGGAGGCACCCCTGCCAAGCCACCATCAGCCCCGGTTCTTGCGGCCGGGACCGCGGCGTTCACCACGGCGTTCGCGGGCTTCCTCAAACTCATCGGCTGAGATTGCGCCGTCTTCATCCGCATCCACCCTGTCAAACATCTGCGCCGCACGCCGTTCTTCGCGTGTTGGCATCTCATCCAGCTGCAACAGCCCGTCACCATTTTGGTCAAAGCGTGCGATCATGCTTGCTGCGCGATCAGACGCACGTGTGGACAATTCCTGTGCCGACAATGCGCCGTCACCGTTGGTATCCTGCGCCGCAAAGCGCGCTTCGCCTTGCGCCTGCAATTCGTCCAACGTCAATGCGCCGTCGCCATTCAGATCAAGCGTTGCAAAATCAGGGCGCTCATTTGGCCCTTGGGCCTGCGCGGCGCCCGCAGTCATCACGAGGCCTGAAAGAAGGGCTGCTATCAAAATCTTCGTTTTCATTTTCGTTTCCTTTTATCGGTTCATCGCAGCGGTTCTGCGCCGCTGACCCTTCTTCAACGCGGCAGCCTGAACGTTCCGTCGCATGTTTTTCGAATTTCTTGCATAGCCGCTATTCCGCGCACCCCCTTCCCAAATCAGTTCTGATGCTTCATGTCAGATAAATTGGATGGAGTTGCCAAATGTCCGACGCAGATTTTCAGATTGACGACCGCCCAACGAAGCCCGCCATCATGCGCGGCCTGCGTTGCAAATGCCCCAATTGCGGTGTGGGCCAGCTTTTTGCAAAGTACCTCAAGGTCACGGATACCTGCCCGTCTTGCGAAGAAGAGCTGTTTCATCACCGCGCTGACGATGGACCAGCCTATCTGACAATCCTTATTGTCGGTCACATCCTTGGGTTTGTAATCCACTTTATGTGGGTGCAGTTTCGGCCAGAGCCTTGGGTTATGGCGACGTCACTTACCATTGGTGCTGTCGCCCTCTCGCTCTTTCTTTTGCCGCGTATGAAGGGCATGGTTGTGGCCATTCAATGGGCGCGCCGGATGCATGGGTTCGGCCACAACGGCTAAGGTGGGTCACATCGACAAATCGGCGATCAGAGACGCATCCACCATCATTGTGCTGCGCGATGCCGCGACAAAACCTTCGGTTCTGATGGGACAGCGCGGCGCAAGTGCTGCGTTCATGCCGGGCAAGTTTGTCTTTCCAGGTGGTGCGGTCGATGCCAATGATGGGATGGTGCCCGCGACTGCGCTTGGCGCATTGGATGAGGCCCGATTGGCGAGTGAGAGCGCTTTATCACCTACGGCACTCGCCGCTGCTGCAATTCGTGAACTTTGGGAAGAAACCGGACAGGTTCTTGGCCACCCCAGCCCTTGGTCTGACGCCCCGCAGGGATGGCGCGGGTTTTCTGCGACAGGCCATGTTCCGAATGCTGCCGCTTTGCAGTTTTTCTTTCGCGCGGTCACACCCGCAGGCCGCCCCCGCCGCTTTGATGCGCGGTTTTTTCTGGCGGATGTCGCGCAGCTACAGACCGATCCCGACGATTTTTCAAATGCAGAGGATGAGTTGGCGCATTTGCAATGGGTGCCTTTGGCCGATGCGCGCCAGTTCGATCTGCCCTTTATCACGCAAATCGTGCTGGCTGAATTGCTCAGCCACATCAAACGCGGTGGCCCGACCGCCAGCGTGCCGTTCTTTCGCAATGATGACGAGGCGCATCTGGTCAGCCGTTTGGATGGGCGTAGCCCGCTTTAAAGCAGCAACACCAGCATAATGATGCTGGCGGTCAACAAGCCCAAACCTTGCCATTCGCGCGCCGTGACCTTTTCGCCAAACACGAATGCCCCGACCATCAGTGAGAATAGCAATTCAATCTGGCCGACAGCGTTGACGTAGGCTGCGTTCTGCAAGGTGAAGGCCGTAAACCAGCAGATCGATCCAATCATACTGGTGATCCCGACCAGCCCAGCAACGCGCCAAGACGCCAGGACCCGCCCGATCTCACCCCGTTCGCGCCATACCAGCCACAGCGCCATGGCAAGCGTTTGGAATGCTGTCACCAAGGCAAGCGTGATAATCGCCCGGTAGAACACATCACCATCACCATCACCCAATGACAGCGACGCGCCGCGATATCCGTTGCCGGAAATACCAAACAGCACCCCGGCCCCAAGGCCCAGCGCCGTGGCCCGGTTGAAGATACGCTGGTGCCAAGGGCCGACACCACCGGGCGGATCCGAAAGCAAAAGCACACCAGCGAGGCCAATCAGCATAGCAAGGATCGTGAGCGTCGTGAATGTGTCGCCCAAGATTAGAAAACCAAAGAATGCACTCAGCAAAACTTCGGTCTTTTTGAACGTGATCCCCACCGCAAAATTGCGATGGCTGAAAAGTGCGACAACACACATGGTGGCCAAAATCTGCGATGTGCCGCCCGCCAAGGCATACGGCCAGAATGCGGCAGGAATATCGGGTGCCCCCTGCCCCGATGTCACAGCATAAACACACGCGATCACCGCGACCAATGGCGATGAATAGATGAACCGCGCAAACGTCGCCCCCGCCGTCGACAGTGCCATCCCCTTTAGCCGTTTTTGCAACATAAAGCGCAAGGTTTGCGCGGTTGCAGCGCCGATGGTGATGGGGATCCAGAGTTCCATCTGTTCCCTATGCCCGCAATCGGCTACCGCCGCCAGAGCGGGTGCACGACAGGATCTTTGGCTTTCCAGAAATAGGTGCAGATCACTTCGCGGTAAGAGGCGAAATAATATCCACCGTTGCGCCGCAAATAGTGATCCTTGCGCGACCGATAAAGCGCAGGCAAATCATACCACGCCACGCGCGGATGCATGTGGTGGACGACGTGCAGGTTGTTGTTAAGAAACAGGAAAGCGAAAATACCCCCTTTCTCGACAATCACGCTGCGTCCGCTGGCCCGTTCATGTGCTTGGTGTTCTAGAAATGTGCGCAATTTCAGGATCGACATGCCAATATATGCCGCGATCAGGTAGGCCCAAAGCGGCATCGGTGATGTTATCACGACAATTAGTACGGCAATAACAGCGGGCAGATGGATCAGCCAGCCGCGCAGTACTTCAGCGTCACGCTTGCGCCATTCACAGGTGGCAAATGCGATTGTGCCGATCAGTGGTCCCAGCGTCAGACGTCCGGCCACTGTGTTGTTCATCAACAGAATAGTTTGCAGTGATCGTGGCAGATGTTCCCACTTTCCAGCATCCAGATAGTTGCTTTCAGGATCATCAAATGGATCCGTGATCACCTCATCATGGTGATGTGCAAGATGGGTTTGCTTGTACCTGATGTATGGAATGAACAGCACCAGCGGCGGCCAGATGATCAGATCATTAAGCCAGACACGGCTGAACGGGTGCCCATGAATAACCTCATGCTGCAAAGACGCATGCAGCGCGATGGTCAAAGCCGCCGTCGGAATGCCAGCCCAAAGCGGCAGTACCCAAAGCGCCAGTGCCCACACGACGTAACACGCAATAATAAGTAAAACCGTTGGCCACTCAGTCTTGGTGAGTGATCCGTCTTTTTTCTGTCCCATAATGCTGAAACTACGCAACCCGGCCGATTTCCGCCATCCTGACACTAGTTCACAAATCCATCAGAATATGATTATAATCCTATATGTTGATAATTATGGACAAAAGAGAACGCGCAGCAGTTTTTCGCGCGCGTTTGCAGGCTGGCATGAAGCAGGCGGGGATCACGCAAAGCGCGCTGGCCCGCCAAGCGCAGGTGGATCGGTCAACCCTATCGCAACTGATCAAGGACGATGGCGCACGTTTGCCAAACGGGCAATTGGTGGCAGCGTGTGCAGCCGTGCTCGGCGTCAGCGCTGATTGGCTGCTTGGGTTGTCCGACCTTCCAGAGCAAGCGCAGGACCTTGTGGCAAATGCCATTTCCATGACCCAAGCCCAACGCGCGCTGGTTGATGAAAAAATCTTTGCATGGCACCAAGAGGCCGAAGGGTACAAAATTCGTCACGTGCCTGCCGCATTGCCGGATATGCTGAAAACCGATGATATCCTGCGGTGGGAATACGCGCCATCGCTTGGGAAAACGACAGAGCAGGCGATGGGGGCCAGCAATGACCGGCTGGAGTGGATGCGCAGCGCGCGATCCGATTATGAAATCGCAATTCCATTGGCCGAAGTCGAAAGCTTTGCGCGTGGTGATGGATATTACCGCGATCTGTCGCCAGCCCTGCGTCGGCCTCAGCTAGAAAAAATTCGCGACCTTCATGCGCAGCTTTATCCAACGCTTCGGTTGCATTTCTTTGATCAACGCAAGCTTTACTCTGCCCCTGTGACCATCTTTGGCCCCCTGCTGGCGGTGATTTACATCGGCCAAAACTATCTGGTCTTCCGCGATACAGAGCGTGTCGCCGCCATCACCGCCCATTTTGACGAACTGGTGCGCGCCGCCAGCATCAGCCAACGCGATATTGGAACTTACTTTGACCAACTGATCGCCAAGATGGGCTAGCGCCGCACGCCAACCGCATTTCCGGCGCCTTTGGGCGCAGGTAAGGCCGCATGGGCATCCGCGACTTTGATCAGTGTTGTCGCCAAATGCGGGGCCGGATCTGATGCTTTGCGTGTTTCAAGGCTTACGTGGATCAGCATATGTTCACCTGTGGCCAATTCACGGTCCCCTTCAAACATACGGTGGAAGAGGTGCATTTTCTTACCTGCCCCATTCAGCACCTGCGTTTCGACCCGAATGACAGCACCGGCATGGACCTCATCCAGGTGGCGGATATGCGTTTCAGCGGTAAAATAACTGCCGCCTGTCGCGATATAGTCCGCATCGCAACCGATAAGCAGCATCATCCGGTCGGTGGCGTCGCCAAAGGCCTGCAAATACCGCGCCTCGTTCATGTGGCCATTATAGTCGGTCCAGTCCAGCGGCACAGCACGGTGCAGGGTTACAATCGGCTGGCTGATGTCATCTGGTAAGGCGACCGTGCCTTCGATCCGTCGGTCTTGTGCGTTCAGCAGCTGACCCGCGCCCCAATCCTGCGCTTTCAGCCCACGCAGGATGGACACAAGGTTATCATCGCGTGCACGCTCCAGCTCGCGGATCGTGTACCGCCCGGATTGTGCATCGGATTGATCGGCGACCGCGTCAATCAGTTCATCGGTCAGATCCGGCACGTCCATCAGCTTGGTCCATGGCCATTCAAGGCACGGACCGAACTGTTCGATAAAGTGGCGCATCCCCGCTTCGCCGCCGGCAATGCGATAGGTTTCAAACAGCCCCATCTGCGCCCAGCGCAGACCAAAGCCATAGCGGATGGCGTTGTCGATCTCTTCAGTTGTGGCGATGCCGTCTTTGATCAGCCAAAGGGACTCGCGCCAGACAGCCTCTAAAAAGCGGTCAGCGATATGCGCATCAATTTCGGCGCGGACATGAAGGGGATGCATGCCAAGCTGCGTCAGGATAGTTTTTGCGCGGTTCAGGATTTCAGGATCGGTCTTGTCGCTTGGTACCAGTTCAACAAGCGGCAGTAGATAGACAGGATTAAATGGGTGGGCGACAACAATCTGCGAAGGCCGGGTTGCGCAACCTTGCAGTTCGGATGGCTTAAAGCCGCTGGTCGATGAACCGATCACCGCATCATGCGGGCAGTGTTCTTGCAGCGTCTGATAGACTTTGCGCTTCAACTCCAACCGCTCTGGCACGCTTTCCTGTATCCAGCTGGCATCAGCGACGGCATCGGACATGTTTTCATGAAAGCTCAGGCGCCCCTCAGGTGGCAACGCCACATCCGATAGTCCGGGCAAGGATCTGCGGGCATTCGCCAGCACCTCGTTGATTTTGCGCGCGGCCTCTGGATCAGGATCAAAGACGCGCACGTCCCAGCCCATCAGCAGAAAACGCGCAGCCCAGCCACCACCGATCACGCCACCGCCAATGATGGCTGCGGTTTGCCCCGTCATACCTTAGCCTGCGGGCTTGGCAGCAGGGTGGTCGAACTCATCCGCCGGTACAGGTGTGCGTCGGATCGACGGATCACATGCGACCATCGCCGTGTTGCTATCACGAATGATCAAGCCACCACGAGCACGACAATCTTCAAAGGACATACGCCCCCCGATTACCATGAACTCGCGCATACCGCCGCCGGTGTTCATGCCACCACCTTCACATGCAGCCAAAGCCACAACACTGCTTAAAATCAAACGTCTCATCATTAAAACTCCTTCAGTCGGCTAAGATCATAACCGTTGAATTGCAAAACATCACGCGCGGCCTCTAACCGGTCGGCACGAATATCCGGGGTACGATTTAATATCCACCCTGATCGCCCGTTTGGCGCACCAACAACAGCCGTGCGGTAATCCTCATCAGTCCACAGCACCCAATAGTCTGCCGCGACGAAAGGCACCGACGGAAAGCGAACCTTCAACCGGCCTGGCCCTACAATTTCGGCGGTCCCTGCAATGCGCGACGTTTCCCGCCCTGCCGCATCTCGACAAATGTTCAGCACCGACAATAAACCATCATCGCGCAATCCGTATTCCGCTGTCACCCCAACGCAACCAGCCTGAAACGGGACCGGGTATCGGGCAACCTCGTGCCAGACACCCAAATAGCGTTCGGGCTGAAACACGGCCTTGGATGCAATCGGGACATCGGTGTCGCGGTAGACAGAGAATAGGCCCCCACTGCCGCATGTCGTGCAACCAGCCAAAAGCAGGATCAGCGCGAGCGCCCTCACGCTGCCACCGGGGCGCGTTTGGTCAGACCCAGCTTTGCACGCACCTGTTCTGGTCCAATCACCTTGGCGCCAAGGTTTTCGACAATGCCCACCGCACGTTCAACCAGTTGTGCGTTGGTTGTCAAAACACCACGATCCAGCATCAGGTTATCTTCCAGACCAACCCGCACATTACCGCCCGCAAGAACAGAGGCCGCGACATAGGGCATTTGGCTGCGCCCCAAACCAAAGGCCGAGAATGTCCAGTCATCCGGCACGTTGTTAACCATCGCCATAAAGGTATTAAGATCATCTGGTGCCCCCCAAGGCACACCCATGCAAAGCTGAACGAGCGCGGGACTATCCAGCACACCGTCTTTGACCAATTGCTTGGCGTACCACAGGTGTCCGGTGTCAAAGGCTTCAATTTCGGGCTTCACGCCCAGATCGGTCATCATCTGCCCCATTGCAACCAGCATACCGGGCGTGTTTGTCATCACATAGTCTGCTTCAGCAAAGTTCATCGTACCGCAATCCAGCGTACAAATTTCGGGCAGGCATGCGGCGACATGCGCGACACGTTCCGTCGCACCGACCATATCGGTCCCTTCGACTGTGGGCAGTGGCGCTTCAGTACCGCCAAAAACAATGTCACCGCCCATACCAGCGGTCAGGTTCAGCACAACATCAACCTCTGCATCGCGAATACGCTCTGTCACTTCGCGGTAAAGGGCCAGATCGCGCGAGGGGACACCGGTTTCCGGATCACGCACATGGCAATGCACCACAGCCGCCCCAGCCTTGGCCGCATCAATCGCGCTATCGGCAATCTGTTTTGGGGAACGGGGCACATGTGGGCTGCGGTCCTGCGTGGACCCAGAGCCCGTTACCGCACAGGTGATAAAGACCTCGCGGTTCATCTCAAGCGGCATCTGCGTTCTCTCCTGCGCTGCTGTTTGACCGGACATTTGCTGAAATCGCCGCACCACACAAGGTGGAATTCTTGACATAGGGTGGCGCTTGCTGGCATCCAAACGGTCATGAACAGGACGCCACAGAACACAGCGGTCTATTTTACCAGCGCCATATAACGGCGGCTGGGCTTTTTTGACGACATCTGAAAACAACTACCGCCCGCAAGGGTGATTGGTTTGGTGTGCGTCCTTGCGGGTCAAGCGCGAGGACAGAACGATGCATAAAATTACTGAAGTGACACCCAAGGATATCCCAGATCTTTTGGGGATGATCCGACAGCTTTGCGCCTTTCATGGCGATACCTGCCTGATGGGGCTGGCCGACACACAAGAGAAATTCATAAACGGGCCTTTGAAAGGATTCATAGCCCGCCATAACGGTGATGCCATCGGCTATGCTGTGCTTGAATCGCACTGGCGGCCAATGCACCGTGGTGATCTTTATGACATCGCGCATCTTTTTATTGTCGGGCCTGCACGCGGCAAAGGTGTTGGAAAGACCTTGATTGCGGCCTGTCAGGCCTTTGCGCAGAGCCAAGGTGCTTGCAGGTTGGTCATCGGGACATCGCCCGATAATCCGGGGGCTGCTGCAGCGTATCGCGCCATGGGCCTGGAAGAGATTACAACTGCGCCCGGACCTCGGTTCAAGATCGCTTTGTGTGCAGCGGGTAAGGTGGATTGAAGTCCACCTTACCTAGTAGGGCATTGGGTGATCACGATGCACCGCATCGATCTCGGCAATCAATGCGTCTGACAACATCACGTCCTTGCCCGCCAATATCTGTGTCAACTGATCCGATGTTGTGGCCCCAAAGATGGCTGACACCGCAAAAGGCCGGGTCCGTTGCCATGCCATCGCCATATGCACCGGGTCGATCCCATGTTTGGCCGCCAGATCAAGGTATGCCTGCACCGTTGGCCAAAGCCGGTCCGTGACCCGCCCGCCCAGATCGCCGTTGATCGACAACCGGCTGCCCTCTGGCACCGCACCATTCTGGTATTTGCCGGTCAGCAAACCACAGGCCAGCGGTGAAAAGGACAACAGCGTCACATCTTCATTCACTGCCATTTCCGCCATGTCGGTGTCATAGAGACGGCACAGCAAAGAATACTCGTTCTGCACCGATGCCATCCGCGGCAGGCCTGCCGACTCGGCCTGATCAATCCATTTGGTCATGCCCCACGCGCTTTCGTTTGACATGCCAATGGCCCGGATTTTGCCCACTTTGACCATATCGCCCAGCGCCTCAAGAACATCCATCATATGGTCCATCGTCTGCTGACGGTTCTGCCCAGAGGGATCATAAGTCCAATTCTGCCGGAACATATACGATCCGCGGATCGGCCAATGCATTTGATAGACGTCAATCACATCCGTTTGCAGCCGCTTGAGCGAAGTATCAACGGCTTCGCGGATCACTGCGCCATCGTAACCGCGCCCTTCACGCACCCAGCCGGGATTATTGCCAGATACTTTGGTGGCCACGACAATCTCATCCCGGCGGCCCGTCTTGGCGATCCAGTTTCCGATCACCTGCTCTGACAGGCCCACCGTTTCTGCCCGGATCGGGTTAACCGGATACATCTCGGCAGTATCAAGAAAATTAATGCCTGCATCCAGCGACATATCAATCTGGTTGTGCGCGTCATCCTCTGACGTCTGATTGCCAAAGGTCATGGTACCCAGACACCATTCACTGACCATGATGTCGGTGCGACCAAGGGGAAGCTGCTTCATTTGTTTTGCCTCAACTTTGTGTTCGCGCAGACCCTAATGTGCCAGCGCCCAAGGGCAAGGGTGCAAAGACGACATATCATTGTCGATTATGGCCTAGTATCTGTGGGCAGGCAGGCGCATAGGTCGCATTATGCAGATGATCATCTCCTTTGCTGCCTTGTTTTTGTCAGTTGCATTGTTGCAGCTGTCATCCGGCGGCGTTGGGCCACTTGATGCTTTGACGGGGTTATCACTGGGGTTTTCGCAGGCCCAGGTGGGCTTTTTGGGGTCCGCCCATTTTGTCGGCTTCTTCATTGGTTGCTGGTGGGCACCGCGTTTGATGGGCAGTGTCGGTCATAGCCGGGCTTTTGCCACTTTTACAGCAATGGGTGCGATTGGATTGGCGGCCCATGTGGTCACAACGGACCCATATATGTGGGCCTTTTTTCGCATCGGATCAGGCATTTGTGTTGCGGGCTGTTATACCGTGATCGAGGCATGGTTGCAGGCCAAAGTCACCAATGAAACGCGTGGCCGTGCCATGGCCAGCTACCGGATTGCGGACACCGGGGCGTCTTTCGTGGCGCAATTCATGATTGGCGCTTTGGCGGACCTTGAAACCTATATCGCATATAATATTCTGACGATCCTGTGTTGCGCGTCGCTTTTGCCGCTGGCGTTGACCCGTGTTCCGCAACCCGAAACACCCAAGGCGACCCGGCTGCGCCCCGCCCTTGCCTGGGCGTGTTCGCCATTGGCTGTTGCGGCCGTTTTGGTGGCTGCCCTTTCAAGCGCGTCGTTCCGGATGGTTGGTCCGATTTATGGGCAAGAGGTTGGATTGACCGCCAACCAAATCGGTTCGTTTCTTGCAGCTTTTGTGGCGGGCGGTGCGATTGCGCAGTATCCGGTGGGATGGCTTGCGGATAAATATGATCGCCGCTGGGTGATGATCTGGCTCTCTATTGCGGCGATCCTGTCGTGTGCATTTACGGTCACGACAGCAGGACAAGGGACCGTGTTGATCCTTACCGCATCCTTCCTGTTTGGTTTGACGACCTTTCCGATCTATTCGGTTGCAACCGCCCACGCCCACGACTTTGCCACTTCGGACCAACGTGTCGAACTATCCGCCGCGCTGATGTTCTTTTTCGCCGTTGGCGCGATTGCGGCCCCCTACACCACGTCAACCCTGATTGGATATTTCGGGCCTGCCGCACTGTTCTATTTCATATCGGTCGGTCACGTTCTGCTGGTTGTCTTTGGCCTGTCACGCATGCGGGTGCGCAAAGCCCCCGAGGACAGGACACGTTACATCTATGCCCCCCGCACAAGTTTCGGGATCGGGCGTTTGTTGGGTCGCAGCCGCGAACGCTAGAAATTATAAAGGACCGCAATGCGTGTCGTTGTGACGGCATCTGTAAAGATGTTGTCCATAAAATCACGGATCAATTCACCCCGGACAGTCAGGTTTGGTGACACTTCACGCTCGGCCCCAAGGCCAAAGTTAAACCCGCCTGCATTGTCATCCTCAAAATAATACTCGGTCACACCACCGGCAAAACGGAAGGTGTAATCGGCCCAATCGCGGCTGACCCAAACGCGCACACGGGCGGTATCATAGTCATTGTCGCCTGCAACCCGCAGACCATATTCTGCCTCTGCACCGATGCCGAAAAGCCCTGTATCAAAGCCCAGCCCTGCGATGCCTGACGTGACGGTCTGTGCATCACCGGAATGTGGAAAGTGATAATCGACACCAGCCCCGACATAGGCCTCTTGAGCAAAAGCGGCAGAGCCAAGTGTTGCTGCGATGATGACCGGGATCAGACGTTTCATGGGATGTCTCCTCAATACGTGGTGCGCTACGTCAGATGTAGCCTTGTGCGGCCATAAAGGCCAGTCCGTCAGCAACATCTGGCATCTGACCCAAACCCCCGCTAGATAGGCTGCAAATCTGCAAGGAACTGCGCTATGGCCCGCCATCTGATCACATCTGCTATTCCGTATATCAACGGGATCAAGCATCTTGGAAACTTGGTGGGCAGCCAATTGCCTGCTGACCTTTATGCCCGCTATCTGCGCCAGCGCGGACACGAGGTTCTGTTTCTTTGCGCAACAGACGAACATGGCACCCCCGCTGAATTGGCCGCCGCAAAAGCAAGCAAGCCAGTGGCAGAGTATTGCGCCGAGATGCACGGAATACAGGCCAAGATCGCCGATGGGTTCCGCCTGTCTTTCGATCACTTTGGCCGATCGTCAAGCCCGCAGAACCACAAACTGACCCAAGCCTTTGCCATGCGGCTGGCCGATGTTGGATTGATCAAGGAAGTGACCGAAGAACAGGTTTATTCCGTGGCCGATGGGCGTTTCCTGCCTGATCGTTATATCGAAGGCACCTGCCCCAACTGCGGGTTTGAAAGCGCACGCGGCGATCAATGCGACAACTGCACCAAGCAGTTGGACCCAGCCGATCTGATTGATGCGCATTCCACGATCTCTGGCTCGACTGAGTTGGAAGTGCGAGAGACGAAACACCTCTACCTGCGCCAGTCTGAATTGAAGGACGATCTGGCCGCGTGGATCGACAGCAAGACAGATTGGCCGATCCTAACGACCTCCATCGCCAAGAAGTGGCTGACCGACGGGGATGGCCTGCAAGACCGCGGCATCACCCGTGATCTGGACTGGGGTATTCCGGTCAAACAGGGCGACCAGACATGGCCCGGTATGGAAGGCAAGGTTTTCTACGTCTGGTTCGACGCCCCCATCGAATACATCGCCTGCGCGCAGGAGTGGGAAGACGCGGGCAAGGGCACCGACTGGGCGCGCTGGTGGCGGACAGACAAAGGCGCGGATGACGTGACCTACACCCAGTTCATGGGCAAAGATAATGTGCCGTTCCATACGCTGTCCTTCCCGGCGACTATTCTGGGCAGTCAAGAACCGTGGAAACTGGTCGATTACATTAAGTCGTTCAACTACCTCAACTATGATGGCGGCCAATTCAGCACGTCGCGCGGGCGCGGTGTGTTCATGGACCAAGCGCTAGAGCTCTTGCCCGCAGACTATTGGCGTTGGTGGCTTTTATCGCATGCGCCTGAGTCTTCGGACGCCGAATTCACGTGGGAAAACTTTCAAACGGACGTGAATAAGGACTTGGCCGATGTTTTGGGCAATTTTGTTAGCCGTATCACTAAGTTTTGCCGCTCAAAGTTCAGTGAAGCAGTACCAGAAGGCGGGGCATATGGCCCGGCTGAAGAACAGTTGATCGCAGACCTGACCACCCGCATCCGCGCCTATGAAGGCCATATGGACGCAATGGAGGTCCGCAAATCTGCTGCCGAGTTGCGCGCGATTTGGGTGTTGGGCAACGAATACCTGCAAGCCAACGCGCCCTGGACGACCTTCAAGACCGATCCGGAGACAGCGGCAATGCAGGTCCGCCTCGCGCTGAACCTGATCCGGATTTACGCTGTGCTGTCCGCCGCCTTTATCCCTGACGCATCCAAGACCATGATCGACGCGATGCAAACGGATGATGATAGTTGGCCGATTGATGTGGCTGCGGCAATCGCAGCACTGCCTGCGGGTCACGCATTCAGCGTGCCAGAAAACCTGTTCCGCAAGATCACCGACGACGAACGCGAAGAATGGGCGGCACGTTTCGCAGGCACCCGCGACGCAGGCTAGCGATGGGAAAATCACCACTTCAGAACGCACCAGAAGTTGTGGTCGAAACCTGTGCAGCCTTGCGTGACTGGCTGGTCGAAAATCACAACACCTCTGGCGGGGTCTGGGTCGTCGCCTTCAAAAAGGTGGATCCGGCACGCTATCTGCCGCTGAGTGAGGTCGTCGATGAAGCCCTGTGTTTCGGTTGGGTCGACAGCCTGCCACGGGCCAAAGATGACCTGCGAACGATGCTTTATCTCAGCCCGCGCAAAGCTGGATCGAACTGGAGCCGGGTCAACAAGGACAAAGTGACGAGGTTGATCGCCGAAGGTCGTATGGCGCCTGCCGGGCAAGCGGCCATCGACCGTGCCAAGGCAGACGGCAGTTGGACGGCATTGGACGATGTTGAAAACCTTGTGATCCCTGCAGACTTACAAGCCGCTTTTGACAAGGTCCCGGGCGCACAGGATCATTGGGATGCCTTTCCAAGATCGGTAAAGCGCGGAGCATTGGAAATTCTGTTGAACGCCAAACGCGCAACGACGCGGGCAGCCAAGATCGACACCATCGTGACCGAAAGTGCCGCGAATATACGCCCGTTCCAATGGCGCGGGCGCAAGTCTTGACCCGCCACTTGCCTTGGGTCACATCTCAACAGGCGACAACGGGAGATTTCTTATGATTATCGGACATATCGGCGCGCGGGCAGGCAGCAAAGGTGTGCCGAACAAGAACTTTCGTATGCTACATGGTAAACACCTGATTGATTGGTCCTTGGACCAGCTGATTGCATCCGACCGGGTCGACCATGTCGTTGTCTCGACAGACTCGCCGGAGATGTATGAACACGGTCTTAAGCAGGGTTGTCTTGATATCGGGCTGCGCCCTGCGGCACTGGCGACGGATACCGCCGCAAAATGGGATGTCTGGCAACATGCATTGCGCGAAGTTGAAAAACAGACCGGACCCGCAGACGCGTTTCTTGATCTTGACTGCACATCGCCGCTGCGTCTGCCCGAAGATATCAATGCAGGTTTAGATCTTTTTGAAGCCGAAGTGCCCGATATGGTGATGTCCTGCTGCGAAAG
Source organism: Roseobacter sp. CCS2 (assembly GCF_000169435.1). Classification (GTDB taxonomy): domain Bacteria; phylum Pseudomonadota; class Alphaproteobacteria; order Rhodobacterales; family Rhodobacteraceae; genus Yoonia. Next base: position 535,025 of record NZ_AAYB01000002.1, on the reverse strand, counting down.
CCGCAAGAACCCCTATTTCAACATGCTGGAAACGGATGCGCACGGCGCGTTGCAGGTGTCAAAACCACTGCCGCACGGTGTTGTGGCCCGCCAGCAGGCGCCGATGGTTTATGATCACGTGGGCCTCGTCTATGTGGTCAAGCCGTCTTACCTGCGGACGGCAAAGCGACTGTTTGAGGGCCACGTCATCCCGTTAATCGTACCCAATGAACGCGGGCTTGACGTGGACAGTCCGTTTGACTGGGACGTGATTGAGTATTTGCTGGGCAAGCAAATTGCGGATGGCGTACGTGACCCGGCCTAGCGCCAGCCTTGCCATGGTTTAAGCGCCGCTTGCTTGGCCGCAAAGCTTTCGGTCAAGGCCTTGGCATCATACTCGGTCTTGATCCAATCCTGAATGGCAATCGGGCTTTCGGCGTTGCGCGCCTCGTAAACGTCAAGAAAGTGGTCCAAAATCCCGGTCGAAGATCGCCGGATATGTAAGTAGCGAAAGCTAAGTTGCTTGCGCGCTTCGGCCACACTTTGCCCTTCTTTAGTCATCAAATACAAGGCAGCAACCAGACCGGTCCGATCCGCGCCAGACTTGCAGTGCATAAGGAACGGACGCTCCATCGTGTCAAAGGCGTTCATGACGTCGATCAGCTTCTCTTTACGCGGCGCATCCCTGGCTGACATATGTATGGTGACAAGTTTTAGGCTCAAGCGTTCGCAGCTTTCGGCCTCGAACAAATAATGTGGCTGCCTGTGCACGCCACGCAAATTCAGCACGGTTTTGATACCCATCGCAGCATAGGCCGCGAACCGTTTGTGATCAGGATGGTTTGAGCGGTAGACCCCGTCACTGATCTGCGCGAAGTTGTGCCAGAACGTCCGCAATATGCCGTGGTCCAGCCACCGCACATGCTGGTAAGATCGCTTGCGTTCAACCGGGTCGGTGATGTCGTGACCGAACGACTGACGCAGTTCGCGTTCTTTGCGGTCCAATGCTCTGAATATCTTGCGGATCATCGTAGGCTCGGTTGTTGGTCTGGCTTTGTCACTTGGACCATGCAGGTGCGCATTGCAATGGGACCGACCCAATTGCCCCTTCGATTGAAACCTCATAGACACGTGCCAAACATACAGACGGGAGACCCGACATGGATATCGCTGGCCGCAAGATAGGACCCGAATACCCGCCTTTGGTGATTGCCGAGATCGGGATCAACCATGGTGGTGATCTGGATGTCGCCAAGGAAATGGTGCGTCTGGCGGCAGGTGCCGGATGCGAGATGATCAAGCACCAGACCCACATCATCGAAGACGAAATGACCGAAGAGGCCAAGCAGATCTTTCCGCCCAACGCAGATGTGTCGATCTGGGATGTGATGGCGGCATGTGCCCTGTCGCTGGAGGATGAGGCAGAGCTAAAGCGCTATACCGAAAGCCTTGGGATGATCTGGATATCGACCCCGTTTTCACGTGCGGCGGCTGATTTTCTGAATGATCTTGATGTACCCGCCTTTAAAATCGGATCGGGTGAGGCTGATAACCTGCCCCTCATCCGCCATATCGCGCGCATGGGCAAACCAGTGCTGATGTCCACAGGCATGCAAAGCATCGAGACAATTCGCGCCTCTGTGGCGATCTTGGATGATGCGGGGATTGAATATGCCCTTCTGGAATGCACGAACCTTTACCCCTCACCGCCCGAGATCGTATCGCTGCAGGGTGTCACTGACCTTAAAGAAGCATTTCCAAACGCCGTTGTTGGCTTTTCCGACCATTCCATCGGCCCAGAGATGGCGCTGGCCTCTGTTGCACTTGGGGCATGCATCCTGGAGCGCCACTACACCGACACCCGCTATCGCAAGGGTCCCGATATCATCAACTCTATGGACCCTTCGGAATTGCGCCATATCATCGACCGTTCCCGCGAAATCCACACCGCACTGCATAACCCCAAACAGCGGACCAGCGCCGAAGAAGACGTCTATCGTTTCGCCCGCGCATCCGTCGTGGCCGACCGTGACCTGCCCGCAGGCCATGTGATTACTGAGGCTGACATTTGGGCACGCAGACCAGGATCAGGCGAAATTGCGGGTTATGATTTTGACAAGGTTTTGGGCAAGACACTAAAGGCGGCAGTGACGCGGAACACCCAGTTGAAGTGGACGGATCTGGATGGTTAGGGGCCATACCCGCGCTGATCTGGGTGTCTGGCTGATCAACTTGGATCGCGACGCCGACCGATTGCAGCACATGGAAGACCAGTTACGTCCGCTTGACCTGCCTTGCCAGCGCTTCCCTGCTATTGATGGAAAGCAGCAGGTCGACACACTTAGCAAAAGGGCCGATGCGGCGGCCTATGCCCGGAATATGGGAAGCCCTATTTTGCCGGGTAAGATGGGCTGTTACGCCAGCCATATCGCCGTTTGGGAAGCGTTTCTGGCGTCGGATAGTGATGTGGCACTCATCCTTGAAGACGATGTTGTATTTCACGATGATTTTTTGCAAAGCCTAGATTTGGCGCTTGAGGCTTCGGATCATTGGGACACAGTCCGGTTCAATTGTATTCGCGCCAAATTGCCAGTGCGTCAGGGATATGTTGGTGACTACAGCCTGAACGCCTATGTCGGTCCGTTTACCGGTAACGCAGCCTATTTGATAAAACGCGATGTGGCGCAGCGCGTGCTGCCCAACCTCTGGCCGCAAACACGGGCGTTTGATCACGAATTGAACCGCTTTTTTCTGCATGACTTTCGCCAATGCGGGCTTGAGCCGTTTTCAACGCATGTGGACGATGGCAACGAAAGTTCAATCACAGGCAGCAACTTTGCGCTGGTCAAAAAATTCAAATGGTATCAGCGCTTGCCTCACTATCGGCTCAAGGCTGCGAACTACTTTCGCAGAGCAGGCTGGCTGGCCCGGCGTGGCCGTTTGTGGCGCAGCAATCGCAAGCTGGTCTGAGGCAGCGAATGACCCAACTGCAAAGTACAGTACATCAGCTCGCTTCGGTTTCAGCCACGGCTTTTGGTCTAGGGAAACGCGGCCTTCCAAAGGGCGCAGAAGTCCTTAATCCGATCTTTTGGCGCCAATACGACGACGATACGCTCATCTATGATACGGTCTGGTCGGCGGAACGGCAGCAATTGCAGGTTTTCTGCCCCAAATGGTTCGATTTCAAAGGAATACTGCAAAACGCACGCTGGACAGTCGGCGATCAGCCCCGCAAAGCGGGCCGCCTCACTCAATTCAGTGTGTATGATACTGTAACCATCCCCTGTGCAGCGCCGCCTGTCGCGCTTGAACTTTCCACAGGTACAAACAGTCTTAGTATCCCCTTCAGCCAAGCTGACCCGGAGCGTTATCGCGGCCGCAACGTTCTTTATGCGCAAAATAAGGACAACGATCTGTCATGGGTTTGCGACTGGGTGACGGCCCATCAGCGCAATCACGGTGTCGATGCTGTCTTGCTCAGTAACAACAACAGCGAAACCTACAGCAGCGAAGATTTGCGGCAAGCGCTTGCACAGATTCCCGGTATCGCGGTCGCTGATGTGTTGGATGTCCCTTTGCGATATGGACCAAACCCTGCAACGGTAACGCCAGTGGGCGCTTTGAAGTTTCTGCAACGCGCCCTGCTGAACATTGTGCGCGAAAGGTGGCTGCAAAAGGCGCGTGGCGTTCTGATCTGCGATATTGATGAACTGGTCGTCTCTCGCTCTGGTCAAAGCATCTTTGACGCGACTGCAAAATCCATCTTTAAATATACATCTTTTGACGGTGAATGGCGGTATCGCGCACCAAGTGCCAACAAAGTGCAACACGCCGATCATATCTACACCGCCGACCCGCCTGCGCGCTGCGTAAATAAATACTGTGTTGTGCCAGACAGCTTTTTGGGTCGTATGCCTTGGGGTGTGCATGCGTTAGAGCGGGTCAATCGCAGAATTTTTCCGGCATCACGCGCGTTTTCACTTTATCATTGTCGGTCAATTTCTACGTTATGGAAGAACGCGCGCAAGCAGCCACCGATGGAAAAACTGCATCAAGATAAAGCCACCAAAGACTTCATGCAAAAGAGCTTTCCTACGACTGAGACACCTTCGCATGCGTCAGACAAAGAATAAGACTTGCCCAGCACTGAATGAGAACATAACATGAACAAATGGCCCGTCTTGATCTTTCACAAAAGCTCGCAATTCTCAGTGATGCGGCCCGCTATGATGCCTCTTGTGCGTCCAGCGGGACGACCCGCCGTGACAGTCGTGATGGCAAAGGACTAGGGTCGACCGAAGGGTCGGGTATCTGCCATGCCTATGCCCCCGACGGGCGCTGCATTAGTTTGCTTAAAATACTGATGACGAATTTCTGCATCTACGATTGCGCCTATTGCATCAACCGGGTGTCCTCGAACGTGCAACGCGCGCGGTTTTCCGTGGATGAGGTCGTACAGCTGACGATTGAGTTTTATCGGCGCAATTATATCGAAGGTCTTTTCCTGTCCTCCGGCATCATCCAATCCCCTGACAAGACAATGGAAGACATGCTGCGCATCGCCAAGCGCCTGCGCGAGGTCGAGAATTTTCGCGGCTATATTCACCTCAAAACTATTCCCGACGCAGCACCTGAATTGATCGAAGAAGCGGGACTATATGCGGATCGTTTGTCGATCAACGTCGAATTGCCCACCGACAATAGCGTCAAAGCCTATGCGCCCGAAAAGAACCCTGTAACCATTCGCAAGGCGATGGGTGATGTAAAGTCGCGCAAGGATATGGCGGGTGAGCGCAGCTATACCGGCAAACGCGGCAAGCGCTTTGTGCCCGCAGGCCAATCAACCCAGATGATTGTCGGGGCCGATGGGTCAACAGATGCAACAATCCTTGGGCAGTCGACCCAGCTTTATGGCGATTACAAACTGAAGCGGGTGTATTATTCAGCCTTCTCGCCCATTCCAGATGCGACGGCCAAGCTGCCCTTGATCAAGCCGCCGTTGGTGCGTGAACACAGGCTTTACCAAGCTGACTGGCTTTTGCGTTTTTATGGCTTTGGCGTTGATGAAATTACTGCGGCCCGTCCCGATGGCAACCTTGATCTGGAGGTTGATCCAAAGCTGGCGTGGGCCCTGCAAAATCGCGCGCAATTTCCGGTAGACGTGAACAAAGCCAGTAAGGAAATGCTGTTGCGCATCCCCGGGTTTGGCACGCGCACTGTGGGGCGCATTTTGTCCACGCGGCGGCACCGCCGCTTGCGATACGAGGATCTGTTGCGCATGGGTGCATCGCTGAAAAAGGCGCAGGCGTTTATCACCGCGCTGGATTGGTCGCCCGGCGGTTTGACCGACAGCATCAATCTGCGCGCACGCTTTGCCCCGCCACCAGAACAGTTGAGCCTGTTTTGATGTACACTGTCCCGCTGCCCCGGATTGGCACGGATATTGCATGGCGCGATGCAGCCAAGCGGCTGATTGGTGCAGGTGTTTCGCCCGATGACGTTTTGTGGGATTTCGACAATGAGATGGGGGAACTCTTTGCCACTGCGGCCGCTTTACCGCCCCTCACACGACGGATCAAAGCCCCGCAAAGCTTTGTGCAGATGGCTGATTGGGTTGTGTGGCACAAAGATCCACAACGCTTTGCACGGCTCTACGCGTTGCTTTGGCGCCTGCGGCATCAACCCGGGTTGATGCAGGATCGGGCTGACCCCGATTTGGCCAAGCTGCGGCATATGGAAAAGGGTGTGCATCGTTGCAAACATAAGATGAAAGCCTTTGTCCGGTTTCGTGACCTGCGCCAAGGCGGCGCGCGGCGCAGCTTTGCTGCCTGGTTTGAACCCACGCATCACACGGTTGAACCGACCGCCCCCTTCTTTGCCCGCCGCTTTGCCGATATGGATTGGATGATTGCCACGCCGGATGTGACCGCGCAGTTTGTCGACGGCAATCTTTCGTTTCACCCCGGTCAACCCAAGCCCGACTTGCCCGAGGACGCGGCAGAGGCGCTGTGGGGGACCTATTTTTGTAATATCTTTAACCCTGCGCGCCTGAAGGTCAGCGCGATGACATCAGAGATGCCCAAGAAATATTGGAAGAACCTGCCAGAGGCGCAGCATATCCAAGGTTTGATCGCCGGGGCCGAGGCAAAGGTACAACAAATGCGGGATAACGCGCCGACCTTGCCGCCGGAACGGGCGGCGAAAATCAAACGACAGCTACGCGATGATCAGGAATAGGGCAGCGTTGCAGTTTGACATGATCTCAGCTTAAGTGGCTTCACACGCACATCGTGCGACCAAAGGGAGCCCCCCGTGACAATCACCGTTTTTCTAGCCGTCATCGGGGCCGCCGTTTTGCATGCGGCGTGGAATGCGCTTGTCAAAAACGGCGCGGACAAATTGGTGTCGCTGACGGCCGTGATGTTCGGGCACACACCTTTTGCGATTGTGGCTATTCTGGTGGCACCTCCGCTTGGGGCTGACGCCCTGCCTTATCTGGCCGCTGGCATATTGTTGCACTTGGGCTACCAGCTTTTTCTGCTTTATTCCTACAGCGCGGGCGACCTGACCCAAGTGTATCCGATTGCGCGCGGATCTGCCCCGTTGATCGTGGCTTTTGTATCAATCACGATGCTTGGGGTGACTTTGAAAGGCACAGAGCTTCTTGCCGTTCTTATCATCGGGGTCGGCATTGTCAGCCTCGCGCTCGTGCGTCGCGCTGATGGGTTGCGCAATGGCAAGGCGGCGGTGTTTGCACTGATTACGGGCTGCTTTATCGCCGGTTATTCCATTGTCGACGGGATGGGTGCGCGTGCTGGCGGCACGTCACTGGCATATTTTGGATGGCTGGCTATTGGCAACAACATCGCACTCGTGGCCATCGTTGCGGTACGTGCACCGCAGACATATGGCAAACTTTGGCAAACCGGTCACAAGCTGTTCTGGATCGGCGGCGGGGCATCGTTCATCGCATATGCGATTGTGACATGGGCCTTTACACAAGCCCCTATCGCGTTGGTCACGGCCTTGCGGGAAACCAGCATCGTCTTTGCCCTGCTGATCGGCGTCTTCTTTTTGAAAGAACGGTTGGACCTGATGAAGGTCTTTTCAACAATGACCGTGCTTATCGGCGCCGCATTGCTGCGCCTGGCAAAACCTTAGGCGTCACGCAGCCAGCGCGCGAATTCAGCTTCAGGCACAGTGTCGTCGGCAAGACCTTCCATCATGCGCACCGCCTCAACCTGATCCGGTAGAAAATTGACCTTGTTCAAGCGCAAAAAGGTAATAGCAGCCACAAGGGCTGTGCGCTTATTGCCGTCAATAAACCCATGCGCCTTTGCAATGCCAAAAGCATAGCCTGCCGCCATATCATACAGATCAGGCTTGCCGTAAGCCCAAAAGTTCAAGGGCCTCGCACATCCCATTTCAATAAGCGCTTTATCCCGAATGCCAGGTGTGCCGCCATGGCGGGTAATTTGGCGATCATGAACAACGTAGACGACTTCAATCGGCAGCCAGACCGGATCAGTCATGCCAGCGCCTGTAAGGCTTTCCTGTTCTCATCCATCACATCTTCTGCTGCACGCATCGCATCGGCAAAATCATCCTCATGCCTGCGCAATGCCAAACTGCCGTCATCGGTACGCACCAGATAGATCGTGTCGCCTTCAGCGGCATCCAAGACGGCCAAAGCCTCTTTCGACAATGTCAGAACAGCTGAATTTCCGACTTTACGAATCTTAGTCTCAAACATGGGGCATCTCCTTTATTTACAGTATATACAAACGTATATTCCAAAAATCAAGAAGGCCTTATGTATTGAACAGGAAATGCATCACATCGCCGTCTTTGACGATATAAGCCTTGCCTTCGGCGCGCATCTTGCCCGCTTCCTTGGCAGGTTGTTCGCCGCCCAGCGTCACAAAGTCATCATAGGCAATCGTTTCGGCCCGGATAAAGCCCCGCTCAAAATCGCCATGAATGACACCCGCCGCTTGCGGCGCTGAGGTGCCTTCCTTGATGGTCCATGCGCGCGCCTCTTTCGGGCCCACGGTAAAGTAGGTCTGTAGATGCAGCAATTCGTAACCTGCGCGGATCAGACGATCGAGACCGGCTTCTTCAAGACCCATTTCTTCAAGAAACATCTCGGCCTCTTCAGCCTCTAACTGGCTGATCTCTTCCTCGATCCGCGCTGAAATCACGACGTGGGAATTGCCCTGTGCAGCCGCCATTTCTGCGACACGCGCTGATTGGCTGTTACCGGACCCGGCACTGTCTTCTTCAACATTGCAGACGTAAAGAACGGGCTTTGTGGTTAGCAGTTGCAGCATTTTCCATGCTTTTGCGTCGTCGTCATCCACCTCAACAGTGCGGGCTGGTTTGCCATTTTCCAATGCCGCCTGCGCCAGCTCCAACAACTTGACCTGCTGTACTGCTTCTTTGTCGCCACCACGTACCTTGCGCACCAGGTTCTGGAGCCGCTTTTCGATGCTTTCCAAATCAGCCAGCATCAGTTCGGTTTCGATCACTTCGGCATCTTCAACAGGGTCAACGCGGCCTTCGACATGGGTAATATCATCATCCTCAAAACAGCGCAGCACATGGGCAATCGCATCGCATTCGCGGATATTCGCCAGAAACTGGTTGCCCAGCCCTTCGCCTTTGCTGGCACCCTTCACAAGGCCGGCAATATCGACAAAGGTCATCCGCGTCGGAATGATCTGCTTGGACGACGCAATCGCCGCCAGTTTATCAAGCCGCGCATCCGGCACGGCAACATCACCGACATTGGGTTCGATGGTGCAAAACGGAAAGTTCGCCGCTTGCGCCGCGGCCGTCTTGGTCAGCGCGTTAAACAGCGTCGATTTGCCCACGTTTGGCAAACCCACAATACCCATCTTGAAACCCATCACAGCTCTCCTTTGATCCTGAACGCGCTTCTAGGGCGCGCAGACGACAGGCGCAAGCGCATGGGAGGCGCACTCTGCCATTGATTTTCCGTCTACCTTCAAGCACACCACAGCAAGTTTGCAGACCGGGGACAAAAATGAGCAGAATCGACGCAAAATTTGCGCAGTTGCGTAGCGAGGCGAAGAAAGCTTTTGTGGCTTACGTCATGGCGGGTGATCCCGACTATGACAAAGGTCTTGAAATCGTCAAAGGCCTGCCCGCCGCCGGCGTAGATATCATCGAGTTGGGAATGCCGTTTACGGACCCGATGGCGGACGGTGCGACGATTCAATTGGCCGGTCAGCGCGCATTGGAATCCGGGCAGGATCTGGAAAAGACGCTGCAATACGCCCGCGAGCTGCGCAAAGAAGACGACACCACGCCGATTGTGATGATGGGCTATTACAACCCGATCTATTCGCGCGGGGTCGATGCATTTCTGGTTGATGCCAAAGAGGCCGGTATTGACGGTTTGATCATCGTCGACCTGCCCCCCGAAGAAGATGACGAACTATGTATCCCCGCGCAGAAAGCAGGCATCAACTTTATCCGCCTTGCCACCCCAACCACCGATGACAAGCGATTGCCGACTGTACTGCAAAATACGTCAGGCTTTGTTTATTATGTGTCTGTCACGGGCATCACCGGCACTGCCGAAGCGCAGGCAGGTGACGTCGGCCCAGAGGTTGCACGCATCAAGGCACAGACCGATCTGCCCGTAATCGTTGGCTTTGGGATCAAGACACCGGATGCCGCCGAAGCGATTGCCAGGATTGCTGATGGCGCTGTTGTCGGCTCTGCCATTGTGGAAAAGATCGGCGCAGACGAAAGCGTGGCGGACGTACTGGCATTTGTGAAATCTTTGGCTGACGGCACGCACAGGGGCTAGTACCCCCCATTGATCCACATCAAAGCAGGCTCTTGCACAAACCCCTTAAATCGGTAACAAATAATTACCAATTCAAGGAAGTCGCCATGCCTGTCATCACAACAATTGCTGATCTAAAGCGGCTTCATAAGCGTCGCACGCCCAAGATGTTCTACGACTACGCCGAAAGTGGCAGTTGGACCGAACAGACATTCCGCGAGAATACCTCTGATTTTGATTTGATCCGTCTGCGCCAGCGCATCGCGGTTGATATGACAAACCGGACCACGGCCAGCCAGATGATCGGACAGGATGTGTCCATGCCTGTGGCACTCGCCCCTGTCGGTCTGACAGGCATGCAATGCGCCGATGGCGAAATCAAGGCAGCACGGGCGGCCGAAAAGTTCGGTGTTCCTTTTACACTGTCTACCATGTCGATCTGCTCGATCGAAGATGTGGCGGCCAAAACCAACAAACCGTTTTGGTTTCAGGTCTATACCCTGAAGGACAATGATTTCATGCAGCGCCTGTTTGACCGGGCGCGCGATGCGTGGTGTTCGGCGATGGTCATCACCCTTGATCTGCAAATCATGGGGCAGCGACACAAAGATCTGAAAAACGGGCTATCTGCGCCGCCAAAATTTACGCTTGCAAGCATGGCTGACCTTGCAACGAAATGGTCATGGGGGCTTGAAATGCTGGGCACACCCCGCCGTTTCTTTGGCAATATCGTGGGGCACGCCAAAGGCGTATCCGATCCTTCTTCGCTGGCATCTTGGACGGCCGAGGCGTTTGATCCTGCGTTGGATTGGAACCGGGTCGCAGAACTGATGAAGATGTGGGGCGGTCCGGTGATCCTGAAAGGCATATTGGATGTAGAAGATGCCAAGAAGGCTGCCGAATTGGGTGCCGACGCGATCATCGTTTCAAATCATGGTGGTCGTCAGCTTGATGGCGCGTTGTCTTCAATCCGTGCCTTGCCGGCCATTATGGATGCGGTTGGTGACAAGGTTGAGGTCCACCTCGACAGTGGCATCAGGTCCGGCCAGGATGTTCTGAAAGCACTCGCTATGGGTGCGAAGGGCACATATATCGGACGGGCGTTCGTCAATGGGTTGGGGGCGATGGGGGAAAAGGGTGTGAAGACCGCCCTTGAGGTTATCCACAAAGAACTGGATACGACCATGGCGCTTTGCGGGCGGCGTGACGTCAAAGAACTGGACCGCGATATCCTGCTCGTACCCGAGAATTTTGAGGGGCGATGGCAGTAAAAATGCGCAAGTCATTCCCGGGCCAAGTCGCGAATACATAATCTTCAAATGCCTTGTCCGTGCGTCATAAGCGAGCGCAATTCGTTACGACCAAGAGTTGCTTGTTTCTACGCAGCGTCAAATCCAGCTCCGCAGCTTAGTATCGCTCAATGCAATAAAGCATTGACGTTTTCGTAACTTGTGTGATTTTGCGCCCATCAAAGCGACATTTATTAGAAGACGAAACAACGATTAAGGAAACATCACATGTTTATCAAAGCAACAGCCTATGCTGCCGCTATCGCCATCTGCGCAACATCCACCTTTGCCGGCGGTCTGGCCGATGAGATCGTCGAAGCGCCTGTGATGGAAGCAGAAATGGCACCGGCTCCTAACTCCTCCGTGAACCCAACATACATCGTGGTCGGCGTTCTTGCAGCCCTATTGATTGCTGCGGCAGTCAATGACGACGATGATGATGACCCAACCCCGACTGACAACGGTGGGCCGCAAGGCCAGCGCTAATCGCTGATTGTAAAACGACGCTTCTACCCAAGGGCAGCACCAGTATGGTTGCTGCCCTTTTTTATGCGGCGTGAGCCATTAAAACCTTGCGATGCGCCGCACGACAACAGCCAAAGGCAATACGCTTAGCAGCAACAAGGCCACAGCCAGAAATGCCACCCTCAGGCCAAATGCCTCGGACAGCAGCCCCATCAGCATGGGTGCAAAAAAGAATCCCGAAAAGCCAATAACGGCGGTCCGGCTGATCGCCTCTGTGCGCAGATGCGGCGCGACCAGTTTCCCAACCAGCGCCAGTCCGATGGGCCCGATCACAGAGACACCCAAACCAAGAATACCAAACCCAAGGTACGCCAGCAGTGGTGACGGTGCCAAAGCCGCAATCACCGCCCCCGTCGCAGAAATTATTGAAGCCCCTATGACAAGGGGCACATCACGCAGACGTTCGGCGACAGCCTGACCCGAAAAGCGCCCGACAGCCATGGTGATCCCCAACATGGCCGGGCCCAGTGCACCCTCGGCTGCACCACCACCCAAGGTCCGCTCAACATGCAAGGCAGACCAAGCTTCGACCGTGGCCTCTGACATGAAAGCAACCAGCACGATGGCGCCGCAAAGCACAATCGGCCAAAGTGGGTATTTCCCGGCATAGCCTGCCTCTGCATCAACATAGGTGACGTCCATCCGCATCAAAGGCAATGCAAGCAAGGCAATAACACCAAAGCCCGCGAAAACTGGCGTGGGCGGCAAACCAGCCTCGCGCGTGAACCCGACGATCAGGGCACCGACCGCATAAGCCACAGAAAACATCGCATGATTGGCGTTCATCAAAGGGCGCGCATGTTTCGCCTCCAACTCACTGACCCGCGCGTTCATCACGACGTCCAGCAGGCCGGACGCCAATCCGACAAACGCCATCGTTGCGGCAAAGACCAGCGGCACAGTCACCTGTCCTGGCAACAGCCACGCCAACGCCAACATTGCCGCCCCCACCTGCATACCGCGCGCACCCAGTATGCGATCTGCCCGCGGGGCCAGCCACATTGCCGAAACGAGCCCTGTCGCAGACCCCAGCAAAAGTGTGCCGAACAAGGCGTCGGAAGCGCCCAGCTGGTCTTTGATGACCGGGACATAGGCGGCGAAACACCCCCAAAACATACCGACAACAACAAAGGCGGCGGCAGGACGGCGGGACAAGGAAAGTGCGTTCAAAACTGACATGTTCGCAGGCGTGCATGCCATTTTTTCCCAAAGCAAGTTCCAAATCATCAAGTGGCGATAAAACCTCTTTTCAAACTGACACAATGCCCCTATACGGCGGGCTTCATCGGGCTCGGACACCCTTGGAGGCGGGCCCCTACATTAAGGAATTATACTATGGCTGGAAAGATCCCAGATCTGAACGCCAAGGTACGCGCGGGGACAGGCAAGGGGGCCGCCCGCCAAGCTCGCCGTGACGGCGACGTACCTGGCATTGTTTATGGTGGCGGCGCAGATCCGCAATCCATTATCATCCCATTCAACTACCTTCTCACGAAACTGCGCAAGGGTGGCTTTATGTCCACGCTGCACAACCTCAAGATTGAGGGCGAAGAAGATGTCCGTGTGATCTGTCGTGGCGTTCAGCGCGACGTGGTCAAGGACCTGCCAACACACATCGACCTGATGCGTCTTAAGCGTACAAGCCGTGTGAACATCTTTATCCCGGTTGAGTTCCTGAATGCGGAAACATGCCCCGGTGTGAAGAAGGGCGGCGTTCTGACCGTGGTCCGGAATGAAGTTGAATTGAACGTGCTGGCTGGCGACATCCCTGAGCACATTGAGATTGATCTGACTGAAGTCGAAATCGGCGACACCATTTCCATCAGCGATGTTACGCTGCCCGAAGGTGCGACACCTGCGATCACCGACCGCGACTTTGTCATCGCCAACGTACAGGCGCCACGCGCTTTGCTGGCTGACGATGATGAGGAAGACGGCGAAGAGGTTGCAGCAGACGAAGTGCCAACAACTGGCGACGAAGAAGAAGATTCCCAAGAATAATCAACGCTGCGGCTTTGATTTCGAAAGGGCATCCCGGATTGGGGTGCCCTTTTCCAGTGGAAATGTCGGTTAGCTGCGCATCAGATCAAAACCGGGATCATAGGGTGACGGCGCAATTACCTTTGCGCCAACCAAATCCCCCAGCAGGTCCAATTGCATCGTACTGCCGACCGCGGCCAATTCTGGTTTCACAAAGGCATAGGCGAGGTTCATTCCAACCCGATGCCCCCAGTCTCCAGATGTGATCGTGCCAACAACGTTGCCATCCAACATCAAGGACCCACCGCCATAGGCAGGTGCATGGGTCGCGTCGATCTGCAACGTCACGAGCTTTTTACGCAACCCTTGGGCATGCTGTTTGGCCAATGCATTCTTGCCGATGAAATTCGCTTTATCTGCACGCACGAAGCGATCCAAACCCGTCTCATAAGGCGTAAACTCGGTGATCAGGTCCGCCTTCCAATGCAAGAACCCTTTCTCCATGCGCATCGCATCAACAGCGCGCGCACCGAACAGCCGCAAACCATGGTCTTTACCCGCCTCGCGTAATGCCAGATAGACCGCATAAAGCGATGCGTTCGGCACGTGGATTTCATAAGCCAACTCACCACTGAAACTGACACCCAACACCGTCGCAGGCGCGAACCCAATGAAGCATTCGCGCACCGATAGCCAAGGAAAGGCCTCTTTTGACCAATCGCCGCGACTGACCGCCTGCAATACATCGCGCGACTTTGGCCCTGCCAGCACAAGGATCGTCTGATCATTGGTCAGGCTTTTGATTTGCACGTCCTCATCCGCCGCAACATGCGCCTTCAGCCAATCCATGTCGTGGTATTCAGACGCTGCGGCAGAGCCATACCAAACCCGCGCCGGGCCGCGGTCTGATGCAGGCAGGTTCGCGATGGTCGCTTCGCCTTTGATCATGCCATGATCGTTCAGCAGATAGCCAAGGCCAACGCGACCATCACGTTTGGTCACAGCACCACAGAACATGCGGTCAAGAAATTGATGACGATCAGCACCGGTAATTTCGAACCGATTAAAGCCGTTTACCTCACACAAACCCACATTTTCTTGTACATTTCGAACCTCAGCCGCGATGACATCAAAGCTCTCATCAAAATGGAAATCCAACGCAGGATGGAAGTCCGGCGCGGGCTTAATGTAATCCATCCGCTCCCATCCGTTTACGACGGTAAATTCCGCACCTTCCGCCGCCAGAATGGGCGTCAAAGGCGTTGTCTTCGCAGGCCGTCCCGCAGGCCGGTTTTCGTGTGGAAAGTGAAAGCGGAATTCGTTTTGGTAATCCTCAATCGCCTTCAGCGCCGTCATCTCAACGTTTGCGTGCCCCGTAAAGCGCCTTGGATCAATACACCATGTGTCATAGCACGCCTCGCCATGCACGATTTGCTGGGCCAGCAACCAACCGTGCCCCCCGCCCTCGCCCAGACCAGCCCGCAGGCCGATGATGCAGAACGCATTCCGCTTGCCGGGAATGGGCCCGACCAACGGCGCACCATCAATCGTGTAGGTAATCGGCCCGTTCACGACCGTATGAATACCTGTTTCCATCAACGCGGGCATACGCGCAAACGCCCCTTCCAGCACATCTGTCACGCGATCCAGATCATCCGGGCACAGCGCATTCACAAAGTTCGGGTCGATCCCATCCATACCCCATGTTTTGCAATCCTGCTCATAGAACCCCAAAAGCAACCCGTTCTTTTCCTGACGGCAATAGTAGTCACTGATCGGGCAACGCAGCAGCGGCATGCGGTGGCCTGCCTCTTTGATGGCGGGGATCTCCTCGGTCAGGAAATACTGGTGTTCCATTGACACAACAGGATGCTGCACGCCCATCATCGTACCCACTTCGTTCACGCGATATCCACCTGCGTTCACCACCACATCGCAATCAATATCGCCATGCTCGGTATGTACGGTCCAGGTATCATCCTTGTGTTGGGTCAGCCCTGTCACCGGCGTATTGCGGTAAACCTCGGCCCCCGCCTTGCGCGCGCGGCGGGCAAGCGCCTGACACAGTTGGGCTGGGTCAATGTCGCCATCCATCGGATCCCATAGACCGCCCAAAAGGTTATCAGTAGAAATCAGCGGATGACGCCGCGCGCATTCGGCGGCGTCGATGACTTCAAATTCCACATCCATGCCACGCGCCATGGACGCAAAATGCCGATAGCCCTGCATCTGCGCGTCTGTATTAGCCAGGCGGATACCGCCATCACCATGATGATAGTTGATGGGATAGTCCGGATCGTCCGCAAGTTCCTTATAAAGCGCAATCGAATGCGTCTTCAGCCCCACCATCGTCTGGTTCATACCAAAGTTGGTGACCTGCGCCGCCGAATGCCAAGTTGTACCAGAGGTCAGCTCGTTCCGTTCCACCAGCACCACGTCGGTCCAGCCTTCTTGGGTCAGGTGATAAATAGTTGAACAGCCCGCAATGCCGCCCCCGATCACAACGGCCTTGGTCCGCGTTTTCATGCCGTTTTCCTTTGTTCGAAAATGAAGGCTATCGCTTCATTTTCATGCATTTCACCAAACAAGCAAGCCTGCATCATCGTCATCTGTTGCAACCAGGGTGTGATCCTCAAAAATCACGCTCTGGCGCTGCACTGCGGCATAAGATAGGTTGCCCTCATGAAATTACTTGTTGGCCTTGGAAATCCCGGCGCAAAATATGCGCAGAACCGTCACAACATCGGCTATATGGCACTGGACCGGATCGCAGCGGACCATGGGTTCAGCGGCTGGCGATCCAAGTTTCAGGGACAAACCTGCGATGGGCGCTTTGGGTCAGAGCGGGTGACACTGCTGAAACCTGAAACCTTTATGAACCTGTCTGGTCAGTCCGTCGGCGAAGCGATGCGCTATCTCAAACTCGCGTCCGACGACATCATTGTGTTCCATGACGAAATTGATCTGGCCCCCGGCAAAGTGCGCCTGAAAACTGGCGGCGGACATGCAGGACACAACGGTCTGCGGTCGATCCACGGACATATCGGGCCGGACTATGACCGCGTGCGCATGGGCGTCGGGCATCCGGGACATAAAGATGCCGTGCCGGGTTATGTTCTGCGCGATTTCCCCAAAGCCGATGCAGAATGGCTGGATGACGCACTACGCGGGATCAGCGACGGCATTGCCGATCTGATCGCAGGCGATGGTGGCAAATTTCTTAATGCAATCGCGTTGCGTGTGGCCCCGCCGCGTTCATCCAAGTCAGCGCCAAAACCAAAAGCAACGCCACCTGCGCCAGAACCGGAACCGGATACACGTTCTGCCGTTCAAAAGCTTGTGGACAGGTTCCGTTGACGCCCCCTGCAATTCAAGAGGCGTTTCTTTACCAATCCAAGGCCTGCGCCAATCTGGGCTCGCCCTTCATGGAACGGCTGATGGCGCTTTGTGGCACAATGGAATGGCCGGAAGGGTCGGTCAGGGATCGCATCTTTGCGTGGCAAGGGGACATCAGCCCTGCCGGGCAATCTGTGCCTTTGCGGCTGGCTGGTGCGCTACATGCGCTTCATCTGTTAGGGCACGTGGGGCTTAGGCAGGTGTACCCGCCCAATATCGTCAGCGACACACAGCTTTGGAATGCCGTCAGCAGGGCGCTTGTGGCTGACGCTGATCATATCAACGCATGGTTGGACAGCGCGCCGCAAACCAACGAAGTACGGCGGTCAGCCGCGTTGATCCCTGTAGGGCATTTGCTGGCGGATCGCTTTGGGCTGCCCCTGCGCACATCAGAACTGGGGGCCAGCGGTGGCCTCAACCTGCATTGGGATGCTTACGCCCTGCAATTGGGGGATACGACCCGTGGTGCCAGTGATCCTGCCCTGACGCTGGCGCCAGACTGGACCGGACCATACCCGCCAGATACAGCGGTGACGATCGCATCACGCGGCGGGGTGGACCTGAACCCCTTGAACCCTGCACACCCCGATCAGGCCTTGCGCCTGCAAGCCTATCTTTGGCCGGATCAACCAGAACGGCTGACCTTGACCCGCGCGGCCATTGCAACTGCGCAGACGCCAGTGGATCAAGGTGACGCAATTGACTGGATCAAACCGCGTTTGACGCATGTGAAGGGGCAGACCCATTTGATCTACAGCACCGTCGCATGGCAGTACTTTCCCGCAGCAAAGCAGGCCGAAGGCACAGCCTTGATCGAAGAGGCCGGCAAGTCAGCAACGGCAGATACGCCGTTGGCATGGTTTGGTATGGAAAATGACAACAGCGGGCACGGGGCGGCGTTGACCTTGCGGCTTTGGCCGGGGAACGTGACGCTTGATCTGGGTCGGGCGGATTTTCACGGGCGATGGATTGCATGGGCTGATCGCGGCGCTGCCTAAGGTCAGGCGTGGCAATTTTATCTGACAAACCTACATTCATTGCAAACAAGGAAAGGCGCGTATCTGATGGAAAAAGACCCTTCATTCAATGTGCTTGGCAGTGCGCTGGCTGACTGCTCAACCGCCCCTATGACCGGGTTCTTCCGCAATGGCGCCTGTGACACATGCGCGGCGGACCAGGGCAGTCATACGGTGTGCGCGGTAATGACCGACGAATTCCTCGCCTTTTCAAAATATGTTGGCAATGACCTCAGCACACCGCGGCCCGAATACGGATTTCCCGGGTTAAAAGCGGGTGATGGCTGGTGCCTTTGCGCAAGTCGCTTTCTGCAAGCGCATGAGGAAGGATGCGCGCCACAGGTCAATTTGCATGCCACCCATGTACGTGCGCTGGAAATCGTCTCAATTGATATTCTACGGGAATATGCGGTGGGCACATCAGCTGGTTGACGACGCTTCCATCAGATCATCAATAAAAAGGCTCAGTAGCTGTGTGCGCCCGGACACGTCCGCTTTGCGATAAATCGCGTTGGTCTGCGCCTTGATCGTGCCTTCGCTGACTTCGCGCAGTGCTGCAATCTCTTGTGTGGACATGCCCTTGATCGCAAACAGTGCGACATCGCGTTCAGCCGGTGTAAGCGCCCATGCTGCAAACCGTTCCTCCAGCACATCCATAAAAGCACCAGAGGCCAGCCTCAGCTGGTCTTCGATCACGACATTTCGGGCCATTGTCCGGCGTAGAACGACCCAACCAAAGCCCACACCCAGCAAAAGCCCAAGCGCTGCGCCCAATTCGACCAGTTCATAAAGTTGCCAACTGATCGGTGCGACACCCAATATTGATCCGATGATCTGGGATACGAAAAAGACGGCGCATAAAAGCTGCACCGCGACGATCAATGCGACAGTCCATTGACCTTTCAACAATCGGCCCCTTTTTGATCAGACCGGATCAATCATCGTCCCCATCGTCGTCATCGTCGTCGTCATCGTCATCATCGTCATCGTCATCATCGTCATCGTCGTCATCATCGTCATCATCGTCGTCATCATCATCGTCGTCATCATCATCGTCATCATCGTCGTCATCATCGTCGTCATCGTCATCGTCGTCGTTATCCGATGATCCTCCCCCGGGGTTAAAGATGCGGGGTGCATCTTTTTTCCGGTCATCATCGGCATCAGTCGTTCGCCAATAGTCCCGAAGGATTTCCCCAGTCTGTGGGTTGAAAACCAATTCACGTTGCAAATCATCACGACGCGCAACCACGCGAACGCGGCCCAGCCATGTGCGCTGTAATGTGATCCTGAAAAGCTTGCCTTGCAGCTGGTCACAATTTGATCTGCACGGATGGGCCGCCGCAAACTGCGGCGTCCCTATGAGTGCGAAACATATGGCGGCCCTCTTTAGCATCACAAGGCCGTCAGCACACGCTTAGTCTTCATCATCATCGTCATCGTCATCATCATCGTCATCACCGTCATCATCATCATCGTCGTCGTCATCATCATCATCGTCGTCGTCATCATCATCGTCGCCGCCATCATCGTCGTCGTCGTCATCGTCATCATCGTCGTCGTCTTCGTCTTCGTCGTCTTCGTCGTCGTCGTCGAAATCAACGAAGTCATCGTCGTCGTCTTCGATGGTTACGCCCGGTTCGATGTCATCATCATCGTCATCATCATCATCAAGAGACCCAACTTCTTGTTCAAGAATTGCACCGGTCGCCCGATCATAAACCGCTTCTAGCTTGCGGTTATCACGGACCGCTTCGACTTTGACCTGCGTTGGGCCGTTTGTCACTTCGATGCTTTCATACCCTTCTGCCTGAAGTGCCGAGATCACTTGCTCAGCGATAGATTGCGCGTGTGCGGCACCTGTCGTCAACGCAAACACGGCTGTAGTCGATAATAAAATATTCTTCATTGGTCATTGCTCCTAAGGTAATCAGCACACACCGTGTGTACCGTTCACCCGGATCAAACGCCGAAGCATAACCTAACGCTATCCACAATGCGTTTATTGTGGATGACATAAACCCGATAAAGAAGGACCTAAACTTTAGTTTAGGTCCTTCTCGGCTAGGTTTTCATGTCAAAGCCAAGGTGCTTGGCCACAGTAAAGATGTCTTTGTCGCCGCGCCCACACATATTCATGACAAGCAGATGATCCTTAGGCAGCTCGGGCGCGATCTTCATCACATGCGCCAAAGCATGCGATGGTTCTAGCGCAGGTATGATCCCTTCTTGCGCACAGCAAAGCTGAAACGCCTCCAATGCCTCTACATCGGTGATCGCAACATATTGTGCGCGTCCAATGTCATGCAGCCACGCATGTTCCGGCCCAATACCGGGGTAATCAAGACCCGCCGAAATGCTGAACCCCTCAAGGATCTGGCCTACATCATCCTGCAACAAATACGTGCGATTACCATGCAGCACCCCGGGACGACCGCCCGTAAGTGACGCGCAATGTTCCATCTTGGCGTTCACACCTTTGCCGCCGGCCTCTACCCCGATGATGTTGACGTCTTTATCGTCCAGAAATGGGTAAAAAAGGCCCATGGCATTTGACCCACCACCAATCGCGGCGATCAGTGTGTCGGGCAAACGGCCTTCGGCAGCCTGCATTTGTTCCTTGGTTTCCTTGCCGATAATGGCCTGAAAATCGCGGACCATGGCAGGATATGGGTGCGGCCCAGCAACGGTGCCAATGCAGTAGAACGTGTCGCGCACATTGGTCACCCAGTCGCGCAACGCGTCGTTCATCGCATCCTTCAACGTACCACGACCAGAGGTGACAGCGACCACTTCGGCCCCCAGCAGACGCATCCGAAACACATTCGGGGCCTGCCGTTCAACATCATGCGCGCCCATATAAACGATGCACTTGAGCCCAAACTTTGCACAGACCGTTGCGGTTGCCACACCATGCTGCCCTGCACCAGTTTCAGCAATAATACGCGTCTTGCCCATCCGGCGGGCAAGGATGATCTGCCCCAGCACATTATTGATCTTATGGGCGCCAGTGTGGTTCAGCTCATCACGCTTCAGGTAAATCTTGGCACCGCCCAAATGCTCTGTCAGGCGCTCCGCGTAATATAGCGGGCTGGGACGACCAACATAGTGCGTCCATAGATCGTGCATTTCGGCCCAGAATGTTTCATCCGTCTTGGCGTGTTCATATTGCTCTTCCAGCTCAAGGATCAGTGGCATCAATGTTTCAGACACAAAACGCCCGCCAAAGTCGCCGAAGCGGCCCTTTTCATCGGGACCGGTCATGAAGCTGTTAAAGAGATCGTTGGCCATGAGACACCTGCTGTTTTTGTGCCTGTCAGACCTAGCTAATCCAGCCAGAATGGTAAAGCAGCCATCCGGTCGCAGACGGAAACTGCACTGGTTCAATCCGGGTCTGAATGCGCCGCCGCACAAAACGCAGCAATACGTTCTGCATCCTTGACCCCAGGTGCCGCCTCAACCCCAGAGGATACATCGACCTGCGTCGCACCTGTGCGTGCAATCGCTTCGCGCACATTGTCAGGCGTTAAACCACCTGCCAGCATCCACGGCACAGGCCAGCGGCGACCAGCAATCAAACGCCAGTCAAATGACAAACCGTTACCACCCGGCAGATCAGCATCCTTGGGTGGTTTGGCATCGACCAAAATCTGGTCTGCCACCGCCGCGTAAGTATCGAGTGCGGCCAGATCATCCTCATCCGCCACACCAACCGCTTTCATGACGGGCAGCCCATAGCGCGCGCGAATTTCACGCACACGCGCCGGTGTCTCGTGACCATGCAGTTGCAGGATATCCAGTGGAACCTGCGCAGTGATCGCGTCCAGCAAAGCGTCATCTGCGTCGACGACCAAGGCAACTTTGGCCACACCCGGCGGCGTGGCCTGTGCGATAACGGCCGCCTCCGCGATACTGACGTTGCGAGGTGATTTGGGAAAAAAGACAAGTCCAACATAATTGGCCCCTGCCCCGACAGCAGCGTCCAGCGCGGCCACATCACGCAGCCCGCATATCTTCACCCGTGTTTCGGAAGGCATTAGCCGGTCTTTTCAAGCAATGCCAAAACGTCATCATCGCTTTTGGCACCCGCAGCCGCACCGCGCAGTTGGTCCACCTCGCGGCGCAGGCTTTCCACCTCACGCGCTTTGCTGCGGGCGTCTGCGCGTATGCGATGCTCGCGCACCCATTCCCACAAAAACCCGATCATCAGACCAGCACCAACGCCAATAAAAATGACCACAAACAAAGGCAGCTGCACGTCAGGCGACAGTCCAAGAAGGTCGCCCAAGGCTTCGGGCATGGCGCGCACCGTGACAATATCCCGGTTTGCAAGGCCAATCAGGATCAAACAAAGGCCCACAACGGCCCAAAAAGCATAGCGTATCGTTTTCATAAGCTGATCCTACCGCAGTTCGTCCATACGGTGAACCGCTTTTACAGATTTAAGTCAGTGTGACTGACGCGCGGCCTTCCGCCTAACTACCGTTCAAACGATCGCGCAGCAATTTGCCTGTCTTAAAAAACGGCACATGCTTTTCGTCAACTTCAACCGCTTCGCCCGTCCGCGGGTTGCGGCCAATACGCTGATCGCGTTTCTTAACAGAAAAGGCACCAAAGCCGCGCAGTTCCACCCGGTCACCACGTGCCATAGCTTCTATAATTTCTTCAAAAATCGTGTTCACGATACGCTCAACATCGCGCTGATAAAGATGGGGGTTTTCGTCGGCGAGTTTCTGGATCAGTTCAGAACGGATCATAATTTGGCCTCCCAACCAGCAAGCAAATACATATTGCAGGTTTGTTCCCGCTTATCAAAAGACTATAGGCATTTTTGAGCCTCGGCGAAATAGCAGGTTTCTACCGTTTTTCGACAAAAAACGGTCTTTCACGACATCAATCTTTAGAAAATCGTAGCATTAACCCGCGAAATGATCAGCTGATGCCCCTTTATGCGCAGTCAAAAGATGACGATTCGGCGTCATACTTTTTCCTAAGAAAATAGCTGGGTCGTATGTCGTATGGCTTCCAGCTTTGGTGCCGATCCAACCGTCAACGCGGCCCACGTCATTAACGTGCAGACGGCAGTTACCACATCGCTCTGGCGACCAGCATGTTAGCTTTCACCTTCTGACATGAAAAAGCCCCGCCGCAGATATCTGCGGCGGGGCTTTCTTTTTCAAAGCATCAGGTCAGACTTAGTCGTCGCCCTTCAGCGCCGCACCAAGGATATCACCCAAGGACGCACCGGAATCGCTGGAGCCATACTGCTCAACCGCTTCCTTCTCTTCTGCAATCTCGCGTGCCTTGATCGACAGACCCAGTTTGCGTGTTTTGCTGTCGATGTTGGTGACGCGCACGTCGACTTTATCGCCAACGCCGAAACGCTCTGGGCGCTGCTCGGCACGGTCACGGGACAGATCGGAACGACGGATGAAGGATTTGGCACCTTCATAGTCAACTTCGATGCCGCCATCTTCGATCTTGGTCACTTCAACAGTGATGATCGAACCGCGCTTCACGCCGCCAACGGCTTCTGCGAATGGGTCACCGTCAAGCGCCTTGATGGACAGCGAAATGCGTTCCTTCTCAACGTCGACTTCAGCAACTTTGGCCTGAACCACGTCACCTTTGCGGAAATCACCGATGACGTCTTCGCCGCGGCCTTCCCATGTCAGGTCAGACAGGTGAACCATGCCGTCGATGTCGCCTTCAAGGCCAACAAACAGACCGAATTCGGTGATGTTCTTGACTTCGCCTTCGACCTCAGTGCCCTCAGGGAACTGCTCTGCAAAGACTTCCCATGGGTTGCGCTGTGTCTGCTTCAGGCCAAGGGAAACACGACGCTTGGCGCTGTCAATTTCCAAAACCATGACTTCGACTTCCTGCGAAGTAGACACGATCTTGCCGGGGTGGACGTTCTTCTTTGTCCAGGACATTTCAGACACGTGCACCAGACCTTCAACACCGGCTTCCAGCTCAACAAACGCACCATAGTCGGTGATGTTTGTGACGCGACCCTGATGGACGGAACCGAGGCTGAACTTGGCTTCAACAGCATCCCAAGGATCGTCCTGCAGCTGCTTCATGCCAAGGCTGATACGGTGAGTTTCTTTGTTGATCTTGATGACCTGCACCTTGATCGTTTCACCAATGGTCAGGATCTCGGATGGGTGATTCACACGGCGCCATGCCATGTCAGTGACGTGCAACAGACCGTCAACACCGCCCAAGTCAACAAACGCACCGTATTCGGTGATGTTCTTGACAACGCCGTCAACTTCCTGGCCTTCGGTCAGGTTGCCGATGACTTCGGCGCGCTGTTCGGCACGTGATTCTTCAAGGATGGCACGACGGGACACAACGATGTTGCCACGACGACGGTCCATTTTCAAAATCTGGAATGGCTGCTTGAGACCCATCAAGGGGCCGGCATCACGTACGGGGCGGACGTCCACTTGCGAGCCCGGCAAGAACGCAACAGCGCCGCCAAGATCCACAGTGAAACCACCTTTGACGCGGCCAAAGATTGCGCCATCGACGCGCTCTTCGTCAGCATATGCTTTTTCCAGACGATCCCATGCTTCTTCACGGCGCGCCATCTCACGAGAGATAACAGCTTCGCCGCGGGCGTTTTCAACTTGGCGCAGGAACACTTCAACAGTGTCACCAACGGCCAGTTCAGCCTCTTCACCGGGATTTGCGAATTCTTTGATATCTACGCGGCCTTCCATCTTGTAGCCCACGTCGATGATGGCTTGGCCCGCTTCGATTGCGATAACCTTGCCTTTGACAACTGACCCTTCAGCGGGTGTGTCCATTTCGAAGCTTTCATTCAGGAGTGCTTCAAACTCTTCCATTGTGTTAGCCATGTGGCGTCGTTTTCCTAACGTTTGGTTTTATACGGGCCGAGCGGTTGTGTCCGCCGGTCTTTGTGGTTTCGGTTTGGTCGCAAGTGCTCTCGCGGAACATAAAACAACAGGGCCGGTTGCTCACCGACCCCGCTCAAGTCTCACGTCCGCGCCTGTCTCGACACTTCGACAGCCGCGCGTATAGGGGGGATTCACCAATGATGCAAGGGGTTTTGCTACGTCAAAGAGGTTGGGATCAACGCTACGAATACGCAGATCATGTACGTGTCAAGACTAGCACGAGGTACGTATTATTCGCAGTAAAATGGGCCGCATTGCGTGTCTGCTGGTTCAACCGCTGATCAAGTCGCGCCCGTTTTCGCGCACTGATCAAGCGACGCATGATCCAGTGGGCGATGCCGCGCACGCGTGGCCGACGCGCGCTAAGCTCCGCATCAATGCGCTTGCCCGCATACCCGATCACATTGAACAACCCCTGCTCAAGATCAATAGAAGGGGCAACTTCGTGGGTGATATCAACCTCTTGACTGACATGTAGACCGGTAGACTGCACAAGATCACGGAATGCCGCAATCGGGTGCCCGCCTCCTACCGTTGCCTGAACTGCATCTGACGCAAAAGTTTCACTGCGAAAACAATCTGCAATGACGATGCGACCATCTGGTTTCAGCAAGGACAGGCACTTTGCAACCCCCTGATCCAGCGGAATGTATTGAAAGCTTTCTGAAAACAGGCACACATCAAACGGGCCTGACAGCTGTGCGTCTTGAAACGTCGTCTCGTGAACAACAGCCTCTGGTGCATTCGCGCGGCAGCGTTCAGCAAGAAAAGCGCTGGGTATCACAATCTCAACCTGATGGCCCAAGGCAATCAATTTGCGCGCCGTTTCTCCCGCACCGCCACCAATATCAAGGATGCGGCATGGCGCTTGCGGCAGGCGCTGAAACACCAAATCCGTATAGGCAACCTGCGCCGCACCAAAATTTGCGGCACAAACCTCAAGCCCCGGCCAGTAGCCATAATGCAGGTTCTCTGCACCCGTCAGCCATTTTGAGAAATTCAGACCAACATCCAGTCCGAGACTTCGTGTATCTATCTTTTTGTGCGCCATTTCTTTTCGGTAATCGAAAGAACGCAGTTACGAAAGAAAAAAGCTGCCAGACGGGGCGCAGTCAGCACCGGCGTTCAAATTTCTGCCAGCGCCTGCTGTACCGCGTCAAAATACGCGCCGACCTGCGCACCATCCACCAGCGCATGATGCACCTCTAGCGTCATCGCCATGTCCCAGCGCCCGTTCCGTTCGACAATCTTGCCCCAACTTACCCGAGGGATGCAGTCATCCGGCCCGGGTAAAGCATTGTTGATAGCGGTATAATCCAGCCAAGGCATGCAAGACAGATACGCCAGATCATCACGCTCTCCGCTGTTGGCCTGCAACACGCCACCTTTGGCGACGTCTGTGATCAGTGATTTGGCTTGCGCATCAAACTTGGCAAATTCTGGCACATAGGGGACATAAGCGTAGCCAAAGGTGCCCGCTTCTGTCGGGACAGTCATCGACAACGTAATCATATCATGCGCAACAACCACATTGTCGCGAAAGCGCATGCAAAGCTCTGGCACTTTGTGGATGCCTGCACCAATCGCATAAAGACAGGCGCGATACGGCGACACACCCGCTGACTTACGCGCCATCAGGTGGGTTACATCCAATCGTGTCGTCGTCGCATAATGCGGCTGCTGATACGTGCGGAAAAAGTGAAACTGCGCCGCGCGCGGCCATGTTTCCAAGTCAACGGTTTTGTATGTCATAAAACCAGTGGTGTCAGATTTCTTCGCCTTGCTCCAGCAGTCTTTCGATCAATTCGCGTTGCAGATCACTGCTATCGCCTGTGCCAAACTGCCCTGCCCCACTGGTGTAAAGCGAGCCATAGGTTTTGGCCACATTGACCGTCTGCGCCACGCCCGAAATAAACTGATCGCGCTCCAGTTCTTTGAACGGATGCAGGAAGACACCCCAAAGCTGGCCCCGGGCAACTGCATAACGCGCATCAAGCGCGCTGTCGAAATTGGCCTGCATCACGCGCTGCATCTCCTCTGCCGTCATTGTTTCGGCTGAACGGATCGGGACCATCGCACGCATCCGGTTGGCGCGCACATCGGTGACAATCAAAACCGGGATATCATCAATGGTCAGCGAAAAACCGGCCCCTGACAATTGCGCATCAGGGTCCAGCGCCAGTACGATTTCAGCCATGCGCGGTAAGGTCATATGCGGTTCAGCCTCTTGGGCAGATGCAGAGGCAGGCAACAAAAATGCGACAAGCGCGAGAATACGGATCATAGGCAACTCCTTATGGTGTCAGCCTAGGACGGCGGATCACAGTTGCGCAAAGCAAGCTTTGGTGAGGCGTTGCAACATGCAGCAAACTTAACTGCGGGCTGCATCCACCACCTTGATGGCTGCGGCTATAGCCTCGGCAGCAGATAAATCCGACGTATCAATGACAATGGAATCATCGGCAGGCACTAGAGGCGCTGTTTTCCGATTGCGATCACGCGCATCCCGTTCTTTGACATCCGCCAGAACGGTGTCCAACGTCATATCCATCCCCTTGCCCACCAACTCTTGAAAGCGGCGTTCAGCACGGCATGCGGCACTGGCGGTCACAAACAGCTTCACATGGGCATCAGGGCAAATCACTGTCCCGATATCACGACCATCCAGAACTGCGCCGCCATCCCGCCCAGCAAAGCTGCGCTGAAACGCGATCAATGCCGCGCGTACCTGCGGGATGACCGCAACCTCGCTGGCGGCTTGTGCCACCTGCGGCGTGCGCAAACTGTCATTTTCCAGATCAGTTGTTTCCAGTGCTTGAGCTGCGGCAATCGGCGCTGCCCCAGCGATCACTTTCGCGCCCACCGCGCGATAAAGAAGGCCCGTATCCAAATGCGCAAACCCAAAATGCGCCGCGACCGCCTTGGAGATTGTCCCTTTCCCCGCCGCCGCAGGGCCATCAATGGCAACGGTGAAGCTCATGAATTGGTCCGCACGATCTGGGCGCCCAACCCTGCCATCAAGTCCTCAAAAATCGGGAAAGAGGTCGCAATCGGGCTGCCATCATCCACACTCATCGGTTTTTGCGTGGCCATGCCCATCACCATAAATGCCATCGCAATCCGGTGGTCAAGCTGGCTGGCGACGGTCGCACCACCCGGCACATTACCGTGGCCCAACCCTGTCACTTTCCACCAATCGGGGCCCTCATCCACGCTTACGCCTGCTGCACGCAACCCCTTGGCCATCGCATCAATCCGGTCGCTTTCTTTAACACGCAACTCCTTGACGCCCTGCATATCGGTCACGCCTAGCGCGAAAGCGGCGACAACAGACAGCACCGGGTATTCATCAATCATACTGGCCGCCCGCGCTGGCGGGACAGCAATGCCTTTCAGGTCAGGCGAAAACTTTGCGCGCAGATCCGCGACAGGCTCACCGCCCTCTTCGCGCATGTTCTCGTAAACCAGATCTGCGCCCATGTCCTGCAATGTGGTGAACAGACCCGCGCGTGTCGGGTTTAGCCCGATATTGGGGACCAGCACGTCAGATCCCGGCGTAATAATCGCCGCACATACAGGAAACGCCGCAGAGGATGGGTCACGGGGCACAACAATGGTTTGCGGGGTCAGTTCCGGCTGGCCATCAAGCGTAATCACACGGCCTTCATCGGTTTGCTCAACCGTCAATGTGGCCCCAAACCCTTGCAACATACGTTCCGTATGATCGCGGGTCGCCTCTTTCTCGATAACAACGGTCTGGCCGGGGGCGTTCAGCCCCGCCAAAAGCACCGCAGATTTGACCTGCGCGGACGGGACAGGAACAACATAGCGCACCGGCACCGGATCAACCGCGCCAACCAACGTCATCGGCAAACGGCCACCTTGGCGCCCGACAGCCTGTGTACCAAACAGCGCCAAAGGATCCGTGACGCGGCCCATCGGGCGGCCATTCAGTGATGCATCGCCCGTAAAGGTCACGGTAATCGGACAGGTCGCCATGGCCCCCATGATCAAACGCACACCCGTGCCCGAATTGCCGCAATCAATCACCTGCTCAGGCTCTGCAAAACCACCGACACCAACGCCAGTTACAGTCCATTCCCCATCACCATGGTTGGTTACGGTGGCGCCAAAGGCCTCCATCGCGCGCCCGGTATCCAGCACATCTTCGCCTTCAAGCAGACCAGTGATACGGGTCTGGCCCACACACATCGCGCCAAGGATCAGGGATCGGTGCGAAATCGACTTATCGCCGGGCACATGGGCCTCACCCGACAAGGGGCCGCAAGGGCGCGACATCATAGGGATCGGGGTGCCGTGACCGGACATGCAGTATTCCTTTTAAACTCGTGGTGTTGATAACCCAGGCCAGTAACGGGGTCCATTGCCCCTCACTATCTTGCCTTCAAAACTCCCGGCGAAAGGTCAGATAATGGGGCGTACGCCCCTCTCGCAAGGCCTTTTGTTCATAGCGGGTCGAGAGCCAATCGGTCCAAGGATCACGCCAATCCGCAGGACGCTCGGCCAGCCATTCAAAACCATGGGCGGGCACCTGCTCTAACGTTTGGCGGACATAATCCTTGATATCGGTGGCCACACGCAACTCAGCGCCGGGTTTCATCACACGGTGCAAGGGGCCCAGATGCTCTGGCGTGACAAAGCGGCGGCGGTGATGGCGTTTCTTGGGCCATGGGTCGGGGTAATTCAGAAAGACTTTGGATAAAGTCGCGTCAGGCAGCACATCAAAAAGATCGCGCACATCGCCGGGATGCACACGCAGATTATCAACATCCGCCTTGCGAATTTTACCCAACAGCATTGCGACACCATTGATAAACGGCTCACACCCAATCAGGCCGACATCGCGATAGGTTTCGGCCATATGGATCAGGTGTTCGCCGCCGCCAAAACCAATCTCGAGCCAAATTTCCTTGCCGCCAAAGACCTTCGTCAGATCAAGCGGCGTACGCTCCGGGTTCTCGTCCCACCCAATAGGGCCAGGGGACAATGGGGCGAGATCGTTTTCAAGGTAGTCGTGCTGGGATGCACGGATCGTCTTGCCTTTGAAACGGCCATAGAAGTTGCGCCATGGGGCACCGGAGGGATGATTGGTCTTGCTCATGCGGCGGGCTTTAGCAAGCGCAGGTCACATGCGCAATCAGGTGAGGCGGGTCTGGCCCACCCCACCAATCAAACAGCGCGTTTGAGCGCCTCAACCAGATCGGTCCGTTCCCAGCTGAACCCACCATCAGCGTCCGGTGCGCGACCAAAGTGACCGTAGGCGGCGGTGCGTTCATAAATGGGCTTGTTCAAGGCAAGATGCTCGCGGATGCCACGCGGCGTCAGGTCCATTACCTGTGCGATGGCGCGTTCGATATCGGCAGGCGCAACCTCACCCGTGCCATGCGTATCGGCATAAATCGACAATGGCTTGGCCACACCAATCGCATAGCTAAGCTGAATGGTGCAACGTTCCGCCATACCAGCGGCAACCACGTTCTTGGCCAGATAGCGCGCGACGTAGGCTGCGGAACGGTCCACCTTGGTTGGGTCCTTACCCGAGAATGCACCACCGCCATGCGGGGCGGCACCACCATAGGTATCAACAATAATCTTGCGCCCGGTCAGGCCCGCATCGCCATCCGGGCCACCAATGACAAACGTCCCCGTCGGGTTTACCCACCATTCGGTTTGTGGCGTAATCAGACCCTCTGGCAGAACCTCACGGATGTAAGGTTCGACAATGGCGCGGATATCAGCACTGCTTTGGCTTTCATCACGGTGCTGGGTCGACAATACAATTGATGTCGCCTCAACCGGCTTGCCATCAACATAACGCAGGGAAATTTGGCTTTTGGCGTCAGGGCGCAATGTCGGCTCTTCACCGGATTTGCGCACTTCGGCCAAGCGGCGCAAGATCGCGTGGGCGTATTGGATCGGTGCTGGCATCAGTTCAGCGGTTTCTGTTGTCGCGTAGCCGAACATGATCCCTTGATCACCGGCACCTTCGTCCTTGCCTTCGGACGCATCTACACCTTGGGCTATATGGGCCGATTGCTGGTGCAGCAGGTTGGTAATCTCGCAAGTCGCGTGGTGGAACTCATCCTGCTCATAGCCGATATCCTTGATACAGGCGCGCGCGATGTCTTCGATCCGATCCATGTAATCATTCAGCTTGGATTGGTCAGACAATCCAACTTCACCCCCGATGACAACGCGGTTTGTCGTGGCAAAGGTTTCACAAGCGACCCGCGCTTCAGGTTCCTCTGTCAGAAGGGCATCAAGGATCGAATCTGAGATACGGTCGCAGACCTTATCAGGGTGACCTTCGGATACAGATTCCGAGGTGAAAATATAGTTATTACGCGCCATGGGGATGTGCTCCATTAAAAATCTCTGCCACGTCAGGAAGCCGTTGTGACAGAATTGGAGACCCGCATAGGGTGCGCCAACAGGAAGGTCAATCGCTATCGCGTTTTGCCCCTAGATATGCCCCAAAGGTTAACAACAAAAGCAGCATAGTCACCGGCAAATCACCCCAGCGGCTATAAAGCGTTGCAGGCAAGGCCGGTGGCAGGGGGACATCAATGGCCCCGTCGACGCCCAACGGCAAGGACGCCGAAATCCGGCCCTTGGCATCTATCATTGCGCTGATGCCTGTGTTCGCAACGCGCACCATCGGCAACCCCTGTTCAATCGCACGCAGGCGCGCTTGCGCAAGGTGTTGATGTGGGCCCGCCGCCTGCCCGAACCAGGCATCATTGGTGATCAAAAGCAGCAACCGCGGTCGTGTGTCGCCATAGGTGATTTCTTCGGCAAAAATACCCTCGTAGCAAATCAATGGCACGGCGGCCCCAATGCCCGGCAACTGCACCGGCCCGGGTGTCGTACCCGGCGTGAACCCGACACCAAGATTGCGCGCAAGCCCCGTCGCACCTATCCGGCCCAGCAGCCGCGCGCCGGGCATGTATTCACCAAAGGGGACCAGGTGTTGCTTGTCGTAGATGCTTTGCACATCGCCACCCGGTCCCATAACGA
Source organism: Roseobacter sp. CCS2 (assembly GCF_000169435.1). Classification (GTDB taxonomy): domain Bacteria; phylum Pseudomonadota; class Alphaproteobacteria; order Rhodobacterales; family Rhodobacteraceae; genus Yoonia. Next base: position 503,056 of record NZ_AAYB01000002.1, on the reverse strand, counting down.
CAAGACTGTTATATGCGCGGGCCTGCGCATCGCGGCGTTGGATGCCAAAGACCAGCGGCGCGCCGCGGGCTGCGTCAGACAGAAGGCGCAGATCGTCTTCAATATGGTTCAACAGATAGGCGATCGCCGTCTCGGGCCAGACCACAAGATCAGGAAGATCACCTTCGCCGCTCAGCCGCAGTAACCGGTTAAGAAAGATATCCGCATAGGCAGGGTCCCATTTTTGATGTTGCGGCGCGTTGGGCTGGACAAGGCGCACCACGGGATCGTCGCCTGTGCGTTCCGGCTCTGGACCGGATCGCACAACAAAAGCCATCGCCAGAACAAGACCAAGTGTTACCAGCCCGGCAATAAGATTGCGCCTTGCCAGCATCGCCACAGCCACACCACAAACTACCGTCAAAAGGGTCAGTAGATGCGGTCCGCCAAAGGCTGCCACCTGCGCCAACCATGTCGTGACCCAGACATGGCCCAGCAAAGCCCACGGAAACCCTGTCAGGATCAAAGAGCGCAGCACCTCTGCCCCGACTAATAACAAACCCAGCATGCCAATGCGCCCCGGTGCCAAGCGTGAGGCCAACCATGCGGCCAGCGCCCAAAATAATGCGGCACCCGCGCCCATCAGCAGCAAAGCAAATGGCGCCATCCAGCCATGGCGCGCGATATCCACCAAAAACGGTTCAACGATCCAGCGCAGGCTACAGGCGAAATAACCAAACCCAAAAGCCCAGACATGCAAAGCCGCCTGCCTGGCATTTTGAATGACAGGATAAAGAATAAACAGTGCAGCCAGCGCCAGAATAGTCGCAGGCCAAAAATCAAACGGGGCCTGCCCCAAACCGGCCATAGCCCCCAACACGGCAAGCGAACCCAACCGCACCCATGCAGGTTGGGCTGCAAATTGCGTCATACTGTCAGCCATTGCTTGCAGCGGACAGGCGCACGCGCAAACGCTTTACCCGGCGTGGATCAGCATCGACAACCTCGAACTCCGGACCTTCGGGGTGAACGATCACTTCGCCCCGCGCTGGCAGATGCCCGGCCAGCATGGTGACTAAACCGCCCAGCGTGTCGATCTCTTCTTCATCGACCTCTTCGGGGTGGGTCAGCGTCATTCCGATCTCAGCCTCGAAATCATGCAAATCAGTACGGGCCTGAGCAAGATAGCAGCCAGGCTTTTCCATGACCCAGCTTTTGGCCTCTTCGATGTCATGTTCATCCTCGATCTCACCGACAACCTGTTCAATAAGATCTTCAATAGTCACCAGACCATCCGTGCCGCCATATTCATCAATGACCAACGCCATATGGATACGTTCGGCCTGCATCTTTTGCAGCAACACACCCAGCGGCATTGAGGGCGGTACATAGATCAAGGGGCGCGCCATCGCGCGCAGGTCCATTGACGGGCTTTTGCCATTAAAGCCATGACGCAACGCAAAATCCTTGAGGTTCGCAATACCGATGGGCGTATCCAACGTACCATCATACACTGGCAGGCGGGTCAGGCCGCTGTCCCGAAACACCTCAACCAATTCATCCTTTGTGATGGTGACAGGCACCGCCACGATATCAGGCTTGGGGACCGACACGTCCTCAACCCGCATCCGGCGCAGATTAAGCATGCCCAGAACAGAACCTGCGGATTTGAGCATCGGCTGCGGCTCCTCCTCATGCACCTCTGGCGGGGTGGGCGGGCGAAACGCATTGCGCAAGCGGGTCAAAAGCCCCGGTGAAGTAGTGGTTTGATCCGGCTGCGCGCTTTGCGCAGCGCTAGACGGTACGTCGCCTGTATCGGCCATTTTATCCTTACCTATGTGGGTCTATTGCCCCGTTTCATCTCTATATGGGTCAGGAATACCCAGTTTGCCAAGTATCTCTGTCTCTAACCCTTCCATCAAGGTGGCATCGCGGTCACGTTCATGATCGAAACCCAACAGATGCAGCGTGCCATGCACAAGTAAATGGATCGTATGATCTTGCATGGTTTTGCCTGCCTCCGCAGCTTCGCGGGTGCAGGTATCAAAGGCAATGGCGATATCACCAAGTTCATTGTCAGGACCGGGCCGGGGTGCAAGCGGCATTTCGCCATCTATTGCGGCCGCACGCTCATCTGACGGCCAGCTTAGCACATTCGTAGGCTTCGGTTTACCCCGGAACCCTTCGTTCAGCACAGCAATTCGCGCGTCATCGCAGGCCAAGACACTGATTTCGAAAACAGAGGATTCTAGACCAAGCCGTTCCAAAGCAGCATCTGTCGCGATCTGTGCCAGAGCATTGATATCGCCCCAGCGCGGGTCTTCAACCACGCAGTCGACGGTCACTTGGGATCATCCGCCTCATAGGCTTCGATAATGGCGGCAACCAATGGGTGACGGACAACATCCTTGGACGTGAAGTAATTAAAGCTGATCTTGTTGATATTCTTGAGCAACCGTTCCGCATCCCACAGCCCCGAATTTACACCACGCGGCAGATCGATCTGGGTGCGGTCGCCTGTGATCACCATGCGGCTACCTTCGCCCAGACGGGTCAGGAACATCTTCATCTGCATTGTGGTCGCATTCTGCGCCTCATCCAGCACAACAAAGGCATTGGACAGGGTACGGCCACGCATAAAGGCCAAAGGTGCAATCTCGATCACCTTTTCCTCCATCATCTTGGCCGATTGCTTGCCCGGCAGAAAATCATTCAGCGCATCATAAAGCGGCTGCATGTAAGGATCGACCTTGTCCTTCATATCGCCGGGCAGATACCCCAGCTTTTCGCCCGCCTCGACAGCCGGACGGGACAGGATAATCTTATCAACATGGCCGGAAATCAGCATGTTCACGCCAACAGCAACGGCCAGATAGGTCTTACCCGTCCCCGCGGGGCCAATGCCGAAAGCCAATTCATTGGCAAAAAGCGATTTAACATAGGCCTTTTGCGCATCGGTGCGCGGTTCAATCAGCTTTTTGCGGGTCTTGATTTCAACCCGTTCGGTTTCGCCTTTAAAAAGCTCAATCTGGTCGCCATCACGGGCCGGATCAAACATCGGCTCGGCACCCATGCGTAATTCGCGGTCCAGATCACCGGGTTCCAGCGTGCGACCGGCCTCAAGGCGGCTATAGAGCGCGCCCAATACCTGCGTGGCCTCCAGCCGGGCGTCCGCCTCGCCTATCACGGCCAGTTGGTTGCCACGACGCAGAATTTGCACGCCAAGTTTGTCTTCGATGGTGGTCAGGTTGCGATCGTATTCGCCGCAAAGGTCGATCAGCAAAAAGTTGTCGGGAAACTCCAGCAAGGCTTCTGTCGCAGCTTCGCTGGGTGGGGTCAGGGCACCGGTGGCCAATCAGCTCTCCTCTTCATCTATATATGGCTATGGTGGCGCGTCGAAACGCAAGGTGCAAGGTCTGACAGGCGATTGTCACAGGTTTGCGACGGAATTCTTTATAAAGTGCTTAACGCGTGATCAGGTAAGGTGGATCACGATCCACCTTACATCAACGCACCTCGTAATGAATTTGGACTGTCCTGCACAACCTTTACGCGCCGCACCTGCCCAATCACATCAGCCGGGGCATCCGCATAAACCGCATGCAGATACTCAGACTTGCCGATCATCTGCCCCGGTTCGCGTCCCGCTTTTTCAAACAACACCTTCACTTCGCGGCCCACCATTGCGGCCTGTGTCGCTTGTTGCTGTTCACGAAGAAGTGCCTGCAAGCGCTGCAACCTGTCGTTCATCACGTCCTCGGGCAGTTGTGGCTTTTCCGCCGCTGGCGTGCCCGGGCGGGTTGAATATTTAAACGAATAGGCCTGCCCATAGTGCACGTCGCGTACCAACTGCATGGTGTCTTCAAAATCCTGATCCGTCTCACCGGGGAAGCCCACAATAAAATCACCGGACAGCAGCAAATCAGGACGCGCCTGACGAATGCGCGCGATCAAACGCACATAGCTTTCGCCCGTATGTTTGCGGTTCATCGCCTTGAGAATACGGTCGGATCCGGACTGCACTGGCAAATGCAGATAGGGCATCAGCTTATCGCAGCGTCCGTGCGCTTCAATCAGCGCATCGTCCATATCGTTGGGATGGGATGTGGTAAAACGAATACGCTCTAACCCATCAACCTTGTCCAAGGCCCAGATCAGCCCGGCCAAACCACCCGCATGCCCATGATAGGCATTCACGTTCTGGCCCAATAGCGTGATTTCCTTCACGCCACTTTCGACCAATTCCTGCGCCTCACGGATGATGCGATCAGCGGGGCGCGATACTTCGGCGCCGCGCGTATATGGCACCACACAGAAAGCGCAGAATTTATCGCAGCCTTCCTGCACCGTCAAAAATGCCGTCGGGCCACGCTTGGCTTTGGTCCGTGTTTTGAGCGTTTCAAACTTGTCATCATCTGGAAAATCAGTGTCGAGCGCTTTCGCACCCGTCTGAATGGCATCATCCATCGCAGGCAATCGGTGATAGCTTTGGGGGCCAACCACCAAATCCACCATCGGCTGGCGTTTGATGATTTCCTCACCCTCAGCCTGAGCGACACATCCTGCAACGCCAATTTTCAGATCAGGGTTCTCAGCTTTCAATCTCTTGAAACGGCCCAGCTCAGAATACACCTTCTCTGCCGCTTTTTCGCGAATATGGCAGGTGTTCAGCAGAATCATATCCGCGTCGTCAGGCGTCTGCGTTTCGACATAACCTTTGCCGCCCAGCGCCTCGGCCATGCGTTCGCTGTCATAGACGTTCATCTGACAGCCATAGGTCTTGATATAAAGCTTCTTGGGCGCGGACATGGGGCAAGCTCTTGGATTGGGGCAACCTGCGCCTTCTAGCGATTTGGCGGAACGCTTGCAATGCGGCCAGATATCGCCGATTTTGCACCGGTTCCCCCGCGACGCGAGACCACATGCACTATCCATCACTTGCAGCCTTGGCCAATGACGCCCGACGCACCCTGCCCGACGGGCCGGTGGCACTGATCCTGATCGAAGACGATGTAGAGGTCGCAAGCACCATCACCCATCACGCGAATGCAGGTTTCGCGCATTTGATAGCCTTTTGTGCCCCTGAACACGCCCTTCCCGCAGAGGTACCAGACAAGCTGCATCGCGTCGACTTTGATGTCAGCGCCGAAGATGCATTGCAGACAATCGCCAATGCGATGATCAAGGCGCTGCCGGACCAATGGCTCTATTATTGCTACAACGCCGAATACCTGCTCTATCCGTTTTGCGAACACCGCAGCGTAGGTGAGATGCTGACCTTCATGCGCGAAGAACGGCGCGACACGGTCATGAGCTATATCGTCGATCTTTACGCAAAAGACCTTACCGTGCATGCCAACGGTGTAGATCGCGACAGCGCATATTTTGACAAGTCAGGCTACTATGCTTTGGCCCGCGAAGATGCAGCAGGCGAAACGCTGGACCGGCAGATCAATATCTTTGGCGGCCTGCGGTGGCGTTTCGAAGAACATATTCCAAAGGCGCGCCAACGCACTGATCGCATTTCATTTTTCCGGGCACAGCCGGGATTGCAGATGTTGGCCGATCGGTCATTCAATCTGGCCGAATACAACACATATTCCTGTCCGTGGCATAACAACCTGTCAGCGGCGATTTGTTCGTTTCGCACGGCCAAGGCGCTGCGGCGTAACCCGGGCAGTCGCGCCGTAATCAATACCTTCCACTGGCCACAGTCGGCGCAGTTCAGCTGGCAATCGCAGCAATTGATGGACCTGGGCCTGATGGAGCCGGGGCAGTGGTTTTAAGCCTGCGCGACGTGTGATGCAGTGAACAATAAGGCCAATCGCTGGGCTTTTTCACAAGACCCTCGTGAATAGGCGCAGATCGGATCAAATGCATATGCAGCGCCAGATCATCATTATCCCGGATCAGATGTTCCCAAAACCTGCGTTGCCAAATGCCTTTTTCACCACGTCTGCGATGGCTTTCAGGAATGTGATGCGGTGCGGGGGCGTGGCGCGAAAAGCTTGATTTGATCATCCGCCACCGCTTTGAAAAGTCATCGTCACCTTCAGGCAAGGTCCAGATCATATGCAATTTACTGGGAAGTATGACCGCAGCATCAATTGCAAAAGGCCAGCGTTTCTTGCAAAGCCGCGTCGCATCGCGCAACAGATCAACATGAGAGATCAACAAATCAGAGCGCTGATCCTGCAAACGCACAGTGAAAAAGTAGGTGCCACCGGGCACGCGAAGACGGCGATAATTGGACATACCGATAGCGTGGCGCGGTAAGGTTAATTAATGGTGAAACGTTTCAAAAAGTAAGGTGGATCATGATCCACCATACATTCTCAGGTCCGTCGCAACCTGATAACCACATCCACCGATGCAATTTCTGCCCCTTCGGGCGCATCGGGCAAATTACAAATTTCCAACTGGTCCGCAGGCGCATCAGTCAGCTTTGCTGTGTCTTCCCAGTAAAAATGGGGGTGATCGGTCATATTCGTGTCAAAGTAGCTCTTCGATCCGTCCACAGTAATCTCGCGCATCAGACCTGCATCGCAAAAGGCGCGCAGCGTGTTATAGACGGTTGCCAACGACACTTTTTCATCCGCATTGGACGCCGCCGCAAACAGGCTCTCTGCCGTCACATGCCGATCCTGTCCATCACCAACAAGCAATGACGCCAATGTCATGCGTTGCCGTGTCGGACGAAGCCCTGCTCCAGCCAACCAATTCGTACTGCGCTGTGTTGCTATGTCTGACATAATCGCTCTTTTTGACATCTATTCTCAATCTATATGGGAAGAATATCCCCCGGATCAAATGAAAACAGTCAGAAAAAGCACAGACTTGCCCTTATAAACCGCAGAGTGCTACAGGTCACTGGACGCAGTAAATAAGAATGAGACCAGCGAGATGGCCGATTATCCTACATCTTTCGACAAAGACGACCTGCTGAAATGTTCGCGCGGCGAACTGTTTGGCGAAGGAAATGCACAGCTCCCTGCCCCGCCGATGCTGATGATGGATCGGATCACCGATATCTCGGGCGATGCCGGTGAGCATGGCAAAGGCCATGTCGTCGCTGAATTTGATATCACGCCTGACCTTTGGTTCTTTGATTGTCATTTCCCGAACAATCCGATCATGCCCGGTTGCCTTGGCCTCGATGGTCTGTGGCAGCTGACCGGTTTCAACCTGGGCTGGCGCGGCTGGCAGGGGCGCGGTTACGCGCTGGGTGTCGGCGAAGTGAAACTGACCGGCATGGTCCGCCCTGACCGTAAGATGCTGACCTATAAGGTTGATTTCACCAAGGCGATCCAAACCCGCCGTCTGACCATGGGTGTCGCCAACGGCATCGTAGAGGCGGATGGTGAGGTTATCTATCAAGTCACCGACATGAAAGTCGCCCTGTCCGAAAGCTAAATCCGAGAGCTAAGCCTCTAACCCCATCGAAAAAGGAGAGGTGCCCATGCGCCGTGTTGTTGTTACAGGTCTCGGGATCGTATCGCCGATCGGGAATAATGCAGATGAGGTGCTTGCCGCGCTGAAGGCGGGTAAATCCGGCATCGAAGCCTCGCCCGAGATGGCCGAGCACGGCTTTCGCAGCCAGATTGCTGGCACGCTCAAGATTGACATCAAGGAACACGTCGACAAGCGCACCCTGCGCTTTATGGGCCCTGGTGCAGCATACGCGCACATCGCGATGGGTCAGGCGATTGCGGATGCAGGATTGGGCGAAGATCAGGTCGTGAACCCGATGACAGGTCTGATTGCAGGGTCCGGCGGGCCGTCGACCTCTGCCATTCTGGCAGCGCATGAGGTTGTAAAGAACACAGGTGCGACCAAGCGGATCGGCCCCTTTGCCGTGCCAAAGGCCATGTCCTCGACCGTCAGCGCCAACCTTGCGACGGCTTATCAAATCAAGGGGATGAATTTTTCGATCACCTCCGCCTGCTCGACATCCTTGCACTGCATTGGAATGGCGGCACAGCAGGTCGCGTTGGGCAATCAGGATATCATGTTCGCGGGCGGTGGCGAGGAATTGGATTGGACCCTGTCTTGCCTCTTTGACGCAATGGGTGCGATGTCGTCCAAGTATAACGACACACCGGAACGCGCGAGCCGTGCATTCGACGCCGACCGTGATGGTTTCGTGATTGCTGGCGGCGGCGCGATGGTCGTTCTGGAAAGCCTTGAGAACGCGCAGGCACGTGGTGCCAAAATCTATGCCGAAGTCACCGGGTTCTCAGCCACCTCCGATGGCGCCGATATGGTCGCCCCTTCCGGCGAAGGTGGCGAACGTGCGATGCGCAGTGCGCTGAAAACCCTGCCTGATGATCGCAAGATCAGCTATATCAACGCACATGGCACATCGACGCCTGTGGGCGACGTGGGCGAAGTTGAAGCGGTTCGCCGCGTCTTTGGCCAAGGCACCACACCACCAATCAGTTCGACCAAATCCATGACGGGCCACAGTCAAGGGGCCACGGGTGCGCAAGAGGCCGTCTATTGTCTGCTGATGCTGGAAAACGATTTTATCGCGCCGTCGATCAACGTCGAAAATCTGGACCCGGCTTTAGACCCTGCAGAGATCGCCACATCGCTGGTGGAAAACGCAGGGCTCGACACGGTGATGACCAACTCTTTCGGGTTCGGCGGCACCAACGGTTCAATGCTTTTGTCCAAGTTCAAAGGGTAATCTGATGACAATCTCAATGCAGGGCAAACGCGGATTGATCATGGGCGTGGCCAATGAACGGTCCATTGCGTGGGGCATCGCCAAGGCAATGGCGGACGCAGGCGCAAAACTGGCATTCACCTATCAAGGCGAGGCGTTTGGCAAGCGGCTGGAACCTTTGGCGCAATCGGTCGGCTCTGACATCATGGTCGATGTGGATGTGACCGATGACACCAGCATGGACCTTGCGTTTCAGACGCTGAAAGACCGCTGGGGTACGCTTAATTTCGTGGTCCACGCCATCGCGTTTTCGGATAAGAATGAGCTGACCGGGCGGTTCATCAACACCAGCCGCGACAACTTTAAGAACTCACTGGCAATCTCTTGCTATTCCTTCATCGACGTGGCCAACCGCGCATCGCAGATGATGCCAGACGGCGGCACATTGTTGACGCTGACCTACCAAGGGTCTAACCGCGTCACCCCATTTTACAACGTCATGGGCGTGGCAAAGGCGGCGCTGGAATCAGCGACGCGTTACTTGGCCAATGACCTTGGACCCCAAGGCATCCGCGTGAACGCGATCAGCCCCGGCCCGATGAAAACCCTTGCAGGGGCAGCGATTGGTGGGGCGCGCAAAACGTATAAGCATACCGAGCAAAACACGCCCATGCGGTCCAACGCAACGCTCGAGGCCGTAGGCGGCACCGCCGTCTATCTGGCGTCAGATGCGGGGGCGTGTACGACAGGGGAAATTATCCGCGTGGATGGTGGGTTCCACGTATTGGGCATGCCGCAGCCCGATCATTTGGTATAGCCCGCCTTTTTGATGGTTCTGCTCACCCATCCGACGTAGGATGAGAACAACTGCGACAGACATTCGGGGACGGACACTATGGATTTTCAGGTTTGGCTGGCATTTGTTGCAGCATCGACCGCGCTTCTTTTGATACCTGGTCCGACGGTTCTGCTGGTGTTGAGCTATGCCATCAGCCAAGGCAAGCGCGTGGCCCTTGCCACTGTCGGTGGTGTGGCGCTTGGTGACTTTATCGCCATGTCCGCTTCATTGGCTGGGCTTGGTGCGCTGGTTCTGGCCTCTGCCACTCTCTTTACGGTGTTGAAATGGGTCGGGGCGATTTATCTTGTTTATCTGGGGATCAAGCTTTTCCGCAGCGCCGCAACAGCGTCGCTTGATGATCTTGAAAAAGTGATCGAAACGCGGGCTTCAAGCGTGTTTGGCCATGCAACAGCCGTAACAGCGCTGAACCCCAAATCAATCGTGTTTTTCATCGCATTCGTCCCGCAATTCATCGTGGTTGAAAGCCCGCTCTTACCCCAATTTGCGATATTGATCGCAACCTTTGTTGGCCTCGCCGCTTTGAACGCGCTGGCCTATGCGCTGCTGGCAGACAAGCTGCGTAGCAAGATCGCTCAACCCACCGTGTTGGCGTGGTTCGCGCGTCTGGGCGGAAGTGCATTAATTGCAATGGGTGTCGCAACAGCCGCATTTAAAAGGGCGCAATAGGACTTTAGCCTAAACGATGCCAACTACCCCGCATCAATCCCCACAATCTCGATCGCAAAGTTCAGGTCCTGCCCCGCCAACGGATGGTTGGCATCCAACGTCACCTCGGTCTCTGTCACTTCCGCCACCGTCACTGGCACCACTTGGCCCTGTGGTGTTTGCATCTGCAATTGCGTACCAACCTCGCAAGGGATCTCGGCTGGGATTTGGTCGCGTGGCACCGCTTGGCGTGCGTCGGGGTTCGCCTGCCCGTAGGCCAGATCACAAGGCACGGCGACGTCCTTTTTATCGCCCACACCCATGCCAGGGATCGCGCTATCAAGCCCTTTGATCACCTGACCGGACCCTACAACAAATTCCAGCGGGTCGCGCCCTTCGGAACTGTCGAACACCTTGCCGTCGTTTAAGGTACCAACATAGGTAATGCGTACGGTATCGCCTGCTTTTGCTTGGCTCATGGGGGTGTTGCTTTCTGCTAAGGAAATTGGTCGACCGTACGCTATGCGCTGGGACCGGGCTTTGCAAACGCATTGCCTCTTTCCGGCCAGACCTTGCCGTGACACGATACGCCTGACTTTGGGAGATGATGATGCCGATCACGACAGTTGTGTTTGATGCCTACGGGACCCTGTTCGATGTAAATGCGGCTGCGATGCAAGCCGCCAAAGACCCGGCACATACCGACTTGGCCGCGGTCTGGCCCGCCGTCGCCCGCGATTGGCGGCTTAAGCAGTTGCAATACACATGGCTGCGTGCTGTGGCTGGACAGCACTGCGATTTCTGGCAAGTAACTCAAGACGGGTTGGATTGGGCACTGGAGGCGAACAGCCTGAGCAATGATGCCACTCGCACCCGCCTGCTTGAGCTGTATTGGGAACTCGCCGCCTATCCAGAGGTGCCTGCCATGCTGCAAACGCTCAAGGCGCGCGGCAAGGCAACCGCTATTTTGTCGAACGGATCGCCGGACATGCTGAATGGTGCCGTGTCATCTGCAGGCATCGGTGATCTGCTGAATGCAATACTCAGCGTTGAGGACGTGGGCGTTTTTAAACCACATGATCGCGTCTATGACCTTGTTGGCGCGCATTTTGACTGTGCAAAGGACGATGTGCTTTTCGTGTCGTCAAACGGATGGGACGCCGCGGGGGCCGCGAGTTACGGTTTCCAAACGGCCTGGGTGAACCGCGCGGGCGACCCAATGGACAGGCTCTATGCCAAACCCCACCATGTGCTGCACGACCTGACCAAAATACCGGAGCTTGCCTGATGCCCAGCTATCAATCTGCCGACGGGCTAAACCTGCATTACACCGACGAAGGCGATGGCATTCCCGTCATCGCGCTGGCAGGTCTGACCCGGAACGGCGCCGACTTTGACCATGTCGCCCCGCATCTGCCCGTCCGCCTGATCCGCCCTGATTATCGGGGGCGCGGGCAATCGGATTGGGCTGACCCCGAAACCTATACAATCCCGCAAGAGGCCGCGGATGTGCTGGCCTTGATGGATCATTTGGGGCTTGAGAAAGCAGCGATCCTTGGCACCTCGCGCGGCGGACTGATTGCGATGGTGTTGGCCGCGACAGCAAAAGATCGGTTATTAGGCGCAGCCCTGAACGACATCGGCCCAGAGATTGCGGATAAAGGGCTTGCGGTGATCAAGGACTACATCGGCCGTAACCCGGCGCAGAAAACTTACGCCGAAGCAGCCGCAGCGCGAGCGAAACTTTGGACCCACTTCAAAAACGTTCCCATGACCCGTTGGCTGGCCGAGGTGAAAGCGCATTATCAAGAGACTGACGAGGGTTTGATCATTCGATATGACCCAAAGCTAAGGGATGCCGTGCTCGCGGCTGGCGCGCAGCCAGCGCCTGATCTTTGGCCGCTGTTCGATGCGCTGGCTGATCTGCCACTCGCGCTTATCCGTGGTGCCAACTCGGACTTGCTCACCAGCGACACAGCCGATGAAATGATGCGACGTCGCCCTGATATGATCCGCGCCGATATCGCCGGGCGTGGCCATGTCCCATTTCTAGATGAACCTGATGCGCTGGACGCGCTGCACCTTTGGTTGGAGAAACTGCAATGAATATCGACATGATACGCGCCGCCGCAGACCGCATCAAAGGGCATGCACGGCGTACACCGATCCTGACTTCACCGTTCCTGGATGACATCGCCGGACGGCGGGTTTTTGTGAAAGCAGAATGCCTGCAACACACAGGATCGTTCAAATTTCGCGGTGGGCGTGCCGCGGTATCGGCACTTGGCGACAGCGCGCTCAAAACCGGCGTCATCGCGTTTTCAAGCGGGAACCACGCCCAAGGGGTCGCCCTCGCGGCGCGCGCGTTCGGTGCCCCTGCGGTTATCGTGATGCCCAGTGATGCGCCGACCATCAAGATCGAAAACACACGGGCACTGGGTGCCGATGTCGTGCTTTATGATCGCGAAACCGAAAACCGCGATGAAATTGGCGCGCGCCTGTCACAAGAACGCGGTCTGACCCTGATCAAACCGTTTGATGAACCGCAGGTCATTGCAGGCCAAGGCACCACCGGGCTTGAAATCGCGGAACAGATGAACGCCATGGGTGTGACCAACGCTGATGTTATGGTGTGTTGTGGTGGCGGCGGGCTAACGTCTGGTATCGCGCTTGCCTTGGCGGCCGATGCGCCGGGGCTGCGGGTCCGCCCTGTTGAGCCGGAAGAGTTTGATGATGTCACCCGGTCATTGATCAGCGGCAAGATCGAAAGCAATGTGCGGCTGGGTGGTTCACTTTGTGACGCGATCATCACGGAAAAACCCGGTGATCTGACTTTTCCGATCATGCAAGAACACTGTGGCCCGGGTGTCGTGGTAAGCGAAGAAGACTGCATGCGCGCCGTTGGCCTTGCCTTTGATCGGCTGCGGATCGTTGTCGAACCGGGCGGCGCTGCGGCTCTTGCCGCGGCTCTTTTCCATCCTGATACATCCGAAGGGGATGCCGTGATCGCAGTGGCTACCGGCGGCAATGTCGATCCGGATGTCTTTGCCAAAGCACTGGAGACCCTGAAATGAGCCGCTTTACGATTGCCAGCTTTAACGTCAAAAATCTGATCGAAGCCGAAGAAGAATATTACCGGTTTGAGGAATATACGCCCGAAGAATACGCTTGGAAACGGGCGTGGTTGGCGGACCAGTTACTGACGATGAACGCCGATGTCGTTTGCTTTCAGGAAATCTTTTCCGAAGCAGCGCTGCGCGATGTTGTCATCGAAACGGATGGGTTGGGACAGGCCGCGAATGAGGCCGTCATACCGCATCGGTCCAAAGGTTACGCCCGCAAGGCGATCTTTCGCAAACTGGCCTATGAGCCTTATACCGAAGCCGGTTTGGCGTTCGCACCCAACAGCTTTGATGGCGGCCCGGGCCAGCGCCGCCCCGGCATTGCGGTGCTGTCGCGGTTTGGATTTGTCGGGGAACCTGAGATCATACAGGACTTGCCAAAACCGCTGACAGTGCCTTTCAGCGATTTGGATGGCAGTGACGGCGGCCAATATCAAATCAAGCGCCTCAGCCGTCCGATCCTTAAGGTACGTATCCCGGTGGGTGACGCGGTGATCACAGTTTTTAACTGCCACCTGAAATCAAAACTGGGCGAACTGCCCCGCCCCGAAGGTGCCGCCTTCCCGCCTGCCGCTAATCTTGTGAACTATGATCCGGCAACACGCGCGATGGGTTCGCTGCGGTCTGCCCTGCGCCGGATGGCCGAGGCTTGGGTGCTGCGCAAGGCCGTGCTGGAAGAGCTGGAAGCAGGCAATCCGGTGATGGTCTTGGGCGATTTCAACGACAACGAACATGCAGTGTCATCCGAGATTATCAGCGGTGAGACCCCATTCAAAAACTACGCATGGATGCGCAGGCACGATGCACAAACGCGCCGGGATCGTTATTCGGACGCAGAAAATGAGATCATTCAGGAAAAAATCAGCAAGGTGCGGCTTTATTCAGCAGAGAAGCTTTTTGTTAAAAAATCCCTGCGCGACATGGTCTATACTTCTGCCTTCGGCGGTGTTTTTGAGAGTATCGACCAGATCCTGATGTCGCGGCATTTTTTGCCGGAATTCGCCGGCAAGATCGGCGAGATGGAGTATTTCAGCGTCCTCAACGACCACCTGACCGACGGATCACACCCCGAAGCGCCTTACAACAAACTGGCCTCTGACCACGGGCAGATCATGGCGCATATGGTGCTGGGCGATCCAGATGGCTGAGGTAACACGCGATGGCGTGACGCTGTATTATGAACACGAAGGGCCTGTGGGTGGGCCGACAGTGGTCTTTTCCAATTCACTCGGTACAACCCTGCACCTTTGGGATCCGATCCTGCCCTATCTGCCCAAAGGATTGCGAATTCTACGCTACGATATGCGCGGGCATGGCAAGTCAGATGTGCCGGACGGACCCTATACAATGGGCCAATTGATCAGTGATGCCGAAGCTGTCTGTGATGCGTGTGAAGTCCGCGATGCGATCTTCGTCGGCCTGTCTGTGGGCGGCATGGTCGGCCAGGGTCTGGCAGTCAAACGCCCTGATCTGATACGGGGGTTGGTCCTATCGTGCACCGCCGCCAAAATCGGCAACTCTGCATTCTGGCAGGACCGCATCGCCCTGATCCACCACGGTGGCATGACAGCCGCGTCGAACCAGATCATGGAACGCTGGTTTGGCCGCGATTTTTATAACAGCCCCGCCTTGGCCCCATGGCAGGCGATGTTTGAGGCGGTCGATGTAATAGGCTATACGGGCGTTTGTGCCGCTATCGCAGGCACGGATTTCTACACATCCACCAGCGGGCTGCGTATCCCGACATTGGGTATCGCCGGAACCGAAGACGGCTCAACCCCGCCTGATCTGGTGCGCGAGACGGTTGATCTGATCCCGGGATCACAACTTGCGCTGATGCGACGGGTGGGACATTTACCCTGCGTGGAGCAACCCGAAACCTATGCGGGTCATCTGACAGGATTTCTGCAAAGCGTCGGGCATATCTGAGCAGTGGGGTGGATTGTATCCACCTTACGTCACCGGCACTCTGCGCTTGCAAACTGAACCCATCAGTTTAACCCTGCGCTGATGAACAAACGCCTTGCCGTTACTTTTATCCTGATCTCGGTCATGCTGGACAGCATGGGAATTGGGCTGATCATGCCCGTGATGCCCGATCTGATCCAAGAGGTCGAAGGACAAGGGCTGGGTGCCGCTGCGGTCTGGGGCGGCATTCTGGCGACTGTTTTTGCCGCGATGCAGTTTTTGTTCGGCCCCACACTGGGGAGCCTGTCTGACCGGTATGGGCGCAGGCCCATCCTGATCATATCCTTGGTGATCATGGCGTTTGATTATGTGTTGATGGCGCTGGCGCACACGATCTGGCTGTTGGTCATCGCGCGCATCATCGGTGGGATCACGGCCGCAACGCAATCGACCTCTGCTGCTTATATGGCCGACATTTCCAAGCCTGATGAAAAAGCGGCCAACTTTGGTCTGATCGGGGCGGCCTTTGGTTTGGGTTTCGTTCTTGGCCCATTGATCGGCGGTGTATTGGCCGAATACGGCACGCGCGCACCGTTTTGGGCTGCGGCTTGCCTTGCTGCGGCGAACGCCATCTTTGGCTATTTCGTTCTGCCCGAAACAGTGACTGACCGCATCCGACGACCCTTTGAATGGCGGCGGGCAAATCCATTGGGCGCTTTCAAGAACATCGGATCACTGCCCGGCCTAAAACGGCTATTACTGATCACTTTTTTCTATACGATCGCGTTTTTCGTCTATCCCGGCGTCTGGGCCTATTTCGGGGCCGAACGCTTCGACTGGGGCCCGGGGATGATTGGCCTGTCACTTGGCCTTTTCGGGATTGGGATTGCCATAGTGCAAGGATTGTTGATCCGGCCGATCCTGAACCGGATCGGGGAACGCAAAGCGGTAATCCTGGGGCTATCAGTCGATGTACTGGCGTTTGTTGCCCTTGGCTTTGTGACAAATGGCTGGGTTGCACTGGCGCTGACACCGCTTACAGCTTTCGGGTCCATTGCAGGGCCAGCTTTGCAAGGGATCATGTCCCGCACGGCATCTGATGATCAGCAGGGCGAATTGCAAGGGACGGTTACATCCATCAACGCAGTTGCGACGATCATCGCCCCCTTGATGGTCACGCAGACCTTTTGGTTCTTTACCTCTGCCAATGCGCCCTTCTATCTGCCCGGTGCACCCTTCCTGTTATCGGCCCTGCTGACCATTGGCTGCATCATTGTTTTCATGCAAACGCCAAGGCCAAAGCGCGCGCGCGTCACCTGAACGCCGTTTTCTGACTTGCACGCGCCGCCAACCCACCGCAGGGTCGCCGATAAGACACGCACCAAGGACAACCCCATGAGACATATCAAAGCCGCCGTCTGCCGTGAATTCGGCGCCCCTCTGACCATTGAGACGGTGACACTTGCCGCGCCAGACATAGGCGAGGTCGAAGTCACTTTGAAAGCCTGCGCGATCTGCCATTCCGACATTTCCTATATGGACGGGGCATGGGGTGGCATATTGCCAGCAGTTTACGGCCATGAAGCGGCCGGGCACATCACCGCGGTTGGCGATGGTGTGCGTGGTGTCACGGTGGGCGATCCGGTGGTTGTGACGCTGATCCGGGCTTGCGGCACCTGCCCATCTTGTGCGGGTGGCAGCCCGGTTGCATGCGAGAGCGATATGGCAAGCGGTCCGATCAAAGGCAAGAACGGTGAGGCAATGCATCAGGCGATGCACACAGGCGGCTTTGCCGAGCGGGTTGTGGTCGACCAAAGCCAAGTAGTGAAGCTTTCCGACAGAATATCCATGGAGGCTGCGTCGCTTTTGGCTTGCGGTGTGATCACCGGGGTTGGTGCCGTGGTTAACGCAGCACATCTGCGCGCCGGACAGGATGTGGTGGTGATTGGCGCGGGTGGTGTGGGACTGAACGCAATTCAAGGGGCGCGGATCGCGGGGGCACGCCGTATTATTGCGGTAGATATGTCTGAAGAAAAGCTTGCGATTGCCAAGGAATTTGGCGCAACCGATGGTGTGCTGACCACCGCAGAGAAACCATGGCGGCTTGCCAAAAAGGCCATGGGGCGCGGGGCCGATGCGGTCTTTGTCACCGTCGGCGCGATCCCGGCCTATGATATGGCGCCGCAGTATCTGGCAAACGGTGGCAAGGTGATCATGGTCGGCATGCCGCATTCGGGCGCGCGGTCATCTTATGAGCCGGTGATGCTGGCCGCGACCGGGCAAGGTATGGTCGGGTCCAAAATGGGCGATGTGGTCATTGCGCGAGATATTCCGTGGATGGTGGACCTTTACGAACAGGGGCGTTTGAAGCTGGATGAATTGATTTCGGGACGCTGGTCGCTGGATCAAATCAACGAAGCGATTGCGGATACGAAAACCGGATCAGCCAAGCGCAATGTGATTGTGTTTGACTGACTGACCCGCTGATAAGGTGGATCATGATCCACCTTACGCGTCCATTGCATCCTTCCAGTCATAAACGACAACGCCTTGGACCGCTCTTGCATCCAATGACTGGTAAAGCGCACGGGCAGGCGCATTGCTTTCCTCCGTTGCCAGCCAAATTGCATCGCACCCGCGCGCGCGGGCAACATCGCAAAGCCTGACACACATCCGCTTAGCAATACCCTGCCGCAAATAGGCATCCCGTACCCCCACCTCGGCGATAAAGAACGCAGGCGCTTTGTCTGGATGCAGCATCACCTGCCCGCTGGCCATCCCCACAACTTCGGCTTTATCGAACGCCAAGACGATCTCATGCAGGGGATCGGCCAAGAATGCCTCTGCCTGATCAGGTCGTATCGCGTGATCGAAAAGCCCCTCTTTGACGCCAAGAAGGATCTTCAGATCTGCTGGACCCAAGTGGCGAAGCGTGATTGTCTCGGCCATATAAATGCCCCCTGTTGGAAGATCACATTCATGAAACTCGCCGATCTTGATATCATTGTCACGGCCCCACCCGCCCCCGGCTGGGGTGGGCGTTATTGGATCATCCCAAAAGTGACGACAGATACCGGTATCGTGGGCTACGGCGAATGCTATGCCTCTTCCATCGGGCCAGAGGCGATGAAGGCCGTGATCACTGATGTATTCGCACGCCATATGGCTGGCGAGAACCCCGAAAACATCGAATTGATGTTCCGCCGGGTCTATTCTGCGGGTTTCACGCAGCGCCCCGACCTGACAGTCATCGGCGCATGGTCCGGGCTGGAAATGGCGTGTTGGGACATTTTGGGCAAAGACCGTGACCGACCCGTGCACGCCCTGATCGGCGGGCGCATGAATGATCGCATCCGCGCCTATACCTACCTTTACCCCCGCCCGACACATCCACTGCCAGACTTCTGGGCAAGCCCCGATATGGCGGCAGAAGTGGCGCTTGATATGGTCGAGAAAGGCTATACCGCCGTCAAATTCGACCCCGCCGGCCCCTACACCATCCGCGGCGGGCATATGCCGTCGATGCATGATATTTCGCTATCGGTTGCCTTCTGCAAAACGATCCGCGAGGCGGTGGGCGACCGGACCGATCTGCTGTTTGGCACCCATGGGCAGTTCAGTACGGGCGGTGCCATCCGGCTGGGTAAAGCGCTGGAGCCCTACAGCCCGCTTTGGTACGAAGAACCGATCCCGCCCGACAACGTGGCTGAAATGGCCAAGGTGGCGAGGGCGGTGAATATTCCCGTCGCCACCGGCGAACGGCTAACAACCAAGGCCGAATTCGCGCCGGTCCTGCGGTCAGGTGCGGCCACGATCCTGCAACCTGCGCTGGGACGGTCCGGTGGCATCTGGGAAACCAAAAAAATCGCGGCATTGGCCGAGGTCTATAACGCACAGATAGCCCCACACCTTTATGCAGGCCCGGTGGAATGGGCGGCAAACATTCAGCTTGCGGCCTCTATCCCCAACATCCTGATGGCCGAGACGATTGAAACGCCGTTCCACAACGATCTGATCAAAGGCAGTCTGCGTGTAGAGAACGGCTATATCCCCGTCCCAACCGCCCCCGGTCTTGGGATCGACGTTGACGAAGACCTCGCACGCGCGCACCCGTACGAGGGGGATGGGCTGCACCTGCAAATGCAGGAGGAGCCAATCGGATACCATGGTGTGAACAGTTTTGCGGGTGGTGCTCCGGTGAAAAGGTAGGCAGACGGTACGAAGTTCGACCGTATCCGGCTTAGGCATATGGAAGGCAGCTTTGAGCCCACACCGGAAGTGCTTAAATCTTCCTGCGTGCGCTCGCAGCATGAAAAATGCCGCGCGCGCGAGAAGCAGTATGCTGTATCGCGGCAAAGAAACCCGTCATTCGAGGAAATCACAGCGCGGTTTGGTCAGGCTCTAAGGCCGCTAACAGACGTGTCCTTTTCGGCAAGTCGGTTCAGCGCTAAACGTACTTCAGCGCATCCAATCGTGCAGTCAGCAACTTCTTAACCGTCAAACCGACCAACGCACCGGTATCGACCAGTTGCTGCTGCGCAATATCGGCGTTGGTGTTGATCTTCTCGAATCCTGCGCGGAGCGCTGTGGTGTGCGCCTCAAATTTTGGATTTCTGTCAATATGGGGCACTTCAAACTGGGATCCAATGCGGAATAGTGGCGCGCCCTTTGAGTCCAAAATTGTAAAGATAAACAAGAAGTTGTCGAACTGTTCACCAGACTTTCGATAATTGCGGATAAGCACTTGGCTGTCGCGATTTGCCATCAAGTCGCCAGCAATAGTCTTTCGCACATGCTTTTGGGTATTCGGACCTTGCAAGAACCGGCAATTCTTTCCCAGAGCTTCAGTCGGACCAAAGCCTGTCATGCGATAGAACGGGCTATTGGCTAGGATGAGTGAATCTTCTGGCAAGTTTGGGTCGCTGAGTGCCAAAGGAATCTGTGACGCTTCAAAAAAGTCATGAATGACCTGTGGGACATCGATTGAAGACATAAATTACTACCTGCCGTGGAAAATGCAGGCATGGTTTGCCCGCATCTCCTTTACGTGTATTTCGGCTTAGATGCTAAGTGTTTTCTCAACATTTTTAACCTGAACGCGGGCCATGCCTAAGTTAGCAGCTTTCTTGTCAAGTGCGACATACAAGAAGACCGTTGGAGTTTTTTCCATTGGACGGATCAGGTGAAACTGCTTGCCCAGTGTGATCAGGATGTCGTCAATGCTGTCATTCAAGCCAAGCATTTCGATTGCGTTCAGTTTTGCCTTCACAACTTCGGTGTTTGCGGCACCTGCTGCTTCGAGGTCCAGCTTGCCGCCGCCCTCAGAGGCCATCATCAGCCCAGTTTCACTATCTACCAAGCATGCCCCGATGAAGCCGCCAATGGCGCTGAGGCCAGAGATATCAATTGCCATGTGTTCGTCCTTACTTACTTCAATTTTATTGTCAATTTCGTTTTCGACTGATGCAGTCTTCGGCTGAGGTTCTTCTTCATCCTTCTGAAGCCAGATAGCACCAAGCGCCTTTTGCAAAATCTTCAACTTCTTGCTCCACTTGCGTAAGCACCCTCGCATAATCGAGACTGTCTGAACCGTTTACCGACAAACACGATGCCAAGACCTCAGCATGCGCATCATCAAGTTGTTGATCGTGCAATAATACGTCCCGAACTTGGCCAACTGTGGCCAAAACTATGTCTTTCGAGATCGGTTGCCTAATTTGTGATACCGCCGCACTAAGACTAGCTGCAATGCTCTGCGCGGAGGCGGTTTTCACATATGCTTCCCGCGCCTCATCCGGTACATCTTTTGGCCTTTGGTCAGTTGCAGTGTTAGTGGCTTCAACTGGAGGCGCAACAGCTTCACGGGTGTCCCAGATCTGCTGTGCAACATTGATTGATGATTTGATCGCAGCCAACAGTGTTTCACCGCCACTTGCATTCCAACTGGCAGGGTCAGTGACCTGTCCCATTTCGGCGGCGTCCATGGCACGATGTGATGCAATTGGACACATTGCGTTGAACAAGCCAGTGGTTTCAGTCACCAAGCGTTTGGTAACTTTATCAAGGTCGGTTGAAGATGCCAGTTGGTCAGCCCGTGTAATGGCCAAAATGCTATTATCACGCAGCCGTTTGGGCAGAGATTTCCACGCAGATTTTTCCGATTGTCGCCACGCTTGATTTGCAGCAGTGCACCAGATCGCAAAATCCATAAACTCTGCGATGAATTTCAACGATCCTGCTGCAAGCCTTGGATCAGAAATCCCTGGCGTATCAATGACGTCGCAATACTGTAGCATCGGCGCATCCAAGGTCATACGAACAACGAGGTATTGATCCCATAAGTCCACATCGGGCTTTGTACTATCAAGCTCGTGTAATTGCCCTTCCTGGGTAAGGCCCTCGCATGCAGACAATGCACCAAAGGTCATCCAAATCACCGGCAATTTAGTGACTGTCACTTTGGCGGGCAAAACCGGGCGGCCAATCAGCATATTCAGCAGCGTAGATTTGCCAGAGCTGAACTCGCCCATCAGCGCGAAACTTGGACGTTGGCTATGCCATGCCGCCATGTGCTGCTTGGCGATATCGCTTACTTGATTTGCCTTCCGCATCGTCAGCCAGTGGTCTCAATATCTGGGATTATTGAAGGACCGTTCACTAGCGCAGCTTCAATTTCGGCAATCTCCAACAACCGGCTATTTACTTCGGCATCGACGCCCAGCTTCTGACGCATTGCCGATTTCTGCTTGTCACCATCAAGCACTGACAATCCTTGCAAAGTCTGCATGTGGCTTGCAAGAAAGTCATGCAGTTGTAAGCGAGCAACCTTGATGAAATCTACAATGTAGATTTCGCGCATATCGTGGATTGTAGTCCGCATATCGTCGGACACGATATCTGCCATACGCTTGGCAAATGCTGACTTATTCAGCTTCTTCGTAAACCAAGTTTCTAGCCAACCTGTTGTTATATCAATCGTCATCGATTGCATCAGCGAAGTTGGCATACGTGCCTCATTCGCTGTGGGAGGCGTTACTGAGAACAACTGGCTATCGTCGTCCAGGATACTGGCATAAAAACTTTCAACTTTTGCTGCCGATGTGGCAAAAATTTCCTGCACCGACATTTGCCCATTCTTACTGAAATCCTGATAAGTTTTGTTAAGCGCACGTCTTAGACCATCAGTATCAGCATCCCAATCACCCGTTGTTCCACCGCTACTCAAAACGGCCTCAAGGGCTTTTGTCTCGTTCGAGATGAAATTGCGGTAGATTGCCGACATATCGAACAACATCTTTTCAGAGCATTTTTTTGTCACGCGGGTACATTCGGTGTCCAGTTCTGACAGCAAACCATCCATCTGATCAACAAGCTTGTTGACGTCCAGATCCTTGCGGATTGGCGTTGCATTATTGAGTGCTTGTCGCATCAATACCGAAGACTGTTGGCAGAGGTCAAAGGCTTGCGTGCGTAGCTTTTGAAGGAAAGGTTCTCCAAAAGCTTTGACTGCCTTGGTCTCAATCACATGTTGGAGCTCGGCCAAACCAGATAGATCATGGGTCTTGGTGCTATTCGTCTCAGACATTCCAGCTGGTCGCGTTGAGGGACCATCCTTTTCCAAACGATCATCAACCAATTTTTCTAAGGTGCCGATGCTGTTGCCAAGGACATCTTTCGTGACCCCAAAGGATGCAGCATTTGCCCAGAGCGCACTCCCGAAAACAATTGGCAAATCTTCAGGAAGCCCCTGTTGAATTAAAGTATGGCGAACGTAAGCATCAATTTCAGAAATTTGACGATCTGGATCATTCAGTTCGTCAATGCGGTTGATAAATAGAACAATCTGATCGTGCTGAAGCGCCAGCAGGATACGCATCAAAGCGATATCAACGGTTGTAAAAGTCTGATGTGCGCTTAGCACAATGACGCAAATATCCGAGTCTGCAAGATTATCAAGCGTCACGGTTTCGCGAACCAGAAACGGGTCATTCACCCCAGGTGTATCACGGATCACCGTTGGTAATGCATAGTGAGGATCATCAATGAACAAGTCGGCCGACTTGGTTACATCTGCAAAACGTCCCTCCGTGTCGCCTTCGTCATCTCCAAGGCAAACGTATTTTTTGATCAGTTCGGGGTGAAACCCTGTAAAGTTGTGCGTGCTCCCCAGAAGATACTTGAAGTTCTTGCCCAAACGACGCTCCGCGGCTGTCTGCATTGCCGTGATTTGCTCTTGGACCTCCGCAAACTCTTCATCAAAGTTTGCCCGTTGTGCAACCTCGCCCAAGCGTCCGCCGCCCGTCACCATTTCACTCCACTCATCCTGCGAAAAGAATGTGAAAACCGCACGGTGATCTCGGGGTTTGGGAGTGTTGATATGAACGGATGTGACAACGGACGTCCAAGGGTTCACGTCGGACGGTAACATCTCGGGCTTGCCGATAAGGCTATTTGTCAGCGCAGTTTTCCCAGCTTTCACCTGCCCAACGAGAGAAATGCGGACTTGAAATTTTTTTATAAGCTGCTGCATATCGGTGATGCGCGCCATTGCGTCGGGCACAGCACAATCCTGCAAACGAGACAGCAGCGAATCCAGCCACTCTAACCCCGCACGAAGATTGGCACCGTCAGATCTTTCAGACGATTGCAGCAACTGCAAATGTATGTCGATTGGTTTTTCTTCAGACACGCCGCAACTCATACATATAGTAACACTATTTTGCTGGTCTTTAGGTGATTTATGTGACCGAAGTATGGCTAGTTTACATCATAACAAGCTACGTAGCGTCACCGAACCTTCGGTGTCAATCTTGCCTTCGCATTGAAGCGTCCGGTCAGCGTTATAGCCTTTGAATGAAACCCCTACCCCACCTAGGTTTCTGGCTGCAGCACTTGAGGCTAATTGCATAACAGCACGGAGCTGGTCAAGGTGCGCGCCGGGCGGCATCGCTGCCGGCCAGCAGCCTCGCTTCGCCGACCAGTTATCTTCATCATTACCCTTCTGGCCGACCAAAGCACCGATAATGTCCGCAATAGTGCTGGGTTGCGGTGGCGGCTGTCCATCACTCAGCTTGTAGCGCAACTGCTGCCCTGACTTTGCTCCAGCACGCAACACATCCACAAATTCCTCGAAATCGGCAGCGCCCGCCATGATTTGAACGCCAGATGCATCAGCGCTGCAAACAATCTCATTCTGACCGATTTCAAAACGCAGTTGACGTGGCGTCTCGCAGCGGGCAATGCGCTCCAAGACCCGCCAAATGAATAGATTACCATTGTCCAAAGAATCAGGCTCTTCGACCGATGCCGTCGGTGCTGCGAATGGGAAATCACCCAAGGACCTAAATAGCAGCCCAAGATTGATGTACCTACGTCCATGAAATGCGAGCGAACCGTGCCCGGATACCGCATAGACTTGGTCATCGACTTGCAAAACAAGATGGTTGACCGCGAAAGGCACGGCGATCGTCCGCCAGATTGCTATGCAATCAGAAATGACGCTGGCGTCATAGGCATCACGGCTATCGTCATGCTGATAGATACAGTCGATCATATCGTCTGAAAACGCGGACGCGGACGCAATCTGCGATGCTTGTACAGCAGGCCAATACTCGATGTTCAAATGTTTGTTCACTCTGGGACCGACTTAAAGATTGCAAAATGCACTAACTACTTGCCACAGAACTTACCAGTGTTGTTGGTCAGATTTCGGTTTCACGACTCTTACCTGCCGTTGTTTGTAGAAAAACAGCTTCCAGAAGCCAGTATCATACCCATGCCGTACCCCAAGTCTTCTACGAGCCATCCGCAGACCAGCACCTCTGAGTGAGTCAAGAGTGCACATTGATTTTGAGTGTCGCTCTTTTGGAAAAACGAATGCAATAGACTGGACAGCATGTATTCAAAGTTGGCCGTTTTAAATGACCGGTTCGATGATCCGGCTATATTGTCGTATGATTGACGCTGCGCTGGCGAAATCTTTCTGCGTGAGCAAACGCCGCACGTGCACAAGTCCGGTTTGTCCGCATAGCGGACGATCACCCATGATCCATATTTTCGTCAAACGTCCCGAACACCTTTCCAACCCAGCCAACCTCTCCTATCATTGAACTGCGTTCATTGAAATGAGGATGACATGGCGACAAAAACCGAAATCCGGCGGCAGGAACTACGCGACAAGCTGATCCTCATTGCCGAACGAACGATTGCGCACGACGGCCTCAGCGCCCTGCGTGCCCGTGATCTGGCCAAAGATGCAGGCTGTGCCGTCGGCGCCATCTACAATGTCTTCGGCGATCTGACCGATCTGGCACTGGCTGTAAATGCGCGGACATTTCACCGGCTTGGGGCCGATGTGGCCGAGGCGTTGGCCGATGCCCCCGAGGACCCCGTCGAGCAGCTGATTGTGATGGCGCAAGCCTATCACGCGTTTGCGGCGGGTAACCATCTGAGCTGGCGCGCCCTTTTTGATATTGAACGCGCGCCGGGTGAAGCGGCCCCCGATTGGTATCTGCAAGAGATGGGACAGCTTTTCACTTATATCTCTGATCCGTTGGCGGTGATTTTCCCCGGCCGGGATGCCGAAGAACTCGCCTTACTGACCCGCGCGCTGTTCTCTTCTGTGCATGGCATCGTGCTTTTGGGGCTGGATGAGGCCAGCGCCGGTGTCTCAACAGAATATATCGACCGGATGATCGCCCTTGTTTTAAGGCAGTTTGCAGCCTCTCCGTAGTTATTTGAACAATGTTCAATATTTTTCTTGCAATAAGAAATCAGATTCGCTATCTCTATTTCATGAACATTGTTCAAGCACTAAAATGAAACGGAGAGACCCATGTTTAAGACACTTGCCACACTGATCAACGGTCAGAACGCCCGCGCCGAAGACCGCGTGCGTGATGCCTTTGCAATCGAGTTGATCGACCAGAAAATCCGCGAAAGCGAAAACAGCCTGCGCGCCGCAAAAGCGACCCTTGCCAGCCTGATCCAGCGTCAGCGGTCCGAGGAAAAGCAGCATGCCGCCCTGAAGACCCGTATCAGCGACCTGACCAAACGCGCCAAAGAAGCGCTGGACAATGACCGCGAAGATATGGCCGAAGAGGCCGCCCGCGCCATTGCCAACATGGAAAATGAACTCACCGTCCGCAGTGAGACGCTTGACCGCTTGGACCAAAAAGTCATGCGCTTGCGCACATCGATCGAAAGCGGCCATCGCCGGATTATCGACCTCAAACAAGGTGCCATTCAGGCCCGTGCCGTGCGCCGTGAGCAAAATATTCAGGTGCAGATGGTCAAAACTGGCGTGACACACGGCAGCGTCGAAGAAGCTGAAGAACTGATCAGCCGTGTGCTGGGCAAGGATGACCCGTTTGAGCGGACCGAGATCCTGGCCGAGATCAACAGCGATCTGGATGGCGACAGCCTGACCGACCGCATGGCCGACGCAGGTTTTGGCAGCGCGACCCGCGCCACAGCCGATGATGTGCTGGCCCGCCTGAAATCAAACAAGAAATAAACCCTCTACACATCCCCCCTCTTGAAAGGAAAATCCAATGTTTAACAATAAATCCGACAACGGCCTGATCATGTTCGTCAACCTGCTGGGTGTAGGTGTCGCCTACGCGATGCTCGGTATCTCGCTCTGGCTGTCAACCGATGTGCCACTGTCAACCAAAGGGTTCTGGGCCATCTCCGTTATGATGCTGACCCTGTCACTGGTGAACTTCGTCAAATACCGCTTCGATGAGCGTATGTCAGAAGATCGCATTCAGCGCTTGGAGGCCGCCAAGAACGAAAAACTGCTAGAGGATTATGTCGGCGAACCCCTCTGATCACCGACATAATTGCCCTGCCCCTTTCCCCGGGGGCGGGGCTTTTTGCTTTTCAATTGTCCCTCCCTTCGCCAAAGTTGGTTCCATGAAATTCTTGCGTCAGTTTGCAGCCCGGATCGTTGGGCAATCCATCCGTATCTTCGCCCGCGCCATTACGGCGGTGCGCGCCGACTGGAAAGGGATCGAACCGGTCCCGCGCCAACGCGTCTATTTCGCCAACCACACCAGCAACGCCGATATGCCGATGATCTGGTCGGTCCTGCCGCCATCCATGCGGCGCACGGTCCGCCCGGTGGCGGCGGCGGATTACTGGCTGAAAAACAAGATACGCGCATTTGTCGGCCCCGAGGTTTTTAACTGTGTCCTGGTCGACCGCCGACCAGAGGTGAAAGACAAACCGATGGATAAGATTATTGCGGCGCTCGACGAAGGGTCATCGCTGATCATCTTTCCCGAAGGCAACCGCAATATGACCGATGATCCGTTACTGCCGTTCAAAGCAGGGCTTTATAACATGGGGGTCGCCCGGCCAGAGGTTGATCTGGTCCCCACATGGGTCGCCAACCTGACCGAGATTATGCCCAAAGGCGAAATCATTCCCCTACCCTTGATTTGCACGGTCACCTTCGGCGAACCGATCCATGTGCGCGACGACGAAAGCAAGGATGACTTTCTTAAACGTGCGTCCGACGCCCTATTGGCCCAGCGCCCAGAGGTGCGGACATGACCGACACGATGACAGACATCCTGCTGCTAACCATCGGCAGTTTCGGTATCCTGATTGCGCTGACGTTTCTGGGCGAAGTGCTGCGCGCCCGTGAAGACCCCGGTTTCAACAATCCTGTCCTAGATACCTACATGACCCGCGTGCAAAGCTGGTGGGGCATGGTGGCGTTTGTGGGTTTTGCCCTGCTGATGGGCCGGATCGGGGTGATGGTGCTTTTCGCCTTTGCGTCCTTCGCCGCGTTGCGCGAATTCCTGACACTGACCACCAAAGCACAGGCGGATCACCTGTCGCTGGCCCTTGGGTTTTTTGCAGTTTTGCCACTGCAATATGTTTTTGTCGGTCTTGGCTGGGATGGGCTCTATTCCATTTTCATCCCGGTCTACGCCTTCCTGCTCTTGCCGATTGTGTCTGCCCTACGCGGCAATCCTGATCGCTTTCTGATGCGGGTCGCCGAAACGCAATGGGCGCTGATGATTGCAGTATTCTGTGTCAGCCATGTGCCTGCACTGATGAACCTTGATATCAGTGGATATGGTGACCGTTCGCTACTACTGGTCGCGTTCCTTGTCATGGTCGTGCAGTTTGGCGACCTGCTGGAATACTTTTTTGGTCGCCGGGTAGGGCGCACGCAAATTGCACCGGGTCTGTCGCCTAAAACATGGGAAGGTGTGCTTTGCGGCGTTGGGTCTGCGATGCTGGTTGGCGCGCTGCTGAACTGGATCACACCCTTTGGCGTCTTCGGGGCCATGGCCATGGCAGGCACGGCGTCATTGGTGGGCATGTTCGGCAGTCTGGTCGTCGCATCAATCAAGCGCGACCGGGGGGTCAAAGACTGGTCGCATCTGATCCCCGGTCAGGGCGGCTTTGTTGACCAGCTTGACAGTGTGATCTTTGCTGCCCCAATTTTCTACCACCTGACCAAGTATTTCTATACGTAGCGGGTGAACTGCGTCCATAACGCCAAGGATTTTTAACATGATATATCGCACTCTTTCTCTGGTCGGGGCAGTCGTCTTTTCGACTGGTGCCATGGCGCAAACTACCGAAAGTTATGATGCCGCTTTGGCTGTCTTGCTTGCGAATACGGATGCGTCTGACATCTATGACGACGCTGATGGATCAGGTGAAATAACCTATGAATACAAAGAAGAAGACACCTGCACGCTAGGGTCTGTCACCAACACGACACTTGCGCTGACCGCAGGCAATGTACACGCCATTGGGGGCAGCACCATTGCACTGCGCGATGCAGATCCTGATGCGATCACCATCGGACAAACGGATGCGTGGGGCAGCTTTGTCGATATCCACACGCGCTTTTCGGCGAACACCGTGCGCCATGTGACCCATGCCCGCGATACCTGTACCGCTTACTGTAACAGCGGCGAAACCCGCATCAGCAAGTTTCATATACAAACCGACAAACCTGATGAGGTTGCAGCAGCCGTCAGAACACTGGCACTTGCCTGCGCGGCAAGTGAATAACAGTTTTTGCTGACAAAACGGATAGGCTGACGCCGGATCAAACTGTCCGAAACTGCCCTAGCTTGGACAGGTTTTTCGCCACCAGCGTACCAACGCCCCCAACGCCATGTCGCCGGATCGCGCGGTAATCTTCGCGGCTTTTGCGGATCATGTGGGCGAATGACCGGTTACTGACACCGCCCATTTTCATTTGGACCATCACCTGCGGGATATAGCCCAAACGCACTTTGCCTGAGGTCAGAAAGCGCAACATCGCTTCATAGTCGCCAGCAATCCGGTAGCTCGTGTCATAAAGACCAGAGCGCGCAAATACCTCGCGCCGCAGATAAAGTGTAGGGTGCGGCGGCATCCAACCCCGTTTTAAATGGGCCGCAGAGTAAGGACCTGCTGTCCAATTACGGATCACGCGGGACGCATCATCGCGGGCCACATACTGCAAATCACCGTAAACGCCGTCTATTTCTGGGTTGGCCAGCGCATCAGCCACTTGCGCCAACACATCGGGCGCGGCCAAGGTATCATCGGCATGCAACAGCCCCACAATGTCGCCCGTCGCACGGCGAATACCCTGATTTATGGCATCATAGATACCGCTGTCCGGGCTGGATTGCAGCACCATGTTGGGATGCCCTTCTGCATGCAGATATGCCAGCGTGCTATCGGTTGAACCACCATCCTGCACCACATGTTCCACGTCGACATATGTTTGCGTCCGCAAACTATCCAACATAGCAGGCAAGGTGTCGCGGCCATTCATCACCGCAGTGACAACTGAAATTTTCATGCAGCAGGCTCCTTTATTGATTGCGCGGTTGGGATCACGTCAACGCCAAGCACGTCGCGGATCGCATCCACTGGCGCAGCACCTGTCACGGTCATGTGCCGCCGCACTTCGGCTAGTTTTGCATCAACCAGATAGCGATACCAAAACCCCTGAAGCACATGAAACACGCGTGCCTGCGAACCGTCGCGAAAACCACCGCGCAAAACGTACCGATAGAAAAAATATGCTCCCGCACGCAGCCCTGCGGGCAAGCGCGCATAAATATGGCGCTTGATCCAGCGCTTGATCGCGGCACCGCCTTTCCCCGGCAGCGCTTGTGATGCGGGCAAAAACCCATATTGGGTATTCAGAATGTCCACAACTTCGCGGCTGGCGTACCCATTATGCTTGGCCACCCACCAATCAAGCGGGTTGCGATTATCATCAATAACCTGCCCGCGCAGATGAACCGTAGGGCCCGGCGCAACGATATGTTCATCCATCCAGCGCTGCTCGCATCGCGCACGGCCATTGCGAAACAAGCGCAGTGTTGGCACCGGAAACACACCACCATGGCGTACAGCTTGACCCATAAATATGATGCCCCGGCCTACATAGCAGCCATCCACATCAGGGAGCCCTGCCGCAATTTCTGTGGCAAGCGTATCAGTGATCACCTCATCTGCGTCCAGCCGCAGCACCCATCCGGGTGCCCCCGCGATCTGATCCAACGCCCAATTGAACTGTGCCGCGTGATTGGTCCAAGGGTTGTGCAGTACCTGCGCGCCCAGATCGGTGGCGATCCGCACGGTGGCATCTGTTGAACAGCTATCGACAACCAGAATACGTGTTGCAACACACTGCACCGACGCGATCGCGCGCGCGATATGCTTGGCCTCGTTGTAGGTCAGGATGATCACAGTCAAATGTGTCATGCGACAGCCTCTTGGCGGTTGTGGGACACCAGCCCGCGATAAAGCGTCTCGAACCCATCAACCATCGCGGTTGTCGAAAAATCACGGCGCACCCATGCACGCCCACGTTGCCCCATATCTATCAGGTCAAGCGCCGCGAGCCGCGCAATTTCAGCGGCCAGATCACTGTGTCGTAAGTCGATGCAACGCCCGCATCCATACCGGTCAAGGCCCTGCCAAGGGGTCGTTTGCGTCGTAAGGACCGGGACGGCATGGGCCAAAGCTTCGGCCACCACGATGCCAAAATTTTCAGAGTGTGAGGGAAGTATAAAAAGATCGGCGCGCGCAAAAGCACCCGCTTTTGCTGCACCTTCAACATGGCCGTGTAGGCGAATGCGCCCGTTTGACAGCCGCGCACGCATCTTCAGCGTCCGCACGTAGGACGCATCACCCGTGCCATAAATGTCGAGTGTAAAGGCCGCCGGCAAATGCGCCATTGCATCAAAAAGCGCCTCAAGCCCCTTTTTAGGGTGCAAACGGCTGAGGAACATCAAACGGCGGCGCGCGCCTGCTATGGGCTGGCGTGCCTCTACGGCGGGCACATCAACGGCATTGGGAATAACCACATGCGCCATCGCCCCAAGCCTGCGCAGGCTTTGCCGCGCCTCTTGTTGGGCGGTGACGTGCAGCACGGCGTTGCGTGGACGTAGAATATTTGCGACACGCTCAAACCCGCGTTTGATGCCCAGATGCGGCGCATCCGGCCAATCTTCGGTTGCTTGCAACGCGCCACGCGGGGACCAGACCAAAGGCTTGCCCAACGCGCGCGCCAACATAAACGCAGGCAGCGTCGGCATGTTGTAGGTGCCTGTAACATGCACGATATCCGCCCATTGGAGTGCACCAGGCAAGCGCGCCAGTAAATCCGGCGCAATGCAGTGGCCCGCGACACGGCGCGCATAATGTACAGGATACGGCAACGCGGCTGGGGTGACGCGGCTGTTGATCGCAGGGCCCGCCGCGTCTGACGTCAGCACGCGCAGATCAACATCCGCTAATCCCGAAATCCCATCACAAATCGCCTTTGTCGACCAGATCGGCCCACCCCAATAAGTTGCTGGATAGAACGTGGGAACCACATGCAGAACTTTCATGCCGCCGCCTCGCAATCATCGCGGTGACCAATCACGCGCGCGGGGTTACCTGCCACAATCGCACCTGCTGGCACATCACGGGTCACAATCGCCCCAGCGCCAATCACCGCATACGCACCAATTTCACAGCAAGACGGCAGTATCATCGCGCGCATCCCGATCCACGCACCACGCCCGATTATCTTTGGTACAGGATGGGGTGGTGCGTGTGGATCATGGCCATGATCATGGGTCGAAATTACCGCAAATTCAGACACCAAAACATCATCGGCCAACGTCAAACTGCCCACCGTATCCAGATGCGCAAAGCGGTTCACCTGCACCCGATCCCCGATCTTAAGCGATGCACAGTTACCTTCAGCGGACGCCCCAACACCGTGCCAAAAATAGCAGTTCGCCCCGATCTCGACCGTTTTGGGGCGGTCAAATCGCACACCGGCCTGAAACCGTGTGCCTGCACCAACGTGAGCCAGACTGGCGCGGTGCAGCCGTGTGGCAAACCATGTTCCTACGCGCCGCCGTAAGGCTGCGAGCCCGCGTAAACCCCAGAACCCCAGCTTAAACATACGCGGCCTTTCTGGGACTACGCCGACCAACAGGTCTGACGTCATAACGGGGGACGAAAAGCGCGATCATTGCAAAGATCAAAGCCGCCTGCGCTGACGCCCCAACGATGAAACCGCTGAACGATGAATGCAGGGTCGCCTGAACAAATGGGTAAAGGATAAGCGGATAAAGATAAAAACTTGCATAGCGCAGGCTAAGCCGCGCGGACAAGACCAGCACTTCGGCGCGGCGATAAATCCAGCCCAGCACAAAACCAATGCATGCGCCTGCCCAGCCAAAGTTCATGAAAGCCTCGCCCGGTCCCGTCACATTGAATGCGCCGCCCGTCGTCACCCCCATCACATCCCGCTTAAGGAAAACGCCCAGATCAATCGCCGGTTTTTCCACCCAGATCGCCCGTGGCACCCAGCCAAATGTCCACCAGCCATAGGTTTCACCCAGCAGATAGTTTGCAGGTTTAACCTGATCTGTGACCATAACAGCCGCATTGATATCCAGAAAATAAGTGGACCCAACAATCTGATGCAGCAGTCCGGCCTCGGTGCCGCGCAGGGCCGTCATATAGGCGCTTAACCACAAGACCACGCCCGCCACCGCAGTCATGGACGCAACGGCGCGCAAACCAACCGGGCCGCCAAGCATCAGGTAGGTGGCGCTGCCAAAAACCAGCAGTTCCACCAACTCAAACCGATCACCAGAAATCAGCGCGATGACCACCAACAAGATCGCCAGAATAAAGGCCTGCATCAAAAGCCATCCTGCGCGCTGCACCAACCCTTGCGCCAGCAAAAGCACAAAAGCGAATTTAGGCACGACAAACAGTGTTTTGATCCCGGCCAGCGTCGCGCCGACCCCATCACTGTTCACATTAATCTGCTTGTCCTGATTGAACGCCGATAGCAAATCCGCCGACAACAGCGATATGCCCCGGGCCTGTAAGAGCAGCGCAAAGGTTAGCCCGGCTACCGCAAACGCCGCCGCAAAAAGCCATCCCTGGCGCGCCAAACCCGCAGCGATCATCTGTGCCTCTTGCACGGCAGCGCCCGGATCCATCGGACGCACCGCACAGCGATACCCCAAGCACATCAACAAAATGAAACCTGCCAGGTAAATCGCACCGGTCTGCATGGCACCGGGCGTATCGATATAGCGGCTGTAAAACGCATATTCAGGCTTGGCGGCATAAACCGTAACCTTCACCAGAAAGCCAAAGGCGCAGAAGTAGCCCAACAGATGCATGGGCGACACAAGGCGTAACAGACCATACCGGCCGCCCATCCAAAAAGGGACGACAGTGCAGACCAGCGCCAGTGCCACCATCAAGAGGTTTTCCAAGCCCACCTCCGCATATTCAGCAGAACAAAGGCAGAGGTATCGACACCCAAATGGCGCCAGACGGCCCACCACAAGGCCACACAACCCAAGCTTAGCGCCCCGACATAGCCCACGGCATTGGTGGTCGCTGTCAGATCGGCACCCCAGAAAGCAAACCAAAGAAGATACAGCACAACCATTCCCAGCCGTGCCATCATCGCGTAACGCGGGACGTTGCATAAAGTCGCCACACCAAAGCTGGAGGCGAAAACAACCTGCCCCAGCGCGCCCAGCAAAAGAATTGCAAAGATCAACGTCAGACCGTCGTCGGCATATTCCGGCAATAGAAGCGGCAGCAACGGCATCGCCAGCATCGCAATCGCAAAAAGCACCAATCCTGGCCACATCGCGATCTGGCTACCCTGCGCGCTTGCACTGGCGAGCGACCTTGCGTCGCCTTTGCCATGCGCGGCTGAAATTACTGGCGCACTGACCCATGTCGCCACCGTCACCGGCAGCGCAACCAAATTGGCCACCCGCCGCAGCACAGCATAAACGCCCAATTGTTCGGCGGAAATCACCGCGCCACCGATGATCAGATCAACCTGTGCAACAACCATTCCCAAAACGGATGACGCCCATAGCGACGCGCTCCAATACGGTCGCCAGATGGTTGAAAGCACACCGGACATATCTTTATGGCGACACACCCATATTAAACCACAAAGGGCCAACGCAGACATCGTCAGCGCAGCGCTGGCCACAATCGTATCCGCAGCAGCATGCGGCCCCAACACACCCGCCAGTCCCAAAGCAACCTGTGGTCCTGCGTCGCGCAGTGCCATTGAGGCCTGCACGCTGCCCAGCGCGCGCATGACGCTTGCCAAACAAGCCAGCACGTTCGCCGCGAACCCCGCGCCAAGGATCGCACCCCAAGACCATGTCGGCGCAAGATTGATCGCGCAAGCATAGATAAGCAGGGCCAATATAGCGGGATAAACCAAAGTAATGGTGCATATGTCGCGGGCACGCATGCCCTTTCCATCCGTTAATAATCGCAGCAAAATCACCGGACCACCAAGTGAAAGAACTGTTCCGGCCACCAGTGCCGCGCCCCAAAGCGCTGCAAGACGGCCAAACACTTCAAACCCCAACAGGCCAGCCAGCCCCAGCATCACCGCGAAATTGATACCAACAACCCCTGCCCGCAGGCCAAGGGTCTGTATGGCACTTTGTCTTGCCAACTTTGCGAATTTTGATCTTAACATCACACGACAACCATTTGTGCGCGCCGTTAACCAATGGGCACGCCTGCTTCAGTCCTCATTCATTGTGATTAATTAAAGGTTAACTCCTTTATGGTGTTTTGGGGGTGATGGATCAGAACACCCAAGGCTCGGTTTGACATGACGCAATACGATAAAATGACTGGGCCGGGGGCGCGCGACGGCTTGATTACCGGGGCAGATCATATTCCCACCCTCGCCATCGGCGCAATGCTCAAGGCTGTGTGGCATGGCAAATGGCTGATCTTCTGGGTCACGGTGCTGATGATCACTTTATCCGGGTACTACAGCTTCCGGGTGGCATCCCCGCAATATGTGGCCACAGCAACGCTGCAACTGGACACGGCTGCCGAACCCGGAGGCAGCTTGCAACAACAGCCAACCGTGGATGAAGCGGCGCTGAACACCAAGGTCGCGTTGGTAACATCTGACGCCGTATTAACACAGGTTATCGCAGAGCTGGATTTGCTATCGGACCCTGAACTGAACCGCTATCTGACCGCGCAATCGCCCCTGTCCTTGCGAAACTTACGCACACAAGTACGCCATCTTCTGGCTGGCACCACGACACAAACACCAGATCAAGCTGCTGTTCACGACAAGACAATCCAGAACCTGCGCGCAAAACTTATGGTTTCACGCAGACCCAATACCTACATTTTACACATAGTGGTGCGCAGCAGTGATCCCGAAAAAGCGGCCTTGCTGGCGAATACGACAGCAGCAAGCTATCTCGCGCATACGCAAACCCTCGATGCCCAAGCGCGGGATGAGGC
This sequence comes from Roseobacter sp. CCS2, assembly GCF_000169435.1. Lineage (GTDB taxonomy): Bacteria > Pseudomonadota > Alphaproteobacteria > Rhodobacterales > Rhodobacteraceae > Yoonia. Next base: position 467,058 of record NZ_AAYB01000002.1, on the reverse strand, counting down.
GCAAGTCTGGCTGCAATCGCGCGTCACCACCTTGCGCAGCCAGCTTGAAACGCAAGAGATGCAAATCGCAGCGCTCATCGCGACCGCCCAACTGCAACAAGACCGCGGTTTAGATACGCTTAGCGCGCAGGTGCTTGGTGCGGATCAGAACCTTACCGAAGCACGTAACACGCTCGCCCTGCTGGAAATTGCCTCTGACAGTGGATCAGCCCGGAACCGCGCCGAAATTGCACAGATGCACAACAAAATCAGCGATATTGCATCACTCAAGGAACGGCTCAGCGCACAATTGTCAGCGCAGTCTGCCGGCTTGGCCCAATTGCACCAACTGCAATTGCAAACGGACGCAACCCGCCAGCTTTATCAGATGTTTCTGGGGCGACTACACGAGAACCGGATGCAACAAGGGCTGGGTACGCCGCAGTCACTGCGCGTTGCACCCGCCACACACGGGGTCTACATTGGTCCGCGCAAGACATTGATCCTGACAATCGCGGCACTCTTGGGAATCGCCATCGGCGTCATGGTGATTGTCGTGCGTCACAATACGCGCAAGGGGATCATAGATGCCCGTGACCTGCGCGACGCCACCGGCCTGCCTGTTCTGGCGCAATTCTCGACAGGTGCACTCAGGACGCTACGCAAGGGACGACAGGCGTTCGCCCGACTGCCAAAATCGGAACTGTCGCATGCCGCACATGGGCTTTATACCGCCCTTACCCTGACAACGCGGGCAACGTCAGCACAAGTGATCCTGTCAACCTCCAGCATGCAATCTGAAGGAAAAACGGAACATGCGCTGCTGTTGGCGCAGGCCATCGCCCACACCGGAAAACGCGTCCTCATCCTTGGTGCGGATGGATATGACAAGCAATTAAGGACATATCTGGCAAGTGACGTACTGCAAGCGGCCAAAGCAGGTTGGAACAATAGCGCAGAAAATGCGCATATCGCGGCTTTTGGATCCGATGTCCTGATGATCGAAGACGCGCAAGGACCACTGACCGCAGACAATCTTGCAGCACGGCTTGATATCCTTAGACAACGCTATGACCACATCATCATAGACGGACCGCCAATTCTGCATGGTCCATTGGCGCGATTGCTTGCAAGCCATGTTGATGCGATTATTTACGCAGTCCACTGGTCCAAGACCCCAAAAGAACTTGTAGAGCGTGGGTTGGAGGCATTGGAAGATATCGGTCGCCCAGCGACAGGGCTGATCCTGTCAAAAGTCAATCTGCGCAAGATGCGAAAGCTGTCGAATGACCCCTGCGTCAGCATCCTGCAGACCACATCTGCTGTTTAACGGGGGCCGCCAAAGCAGCCCCCGCCATTAGATCAATTCACGACTGACAAAACGTGACGATTGTAGAAATGTACAATGTCGCCACTTTGTAAGGTCAGTTCGCCCTTCGGGCTGGCACAGATATAGGCCTTGGCGGGCCAATCTGTAGAACCGCTTGCGGTGCGCCCATCAATATTGGGCAAAACAAACGCATCAAACTTATCCAACCGGTTGCCATCGACAGGCAATGCACCTGCTTCATGACCATAGACAAAATCAACCACAGGCGTGCTGCCGCTTAACCCAAGCCTTTGTACCATTGGAAAATCAACCTGATCATCCACCTGCCCGGTATAATCCGACAGCGTGACAACCGTGCCCGACCCAGCGGTCAGCGTATCAACCACCGTCGATGCGGTCTCACTTTCCCAGCGCACAAAGGGCAACATACCCACGTAAAGCCACTCCACATTCATAGAGGCCACGGTCACATCGACCTGCATGCTGTGATGAATACTGCCCGGCGTGATATTGCGGCTGGTTTGACAATTGGCCAGCGGGCCACTGCCGCCGGTTTGCCATGTGGTCGCTTCGACAATTGAAATCTGCTTGCCAACAGTCAGGCCATTGCCCGCCATCTCAGGCACCCACGGAACACCATCTACAGCAATCACTTGGGACACCAAGGCGTCATGACCGTGCGTCTGGCCACCTACCTCGATCACATCACCGCCAACATCAAGACGGGTGGCGTATTCGCGTTCAGAGGCATAATCGATGATCGTGAATTCCGGATATGTCGGGCGGTTGTCCGCACGCCAATCCATGGCACCATCAGAACCAATTCCGCTGACATGGGTTGGACCAGTCGCGCCACTGGTAGCATTGGCGCGGGCAGCGTAATACATGCCACCAAACTCCACCTCATCACCCATTTGATAAGACCGGTTGGGCTGCCAGACAGGCGGCAGGATATGCGGGTCTTCAAGTGATCCGCTAATGGTCACAGCCTCAACCATAATTGCACCGCCGCCGGGGGTCGCAGCGCCACCAAAGCGTAAACGCACATCGTGCTCGCCGGTCAGCCCGCTGGCCACTTTGATCGTTTGTCGGCGCGTCAGATCAGTCGGTGCATAACTAGAAAAGGCCTTGAAACCCAGTCCAGCCGGATCAGTGATTTCGTTGACCAAAGTCTGCGTGCCATCAATCTCGACCTTGACGTATCCGCCACTGGTGCGACCGGTATAGTTGATCCACAGATCATAGGGCCGATCGCGGTTGACCTGCACAGTGGCGCTTGCACCGGCTGATCCGGTACTGATCGCACGATTGCCGGTATAGCTGGCCGCGCGGCCCGACCCGGACGTTTGCAATTGCGACCAACTACCGGTCAGGCTCATGGCACCGACCGGATAGACATTGCGCAATTCTGTCAGCTGCGTTTCACGCCACGACAACCGGGTGCCGGCATCCTGCTGGTCAAGACGCAGCCGGGCGGCATGATGCGGCCCGACTTCCGTCCAGATCGTCAAACCACCATCAAGACCGGGGGCAAGGGCCACAGAACGCCCCCCGCCATATCCAAAGAAAGATGCCAGCGGGCGGGGCACAGGCGCACGGCCCGCCCCCACCCCCGGCGAAAGCTCAAAACCAATCATGCTTAGTACCACGCAACCAATTGCGCGGTTGTGCCCGTCGCCATCACGCGGGTCGGACGGATTGACAAAATGCTGCCAGCCGCCAAGTCATATGTGACGGCTTCGCCATCATTGTCTTGCAATACAGCTGTGCCCGCCGCATTCACATAAATCGCCCGTGGGCGAACCGGCAAATCGGCGCCATCGGACGGGACAATCATATAGTGGGCTACAGCGGGCGACGTCAGGTTTACATAGTCGGTGTCAAAGGGATCAGGCATTCTGGGTCTCCAGTTAGGAATGATCCCACATCCTTAAAAGCCAGAACTTACCAACCACTTTGGCAACAGTGCGTCAGACCACGCAACACCGGCGCACAAAGCAATACCCTAACGGCCTTTGCGCGCCAGGATCACGCACAGTGTTCGCCAGGCAATCCATAAATCAAACCGAAAACTCGCATGCATCTCATAGTGAAGGTCCGCGGCAACCTTGCGCTTCACACCCTCCCTGCCATCCACATAACCGACTTCAGTCTGCGCGTAGCCGCTGATGCCAGGCATCATCTGCTGACGTGCCGCATATCCCGGCACCGTGTCCAGATACACGCAGGCATGATCATATAAATCAGGACGTGGGCCAATAATGCTCATCTCACGGCGTAAGACATTGATAATCTGTGGCAGTTCATCAATGCGCAACCGGCGCAACACACGGCCCATGCGGGAAATACGATCCTGCTCCAACGCATCATACGCCCCTCGGGCTAAAGCCATCGCTGGCTTCATGGTGCGAAACTTAAACGCGCGAAAAGGTGCACCACCGCGGCCCATACGGCGCTGATAGTACATTAACGAACCACGGTTGAAAAAAGGATTGATCATCAAAAGGACGAGCGCCGCTAAAGCCAGAACTGGCAGCAGCAAGGCTGAAATTGCAACATCAAAGAACCGCTTTGAAAATGGGACGCCTATGCCTTCAGGACGACCGCCGCAGTTTCGCGCGCGGGCCTCATCAAGCCCGAAAGTGTTTTCATCAAAATGCAACAAGGTGGCAAGCAATCCCAAAGCAACGGCCCGACCTTGGGTCCGCCTTCAGGGCTCACTGTGGTGCGTATCAGTTAATGTCGAATTAATGACGATCAGTCATTCAAGAAAAACGCCAAAGAGCGCGCTGAAAACTAAAAAATTGACCGTTTGCGGCGACATACAATCGAAGGAAGCGATCTGACATCTCGACCTACCTATCCCATGCCGCGATGAGGAAAGGTAAGATGATAACATCATTGGGTGTGTCGCGGCTCGTGATGTGTGACAAAGGATGTGCTGCACGTGCAAAAGCGAAGCGCCTGTATCGTCAAAGCCGACCTTCGTGCAAAGTGCAACAAAATCGAGGGCTAGATGACTGGGTTGCGGACCAATCCCGACCTTGGATTTTCGGCCTTCGCTGACGCAGCATGTCTTCGCATCTGCAGCATGCTGGTTGTCGCATCGCGGCGCAGGTCGCCAATCCGGTCATTCGCGGGTGATGATTTTGCGTGAACTGAGACTGCACTTTCGCCGCAAGCCGGTCAAACCAACGAGTCGCGGGACAAAGCCGCCAACCATCGTATCAGGTTGAATGTCCGCCATTCGATTTGCGTCAACATTCTCTAACTTGGAATACCTGAACAATCAGACATGGCGCAGCGAACCCGCCTTAATAATAACAGTATCTTACGATATCTAAACTGCTTTAAGAAACAGGCGATTCACGCGGGAGTAGTATAATTGGCAATTCGTTCATTCACCGGCTATCTGCTTTCAGAGCTTGGAACAAACACGCAAGCACCAAATACGGGCGAGACCTTCAACATCGGCGGGGCGGGCGTCAATCCACTCAATATCGTGATTCAAGACGATGACGCGGATACAAACATTGGCGGTGATACAACGAACGAGGCGAGCAGTGACGCCAACCAGTTCATTTTTGCTGAACAGGGGGGCGCACTTCTTTCCGGCGGTGCGCTGAATGGCGAACAGTTCTATCTGGAAGCGACTTTTACTTTCACAATCGCTGGTGATCCTACGGTCTATACAGGATATTCTTTTGAAGGTGACACCAGCGGTGTCGATTTCATTATCCTGCCACCAGATGTTCCACCAGGTTTAGCAACGGTCACGGGACGCGATTTTAACCCCGATCCCAACAGCGTCGACTACGATGCACTTGCATCGGGTGATGAGACGGTTTCCGAAGCAACGCCATCTGGTCTCGACCTCAGTGGTGATGACCTGATCATCGCAGGTGCTGGCGAGGACACGATCAATGCCGGGGGCGGCGCAGACGAGGTTGATGCGGGTAGCGGAAACGACACCGTCGAAGGTGGTGACGGCAACGACCAGATCGTTGGCAATGCTGGCAGCGATACACTGAACGGTGGCGACGGTGATGACATTATCCGTGGTGACAGCGTGCCCCAAAGTTCTGACTTTGCGTCGCTTCCTGACCCGAGCGGTGATGGATCAGCTATCGATGATGGTGATGATCTCAGCGGTGGTGTGTCCTACACGTCAGGTGGTGTGCAAGTCGACATCACGTTTGAAGATGACGGCCAATCGACCGGATTTGACTATAACAACAGCGACGCACAAAACTCTAGCGGTCTGAATGACGGTCAAGACGTCAGCGACAATGCGATCCTTTTAGGTGGTTCGGGCGGTGGTAACACGTCAACAACGACAATCGATTTCAGTTCCAGCGATGCTGGCTTTGAGGGCGAGGTTACAAATGTAAACTTCAAACTAAACGATATCGACGAAGCGACTGGATCTTGGCGCGACACTGTTACGATCACAGCATTTGATGCAGATGGCAACCCGGTTGAAGTTACGCTCACCGGTGGTGCAAACCATACCCTCACGGACACCGATGGCGTTGCTGGCAATGACACGGCAACAGCGAATTTGGGGACAGGGAACCAATTACCCAGCACTGATGCTGCGTCGTTGCTTGTCGAAGTTGCGGGCCCCGTTTCGTCAATTGTAATTAACTATGGGAACCTTGGGTCCGGTGGTCAGCGGATTGATCTCACTGAAATTCACTACGACACGGTTCCAGTCGAAGATACGGCCGACGGCTCAAATGATATTATTGATGGTGGAGCTGGCAACGATATTATCTACGGCGATCGCGGCGATGACGATATCGAGGGTGGTAGCGGCAACGACGACATTGACGGTGGTACTGGCAATGATGAGATTGAGGGCGGTATTGGCGACGATAGCATCGATGGCGGCGCTGGTGATGACGTTTTGGATGGTGGTGCAGGTGTAGATACCGTTGAGGGTGGTTCTGGCGACGATGAAATTAGGATCAGTGCGGGCACCGATACAATTTCTGGCGGAGCTGGCACAGACACCTTCACTGCGGAAGATGGCACGTCCCTGACCGGCGAAACGATTGAGGTCGCTGTCGATGGTACTGGGACAGGTACCATCGACAAAACCAATGATGGCACGACCGATACCGTTGAAGATGTCGAAGTGTTCATCGCCGATGAAGATCCTGCAGAAGCTGACCGTTTCACATACACCGGCACGGACCTAACCCGCAGCGACATCACTGGAATTGATGACGCAGCTATCGGCACATTCACGCCTGATGGTGGTGGCGCACCCGTTGCATTTGGGGGGCCGGGACAACCGACACTTAGCCAGCTTGTATCCGGTACATTTGATCCGGGCACGGGGGTCATCAAGCCCGTTGGTGACTTTGTAATCACTGGCGGCGTTGAAGACGGTACGCTAGGTGGCATAGAGTTCCAAAACTTCGAAACTATCGAATTCTCAACTGTAGTTTGTTTTGCTGAAGGCACGTTGATCAAAACGGATCAAGGCCTACGCCCGATTGAGTATCTACAAGTTGGTGATCTTGTTGCAACTCTTGACAATGGCGCTCAACCAATCCGTTGGATTGGTCGGCGTTTTGTGACGGTGGCCAATCTAGAAGCAAAACCTAACTTGCAGCCAATCCGGATCAAAGCGGGCACGCTTGCTGACGGTGTGCCATCGAAGGACCTGATCGTATCGCCTCAACACCGTATCTTTGTGAAATCAAAGATTGCGATCAGGATGTTTGACACAGACGAGGTATTTGTACCAGCCAAACACCTGCTGGGTCTTGATGGGGTCGAGGTTGCTACCGACCTCAAGACAGTCACTTATATCCATGTGATGTGTGACGATCATGAGATCATCAAAGCAGATGGTGCATACGCCGAGACGCTGTACACGGGAACAGAGGCCATGAAAGCGATGTCTCTAGCAGCCAGACAAGAGATTGATGAGATATTTGGCGATCTAGCGTACATCAACCGTCCCCTCGCGCGAATGACACCTAAAGGGAAAATGGCGAAGAAACTTGTCGAACGACATGTGAAGAACAACAAGCAACTGTGCTAAGCTCTACAACGCTAAGGGTGTTGAGCGCCAAAGCTGGTGGATTCGGACGGCGGCGGCGTAGCACCTTACAACATTCACTCAACAGATAAGCAGTCATTCGTGCAAATTGCAGCATCTAGCACTTTGGGCTCAAGTCAGCCTTCGCCGCGCGGATCACGGGTGACCGGTTTGAGTAACAGACCCGTTCGCTGCGCGGCGCATGAATTGGTAAGATGCGGACAGAGCAGACCTTTACTCGAAGACCATTTCGACAATGTGTTTCACGATTTTTTGCCCGCCTTGATTGGATGGTTCGATTGGCGACACCACCGAAAAGTCGTTAGGCTCCGTGCACACTTCTTGCAAATGAAGCACCGGAATACCCTGAGCACTTGCTTCTGCCACAATGACCTCGTTGAATTTACCGATAGCGAGCGGTGCAAACTGCCGCCAAACGGGATCTTCAAACGGTACCGCCGTGTAAATTGTGCACACATATACCTTCAGACCGGTTGCCTTCGCAGCATCGAGCATAAGCTTATAGTCCGACGTGAATTCAGCCAGTGGAACGGAAAGGAGGGCGTCTAAGTCATTGACATGCTTTATTTTCGAAAGAAGCGCGGAATGAAAACGCGCGTCGTTACCACCAACACTCACGATCAGGTCAGTTGCGTTCGAAGGTAAGTCGACGATTTGGTCTTTAACATGCCTAATACAATCACCATCGACGGCGACTTTGGATGCCGAGCAAGCCGCTGGCAGTGTACAGCGCAATTGTTCAATCACGCCAGCTTCACCCAAAACGTAACCGTCGTTGTCAAAAATTGAGTCTCCGGCCAGAACTAAATGCTTGGATACCATGTCGACGTCCTCCTAAGGGCTACTGGCTGGAACAAAATGCGCCGCAAAGCCCAATGGAGAAAATCGTTGGGAAGGTCAATCTGGGCTCAAACCGGACATCTGACGCTTTCGGTCGGGTTCACCGCATCCAAAAGTGGCACCAACGACAGCTAAGCGGGACAAACTCGGCCTTATGTATCAAACGCACCAACAACATACCTTATAAAAACAAGGCTGTGAATCCATAATGCGGATATGCAGAACACCATACACGGACTAATCAAAAAACGCGGCGAGATAGCGGGCCAGCACAAGGTTGCGCTAAAGGCCGCTGACGCTCTCAAAGCCGATCTGGACGCCATAGACCGCGCTCTGGTGCTGTGTGGCTATCAGAACGACCCTAAGGGGATAGCGCCGCGTGGGAAGTACAAACAGCTATTCGGGCGGAATGAGTTGAAGCTAATGACACGCGACAGGCTTCGGCAAGGTGCGGCGGATGATGAAGCCATCGCTGCCGCTATAATCGATTGTAAGGGCTGGGATGCTGAAAATGCATTGCGGGCTGACGTTCTAAAGCGGGTACGTGATGCGCTGCAACGCCAGCAGAAAGACGGGCACGTGGTGCAGGATTTTGGGCCCGATGGGTGTCTGTGGAGGCTGACCCAATGATGGGCCAGCACCATCCTATTCGGCAGCGTCTTTTTTTGGCAGCAAGTAAGGTAGATACTCAAGCGCCTTTGGGTCTTTCCCTTGAAAGTAGTTGAGCGCCTTGCTGGGGAGCCAAACCTCAAAGAAATGCGCCCTAAACGCCGGAAGTAGATCATTAGGATAAGCTTTCGGGTATACTACCCGCCCATCTTCAAAGTCATGGCGGTACGTTGGCAATGAGTCCGTGTCTACGTGTAGGTCATCACGCAAAAACTTGCAGAACATCTTACCTTCCGAAATGTCAGGTAACAGATTTTCCGGCAAGACATAGCCGCGAGACTCCATTGGCCCGATTAGCCCAATCATCATCTCCTGAAGCATTGACCAGTGGCCATATGGTACGTTTTGCATGTTGGTTGTGTAGCGCTTTAGGTGATAGCTGTACCCGCTTTGCGTACCTTGCCCACTCAGCCAATCGTACACCCACTTGCTCACCTTTACGGCAAATTCAGGTGATAGCCATTGAGCCAAGTGTATGGCCACTTGCGGATGTACCCAAGTCCCCTGAACGCGCGGGTCGCCACCTTTTACAGACTTCACCAATTCCGATATCGGAATTCCGATATCGCTCTCTAAAGCCAACAGGAACGCCTTGTTTCCCGCATTTTCGCGATAGTGACCCCACATTTTACCAGCAATGCGGCACATTGCAGTGGCATTGATATAGCCATCTGTAGCCCGTTGCTGAACAGGCGAACCCTGCACCTCATGTTCAATAAGCTTCATTGCGTACTGCATCGATACGTCCTTTCCGGACCCTGTGCGCTGCAATACAGCCTTGACGGCCCTTGATTCTAAGGGCTATCAACAAGTACCGTGAGTGGTGGTCGCGTAGCAGCGCGATTTAAGAAAAAGCCGGGGTGGGTTTTACTAGAACCCATCCGGCCACTCACGTATCAACTACTAGCGGAATTCTGCCCATAACGCGAGTCCTTCTTTGTTCTTCCGCATGCGTGCCTTAATTTTGACGCATTCTTGACTTTCTGCAATTAAGCCGCCCGCTGCCAATAACCTTTCCAGTTGCGGCTTACAGGCGCGCCCATCGCGTCAGACGCAACGATATGTGCCAATGTGCCGTTGTCAGTGCGGCGGTTGTCTTCCAGCCATGCGGAGTGGTTTGCATACTGGTGCAGGTACTTGGGGCTAACGCCGTGGTGCTGGCCTTCGATCATGTTGCGCAGGCGGCTAAAGAAGCTTTCCACCATGTTGGTGTGCTTGCCGTGGTCGCTGTAAATCTCGCTGTGGTTCACACGATTAACCATCCAGCCATCATGCAGCGTATCCCAATGGGACGCTTCATCGGCTGACATAGTGGCTGTGCGGCTGACGTTCTCTACAGCCAGTGCAACGCCTTCACCCTCGCCCATAGCGACGAATGGTAGTGTGCGGCCCTGACGCTCACGCATTGCAACCACAACGCGGCGCTTGCCTGTCTGATTGCGCTTAAGGCGACGGTCTACGCGGTCAGCCTTGGCGTTGGCGGGGCGGATGTGACCGCCGAAGTATGCGCCATCAATCTCAACATGACCGTCCAGCACTTCGCCAGTGTGAACCTCAGTTGCCATAGCTTCGCGTAGTTTGTGCGCCAGAACGAAAGCCGTTTTGTATTGGCAATCCAGATCACGCGACAACTGCACCATGCTCATGCCCTTGGATGCGTTCACGATCAGGAAAATCGCGGCCAGCAGGTCTACAAAGTCCATCTTGCGCGACGCAAAGATTGTGCCGGACGTGACGCTAAACTGGTGCGCACATGCCTTGCACTTAAACTTGCGGCGCGTAGTGATGTTGTATGTCTCGTCATGGCCGCACTGTGGGCAAACAGCTTCGCCATCTGTCTCAGGCCACCGCATTTCGCAGAACGTCGCATGCGCTGCATCTTCGCCAGCTTTGTAGATGCTGCGAAGGCTAAGTGTGCGTGATGCCGCTGAGAGAAGAAAGTGCTGTGCCATTGTATCTACCGTGATTACTTATATCACATATATAGTACATACAGGTACGGTTTACAATATAAAATATCACGAATATAGTGCATTTATCATTTCTGGAGTGACAAATGCCTGAGCAGAACGAATGGGAAACCAAAGCGGCCAACATCCTAAAGGCCGAACTAAAGTTGAAAGGCGTTAGCTATGCACAACTTGCAGAGTTAATCGGTGACAAAGAACCCAACGTTCGCAACAAATTGAGTCGTGGAAAATTCAGTGCGGCATACATGTTGCAGTGCATGTCTGCGATTGAAGCTACTGAGGTGAGACTTTAGATTCCTCAATCCGCTTTTCACGCTCCCATTGATATACCAAGTTAATGATTGACCCGCCGAGGTCCCTTACCCCACGCGGGTTCTTGGCACGAATGTACGGTTCAACAGCAGCTATGTACCGGGTCGAGATTTCGAAGAATAGGTCTTCGTCTACCATTATCTGCGGGCTAGGTATGCCATCTTCTGGTGCCATATTTCTTTCCGAAAGATACATTAAAAGCGCGTAAAATCCTGAGAAGGACTCTTGCCCGATTGTAGAGAAGCCATCTTCAACTTCATCCTTTCGGGCAATATCGCCAGCTATCAAAATCTTGATGCGGTGTATCTCGCTCTCCAAGAATGCCCAATCAATTTCTTTTTCTGAATCGCCCATTCGAGCCGAAACTTTTTGCCCCCAATAGTGAATCCATATTCCGGCACCAAGGCCCATAGCCAAGGTTAACACGGCAGTATTTTCCGACACCCAGTTCATAACTGGCCCCGCCAATGTTTCCGTATCCCACCCCAAGCGATCAAATAAGGCTTCATAGAACGGCTCACCGAACATTGCGGTGAACGGGGCAAGAAATAGGAATACACCAATGATGCGGAGATATGACATGGCTTCCAAAGTTGCACGGGACTATGCGGTTGTGGAGTCCTAATCATCCCTCACACCCTGCTTGGTGCGTTTGATACATAAGGCCGGACAAACTGTACATTCACTGCATTTACACTAATGACCGCTTTGGCATTTTATGCCACAGAGACTAATTGTGGAATGGGTGAAGATCACTTCAAGGGCCGCTATGGACAATCTTAGCAGTCCAAACGGTCTTGATGTTAGGGCCAGGTTCGTTTTCAAGGTCTTCACAGCTTCCGTAGGTGGCGATTTGGCGGGCCGTACTGATGACTTCGCCAGTCAACTGCGGAGTGGTAAAGTGAAATCGAACGTGATTTTCGCCTGTGCTGACTTCGGTCAACGAAACGGGGCCAACGCGACCTCGCTCGGCCAAAGACTTCAATACAGTGAGGTCAGCAACTTGGGCGGGCGGCGATAGGTGGGATGCGCCACGATACTTTGGCAGGTATGGAACACCGTTTGTGGCGGCATCAATCAAATGTACCGCATCGCTGACGCCGACCCGTCCGTATTTATGCAGTTGCGGAAACACGAGGACGCTGGCGGACAAACGGCATCCGCCAAGATGGGTAATTTCCCAGACTGAAACGCGGCTGTCGGCAGCGGTAGCGAGCGCTTTGTAGCTGGCAAACCCAAACTTGGCACAACAGCGGTCGTGTTTTCCGTGGGTGCAGCAGGTTATGACGGGTTTGGTTAAGGGGTGCGGTGCCAGTTCAACGGTATTCCCAGAGGCAATGTCACGGATCAGACGAGGCAAATCATCGGGTGAAACATCAAAGGCGACCGCATCTGGAAACAGGTAGACCCACAGTGTTTCGCCCGAATAGGGTTTGCGGTCGATCAGGTTCACCCGCCATCCCAGTTCGACGCTTTCGTCGATTGCGACGATCAGATCATCGGACATACCAGCCGCGGTGCGCAATGAGTGTTTCCAATGGCGTTTGGGCCACTGGATTAGAATGTTGCGGACTTGATGCGCACCCCAACCTGCCAAGGGTTCGCCTTCCGCACGGCGAAATCCGTGCAGAAAACGTGTTTGTTCGACTGCTTCGTCATTGCACCGCAGCGACGCTTGGGCGGCCACCAACATGCGTGACCATGTAGTAAATCTGACGCTGCAAGCTGCCAAAGTCCGTGCCTGTGGAATGTTCACGTGGCAATACAATGTAGCGGCCCTCGGCGTAGGATGTCAGCACATCGCACCACGTTGGGAAAATGCCGTTAAGCTTTTCTATGGCACTGCTCGGTTGATCCAGATACGCGACCGAGAACGTATCGATGATCTAGTCGGCCTGAAGTTGCGGCAACACTTCGGCGCTGACTTCTTCACCCCAAATGACGCCACGGTCCACTTGGTCTTGTGCGAACGCCGTGCGCACCATGCCCAGTTCTTCAAGGGTCTGTGTCAGACCACCGTAGCCTGCAAAGACGTTGAGTGTTCCATCATAGCCCTGAATTTTGGAATAGGTCGCGCCCTGAAGCTGCGGCAACCAAGCACGGGCCTGTTCGACCAGCGCATTGTGGCGGGCGAGTTCAAATTCGAAAGTGTCAGTGCGACCGACAGCTTCGGCTAAGGCGCGGTAGCCCACAAAAGGTTCGTTGGTGCGAGGCAGAAGAACAATAGGGCCAACCAGTTCAAGCTTTTCGATATGATCGGCTTCGGCGTCTTCCCAAGCGATGATCAGGTCGGGGTTCAGCCCCGCCATCGCCTCATAATCCCATGCATTCCATTGGCCGATAGAGGTGATGCCAGAGTTTTCAAAGTCGAGGCCATAGAACAAATCCACCGCCCGCATATAAAGGTTTCCGTCGTCATCAGTATGGCTCATCGAGCCGACGACGGGGGCATCAAGTTCCAGCAGCAACAGCGTTACGGACTGGTCGTGCATCCCGATAATGCGTTCGGCCTGCATTCGGATTTCCACTGTGCGGCCCGCCGCATCGGTAATCGTGCGCATGTCCTGCGCGGTTGCATGTGTGCCAAGCAGAGCGAGGCAAATAGTTAAGATAAGTCTCATTGGTTTTCCTTTCAGTATTAATCAGCAAGCGGCACAAACGTGCGCCCACCAAGGATGGTGCGCAGCGTGTAGGCGGTTTGGATCAGGGCGGCGTATGAGGTTGCGGCGGCCTCGGCGCGGGACAGGAAATACATCTGGTCATTGCGGCAGGCGTGCAGCACATCACAATACCCCGGCAAAACGCCCTCAAAATAGCCACGCACAGCGTCCGGGGTGTAACCCGCTGACGAGCGGTATGTGGTGATGATGAAATCCCCGTCAAACTCGGGCATAAGCTCTGCGCTGAATTCTTCGATCACGTTTTGCTTGGCGTTTTCGATCAAATCAGGGCGATCAAACCCGGCATCAATCAGGACCTTCCCGATGGTGCCGTAAGGGTTGTATGCAAACAACTGCCCCTCATAGGCATGGATCGTCGAAATGGTCATGGCTCCAGTGTTAATCTCGTCTCGGATGGCATCAATGTGGATTTGGTAACGCCGTTTGAGAAGTTCCAAGGAGGCGTCAGTGCCCGTGAGGTCGGCCAAAAGGTCGAAGACGCTCCATTCATCGCGGGTACTGATGTCGACCACGAATGTGGGGGCAATCAGACGTAGTTGTTCCACATCGGCGGGTTGCCATGCCGTTGTGATAATCAGGTCAAGGTTCTGGGCCGCGATGCGTTCGACCTCAATCGGGCGGTTGCCAACCCATTCGATATCAGAATTGTCAAAGTCCACGCCCGTCAGAGGGGCGGAGCCGCGAATGAACGCCTCTTCGAGTGTTTCACCGCGCCCGTGACTGCCGACGGGGAATACACCCAATTCGATCATCGGAATGGTGATGACAAGGTCATGGCCGGAAATAATCCGCTGTGGATTGACGGGGATCGTGACCTCAACCCCCGTGTCATCAACGATCGTGCGGGTGTCTTGCGCCCTTGCCTGCACTGTCAGGATCAGAGCCATCACAATGGCGGCAAGGATGAGTTTCAGGGTGGCAAACCCCGGCGTGTGTTTTGGATTGAATCGATTCATTGAAAGGTCCTCCCGGCTGTCAGAAGAATGAGGCCATAATGCTCTCATTGAGGGACTTGATTGAATAACCCGCCCAAATATCGCGCTCATACCAAAACGCATTGCCAGTCTGGGCCGCAGAAAGACTGCGCCAGATATCATTGCCGGCAGACATCCAGCCATTGGTCAATTTAGGGATGGTTTGCCCAAAACGAGGGGCGTAACTGATCAACACAATATCACCGTCAAATGCGGCTATATTCTCAACGCTCATCCCCGTGATATTTTCGATGGCAGCAGTTTGCAATTCTGGCCGCGCAAAGCCCGCGTCGCTCAAGACTTGTTCAAGCGCACCCCAGTTGGGATAGAACCATATCCCGTCGGCATCGATATCAAGCCGCGAAACAGTAATTTCAGATGGGTCCCCTACGATGTCGCGCAGATCTTCTATCCGTCTTTCGTATGTGGTTATGCGACCTGTATAGGCATCTGACATGCCAGCCGCATCAGCGAGAAAGCCGAGGTGTTCGAGGTAGGCAAGGTTTGCGGGCACCGTGATTGTTGGCGCAAGCGCCCATACTGGCGTGTTGATATGTGCGGCCGATCATGAAATCGGCTCGGAAACAAGAATTGGCATCTAATCATTTCCGGAGACTTGATCCAGCTGGTCACGGTTTCTCGCGTATTTTCAGCCAATTCAAACTGTACAGGCTTATTCGTTTTATTTTGAACCACAGACACTCTTTCTCGCACCCGGTCATCCCTGATTAAATCCGAGATCTTGAGTGAGATTAGGTCGCAACCTCGCAACTTGCTGTCGATTTCGACATTAAACAAAGCTAGATCGCGAAGATTTCCCGCGAGTTCTAGACGCGCGCGGATGGCCCAAACCTGCTTGGGAAGTAATGGGCGCTTTTGCCCGACCAGGCGCCCCTTGTTCCAAGCTCTGCGTTTCTGGGTGACTGCGGGAAGTTGGACTCTTGGCATAATTTGCCCTCCATCCAACCCTCCAGCCCAAACATCAACATAGCGCTGACGACGTATAGTAGCCTGAAAACTGAGGTCGGGTTCGCCGCTGAAGCATCATCACGTGTTTCTGCGAAAGCAAAAGGCAGCTGCGAGCCCATACCTCCCAAATGTTGCATCGCAATCATGTCGACAGTGAACGCCCTTCACTTAGTTGATAATACGTTGTTTCAGAAGTATCGTGTGCGCATGAAACCGAACCCCAAAACACTTGTTGAGAGCTTCTACGCCAACATTTGGAACAGACGCGACTTTGACGTCGCGCACAACATAATAGCTGCTGACTTCAGATTCAGAGGGTCTCTTGGGCCAGAGAAGAAGGGCATTGACGGTTTTCTCGAATATGTGGACGCCGTCCACACTGCTCTTGGCAACTACACATGCATTATCGACAACCTAGTACTCACAGATGACCGTGTTGCAGCGCGGATGACTTTCCGAGGTACTCATCAGGCCGAGTTTTTTGGTGTTGCGGCAACCAAAAAAGAGATTGAATGGGCGGGTGCAGCGTTTTTCGCAGTATCAGGCGATAAGTTATCACACCTTTGGGTGCTTGGTGATGTGGATGCTGTGAAGCAACAATTAGGCGCATCTTCTGTCGGCCAGTTCTGAATTTAGATGTCGGCTTTGTCCCGCATAGCGGGCATTGGCTGCCGCTTCCGATCACTCTCAATGCGCCTCAGCCCAGTTCGCGCCCTGCCCTGCATCCACCGCCAGCTTCACATCCAGTTTCACCGCAGGGTCGCTCGCGTTTTCCATCACATCGCGGGCGGCGGTGATCAGGTCGTCGACAGCACCTTCTTCAACCTCAAAGATTAGTTCGTCGTGAACCTGTAGCAGCATCTTTGCAGGCAGCCCCGCAATCGCATCCGGCATCCGGATCATCGCCCGCCGGATCACATCTGCCGCCGTGCCTTGAATCGGCGCGTTGATCGCGGCCCGTTTTGCGAACCCCGCATGAGGACCCTTCGCATTAATCTCAGGCGTATTGATCTTGCGTCCGAAAAGCGTCTGCACGTAGCTGTTCTCTTTGGCGAACGCGACGGTGTCATCCATATATTTGCGAATACCGGGGAAGCGTTCGAAATACCGGTCAATGAACCCCTGCGCCTCACCACGTGGAATGCGCAGGTTGCGCGCAAGACCAAAGCCGGAAATGCCATAGATCACACCAAAGTTGATCGCTTTCGCCTGCCGCCGCACATCCGGCGTCATTTCATCCAGCGGCACATCAAACATTTCTGACGCGGTCATCGCGTGAATGTCGATCCCGTCAAGAAACGCCTGTTTCAGCGCATCAATGCCCGCGATATGCGCCAAAATACGCAGTTCAATCTGGGAATAATCAAGGCTGACAATGACCTTACCGTCCTCGGCCACAAAGGCTTCGCGAATACGCCGCCCTTCTTCGGACCGCACTGGAATATTCTGCAAATTCGGGTCGGTTGAGGCCAGACGCCCGGTGTTCGCACCAGCGATGGAGTATGACGTATGCACCCGCCCCGTCTCAGCATTGATATGTTCTTGCAGCGCATCGGTATAGGTCGATTTCAGCTTCGACAGTTGCCGCCAATCCAGAATACGGCGCGGCATGTCATGCAAGGTGGCAAGGTCTTCCAACACATCCGCCCCGGTGGAATAGGCCCCGGTTTTGCCGGTCGAGGGTTTCTTGCCATCGGGCATTTCCAGACCCATCTCATCAAACAGGATTTCACCCAATTGCTTGGGCGAACCTACGTTGAAAGGCCGACCAGCCATTTCCTGTATCTCATCCTCCAGACCCGCCATTTTCTGAGCAAAGGCATTCGACATCCGGCTAAGTGTGTCGCGGTCCACCTTGATCCCGTGCCGCTCCATCTGCGCCAGTACCGGCACCAACGGACGCTCCATCGTTTCGTAAACGGTCGTCACCCTGTTCATATGCAATTGCGGCTTGAACTGTTGCCACAGGCGCAGGGTGATATCGGCATCCTCAGCGGCATATTTCACGGCATCATCAACCGGCACCCGATCAAAAGTGATCGCGGATTTCCCACTGCCCAGCAATGGCTTAATAGGAATGGGCGTATGCCCCAGATAGCGTTCTGATAACGTATCCATGCCATGATTATGCTTGCCCGCATTCATGGCGTAGGACATCAGCATCGTGTCATCAATCGGCGCCACGTCAATATCCAGACGCGCGAAAATCTTGGCATCATACTTCATGTTCTGACCGATTTTGATAACCGCAGGATCCTGCAAAACCGGTTTGAGCATCGCCAGACATTCGTCAAAATCCATTTGCCCCTCGGCCATCTCATCCGATCCGAATAGATCATCTGATGCGGCAGATTTATGGGTCAGGGGAATATAGCACGCCTGCCCCGCTTCAACACAAAGCGAGATGCCGACCAGTTCGGCAATCATCTCGTTCAGGCCCGTTGTTTCGGTATCAACCGCCACGTAGCCGCGCGCGCGAATACGGTCGATCCAAACCTGCAAGGCGGCGGCATCACGCACACATTCGTAAGCGTCAGGGTCAAACGCGACCGCCTCAGGTGTCGCAACCTCCGTCGCAGCGGGTGCTGCTGCTTCAACGACAGGGGCCTCCAAACCCAGCTTGTCGGCAATGCGTTTTGTAACGGTGCGGAATTCCATTTCGGTCAGGAACCCCATCAAGACCTCCGGATCAGGGTCTTTCACCTCCAGATCATCCAGTCCGAACGCCAGCGTCATCTCGCAATCCAGCTGCACCAGCTTCTTGGACAACTCAATCTGTTCGCGGTTCTCAATCAGCGTTTCGCGGCGCTTGGGTTGTTTGATCTCTTCGGCCCGGTCCAGCAGGCTTTCCAAATCGCCATACTCGTTGATCAGCAAGGCCGCCGTCTTGATCCCGATCCCCGGTGCGCCCGGCACATTGTCAACGCTGTCGCCAGCAAGCGCCTGCACATCGACCACACGGTTTGGCCCGACGCCAAACTTCTCAACCACACCGTCGCTATCAATCCGCTTGTTCTTCATCGGATCAAGCATCTCGACCCCATCGCCCACCAACTGCATCAAATCCTTGTCCGACGACACAATCGTCACACGGCCACCGGCATCACGCGCCTGATGGGACAGGGTTGCGATAATATCATCCGCCTCGAACCCTTCCATCTCTTCACAGGCGATATTGAACGCCTTCGTCGCCGTGCGCGTCAGCGGGATCTGCGGGCGCAAATCCTCTGGCATCGCGTCGCGGTTGGCCTTGTATTGATCATACATATCGTTGCGAAACGTATGGCTGCCTTTGTCAAAAATCACCGCAACATGGGTCGCCGCATCGGCCCCATTATTCCCCTCAACATAGCGCTGCAGCATGTTCACAAATCCGCTTACGGCCCCTACTGGCAGGCCATCGGACTTGCGCGTCAGGGGCGGAAGCGCATGATAGGCGCGAAAGATAAACGCCGAGCCGTCAATCAGATGCAGGTGACAGCCTTTGCCGAATTTCGTTTCCATCTGAAGTCATCCCCACATTGCTTGAGAAAGGTTTTGCCATGATCCGCCTGATCGTTCCAGTGACCATCTGCCTTGCAGCACCACTTGACGCAGAAACCTGCGAAAACGTGCCCTACAGCCAGTCGAATTGCGTGCGCGTTCTGGCCTGCGTCGGGGATCAGGGCCTGTATTTTGATGGGGAAGCACGCGGTTGGGATACGGGGCCAGTCACTGGTAAAATCTCAAACGGGATTACCTGCGACGGTACTTGGACAGCGGATGGACCGTTTGGTGCAGGCATGGGGCAGATGACCTGCGAAAACGGTGTGGATATCGGGGTGATCTATCACACCCAAGACAATGAAACCGGCACAGTGATCGGCAATGGCAGTGACAGTCTGGGGCAGCCGATCCAAATCTGGTCTGGCGAAAACGTGCTGGAGTTCTTGACACCCGACGGGTCGGTCAGCCCGCGCCTGCCCTGCATGAGCGGACCCATCCCGATGAGCTGATCGGCTGGCCATGTGCCGTTTAGGGCAGCGACCAAGTAAACGGTGTCCAAATACCAACCCGAATGCCAGCCTGTCTGAGCATATCGCCAACCCAGACATTACAGGTGCGAAACAGATGAAACCGTCCCTTGGCAGGATAGAACAGATCACTGCCGTTCAAACCGGGATGATCCAACGGCGGCAACGAGGTATTTTCAAAATCAAACAGTACGGCGCGCGTGAGGGCATCCAACTGATCAAGCGACACATTCACCCATGTAATCGCAACAGGATCCGTAATCTCGCCACCGACAAAGACGCGCATGACCGCATCATCACCACTGATCGCGCGCCAGACCGGGCCGGGCCTGAGGTCGGCATAGCTTCCGGTTGTCATGTAAAACTCGCGGGCGCCCCAGCCTGCCACGATCCACGCGACGTCGGGGTGGGTTACGGGCAACCCACCTTCCTGCAAAAAGCCAAACGCCGTTCTGATTTCAGGGATGGCAGGCAGCAACAGATCTGTATGGATAGGGCCCCGCAGCAAACCAATCCGAAACTCCGAGGTTTGAACCGACGGATCGCCTGTTTTAATAAGACCGCCAACCGTCCCGGCAAAAAGATACAACAAGATCGGCAAGCAAAGCGCGAAAAGAATGCGACGGATCAGACTTTGCCCTCGAATTCCTTATGCACCAGTTTGGCATCGCAATAGGGGCATTCGACCCAGCCATGATCTTGCGGAATTTGCAGCCAGACACGGGGGTGGCCCAACGCGCCTTCGCCACCATCACAGGCCACACGCCAATCATGAACAATGCGGATCTCGGGTGCAGGTGTGGACATGATTACTCTCATCTGGTTGCCGCGGACCGTTGCCCGCCTTAAGTCTGCAACAGACATACCGCAGACGCGGGTAAGGGGAAAGACGGCATGAGCGACAACGCCATAGAAATTCAAGGGCTGAAAAAGACATATGCCGCCACAGGGCGCAGCCCCGCGAAAGAGGCGCTGAAGGGCGTTGACCTGACCATTCCGCGCGGATCCATCTTTGGGCTTTTGGGGCCGAATGGTGCAGGCAAATCCACGTTGATCAATATCTTGGCCGGTCTGGTCGTCAAATCTGCGGGCAGTGTGAAAATCTGGGGTTTTGACCAAGATAAAAACCCGCGCCAATCCCGTGCTGCTATTGGGATCATGCCGCAAGAACCACATCTTGATCCGTTCTTTACGCCTGCCGGATCGCTGGACGTGCAAGCGGGCCTTTACGGTGTGCCCAAAAGCCAACGCAAAACCGCAGAAATCCTTGATCTGATTGGACTGACCGACAAGGCTGATGCTTATGCGCGCTCCCTCTCGGGTGGTATGCGACGCAGATTGCTATTGGGAAAAGCACTCGTTCATTCACCGCAGATCCTTGTGCTGGATGAACCAACTGCAGGCGTGGATATCGAATTACGCAACATGCTGTGGCAAAACGTGCGCAGGCTGAACGAACAAGGCATGACGATCATCCTGACCACACACTACCTCGAAGAGGCCGAGGAAATGTGCGATGACATCGCCATCATCAACCACGGCGAGGTGATCATCAAAGACAGCACCGCCAATCTGCTGGGGCGGCTGGACAGCAAGACGCTTGTCATCACGCCGGAAACCGATGCTGATCTGCCCGCGTTGCCCGACAAAATCACAGGCCAGAAGCATGCCAATGGCACACTGACGTTTACCTACCAAAGTGGCACGACACCTGCCGACCAAATCCTGTCATTGGTCCGCGACGCCGGGATCACGATTAAGGACGTCAAAACCGAAGAAGCCGATCTTGAAGATGTGTTCCTGTCGCTCACCTCGTCGCGCAACGGCTAGACATTCTTTGTCCAATCAATGCGGCAACATCCGCCCCAACTGACGTCCGCCCAAAATATGCATGTGATAGTGCGGCACGTCTTGCACGCCGTGGGTACGGGTATTTGCGATGCTGCGGAAACCGTCCTTCACATCCGTGATACGGCAAACTTCGGCAACGGCCTGCATAAAGCCTGCCTGTTCTTGCGGTGATGCATCGCGCGCGAAATGATCCAAACTGACATAGGGCCCCTTGGGGATGATCAGGACATGGACAGGCGCTTGCGGGGCGATATCCTCAAACGCGAGCGCATGGTCATTTTCAAAGACAGTCTTATTCGGGATTTCACCACGCAGGATTTTGGCAAAGATATTCTGGTCGTCGTAAGCGTATTCCATAGGGGTCCTCAATCAACAAAGAGATAGGGTGTTTCAGCAAGGGTGCGGGCCACCTCGGGTGACACGCTCAAGAACTGCGCGATAGCATGGGCATTCTCGTCACATGTGGCGGTTTCCTTGATGCGGCTTGTATGTATAAACTTGGCATCCCGGATGGCATCACGTTCGTAAATCATATCATGGCGTATCGTCGGCAATAGACGCTCCAACGTGGCTTCGCTGGTTTGTGGGCCGGCCAATCCGACACGCATGGCATGGCCCACCAGATAGTCATCATCAAAACTGCACTCGATCTCAAGCATCCGCACTGTTGCACGATCAGCAAAAAAATCAGTCATCAGATCAAGGCTAGAAGTATCAAGGCAGATCACCAGCCGGTCGCTATCATAATGTTCAAACAGCATCCGCATTAACGCCCGCCTATGGCGCCCCCGCTTTTGCAGCGAACTTTCGATGCCGCCCAGATCAGGCATATCAGTATCATCTTCATTAAAGACGTATTCGATCGCTGGCACATTTGTATGATGCTGAATAGCCGCAACCAGCCGCTTGGCCACATGCCATTTCTTGCATGCAATGATCATCAGCTCACGACTGCGACCAAGCGTCGTTTCATTTTCCCAGAACCGCGGGGCAAAGCGGCGTCCGATACGCCCGCGCCCGGTGAGGAACTGAAACAGATTGCGACCTTCGTCCGAGATCACGAAATCCATGCGATCACTGGCATAAAGCGCGCCCAGCCGTTCCCTTAAATCTGCTGCCTCTGCACTGATTTTACGGGCAAAAAGCGACCCCTGGCCCAAAAGCAGATCATAGTGGTCATTATAAAACGTCACTGGCATCCCGTAATCTGTGAACATCAAAAACGTGAGCGTCCGGTTCTCAATCTCACGCGCCGGGACAAGGTGACGAACCAAAGTTTGAAAGAACGTTTCATCCGGGATCCACGTAGTGCGGAAAAACCGCATCACATCGCGGCGCGCATAGGCAAATTCAAGCACCGCTTCGACCGTCTGACGGCGCAGGCACCACCATTGGCTGCCAATCATGATCTGCAAATCGTCTGGGATCTTGCGTGTCATCTTGAAGCGCTTTTGCAGCTCCAGTGCTGTATAAAACCGGCGCTTTTGCGTGCGTTCGTTGAAGAAGTGGCGATAGATTAGACGTTCTTCGCGGAAACCTGTTTTGATCCAGTTACTTTCAAAGAAGTCATGACTTTCGATATAATCAACATCGTTTTCGTCCAGCAAACGATGCGCGAAACCGGCCGATTTAATCGGCATGCAGTCGCCTGAGACCATGTAAAAATGGGTGGCACGCGGGAAGGCCGTCACCGCTGCCTCAACCGCGTGCAGCGTCGCTTGCACAAGGCTCCACTCGCCCCAACCGCATTTCACGCGGCTTTTGGCAAAGGCCACATTGGGATTGTCCCCCAGTGTTGTCAAAAGCGTCTGGTAATCCGCCGCTGAAGCCGAGGCATCAAAATGGATCGCGATGTAATCACCAGCCGCAGTCAATTGTTCGGCCTGCTGGATGATCACAGCCGGATTTTTATGACAAAGCAGAATAAAGGCGACACGTGCCATAGGTTTCAAGCGATCTTAGTTGTGTTCTAAGCTGTCATAACGCGAACAGACATTGAAGTGACAGGCTTTCTTTGCTTTGAAGGTGGCGACAATTGGGCAGGAGCGTAAAGGTGGCAAATTTTCCCGGAACATGGATGACCCAAAGCGAAAGCGTGGTCTATCGTGTCGTGCCGAAATGCGCCTGTTCCAGCATCGGTCAGATTATGTATTATTCGGACCATGGGCAGTTCTTCGATGGTGACATCCACGATGCCAAAACGGGCATTCATAAATGGGCGCTTGATGACAGCAGGCCGCTGATAGAAGCCAATGTCAAAGCACACCAAAGCTATGCGTTTACCTGTGTGCGCAATCCCTATACCCGGATTTTGTCATCATTCTTTGACAAAATCTGTGGTGTGCAGCGCAACGGCAAATACTACCGCGGCAACCTTGTTCCGCTCCTGATTCAGAAATACGGGATCGAAGTGGGTGATCCTGAAAGCGGTTTTGAATTCGACCAGATCAAAAGCTTTCGTCGCTTTTTGCTATTCGCCCGCGACACCATCCGTTGGCGGCGTCCGATGGAGCCTGATATCCATTGGTCTGCGATGTCTGGTCATATTTCAACGTTCATTGCGAATGGGGGGCGTTATGACAACATCTTTTGGACCGAGAAGTTTGACGAGGGCATGCAAAGCGTATTGAACGGGATCAAGACCACACACCCCATCGATCTGTCCAGCATCCCGCGTTTCAACGAAAGCGAAGGGCATGGGCCCAAGCGCGCGCATCCTGTTGCGGATTACTTTGACGATCTATCGATGCATATTGTGTATGAAATCTACAAACGCGACTTTCGGATTTTCAAATACGATTTCGAAAACCCCGCAAACAAAATGCCTGTTAGCGACATTGACCTTGATGAAGTGCACGCCAAACTTGGCTAGGTGTCGCACCTGTGGCGCCGTTGCAAAGGGGGCTGTCTGCCCCCTCGGCCTGCGGCCTCACCCCCGAAGGTATTTTTCAACATGAGAAGATAAGGGTCGACAGTTTCACGGATCACCCTAAGTGCCTGATCGAAAAGGCAAAGGAAATCTTGACGTGTCTGTCGTTCTTATCCTTGGCAGTGGCCCGAACGTTGTGGCCTGCCGCGATTGGCCTCGTGATCCCTTTGAACGGATTGTCGCGATTAATAACGCGTGGGCGGTGCGTTCTGATTGGGATGACTTGATTCACCCGGATGATTTTCCGGTGGAACGGATGCCCGTGGATATCGCCGCACACCAGCGCATCATTCGCGCGGCCGATTATGTGCCTTTGCAAAACACACTTGGCGGCTTTGTCTATGCCGGCGGGACGATGGCGTTTACAGCCAGCTATTGGGCGCTGGCCGCACTTAAGCCACGTGTGATTGCCGTGCTTGGATGTGACATGGTTTATTCCAGCACAACGACCCATTTCTATGGCACCGGAACTGCAGACCCGTTACGCGAGGACGTGACACTGCGGTCGCTTGAGGCAAAGTCTGCCCGGCTGATGGCCATTGCAGCAAGGCAGAACTGCGCGATGGTGAATATGTCATCAGATGAAAGCCGATTGGTGTTTCCCAGATCAACGCCAGCAGATGCGGCGAATGCGCAACCGCTGGCATTGAACAAAGACATTGTTCAGGCCGCCCTGGCAGAAGAAACTCGGCTTAATTATTACGTCCCGTCCGGTAAATACTGGAAGGAAGAGGACCGCTTTGATCCCACCGCTATTGATGCCCTCGACGCGCTTTGGCTTAAATCAGTCCCTGCTGCTTAAAAAGCGCCGTCAGGTTCGCTTCGGGCCGCGCACCAATATGGCTGATCACCTCAGAAGCTGCCACATTGCCCATTTTGGCACATGTTTCCAGATCATGACCATTTGTAAGCCCCCACAGGAAAGCACCCGCAAAGAGGTCGCCAGCACCGGTTGCATCTACAATATCCGTGGGCACCGCAGGCACATGCCAGCGCTGCCCATCAGCAAGCACATGCACGCCATTTTCGCTGTCAGTACATGCCACCATCGCAACTTCGGAGGCCGCCTGCGCAAGTGCGGCATCAAAATCGTCGGTCTGATACATTGACCCCATTTCAGCGCGATTACAAAACAGCAAATCAACATGATCCCGCACCATATCGCGAAAGGCATCACGATGCCGCTCAATACAGAATGGGTCAGAGAGCGTCAGCGATACGCGTCCCCCTGCCCCATGACATGCGGCAATGGCCTTGGCGAACGCGGCGTGGCTGTCGGGGCCGTCAAAACGATACCCTTCAAGATAGATCCATTCGGCATCTGCCATTTGTGTTTCGTCGATATCATCAGGTGATAGAAACTCGGTCACGCCCAGATAGGTATTCATCGACCGCTCACCATCGGGTGTCACAATCACAATGCAACGTCCCGTTTCGGCATCTTCGGTCTTTGGCGCCATCCTTGTTTCATAGCCTGCACCTTGCGCACGCAGGTCATGCGCAAAGATCGCCCCCAGCTGATCATCCTTGACCTTACCCACATAGGCCGTCTGCCCGCCCAGATGCGCAATGCCAGCAATTGTATTGGCTGCTGATCCGCCGCTGACCTCTTGCGCTGGACCGACGCGGGAATAAAGATCAACAGCACGCTCCATGTCGATCAGTTGCATGATGCCTTTCTCGACCCCGGCCTCGGCCAGAAACGCATCTTCAGCACGCGCCAAGACATCAACCATCGCATTGCCAATGCCGACAACCTGATATTTTTTCATAGATTTTTATCCTCAAACATACATAGATCGCGGATCAGACAAGCCGCGCATTTAGGTTTTCGCGCCACGCAGACGTAGCGACCATGCAGGATCATCCAGTGATGGGCATGGAGTTGGAAATCAGCGGGAATATGATCTTCAATAGCGCGTTCGACGGCGTCGACATCCTTACCCGGTGCGACACCACTGCGATTACCAAAGCGAAAAATATGGGTATCAACGGCCTGCGCAGGCTGACCCCACCACATATTCAGCACCACGTTGGCGGTCTTGCGGCCCACACCGGGCAGCGATTGCAGGGCAGCCCGCGAATTCGGGACAACGCCACCATATTCATCAACCAGAATTTGGCTCATCTTGATGACGTTTTTGGCCTTGTTACGATAAAGGCCAATTGTCCTGATATGTTCGGTCACGCCGTCGAGCCCCAGATCAAGCATCTTCTGCGGTGTATCGGCGATTTTGAACAGCGCTCGCGTCGCCTTGTTCACGCCAGCGTCCGTGGCCTGCGCCGAAAGGGCAACCGCGACGACCAGCGTATAGACGTTCACATGCTCAAGCTCGCCCTTGGGTTCGGGTTCTGCCGCATGGAACCGCTCAAAAATGTTGCGGATAGTGTGGTAATCAAGCTGTTTTGCCATGCAGACCCGTATGCCTTGAAGCCCCAAAGGGGGCAAGCGCCAGATGCGCAATTTCCGGGTCGCTTCGCGGGTCGGTTGCCCCTAATTTGAAAGACATGGAACAGACAGAGACATATCACTATCAAATTATGCGCCGTGCGATCGAAGCTATTGATGCAGCTGGCGATGAACCCCAAACGCTGGCCGATCTGGCCGCCGACATGAATATGAGCCCTGCACATTTTCAGCGGCTGTTTTCGTCATGGGTTGGTGTATCACCCAAACGCTATCAGCAATATCTGACATTGGCCCATGCCAAGACGCTGCTGCGTGACCGGTTCACGACACTGGAAACCGCATATGCGGTCGGGTTATCGGGCAGCGGGCGACTGCACGACCTTTTTGTGCGATGGGAAGCAATGAGCCCCGGTGACTATGCCCGCGACGGGGCCGACCTTACGATTTTCTGGGGGTGGTTTGAAAGCCACTTTGGCCCTGCTTTGGTTATGGGCACGGATAGAGGGATTTGTGGTCTGGCATTTGCTGCAGAAGCGGGACCAGAACCTGCCATGGCTGATCTTAAGTCGCGCTGGCCCAAGGCAGTTTTCGTTGAAGACCCCAGTTTCCTGCGCCCATGGGCAGAAGCGGCACTTGGGATGAATGGCGAAACCAAATTGCATATGATCGGCGCGCCCTTCCAGCTAAAGGTTTGGGAGGCGTTGTTGACCATCCCATCGGGTCATGTGACCACATATTCGGAAATCGCCCAATCCATCGGCAAACCCAAAGCGGTGCGCGCCGTCGGCACAGCGGTCGGGCGCAACCCGGTCAGTTGGCTGATCCCTTGTCACCGCGCCTTGCGCAAATCCGGCGCGCTGGGGGGGTATCATTGGGGGTTACCTGTGAAACGCGCGATGCTTGCTTGGGAATCTGCCAGAGCAGACGCGCAACACGAGCAAGCGTAAATCGGCAAAAGCCTGCTGGTATAGGCTGCGTTATTGGATATCATGGGAGAAATGGGCATAAGCTGTCCCATCAAACAGGCGCAATTGCCGCGCTCATACAAAATGGAACCATGACCATGACATTTACGAAGTTTCCCCTCGTGCTCGCTACTGCATCATTTACTTTTGTTGCTGCATGTGACCCCGCAGGCCCGAACCAGAACCAAAACACACAACAGGGCGCTTTGATCGGTGCTGGCGCTGGTGCTGTGCTTGGTGCTTTGACAAACAACGACGGTTCCGTCCGCGAACGCAATCAGGCCGCCCTTATCGGTGCAGCACTGGGTGCAGGCGTTGGTGCAGGCGTCGGTAACTCGCTTGATCGCCAGGCAGAAGACCTGCGTCGCCAGTTGCGCAACGATGTTGGCGTATCCAACAACGGTCGCGACCTTCGCGTTGTGCTAAGCGAGGATCTGCTTTTTGCAACCAACAGCACACAGTTGTCCGGCACCGCGCAACGCGAGCTGCGGATCGTGGCAAATTCACTGCAGCAGTATCCTGATTCAACTGTGAACGTGATCGGCCACACAGACAATGTCGGTGAAGCATCGTTCAACCAAGGTCTGTCAGAGCGTCGCGCTTCTGCCGTATCATCTGTCTTGGTCGGCGGTGGTGTTTCGCGAAACCGCATCAGAACAATTGGTGCGGGCGAAAACAACCCGGTTGCGTCCAACCTCAACGCTGCTGGCCGTCAGGCGAACCGCCGGGTCGAGATTGTGATCACGCCTAACTAAGCGCGTTCCATCATCAAACGCTTGGAAGGGGTTGCGGAAACGCGACCCCTTTCTTGTTGTGATATGCCCAATTTGGTCATATCATTTGACCAATATAAAGTGATTGATCCCATGCCCTTTGAACCCGTCCATCAAGAAAAACTGTCCCATGGCGTCATCCGCCAGATCGAAGGATTGATCTTGCGCGGCATCCTGCGCCCCGGTGAAAGGCTGCCCTCTGAACGGGAACTGAGCGAACGGATGAGCGTGTCGCGACCATCCTTGCGAGAGGCCCTGGCGGACCTACAGGACCGTGGCTTGCTGGCGTCCAAAGCAGGGGCTGGCGTTTATGTCGCCGATGTCCTTGGTTCTGCTTTTGCCCCGGCATTGGTCACGCTCTTTGCGACGCATGACGAAGCTGTCTTTGACTATATCAGCTTTCGTAGGGACATGGAGGGGCTGGCCGCAGAACGCGCCGCACGTCTTGCCAGCGACACCGACCTGAAGGTGATCAATACCATTTTCAACAAGATGGAAGCCGCCCACCAAAAGCGGAACCCCGCGGATGAGGCCCATCTAGACGCCGATTTTCATCTGTCGATCATCGAGGCCAGCCATAACGTCATCATGCTGCATATGATGCGGTCTATGTACGAATTGCTGCGCGAAGGCGTGTTCTACAATCGTACAGTCATGTTCAAACAACGGATGACGCGCGACACGTTGCTGGACCAGCACCGGGTGATCAACGACGCGCTGCAAAACCGTGACCCGATGGGCGCACGAAAAGCGGTTGAGGCCCATTTGAGCTTTGTGGAAAGCGCACTGTCAGATCAGCAAAAATCTGACCGCAACGAAGCTTTCGCGCAAAAGCGGTTAGAGCACGAAACCGGGCGTTAGCGCAGGCGCGATGCGCGCAGAAACTGGACCCAAAGCCATACAGAAATAACGGCCTGAATTGCGATCCCGATCAATACATAAGGATGCAGCACGCCCACCACCTGGCCCAGAATAACAGCGATATTCCAAAGCCAATGCCAGATGATCAGTGGCCATAGATTCCCGACACGCAAGGCAAGTGGTGCAAGAAAGACGCCTACGAAGACTGCAAAAATGACTTGCAAAGATGTGTCACCTGCCTCCTGACCCAACAGCGCATTGATGGCATGCAGCGCACCAAAGGATATCGCGCTTAGCAACATTGCCACCGGCACAGCCAATCTGGACATGGCGCCGCGTAGTAAAATGCCCCGAAAAATCACTTCTTCACCAAAGGCGATGCAGAACGTAACAATAACAAGCATCGCGATGCCCAAAGCACCAAACCCACGCCAAAGGGCTGGGGTAGCAGCCTGCGAAATGTCCAGAAACATGAAAACCAGAACCGTGCACGCCGGCAAAAACCAAAGCAGCCCAACCCACCTGATCCGCCCGAACCCGGCACCGACCCAACCAAAATATCGGGTCACAGCAAAGTAGCAGAAAAAGGCACCAACCAGCTGCACAGGAAGCAGTCTGAGCAGGGCTGTCGCAATATCAGCATTTTCAGCAAATGCACCAAGGGACAAAACGGCGCCAAGACCCACAATCGCGACATAGACAACCGCCGCCATGATCCCAGACCTGAGGCTAGGCATTGTCAAAACTCCTGCTCTTCGCCCCATATTATAGTCTCAAAGACCGCCCCGCCCCTGTCAACGAAAAAGCCCGGCTACGCATCACGCACCCGGGCTTTC
Source organism: Roseobacter sp. CCS2 (assembly GCF_000169435.1). Classification (GTDB taxonomy): domain Bacteria; phylum Pseudomonadota; class Alphaproteobacteria; order Rhodobacterales; family Rhodobacteraceae; genus Yoonia. The sequence continues at coordinate 436,620 of NZ_AAYB01000002.1, read as the reverse complement.
GAAACAAATATCGTGATGAACTTAGTGCAGTTTCTCAGCAACCGTCGCGATAGAGTCGTCGATCAGCGCACCGGCAGACTTTGCATCCATCTGCTTGGCGATCACATCTTTGGCGGCGCCAACGGCCACAGCAATTGCTTGGTCGCGAACCTCTTTCACAGCGGATGCTTCGGCGCTTGCAATCTGTTCCTCAGCGGCGGCAAGACGACGGGTAATCGACTTGGCGATATCATCCTTTGCAGCGGTTGCCGCATTGGTCGCCTCTTCTTTGGCCGCAGCAACGATCCGCGCGGATTGCTCCTGCACTTCCTTTTGCTTGCGCTCATAACTAGCCAACAAAGACTGCGCTTCTTCGCGCAGTGCTTTTGCTTCGTCCAACTCAGCCTTGATGCTGTCGGCACGCTTGTCCAGCATACCACCCACAAGGCCGGGAACCTTGAAGTAAAGCAGGATGCCGATGAAGATCACGAACGCGATCAGAACGACAAAGTCAGTGTTTGCCAGTGAAAAGAAAGGCTTGTCACCAGCCGCCAAAGCGGGGCTTGCAACAATAGCTAAAAGGGTGGTGAGTGTCAGTCTCATGGTCTACCCTTTCATCCGCGCGTTCACTGCAGCAGTGATCGCTTTTGCATCAGCAGTGCCACCCATGGCAGCAACCAATTCCTTGGCTGTGTCCTTGGCAACGGCGGTCACGCTTTTTACCGCGCCTTCGCGAATTTCGCCAATGGCGGCTTCGCTTTCGGCTGTCTTTGCAGCGATCTGCGCGTCGGCTTTCTGTAGCTCGACATCCAGTTCTGCCTGAATTTCTGCTTTCGCTTCGGCCACAATCTTTTGGGCTTCGCTGCGGGCATCCAGAAGGGCTTGGTCGTAAGCAGCTTCAGCTTCAGCTGCTTTGTTCTTCAGCTCTTCGGCTGCCGCGATATCATTTGTGATGGTGCCCGAACGTTCTGCCAGAACCGCAGAAATGCGGGGCAAAGCGATGCGTGACATCACAAAGTAAAGTGTGATCAGCGTGACCAGTAGCCAGAAAATCTGGTTGGGCATCCAATCGGCGCAAAGCTGCGGCATGCCAAGGGCAGAACCCCCTGCATCTACGCATACGCCTGCGGCGTCTGTTGTTTCTGTTGCCATGATGGCCCCCGAATACCTTGATGTTTTACCGACCGACGCGAAGTCCCGCGTCAGTCAGCCGTAAGGATATGGGTCGTGTTCTTAAACAGCGAACATCAGCAGAAGCGACACGAGGAACGCGAAGATCCCCAAAGCTTCGGCAAATGCCAGACCGATGAACAATGTTGCTGTTTGACCAGCAGCAGCAGATGGGTTGCGCAATGCGCCTGCAAGATAGTTACCTGCAACTGTACCAACACCGATTGCGGCAGCGCCGGAACCGATTGCAGCCAGACCAGCGCCGATGTGTGCGAGTTCGCCTTCCATGTGAATTCTCCTTACGATTGGAAGTTGAGTAGATTGGCGGGACCCCCCGCCGTTGTTAGTGTGCCGGGTGAAGCGCGTCTTTCAGATAAACGCACGTCAGAATGGTGAAAACATAAGCTTGAATGCCGCAAACCAGCACCTCAAGACCGTAGATCGCGACGATGCCAAAGACAGCAACCGGGCTGACCAGTGTGAGTGCAGCAAAGCCCGCAAACACTTTTAAAACCGCGTGCCCCGCCATGATGTTACCAGCCAGACGGATGGAGTGGCTAACCGGGCGAACGAAGTAAGAAATCACTTCGATCACCGCAATAATCGGGCGCAGGACCGCTGGCGCATCAGACATCCAGAACAAACCAAGAAATGCAGGACCGTTTTTGACAAAGCCAAGGATCGTGACCGCAAAGAAAACGCCAAAACCAAGAACTGCGGTCACCGCAATCATGGAAGTTGGCGAATAAGACATCGGGATCAGCGCGAGGTAATTCGAGAAAAGGATGAACAGGAACAGCGTCATGATGTAAGGGAAATATTTCACCCCATCCTTACCGCAAACATCCTCAACCATCTTGTAAATAAAGCCGTAGATCAGCTCACCAATAGACTGCAAACGTGTTGGGATCACCGCACGACCGCGGCTGCCCAAAACGAAAACCGCGACAATCGCCAGCAATGCAATCGCCATCCAGAGTGTCAGGTTTGTGACCGTGTACCAGTGCACAGGACCGTCGCCAAACAGCGGCTTTACGATAAACTGATCCAGCGGGTGAAAGACCAAGCCACCTTCTTTTTCTTCAGCCACGTGCGTCGCCCTCTTCTTTTGCAGCCTCAAGCTGCTTTCTTTGCACCTCTTTGGCGGATCGCATCATGGTCAGAACACCGGCTGCGAGGCCAAAAAATACGAATAGCACCAGAAAAATCGGGGTTGTGCCCAAAAGGGTATCGATCCCGTATCCAATGCCAAAGCCAATCCCAAGACCGGCTACAAGCTCTATCACCATCCGCCAAGCAAGCTGCGCTTGAGAATAGTGTTCTTCTGAATGGTGCTTGACGACTTCCGGCTCTTTGAGCGCCGCAATCTTTGCTTCCAGTGCCTTGAGGCGGTCAGCGTCATGCGGTTCAGACATCGGTTTGCACCCTTCACAAGGTTGCGAAGGGTCTATGATCTGCCTCTCATAGAGTCAAGCGCGTGGTATAGTCGTATTTATGATTTTATATCAATATCTTAAAAGATGCATGGCTCACCAAAATTGCGACGCATAGCCTACGGAACGCTTAATCAGACGTTCAACCAAATGGTTGACTAACGCTTGATGGACCGCAGACCCGCACTTTGATCAAGCAGCCATTCCCGGAACAACCGCACCGCGCTGCGCCGCATCACGCCCTCGGCGGAAACCAAGTGATAACTGCCCATACGAAACCCAATATCAGAGCATCGGATCAGCCGACCAGAGGCGGCGTCAACTTCTGCGATCTCACTTGAGACAAGCAAAACGCCATGACCGGCCAAAGCCGTTTCATAAGCCAGCCGCGCCCGCATTCGCCAGTCCGATGGGGCGCCTGCCGGTGGCGGGCATCCGACCAATCCAGCCCATTTGCGCCATGTATCTGCGTGGCGATCGCGCAGCAGTGGCAACAACAATATCTCTTCCGGCGGCATCAGGCCTGACACGACAGTTGGCGCTGCAAAAGGATAAAGTGGCGCATTACTTAGCAGCGGTGCATCCTGTCCTTCGGGGCCTGCGTGAAAGAAACGCAAGGCAAGATCCGCTTCATAACGGCCCAGATCTGCGATGGCGCTGTTCGCCTGCAAGCGCAGCTCAATATCAGGGTAGCGTTGATAGAAATCGCCCAATCGCGGGATCAGCCATTTCATCGCAAAAAGGGGTTCGGCATCCACTGTCACTTGCCCTGCCGGCCGCTGATCAAACACCTCGGAAGCCTCAGCGATGCGGTCAAATGACGGGCTGAGTGCTGCAAGATACCGCGCGCCTGCCTGAGTCAGCGCGACACCACGCGGCAGATCGCGGAACAACTGGGCACCCAACCGATCCTCCAGCCCGCGCACATGTCTGCTGATGGCAGAATGGCTCACGCCAAGTTCCTGGGCCGCACCGGAAAAGCTTTGATGGCGGCCGGCGGCTTCAAAGGCACGCAAGGCATTCAATGGGGGCAAGGCACGAGGCATGTGCAAAGCGTGCCTTTTTCGCACATGTCATGTCAAGGAATTGACTTTGATATCAAGCAGACCTTCCCGCATCATCAACCTCAATATTTCAAACCATAGGTAGGAAATACCATGAAAATAATGACTGCACTGGCAGGCATCTGGTTGCGCCTTGCCAAATGGATGCGGCACGATCGCAGGAAACTGCCAAAATCAATCAGTGATCATGCGGCACGTGATATCGGTATGACCAAAGCAGAATTGGAGCGGCATCGCTTTGTCTGGCCGTCGGAATCCAACGACCGTCCGCTGCTATGAAATGCTGGTATGGTGGGCCATTGATTGCTAGGACGTGGCCGCATGACCCAAGCGCTTGATACCATTTTTGCAGCCCTCGCCGACCCAACCCGGCGCGCCATCCTTGCGATGCTGCTTGAGGATGACATGGCCGTCACCGACGTGGCGGAACCGTTTGAGATGTCATTGGCAGCGATTTCCAAGCACTTGGGTGTGCTGACTGCCGCTGGCCTGATCAGTCAGGAAAAACGGGGGCGGGTAAAATGGTGCAAGCTAGAGCCGGATATGCTGCGCGAAGCTTCGGTCTGGATGCAGGGCTTTGGCCAGATGGACGCGATAGATCTGGATGCGTTTGAAAGTTTTCTGGCGCAAGAGTTGAACACGTAAGGTGGATCATGATCCACCTTACATCACTCCTCGCGCAGCAGCAGAGCCAACGCCACAATCGTCAACAGCAACCCTGCTAAAACCAACGCAGGCGGCGGCGTGCCCCCCAACGCCAAAGCCCACACAATCACCCATGACGGCGTGAGATAGGTATAAGCCATCACCTTTGAACTTGGCAGTCGCAGCGTTGCAAATTGCAACAAGACAAAGGTCGCGGCGCTGGCGAAGACAGCCGTATAAAGGATTGTCACCCAAACAATCCCCGGCAGCGCACCCCAATCTGTAGCCATCAGGTCGCCCCACCCCCAGACGGTCAGCAACACCGACCCCGCCAGCAAAACACCAAACGAAAACACCACAGCCGTTTCGCCCCGGTTCAGCTTGCGCACCAGCGGCGTATAGATCGCGTGTGCGATGCAGCCGCAGAAATAGATGAACTCGCCCCGCCCCAGCTCAAACCGCAGGATCGCAGCAACATCAGCGCGAAAGATCACCCAGATCGCGCCTAGCGCGCCAATCAGCAACGCAAGGGCAATACGCGGCGTCAGCACCTGACGCAACAAGAGCCAGCCAAACCCCGCCGCCAGAATTGGCGTAAGCGTAAAGACTGCCGCAGCACTGACGGCCGGCGCGGTCTTGAGCCCCTCGAACATCAGCACAAAATAGGTGGTAAAAAGGGCCGCCAAGACCACATAGCGCCAAGGTGCTGCCACAGCCGCGCGCGAAAATCCTGTCGTTGATAAGGCAACGCCCCCTATAATCACGGTCGCGATCCAAAACCTTACCGCGTTCAGCGCACTTGGCGATATCTCATTGGCCGCAAGTGACCCCAGCGCAAAGGACCCCGCCACCAGCAAGGAAAAAAGCAGCATCGCCAGATGGCCAGCACGTTGGCCGGTCATCAGCACTCAAGCGTCTTGATGCGGTCTTTGAGGAAGCGCAGGAACGATTGCACCTTCGCCGTGCGATGCAAATCAACGTGGGTGACAATCCACAGTGGTGCCGACCACGTCTCTTGCCGCGGGATCACTTCGGTCAGTTCCGGATGCATGCGCAGCTCTTGCGCCAGCACGAAACCAATCCCTGCCCCCGCAACAATCGCGTCCTGCATATTCCGGTTGTCAGTGGCGCGGTAAACGAACCGGTCTTCGCTGACCATGTCGCGCAGCCAACGGGTAAAGGGCGCGCGGGACTTGTCATTGTCATGCGTCACGAAGACGTGGTTCTTCAGATCATCTTCATCTTTGGGTCGCCCATGTCGCGCGATATAAGCTTCTGATGCAACCAAGGCCATTTGCTGTTGCAGAAAGGGCTGTACCACATTGTCAGGTTCTTCCGGCATCGTGCCCGCCCGGATCGCCACATGGGCCTCACCATATTCCAATCGAAACACCCGGTCGCCCGTTCGGTACCGCACGCGGACCTCTGGGTGTTCCGCCTGAAAATTAACCAAAATTGGTGTCAGCATCCGTGATGCCATGCCTAAAGACGTCACCACCAAATCGCCAGAAACCCCTTCACCCTGCCCTTTGATACGGCCAGCCAATTGGGTGAACTGATCGTCCGTCGCCTGTGCCACCTGCAACAGGTCCTGCCCTGCCTCAGTTGCGGTATACCCCCGGGCGTGCCGCTGAAAGAGCTTTACGCCCAAGCGCTGCTCCAACGCGTCAATATGGCGAATGACAGTGGCATGGTGCACGCCAAGCTGATCGGCAGCACCACTTACAGTCCCCTTGCGCGCAACCTGAAAAGCGGTTCTGATTTCGTCCCAGTTATCCATCGGCAATCCTGTGCGCTGGCAAACATGTCCTGTTGAAAATCGGCTATATTGTTCGCTAATGCAAGAGGCTATTTTCCCTGCACGCCAACTATAGGAGCACTCACATGACTACCGTTCTTCACATCAATGCATCCGGCACACGCACAGGGTCGGTCAGTCGTGCCGCCACCAATACTCTGCTGCAAGAGCTTGCACCAACCAACGTCATCACCCGCGATCTGGCTGAAACACCGTTACCGCAAATCGACGATACATGGATCACCACCCGGCTGATCCCGGACGCTGATCTGACGGACGCCGACCGCGATGTTCTTTCACTCTCAGATGCGTTGATTGATGAAATCAAGGCCGCCGATGTCATACTCATCGGGATGCCGATGTATAACTTCGGCATGCCAGCTGCCCTCAAAGCATGGGTTGATCTGATCGCGCGACCCAAGGTGACCTTTGCTTATACAGAGAATGGTCCGGTTGGCCTTTTGGAAGGAAAAAAGGCTATCGTCACCGTCGCCTCTGGTGGCGTCCCCGTCGGTGCGCCTATGGATTTTGCGACCCCGCATATCGAACAAATCCTCAAATTTATCGGGATCACCGATATCACCGTTCACACCGCCAAGGATGTAGTTGCCAAAGATGCAGCCTGAACTGGACATTATGCCCAGCGCACTATGTCGCTGGGCATGACAAAGACATCCCCCTTCATGACTGGCCTGCGCGCCGTTCTTACGTTGGCCTTCCTGTATTTTGGTCTGCGCAAACTGGGAAGTTTCAGCACTGACGTCGCGATTTATGAGGCGATCGGATTTGGCCAATTTCCCCGTTATATCACGGGGTCCATCGAAGTAATCGGCGCAAGCCTGCTTTGGGTGCGCGACTGGGAAGGTCCCGCTGGGCTTTTGCTGCTGGGTACGATGATCGTGGGGTTAAGCGCTTTGTTGATCTGGGTTGGACCGCCCTACTGGCATATGCTGATGTTGATGGTCGGCACGACAACTGTGGCTTATGTGTATCGCGACCAGATCGTTGGGTTGATCCGCTAAAGGCCCATCCCTAACGTGACGACATGAAAATAGTTCACAACACGTCAGATCAGTTAATCCTTCGTTCAGTTCCCTGGTTTGTTGCCATTATGCTCAGTGCCGTGCTGCTTGGCGTCGTAGCCTTTGGTCTGAATGCTTTGTTTGAGGGTAATGTTGCAGATACTTTCTGGGGTCTTTTTGCGATCCCGTTATTCGTCTCAATCTTTCTCATTGTCTTTGTGCGCCGCGACGATCTGATCCTTGACCGCAGCCGCAATCTTTTGGAACTGCAGCATTCGACGTTTCGCGGCCGCACCAAGGTGCAGCACAAACTGGAACATCTGCAGCGCGCCAAGCTGCAAAGCAGCCGCACCAGCAAAGGTGGCACAACCTATCGTATCGCCTTAGTTCTGGACGGTGGGATGGATGCAGGCACGCACCCGGTCACGCCGGTGTATGCCAGTGGCAACAGCGCCAAGCATGGGGTAGAGACAATCAACGCGTGGCTGGCGCAAGATGTTGACTCAGCCCAAGCACAGGCGTAAACGCCATTTAACACCCGGATAGCATCAGCTTTCCGGTCTCCGATATCAGGGGATCGCCCTCCGTCAGCGCGTCGCGCCCACGGGGGCGCTACTGCTTTTTGCGGCGCATATGACTATATGCAAGGCAACCGAAACGATGACGAGGGCCTTGGCCAATGTTTGAAAATCTATCCGAACGCCTATCCGGTGTCTTTGACAAGCTGACCAAGCAAGGTGCGCTGACGGATGATGACGTCAAAACCGCCCTGCGCGAAGTGCGCGTGGCCCTGCTTGAGGCCGATGTGTCACTGCCCGTGGCGCGTGATTTCATCAAGGCCGTACAGGAAAAGGCGACCGGTCAGGCAGTGACCAAGTCGATCACGCCGGGCCAGCAGGTCGTCAAGATCGTGCATGATGAATTGCAGCATGTGCTGACAGGCGATGAAGACCCTGGCGCGCTGAAAATCGACAACCCGCCTGCCCCGATCCTGATGGTGGGTTTGCAAGGCTCTGGTAAAACAACCACAACAGCCAAGCTAGCAAAACGCCTGAAAGAAAAAGAAGGCAAGCGGGTATTGATGGCCTCGCTTGATACAAACCGCCCTGCCGCGATGGAACAGTTGGCGATTTTGGGCGGGCAGATTGGCGTGGACACATTGCCAATTGTGCAGGGCGAAGATCCTGTCAAAATCGCCAAACGCGCCAAGACGCAAGCCAGCCTTGGTGGATATGACGTCTATATGCTCGACACCGCGGGCCGTTTGCACATTGATCAGGAGTTGATCGCGCAAGCCGCTGCCGTGCGCGACGTGGCCAACCCACGTGAAACGCTGCTGGTGGTTGATGGTCTGACCGGCCAAGACGCGGTGAATGTCGCCCAAGAATTTGACGACAAGATCGGTGTCTCTGGCGTGGTCCTGACCCGGATGGACGGCGACGGGCGCGGTGGTGCGGCGCTGTCGATGCGCGCGATTACTGGCAAGCCGATCCGCTTTGTGGGTCTTGGCGAAAAGATGGACGCGATTGAAACGTTTGAGCCTGAACGGATCGCAGGCCGCATCCTCGGCATGGGCGATATCGTGGCCTTGGTCGAAAAGGCGCAGGAAACCATCGAGGCCGAACAAGCCGAACGCATGATGAAGCGCTTCCAGAAAGGCCGCTTCAACATGAACGATCTGAAGATGCAGCTTGAGCAGATGATGAAAATGGGCGGCATGGAAGGCATGATGGGCATGATGCCCGGTGCGGCCAAGATGGGAAAACAGATGGCCGCTGCCGGTATGGATGACAGCATCCTGAAACGGCAGATCGCGCTGATCAATTCCATGACCAAGAAAGAACGCGCAAACCCTGATCTGCTGGCGGCCTCACGCAAAAGGCGGATTGCGAAGGGGGCTGGCCTTGAAGTGTCCGAACTCAACAAACTGGTCAAACAGCACCGCCAAATGGCCGATATGATGAAAAAGATGGGCAAAGGTGGCATGCTGAAACAGGCCATGAAAGGCATGTTCGGCAAAGGCGGTGGCATGCCAGAAGGCGGCATGCCCGATATGAACGACCCCAAGGCGATGGCGGAAGCCGCCAAAGCGCTACAGGGCAAAATGCCCCCCGGCGGCTTGCCTGGTCTGGGCGGGGGCATGCAACTGCCCCCCGGCCTCTCTGGCTTCGGGAAAAAGAAGTAACTAATGACACCCGCCCCCACCCTGACTACAGCGCGGCTTGTCCTGCGCGGCCCGCAGAAACGGGACCTTGCGGCATTTACCGCATGGGTCACTGGCTCTGCGCGGATGGCGGCTGTGGGTGGATCAGGGTCAGAGCGGGAAGCGTGGTACGGGTTTATCTCTGGCATTGGGCATTGGAACTGGCACGGCTACGGCTTTTTTACTGTCACGGAACGGGACAGTGGGATTGCCGTTGGGCGTGTGGGGATCATCAATCACGTGGGATGGCCGCAACCTGAAATGGCGTGGCATATGTTTGACGGGTTCGAAGGACGTTCTTTTGCGTTTGAGGCGGCTTGCGCCGTACGTGATTGGGCGGGGCGGACGTTGGGGCTTGAGCCGCTGATCTCGCTTATCGCACCGGAGAATACACGATCTATCGCACTGGCCATGCGGTTGGGCGCTGTCGAAGAACGCCGCGATGTGGTCGATGACGAAGACTGCATCGTGTTCCGGCACCTAAGCTATGACGACAGCCGTGCCGTAACGCAGGCAGCGGGGGCGATTGCATGATCCCGACTTTGCAGACGGAGCGCTTAACATTGCGCGCACCACGCTGGGACGATTTCGAGGCTTACGCCGTGTTTCGTGCCTCGCCGCGGATGGTTACAACTGGCGGACCCTTCACACGAGATCAGGCATTCGCCCAGCTGTCGGCGATCCTTGGTCATTGGGTCTTGCGCGGGTACGGACGCTGGATGGTGGCTGATCGTGAACGTGACGCGCCGTTGGGCATCGTGGGGCTGTATTTTCCCGAAGGATGGCCAGAGCCGGAACTTGCATGGTCCCTGTTCGACACCGCCGAGGGACGTGGGATTGCACATGAGGCTGCCGTGGCAGCACGGCAATATGCCTATGACGCACTTGAGTGGACCACCCTGATCAGCGCAGTCGACCCCAACAACACCCGATCAGTGGCCCTTGCCAAACGGATGGGGTGCGTGCAGGAAGACTCTTTCCAGCACGAAACCTATGGCGTGCTTCATATCTGGCGGCACCCCGCACCAGAGGTGCCTGCATGATCCCGACTTTGCAGACGGAACGCCTTTCCCTGCGGCCCTACCAACGCAGTGACTTTGACACCTATGCAGCGTTCATGGCAAGCGATCGCGCCGTTCATATGGACGGACCGCTGGACCGCGACACGGCATGGACCTGGTTTACCAATGATGTGGCAACTTGGGCGCTTTACGGATTTGGAACACTTGCTGTCGAAATGGACGGCAAGCTGGCGGGTGGCGTGGGCCTTGTGCATCCGCCTCACTACCCAGAACCGGAATGCGGATGGTTCATCTATGACGGGTTTAACGGCATGGGCTTGGCCGCCGAAGCCGGCCGCGCAATCATTGATCATACATTTGCCACGACCAACCTTGCGAGCATCGTCAGCTATATCGGAGAACGTAACGCGGCCTCTATCCGCGTGGCGGAAAGCCTTGGCGCTCGCTTGGACCCGGACGCGCCAGCGCCCGAAGAGGAAGGCACCCTTGTCTATCGCCACACCCGCAATTCCGCACAAGGAGATGTCGCATGACCGACACAACCACCCGTGCCGCTGAAATCCTCAAAGGACATCGCGAAAGTATCGACCGGCTTGATGCCATCCTCGTCTACACATTGGGCGAGCGGTTCAAGCACACACAGGCTGTGGGCCGTCTTAAGGCTGAACACGACCTGCCCCCATCCGACCCCGCGCGTGAAGAAACACAAATCGCGCGGCTCACCGACCTTGCAAACCGGGCCAATCTGGACCCGGAATTTGCCAAGAAATTCCTCAATTTCATTATTGAGGAAGTCATCCAACACCACAAACAACATCAATCGTAAGGTGGATCATGATCCACCTTACATACATCATCTTTAAGGAGACTATCTGATGGCTATGAAAATCCGTTTGGCCCGTGGCGGCTCAAAGAAGCGTCCATTTTATGCAATCGTGGCGGCCGACAGCCGTATGCCGCGCGATGGCCGTTTCATCGAAAAGCTGGGCACATATAACCCGATGCTGCCCAAAGACAGCGAAGAGCGCGTGAAAATGAATATGGAGCGCATCAAGTACTGGTTGGGCGAAGGCGCACAGCCAACTGACCGTATTTCCCGCATGCTGGAAGCTGCTGGCGAATTGCCAAAGAAAGACCGCAGCAACCCCAAAAAGGGTACACCGGGCAAAGCGGCACAAGCGCGCGCTGAAGAAAAAGCGGCCAAAGCTGCCGCTGCTGAAGAAGCTGCAAACGCTCCTGCAGAAGAAGCACCTGCAGAAGAAGAAGCCAAAGCGGAAGAGTAAATTTCTGATTGTCGCCCCGGCTTTGACCGGGGCGATTACCTTTCCCATTCGGGACCACATCCATGTTTCGCTTGTTGCGCACGATCATTCTGGTGATGTTTGCTTTTATTGCAGGCATGCTGTTTGAACGTCAGGGCAGCCAAGACATCTGCGAAAGCGGTGGCGGGCTATGGGTCGAAAATATCTGCGTCGGACCGGAGTTGAATTGATGAGCGATCGTGTGATTGTGGGTGCCATTGGCGGCGCATTTGGCGTTCAGGGCGAAGTGCGTCTGAAGTCCTATTGTGCCGACCCCCAAGCGATTGCCGACTATACCCCGCTTTACACCGAGGACGGACGTGCGTTTGCGCAGATCGTTCTGACCGGGCAGCTGAAAAACGGGTTCACTGCGCGAATAGATGGGGTTATCACCAAAGAAGACGCCGATGCGCTACGCAATGTGAACCTTTATGCACCGCGCGATATCATGCCGTCCTTGCCGGATGACGAATACTACTATGCCGATCTGATCGGCCTGACGGTTGTGGATACTGGCGGTGCGACCTTGGGAACCGTGAAGAACGTGATGGACCATGGCGCCGGCGATTTGCTTGAAATTATTGTGCCCGGCGCATCTGACACCATCCTGTTGCCATTCACACAGGCCGCCGTGCCGACCGTCGATCTGACTGCCAAACGTATCGTCGCCGACCCGCCCGACGGGTTGTTTCCGTCCGATGACTAAGAAACCACCAAAATCAGCGGGCCGCATTGCGGTGCGTCCAACGCTGAAACCGCGTGAGTTGATGACGGACACCCCTGATATCGCGGGGTCTTGGACAGCGCAGATTATCACCTTGTTTCCACAGGCTTTTCCTGGTGTGCTGGGTGAAAGCCTGACCGGCAAGGCCCTGCAAGATGGGCTTTGGCAGCTGCAAACCTATGATCTGCGCGACTATGGCATCGGCAAGCACCGCAATGTCGATGACACACCTGCGGGGGGCGGGGCCGGGATGGTTTTACGTGCGGATGTGCTGGAAAAAGCAATCAGCGACGCACGACGCGGCACCAAAGGGACAGCGCCGCTGATCTATCTTTCGCCGCGTGGTCGCCGCTTTGATCAGGCGATGGCGCGCGACTGGGCGCGGATGGATGGTGTGACGATGCTGTGCGGGCGCTTTGAAGGTGTGGATGAACGCATCTTGCATCACTTTGGCATTCAGGAAGTCAGCCTTGGGGACTTCGTGATGACCGGGGGTGAAATTGCCGCGCAAGCGATGATTGATGCGACCGTACGTTTGCTGCCTGGTGTGTTGGGCAACGCAGAAAGCGCTGTCGACGAAAGCTTTTCTGCGGGGTTGTTAGAGCACCCGCAGTTTACCAAGCCCGCAGAGTGGCAAGGCCTGCCAATCCCAGAGGTGCTGTTGTCCGGCAATCACGCCAAGATTGCGGAATGGCGGCGCAAGATGGCCGAAAAGATCACGCAGGATCGCAGGCCGGATATGTGGGAAAAGCGCCAAAAGAAATAGGACACTTCTCTTGACTGCGCCTTACCTCGCAGTTTGCATACATATGATAAGACAATGGGCGAAACCCCTTGATCCGCAGGGCTTGCCCGCTTATACGGCAGCATTCCCGGTTAGCCTGGCTGATTCCGGGTGTTGGTTTATGGGACCATCTGGATCATGAGCGTACCTTCGTTGGTACGGCACTCACCAGACAGGCCGGACGACCACAACAAAGAAATGATGACGCACCTCTGGCGGGCAGGCAACTGGACCCGGGAACGACACAGAGCTCTGAGCCACGCAAATCAACATTGCGGATAACCGCAAGTGACATGAAGGAGCGTTTCAGATGGACCTGATCGCAGAACTCGAAGCGGAACAAGTCGCCGCACTTGGGGCCACGATCCCCGATTTTAAGGCCGGTGACACCGTCCGCGTCGGTTACAATGTGACCGAAGGCACACGCAGCCGTGTGCAGAACTACGAAGGCGTGTGCATCGCCCGCAAGAACGGCAAAGGCATTGCCGGGTCTTTCACAGTGCGCAAGATTTCCTTTGGCGAAGGTGTGGAGCGTGTTTTCCCGCTGCATTCCACCAACATCGACAGCATCACCGTGGTCCGCCGTGGTCGCGTGCGTCGCGCCAAGCTTTACTATCTGCGTTCACGTCGCGGTAAGTCCGCACGTATCGCAGAAGTCACCAACTACAAAGCGCCTAAGGGCGCAGAAGCGTAAGGATCGCCATCATGAAAAAAAATACGCATCCCGATTATCACATCATCGACGTCAAAATGACCGATGGCACAGTGGTGCAGATGAAATCCACATGGGGCAAAGAAGGGGATACGATGTCGCTTGATATTGACCCATCCGTACACCCCGCATGGAACGGTGGTTCAACGCGCCTGATGGACGCCGGTGGCCGTGTGTCCAAGTTTAAGAACAAATACGCAGGTCTTGGTTTCTAAAGACCCTTATCCTGTGGATAAAATATAAACGCCGCCCTTTATATTGGGCGGCGTTTTTCGTTGTTTGAATGGTAGGCCTGCGGGGGAAAGCTATCGTTATCCTTCGCTGCGGCGTGTCCGCTTCCGCCGCGTGTCAGATCAGCATTTTAAGATTGACTAATTGAAAGCAGGACGCCCCGATAGTGTTATTCTGGGATGCGGGCGACCACCTTTATTTCGAAATCAAAACCGGCAAGCCAGTTTACACCAATAGCCGTCCAATTTGGATAAGGCGCGCTTGGGAACACATTAGCTTTGACATCCATAATCGTCTCGAACTGTGCTTCGGGATCGGTGTGAAACGTCGTTACGTCCACAATGTCGCTTAATGTGCATCCGCCAGCTTTCAGTGTCTCTGTAAGGTTAGCAAAGGCTTGCTCGACCTGTGCCTTAAATTCTGGCTGAGGACTTCCATCTTCGCGGGTGCCCACCTGACCAGATACAAATAGCAAATCACCGGACTTGATCGCGGCGGAATAGCCGTGTTGTTCGTAAAGGGCATGGCGGGCAGCAGGGAAAATGGCTTCGGGTTTTGTCATGGTTTATCCTTTTGATTAAGGTCGCAGCCTGGGCTGTACAATAATACGCAAATTCGCATACGGTATGTATGTGATAATATGTATACGCCACGTATGTCAATTGAGGTACGCACCGTATGTGAAGGAAAACTACGATGAATACACGTGCCGAGCAAATGGAAGTGACCCGATCAAAACTGTTGGCTGCCGCAAAAGTGGCATTCGCTAGTCACGGGTATGCTGGCGCGTCGATGGATGATTTATGTGCTGCTGCGGGTGTTACACGCGGCGCGCTATATCACAATTTCGGAGACAAAAAGGGGCTGCTAATGGCGGTCGTCCAGCAGATGGATGCTGATATAGCTGCACGGGCGGACGCGACTGTTTGCAGCATAGCTGACGACTGGGATCGATTTGTCGCCGCCGGAATTGCCTATATACAGTTGGCGCAAGAGTCCGATGTACAGCGAATTGTTCTGCTGGACGGACCGGCAGTGCTGGGGGACCCATCCGCATGGCCCAGCCAAAATGCCTGCTTGCGCGCAACAACAGAAACCATACGGGCGTTACAGCAAGCAGAACGCGTTCGTCCGGTTGATCCTGAAGCTGCGGCGCGATTGTTATGTGGTGCCGCTTTTGATACGGCGCTATGGGTCGCAGCAAGCCATAATAAAGACGCGGTTATGGCAAAAGCTATGCATGCATTTCAGGTGCTTGCCGAAGGATTACTGGCCCAGACCAGCTGACCAGCAAAACAATCTGTTCGAGGCGACAGTCAACCGCTGAAAACAAAGTGCCACCTGAAAACATCAGGTAGCACTTCGCAATACGTAGGAGTTTCTAAGCCGATCTATGCCGCTGATGCGTTGCGCGACCGGCCACCACCGCCGCCGCCGCGACGCCGCCCGCCGGGTTTGCCCTGACCTCCGCCTGGCTTGCCGCCGGCCCGTTGTCCGCCACCGCGGTTCCCACCGCCACCCCGACGTCCGCCACCGCCGCCGTTAGGTCGCTTTTTCTGGCCCGGTTGAATTTCCCATTCACGACCAGAGGCCACTGGAATGGTTTCCTTCATCGCTTTTTCGATGTCTTTCAACTCGATCATCTCGTCCGGTGCGACGAGGGCAACTGCCGATCCATCGGCGCCCGCACGCGCTGTTCGCCCGATGCGGTGCACATAGTTTTCAGCGACATTTGGCAGATCATAGTTGTAGACAAACCGCACGTCCGGGATGTCAAGGCCACGGGCCGCCACGTCAGTTGCTACCAAAACGCGGGTCTTGCCTGACTTAAAGGCCTCCAGCGCGCGTTGACGCTGCCCTTGCGATTTGTTGCCGTGGATGGAAGCCGCAGCAAAACCCTTTTTCTCAAGCACTTTATACAGCTTCTCGCAGCCATGTTTGGTCCGGCCAAAAACAATCGCCAGCTCGTCACGGTGCTTGTCCAACAGCTCAATCAGCAGATCGGTCTTGGCGGCTTGCGCCACAAAATGCACCGACTGGTTGATCTTTTTCACGGCCTGTCCCGGCGGGTTCACCTGCACGCGTACCGCATCGGTCAGGTATGTTCCCGCCAATTCACCCATCAGTTTCGGCATCGTGGCCGAGAACATCATCGTTTGACGATCTTTCGCCAAAAGCGGTGCGATGCGGCGCAGCGCGTGAATAAAGCCCATGTCGAGCATCTGGTCGGCCTCATCCAGAACCAGATAAATGGTTTCATCCAACCGCACCGCGCGGCGGTCCAACAGGTCAATCAAACGGCCCGGTGTCGCGACCAACAGGTCAACACCGCCAGCCAGACGCTTGGTCTGGGCGACGATCCCTGCCCCGCCAACAACCAGCGCCACTTTCAGGTGGCTGCCTTTGGTATAGGCGGTCAAGTTATCGGCGATCTGTTTGGCCAATTCGCGCGTGGGCGCAAGGATCAGACCGCGCGATGTCTTGGGGTTCGGCTTCACACCCGCCTTCATCAGCGCATGGATCATAGGCAGACCAAAGGCTGCGGTCTTACCACTACCGGTTTGCGCCAGACCCATTACATCGCGGCCATTCATGGCGTGGGGGATGGCTTGGGTTTGAATAGGGGTGGGATCAGTGATCCCTTGTTCTTTGAGTACGTTTACCAATCGGGGCGCAAGGCCCAGCATGTCGAAATCCATAAAGGAATATCCTAATTTCTAAGCGAGCCTACGGCCCGCGCATATCATTTGGCCCACCGCCAAATGCGATGAACCCGTGCAAGGTTGCGCCACTATGCTGACAGCCAAGACCGCATTGTCCGGGCGCCGATAAGGGCGCGGGACCCCTGCGTGATGTGGGAACCTGAAGTTTAAGCGACGCCTTGCGGATAGACTCTATGGTCTCGCTCTGCTCACGCGGCAGCTTGCGTCGGTTGATTGGCACATGATGGTTTGGGCGGCATCTGTCAAGGGTTGCTGAAAATGTGGCGACACGTGTTGCATGTGCTTCCCCTCTTATCAGCCACATCATATAGAGGTGCAAAGCACAAAACGGCGGGGAATCGGTTAGTGGCGCATATTATCGTGGTCGGCAACGAAAAGGGCGGCGCAGGCAAATCGACCGTGTCGATGCATGTCGCAACGGCCCTTGCCCGGATGGGGCACAAAGTCGGAACGCTCGACCTTGATCTGCGTCAGAAAACACTGGGGCGCTATATACTGAACCGACAGGCATTTCTGCAAAAGAAGGGGTTGGAGCTGCCAACTCCGTCCTATCACGAACTACCGGATATTGACCAAGACCTGCTAAAGCCCGGTGAAAATGCATTTGATCATCGTTTATCTATGGCTGTTGCACGCATGGAGGCCGACGCCGATTTCATTCTAATTGATTGTCCCGGGTCGCATACGCGGCTAAGCCAAGTCGCCCATTCATTAGCCGATACGCTGATTACGCCGCTCAATGACAGCTTTATCGACTTTGATCTGCTGGCGCATGTCGACAGCGATGGCGAAGATATCACCGGGCCGTCGGTTTATTCTGAAATGGTCTGGAACGCGCGCCAATTGCGCAGCCAGGCAGGGCTGAAACCCATCGACTGGATCGTGGTACGCAACCGGCTGGGCGCGCAGGCGATGTTGAACAAGCTCAAGATGGAGCGTGCGATCGCAAAGCTGGCATCACGCATTGGGTTTCGTACCGCACCCGGCTTTAATGAGCGGGTGATCTTTCGAGAGCTGTTTCCTCGCGGTCTGACCTTGCTGGATCTGCGCGATATTGGCGTGAAGGGGATGAATATCTCGAATGTAGCAGCACGCCAAGAACTGCGTGAATTGATCAAAGCGCTGGACCTGCCGGGGGTGCGGGCCGACTTCTGATCGGGTCATTTACATTTTGTGATGAAAACTTCAGCACATCAGCCTTTCGTTAATGAATTGAGCGGCCTAGTCTACCCTCAAATAGGGAGGGTATCTTGTGCGTGAACTGATCTCGTTGCAGCGCTACGCAACGTTCGTTTTTGTTGGCCTTATGGCCGTTGTGACATTTATCGCAGGGTTTTGGGCACCGTGGGTGTTTCTGCTTTTCATTGTTTTTGCCGCGCTGACAGCCTTGGGCATCAGGGACGTGAACCAAACCAGTCACGCCATTGTCCGTAACTACCCTGTGTTGGGTCACATCCGGTTTCTATTTGAAAAAATCCGGCCAGAAATCCGCCAATATCTGATTGAGGGCGATCAGGAAGAACAACCCTTTAGCCGTGAACAACGCTCGCTTGTTTATCAGCGGGCCAAGGGGGCTGAAGACAAGCGTCCGTTCGGCAGTCATGAACGGGTTTACGAGGCTGGCTATTCTTGGTTGACGCATTCGGTTGAACCCACACATTTCGACGACACGGACTTTCGTGTGATGATAGGTGGCGACAAATGTAAGCAACCTTACAATGCTTCGCTTTATAATATCTCTGCGATGAGCTTTGGTTCATTGTCGGCAAATGCGATTTCGGCGCTGAACAAAGGTGCCAAACAGGGCGGTTTTGCGCATGACACCGGCGAAGGTGGCATCAGTCGCTATCACCGCGAAGGCGGCGGTGATCTGATCTACGAAGTTGGATCTGGGTACTTTGGCTGCCGCAACGATGATGGCACGTTCAACCCCGACAAATTCGCCAAACAAGCTGCCGATGATCAGGTCAAGATGATCGAGATTAAGCTAAGCCAAGGGGCCAAACCTGGCCATGGCGGAATGCTGCCCGCCGCAAAGATTACCCCCGAAATTGCCGAAGCGCGCGATATTCCAATGGGTGTCGACTGTGTGTCACCCGCTGGCCATAGCGCCTTTTCCGGCCCGTTGGAATTGATGCAATTTGTCGGGCAATTGCGCGAACTGTCAGGTGGCAAACCTGTCGGTTTTAAGCTGTGTATCGGGCACCGGCGCGAATTTATGTGTATGGTGAAGGCCATGCTGGAAACGGGAAATATCCCGGATTTCATCGTTGTAGACGGCACCGAAGGCGGCACAGGTGCGGCCCCGCTAGAATTTGCAAACCACGTCGGCATGCCGATGATCGAAGGGCTGACCTTTGTGCATAACACGCTGCGTGGTGCGGGTATACGCGATCAGGTCAAAATCGGGGCGGCGGGCAAGGTCGTCAGCGCCTTTGATATCGCCCGTGCGCTGTCGATTGGTGCGGATTGGTGCAATTCGGCCCGCGGTTATATGTTCGCGATTGGTTGCATTCAGGCGCAGGCTTGCCATACCAACCATTGCCCCGTCGGTGTGACGACCCAAGACCCGGTCCGCCAAGCCGCGCTGAACGTGAATGACAAAAGCAAACGTGTTGCGCGCTTCCACGCGAATACGTTGAAGGCACTGGGTGAAATGGCGGGTGCTGCTGGTTTGGAAAACCCCTGCGGTTTTCTGCCCTACCATTTCATGACCCGCAAAGCTGACGGTCAAATGACAGAGGCTGCTGACGTCTATACCTATTTACGCGAAGGCTTTTTGCTGGATGATGGTGACGATAATCCAATCTATCGCGAGCGTTGGAACCGTGCAAACGCACATAGTTTCGCACCACCAGAGGCTGTCGCCTAAGGATCATCAGGGCGCGGCGGGGTCTTTCCGGCCGCGCGCATGAATAGAGAGACCCGCGGCGTCGTGCCTGTTTCCGAACGCGACCGCGTGCGCAACACTGGCGTGTTTTCGGAATTGCCACTTTTGCTTTCGCGCAGCACGATATACATGCCGCTCGCAATAATGACCCCTGCCCCGATCGCTGTGGCCTGATCAATCGTTTCCCCGAAAAAGATGAACCCGAAAATCGTGGCCCAGATAATCTGGCTGTATTGCATTGGCGCAATGATTGCAGCCTCACCCGATTGATAAGCTGCAATCACAAGGCGGCTGGCAATCCACGCAAAGGTCGCGATGATACCCAGCAGCCCCAGATGCTCTATCGGCATTGGCTGGTAGACAAATGGCAAAGCACAGGCCATGACAATGAAGTTCACCATCATCGGGTAAAGCAACATGACCACGGGTCGTTCTTCGGACCCGATTTTCCGCACGATGATCGAGGCGACAGAGCCACCAATCGCCGCGGCAAGAGCGGCCAGATGCCCAAGCGACAGGTCGGTTTCACCGGGGCGCAAGACCACCAGAACACCACCAAGCCCGACAAGCACGGCCATCCAACGACGCAGGCGCACCGTTTCACCCAGCACCGGGATCGCAAGAATCGTGATCAGCAAGGGGGCTGCAAACAAGATGGCATAGGTTTGCGCCAGCGGCAGAACCGAAAACGCATAAAACGCCGACACGCCCGTCACCACCGCTGCGACAGTCCGCAGCGCCAGCCACCACGGATGCACCGGCACCAACGTGCCCGGCGTGACGTCCCGCATCAGCATGACCATCGCAAGCGGGAAACTGAGCAGGACGCTGAAGAACACAATTTGGATAGGTGAATAGAGACCACCTAGAATTTTGACGACGACGTCATGGGTCGAGAAGATACCAAAGGCCAATAGCGCCAGCAGCGCACCTTTGGCATTCCCCGACATCAGAGGCTCGCGTCAAGTGCGGCGAGGATAACATCGCCCATCTCTGTTGTGCTTAGCGGTGTGCCACCCTCTGGTCCCATCAAATCACCGGTGCGTGCGCCGTCTGACAGCACCTTTTCGATGGCCGCTTCCAGACGATCAGCTTCTGCGCCTTCGTCGAAAGAATAGCGCAGCGCCATGGCGAAGCTGAGGATGCATGCAATTGGGTTTGCCTTGCCTTGACCGGTGATGTCGGGTGCAGATCCGTGAACCGGTTCATACATCGCCTTGGGGCGCCCGTTTGCCATCGGTAGGCCAAGCGACGCGGACGGCAACATGCCAAGGCTGCCGGTCAGCATTGCGGCACAATCAGACAGGATATCGCCAAAAAGGTTATCGGTCAGGATGACGTCAAATTGCTTGGGCGCACGAACCAGCTGCATCGCACCATTGTCGGCATACATATGGCTAAGTTCGACCTCTGGATAATCGGCGTGCACTTCGGTCACCACATCGCGCCACAAGATACCGCTTTCCATCACATTGGCCTTTTCCATCGAGCAGACTTTTTTGCCGCGCTTCATCGCCAGATCAAAGGCGGCACGTGCCGCGCGCTCAATCTCGGCCTCGGTATAGCGCTGCGTGTTCACACCAACGCGCATATTATCCTCAATGTGGATACCGCGCGGTTCGCCAAAGTAGACGCCTGATGTCAGCTCGCGCACGATCATGATATCAAGGCCCGCGATCAGGTCTTTCTTCAGCGAGGAGAAATCAGCCAGCGCGTCAAAGCACTGTGCCGGGCGCAGATTGGCGAACAGGTCCATTTCCTTGCGCAGACGCAACAACCCGCGCTCTGGCTTTACGCTGAAATCAAGATCATCGTATTTGGGTCCACCAACAGCACCCAACAGAACGGCGTCCACCTCTTGCGCTTTGGCCATCGTGTCATCATGCAACGGCACACCGTGCGCGTCATAGGCGGCACCACCAACAAGGTCTTCGGACACATCAAAGGTCAGGTCGCGCTTGTCGCCAAACCAGCCGATAATCCGCTTCACTTCGTCCATAACTTCGGGGCCGATGCCGTCACCGGCGAGGATCAAAAGGGAAGGGTTTGCCATGTGTCACGTCCTTGCTTGAATACGTTGCCAAGGCCCTAGCGCGAAGGGCGTCGGGGTTCAAGATACCAAGGGCTTAAGACCTTCTGCCAAAAGCTCCCATACACGCCGGACGCGGGGTGTTTGGCGCATCGCCTCATGTGCTGTCAGCCAGATCGGCAGCGTCGGCATTGACACCCCAAGGTCAATTTCCGCAATCTGTGGGTCGCGCCGCCCGATATCGGCCTGCGCAAAGCCGATACCACAGCCCGCGCGCACCAATTCCCAATACGCGATATTATCATCGCAGCGGGTCTTAAAAAAATCACGATCCACCTTTGTGCCTGTCGCGGCAAACCCTTCGATGATCGCGGTGTTACTGTCGTAGCCCACGAAGTCATGGTTTGGGAGGTCGGCAATGACCTTGGGCATACCGCGTTCAGCCAAATAGGATCGGGCGGCAAAAACACCCAAAGGGATTTCGCCAATATGTTGGGTAATCAGGTCAAGCTGGGTGGGGCGGTACATACGCACTGCGATGTCTGCTTCGCGGTACAGCAGATTGCGGGTGTCGTCGCCGGGGACCAGTTCAATCGCGATCTGCGGTTCCAGTTTGCGGATCTTGGCAATGATCGGCGGTAGATGCATGGCAGAGGTCGCAACGCTGGCGGTGATCCGCACAGTGCCTTCAAGCCGCGCTTGTTGCCCGGCTGCTGTAAGCGCAATTTGCCGAACGGCATCGCGCATTGTCTTTGCAGGCCTGACCAGATCAGCGCCCGTTTGCGTCAGGGCAAATCCGCGGGGTCGGCGGTGGAAAAGTTCCGCACCCAACTGCGCTTCAATCGCTTTGATCTGGCGGCCCAATGTGGGCTGGCTGGTACCAAGATTGCGCGCAGCCGCAGACAGGCTGCCGGTTTCAGCAACGGCCAAGAAGGCCTGAACAAGCGACCAATCAAGAGAGCTAAGCGTTTTATCCATTCATTAGTGAATACATGATGTGCTAATTTTGACAATTCTTTTTCCAATATGAATAGCAGATAGTGCATCAAGCAACCGCATTGGAGACATAGACATGAAACAGACAGTTCTTATTTTGGGTGGCTCCGGCAAGATCGGCAGCTGCGCGGCAGACGCATTCTGGGATGCCGGTTGGGAAGTGCGACACTATGATCGCAAGACAGGCGATATGGTTGGCGCCGCCGCTGGCGCTGATGTTATTGTCAATGGTTTGAACCCGCCCGCTTACCATGACTGGGAACGGACCATTCCTGAAATCACAGCTCAGGTGATTGCAGCGGCGAAAGCCAGCGGGGCAACGGTAATCATTCCTGGCAATATCTATAACTACGGCGATCAGCCCGGCGTTCTGGATGAAAACACGCCGCAGATCGCAACAACAAAAAAGGGCCGTGTCCGCATTAAGATGGAAGAAAGCTATCGCGCCTCTAGTGTACAGACCATCGTGCTGCGCGCGGGCAACTTTATTGATCCCGCTGGTAATGGTGACATCATGAGCATGCTGATCATGCGCGATATCAAGAAAGGCAAGATTACAGCAGCGGCTGATCCCGATATACTACAAACCTATGCCTACGTCCCAGATTGGGCGCGCGCCGCGGTAAAGCTGGCCGAGACCCGCAAAACACTGGCGATGTTTGAAGACATCCCCTTCCCCGGTCAAGCATTCACGACCGCAGACCTGCAACGCTGCGTATCCGATCACGTGCGCCGCGACCTCAAGATCAACCGCTTCCCATGGTGGATTATGACCCTTCTTAGCCCGGTCTGGGAACTTGCCCGCGAAATGCGTGAAATGCGCTATCTCTACGCGATGCCGCATCGGATTGGGGCAGAGAAGTTCAACAGGCTCTTGCCGGGGTTTGAACCCACTGATCTGGAAGACGTCATGCTGGCAGGGCTACCACCTGGTGATATCGACCCAAACGATGCGGTGCGGCCCAGCGGCCAGACCATCGTCGCCAATTAGCGCCCGGTCGGGGTCATCCGGCGCAGGCCAGAAAACGCCCGCACCACTGACCGTCCAATCGGCAGAGGGCAGGACATAGCTGACGCGTAAGTCGCCGGGTCCATCCTCTGGCCAATCAGCGGTCGCCTGACCGGGCAATGCGTCCTGCAGCAAAGGGTTTTGCAGAAAGGCGGTCATCGCATCAGAGAACCCGTCACCATCCTGTGGATCCAGATTGGCATTGCCCGCGACCACAAAACTGTCTGGTGCAGGGCCATATGCGCCAGACAGTACGACTTCCCACAACCGCAGTTCATCACGATTGCGCAGACCGTTCATGTCCTCAGGGCCATCAAACACAGGCGGCGTGGCGGAAAAGGCCATGACAGACAACGGCGCACCATCTGGCAATGCGATAGGCACGATCCAATGTGCTGTGGACGAAAGGCGCAGGACGTCTTGTGCGGCAGGATCTAAAAAAGACACGCCATCCATTTGCGGCAATGTTGCACCGGGCAAATCCCGCCATAAGGTCATCGAAATGTCGGTAACCTGATCATCCAACACCGCAAAGCGCGACATAATCGCCATGCCGCCATCACCGGCAAAGCGACCGTATCCCTGCGCGTCGCGTGCATCACCCAAGCGGCCATTGCCATCAAGATCAAGACCAGTCGCAAGTCCCGCATTGGGGCGCAGGGCGAAAAGATGCGGGTAACCGGGATTAAAGCGATCGGCAAAAGCGCGCAGCGCAATCAGGTCTTGGTCATAATCAAAATCTGTCAGGATCAAGACATCAGGATCGAGATGCGTAATAACATCCGTAATCGCCGCAATCTGCGGATCATCCCCGCGCTGTAGGTCGCGCAGCAAAAGCCCCGGTCCATCACGGCTTAGCGGGGCGGCAAAAGTAGCGATGCGGTACGTATCGGCCTGCACAATTGCGCCGACAAGACAAAGTGCTGCGCCTAATAGGTAGCGCTGTGCGTTGGCCCGGTGCGGTCGTAGGCCTTGCGCCGCTGCAGTTCGATCATCTGTGCAACCCGGCTGAGGGCGACACCGCGCATCAAAATGCTGGCTGGCAAGAATGCCCATGCAGAGACCGTCCAAATCAAGGTTTGTGGGTTATCAAGGTTAATTGGGGTGCCCAAGGCCGCCACCAATTTGACAACTGCTGGCACCAAGAAAGGCAACAAGAACCCTAATATAATGTTAACGCGTCCATCCCTTTGAAGGCGTTTCACCACATCACCGCCAGCGGTTGGGTCAAATGTGGGCAGATTGATCCAGACATTAAAGGCGCCCGCGCGGCGCGGCCAGCGGTATAGGCGCAGCAGAACGACAAACCAAATGACCGAAAACACGGAAACCAGATAGCTCAGCCCTGCTGCGTCACGCAAATGCTGGATCACCAACGGATCGGTCCCGTCAGGCATCATGATGACCATCAGACGTACCGGCGAATACGGAAAATCAATGGTTTCTCCGATCACACTCCCGCTGTTCTGAAAGTATTCAGAGATCACTGTAGGGGAATCCACACCTTTAAAGATCATTGACAGACAAAACACAGTGGCAAACAAAGCCGAAAACCTGACCCGATTGAACGGGGGGGCATCGCGAAACTCGACCAGGCTGGGGCTGCTGGAGCTATATTCGACAATCGTGAAAAGTGCGCCAAAGATCGCAACCAGAACGATAATCTGCGCGTTGTCCGTCCCAGAATTGGGCAACAGTGCATAAGGCATGATGATCAACATCACGACCATCACGGCTCTTACCAATGCTGAAGGCAATCGCGCTAGCACTACACTTTTCCTCTACTCGGCCATCGCATGCCTTGCGCATAAGTTCCGGGTGGCACGCACAACATACCCAGATGATATTATTATTGGGATAATCCTGAACAAATCCAGCCCTTTGCATCAACCAATGCGCGCGTGAAACCGGCTATATACTTCACATTGGCAGCAAAGTGGTGCGCGAAAGCCACCGAACCGCAGCATTTGTGCAGTAGGTCCGGAATGCAAAAGGGCCGCTTCGTGACAAAGCAGCCCTGATTGAAATGTTTATGAATGCCGTTACACCCACGGACGCGCGGTGCTGGCCGCAGCCTCATAGCTGTCAATCGACGCGGCCTTTTCCATGGTCAGGCCAATGTCGTCGAGGCCGTTTATCAAGCAATGCTTTTTGAAGGCATCAACCTCAAAACTAAAGGTTTCACCATCCGAAGACGTGACCGTCTGCGCCTCAAGATCAACCTCGATCCGCGCGTTGGACCCTTTTTCGGCGTCCTTCATCAGAACATCAACCTGCTCTTGCGGCAGCGCGATAGGCAGGATCCCGTTTTTGAAACAGTTGTTGTAGAAGATATCGGCATAGGACGGTGCGATCACGCAAGTGATCCCAAAATCGGCGATAGCCCATGGCGCGTGTTCGCGCGAAGACCCGCAACCAAAGTTTTCACCGGCAACAATGATTTGCGCTTCGCGATATTGGGGTTTGTTCAAGACGAAATCAGGAATTTCGTTGCCGTCATCGTCATAGCGCATCTCATCAAACAGGTTCACACCAAGGCCGGACCGTTTGATCGTTTTCAGGAACTGCTTGGGAATGATCATATCGGTGTCGATGTTGACCAATGGCAGTGGGGCGGCGATGCCGCTGAGTTTTGTGAATTTCTGCATTACATCATCTCCCGCACATCGGTCAGTTTGCCTGTGATCGCCGCCGCGGCAGCCATCTGCGGTGACATCAGGTGGGTGCGTCCGCCCCGCCCTTGCCGCCCTTCGAAGTTGCGGTTGGATGTGGCTGCACAGCGTTCACCCGGTGCCAGTTGATCGGGGTTCATCGCCAGACACATGGAACAACCGGCAAGGCGCCATTCAAACCCGGCGTCCTTAAAAATATCCGCCAGCCCTTCTTCCTCGGCCTGCGCACGCACAAGACCGGACCCCGGCACAACCATCGCCCGCAGCCCGTCTTTCTTTTTCTTGCCCTTAAGAATGGCAGCTGCTGCCCGCAGGTCTTCAATGCGTCCATTTGTGCAAGATCCGATAAAGACCGTGTCGATTTCGATGTCAGACAAAGGCGTGCCCGGCTTGAGGTCCATATAGTCGAGCGAACGTTGGGCCGCGCCAACTTTACCACCTTCGAAATCATCCGCCGCAGGCACGGCAGCCGTGATCGGCAAAACATCCTCGGGTGACGTCCCCCAAGTCACGACAGGCGCGATATCTTCGCCTTTCAGCGTGATCACCTTGTCGAAATGCGCGCTTTCGTCGGTATAAAGCGTGCGCCAATACGCCTCTGCCGCTTCCCATGCTGCACCCTTTGGTGCGTGCGGGCGCTCTTTGCAGTATGCGTAGGTTTTCTCGTCCGGTGCGATCAGACCAGCACGCGCGCCACCTTCAATCGCCATGTTGCAGACCGTCATGCGCCCTTCCATCGACAAATCGCGGATCGCTTCGCCACAATATTCGATCACATAGCCAGTGCCGCCAGCCGTGCCGGTCGCGCCGATGACGGACAGGGTGATGTCCTTGGCCGTCACACCGGGGCGTAGTTTGCCTGTAATCTCGACCTTCATGTTCTTGGATTTCTTCTGGATCAGCGTTTGCGTCGCCAGAACATGCTCAACCTCGGACGTGCCGATGCCGTGGGCCAGCGCGCCAAAGGCACCGTGGGTTGCCGTGTGGCTGTCACCGCATACAACGGTCATGCCCGGCAACGTCCAGCCCTGCTCTGGTCCGACGATATGCACGATGCCCTGACGGACGTCAGAAACTGGATAGTAGTGGATGCCGAATTCCTTGGCATTGCTATCCAATGCAGCGACCTGAATGGCACTATCCTCGGTCATGTTCTTGGGGTCATCGCGTCCAGCCGTTGTCGGCACATTGTGGTCTGGCACAGCGATGGTTTTTTCGGGCGCGCGCACCTTGCGGCCCGCCATACGCAGCCCTTCAAAGGCCTGCGGGCTGGTCACTTCGTGGACCAGATGGCGATCAATATAAAGCAGGCAGGTGCCATCATCGGCTTCATGGGCGACATGCGCATCCCAGATTTTATCATAGAGCGTTTTGGGGGACATTGTCCTCTCCCGTCATAAAATGTCAGTGGTCGTCAGGTTTACGGAAAGCAGGCGGGCGTTATCCCCGCGCGAGGATTGTGCCACGTGCACCAAAGAACCGCCAAGGCAGCCGTGCGCGATCATCCATATCAAAAACCTTTTTCATGAAAGATCAGATACACGCGCTGACCCCTGCTCGCAAGGGTGATCGCATAGCTGCATCCCGCATTGGGACCGGCGTAGTGACGCGTCTTTCAGTGTCAGACAGGGACAGGCGGATTGTCAGGGATCTGACTGTTGATCGCATTGATCGTTGTCTCTGGGTCGACGTAATCATTGTCTGCCGCATCGGTGAACACAACTTCGATATCGTAGTTGTCTTGAACAAAGGTTTGCAGATCATCACTTGTCGTATTGGCTTCACCTCTGAAGAACGCAGATGATTCCTCAAACTCGGCATCCGGGAAATCGTCAGGGTTCAGCAGTTTTGCCGTGATCAGGAAACCATTAACGGTTTCATCGCCCTCTTCAATCGTGCTTAGCGTCGCCTCAAATCCAACTTGCGGCGTTGCGGCTGCACCATCCAAATCAATATCGACAGTCAGGATCATCCGATGCTCTGATTCATCGAATTCGGTGATAATGGCAAAAGTTTCTTCATCATTTTCGATGTTCGCCAAGGCAAAGAAATCGGTTGTGCCTTCTGAGTCTTCCAAGCGCCCTTCGCCCGTGACAAGAACAAGCACGTCTTTTTCATCACCCGTACCGGGATCATCAGAATTCTGCCCGCCAACAGCCAGACCGCCGCCGCCCCAAAGGTAGATTTCATCCTCACCGCCTTCGCCGCGAAGTGTATCGGTGCGGTCAGTTGCATTATTCAGTTCACCATCCAGCAAACGGGCACCAAACCCGCCGAAAATCTCGTCAGCGCCGCGACCGCCGCGAATGATATCGCTACCAAAGCCGCCGTTGATGTCATCATCGCCGGCACCGCCCAAAATCGTATCGTTGCCATCATCCCCGTTCAGAATGTCATCACCGGCACGTCCTTCGATCACATCACGGCCATCGCCACCATTCACCGTGTCATTGCCCAGCCCGGCGTTTATGAAATCAAGTCCGGCACCACCATTGATGGTGTCGTTCCCATCAAATCCAAGGATCAGGTCGTCGCCATCCGTACCGTCCAGCGGAATATCATCTTCCAATGTCCCGCGAACTTCGTTTTTGTCACTCTCATCGTCATCATCCTCACTCAGGAGCGGGATCAAAAGCACACCAGAGGCAGCCAACAACAACAATATGGTCATGTCCATAATAGGAACTCCAACGCTATCTTTCATAAAATCGTAGCGGTTTCATCATGCCCTCACAAGGATACAAACGATTTGCGTCAGCGTCATTTACGCACTGATGCATAAGCGTTGCTTGCTTGCACGCTATCTGCATGCAACCTTATCAAAACAGATGCACTGATCAGGAATCCGATGGCTGCGCACGACGGAATAAACGACCCGGTATTGGTAGAAGAACCGCTTGAGGAGGTCCTCGAAATTGGCGGTGATCTGTTGATTCAAGGGCAACAGTTCATCGAAAGCATGTTCCGAACCTGGAACCTGTATCAAATCCTGATTGCGATTGGTATTTTTGCCGCAGCGCATATTCTGCGCGCGATTCTGGGGCCGCGCATTCGTGCATGGATGGGATCGCGCGAAAATTGGCCAAAGTGGCGGATGCGCATCCTTGTTGTTGTGCATCAACGCTTGCGGGCAATCTTTTTCGTCGCACTGATCTGGATCGTCATCTTTGCCATGCGCGAATTGACCTGGAACAGCCGCAGCTATCTGTTGGGCGTGATCGGCACGCTGGCATTGGCATGGCTGCTGATCGTTTTCGCCACCCGCCTGATCAAAAGCCCGACACTGCGCAAATTCGTACGCTACGGCGCGTGGATATGGGCCACCTTGCAAATCCTTGGGCTTTTGGATGTGGCCGAGCGGTTACTGGACAGTGTCGGGTTCAATATAGGTGAAATCAGGTTCTCGCTGCTGTTGCTTATTCAGGGCCTTGTGATTTTGGGCGTGCTCATCACCGCGGCGCGGTTCTTTACAACAACGACAGCAAGTCGGATCCGATCAAACGAAGATATCAGCCCATCCATGCAGGTGCTGATCGTCAAAGGCGTGCAAATTGCGTTCTATGGTGCTGCATTCTTTGTTGGCGTGCGTGCGCTGGGGATCGACCTGACAGGGCTTGCAGTACTTTCGGGTGCGATTGGTGTGGGCCTTGGTTTTGGTCTGCAAAAGGTCGTGTCCAACCTTGTTTCCGGTGTGATCATCCTGCTGGATAAGTCGATTAAACCCGGCGATGTCATCAGCCTTGGCGATACCTTTGGTTGGATCAATTCGCTGGGTGCGCGTTATGTATCGGTCGTCACCCGCGACGGGCGCGAATACCTGATACCAAACGAAGACCTGATCACCGGTCAGGTCGTCAACTGGTCACATTCCAACGATTTCGTTCGCCTTGATATCAACTTTGGCACCGCCTATCACGACAACCCGCACGAAGTGCGGCGCATTGCGATTGAGGCCGCGCAGGGTGTTGATCGTGTGCTCAGCAACAGGCCAACGGTGTGTCATATCGTGGGCTTTGGTGACAGTTCGGTCGACTATCTGCTGCGGTTCTGGATCAGGGACCCCACAGGCGGTCTGACCAACATTCGTGGCAATGTTTATCTGGCACTCTGGGACGCGTTTGAGGAACACGACATTAGTATTCCGTTCCCGCAGCGTGAAGTAAAAATGTTGGAAAACAAGCCTGCAACCGGGTGAAGGCTGCTACGGGCTGAATTCAATTGCTTTGCGCACCTATTCGGAACATTGTGTGAACATTCATTCGCTTCGAAAGGTCGCGCCATGCAAGATATCTCTGTTTACCTTCCCGGAATTCTACTTGCCTATTCTGCATTTCTTTTGGGTATTGCCAGCCCCGGCCCGAATGTTCTGGCCGTGATGGGCACATCAATGAGCGTGGGTCGCCCATCGGGCATCGCTTTGGCGATGGGGGTCGCGATCGGCTCTTTCACATGGGCGGTTCTAACAGCATTTGGACTGTCGGCACTTCTGGCGACCTATGCTTCGGCACTTTTGCTTATTAAGCTTTTTGGCGGCGCTTATTTGCTGTGGCTGGCCTATAAAGCCTTCAAATCCGCAGCGTCCCCACATGATATTGAAGCCAGCGAGCTGAAAGGCGGGCGCCGCACTGCATTAGGATATTTGCGACGTGGCTATATCATTCAAATGACAAACCCCAAGGCCGCGCTGTCTTGGATCGCGATCATCTCGCTTGGGTTGCAAAACGACGCGCCGTTCTGGGTTGCGGCCGTGATCGTTGTGGGCACGTTTATTCTGTCGATCATTTGCCATCTGCTTTACGCGCTCGCGTTTTCGACCCCCGTCATGGTGCGCATTTACGGCAAGGCACGCCGGGTTATTCAGGGCATCCTTGGCACATTCTTTGCGCTGGCAGGGCTGAAACTGCTGACCAGCCGCACGTGATGCTAACAAGAAATGCCGCGCAGAAATCTGCGCGGCCTTTTCTGTTTATGGCACATGCATCAGCCCCGGTTCATCCGGTTCTCGATCAGATCATCGACAACGGACGGATCAGCCAGCGTAGATGTATCGCCCAGCGCACCGAAATCATCCTCAGCAATCTTGCGCAGGATGCGCCGCATAATCTTGCCCGACCGTGTTTTCGGCAGCCCCGGTGCCCATTGCAGCAAATCAGGCTTGGCAATCGGGCCAATCTCGGAGCGGACCCAGACCTCTAGCTCTTTGCGCAACGCGTCCGATGGCTCTTGGCCGTTCATCAAGGTGACATAGGCATAGATACCCTGCCCCTTGATGTCATGCGGATAACCCACAACGGCAGCTTCAGCGACTTTTGCATGTGCGACCAAGGCGCTTTCAACTTCGGCCGTGCCCATCCGGTGGCCTGAGACGTTGATCACATCATCCACGCGGCCGGTGATCCAATAGTACCCGTCTTCATCGCGCTTACAGCCATCACCGGTGAAATAGTAATTCTTGTAATCCGCAAAATACGTCTTCTCGAACCGCTCATGATCGCCCCAGACGGTGCGCATCTGGGCAGGCCAACTGTCTTTGATGCACAGCACGCCCTCTGCGGCGGTATCGTGAATTTCCTCGCCCGACGTTGGTTCCAGAATGACAGGCTGAATGCCAAAGAAGGGCAAAGTGGCAGAGCCGGGTTTGGTCGCTGTTGCACCGGGCAGCGGTGTCAGCAAATGCCCCCCGGTTTCGGTCTGCCACCACGTATCGACGATGGGCGCTTTGCCTTTACCGACAATGTCGTTGTACCAGTTCCAAGCTTCGGGGTTGATCGGTTCGCCAACGGTGCCAAGTACCTTGATATCAGACAGATCATACTTTTCAACGTATTCATTGCCTTGCGCCATCAGCGCGCGAATCGCCGTTGGCGCTGTATAAAACTGATTGACCTTGTGTTTTTGGCAGACCGCCCAGAACCGACCGGCATCGGGATATGTAGGGACACCCTCAAACATGATCGTGGTCGCGCCGTTCGCCAATGGCCCATAAACAATATAGCTATGCCCTGTGACCCAGCCCACGTCAGCGGTGCACCAAAAGATATCACCGTCGTGATAGTCAAACGTGTACTGCTGCGTCATCGCCGCATAGACAAGGTAGCCACCGCTGGAATGCACAACGCCCTTAGGCTGGCCGGTGGAACCAGACGTATAAAGAATGAACAGCGGATCTTCGGCGTTCACTTCAGTCGGCGGACAGTCGGCGCTGACTTTTTCTTCCATCTCGTGCAGCCAGTAATCCAGCCCGTCGCGCCACGCGACCTGTTGGCCAGTACGTTTGACAAGAAGGCATTTCACCTCGTCAAAATCATTCAAGAGCGCCTGATTCACACTGTCTTTGAGGTTTGTCACCCGGCCCCCCCGCGGTGCACCATCAGCGGTAATCACAACCTTTGCATCACAGGCGTTGATCCGTGCGCCCAGCGCTTCGGCAGAGAATCCTGCGAAGACAATCGAATGGATCGCGCCGATCCGCGCGCAGGCAAGCATCGCATAAGCGGCCTCGGGGATCATGGGCAGATAAAGAACGACGCGGTCGCCTTTACCAACACCCATGTCCTTTAGAACATTCGCCATCAGCGATGTCTTTTTGTGCAGCATTTTGTAGGTGATATGTACGGCATCATCATCGGGGCTGTCAGGCTCCCAAATAATGGCGGTCTGATCGCCCCGTGTCGCCAAATGACGGTCGATACAGTTGGCGCTGACATTCAGCGTACCATCTTCGTACCACTTGATATCGACATTGCCGGGGGCAAAGCTGGTATTCTTGACACGTGTATAAGGTTTGATCCAGTCAAGCCGCTTGCCATGTTCGCCCCAGAACGTCTCTGGGTCTTCAATGGATGCAGCGTACATCTTTTCGTAGGTGGTTTGATCGGCATGGGCATTGGCAGCCATGTCGGCTGACGGCGCATAGGCTCCGGCTGGTTGATTGGTCACGATGGTTCCCCCCTGATGTGTCTGGTCAGCCTATATCATGCCGAAAACGCAGCCGAATCCAAGCCTTGACCGGTCCGGGCTTTACAATTTGTAAAACAGCAGCGGCCCGGTGCTTTGACATAGGTAAAGGGATTTACGCTGGAAGAGCCACGGATGTGACGCAACCTAGCCGTCGTGACGAAACGCCAGACTGACAATATCAGCGCGTTTCATACCGCGCGCTTTCAGCTCATCATCAGATATCGCCGCTAATTCGCGCGCTGTCTGGGCGCGTGCTGTGTTGGTTGCGATGTCGTGAAGTGCGGTACCCATCGCGCGAAAAGGTGTTGCAAGCAATTCAAGCAACATTTCACGGTTGGAAATCAGGGTATTATCGGGACGGAGTGACATTTTGAGCCTCGTAAGTTGAATATTCGTCCTCCCACCCCCGAAATAGTTCAGCGGCGGCCCAGCAACAACGCTCACAAATGCAAACCCACCATGCAAGTCGCGCATGATGGGTGCTGTTTCATATTGTGATGGGGTGTATTCGGACGGTTAGGACGGTGCCTTGCCATCCCATGGCGTATCGGCAACGGTGATTGGTTTGCCACGCTTCGTTGTCTTGGCCGGTGTCGGCGTCGCTGACTTAGCTTTTGACTTTGTTTGAGGCTGGCCAGGTGCCTTTGCTGCGGCTGGCTTGGCCTGCGTGACAACCTTCTTAGGCGCGGGCTTGGCTGTCTCTGCTTTCGCAGTGGCTTTCTTCAGTGTCGCAGCCTTGGCTGGTGTTTTCGATTTCGCAATTACTGGCTTTGTCACGGCAGGCGACTTCGCAACAACTTCAGCTTTAGCAGGCTTGGTTACCGGAGCTTTAGCTTTCACCGGCGGTTTTGCCTTGGTGACTTTCGACGATGCCTCCGTCGCCTTCGACGCTGGTTTTGCAGCAACAGGTTTTTGAGCGACCGCTGGCTTCGGCTTCGCGGCGACAGCCTCTTTCGCCTTGGATGCAGTTTTTGCTACCACCGCAATCTTTGGCTTTTTTGCTTTTGGTGCCGCAGCCTTCTTGACCGGTTTCTGCCTAGCGGCAGGTGCGGGCTTTGTTTTGGGCGTCGGCGTGCCATAATAAGGAGACATCAACGCGCGCTGCGCGGCAGACGTCTGTTCGATCAGCGCATCTGCAAACCGCATTTGCTGGCCGATGACTGCGCTTGCAACCTGCAAACTCTGCGCGGTGAGTGATAGAGTGAGTGCGGGCGTCATGTTGTTCCCCTGACATTAAATTCAACTACAGGGGCAATTATAGACGGTTTATGTCGGCAATGCAGCATTTTTCTGCACTGCAGCATAAGTGCTTGGTCTCACTACAAAAGGCGTGCCGTAACACGCCAAAGGGCACCCCATAAGGGTGCCCTTCAGTCTTACAAAGCAAACCGCGTTAGTCGGTTTGATCCATCCGAACAACATAGCGGACCTGACCTTTAACAGGCACGCTCCAATTCAAATGCACATCGCGCAAACTGCTGCCTTGTTCGCCCTCAGACCAAGGCAGGTCATACACGTTATTGCCGCCAGTGTTAGTCACAGCACCGGTAGGCATAACACCTTCGACGCTCAATGCGCGCCCGCCAAATGGCAGCACTTTGCGTGTCTGCATGAACCATGTCGATGCTTCGGTTGCCTGCACATGCGTCAAAGATGCGGGGTTCGAAACGGAATCGTTGACGTTGTGAAAGGTGTTAGCCGTGAATTCGAAATCGCGTGTCCGGCTGAAATCAAGGTCGGCAAAGGTTGTATCGACGTCTTCAACCCTGTCGATCCTGCCATTCAACGAACGGAAAACATTGCCAGTCACCGAAAAACCGTTGATGAAATGATCAGGGCCGAACGGTTTGATCACAATGAAATTGAACGCGTCCGTCACATCATTGACCGTGAACATATTGCCTGTGATCGTCAGCCCTCCAAAGGAAAACTGGGTGCCAAGGGCCGGTGTGGCATCATGTTCATTCGTCCACTCGATAAAGTTGTTATCGACATAGTTGCCGGTAAAAATGCTCTTGGGGTTAGGCAAGGTCAGAATAACACCACCCAAGCGCAATCCATTGGTCTGATCATCGCCCTGAAACCAGTGGTTGCCAACGATCAGGTTACCGGACCCCGCCAGCACGCAAAAATGCCGGAACCGGCTAACCCGGTTGTCCCTGATTTTCACGTCATTTGCGTTGGCATTAAACCCAACGCTGACCCGGTTCTGAACAGGAACATTTTGTTCATCTGAAATCATCTGACACCGGTCGATCATCATGCCCTGACAACCACGTCCCGGCGATGTAATCCCGCGATCCTTGGGTCTGTTCACAAAGCTATCACGCACATGGAAGGTGAAACCATCGGGGGCCATCATAATGCCGCTGGCAACACCGCGCCCCTGAAACTCGATATCATCCAGAATGAACTGGCTGAGTTTTTCATAGCCCGAAAAATCGAGCATGTACTGAAAGCGCAAAAAGGTGAACACTTGCGTGCCCTCTGCATCGAACAGCGGACGGCTCAACTCCAGCGTCTGCGCACTTTCATTGACCGAAGTGACATAGATCTCGCGCCCAACGCCACTCCCCTCAACCAATGACCCGACCGCGATTGATGCGATATTCGTGACATTTGTCAGGCGATTGTCATCATTCGCAGCATAAGTTGCTTGCGACGTCACTTCGACTGTGTCCCAAGCGGCACCATCGGCGGGCTGAAACTGACCGTTGCGAATAACGCGGCGAGTTTCAAAGCGCGTGCGGCTTGGGTCGGCCGCCTGCATGTCAACCGGTTCAGTCAACAGAACACGACGACCGCAAAGATCCAAAGAATCGTGATCAGCGAAATTGATAAGCGCCTGATAGGCCTTTTTGAACGCCAACTCTTCGTTCTGAAATGCAGACAAATAGCTGTCGTAATCATAGTCCTGTTGCAGAATAAAGCGAAACGCGGGCTCTTGCACGATACGCCCGACAAAGCGCACCGGATTGTCCATCGTAACATTGCCTTCCAGCAAATAATCGCCTTCCGGCACCATAACAGTACGACCATTTGCCGCCGCATCAGCGGCATTGAAAGCCGCACTATCGTCAGTGACACCATCACCCTTTGCGCCATAATCGCGGACATCAACCAGCCCTGACAGGTCACCCTGAAAGGCAGAGGACACATCGGTGATCGTGATATCGTCAAGGCGCACAACGCCACCGGTCGGTCCCGTCAGATCAATACCAAAGTGACCGTAGGCAGCCCCCGTCCAGACCAGATCAACACCGCCCCGGTCCGCGGTCGCCACAATCGCCGTCACCTCAACGACTTCGCCATAGGTGGTCAGTTGCACCGAAGGCCCCACCTCTGTCACGCCGGGCAACTGAATGCCGCCCCCCGCCCCGGCCCAGCCTGCAATACGCACTGCAGGCAACGCACCTGCAACAGCTTTGACCCGTGCTTTGATTTGCAGATAGCAGCCGGGCACAATCGGCGTCTCACCTTTATACCGCACGCGCTGGGTCGCATCGACTTTCAGCAGTTCCAGACAGCCCGCAAAATCCTGATCGGCGGCCACAAAAACACCCGATCCGCTGCCAGCATAGGTATCGGACCCCGGCGTACCATCGGTGCTGGACCACAGCGAAAGGCCTGCGGAAAACGGCAATGGGTCGAAAACAAGTCCGTCGGTGATAGCTTTATTCATGAAAAGAGCCCCTGAAGCTTTGAAAAACGCAAAAGGCCCAGCGCGCAGCCGGGCCACCTGCCAAAGGGGTATCTTTTCGGTCTAAAGAGGGGCTGACAGCACCGTGACGGTCAGTGCCGCAACGCTTCAGGCACCAACATCCGGCGCAGGCAGCAATTGCACGCCATTGATCTGCCATCCATCAGCCGTTTCAATCATCTGATAATCTAGAATGTGCAAACCACCTTGGGCATCGCGCACCATGACCTTTTGCCAAAGATTGCCTGCCACATCACGCAAGTCCAGAAATCGTACATCTGCATTATCCCAAACCATTGGATAACCCTGTTGGACCATCATGCCAAAGTTATCTGGGCTACCAAACAAGCGTTTGATGTTCGGGCTGGCGTATTGCCAAGCCTCTGAAACATCGCGGTTATTGAAGGCTTCCAACTGATTGCCAATCACCCCTTCGATCGCATCCGCGTCTTGCGCAAACACAGACGTCGCCGCCATCCACAACCCAAATACCGCTGCCAAAATCCGCATGATCAATGCCCCCTGTCAGATCCATCATAATGGATACGGACAAGAACACCGAATAGTTTCAATTCTTTTGGGCGTGGTGCTTAGGCCGCCAGCTGCTGTTCTATCAGGGCAATGGTTTCCTCGACGCCATAAAGCGCGATGAAACCACCAAAACGCGGCCCTTGTGACGCACCCAAAAGCACCTCGTAAAGTGCCGTGAACCACGCACGCAGCGGATCAAACCCATGGTCTTTACCAACAGCGAAAACCATTGTTTGCAGCTCTTCGGCATCCAGACCACCGTCCCATGCTTTCAGCCGCTCAACCAAATCACCAAGTGCCGCGCGTTCCTGATCCGTTGGCTGGCGATACACCTTCGTCGGCTTCACAAAGTCATTGTAATATCGCACGGCAAACCCTGCCGCCTGATCCATCTGCGGGTTCCTTTCGGCCGATGCATCAGGCGCATAGCGCTGGATGAAACCCCAAAGCGTGTCTTTGTCCTCGGCCCCGGAAACAGAGGCAAGGTTCAACAACATCGCAAAAGGCACAACCATATCAGACGCAGGCACATTGTGACCGTGAATATGGAACACAGGGTTATTGGCCCGGCCTGCATCATCTTGATCCGCATAAGCACGTAACTGCTGGTGATACTCATCCACCGCCTTGGGAATCACGTCAAAATGCATCCGCTTGGCCGTCTTCGGCTTAAGATACATGAAGTACGACAGGCTCTCGGTCGAAGCGTAGGTCAGCCATTCATCAATCGAAATCCCGTTCCCGGACGACTTTGAAATCTTCTGACCTTTCTCATCCAAAAACAGCTCATAAGAAAAGTGGTTCGGCTTCTTGCCGCCCAATATCTCGCAAATCCGGTCATAGATCGCTGTGTTGGTGGCGTGTTCCTTGCCATACATCTCAAAATCCACGTCCAGCGCAGCCCAGCGCGCCCCAAAATCCGGCTTCCATTGCAATTTTACATTGCCACCTGTCACAGGCAGCGTCCATTCGCGGCCGTCAGGATCATCAAAGGTGACCTCACCCTTTTCGCCATCCACATGCTTCATCGGCACATACAGCACGCGCCCGGTCTCAGGATGGATCGGCAGAAAAATCGAATAAGTCCCCTGACGCTCTTCGCGCAACGACTTCAGCATGACGGCCATGATATCGTCATAGCGGGCGGCGGCGCGCAGCAAGATCTCATCAAACTGTCCTGTCTTGTAAAACTCACGGGCCGAGTAAAATTCATACTCAAACCCAAAAGTATCCAAAAACCGGCGCAACATCGCGTTGTTATGGTGGCCAAAGCTTTCATGCGTGCCAAACGGATCGGGCACCGATGTCAGCGGCTTGTGCATGTGTTCAGCCAGCATGTCTTGCTGCGGCACATTGCCCGGCACCTTGCGCATGCCGTCCAGATCATCAGAAAAACAGATCAATTTAGTGGGAATATCCGAAATTACCTCAAACGCACGGCGGATCATCGTTGTGCGCAACACCTCACCAAATGTCCCGATATGCGGCAGACCAGACGGACCATACCCCGTTTCAAACAAAACATACCCTTTCTCAGGCGCCTTGTTTTCATAGCGTTTAAGCAATGCGCGCGCTTCCACAAAGGGCCAGGCCTTCGACGTCATCGCTGCTTCACGCATGTTGCTCATGGTACTCTCACTTCATTTGGGGGCCATCATTGTGATCGCCGCAACGCGCACTCCCTATTGCGAGACAGGCAAGGCGTCAATAAATGTACCCTGCAACCTGAAGGAATTGATGATGCTCGAAGATGCCCCAATGACCGCGCAAGATGCGCTTGCCGCCCTGATGATCGCGGTCTCCGCATCGGATGAGAATATCCGCACCGCCGAGCTTGTAAAAATGAGCAATGCAATCAATAACTTGCCTGTTTTTGACGGTTACGATGCTGAACGGCTGCCGCGCACGTCAAAAATGGTGTTTGATTTGTTCGAACAGGAAGACGGGCTTGAAGCGCTGTTTGGTTTGATCCGTGATGCCTTGCCAGAGCATTTATATGAAACGGCTTATGCGCTATCTTGTGACGTGGCCGCCGCCGACGGACGTATTGTCGGCCCCGAAGCACGCATGCTGGAAGAGATTCGCGAAGAATTGGAACTCGACCGTTTGCATGCCGCCGCCATTGAACGCGGGGCACGTGCACGGCACATGACGCTCTGATCAGGTTAACCTGAACGCCAGGTGCTTTAGGATATCTTGCTGTACCCTGCGCGCCCTGCGGTTCCAACCACGTGCGCCGGGCGGGCTTTCGGCACCGGTCAGCTTGCCGGCCTCGCGCGCCTCCAGATCTGACGCAAAAAATGCAAACGCCAGATCCCGGCCGCTTTTGGTGCGGATGTACCCCGCAAGGGATGAGACAAAGTTCAATGTTCCGGTCTTGGCCTTGACCGACACAGCCGGATCACTGATCACCTGCTGATCGTCGCCAACCAAGCGAATATCGCGCATAATTGGCCTAAGTGTTTGTATTACGTCAGGCGCGCCAAGCAATCGCACCATATCCGCAGGCGATACGCGCGACTGATCGCCCAGCCCAGAATGATCAACAAAAGACGGCGTAATGCTGCCCGCACGCGCGTTCGCCCAACGCGCCATCCCCAAAGCAGAGGTTCGCAAACCACGCGGCGTACCCGCACGTGCAGCAGTCGCTGCCATACCCGCAGCTTCTGCGGTAAGGTTTGTTGAAAACCGCAGCATACCGCGCATCATCTGGCGCAAGGGCGCGCTTTCAAGACTTGCAAGTGTCATACCGGTCGGTGCAACGGCGGTCTCTTTGGGTGCCTTCAGCAAAATCCCATGGCTTCGCGCAAATGTCGCAAAAACCTCTCCGGCATAAAGCGCGGGATGGCGCACCGGCAACCACCGCGATCCTTCTTTGTTCAGTGCTGATCCAGCCACCGTCCATTGATCCACATCGCCGATGTCACTGTACGTAAAAACAGGCGAACTTCGATCAACAACCGATATGCGGGCGGTCGTTACTGCGGGCCGATAGTTTTCGCTGCGGGCATCCAGTGTAGTGACATAATCCTCGCCATCCAGCTTCCACTCAAAGTGCACACGGTTGTAATTCAGGTTCAAACCCGTGATCGTCGGATTATAACCAAGGTAATCAAATTGGCTCTCATCAATCTCTTCTTGATTGATCAGTGCGTTATCCCAGACAAGAAAGTCACCTTTGACTTCGCGCAGACCAGTATCCTTCAGTCGCTGCGCCAAATCGGCAATCTGATCCGTCACCAAATTAGGATCGCCACCACCAGCCAAAATCAAATTACCACTTAAAATACCGTTTTCTATAATTCCATCAGCAAATATACGTGTTGCAAAGGTGTGCCCCGCGCCCAATGCTTCTATCGCATAAAGGGCGGTAAAAGCCTTTGTCACACTTGCTGGCGGCTGCGCCTTCGCACTTTGGATATCTTCCAGAACTTCGCCCGTTTGCAGGTCAGCAACCAAAACACCAAAGTCGCCAGAGAACCCCCTTCCCGCAACCATACTGTCAACCGCATCTTTGGCAGGTGTCCGCGCGATGGGGCGCAAGGACGTCATTGGGGCGTCTGCAAAAGCCGCCGATGCAACTGTTGAAGCGGCCCCCATCAGGACCGCGCGACGTGATAAGCGCATCACCATTCCCCCCGTTTGCGAATGGCTGTCGAAGACTGATCTGACATCGGCAGATTAACGAAAGCCCAGGCAGGCGCATCCACCCGGCCCAGAATGTGCGCAGCACGCCCCGGCAAGCGCGCCTGTGCATAAACCTTGGCCGCTTTCGACATGCGCGCAGAAATCCTGTCACCCGGTCTGGCCAATACGCCAATCGGCACGGTTTCCATGATCCAGCGCCAATCCTGCCAACGGTGAAACTGCGCAAGGTTGTCCGCACCCATCAGCCAAACAAACCGCACACCCGGATATCGTCGGCGCAAGGCGGCAAGCGTTTGCGCGGTGTAGCGGGTGCCAATCTTGGCTTCGATATCCGTCACGGTCACACGCGGATGCTGCATCATGGCACGCGCCGCCTGCATGCGGTCTGCCAAAGGGGCGGGACCATTTGCCTTCAATGGGTTGCCCGGCGACACCAACCACCACAGGCGGTCCAATCCAAAACGTTTCAACGCTGCTTTTGAAATATGTACATGGCCTTTATGCGGCGGATCGAAAGATCCGCCCAGCAAACCGATCACCTGACCGGGCTTTGCAACCGGAATATCGCCCATCATAAGACGACACCCTTGTAGCAAAATGAAGAAAAAGACAGCATCCGTACTCTGTGATCGCAGGTTAATTTTGACTAGGCCGTAGTAGCCATTCCAATGCCAAGACTGTCAATGCATCGGGCCATCATTTCGCGCGCAGACGATACCGGGTTGCCGTCAACCGATCAGAAAAAGCCTCTCGGCAGCGTGCCGCCTCTGCCCGACCCATCACACCCTCCTCGTGTCTGGACGCCTTTTCATCATATCACAGGCGTGCCAAACTTCGAAAATGACTGATTTGACAACACGCAGCGGCGCACCGCTTTCCAAGCTTACCTTTGGCACCATGCAGTTTGGCGGCAAAGCTGACAAGGCGGCGAGCAAGGCCATGTTTGAGGCCGCTTATGAAAGTGGCATCAATCACTTTGATACCGCCTATATCTACACCGAAGGCGCATCAGAAACGATTCTTGGGCCGCTGATCAAACCCACACGCGATGACATCTATCTGGCCACCAAGGCCGGATACACCAACGGTGCATCGCGCACGCATATCCTTGAGCATTTCGATATCTCGCGCAAGCGAATGAACGAAGACGCGGTCGATCTGCTGTATATGCACCGTTTTGATGATGACACACCGCTGGAAGAAACCTTTAGCACCTTGGCAGACCTGCAATCACAGGGTCTGATCAGGCACATCGGTGTGTCAAACTATGCCGCGTGGCAAGTGATGAAAGCACAGGCGGTCGCCAAATCCCTAGGCACCAAAATCGACGTCATTCAGCCAATGTACAACCTTGTAAAACGCCAAAGCGAGGTTGAAATTTTCCCAATGGCTGCTGATCAAGGTATCACCGTTGTGCCATATTCGCCCTTGGGTGGCGGGCTTTTGACTGGCAAATACGCCCAAGGCGAAACCGGTCGCTTAACCGAAGATTCCCGTTACAAGGCGCGCTACGATCAGACATGGATGCACGACACTGCGCGCAAACTGTCGGAACTAGGGGCCGATATGGGCGTAACCCCTGCAACGCTGGCTGTTGCTTGGGCTGCGGGGCATAGCGTGAAACCGTTGCCTATCATCTCAGCAAGGTCGCCCGCGCAGTTACGTCCATCACTTGATGCTATGTCATTCGAGATGAGCGCTGCATTATATGATCAAATCACAGCACTCAGTATATCACCCCCGCCAGCGACCGACCGGCTTGAAGAAGGATGATTGACTTTTTGATCATCGGTGGCGGCATTGCCGGGGTATCGGCGGCAGCACGGCTTTCAGCACTTGGCAGCGTCACGCTGCTTGAGGGCGAAGATGCGCTGGCCTATCACACATCCGGCAGGTCAGCCGCAATGTTTGAACAGAACTATGGTAAGCCTTCGACGATCCCACTCAACAAAGCCAGCCATGCGTTTCACGATCAGGCCGATGTTCTCAGCCCACGGGGCCTTTTGCTGGTCGGAAACGCCGACACCGCTGATGCATTCGCAACGGACGCCCGGCAAATGCAGCTTGCGCAGATCAGTATGCAAGAGGCAAAGGATATGGTGCCCATCCTTGATGATGCAGCCGTTGATCGCACCGCCTATCACGAGGCTGCGTGGGATATTGATACAGACAAGCTGATCCAGTGCTTTGCTAGGACCGCCCGCGAAAATGGCGCGGCCATCCACACCAAGACGCATGTCGATGACATCAAAAGGAACAGCAAAGGGTGGGTTGTCAGCGCAGGCACGGTCACCTTTGAAGCACAGAATTTGGTGAATGCGGCAGGGGCTTGGGTCGATCAGATCGCAACACTTGCAGGCATCGCACCCCTTGGCTTTACACCACTGCGGCGATCTATGGCGCGGATACCCGCACCGGGTGGTCACGACGTCAGCACATGGCCGATGATGTTCGGGCCTGGTGAAAACTGGTACGCGAAAGCCGATGCAGGCGCGCTAATCGTTTCTCCGGCCGAGGAAGACGCCACAACACCGCACGATGCTTACGCCGACGACATGGTGTTGGCCGAAGGATTGGCACGCTACGAGGCCAATGTGACGGAACCCGTGACACGCCTACTCAGCTCTTGGGCGGGGTTGCGCACGTTTTCACCGGACCGAACCCTTGTGTTGGGGCCAGATGCACAGGATCCCAACTTTATCTGGTGCGCGGGACAAGGCGGATACGGCATGCAATCGGCGCCGGCGGCCAGCCAACTGCTTGCGGATTTGATCAGCGGTGGACCCTCGGACTTACCGGTTGATGCCATCACTGCACTTTCGCCGCAGAGGTTCACATGATCGCACGCGTAAATGCGCATGGGCAGCCCATCGGCGATCCGGTGCCCGATTGGACAGGATGCGCGCCCATCCCGAACACCCCGATGCATGGACGCACCTGCAATATTGTACCTTTGCAAAGCCAGCACAGCGCTGACCTGTATGCCGCATTTTCGCAAGACGATACTGGAACGCTCTGGACTTACATGCCGACCGGTCCATTCCAATCGCAAGCAGATTATACCAACTGGGTGGATAGTGTCGTGGACAGCAAAGA
This sequence comes from Roseobacter sp. CCS2, assembly GCF_000169435.1. Classification (GTDB taxonomy): domain Bacteria; phylum Pseudomonadota; class Alphaproteobacteria; order Rhodobacterales; family Rhodobacteraceae; genus Yoonia. The sequence continues at coordinate 392,278 of NZ_AAYB01000002.1, read as the reverse complement.
TCCGCTGTTTTTCACCGTTATTGACAAGTCAAACGGCAAGCCAGTGGGCGTCGCAAGCTTTCTGCGTATCCAGCCCGCGCACGGCGTCGCCGAGGTTGGATTTATCACGTTTTCACCGGCCCTGCAGCGGACGGTCATGGCAACAGAGGCGATGTATCTCATGATGAAACGCGTGCTGGGTGATCTGGGCTATCGGCGCTATGAATGGAAATGTGATGCGCTGAATGCACCATCGCGACAAGCTGCGGCGCGACTGGGGTTTCAGTACGATGGGCTGTTCAGACAAGCGCTGGTCTACAAGGGGCGCAACCGCGACACCGCTTGGTTCTCGGTCCTCGACCAAGATTGGCCGCGCGTGCAGGCAGGATTTGAGGCGTGGTTGGACCCTGCGAATTTTGACGACGATGGACGCCAAAAATCGCCGCTTAGGTATGCTAACGCGTAAAGTGGGTTTAAACCCACCTTACGGGCAGCATCTGTCAACCATCCACGCGGATTGTGGTGTTCTTGGGGTCGTAAGGACTATCCTCAACAATCTCGGCATTCCAAAGCTGATCCAGCATTTTGACCTGCAACTTGGTGCCCACTTCAGCCAGCTCCGGTTTCACGTAACCTATACCGATGGATTTCTCGAATGCCACCGAATACCCACCCGAGGTCAAACGCCCAACGCGTGTACCGTCCGTCGCATACAGCGCCTCGCGCCCCCACGGATCAGCATCCGCGGGCCCATCAATCAACAAGGTGACACATTTTGAACGGATGCCCTTGGCCTGCATCGCGGCCTTCCCGTTAAAGTCCTTGGACAAATCCACAAAGCGCGGCAGGTCAGCCTCCAACGGTGTCGCATCACGGCCCAATTCGGTCCCAAACGCACGGTAAGATTTTTCCTGCCGCAACCAGTTTTGCGCGCGTGCGCCCACCAGCTTCATCCCATGTGGTTCACCCGCCTTTTCGAGCAGATCAAAAAGATAGTTCTGCATTTCAATCGGATGATGCAATTCCCAGCCCAGCTCACCGGTATAGGCCACCCGGATCGCGTTAACGGGACACATGCCCAGTTCAATTTGCTTGGCGGACAACCATGGAAAGCGTTTGTTTGATAGGGCCGTCGCCGGGTCTGCATCATTGATGACGGCGTTCAACACATCGCGCGACTTTGGGCCGGCAATTGCAAAGACACCCCATTGTGTCGTCACATCCTGTTCGTTGATGCGCCCGAATTCTTCCTCTTTTTCCATGATCAGCTTGTAAAGGTAATCCTGATCATAGGCGTGCCAGCCACCGGCAGACACAAGGTAATAGTCATCCTCGGCAAGCCGCACGATGGTGAATTCCGTACGGGTGGTTCCGTGGCTGGTCAGCGCATAGGTCAGGTTAATCCGGCCGACGCGCGGCAGTTTGTTGGTCGTGAACCATTCCAGGAACGCCGTCGCACCCGGCCCGCTGATCCGGTGCTTAGCAAAGGCGGTCGCGTCAATCAGGCCAACACCTTCCCGGATCGCCTTGGCCTCGTCCACAGCGTATTGCCACCAACCGCCACGGCGGAAAGACCGGCTGTCATGGTCGTTGAAACCTACGGGCGCAAAGTAATTCGGCCGCTCCCATCCATTTACAAATCCAAACTGCGCACCGCGCGCTGCCTGACGATCATAGGCAGGTGATGTGCGCAACGGGCGACAGGCCGGACGCTCTTCATCCGGATGATGCAGCACATAAACGTGGTCATAACATTCTTCGTTTTTGCGCGCCGCAAATTCGGTCGTCATCCAGTCGCCATAGCGCTTGGGATCCAGCGATGCCATGTCGATCTCGGCCTCGCCATCGACCATCATCTGCGCAAGATAGTATCCGGTGCCACCCGCCGCCGTGATCCCGAACGAGAATCCTTCCGCCAGCCACATATTGCGCAGCCCCGGTGCAGGACCAACAAGCGGGTTACCATCCGGCGTATAACAAATCGGGCCGTTAAAATCGTCCTTCAGCCCGCTTTCTTCGCAAGACGGCAGACGGTGGATCATGGCCATATATTGATCTTCAATCCGCTCCAGATCGAGCGGGAACAGATCAGCCCGGAAACTGTCAGGCACGCCGTGTTCAAAAACCGCAGGCGCGCCTTTTTCATAGACACCCAAAATCCACCCACCACGTTCTTCACGCACATAGGATTGCGCATCTGCATCGCGAATGACCGGATGCTCAACATTGCCTTCAGCGCGGAACTTCACAAGCTCCGGGTCTTGGTCCATCACGATAAATTGGTGTTCAACCGGGATCGCCGGCATCTTGATCCCCAGCTTCTTGGCGGTTGTCTGCGCGTGGTTGCCAGAAGCCGTGACAACATGCTCGGCTGTAATGACAATCTGCTCGTCCGAGGCGACAAGATTGCCCCCTTTTTCAACCATTTTGGTACAGGTGACATCCCACGCTTCGCCATTCCACTCAAACGCATCCGCCTGCCACTTGCGTTCAATCACTGCGCCGTGCTGACGGGCCCCTTTGGCCATCGCTTGGGTCACATCGGCAGGGTTAATATAGCCATCCGTGTGGTGATAAAGCGCGCCTTTCAGATCCTCAGTGCGGATCAATGGCCACTTTGTCTTGATCTCATCCGGTGTCATCCAGACATAAGGCACGTCGCAAGTCTCAGCGGTGGAGGCATAGAGCATATACTCATCCATCCGTTCTTGGGTCTGCGCCATACGCAGGTTGCCAACAACGGCAAAACCGGCATTCAGGCCGGTTTCTGCCTCAAGTGATTTATAAAAATCGACCGAGTATTTATGGATATGGGTCGTCGCAAAGGACATGTTGAACAAGGGCAGCAATCCAGCCGCGTGCCAAGTGGACCCAGAGGTCAACTCGTCCCGCTCCAACAACATCACGTCGTCCCAGCCTGCCTTGGCCAAGTGATAGGCAATCGACGTGCCGACAGCGCCGCCACCGACAACCAATGCTTTGACCTGCGTTTTCATGATGACGACTCCCTTGGCACCTTTGGCATTAATTTGCGCGAAACAGCTGGGACGCGACAGAACCAGCCGACCGGATACAGCGCAAAACCGACAAGGGTCAGGGTTTCCCGACTAGGCAGAATGGGCCAATCGTGTTTGGCTACGGCTATTTAGGGGTAACACGATGACGATTTATAAATTGAAAGATGCCGCAACCTTGGCCGATGCCAGCTATAAAGCGGGCCGTATTGTCAGCCCACGTGTCATCAAATCCTTGGACCACGGCGATGTGCAGGCCCATCTGCTGGAAGGCAATATCCTGCTATTACCGGGGTCAAATTCCGTCAGAGACTACGTTAAATTCAACCTACGCCCACTGCGACTGGGCAACCAACGTTTGGTGCTCAAAGATGCAACAGCAAGCGAAAAAGGTGCATCCGGCACAAAATGGCACCAAGGTTTCCTAAGATATTCGATCGAAATTTTCGAATGGCTGAAACGGAAAAATGTGACGCCAAATTACATCATCGGTCATTCATTGGGTGCCGCCGCGGCGCAAATCCTGTCCAAGACCTACAATGCTCCTGCTATCGGCTTTGCGGCCCCGCGCCCAAAATGGAGCAAACATGGGGTGGTTCAGGATGGGCGCTGTCTATTGGTAAACCGCACCGATGATCCGGTCCCGAAAGTGCCCGCGGCCTATCACCATATGGGGCAGGCGAAGCTATTTGAATCAGTGAAGCACAAAGGTTTTCTGGCGCATTCGATGATGCATTACATCAACATCATCGACGAAGATGATCAGTTCAAAGTTCTACCTGAAACCTGGGCCGGTTAAAGCATGGCGGGGACGACCAAATCAGGCGGTCTGTGACCGTCCGCAAAGGTCTTGATATTCACGATCACCTTCTCACCCATCTCGATCCGACCTTCGAGGGTGGCCGAACCCATATGTGGCAGCAAAATCGCATTTGGCAGGGCTTGCAGGCGCGGATTAATCTCGTATCCGCGTTCAAACACGTCCAGACCGGCACCCGCAATCTCACCTGCGCGCAACATGCGTGTCAGCGCATTTTCGTCGATAACCTCTCCGCGTGATGTGTTCACGATGACAGCATCCGGTTTCATCAGCTTCAAGCGCCGCGCATTCATCAAATGGAACGTCGATGGGGTATGCGGACAATTGATCGACAGGATATCGACTCGGGCGACCATCTGATCAAGGCTTTCCCAGTAAGTCGCGTCGAGTTCTTCTTCGATTTCCGGGCGCAGTCGTTTGCGGTTGTGATAATGCACCTGCATGCCAAAGGCCGCCGCACGCCGCGCCACGGCCTGACCAATCCGGCCCATGCCCAAAATGCCCAGGCGGCGGCCTTTGATCCGGCCACCCAGCATCGCCGTTGGCGCCCAACCGCCCCAGCTGTCTGACTGTGCGACACGCAACCCTTCAGCCATGCGGCGTGTCACACCCAGGATCAGCGCCATGACCATATCGGCGGTATCCTCTGTCACGACGCCCGGGGTATTCGATACGTGAATGCCACGCTGACGGGCGGTCGCTACATCAATGTGGTCCACACCCGCACCAAAATTCGCAATCAGTTTCAACTGATCCCCGGCACGGCCCAACAGCTTTGCATCAATCTGATCGGTGATCGTGCAAACCAAAACATCGGCCCGACCCATCGCTTCGGCCAGCTGGTCTGCCGTCATCTGCGTGTCATCTTCGCGCAATTCAACGTCAAAAAGTTCTTTCAGCCGGGTTTCCACAACCTCGGGCAACCGTCGCGTCACGACAACACTTAGATGCTTACCTGGCATGCAATGCCCTCCCACGGGTTTTCAAATCGGCCTTGTCATGTCAGGTTGCGCGAAAGGGACGCGCAGCACAAGAACCGCGCGCCGCAAAAAGAGCAGTAAAGGTAAACAATGGGTATGATCGCGCATTGGGTCCGCGTATGTCAGATCGCCATCTTTGCGGTCGTGCTTGGGGCAAGCAGCGCTTATGCGCAGCAAGGCAACGCAGGCCCCGCCATTGGTCCCGAGACAAATCTGCCGCTCCCGCGCTATGTGTCGCTTCGTGCGAGCGAGGCAAATGTGCGTCGTGGCCCCTCTCTTTCGCATCGCATCGATTGGGTCTTTCAACGCCAAAGCATGCCGCTGCAAGTGATTGCTGAATACGGTCACTGGCGGCGGGTCATTGACCGCGATGGCCAAGGTGGCTGGGTACATTACAGAATGTTGTCAGGCGCGCGCACCGTTGTGATCGAAGAACCCAACACCGTCTTGCGCACCCGTCCTGAACCGGGTGCGCTGGAAAATGCAGTGCTTGAAACTGGCGTTGTCGCACGATTGGGCGACTGCAATCCAGAATGGTGCCGGTTGACCGCTGGCGGCTACCGCGGCTGGGCCCGGAAAGCAGCACTTTGGGGTGTCGCCGACGCGGAAATCCGCGACTAGGCCGCTTTGTCCAGTCCGCGCCCTTTCAACAAAGCCTCAACACCTGGCAGACGTCCGCGGAAAGCCGTGTAAAGATCAGCCGCATCGACAGAGCCACCCGAGGACAGAACCGTTTCTTCCAGTCGCTTGGCCGTTTCCGCATCAAACGGATCGCCGGTCTCTTCAAAGGCGGCAAAGGCATCCGCGTCCATCACTTCGGACCACATATAGCTGTAATATCCGCTGGAATACCCGTCACCCGCAAAGACATGCGCAAAATGCGGGGTCGCGTGGCGCATGCGAATGGCGTGCGGCATCCCGATCTCTTCCAAGATTTCCGCCTGTCGCTGCATCGGATCAGCAGGTGCCGGACCATCATGAAAGCCCAGATCAACCAAGGCCGAGGCAACATATTCGACGGTCTGGAACCCCATGTCATAGGTCGCAGCCCCCAACATCCGGTTCAACAAATCCTCTGGCATCGGCTCACCGGTCTCAGCATGCGTCGCAAATTCAGCCAGGACTTCTGGCACCTCCAACCAGTGTTCATAAAGCTGGCTTGGCAGTTCCACAAAATCACGGGCCACCGACGTGCCAGAGATACTTTCATAGGTCACATCAGACAGCATTTGGTGCAGCGCATGGCCAAATTCGTGAAACAGCGTGCGTGCGTCATCATAAGACAACAACGCTGGTTTCCCCGCCTCTGGCTTGGCAAAGTTGCAGACGTTGACGACATGGGGGCGAATATCACCGCTCAACCGCTGTTGTGATCGCATCGCCGAACACCACGCGCCAGAGCGTTTGGAACCACGGGCAAAGTAGTCGCCCATAAACACAGCGACATGTTCGCCATCGCGCGTCACGTCCCACAACCGCACGTCAGGGTGATAAACCGGGGCTTCAATCGCCTTAAATTCCAGCCCGAACAGCCGGTTGGCGCACGCAAATGACGCCTCAATCATGCGATCCAATTGCAGATACGGCTTCAACTCTGCCTCATCGAGGTCGTGCAATTCCTTGCGTCGCTTTTCCGAATAAAAGCGCCAGTCCCACGGCTCCAACGGACCATCAAAGCCGTCAGAATGCAGCAATCGTTCCAGCACCTTCGCATCATTCTCTGCCGCCGCTTTGGCAGGTTCCCAAACCTTCATCAAAAGATCGCGCACAGCACCCGGCGTACCCGCCATTTCGGTTTCAAGTTTGAAGTCGGCAAACGTGTCATACCCCAACAGGTTGGCGCGTTCTTCCCGCAGTTTCAGCGTCTCGGCCGCGATACCACGATTATCCGTTTCACCACCGTTGGCACCACGCGCACCCCATGCTTCATACGCTTTCTGGCGCAGATCACGACGTTCCGAAAATTGCAGGAACGGCACGATCAATGACCGGGATAGGGTCACAACCGGCCCGCCTGCATCTTTTTCGTCCCCGGCGGCCTTAGCTGTCGCAACGACAAAGTCAGGCAGACCGATCAAATCGTCTTTATCCAATTTCATGAACCAGTCACGCTCGTCCGCCAGCAGGTTTTGCATAAAGTCAGTACCCAAAACCGACAGGCGCGATTTGACCGCGCGCAATTCCTCAGCCGCTTTACCTTCCAATTGCGCACCAGAGCGCACAAAACCACGACGCGTCAGCATCAAAACGCGTTGTTGCTCATCAGTCAGGTCCAGCTCATCACGCTTTTCCCAAACGGCCTCGACCCGGGCGAAAAGCGCCTTGTTCTCTGACACCTCAGACCCATACGCGCTCAACAATGGCGCAAATTCGCGCTGCAAAGCTTCGCGTTTAGGATTACTGTCAGCGCCCGCTACGTTGTAAAACGCACCCAAAACACGGCCCAGCATTTCATCTGCACGCTCCAACGCCTCAATCGTGTTCGCGAAATCGGGGGCGTCTGGATTTTCCGCAATAGCGGCAATGTTGGCACGCGATTCTGTCAAAGCGGCATCGACAGCAGGTGCGAAATCATCGTCCGAGATCAGATCAAAGGGCGGCAGCCCAAATGGTGTGTTCCAATCGGCAAGCAGCGGGTTTGTCATGGGAAATCTCCTTTGAACTTTAGGTAGTGTGCTGCGCCCAAAACACCAGAGGTCTAGGTTGCAGTCAGGCCTTTGCCTTTGCAAACCTTGCAATCCGGCTCTGGTTTCACAGCAATCGTTCGGGTTTGGGCATAAAGCGCATCATAAATCAGCAAACGCCCGCCAAGGCTCTCGCCAGCACCCGTAATCAGTTTCATCGCTTCAACGGCCATCATCGACCCGATCACACCCGGCAACGGGCCAATAACACCCGCCTCGGCACAGCTTGGGACCAACGCAGGATCAGGCGGTTTGGGAAAGACGCAGGCATAGCAGGGCGTGCCCTTGGCCGGTTCATAAACGCTGATCTGGCCTTCCCATTGGGTAAGCGCTGCGGCAATCAAAGGCTTGTCTGCCGCGACCGCTGTTTCATTCACCAAATAGCGGGTCACAAAGTTATCGCTGCCATCAAGGATCAAGTCATAATCAGAAAACAGATCCGCCGCAATTTCAGCGTCGAGCCTGCGGGCATAAGGGCGCACTGTCACAAAAGGGTTTTGCGCTGTCATCGCCTCAGCCGCAGAGTGCACTTTCGGTATACCGATGTTGCGATCAAGATGAATGACCTGTCGGTGCAGGTTTGCATTCTCAACCACATCGTCATCAATCACACCAATCGTTCCAACACCGGCGGCAGCAAGATATTCCAGTGCAGGCGCACCAAGGCCCCCTGCCCCCACAACCAAAACTTTCGCATCGCGCAACGCCTTCTGCCCCGGGCCACCGACCTCTCGCAGGATGATATGGCGGGCATAACGATCCAGTTCAGTGGGTGAAAAGCTATCGGTCTTTAACGCTGCTGTCTCAGGCCGTTTGACCCGCGCCTTCAGCCCACCCAAAAACTTGCTATACACCCAAACCAGCACACCAAAGCCAAAGAAGATCGCCCACAGCCGCGCGTCACCGCCTGTCGCCAAGCGCAATGGATGACCATCTGGCAAAATCACATGGATCATCATGACGCCAACTAAAAGCATCGCCATCATGTTCAAGCGCACCGCGTAAGGCGCCTTCATCGCCCAGCCAATCACCCAAAGGGTGATTGCCATTGTACCGACCATAATCATTGGCCGGTGGACCCAAAACCACCCGCACCCCGGCTGGTTTCATCTAGTTCTAAAACGGTTTCAAACCGTGTCTGCACCACAGGAACGACGACCATCTGTGCAATCCGCATGCCGTGTGTCACTGCAAAATCCGCGCTGCCAAGATTCATCACAATCACACCCAATGGCCCCCGATAATCGCTGTCAATCGTGCCGGGTGTATTCAGCAAGGTGATGCCATGTTTCAAGGCAAGGCCAGATCGCGGGCGGACCTGCACCTCATACCCCGTGGGGATAGCCATCCGCAAACCTGTGGGAACCAGCGCACGACCACCCGGCGCAACTGTGATATCCCCGCGATCATGCATATTCGCACGCAAATCCGCACCGGCGGCCCCGGCTGTTTCATAGGCAGGTAAACCAAAACTCTGGTCAGCCCCGTCTTCCCACTGAAATTGGACTGTTACGCTCACGCAAGTGCCTCTGCAATACGGTCAGCAAGGGTTGCCGCAACCGCATCTTTCGACATGCGCGGCCAGCTTTCAGCGCCATCAGCAGAGATCAGCGTGACAGCGTTCTCGGACCCGCCCATGATGCCGGTTTCCGGCGATACATCATTGGCAACGATCCAGTCGCATTGCTTGCGCTTACGTTTGGCCGTCGCATTGGCAATCACGTCATCCGTCTCAGCGGCAAAACCCACTACCAATTTCGGGCGCCCCTTTGTCATCTGCGAAACAGTCGCCAAAATATCGGGGTTTTCGGCAAATTCGAGCTTTGGCAACCCCGATCCATCTTTCTTGATCTTACTGTCACCGGCGTTTGCCACGTGCCAATCAGCCACCGCCGCAGCAAAAACCGCAGCATCCACGTTGCCTGCCGCCTTCACAGCCTTCAGCATTTCCGCGGCGGTCTGAACCTTCACGACGGTCACGTCCATTGGCGGCGGCACATCCGCCGGACCTGTTACAAAGGTCACATCAGCACCAAGTGCGGCCAGAGCCTTGGCAATTGCCGTGCCTTGCGCGCCAGACGACCGGTTGGCGATGTAGCGCACCGGATCAATCGGCTCGTGCGTCGGGCCAGACGTCACCAGAACATGTTTGCCCTTCAGCGGCCCATCCGCCAGCGCACCATCAATTGCCGCGATAATTTCGGGCACTTCCGCCATGCGGCCAGGACCATATTCGCCGCAAGCCATATCACCCTCGTTTGGACCAATCACCAAAATGCCATCATTGCGCAAAGTTGCCAAATTGCGTTGGGTCGCTGGATGTTCCCACATCCGTACATTCATCGACGGCGCAATCAAAACGCGTTTATCGGTCGCCAAAAGCAGGGTAGAGGCCAAATCATTCGCATGCCCCCCTGCCATCTTCGCCATCACATCAGCGGTCGCAGGGGCCACAACAATCAGATCAGCCGCGCGGGACAATTCGATATGTCCCATCTCAGCCTCATCGGTAAGATTAAACAGGTCTTGGTACACTTTAGACGCAGACAGGGCCGAAAGGCTTAGCGGGGTCACAAACTCTGCGCCTGCTTTGGTCAACACCGGTGTCACCCGTGCGCCCTGTTCGCGCAAACGGCGGACAAGGTCCAAAGATTTGAAGGCGGCAATGCCGCCTCCAACAATTAAGAGAATATGCTTGTTTGCCAGCATGGCATGTCTCCCGCATCCGTGGCCCGACACTAGGTCAGATCAGACCGGAAAGACAATGTCGGGGTTCATACGAAAAATGCATGCACCTCAGAACTTTGGGACTCAAGACTTTTGCGCATCTTGCCAAAAGCTGCGGCTTCCAACTGGCGTACCCGTTCTTTTGACAAACCCAGCTCTGTACCAAGACTTTCCAGCGTGCGTGGGTCTTCACGCAGCTTGCGTTCGCGCACGATGAACTGTTCGCGATCATTCAGGTTCGACAGGGCAGTCAACAACCACTGACGCAAAGTATCATTGTCATGCGTATGCTCAACAGTTTCTGCGGCTTGCGGGCCATCATCCTCAAGCGCATCAATCCACTCGCGGCCTTCGTCCTCTACTGACTGGGTTGCATTCAACGAAAAGTCTGACCCCGACAAGCGACCTTCCATCATTTCAACATCATGCAGTGGAACACCTACTTCAATCGCGATCAATTCGCGCATTTCCTGCTTATCCATCACGCGACCTTCGGCTGCCGCTTCACGCTCCAACCGGGCTTGCACGCGGCGCATGTTGAAGAACAAAGACTTTTGGGACGATGTAGAACCGGTTCGCACCATGGACCAGTTGCGCATCACATAGTCCTGAATAGACGCTTTGATCCACCAAACAGCGTAGGTCGAAAAGCGCACACCGCGATCAGGGTCAAACTTGTCAGCGGCTTTCATCAGACCAACCGATGCTTCCTGAATAAGGTCGTTCATTGGCGCACCGTAGCGTTTGAACTTGGACGCCATTGAAATGGCCAAACGCATGTACGCGGTGATAAGGCGATGCAGAGCTTTCTCGTCACGCTCATCGCGCCAGGCGTAAGCAAGGGCAAGTTCGGTCTCGGCGTCAAGCAGTTCCGCTTTCATCGCCGTCCGAGACAAAGTTTGATCAGAAAAACCGGTAGCGCCCATTGTATTTCTCCCAGATAGCATTGTGATGCATTAACTTTGTTGTCTGAAATGATTACGTAGGGTTGAATAAGATGGATCACAAAAAGTTACGCTTATGCCATTGCCGAAACTCACTCTGATCCTAGGCGGGGCAGCCTCGGGAAAGTCTGCATTCGCAGAAAGCCTTGTTTTACAAAGGGCAAAGGATAATCCTGTCTATATCGCGACCGCACAGGTCTTCGATAAAGAAATGGCAGAAAAAGTTGCGAAACATCGCGACATGCGCGGCACGGGATGGCACACGATTGAAGTACCGCTTGATTTGACGACCGCTCTGGCCACAGTCCGGTCTGGACAACCAACCTTGATCGATTGCGCCACACTTTGGCTGACCAACGTCATTTTGGGCGAACATGATGTTGATGCACACACTGATGCACTTGTCCAAGCCCTTGCTGCTTGCAAAGGTCCTGTGACCATCGTTTCAAACGAAGTCGGCCAAGGCATTGTTCCCGACAACGCGCTGTCGCGCAAATTTCGCAACGCCCAGGGTCGCCTTAACCAACGGTTGGCAGCTGAGGCTGATCTGGTCGTGGCGGTTATGGCGGGGCTACCGCTTGCGCTGAAAGGTACATTGCCGTGACCAGGCTGTGGATGGTGCGCCATGGCCCGACACATGCCAAATCCATGGTGGGTTGGTCAGATATTCCTGCCGATCTATCCGACAAGGACGCCATTGGCAGATTGCGCGCCTTCCTGCCTGACGCGCCTGTTGTTTCATCTGATCTGATCCGGGCGTCGGCCACCGCAGATATATTGACCCCCGCCATCCGCCTGCCGCATGACAAAAACCTGCGTGAAATCAATTTCGGCAATTGGGAATTGCGCACATTCAGCGAGGTCGAGGCCGAAGATCCCGTCCGTATCCGTGCCTATTGGGAAACCCCCGGCCACATTGCGCCACCCAACGGCGAAAGCTGGAATGCGGTCCGCCGCCGCGTCGACGATGCAATTGACGGGTATTTGGGCGAAGGGCACACCGATCTGATCGTCGTTGCGCATTTCGGGGTGATCCTGACACAGGTACAACGCGCCTTGGGGATCGGCGCTTATGAGGCGTTCAGCCACCGGATCGATAACCTTTCAGTCACGGTTCTTGATACCGGCGACACCAATTGGACGGCAGAACACATCAATCACAATCCGTGATGGGCCGCGTCACATATGAACGTTGGTATGAAACTACCCTCATCAACTATGCCTATCACTATGACGTATGAACTTTATATTGGTGATCGCACCTTCAGCAGTTGGTCTTTGCGCGGCTGGCTGATGTTGGAAAAATTCGGACTGCCTTATCAGGCACATATGGTCGGGCTTTATACCGGCACGATGCAAGCCGATTTGGCCCATCTTACGCCCGCCCGCACCGTTCCTGTGATGCGCACAGCCGAAGGTTACGTGTTAACCGATAGCCTCGCCATGGCTGAAACGCTGGCCGAAAACCATCCAAACGCAAACCTCTATCCGCCCGACCCTGCCGCGCGCGCACTGGCACGTTCCATCACGGCTGAAATGCACAGTGGCTTTCATGCGTTGCGTAGCGCCTGCCCCATGATGCTCAATTTCTGTTGGCAGGAATTCGAGGTGTCCCAAGCTGTCCAACAAGATCTGCACCGGATCGAAGAATTGTGGTCTTTGGCCCGTACACGACATGGCTCAGATGGTCCTTGGCTGTTTGGGGCTTACTCTCTTGCGGATGTGTTCTATGCCCCGGTCGCCATGCGCATGACCGCTTATGGCTTGCCTGTCAGCGATGCATCGCGTGCCTATGTTGATGCGCATCTTAACGATGCCGCGTTTCTGGCATGGCGCAAAGCCGCGATGAAAGAGGTTCATGAACCTTTCCCATATCAACTTCCGCTCGAACGCAAGCCGTGGCCCGGTGATAGAAATTAACCTTTCTTAAAGACCCTCGCCCTACCCGTTAACCATAAACGGGGGAACGCAATGGTTGCGCTGGCGTACACAGTGGCATTTGAAGGGATCGAGGCGCGTTTGGTAGAAGTCCAATGCGCGGTGACACCGGGGATTCCGGCATTCTCTATCGTCGGGCTTCCGGACAAGGCCGTATCTGAAGCACGCGAAAGAGTGCGCGCGGCGCTGACGGCAATGGCCATCGCGCTGCCGTCCAAACGGATAACAGTGAACTTGTCACCTGCGGACTTGCCAAAAGAGGGGTCGCACTTCGACCTGCCCATCGCTTTGGCGCTTCTTGCAGCGCTTGATATCATCCCACGCGATGATGCCGCGCAGACGGTGGCATTGGGTGAGCTGTCTTTGGACGGAACCCTCGTGCCGGTGGTGGGTGCCTTGCCCGCGGCCATGGCCGCAGCACAAGAAGATCGCACGCTGCTTTGCCCGCACGCCTGCGGCGCAGAGGCCGCATGGGTTGGGGCCGTCAATGTTATCGCGCCACGCACATTGGCCGATATGGTGCGGCATTTTTCCGGGCAATCGGTTCTGCAACCCGCAGAACCAGGCGAAGTCTTGGGCCAAACAGGCGCGCGCGACCTGTCAGAAGTCAAAGGGCAGGAACGGGCAAAACGGGCGCTGGAAATCGCAGCCGCCGGGCGACACCATCTGCTTTTGGTTGGCTCGCCGGGGTCTGGCAAATCCATGCTGGCCGCGCGCATCCCCGGTATCATGCCACAACTCACGCCTGCAGAAGCGCTGGAAACGTCCATGATCCATTCGCTTTCAGGGCTGTTGGATGAAGGCGGGATCAATCGTGAAAGACCATTCCGCGAACCGCACCATACCGCTTCCATGGCCGCAATCGTGGGTGGTGGGCGCAATGCGAAACCCGGCGAGATCAGTCTCGCCCACAATGGCGTGCTTTTCATGGACGAATTTCCAGAGTTCCCACGCACCGTCCTTGAAACATTGCGGCAACCGATTGAGACAGGCGAAGTCGTCGTTGCGCGCGCCAATGCGCACGTCCGCTATCCTTGTCGTTTTATGCTGGTTGCGGCCGCAAACCCCTGCAAATGCGGATACCTTGCCGATCCGGCAAGAGCCTGCGCCCGCGTACCCATCTGCGGAGAAGAATATATGGGGCGCATATCCGGGCCTCTGATGGATAGGTTCGATCTGCGGGTCGAAGTGCCGCCTGTGGCCTTCACCGATCTTGATCTGCCCGAAACCGGTGAAAGCTCTGCCGATGTGGCCGCGCGTGTGCACAAGGCGCGCGACACGCAAACAGCGCGCTTTGCCGATCACGCACAAACCCGCGTGAATGCGGACATGGAAGGCCACCTTCTGGAAGAAATCGCGACACCTGACGCCGAAGGGCGCGCGCTGTTGATCAAAGTGGCCGAACGCTTTGGCCTGTCTGCACGGGGCTATCACCGCGTGCTACGTGTCGCGCGCACTATCGCGGATCTTGAAGGCGCGACTGAAGTGCGCCATCCGCATGTTGCCGAAGCGGTCAGCTATCGGCTGGCCATGTCAAAAGAAGTCTAGCGTTTGGCTTCGATTGCCTGCCATATCTTCTCGGCGATATTGACGTTATCAAAGCGTTCAAGTTCTTGAATGCCCGTTGGTGAGGTAACGTTGATTTCGGTCAACCAATCGCCAATCACGTCAATACCAACAAATATCTGGCCTTTTTCGCGCAATAGCGGGCCGATCCGCGCGCAAATCTCGCGGTCCCGATCCGTCAGATCAACCTTCTCCGGGCGACCGCCCACATGCATGTTCGAACGGGTTTCGCCCGCCGCGGGGACCCGGTTGATCGCACCGACAGGTGCGCCATCCACAAGGATGACGCGTTTGTCGCCCTTGGCCACATCCGGCAAAAACTGCTGCATAATCAATGGCTCACGGTTGATACCAGCAAAAAGCTCATGCAAAGACGCCAGATTGCTATCACCTTGTTTGAGCTTGAACACACCTGCACCGCCGTTACCATAAAGCGGTTTGAGGATGACATCGCCATGCGTTTCCCGGAACGTCTTGAGCGTCTCCAGATCGCGCGCAATCATTGTGGGCGGTGTCAGATCGGGGAAATCCAACACCAACAGCTTCTCAGGATAGTTGCGCACCCAAAACGGATCGTTCACGACCAACGTATCGGGATGTACCATATCAAGAATATGGGTTGTCGTGATATAACTCATGTCAAAAGGCGGGTCTTGGCGCAGCCAGATAACATCATAATCAGATAGGTCGACGACCTGTTCGTCACCAAGTGCGAAATGATCGCCCTTCACCCGCTTAACGGTCAGCGGCCAACCCTTGGCCGTCACGCGACCCTGATCATAGGCCAGCTTATCAGGTGTATAGTAGAACAGTTGATGCCCACGCGCCTGCGCTTCTTCGGCAATCCGAAACGTGCTGTCGGCATCAATGTCAATCGGACCAATCGGGTCCATCTGGAAAGCAATCTTGAGCGACATAGCAAATCCCTTGCGTGCAACAGTTCGCTTCTAGATGGCCCAGCGTGAGGTTATGTGCAATGGGCCGTCATTGCTCCATAAAAGCGTTTTCGATCACATTCAGGCCACCAAGACCATTCACAACTGCCAGATCAAAGCGCACATCCGTCAACTGACCACGCGGTTCACCCGCCAAAAACTCAGTTGCAGTCGCCAGAATTCGTTCCATCTGCCTGCGCCCCAAACGCGCGGCAGCCGTTGCAAAACTGCGGCTTTTCTTCACTTCGATGAAAATGACGGTATCGCCTTGGCGCGCGATCAGATCAATTTCACCGGCCTGTCCACGCCATCGGCGCGCGGCCACCACATGATCACGTCTGGTATAATCATTGGCCACGATCTCTTCCGCGGCCAATCCTGCATGATATCCAACTGATCCGCTCAATCATCGTCTCCCATGTTCAGCGCCGTCTGATAGACTTGCCTGCGCGGCAAACCCAATGCACCCGCAACAACAGTTGCCGCGTCTTTCACACGCATCGTCTTCATCGCCTCGCGCAAGGCGGCATCCACATCATCGTCAGCGATATCAACCGCACCTGCACGCCCAACAAGAACGACAAGTTCGCCCTTAACGGATCGCCCTTCAAACGCATCGGCCAATTCCATCAGCGGTCCGCGTGTCACTTCTTCAAACTTCTTCGTCAGCTCGCGACAAACCACAGCTTCCCGCGCGCCTCCCAAGACATCGCGCAAATTACCTAACATTTCGCCAACGCGTTTCGGGCTTTCATAAAAGACCAACGTAAAAGGTATATCGCGTAGCGCTGCAATTTCGGTTTCGCGTTGTTTCTTTGCCGCCGGCAGGAAGCCCACAAACGCAAAACGATCCGTCGGCAAGCCAGAGACCGTCAATGCCGCCAATACCGCTGACGCGCCCGGTGCCGAGGTGACTGCGACCCCGTCTGCAATGGCCGCGCGGCCCAACTCGTACCCCGGATCTGCAACAAGCGGTGTGCCTGCCTCGGACACATATGCCACTGATTTCCCGGCCTTCATGTCTGCGATCAACCGCGAAACCGCTGCATCACCGCTGTGATCATGGAATGCCACCACCTTGCGCCCGTTCAACGCCACACCATGGATTTCCATCAGTTTGCGGGCCGTTCGCGTGTCCTCTGCCGCTATCAGATCGGCAGAGGCAAGGATATCAAGGCCACGCAATGTCATGTCTCGCGCTGATCCAATGGGCGTGGCCACGAAATACAGACCAGCAGAGAGTGGCTTGGTTATCAAATTCATCTCTGGACCCGCCAGCCCCCTGCTTTATGATGATCTCCAAAGTCGCGGACTGTTATCTGGCCTATGCCAGCTGCATGCACCCGCGAAACAGGAGGAATACCACGTATGTTTGCTTGTTTCAGCAACGCCCGCAAGCCAATGGCTCGCTTTTTCGCATTTACCGCACTGCTTTGGCTTGCCGCGTGTGATGTGACGCTCGCACCGGATGCCAATGTTGGCCGCCAGATTGACCCAAGCGAACCAATCGAGGTGGCATTGCTTGTCCCCGGCGGTTCTGCGCAAGCGACGGATAACTTGCTGGCCCAGAATTTCGAAAATGCGGCACGGCTGGCGATTGCTGATCTGGAAGGTGCGACCATTGACCTGCGGGTTTATAACACCGCCGGTGGCAACCCACAGCAAGCGGCGATTGCAGCAACGCAAGCTGTAAACGAAGGTGCCAAGATCATCATTGGCCCGCTTTATGGCGAGGCAGCAAATGCCGCCGGGGTCGCGATTGCCGGACGCAACGTGAACGTTCTGGCTTTCTCCAACAACCGCGCCATTGCGGGTGGCAACGTCTTTGTTTTGGGATCAACATTCGACAATACGGCCCAGCGCCTTGTTCAATTTGGCACGCGTCAGGGGGTAAGCCGCTATATCGTTGTCCATGGTGATAACTTAGCTGGCCGTGTGGGGCGTGATGCCATTACCACTGCCGTTCAGGGTAACGGTGGCGAAGTTGTGGGCGTCGAAAGCTATCCGGTGTCCCAGCAGGGTATTTTCACTTCGACCCGTCGGATCGTATCAAGTGTGCGAAACTCTGGGGCGCAAGGGGTGTTCACCACCGCAGGGGCCAATGCCGATTTGCCGATCATCGCAACAGCGCTGCCCGATGCCGGCATGGACACCGATCGCAGCCGCTTCATCGGGTTGACCCGTTGGGACACGCTGCCGCAACTGGCTGCACTTCCGGGGCTTGAAGGCGGGCTTTTCGCCCTGCCAGACCCCAGCACAGCCGCACTTTTCGCCAACCGCTACGCTGCAACATATGGCGATACACCGCATCCATTGGCCGGATTGGCCTATGACGGTATTGCGGCCATCGGTGCGTTGGCTGCCGCAGGCAATACTGAGGCGGTGACAAAATCCGCATTGACGCAATCGCAAGGTTTCCGTGGGACAGCGGGCGTGTTTCGCCTGTTACCAAACGGTCTGAACCAACGCGGACTGGCGGTTGCCACTATTCAAAACAATCAGGTTGTGATCCTTGAACAAGCCCCAAGAAGCTTTGGCGGCCCCGGCCTCTGACCCTTTTTCACTGCTGGATGATAGCGCGCCGGACAGTTTGATCTGTCCGGCGCCCACTATTTTTGACGCCGCAGCTGTGGCCGCACAAGTTGACGCAGCCGTGGGCAAAGCCACCTCTGAAAAAGCTGTCAGGGCGGCCACCGTCAAAGCGTTGTCTCAGGCGCGCAAAGCGGGCATGCAGCAGATCGCTTCGGCCTTTCAAGCGCAACCTTTTGCATCGCGCCCCACGACACGTGCGTATAGCTGGCTGACCGATCAGATTGTGAAGACTGTTCTGCACGTCGCGACAACGCACCTGCACCCCCTTCCCAATCCTACCGAAAGCGAGCGGCTTTCACTGATTGCGGTTGGTGGCTATGGGCGCGGGGAAATGGCGCCGCATTCGGACGTCGATTTACTGTTTCTGACGCCTTACAAGATCACACCTTGGGCTGAAAGCGTGATCGAATCCATGCTTTATATGCTGTGGGACCTGAAACTGAAGGTTGGGCACGCAAGTCGCACGGTGAAGGATTGCCTGCGGTTGGCCAAGGAAGACTACACAATTCGGACGTCGCTGGTTGAATACCGGCCTTTGGCTGGTGACGCTGCACTGGCGAATGAGCTTGGCGAACGGCTGTGGTCGGACCTTTTCAAATCAACGGCAAGCGAATTCATCGAGGCTAAACTCGAAGAACGCGCAACCCGCCACCGCAAACAAGGCGGGCAAAGATATGTGGTCGAACCCAATGTCAAAGAAGGCAAAGGCGGGCTGCGCGACCTGCAATCGCTTTTCTGGATCAGCAAATACGTCAATGGCGTAAAAGACGCCGCTGAACTGGTCGATCTGGGTGTCTTCAAAGCCGAGGAATTCGAAACCTTCGTCACCGCCGAAGACTTCTTATGGGCGGTCCGCTGCCATTTGCATCTTATCGCAGCCAGACCCACCGATCAGCTGACCTTCGATATGCAAGTCGAGGTGGCAACAGCCATGGGCTACAAAGACCACGGCGGCAGGCGCGGGGTCGAGCATTTCATGCAAGCTTATTTCCGGCAAGCCACCCATGTCGGTGAACTGACACGCATCTTCCTGACCGCGTTGGAAGCAAACCATACCAAGCAAGACCCAATGCTGGTGCGGCTGCTTAAAAGGCGCAAGAAGGCCAAACCGCCCTATGCCATCAAGCAAAACCGACTGACCGTTGGCAACGAAAAGGCGTTCTTGGAAGATAAGCTCAATATTCTGCGTTTGTTTGAAGAAGCATTGCGAACGGGAACCCTTTTGCACCCTGATGCGATGCGGCTCATTTCGGCAAATCTTGATCAGATCGACGCCGATATGCGCGACAACAAAGAGGCGCGACGGATCTTCCTTGATCTGATGCTCAAGCATGGCAACCCCGAACGGGCGCTGCGACGCATGAATGAATTGGGCGTGCTGGCCGCCTTCATTCCCGAATTCGCGCCAATTGTCGCGATGATGCAGTTCAATATGTACCATCACTACACAGTCGATGAACATACGATCCAATGCATCAGCAACCTTGCACAGATCGAACGCAAGGAACTGATCGAAGAACTGCCTGTTGTGTCCGGCATTCTGGAACGCGGCGTAAACCGTAAAGTGCTTTATGTGGCATTGCTGTTGCATGACATCGGCAAAGGCCGTCCAGAGGATCATTCGATCCTTGGCGCACAAATCGCACGAAAAGTCGCGCCGCGGTTGGGCCTGAACAAAAAAGAATGCGAAACGGTCGAGTGGCTGATCCGTTATCACCTGTTGCTGTCTGACGTCGCCCAAAAACGCGACATCGCAGAGCCCCGCACGGTGCGCGGCTTTGCCAAGGCGGTCAAGTCTGTGGAACGGCTGGACTTGCTGACCGCTCTGACGGTCTGTGACATTCGCGGGGTTGGACCGGGGACGTGGAACAACTGGAAGGCAGTGCTGATCCGCAATCTTTATAAGGCCACGAAATCAGCGTTGGAGACGGGCCTAGAAGACCTCAACCGCGACACCCGCGAGGCAGAGGCCAAGCGCGCGCTGCGTAGCGCACTTTCTGATTGGGATAAAAAGACACTCAAGACAGAGATGAGCCGACACTATGGCCCTTACTGGCAAGGCCTGCCGCTTGCCGCGCAAAAAGTTTTTGCCAAACTCCTGCGCGAAATCGCAGATGATGAAATCAAGATTGACCTGATGTTGGACGAAGACCGTGACGCGACCCGCGCTTGCTTTGCCATGGTTGATCATCCGGGGCTTTTCAGCCGCATGACCGGGGCATTAGCACTGGTCGGCGCGAATGTGGTTGATGCGCGGACCTACACATCAAACGACGGCTACGCCACGGCTGTGTTTTGGGTGCAGGACAATGACGGCAACCCTTACGAGGCCGCGCGCCTGCCGCGCCTGCGCAAGATGATCGAACGTACCTTGCGCGGTGAAGTCGTGGCCAAAGACGCGCTTAAGGACAAAGACAAGATCAAGAAACGCGAACGCGCCTTCAAGGTCCCGACCAACATCAGTTTCGACAACGACGGGTCCGAAATTTACACCATCATTGAGGTCGATACACGCGACCGTACCGGACTTCTTTACGATTTGACCCGAACTCTTGCGAATAACCATGTCTATATCGCCTCAGCAGTCATCGCGACCTATGGAGAGCAGGTGGTGGATACATTCTACGTCAAAGATATCGTCGGGCTGAAATACCACTCAGAGGCCAAGCGCGCAGGGCTGGAACGCAAACTGCGCGAAGCGATTGCCCAAGGCGCCGAACGCGCAGTCGCAGGATAATGGCCATGCAAGGCACCGTTTTTCCCATAAAAGACAGACCAGAGTTTCGCGAAACTTTGGGGCGCGGCACATGAAACCGATCCGCCTGATGTCAGGCTTTTTTACCGTTGGCATCTGGACGCTGCTCAGCCGTGTGATGGGCTTTGTACGCGACATCATGATTGCGGCGTTTTTGGGCACTGGCCCTGTGGCCGAAGCTTTCCTCATCGCCTTTTCCCTGCCTAATCTGTTCCGCCGTTTCTTTGCCGAAGGTGCTTTTAACATGGCCTTTGTGCCAATGTTTTCAAAGAAAGTGGAAGGCGGTGATGACGCGCATCGTTTCGCGCAGGACGCCTTTGTTGGGCTGGGCGGTATTTTGACTATTTTTACCGTGCTTGGTGTCGTCTTCATGCCCGCCCTTGTCACCTTGATGGCCAGCGGTTTTCTGGGAACAGAGCGGTTTGACCTGGCCGTTTATTATGGCCGGATCGCCTTTCCGTATATCCTGTTCATATCACTGACGGCATTGCTGTCCGGCGTGCTGAACGCCACCGGGCGCTTCACCGCCGCGGCAGCGGCCCCAATCTTGCTGAATATCATTTTTGTATTGGCCCTGATCGTCACCGGGTTTGTGTGTGATTGCACCGGGGCGGACGGACAAACCACTATCGGTCAATCGTTGGCATACGCTGTACCCATCGCAGGCATTGCGCAATTGGCAGTGGTCTGGGTTGCGGCCAAACGGGCAGGCTATGCGCTGCGCATCGGCATGCCGAAGATCACGCCGGAACTCAAAAGGCTGGCGATCATTGCCGCCCCTGCCGCGCTCGCGGGTGGTGTGGTGCAAGTGAACCTTTTGGTCGGCCGACAGGTGGCCAGCTTTTTTGACGGTGCGGTCGCATGGCTAAGCTATGCGGATCGATTGTATCAGCTTCCACTTGGTGTGGTTGGCATTGCCATTGGCGTCGTATTGCTGCCGGATCTTTCGCGTCGCTTGCGGGCAGGCGACGCAGCGGGCGGGCGCGATGCCTTTAACCGCGCATCCGAGATCAGCCTCGCGCTGACCATTCCTGCGTCGGTGGCCCTGATGGCCATTCCGTTGCCCCTTGTCAGTGTCTTGTTCGAACGGGGCGCATTCACCAGCGATGATACTGCCGCAACGGCGTTGGCGGTTGCGATTTACGGGCTGGGCCTGCCTGCTTTCGTGCTGCAAAAGACACTTCAACCACTGTTCTTCGCCCGCGAAGACACCAAACGCCCGTTTTATTATGCCGTGATGGCGATGGTGTTGAACGCAGCGCTGGCAATAGGCCTTGCACCCGTTATTGGCTTTGCCGCCGCGGCGATTGGCACCTCGCTGACGGGATGGGCCATGGTTCTACTATTGATGCGCGGCGCACGCACCATGGGTGATGCTGGCAAATTCGATAATCGCTTCAAGCAACGGCTTGGACGGATCGTTGTCGCATCAGGTGCTATGGGATTGATCCTTGTCGTTACTGCGACGACCATGACACCATTCTTTGGCGCAGGTGCCCTTCGCTATCTGGCTTTGCTTATTCTGGTGACAATCGGCATCGTCAGCTACTTCGGGATCGGGCATCTGATCGGCGCGTTCAAACTGTCCGAGTTCCGCCACAACCTGCGTCGCTAAGACCGTTGACGCATCCGCGCCACAAGGCTGTTCCACCCGCCGGGCGCAAGAAGTGTGGATAGCAAGAAGCCTGTAAAAAAACCTGTCAGCTCTGCTATCCACTGATTGTTGCCACCAAAGATCAGCCCAAAGATCAACTGCAACATCAGCAAAAATCCAATCAGGCGAAACGCCAAAATCTGGTTCTCACCCGCTGCACCCAGACGCAACCAAAGCGCATAGGTATAGGCACCAATCAACCCATAGACCGGGGTAAATGCACCTATCAGAGGATAGCGGCTTTCAACGAACAGCCCAAAAACGACGGCCCCCGCAATGCTGGTCACAACATAAAGGATGACCACCTTAAGCGAGCCATAGTATTCGGCTGTAAACTTGCCCAAAGCGAGAACCAACGCCGCACAAAAAGCGACCTGTACCAGTTGGCCATTGATGAAGGTATAGGTCACAAACCGCTTGAGCATATCAAAGGAATAGTCACCGTTGACCAGCACACGGTCCAGAATGGCGGACGAATACCCATATTCATTGATCGCCGAAATACGCCAACCAACGCCGCGCGGCCCACCAATGACCCCGTAATTTGCCAGTTGAAAGATCGCTTCAATCCCGACAATCGCAAGTGCCAGCACAACCACTACAGGCGGTAACGTATTAAACGGGCTTTCTGGCTTCATCTTGGTCTCGCTGGGGTAGTTAAAGTTGACGCATCGCTCGGACATGGGTATGCGACCCCTGCCCCGAAAGCCACCCCGGACATTGCATCATGAACCAGACATCTTTCACACCGCGCGTTTTCTCAGGGATCAAACCCTCTGGCGGGTTAACGCTTGGCAACTATCTGGGGGCGATCAAACGCTTTGTCGGCATGCAAGGGCAGATGGAAACCGTTTATTGCGTGGTCGATATGCACGCGATCACGGTGTGGCAGGACCCCAAGGAACTGGCCAATATGACCCGCGAAGTGGCGGCAGGCTATTTGGCAGCGGGCCTCGACCCCAGTAAATCCATCCTGTTCAACCAAAGTCAGGTTGCGGCCCATGCCGAGTTGGGCTGGATCTTCAACTGCGTCGCCCGTGTCGGCTGGATGAACCGCATGACACAGTTCAAGGACAAGGCAGGCAGCAATGCTGAAAAAGTGTCGCTGGGCCTTTATGCGTATCCGGCGCTAATGGCCGCTGACATTCTTCTGTATCACGCGACCCACGTACCTGTGGGCGACGACCAAAAGCAGCACGTGGAACTGACGCGCGATATCGCGGCCAAGTTCAACCACGACTTCAAGACCGATTTCTTCCCGCTGACAGAACCGGTCATCGAAGGCCCCGCGATGCGCATCATGAACCTGCGTGACGGCACCAAAAAGATGTCAAAGTCTGGCGAAAGCGACATGGAACGCATCAACATGACCGATGATGCAGACAAAATCGCCAAGAAGTTCCGCAAGGCCAAGACAGACCCGGAACCGCTGCCGGAAACCCTGGACGGTCTGGCAGACCGCCCCGAGGCGCGCAACTTGGTCGATATTTACGCAGCACTCGCCGATATGACACCAGAGGCTGTGATCGCTGAATATCCCGGCGCGCAATGGGGTACGTTCAAACCAGCACTTGCTGATCTGGCTGTTGCAAAGCTTGCTCCAATTTCCACGGAAATGGCACGCTTTATGGCGGACCCTGCAGAAATTGATCGTATCTTAGGGGCGGGTGCCGAAAAGGCACGCGCCATCGCCAACCCGATCTTGCGCGACACTTATGACATTGTTGGCATGCTGCGCTCTTAATATTTTATGTGAGTGAGCGCACACCAGCCATGCGCTGGTCGGTGTTGTGTGCGTAGCAGTGATTTGTCATTTTTCGGATATAACTTTTGAAAGATATATCCCATGTCCACATCAACCACACCCCGCGTCGGTCACGTTCACTTGCGCGTCTCTGACCTTGATCGATCTATCGCATTTTATGCTGATATTCTTGGGTTTGCGGTGACACTGCGCTACGGCGGCAGTGCTGCTTTTCTGGCGGCGGGCGATTACCACCATCATATTGGGCTGAACACATGGGAAAGCCTTGACGCAACACCGCCGCCTACAGGGCATACAGGTCTTTATCACACAGCATTCCTATACCCTGATAGACAAGCATTGGCAGTGGTGATGGCACGTGTCGTGGCGGCTGGCATTCCGTTTGATGGCGCCGCAGATCATGGCGTCAGTGAGGCCGTGTATCTGCGTGACCCGGATGAAAACGGTGTTGAACTTTATGTCGACAAGCCAATGACCCAATGGCCCCGCAATGACGTGGGCGCGTTGCAAATGGTCAACGACCGGCTTGATGTCGCCGGGCTCCTTGCCCTTGCACGGTCACCGTCACAAAACTGAAACGCGGCGATAGCACACTCTGGCAGGGCTGTTCAGATTCGCTCTAACCGCCCGCCACAGTGCTGCATACGTCCCACTCAACACTCTGGCACACTCTGGCGTCCGATGTTCCCCGGCATTGGACGCCGCTCCCACTTTACCTTGTTCAAACCCGCGCCTAGGGTTCGCGGGAAAAGGAGTATCGTTATGGCGACCGGCACCAATATCCGTACATATTTCGAAGGCACCTGGCACGAGGGCGATGTGCCCGTGATGCGCGCGGCCGATCACGGATCTTGGCTTGGCACCACAGTTTTTGATGGGGCCCGGTGTGTGAATGGGCTTATACCTGACCTTGATTTGCATTGCGCACGCGTGAACCGGTCAGCAGAAGCGTTGATGATCAAACCAACGGTCAGCACCGAAGACATGATCAACATAACCAAAGACGGGCTGGCGAAGTACCCGCAAGATGCAGCCGTTTACATTCGCCCGATGTACTGGGCGATCCACGGTGACCCAACAGCGATCGTGCCCAGCCCCACAGAAACCGGTTTTTCGATCTGTCTTGAGGAAATTCCGTTTGCACCGGAAACAGCCACAACCACTTTGGGTCTGACGAAATTCCGCCGCCCCGTTATCGACGATGCGGTGGTCAACGCCAAGGCAGGCTGCCTTTACCCAAACAATGCGCGCATGCTGGCTGAGGTCCGCAGCCGCGGATTTGGCAATGCGCTGGTCGCCGATGCGATGGGCAACGTGGCCGAAAGTGCGACAGCAAACGTCTTTATGGTCAAGGACGGAGAGGTCTTCACCCCGATCCCGAATGGTACCTTCCTGTCAGGGATTACGCGGGCACGCCATATCGCAAACCTCAAATCCGATGGTGTAAGCGTGCATGAGACGGTCCTGACCTTCGACGATTTTCGCGGCGCGGATGAGGTGTTTCTGTCAGGCAATATGTCCAAGGTAACGCCGGTCACGGCGTTCGAGGACCACCAATATCAGGTCGGCCCAGTCACCCGAAAACTGCGCGAGATGTATTGGGATTGGGCCGCCAGCACTGCCTGACAACTGCGCTTATAAAACGCGGTAATCTGTCGTTGCCACTGCCCCATTGATGCGCCACACTTACCCACAAGAGGGAGGCCGATATGCGTAAGTTCATGGTCGTTTTGGATGACAGCCGCGAATGCCTGAATGCAATGCGCTTTGCCGCGATGCGGGCGTCGCACACCGGTGGCGGTGTTGCTGTTCTTTCCATCATTCCGCCGGATGAATTTAACCACTGGATTGGTGTGGGCGAAATCATGCGTGCCGAAGCACGAGAACGTATTGAAGTGCACTTCGAAGTGTTCGCCAAATGGATGCGCGACAAGCAAAATGTCGATCCCGAATTAATCATTCGCGAAGGTGAACCGCTGAATGAGATTATCGCCCATGTGAAAGAGGACCCTGAAATCGGTGTTCTTGTTCTGGGCGCGGGCGACGATGGCAAAGGACCAGGGCCTTTGGTCACACAGCTCAGCAAACAATCGGGTAGCTTGCCCATTCCGATCACGATCGTACCGGGTGATTTGTCGAAAGAGCGGCTTGAGGCGATCACTTAGATAGCCTTTCCGCAGTTTAGAATCATTCCAAACCCTTGACAGTGGGACGTGGCAGGCGCATATCTAAAGCCTGACAAAAAAGGTTGGCCCCATGTTCATCCAGACTGAATCAACACCAAACCCCGCAACGCTCAAGTTTCTGCCCGGCCAGAATGTGTTGGAGGTTGGAACAGCAGATTTCCCAAGCGCAGAAGCTGCTGAAAACTCACCTTTGGCAAAGCGCATCTTTGATGCAGGCGGCGTGACAGGCGTGTTCTTTGGCATCGACTTTGTAACAGTCACAAAGGCCGACGATGTTGAATGGGATCATATCAAGCCCGGTATCCTAGGTGCGATCATGGAACATTATCAGTCCGGTCAATCCGTGATGGCAGAAGATCATAAACCGGTCAGCGGCCATGCCGAACACACTGGCGAAGACGGTGAAATCGTGGGTCAGATCAAAGAACTGCTTGATACGCGGGTGCGCCCAGCCGTGGCACAGGACGGTGGCGACATTACATTCCACGGGTTTGAACGCGGTATTGTTTATCTGCATATGCAAGGCGCATGCGCCGGCTGCCCGTCATCCACTTTGACGCTGAAAATGGGCATCGAAAACCTGCTGCGCCACTACATCCCCGAGGTGGTCGAGGTCCGGCCCGTTGCGGCCTAACCTCACAGTTCTGGCATTTGATACATCGGCGGCGCATTGCGCCGCCGCTTTGCTGTTGGGCGACCGGATTGTAACCCGTGTTGATGAAATGGCCAAAGGGCAGGCAGAGCATCTGATGCCCATGTTGGAAGAAATGCTGACCGCCGAAAACCTGACATGGGCTGATCTGGACGGGATTGGCGTTGGCGTTGGCCCCGGTAACTTTACGGGCATCCGCATCTCGCTAGCGGCTGCACGCGGTCTGGCCTTGGGACTTGGAAAGCCTGCGATAGGCGTGAATGGCTTTGACGCACGCGCATTTCAAGAACCACTCCCCTATACCGCAACAATTCCAGCTCCGCGCAACCAGTCCTACATACAGACTTATGCGCCTGACGGTATGGGTTCGTGCGCGCAATTAGACAGACCAGCAGGTGTACAAAAACCAGCAGCGGCCCTGATTGCAAATATCGCACAGATCACAGCGGCACGACTGAACAACAACAATCCACGCCCCACGCCACTCTATATCCGCAGCGCAGACGCCGCCCCGCCGCGTGATCCCGCCCCTGTATTGTTGCCATGACACCGTCGGCCTGTGCAAAATTGCATGCCGCAGCGTTCAGCGCATCGCGGGCATGGTCAGAAAAGGAATTTGCGGACCTTCTTACGCAGCCCGGCACATTCGTGCTGGGCGACATGCGCAGCTTTATCATGATCCGCACAGTTCTTGATGAAGCCGAAGTCCTGACATTGGCCACAGATCCTGAAAAACGCCGGCAAGGCCTTGCCAAAGCGACGTTGCATCAAGGTGAACGCCAAGCAGCAGCGCAAGGGGCAACAACAGTGTTTCTTGAAGTCGCCGAAGACAACACCCCAGCCATCGCGCTTTACACCGCGTCTGGATACCGCCAGATCGGGCGGCGTCCGGGCTATTATGTGCCCAAAGATGGGGCACCTGTTGCCGCATTGGTCTTACGCAAATCGCTGACCACAACCTAACCCTGCGTCAGGCTGTGGATAACACCGCTTTTTGATCCGAAACCGGGTCTTTATCCTTAAAAAGCAGTTGATCTTCCCCCCAAGGCAAGGCCTTATCAATTGATGACCGACATCAGATCGGCTCAGCCATTAACTGAGGGGGCGTGTGACGCCTGCAAAAAACCTCGCGTAACGACCTGGGAGAATTATTCATGACACTTATGCAAAAAATGCTTGGCGCATCTGCTGCACTGGCACTGACTGCTGGTACTGCCGCGGCAGACCCTGCCATCCTGTTCGATCTTGGTGGCAAGTTCGATAAATCATTCAACGAAAGCGCCTATAACGGTGCAGAGCGTTGGGCAGCCGAAACTGGCGGCTCTTATGCGGAAGTCGAAATTCAATCTGACGCACAGCGTGAACAGGCCATTCGTCGTTTCGCTGAAAGCGGCGCAAACCCCATCGTCATGGCTGGCTTTTCATGGGCCACACCATTGGCAGAGGTCGCTGCTGATTACCCAGACACTAAGTTCGCAATCATCGACATGGTTGTTGACGCGCCAAACGTCCGCTCTGTTGTGTTCAACGAACATGAAGGATCTTACCTTGTCGGCATGATGGCGGCGATGGCCTCTGAAACTGGCACCGTATCCTTTGTGGGCGGCATGGATATCCCGCTGATCCGCAAGTTCGCTTGCGGCTACGCACAAGGCGCCAAGGCTGTGAACGCAGACATCAACGTGATCGCCAATATGACGGGCACAACACCTGCCGCGTGGAACGACCCGGTGAAGGGGTCAGAACTGACATTGGCACAGATGAGCCAAGGATCTGACGTTGTCTTTGCTGCCGCTGGCGGCACTGGCGTTGGCGTTCTGCAAACAGCAGCTGATGAAGGTATGCTCTCTATCGGTGTTGATGCGAACCAAAACTACCTGCACCCCGGTCAGGTTCTGACATCCATGCTAAAGCGCGTTGATAACGCGGTTTATGATGCGATGATGGCAGGCACGGATTTGGAAACCGGCTTTAACGTGATGAGCGTTGCAAACCGCGGTGTTGGCTTTGCAATGGACGCGAATAACGAACCAATCGTGTCTTACGAAATGCTGGAAGCCACATATGGTGCGGCTGCGGATATGGCGTCTGGTGAACTTGCCGTTCACGACTACACATCTGACGAAAGCTGCCCCGCGCTTGATTTCTAAGTCGACGCTCAGGCCAATATGATAAAGGGCCGCGCTGAGAAATCCGCGCGGCCCTTTGCGTTTAAAAGAACAGGTGCCCCAATGACCGACCAAGCCCCAGCTATTGAGTTGAAAGGCATTTCCAAAGCCTTTGGCCCTGTTCAAGCGAACAAAGATATCTCCATCCGCGTCATGCCGGGCACGATCCATGGGATCATCGGGGAAAACGGCGCGGGCAAATCGACGCTGATGTCGATTTTGTATGGGTTTTATAAGGCTGACGCCGGTGAAATCTATATTTCTGGTCAGAAAACAGCAATTCCTGACAGCCAGGCCGCCATCGCCGCAGGCATCGGAATGGTGTTTCAGCACTTTAAACTGGTTGAAAATTTCACGGTTCTTGAAAACGTCGTGCTTGGCGCGGAAGACAGCGGGCTGTTGCGGCCATCACTGTCGCGGGCGCGGCGCGAACTGAAGAACCTCGCGGAAGAATACGAACTGAACGTCGATCCCGACGCCTTGATCGAAGAGGTCGGTGTCGGCATGCAGCAGCGTGTTGAAATCCTCAAAGCGCTCTATCGCAAGGCTGACATTTTAATCTTGGACGAACCGACCGGCGTGTTGACCCCAGCCGAAGCCGACCACCTGTTCCGTATCCTTGAAAACCTGAAACGCGAAGGCAAGACGATCATTCTGATCACGCACAAACTGCGCGAGATCATGGAAATCACCGATACCGTCAGCGTGATGCGGCGCGGAGAAATGACCGCGACCGTGAAGACATCAGAGACAAGTCCACCCAAACTTGCCGAACTGATGGTGGGCCGCAAGGTACTTTTACGCGTTGACAAAGCACCCGCGCAGATTGGTAAGAAAATCCTAGAAGTCAAAGACTTGAACGTAACGGACGACAAAGGCGTACATCGTCTGAAAGGAGTCAGCTTTGATGTCCATGCAGGCGAAATCCTTGGTATCGCCGGTGTCGCAGGGAACGGACAGTCCGAATTGCTTGAGGTTTTGGGTGGCTACGAAAAGGCGACCGGCTCCATCAAGCTGAATGGCGAAGAGATTGATCTGACGGGCGCGAAATCAGACGGTCAAAGCAGGCGAACCCGCGGGATCAGCCATGTACCAGAGGACCGCCAGCGCGAGGGCCTGATCATGGACTTCCAGGCATGGGAAAACACCGCCTTCGGCTACCATCATGATACCGAATATCAGCGGTCCAAACTGTTTATGAACAATGCGGCCATTCGCAAAGACACTGAAGAAAAAATGGCCCGTTTCGACGTGCGCCCCCCGGATCCAAGCCTTGCCGCCAAAAGCTTTTCTGGCGGCAACCAGCAAAAAATCGTGCTGGCACGCGAGATTGAACAGAACCCTGATTTGCTGCTGATCGGCCAACCCACACGCGGTGTAGACATCGGCGCCATCGAATTTATTCACCAGCAAATTGTTGCACTTAGGGATCAGGGCAAAGCTATTTTGCTGGTTTCAGTCGAGTTGGAAGAGATTTTGTCGCTCTCTGACCGCATCGCCGTTATGTTTGACGGAAAAATGATGGGCGAGCGGATGCCTCAAGAAACGGACGAAAAAGAACTCGGGCTCCTGATGGCAGGGATGACCACCGAACCGCGTGGTCCGGTCCACGAAGCTGTCGAAGAACAGCTTGCGACCGCTGGCAGCACTGCGGCCAAGGAGGTCTGAGGCATGGATGTGATGCCAAAGTGGGCCGATGTGATCCTGATCCCGCTGATCTCGATCCTGCTTGCGGCAATCCTTTCGGCGCTTGTGATCCTGGCGATTGGCGAAAATCCTTGGGAAGCGCTGAAACTGATGGTTGATGGCGCTTTGGGCTCCACCTACGGATGGGGTTACACGCTTTATTATGCGACCAACTTTATTTTCACCGGTCTCGCGGTCTCTATCGCCTTTCATGCTCGTTTGTTCAACATCGGCGGCGAAGGCCAAGCCCTGATTGGTGGCCTTGGCGTTGCTATCATCTGCCTCTTTATCCCTTGGCCCCATTGGTCCCTTGCCTTGCTCGGTGCCGCGATTGGTGCGGCGATCTTTGGCGCGGCATGGGCCGCGATCCCCGCCTTTCTGCAAGCCAAACGCGGCAGCCATATCGTGATCACCACGATCATGTTCAACTTTATCGCGGCGGCTGTGCTGAATTACTTCCTGATCGGCGCGCTCAAGGCCCCCGGCATGGAACCCGCCACTGCAAAATTCCCGGAAGCGACGCATCTGCCGTCCTTTCAAGATATGTTCAATTTCGGCGAAACCACATTCTTCCGTGGCGCACCTGCGAACATCACCTTCTTTGTCGCACTCGCCGCTTGTGTCGCCCTTTGGGCGCTGATCTGGAAAACGCGGCTTGGCTATGAAATCCGGTCCTTCGGGCACTCGGAATCAGCTGCAAAATATGCGGGCATCAGCCCGACCAAAATTATCATGGTTGCCATGCTTATCTCAGGCGCTCTTGCCGGCATGATGGCCATCAACAATGTCCAGGGCGAGGCCGAACGGCTGGTCCTGAACGCAGTGGAGGGGGCGGGCTTTATTGGCATCGCCGTCGCACTGATGGGGCGCAGCCATCCTTTCGGGGTATTGCTGGCAGCCCTTCTTTTCGGCTTTCTATATCAAGGCGGCGCAGAACTCGCCCTATGGACGTCGATCCCCCGTGAGTTGATCATCGTAATACAGGCATTGGTGATCCTCTTTACGGGTGCACTAGACAATATGGTGCGCATGCCGCTCGAGCGGCTATTCCTATCAATGAGGAGAGCAAAAAATGGCAGGACCGTTTAAAGTGGGTGTCGAAGATGACACCGGCGCAGACTTGGGCTTTGTGCTCAGTTGTCTCGCATTAGGTATGATCACAATGGAAGAATTGCACCAATGGGTGCACCATGTGATCGACCAAACCCCGGCAGCCGATGTACCGCCGCACCTTGTGGCGTTGCTGGCACTGCAAAAACCAGTCAGCGTGCTAATGCCCGCCGAAAATGTGATGTCGCGGGTCCCACATGACCCTTTCATCACCGATGACCGGTTTGACGCGATGCTGGGCCTACAGTTTTTCCTGCGTAACGATCGTACGCAGGCTGTGGATATCACCCAAGCAGAGGCCGAAGCGGCCCTGAACCGCAATCCAGAGGTTGCAGATCGCTTCTTTACCCTCTTCCCATTCCTGATGGAGAAAGCCGCTTAATGGACTTTGCGACCCTCTTGCAGATGCTGGACGCAACCTTGCGTCTGGCAACCCCGCTTCTTCTGGCTTGTCTCGCAGGCCTGTTTTCAGAGCGGGCCGGTATCTTTGATATCGGGCTAGAGGGTAAGATGTTGGCGGCAGCCTTTCTGTCAGCGGCCATCGCTGCGGTATCCGGCAGCGTCTGGCTGGGACTGTTAGCTGGCATCGGCGCGTCGGTGCTTTTGTCAGCTGTGCATGGGCTGGCATCCATCACATTCCGGGGCAATCAGTTGATCTCGGGGGTGGCAATTAACTTTCTGGCGGCGGGTTTGACCGTCGTTATTGCGCAAAGCTGGTTCGCCCAAGGCGGGCGGACCCCGCAATTAACGGGTGACGCACGGTTCAATCCGATTGATTTGCCTTTTGCGGAAGCGCTGCGAGACGTGCCCATCTTTGGGCCGATCTATTACGAACTCATTTCCGGCCACACGATCCTTGTCTATGTTGCCCTTCTGATGGTGCCGCTGACATGGTGGATCCTGTTCCGCACGCGCTTTGGCCTGCGCTTGCGTGCGGTGGGTGAAAACCCGGCCGCAGTCGATACCGCTGGCGTATCCGTCATCTGGCTGCGGTTCGCCGCCGTTGGTATCTGTGGCATCCTTTGCGGTATCGCGGGTGCCTACCTTGCAACCGCCCTGCAAGCTGGTTTCGTCAAAGACATGAGCGCTGGTCGCGGCTTTATCGCCCTCGCCGCACTGATCTTTGCCAAATGGCGGCCTTGGTATGCGCTTTATGCCTGCCTGCTGTTCGGCTTTTTGCAGGCCATGTCACTTCGGTCGGATGTGATTGAAAACGTCATCGGTTTTCAGGTGAACGGCCAGTTCCTCGATGTGCTACCCTATATCCTGACTGTCGTGATCCTCGCCGGTTTCGTCGGCAAGGCGATCCCGCCACGCGCCGGGGGCGAACCTTATGTCAAAGAACGCTAAAGACCTCGCTGCACAGATCAAAGCAATCGCTGGCGATGCACCTGTCCGCATTGGTCTGATCCTTGGTTCCGGCCTTGGGCATATCGCGAACGAAGTGGACGGGGTCGCTGTCCCCTACGGCGACCTTCCCGGCTTTCCACATGCGGGTGTGTCTGGCCACAACCCCAACCTTGTGATCGGAAACCTTGAAGGCGTCCGCGTCGCTGTTTTCGGTGGCCGCGCACATTACTACGAAAGCGGGCGCGGAGATGTGATGCGCTTGCCACTGGAAGTACTTAAGGAACTCGACGCAGACACGATGATCGCGACGAATGCGGCGGGCTCAATGCGCGCCGATATGCCCACCGGTTCAATCATGTGCCTGTCAGATCACATCAACTTTTCAGGCCTGAACCCATTGATCGGCGAACCCACCGATGCGCGATTTGTGCCGATGAAAGACGCCTACGACCCAGCGATCCGCAAAGACCTGCGCGCCGCCGCAAACGCCACCAATGTCGATATGGCTGATGGCGTCTATGCTTGGTACTCTGGCCCATCGTTCGAGACCCCAGCCGAGATCAGAGCGATCAAAATGCTTGGCGCAGACGCCGTCGGCATGTCGACGGTCCCCGAAGTCATCCTCGCGCGTTTTCTGGGCCTCAAGGCCGCGGCCATCTCGACTATCACAAATATGGCCGCAGGGCTAAGCGATGAATCAATCAGCCACGAACACACCAAAGCGATGGCCCCCATCGGTGCGGCCAAGCTGGAAAAGGTCTTGCGCGGTTATTTGCGTTCAATTTCGTAGGTCCAAACACCTCGCACCCATAAGTCCACGTGGCGGAAATGCTGCGTTCGCAGCATAATTCCCCTCACTTCATTTGACATGAACGCCTTATAGGTTTTTGGTGCACGCACTGGCACAAGCGCCCGGATTTAGTTCATGCAGATTTACCTTCCCATCGCCGAGGTTTCGGTGAACATCTTCCTTTTGTTGGGACTGGGTGGAATTGTGGGCGTGCTTTCGGGCATGTTTGGCGTTGGTGGTGGCTTTCTGATGACACCGCTTTTGTTCTTTATTGGCATTCCCCCAGCGGTCGCTGTTGCGACAGAGGCGAACCAAATCGTTGCCTCGTCCTTTTCTGGCGTGTTGGCGCACCTCAAACGCAAAACCGTGGACCTGCGAATGGGTACCGTGTTGCTGATTGGGGGTCTGATCGGGTCTGGTCTAGGCATTATCCTGTTTAACTACCTTAAGGCGCTGGGTCAGGTCGAATTGCTGGTGCAGCTTTGTTACGTCGTTTTCCTTGGCATGATCGGCTCTCTCATGTTCATCGAGAGCCTGAACGCGATTCGCAAATCATCCAAACCCGGTGGGGCCGTTCCGAAACGGCGCAAGCACAACTGGGTGCACAACCTACCCTTCAAAATGAAGTTCCGGGTGTCCGGCCTGTATATCTCGGTCATTCCACCTTTGCTGGTGGGTGTCCTTGTCGGTGTTCTGGCGGCAATCATGGGGGTCGGCGGCGGCTTTATCATGGTGCCTGCGATGATCTATCTGCTGGGGATGCCGACAAAAGTGGTTGTAGGGACATCGCTGTTCCAGATTATTTTTGTAACGGCTTTTACCACGATGCTGCACGCAACCACCAACTTCACCGTGGACGTAGTGCTTGCGGTTCTACTGCTGGTGGGCGGCGTTATCGGCGCACAAATCGGCACACGTATCGGGGTCAAAATGAAGGCCGAACAGCTGCGTATCTGGCTGGCCATCATGGTGCTGGCCGTGTGCGGTAAACTGGCCTTTGATCTGCTGGTCATGCCGTCCGAACTTTATTCGCTAGGCACAGGAGGTCACTCATGATCCGCCTGATTACGCTGTTCCTGCTGCTGGCACTTCCGGCAAAGGCCGAAGAAATCGTCCTTGGCCTTAGCCGCGATCAGGTTTCTATCACTGCGACATTTGAAGGGTCCGAGATCCTGATCTTTGGGGCAATCAAGCGCGATGGACCGGTTGAGAACGAAGGCGACCTAGGTGTTATCGTCACGGTCGCGGGACCAGACCGCCCTGTCACGGTACGCAAAAAGGACCGCCGTTTTGGCATTTGGGTCAATACTGAAGCTGTCGACGTTGATGTCGCGCCAACGTTTTATGCAGTGGCGACAAACCGTCCCCTCGAAGAAATCTTGACCTTCACCGAAGATCTGAACACCCGCATCAGCACCATGCGTGCGATCCGGTCAGTCGGGGCGACGGTTGATAGCGCGCAAAGCTTTACCGATGCGCTGATCCGTATTCGCGAAGACCAAGGGCTGTATCAAACCCTTCCAACCGGTGTGTCAGTCGTGGAAGAGGCGCTGTTTCGCACACTGATCCCTCTGCCTGCAAACCTGACCGAAGGGGACTACAAGGCCGAGATTTATCTGACACGCGGGCGTGAAATCATTGATTTCTATGTCACCGACATTCCAGTGCAAAAAGTTGGGTTGGAACGCTGGCTATATAACCTCGCCCATGACAACCCGTTTCTTTACGGGCTGATGTCACTCTCAATCGCGATCGCGGCGGGCTGGGGCGCGTCGGCGGCGTTCAGCGTCTTGCGCCGCTAACCACGGCCGATATGCGGCATCTTGGTTGCCATCACCATCATTGATTGCACATTCGCCTCTGGCGGAAGTGTTGCCATGTGAAAGACAGACCGCGCGACATCTTCAACGGCCATACTTGGCAGCGGGTCCAATCCCTGCGCCGTGCGGGTCTTTTCCAACCCAACCACCAGATCTGTCCGCGCATTACCGATATCAATCTGCCCGCAGGCAATGTCAAAGGGGCGGCCATCCAGTGACAACGTCTTCGTCAAGCCGCTAACGCCGTGTTTGGTAGTCGTATAACAAACCGATCCCTCGCGAGGGGTGTAGGCTGAAATCGAACCATTGTTGATGATCCGCCCACCTTGCGGCGTCTGCGCACGCATCTGGCGAAAGGCGGCACGGGCACACAGGAACATACCGGTGAGGTTCACATCCACAACCTGTTTCCACTCATCCAATGCGATTTCATCAATCGTTGTTTGGGGCCCGAACATGCCCGCATTGTTGAACAGGACATCAAGGTGACCAAAATCAGCAAAAGCCGCATCAATGGCCGCCTCATCCGTCACATCACATGGCATTAGCACCGCGTTGTCATGCACAACCTCGGCCAAGGCATCCGCACGCCGCGCAATCAGACCAACGCGCCAACCCTGCGCCAGAAAATGCTCTGCCGTGACCCGGCCAATGCCGCTACTTGCGCCGGTGATCATGATTGATTTCATATCTCTTCGCTTTTCAGTTCCAGTGGGGCCGCAGGAACCTCAAGATCATCTACACGCAAAGACCCTTGCGGGCGTGCCAAACGGTTCCTGACCACCCAACGCAGCTGCGTTTCAGCCCGCGTGATCGCCACATAGGCCAGCCGTTTCCACAGCGGCTGCCCCGCCTCAACCCGGCCCATCCGCGACGCGGCATAGATATCCGGCGCAAAGACCTGCACCGTGTCCCACTGCGAACCTTGCGCTTTGTGAATGGTCACGGCGGCACCATGCAGAAAGGTCGCCCCCATACGGGCAGCAAAGGGAATGAAAGGCTCTTCATCGCCCTCTTGTTCAATCTTCACAATGCTCGCTGCACTCACCTGCGGGTCCTCTGCCCCCATCACATGAAGCCGCGAAAAGCCGGGTTTGCGTCCCGGTCCAAGGTAAATCACCTGCGCACCCTTGATCAATCCGCGCGCTTCCAGATCAAGGCGTTTCTTGCGGTGTTTCAGCGGCAATTCAATGCCGTCACAGATCAACGGCTCACCCGCCAACAGCTCATCCCCCGGCGCATCAAAAGCTGCCCGAAACGCGTGGATCAAACGAATGCGCGTCGCGTTGCGCCAGACCAGACAGGGTGACCGGGCCATCAAATCGGCCTCAACCCGTTGCGCCATGACGACGCGTTCATCGGTATTTGCGGCCTCTTCAACCATCCGCTCGAACGCTTGGAAATCCAATTGCGGATCGGCCAACGCATGGGCCAGATCAAGGATCGGGTTACCTGCATCTTGTCGGTGAATACGGTTAAGTTGCAAGACACGCGGCGCAGGCAGCGTTTCAAAAACCATCCCGCCAGAGGATTGCACCGGCGGCAATTGTGCCGGATCACCGAACAACAGCAACGTTGGAAAAATCTCTTTAAGATCTTCAAACTGCTTTTCATCCAGCATCGAACTTTCATCAACAAACCCGATATCCAGCGCCTCTTCCCGGCGCTTCCATCCGGTGATGAAATCACTGCCACGCAGACCCGCAGCAGCCAGTGCCGCAGGAACAGATTTATTCGCCTGATAAGATGCAAAAGCGCGGTCCAAAGCGATATCGGTCAAGCCTTCAATCTCGGGCTTTTCACCCTGCCCGGCCAGCCATTCGGCCACCTTTTCATATTCAGGATCATAGACAGGTGTGTAAAGAATACGGTGGATTGTCGTCGCGGGTACACCGTGATTGCGCAGCACACTCGCGGCCTTGTTGGTGGGTGCCAAAATCGCCAAAGTCCGCCGATCCTTGCGCTTGCGCCCTTCCCAGTCACCCGAAATCACATCAACACCAGCGTCATCTAGCGCATGATAAAGCTTGGCCAACAACATTGTCTTGCCGGATCCAGCCTTGCCAATCACAGCCATCACAGAGGTCGTATCAGACTGCGGCGGCTGTAGCAGGTTGTCATCAAGATCAATACCGGATTGGCGCAACGCCACCGTAACATTATCCCATGCTTCGGCCTGATCTTCAGAAAACGTGATGGTGGGCGCGTTCATGCAACAACTGTATCTGGACGCTGCAACAGCCGCTAGCGCATTCGACAAAGGATAGCTGTCAGGTTCGGCGGCTTAAACCCATTTTCCCCGGCACTGAAAGCAGTGGGTCATACTCTCCTACCTGTTTTGGTGAAGCCGTATCAGGATGGGATGCAATCTCAACCTCGGCGACAAGGCCTGCTTCTTCAAGCTGAGCAGACAGGAGAGGCAAATCATTATCGCGCGCAAACCTGCGCAGATCAGCCAGCACATCGATGATCCAGTTTCGTCCCATGCGCCACCGTCCCCAGAATTCGTTAAGGAAATATTAACAACCTATACGTGTATTACGTGATTGCTACTTTGACGCAACAAAAAAAGGGCGCGGCTGCAAGCAACCACGCCCAGCCTGGGAA
This sequence comes from Roseobacter sp. CCS2, assembly GCF_000169435.1. Taxonomy (GTDB): domain Bacteria; phylum Pseudomonadota; class Alphaproteobacteria; order Rhodobacterales; family Rhodobacteraceae; genus Yoonia. Next base: position 353,556 of record NZ_AAYB01000002.1, on the reverse strand, counting down.
TATAGTGACTTAACGATCGCGAGATGCCTCCAAAGTGTCCTCGAACGTTCGCAAACCCATCTTTGGTGCCTGCACCAGCACAGACATATTGCCTGGCTTATGCTCGTTCTTGCGCATCTTAGTGTGGGCTGCGGGAACGGCACTCCACTCAAAACACTCTGACATGCATGGATCCAGTCGCTGTTCCAGCATCAGCTTATTGGCGGCACTCGCTTGGGCAAGATGGGCAAAGTGACTGCCTTGCAGACGTTTTTGGTGCATCCACATATAGCGAACATCGAATGTACAGTTAAATCCGGTTGTGCCTGCGCAGATCACAACCATGCCACCCTTTTTGCAGACCAGTGAAGACACAGGAAAGGTTGCTTCGCCGGGGTGTTCGAACACCATATCGACGTTCACACCCTTGCCCGTAATCTCCCAGATGGCTTTGCCGAACTTGCGGGCCTCTTTCAGCCAGGTGTTATATTCGGGCGTGTTCACCGTGGGCAGTTGGCCCCAGCAATGAAAATCGTTGCGGTTGATCACACCTTTCGCGCCCAGCGACATCACAAACTCGCGCTTGCTTTCGTCGCTGATAACACCAATCGCGTTGGCACCCGCAGTATTGATAAGTTGGATCGCATAGGACCCCAGACCACCGGAAGCCCCCCAAACCAGAACGTTCTGCCCCGGCTTCAGGTCATGCGGTTCGTGACCAAAAAGCATCCGGTAAGCGGTGGCAAGCGTCAGCGTGTAACACGCGCTTTCTTCCCAGGTCAGATGCTGGGGACGGTGCATCAACTGCTGTGATTGTACGCAAGTGAACTGCGCAAAAGACCCGTCAGGTGTCTCATAACCCCAAATCCGCTGGCTTTCCGAATACATCGGATCGCCGCCATTGCAGTGCTCATCATCGCCATCGTCCTGATTGCAGTGAATGACAACCTCATCCCCCACCTTCCAGCGCTTGACCTTGTCACCTACGGCCCAAACGATCCCGGCGGCATCAGAACCGGCAATATGGAAATCGGCCTTATGCACGTCAAACGGACTGATCGGGATACCCAAGCCTGCCCAGACGCCATTATAGTTCACCCCAGCAGCCATGACGAGCACGAGCACCTCATTGCTGTCCGGTTTTGGTACATCAACAACTTCTAACTGAAAGGCCTTATCAGGTTCACCATGACGTTCGCGGCGGATCGCCCACGCGTGCATCTGCGCTGGGACATGGCCCATGGGTGGCATTTCGCCAACCTCATAGAGGTCTTTCTCAGGTGCGGTGTACGCAGTTTGGTCAAGGGCCATCTCAGTCTCCATCACTCAGGTTCCAGTGTTGCCGCACCGCAGAATCGGTGACGTTGGCATATGAATAAGCGATCACGAAGCAATTTTGCAACCCAATGAAGTCTACTTTTGTAATTTAATTACTCTGCAACCGCAGAAAAATCGTCTGAATTTGCTGCATTTGCATTAAAATGGTGCGCGATTGAGTTGGCGTAAAAGGTCAAAATGTCTTGGCCTGATGCAGTCACCGTTATGCCCGCATCAGATTCGGCAATCAGATTGCGGCCCCGCAACCGGCTTAAGGCATCATCGACCATGTCATGCGCCGACCGATTGGGTGTCGGCAATTTGCGATCTTTCAAAAGGGCAAGGGACCGCGACACCGATGCCTCAAGGTCTGATACTTGCACCGGGGCTGATTGCAGCAAATGGCGCGACACCAAAGGCACGCCGACCACAGGCGTGACATCGGCGATACGCTGCATCAGTTCATTGGCGATCTGCTCTGTTGGATCATCGGTGCTGTTGGCATGGAATTTCGACAACTCAAGCGGTTCACCAAAGCTGACAGACGCAACGCCAAAACCCCGAAAACGCCTTGTGATCCGCAACCCGATATGCCGGGCCACCCGCCACAGCACGCCGGTCAAAGGCGGTTTGAACTTACGCGTGCCTGATTTATCAGCCGCGATCAGGATCGTGTCTTCCAACACCCGGTCATAATTCACGGCGACGGGCACAAAGATTACTTCGCGCACATCCGGGTCGAAATCCTCAACGACATAATTTAGCAAACCCATTCGTGGCGGGGCAAGCAAACCATTCAGGCTCAACCCACCTTCGGGGAACACTGCCTGGCTGACCCCACCACGCGTCGCCATTTGCACATAGCGGGCAAGAACCTTGCGATAAAGCGCGCCGCGCGATTTACGGCGGATAAAATACGCACCCATCGCCCGGATAATTGCTGACAGCGGCCAGACGCGTGCCCACTCACCAACCGCATAAGATAAGGCGCCCGCATTTGCAGCCAGATAAGTGACCAATACATAATCCATGTTACTACGGTGGTTGATGACAAAGACGACAGCCGCGTCAGGATCAATCTCTTCCAGCCTTTTGCGATCAAATGTCCCCAGCTTGATCCGATAAAGCGACTTGGACAGCCACCGCGCCAAACGAATACCCACGCTGAAATAGGCCGTTGCCGAAAACCCCGGCACGATTTCACGCGCGTAACGGCGCGCTTTTTCAAACGCCACATTTTCGGGGATCTTTTCCTTGCGGGCATGTTCCACAATCGCCTGCGTTACCTCGGGATCATAGATCAGGCGTTGGATCATGTCATAACGACGGGCAAGCTTGAACGGCTCAATAGGACGCTGCAATCTTTCATTAACCCGCGCAATCACCCGCTCTGCGCGTTTGCGGAAAAACCAGCGCACAGAGGGGAACAGGAAATGCGACGCAAAGGTCACTGCGGCGAACAGAACCATCAGAACGAACACCCAGATCGGCATTGATATCGTTTGCGTCATACCGGCGAAGGTGACAGGGAACGGCGCAGACGTAAATCCCATCATGCCGCAACGCAGCGAATTGACAGCGCCATAAAATGTCCGATAAACAGCAACTGGTGTAATTTAATTACGTAAGCTGATTCAGGAGACCGCTAAATGCCGCAACCGCAGAAAGATCGCCCTTGGCTGTTTCGGACATATGCCGGTCACTCGACCGCCGCGGCATCAAATGCGCTTTATCGTGGCAACCTTGCCAAAGGACAGACCGGGCTTTCGGTGGCTTTCGATCTACCCACGCAGACGGGTTACGATAGCGATCATGTGCTGGCCAAAGGCGAAGTCGGCAAAGTCGGCGTGCCGGTAAGTCACTTGGGCGACATGCGCGCACTGTTCAACAATATCCCATTGGATCAGATGAACACATCCATGACGATCAACGCCACAGCGCCTTGGTTGTTGTCGCTTTATATCGCGGTCGCTGAAGAACAAGGCGCCGATATCAGTGCCCTACAAGGCACCGTGCAAAACGACATCATCAAAGAATACCTTTCACGCGGTACCTACATCTGCCCGCCAGAACCATCGCTGCGGATGATTACGGATGTGGCGGCCTACACCCGCGAACATCTGCCCAAATGGAACCCGATGAACGTCTGCTCCTACCATTTGCAAGAGGTAGGGGCGACGCCAGAAGAAGAGCTGGCCTTCGCCTTGGCAACAGCCACGGCCGTGTTGGACGACCTGAAAGACAAAGTACCGGCTGCGCATTTCCCCGCAATGGTCGGGCGCATTTCATTTTTCGTCAACGCCGGTATTCGCTTCGTAACCGAACTGTGCAAAATGCGGGCCTTTGTCGAATTATGGGACGAAATTTGCGCCAATCGATACGGCGTCGAAGATGCCAAATACCGGCGTTTCCGCTACGGTGTTCAAGTCAATTCCCTCGGCCTGACCGAACAGCAACCCGAAAACAACGTCTACCGTATTTTATTGGAAACACTCGCCGTCACCCTTTCCAAAAACGCCCGCGCCCGTGCGGTACAATTACCCGCATGGAACGAAGCGCTTGGCCTGCCGCGTCCATGGGACCAGCAATGGTCACTGCGGATGCAACAAATTTTGGCCTATGAAACGGATCTTTTGGAATTCGACGATCTGTTTGATGGTAACCCGGCAATTGACCGCAAGGTAAACGAACTTAAAGACGGCGCGCGCGCCGAATTGGCGCAAATTGATGGGATGGGCGGGGCGGTCGGCGCAATCGCCTATATGAAATCACGGCTTGTCGAAAGTAATGCGGCGCGTATTGGTGGCATTGAAAAGGGCGACACCACGGTCGTTGGTGTAAACAAATGGCAAGCGGGCGAACCTTCGCCGCTGACCGCCGGTGACGATGCCATTATGGTATCCGATCCAAAGGCTGAAGCAGATCAGCTGCGCCGTCTCAAAGCGTGGAAAGCAAACCGCGATGACGCGGCGGTGAAAGACGCGCTGACCGCGCTGCACAACGCCGCCAAAGACGGCAGTAATATCATGCCGCCTTCTATTGAATGCGCGCGGGCTGGTGTCACAACGGGCGAATGGTCTGACGTAATCCGCAGCGTATTCGGGCAATACCGTGCGCCAACGGGTGTCAGCAGCAATCCATCCAACCGGACCGAAGGGTTGGAAGACCTGCGCGAACAGGTTGATTTGGTCAGCACCGCACTTGGCCGCCGCCTAAAATTCTTGGTCGGAAAGCCGGGGCTGGACGGGCATTCAAATGGGGCCGAACAAATCGCGGCACGCGCGCGCGACTGCGGTATGGACATTGATTACGAAGGTATTCGCCTGACGCCCGAAGAAATCGTGACAGCAGCGCAAAACGGCGATGTGCATGTGATTGGTCTGTCCATTCTTTCAGGTTCGCATATTCCATTGGTCCGGGATGTTATGACCCGGCTACGGGCAGAAGGCATGACACATATTCCGGTAATTGCTGGTGGCATCATTCCAGATGAAGACGCCGATGAATTACGTGCCATGGGTGTCGCGCGTGTTTATACGCCAAAAGATTTTGAATTGAACAAAATCATGGATGATATCGTTACATTGGTCGATCCACGCTCAGTCGCGGCTGAATAACCGGCAATTTCCTACGCTTTTGTATAGCACCGCATTGATTGCGGATGCAGTCTTGTTTTCAATCATGTATAGGTCGGCCAAATTGAACCGGAGCGACCAATATGAAACCTGATCTGAAATCCATGACACGCAAAGAGCTGGAAAAGCTTAAAGCCAATGTTGAAAAAGCGTTGGTCAAAATGGCCGAGAAAGATAAAAAATCCGCACTCATCGCTGCTGAAAAAGCGGCCGCATCTCATGGGTTTTCCTTGGCAGAACTTACCGGTGATGCGACTGCAAAGCCTGCACGCAAGCGCAAGGCCGGTCCAAAAACCGTGTCGGTCCCAAAGTACAAAAACCCCGCCAACAGCGACCAAACCTGGACGGGCAAAGGGCGGCAACCGGATTGGTTCAAAGCTGCGATCAAGGCCGGAACATCCCCGGACGCGATGGAAATCTAGCTTTCACCTCTGATCGACTGCGCTTAGGCTGGGCCAAAATATAGGAAGGCCCAGTCATGACAATCCACATCGGTGCTGAAAAAAGCGATATCGCCCCAACCGTGCTGATGCCCGGCGATCCCTATCGCGCGAAATGGGCCGCCGAGACATTTTTGACCGATGCGCGTTGCATCAACGAAGTGCGTGGTATGCTGGGCTTTACAGGCACATGGAACGGACATCCTGTGACGATCCAGGGGTCCGGCATGGGCATGCCGTCACTGTCAATCTATGCCAACGAGCTGATCAAGGATTACGATGTTCAGACGTTGATCCGTATTGGCTCTTGTGGGGGCATGCAAAAAAATGTCGGTATCCGCGATGTGATCCTTGCCATGACAGCCTCAACGCTTTCAACGCCATCGCGGGGGATCTTCAAAGAACTGAATTTCGCCCCCTGCGCCGACTATGTTCTGCTGGCAGCTGCACATCAGGCCGCAAAATCAAAGGGTGTGCCGACCCATGTGGGCGGCATTTATTCGTCGGATGTATTCTATGATGAACGCCCTGACCTGAATGAACAGATGGTCCGACACGGGATTTTAGGGGTCGAGATGGAGGCAGCCGAACTCTATAATCTCGCTGCGCGCTATGGGCGGCGCGCCTTGGCCGTCCTAACCGTCAGCGACCACCTGATCACGCATGAAGCGCTGCCAGCAGAAGACCGCGAACGGTCGTTCGGTGATATGGTTGAAATCGCGCTTGCGGCAGCCTTTGCATAGGGGGTTTACCCCCGGCCACGTTTCAGGTCCCTCTCAGGAGATTTATGGACCAATAATAGACAAGGGCCCGCCAACAAAGACGAGCCCTTCCGGTCATTACCGGCCACGGTCATCAGCATCCCTGCCTGTACCGCCCGATAAGCATCACTGATCTGGGTTAATGCCTCGTTATTATTGGCCCATAAATATCCTCGGGGGACGTGTAAGCGGGGGGCAGACAGCCCCCTTCGACGTTGCAGCCGAAAACAACAGTCAGCGTTAAACGACCCGTTCGACCATCATGCCTTTGATATGCGCAATCGCCTTGGCTGGGTTAAGCCCCTTTGGACATGTCTTGGCGCAGTTCATAATTGTATGGCAGCGATAAAGCTTGAACGGATCTTCCAGTTCATCCAAACGCTCGCCCGTCGCCTCATCGCGGCTGTCGATGATCCAGCGGTAAGCGTGCAACAGAGCGGCAGGACCCAGATACCGATCACCGTTCCACCAGTAGGATGGGCAAGACGTTGAACAACATGCGCACATCACGCATTCATACAGACCATCCAGCTTTTTGCGGTCGTCAATCGATTGCTTCCACTCTTTGGCAGGGCGGTTCGTCTTCGTCTCAAGCCATGGCATGACAGAGGCATGCTGCGCGTAAAAATGCGTCAAATCAGGGATCAAATCCTTGATCACCGGCATGTGCGGCAACGGATAGATTTTCACATCGCCCTTGATTTCATCCATGCCGTAAATACAGGCCAGCGTATTGATCCCGTCGATATTCATCGCGCAAGATCCACAAATGCCCTCGCGGCATGACCGGCGGAATGTCAGTGTCGGATCAATCTCGTTCTTTATCTTGATCAGCGCATCCAGAACCATCGGACCGCAGTCATCCATATCGATAAAGTACGTATCAAGCTGCGGGGTTTTGCCATCATCCGGGTTCCAGCGGTAAACCTGCACTTTGCGCAGGTTGGTCGCACCTTCCGGCTTAGGCCACGTTTTACCCACAGTCATGCGGGAATTCTTGGGAAGTGTCAGTTGTACCATCTTGTCGTTCCTTCCGTCTAAGGCAGGGCCCTAAATCTTATCGTGCACGCAGGCGGACTGGCCGGATCGGCGGCTCACCTGTCAAATTCAAAACACAGCTTTCGTAGACCGCGATTGGGTCAAGGCCGCGTATCGCATCTGCGCTTATGCTAATGTCCGCGCTTGCGGACGCGCCAGTGTCGCTATTGACGCCAACGTTCAGCCCAACTTCGGGGCCTTGCGCTGCACGCGCGCGGTCTTCGCAGCGGTCTGCTGCGCGTTCTGGCGTGATCGGCGCGCAAGCACTTATCAACATCACTCCACCAATAACTGCAAATCGCATCATAGGTTCAGCCCCAAAGAACTATTTACCGTACACCGCACAGTTTCTGGCCGTTCCGCGATTTTCACAATCAGGTCCGTTGTCGCCGCATTTGCACCGACAAGTGCACCTTCAGCAATCTGCAAAATCTCAGGGGTTGAGGCGTTGTCGATGATGCAATCGGTCAATGGCCGCGCATCAACGCCCGGAAAACGGGTCTGGACTGCGGTATTCACCACACCCTTTGCCGCGTCGCGCGCAAATACATCGCCCGTCGGACCAAGGTCTTGGATACATCCCGCAAGCATCATGGGTACTGCAATCAAAGAAGCCAGAATACGCATCAAAATGTCCGCTCTTTCGGGGCGATTTTCGCTTTGGAAATCCCGCCCTCAGCCTCAGTCGTCAGACCTTCAGTGATCACTGGGCGATAGCTAAGCTTCACTTTGGCTGCATCAACATGGCTTAGCGTATGCACCCGCCATTTTTCGTCATCACGCGTTGCATAATCTTCATGCGCATGCGCGCCACGGCTTTCCTTGCGCGCCTCGGCACCCACGATTGTGGCCAGCGCATTGGGCATCAGGTTGGTTAATTCCAGCGTTTCCATCAGGTCGCTGTTCCAGACAAGACTGCGGTCAGTGACATAAAGATCGTCCATCTTTTCCGCAATCGCCGTCATCTTCTCCACACCTTCGCCCAGCGTTTTGTCGGTACGGAACACGGCCGCATCTGCCTGCATCGCCTTTTGCATTTCAAGACGCAGTTCAGCAGTGCCAACAGTGCCTTTGGCATGGCGCAGCCCGTCAAAACGGTCAAAGCACGCATCAACCGACGCTTGGTTCAGCGTTGGATTAGGTGCATCCCGGTCCACAACCTCACCCGCACGGATTGCAGCGGCGCGGCCAAAGACCACAAGGTCGATCAGGCTGTTTGAGCCCAAGCGGTTCGCCCCATGCACGGACGCACAGCCCGCTTCACCCACAGCCATCAGACCCGGCACAACAGCAGTTGGGTCCTTCTTCGTCGGGTTCAGAACCTCACCGTGATAGTTTGTTGGGATACCGCCCATGTTGTAGTGTACGGTCGGTAGCACAGGGATCGCTTCCTTAGTCACGTCAACACCCGCAAAGATGCGTGCGCTTTCCGAAATACCCGGCAGGCGTTCGGCCAAAGCTTCTTTCGGCAAGTGGTTCAGATTCAGGCTGATGTGGTCGCCATTCGCCCCCACGCCGCGCCCTTCGCGGATTTCCATCGTCATACAGCGGCTAACGTAATCGCGGGGGGCAAGGTCTTTGTAGTTCGGGGCATAGCGCTCCATAAACCGCTCACCTTCAGAGTTGGTCAGATAACCACCCTCGCCGCGCGCGCCTTCGGTAATCAAGCAACCCGCACCATAAATCCCGGTTGGATGGAACTGCACAAACTCCATATCCTGCAATGGCAGCCCCTGACGGGCGACCATACCGCCGCCATCACCTGTACAGGTGTGGGCAGATGTCGCGCTGAAATACGCACGGCCATAGCCGCCTGTGGCCAGCACAACAGTCTTGGCGTTGAACACATGCATGGTGCCGTCGTCCAGCTTCCATGCGATCACACCCTGGCAGATGCCATCATCTGACATGATCAGATCAAGGGCGAAATATTCGATGTAAAACTCGGCCTGCTGTTTCAGCGATTGGCCATAAAGCGTATGCAAAATCGCGTGGCCAGTCCGGTCGGCGGCAGCACAGGTACGTTGCACAGGCGGGCCTTCACCAAACTCGGTCGTGTGACCCCCAAAGGGACGCTGGTAGATCTTGCCCTCTTCGGTCCGCGAAAACGGTACGCCGTAGTGTTCCAGCTCATAAACCGCTTTGGGCGCTTCACGGGCCAAATACTCCATCGCGTCGGTATCACCCAACCAGTCCGATCCTTTGACGGTGTCATACATATGCCACTGCCAGCTATCGGGGCCCATGTTGCCAAGGGAGGCGGCGATACCGCCCTGTGCGGCGACAGTGTGCGACCGGGTCGGGAACACCTTGGTGATACATGCGGTCCGTAGACCCTGTTCGGCTAGACCCAATGTAGCCCGCAGGCCAGCGCCACCGGCCCCTACAACAATCGCGTCATAGGTATGTGTTTCGTATTCGTAGGCTGCCATCTTGAGGTTGCTCCGAAAGTATTAAAGGGCGATGCGGATGATTGCGAAAATCGCAAAAGCCGCCGCTGCATAGGACAGGCAGATCATGCCAATGATTGCGGCCTTGCGGGCGAAACCATGGACATAATCCTCGATCAGGGTTTGGACACCCAACCGGTAATGAAAAAAGCCAACCAACAAAGTCAGGATCGCCACAACAGCCGGGAATGGACGTTGGTAATAGGCAATCACCTCTTCATAAGGTGCCCCAAGGATCCAGCCGAAGGTGAAGATAAACATTGGGATCAGGATCAATAGCGCCACGGATGTGACCATCATCTGCCAATGATGCTCTGTCCCGGTCTTTGCAGACCCCATGCCAGAGGCGCGCTTACGATCAGTCAAAAAAGCCATATCAGCGCCCCTTTACACAACAACGATGGTAAAGATTGTCAGCAAAACTGACAGCACAACCATCATCTGCGCGGCAAGCTCTGACTTATCAACATCCAGCATGCGTCCGCTGTCCCACACCAAATGGCGCAAACCGCCCAGCAGGTGATACCAAAGACCCAATACCGAAAGGGTCATGATCAGATCGCCAAACCAGCTGGTCACGAACCCATTGGCAGTTGCGAATGCATCTGGCCCCGCCGCCGCCGCCACAAACCACCACACGATCATCAGCGCGGCGACAATCAGCGCATTGCCGGTAATCCGAACCAGAATTGAGGACATTGACGTCCATTGCGGACGATAGATCGTCAAATGCGGTGAAAGCGGGCGATTGCCCCGGTTCACGTCAGCCATAACAGTTCCCTTCGTTGGCATGTGTCGTCCGGCAAGACGACGCCTTTGATAGTCTTATTGCACCATTCCATCAGGAGAGTCACGCCAACTGACAGGCTAATAGCGTGAAAAATGGTCGCGTCTGATTAAGTTTTTATTACTTGTGATCACACTCGAAAAATCTGTGATCACAAAATGCTGCAATCCTGCCAGCGACTTGGTCAACTCACGCAGCAGCTTGCGCACGACGCCACACCAGCGGCGATGCTGGGTCGCGCAAATCACAACTACTGTATCAGGCTGGCATCAAGGCCCAGTAATCCAGATCAAGCAGCACGTCCGGATGATATTTGCCGTCGTCCCCGCGCAAAACCCCTGCATCGCCTTTGGTCGCCACCAAGCGCAACCGGATCGCACCGACACCCGGCGTGTCTGTCTCTGCCCTATCCAGCACCTCTGACCACGCGCGCACCGTATCACCCGCAAAACAAGGGTTCGCGTGTGCACCTGCATTTAACGCCACGATCATCTGCGCATTGGCCAATCCATTGAAGGACAGCGCCCGCGCCAGCGAGATTACATGGCCGCCATAGATCAACCGCTTCCCATCCGGGCGGTTTTTCGCATCAAAGTGCACCTTCGCCGTGTTCTGCCACAGGCGGGTGGCCAGCATATGTTCAGCCTCTTCAATCGTCACACCATCGACATGGTCGATAATCTCACCCACCGCATAATCCGACATACGATGCGGCTCTCCGGCAAGGGCAAAATCATACGCCGCAAAGGTCAGGCCGTCAGGCACAACGATATCAGACGCGGCGACCGCAGCCGCCAATTCCGGGATGACTGGATGCGGCGCAGGTGTTGTCTTGTATTTACGCACCATCACCCAGCGCACGTAGTTCAGAACCTCTTCACCATGCTGATTGCGCCCGGTGGTACGGACCCACACGACACCAGATTTCCCGTTGGAGTTCTGCTTTATCCCAATCACTTCGGACTGCGACACCAGCGTGTCGCCGGGATAAACCGGACGCAGCCAGCGCCCCTCGGCATAGCCAAGGTTGGCCACCGCGTTCAACGACACATCCGGAACGGTCTTGCCGAAAACGGTATGAAACGTGATCAGATCATCGACAGGTGAAGCGGGCAATCCACAGGCGCGTGCGAACTCATCCGAAGAATAAAGCGCCCCACGTGCGGGATAAAGCGCATGATACATCGCCCGCTCGCCCCCGGAAATCGTGCGGGGCACCGCGTGGGTGATCACATCACCCACGGCGTAGTCCTCAAAAAAACGGCCTGTGTTCGTCTTGATCATTGCTGCCCCAACTTCATATCTGTGGAATAGGGTGTGTCGACATCTTTCGTCACCGCCTGCCCGCAGCGCATCACACCATTGGCATGGTCAAAGGCATAGGTCGGGTCGCCATAAAGCTCCCATCCTTTTGACAGTGCCTCGGACACTTTATGGCAAAAGGCCGACGTGTCATCCTCAGTCAGCAGTCTGTAGATTTTCATCGCACTACCCCCATGGCGTCACGCCCAGCGCATAGTGAATTCCCATCACGACAACCGTAACAACAATTGTCACAACGATTGCCACGATTTCCTTTTTGACCGGCGCACGGTCAGGGGTCTGCCAAGGCCCCTCTTGCGCATTGATCAGCAGGATTTCCACAATAGCCCAAACCAGAAGCCCACCGAACAAGATGAACGACGGTGTATCGCCATTCACCAGCAAATGCGCCACAGCCCAAATCGAAAACCCGGTCAGTTGCGGATGACGCACCTTGGTACCCAACCAGATTTTCGCATCTTTCGCCGCACTTGCGGCATAAAAATAAAACGCCAAGATCATCAGCAGATTATTAATCCCGACCCACATGGGATCGCGGCCCCAATACACGGCCCCATCGGCGGCACGATACCCCAGCACCATCAGCACAATGCTGACCACAATCAGAACCTTCACAAGCCCCTTGCCCGGCTCACCCAGTTTTGCACGCGGCCCCGGGGCCACGCGTTTGAACAAATGCGCCGCCCACCAAAGGGCAACACCTGCGATCAATAATGTCATGTGGTCTCCAATGCGGCGATGGCGTCAGCTTTCGCCAAGGTCGCGCGGGCGGTCACGATATGCAAGTTCTCAACGATGCGGCCATCAACCACGGCAACACCCTGCCCCTCGGCTTCCGCCTGCTCAAAGGCTGCAATCTGACGGCGCGCCAAATCAATCTCGTCCTCTGTCGGACCAAAGGCGGCGTTAGCGATCCCAACCTGTGCCGGGTGGATCAGCGTTTTGCCATCAAAGCCCATGTCGCGACCTTCTTCACATTCGGCGCGCAACCCGTCCTCATCCTTGAACGCATTGTAGACGCCATCTAATGCCACGATTCCGGCAGCCTTTGCAGCCAGCATACAAAGCTGCAAGGATGTCATCAGCGCTGCGCGGGTCCGTGAATTCAGATCTTTCGCCAGATCATTTGTGCCCAGCACAAACCCCGCAATCCGTGGATGTTTGGCAATGCTTTCGGCATTTAAAATGCCCTGCGGCGTCTCCATCATCGCCCAGATCGGCAAATCCGGGACCAAAGCAGCCAACGCATCGACATCTTCGGGACTATTCACTTTGGGCAGCAGAACCGCATCGCAATTCATCGCCGCGACAGCAGCCGCATCCGCCGCGCCCCATTCCGTATCCAGCCCATTGATGCGCACAATCTTGAGCCGCGCACCATATCCACCGTCCGCCAATGCCGCATAAAGCGTATCGCGCGCCGCGATCTTGGCGTCTGGCGCGACGGCATCTTCCAAATCAAACAGGATTACATCGACAGGCAAACCCCGCGCCTTGTCCAGCGCCCGGTCTTTGGACCCCGGAATATAAAGTGCTGATCGGTAAGGGCGGTCATGCATCGAATCTTCCTCGTAATAATGTTGCGCAAAGAACGCCAGATTTGAGCGGATCATTCAAGGCGAAATTGCCGCAACGCAGCGCAATGGCGTCGTTACGGTGTGTTAACCAATTTAGCGCAAGTTGACCGCAGAATTTGATCCACTTGGGACACTGCGCCAGTGCTGCGGTGACCTTTCGCAATAAAGGGGAACAAAGATGAGACGTACATTTTTTCTGATGTCATTCGGCATTGGTGCCGCACTGCTTGCCGCGCACCCGGTCAGTGCGCAAACCGGTCATTGCGCAGACCACGCGACAGTGGTCGAACGGCTGGGCGAACGGTATGGCGAAAGCCGCCAGTCTATCGGTTTGGGCAGTGATAACGCTGTGGTTGAGGTTTTTGCGTCAATGGACACCGGATCATGGACCATCACGGTCACCCGCCCCGGCGGGCCAACCTGTCTTGTCGCCGCAGGCCAAGCCTATCAATATGTGAACGAACCTTTGGCAAACTTCGACAGCCAAAGCTGATATCAGGGTCCGGCTTATGCCAATGCAATCGCGATAAGCCGGACGCCCGTGAACACGAGCAAAACATAAGTGATGCCAAAGAAAAGCCGCTCTGGCACCAAATGATGCGCCTTCAAGCCAATCCACGCACCCAGCAAAGCAAATGGCGCCAAGACCAAGCTACCCATTATCGTATCCCAGCTGAAGATACCCAAGAAGGCATAAGGCACAGCCTTCATCCAGTTGATCGCCCAAAATGTCACCACCGTTGTGGCTTGATACGCTGTCTTGCTTAGTCCTTGCGAAAGCAGGAACACCGCGGCGGGCGGCCCGCCTGCGTGGCTGACAAAGCTCGTGAAACCGCTCACCGTGCCCGCAAACCGTGCAAGAGGCGCAGAAAACGGCATCTGCTTCACGGTCAGCCAACCCATCGCACGTGACCACTGGAACGCCACGAAAGCCAGACAGATCACACCGATCAACAACCGAAACACATCCGCATCAACAATCGTGTAAAGCCAAGCTGCAATGATGCAGCCCGGGATCGCGCCCAGCATCAAACCCTTGGCAGATGGCCAATGCCATTTGCCCCAATAGGGTTTCAGCGTCGCCGCATCGACCAGCATAAACAGCGGCAGCACAATGCCCAAAGCAACACTTGGCGGCACAACAAGCGCCAGAATCGCACCAGCGACAAATGCGGCACCAGACCCGAAACCACCCTTGGAAATGCCCCCAAAGATGATCGCAGGGATGCCAGCCGCAAAAAATTGCCATCCAAAGTCAATCACGTAAGCGGTCCGATTTGTCCTTCATTCACGTCTCGTTAGCGGTTTGGCATCATCTTGACCACACAACTTTGGCCGATGCCGCGATGCAGCACACTTGCGCGCGCGGCTGCAAACCCTTACCCAAAGCGCCGAAAGCCAAATCACCAAAGGACCTGTTTCAATGGCCAGACCCAAGATTGCCCTTATCGGCGCCGGACAAATCGGCGGCACGCTCGCGCACCTCGCAGCTGTCAAAGAACTCGGCGATGTTGTGCTCTTCGATATTGCCGAAGGCATCCCTCAAGGTAAGGCGCTTGATATCGCCGAAAGCGGCCCTGCCGCAAAATTTGACGGCAGCTTCAAAGGTGCCAACAGCTATGAAGATATCGCTGGCGCTGACGTCTGCATCGTGACCGCCGGTGTGGCGCGCAAGCCCGGCATGTCCCGCGATGACCTGTTGGGCATCAACCTGAAAGTCATGAAATCCGTGGGCGAAGGCATTGCAGCCCATGCGCCAAACGCCTTCGTAATCTGCATCACCAACCCGCTGGATGCGATGGTTTGGGCGCTGCGCGAATTTTCCGGCCTGCCGCACCACATGGTCTGCGGCATGGCGGGTGTTCTGGATAGTGCACGCTTCCGTCACTTCCTTGCCGAAGAATTCGACGTCTCCATGCGCGATGTCACAGCCTTTGTGCTTGGCGGCCATGGCGACACGATGGTTCCACTGACCCGCTATTCCACCGTCGCAGGTATCCCCCTGCCAGATCTGGTGGACATGGGTTGGACCACACAAGAAAAACTTGATGCGATCGTGCAGCGCACGCGCGACGGTGGCGCGGAAATCGTTGGCCTGCTGAAAACCGGCTCTGCATTCTATGCGCCAGCCACATCCGGCATCGAAATGGCTGAAGCCTACCTCAAAGATCAAAAGCGCCTGCTGCCATGCGCGGCCCATGTTGATGGCGCCTATGGCCTTGATGGGTTCTACGTTGGCGTCCCAACCGTCATTGGCGCTGGCGGGATCGAGCGCGTGGTCGAGATCAAGATGAACAAAGATGAGCAAGCGATGTTCGACAAATCCGTCGACGCCGTAAAGGGCCTGGTTGAGGCCTGCAAAGGCATCGACGACAGCCTGTCCTAAACCAACGGAAGTAGAGCGCCATCCGAGCGCTCTACTTTTTACCTCTTGAATGAACATTGTTCATGATCTATGTTCAAATTATAGAAAAGGAGTATTCCCATGCGTATCGCCGCCACCATCGCCTTGGCCAGCTTAACACTCGCCACCACAGCCAACGCCGAAACCGACTATTCCGCGATGATTGCCCAAAACGGTCTTGCCACAACCGAGGCCAACTTGTCAGCGCTTCCAAACCCAACCGCATCCGACCAATTCGCACTCGGCGGCGTCCGCTTTCTGGGCGCCGTCGAAGGCGCGCTGCAAACGCTTTACGCCACGCAAATCAACCGCGAGATGGCGGAAATGAGCGACCTACCCTTTCTGCGCCTGCCGTTGCCGCCAAACCCGGATGCCGTGCCGTTCCAGCCCGAAGTGATCGCCAGCACATTCGCCGCAGCACTTGATGATCTCAAAGGCAGCCTCGCGGCACTCGACACGATCACAGACACCGACGATGTCGGCGTAACCATCAACACCGCTGATCTGTGGTTCGATATTAACGCAAACAGCACGCGCGACGCGGGCGAAGGCGTGCTTGAAGTGGCGGCTTCACAACTCAACCGCCGCCTTGATGATACATTAACCCCGCCGGTTGTGCGCTTTGATACCTCAGATGCTGCATGGCTGTCGGCCTATGCGCACCTGTTGTCGGGCGTAAGCGAGACTGTTCTGGCCCTTGATCCCACCTCTGCCATTACCCGCGTGACGGAAAGTGCCGCCGCCATGGATGCCTTTAACGATGGCGGACGACAAATGGTCTTTATGCCAGATGAAGACAACTGGATCGACGTCGTCGCGATGTTTATCCACGCCATTGAAGGCCGCCCTGATGTGGAACGCAGCCGCGCCGCACACGCCCATTTTCTGGGAATGATTGCGGATAACCAAACCTTTTGGTCACGCGTTGCCGCAGAAACCGACAATAAACTGGAATGGATCCCCAACCCCAACCAGACCAGCGCCCTCCCGCTGGAATTCCCCGCAGACGTGGGCAGCCAATGGCGCATGGTTCTGGCCGAGGCAGAGGCAGTCCTGAAAGGTGATCTGCTGATCCCGCATTGGCGATTGGGTGATGGCGCTGGCATCAACCTTGCCAAAGCCATGCAAAACCCGCCCGAGATCGACATCATCGCGATCATTCAGGGTGAAGGCGTACTGCCTTACCTGGAAGAAGGCACCCGCATGTCTGGCCGCAGCCTTACACAGTTCCAGCGGATGCTGGGGGGCGACGCCGGACTTTACATGATTGTGTTGAACTAAAGCGCGGTCGCATGGCTTTACTTGCCATGCAAATAAGACAGCACCCTTGCCTTCTTGCGTCGCAGCCATGCATCAATGGACTGCGGCGCAAGATCAATCGCAGTATCAGGAAAATAACGTGATAACGCATCGCTCGGGTTAAACGCCTGCGCGACGTAAAGGTCACGGGACTTCAACACATCAAGCACCGCATCATCAGGGCATTTCAATCGCTGATACAGCAAGGACCCAGCTTTGGGTTCAGCAATCAGCGCATCCGCCTGTTTACGACGATGATCCGAAGGTGGCATGCCATCACGTTCGGCCAAGGCGTGTATCATCCGCGACAATTTATAAATCCAATAGGTCGGCGTTAAACCTTCGAAATGCAGCAATTCAAGCGTATCCGCTGCGGCGCGTTGCATGGAAATGTCCTGATCGTTGTGTGCCGGACGGGGCCGATGGATCGACATTTGCAAGGGCCTTCCACCGCGAACAAAGGTCTTGCCTTGCGCATGCCCGGTCAATCCCTTGTAGGTCAGGTCGTAATCAGGCCCGAACAGCTTGCGCCCTTTGGCAGCCCGATCACGAAAAGGCCGACGGAACGCACCTTCAAAAATCGTGGCTACCGGCGCGCCCTTCAGATGCATCCGTTCTGCAACAGGGACAACAAGGCAATCAGTGTCCTGTGTCACATCCCCAAGAACGTCTGACACCGAAACACCAGCGCGCAAGAATTCATCGGCATCGCAATGCAATAACCATTCCGCCTGCATCCGCGCATAAGCATCACGCGCATTGCGCACCTGACGGACCTGATGGCGGCGCGGGCGGCTTTTGCCAACCCTTAGCCAATGCGCCTCGTCACAGATAACAGTTGTCACCTGCGGCAGATGCCCAAGCATGTCTTGCAAAGGATCATCCGGCCGGTCGCAGTAGACAAAGACCTGCGCTGCACCCAATGACAGATGCCATGCGACAAACGCCTGCACCAGCGCAGGTGGTTCATCTACTGTCGCAACAACAGCCCAAGTTGGATTATCCTTCACCATAACAACTTTGCTACCATTATAGCGAATCTTTAAAAACAGAATAAACTTGATCAGAATCAAGACACATAGCAATTTGTGATCACAGCAAAAAAACCTGTGATCACAAATGTGCGAATTTCGGCTGATTCAGCACTTTTCCCTTATAATCCCCGATTTTTCCATGTTTAGCTGCGGCCAACCGTAGCCAAATTGGAATTGTCCCCATGAACATTCACGAATATCAGGCCAAAGCTTTGTTGCGCAGCTATGGCGCGCCCGTTTCCGACGGTCGCCCTGTCACCCGCGCCGAAGACGCCAAAACAGCCGCTGGCGAAATGGACGGGCCACTTTGGGTCGTCAAAGCACAAATCCATGCAGGCGGACGCGGCAAAGGCAAGTTTAAAGAGGCCGACGCGGGCGAAGCAGGCGGTGTGCGTCTGGCTAAATCCGTGGAAGAAGCAGCCCAAGAAGCCAAGAAAATGCTGGGCCGCACATTGGTCACGCACCAGACGGGTCCTGCAGGCAAGCAGGTCAACCGCATCTACATCGAAGACGGCTCTGGCATTGAAACAGAAATGTACCTCGCCTTGCTCGTTGACCGCGCCACCAGCCGCATTGGTTTCGTCTGCTCCACCGAAGGCGGCATGGACATCGAGGAAGTGGCTGAAAACACGCCAGAGAAAATCCTCAACTTCACCGTCGATCCCGCAACAGGCTATCAGGCGTTCCACGGACGCCGCGTCGCCTTCGCGCTGGGCCTCACCGGCAATCAGGTCAAACAATGCGTCGCCCTGATGGGCAACCTCTACAAAGCCTTCGTTGAGAAGGACATGGAGATGCTGGAAATCAACCCGCTGATCGTCACCGACGGCGGCGACCTGAAAGTGCTGGATGCAAAAGTCGCCTTCGACGGCAACGCTGTCTACCGCCACGCTGATGTCGCCGCCCTGCGGGACGAGACAGAAGAAGATCCCAAAGAACTCGCCGCCTCCAAGTTCGACCTCAACTATATCGCGCTCGACGGCGAAATCGGCTGCATGGTCAACGGCGCAGGTCTTGCCATGGCGACGATGGACATCATCAAACTCTACGGGGCCGAGCCTGCCAACTTCCTCGACGTCGGCGGCGGTGCGACCAAAGAAAAAGTCACCGAGGCGTTCAAAATCATCACCTCTGACCCGCAGGTCAAAGGCATCCTCGTGAACATCTTCGGCGGCATCATGCGCTGCGACGTGATCGCCGAGGGCGTTGTTTCAGCCGTCAAAGAAGTCGGGCTGCAAGTCCCACTTGTCGTGCGCCTAGAAGGCACAAACGTCGAAGAAGGCAAGCGGATCATCAACGAAAGCGACGTCGATGTGATCGCAGCGGATGATTTGAAGGATGGCGCTGAGAAGATCGTGAAGGCGGTGAAGGGGTGATGTCGAAGTCTATACTAGGAAAAATTGCACCATTGGTCGCAGCAGCTACTTTAGTGAGCGCTTGCGAAAGTGCCTCTGGGCCATCCCAAGCAGAGGTCATTCGCGCTCTGCCTGTTACGTCTTTGGATGATGGTTTAAGGGAATTCGAAGCGGTTTGCCTTGATGGAAAAACAGATGCTCCTGATGATCCATTTCTTTTCAACATTGACCAAACTTCGGAAGGTCTGACGGTTTGCTCCATGCGCGCGCGGGCTCCGGAAAACGTGAATGTTTCCTCAACTCTTGGACAACGTTTTGGACCTATGCGATCAGCTGGGATTGCATCACGCCTAGTGGGCTATCCACGCGGCAACCTCCTCTTACAACTGGGTGTAGTGAACGGCGCTGGTGCTGGCACATATCAACTTGGAATCGTTCGCGGTTGACGCGAACGAAAACATTGAGAAGCAAATTGACTTTGCGTACAGAAATTTAGACGAAGGACCAAAAATGGCCATTCTCGTAAACGAAAACACACGCGTCATCTGCCAAGGCCTTACCGGGTCGCAGGGGACATTTCACTCTGAACAGGCCATCGCCTATGGCACCAAAATGGTCGGCGGCGTGACCCCCGGCAAAGGCGGTCAGACGCATCTGGACCTGCCGATCTTCAACTCGGTCCACGAGGCGATGGCCAAGACCGAGGCCAACGCCTCTGTCATCTACGTGCCCCCACCCTTCGCGGCTGACAGTATCCTCGAGGCGATCGACGCCGAAATGGAACTGATCATCTGCATCACCGAAGGCATCCCTGTTCTGGATATGATGCGGGTCAAGCGCGCGCTCGAAGGCTCAACATCCCGCCTGATCGGCCCCAACTGTCCCGGCGTGATTACACCCGACGCCTGTAAAATTGGCATCATGCCCGGCCACATCCACAAACGCGGATCGGTCGGTGTTGTGTCCCGCTCCGGCACGCTGACATATGAGGCGGTCAAGCAGACATCCGACAGCGGGCTGGGCCAGTCCACCGCTGTGGGCATCGGCGGCGATCCCATCAAAGGGACCGAACATATCGACGTGCTGGACATGTTTCTAGACGACGATGAAACCCATTCCATGATCATGATTGGCGAAATCGGCGGGTCCGCCGAAGAAGAAGCCGCCGAATTCCTGACCGCCCAAAAGAAAAAAGGGCGCTGGAAGCCAACAGCCGGCTTTATCGCCGGGCGCACCGCCCCTCCCGGCCGCCGCATGGGCCACGCCGGCGCGATTGTCGCAGGCGGCAAGGGTGACGCAGAAAGCAAGATCGAAGCGATGAAGTCCGCGGGCATCGTGGTAGCCGACAGCCCCGCAACGCTGGGCGAGGCTGTGCTGGAAGCGATTGGGTAATTGTTAAGGGCGGCCATCATTTGCGCCTCTTTTGCTAGTCAGGCGACTGCTGAACCACCTTCTGCGTGTATTGAGGCCCGAAGCTTTGAAGAGGCGTTGGTATCGCTTGAAAACGATGGTTGGCACCAGGTAAGTGTTTTATCTGGTGCTCAGGCACGCAACATGAGTTGGGCTCTTTTGGACAAGAGCAAAAGCGCTTGGTCCGCATCACAGCTCAATCCTCAGTGGTTTGCGAACCAAGCATCAAGTGTGTCAAGCCGCCTCACTCAACTCGATAGCGCCCACAACGAAGCAGTGCGTACGTTCGAACGCGGCAGAGATACTTTGATGCTCAGGAAAAGCGTACCGGGAAACGATGACGGTTACATCTTTTACTGCGCGGCGGCCTTGTCTGAGCAGTCAGTCGAAACAGCGTCACCTGAGATTATCTCTGACACTCAAAGAACTGAACTCTCTGACGGTTGGTATGACAAAAACAATCTGGATTCAGCAAAGTTAAGTGAGTTGGTCGATAGCATAGTTGACGTGTCTGTCGTCTACAGCTCGACCCGCTTCATATCTTCAACATCGTCTGCCCAGGAGGCATCGAAATGAACGACCAATCCCCCAACGACGTCTTCCATGCCTCATCCTTCCTGCAAGGGCACAACGCAGAGTATGTGGAGCAACTCTACGCCCGTTACGCCGACAACCCCGGTGCCGTTGATGAAAGCTGGCAGGCGTTCTTCCGGTCTTTGGGCGATGCCCCTGCCGATGCCAAGGCCGAAGCCACCGGTCCATCATGGGCGCGCACCGATTGGCCCCCTGCCCCGGCCGATGATCTGACCGCAGCCCTTGATGGTCAGTGGCCAGCCGAACCGGAAGCCGCAGGTAAAAAGATCAAAGACAAAGCCACCGAAAAAGGCGTGTCACTCTCCGAAGAACAGGTCCGCGCCGCCGTCCTTGATAGTATCCGCGCGCTGATGATCATCCGCGCCTACCGTATTCGCGGCCACCTGATTGCCGATCTTGACCCGCTGGGCATGCGCGATCAGAAACCGCATCCTGAACTGGACCCGGCCTCTTACGGCTTCACCGCCGCCGACATGGACCGCCCGATTTTCATCGACAACGTCCTCGGCCTCGAAGTGGCGACGATGAACGACATCATCGCCATCGTGCAACGTACCTATTGCGGCACATTCGCCCTGCAATACATGCACATTTCCAACCCCGAAGAAGCCGGGTGGCTGAAGGAACGGATCGAAGGCTACGGCAAGGAAATCGCCTTTACCAAAAACGGACGCAAGGCGATCCTGAATAGCCTTGTTGAGGCTGAAGGTTTCGAAAAATTCCTGCACGTCAAATACATGGGTACTAAACGTTTTGGCCTTGATGGCGGCGAAAGCCTGATCCCCGCGATGGAGCAGATCATCAAGCGCGGCGGGCAGCTGGGCCTTGATGAGATTATAATCGGCATGCCGCACCGTGGCCGTCTATCCGTTCTGGCGAATGTGATGGAAAAGCCTTACCGCGCGATTTTCAACGAATTCCAGGGCGGGTCGTTCAAACCTGAAGACGTCGACGGATCAGGTGACGTAAAATACCACCTGGGCGCATCGTCAGACCGCAGCTTTGATGACAACACCGTCCACCTGTCGCTAACAGCAAACCCAAGCCACCTCGAAGCTGTGAACCCGGTTGTGTTGGGCAAGGTCCGCGCCAAACAGGACCAGAAGAAAGACACCGACCGCACCCGCGTCATGGGCGTATTGCTACACGGCGACGCGGCCTTTGCAGGTCAAGGCGTTGTGGCCGAAGGGTTCGGTCTGTCCGGCCTCAAAGGGCACAGAACCGGCGGCACCATGCATATCGTCGTGAACAACCAGATCGGTTTCACCACAGCCCCGCATTTCAGCCGCTCCAGCCCCTACCCCACAGATATCGCGCTGATGGTTGAAGCCCCGATTTTCCACGTGAACGGCGACGATCCAGAGGCGGTCGTGCACGCCGCCCGTGTCGCCACCGAATTCCGCCAGAAATTCCACAAGGATGTGGTGCTGGATATCATCTGCTACCGCCGCTTTGGTCACAACGAAGGCGATGAGCCGATGTTCACCAACCCGGTGATGTACAAGAAGATCAAGAAGCAGAAGACAACGCTGACGCTTTATACCGAACGGCTGGTTAGTGACGGTTTGATCCCCGAAGGCGAAATCGAAGACATGAAGGCCGCCTTTCAGGCGCACCTAAATGAAGAATTCGAAGCCGGTAAGAACTTCAAACCCAACAAAGCTGACTGGCTGGATGGCAAGTGGTCACACCTTGATCGCAAGGACGAGGATTATCAACGCGGTGTCACCGCGATTGAGGATGCGACGTTTAATGCCGTGGGTGAGGCGCTGTCGAAAGCGCCGGACAACTTTCCGCTACACAAAACAGTCGGCCGTCTACTCGATGCAAAGGCGAAAATGTTCGATACCGGCGAAGGCATCGACTGGGCCACCGGCGAAGCGCTGGCTTTCGGCTCTTTGCTGACTGAGGGTTATCCGGTGCGCCTGTCCGGTCAGGACAGTACGCGCGGCACGTTTAGCCACCGTCATTCCGCGCTGATCGACCAGAACACCGAAGAACGCTACTACCCGCTCAATCACATCCGCGAGGGTCAGGCGAACTACGAAGTCATCGACTCGATGCTGTCTGAATATGCGGTGCTGGGTTTCGAATACGGCTATTCGCTGGCCGAACCCAATGCACTGACGCTATGGGAGGCGCAGTTCGGCGACTTCGCCAATGGCGCGCAGATCATGTTCGACCAGTTTATCAGCTCAGGCGAAAGCAAGTGGTTGCGCATGTCCGGCCTCGTCTGCCTGCTGCCGCACGGATACGAAGGGCAAGGCCCCGAACACTCATCCGCGCGTCTGGAACGGTTCCTGACCATGTGCGGCGGCGATAACTGGATCGTGGCCAATTGCACGACGCCTGCAAACTACTTTCACCTGCTGCGCCGTCAGTTGCACCGAACCTTCCGCAAACCGCTGATCCTGATGACGCCAAAATCGCTGTTGCGGCACAAAATGGCGGTGTCCAAGCGCGAAGAATTTACCACCGGATCATCCTTCCACCGCGTCCTTTGGGACGATGCGCAACAGGGCAACTCTGACACCAAACTGGCCGCCGACGACAAAATCAAACGTGTCGTCATGTGTTCCGGCAAAGTCTACTACGACCTGCTGGAAGAACGCGACGCGCGCGGCATCAAAGACGTCTACATCATGCGCTACGAACAGTTCTATCCGTTCCCCGCGCAATCGGCGGTCAACGAACTGACCCGGTTCAAAAACGCTGAAATGGTCTGGTGCCAGGAAGAACCCAAAAACCAAGGTGCGTGGTCATTCATGGAACCCAATATCGAATGGGTCCTGACACGCATCAAAGCCAAACACACACGGCCCGTCTATGCCGGGCGCGCCGCTGCGGCCAGCCCTGCCACGGGCCTTGCCAGCCAGCACAAAGCACAACAAGCAGCCCTCGTCGATGATGCGCTGACCATCAAAGGAACAAAGTAATGAGCACCGAAGTCCGCGTCCCAACCCTTGGCGAATCCGTGACAGAGGCCACAGTCGCCACATGGTTCAAACAGCCCGGCGATAGCGTCGCTGTCGATGAAATGCTGTGCGAACTGGAAACCGATAAGGTGACGGTTGAGGTGCCAAGCCCAATCGCTGGCACGTTGTCAGAAATCGTAGCCGCCGAAGGCGAAACGGTCGGCGTTGATGCATTGCTGGCCCAAATCGCCGAAGGTGACGCCGCGCCAGCGCCTGCAAAGAAAAGCGAAGAGGCCCCAAAGGCCGATGAGCAACCCGCCGATACCGCCGAAAAAGACGTCGAAGACGCCCCATCAGCGAAGAAACTGATGGCCGAGAATGACCTGAAAGATGTCGAAGGCACCGGCAAGGACGGCCGCGTGATGAAAGAGGATGTGCTCAACGCGCTCTCATCAGCCGCTCCCGCGCCTTCTTCGGCGCCAGCCCCGCGCGCGCCCGTCGCCGCAGATCAGGCGGAACGCGAAGAGCGGGTCAAGATGACACGCCTGCGCCAGACCATCGCCAAGCGTCTGAAAGACAGCCAGAACACCGCCGCCATGCTGACCACCTATAACGAGGTCGACATGACCGAGGTGATGGCCCTGCGCACCGAGTACAAAGACCTGTTCCTGAAAAAACATGGCGTCAAACTGGGCTTCATGTCCTTCTTCACCAAGGCCTGCGTGCACGCCCTGAACGAAGTGCCAGAGGTGAACGCCGAAATCGACGGGACGGACGTGGTCTACAAAAACTACGTCAACATGGGCATCGCCGCAGGCACGCCAACAGGCCTGGTGGTGCCGGTGATCAACGACGCTGACCAGATGTCGTTTGCGACCATCGAGAAAAGCATCGCCGAAATGGGCGCCAAAGCGCGCGACGGCAAGCTGAGCATGGCGGAAATGCAAGGTGGCACCTTCACCATCTCGAACGGCGGCGTCTATGGCTCGCTCATGTCATCCCCCATCCTGAACCCGCCACAGTCCGGCATCCTTGGCATGCATAAAATCCAGGACCGCCCGATGGCGATTAACGGAGAAGTCGTGATCCGGCCCATGATGTACCTGGCCCTGTCCTACGACCACCGGATCGTGGACGGCAAAGGGGCGGTGACGTTCCTTGTGCGTGTGAAAGAAGCGCTTGAGGACCCACGGCGGTTGTTGATGGATTTGTGAATGCCCCGCGCTGTGTCCGATCTAAATGAACTGGTTAAATTTGCTTTGTTTGACCATGCCCGAACGATGACTGGCTCGGAATTGCTGTATAGGTGTGGCTTGAATAGTTCCGTTGTCGATGAACGTTGCTTCTCGGCGATGCTGTATGAGTTTAATGTTGCTCGCACCCTTTCAAGTAAAGGCAAATTGGCACTACGGGACAATCTGCAAAAGCTTTCAAGCCTCAAACGATCCGGTCATTCTTGGCAGGAGTTATTCGAGATTACTCACTATAAAAAAGGGGAGTTTGCGATCAGAGGTTCAAATGGCGCCTTTGTATCAGGGCTGACCAAAGTCCTTTGGTTTGCGGGAGGTCACAACGAGCCGATGTTTGATAAATTTACCGCCAAAGCAGTCAGAGCTAAAGGCAGCTCACAAACTAACAAAGCTATCAACTTTTACCATCGACTCTCATCCGATGATTGGGGCTACCACGATGTTTGCTCATCTATTCTAGAGACTCCAAATTTACCCAAGTATTTTGCTGTTGAGAGACTAATCGACAAGCTGCTTCTTTTTCGAGGCATAGAATTGGACAACGGCGACCATCTCTATAGTCGTTCTTCAACTAAATCACAGTATTTCAAAAGCATCAGTGAAGCCGGTTCCTTAATGCAGCTAGCGGAAAACTTTACCCGCCGTATAAAAGACTCAAGTTTTGCAATGGCATTACTCAAATGACCCCCGAACTCACCGTCCTCGCCCTCGCCGCCCTTCTCCAAGGCGTCCAGTTTACCCTCATGGCCATCCCGACCAACATCGAAGTGGGTGTCGGCAAAACCATGTCGCCGCGCGATAACAGCCGTCTTGGAAAACCGCTGCTGGAACAGGTCAGCGACAAAACCGGTCGCCTCATCCGCGCGATGAACAACCATTTTGAGGCGCTGATCCTGTTCACCATCGCCGTCGTTGTCATCACCCTTGGCGACAAAGGCACCGGGTTCAGCGCCATCTGCGCTTGGACCTATCTGGGTGCCCGCATCCTTTACATCCCCGCCTATTATTTCGGCCTCGCCCCATGGCGTTCGCTGATCTGGTTTGTGGGGTTCCTCTCAACCATGCTGATGATACTGTCAGCCCTAATATGACCAACGTATGTACAGGGTGTGCACAGCATGTGTACGCGTTGTGCCACCCAAGGAGACGACCATGTCCAGCTATGATGTCATCGTAATCGGCGCCGGCCCCGGCGGCTATGTCTGTGCAATCCGCTGCGCCCAATTGGGTATGAAAGTGGCCTGCGTCGAAGGGCGCGAAACGCTGGGCGGCACCTGCCTGAACGTAGGCTGCATTCCATCCAAAGCGATGCTGCACGCCACCCATATGCTGCATGAGGCAGAGCATAATTTTGCAACCATGGGCCTAAAGGGCAAAGCACCTTCCGTCGATTGGAAGCAGATGCTGACTTACAAGGATGAAACGATTGCCCAAAACACCGGCGGCATCGAATTTCTGTTCAAAAAGAACAAGATAGACTGGCTGAAAGGCTGGGGATCAATCCCCGAGGCAGGCAAAGTCAAAGTGGGTGATGAAGTCCATGAGGCCAAGCATATCGTGATCGCATCAGGGTCCGAGGCATCCTCCCTGCCCGGCGTTGAAGTGGACGAAAAGACAGTTGTCACCTCCACAGGCGCGCTTGAACTGGGCAAAGTGCCCAAAAAGCTCGCTGTCATCGGCGCAGGCGTCATCGGGCTGGAGCTGGGTTCTGTCTATGCCCGCCTTGGTGCCGAGGTTGAGGTCATCGAATTCCTCGACGCCATCACCCCCGGCATGGACGCCGAGATCGCGCGTCAGTTCCAGAAAATGCTGACGAAGCAAAGACTTAAGTTCACCCTCGGCGCCGCCGTCCAAGGCGTGACCGTTAAAGGAAACAAAGCCACGGTCACCTACAAAATGCGCAAAGACGACAGCGAACACACGCTGCAAGCTGACACTGTACTGGTCGCCACAGGGCGCAAACCTTTCACAGACGGCCTTGGCCTCGATGCGCTTGGTGTTGAAATGTCAGACCGTGGTCAGATCAAAACCAACGACCGTTATGCGACCAATGTCAAAGGCATTTACGCCATCGGCGACACCATCGCTGGCCCCATGCTGGCGCATAAAGCCGAAGACGAAGGCATGGCCGTGGCCGAAGGCATCGCAGGCCAGCACCCGCATGTGAATTATGGCGTGATCCCCGGCGTGATCTATACCCACCCAGAGGTCGCCAATGTAGGCGAAACCGAAGAAACCCTGAAAGAACAGGGCCGTAAGTACAAAGTCGGCAAATTCCCCTTCATGGGCAACGCCCGCGCAAAGGCCAATTTTGCAGGCGACGGGTTTGTCAAAATTCTGGTCGATGCCAGCACTGACCGCATTCTTGGCGCGCATATCATCGGTCCCATGGCGGGTGATCTGATCCACGAAATTTGCGTCGCGATGGAATTCGGCGCCGCCGCAGAAGACCTCGCGCGGACGTGCCACGCGCATCCGACCTATTCCGAGGCCGTGCGCGAAGCCGCACTTGCCTGTGGCGATGGTGCTATTCACGCCTAAGCACAGCTTTACGGCCATCATTCACAGCCTGTCAGACATGACAGGCTGGCGACGTTTTGCGGCACGCAAGGAACACTTGTAGCAAAAACAACACATTGCCGGGCCTAATACTTGCCTTTTTCGCTATCAGAAGCGGATAAAACCATAGTTGCGCCACGATTGTGCGTATTTTTGGCCGCACCGTTAATTAAACAAGTTCGAGAAACCCGCATGAAGCGTTTCATTGTTGCCCTCTTGATGAGTGTACTGGCCTGTGGTCCGGCACAGGCGTTTACCGCGAATTCGGGAATGTTCACCAACCTTGAATATGTCGCAGATACTGAGATTACAGCCCCCAACGGCGCGCAATTGTCTCTGTGCCATCAAACGCGCGACCTGCGCATTCTTGGATACCCGATCTCCAGTAATATCGTTGGCTATGTGCTGGCCGTTGATCGATGTGCCGGCGAAGCAGAGCGGCCCTTCAGCCCGCAACAGATGGAAACGGCGCAATCCCTGAACCTGATTGACGCAAGCCTGCCGTCCGAGGCGCGCAATAGCCTGCAACGCACCATCCAGAACTATGGTATCTGGGTTGCACTATGTCTGGCGCTGTTCGCTGTGATCCTGCGGCGGGTCAAATCGTTGTTGGGTCTGGACCCGTCATCCCCGATGCGCAAAAAGGCCACCCAGCGCATTTTGACGGCCATGTGTTATATGGCCAAATGTGACGGCATCGTCGCGTCCAATGAAATCACGCTGATCACAAAAGCGGCCAGCCGGCTGACCCGCCAGAACATCGTATCGACAGAGGTTGTGCGGATCGCCGATCATATCGATATGAACCTGACACCGCAGGATTTCCTTGATTTTGGCAAAGGTCTGCGGGACTCAGAAAAAGATGCAATGATGCGTGGGGCATTTTTTGTTGCACTGGCCAGCGGTCGGATCATCCCGCCCGAGTATGATTTCCTGACCAATCTTGCCCATGGCATCGGCATGCCCGGTGAGGATTTTCGCCGCGTGATGTCAATGTCGCTGGAAGATCTGGATATCTATCAGCCTAGCCTTTGAGCATCCGCAAGCCCTGTGTGGCGTCGGCCCGGACCGCCAAACGCAATCCCGGCTCATCCCCCGCTTTGAGCGCGGATAGGATCAGCTTGTGATGATACGGCGGTTCTGTCCGATTTAACCGACCATAAAGCGCGCGCATTGTAGGCCCCAGTTGGAGCCATACCGTTTCAGCCATCGCCAACATCGCCGGTGCCTGCGCACGCAAATAGAGGGTCCGGTGAAATTCCAGGTTCATGCGAATATACCCCGTCGCATCGTGGCGGGCGATCACCTGATTGACCCCTTGGTTGATCGTTTCCAACCGTTCGATCAACGCAAAGTGGGCCCGCGGCAGGGCGCGCGATGCAAGTTCCGGTTCCAGCAATGCACGCAGCGTCGCCAGTTCTTCAATCCGCTCGTTTGACAACGCGGGTGTCGATACCCTGCCAGATGATGACAAGAATAACGCGCCCTCAGCCACCAACCGTCGGACGGCCTCTCGCGCGGGTGTCATGGACACATCATACGTCTTGCCGATGCCCCGCAGTGTAAGCGCCTCACCCGGGCCAATTTCACCATGCATGATCTTTGTACGCATCGCCCGATAGACGCGTTCATGCGCAGCGGTGGTGCTATCTTGGGGGCGCGGTTGGATCATCATAGGTCATTTGTGATCACGAAAGACCTGATGGTCAATCATCGAAGATCACACGATGCAGCTGATCACCCTCTTCACGCAGCCAGCGGCGGTAGATTTCATAGTCGGGACACAAACGCGCGACAACGGCCCAGAATGCCGGCTGGTGGTTCATTTCTACCAAATGCGCCACTTCATGTGCGGCCACATAATCCAGCACCTTTGGAGGGGCCATAATCAGTCGCCAGGAATACATCAGCACACCTTGACTGGAACACGACCCCCAGCGCGATCGGGTATCCCGGATCGAAAGGCGCGTGTAGGATTGACCCAACTGCAAAGCATATCGGTCAGAGGCGGCAGCAAGGGCATCGCGGGCTTGATGGCGCATCAGCGCTTTGACCTGCGGACCAACAGGTGCCCCCCCAGCCACCTCAATCTGGTCGTCCGCCACGCGCGCACGCTTACCAGCGCCTGCCACGATCGGCGCGAAAACACCGCGATAAGGGATGCAATGCCCGATCGCAGCAATCGTTGCCGGCTTCATTTCTTGCAGATGGCTGCGCAACCAAGGCTCTTTTGTGCGCAAAAAGGCGATTCCCTCTTGCTGGGGTGCCCGTTGCGGCATCGTCAACGTCACCCGGCCATCCAAACGCGAGATTCGCAGCGACAACCGCTTGGCCCGCGCGGAATGGCGCAAAGTCACGTCGATCGGGGGGTTGCCTTCAAGCGTATGACGGCCCATATCCAACTTCTTATCATTCATGTGCCAAAGGCTTTGACACGCCCTTCTGCTTATGGCAGTTGGCACCGATCACCCGCAAGGGAAGACTAGGATTTTGAAGGGATAGCCTATGCCTAAGGAAGAGTGGGGCACAAAGCGCCTTTGCCCCGAAACCGGCAAACGCTTTTACGACCTGAACGCGACACCAATTATCAGCCCCTATACCGGCAATGAGGTGGCTGTGGACACATCCAAGACCCGCACAATGGTCGCGGATGCCGAAGACGCGCAGACAACCAAGGCCAAGGAAAGCACCGAAGAAGAAGATCTGGTGCTCGATGATGATGACGACGACAGCGATGACGTTGATCTGGGCGATGATGTTCTGGAAGATGATGACGACGACGATACAGTGTCGCTTGACGAATTGGCGGATGTACCGGCAAACGACGACGACTAAAACAAAACAGTTGGGCGCGATTTCTACTTGATCTCGCCCAGCGTGCTGCATAGACAGCCAATGCACAGCAAAACGCTGTCAGGATGGGGCCTTAGCTCAGTTGGGAGAGCGCTTGCATGGCATGCAAGAGGTCAGGGGTTCGACTCCCCTAGGCTCCACCATTCAATCCGCTAACCGCTGGAAAACCTTAAACATACATAATTTCAATGCGTTGCATCCTTTGCTGTGGTCACATTTGTGGTATACACGAGGGATGAAAGACGTGTCGAACAAACAGTATTTAACGCGGCGCGGTGAGGTCTGGCATTATCATCGCAGAGTGCCAGTTCATCTTGTTAAGATCGTTGGCAAGACCTTTATCAAAAAGTCGTTGAACGTAGCTGACCTTAAGTCTGCCATGCGATTGCGGAATGCGTATACCATCCAAGTCGACGCTATGTTTGCAAAGGCAGAGGAGCAACTGGCACAGCTACAAGACGGTAAACAGATGCCCTCCGAGGCGTCGCTAGGTGAACTGACCGAATACCTTCGCCAACACCTTTCTGGCCTAGATGATCGCGCAGTTGCTCAATTGTTATCTGAGCCGCCAGACGATGAAGATCAGCGCAAGCAAATGAAGATGGAAACTGAAATTGCGATGCAAACCCTCAAGAACAGAGACGATCCTAACGGCGCAGTATGGATCGAGAGCATTCGCGATACGGTGACAAAAGCCCAAGACGTAGCTCTACAAGACAGGCAGTTGATTGTTGAATTCAGCGAACTGGTAAGGCGTGGCCTAATCGAACTGCAAACGCTTCAACGAGACCGTCTTGATCACAAATATGACCGCGCATTTCACGACCCACTTTTTGATCCCAGACAGAAAACCAAACTGACCTTTGGAGAAGTTATCAAACGGTTTTGGGCCGAGCGTGAAGAAGAATACACTCTCAATAGCGTCAGCAAGAAGCGCTATGACAAGGTGCAGGCAGAGTTGTCTTTTTTGCTGGATGCGATTGGCTCCGATACACCTTTATCCAACATCACAGATGATACAGTTCAAGAAGTCCGTAGCCTGCTTTCGCGGCTACCTGCCAACCGCAAGAAAATCTATCCGAACCTGAGTGTCACTGAGGCGGTAGAGAGAGCCGCCAAAGATGGACAGAGGGTTCTCGATCCTGTCACGCAAGCACAATACCTGCGCACGTTAAAGGACGTACTTGCAGTTGCGGTAAGAAAAGGGCTGATGGGTCACAACCCTGCGGCAGGCGTCAAGCCATTAAAGAAATCCGATATGAGCGCTGTGGAGAAAAGATTTCCATGGACAGATCAACAGATCGTCGATTTCTTTACTGGCAGTTTCTATCAGAGTTGCCGTGTTGATGCCGCGAAGTCATACAAAAGTGAAGACCGCGCGTGGCGCTTCTGGGTCCCGCTGCTGATGTTGTTCACTGGGGCGAGACCAAACGAGATTTGCCAGCTCTACGTCGAGGACGTCAAGCAAACCGAACAAGGGACATGGTATCTAGACCTTGCCGAAAAAGCTGACAGGAATGACCATTCGCTCAAAACGGCCTCCAGTCGTCGCCGTGTGCCACTGCATCCACAACTCATCAAACTGGGTTTTTCGAATTTAGTGAAAGTGAGCCCATCCAAAAGTCTAAAGAAAGCAAAACAGATTTTTACAACTTTGAAGCCCGACCAATACGGCAACTATGCCACTTATGCGACCAAGCGTTTTCGCGACAAATTTATAGCAGAAGAGATTACACTAAATGATCGGCAAGCACTCTACAGTTTGCGCCATAACGTACGTGACGCACTGCGGACCGTTGGGGCACCACCCGAAACACTGTTAGCTGTGACGGGCTGGTCACCAGCAGGTCGGGCAGCCAGTGACAACTACGGTTATCTTGCTGCATAGCGGGTGGGCCAATGAAAGCACAAAGATGGGGCTGTGGCGGGTGACCCGTCGCAAGCAACCTCAACCAGAGGAACGGCGGGCAATCTATCATGCGCTTGGACAGACCGAAGACGTTGCGCGCAAGTTCCCAAGGGTGGTGGCCTATGTGACGGCCGTGCCAGAGGCAGCCGCTGCACCGCCCGTGAAACCCAACAAACCGCGCCCGCCAGGTTGGGCACAACGGGCCGGACAACTTGAGCGGATTGCCGAAGCGCGGCGTCTGTTGTCGCCTAAATCCAAAGTAGCACTGGCAAAGCTGAAATCGGGGCAGACGGCCCTGACCGGGACTGATAGGAATGCGATGAAGCATTTGATTGCTCAGTTGAAAAAGACCGGTTTTGACGTGGATGGTTTTTTAGCTGCCAAAGACACTGATCAAGACCAAACGCCACAAGATGGTTGCAGCCAAGAACAGAAACGGGGGCCATGATGGCGAAAAAGGGCAAGCTGGAACTGACATGGGTGGGCAAGGATGACCGCCCCCGCCTTGAGCCGCGCATTCTGATCGAAGACCCTGAGAAAAGCTATCACGCACAGGAGCGGAAGTCTGAGGGCGATATTTTCGATAATGTGCTGATAAAGGGTGATAATTTACTCGCGCTAAAAGCACTGGAGCAAGATTACTCCGGCCTTGTGAAATGTGTTTACATTGACCCACCCTTCAACACAGGGAACGCGTTTGAACACTATGATGACGGAGTTGAGCACTCGATTTGGCTGAATTTGATGAGAGAGCGGCTTGAAATCTTGAGGCGGCTATTGCGTCGAGATGGTTTTTTGTGTGCACACATCGACGATAGCGAAGGGCACTACCTGAAGGTCTTACTAGATGAAGTTTTCGGTAGAGAAAATTACCAAACAACTATTTACCTTCAGGTTCGCTATCCTCAGAAAACTTTGAAGCAAGACATGAGCTATCACAAGCAGATTGAGATGATCCACATCTATAGAAATAGTTTCGACGCCAAGCCGTGGCTTACCCCAAAATCGTCAGGATTAGACAAATTCAATTTCTATGTTTCGACCCAAGGTGAAGGCAAAGAAATTGAGTTGGGAGGCAAGAAAACGATTGTTTTTGAGCCAGGCAATTACAAAATCGAAAAAGGAGAGCCTTCAGTTGATGGGCGCAAAGAAATATGGGCGACTGGTAGTATCCTCGATGGTAACTCATCTGGCCGCTTCTTCCGAGATTACCTAGATGGAAGAGTTAAAGAAGACGGGTTAGGCGCTCTATACAAGGTTTACGGGATTGGTGATGATAAGTTTGATCATCGCTTTTTCACGGGTCCGAAAAAGGCAACCGCTACAAAGGGAAAGTATTTCCAGGGTGTTCCGACATCCAAACTGGAAAATGCAAATTCTGGCAACCAGCCAATAGAAAATTTTCTAGACCTAGCTGGTGCATTTGGGAATTGCCGCCATGAAGGTGGCGTGGAGTTCCGTAGTGGAAAGAAACCCGAAGTATTATTGCAGAAAATCCTCACACATTTCTCCGATGAAAACGACTTAATATTGGATTCCTTCGCTGGATCAGGCACGACAGCTGCTGTTGCTCACAAAATGAAACGGAAATGGATAACTGTTGAAATTGGGGAGCATTGCGAGACACATGTCATGCCGCGACTTGCAGGAATAATCGATGGCACCGACATGACAGGCGCAAGCGAAAACCTTGACTGGAAAGGCGGCGGCGGCTTCCGCTACTACACTCTTGCCCCTTCCCTTATCGAAACCGACCGTTTCGGCATGTCCATCATCTCAAAAGAGTACAACGCCGCGATGTTGGCAGAGGCGATGTGCAAGCATATGGGCTTTACCTACGCACCCAGCACAACCGACTATTGGAACCACGGATATTCGACCGAAACCGATTTTATCTATGTTACAACTCAAAGCCTGACCCACGACACGTTGCGCAAGATCAGTGCGGATGTGGGCAAGGACCGGACACTGCTTGTCTGTTGCAAAGCCTATAGCGGTGGTGAGAACCTCGACAATCTGACGATCCACAAAATCCCTTCGATTGTGTTGGACAAGTGTGAATGGGGGCGCGACGACTACTCGCTTAACGTCGCAAACCTGCCGATGGCCGAAGTAGACCCAGACGCCGACCTGCCCTTGTTTACCGAAGGAGGGTCTGACGATGAGTGATGCAAAATTGCTGCGCCAGATCACTCAACGCCTATCGCTGCGCACCCCGCAAGAAGAGGCATTGGCGATCCTTGCTGATGTGCTCGATCAAATGGATTTTGATGGCGACACAGACATGGCACGCCTTTTGGGTGTGATCAAAGATGCCTATCCATCGGTTGAAGCCTTTGAACGCGCATTCCCCACGCTGTGTTTTTCGCTGGCAACTGGCGTCGGGAAAACCCGCCTGATGGGTGCTTTCATCAGCTATATGTACGTCAGCGGTACTTCGAAAAACTTCTTTGTTTTGGCCCCAAATACGACCATTTACCAAAAGCTGGTCGAAGACTTTTCACGCCAATCGTCGCCCAAATATGTGTTTCGCGGGATATCGCAATTTGCACAAACTCCGCCCATTATTGTCACGGGCGACACATGGGAAGAGGGCCGTGGTATCCGGGGCGCTGACCTGTTTGGCGATGAAGCGATCATCAACATTTTCAATGTCGATAAGATCAACAAGGAAAAAGGCCGCATTCGCGGGTTTCGGGAAACTTTAGGCGAGAGTTATTTTGACTATCTCGCAAGCCATGACGATCTTGTCATGCTGATGGATGAAGCCCATAGGTACCGCGCCAAGGCTGCCGCAAAGTCGATCTATGAATTAAAGCCCAAGCTGGGCATAGAGTTGACCGCAACACCCAAGACCGTCGGGGCATCCCCCAAGCCATTTCGGAACGTCATTTATGATTACGGCCTCGGGAATGCGATGCATGACGGCTATGTCAAAGAGCCTGCCGTCGCCACCAGAACTGACTTTGATCCGAAGAAATACCCCCGCGATCAGCTTGAAGATATCATGCTCAAGGATGGCGTATTTTATCACGAATATGTCCGGACAGAATTGGAGCTATATGCCAAGCAGAACTGCAAAGAGCAGGTACATCCTTTCATGCTAGTCGTTGCACAAGACACGACCCATGCACGCGCACTACGCGAGCAAATTGAAAGTGATCGGTTCTATGAAGGCGCTTACAAAGGGAAAGTTGCAGAAGTTCATTCAAAGCAAACAGGCGAAGAGAGCGATGAAGCCATGCAACGGCTTGTTGAGCTAGAGACGTCGTCGAACACTGAAATCGTCATCCACGTCAACAAGCTGAAAGAAGGTTGGGATGTTACCAATCTTTACACGATTGTCCCATTACGTGCGTCCGCATCGGAAATCTTGACAGAACAAACCCTCGGGCGCGGTTTGCGTTTGTCCTATGGACGTAGAACGGGCCACCCGACGGTGGATACCTTGACAGTCATCGCACACGACCGCTTTGAGGACGTCATCTCGAAGGCTAAGGAAGATGGTTCGGTCGTCAAAATGAAAGCGATCACACTTGGAAACGGTGGAGATGTGTCGGACGAGAAGCGCAAAGTTGTGACAGTCGTCCCGCAATATGAGCAAGTCCTGACAGGTCAATTGAGCGGACAGGGTATGGCTGATGCGAGAGCCACCTTTACCCCGCAAAGCGAGGCTGAAAGACAGATCGCTACGAAAACGATGGAGTTGGTTCGGACGCGATATCAAGCCAAGGTAAAAACATCGATCAATGAGTTGTCAGATGACACGACAATCGCAAACATAGTTCGAGATATCGAAGCAGAGGCTACAAGCGATCAGGGAACCATGGACCTTGGCGAGGCAAAGCCTGATACAAAGAGGATCGTCCGTCAGGTAACTGACGCGATCATTAGAAACACCATCGAAATCCCAGAAATTGTCGTAATCCCTGAGAGGGAAGTTCATTTTTGGTTTGAAGATTTCGACCTTCAACGACTTAATGAAATCAAAAACCGGCCTGTGGATGGGGACATCCTTGTGCAGGCACTCGGCAGTGATTTCAGAAAACGGATTCAGCGTATTGAAGGTGCTGCGCAAGAAATTCGATTAGAAAACTACCTTGTGAGGCGAATGATAGCTGAGCCCGAGGTGGACTATGACAGCGCATCGGATCTGTTGTTTAAACTGGCAGGTCAGATGGTGCAGCACCTACAGTCGTACTTAACGTCGGACGCAGAAGTGGAAAACGTTCTGCTGTCACAAGGTGATCAACTAACGAACTTTATCATGCAGCAGATGAGAGATCATATAGGCAAAACTGATACGGCTTTTCAGGTCAAGCTGAACCATGCCTTCACACCACTTGCCCCGCAGCAAATTGTCGAAATTGAAGGCAAGGTTATCCCGCTTAATCAACAAGCATCGCCTCTCTCAGCAACAAAGCAATTCGTTTTCGTGGGAGGTGAAAAGTCTCCGTTCAAGAAGCACAAATTTGATAGTGACCCAGAAAGACGCTTTGCGTACCTTTTGGACCGCGCCGACGAACCTACGGTTTTATCATGGCTAAAGCCAGCATTGGGCCAGTTTCAGATCGAATACGCCAGCGGCAAGAACTACAATCCCGACTTCGTTGTTGAGACTTCGACAGAACTACTCATCGTGGAAGTAAAGGCAGACAATGATCTGACGGATACTGACGTTATCGCCAAAGCAAAATCAGCAGAAGTCTGGGTTGAAAATGCAAACAAGTTGCTAGCGACTTTAGGGAAGAAAGAGTGGCGCTATGTACTATTACCTGCATCGAGAATTAGCGAGAACGCTACTTTTCAGGGTACGACAAGTTAGGCAACATGCTAGGCAAGCACAAAACTTCTGGTGAATCCTGACGCAAATCAGACTTCGCCTAAGTAACCGCATCGCAATACGCACGGATTTTGGCAGGAAATTTTTGGTACCGACCAATCCTTTGGATCAGCCATGTGCGATATTCAAATCAAAAGCCAAGGGCAAGGCGTCAACCAAAGCATAAGTATCGCCTAACGCCTCAAGGGTATTCCCAATTGGCTATTCGTTCGGCCTGATCTGCGCACCACAGCTTTCCAGATAATCGGTCAGAACACGATTAAAGCCTTCGGGGTTCTCTAGGTGGATTGCATGGGCAACATTCGGCAAAACGCAAAGACTGGTTTGCGGTATAGTTCTCCACAGTGTCTCAATCTGTTCCCATGGATAGGTGCGATCCTTGTCGCCCCAAACGAGCAATGTCTTCGCGCGTATGTTAGCGAGCGCAGCTTCGCCGGCCCAGCCTTCCATAGCGCTTAACCCTGCAAGGATCGCATCAAGGCTGGCTTGCTCAGCGATGCTAGCACAGCTTTCAAACGCTGTTGCGGCGGTGCCCTTCAAAAACCAGCTTTCAGCGATGCGCCGCGCGGTGACCTTTGGCCCATCTGCAAGCGTGCGCGCTTTACTTTGGGCGATCGTTTCAAATCGCCCGGGCAAGACGCCAATCGCCCCTGTTGAATAAAGGATAAGCCTTTCGATCTGATCAGGGATACGCGACGCGATCTCTTGGGCGATCATGCCTCCCATTGAATGACCCAGAAGGCTAAAGTGACCAATGTTGCGAGCGCTTAGTTGCGCAATCACCCATTCAGCAAACCCGCCGATTGTGTTGATCGGAGTTAGGTTGGCATTCAAACCAAAGCCCGGAAGATCAAGGGCAATCACATCATATCTATCCGCCAAGGTAGCCTTCTGCATGTCCCACTGACCGCTCCCGCCCATGAAACCATGGATCATAACAAGGTGTTTCATTTGCGTTGCCCTTGCACGATGCGGTCAAGGATCATGGCACAGAACAAAATGGCGAAACCTGCCAAAATGCCTTGCCCGACGTTGGCGTATTGCAATGCTTCCAGAACATCCTCGCCCAGCCCCTTGGCCCCAATGAGTGATGCGACCACGACCATTGCGAGTGAAAGCATGATTGTCTGATTGATCCCCGCCCGTATTGAGGGGCTTGCCAAAGGCAGATCAACACGTGTCAAAAGATACCATTTGTTAGCACCAAAAGAGATGGCCGCCTCGCGCACGCTTTCAGGCACACCGCGCAACCCAAGCACGGTCAAGCGTACCACCGGCGTCCCACCAAAGATCATTGTGGTGACAACAGCGGCAGGTTTGCCCGTACCAAAGAAGGCGATCACGGGGATCATAAACACGAATGCGGGCATGGTTTGCATGAAGTCCATAATCGGCTGGATAGCCGCGTAGAACCGTGGCCTGCGTGCGGCAAACATGCCAAGTGGAATACCGATCAGGATGGATAAGCAAGCGGCCGTGCCAAGCAACGCCAGCGTTGTCATCGCTTTTTCCCAGAACCCCAATAGCCCCATATAAGACAGAAACGCGGCTGAGTAGATCGCCATGCGTGCACCCGCCGTCAGCCATGTGAGCAGAATAATAAGCGACGCAATAACGATCCAAGGTGTGCTGACAAACACGATCTCGAGTGCGTCCAGAACAAGTCGGATCACAAAAGTAATTGCGTCAAAAAGCGCGTCACCGTTCAGCACGGCCCAATTGAAAAAATTCTCGACCCAGTCAATGCTGGTCAGGCGAATATCGGGATCGGTTGGAAAGTCACCAAGTAGTTCAAAGCGACCGGGCACACTGTAATGCAACATCGCAGCCATGACGATCAGGACCATGAAGATCGCACTGAACACGATTTGCGACACAGGCATCCCTGAACGGATCGTTCTGTCAGAAACCCAATCCGAAAACCGTGCCTCTAATGCCCAGTTCGCCACGCTGGCTTGGGCTGCTTTGATCAATAGCAAAAGAAACACGCCGATCATCGCGATCTGCGGCCCCTGCGCGGCAAGTGCGGCGGCCTCTTCGCGGATGCCACCGATATTTTGTTCCAGACCCTCCACGGCGCGCCGGAACGCATCCACCCTGTCAGACCCGTTCTCAACCGCGGCGGTCAGTTGCTGACGCCGCAGCTCTAGTGTGCCTTCAATCGAGGTTATCCGGGCCATCGCATCGGCACCAAGATCACCAAACAAACCGCGCGCAATTTGTACAAAAGCCAAGGCCTCAATAATCAAAAATGGCAGCGCCCAAGACCAAAGTCCGCGTGCGCCAAACCAGATCGG
The DNA here is from genome assembly GCF_000169435.1 of Roseobacter sp. CCS2. Taxonomy (GTDB): domain Bacteria; phylum Pseudomonadota; class Alphaproteobacteria; order Rhodobacterales; family Rhodobacteraceae; genus Yoonia. The sequence goes on along the minus strand of NZ_AAYB01000002.1, from coordinate 313,527 downwards.
CCCGAACAGCCCTGCCATCATGTTTAGCGTCGGTGTAAACCGTGAAGATGCGCCTATCTTGTTAAAGTTCTTGATGTAATAATCAGTGCTGGTGCGCACAAATACGCGTATGTTGTCGTTTCTCTCTTCAGCATATGCGATGGCAGCTTCGCTGTTTGGGTCGTCAAGCGGGTTCACATTAGTGTCCATCATGATACCTCCGTACCTTCAATCACCGTACGCAGCAGGTCCGCACGGGTGATGATGCCAATGTCTTGGCCAGCGGATTTGACAAGGATTGGGTTTTCGTCGTCGATAGCAAGATTGATCAAATTACTAAGCGTTTCGGACCCGGCAACACGTGTTGCATCCGCCGCAGGCGGGCCCTTGGCCGCGATATAAGCGTCAATCGGTTGCATGACGGCGTGGGCATGTACAACTTTCAGACGTGAAATCCCAGCAACAAAATCCGCGACATAGTCGTCTGCCGGGTTCATCACAATGTCTTCGGCGGTCCCCATTTGGACCACTTTGCCGTCGCGCATAATCGCGATTCGGTCACCGATGCGTACCGCCTCATCAAGGTCATGGGTGATAAAGATCGTTGTTTTCTTCAGTATCTTGGACAGTCGGATGAATTCATCCTGCAATTGGCGACGGATCAAAGGATCAAGCGCTGAAAACGGTTCGTCCATAAGCAAGACATCTGGATTGGCGGCCAGCGCACGCGCCAAACCGACCCGCTGCTGCATTCCGCCTGACAATTCATGCGCAAACTTCGCGCCCCATGCCCCCAGTTCAACAATATCAAGGATCGCTGCCGCTTGGCGCATACGTTCATTCTTGGCAACCTGCCGGATTTCGAGCGGCATTGCGACATTGTCGAGCACTGATCGGTGCGGCATCAGCGCAAAGTTCTGAAAAACCATACCGATCTTGCGATTGCGAAAGGTTTGAAGCTCTTTCGGGGCAAGAGCCATCACATCGGTGCCTTCGATTTCGATTTTGCCCGCCGTCGGTTCCAAAAGCCGGTTAAAATGGCGAACCAAGGTGGATTTACCGCTACCCGATAGACCCATGATGCAAAAAATTTCACCCCTGTTGACCGATAAACTGACGTCGGCAACACCGACGACGGCGTTATATTCTGCAAGTACCTCAGCTTTGGAAAGCCCGCGTTCCTGTATCGCTTGAAGTGCCACTTGAGGGCGCGCCCCGAAGATCTTCCAGACATTTGAAATTTCTATGACGCGGTCATCACTGGTCATCGTCGCCTCGCCCACCCAAAGGAACGCCGGCACGAACGATCTGTGCCGGCAGATTTTGCTGCTATTTCGGTCTAGAGACCCAGCATTGCATCGACGCGATCGGAATTGGCTTCGACCCAATCCTTGGCAACCTCCGCAGGCTCGCGGCCATTCGCGCTAATTTCAAACGCAAGGCTGCTGACATCGTCTGCTGTCATCGCGAAGTTCGCAAAGAATTCTGCAATCGCGGGCGAGCGGCTTTCCAAAGAATTCGACCAAGCAATTTGCACCTGCTTGAGGTCGTCTTTAGTGGCAACCATGGAATTTTCGTACCAATCCGCATCATCGGACGGCTGGAGCATGATGTACTGTTCGGGATCAAAGGCTGGCTCTGTCAGCATCACGACATCAAACATATACCACACTGCATGTGGTTCGTAGCAATAGAAGGCATAGCCTTCGCCTTTGGCGATACTGTCTTTGATACGCGCTGTTTTGACAGCTTCCTCTGCGCGGATCGGTTCAATGAAATCAAGCAATCCATAATCGCGGACCTTCACTTCGTTTACATTGGCAGAGGCCCAACCGGGCGCACCGATCCACATTTCACCAAGCCCGTTTCCATCACTATCCATCAAAGCAGCCACATCAGGACGGCCAAGATCGGCAATATCAGTAATGTTATTTGCCGCCGCAAAATCCTGCGAGACGCAAAAGCCCTGATTGCCCTGATAGGGGTTGGACGATAACGTTACGGTTCCGGCCTCATCCACATATTGTTTTGTGAAGCTTTCCTGATTGGGCAGCCAGACATCGGGATGCACGTCGATATCCCCTTCGCCTTGATCCATTGCTTGAAAGATCGTGGCGTTGTTGCCGGGCACATATTCAACCGTACCGCCAATACGCGTCGTGACGACTTCACCCAAAACATAGGCAATTGCCTGAGCACCGGTCCATGTCGGCACACCGATGCTCACGTCTTCGGCAAACGCAGGAACACTGAGCACGCTAACAAGCGCTGCGGCCATCAGATTGTTTTTGACTGTCATAGTGTAAGTCTCCTTGTTGGTCGTTTTGTTATTTCTCGTCTGCGTCATAGCCAGGCAAATCAAAGGTTTCCGGATATCCAAACAAAGCGGCACTTCCGCCCGTGTGCAGGAAGACGATGTTTTGCATGCCTTCGAAATGTCCTTTGCCTATCAGGTCGATCAAGCCATCAAGGCCCTTGCCCGAATAGACCGGATCAAAAAGCAGCCCCTCGGTCTCTGCCAACAGCTTGACTGCGGCGACCATACCTTCTGTTGGAATGCCGTAGCCCCCGCCGATATAGTCGCAATTCGCCCTCACATCAGACCGCGCAACTTCAACGTCCACGCCAAGATGCGACAGTGTCTGTTGCGCAAGATCGTATACCATCCGCTCTTGTTTTTCTTGAGGCGCCCTGACCCCGACACCCAATAGATGGATGTCGCTTTGGATCGCTGCGAACCCGGCCACCAGTCCGGCCTGCGTGCCGGAACTGCCGGTGGCATGCACCAGCGCGTCTATGCGCAAACCCATACCGTTGGCCTGTTCGACCAACTCTCTTGCGCAATTTACGTAACCAAGCGCGCCAATTGGGTTCGAACCGCCGCCCGGAATGATGTAAGGTGTTTTGCCGTCTTGGCGTAGCTGGTCAGCCAAAGCGCCCATTTCTGCATTCATATCGGCCCCGCCGCTGCGCTTTGAAACAGTCGCACCATGCAACCGGTCCAGCAGGACGTTACCGCTCATGATATAGCTTTGGTCGTTCGATCCGGTTCGGTCTTCCAGCAGAATATGACAAGCCATGCCCAACTTTGCCGCAGCGGCTGCTGTCTGGCGGGCATGATTTGACTGGGTCGCACCTTGCGTGATGATCGTATCGGCACCCTGTGCCTGCGCATCAGCCATCAAAAATTCGAGCTTGCGTGTCTTATTCCCACCAGATGAGAGACCAGTGCAATCATCGCGCTTAACCCAAAGTCGGGGACCGCCAAGGCGTTCACTTAAGCGATCCATCGGCTCTAGGGGCGTGGGCAAATGCCCCAAGGCCACGCGCGGAAACTTTGCCAACTGAATTGCCAGATCTTTACACCGGCTTTTCGTCAGATCCGTCGCACCCTGTTCGTTTTGACCCTCGAATTGTTCAGCTACAGCCACATCAGCCCCCATTGATTACGATTGGTCAAAGGATCATCTGGACCAAAACAAAAAAACAGTGCTTTTTCTTATGACTGCCCATACATTTACTTTGAGCACGAAAGGTAATTCATGCATTTGCAATGGCTCGATGATGTTCTCGTTCTGTTGGAAGAAGGCAATTTGTCCCGCGCAGCAGCACGGCGAAACATAACGCAACCAGCATTTTCACGGCGCATCAGCGGGTTTGAAAACTGGCTTGGCGTCACTGTGCTTGAGAGAGGCACGAACCGCGTTGAGATCAGCCCGTCCCTCTTGGCTAATGAAGAGGAAATCCGCGCTTTAATTGCACGATTACGCGAGCTACGCACAAGAATTGGACATTTTGACGCCTCACGAGCCACTGTGGAAATCGCGGCACAACATGCCGCGACCTGTTCGACATTTCCTGACATGGCGTTACGGGCCAAATCCCAATATCCCGGCGTTCAATTTCGTATCCGGGCAGGCAACCTGCATGATTGTGTATCGATGTTCTTACGCGGCGATACGAGCATGCTTTTGTGCTATGAGGCAGAGAGTGCCGGAACACTGCAGTTTGGCCCCGATATTCGCCGCGGTTTATGGGGTCACGATTATCTGGTTCCTGTGGTGGGTGGCGCGTTGCGCTATAAAGTCCGGGACAATGGTGATGTGCCTATGGATACGCCTGCTATTGTTTATCCCGCCGATAGCTACTTTGGCCAAGTTCTGCAGAAAGGCCAGCGACCCTTTGGAACAGCTGGATCAGACGCAAATCCGTTCAGCGTAACAGCGTTTTCAAGCGGTACCCGAGAGATGGTTCTCAAGGGACTTGGCGTTGGATGGCTTCCGTTCAGTATGGTGTACCAAGAAATCGAAAGTGGTGCTTTGATCTCGCTTGCAAATCAATATGGTCAGGAACGTTTACAGGTTGCGATTTATGCTGATTGCAGGGTTGAAATGGCCAAAACCCTGATGGACTTGTGGGTAACGCAGACCTGAAACATATGCCGATCATTTTCAGAGCATTGCTGCGGTGCAGCGACGAATTGAGTGGCCAACAGCCCCCGAAAACGATCAGATACAAACACTGAGTCCCGCTCAACGAAGTGGGCCTGCGGCGAAGCCGTTTGTTTCTAGGGAGTTAAATCATGATCAAGACACATCTTTTGGGTGCCGCCGCGTTGGCCGCCCTTTCTATTGCAGCCACACCTGTCGCAGCCCAGGACTGCCCGCGCGGTGATCTCGACACGCGATATTGCGACACGGACGGCGACCTTATTGCGGATATCCCGACTGACGCTGCTGATCAGATTGACCCTGACACGCTTATTTTTGCCTATACGCCCGTTGAAGACCCCGCCGTTTATGAAACCGCTTGGGCAGACTTTCTGACATATCTGGAAGAACAGACCGGCAAAGACGTCGTTTTCTTTCCCGTCCAGAATAACGCAGCCCAGATCGAGGCGATGCGGTCCGGCCGTTTGCATATTGCGGGCTTTAACACGGGATCAAACCCGCTGGCTGTCAACTGCGCAGGCTTCCGCCCTTTCACGATCATGGCCGCTGAGGACGGATCGTTCGGATACGAGATGGAGATCCTGACGCACCCAGAATCAGGCATCGAAAGTGTCGAAGACATCCGCGGCAACCAATTGGCCTTTACGTCCGAGACGTCAAACTCGGGTTTCAAGGCACCGTCTGCGATCCTTGCATCAGAATTTGACATGACCGCAGGCGAAGATTTTGAGCCGGTGTTTTCGGGCAAGCATGACAACTCGATCCTTGGGGTGGCCAATCAGGACTATCCCGCCGCTGCAATCGCCAATTCGGTTCTGGGTCGGATGTTAGAGCGCGACGTGGTTTCACAAGATCAGCTGATTTCGATCTACAAATCCCAAACATTCCCCACAACCGGTTACGGCACCGCGTACAACCTGACGCCCGAACTGCAAGAAAGCATTCGTGATGCGTTCTTTTCGTTTGAATGGGAAGGCACGTCGCTTGAGGAAGAGTTTGAAAAGAACGGCGAAGCGCAGTTCCTTGAGATGACGTATCAGGACTTCTGGTCTGTGATCCGTCAGATCGACGCTGCGAACGGCGTGTCGTACTCCTGTTCATAAGCCACAATCGCCGGGCAATGTTTCGGCCAAAAACGCAGGCGTGCGGCGGATCTTTCCGCTGCACGCCAATCATATTGAGGTAGACTAAATGCTGCGACTGGACGCGCTGACCAAAACCTACAAGACGGGCGATCAAGCGCTCAAAGCCGTCACATTGGATGTTCCTGCGGGCCAAGTGCTTGCCCTGATTGGTCCATCTGGCGCAGGGAAATCCACCTTGATCCGCTGCATCAACCGGCTGGTGCCGCCAACGTCTGGCACGGTCACTTTGGCCGATGTGGATATCACCGGCCTTGGGGCGGGTGCGTTGCGACGTGAACGGCGCCGTATGGGCATGATCTTTCAGGAATACGCGCTGGTTGAACGGCTGACCGTGATGGAAAACGTGCTTTCGGGGCGTTTGGGCTATGTGGGGTTTTGGCGTGCGCTGACCCGCCGTTTCCCGCAAAAAGATGTGGACGAGGCGTTTCGCCTGCTGGACCGTGTCGGTTTGCTCCACATGGCTGATAAACGCGCTGATCAGCTGTCGGGCGGGCAGCGCCAGCGCGTCGGTATTTGTCGCGCCCTTATTCAGGACCCTGCCCTGTTGCTTGTGGATGAACCCACCGCATCGCTTGATCCCAAAACATCCCGCCAGATCATGCGCCTGATCTGCGAACTTTGCGCCGAACGGGGCCTTGCCGCGATTATCAACATTCACGATGTGGCCTTGGCCCAGATGTTCGTGGCGCGGGTGATTGGCCTGCGCTTTGGCGAAATCGTCTATGACGGCGCACCAGATGGGCTGACGCCCGAAACCCTGAACGAGATTTACGGCGAAGAGGACTGGGAAGCGACGATTGAAAAGGTCGACGAAGACGGCACCGCAGAGGCCGCCGAATGAACGCCTATGCCACCGGTGAAACGCACCCCACACTGAATGAAATGCTGGGAACCCGCTGGCGACGCCCACCATTGGTCCAACGCGCTTGGCTGCGTTGGGTACTGGTGATCGGGGGCATCGCTTACCTGATCGCTGCTTTTCTGTCGGTCGAGGTCAACTGGACCCGTGTTTATGAAGGGTTGGACCGGGGCGGCGCGTTTATCATGGCCTTCACGCAACCTAATTTTGTCAGTCGCGCCGATGCGATCTGGGACGGGATGTTGGAAAGCATCGTCATGACCGTCGCGTCATCGGTCGTGGGCATCTTGGTTTCGATTCCCATTGCGCTGGGGGCGGCACGCAATATTGCTCCCTTACCCATTTATCTGATTTGTCGCGGGATCATCGCCGTCTCGCGCGCCCTGCAAGAAATTATCGTCGCTATTTTGCTGGTTGCGATCTTTGGATTTGGCCCCTTTGCGGGTTTCGTCACCCTTAGTTTTGCGACAATCGGGTTTCTGTCCAAACTGCTTGCCGAAGATATCGAAAGCATGGACAGATCACAGGCAGAGGCCGTGCGCGCCACCGGTGCCCGTTGGTCACAGTGGATCGACTATGGCGTAAAACCACAGGTCATTCCGCGCCTGATCGGGTTGTCGATCTACCGCGTTGATATCAACTTCCGCGAAAGCGCGATCCTGGGTCTTGTTGGTGCAGGTGGCATTGGTGCCACGCTGAACACCGCCTTTGACCGGTACGAATACGACACCGCCGCCGCGATCCTGTTAATCATCATCGGCATTGTGATGGCCCTTGAATATATCAGCGGCATTGTCCGCGCACGGGTGCAATAAGATGCCGGTTATTGAAAGTTCAGAAGGCCCGGTCTGGCGCCTGCGCAATCGCAACGAAACGCTGACACGCTGGTTCGTCTGGCTGCTGGGGATTGCGATATTCCTGTGGTGCTGGCAACAGATCTCGGACGCGACAACGTGGTTCTTTGTGTGGGATGCACCCAATATCGCAGGCGATATTCTGGGGCGCGCAACCCCGCCGCGCTGGTCCTATATGGATAACCTGTGGTGGCCGATCTGGGACACATTGAACATCGCGACACTGGGCACCATCGGCGCGCTGATCCTTGCGGTGCCCATCGCGTTTCTTGCGGCCCGCAACACAACACCATCAACCCTGTTTATTCGGCCTATCGCGTTGCTGATCATCGTTGCCACCCGGTCAATCAATTCGCTGATCTGGGCCTTGTTGCTGATCGCAATCATCGGGCCCGGTGTCTTTGCCGGGATTATTGCCATCGCGATCCGGTCCATCGGGTTTTGCGCTAAACTGCTGTATGAAGCGATCGAAGAAATTGACCAAAGCCAGGTTGAGGCCGTGACCGCCACAGGCGCGTCCCGCTGGCAGGTCATGGTCTATGGGATCGTGCCGCAGATCATGCCCGCCTTTGCAGGCATTGCCGTGTTTCGTTGGGATATCAACATCCGCGAATCTACTGTTCTTGGGCTTGTGGGTGCAGGCGGGATCGGGCTGCAATTGCAGGCCTCGCTGAACACGCTGGCGTGGCCGCAAGTCTCGCTGATTTTGTTGGTCATCCTTGCGGCTGTCGTCATTTCCGAATGGGTCTCTGCCAAAGTACGCGGAGCCATCATCTGACCCACGGACCGATCTTTGACGCTTACGAGGCGGTACGCCAAAGGCTGCCTGCCGCAGGCCCGGGTGGGGCCTGCACGCATGCACGCGATTTATCGGATATTGCCGATCTTTATGATGTGTTCCTGCTGGATGCGTTCGGTGTTCTGAATATCGGGGAAACCGCGATCACCGGCGCGCCTGAACGCATTGCTGATCTGCAGGCGGCAGGCAAGCGCGTGCTTGTGGTGTCCAATGCTGCCGGATTTCCGCATCACTTGTTGATGGAAAAATATGCACGCCTCGGGTTTGATTTCGCACCGGATGACGTGATCACCAGCCGCAAGGCGCTGCTTGCGGCCCTGACTGGGACGACAGACCATTGGGGGGTGATGGCCAACCCCGCACTGGGGCGCGAGGACCTTGAAACACTGGCGCTCGATTTTCTTGAAGACGACCCTGCCACATACGACAAAGCCGCCGGATTTCTGCTCATCGGCAGTGGTATCTGGACGGAACACCGCCAAGGCCTGCTTGAAGCGTCACTGCGGAACAATCCGCGCCCTGTTCACGTTGGCAACCCCGATATCGCGGCGCCCCGCGAAGCAGGTCCATCACAGGAACCGGGGCATTGGGCACATCAGCTTGCCGATAACACCGGGGTTGAACCTGTCTTTCACGGCAAACCCTATCGCAGCATTTACGATCTGGCCTTTGCGCAGCTTGGCAACACGCCGGGAACCCGCGCCGTGATGGTGGGTGACAGTCTGCACACCGATATTCTGGGCGGGCAAACCGGCGGCACAGCTACAGCGCTGATCGTGTCGCATGGGTTGTTGCGCGATGCAGAGCCCGCGTCTGCCATCGCAGCCAGCGGTATAAAACCTGATCATGTGCTGGTGACAACCTAACGCGCAATTCATTTGTAGCAGTGCCTTGTCATCCGTGGCCCTTTGCCCAAAACTGCGCACAACAGGTTCAGTAGGGGAAATAACGATGAAATTGAAAACACTTGCGCTATCGGCGGCGCTGATGGCTTTGGCGGGCGGCGCGTCTGCTGACGGGCATGGCGTCAAGGTTGGGATGATCACCACGCTATCTGGCGGTGGCGCTGGACTGGGCATTGATGTGCGCGACGGCTTTATGCTGGCCATTGCGCAATCCGGACGTGACGATATCGAGGTCATCATCGAAGACGACCAGCGCAAACCTGATGTCGCTGTACAATTGGCTGATAAGATGATCCAAGCCGAAAACGTCGATGTCATGACCGGGATCATCTGGTCCAACCTTGCCATGGCAGTGGTGCCAAGTGCCACAGCACAAGGGAAGTTCTATCTGTCACCCAATGCGGGCCCATCCGCTTTGGCGGGTGCCGGATGTCATGAGAATTATTTCAACGTGGCGTGGCAGAACGACAACCTGCACGAAGCCGCTGGTGCGCATGCAACAAGTGCGGGATACACGAATAGCTTTATCCTCGCGCCGAACTATCCCGCAGGGCAAGACGCGCTCACAGGCTATAAACGGACCTATGAAGGCGCGCTCGCAGGTGAGATTTTCACGCAACTGGGCCAGACGGACTATGCCGCTGAAATCGCGCAGATCCGTGCGTCTGACGCTGATAGTGTCTTTTTCTTCCTGCCCGGCGGCATGGGGATTTCGTTCCTGAAGCAATACGCCGACAGCGGCATCGACCTGCCTGTCGTCGGCCCTGCGTTTTCGTTTGATCAAGGGATTTTGCAGGCCGTGGGCGATGCAGCCCTAGGCGTGGTAAACACCAGCCAATGGAACAAAGACATCGACAACCCGACCAACGCGGCCTTTGTTGAAACCTTTCAGGCGGAATACGACCGCTTGCCCTCGCTCTACGCAAGCCAGGGGTTTGACACGGCAAACCTGTTAATTTCGGCCTTGGAAACCGCATCACCAAGCGATGCCGACGCATTCCGCGCAGCATTGCAAGCTGCTGATTTCGACAGCACCCGTGGCGACTTTGCCTTTGGTCCAAACCATCACCCGATCCAAGACATCTACGCCCGTGAGGTGATCAAGGAAGGCGATATCTACACGAACAAGATCATCGGCGTTGCTTTGGAAAATCACGGCGACGCCTACGCCGGTGATTGTTCATTCTAAGATGGCAGATCATTCGGGCCGGCACCGGCTGGCCCGAACATAGGCCGGGCAGACCATGACGACACTTTTGATCATTGAGCAGGTCCTGAACGGCCTGCAATTCGGCATCATGCTGTTTTTGATGGCGGCCGGGCTGACGCTAATTTTTGGCGTGATGGGGCTGATCAACCTGGCGCACGGGTCGCTTTATATGGTCGGCGCCTTTGCAGCGGCGGCGGTGGCGGGACTGACGGGATCGTTTGTGCTGGCTTTGATGGCGGCAATGGCAGCTGCGGCGATTGCGGGTGTGCTGGTGGAAACGGTTGTGATCCGCAGACTTTATGCCGCAGACCATCTTGATCAAGTGCTTGCGACCTTTGCACTGATCCTGATCTTTTCCGAAGGAACGCGTTGGGTGTTCGGATCATTCCCGCTGTTTCTAAACATACCGGCTTATTTGTCTGGCCCCATCACATTGCCCGGCGGGATTGAATACCCGCTTTATCGGCTTTTCCTGATCGGGATCGGCTTGCTGGTTGCCGCAGGTTTGGGCCTTTTAATCACACGCACGCGTATCGGTATTCAAATCCGCGCTGGCGAAAACGACCGCGAGATGATCGCGGCCCTTGGTGTCGATATCTCGCGGCTTTATACATTGGTCTTTGCACTTGGGGCCGCACTTGCGGGTCTTGCCGGGGCGTTGGTGGGGGCAATCCAATCTGTGCAAGTGGGCATGGGGGAACCGGTGCTGATCCTCGCCTTTGTGGTTATCGTCATCGGGGGGATCGGGTCGATCAAAGGGGCATTGATCGGGTCCATATTGGTCGGGCTGACCGACACTCTGGGCGGAATTTTCCTGCCGCAACTTTTCAAACTGTTTATGGAACCGGCAACGGCACAAACATCAGGATCAGCGCTGGCATCAATGGCCATCTATATCCTGATGGCAGCAGTGCTGATCTGGCGACCCACTGGGTTGTTCGGGGCCCGCGCATGATCCGCGAAAGCTATCTTAATACGTTTGTGTTGGCTTTGCTGATCGCTGTGCCCGCTTGGGCGGTTGTGGCCAATGAACCCTTCACAATCACGCTGGCCACACGTGCAGTTATCTTTGCGCTGGCCGCGACTGGTCTGAACATCGCCTTGGGGCTTGGCGGTATGGTCAGCCTTGGGCACGCGGTGTTTTTTGGCATTGGTGGTTATGCAATGGGCATCTTGGCGCACCACGCACAGACCTACACACCCTTGATGGACGGTCTATTCCTGATCGAAGGGACCAAGTCGATGCCCGTCATCTGGCTTGTGGCGATGGTGACATCGGGCATTGCGGCCCTTCTGATCGGGCTGGTGTCGTTGCGGACCGGTGGGGTTTACTTCATCATGATCACCTTGGCCTTCGGGCAAATGTTCTATTATTTTTCTATCAGTTGGGCGACCTATGGCGGCGAAGATGGGTTATCCATCTACCTGCGCAACGACTTTCCGGGGCTTAATACGCTGGTGCCCATAAACTTCTTTGCGATCTGTTTCACGATCCTACTGATCGTCCTGCTCCTCAACGCACTCATCGCGAAATCCCCATTTGGGCTGGCCCTGAATGCCGCACGTCAGGTCCCACAAAGGGCCGAGGCGGTAGGGCTGAACCCGCAACGCCTGAAACTGGTGGCCTTTGTCATCTCGGGCGTCATTACAGGCCTCGCAGGGGCGCTTTTTGCTGATCTGAACCGGTTTGTCAGCCCGACGATGTTCAGTTGGCAGACATCGGGCGAGATTATGATCTTTATCATCCTTGGCGGTGTCGCCCGGTTATGTGGGCCTGTTGTTGGCGCGGTTGTCTTTGTGATGCTGGAACATGTCTTGGGCGATCTTAGCGATTATTGGCATATCTACCTTGGCGTCCTGCTTTTGCTGGTTGTGATGTTCGTGCGTGGCGGGATAGTCGGGTTGATCGCGGGAAAGCATGTGGCCCATGACTGACCCCGTGCTTGCAACCTACAACCTGAACAAATCATTCGGTGCGCTCAAGGCGACAGATGATGTGTCCATCGACGTTCGACCGCGTGAAATACACGCGATCATCGGCCCCAACGGGGCGGGCAAATCCACATTGATCGGCCAGATCTGCGGCGGGCTTGCGTCTGACAGCGGGCGTGTCACCTTGGCGGGGCAGGACCTGACCGGCACGGGCACAGCCGTGCGCGCAAAGGCAGGCATCGGACGTACCTTCCAGATATCGCAACTGGCGATGGACGATACGGTCCTGCAAAATGTGATGCTGGGCGCGCTTAATATATCAAGCTCACCCTGGCGCTTTTTTCGGCCTGCGTTGGCTGATCGTGATCTGCGCGACAAAGCCGAAGCCGCCCTTGCCCGCGTTGGCATCGCCGATCTTGACCATATGCAGGTCGCTGAACTGAGCCATGGACAAAGGCGACTATTGGAAACCGCCGTTGCCTTGACGCGCGCACCCAAGGTTTTTGTGATGGACGAACCCATGGCGGGCCTTGGCGCGGACGGATCGAAGGCGCTGACAACCCTTCTTGACGGTCTTCGGCAAGAAGCGCCGATCCTGTTGGTGGAACATGATATGGACGCGGTTTTTGCTTTGGCCGACCGGATCAGCGTTTTGGTTTACGGAAAAATCATCGCAACAGGGACCACCGCACAAATCAGGGCAAGCCAAGCAGTGCGCGACGCCTACCTTGGGGATGAGGCATGACACTGCTTCACCTGCAAAATGTCACGGCACATTACGGTGCATCCCAAGCCTTGTTTGGCGTTGATCTGTCGGTGTCAGCGGGCGAGGTCGTCGCATTGATGGGCCGCAATGGCATGGGCAAAAGCACAACGGTCAAATCCATATTCCGCATGGTGCCAAGCACCGGAAACATCGTTTTTGATGGCCACGACCTGCATAAACTTGCCATCCACCAAGCAGCGCGTCTGGGTATCGGCCTTGTGCCGGAAGGCCGGCGTTGTTTTGCCAGCCTCACGGTGCACGAAAACCTGATCGCCGCCGCACGGCCGGGCCATTGGGATGTACACCGTGTCACACAGCTTTTCCCGCGACTGGCCGAACGCAAAACGCAGCTTGCGCAAACACTGTCCGGCGGCGAACAGCAAATGCTTGCCATAGGTCGCGCACTGATGACAAATCCGCGTTTACTGGTGTTGGATGAAGCGACCGAAGGCCTTGCGCCCATGATCCGGCAAGAAATCTGGACAGCGATTGCACAGCTTAAAACCGAAACCGGGCTGGCCATTATCATTGTTGATAAATCGCTCTCACAGCTCAAACAAATCTGCGATCACGCTGTGATTTTGGAACGTGGGCGGTCAGCTTGGACAGGTCAGATCAACGATGTCACGCCCGATGTCGCGACGCGACTTATCGGGGTGTAGTGAGATAATTCCTTTTGGTCCGATACAACGGAATTGTCGGCCCCAGTCAGTGTGACCGATATCACAAAGCTATTGGGCTGTTGCGATCAATAGGGCCGCCTGAGATGCAATAAAACCGCACCGTATCCAAACCGTTCCTACCTTTCTCAAAAGGTTCGGGGCATGATCGACTTCGTGAGATCGAGGATGAAACCCAAAACCAGCCGTGCTTTTGTGCTGTCCAAAGATCAGCCAACAGCCGATAAAATCACATCCTAAGACGCCACAGCCAAACCCGCGTTGGTGTTCAGCAAGAACCCTGAAAGGATTGGTCCGCACGCAGCCCCCACTGCTCTCGCGTTTCCGCCAATGCTGCCGCTTTCGATACGGGGCGGAAGCAAGCCGCGTGTATCTTGATTGGCCATGTAACGCCGTACACGCGCGACCAGTTCTTCGCGCACTTCTGGGGGAAAAGCGCCGTCGATTAAAACAGCCTCAAAATCAATGACCGAACATGTGGCAAGGCACGCTTTGGCAAGTTCCTGTGCTGTCTGTCCCAGCCATAAATCGACATAGCGAGCAATCTCGGTCCAGTCCTGAGGGGTCTGCCACAGCAACGAAGGATCAACATCGACCTCGGCCAATCGCGCCTCAAGCAGGTGAATGGATGCCATATCTACCAGTTGTTTGCTTTCACCCAAAGGGCTGACACTGGGCAGTGACCCAAGCGCACCTGCATTGCCTTGCCGCCCTTCGAAAACAGAGTGGTTCAGCACGATGCCCCCACCAATAAATGCCCCCACAAAGAAATAGGCATAATCGCGAAATTCCTTGCCGCGGCCAAAAATATGTTCGGCTTGGCAGGCTGCGGTTGCGTCATTGACAAGTGACACAGGCAATGCGCTAAATTTGCTGATTTCAACATGGATGTTGATATCTTTCCATCCTGCGAACTCTGGCGCACTGGCGGCGTTGGGTTCTTTCCAGTTCCACATTTCAAACGGGGCGGCCACGCCAATGCCGCAAATGCGGTTTGCGATATGTGGGGGAAGTTCTGCCATGACCGCAGCCATGCCATCTGACACAAATGCAAACACATCCTTCGCAACCGGCAGATCGTATTTGAACTGCTTTTGATGACGAACGGCACCGGTAATATCCATCAGCAACAGATCGGCTGAGCGGCGTCCGATTTTCAACCCAAACGCCAACACACCATCAGGCGAAAGCATCATTGGAACCGACGGTTTGCCGACCTTCCCGCGTTGCGGATCACCGCGCCCCAATAGGCCATCACCTTCGAGACGCTTAAGAATAGCAGACACCGCAGGGGCAGACAGACCAGACAAACGCGCAAGGTCGCTTGCAGGCATGTTCCCATGTCGTTGCAGCAGCGTCAAAAGCAACCGTTCATTGTGGTTGCTGACACCTTTCTGGCTCAGCCCAGCGCTGATTGATCTGACAACTGTCTTTGGCATTTCGGCGTCCATAAGCACCTTACATATGAAAAACTCTAGCGGCTGTTAATTAATAAAGAAAGTTAATTAATTAATTGACAGGTGAGGGGGAATCAGTTTCCCTTAGGGCATCTATGCCGCCTTGTGCGGCAGAAACCTTGGGGGTGGGTGGCCCTCGGATACTTGATTTTCTGGGAGGAAAACATGAAAAAACTTCTTATCGGCACAACACTTGCCGCAATCACGACGGCTGGAACGGCGATAGCAGATGCCCATGGCACATCCGCTTGTCTGATCACAAAAACCGACACAAACCCGTTTTTTGTGAAAATGCGTGAAGGCGCAGAAGCCGCGGCAGAGGCCGCCGGAATGACATTGCGTTCTTACGCCGGTAAGGTTGATGGCGACCACGAAACCCAAGTTGCCGCGATTGAAACATGCATCGCTGATGGTGCGTCCGGTATCTTGCTGACGGCTTCTGACACATCATCAATCGTTGGTGCCGTGACCCAGGCCCGTGATGCTGGCCTGCTGGTTATTGCCTTGGATACACCGCTTGAACCGATTGACGCCGCTGATGCGACTTTCGCGACCGACAACTTTCTTGCCGGTGAATTGATCGGGCAATGGGCCGCGGCAACGCTGGGCGATGATGCAGCAAATGCAAAAATCGCGATGCTTGATCTTGCGGTTAGCCAGCCAAGTGTTGGTGTGCTGCGCGACCAAGGTTTCTTGCAAGGCTTCGGCATTGATCTTGCTGATCCAAACGTAAACGGCGACGAAGATGATCCGCGTATCGTTGGTAACGATGTGACTGCCGGTAACGAAGAAGGTGGGCGGCGTGCGATGGAAAACCTGCTTGCCGTCGATCCAGAGATCAATGTCGTCTACACGATCAACGAACCGGCTGCGGCGGGTGCGTATGAGGCGCTCAAATCCATCGGGCGCGAAAATGACGTGCTGATCGTGTCTGTCGATGGCGGTTGCCCGGGCGTGCAGAACATCACGGACGGGGTGATTGGCGCGACATCACAGCAGTACCCGCTGTTGATGGCCTCAAAGGGGATCGAAGCGATTGCCGCCTTTGCGGCAGACGGCACGATGCCTGAAAATACTCCCGGCAAAGATTTCTTTGATACAGGCGTTGCATTGGTCACAGACCAGCCTGCCGATGGTGTGGACAGCATTTCGGTTGCCGAAGGCACCGACCTTTGCTGGGGCTAAGTCCCAGTTACCTTTCCCGATGAAACGGAAAGGGGGCAACGCAAGTTGCCCTTTTTCACCCTAGGCTGTGCTAGCATGCCACAGTGACGCAACAAGGGGGCCCTGATGCCAAACGATTCCGACAATTACGAGGCCGCGGCCCAAACCAACCGCACCGAAGCGGTCGCCGAATTTGCCGACGAACGCAAAGGGTTCCTTGCGCATTTGCAACATGCTTTGCACGTCAATCCCGCATTGGTGCCACTGTTTGTTCTGGTCGCATCCATTGCCGTCTTTGGGCTGTTGCTGGGCTCAAAGTTCTTCTCGCCTTTTGCGCTGACGCTTATTCTGCAACAGGTGCAGATCGTCGGCATTGTCGCCGCAGCACAAAGCCTTGTGATCCTGACCGCCGGCATTGACCTTAGCGTGGGTGCTATCGCGGTCTTGTCCAGCGTCATCATGGGGCAATTTACATTTCGCTACGGTATGCCCGTCGAAGCAGCCGTCGCACTGGGCCTGGCCTTTGGCACATTGATCGGGTCAATCAACGGATGGTTGGTGGCGGTCATGAAACTGCCACCCTTTATTGTGACCCTTGGTATGTGGCAAATCGTGCTGGCCGCTAATTTTCTATACTCTGCCAACGAAACAATCCGCAGTCAGGATATTGAGGCAGAGGCCCCACTTTTGCAGCTGCTTGGCACAACATTTAAAATCGGGGCTGATGCCGATGGGCGCGGCGGTGCCACGTTTACCTACGGCGTGATCGCCATGGTGCTGATCTTTGCCGTTCTTGCTTATGTCCTAAGCCAGACCGCGTGGGGGCGACATGTCTACGCCGTTGGCGATGATCCCGAGGCAGCGCAGCTGTCGGGTGTTAACGTGCGCTCCACTTTAATCTCTGTCTATGCTGTCACGGGTTTTATATGCGCGATTGCAGGCTGGGCTTTGATTGGCCGCATTGGATCGGTCAGCCCAACGTCAGGGCAGCTTTTGAATATTGAAAGCATCACAGCCGTGGTGATCGGTGGCATTTCGCTTTTTGGGGGACGTGGTTCCATCCTCGGCCCACTCTTTGGGGCGCTTATTGTGGGGGTGTTTACCCTTGGTCTACGCCTTGCGGGTGCTGACGCGCAGTGGACCTTCCTGTTGATCGGCGTGTTGATTATTGGCGCTGTAACGGTGGACCAGTGGATCAGAAAGGTATCAGCATAATGGAACCGATTTTGAAAGGTCGTGGGCTGGTAAAGCGTTATGGCAAAGTCACGGCATTGGACCATTGTGATTTTGATCTTTATCCGGGCGAAATACTGGCCGTCATTGGTGACAACGGGGCGGGTAAATCATCCCTGATCAAGGCTGTTTCGGGGGCTGTAATCCCCGACGAAGGCGAGGTCTTTCTTGAAGGACGCAAAGTGAAATTCACCTCGCCCACCGATGCCCGCGACGAAGGGATCGAGACAGTTTACCAGACCCTCGCAATGTCCCCTGCCCTATCTATTGCAGACAATATGTTCATGGGGCGTGAATTGCGCAAACCCGGGTTTCGCGGCAAATGGTTGCGTCAGTTGGATCGTGCGCGCATGGAAAAGATGGCGCGCGATAAGCTGTCCGAACTGGGGCTGATGACAATTCAAAACATCAATCAGGCCGTTGAAACGCTTTCGGGCGGCCAGCGGCAAGGTGTTGCTGTGGCGCGGGCTGCTGCGTTTGGTTCCAAAGTGATTATTCTGGATGAACCGACCGCGGCACTTGGCGTGAAAGAATCGCGCCGCGTGCTTGAACTGATCCTTGATGTCCGCTCTCGCGGTATTCCGATCATTCTGATCAGTCACAACATGCCACACGTCTTCGAAGTGGCAGACCGCATTCATGTGCATCGCTTGGGCAAACGGCTGTGCGTCGTAGACCCCAAAGACTACACCATGTCAGATGCGGTGGCCTTCATGACTGGTGCGAAAGAAGCACCCCTGCAATAGCATCCCGCGTTGGGATTATTGGACCCTTATACGCCCGTCCGGCTGCGCCACCCCATCAGATTGAGCACCGTAAACAGAATTGCCGCAACGCACACAATCGACGGTCCCGCCGGGGTGTCGAAAATATAAGCACCTTGCAGACCCGCGATTGCAGAAATGGCCCCGATGACAGCCGCGATCCCGGCCATCGCCTCGGGTGTGCGTGCAAGCCCACGCGCCGCAGCCGCCGGGATAATCAGCATGGCCGCAATCAAAAGAACGCCAACAACTTTAATCGCAACAGCCACGGTAATGGCTAGCGCAATGGTCAAGACAAGCTGTTCACGCTTGGGGTTCAGACCGCTTGCGTAGGCCAGTTCTTCGTTCAGCGTTGATGTCAGCAAGGCCGACCAGCGCCAAAGGATCAAGGCAACAACAAGCGCGGCACCGCCCCAGATCACCACCAGATCAGTGCGCGACACCGCAAGAATATCGCCAAACAGATACGCCATCAGGTCAATCCGAATGCCTGACAAGAACGATACCGCCACAAGGCCAAAAGCAAGTGCGGAATGCGCCAATACACCCAGCAGCGTATCCATTGCATAGCCGCGACCGGATAAGAAGGTCACGGTGAGCGCCATAATCAACGCGACAGCCATCGCACCGATGAAGATCGACATCTCAAACGCAAGCGCAAGCGCGATCCCAAGGATTGCTGCATGTGCCGTCGCATCGCCAAAATAGGCCATGCGGCGCCAGACCACGAAACAGCCCAAAGGCGCAGCGGCCAGCGCAACACCGACCCCGGCAAGCATGGCGCGGGTCATAAAGTCATCAAGCATTATTCAGCGGCCTCGTGGGTATGACCATGATCATGGTCATGATTGTGGTCGTGATCATGACGATAAAGCGCCAGCGCCCCACCGGTGCCAGTGCCAAAAAGCGCGCGATACTCTGGCGCAGAAGCAACAACCGCAGGCGTCCCTTCGCAACAGACGTGGCCGTTCAAACAGATCACGCGGTCTGAGGCGCTCATCACCACATGCAGTTCGTGGCTGATCATCAAAACAGCGCAACCCGTTTCGCGGCGGACCTGTTCAATTTGATGATAAAACGCAGCAGAACCCCGTTGGTCGAGCCCTTGTGTCGCTTCATCCAATAGCAAAACATCAGGTTCGTTGATCAAGGCACGTGCCAGCATGACACGCTGGAACTGGCCGCCAGAAAGCTGTGACATCTGCCGATTAAGCAGATCCGGCACGCCCGCTGCTTCCAATGCCGCGCTACATACCGATTTGGAAACCTTGTTGGTCAAGCGCATGAAACGCGCGACAGTAATCGGCAGGGTTGGGTCGATGTGCAGGCGTTGCGGCACGTAGCCAATCTTCAGGCCAGGTTTTAAGGCGATGTCGCCTTTTGTTACGCCAGTCGCGCCAATGATCGCGCGCAGCAAACTTGTCTTGCCGGACCCGTTGGGACCCACGATGGTCACGATTTCACCCGGTTCAATATGCAACGCAACATTGCGCAGGACTGTGTTGGCGCCGTAGGCGACGTGCAGGTCAGTAACGGTGATCAGGCTCATGCGTCGGCCTTATCCACACAGGCGGGGCACACGCCCTCTGCCTCGACAACTGTCTTTTCGATCTGAAATCCAGCAGCCCTTGCCGCATCGCCCAACGCGCCTTTTGCGGGTGTGGAATGTGCTTCGGCCACGGCATCACAAAGACGGCAAATCATAAAGGCGGGTGAATGGTTTTCATTTGGATGGGCGCATGCAACGAACGCATTCAAGCGTTCGATCTTGTGGACGAACCCATGTTCGGCCAGAAAATCAAGCGCCCGATAGGCCACGGGCGGCTGCGACCCAAAACCTGCATCCCGCAAAAGATCAAGAATTGCATAGGCCCCAAGTGCGCGATGTTCCCGCAACAAAAGCTCTAACACTTTCTGCCTGACAGGTGTCAGACGCAGCCCCTCTGCAGCGCAGCGCGCCTCAGCTGCGGCCAATGCCCCTACGACGCAAGCCTTGTGATCGTGCTTTTCAAACCCCAGCGGGGTCGCATTTTCGCCAGACATGCTTTGCGCCTCTCTTGTAATGTTATTGTATATCATCTAAATAATGCGTAACGTTATAAAATCACATAGAGGTCCCAATGTCCACAAAGCGCGCTTCACTCTCTTTAATTGCCATTTTGATGGGTGGAACAGCCATGGCCGATGTGCCGAATGTGGCTGTTGATATCGCACCGGTGCATTCACTTGTCGCCCGAGTCATGGACGGCGTGGGTGAACCCAGCCTTATTCTGCCACCCGGCGCATCCCCGCACGAATACAGCCTGCGCCCGTCAGAGGCCGGGGCCCTGCAAGACGCTGATATGGTTGTCTGGATGGGCGAAGATCTGGCACCGTGGATGGAAGATGCGATCGATACGCTGACGACGGATGCGACAATTCTCACCCTGCTTGAAGCGGATGAAACCACACTTCTTGATTTCCGCGAGGACGCTTTGTTTGAGGCGCACGAACATGGCGAAGCGCATGATGATCACGCGGATCACGACCATGACGCGCATGGCCACGACGATCATGCCGAAGACGCGCATAATCATGACGAACATGACCACGACGATCACGGACATGACGATCACGCTGAAGGCGATGCACATGATGACCATGACCACGCAGATCATGCGAAAGCCGATGGGCATGAAGGGCATGATCACGGCGCACATGATCCACATGCGTGGCTATCACCGACTAATGCAACAGCTTGGCTGGACATGATCGCGGCAGAACTATCATCGGCAGATCCCGAAAACGCAGGCGCTTACTTTGCCAACGCCGCTGCCGCAAAGACCGAGATGGAAGCCCTTTCTGCTGAAGTTAATGAGATACTCGCACCGGTACGCGGCCAAAGTTTTGTCGCCTTCCATGATGCCTATCAGTATTTCGAAACAGATTTCGATTTCCCGGCGTCCGGCGCAATCTCGCTCAGTGATGCTACGGATCCCAGCCCGGCACGGGTTGCCGAAATTCAAGGGCGCGTGCGTGATGAAGGAATTGCCTGCGTACTGGCAGAGCCGCAGTTTAACGCGGGGCTGGTTAACACAGTTCTTGATGGAACAGAGGCGAACACCGGCGTGATTGACCCGCTGGGCGCTGATCTGGAACCCGGACCAACACTTTATCCGCAACTGATCCGGAACATGGCTACAACACTGGCCGATTGCCTGTAGGTTAACCGCAGCTTCGCTAAATCTTACAATCAGCTTTGTCGAAGCTGCTGCAATGCCTGCGCGATCACCTTTGGATACGCATAAATCGCCAAAAGAAATTGAGCCCGACACAACATGTGCCGGGCCCTTTTGGTGCTGAAATAACTCTCTAAAATCTCTCGTCACGTCCCCTTCCACCTACGATCCGATCGTCTGGACCGCCTGAAAAGGCCCACCTATATATCTCACTCTTTAACCAATCAGATGCCCGCCCTAACACACAAATAGCGGCACCCGTCACTGTGATGACTGGGTCTGAACCGGGACTGTTCAGACCCATGGAGAATACGAATGCGACCAAACGGCACCAAGGTGCACTCACGAACCCCACACAGGTATGCTTGCGGCTAACCTGACATGTGACGGCGCCATCTGGCTGTTTCGACCACCACTCTTAAACAACTCACCGAATACTAATGGTGATCTCTCCTCTCATCATTGCAGTCGCTTTGCGGGTCTTGGACGATTTGACTGGAAGAAGTCATCGTCTGGATCATCACCCGCTCAGCTAAGCAGTGACCTAACGTTAACTTTTGTGTGCCCTGAAAGTCCTGAAGGTTTTCCTGAAATTTTCTGAAAATTTCTGAACGCTTCATCACGGCTCGCGGCCGGCGGCTTGTACCATTTGTCTTGCACGACAGGCGATCCACGGTAAATTGTCCTTGGGAATTAAATACTTCGCCTTCAGTTGCGGCCTGAAGCGCGTCGTGGGGAGATACCATTGACACGTGAAGTAAAGGTGCGGTTAGGCCTTTTTACGTATGACACTGGGCTGGATTGCCTTTTGGATGAGGCTGGCAATCAAGTCAGCCTGCGGCCGCAGTCCGCGCAGGTTTTGTCACTTTTGGTTGATAATATCGGCCAAACAGTCACGAAAGATGATTTGATTTCAACGGTTTGGCAGGATGTCAGCGTAACTGACGACAGCCTGACGCAATGCATCGCCGATGTCAGGCGCGCCTTGGGCGATACAGACCGCCGTATTCTGAAAACACGGCCCAAGGTCGGGTATCAACTTAGCCCGACGCATCAGGACACAGACCAGCCAGAGACCGCTTTGATGGGCGGTCAAAGCAGTGGCGCGAATGCAGTTTCGGCGTTGGTCTGCATCCAACCCGCGCATCCAAAGGTCCAGCTTGCCCTCACAACCATAAAAAACGAAGCGGCCAGTCTAGGCGCGGGCACCCATATCCCGACAAAAGATGACACCGTTCTTTTTTCGTTTCCCGATGTGATGGCCGCAGTGCGTTTCGCCCTCCGGCTCAGCGCGTCGTCCAATGGTCAGAACTGTGGGATCGGCGTCGATCTGATACCGGCAGGGCAAACAAGCAAAGCGGCGTATGATGGCGCACGCGTCGCAGGACTGGCAGGCATCGCACAAGAAGCACAAGTCGTTGTGTCAGTAGAGGCGCGTGATCAGTGCCACGCCGAACTTGATTTCGATTTTGAAGACCTCGGCCAGCAGATACTTCGGACGACAAATGAAGACATACGCGCGTTTCGCGTGCATGCAAACACAAGCGGCGCGCGGCTAATGCCCGATATTGCGGCCGAGGATCTGTTGCCAACCATCGCAGTTTTGCCGTTGCGTGCGCGGATTGCCTCGGCAGACACCAACGTAATCGGTGAAATCATGGCCGACGACCTGATTGCGACACTCTCGCGGTCTGCGGATGTCAATGTGATTTCACGCCTCTCTACGACAGCTTTTCGCGCGCAAGAGGCAAGTCTGGACAAAATCGGCGACATGCTGGGCGCCGATTTTGTTTTGTCAGGTACGATCCTGACACATGACACCCATGTCGGCATGATGCTTCAATTATCCGAGGTCAGCACAAACAAGGTCTTGTGGGCCGAACGTGTCGCTGTCGAGGTTACCGACATTCTGAATGGTATAGAGGCGGTTGAAGAAATCGTTGCAAAGGTGCGCAAAGCGATTGCACTCAACGAAATTGATCGGGTGCGCTCCAGGCCGATCTCAACACTTCGGAATTACTCGCTGTTGATCGGGGCTGTCGGGTTGATGTACCGGTTCGCGCCTGTCGATTTCAATTTAGCGGGCGAGATGCTGCGCACCCTTATTGAACGTGTACCAAATCATCCAGCCGCACTTGCGTGGATGGCAAGATGGTACGTGCTGCGCGTACAGCAAGGGTGGTCAGGAAACCCACAAGAAGCAGCACAGCAAGCGCTTGGATTTTCGAGGAAGGCTTTAGACATTGATCCCGAAAATGCACTCGCGTTAATTAGTGAAGGCAATGTGCTGACCCACCTTTTGCACCAGCTTGATGAGGCTGAAGAACGCTATGATACGGCACTCGACATCAATCCCAATGATGCGAGCGGCAGAGTATTGCGAGGGGCATTGTTCGCTTTCCAAGGCAAAGGCGAAGAGGCCAAGCGCGACTGTGAACATGCGCTGCATCTTGCGCCGCTTGATCCGCACCGGTTTTTCTTTTTGTCACTGGCATCGACGGCAAGTATCGCAGCAGAAGACTACGAACGTGCAATCGCGCTGGCAAAGGCATCTATTCGCTTGAACAGGACACATACGTCCACATTACGCGTCAAAGCAGTGGCCCAAATGCGGCTTGGTGATGAAGAGGCTGCACGCAGGACCATACAAGAACTGTTACGCCTACAACCAAATCTAAGTGTCAGTGCTTGGCTAAAGAACTCTCCTAGTGCTAACTTCGAGTTGGGGCGCAACTTTGCAGCAACTTTGCGTGAGATTGGCGTGCCCGAATAAAAAGACGAAATGTATTTTAAAAGAGGATTTTGAATATGACATATGGTGGTGGACCCGAGTCCGGGCTTTCTGGGTTATCAGGGCTTTCTGGGTTGTCAGGATTGTCTGGTTTGTCGGGGCTTTCCGGCCTGTCGGGATTGTCCGGGCTTTCCGGTTTGGCTGGAACAGAGGGGCCGTTAGGGGCAGAATCGCTCTTAACAACGCGCGATGGCATTGTTGGTGCGCCCTTGGATCTGGATCCAAACATCGTCCAGGGTTGTTGTGAGTACCCGCCCAACCTGAAGCGTCTTTCACCATACGTGCGCGCACGTGTGTTTGATTCTGAACTCGGCACACGCGTTACTTACTCGTCTAGCTGCGATGAAACCGCGACCGCGTACTTGTGGCGCTTGGACTCAAAACCTAACCAACCACCCAAAGTCCAAGCTCGACCACTTGTCGAAATGACAGCTCCTACGATTGAGCAGTTCAAGGACCAGATGGGCTTTCTGTCGGGTTATGCTGATATACGACAGGATCGCGGTGCTGAAATTCTTGCTCAACTCGCCTCACCTGTACCGTTTCTAGCATCAATCGCATTCATTGATCCCGCCCGTACTCCGTTTACAATAGAGTTATTGGATACGGCCTTACGCTTTGCCAATTACAATCACATGCGCATCAAATACACCCTTGCCGCCAAGCGCCCCATCGAGTTTTCGCCGCAGGTGCAGCCGATGATTCAGACCCCGACGCATGGGTCTTTGCCCAGCGGCCATGCGACCGAGGCTTTCATCGCTGCACGTTTGCTATGGAAGCTGCTGCGCGCATCGGGCACGCCGCAATACCAACAAGATAGCGTCTGGGGCGAAATGATGATGCGTCTCGCATCACGGATTGCAATTAACAGAACAGTGGCTGGCGTGCATTTCCCTATGGATAGCGTTGCTGGGTCACTTCTGGGCCTGACATTGGCAGAGTTTATTCACGAACACTGCGATCCAACCGCGCAAGACAGCACAAGCGCAAAATTCGATGGCACACGCTTTGATGCCGCCGATGACTTTGACTGGCATCAACTATACGGGGCGCAAGATGATCTTCAGCCCGCGAAATCAGGACCGAACAATAAACCATGGGCAACAACCACGCGAAAACCGTCGAAAAACGAAGTGCACTCCGCCCCGCTGGCATGGTTGTGGGGCAAGGCCGTCGCCGAATGGCAGGACCTGCCATGCGATTAAAGGGCAAGGACGGATCACCAAAACGCCCATCGGGGCTAAAGTGGCAGGGGGTCGCTGAACGGGGGGCCGCCAGCAATACAGTGGATTTCCGGTTAGGGCAGCAAAAGAACTTTGTTGCACGGTCTGACCGGGAAAAAGACGATAGCGATGCGACGATCTGGTGGTCCGCATTGCTTGATTTGCGCGACACAAGCATTGCTGCCTTCATGCAAGGCCTTGGTAAAGGTCTGCGCGGTCAGATTCATATTCCGACCGACTACACCCCTAAAGATCGGGAAATCAGCTTTGACAGCAAACTTGTTGTCGTCTTTGCGACCACGAATTTGTTGACCGATCTGAACCTATCCGGTGATAAATTCAACGTCGCAGCGGTGATCCTTGGTGCAATTATCGATCCGGATTTCATCAATCTGGAGGCCAAGAGCCAAAGCACATCGCTACCTATTATCAAGGTGCCCAACGGATCAGTGATCACAGCGGTCATTGACGACGGAATTGCCTTTGGCAACGATGTCTTCCGCGACAGCCTGACATCGACGCGCGTTCATTACGCAACCCTTCTGCCAACAATGCCCGGGACAGCGCCCGGACAGGCCTCGGTCGGTGTCGAACTGGACAAGGCACAGATTGACGCGTTGCTGGTGGCCAATACATCATCCATGTTGCTGGATGAGGATCGCTTTTATCAACAAGCGGGCCTGATCGACTATGCCGATGGAACGTTTTCACCAACGTCTTTGCGGCGATCGCATGGCACACATATCACCGCGTTGGCGGCGGGCTATCCCATGGATGCCGCCCCGGATGACCGACCCATACTCTGTGCCATATTGCCAACGCGCGTGACCGAAGACGTCTCTGGCGGTAGCATTCTACCCAGCCTTGTTCTGGCACTGCTGCGATTGACGCGACAAGCGGCACGGTTCCGCTGCAAAGACGGCTCGCGCCCGCCTGCTGTTTTCAACTTCAGCTACGGTAACTTCGGCGGCCCACATGACGGCACCAGCCCGATTGCACGTGTGATCGAGGATTATTTTGGCCCGGAATGCGATGCTGATCAGGAACTGCGGCTTGTCTTGCCTGCTGGTAACGGCAATCTGTCACGCACCCACGCGATGCTGGCATTTGATGCGGGCGGCAGCCGCCCGGCAAAGGTGCTTGATTTCGTGGCGATGCCCGATGACCGTACAGCGAGCGAAGTGCAGTTATGGATGCCCTACAGCGCGTCCAGCCCGCTACCTAACTTTGTCACCGTGCGCGCAACAACGCCGGACGGGTTACAAAGTGGGCCTGTGGATATCGCCGCCGGGTCATATCAATCCTTGATAAACCAAGACGGCATAGAGGTCGCGCGCCTGTCTTTTGCGTTCACCCCATTGCCAACAGCACGCGGTGTCATCACCCTTAGCCTGAATCCGACGGCAAGCCTGACACCGGCCCCATTGGCCCCATCAGGCCGCTGGGAAATCGAGGTCACGCCAGATCAAATCGCCGCAGACGAAAGTGTGCAGGTCTGGATTGAACGTGATGATACATTGCCCGGGTTCCGCACAGGTGGCCGCCAGCCCTATTTCAACAATGGCGACTATCAGCGCTTTAACAAATTTGGCGCACCGCTTGCTGTTGATCCACCGGGCACCGACAGCCCGATCAGACGGGCCGGAACGCTCAGTGGGTTTGCCTGTGGACCGTCACCGCTGGTCATTGGTGGACTGACGCAAAGCAACGGCAAGATGTCTGACTACTCTGCCGCCGGGCCAATCACCCCACCCAGAGGTGAAGCAATACCCTATCGCGATGGCCCTGATGCATCGGCGCGGGCGGACGACAGCCTTGTTTTACAAGGCGTGATCAGCGCAGGATCCCGTAGCGGATCTATGGTGCGCCAGAACGGCACCAGCGTTTCAGCGCCACGTGTCGCACGTTTCACCGTTAATGAAATGGCAGGTGGTGCGGATGGCGACCGTGCTTGGCTACATATCCAAGCCGGGCTGCAAGATGCCAATTTCCCGCCACCTAAGCCCATAGCAACACGAACCGGCAGCGGTCGGATGAATATTTCTGTGAATGAAATCAGCCCTGGCGCGTAAAGTAGATAAGGCATCTACAGCCGGGCACAGTCACAGTAAAGAAAGTTGACCATTGCGCGACAAAAAGGCTCTCTTTAGTCCGAGAGCCGTCGCGCAGTGGAAAAAAAGAAATATGCGCGCAAACGATCTTTCCGCCATTCAGGCCGGTCACAATCTGGGTTTGTTGCAGCAAGTGGCGGAAGATACGCAATTATCTGGCCGCGAAATTACTCTACGCGGGCGCAAGCTGCTGAACTTTGCGTCCTGCAGCTATCTGGGCCTTGAAATGGAACCGGCGCTGATTGACGGCGCTATTGCTGCCACCCGTGCGTTTGGGACCCAGTTTTCCGCGTCCCGCGCGTTTATCTCTGCCCCGCCCTACCAAGAGGCCGAGGCGCTTTTGGGTCAAATCACCGGCAGGCCGACGCTGCTGGTCCCATCAACCTCTTTGGGTCATCAGGCCGCTTTGCCTGTCTTGGTCGGGCCAGAGGATTTGATCCTGATTGATGTACAGGCCCATGCCAGTTTGAAAGTCGCGGCAGACCTGTTGAAAGGTCAAGGACGCAAGGTTCAGACCGTCAGCCATTCAGATACCCACCAAATCGCGCGCAAGATGCGTGCCTCGGATGCGCCGCGCATTTGGCTATTGATCGACGGCGTCTATTCCATGATCGGGGACATTGCCCCATTCGATGCGCTTGATGCGCTTTTGCGCGAAGACCCGCGGCTGATGCTTTATGTCGATGACGCCCATGCTGTCAGTTGGCACGGGCACCAAGGCAAGGGAATGGCCTTGGAAAAATGGCCGGACCATCCGCGTGTCATTGTGGCACTTTCATTGAACAAAGGGTTTGCCTGTGCAGGTGGTGCGCTGGCGTTTACCAATGCGGATCAGGCCAACGCCGTGCGCGCCTTTGGCCCTGCCATGACATTCTCTGGGCCAGTTCAGCCGCCGATGCTGGGTGCGATTACAGCCGCGGCAAAGCTGCATCTTGGGCCTGATTTAGCACCGCGCCAACAAACACTGCGCGACCGCATAGTGCAATTCAATAAGGGCACACTGGGTTTAGGCCTTGATCTTGCCTGTGCGGCAATCACACCCATGCGCTACATTCGTATCGGCGATCTGCACGCCACAGGCATGGCCGCAAGTGCACTGCAGGCTGCGGGTATTTTCGTGGCGACTGTTGCACCCCCAGCCGTTTCGCGGCGCGACGTGGGGCTGCGCATGACCCTGACAACGCACCATACGCAAGAAGATGTCACCTATCTGCTTGCGGCGCTGTCACGCGTAACACAAATCTCTGTCCGCGCTGCGGCCGAATAGATGCGCATCAGGCTGACCCCGGCCGAAGCGATCTTGCATCGTACCGGCCCCAACAACATTACGGCACTCTTTCATGCGCCCGGCGGATTTGACCCAAGACGCGCTTTCTTTGGCGTAAAATCCATGGTGCAGGCATCTGAAAGGTTCCAAAGGTGCATCAATGGCAACGCGTTCACAGATAAAGTCCAGGTTAATTGGCCAGATCACGTCGCAATCTTAGACGACCCATCAGTAACCCAGCCGGAAAAGATGTTACATCTGGCACGGCATTTGGCGTTTCCGCAGGACCGGCCACCTTGGCGCGTGATCCTCGTCAACCCCGGCGGGGCTGGATGGTCCGGCCTGATCCTGCACTTTGATCATGCGATTGCAGATGGCACGCGGATGGCGCGTCTGATCGTGACCAAAGTGCTGCCGACGAAAGGGGATGCGGCAGCGGTTGATAGCCTGCCACGGCTTTCCCTTCATCAACTCAAAAAAATGATTGATCCCCACCAGCAGTCTGCCCCTATCGCACTGTGCCGTGTCCCTTTTGATGGTTTGCGGGCGCGCGTACCGCAGGCCATGGGAAATAGTGAGGCGCTGTTGCATCTCACACGCGAGGCCCTTGATACATGCGCAGCATTTGACACAGCGAGCATGAAGCGGAAAAACCATGCTGCTGGTGCCGGATATGCCACAACAAGGGTTCGCCGCGCGATTGGTTGATGACTTGCAAAGCACCTTTTCGCTGCCCGTTCCCACGTCTTTGTTAAACGGGCCCGACACGATCCGCGCCGAAGTGTCACAAATCAAAGAACGGCTGGATGCGGCGGGTGTTGGTGATATCGCCACGGTCACCGGCTATTCCTTTCTGGCCGCGACGCAGATGCCTGTCCTTGTGGATGGTCTGCGCATGTCTTTTTATATCGCAATCAGTGTCATGACGGTACTGATCGCCTTGATCTTACGCTCCGTGCCGATCGCTTTGGTCACATTGGTGCCCAATCTTTTGCCAATCCTTGGGATCGAGGCATGGATGGTTCTGACCAGTCAGACGGTGACACTCACGGGTGCTGTCGCACTTTTGGTGGCCTTTGGCATCGCGGTCGATAACACAATTCATATCGTCAATCGCGTGCGGCTGTTGCAATGTGAAAACGCAACATCGCAGCAAGTGGTTGAACAGGCACTCGCGGCGCTGGTGTCACCTATCATGACGACCAGTCTTCTTTTGATTGTCGGCTTTGCATTGACGGCATTCAGCGCACTACCCGCCGTCAGCCTGTTCGGGATGCTGACGGCGATGGCCATTATCATCGCACTTCTTGCAGACCTCTTTGTTTTTCCTAGTCTGGTGCTGGTCCTATTACGAAAGGGTTGGATGTGATGCGGGTTTTCATGGCGGTGTGCTTCAGCGTCCTTTCTCATGGTGCTTTTGCGCAAGATGCCTTGTTTGATCTGGCTGGAAACTGGTCCGGCGCAGGGGTATTTCTGGACCGCAACATCGAAGAAGATATTCGCTGTCGGATCACCGTGACCTCGGATGACAAAACGACCGATATCATCGGGGTATGCGCCAGCGCGCGCCGCAACGAAAACGTGGATTTCAGCATCATACGCAATGCAGATGGTAGTCTGATATCCCGGCTGGGGAACGAAAATAGCGGGCGCAGACCTGTTGTGCTTGCAGGGGGTCTGGAAGAAGACGGGCTGCAACTGTCAGGGCAGCAAGGCGCAGAACAGACACGCATCACAATGCAGCTGACTGAACCGGACACAATGGAAATGACAGTTATCATATCGACCGAAGCCAGAACGCAAATGACGAAGCTGCTGTTTACAAAGCGCTAAAAGCACATGACCCATGTGTTTTCAGGCGGTTTATCACCGCGCGCAGTGGTTGCAAGGCACAGCATGAGCGCTATGGTTGAATTAACTAAAAATTTGGAGAGATGAAGTGTCAGACACGCTAAAAAGCTTACTCGCGAGCCACCCTGAAACAGCACCTGCCATTGGCGCGCCGGATCGCGACTGGCTTAGATATGGTGGCCTGCGCACGCTTGGCGATACGATAACCAAGACACTGCATGCTGCTGGCATCGGACGGGGTGATCGTGTGGCGATTGTTTTGCCCAATGGCCCCGAAATGGCGGCTGCGTTTATCACCATCGCGCAGACGGCTGTGACTGCACCATTGAACCCAGCTTACCGCGAAGACGAATTTGCGTTCTACATTGACGATCTGAAAGCCAAGGCTGTTGTGCTGATGGCCGATGACGACGGCCCAGCGCATGCGGCAGCCCAGAAACTGGGCGTGACAATCCTGCGCCTGTCCGTGGATCCAGATGCGCCAGCGGGCAGCTTCAGCTTGCAGACGGATGCGACTGGCAGTTGCGATACAGCAGCACCCGACGCCAGTGATGTGGCGTTGATCCTGCATACTTCAGGCACCACATCGCGGCCCAAGATCGTCCCGCTTTTACAGTCGAACGTTGCGGCCTCGGCCCAGAATATTGCGACATCGCTGGCGCTGACCTCTGACGACCGCTGCATGAACGTGATGCCACTCTTTCATATCCACGGGCTGTTGGCGGCTGTGTCTGCCACGCTGGCCACAGGTGGTCAGGTCTGGTGCGCGCCCGGCTTTGATGCGCTGCGCTTCTTCGGGTGGCTGCGCGATTGTGATCCAACATGGTACACCGCCGTGCCGACGATGCATCAGGCAATCCTGTCACGTGCCCCGCGCAATGCAGATATCATTGAGGCGGCACGCCTGCGCTTCTTGCGGTCATCATCGGCATCCCTGCCCGGACCGGTTATGGAAAAACTGTTTGAAACCTTTGGCGCGCCGGTCATCGAAGGCTACGGCATGACCGAAGCGGCGCATCAGATGTGTTCGAACCCGCTAACACCCGGCGCACAGAAACCCGGGGCTGTTGGCGTGCCGGCCGGCCCCGAGGTGCGTATCGCGCATGAGGTTGAGCCAACCCTGACCGACGGCGGCGTGGGCGAGGTTGTGATCTCTGGTCCCAACGTCACACCCGGATATGAAAGCAACCCCGAAGCAAATGAAAAGAACTTCTTTGATGCTGACGGCAAACGCTGGTTCCGCACCGGCGATCAAGGCACATTTGATGCCGATGGATACCTGACCCTGACAGGTCGCCTGAAAGAGATCATCAACCGCGGTGGTGAAAAAGTCAGCCCGCTTGAGGTGGACGGCGTGCTGTCAGCGCATCCAGCCATTGCACAGGTCGTCACCTTCGCTCTGCCCCACCCGAAATTGGGTGAAGAAGTTGCCGCCGCCGTGGTCTTGCGCGAAGGCGAAGACATCAGTGACCGCGACGTGCGCGATTTTGCTTCGGAACGGCTGGCCGATTTCAAGGTGCCGCGCAAAGTGATCATTTTGGACGAAATCCCCAAAGGGGCGACAGGTAAAATGCAACGCATCGGATTGGCCGAAAAGCTGGGCTTTGTGGATACCGCATCATGAAGATTTGTATTTTCGGTGCAGGCGCCATCGGTGGCTATATGGGTGCAAAACTGGCAGAGGCCGGGGCGGATGTCAGCCTTGTTGCACGCGGGCCGCATCTGGCAGCGCTGCGTGAAAACGGTCTGACACTGATCGAAGGTGGCGAAACGCGCACGATGCCGGTTACGGTGTCCGATGATCCCGCTGATCTGGGTCCGCAAGATTACGTCATTGTGACTCTCAAGGCGCATTCGGTGCCGCCTGTCGTCGATAAAATGAAACCGCTAATTGGCCCGGACACAACTATTGTATCCGGCGTGAACGGTGTGCCTTGGTGGTATTTCCACCAGATCGGCACTGATCTGGAAGGCACACGGCTGGCAAGCGTCGATCCGGGTGATGCACAATGGAACGGCTTTGGCCCTGACAGTGTGCTGGGCTGTGTGGTCTACCCTGCGGCTGAGGTGATTGAGCCGGGGGTGATCAAACATATCGAAGGCAATCGTTTCTCTTTGGGCGAACCGTCCGGGGAAAAGTCAGACCGCGCGATGCGTCTGTCAAAAGCGCTAAGTGCGGCTGGCCTGAAAGCACCCGTGCGCCCCAAAATCCGCGATGAGATCTGGATCAAGCTTTGGGGGAACCTGTCGTTCAATCCCATTTCCGCGTTAACTCATGCGACGCTTGACGTGCTGTGTACGGACCCGGGCACCCGCGAAGTCGCGCGCAATATGATGCTTGAGGCGCAAACGATTGCGGAAAAGCTGGGCGTAAAATTCCCTATTGATGTGGATCGCCGCATTCAAGGTGGCGCCGATGTGGGCGCGCACCGCACCTCTATGTTGCAAGACCTTGATATGGGTCGCCCGATGGAAATCGACGCGCTGGTGGGGTCCGTGCAAGAACTGGGCCGGGTTACTGACACACCAACGCCAACCATTGATACGGTGCTTGCACTGGTGCAACTGCGTGCAAGGACGGCTGGCCTATACAGCTAAGCTTTCTGGCGAATGGACCGTAAAAAGCCAGCGTTACTACGACGCTGGCTTTTTTCTTTTGCCCATCTGGCGGCGTATCACTTTAACCAAAGGCATGAAGATCAGGATCAAAGCAATAACCGTAATCGGCCCCGCAACAGGCCGTGTGAAAAAGATGGATGGATCGCCCGACGACAACAGCAACGATTGGCGCAATGTCGGTTCTGCGATCGGCCCCAGCACAATCGCCAACACGGCAGGCGCCAGCGGGTAGTCGAACTTGCGCATAAAGAACGCACCGATCCCAAAGCCGACAATCAGCCAGATATCGAACATGTCGCGCGTCGCGGCATAACCGCCGGTGATCGAAAGAACGAAAATCATCGGCGCGAGGATCGTAAAAGGCATTCGCAGCATCCAGATAAATACCGGAATGAAGGCAAGGTTGATCAAAAGGGCTGCGACATTCGAGATATAGAACGACCCGATCAGCCCCCAGACGAACTCTTGCTCATCAACAAACAAGCGCGGGCCGGGGACAAGGCCCCAGATGACCATACCACCCAGCAAGATCGCCGTGGTCGGTGATCCGGGGATGCCTAATGTCAGCATCGGCAGCATGGACCCCGTCGAAGCCGAGTTGTTGGCGGCCTCAGGTGCGGCCACACCATCGGGAGAGCCTTTGCCGAATTCATCAGGATTGCGCGACACCATCTTTGCCACGCCATAGGACATCAGCGATCCCGGCGTTGCCCCTGCGGCCGGCAAGACACCCACGAAAAAGCCAAGGAACGATCCGATCATCGTGCCTTTCCAACCACGTTTGGCCGCTTCTTTGGTGTCAGAGGCCATGCCTTTGACCGTCATTTTTGGCGTCGTCGCGGTAACGTCGCCACGCGTCTGATCAATGGTCCACAGCATCTCTCCGATACCGTAGACACCAATGGCCAGAACAAGAAAACCGATGCCTTGCAAGAACCCATTGTAGTCAAACAGCACAAGCCGGGGCGCGCCCGAGATTTGGTCAAACCCAACCGCACCAAGGACAAGACCAAAGCAGATCGAAAAGATGGTTTTGGGAATATCATCGCCGCCAAGACCCACAAAGGTCGCAAAAGCCAAAAGCATCAGGGCAAAAACTTCGGGCGGTCCGAAAGACAAGGCAACGGATGCCAGCAACGGCGCGAAAAGCGTGAAAAGAACGTTCGCCACAGTGCCGCCAATGAAAGACGCAAGGGCCGCCGTAACCAGTGCAAGGCTGGCGCGGCCTTGTTTTGCCAGTGGTCTGCCATCAAAGGTGGTGGCCACCGCCGTCGACGCACCGGGAATGCCCAGCGTGATCGAGGACACAGCGCCCCCGTACATGGCCCCATAGTAAATGGCGGCAAGAAAGATAATCGCCGATCCTGGCGGGACCAAAAAGGTCACAGGCAGCAAGATCGCAACCCCATTGACTGACCCCAGACCGGGCATCGCGCCGATGAACAGGCCCAAGGTGACCCCAATCAGGATCATCATCAGGTTCAGGGGCTGTAGCGACAACAGCATGCCATCACCAAGCAGAAGTAGGACGTCCATGGTCAGAAGCTTTCTTCGCGGCGGCGTGCCATTGCCTTAGTAAATGATCTCATACAGGAAGTTGAAAACCGGATCGGTAAACGGCAGACCAGAGGGCATCGTGATCTGCATCGCCCCTTCAAAAAAGAAAAACAGCGCGACCGGCGTGATGAGTGAGATGGACAGGCTGAGGATCAGACCGTGCCGCCCCAGAAACCAGACATAATAGAACAGGAAGACTGCAATCGCGCCATACATCGAGATAATGCTGACCAAGGCGACAAAGGCAATGATCCCGCCACCAACGAAAATAAGCGACCGCCAGCCGTGACTATCAAGAACAGGTTCTTCGGATTGTGAAGGGGGGCTGGTGCCGCGCCACCAGTTGAAGGCGACACAAACGCAGCACACCAACATGATCGCAGATAGCCAAAAAGGCCAAGCACCACCGCCCGGACCGGTCCCGGCGATGTATCCAATGGGCAGCTCAGTGCTTTTCCACATCAGATACAACGAAAGAAGGGCCAGAAATCCCGCGGTTAGAAGTTCGCCAACGCGCATCTGGCCCTCCTTATTGTTCAAATCCCCTTGCGGGGCTTTATCTCGGACTTAACAGGGCTTATTCGCCCAGTGCGGCCAGCAGGCTTTGGTGGTTTTCAACCTGCAGCGCCCAATAGTCACGCTGTTCGCCAGCATCCATCCAAAGCGGTGACAGGCTTTCGGAGGTCAGATAACCCTGCCACTGTTCGCTTTCGTAGATCTGTGTGAACAAATCTTGGTAATAGGCAGCCGCTTCATCAGACATACCCGGCGCGCCGACAATAGCCCGCTGGTTGTAGTATGAAAAATCATGGCCCATTTCCTTGATCGTTGGCACATCAGGATAGGCTGGCATCCGTTCGTCTGAAAACGCCAAAAGCGGGACAAAATCGCCAGCTTCATAAAACCCCTTGGCTTCTGCCGGGTTGTTCACAGTTGCCATGATCTGCTGACCGGCAAGGTCTTTGGCAACAGCACCACCGCCATCGTATGGGATGTATTTGATGTCCAGATCATACGCGCCAGACATATATGCAATCACGATGCTGTCTTCCTGACCGGCACCGGTGCCACCCATGACGAACTCACCATCCATCTCTTTGACTTTGGCGACATATTCATCAAACGTCGTGATCCCGCTGTCCTTATGGACCCACAACACGAACGGATCGACGCCCATCATAGCCACAGGCGTGAAGGTCTGGATATCAATGCCAAGGTTTTCCTGACGCAGCGGCGTGGTGAAGAACGAATTCAGCGTCACAAGAATCGTGTGATCAGGGTCGCTGGCTGTGCTGACGTGGATCAGCGCTTCAGCACCAGAACCGCCGCCTTTGTTGTTTGGAACCAATGGCCGTGTGGTCAGGTCTTCCTGCTCTGCAACGGCCTGAATAAAGCGTGCAATCTGGTCCGCACCCCCACCGGCACCCGCCATAATCACAAAGTCAATCGGCTTGCGTGGTTGCCAATCTTGTGCAGCAGCTTGCATAGGTGCGACAGCCATCAGCGCAGCACCAGCCATACCCAACAACGTACGTTTCGTCATTTTCATCGAAGAATTCCCCTAGTATTTATTATGAGCGTCAGAACGGATGCGTTTGAATACAACCGATAAATGTACTCGGAAAAATATTTTCATCTTTAATATAATTGAAACTATCTTCTTGAAATT
This sequence comes from Roseobacter sp. CCS2, assembly GCF_000169435.1. GTDB lineage: Bacteria > Pseudomonadota > Alphaproteobacteria > Rhodobacterales > Rhodobacteraceae > Yoonia. Next base: position 277,023 of record NZ_AAYB01000002.1, on the reverse strand, counting down.
ACATTTCAAGTAAAACTTTGTTGCGCGGCGAAAGCATACGTTAGTGCACGAAGATAACCGGCGTTTCTGCCTTATCGACCACGACCTGCGTATTCCCGCCAAACAACGTCTCACGTTCATGGTTTTGGCCATAGGCCCCCATGATCAAAAGACTGCCACCCAGTTCATTGGTTTTTGTCAACAATTCTTCTCCGGGGTTGCGCCCATCAAACCGGTGAACTTTGGCGACAACCCCATGCATCTGGTAATACCGAACCAGTTCATCCGCCGTTGTGCCCTGTGTCTCTCCGCCACCGCCGCTGAGGATCGTCACAGCCTTTGCGGACCCGGCCAGATCCAGGGTCATCGCAACAGCGCGGGACGCCTCAAGCGATCCGTTCCAGGCCACCATGATATGCTGTCCAAAATCAGCCGGGACAGGGCGGTTCTGGGCGCACATCATCACTGGGCGACCGGTGCGAAACAGCGCTGATTTGAGTGAATTCGCACCTAGATTACGATCCCTGTCAGGTTTGGCCACGACAACAAGATCCGCAAGACGCCCGTTCCGTTTGATGACATCAGCCATCAGACCATTTTCTTCGGTAAAGTCGATCGTCGCCATGTCGCGCTGCGATCCATCCGCCTCTGTCAGCCCATGCGATGCAGTTAGGGATTGCACTTGCTCTCGCACGCCTTGTTCTTCCTGATCGGCAAGTTTGCGGGCCTGTTCTGCCAATGTTTCGCGCGCAAAAGCCGGCAGTTGAACACCATAGGGCATCAAATCTTCGGTTCTTGCGCGGCAATGGGCAACTGCAATATGCGCGTTGTGGCGTGCGGCAAGCGCTGCTGCGTGACCCAGTACCGTTTCGATCATGCCGTCGCCCCGCACAGGGACAAAAATCTTTCTAAGCATGGATAACGTTCCTTTTTACCGCCGCCTGCCAAGACGGGTTTTTCAATCAAGCCATCGCCCGACTTTCGCCAAATCCGTGGAGAAAACGGCAAAACCTGAGATTGAGTGTAGTGCGGAGGCCAGACATTTCCCAAAAGAAAATATCGACGACCCATTGCCAGCCGATAATCGAGCGCCACCGCGTGGCGACCAACACCTTCGTGAAAACCAATCTCGACAAAGCGGCCTGATGATGAAAACGTTCTCTTCTTCATCGCCGGGGGCGCAGCGTGCACTTATCAATCCAGACACACTTAAGATACGCGGCACCCCTACCTTGCAGCCTGCTTTTGCAGATAGAAGCCGCGCAAGGCGCGGGACAGATTATTAAGCAGAACGCGTTGCACAGCGAAAGCCCCGTAACATGGAACGTCATTGCGGGCGAAGACGGCATCGGGCAACGACGGTGGGGCGACGTCGCAGATATCTTTGACTGCATCTACACCGCCCAAGTGCGGATTGATCGGCCTATGGCTGCACTGTCTTCGCTGCAAGCCAGCCATATTACCGCACTATCCGCAGACGTCACCCCATACCTGATGCCATCGCGATACTGCCATCCAGAGGCGTTTTTTACCTTTGTACCCATGCAGTTTGGCGACGCATCAGGTGGTGCGCTTATCGCGCAAATGGCTGATTGGATTGGCGGGCATTTCGCCTACGACAACACAGCTAGCACGGCAACCACAACCGCCACAGACAGTTTTCATGCGATGGCCGGTGTCTGCCGCGACTATGCCCATGTGCTGATCGCGATGGCCCGGTCCGTTGGGATACCTGCGCGGATGGCCAGCGTTTATGCACCTGATGTCACGCCGCAGGATTTTCATGCGGTGGCCCAAGTCTATCTTGATGGGGCTTGGCATCTGATCGACCCAACAGGCATGGCCCGGCCTGATCAAATGGCAGTCATCGGCGTTGGCCGGGATGCCGCCGATGTTTCATTCATGACCTCATATGGGCAAATGGACCTGTTAGAGCAGACAGTTGATGTGCAGATAGCCAAGTAAACGACCCCATTTCGCTATCACCTTGTAACTATATCAATAAACGCTAGCATCGCGGGATGACTTTAGATCGACAGTACTTTGATGAGATGCTTTCCGGCGCGGACGATGTACGCGGACCCTACGCCGAATATGACAAATGGTTTGCGCAAGAAGATGCCGTGCGCCTTTCCAAGAAATCAAAAGAAGCGGAATCTTTTTTTCGCAGGACCGGCATCACCTTCAACGTCTATGGGCAGTCCGCGGCCCAAGAACGGCTGATCCCCTTTGATCTGATCCCGCGCATCATCGCAAACCGGGAATGGACGAAACTGTCAAAAGGGATTGAACAGCGGGTGCGCGGCATCAACGCATTTTTGCATGACATTTACCACCGGCAAGAAATCCTGCGCGCAGGCATAGTTCCGGTTGAACTGATCGCCCAAAACGAAGCATTCCTGCCGCAGATGATTGGTGTATCGCCCCCCGGTGGCATCTACACCCATATCGTTGGCACTGACATCGTGCGCACCGGCGAAGATGATTTCTTTGTTCTCGAAGACAATGCGCGCACGCCCTCTGGCGTGTCCTATATGCTTGAGAACCGCGAAACGATGCTGCACATGTTCCCAGAGCTTTTCAGCCAGATCAAAGTGCAGCCGGTCAGCGACTATCCCAAGAACCTGCGGCGTTCACTCGCGGCCTGTGCCCCACGCAATTGCGATGGCAGACCGACGGTCGCGGTATTGACGCCGGGCATTCACAATTCCGCCTATTACGAACACTCGTTCCTGGCCGATCAGATGGGTGTTGAACTGGTCGAAGGTCACGACCTGCAAGTGGTCGACGGCCGGATCGCCATGCGCACAACCGAAGGCTATCAAGCGATTGATGTGCTTTATCGTCGTGTGGATGATGACTTCCTCGATCCGCTGAACTTTAACCCATCTTCCATGTTGGGTGTGCCGGGCATCATGGATGTCTACCGTGCAGGGAACATCACCATCGCCAATGCACCGGGAACCGGGATTGCCGACGATAAGGCGATTTATTCCTATATGCCTGATATCATTGAATTCTACACAGGCGAAAAAGCGATTTTGAAGAACGTTGAAACCTATCGCTGTTCTGACCCTGATAGCCTGAAATATGTGCTCGATAACCTGTCGGAACTGGTGGTGAAAGAAGTACACGGTTCTGGCGGATACGGCATGCTGGTTGGCCCTGCCGCCAGCAAAAAAGAACTGGCAGCCTTTGCCGCCAAATTGCGCAGATCGCCTGCGAACTATATCGCCCAACCGACGCTTTCACTGTCGACCGTGCCGATCTTTACCAAAAAGGGGCTCTCGCCCCGGCATGTTGATTTGCGCCCCTTTGCGCTGGTTTCACCTAAAGAGATGCATATTACACCCGGCGGTCTGACACGGGTGGCCTTGAAAGCAGGCTCGCTGGTCGTGAATTCCAGCCAAGGCGGCGGCACCAAAGACACTTGGGTCTTGGAGGACTAGGGGCATGCTTGGAAAAACTGCAGGTGGCATTTATTGGATGTTCCGCTTTCTGGAACGCAGCGAAAACACCGCGCGTTTAATCGAAGCCGGGTCCCGGATCGCGCTGACACGATCAAAAGATCCTGTATCGGAATGGAAATCTGTCCTGACAACCGCAGGCGTGCGCAATAACTATGACCAAAAATACGACAGCTACACCGCACCCAACGCTTTGGATTTTCTGCTGCGCGATACCGACAACCCATCCAGCGTCATCTCGTCAATCGAGAATGCGCGCACAAATGCCCGGATGGTGCGCACAGCACTGACCACCGAAGTGTGGGAGGCCGTGAATGAAAGCTGGATGGCCCTGAAAGCCGCGCTGAAAACACCTGTCACCGAAACGAAATTACCGGCCGTGTTGGGTGAAATACGCCGCCACACCGCACTGGTGCGGGGTGCGGTACACGGCACCATGTTGCGCAACGATATTTTTGATTTCACGCAGCTTGGCATCGCCTTGGAACGTGCGGATAACACCGCGCGGATTATCGACGTCAAATATTACACGTTGCTGCCATCGGCCAGCTATGTGGGGTCAACGCTTGATAACGTGCAATGGGAAACGATTTTGCGGTCTGTTTCGGCGCACCGGTCGTTCCGATGGCTGAATGATCACGATATCTCGCCTGCCAGCATCGCCGAATTTCTGATCTTTGACAGCCGCTTTCCGCGGTCACTGTCGTTTTGCAGCAGGTTGATAGAAGATAACCTTGGGTATCTGGCAAAAGACTATCAAAGCCGCCTGCCCTGTCATGACATGATCGACGCGCAGCGCGATATGCTGCGAGGGCAGGATATTACATCTGTCTTTGATGAAGGGCTGCACGATTTCATCACGTCCTTTATCCGCCAGAATAACGCGCTGGGACTACAGATCGAACAAGACTACCGGTTCGTGGGGTAAGGGGTAAGACGATGAAACTGCGCATTCAACACACCACAAAATACACCTATGACGCGCCCGTGTCATACGGCTTGCAACAGGTGCGCCTGACCCCTGCCAACACAAAGCACCAGTCGGTGCACAACTGGAATGTCGCGATTTCAGGTGGCCAGACAGAGCTGGAATTCGAAGACCAGTATCAGAACAAAACGTTGCTGGTGAAAGCCGACGCAGGCACCACAGAAGTATCGGTAGAGGTTGCCGGAGAGGTCGAAACACATTCCTCTGACGGGGTGTTTGGCAAAGTCTATGGCACAGCACCATTGTGGCATTTCCGGCAAGATACGCTGCGCACACACGCAGGGCGCGGCATCAAAAAGCTTGCCAAAACCATCGGCAAGACTGCCAACACGCTGGATGGGCTACATGCTCTATCGGCGGCGATCATTGATGCAGCCCCCTACAGCAAAACCGGTACCGAAGCGGGGACAACCGCAGAAGACGCGCTTCATGCCGGTGGCGGCGTCTGTCAGGACCATGCGCAAATATTCGTGGCGGCGGCCCGTGTTGCAGGCATTCCAGCCCGCTATATCAGCGGCTATCTGATGATGAACGACCGGGTCGACCAAGACGCCAGCCACGCCTGGGCCGAAGCGCATTTGGATGGATTAGGCTGGGTCGGTTTCGACGTCTCGAACCGCATTTGCCCGGATGAACGCTATGTCAGGATTGCAACTGGCCTCGATTCGCGTGATGCATCGCCTATAACAGGTGTCCGTCTGGGGTCTGCAACCGAAGCGATGATTGTATCATTACAGGTTCAGCAATAGACACGCACCGAACCGTTTCTGCACTGGAAAGATAAATGACTTACTGCGTTGGACTGCGCCTGAACAAAGGTCTCGTCTTTATGTCCGACACGCGCACAAATGCCGGTGTCGACAACTTTTCGGTCACGCGCAAGATGTTCACATGGGACGTGCCAGGTGAACGCGTCATCACCGTGATGACCGCAGGCAATCTGGCAACCACCCAAGCGTTGATCAGCCTGCTTGACGAACGCTCCAAGATTATATCCGAACGCAACCCAACCATTCTGGAATTGCCGACCATGTTTCAGGTCGCCCGCGTTGTGGGTGAAACACTGCGCGAAGTGATCGAGGACAGCGGGTCCGGGGGGCAAAAAGCCGCGTCAAAGTTCAAAGCTTCGGTCGTTCTTGGCGGGCAGATCAAAGGCGGCAAGCCGACAGTTTTCCTGATCTATCCAGAAGGGAACTTCATCGAAGTCACAGACGACAGCCCGTTCTTTCAAATCGGTGAAACAAAGTACGGCAAGCCAATTCTGGTGCGGGCCTATGACCCCGAGATGAGCTTTGAGGACGCGATCAAGCTGTTGCTGGTATCTTTCGATTCCACGATCAAAGCGAACCTATCTGTCGGATTGCCGCTGGATTTACAGACCTATACGACAGATAGCTTCGCAGTGTCGGACAAACCGCGGATTGAGGCAGATGATCCCTATTACCAGACCGTATCGAACAACTGGGGGGAAGCGCTGCGGAATGCATTGACGCAGCTGCCAAGCTATCAGGCGGATTGAGCAAAGCACCCGCAATGTTTTTCGCGTGGCGGCTTTGCGGACGGAGCTGCCGTTGGCCCAAGTTGTGCAAATGGCTGCTTTCGTCTAATCTTTTACGTGAAAGCGTGCTGCACTGTTTGCTGCAAAAGCATTCTGGAAGAAAGCAGTTCTATTGGAGAGTGTGCCCCATTGTCGAAGAAACTGGTCCGTCCCACAATTACGATAACCGCTCTCACTTTGGCCCTGTTTTTTTCTTATATTGTCCGGGAAAAAATAGCTTCATCGAAATACACGCTATCCGATGAAGGACAGGACTATGTGCTGGCATGCCAAGATGTTTTTGCGGCCTCTTGGAGAGAGGATGACGACTTAATCAGTCATCTAAGATTTATGCATTATTCAATGTCGTTACGGGGATGCAGTTGTGCGGCAGCCCAAATCGCAAAGACTCAGCCAGATGACTTGGAAGCAGCCCGTATCATCTTTGTTGGTCTGAACATGTCGACAGCTGATACTCCCGATAACCTATTGTTGTACGCACGAACGCTTGGCGATCAGCTAGGAATTTCAGAAGCTAGATTGACTGGACTTGTCAACGCAAACGTCGACGCGTTTAGGAGATGTTCCTAAGGCTCGTATCAATGGCTGCTGCGTCACTCTAGGCTTTTGTCGGGCACTGATTTTCGACAACGCTCGCAGAAAAATGCATCTTCATTCCCAAAAGCTGTCGTTCAGCAAACTTGCAGCATTTTGAAGAATGAGCTCAAAGCAGACATTCCCTCAAACAAAAAAGGCCCCCGCAAAGCGAGGGCCTTTCTGAATTTCTAAAATCCGTCGCTTATGCGTCGTCGCTTTCCGGTGTTTCAACCGGATCAGCGAACACCTGATCATCGGCTGACGTATCCGCCATCTCCATCGGGGCAGCAAGGCGCGCGGCCTCTTCTGCCTCTTCGCGGCGTGCTTCGATGACAACGTTGTCGCGGTCTGCAGCAACACGACGCACCTGCTGAGTAGCCCCACCTGTACCGGCCGGGATCAGACGGCCCACGATGACGTTCTCTTTCAGACCGATCAGCTTGTCGCGCTTACCTTGCACGGATGCTTCGGTCAGAACGCGTGTCGTTTCTTGGAACGACGCGGCAGAGATGAACGAACGGGTCTGCAAAGACGCTTTGGTGATACCAAGCAAGATCGGCTCACCTTGCGCAGGGCGATCGCCCCGTGCAAGCGCTTTGGCGTTGGCTTCATCAAACTCGGCCTTATCGACGTTTTCACCTTTCAGCAGAACGGTGTCACCACTGTCCTGAATCTCCCATTTCTGGAGCATCTGACGCACGATGACTTCGATATGCTTGTCGTTGATCTTCACACCCTGCAGGCGATACACGTCCTGCACTTCGTCGATCATATAGTCCGCAAGCGCCTCGACCCCCATAACCGCAAGAATATCGTGCGGGGCTGGGTTACCATCCATGATGTAGTCGCCCTTCTGGACAAAATCACCTTCCGCAACCGGAATGTGCTTACCCTTCGGCACCATGTATTCGACCTTCACCTCTGCATCATCAGAGGATTCAATCGAGATGCGACGCTTGTTCTTATAGTCCTTACCAAAGCGCACGTAGCCATCAATCTCAGCAATGATCGCGTGATCTTTCGGACGACGGGCTTCAAAGAGTTCCGCCACACGTGGCAGACCACCGGTAATGTCTTTTGTCTTCGCACCCTCACGTGGGATACGTGCGACAACATCACCCGCTTTGATCTCTTCACCGTCTTCAACAGACAGAACCGCATCCACGGACATCGGATAAGCAACGGGGTTACCGTCTTCCTTAACCATGGCTTCGCCATCAGTACCCAAAACGATGATCTTTGGTGCAAGCTCATTGCCCTTAGGTGCCGCGCGCCAGTCAGACACGATGCGCTGGGTCATACCCGTTGCATCATCTGTGTCTTCGCGGACTGCGATACCGTTGACCAGATCGACGTATTTCGCCGTACCTGATTTTTCAGCAATGATCGGCAGGGTGTATGGATCCCATTCGAACATTTTATCGCCGCGCAGAATGTCCTGACCATCTTTGACAAAGACTTTGGAACCGTAACCTACCTTATGGCTGGCAAGTTCATTCTCGTCTGCGTCCATGATGGACAGGGTCATGTTGCGACCCATGACAACCATCTCACCGGATGCGTTTTCCAGCAGATTTTCGTTGTCGAAACGGACCTTACCGGGCTGTGATGCCTCTTGGAACGACTGCTGGCCACCTTGGGCAACGCCACCAATGTGGAATGTCCGCATGGTCAGCTGCGTACCGGGTTCACCAATGGACTGCGCCGCGATGATGCCGACGGCCTCACCAATATTGACGCGTGTGCCGCGTGCAAGGTCACGGCCATAGCACATCGCGCAGACGCCATCTTCGCTTTCACATGTCAGCGGTGAACGGATACGCATCTTGGCGATACCCGCCACTTCGATCATGTCAGCCTTACGTTCGTCGATCAGCTCACCTGCTTCGACGATCACTTCGTCTGTGCCCGGCTTGATGACATCATCAGCAGACACACGGCCCAGCACACGCTCTGCCAAGGAAGACACAACTTCACCGTCGTTCACCGCAGCCTCAGCCGTGATCGCACGCTCTGTCCCGCAATCGACCTCGCGGACGATACAGTCTTGGGCAACGTCCACCAGACGACGTGTCAGGTAACCAGAGTTCGCCGTTTTCAACGCCGTATCCGACAGACCCTTACGGGCACCGTGGGTCGAGTTGAAGTATTCAAGAACGGTCAGACCTTCCTTAAAGTTCGAGATGATCGGCGTTTCGATGATCTCGCCGTTCGGCTTGGCCATCAGACCACGCATACCGCCCAGCTGTTTCATCTGCGTGACCGAACCACGCGCACCGGAGTGGGCCATCATGTAAACCGAGTTTGGTTCACCCTGCGATCCATCTTCCATAGTTGGCGTTGTACCAATCGTGGCCATCATCGCGTCGGTGACTTTGTCGTTCGACTTTGACCAGGCATCGACAACTTTGTTGTACTTTTCGCCCTGTGTGATCAGACCGTCCATGTACTGCTGTTCAAAGTCTTTCACCTGATCACGGGTCTCATTCACCAGATCCCACTTGGTATCCGGCACAACCATGTCGTCCTTACCGAACGAAATGCCCGCCTTGAACGCTTCGCGGAAACCCATGGTCATGATCTGGTCACAGAATATGACAGATTCTTTCTGACCACAGTAACGATAGACCGTGTCGATGACCTGCTGCACTTCTTTCTTGCGCAGCAAACGGTTGACCAAAGCAAACGGCGCTTTGGTGTTCAATGGCAACAACGCACCAAGGCGCAAACGGCCCGGCGTGGTTTCAAAGCGCACATGCACTTCGTTACCTTCGTCGTCGATCTGCGTCATACGCGCGTTGATCTTGGCGTGCAGGTGTACTTCACCAGCGGTCAGGGCGTGTTCAACTTCTTCAATATCCGAGAAGTTCATGCCCTCACCCTTCATGCCATCACGCATGATGGTGGTGTAGTAGAGACCCAAAATCATATCCTGCGATGGCACAATAATTGGCGCACCGTTGGATGGTGACAACACGTTGTTCGTGGACATCATCAGAACGCGGGCTTCCAACTGGGCCTCAAGGCTCAGCGGGACGTGAACCGCCATCTGGTCACCGTCGAAGTCGGCGTTAAACGCAGAACAGACCAGCGGGTGCAGCTGAATAGCCTTGCCTTCAATCAACACAGGTTCAAACGCCTGAATGCCCAAACGGTGCAGCGTTGGCGCACGGTTCAGCATGACGGGGTGTTCGCGGATCACCTCATCTAGAATATCCCAAACTTCAGGACGCTCTTTTTCGACCAGTTTCTTGGCTTGCTTGACCGTCGAAGACAGACCTTTGGCTTCAAGGCGCGAATAGATGAACGGCTTGAACAGCTCGAGCGCCATCTTCTTAGGCAAACCACATTGGTGCAGCTTCAGCTCTGGACCAGTCACAATGACCGAACGACCGGAAAAGTCGACGCGTTTCCCCAAAAGGTTCTGACGGAAGCGACCCTGCTTACCCTTCAGCATATCAGACAGCGACTTCAGCGGACGCTTATTCGCACCCGTGATCACACGACCACGACGGCCGTTGTCGAACAGCGCATCCACAGATTCCTGCAACATCCGCTTTTCGTTGCGGACAATGATGTCAGGTGCGCGCAACTCAATCAGACGCTTAAGACGGTTGTTGCGGTTGATCACACGACGATACAAATCGTTCAGGTCGGACGTCGCGAAACGGCCACCATCCAGTGGAACCAGCGGGCGCAGCTCTGGCGGGATCACAGGGATCACGGTCAGCACCATCCACTCTGGACGGTTACCTGATTCAAGGAAGCTTTCAACGATCTTCAAACGCTTGATGATCTTCTTTGGCTTCAATTCGCCAGTGGCCTCTTTCAGGTCAGCGCGCAGTTGCTCAGCTTCAGACTCAAGATCAATCTGGGACAGCATCTCGCGGATCGCTTCGGCACCGATGTTGGCCTGGAATGCGTCCATGCCATACAGGTCCTGCGCGTCGTTGAACTCTTCCTCTGTCATCAACTGACCGTAGGTCAGATCAGTCAGGCCGGGTTCGATCACAACGTAGTTTTCGAAATACAGGATGCGCTCAAGATCGCGCAGTGTCATGTCCAGCATCAGGCCGATGCGGGATGGCAACGACTTGAGGAACCAGATGTGCGCAACGGGGGCTGCCAGCTCGATGTGGCCCATCCGCTCGCGGCGGACCTTTTGCAGCGTGACTTCTACACCGCATTTTTCGCAGACAACGCCGCGATACTTCATACGCTTATACTTACCGCACAGGCATTCGTAATCTTTGATCGGGCCAAAGATACGCGCACAGAACAGGCCGTCCCGCTCTGGCTTGAAGGTACGGTAGTTGATGGTTTCTGGCTTCTTAATCTCGCCAAAAGACCATGACAAGATGCGCTCTGGCGAGGCCAGAGAAACCTTGATTTCGTCAAACGTTTTCGCCGGTGTGAGCGGGTTAAACGGGTTGTTTGTCAGTTCCTGGTTCATCTTCAATTCCTTGAATTGGGGTGCGTTAGATGGGGTCGCGAAGGCGGGGAGAACCCCGCCCTACGTAGGTCGGGGTTATCCCCGACGAACTTCGCTTATTCCTCATCCTCCGCATCCAGGAGTTCCATGTTGAGGCCGAGGCCCCGGACTTCTTTCACAAGCACGTTGAACGACTCTGGCACGCCGGCCTCAAAGTTGTCCTCGCCTTTGACGATGCTTTCATAGACTTTCGTCCGCCCTGCCACGTCATCCGACTTGACAGTCAGCATTTCCTGCAAGGTGTAAGCCGCGCCATACGCTTCCAATGCCCAGACTTCCATTTCCCCGAAACGCTGGCCACCAAACTGGGCTTTACCACCCAATGGCTGCTGCGTGACAAGGCTGTAAGGCCCGGTGGAACGTGCGTGGATTTTGTCATCGACAAGGTGGTGCAGTTTCAGCAGGTATTTCACGCCCACTGTCACCTTACGGCTAAACTGCTCACCGGTACGGCCATCGAACAAGACAGACTGACCAGAGGTATCGAAACCGGCACGTGTCAACGCGTCGTTCACGTCAGCCTCTTTCGCTCCATCAAAGACAGGTGTCGCAATCGGCACACCGCCAGTGACGTTACCAGCCGCTTCGACCAGTTCATCCTCGTCCATGCCAGCGATGCCTTCGTCATAGACGTTGTCACCATAGACGATCTTCATCGCGTCACGCACAGGTGTCAGATCACCGGAACGGCGGTATTCACCCAGCGCTTCGTCAATCTGAATACCCAGACCGCGTGCGGCCCAGCCCATGTGTGTTTCCAAAATCTGACCGACATTCATCCGTGACGGCACGCCAAGCGGGTTCAGACAGAAGTCGACAGGTGTTCCATCCGCAAGGAATGGCATGTCTTCCATCGGTACAACCTTGGAAATAACACCTTTGTTGCCGTGACGGCCGGCCATCTTATCGCCGGGCTGCAGCTTGCGCTTCACAGCCACAAAGACTTTGACCATCTTCATCACACCCGGTGGCAGATCATCGCCGCGGCGCACTTTCTCGACCTTATCCTCGAAACGGGCGTCCATCGCGCGCTTCTGGATTTCGTACTGTTCGTTCAGTGCTTCCACGATCTTGGCGTCATCTTCATCCGCCATCGCCAACTGCCACCACTGACCGCGTGTCAGTTCAGAAACGCTTTCCTCGGTAACAACAGAACCAGACTTAAAGCCTTTGGGGCCTTTCGCTGCTTTCTTGCCACCGATGATGTCCCACAAACGCGCATAGATGTTGCGGTCAAGGATGACCATTTCATCGTCGCGGTCGCGGGCAAGGCGTTCAACCTCTTCACGCTCGATCTGCAAGGCACGTTCGTCTTTTTCCACGCCATGGCGGTTAAAGACGCGAACCTCTACGACCGTACCAAAGTCACCCGGTGGCAGACGCAAGGATGTGTCACGCACGTCGGACGCTTTCTCACCAAAGATGGCGCGCAGAAGCTTTTCTTCTGGCGTCATCGGGCTTTCGCCTTTTGGTGTGATCTTACCCACAAGGATATCTGCGGGGCCAACTTCGGCACCGATATACACGATCCCGGCTTCGTCGAGGTTGCGCAACGCTTCCTCGCCGACGTTTGGAATATCGCGTGTGATTTCCTCAGGCCCAAGCTTGGTGTCACGGGCAGCGACTTCAAATTCCTCGATGTGGATCGAGGTAAAGACGTCGTCGCGCACGATACGCTCGGAAATCAGGATACTGTCTTCGTAGTTGTAGCCATTCCAAGGCATAAACGCGACGACCACGTTCTTACCAAGGGCCAATTCACCGATATCGGTGGATGGACCATCAGCCACAACCTGACCCTTTTGAACCTTGTCACCCACCTTCACCAGCGGACGCTGGTTGATGCAGGTGTTCTGGTTGGAGCGCTGGAATTTGCGCATGCGATAGATATCAACGCCTGCGTCGCCCAGCTCCAGATCTTCGGTTGCACGGATAACGATACGCTGGGCATCGACCTGGTCGATGATACCCGCACGTTTCGCCATGATCGCAGCACCTGAATCGCGTGCCACAACTTCCTCAATACCGGTACCCACCAATGGGGCCTCGGCCTGAAGTAGGGGAACCGCCTGACGTTGCATGTTCGACCCCATCAACGCCCGGTTCGCATCGTCGTTTTCAAGGAACGGGATCAAAGACGCCGCGACTGACACCAGCTGCTTTGGCGACACGTCAATCAGGTCCACGTTTTCACGTGGGCTCAGTGTGTAGTCACCGTTCTTACGTGTGGAAACGAGTTCGTTGTTGAACGACCCCTCCTCATTCACGTTCGCGTTGGCCTGCGCCACGGTGTGACGCATTTCTTCGGTCGCGGACATGTAGGACACTTCGTCAGTGACCTTACCGTCTGTGACCTTGCGGTATGGTGTTTCGATGAAACCGTATTTGTTCACGCGTGCGAACGTGGCCAAGCTGTTAATCAAACCAATGTTCGGCCCTTCCGGTGTCTCAATCGGGCACATACGACCGTAGTGCGTTGGATGCACGTCGCGCACCTCAAAACCCGCGCGTTCGCGTGTCAGACCGCCGGGTCCAAGCGCTGAAAGGCGGCGCTTGTGCGTGACCTCAGACAACGGATTTGTTTGGTCCATGAACTGGGACAACTGGCTGGAACCAAAGAATTCACGCACAGCTGCGGCAGCAGGCTTAGCGTTGATCAGGTCCTGCGGCATCACAGTGTCGATTTCGACAGACGACATACGCTCTTTGATCGCGCGCTCCATGCGCAGCAGACCGACGCGGTACTGGTTTTCCATCAGCTCGCCCACGGAACGGACACGACGGTTACCAAGGTGGTCAATATCGTCGACGTCACCACGGCCATCGCGCAGTTCAACCAGCGCTTTGATGCAGGATACGATATCTTCCTTGCGCAGGGTGCGCATGGTGTCTTCGGCATCCAGATCAAGGCGCATGTTCATCTTCACGCGGCCAACAGCGGACAGGTCATAACGCTCACTGTCAAAGAACAGCGTGTCGAACAGCGCAGAGGCGCTATCAACGGTCGGTGGCTCACCCGGACGCATGACGCGGTAAATATCCATGAGCGCGGTTTCGCGGTTCATGTTCTTATCGGCAGCCATGGTGTTGCGCATATAGGCGCCCACTGTGACGTTATCGATATCCAGCACGGGGATCGTCTTAACACCAGCCGCAACCAATTCGGTCAGCGTACCACCAGTGACTTCACCCGCCTTATCGACTTCAACAGTTAACTCATCACCGGCTTCGACGTAAATCGCACCGGTTTCTTCGTTGATGATATCCTCAGACACGAATTTGCCGACGATGTTGTCATAAGGAACCAACAGTTCGGTGACTTCGCCAGCGTCGATCAGTTTCTTGACCGAACGCGGGGTAACCTTCTCACCGGCTTTGGCGATCACTTCACCGGTTTTGGCATCAACCAGATCATGGGCAGGGCGTGTGCCGCGCACACGCTCAGGGAAGAACTTGGTCGTCCAAGCGGCACCCTTTTTGTCCAGCTTATAATCAACTGTGTTGTAGTAGGCATTCATGATGCCTTCCTGATCAAAGCCCAGCGCATAAAGCAGGGTTGTGACAGGCAGTTTACGACGACGGTCAATCCGGCAGAACACAAGGTCCTTGGCGTCAAATTCAAAATCAAGCCAGCTACCGCGATATGGGATAATGCGGCAAGCAAACAAGAGTTTACCAGAAGAGTGGGTTTTGCCTTTGTCATGGTCAAAGAATACACCGGGGGAACGGTGCATCTGGGATACGATCACACGCTCGGTGCCGTTGACGACAAATGTGCCGTTCGGCGTCATCAAAGGCATATCGCCCATGAATACGTCTTGTTCTTTGATGTCTTTGACAGACTTGGCACCTGTGTCTTCGTCTACTTCAAAGACGATCAGACGCAGGGTGACCTTCAGCGGGGCGCTATACGTCATATCGCGCTGCTGACATTCCTCAACATCGTACTTTGGTTTTTCCAGCTCATACTTGACGAATTCAAGCACGGCGGTTTCATTGAAATCCTTGATCGGGAACACCGACTGGAAGACACCTTTGATGCCCTCACCGTCAAGCGGTGTATCACTGTCGCCAGAGCGCAGGAACAAATCATAAGAGGATTTCTGAACCTCAATAAGGTTCGGCATTTCAAGTACTTCGCGGATTTTACCGTAGTACTTACGCAGACGTTTCTGACCAAGGAAGGTTGAAGCCATGTTTGCCGGGTCTCCATAATGTCGTAAACGCGCTTTGGCTGGGATACCAAAACGCGTCCGATTTACGGTAGGGTCATTTCAATACCTGAGGTGTATCCCAAACACCTCTCCCGAAACGACCAACTTACCTGTCAAAACGCGCAACGAGGGCGCTTTGAAAGATAAGTTTCAAATGAGTAAGTTTTGCTATTGTCCGAATGCTGCGCCGACCAGAACCGACCACCTATGAGAGATTCGGGCAAAGTTCAAGGGTTTTAAGGAAAATCAATGGGGTTTTTGAGGGGGTGGGGTTGGGTGATACTTCGTAACAGAGCGAGCGTGGGTGTCATTGGGTCAAAACTGCGACCTGACTGGATGGTGTCTGCTGTTGGTGGACCACAATTCAAATCACCTACACCGCCGTCTGACGCCGAGCTTGATCGTGCCACAGTGACGACGCAGCAGACTCTTGATATTTAGACGTCATCCCGATCAGGTAGAGATTAGCCTCATCTGGTCTGTTTTCGTCAGTTCCTTCGTACCAGGCAAAGGCTAGAATTCCAAACAACCCAAATAGTATGAAAATTATAATACGCTTCGTCCAGATAAATACTCTTTCTCCTGCCTTCACTCTTTTCCATTCAAATTTAAGCAACTCTTTCGCCGCGGCGGTGAACCCGTTCTCGATATCCCTAATTTTCTCTGGTGTAAGCGAAACGTTCTCTTGAGCAATAACTTCAAATTCAGCCATCAAAATTAGCAGTTTCTTAGCTGTTTCCTCCACTTCGTTGACGCGAAGAGTTATGCCATGACTCGCTTGATTCAATGTCTTGTAGTTAGCAAGCAGTAGAGCGTTGTTATCACCTTCTCCAGCTTGTTTAAGTCTTATAATGTCACAAATTGCGTTTATGCTAACTAGGTAGTCCACGATGCATTGTCGCAGTTCGTTGATCCAGGCTTGTCGGAATTCAGAAATTTTTTGCTCTTTGCCGATGATCAGCCCAAGCATCGAAACAAGACCAGCAATTACGGCGGTACAAATTGCGACAACGCTGATTTCGTTCATTTGCATTCCCTCTGTGGGCTTCTTATCCCAGTTATTGATTAACACACGAATTTAGTTGCCTTATCAAGCGAAAGTAACAACTATAGATTGCATTATGTCTTTGAAAAACACTAAGAAGGAAGAATGCTGATGTCAGAGAAGCTAACATTCCATTTTGAAGGGGCACTTGCTGACGAACATCGCATGAACTTCTACGAGTCGGCCCGATTTCAGTACGCCGCATCCCGCCTTTTGGTTAAGCTCTCGCAGTTCAGGAATGCTGGCAAATTTAAGCAAAAAATATCGCACAAGTCGAACTTTGATGTACGGCTTGCAAGTCAAACTGATGGTTCATTTAATATCAACGTGGAGGACAAAGGCCATGGTGCGTTGGCAGACCCCTTCATGAATGTATCGTTAGGTGATTTAGTTGCATATGTTAGTGAACGAGTTATCGAAAAACTAAGTGAAGAAGCTTTGCAGGACGCTTCGCAAGCAGACAGCTTAGCCGAAGAGCAACCTACAATTGACCAAGCTGCTGAAGGTATAATTTCTTCAGCGCAGATTCTGAAAGATTTGCCCGAAGATGCTCGCGATCTTGTCAGACGCAGAGTCGCCGAGATTTCAAGAGAGACACGTTTAAGCGAAAACTCTGATGCAATCGCTAAAATCGACTTCGCACGAAGTGAAAAACTCATTGCAATGGCGGCACCGTTGATCAGCGAAATGGCGACAGCTTTACGACGTAGCGCCGACACTCTAGAAGTTTCATCTTCGAAGTCTGGAAAATCAAAGCCAGTGCTATTTCTTGATCAAGATATGGCTTCTGAAATTGTGACATCTGTAGTGGACAAGGAGATCACTGCGATACTTTGCGATGTCATTCAATTCAACAAGGATAACGGGTGGGGTAAAGTTAGGATCGAGAATGGAGCGCTGACTGTGAGTTTTAGCATCCCATCAGATATCTTACCGAGAATTAAACAAACACTAATTGATACGATGAAACAGGATCAAGTATACCTACAAACCTATTTCGTTCGCGATAGAGCAGGCGATGTTATCAGGTTAATTATTGCTGGTATCCTTCCAACCCCAATGACCTAGCGAACACACCTTCCGGCGTCCGAGTCCGCCAAATGATGCGACGCAGATAAGTAATGCTTCTCTGTGGGACAACGCTGCCTAGGGGGCCAAAAAGAATCCTTAACCCCTTCCCCGCACGCACCTTTAACCCACCCAATCCCGTACACCTGTACATACAGCTTGTGTACGCATTATGTACGCCATGTGCACAGCACCAAACCACGCAAAAGCAGGCTGTTAAGGTGTTTCGCGCGGACGTCTCCCAAATCACCGCGACACCCCCGCCGACCGTTGCGTGCCCCATCCATCAGACACAAAAAAACCGGGCCGCTTGCGCGACCCGGTCTCTTTGATCAAATTGAAATGACTTAGGCCAGTTCAACCTCTGCGCCAGCTGCTTCCAGCTTGCTCTTGATCTCTTCAGCTTCGTCCTTGGACGCGCCTTCTTTGATCTTGCCACCAGCTTCGACAAGGTCTTTGGCTTCTTTCAGGCCAAGACCTGTGATGCCGCGAACTTCTTTGATGACGTTGATTTTGGATGCGCCAGCGTTCTTGAGAACGACGTCGAATTCTGTCTTCTCTGCTGCTGCTTCACCACCAGCGTCGCCGCCAGATGCCATCATCACTGCGCCGCCAGCTGCGGGCTCGATGCCATACTCATCCTTCAGGATGGTTTTCAGTTCTTGTGCTTCGAGCAATGTCAGTGCGACAATCTCTTCAGCCATTTTCTTCAGATCAGCCATTTTATGCTTTCCGTTTCAGTTAGGTGTGTTCCAACGTGAGGGTGACCCCCCAAGTCAATTCAGATGCTTTATGCAGCTTTCTCTTCGATGGTTGAGAGAACGCTTGCGATGTTCGAAGCAGGCGCGCCAATGGCCCCGGCGATGTTGCTGCCTGGTGCCCCGATGCAGCCCACGATAGAAGCAATAAGCTCCTCGCGTGATGGCATCCCGGCAACGGCTTTCACACCAGCGACGTCCAATGCTGTATCACCCATAGCACCGCCGAGGATGACCAGCTTGTCATTCTCTTTGGCGTACTTGTCGACAACCTTCGCCGCAGCGACGGGGTCTTCCGAGTAAGCGAGTACAGTCATGCCTTCGAGGTATTCAGCGATGTTTGCACATGGCTTACCCTCAAGGGCGATTTTGGCGAGCTTGTTCTTGGCAACGCGTACGGAACCGCCCGCTTCACGCATGTGCGCGCGCAGGTCCTGCATTTCAGCAACTGTCATGCCTTCGTAGTGGGCAACCACTACGACGCCAGAGCTTTCAAAGATCTGGCCGAGATCGTCGACCAGCTGTTCTTTTTGTGCTCTATCCACAGTTTTACTCCAAGTTTGGGGTTTCCCCCGGCTCAATTTTGTCAAACGGTCAGGCCGCCCAACAGTCTACAGTCCTTCGTAAACGGGGCATGCCAGAACGGTTTGAGGCGAGCCTCAGGAATTCTGGTTTATCCCATCTCAGGCAGGAATTAATGGTCTGGGACCAACCCACCGTCTCGGACGAATAAAGGCCCAGACGAATCAAACGCACGGGCCTGCTGCAGCATTAGTGTGCCAAACGTCAAAAGCCAAGGCCCGTTTGGGTTTTTTGCATCGATAGCCTGATTGCGGGTGATGCCGCTAACGCCTTGTTGAGGGTTGGCAGGCTAAACCAAGCCATGGCAAATCTGGATTCCAATAACTTCCGTAAGCTTGAAGATTTTGCCGAAATTGCATCGGATTGGTTTTGGGAATCAGATGCAGAACACCGAATGAGTTATCTTTCAGGACGGATTGAATCCGTTCTAAAGATCAAAATCGCTGATATTATGGGCGCGTCACGCGCAAAGCTACCGGGGGTTTTGTCCTCATCCGGACTTTGGAAAGCACATTTTGCCGATCTTGAAGCAAGGCGGCCGTTTAAGAATTTTGAATATTCCTTTATCCGGCCAACCGACAACCAGGAACTTTGGTTGCGGGTTTCCGGAAAGCCCATCTTTGATGCGGCAGGCACATTCAAGGGCTATCGCGGCATTGGCCACGACGTTACCGAAGAACGCGAAACCGTGCAGCGCCTTATCGCAAGCAATGCGGCCTTGGCCGAACGAAACAAAGAAATGTCCGAGGTCCGGCGCGAACTTGAACGACGTGTAAACGAAGACAGCTTAACAGGTCTTCTCAATCGACGCGCATTTGAACGCGACACACAAGAAGCTTTGGGTGTTGCCGGTAATGTTATTGTCCTGCTGCACATTGATCTGGACCGCTTTAAGTGGGTCAACGATACCCTCGGCCATCCGGCAGGAGACATTGTACTTAAAACAGCCGCAGACCGGTTGCGACGCATCGCAAGTGGTATAGGCCCGGTTTACCGCATGGGTGGGGATGAATTCCTCATCGTGCTTGCCGACAACGCAGAGATTGAAACAGCGCGTTGGATGGCCGACGCGATACTTGATGTCATGGAGAAACCGATTGCGGTGGACCGACAAGTAACATCGGTCAGTGCGAGCATCGGAATTGCCTCTGGCATCAGCGGGAAAACCTCGCTCCAGCAACTTGTCGCAGATGCTGATATTGCCCTTTATGAGGCAAAGAAAACCGGGCGCGGTTGCACACGCGAACTGACGCCAGAAATGCTGGGCCTGATTGCCGCACGGCGTAAGCTTGCAAGTGAAATCAGTGCCGCCATTCGCAATGATGAGGTTATCCCGTTTTTCCAGCCACAAATCCACGATGATACCAATATGATCATCGGTGCAGAGGCTTTGGCGCGATGGCAGCATCCTGAACTGGGGCTGCTTGACCCAGACGCATTTCTTGATGTTGCAGCCGAAGTTGGCGTTGTTGCCGACATTGACCGCTGCATGATGCACAAAGCACTGTACTTTGTTGATCGCGCAAAAGGCGTTGGGCTATATCTGAAATCAGTCTCAATCAACCTAAGCACCGGACGCCTGAGAGATCCCAATCTTGTCGATGATGTGCGCGAATGCTGGCTCAACCGCGATTGTCAGCTCAAATTTGAACTCTTGGAAACGATCAGCTTTGATGAATTACTCAGAGAGCCCGTCGTTATTGAAAACCTTAAACATCTTCGCGCGATGGGTGTTCAGATTGAAGCCGATGATTTTGGCAGCGGCCACGCATCTATCACCAGTTTGCTTGAAGTGCGGCCTGACCGCATCAAAATAGATCGCCACCTTGTACAAGCGGCCATCAACGATCCAGTACAACGAAAGGTGGTTTCTGCTATTTTGGAAATTGCCCGGGCCCTAGAGATAGAGGCGTTGGCCGAAGGGGTTGAGACCAAAACTGATGTCGCCATTTTGCGGGACCTTGGCTGCGAACTGTTTCAAGGCTTTGTTTATGCAAAACCGATGCCGGCCGGCGCATTCCTAGATTATCTGCGCGATCAACAAGCTGCCTATCAAACGCAAACGGCAGACCCGAAGGGCCTGCCGAAATCTGCTTAGTCGAAAAGCTGCGTTTTAGTCGTTGCCAGTCGCCGAGGCCACGTCGATCGAAACGCCTGGACCCATAGTTGAGCTGACAGCGATCTTCTTCATGTACGTCCCTTTGGCACCTGTTGGCTTGGCTTTGCTAACCGCATCAACAAAGGCTTTCATGTTCTCTTCGATCTGCTGCGCAGAGAAAGAGGCCTTGCCGATACCGGCGTGAACCACACCCGCTTTTTCCGCCTTGAACTGTACCTGGCCGCCCTTTGCTGCTTCCACAGCTTCCTTGACGTCCATGGTCACTGTGCCAACGCGTGGGTTTGGCATCAGGTTACGTGGACCCAGAACCTTACCCAGACGGCCAACAACGGCCATCATGTCAGGTGTTGCGATGCAGCGATCAAAATCAATCGTGCCGCCCTGAACGGTTTCCATCAGGTCTTCGGCACCGACGATGTCTGCACCAGCTGCCTTTGCTTCTTCAGCCTTGTCGCCACGGGCGAAGACAGCAACGCGGACAGTCTTACCTGTGCCGTGTGGCAAGGACACCGTGCCGCGCACCATCTGGTCTGCGTGACGTGGGTCAACGCCCAATGTCATTGCGATTTCGATGCTTTCATCAAACTTCGCCTTGGCGTTGTCTTTGACCATAGATGCAGCTTCGCTAACGGATACGTTATGCTTGCCTTCGAATGCGGCGCGTGCCGCAGTTGTACGCTTACCGAACTTTGCCATTACTTCACCTCGATGCCCATAGAGCGAGCAGAGCCCGCGATGATCAACATTGCGCCTTCGATGTCGTTGGCGTTGAGGTCTTTCATCTTCGCTTCGGCGATTTCACGCACCTGCTTACCAGTGATAGAACCCGCAACCGATTTACCAGGTGTCTGGCTGCCGGACTTTAGCTTGGCGGCTTTCTTGATGTAGTAAGACGCAGGTGGCGTCTTGATTTCCATCGAGAACGACTTGTCCTGATAGTATGTGATCACGGTCGGGCAAGGTGCGCCATTTTCCATGTCAGCTGTCTTGGCGTTGAACGCTTTACAGAATTCCATGATGTTGATGCCGCGCTGACCCAGCGCTGGACCGACAGGTGGGGACGGGTTTGCTGCACCTGCAGGAACCTGCAGTTTGAGCGTACCCACAATTTTCTTGGCCATGAGCCTTTTCCTTTTGCAACGCCCTTTGGTCGCGACCGCAGGGCTTTTCGTTGTGTGGTCCGGTCTGATACACGCGTGCACCTCGCCTCCCACATGGATGCCAGTGTTTGCACCGACCTGCGGGCAATTAGGGGTGAATCAATCCTATTGCAAGGGTTTTCCACCGGACGCGGACATAATGCGCAAAGCGCAACCAACAGGTTTTTGCTCAGTGTCTGAAATGCGGACTTTGCTGCCGTTCGCTGCATCTAGCTTCAACGGCTGGTATCAGGTAGTTTCAAATAAGGGCGACTGGTCAGCCCTTGAACCTTACTCGTAGAAGGGGCGAAGTTTTGCTTGAGGGAATGTGCCACTGCGGGGCTTCGGGCTGGACTTTCAATGGCGTTCCATGCGCAACAACGGCGTGCAACTGTACCATTTGCAGGCGCTACGGTGCCCTATGGATTTATGGTTGGGAAACCGAAGTCATCACCGTTTACGGCTCCAATACAGCTTATTCTCGAGGTGATAGTATATCTTTCCATTTCTGCCCTACATGCGGATGCCTTACTTATTACAAGGCGCTCAGGCCGAACGATGAAGGGCGGATCAAAGTTGCGGCAAATCTGCGTATGATCAGTTCTCCAGAAAATGTCGAAACCTTGCCGGTCGAGCATTTTGACGGGCTTCATAGCTTTGACGACCTCCCGGAAGATAATCGCCGCGTTGCCGATATGTGGTTCTAGGCCAACCCTCACTGCAGCGAGGGCTAAAGTTGGCAGTGCGGACATTTATGCTCAGCGCAGCATCGGACAATAAGGACTCAAACCATACCTATGCGACAAAAAAGAGAGCGCGCGGCGCTCCCTCCTGGCGTCTGCCCACGGTGGATTTACTGCTTGGACACCTGCGTGAATTCCAGTTCGACCGGCGTTGCGCGTCCAAAGATGGATACAGTCACCTTCAGGCGCTGGTTCTCATCGTCAACTTCTTCGACCATGCCGTCAAAGTCTTCAAACGGACCGTCGTTGACCTTGACCTTCTCACCGATCTCAAAGTGGATCAGGGTGCGTGGCGCGTCTTCGCCCTCTTGTACACGGCCAAGGATGGCCTGCACTTCGGCGTCGCGCATTGGCATTGGGCGGCCTTGCGGGCCCAGGAAACCTGTAACGCGATTGATTGAATTGATCAGGTGATAACCTTCGTCCGACATTTCCATGTGGACCAGAACGTAACCAGGCATAAAGCGGCGCTCGGCGGTTACTTTCTTGTTGCGACGAATTTCGATGACTTCCTCGGTTGGCACCAACACTTCGTCGATCTGATCCGACAGACCTTGCTCGTCCGCCTTCTGGCGGATCGCCTCTGCGATCTTCTTCTCAAAGTTTGAGAGAACGCTTACCGAATACCACCGTTTGGCCATCTGTCAGAGCACCTTGTCGTCATTGGTCCGATGTGGACCGCAATTGCATTGTTTTGGCAGTGCGAACTGCCAGTCTCGAAAATAAAAGCGGCGTGCAACTTGATTCGCAGCACGCCATTTTCGGGAAGTTGTTGGCTATTACCGTTGCCTTACCCGGTTTTCAAGACCTGTGCGGAAAATCCGGTGCGATTAGCTGCCAAAGTAAGTCAGCACACCGTTCAGCCCGGTGCGGATCAACAAATCAACCAGCGCAAAGAACACGGCAGTCAGCGCGGCCATGATAAAGACCATCACAGTGGTCATCAGCACCTCGCGGCGGGTGGGCCAAACGACCTTGGAAACCTCTGCACGGACTTCCTGAATGAACTTCATTGGATTGGCGATGGCCATGGCGCTTTTGTCCTTTTTCGAAACAAGACGGACTTACGGACTCTGCTGCGCAAATTCAAGCCCGTTTGAATGCGACACCCATCAAGATGACGTCAAGGGGACGGACGGCACAACAGGGTCACACCTTGCATGGCCGCAATGCTGGCAAGCTGGCGCGCGTAGGCCGCATCACCAATCGCGTGTTCTTCTGGGGCAAAGCCGTCAAACGGGTCATGGCCGTCTTCGATCGGGAACATCTGCCGTGCCGCCTGGGCAACTTTTGGTGCGGTGGCCCCACCCTCATCAGCCAAAACCTGTGCAACCGCCGCAGTAGACAAGCCGCGATTGATGCGACGTGGTCGAGGGGCAACGCAATCCGCGGCCTCTGCCCCCACAAGGCCAGCGATGATCTGTGGAAAAACGGCGCCATAATCTTCGTATTTCCAGACCGTAAGGGTCCCCACGCCGGGTGCCGCCCGCAGGCGCGTGACCAGATCAACCCAGTCGACACTGCTTAGCGGATTACGCCGTTGAAAAACCGCCACCGGCTGCACGCGCCCGCCCAGTAGCATCTGGCAATAGGCCGAATTGATAAACGCTGTCGGGCGGCGGACGGCCAAAAAAACATCTACGTCCTGACCAACCGCCGTCGACAGTTCAGTCAGCCGATCACCAGCGGCCTTGTAACGATGGCGCATCCCGCGCCCATGTGGCTGGTTCAGCGGGCCAATAAAATTCTCTTCACTCAGCACAATCCGGTGGCCATCCTTTTGCAGCATGGCCAGTTGCGTATTCGCCGGGCGTATCGGCTTATCTGCCTCTACCCCCGGCTGAAACGCAAAGAGCGCCTGAATGCTGTTGCCGGGCAGTCGAAAATGATCCGGGCCATAGTATTGCACGCCCTGCGCGCCCAATGCGTCCCGCGCGCGCATCAGCGAACGCTGTAGATGGGACGTGGCCGTCTTATGCGCTCCAATATGGAAAGCAATGCGAAGGGTGCGGTCTGTCATGAGGTTGGTCTGATCCTCCGGCGACATTTGCCTGCGATCTGGTCTGGCAGGGGCACCAGGACTTGAACCCGGGACCTACGGTTTTGGAGACCGCCGCTCTACCAACTGAGCTATACCCCTACGACCGGGTGTCGGGTTAGTCCGAAACCAACGCGGGATCAAGAGGGATAAGTGCGGCACACTTGTGTTCACACCCAGAAATGCGACAACAAGGGCGCAATCGGCAACCAAAGGCCCGTCATCCGATGTCCCTGCGCAAACGCATTGAACAGTCCACGCTTCTTGCTTCTGGCGTTGCAGGTGTTGCAGGGGCTTATCTGGCGCTATGCAATCGCACGACAACGTGGCAGGTCGAAGGGCTTGAGGATCTGAAGACAGACCTTGCCAACGGCCCGGTCTTATTGGTGATGTGGCACAGCCGGTCCATTATGGGGGCGTTTCACTGGCCTGTGGGTGACGGCCCTCTCTCAAGCCTTTATGATCGTTCACCTATTGGGCGGGTGTCTGGCGCACTGCAAAGACGTGCGGGGCTGCAACCGATGGAAATGTCGCGCAAGCTGTCGAACCGGGCGGCATCTCGTACGGTGCTGAAACGCGTCAAAGATGGCGTAAGCATCGGCATGACCGGCGATGGACCATTGGGTCCGGCATTGGCCGTCAAAGACGCACCACTGGATTGGGCGCGGGTCACGGGTGTGCCGGTCTATTGCTACGCGTTTTCAACAACCAAAGGGCAGCGGCTGCAATCATGGGATCAGATGCTGGTGCCCAGACCCTTTGGCAAAGGCGCCTATGTCTTTCAAAG
Organism: Roseobacter sp. CCS2; assembly: GCF_000169435.1. Classification (GTDB taxonomy): domain Bacteria; phylum Pseudomonadota; class Alphaproteobacteria; order Rhodobacterales; family Rhodobacteraceae; genus Yoonia. The sequence goes on along the minus strand of NZ_AAYB01000002.1, from coordinate 251,470 downwards.
CTGCGATCATGCCGTTGCGCGCAAACCAAGCGAAGCCGAGGTTACCGCCCTGCGTGCTGCGCTGCAAAAGACGTTGACCAACGCCGCACATCGCGCCGATGCTTTGGCAGGATTGCCGCCCGGACCTTAAGTCTTGGCGGCCCGGATCAACGCCTCAAGATCGGCCCCGACGATAGCCGCTTCGTTCTTTAGGATCTTTGCGATGTCCCAATCCCACCAGGCAATCTTATTCAGGGTCGCTATCGTCGCGTCATCAAACCGCATCCGCTGCACAGTGGCGCGATTGCCGGCGACAATCGCATAGTCCGGTATGGCGCCGCTAACCACGGCACCGGCCCCCACAATCACACCATTGCCAATCTGCGCCCCCGCCATGATGCGCGCACCCGTCCCGATCCAAACATCATGGCCGATCCGAATGTCGCGACCCGGTCGTAAAGTTGACGGATAAGTCATGAACCGATCAGGTTCGTGTATGGCGAAAGGAAATGTCGAAAAACCCTCGCGCGCGTGATTCGCCCCGTCGGTGATAAACTGGATACCGTGGGCAAATTGGCCGAATTTTCCGATAACAATGCGGTCCTGTGCACCTGGAAATAGATAAGGGGCCAAACGCGCGACCCAAGCTTCTGAATCGTCAGGCGGATCAAAATCACTGGCATAGGTATAGTCACCTATGTCCCAATTAGGGTGTTTGATCGCATTATTAAGAAACACGTTGCCTTTGTGGACAGTGCCATCGGGAAAGGTGACGGGGTGTAGCGTATCGGGGGGTGGAAAAGGCATGTGCACTCCGGGGTTTTGTAGCTTCAGTACCAGTATCATCGCGCTGTCGCTATGGAACACTGTGGCGTCAAAAAGCAAAAGGCCGCTTCGTTTCCGAAGCGGCCTTTGCTGTAAGGTGGATCATGATCCATCTTACATATTTGTCAGTTGTGCTTACTCAACGATCTTCGACACAACGCCCGCGCCAACAGTCCGGCCGCCTTCGCGGATGGCGAAGCGCAGGCCGTCTTCCATTGCGATCGGTGCGATCAGCTCGACGTTGAACTTCAGGTTGTCGCCCGGCATCACCATTTCTGTGCCCGCTGGCAGCTCAACCGTGCCGGTCACGTCAGTTGTACGGAAGTAGAACTGTGGGCGGTAGTTGGCGAAGAACGGCGTGTGACGGCCACCCTCTTCCTTGGTCAGGATGTAGGCTTCGGCTTCGAACTTGGTGTGTGGCTTCACGGAACCCGGCTTGCACAGGATCTGACCACGCTCAACGCCTTCACGGTCTACACCGCGCAGCAGCGCACCGATGTTGTCGCCAGCTTCGCCGCTGTCCAGCAGCTTGCGGAACATTTCAACGCCAGTACAGGTCGTCTTCGTGGTGTCGCGGATACCAACGATTTCGATCTCGTCGCCCACGTTGATCACGCCACGCTCAACACGGCCCGTCACAACAGTACCACGGCCAGAGATCGAGAACACGTCCTCGATCGGCATCAGGAACGGCAGGTCAACCGCACGGGCCGGTGTCGGGATATACTCATCCACAGCCGCCATCAGCGCACGGATGGAGTTTTCACCGATTTCCGGATCACGCTCTTCCATTGCGGCCAAAGCCGAACCCGGGATCACAGGAATGTCGTCGCCAGGGTACTCGTATGAGGACAGCAGCTCGCGGATTTCCATCTCAACCAGCTCAAGCAGCTCGTCGTCGTCAACCTGATCAACCTTGTTCATGTAGACAACCATGTAGGGGATGCCCACCTGACGGCCCAGCAGGATATGCTCGCGGGTCTGTGGCATCGGGCCGTCAGCGGCGTTCACAACCAGGATCGCGCCGTCCATCTGGGCGGCACCGGTGATCATGTTCTTGACGTAGTCGGCGTGACCCGGGCAGTCGACGTGGGCGTAGTGACGCGCGTCAGTCTCATACTCAACGTGGGCTGTGGAAATGGTGATACCACGCGCTTTTTCTTCGGGCGCGCCGTCGATCTGATCATACGCCTGAAAGTCACCAAAATACTTGGTGATCGCAGCGGTCAATGTGGTCTTGCCGTGGTCAACGTGGCCGATTGTGCCAATGTTTACGTGCGGCTTATTACGTTCAAACTTTGCCTTTGCCATTTTGCAGGGCCCTTATAATTGCGGGGCCAAAACCGGCCCGGTCCAACATCGCGGGCGATGTATTGGGAAACGCCGGGGAAATCAAGTCTTGGGTTGAGGCAACATGACTGTGAGCCCGTTTTTTTAATATGACATTATGAGGATGCGTGTGCTGAGTGCCGGTGCGGTCGGCGCAAGGCTGGCAAATCCCACGCGATGGTGACGCTGTGATCAGCCCTTTTTGCGGGGGGCTTGAGGGGAATATGCTGCCATTCAATCGCAGATGGGATCAGTGTATTTAGAAACTTGATACATGCGATATACGCGCGTGATCTGCAAAGATGCTTGAAAATCCAAGCATCGCCTTTGTCAGCGAAGCAGATGAGCGCCCCATCGGCCTTGCGATCTTTGCGATCTTTGTGATCATTGTGATCATTGTGATCATTGTGATCATTGACCCAGATGGGCACCCAATTTTTGGTGGATCAACACCGCCAGAGTGTTGGGGCAGACCGAAATGGCCTGCCCCAACGACATTTAACCAACTGGCAAATTGTCGTCTCGTTTGACCGCCACAATCGACGATCTTGGCAACTTACCCTCTCCGTCAGGGAACGGCGCTGCAGGATGCTGTATGCCCACAAACATCGTTCGTTTGTCCGCAGACCATGTCAGACCCGTGACCTCGGATCCGTTCGGACCCGTCAGGAACCGCTCAATCTGGCCCGTGGCCGGATCACCGGCCAGCATCTGGTTATTGCCCATGCCCGCAAAGTCGCCTGCGTTGTCATCATCACCGTCTGTCTGAATCCAAAGCAGGCCTGTGCTGTCAAACATCATGCCATCAGGCGAATTGAACAGGTTGCCGGCGTTGATGTTGGACGACCCACCATAGACGTCGTCATGCACGGTCGGGTTGCCAGCCATGACATAAAGGTCCCATGTAAAGGTGTCAGCGCCATGATCATCATTACTGGGATACCAGCGCACGATCTGGCCATAGTGGTTTTCAGCACGCGGGTTCGGGCCGTTCACCGGTGTGTCATCCCCGCCTGCGTTCGGCTTGACCCCGCGATTGCGATTGTTGGTCAGACAGCAATACGCTTCTGCCGCAACCGTGTTGACCGCCACCCATTCAGGACGATCCATGGTGGTTGCACCGACTTTCGATGCAGCCATGCGGGTGAAAATCGCGATTTCAGCTTCATCCATGCCGGTGGTTTCGGATGTCAGGGCCACCCATTGTCCGGTCAGATCGTTGTTGAACTTGGCCACATAGAGCTGACCATCATCAAGCAGTGCCGACGTCGGACCGCCCGGTGTATAGACGCCGTTCGAGACATATTTATACAAGAACTCACCGCGTTCATCATCCCCCATATAGACGACAACACGGCCATCGGGGGCAATCGTGGCCGCTGCATTCTCGTGCTTGAAACGGCCAAGTGCCGTGTGCTTGATCGGGGTTGATGTCGGATCGGTTGGGTCGATTTCCACGATATAGCCAAAGCGGTGCGGTTCATTCGGGTTTTGACTGACGTCGAAACGGGCGTCGAATTTTTCGTAAGCATAGCGCCCCTCAAGGCCGATGCCGTAACGAACATAATCCGCGGGGCGTTCAAATTCCGGATCGGTGGACCCAAAGTAGCCATTAAAGTTCTCTTCGCAGGTCAGATATGTACCCCAAGGCGTTTTGCCCGCACCGCAGTTGTTCATGGTGCCCAACACAGTTGTACCAAAAGGGTCTGCCGCAGTCCGTAGTAGCGGATGCCCTGCTGCTGGCCCTTTGATTACCATCGGTGTGTTCTGGGTGATGCGGCGGTTCAGGTCACTGTCCACAACAATCGTCCAGCCATCAGCGCCCTCGGCCACCTCCATGACGGTCACACCTTGCATGTTTTGCAAGGTCAGCACGTCATCGGCGCTGGTCACAGCACCGTCTTCGTTCATCGGCAGATTGACTTTGGTGTTCACATATTCATGGTTCACTGCAATGACCTGACGGCCGTCAACCACAAAGGCCTCCATGCCGTCGGTATTTTCACCAAACACACGATCAGAGCTTGCCACGCCAATCGCCGTTTGCTGGCTCAGTTCCTCAGCATCCGAAAACAACGGCTCACCCCAGCGCGCGACAGGGTGCCATGAATAACCTTCTGGCACATGCACGGTCCCATCTGTCTGAATAGGGATCGGCGTGAAACCAAACCGGCTCGCACCCATTGCCTCAGCGGCGGTGCTGGACAGCAGCCCGGTGCCCATCACGGCAGCACCAGACCCATAGGCCAACACGCCGCCTAGAAAGCCGCGGCGTGAAATCGCAGCTTCGACCACATCGTCAAAGTCGGATTTGTCGGGCGCGGGGCGCTGCAGCTCGTCCCATTCATCCCAAGAGAGATCATAAGTATCGTTGTCTTTCATCGCACTAGCTCCTTGCTGGTTTCGGCAACAGCGCGACGATCAGGGCGATGCGATTCAAATGCGTAACGGCGGCGTAACCATCTGATGACAGCCGCTCATTTTCCGTGAATTTTTGGTGACAAACGGTGCTAGCTGAACCGGTTATTCTTAGGGAAGCCATAGGGTGGGCGTTTGCCAACCCCAGCGCGTGCGCCTTTCCAGTCGGTCATGTCAGGCTCTGTTCGGGTTTTGCCGCCACCCATGGCCCATGACAGCCCATCGTCCCATGTAAAGGTCGTGATGTCGGACAAGCCGCCATCCAGTTCCAACATGCCCTGACGGCCAGAGGCTTTTTTGTATTTCTGGATACGCACGCCTTTGCCGCGATTCATTTCGGGCAGTTCGCCAACTTCAAAGACAAGGAATTTCGCATTCTCCGACACCACGGCAACATGGTCACCCACGACGCGGTGACAGACCTTGGCGATGGTGTCTTTGACGTTCAAAACCTGCTTACCGCTCCGGGTTTGTGCGACAACTTCTTCTTCGGGCACGACAAAACCATTGCCTTCTGCGGATGCGACCAACAGTTTTTCGCCGGGCTTGTGGATTAGAAAATCGACAATCTCCACATCATTGGGCAGATCAATCATCAGGCGCAGCGGTTCGCCCATTCCGCGCCCGCCGGGCAGATTCGCGGCACCTACCGTGTAGAAACGGCCATTGGCACCAAAGACCAACAGTTTGTCGGTCGTCTCTGCATGGAAGATGAAACGTGGGCCGTCCCCGTCCTTGAATTTCAATTCGCGGGTCAGATCAATATGGCCCGTCATCGCCCGGACCCATCCCATCTGGGAACAGACAACCGTAATCGGTTCGCGCTCGATCATCGCCTCAAGTGGGACTTCGACCACCTCAGCGGCTTCGGCAAACTGCGTGCGTCGCGCGCCGCCTTCGCTGTCGCGGCCAAAAATCTTGCGGGTTTCGCGCAGCTGCTCGGCGATTTTAGCCCATTGCAGGTCGTCGCTTTCAAGCAAATCCTCGATCCCGGCGCGTTCCTCCATCAGCGCGTCACGTTCGGCAATCAGTTCCAGCTCTTCCAGACGGCGCAGGGACCGTAAGCGCATGTTCAGGATTGCCTCGGCCTGCACCTCAGACAGTGAGACCTCTGGATCGGCCCCTGGCACGATAGGCGACCGATAATCTGCCTCGGATGTGGCGCGGACGTGATCCTGCGCCCAGTCTTCAATCATCAGGGCCTTTTTGGGGTCGTCGTCGTAGCGGATAATGTCGATCACGCGGTCCAGATGCAGGAAGGCGATAATAAAGCCCTCAAGCACCTCAAGCCGGTGGTCGATCTTTTCCAACCGGTACTTGCTGCGGCGCACCAGAACATCGCGGCGGTGTTCAAGAAACGCGCGCAATACTTCTTTGAGCGAACAAACCTTCGGCGTCAGCCCATCAATCAGCACGTTCATATTCAAACTAAACCGCGTTTCCAGATCGGAATTACGGAACAGCATGCCCATCATGACCTCTGGATCGACGGTCTTTGCGCGCGGCTCCAGCACAACGCGGATGTCATCAGCGCTTTCATCGCGGACATCGGCCAGCAGCGGCACTTTCTTAAGCTGGATCACCTCGGCCAGTTTCTCGATCAGCTTGGATTTCTGCACCTGATACGGGATTTCGGTCACAACGATCTGCCATGTGCCACGGCCCAGATCCTCGACCTCCCATTTCGCGCGCAAACGGAATGATCCGCGCCCGGTGCGGTAAGCTTCTGCGATATTTTCGGCCGGTTCAACAATTGTGCCACCGGTCGGGAAATCCGGACCGGGAATATAGTTCAGCAACGTATCATCACGTGCATCAGGCGTTTTGATCAGGTGCAAACAGGCGTCGATCAATTCATGCAAGTTATGGGGCGGAATATTCGTCGCCATCCCCACAGCAATCCCGCTGGACCCATTGGCAAGCAGGTTGGGGAATGTGGCCGGCAAGACTGCCGGTTCGGTCAGGCGCCCATCGTAATTGTCGCGGAAATCAACGCTGTCCTCAGACAAGCCTTCCAAAAGCGCTTCTGCCGCCGCTGTCATGCGCGCCTCGGTATACCGGGACGCGGCGGGGTTATCGCCGTCGATGTTGCCAAAATTCCCCTGACCATCGACCAACGGATAACGGACGTTAAAGTCCTGCGCCAAACGCGCCATGGCATCATAAATCGCAGCATCACCATGCGGGTGGAAATCACCCATTGTATCGCCGCTGATCTTGGCAGATTTCAGAAACCCACCAGAAGGCGACAGGCGCAAGCGCGACATCGCATAAAGGATACGGCGATGCACAGGTTTTAACCCATCACGCGCATCAGGCAGCGCACGGTGCATGATCGTGGACAACGCATATGTCAGATAACGATCACCAATCGCACGCCGCAGCGTTTCAGTTACGTCATTGGGGCCAAGACCGGTATCGCTGTCATCACTCATAAGCACTGGTGTAGCGGGACAGGATTCTGGCGTAAAGCCGCGATTACATGACGTTGCAAAACCCGCATATCTGACAATAGCGCCAGCGTGTCATTTGGGTTTGCGGATAACGAAATCACAGGTCTGCAAGTGATGTCATAGCAAGGCTTTTTTACATGCCGTGGGAACCAAGGCGCAGGTCAAAGGGTTCTTATCACAACTGTTAAGCGCCGATTGGGGATGTTATGACTAGATTTTTAACTGCGTCGACTTTGCTACTTTTTTGGGTGTTTTTTGAGATGTCTGGCGGCATGGATTTTGTGCCAAAGTCAGAACGCGAAACTCAAAGAATGGCAAAAGCCCATACCTCTGACTGGGCCGATCATTATGTGCCATTTGACCAACCCATCATTACGTCGCCAGCGCCAGTACAGGTTGCGCAGGCACCTTCTGCCGCTGAAACAAGTCATGTGATACAGGCGTCTTTGACTGAAGTTTCCACGTTTGACACCCAAATGACCGGTGAACCGGCTGTCATTAAAACGGTTGCACCTCAGTTCGATGCAACTGACGAAACAGGCGATACACCCGAACCGCGACGCGATATTCGGATCATTGCAGGTGATTGGGTCAATATGCGCCAAGGGCCCGGTACGGACTTTGGCGTAGTCACGACATTGCCCCGCGGCACCGAAGCCGAAATCATTGATGAAACCGCCGATCAATGGGCGCGCATTCGCCTGTTGGAAACTGGTCAAGTGGGCTGGATGGCGTCGTGGTTACTCAGCGACTGATAAGCCGCCTTGTCATTGCGCGCGAAAACGTTGCAAACACGGGTGATGACACAGAAATCAATACTGATTACCGGCTGCTCCTCTGGCATCGGATATGACGCGGCACACGGATTGCGAAACGCAGGCTGGCGGGTCTTTGCCAGCTGCCGCAAGCTAGAAGATTGTGAAAGACTGCGGTCCGAAGGATTTGAAAGCCCGCACATTGACTACACCGACGCCGATAGCATTGTCACAGGGCTGGCAGAAACGCTTGAGGCCACAGGCGGTACGTTGGATGCGCTATATAACAACGGGGCCTACGCCTGCCCTGGTGCGGTCGAGGACCTACCTACAGGCGCATTGCGCGAAATATTTGAGACAAACCTTTTTGGCTGGCATGAATTGACCCGGCTGGTCATCCCGGTGATGCGGGCACAAGGACATGGCCGGATCATCAATTGTTCATCGGTGCTGGGATTTGTCACAATGCGCTGGCGCGGCGCTTATGCTGCGACAAAATATGCGCTTGAAGGCCTGACAGATACGCTCCGCCTGGAAATGAGCGATACGCCCATCAAAGTGATCATGATAGAACCGGGCCCGATCACTGCAAAAATCCGCGAAAACGCGATCCCGCACTTTGAGAAATGGATTGATTGGCAATCGTCGGCGCGTGCCGCGCAATATGATGAGCTTAGACAGCGGCTTTATGAAAAACGGGAACCGGACCAGTTTGAACTGCCTCCCTCTGCGGTGACCAAAAAGATTTTGCATGCGCTCACCTCCTCCAAACCAAAGCCGCGCTATTATGTGACCAAGCCAACCTATCTGATGGGGTTTTTGCGGCGCATCCTTCCGACCCGACTCTTGGATGCGGTGATTTTGAGGGTCTAAAGGGTTTCCTTCCCCGGCCCGCCTGCTACATCGCAAGGCATACGAACAAAGGACAAGAAACGATGGCGGACGATCCCCTTTTTTGGTTGATGTCACTGTCAGTACTGATTGTGCTTGGCATTTTGATGTGGGGCATGGGCAGCTTTGGCAAAGGTGGCGAATATAACCGCAAGCACGCCAACAAGATTATGCGCTGGCGGATCGGCGCCCAATTGTTGGCCGTCGTGATGATCCTTATTTTTGTCTATCTACGTGGCGAAGGAAGCTGACCTATGGTTGTTCTCAACAAAATTTACACAAAAACCGGTGATGCGGGCGAAACGGCACTGGGCAATGGCAGCCGCGTGGCAAAGCACTCCTTACGGGTGACATCCTACGGCACGGTCGATGAAACAAACGCCACCGTCGGTCTTGCCCGGCTGCATGCAACCGGTGACATGGATGCGCAATTGGCGATGATCCAGAATGATCTGTTTGATCTGGGCGCGGACCTGTGCCGCCCCGATATGGAAAAGGATGGCGAAGCTGAATACCCTGTTCTACGCATGACTGATGCGCAGGTGGAACGTTTGGAAGGCCAGATTGATGAGATGACCAAACAGGTCGAACCATTGCGCAGTTTCATCCTGCCCGGTGGTTCGGCTTTGGCCGCACAGCTGCACCTTTGCCGGACAGTCTCGCGGCGGGCCGAGCGTTTGACGGTTGAACTGGCCACGATGGAATCGGTGAACCCAGCAGCGGTGAAATACCTGAACCGGCTGTCGGACTGGTGTTTTCAAGCGTCCCGGATCGCCAATGACAACGGCAAAAACGACGTACTTTGGGTGCCGGGTGCCAACCGGTAGGATGGATGGATCGTAATCCACCTTACGCTGAGCAACTGACGTGCACGTCAAGAACGTGGCGTCGGTAGCCCTTGGCGCGTCGATTTTGCACTGTTTTCCCAGCCACGCGCACGATAACAACATCCTGAGAACGTAAATGATCAGATTCTTAGGAGAGTAACGCAGATGAAGGTCCTCGTATCCGTCAAGCGCGTGATCGATTACAACGTGAAGGTTCGTGTCAAAGCGGATGGTTCCGGTGTTGATCTCGCCAACGTCAAAATGTCGATGAACCCATTCGATGAAATCGCCGTGGAAGAAGCCATCCGCCTGCGCGAAGCAGGCAAGGTTGATGAAGTGGTCGCCGTGTCCATTGGCGTTAAGCAAAGCCAGGAAACACTGCGTACTGCCCTTGCGATGGGTGCCGATCGTGCAATCCTGGTTGTCGCAACTGATGACGTACACACGGATATCGAACCACTTGCCGTTGCGAAAATCCTTGCCGCCATCGTGAAAGAAGAAGAACCCGGTCTGGTCCTTTGCGGCAAGCAAGCCATCGACAACGATATGAACGCCACAGGCCAGATGCTGTCCGCTCTGCTCGGTTGGTCCCAGGCGACCTTCGCATCCGAAGTTGATATAGACGGCGACAGCGCCACTGTGACCCGCGAGGTCGACGGTGGCCTGCAAACGATCAAGGTGAAAATGCCGACAATCGTAACCGTTGACCTGCGCCTCAACGAACCACGTTATGCGTCGCTGCCCAACATCATGAAGGCCAAGAAAAAGCCCTTGGATGAAAAGACGCCAGCCGATTACGGCGTCGATGTCGCACCGCGCCTGAGCATTGTCAGCACAACCGAACCAGAAGCACGCAAAGCGGGTATCATGGTTGGTTCCGTTGATGAACTTGTCGAAAAACTCAAAGAAGCGGGGGCTGTGTAATGGCTGTTCTTCTCATTGGTGAAGTCACTGACGGCGCATTGGCCGTTGATGCGACTGCAAAAGCTGTGTCCGCAGCACAGGCTTTGGGCGATGTCACTGTGCTTTGCGCCGGTGCATCTGCAAAAGCGGCGGCAGACGAAGCTGCGACCATTCAAGGTGTTTCCAAAGTGCTTTGCGCCGAAGATGCAGCCCTTGGTCACCGTTTGGCAGAACCGACTGCTGACCTGATCGTGTCGTTGGCTGGCGACTATACCCATATCGCCGCACCCGGCACGACTGACGCCAAGAACGTCATGCCACGTGTCGCGGCACTGTTGGATGCGATGGTGATCTCTGAAGTCACAGCCATCGTTGACGCTGACACGTTCGAGCGCCCGATCTACGCAGGCAACGCGATTCAAACGGTAAAGTCTTCGGATGCCAAAAAGGTCATGACAATTCGGACAGCAGGCTTTGACGCCGCTGCGATGGGTGGGACTGCTGCTGTCGAAAGCATTGGTGCCGCTGGTGATCCGGGTCTGTCCGAATGGGTGGAAGACAAGGTTGCGGCCTCTGACCGCCCTGAACTGACGTCCGCTGGTGTTGTTGTGTCAGGCGGTCGCGGTGTGGGGTCGGAAGAAGACTTTGCCCTGATCGAAACGCTGGCCGACAAACTGAACGCTGCTGTGGGTGCATCCCGCGCTGCGGTCGACAGCGGCTATGCGCCAAACGACTGGCAAGTCGGCCAAACAGGTAAGGTGGTCGCACCTGACCTGTATGTTGCTGTTGGCATTTCAGGTGCGATCCAGCACCTGGCCGGTATGAAAGACAGCAAGATCATTGTCGCAATCAACAAAGACGAAGAAGCACCGATCTTTCAAGTGGCCGACTATGGTCTGGTTGCCGACCTTTTTGATGCGGTGCCAGAGCTGACAAGCAAGCTCTAACCCCAACTGCATTTGTTTGAATAGGGCCTGCGCAAAATGCGCGGGCCCTTTTTATATTGAATAAAGCTGGTCGCGGATTTTAGGAATCAAAGCAGCACTTGCCTCAACATGACAATCAACGCCCAGCATCTCTGATGCGGCCTTGGCTTGTGACGCTGGAAAGAACATGCCGCGTGATCCCTGGGACACTGCCCGCTCTGTCGGGTTTGCCACAACCACGTCTTTCACCATCGGTCGCAATTCATCAATCATTGAGGCGGTGATGAACAAAGGATCCACCTGCAACTGCCCGGGGCGTTCGGACCAATGTTCATCGGTCATCAGATCTTCTGAAAACCACATCAGGATGACGCGGTCACCAATCTGGCCAAGCATGTTGCGCATTCGCGCTGTCCATGCCTCTCGCAATTCATTCACCACCGTATCAAAGCGTTCGATCGACTTTGTATGCAGTGCGCCCAACATATGCCGGGTAAAAGAAAATTCCGAGAAATCAACATCCTGATAGATCGCCTGCAAAACAGTCGAGGCACGCAAAAACCGGTCATTGCGGCGCGGATGCACAGAATAAAAGCGGTTGGACAAATAGTTGGCGCCCATCACCTGCACGACCGTCAAATCCGCCTCTGAGCAGATACCCATGACCGTTGGATCGTTGACAAAGGCGTCAATCCCGCCGTTCACGCAGCCAAAATTGACGCACGTCTGGCGCATGGCTTTTTCAACTAGGTGTGGGAACGGTTTTTCAATAAATTTTCCATAGGTTTCGGTCCCGCCAATAAAGGCGATGTAGGGTAGATCAAGCCGTTTGCGTGGCCCCCGAAACAACATACGAGAAGCCCCATATCGGCACGGCGAATAGGACAGATCACCGTTTTCAATCTTTTCATGTTTCATGGCTTCGACCCCTTTTCTTTATCACCCGAGAAACAGATTCGTCGAAATCCTTTGCGATTTTGCTAATAGAGGCATTCGATGAAACTTTTACGCTTTCTGCCGCCTTGAAGCTGCCCCCCGCTGGGGCCTATGGTGCGCTGAACCCGCAAAGGATTGATCATGGCAATTGAACAGGTAGGCATTGTTGGCGCAGGACAGATGGGCAACGGCATCGCGCATGTCTTTGCCTTGGCCGACTACGAGGTGTTGCTGACCGATATCAGTGAAGACGCGCTGACCGATGCTGTCGCTTTGATTGACCGCAACCTTGAACGGCAGGTCAGCAAAGACCTGATCACGGCTGCCAAAAAAGCGGACGCGATGAAACGGATCGGAACAACCCCAACCCTGACAGATTTGGGTAAAACCGACCTGATCATCGAAGCCGCGACCGAACGTGAAACCATCAAGACCGCTATTTTCGAAGACTTGGTTCCACATCTAAAGCCCGACACGATCCTGACATCAAACACGTCCTCCATTTCCATCACCCGCCTTGCGTCCCGCACTGACCGGCCAGAAAAATTCATGGGGTTTCACTTTATGAACCCTGTACCGATCATGCAGCTTGTCGAACTAATCCGCGGGATCGCAACGGATGAGCCGACATTCAAAGCCTGCCATGGCGTGGTTGAGCGTTTGGGCAAAACCTCTGCCACAGCCGAAGATTTCCCCGCCTTTATCGTCAACCGTATCCTGATGCCGATGATCAACGAAGCGATCTATACGCTTTACGAAGGTGTCGGTTCTGTCCAGTCTATTGATACATCACTGAAACTTGGCGCGAACCACCCCATGGGGCCACTGGAACTTGCCGATTTTATCGGCCTGGATACATGCCTTGCAATCATGAATGTGCTGCATGACGGGCTGGCAGATACAAAGTACCGCCCCTGCCCGCTGCTGACAAAATACGTCGAGGCCGGATGGTTGGGGCGCAAATCGCAACGCGGTTTTTATGACTATCGGGGGGATACACCGGTGCCGACACGGTAGAAGATGTGTTGCAGATTTGAGGCCAATTTATAGATGCTGCGCCTGATACGTATAGCAGCTTTGGGCTTCAGATAGATCGTGATCACTCCACGGTCGATACGCCCATCCAGATACGCACAGTGTCAAGCCAAAGGCCGTATGGACGACCACAGATGAGCATAATTATGGCAGCTCCGATGATACCAGAAACTAGCGTCGCGCCGGCCGCTCCACCAAGCCATATAATCATCGCGTAAATTGGTACCTGAAAGCTGAACAAAGCAAGCGTATCGAAGAAGAATAGTTTGGCTCGACCGCTTTGCAGCGCGTTTGATTTCAATAGTACCCAGTCTCGCCAAATGCCATAAGGCCGCGCCGTCAGGATCATAAGTGGCGCACCAATCAGTCTAGCAACAAGAACCTCATCCCATTCCATCCCGGCGATGAACCGTTCGTTGAGAACACCCGTGAGCGTGAAGAAACTCAGAAGAGCGATGTTGTCGGCGAGCCAAACTCGCGTTCCATATGGAATCATATGCGTCATGCACATAAATCTATGCTATTGCTCTGTATGTGCAACGCATATATTTTCGGTATTATGAACCAACGTGATACAAACGCGATTTCAGCCCTATGCCTACATTTTGCCGATGAACTCGGGCACGCTGTTGCCGTATTCGCGCCGCGAAACGAACCTGCACAGGCCATTGCGTATATCGGGCGTGCGCCATCACTTAGCATCAGGCATCTCAGCGGATTGCTAGGTTTGTCTCATGCCGCCACAGTTCGATTGGTCGATAGGATGTGTGCTGACGGTATCGCCAAGCGCAGCCCATCAAAAGAGGACGGACGTGCGGTTGGTCTGACCCTTACGACCTTGGGACGAGTTCGTTATGACGAGATGCTGAACGCCCAAAGCACTGTCGCCCAAAGCATGCTGAGTGTCCTGAATAAAAAGGATCGGGCGGCCTTCGTCCAGTTGGCGCACAAGTTCCTGTCATCGCGCACCTATTCCGAGGACGATGCGACCCGAGGATGCCGCTTCTGTGATGTGGAAGCGTGCCATAGCTGTCCCGTCAGGACAGATGCTTAAAGCAGCTATTGGTGTGGTGTCAGCGAAAGCGCGCTTCACCTCACAAAACGCATATCCCACGTCTGCTCTACTCTTTCAGCTTTAACGTTTCTTCCCGCATCCAGTCCATACAGGCGCGCTGGTCTTGCAGGCGTTCTTTTACTTCTTGGTCGTCAAACGGATGGCCAACGACCGGCTTTTGTGGTTTCCCGCAGGCATTCACGATCTCATGGATCAGCAGGCTTTGGCGTAGGGTCGCCGACACTTGGTTCGCCATCTGATACCACCGCGAATTCGCACCCGGAAAGAACAAAGGTACGACGCGGGCCCCGGACATACGGATCATTTTGGCAGTAAACAGGTTCCATTCGTCCTCGACCATGGGTCCGAACATTGAATTGGACGACGCGACCACGCCGGATGGGAAGACAGCGATCACGCCGCCTTCTTTCAGATATGCCATTGCCTGCTTGCGCATCTCGACCATCTTGGCCTGTGCGCCTTCTTCATGCGGAAACGGAACCGGGATCAGAAAATTACCGGCATCTTCGTCAATATCCGTCAAAAAGGCGCGCGTCAGGATGCGGTAGTCTGTCCGCACACGCCCAATCAACTCCGCAAAAACCAAGCCATCAACCAAGCCATGCGGATGATTGGCAACAATCACAACAGGGCCAGTTTTAGGGATGCGGTCAAGCTGTTCCTGCGGGGTGATCACGTCAATGCCCATCACATCCAGCGCGCCGCGCCAGAACGCCTGCCCGTGCAGTTTGCCGCGTTTTTCAAACTTGCGGATCATGCGGACGATATGAAGCTTACCTGTGAACCACTCGATCGTTTTGATGATGTTGCGTTTGATGGGGCTGTCGAACGTGTTTGAGTACGTCAGCGCACCACGATCATAGACGCGGGGTGGCGTTTCGGACATTACCGGCCGGGCAGAGGCTTTGGGGGTCGTGTCGGTCAATGTGCTTGTCCTATGCGATCCACGTGTCAGTCAGTCGTCTTCACCGAATTTATCAGCGACAAGGTTCTCAATCGCCGCTGCGAGCTCTTTTGCTTGCGGTCCACGGGTTTCAACTTCAATAAAGGTTCCGATAGAAGCTGCCAACATCAAAAGACCCATGATGCTGTCGCCCCCAGTGCTTTCACCGTCTTTGGTAACGGTCGCATCCGCATCAAAGCTTTCGACCACTTCAACCAGCTTGGCCGACGCGCGCGCATGCAGCCCTTTGATATTCTGAATTTCAAGACGCATTTGGGTCATTGTGGCAGCCCACCGTTATGGCTGTTGATATACTTGTGGGCTGCTGTGATCGCCGCCTCGACCGCGTCTGGCACGGTGGCGTTACGCGACTTGGCCAATTTGATCAGCATGGGCAGGTTGGCCCCATAAAGGATACGGCGATTATCAGGGCTACAGGCCCGCAATGACAGATTAGTGGGCGATCCCCCGAACATATCTGTGACGATGACCACCCCATCCCCGGTATCGACACCATCAGCGGCGTTGCAAATCTCGTCTTGCTTGATGCCGCGATCATCTTCGGGACCTATGGCGATGCTAACCATGCCCGGCTGTGGCCCCACGACATGCTCAACCGCAGCGTGGTATTCTTGCGCCAACCCCCCGTGCGCGACGATAACAATCCCGATCAAACCGCGTTTTCCTTAATACCCTCGGCCGCGCGCCGCTCTAACTCGCGGTGTCGTTTAGACACATGCCATCCGTCTTGTGCAAGGGCTTCTGCCAGTTTCTCGGTCATTGCGACGGAACGGTGTTTGCCACCTGTGCAGCCAAACCCGATAGACAGATGCGCCTTGCCCTCATCACGGTGCGCAGGCAGCAACAAATCAGCAAGCCCCTTTACCTGATCAAAGAACGCCGGAAACCGGGGATCAGCGGCGACATATTTGGCGACATCCGGATCACGACCGTCCAGATCACGCAGCGTTTCGACCCAATGTGGGTTTTGCAGAAAGCGGCAATCCATGATGATATCCATGCCACGTGGCAGACCACGCTTGTAGGAAAACGAATGGAGCGTCACACCCAGCTTGCGCCCATCGCCAGTCTCAAACCACTTTTCCACCTCTGCCTTTGCGTCATGGGGTGATAACCCGGTGGTATCAATCAACACGTCCGCACGCGCGCGGATCGGGATCAGCAATTCACGCTCGGCTGCGATGCCCTGCAACGGTGAACCAGCCGGTGCCAGCGGGTGCCGTCGCCGCGTTTCAGAATATCTGCGGACAAGCTCCTCTTCCGCGGCATCCATATAGAGCACTTGCGCCGTCAATTTGCCCTTACCGGTCAGCCGATCAATAGTATCAATCAAGGCCGATGTGCTGAAATCACGGTTACGCACGTCAACCCCCAATGCCAGCGGGCGCGTAGGTGGTGGACCCTCTAGCAAACGCGGCAAAAGCGAAAGTGGCAGATTGTCGATCACCTCATAACCCAAATCTTCAAGCGCTCTGATCGCGGTGGACCGACCAGCACCGGATGGGCCTGTCACCAGCACAACTGCTGGCGCGGCCGTCATTGGGTCCTGACCTGTTTTGGTCATCTATCGCTCCAACCAGACTTGAGAATCTGCAATATCGCAGGTGCAAAGTGTGGTGCATCAATCCGGCAGATCAAGGGCAGATCGTATCCCAAATACGTGAAGATACCCGGCTGTGGCAATCGTTCTACTGCGACGCGATCCAGATCGACCACCAACGCGACGCGGGCCGTCGGTTGCGTGGTTGCATTCAGGATGCCGACGCCGCGCGCTTCAATAAGACCTTGGATATTGGGGTGGGTTGCAGCCATGACCGCACCGTCTTGGACTGACAATTGCACACGGTCATCCGCAACCAGGGTGCACCCCAGCGCCATCAGGGTCAACGCCAGCGCAGATTTACCAGCGCCAGCTGCCCCCATGATAACAACAGCCCGACCCTCCCAAGCCACACAAGATGCATGTAGGGTGTCGGGTGCAGGCATCGTTAGATCGGCAGACCAACAACAAAGCGCGCGCCCAGGGGTTCAGACGTTGGATCCGCATCGGTTGGGCGAATATTTTCCGCCCAGATCGCACCGGCATGCGCCTCTACAATCTGCTTTGAAATCGCCAGACCCAACCCAGAGTTATTGCCAAACTGACCCTCGGGCCGTTCGGAATAGAAGCGCTGGAAAATCTTGGTCAGTGCATCGTCAGGAATACCCGGGCCCGTATCTTCGACCACAATCAAGACGCGGTTCTGACGGGTGCGGGCCCAGACGCGGATAGCATCACCCTTGTCACAGAATGAAATCCCATTGGTGATCAGATTAACAAAGACCTGTGCCAGGCGCCCTTCCAGACCTTGCACCATAATCTCACCCTCGGGCAGATCAGCCACAAAATCAACGCCGCGCAATTTGGCATCCTTGCCCAAAAACTCTGTGATGTTGCCAAGCATGTTGATCAGGTCAAAGGTTTCCTCTTCTTCCTTGACCAGTTCACTGTCCAGACGCGACGCGTTCGAGATGTCACTGACCAAGCGGTCGAGCCGCTTCACATCATGTTCAATGACCTCAAGCAGGCGTTCGCGCTGATCATCACGGGTCGCCACACGCATTGTACCAACCGCCGATCGCAAGGACGCCAGCGGATTTTTGATTTCATGCGCAACATCTGCCGCAAATTGTTCATTACCCTCGATGCGTTCGTAAAGCGCGGACACCATGCTACGCAAAGCAGCCGACAAACGCCCAATTTCATCGGGGCGTCCGCTCAAATCAGGGATACGCACCCGACCCGGAGACATCTTGCGTGCGTTCTTTTCTTGGCTTGCCTCCGCAGCGGTCGCCAATTGCGCCAATGGATTGGCGATGGTGGACGCCAGAACAAGGCTCAAACCGATACTAACCAACACACCCACGAAGAAAAGTCGCAGGAACTGTTCGCGTTCACGGCGCACAAGGCTATCGACCTCACCCGCGGCTGTCGTAACGGCAATCACGCCCACTGCCACATCATTACGCATGATCGGCGTGGTCACAATGAAACTGGTAGCGCCGTCAATTTCCGAAGCCTCCAGTTGCGTCCCGTTTTCAATTGCCAGTCGGACATTTTCCTGTGAAAGCTGAATAATGGATTGTTCCTGATCAATTGGCTCTTCAGCAAACGATCCCAAACTCACCATGCCGTCCCACAGTGAGACCAAAAAATCCAAAACGAAGGTGCCACCAGCCTGCGCCTCAAGCTCTGCGATTTGGTCTGTGTTCAAACTACCGGTTGCACGCGCGACCAAGGTCGTATCGGGGGCAAAAACAGACACCTCAACACCACCGCGCAGGTTCAGACCCTCCAGCGTGGCTGTCGGATTGATGCCGTCCGCTGTAACCAAATTGACAGGTGCGATAGATGGCAACTGCCCTTCAAACACATCCGCAATCAGCTGCGCTTCGTTGATCAGGCCGTTGGCGCGCTGAAACGCCAGACTGTCACGCGAGGGGCTGAGGTAAAGCACACCGGAGATCAGCAGGATCAATGCGATTAAGTTGAAGGTGATAATCTTACGCGCAATCGGCGAACGCCGCAGCGCAAACAGACGACCACCGGGGATCTCATCCACTTCGATATCTTCGGTGACAAGATCGGGATCAACCCAATCATCACCCAACACAAGATCGGGCGTGCGCGCAGCGGCGCGCACGGACTTCAGGTCGCGTACGTCAATTTTCGGCGCTGCCGTCATGACTTACTCTTCGTTGTAGCGATATCCGATGCCATAAAGGGTCTCGATCGCAGAGAACTCATTGTCCGTGTTACGCATCTTTTTGCGCAGGCGTTTGATGTGGCTGTCGATCGTACGATCGTCCACATAGACTTGGTCATCATAGGCGACATCCATCAGCTGATCGCGGCTTTTGACAAAGCCGGGTCGCTGGGCCAACGCCTGCAACAACAAAAATTCCGTTACCGTCAGGGATACGTCTTTCCCTTTCCATTTCACCGCGTGACGGAGTGGATCCATCACCAACTCACCGCGGACCATAACCTTGGTGTCCTCGGTTTCCTCAATCTCTTCGCCCGCGATCGCATCTTGCCTGCGCAACAACGCGCGGATTCGTTCCACAAGTAAACGCTGCGAAAATGGCTTTTTTACGTAATCGTCAGCGCCCATGCGCAGACCAAGGACTTCGTCGATTTCATCATCCTTGGATGTCAGAAAAATAACCGGCATGGATGTCTTCTGGCGCAGCCTTTGCAACAAATCCATCCCGTCCATCCGTGGCATTTTGATGTCCAGAACAGCCATGTCGGGCATGCGCTTGTTGAAAGCCTCAAGCGCCGAAAGACCGTCATTATATGTTTCAACCTCAAAGCCTTCGGCCTCAAGGGTCATGGACACAGACGTGAGGATGTTCCTGTCATCATCTACAAGTGCAATTCGTGACATAGTGGAAACCCTTCATTAGATATGCGCGGCGCGCGTTTCATGCGCTGCCTCAGACTTTTCACTGTTTTACATAGCCGAATCAACAGTTAACTCAATCAATGCCACACATTTGCCTTATTTGGGTTACTTTTACCAAAATTCCCTCTGCCGCTCCTCCTGTTTTCCGCCGAGCGACCTTTGGTTGCGCTAACATCAGAATGGTTGCGCTAACGATGTGAAACTAGGGTATCGGCGCTTGAAAACTTGGTGCTATGGAGGGGACATCGCTGACCATTTTGGTCATATCATAAAGGAGCGAACCCATGGACCACGGCACGGTCAACCCGTCGATGAAACTTGAAGATCAAGGCATCACAGGGCTGGGTTACATCTACTACAACCGCTCTGAGCAAGAACTGCACGATGCCGCCGTCGCTGCTGGCGAAGGTGTCACCGGTAAAGGTGGCACATTCCTGGTCTCAACCGGCAAGCACACAGGCCGGTCACCAAAAGACAAATTTGTCGTCAAAACCGATAATGTCGCCGATACGATCTGGTGGGAAAACAACCCGCCGATGGACCCCGCGCATTTTGATGTGCTCTACGCCGATATGCTGGAGCACATGAAAGGCGGCACTTACAACGTTCAAGACCTGTTTGGTGGTGCCGACCCCGCACACCGATTGGACGTGCGTGTGGTAACAGAACTGACATGGCACGGCCTGTTTATCCGTCATATGCTGCGGCGCCCAGAGGCGTCAGAGCTTAAGACATTTGCGCCAGACTTTACCGTCATCAACTGCCCCACGTTCAAAGCGGATCCCGCCAAACATGGCTGCCGGTCTGAAACCGTGATCGCGATGAACTTTGAAAAGAAGCTGATCCTGATCGGCGGTACCGAATACGCTGGCGAAAACAAGAAATCCGTCTTTACCTTGCTGAACTACCTGCTGCCTGAAAAAGGCATCATGCCGATGCACTGTTCGGCCAACCATGCGCCGGGCAACCCGGTTGATACGGCGGTTTTCTTTGGGCTGTCCGGCACGGGTAAAACAACGCTCTCTGCTGATCCAACCCGTGTGCTGATCGGGGATGATGAACACGGCTGGTCAGACCGCGGCACCTTCAACTTTGAAGGGGGTTGTTACGCCAAGACCATCGGTCTGGACCCCGAAGCAGAACCCGAAATTTACGCGACCTGTTCCATGCCGCACACGGTGATCGAGAATATGGTGTTTGACCCCGACACGTTTGAGTTGGATTTCGAAGACGACAGCCTGACTGCGAACATGCGCTGCGCCTACCCGCTCAACTACATCTCCAATGCATCTGAAAACGCATTGGGTGGGCATCCCAAGAATATTATCATGCTGACCTGTGATGCATTCGGCGTGCTGCCCCCTATCGCGCGGCTGACACCGGCGCAGGCGATGTATCACTTCCTGTCTGGCTTTACGTCCAAGGTCGCTGGCACAGAACGCGGCGTGACCGAACCAGAACCGACATTCAGCACATGCTTTGGTGCACCCTTCATGCCGCGGCGGCCAGAGGTTTATGGCAATCTGCTGCGCAGCAAAATCGCCAGCCATGGCGCGACCTGCTGGTTGGTGAACACCGGTTGGACCGGTGGTGCCTATGGCACAGGGTCACGGATGCCGATCAAGGCGACGCGTGCGCTGCTATCGGCGGCATTGGACGGCACTTTGATCGAAAGCACGTTCCGCAAGGATGTGCATTTTGGTTTCGAAGTGCCGGTTTCGGTGGATGGTGTTGACGATGGTTTGCTAAATCCACGCGACACTTGGGCTGACAAGGCTGGCTATGATGCGCAGGCCGAAAAGCTGGTGATGATGTTCAGTGACAACTTTGAAAAATACGTGCCTTTCATTGATGACGATGTGAAAGCAGCCGCGATCGGGTGAGTTTGGGTAAGGTGGATCATGATCCACCTTACTTTTGGCAACCGACGATATTTGCGGCAAGATGTGCGTGCGCTGCCTAATATTTCCGCAACTTAGGGACTTATGCGCCCAGCAGATTGGAAACACTGCCTTTCAATCGCAAAATATGCGCAATCTCTGAGCACTCTTTAAAGTCTCGGAGCTTAAGATCGACCTGCCACGCCATAAAAGCTTTGCCAAAGCGCGCCCCGCGCAGCCCCGTGCTATTGGCGAGGGTGTGTTAACTGTTGCCTGCCGCCAGAAAGGACGCACACAGATCATGCACCTGCGTCAGGCTGGATCAACAAAACTGGTCTTTCCACAAAGCTACGGACCTGCCCTTGAAGGGATTATTGTGAACACCGCTGGCGGAATTACCGGGGGTGATGCATTCACATTGGACGTTACCGCCAAAACCGATACGCGGCTGACGCTGACAACTCAGGCGGCCGAACGTGCCTATCGCGCCCAGATCGGTGAGGTTAGCCGTGTGACGACGCATTTAACCGTTGAAACCGGTGCGCGGTTAAACTGGCTGCCGCAGGAATTGATCCTTTTTGATCGTTGCGCCTTGCGCCGCAGGCTTTCGATTGACGTAGCTATTGGCGCGCAACTTTTGATGGTGGAGCCCATTGCATTTGGACGCGCCGCGATGTCCGAAAACCTGCACCATATCCAATTTCGCGATCGCATCAGGGTCATGCGGGACAGCAAGCCTTTGTATCTTGATGGCATGGATATCACCGGCGATGCCGCAGCCCACATGGCACGCGCCGCAACCGCGAATGGTGCCGGGGCAATGGCCAGTTTGGTGTTTATTGCCCCTGATGCAGCGTCCCAACTGGGCACATTGCGCAAAATGCTGCCCTCTACCGCAGGGGCCAGCCTGATTGCGGAAGATGTCCTTGTCATGCGCCACCTTGCAGCGGACGGTTTCGAACTGCGCCGCACCCTGATCCCGATCCTTGATCATCTGACAAACAATTCCCTGCCCATTTCATGGAGGCTTTGACCCATGCAACTCACCCCGCGCGAAAAAGACAAACTACTGGTCGCGATGGCCGCCGAGGTGGCGCGCAAGCGGCTGGCCCGTGGCGTCAAGCTCAACCATCCAGAGGCGATTGCCCTGATAACCGACGCCGTTGTCGAAGGTGCCCGCGATGGCCGGTCCGTCGCCGATATGATGGAGGCTGGCGGTCAAATCATCACCCGCGATCAATGTATGGATGGCATCGCTGAGATGATCGTTGAGGTGCAGGTCGAGGCCACTTTCCCTGATGGCACCAAACTCGTCACCGTTCACAACCCCATCAGATAAGAGGCAAAACCATGATCCCCGGAGAAGTCTTTCCTGCTGACGGCAATCTGACGCTGAACGCAGACGCCGAAGCCATCACCCTGATGGTCGCCAACACCGGCGACCGCCCCATCCAAGTTGGCAGCCATTACCATTTCGCCGAAACCAATCCCGCGCTGGATTTCGACCGTGATACTGCGCGCGGCATGCGCCTTGATATCGCATCGGGCACCGCCGTCCGGTTCGAACCGGGCCAACGCCGCGAGGTGCAGCTGATCCCCATCGGTGGCGCGCGCCGCATCTTCGGCTTCAACCAACAAATCATGGGAGACCTATAGATGCCCCGCGAGATTTCCCGCGCCCATTACGCGGCGATGTATGGCCCCACAACCGGCGACAAACTGCGCTTGGCTGACACCGATCTGATCATCGAGGTCGAACGTGATCTCACCACCTATGGCGAAGAGGTGAAGTTTGGCGGCGGAAAAGTGATCCGCGATGGTATGGGCCAATCCCAGGTCACCCGCGCCGGCGGGGCCGTCGATACCATTATCACCAACGCGCTGATCGTGGATCATGCAGGCATCTATAAAGCCGATGTCGCGCTGAAAGATGGGCTGATCCACGCCATCGGCAAAGCGGGCAATCCTGACACCCAATCCGGTGTGGATATCATCGTCGGTCCGGGGACCGAGGTGATTGCAGGCGAAGGCCGCATCCTGACGGCGGGGGGCATGGACAGCCACATCCACTTTATCTGCCCCCAGCAGATGGAAGATTCGCTGCATTCGGGTGTGACCACTTGTTTTGGCGGCGGCACCGGGCCTGCGCATGGCACGCTTGCCACGACATGCACGCCAGGACCCTGGCATATCGGGCGGATGTTGCAGTCTTTCGACGGCATCCCGATGAACATTGGGTTGTCCGGCAAAGGCAATGCCAGCCAGCCAGACGCTTTGGTCGAAATGGTCAAAGGCGGGGCCTGTGCGCTGAAACTGCACGAGGATTGGGGTACCACACCCGGCGCAATTGATTGCTGCCTATCCGTCGCCGACGACATGGACGTGCAGGTGATGATCCACACCGATACGCTCAATGAATCCGGTTTTGTCGAACACACGGTCAGCGCCATGAAAGGCCGTACCATCCACGCTTTCCACACCGAAGGTGCAGGCGGCGGGCACGCCCCGGACATCATTAAAATCTGCGGCGACGCGAACGTCCTGCCGTCCTCAACCAACCCAACGCGGCCTTTCACGGTGAACACACTCGAAGAGCATCTGGATATGCTGATGGTCTGTCATCACCTTGATAAATCTATCCCCGAAGACATCGCCTTTGCCGAAAGCCGCATCCGCCGCGAGACGATTGCAGCAGAAGACATCCTGCACGACATGGGCGCGTTTTCGATCATCGCGTCGGACAGTCAGGCGATGGGGCGCGTGGGTGAGGTGATCATCCGCACGTGGCAAACAGCCGATAAGATGAAAAAACAACGCGGGCGTCTGGACATAGAGACGGGTGAGAACGACAACATGCGCGTCCGTCGCTACATCGCCAAATACACGATCAACCCCGCCATCGCCCAGGGTGTTAGCCATGTTCTGGGTGATATCAGCGTTGGCAAACGCGCCGATCTGGTGCTTTGGAGTCCGGCATTCTTTGGCGTGAAACCTGAGATGGTTTTGATGGGTGGTTCGATTGTCGTGGCGCAAATGGGTGACCCTAATGCATCCATTCCGACGCCACAGCCTGTTTATACTCGGCCTATGTTCGGGGCCTACGGCGGGTCACTGACAAATTCCTCGGTCAGCTTTGTGTCCGGTGCGGCCCAATCGGCAGGTTTGCGTGATGAATTGGGGTTGGCCAAACAAACGATCGCCATCAAAAACACCCGTAAGATCAGCAAAGCGGACATGGTCATGAACGCCGCCTTGCCCGAAATCGAAGTGCACCCCGAAACCTACGAGGTGCGCGCCGATGGCGTGTTGCTGACCTGCGAACCCGCCGAGGTCCTGCCGATGGCGCAACGCTATTTCATGTTCTGAGGTCCGAAATGTCATCACTTCCTATCGCACAAATCGTACGCAAAGCCGGAGACTGGTCGGGGCCCGCCGAGGTTTGCGCACTGGACTATGCGGCGCGGTTTTTGCGGCGCAAACGGTTGGAAACCGCTGGGGGCAAACCATTCCTTGTTGATCTGGCGCATACGACGTCACTTGATCATGGGGACGCTCTTGAACTCAGCGATGGCAGTTTGGTTGAAGTGAAAGCGGCAGAAGAGAACCTGTATAAGGTGACAGGACACGATCTTGTCCGGCTCGCATGGCATGTCGGCAACCGGCACACGCCTTGCCAGATCAACGCCGACCATCTGCTGATTCAGGCGGATTCCGTGATTGGGCATATGCTGGAACACCTCGGCGCGACTGTGACCCCGATCACGGCCCCTTTCACCCCCGAAGGCGGCGCTTATGGTCATGGCCGCACCCATAGCCACGAGCATGTTGCGACCGCACATGAGCACTGATCGCGATATCCTGACGCTGGCGCAATGGTTGTCGCCTGCCTTTCCAGTCGGCGCTTTCGCCTATTCACATGGGTTGGAGGCTGCCATCCAGTCTGACGCGATCACATCAGGTCAGGACCTTAAAGACTGGCTAACGGATATCATCATCCATGGCAGCGGACGCAACGATTGTATCTTGTTGCGCGCGGCCCACGCCTGCGCTGACAATGCATCGCTGGACATCGTCAATGACACCGCACTTGCTTTCGCCGCATCGGCAGAGCGGCAACTTGAACAAACCCTGCAAGGTGCGGCCTTCTGCAAGACCACCGCCGCAATTTGGGGCGGCACTGGCCACGGTTACGTCTATCCTGTCGCCGTCGGTCAGGCAGCTGCGCGGCAGAATATCGACGTATCACTGACTGCTGCGATGTATCTACAAGCCATAAGCAGCAACCTGATCAGCGCGGCCATGCGGTTAATGGCACTGGGCCAAACCGAAGGGCAAAACATCCTTGCCTCACTGACAATACTTTGCGACGAAACAGCAAAGGCAACGACCGGCACCAAGCTGGATGACCTGCAAAGCACCGCTTTCATGGTTGATATCGCTGCGATGCACCACGAAACACTTCAACCAAGGATATTCCGCACATGACCGCGATGAATGGCCCCTTGCGTATTGGGATCGGTGGTCCCGTTGGCGCGGGCAAAACAACGCTGACAGCCGCCATCGCCAAGGCACTGCACCCACAATACTCTGTCGGGGTGATCACCAATGACATCTACACGCAAGAGGACGCCGAGGCCCTTATGCGGATGCAAATCTTGCCACAGGACCGGGTGATCGGGGTCGAAACCGGGGGCTGCCCGCACACAGCAATCCGCGAGGATGCGTCGATCAACCTTGCCGCAGTTGCGGAAATGCAAAGGCGGCATGATGATCTTGATCTGGTGCTGATCGAAAGCGGCGGCGACAACCTGTCAGCGACGTTCAGCCCTGAGTTGGCTGATATCACGATCTATGTCATCGACGTGGCCGCAGGCGAAGAAATCCCCCGCAAAGGCGGACCGGCCATCACCCGATCAGACCTACTTGTGATAAACAAGACCGATCTGGCACCATATGTTGGTGCTTCTTTGGATGTGATGAAGCGCGATAGCACACAGATGCGCGGCAACCGCCCCTTTGCATTTTGCGCACTCAAGCACGGCAAAGGGGTGGATGACGTTGTTCAATTTGTCATCGAAATGGGTGGGCTGGCGGCCACAGAAAACGACCTTGCAAAAAGCGTCGGGCGCTAGCGCGGCCGCACGCTTGGGTTGGCCCGGCGCTGTGCGCGCAGTTGGCTAGGGCGTCTTGGAGTGACGGTACATTGCGGTGCTGCATCTTCCAAACCATCCCGCGGCGATTGCTTTGACACAACAGCAGCGATAAACGCCGCGACATCAAATTCGCTTTCGTCCGCGGCGCGCGCAAGCGCCTTTTTCAAAGCACGGTTTGAAAGCGCAGCGGTCAATTGAATGGCGAGGGCACGTCGCAAATGATCATCTGATTCTGATGATACATTTTCTGCGTCCCACTGCTCTGCATCAGAAAGCTCGAACCCGGCTTCTTCAAGAAACAGTCGTACAATCGGCGGGGCGGATGTCACCACATTTGTGGTTTTAGGGTCGCGAAAAAAAGCGACAACTGTATTCGAACGGGCGTGGCCTTGGCTGGTCATCCCTTTATCAATACCCATCCCGGTTGCGCAGTGCGCATTGCCGACCGGGTACATTTCAAAATCATAACGCAACATGGATTCTTCTAAACTCTTGATACTTATTAACGCCAGATTAACAAATGTGGCGAGAATGAGCAAAGACTTTGTCCCAATAACGTCCACTTTTTGTCAAAAAGTTATGTCCAATCTACACACACAATGGTTGATAGAGTGTTAACAACTACAATCTATGCGGGACCAAGGGTATCTCTGAGTACAATTCTGGTCGCCAGCTCCACCGGCTTGATCGGCTCTCCATCCCTTAAAAGCCTGCCCAGCGCTTGCCCTGCCCTGCGCCCCATTTCCCGATGTGGGACATGAACGGTCGTCAGTGCCGGATAGGCGACCTGCGCCAATTCGATATCGTCAAAGCCCAAAACAGAAACATCCTGCGGCACCGAAAGACCAAGCGCACGCGCGCTGCGCAATGCGCCGACAGCCAGCACATCATTGCCGCAAAATACGGCAGTGGGGCGGTCAGGCATCGCCATCAGCCGGTCAAATGCAGCCGCCCCTTGATCAATACCATAGGTTGTTTCCTCGAAACGCAGCTGTGTCCCATCCAATCCGGCGGCCGCCATAGCACGCAAGATCCCGTCCCGGCGGGCAGCGGCACGATCATTCGGGCCGGTATCTGCGGAAATCAACGCCAGCCTGCGATGGCCCAGCGCAATGACCTTTGCTGCCAGACCCTGCATCGCCGCGCGGTTATCAAACCCAACAGACGGGCGCGGCGACTGAGGGTCGAACGCCCATGTCAACAGCACTGGAATACGCTGAGCATCCAAAAAGCGGTAAATTTCGGGCGCCCGTTGATACCCTATCAACAACAGCGCGTCGGCACCGCGCGCAACCAACGACCTGATCTGCTCTTCTTCGATCTGAGGCTGATAGGCCGTACTGGCAACCAACATCGTAAAACCATGTCGGCGCAACTCTTCCTGAAACGCCTCTAATCCGCGGGCAAAGATGGCGTTTTCCATCGTCGGAATAATGGCACCGATCGTATTCGTCCGCCGCGCCGCCATAACGCGCGCGCCGAAGTTCGGCGAATACCCAAGCAGCGCGATCGCATCCTGCACCTTCTGGCGCGTCTCAGGCGCCACCTTGTCTGGAAAATTCAGACAGCGTGATACCGTGGCGGTCGATACTTTGGCCGCTTCGGCCACGTCATGCAGCGTTGGTGTGGGATCAGAATTGATCGGTCATCTCCTTGAAAACGCAATGTTCCGCGCTGTTTTAGCCGGGCATGCGCCATCAAGATAGTCAAACTTACCCTGCGTTAACTTAAGCCCTTGCATTACTGCAATGTAAACGCTTACATAGCGCCAGAATCAAAGACGTCATCTGGGGGGAGGTTGCGTATGTTCATGAAATGCACAAGCAGACCAAGCTCTTGCCCGCACAACGACAAGACCGTCGGTGTTAGGCCCTGCTCACGTCCCCACAGACATTTTCTTTTTCCAAGGTAAGGCAAATCACGCATGGCACTTGAGTACCTCAAAAAAGCGACCCTCACGGCACAGTCCGGCGCATCTGATGTGCATGAACTTGTTCAGGGCATTCTGAACGATATCGAAGAGGGCGGGGACGCAAAGGCGCTGGAATATGCCGCCAAGTTCGACAAATACGACGGCAATGTAATCCTGACTGCGGAAGAGATTGAAGCCGCATCGGCGCTGGTGCCAGAGAAACTGAAAGAAGATATCCAGTTCGCCCATGACAACGTGAAACGCTTTGCCGAGGCACAGAAAGCAACAGTCAGCGATATCGAATATGAAATCGTTCCGGGTCTTATCGCCGGGCAAAAAGCGATCCCGGTTGATGCCGCAGGCTGCTATGTGCCCGGTGGTCGTTACAGCCATATCGCCTCGGCTATCATGACCGTGACAACCGCGAAGGTTGCGGGTTGCAACCACATCGCCGTTGCTTCCCCACCTCGTCCCGAAGTGGGTGTGGCCCCTGCCATCATCTATGCCGCCCACATCTGTGGCGCCGACAAGATCATGGCGATGGGCGGTGTGCAGGGTGTGGCCGCAATGACCTTTGGTTTGTTTAATCTGCCCAAAGCCAACATCCTTGTCGGCCCCGGTAACCAGTTTGTGGCCGAAGCCAAGCGCATCCTGTTTGGCCGCGTCGGCATCGACATGATCGCCGGCCCAACTGACAGCCTGATCCTTGCCGATCAATCCGCCGACCCGCATATTGTGGCGACCGACCTCGTCAGCCAAGCCGAGCATGGCTATAATTCGCCCGTTTGGCTGGTCACTGACAGCCGCGCTTTGGCCGAAGACGTGATGAACCGCGTCCCTGACCTGATCGCAGACCTGCCCGAAGTAAACCGCGACAACGCCGCCGCCGCATGGCGCGACTATGCCGAGGTGATCCTGTGCGCAGACCGCGAAGAAATGGCCGCCTGTTCCGACGACTACGCGCCAGAGCACCTAACGGTACAGGCCGAAGACCTGCCTTGGTGGCTGGATAGGCTTAGCTGCTATGGATCTTTGTTCTTGGGCGAAGAAACCACAGTATCCTACGGCGACAAGGCATCTGGCACGAACCACGTTCTGCCGACATCCGGTGCGGCATCATACACCGGTGGTCTGTCAGTCCACAAATACATGAAGATCGTCACATGGCAGCAAGCCACCCGCGAAGGGTCCAAGCGCGTCGCCGAAGCGACAGCCCGCATTTCCCGCCTTGAGGGCATGGAAGGGCACGCGCGCGCCGCTGATGTGCGTCTGGCGAAATACTTCCCTGGCGAGAACTTTGACCTGACACCACATGGCTGATCCCAGCGATCTCTTTGACCTGACAGGTCGCGTGGCTTGCGTCACTGGCGCAAGTGCGGGGCTTGGGCAAAGGGCCGCGACGGTTTTGGCATCCGCTGGGGCCAAGGTGGTCGGCGTGGCGCGGCGGGAGGAAGCACTGGAGGCCTGGGCGAAAGCCACCGGATCACATGCTGCCATTGTCACTGCCGACCTTTCGGATCGGGACGCGATTGAGGGGACCACCGCGGATATTGCAGCGCCCTTTGGCGCGCCGGATATTCTGGTACATGCCGCAGGCATCAACACACGTGAGACAGCGGATGATGTCACCCCTGCAGGCTGGGACGTGACGATGAACCTGAACCTTGCCGCACCGTTCTTTCTATCACAGGCCTTCGCGCCTGCGATGAAGGCCAAAGGCTGGGGGCGCATCGTCAACTTCGCCTCGCTTCAGACCACGCGCGCGTTTCCCGCTGGCATCAGTTACGGCACATCAAAGGCAGGCATTGGGCAACTGACCCGCGCCATGGCAGAGGCGTGGTCCAAAGACGGGATCACAGCCAATGCAATCGGTCCGGGCTTCTTTCCAACCGAACTAACTGGGCCGGTGTTCGCCGACCCCGAACGCGCAGCGCGCAATGCTGCCAATACATGTGTTGGGCGCAATGGCACGCTTTCGGATATAGATGGCCCGCTTCTCTTTCTCTGCTCTGACGCATCGGCTTATGTCACAGGACAAGTCCTCATGGTGGACGGAGGATATACAGCCAAATGAAAGCGCTTGTTTATGACGATGTGGAAACGCTTGTGTATCGCTATATGGCTGACCCTGTGCCCGCCGCCGGGCAAAGCCTGATCAAGATCGAAGCGTCAGGCATCTGCGGCTCTGACATGCATGCCTATCTTGGGCACGATGAACGCCGCCCTGCCCCGGTTATTCTGGGGCATGAGGCCGCGGGCACTGTCGTTGGCGGTGCACTGGACGGCAAGCGCGTGACGATCAACCCGTTGACCACCTGCGGTTTGTGCAAAGCCTGCAAAGCAGGCCGCGATAACCTGTGCCCCGATCGCATGATCATCTCAATGCCGCCGCGCGAAGGGGCGTTTGGCGAATTGGTGGTTATGGCAGACCGCAATCTTGTTGAAGTGCCCGACAATGTGCCACTGGCAAAAGCTGCATTGGCAGAGCCTTTGGCCTGCGGCTGGCACGCGGTGCGGCTGGGGTCTGAAGCGCTTGACATGCCGCTGACCGACGCCCGCTGTGTGGTTGTTGGTGGCGGTGCTATCGGCGTTGGTGCCGCCCTTTGCCTGCGGGCATTCGGCGCAACTGATATTCAGGTCATCGAACCCAACGCAGTACGCCGCGCGACGTTGGACACAATCGATGGTTTCACCGCAGTTGCACCGGGCACGGTCACAGAAGCCGATTTGGTCATCGACGGCGTCGGCTATGCCGCCACCCGCGCCGATGCCGCTGCAATCACCCGCCCCGGCGGTGTGATCATGCATATCGGCCTGGGCGAGGCAACGGGCGGCTTGGACATCCGCCGCATGACCCTGCAAGAGATTACATTTATCGGGACGTATACCTATACATCCCAAGATTTCCGCGACACGGCCGCTGCTATTTTCGACGGACGCCTTGGTGCGCTAGACTGGACCGAGGAAAGACCCCTTTCCGAAGGCGGGCAGGCCTTTGCTGACATCAGGGCAGGCGTCGTTGCTGCCCCCAAAATCATTTT
Source organism: Roseobacter sp. CCS2 (assembly GCF_000169435.1). Classification (GTDB taxonomy): domain Bacteria; phylum Pseudomonadota; class Alphaproteobacteria; order Rhodobacterales; family Rhodobacteraceae; genus Yoonia. The sequence goes on along the minus strand of NZ_AAYB01000002.1, from coordinate 219,720 downwards.
GCGTCCCTAACGCAGGATCAAAGCTATCAGGAGTTTGCTATGTACAAGAACATCATCGTCCCCATGGCCCTTGACCACGGCATCGCCGACAAAACCATTCAGATCGCGCGCACCTTGCTGTCCGAGGGCGGTCAGATCACAGCACTCCACGTCCACGAAGCGCCGCAGAAAACAGTCAGCGCCTATGTCGATGAAAGCGTGATGCAAAGCGCCTTCGACCGCGCCGAAAAGCAACTGCAAGAGCGCGTGACGTCAATGGATGGCGTGAAAGGCGTCATCGTCAAAGGCCACAGTGGACGCACGATTGTCGACACCGCCACTAGCATGAAGGCAGATTGCATTGTGCTTGGCTCTCATAAGCCCGGGTTGATTGATTATCTGCTCGGCTCTACCGCCGCCCGCGTTGTCCGGCACGCCCCGTGTGCCGTGCATGTGGCGCGCTACTAACCGCTTTCATTTCCATAAACCCCAACGCCCGCTCTTAAGGCGCAATCAGGAGACCCCAGACCTTGAGTATCAGCAGCAAGATCGTGGATGACTTTGTCGCCAACGATGTATCCTTCATCACCACTGTGCCGTGCAAGCAGTTGGCCGGTGTAATCGACGAAGTCGAAGCACGCCCAGAAATCTTTCACATCCCGTCGAACAAAGAAGACGAAGGCATGGGCCTGTGCGCGGGTGCATTCATGGGCGGCAAACGCCCGGCAATCATCATGCAGAACACCGCCATTGGTGTAACCATCAACACGTTGGCGACGCTAACCCAGTATTACCGCATGCCCTTGCCGATGCTGATCAGCTACCGTGGCGAGCTGCGCGAACCTGTGGCCTGTCAGGTCGAAATGGCCGTGCACACCAAAGCACTGTTGAACCAGATGAACATCCCCACATACCACTTCCACAAGGAAGCGGACGCGGATGAGCTGGACGCGATCCTGAAATACACCTTCATGTGCAACAAACCTGTGGCGATCCTGACGGATGCGTCCTTCTGGGGAGGCTACGGCGACCAATGATCCGTTCTGAAATCCTGCGCGAAATCGCGCCAATCCTGCGTGACCAACTGGTCGTTTGCAACATCGGTCTGCCCAGCCAAGAGCTGCACATGATCGACGATAATGCCAAAAACTTCTACATGCTCGGCACCATGGGCCTGTCGTCGTCCATCGGTTTGGGTCTGGCCTTGGCGCAAGACAAGACGGTCATCTCTATCGACGGTGACGGCTCTATCCTGACCAACCTTGGCACGCTGCCCACGATTGCCAACAACGTGGCGGACAACTTCATCCTGTTGATTGTCGACAACGGCTCTTACGGCTCCACCGGTGATCAGCCGACCTATGCGGGCAAAAAAACCAAGCTGGAAAACGTGGCCAAAGCATGTGGCTGCGAGAACGTCGTTGTCTGCCAAGACAAAGACACCGGCAAGGTCCTGCAAGAGGCGATCGACAGCAAGCAAATGACCATCATCGTGACCAAATGCGACAGCGGCAACATCAAGCTGCCGGTCATCACGATGGACCCAGTGGTCATCCGTGATCGCTTCATGAAAGCGGTTGCCAGCTAAATGGCCGCAAAGATTCATTCCAGCGAAGACGCCCGCAGGCTTGCCCGCAAGCGCCTTCCTTGGATGGTCTTTGATTACATCGACGGTGCCGCCGGCGCTGAAACAGGGGCCGCGCGGAACCGTGCGGCCTTTGACAATCTGGAACTGCGCCCGCGTGTTTTGCGCGATGTCAGCGACAGGTCGTTGTCTGTCCCACTATGGGACAAGCCGACAAAAGCGCCCTTCGGGATCAGCCCGATGGGGATGTGCAACCTTTCTGGTCCTGGCGCAGACATGATGCTGGCACGATTGGCGGCGCGTGAAAACGTGCCTTTGGGCGTCTCAACCGTCGCGTCAACCGCAATGGAACCGTTGATCGAAGAGGCCGAAGGCAACGCGTGGTTTCAATTGTATTTCAGCGGCGACGGGTCAGGCACCTTCAAACTGGTCGAACGGGCTAAGGCCGCTGGTTATGACACCATCGTCCTGACGGTCGACGTGGCCGAAGTTGGTCGTCGCCCCCGCGAACTCCGCCACGGCTTCACCATGCCGTTCAAGATCGGCCCCAAGCAATTCATCGACTTCGCTCTGCACCCGCGTTGGTCGCTGACCTCGCTGTTTGCAGGCAAGCCGCAAATGGCGAACTTTGATATGGACGGCTATGATTTCGACCGCACCGAAAGCCGCGCCAAGGCGGATTGGGATACGCTGACCAAACTGCGCGATATGTGGCCCGGCAAGTTGGTCGTGAAAGGTGTGCTGGATGTCGAGGACTCTGTTGCCCTCAAATCAGCAGGCGTTGACGCAATCCAAGTCTCCAGCCACGGTTCACGCCAACTCGACAGCGCACCGGCACCGATCCTGAAACTCGCCGAAATCCGCGACGCCCTCGGCCCCGACTATCCGCTGTTCTACGACACCGGCCTGCGCAGTGGCGAGGATGTGGTCAAAGCCTACGCCCAAGGCGCCAACTTCACCTTCTTCGGGCGCGTCCTGCAATTCGCCATCGCCGCCGGCGGCGAAGAAGGCCTGCGCGAAGTTTGGTCCGTTCTGAAATCGGAAACGAGCATCACGCTTGCCCAGATCAGCAAGCGGTCTCTGGTCGCAGACGGAAACCGCTAGGCGGCTAACGCGCCTTCGCGCGCCCCATCAAACGCCACCCACTTCAGATCGCCATCATACCGCTGATCCATCTGACCATCCGCATTCAGCGTGAACAGGTGCAGCCAGCGATTGTCAAACAGCGCCCGGACATTTAGATGCTTCTCCAAAATCGCAGTAATCGCATCTGACGGGGCCTCAACACAGACCGACAACCGCAGCGGATCGTGGGCATACCCTTTACCGTCGTGGACCGACTGCCACGGCAAACCACCGCGCAACGCGCCGCCGTTGCCTTCGACCACACCGATACCGCCGGTGACGTTGTGGAGCAGCTTATTGCCCGCACCAAAGACGTTGGGTGCCACGACTGAACCATAGTATTGCAGGCTGATCCAGCTGGCGACCACAACAGGGGCCGTCAGGATCAGTTCCAGCACCCCAAACCCATCGTCCTTTTGCCAATCATAGTCATGCAGGAAGGCACGGCCTTCCAGTCCCTTGCCCTTTGTCCGCGCGCGCGGTGCCGCGATAAACGCCTTACAGCCTGCCAAAGCCCACTCTGGCCGGGTTTCCGACCAATCGCGGCTACGCTTACCGATATCATCGCCATTGGCGGCACGCGGCAGGCGCAAGGCACGTTCGGTCCGGGCCAGTTTACCGGAGGCGCTTAGCCAATCCTGCGCGGTCTTCAGGTGGCTTTGATGCTTATGCCCTGCGAAATCAGCGTCATAGATGGTCACATCATCGGTCGTCGTATCATGCAACCCACCGACAAAGAGCGTATCTTCAGGAACGGTGATCCCATTCTCGGCCAGCCCCGCACGCACATCTTTGTCATTCAGAATACCCGCCAAAAGCCGTGCATTCACCTCGCCCGTATACCCACCACATGCACCGCAATGCAGCGCACTGGCATGGGGGTTATTCACCACATTCGCACCATGGCCAAACAACAGAACCAAAGGCGCGAAATTATCAGTCAATGACATCGCACCCAAAATCGAGGTCGCCGCCCCAATCCGGTCGTCCAGACCAAAGCTTTCATCCAGCACCGGCACCTGTTTATCCGGCCCCTTCGCTGCATCGACGCCAAGCGCATCGCGCAGCAGTTTGCCCACATAAATCGGCCCAGATGCCTCTACAAACGCAAAAGACGACACCGCCGCCAGTTTGAACCGTCCCCAGGCGCGCTTTGCCCGTGCGCTGAAACGTGCGGTCTGATCTGCCGCCTCGTCCGTTCCGGCATGGCTGGTCACACCGTGGTTCAGCAGCACGGGCAAACGCTTTTCAGCGACATCAGACGCAAAGCTTTGGTGCGATGCGGTCAAACCAAAAAAGCCCGCAAAGCCCAATGTTTGAATATCAGGATCAACGCTTTCCAATGCGCGACGAAACACTTCAGAGCGCACATCAATACAAAACGCCGCTTGCATCGCGGGCCGCCCCTCTGATGCCGGTTCGGATGGGGCATTCAAGGTTTCGGCCAACGCGCGCTGACCCGCAAATTCAGCGGCAGACTGCAATGCGGCATCAATAAACTGATCCTCAGACGGGGTGACAGGTGTCGCATGCGCCTCGCGCACCTTTGCCCATTTCGCCTCAATCTCGGGCGCGTAACGCTTGTAAAGCGCCTGCTCCCACACCAACCGGATCGTCAAAACATCAACCAGCGTCAGATCCGTGCCACCAGCCAACTCTGCCTGCCAAAGGCGATAGCGGGCCACCTGTGACCACCCGCCCAAGCCCAGCAGCAACTGGTGAAAGTATGTCTCGCTCGCCTCGGCGGTTAACCCCAACACATCAGCCGCATCAACCAGCGCGGTGCGTGTGCGGGCCGCTGTGTTGGCCACCAGACTGCCGAACCCCGAAAGCCCTGCAATTTCAGCCGTCAAATCGCGGCTGGCAAAGTCGCGCCATGCATCAAAGGCCCGGCGCCCCGGCTTGTTCTGCCACAGTGCCTGACCTGCATCAAAATACCCGGCAGCCCAGACGCCAAAGCGTTCTTCCACGATACCCGGCCAATCGATCCCCGAAACTTCTGCGGCAAGGTCCGCCACGGTCGGCAAAGCGGCAGCCGCAGCGGATGCGCCATCAGCCGCGGCCTTGAATGCTGCGATATCCTGCGCCGCACCCGGCACCTGCGCCAATGCAGCCGTCAGATCTGCGTCCGTAATTGTCCCATCGCTGATTTTCGCCTGATACCAATCGCGCGGCATAGTAACCGCCGTGCCTGCAACACGGTCCAACAAGGCTGCGACCTGCGGCAAGTTCTGCTCGGTCTGCCCCAAAAACGGGTTCACGGCGACGGATGAGGACAGCGGCCAAAGCGGTGGAATGGCGCGGCCTGCGGCCTCTGCCTTGGCGATCACTTCCAGATGTGCGCCGGAATAGCCTGCGTATGTTTCCGCCTTCATTGTGCCGCTCCTTTATTGGATGGTGTCCGCTTCCAGCCGCCCAGGATACGGTCAGAAATCGCATTGATATAAAGCCCGTTGGACAGGTGAACGCGCACACCCTGCGCCGCCGGATGGTAAGACCACAAAGGCAGCGTCGCCTGCGCCAGAGCCACCAAACCAAAGCTGATCATGGCCAGCAGGATCAGCGCCCACTCCAAAGCGCCTGCCTGCGGGGTTGCAGGCAAAGTGCCAGCAGTCAGCCATTCGGAGGCGCGTTGCAAAACAAGGTAGCTAACGGTGACGGCCCCGGCGTAGGCGGCGGTACGCAAAGTCAGCGCTTGGGGGGCCTCATCAGCGAAACCTTGGGCCAGCAGGTACGCCACCCCGAAGATCAGGATCGCACCAAGGGCGACAGCCTGTGAGGATTTACCACCAAAGTCGAAGCCCAACCCAAGCACCGCATACACGACGCCATAGATGACCAAGGCCACCAAGAATGCCCTCGTCACAGCCCCCAGATTTGGCACTGCAACCGGCCCCGGCTTGCGGATGGCCGCAACATTCTGCACGGCGTTGCCAGCGGACAGGAAGGCATGCGCCTTATAAAGCGAATGCGCCACGATATGCAGCAATGCCAGCGGGAACAGCGCCAAACCGCATTGCAAAATCATGAAGCCCATCTGCGCGATGGTGGACCATGCCAGCGACGCCTTTACCGTGGGCTGCGTCAGCATGACCAAGCCGCCAAATAGCGCGGTAAAACCGCCTACCATCACCAACCCAGCCAGCACCAATGGCGACAGCAACATCACATCAGCAAAGCGGATCAGCGCAAAACCACCGGCATTCACCACACCTGCGTGCAACAGGGCAGATACCGGCGTTGGTGCTTCCATCACTTCGGTCAGCCAACCATGTGTGGGGAATTGCGCGGATTTCAGGATCGCCGCCAAAGCGATCAAGGCGGCCGCAGCTACACCCATACCGCCACCTTCGCCTTGCGTGGCTTCTGACAGGATCGCAGAAATCTGCGTTGTGCCATATGTGCTGGCCAACAAAAGAGCCGCACCGATAACGGCCACATCGCCAATTCGCGCCATGATGTATTTCTTATGCGCCGCCCGCTGTGCCGCCACCCGCTCTGGATAAAACAGTAACAGCTTGTGCAAACACACGCTTGTCGCGATCCATGCACCAACGAACTGTGTGACGTTGCCGGACTGAATCAGGAATAATACCGCCGAAAGGGTGGCCAACAGCCAGAACGTAAAGGCATTCTGCCGCTCTTCCCCATCAAGATATGTACGCGCGTAACGCACGACGACCCAGCCGATGAAGGTGACCAGCAACAGCATCACGATGCTCACAATATCAAGCCGCACCGAAAACCCGATGCCAAACAGCCCCAACAGGAAGCTGTCCCCGCTGCCGTTCACTGCCAGCACAATCGCCGACAGGACCGCCACGGCGATGGCACCCAAAGTCGCTTGTTCGGCGATCAACGCGCCCTTTTGCGCAGACACCCCTTCCATAAAGCGAGGGGCAAAGGCAGCGACCAGCAAGATCAGCGGTGCCAGTAGGGGTAAGGCGTTGAGCAACATCAGGGTCTCCATCGCGTTGAATAGCTTTACGACTGGGTACGGCATAGGCATCAAGATAAAAAATACATTGTTTGCTACTTATCGTTCACTTAAAACGAATGGTATGGCTGATATGAATTACAATCACCTGCGCTATTTCTGGGCTGTTGCCCATGACGGCAACCTTACGCGGACAGCAGGTAAACTGAACCTGTCGCAATCGGCGCTTTCGGTGCAGATACGAAAACTAGAGGACCGGCTGGGGCATGCGCTTTTTGAACGACGCGGGCGGCAGCTGCACCTGACCGAGGCCGGACGGATCACGCTGGATTATGCAGATACGATCTTTGATGCTGGCAAAGACCTGCTGGGCACACTTAGCCAGCAAGGGCGGCCACGACAGGTTTTGCGTGTTGGTGCGTTGGCCACGCTTTCGCGGAACTTTCAAATCGAATTTCTGCGCCCCCTGCTGGGTCAGGCCGATGTTGAACTGGTGCTCCGCTCTGGCACGCTGGTTGAACTATTGCAAAGCCTTGAAACACTTAGCCTTGATGTGGTTCTGACCAACCGCGCGCCCGCGCATGATGCAATGTCCAACTTTACCTCGCAGCCGATTTCGGACCAGCCTGTCAGCTTGATCGGTCGCCCGTCGCGACTGTCTGGCAACACCCCATTGACCACGCTACTGCGCGACAACCCCATCATCGTACCGACCGAAGACAGCCCTGTACGCGCCGGTTTTGACCGATTTTGTGCACGGGAAGGTATCGAACCTACGCTGGCCGCCGAGGTCGATGACGTTGCCATGATGCGCCTGTTGACGCGCGAAAATATCGGCCTTGGCGTCCTGCCACCCATTGCTGTGCAGAACGAATTGCAATCGGGCATGTTAGTGGAATGCCAGCACCAAATGGGCTTGGCCGAAAGCTTTCACGCAGTAACTGTCGCGCGCAAGTTCCCCAATCCACTACTTGGCCAATTGCTAGAAAGTGACCACTGACAGCACGGCCTACTCAGCCGGGACCAAACCCGGCTCATTCTCAAACCGCTTGGCCCGCCGTTCGCTCAGCATCAGCATGGCTGGAGTAACCAGCAGCGTCAGCACAGTGGCAAAGATCAAACCACCGGCAATCGCGCTGGACAGTTCCGTCCACCACTGCGTGGACGGCGCGCCATAGACGATTTCGCGGGTGAAGAAACTGATGTTCAGACCAATCACCATGGGCATCAGGCCAAGCGCTGTCGTCACCGAGGTCAGCACCACAGGCCGCAAACGCCGTGCACCGGTGCGCAAAGCGGCTTCTAATGATGACAGGCCCTGCGCCTTGAGTTGGTTGAACGTATCAATCAAAACGATGTTGTTGTTCACCACGATACCGGCAAGGGCGATCACACCGATCCCGCCCATCACAACGCCAAAAGGGCGCCCGGTGATCATCAAACCCAGCAAGACACCCGCGATTGAAAATACAATCGCCGACATGACGATAAACGCCTGCCAGAAGCTGTTGAACTGGGTCAGCAGGATCACAAACATCAGACCAATCGCAGACAAGAACGCACCAATCAGGAAAGTCATCGATTCTTCCTGATCTTCTGCTTCGCCACCAAATTCGACCCGTACACCCGCTGGCAGGTCCATTTTCTCAATGGCGTCTTGCAGCGCTACGGTTTGATCATTGGCCAGCACACCGGATGCCACATCCGCCGATATTGTAATGACACGTTCTTGGTCAACGCGTGTGATCACACCACTGCGCGGCGCGGGGTTGAACGACACAAAGTTCGAAATCGGCACAAGGCCCGCATCTGTTGGGACGCGCAAGGCCTCAAGCTCGGCCAAAGTGCGGTCCCCGGCAGGGAAACGGACCACAATGTCGACCTCGCCATCGCCATCTTCGGGGCGGTAATCGGCAACGGTAATGCCGCGTGTGAGCAATTGCACAGCTTGGCCCAGCAAAGCCACGTTCGCGCCACTGCGCGCAGCCTCGGACCGATCAACCGAGATTTGCCATTCCACACCGGGGCTGGGGCGCGTATCGACCACATCAATAAAACCGCCCAAGCGCGTCATCTGCGCAAGGATCAGTTCAACAGCGGCCTCTTGGTCGTCGGGGTTATTGCCAACGACCTCCAGATTGATCGGCTTGCCGCCACCGGGGCCGCCTGAATCCGTCTGAACCTGGACGTCGATGCCGGGGATCTGGGCCATGTCAGCGCGAATATCCTCGGCAATCATGCTGACAGTACGGCGGGTGTCCCAGTCAGCCAATTCCAACTGAAGCCCCCCGATCGTGTCAGTACCATCGTTGCCACCACCTGAACGGGCATAGACGCTTGCGATTTCATCATAAGTCGCCAGACGGGCTTCGACCTGACGGACCAACGCATCCTGTTCATAAACCGAAAAATTGTCCTTCGCGCGCACTTCAACCTGCGCATACTCAGGCTCTACCTCGGGAAAGAAGGTCAAACCATTGCCAAGACTGCCGTAAGCCACGAAAGACGCGACCAAGGCCATCACAGCAAAACTCAGCGTGGTCCAGGGCCGCAGGATCGACCATTCAAGAACCCGCACATAGCCGCCCATAAACCCGGTCATCTTGCGTGGATCACCATGTTCGGCCGCGTAAAGCTGTGCCTTGGCTTTGGCGGACTGGGCCTGCCGTTTGCCAATCAGACCACCCATAACCGGAATAAACACCAGTGCCATGAACAGCGACGCGGCAAGCGTGAAGATGACCGTAATGGGCAGAAACTTCATGAATTCGCCTACAACGCCCGACCAGAAAAGCAGCGGAAAGAACACGCATAGCGTTGTCGCGGTCGACGCGATGATGGGCCACGCCATACGCTTGGCCGCGCGGGCGTAAGCCTCTTTTGGGGGTTGCCCTTCATGCAGGTAACGGTCGGCCAGTTCGGTCGTGACAATCGCCCCGTCCACCAACATGCCCACCACAAGGATCAGTGAAAACAGCACCACGATGTTCATCGTGAACCCCATGAAATAAAGACCCGCAACACCTGTCAGGAACGCACCGGGAATGGCCAGACCAACCAGTAGTGATGACCGCAACCCAAGAGCATAAACCACAACGATCATCACCAGAATAATCGCCGCGATGACGTTTGCTTCCAGATCAGACAGCATCGTCTTGACCGTTTCGCTTTCATCCAGCGTGTAACGGACCTGAACACTGTCCGGCCATCCGGTTTGCTGCGCTTCAATAAGCGCACGCACCTCGTCAGCCGTTTCGATAATATTAGCACCAACACGCTTTTTGATCTCAAGCGCCAGCGCAGGCTGCCCATCAATACGGGCAAAGCCGTTGGGGTCTTCAAACGTGCGGCGAATGGTGGCGACGTCGGCAAAGGTTACAACGGTCTGACCACGCACCAGAACGGGCAGTTCCATCACATCTTCAAGGTTTTCAATCAGGCCCGGCACTTTTAGCACCAACCGCCCTGCTTCGCTTTCAATCGCACCGGCGGCAATCAACTGGTTGTTGTTGGTGATCGAACTGATCAGCTCATTGAACGAGATATTGTAGGTTTCAAACACTGTCGGGTCGATCAGCACTTCCATCAGCTCAGTGCGTTTGCCGGCAACATCAACCTCCAACACACCACCCAGCGATTCAATGTCGTCTTGCAGATCTTCGGCCAAACCGTTCAGCGTGCGTTCGGGCACCGGGCCAGACAGAATGACGGTCAGGATCGGAAACAACGCCGTATTAATCTCAGTCACGATAACGGTGGCATCCGAAGGCAATTCATTCTCGACCCGGTCAGCGCCTTCGCGCACCTTGTCCAATGCCTCATCCGCATCAAAGCCAGGTTCAAAATCCAGTTGGACCGCCCCGCGCCCTTCGCTGGCTGTGGCGGTCATAGATTTCAGACCGGTAAGCGAGGCGAACTCGGTTTCCAAAGGCCGCACTAGAACATCTTCGGAATCTTCGGGTGAAATCCCATCAACAGAGGCTGATACAAAAACAATCGGGATCGGGATCTCTGGGTTGCTTTCTTTCGGGATCGCAATGTAGGACAGCGACCCAACAGCCAACAAGAATATCAGCACCAGTTGCACAACCTTGCTGCGGTTGAAGGCCGCATCAATCAGCGCGTTCATTGCGACACATCCGCCGTCTGGGCGGCCGCTGCCGGACGCGGGTCAACCAGATCGCCCGCATTCACAAAGCCCTGACCCACGGTGATAATTTGCGCACTGTCGGGCAGGCCGGTAATCCAGACGCCATCGGTTTGCGCACGCACGATGGACACTGGCGCAAAAGCAACGGTGTTGTCGTCCTGCACCGTTTTAATCCCCAGATCGCCGTTTGTGCCCAGCGATAGAATCGCAGGTGAAATAAAGTGACCGCGCGCCTGCCCGGTGGGGATCGCAATACGCGCACTCAGGCCCGCGGGCATGACGCTGTCAGGGTTATCAACCGTCACTTCGACCCGGAAGGTGCGGGTCTGCTGGTCGGCATTTGCGCCGATAAAGCTGACAATACCGGGGCGTTGTTCGCCGGTAATAAACTGCACCTCGGCCATTTGATCGTTCTGAATGCGCGACAAGGCCTGTTGCGGCACCTGAATGACAACAGTCAGCGGATCATTATCAAGTACCTCTGCGACAACATTGCCAGCATCGACAAATTCACCTTCGTCCAGAGTCATGTCATTCAACCGACCGGCAAAGGGGACGCTGATAATTGTTTTGTCCAACTGCTCTTGTGCCGCAGTCACCGCGGCATCTGCCGCCGCCTTGGCCGCGCGTGCCGTACTCACCCGGTCCTCTGTTGCGACGCCGCGATCTTGTAGGGCAATGGCGTTATTGAGATCTCTTGTCGCCTGATCAAGCTGCGTCTGGGCCTGCAAAAGTTGCGCCTCAATTGTTTCTGCATCAATCCGGCCAATCTCCTGACCCGCAGCGACAAGATCGCCGCGTGCGGCAGATACTGACACAACCTGCCCGCTCACCTCAGCCTGAATGTTGGTCGCCCGGTCAGGCTGCGACTGACCTTCGGCCGTCAGAACCAGTTGTACATCCTGCGCCTGCGACGGCATGACGGCAACCGCAATCGCGCTTTGCGTGGGCGGTTCCGCGTTCTCGTCCTGGGCAGCTTGGCTGGGAATGATATAGCCGCTGCCCATCCAGCCCACCAAAAGCAGCGCCAAAAATCCGGCAACCCATTTTGAGCGGCCAGCGCCCTTATCCGCATCGAACGTCAGCTTTCCGGCCAAATCCGGTTGATTGTCTTGTGTCATAAACACGTCCCTCAGCGTTACATGCAATTTACGCACAACCGCGAAATACGATTTGAGGTTAGATAGGCGCACATTGTCGCAGTTACCAGATACCGCGCGTGTAATTCTGGTGTGAATGGCGGCTTTTGACTGGTGCTGGGGCCTTGTACCTGCCCATCGACACCCTTCGGCAGACACCGTAAACCCCAAGCTATGACTGATAGCGACAGCCCCCCGGACCTGCTGCCCCTTGGCGTTGATGGCGTTCTTGTGCGCTTTGCGCGGCATATGTCCGAGGATGCCAACGCCCATGCGCTTGGATTTCGCGATCTTGTGCAGGATGCAGCACTGCCCGGGGTCACCGAGGTTGCATCATCACTTGTCTCGGTCCGCGTCGGGTTTGACCCCGAAAAGACCAATCGCAGCACGATCACAGACGCACTTAAATTACTACTGACGCAGCATAAAACAACCAACGACAGCCCTCGCAGGCTCTGGCGCATTCCCGCGGCCTTCGGGACTGATTTCGCCCCGCAACTTGATGAGGTCGCGGCGCTGGCCGGGCTGACGCCGCAGCAGGCCGTTGCGCAAATTGAGGCCACACAGCTGCGCGTCATCGCCATCGGCTTTGCGCCGGGCCAACCTTATCTGGGCATGTTGCCGGATCACTGGAACATCCCGCGCCAGACCGCACTGACCAAAAGCCTGCCGCGTGGGGCACTGATTACCGCCGTGCGGCAACTGATTATCTGGGCGGCTGACGCCCCGACAGGCTGGCGGCACATCGGTCAGACCGCCTTTCGCGTGTACTTGCCAGAAACCTCTACACCTTTCGCCTTTGAACCTGGCGACATGGTACAATTTCAGGCAGTTTCAGACACCGATTTCCGCGCGATCCAGACAAATACTGATACAAATGGCGGTGCCACATGCGAGGTGCTGCGCTAATGGCAATCCTCACTGTTCACACAGCCGGTCCGGGCCTGACGGTGCAAGACCTGGGGCGGCCCGGTTGGAAGGCGCAGGGACTATCTACCGGCGGTGCCGCCGATCCGGTGGCGCTGTTGGAGGGGGCTGCTTTGCTGGGTGTCGCCCCCACGGACGCCGTGATCGAAATGATGGGCTATGGCGGCACATTCAGCGTGGATGAAGGGATGCGCTTTGCACTGACTGGCGCAATGATGCAGGCCGATATTGACGGCGATCCTGTCCTTCACAATACGACGCATTTCCTGCCCGCAGGCGCAAAACTGACCATCCGAAGCGCGCAAAAAGGCGTTTATGGCTATCTGCGCCTTGCAGGCGGCGTGGCGACAGACCCCATCATGGACAGCCGGGCCACCCATTTGACCGCGGGCATCGGTGCACGCCTTCAAACGGGTGATGCATTGCCCGTCGGGCCAGACCCGGACAGGGTGCGCGCGCCGCAGAAACTGACCGCGGCCGACCGTTTCTCAGGCGGCACAATCCGGATCATGCCCGGACCGCAGACAGATTTCTTCAACGCTGAGACGATAGACAGGTTCTGCGCCACGCCATTCAAACGCAGTCAAAGCGGCAACCGTCAGGGTATCCGGCTGGAACACGATGGCGCGCAGTTTGGTATATCCGGCAGCCTGACCCACGTCTCAGACCTGATCGTGCCTGGCGATATCCAGATCGCTGGCGAAGGTGTGCCCTATATTCTGCTGGCCGAATGCCAGACCATCGGCGGCTACCCCCGGATTGGTAGTGTGATCCCTGCAGACCTGCCAAAGATCGTGCAAGCCGCCCCCGGCACGCCACTGCGGTTTCAGTTCATCACCGTTGCCCAAGCCGACACAACAGCCACCTCGCAATATGCGCAACTGCGTGCGCTCACCAAGATGTGCCAGCCTGTGGTGCGCGACCCGCATGACATCGCCGATCTGCTTGGTTACCAATTGATCAGCGGGGCAACCCCCGGCGACGATCTGGAAAGGCCCTGACATGACACGCACTATCGATCTGAATGCTGATATGGGCGAAGGTTTTGGCCCATGGCGCATAGGCGATGATGCAGCCCTGCTGGATATCGTGTCATCCGCCAATATCGCTTGCGGCTTTCACGCAGGCGACCCGGATGTGATGGACAAAACCATGCGACTGGCGGTCGCAAACGGTGTGGGCATCGGTGCGCATCCGGGATTTGCAGACCTCAAAGGGTTCGGACGCAGGCAACTGCCGCTACCCCGTGATGAAATCGCCAACGCCATCGCGTATCAATTGGGTGCCGCTCAGGCGATGGCAAAACGCGCGGGTGGCACAGTACGCCACCTCAAACTGCACGGCGCGCTGTCAAACATGGCATCAGTCGATCACGCTTTGGCGCGCGCCTGCTACCAAGCCGCCCTTGATGTGGACCCCGACACCGTCATCATGGTGCTGGCAGCTACCGCGATGGAAGAGGTCGTGCGCGAATTGGGCTGCAACTGGGCAGGCGAAATTTTCGCCGATCGCGCTTACAACGACGACGCCACACTGGTTGACCGCAGCAAGCCCGGCGCAGTTCTGCATAACGCCGAAACCGCCGCCCCACGCATCCTGAATATGCTCAAGGCCGGGGCGATCATTTCCGACAATGGCAAACACATACCGTGCCAAATCGACACCATTTGTCTGCATGGCGACACCCCCGGCGCGGTTAAGATGGCGCACGGTGTCCGTCAGCATTTGGCCGATGCTGGTATCACAATCGCCAAACTCTAAAGGGCCGACATGGAACTGAACGCTGATTTCACAAAACGGATTTTGATCCAAACGGCGGATATCCCGTGGAAAGCCTCTCCCATACCCGGGGTGGACCGGCGGATGCTGGACCGGATCGGCGACGAGGTGGCGCGCGCCACATCCATCGTCCGCTACGCACCGGGCAGCCAGTTTTCGGCACATACACATACCGGCGGCGAGGAATTTGTCGTGTTGGAAGGCGTCTTTCAGGACGAACACGGCGATTATCCGGCAGGCACTTACGTGCGCAACCCGCCCACAAGCTCGCACACCCCGGGGGCCAAGGAAGGGTGTACGATCTTTGTCAAACTCTGGCAGTTTGATCCCAATGACCGCACGCAATTTCGCAAAAACATGCAGGCTGATATGATAGACTTAGGTAATGGGATCAGCAGTCAGACCCTGCATAAAGACGCGCGCGAAACGGTCCGCTGCATCACACTTGCGCCAGGCGCGACATTGGACGAGACCCCTGCCGGCGGTGCTGAATTGCTCATCATCTCTGGCACGGCAACACAGGAAATGGACACGCTAAACGACGGTGCATGGCTACGCCTGCCATCAGGCGCGCCCTTGCAAATCACAGCCCAAGACAAGGGCGCGACTTTCTGGATCAAAACCGGCCATCTACCCTTCGCCCAAGCACCCCAGGCCTGAACACTCAGAGCCTCTTGATCTTCTCATGTTACAAAAATACCTCGGAGGAGGAGCGCAGCGACGGGGGCAGCGCCCCAACACACGCGGGATTATGCGCGAAATCCCTGTGGTATCCGGTCCTCACCCTCAAGCACCAGTGCCGCCATCACCTCGCCTACCTTTGGGGCCATGCCAAATCCAATCTTGAAGCCGCCGTTGGCGATATACTCACCGTCCCGCGTCGGATGCGCCCCCAAGACGGGCGCACGGCTTTTGCTGCGCGGACGCACACCAGCCCAGCGCTCCAAGACCTCGGCTCCATGCAGAATCGGAAATGCCAGTGTCGCGCGTTCCAGCACATCATCCAGCGCTGCGTCGGTAGCAAAAGGATCATCAAATTCACGCTCTGACGTCGACCCAATGGCAACGGTCCCATCACCGTGCGGGATAATATGCAGCGCATCTGCGAAAAGTTGTGGCTGCCCCGCCGCATCAAACCGCAACAACGCCGCCTGCCCTTTCACGCCTTTGCCGCCAATCTCTTGTATCCCCGGCCAACCCGTTGCCCAGACGATCTTGCCGTGCATGTCCCCTGCGCCGACGACTTCACCACCAAGTGCAATAACAGCATCCGCCAAACCCCGCGTCGCCTGACGCGGATGGATCAAAGCGGACAGCGTATCATGCGCAACCAGACCGGTTGGCGAAGGCGGCATCCAATTGGCATCACCGCTTGAGATCACCTCCCAGCGCGCTTTTCCCTGCCAAAGCTCAGCCGCAGTGCCGGCACGTGCCTTTGCCAGTTCCACTGCACGCGCGTCCGCCAAAGGCTGCAAGCGGCCCGACCGGGCATAGCCCACATCAACACCGGATAAGGCCGCGACATCATGCCAAAACGCCTCGGCCATGATCAGGCTTTCAAACTGAAATGCTTTCTTTTCATTCCAGTTCTCTGGCACATGCGGGGCCAGGGCCCCAACCAGCCCACCACTGGACCCGGACGCAACACCATGCAGATCAATCACCCGCACCGCCGCCCCTTTGCGCGCGCAGGTATAGGCGACCGACAGGCCAAACACGCCCGCCCCCATGACCGTTACATCAGCCGTTGCCATTCGCGATCCTTCTGCTCAAAGATAGCGCATTGGTAAGGCAAGGACGCATGACAGACCAGACAGCAAAACTCGACTGGCGGGATGGCGTGCCGATCGCGACTGCGTTCGATGATCCGTATTATTCGCTGGATGACGGGCTGGCCGAAACAACGCATGTGTTTCTAGCGGGCAATGATCTGCCTGCGCGGTTTGATGGTGACTTTCAGATTGCAGAACTTGGGTTTGGAACCGGCCTTAATCTGTTGGTCACATGGGCCGCATGGGTCGAGGCCGGCAAACCCGGCAATTTGCATTTCACGTCCTTCGAAGCTTTTCCAATGCAGCTGGACGACATGCGCGATGCGCTGGCGCATTTTCCGCAAGTGGCACCCTACGCAGAAACCCTACTGTCTGAATGGTCGCCTAGCGCAGGAAAAATCACACTCACCAACGGCCCAACCCTGCACGTCATCATAGGCGATGCGCGAAAAACTGTCCCTGCGTGGAGCGCTCATGCTGACGCATGGTTTCTCGACGGGTTTTCCCCCGCAAAGAACCCTGAACTGTGGCAACCCGACCTACTACAGGCTGTTGCCGAGTGCACCAAACCGGGCGGTACGGCTGCCACCTATTCTGCCGCGGGCCACGTCCGGCAATCGCTGACCAGCGCCGGTTTCGACGTTGCCCGCACCCCCGGATATGGCCGCAAGCGCCATATGACCCGCGCAAAGATGCCAGATGCAGAATAACCCGCGCCTTGGCATTCTGTTGATGATCTGCACGACCTTCGTCTTTGCGGTGCAGGATGGCATCTCGCGGCATTTGGCGGAAAACTACAACGTCATCATGATCGTGATGATCCGCTACTGGTTTTTCGCAGCATTCGTCATCACCATTGCAACCCGGCAATCGGGATCCATTCGTGCGGCGGCAGCCACGAAACAACCTATTCTGCAAATCACCCGCGGCACGCTGCTCGCGCTGGAAATCTGTGTCATGGTCAGCGCCTTTGTGCTGCTGGGCCTTGTGGAAAGCCACGCTATCTTTGCTTGCTATCCGCTGCTGATCGCGGCCCTCTCTGGCCCCGTGTTGGGCGAAAAAGTCGGCTGGCGCCGCTGGGTTGCCATCGGGATCGGGTTCATCGGGGTGCTCGTGATCCTGCAACCGGGCTACGCCGTCTTTGCGCCTGCTGCGGTCATCCCACTGGCCTCGGCTTTCATGTTCGCACTTTACGGCCTGCTAACGCGTTATGCCGCGCGCAAGGATACAACAG
This sequence comes from Roseobacter sp. CCS2, assembly GCF_000169435.1. Lineage (GTDB taxonomy): Bacteria > Pseudomonadota > Alphaproteobacteria > Rhodobacterales > Rhodobacteraceae > Yoonia. The sequence continues at coordinate 202,093 of NZ_AAYB01000002.1, read as the reverse complement.
CCACATCATTCTTCTGGACCGGCACATCAGGCGCGGTTGTGATGACCATCGCTGGCGTCTGGTTCTGGGAGCCGATGACAGCAACGGATTGGCAATGGATGGCCGCCTTATGCATCACCGGTGCGGGCGGGCATTGGTTGCTAATCAAAACCTACGAAGTGGCCGAGGCCAGCGAAGTCCAACCCTTTGCCTACCTGCAACTGGTCTTTGCTAGCGCGATTGGACTTTTGCTGTTGGACGAAACGCTTCGCCCGAATGTGGCCATTGGTGCGGCCATCGTTGTGGGAGCGGGCATCTTCACGCTGTGGCGGTCACGACCCACTACATAAAGTCTACGGGCGTGCCACCGGGCGAACCAAAGGCGGCGCAGTCGACGTTGACGTTGCGGGCGGTGTTGCGGCAGGGCGTGCGCGCGGACGGACAATAGGTTTTTCACCGATCAGTAATTCAGTAAACCGCACCGGGCCAGTCTGCCCCGTTAATCGCGCCTGATAAACCGGGATGCTTTCGGTCACGCGCATCACGTAATTGCGGGTTTCACGAAACGGGATATGTTCAATCCAATCCACGACATCCATTTCCAGCAACCGCGGATCGCCGCGTTCATCCATCCAGCGCAACGGACGGCTGGGACCGGCGTTGTAGCCCGCCGCGATCATCACCGGGCTGGGGCCAAATTCTTCTTCAAGATAAGCCAGATACGCCGTGCCAAGCGTCGCATTGTACCGCCAGTCATTCGTCAAACGACCGCGCGCGTAAGGCAGACCAAGATCGCCGGAAACTTCGCGCGCCGTGGCGGGCATCAGCTGCATCAAGCCCAGCGCACCAACAGGGCTGCCAATACCCTCGTTAAACTCGCTTTCGCGGCGCGCGATGGAAAGGGATAATGCAGGGTCCGCAGGTAAATCCATCGCGGCCATATCGTGAATGGGGAAGTAGATCGCGGGGATCAAAATACCCCGCGCGACCGCCGCTTTGCCAAGCAGCACTGTATAGCGATGCTCGTCAATCTCGCTCAAATACGCACCAACTTGAGCCAGCTCTGTCGCGTTCAACGTGCGCCCCAACTGCGCGAAGAACGTAAACGCAGCCCCGCGTTCGCCCGCCGCCAGCAAGATGAAGGCCGCCTGCACAACATCATCTTCAAAAACCGGCGCGCCCTGCCACTGCACCGGCGTTCCGGCAAGGTTTGGGCTCAGCGAACGACCGACCTTTTCAGACGCCAACAGCCCGTAAAAACTGGTCTGATGCGCGGCACCGTTGCTATAGGCATCCGCCGCCAATTCCGCGTTACCCTTTACCTCATGCGTGCGGCCAATCCAGTAATGCATACGCCCCAGCGAAATCGGGCTACCCGACGCACGCAGCGCATTCTGGAAATGGCCCAGCGCCTGTGTCGGATCACCCAGATACGTGAGCGAGATATAACCAGACAACCACTCCAAATCAGCATAGGAACTGCCTTCGGTCAGATAGTGGCGCGAGGCCAGCACATAGGCTTGCTCTGCCCGCCCTTCACGCATTTCCCATCGGGCAAGAACGCGACGCCAGCCGGACCAGCGAAAAGGTTCACCCAGCGCGGCGCCGCTGGTTGAACGATCCAGCAGCATCTTGACCGCATCGGTCCGTTCGCCCCGCCCTGCAAGCCACGCATATCGCGCATAAGCAAATCCCGGATCCTGGCGCAATGCCGCAGGCGTTTTTTCAACCAAAGCAGGCAAGTTCCCCGCGCGAGTGATGTAGCCGATACGCGCAGCGGTCAAAGCGCCTTGCTCTGGTGACAAAAGCGGCACCATCCGCGCGGCGTCCGTGGCCCGGGATCGCCACAGCAATTCATCAACGCGGGCCGCATGAAACGGTTTAAGCTCTTCGGCAAAGGCAGTCACCATCGCCTTTTGGCCCGCTTCGGTCAGGCGGCGTTCAATCCAGGTTGTACGCAGCGTGTTGCGGGCGGCCTCTGCCTGCCCCAATGCAATCTGCGCCTGCGCCAAATGTACCGCACCCGCACCCGTCAGCGGGGTGTTGTCACCAAACCATGCGACCACGGTTTCAGGGGCGATACTGTCGTCAATCAGCAGTTCCGCCTCTGATCGCAAACGATCCAGACCTGGCCAATCAGCACGGCGGGATAGGAAATCCTGATATGCAGCAAACGTGGCTTCACCCGCACGCAGGCGCAGCCACATCACCGTATCAGCAGTGACCGGTCCGACGTCTTGGGCGATCTGACCCGCAACGTCCCAGTCGCTTTGACCGGCATCAATTGCTGCAATACTTTTGGGGTCAACCGTTTGGGCCATGGCGGGAAACGCCACGATACAGGCCATCATCAAGGTTAGATGTCTTACCACGTTCACTACAGGCCCCTTTTAAGCCACAAGGTTAAACTGTGTGACCACAATAACAACTCACAAACACGACAATCAGCGAAAATGGGGCGTCGGAGTGGATGAAACGAAGGGCTTGTAGGACGTGCCGTCTGCGCCTAGTGTCCGCGCGATTTTACCTGTGGCCGATCATGGCCACCGACAATAAGGAAGCGTGCCATGTTTAAGGGATCACTCCCCGCCCTCGTCACGCCGTTTTCGAACGGCCAAGTCGATGTTGACGCGCTGAAAAAACTGGTGAACTGGCACGTGGATCAAGGCTCGCATGGGCTGGTCCCAGTGGGGACAACAGGCGAAAGCCCGACGCTGACACATGCCGAACATGATCTGGTCGTCGAAACGGTTGTCAAAGAAGCCGCCGGGCGTATCCCTGTAATCGCCGGTGCGGGGTCCAACAATACGGCCGAAACCGTCCGCCTTGTCATGGCCGCCAAGACAGCCGGCGCTGATGCGGCTTTGGTCGTGACACCATATTACAATAAGCCGACCCAAGCAGGATTGATCGCCCATTTCACCGCTGCCGCTGACTGCGGTCTGCCCATTATCATCTACAACATCCCGCCCCGTTCTGTGGTCGATATGACACCGGACACAATGGCGGAACTGGCCAAGCACGAAATGATCATTGGTGTGAAAGACGCCACCGCCGATCTGTCACGTGTTCCGGCCCAACGGATGCGCTGCGGGCCTGATTTCATCCAGCTTTCGGGCGAAGACGCAACCGCGTTGGGCTATAACGCACATGGCGGTCACGGCTGTATTTCGGTCACGGCCAACATCGCGCCCAAGCTGATTGCAGAGTTTCAGGAAAGCACGCTGGCCGGTGATTATGCCAAGGCGCTGACCCAGCTTGACCGTTTGATGCCACTGCATGAAGCCGTGTTTACCGAGCCGGGACTGGTTGGCGCGAAATACGGCATGTCCTTGTTGGGAATGTGCAGTGAAGAGGTGCGTTCGCCCTTGGTGGGTCTGACTGACGGGACCAAGGACAAAGTCCGCGCAGCGATGGTACATGCGGGACTGTTGAATTGACGTAAGGTGGGTTTAAACCCACCTTACCCCCAGTTCCTACTGTGTGCTGGCAGGCGACAGCGGTTTGAACCACGCGTTATTCAACTGCCACAACCCAAAGGCCAAGGGGATCGCCGCCAAGCCACCGATGACATAGGCCAAGGGTTCATCATAAAAACTCTCAAACATCTGCGTATAGGCGTGGATGCCAGCAAAGGTCATTGCCGCGTTGAACATACCACGGCGGTTTGACATCGCAGCCCAGACGATCAGCCCCGCCAAAAGCACGGCCCAGACGATGGCATAGATCCCTTCGCTGATGTGCGGCAATGTCGCCCGGTAAACCGCGACTGCATCCCCGTAGGCGCGCCAGTCTTCAAAATCAGCGCGTTCGGGCCCAAACAGGTGACTTGCCACGGTATCGCCCCAGATGCTTCCGACCAGAAAGCACAGGTTCGCAACGATGAACGCCATGATCATCAACACACCCGCCTGCCGGGCCAAAGCGGGGCCTGCACGTCCGACGATCCACAAACATGCGGCAATAAGCGCGCTCATTTGCAAAATGCTCAGTGTCGATTCAGGTGAATAGAAAACATAAGCGGCAGAGAAGTAATATGTCCCCGTATCCAGCATTTGCGCGAATGGCACGATAGCAAGGGCTGTAATGATCCGCAGATCCAGCGTCAGACCCAATGCTGCGATCAAAGCAAAGACATAAAAGTGGATGATGGGCATGGGCCAACCCGCAAGATCATACTCATACGCTGCGCTATAGACGCCGGTCAGATGCATCGCCACAGCCATCACCAATACCGCGCCATAGGCAAAGCGCAATCGCGCAAACCCCGCCCGAAACCGCCAATAGAAGAGTATCGCAAGCACCGCACCGATCGCGGCCATCATCAGGCCAGCTATATCAGGCACTTTGTCGACCAGTTCAAACCCCGTGCCCGATATCAACATGCCGGCACCGATTAGCGCGCTGGCATTGCCAAACATCCGATAAAGCACCGCACCATACCGCAAGATCAACAGCCCAGCGCCCAAAAACAGGCCACCGCAAACCGCAACACTCAGCGCGCTGGCAAGAAAGAACACCAACCCCAACGTGGCAGCCACGATCCCTGCGATCAGCAGGGAATTCACGCAAATCGCGATCATTGCGGCCCGCGCGCGGGTCTGGATTTCATCAGCTTGGGTGGTGTCGATCACACCATCAGCAACAAGCTGGTCTGTTTGGGCAACGTAATACATGCAATTTCCTGACAGTCGTTTCCGTCTGAATATGCTACTTATGAACATTGTTCAATAATTATTTTATTGGGCGGATCCAGTCCGGTGCAAATCGCAGGTCATCGCAGCCGCCAAATTGCGCGGCGCGTGTTAATTCCTTTTGCAACGCCGCTTTGCGACCTGATCCGATGCGCACACCCGCCTCTGGCCAGAATGCGCGGACAGCCAGAACGCCATCCTCTCGCTTCATATCAATCCGGCCAATCAACCGGTCGCCCTCCATGACAGGAAATACGTAATACCCGTATTGACGCTTTGGCGCAGGCACGAAAATTTCGATCCGATAAGAGAACCCAAAAAGCCGCTCCGCCCGCTTACGATCCCGTAACGCTGGATCAAAAGGCGACAGGATACGGATGCGCGGCACAGGCGCTGCAATCGGCGCGTCCATCAAGTCCGGCCAAGCAAAGGACCGACGCAGCTTGCCGTGAACACATGCCACATCAACCTCTATGATCCGCCCTTCTGCCAACGCGGTTGCGCACCATTCCTTGGCCTCGGCTGGCGTCACATGATCCCAAAACGCAGCCAATTCACCACTGGTCGCAAACCCCAAACGATCCAGCGCGCCAGCGCAGCACCATGCAATCGTATCTTCCTCGTGATGGTGGCGGTTCAAATGTTCCGCCGGAATAACGCGTTCAGTCAAATCATAGACCTTGGTAAAGCCATCGCGCCGGACGACCGAAACCTGCCCCGAACGCCACAGATATTCCAAGGCGGTCTTGGACGGGTGCCAGTCCCACCAACCGCCTGACCCCCGACTTTCATCGGTGCCAACCTGACCAGAGGTGCAACAACCGTCATCGGAAATCTGACGCAGCACGTCATCAATCTTGGCCATAAAATCACCGCGCCGCCATTCTTTCCAGCGCTGTTCCATGCGCACGGCATCACGGGCGAAACGCAAGCGCCAGTGGGCGAAACTTTCTATTGGAATAGTGGCGGCATCATGGGTCCAGTGTTCAAAAACCTGCCGGTCGCGGTGCAGCAAATGTTGCAACGCCTTGGGCCGGAACTGCTGGCGACGCGACCATAAGATCAGATCATGCGCACGGGCAAAGGTGTTCACGCTGTCCAGCTGCACAAAGCCCAAGTTATCAATGACACCCTTGAGGTCAGCACCCTTACCCGGCCCGGAGGGGCGCGACGCAAGGCCATGTTTGGCAAGAAACACATGGCGCGCCGCTATGTTGTAAAGAACCGGAACGCTCAACTGTCCGCCTTTGTCATTTGAAGTTGCTGGAGGCGGACCTGCCGCAATGCCTCAACCAACAGTGCCGTGACCAGCCCGATATTCAGCAATCCGTTCGCCGCGGCCATCCCCCCAAGCAAGCGCCATTCAACCGGCAAAAGCACATCGCCAAAGCCCAATGTGGTGAAAGCCACCAGCGCGAAATAAACCGACAGCTCTAACGTATCAAAGATGCCTAGTGCCATCATCGTCAGCGCCCAGGCCCACACACCCGCCGTCATATGCGCCATGATCCAGATCGCCGCGATGCACAGCACCAATATCAGCTTGGGCCGGTGCGGTGCACGCGTCAGCCAAGGGCGATACTTCAAAAGCCATGTCTCCATCAGCCAAAAACTGACCCCTGCGATCAGGATCGAAAGCAGCATCAACACGGTGCCAAGTGCGATTTGAACAAACATCTGTTTTTTCCCAATACGGATGGTGTGGCCTGTGCATCTTGTGTGCGCGACCTGCATCCCCTATCTGATCCCAACTATGGCCAAGAAACCTGAAAACAAAAACTACAAAGTCATCGCCGAAAACCGGCGTGCCCGCTACGACTATGCGATCGAGGATGACCTTGAGGTCGGTATCATCCTGATGGGGTCCGAGGTCAAATCCCTGCGCACCGGCCAGTCAAACATTGCTGACAGTTATGCCAGCGTCGATGATGGCGAACTTTGGCTGACCAATGCCTATATTGCCCCCTATGATCGCGCCATGTTCACACATGAAGAACGCCGCAAGCGCAAGCTTTTGGTCAGCCGGCGGGAACTTGCGCGGCTTTGGAATGCCACCAAGCGTGAAGGGATGACCCTTGTGCCATTGGTCATGTATTTTAACGACCGTGGGCTGGTGAAGCTAAAGATCGCAACGGCCAAGGGTAAGAAAAACCACGACAAACGCGCGACCGAGGCAAAGCGCGACTGGGGCCGTCAAAAACAGCGGCTGCTGCGCCACGGCGATTGACCCTTTGGCGTCCATGGTCAGGGCTGATGCCTCCGGCGGGGGTATTTTGGGGCCAATCATAACAGGGGTTCGGTTCCCGGATTGGGTTGTCTTGCACGGCAGTGCGCGGTAGGTCTGGCCGGGTGAATGTACAAAGGGCGCATGATGTCACCGGCCATGTCTGATGATCCAAAAACGCTGGTCAGTACTGACTGGCTTGCCGCACATATGAAAGACCCCGATCTGCGCATCTTTGATGCGTCGTGGTACATGCCTGACAGCGGGCGGAATGCGAAGGCAGAATATGCCGCTGGCCACATCCCCGGCGCGCGTTTCTTTGATATAGATGAGATCAGCGATGGCCGGTCAGAGCTGCCACATATGGCCCCACCGGTTGAAAAATTCATGTCACGGATGCGCGCGATGGGCGTGGGCGACGGCCATCAGGTGGTGGTCTATGATGGCACAGGGCTATTTTCGGCCGCTCGCGTCTGGTGGCTATTCCGCCTGATGGGGCAAACAAACATCGCCGTTCTGGATGGCGGTCTGCCCAAATGGGTGGCCGATGGGCATAAACTGACCAGTGCCGCGCCGACAATTCGTGACCGTCATATGACCGTGAAAATGGAACCCCACCGTGTGCGTGATGTCACCGATGTGGCGCGGGCCGCAAAGCTTGGCGACTATAGCATTATTGATGCGCGTGCGCCCGGTCGTTTCAAAGGCGAAGACCCAGAGCCGCGCGAAGGCATGCGCTCGGGTCATATTCCCGGTTCGCAGAATGTTTATTATCAGGATCTGCTGAAAGCAAACGGCACAATGAAGCCGCCAACCGCACTGCGTACCGTTTTTCTGGACGCGGGCGTTGACCTGAATAAACCTGCGATCACCACTTGCGGGTCTGGTGTGACCGCCGCCATTCTTTCGCTTGCCCTTGAGCGGATCGGCAAGACCGATCACGCGCTTTATGACGGCTCATGGTCCGAATGGGGCATGTACGCCGACCTTCCCATCGCCACTGGAGCTTAAGACATGCTGGAAAACCTGACCGCGCAACCTGCTGATAAAATCCTGGCCCTCGTCGCCAAATTCAAAGCGGACTCACGCGCCGATAAAGTCGATCTGGGTGTTGGCGTTTATAAGGATGCAACAGGCAACACGCCTGTCATGCGCGCCGTGAAAGAAGCTGAGCGGCGGATTTTGGCAGACCAATCCACCAAAGCTTATACCGGTCTGGCCGGTGATCCTGCTTTCAGTGCTGTCATGAAAGACCTCGTTTTGGGCGACAGTGTGCCAAATGAGCGCGTTGCCGCGGTCGCCACGCCGGGTGGCACAGGTGCCATCCGCCAAGCGCTGGAACTGATCCGCATCGCGGCCCCCACAGCCACTGTTTGGCTGTCTAACCCGACGTGGCCGAACCACCCCTCGATTATCAAATACCTTGGCATGAAGATGGCAGAGTACCGCTATTTCGATAGTGAGACACGCGGCGTCGATTTTGAAGGTATGGCCGCTGACTTGGAAAACGTGGCCCCCGGCGATGTCGTGCTGCTGCACGGATGCTGCCATAACCCCACAGGCGCGAACCTGACCTATGGCCAGATGGAACATGTGATCGGCCTGATACGCACAAAAGGCGCGGTGCCCTTCGTTGACATTGCCTACCAAGGCTTTGGTGATGGTTTGGCAGATGACGCCAAAGCGACACGTCAAATCGCCAGCAGTTTTGAAAACTGCCTGATCGCGGCAAGCTGTTCAAAGAACTTTGGTATCTACCGCGAGCGGACGGGTATCTTGATGGCGGTCTGCAAGGATGCTGACCAGCAGGCGCTGACCCAACAGAACCTCGCCTTTCTGAACCGCCAAAACTATTCCTTCCCGCCAGATCACGGCGCGCGCGTGGTCACCACAATTCTGCAGGACCCGGAATTGCGTGCCGATTGGGAAGCGGAACTGGAAGAAACACGTAACGGTATGTTGGCCTTGCGCCAGCAACTTGCTGATGAGCTGAAACGCCTGACCAACAGTGACCGTTTTGACTTTCTGGCGCATCACCGTGGAATGTTCAGCCGTTTGGGAACGACGCCCGAAATGGTTGAAAAACTACGCGCGGATCACGGCATTTACATGGTGGGTGACAGCCGGATGAATATCGCTGGCTTGAATGCGCAAACCGTGCCGATTTTGGCCAAAGCAATCGTAGACGCCGGTGTCTGATATTGCATCGCAGCATTTCATTGCTGCGACTGCAAATTCACCTTGTGAGTAGGCGCGCAATAATATACCAATCCAGATAACCGCTACGTAATTAAAATATGCCAAGGATCGCCCTATGTCATTCCGCCTGCAACCCACACCCCCTGCCCGTCCCAACCGTTGCCAACTCTTTGGTCCCGGCTCAAACACCAAGCTGTTTGAAAAAATGGCAGCAAGTGCAGCGGATGTGATCAACCTTGATCTGGAAGACAGCGTATCGCCGTCTGACAAGGACACCGCGCGCGCCAACGTCATTCAGGCGATCAATGATGTGGACTGGAACAGCAAATACCTTTCCGTGCGGATCAACGGGTTGGACACACCCTATTGGTACAAGGACGTGGTCGATGTGCTGGAACAGGCAGGCGACCGCATTGATCAGATTATGATCCCCAAGGTCGGGTGCGCGGCAGATGTCTATGCCGTCGACGCATTGGTCACCGCGATTGAGACCGCCAAAGGGCGCAGTAACCCAATCAGCTTTGAGGTGATTATCGAATCCGCCGCAGGCATCGCCCACGTCGAGGACATCGCCGCCAGTTCACCCCGCATGGCGGCGATGAGCCTGGGTGCGGCTGACTTTGCGGCCTCCATGGGCATGCAGACGACGGGTATCGGCGGCACGCAGGAAAACTACTATATGCTGCATGAAGATGCGCGGCATTATTCGGACCCATGGCATTGGGCGCAAACCGCCATCGTCGCGGCGTGCCGCACGCATGGCGTGCTACCGGTGGACGGACCCTTCGGTGACTTTAGCGATGATGAAGGTTACCGCGCACAAGCAAAGCGGTCGGCGACATTAGGCATGGTCGGCAAATGGGCGATCCACCCCAAGCAGATCGCGCTGGCCAATGAGGTGTTCACACCTTCCGCCGAAGCGGTCGCAGAAGCGCGCGAAATCTTGGCGGCAATGGAAGACGCAAAGGCACGCGGCGAAGGGGCGACCGTTTACAAAGGCCGCTTGGTTGATATTGCATCAATCAAGCAAGCCGAAGTGATCGTGCGCCAGTCCGAAATGATCGCGGGCTGACGCACAGCGACTTAATAGTTGCGCAAAGACACAATACCAGCGGCGCAAAAACGGCTGCAGTCCGAAGCATCAGTGCGTATGTTATCCTGCCCAACACCTGATGCCATACCCATGCCTTCAAACCGGGCATCATCACATTCGTTGTCATCCGCAAATTCACCAGAGTCGTCGCCAAAGTCGATGGCTTCGCATTGCGTTGCCTCCAGCGATTCAGTCAGCGACCAAACCTTCAAAACACCCGCGGCTACGCCGGCTTCGCAATCAGTGGCATCACGGCCAACATCTTCGTTGTTCAAAATAGTCGTCATTGATTTGCCAATAAAACGACGGTCGTCGCACTCGTTATTGTTTGCCCAGTCACTGCTATCATCGCCATAGTTGATAGATTGGGCCGCGAGGGGGCTGGAAACAGTCAGCGCCACGGCAGCGGCAAATCCAAGAATACGCATTTGTCTTTCCTTCAGTTTTGATAATCCTAATCGTTTCGCGCGTTTTGGGACAAGTTGCAAACCAATACAGGCGCTTATCCACTGCCGTTGCACTTGACCCACCCTTGAGCCATATATCCATGAACGCATGCAAAAGGTCCGTCGCCATGACCCAATACCTCGACTTTGAAAAACCGCTCGCAGAGATTGAAGGCAAAGCTGAAGAGCTGCGCGCGATGGCCCGCGAAAACCCCGAGATGGACGTCGAAAAAGAGGCTGCAGCGCTGGACAAAAAAGCGTCTGATCTGCTGACGTCGCTTTACGCCGACCTTACGCCATGGCGCAAATGTCAGGTGGCGCGCCATCCTGAGCGTCCGCATTGCCAAGACTATATCAACGCGCTTTTCACCGAATATACACCGCTGGCGGGTGACCGTAACTTTGCCGATGACCTATCCGTTATGGGTGGGATCGCGCGCCTCGACGGCATACCAGTCATGGTCATCGGTCACGAAAAAGGCAACGATACAAAATCCCGGATCGAACGCAATTTCGGCATGGCCCGCCCCGAAGGATACCGCAAAGCGATCCGCCTGATGGCATTGGCCGACCGCTTTGGTCTGCCAGTGATCACACTTGTTGACACCCCCGGCGCCTATCCCGGTAAGGGCGCAGAAGAACGCGGTCAATCCGAAGCGATCGCCCGTTCAACCGAAAAATGCCTTGAACTGAAGGTACCGCTGATCAGCGTTGTCATCGGTGAAGGCGGGTCTGGCGGTGCGGTCGCATTCGCATCGGCCAATCGCGTCGCGATGCTGGAACACTCTATCTATTCGGTGATCAGCCCCGAAGGCTGCGCGTCGATCCTGTGGAAAGACGCCGAAAAGATGCGCGAATCCGCAGAAGCGCTGCGCCTGACCTCCAAAGACCTGCACGAATTGGGTGTTTGCGACCGGATCATTGAAGAACCCGAAGGGGGCGCGCACCGCGACCGCGATGCTGCAATCAAATCGGTTGGTGAAGCACTGATCACCATGGTGAACGAATTGCGCGACCTGTCTGGTGACAAACTGCGCGCAGACCGACGCAACAAATACCTCGCACTCGGTTCAAAAGGGCTAGCGGCGTAAGCTTGCGCATTCTTAAAGGACATTGGCAGCTTTTTCTGCTGACAGCAGCGGTGTTTGCCTTTTGGCAGACGACCGCCCTTGTGCCACTCAAAATACTGATCGTCTTCTTTCACGAAGCCTCACATGCCATCGCAACCGTCTTGACCAGTGGCGAAGTTGTGAGCCTATCGGTATCCGCTGATCAAGGTGGCCTTGTCCTCAGCCGCGGTGGCAGCCGTTTTTGGACGCTGACGGCGGGTTACCTTGGCTCTCTCCTGATTGGTGTGGCTTTGCTGATCGCGGCCACCAAGACCAAACTGGACCGGCAGGTCATGGCGCTAACCGGTGTGATCATCCTGATCATCGCCGGGTTTTATGTGCGTGAGGCCTTTGCGCTTGCCTTCACCACCGCTACCGGGTTGGTAATGATCGCCGCCGCTGTCATTTTGAACCACAACATCAACGACATGATCCTGCGGGTGATCGGCCTGACCAGCATGATCTACGTCCCCTTCGATATCTTCAGCGATACAATCGCGCGGTCCAATCTGCGGTCCGACGCCCGCATGCTGGCCGAGGAATTTGGCGGCACCACTGTCATGTGGGGCGGGTTGTGGCTGGTGATCAGCCTTGTGATTATCGGCTGGTCATTGCGGTATGTGCTGGGGCGCAGCAGCAACCTGACACTGCGCTGACTACCACATTGTCTTGGCCGCACGCGTGGCCCAGTTGGCATCATATTCTGATCCATCAAAGCCTGCTTCCTGCTCTGCCAGCAATGCGCCAATGGTCGGCAAACCCGCACTTTCGTCGTCCGAAGACCACACACGCGCCCGCATCAAGGCGCGGGCACATTGGCTATAGACCTCAGCGATGGTGATCACGACAACACTACGCGGCTGACAGCCCTTTTGTTCGAAACGGTTCAATAGATCAGGGGCCAGCGACACAACACCTGTGCCATTCACCCGGACCACATTGTTGGACCCTGGAACAACAAACATCAGGCTGATACGTCCATCACTGACAATGTTGCGCAGTGTATCCATCCGGTTATTGCCCCGCCAATCAGGCAACAGCAGCGTCTGCGCGTCCAGTTCCTGAACCACGGGGCCGTCATCACCACGCGGGCTGCCATCGGTGCCCTCTGGCCCGACGGTCGAGACAACGCATAATCGCGACGCCATGATCCATTTGCGATAAAGCGGGGTCAACTGCGGGGCGACCTTGATCAAAGAGACTTTGCCGGGCGTCCCATAAAGGGCCTCAAGCGCTGCAACGTCCCTGACCACATGATCAGCCATGAAAACCTGCCTCTTTGTTCAACCGATCCGACGCTGTTTCAATATCATGCTCTAACCGTTTCATGAATTCCTCTACTTCCAGTCCCGGCTCAATCCGGGGAAGAAATTCAAACACGGCGGTGCCTGGTTTGCGCATGACACCGCGTTTGGGCCAAAAGACACCAACATTGGTGGCGACCGGCACAACCGGCTGACCCAATTCGCGGTAAAGCGCACCGGTGCCGATCTTATAGGGGGCCTTCACCCCCGGTGCGATGCGCGTGCCTTGCGGATAAATAATCAACTGCCCGGGACGCGCGCGTCCGGCTTGCACATCGGCGACCATCCGTTTGATGGCCTGCCCACGTTTCCCGCGATCAACAGGAATACACCCGATGCGCAGACCAAACTGACCGATCACAGGGGCGTATTTCAAAATGGCTTTGAAAATGAACTTGCCCCGCGGCATCGCGCCATAAATCATCAGCACGTCCAGAAACGACTGGTGTTTTGGGGCAACCATCACCTCATCCGTAGGCGGCTCACCCCGGATCTCAGATTTCAGCCCGATGATCCACCGCGCACTCCACCGGATATAGCGGCAATAGGCGTGGCACCCGGCCACGGCCCCATCGGCAGACCAGATCGCCGCTGGCAGATAAAGAATGCCGATCACCAGCATCGCCACATACATCTGCGCATTGAAAATCAGCGAGCGGACCCATTGAATTGCGTTGGTCATGTTTGCTCCCTCAGCCTGCGAAACGCCGCTGCACGGGTCGCAAAGAAGGCAACAATCGCAGCCAATAGCGGGATCAGCAAGGGCCAGAGCCATTCTGCACCCGCAAAGCCCACATCCATCAACAAACTACCAGACGCATCACCCTGCGGCATCAGCGCCAGCACCCCGACGCCGAAAACCGCGCCGATAATAGCACCCGCGCCCGCGCGCAGGGTGAACCGGCGCACAAAAGCACGGGCGATATAGGTGTCAGTGGCCCCCACCAGCCGCAAAACACTGATGACCTGCACATTGGCGGCAAGGGCTGCCTGTGCGGCCAGCGTAATCATGGCCGCCACGGTCGCGCCAATCAGCAAGATCACCGTCCAGCCAATCAGACGGACCCGGCTAGCCGCCTGCAGCAGTGGTTCACGCCAAGCTGCATGGTCATCCAGAATGGCGCCGGGCACCTGACCTTCAAGGCGTGCGCGCAGACCGTCCACATCATAACCATCACCATCGGCGACAATCTCGATCAGTTGCGGCATCGGCAGGGCATCCAGGGGCAAATCAGGGCCAAACCAAGGTTCCAGCAAAGCTTGCTGTTCATCCTGCGACAACGCGCGGACCGTACTGACACCCGGTGTCGTTTCCAACACCTCAAGCGCGTACAGCAAAAGCGCATCTGCCGTTGCCGGATCAGCAGGCAAACGCAAAGTGGCTGATTGGGCCAACTCCTCTGCCCAGACGGTCGCCACACGATTGGTCGTTAGTGATACCGCCAAAGCGATCACGGCAAGAAAGGCCATCACAGCGGCAACAAACACGGTCAGCCGCGCGGTCACACCCGTCTGCGGGACAGAGCGGTCTGCCAACGGATCACCGACAATCAAAGCAAGCAGCGCCTTCATAATTCAGCACCTGCCTGCATAAGCTGCCCATCGGTCAGCCGCAGAATACGCGCACTGACGTCTGACTTGGCTGACCGGATCATCGCAAGATCATGGGTCGCAATCAAAATCGTCTTGCCCATCTTATTCAGCTCAATCAGCAGGTTAAGAATGCGCTGTGACATCTCCCAATCGACATTCCCTGTCGGCTCATCCGCGATAATCACATCCGGGGACACAATCACTGCACGGGCCAGGGCTGCGCGCTGGCGCTCACCACCTGATAGCTCGGGCGGAAGTTGGCCTGCTTGCGGCCCCAGACCAACCCAATTCAACAGTTCCTCCAGATCATTTGCCGCTTCACCCGCACGTCCCGAAACAGTCAATGGCAGGGCGATATTCTCGGCGATACTCAGATGATCAAGGAACTGACAATCCTGATGCACCACCCCAATCCGTCGGCGGGACATCGCCACAGCATCACGGTTCAACGCACCTGCGTCTTCGCCAAAAATGCGTACTTTGCCCCGCATCGCGCGTAAATCAGCGTAGCAGAGCCGCAGCAAAGTTGTTTTGCCCGCACCAGAGGGGCCTGTTAAAAAATGAAACGATCCGGGTGCAAGCGTCAGGGATAATTGAGAAAAAAGCGCATTTCCACGGTATCCATAAGACACGTTATCTAGTTCAATCACGGCTCTTCCCCTGCATTCCACCGCACTTCTGCCCAAATCTGCAACAGGTTTCAATGTCTGCAGGGGCGGCCTGCGCAAAACCTTTGCGTTTGGCGCAAGCGTTGATAAATTGACGGCGGTGATAACAAGAAGTTAACTAAAAACGCCGGGCAGAAGGAATTTTATCATGAGGCTGATTTGCCCCAATTGTGATGCGCAATACGAAGTCTCTGATGACGCGATCCCACCCGGTGGACGCGATGTGCAGTGCTCAAATTGTCAGCTGTCCTGGTTTCAGACCGAAAAACCAACGGTCCCGGGCCGTGAAAAGGCACAAGACGACGCTAAACCATCTGACGACGCGACCACAGCAGATGAGGTGGACGCCAAAGACAACACCGATCAGGAGGGCGCCGAAACAGAAACCGAGGACACGTCCGAGCCTGTAAACAACGATACCACATCCGAAGAACCCGAACTTGCCCCGGCACCACAGCGCAGGCCCTTGGATGATGCCGTCGCCAGTATCCTGCGCGAGGAAGCAGCGCTTGGCGCTACTGCATCGGTGGCATCAAGTGCCATCGCCACACCGCCTGCCACGGAAGCTGCGAAACCGCCCGCACCTGTAACGGCCGACGAAACCCGCCAGCGCATCGCACAGATGACGGCAGATGAAGGCGGCACATCAACGGCCGGCACTGCCAAATCAAGTGCGGCTGATGATGCAAGTGCAGATGCCGCACATCTGCGCACGGTCCCGTCGATCAACGAAATCAACGCAACTTTACGCGCACGCGCGCAAGCCAACGACACCTCTGGCCTGACCGAAGCCGAGAAAGAAGAGGCCGTTCAACGCAAAGGTTTCCGCCGCGGTTTCTTTTTCGTTCTGATCATTCTGGCCATTCTTATTCTGCCATACGTCTTTGCAGACATAATCACAGAGAACCTACCGCAAACGACAGGCGTCATGGCGTCTTACGTAACAATGGTTGATCAACTGCGCGTTGCCCTGAACGACATGATCAGCGGGTTCACGGCTGAATAACCCAAGCACGGCAGAAATGATCTAATCTGAGAGCAGGACCAATCGTCAACCTGATGTTGGAAATCCGCGGACAGGATGCGGCGTTGATCAATGCTGGCGGGCTATCCTTTTCGCACCGACTGTTCTTTGATCGCTTAACCGGCGCAAGACGAGTGGCACGTATCTTAGAATTGATCCAGCAGACGTCTCAGGTAATCGCGTTCGACTTCGGGGCGTTGCTGTTCGGCAGAACGACGGCGGATTTCATCAAGCAGTTCCTCGGCGCGCCGATTGATATCGCCGTTGCCCAGTAATTCCTGATCGGTGCCCAACTGTCCGGTGTTGCCCATCTCACGGCCCAGCGGGTCACGCTGGCCGGGGGCGGGTCGGCCTCTTGCCTCGCCTTGCTCTGATCCTTGGCCCGGCTCTGCGTTCTGGTTTTCGGCCAAAGCCTGACCCAATTCGCGCATGCCGTTGCGCAAGGCATCCATTGCCTCGGCTTGCTGATCAATCGCTTCGGCCAGATCACCCTCGCGCAATGCATCTTCGGCCCCTTCCATCGCACCTTCAGCACGATCAAGCGACTGGCGGGCAATATCGCCTATTTCGCCGGGCAGGTTCGGCAGGCCATCGCGCTGGCGTTGCAGTTCTTCACGCAAGGCTTGCTGGCGCTCGGCCAAGCTGCGTTCGTCGCCTTCGCCCCCCGCACCATCACCGCGCTGATCACCGCCTTGGCTGTTCTCGCCCACACCTTGGCCGCGGCCCTGACGGCCACCCTGACCGGGCTCACTGCCTTGGTTGCCTTGCTGGCCTTGCTGTTGGCCGGGTTCCTGACCTTGTTGGCCCTGCTGACCTTGCTGTTGGCCGGGCTGCTGGCCTTGCTGCCCCTGTTGGCCGGGCTGTTGCTGGTCTTGTGGGCCACCGGGGCTGAATTGCTCTTGCAGGTCGCTAAAGCTATCGTCGGACAGTTCTTCCTGCTCGCGCAATGTATCAGCAAGATCTTCCATCGACTGCTCACCGGGGCTTGGTGGCCCGTCACCGCCTTCGCCTTGGGTGACGCGCAGGTTTTCCATCATCTGGTTCAGCTGTTCCATCAGCTCTTGCGCCTCGGCCATGCGACCTTCTTCCATCAACTCTTGGATGCGGTCCATCAATGCTTGCAGTTCGTCCATGCCAAGCTGTTCGCTCTGCTGACCACTGTCGGCCTGATCGGTGCCATCGTTCGGTTCGGCCTCTTCAGCAAGCATGCGCAGGTAATCGTCCGTTGCTTCGCGCAGTTCTTGCATCAGTTCGGCAATTTCCTCGTCCGAGGCACCATTACGCATCGCTTCAGACAGCCGCTCTTGCGCGCGGCGCAACCGCTCACGGGCATCGGCCAAGCGGCCATCTTCCAATTGCACGGCAAGGTCCCAAAGCGCCTCGACAATCTCGGCCTGCACCTCATCCGTCAATCCCACATCGTCAAAGTTATCCAAACGGCGAATGATTGTGCGCAACCGCAGATAGGTTGTTTCATTTGAAAACAATCCTTCGGGACGATGTGACACCGCCCGTAAAATCTGGTTCACGCGCGGCGCGTTGGCCTTCGACCACATCAAATCGCGGCGCTGTTCAATCACTGCGCGGGCAAACGGCTGAAAGAAGCGGCGACCTGGCAGGATCATCGGCTCAGCCGGGGTTGTGCCGGTCTGTTCGGCGGCATCAATCACTTCAAATTGCAGGGTCACAGGCAGGTTCGCCAAAGGATGCTTGCTCAGGTTATCAACCAGAAATTCATCGAAATCGGTCCGATCCCCGGTGAAGGGCATTGGCAAATCCAGCACCAACGGCGCAATCGGATCTGGGTCAATTGTCAAACCATACTTGCGATCTACCTGGGTCAGATCAAGCGCGATAACAGCCGTTCCAAATTCCACGCCATAATCGTCGAAAGCCGTGAACGGCTGGGACAGTTCACCCATTGCGTCAGATTCAATCGGACCTGTCAGATCAACACCCGGTACGGCGTCATCAACAGCCGTTACCTCCCACGTCGTCTCTGTGTCACCGGCGATGGTCAGCGTACCTGTCTGCGTGATATCAAACTGCTGCTGCGCGTCAGAGGCAGAACCAACTTCACCAATCCGCCCCGACACGGTTTCAGCCACAGTCAGTGCACCGACCTCACCATAAAGGCGCAGCGTCACTTGGCTACCTTCCGGCACGCGCAAGGGACCTGCGGGAATATCATTAAGGTAGATTGACGGCTTACCGGTATAAGCAGGCGGTTCAACCCAGCCTTCCCAAACAGGGCCGGTCGCCAATGTCTGTTCGCCACCTGTCACGATTTCACCGACAGACGCGACGCGGAACAGCGACCCAAACATCAAGGCCGCAACAAAGAACAATAACGCAATAAAGCGCAATCCATAGGGGTCGCGATCCGACACCCGCAAATCAGGTTCGACCGGGCGCGCTTCTTTGGTGCGGTCAGCCATCCGCACCATGTGGGCTTTCCAAACCGCCTCTGATGCAGCATCACCGCTGCCTATGGCTTGGGTATCAGCGATCGCCGCAATAGGACGCCCGGGCATGGCCGCGTCGACACGCTCCAACGCCGCAGCAGCGCTTGGCATCCGAAACCAGCGGATACCCCAGCCAAGCGTGACCAGAAACGCAATAACAGCAATGACAGCAGCGGCCCAGAACACCTCAAGCGGTAGCAGGTCCTGCCAGCCCATTATCAACGGGGCGAGGATCAGAAAAACAACGGTCCAAAACGGCCAGAAACAACGCACAAGCTGTTCAGCAACCATCCCGGCACGGGTGGCAGCAACAGGAAAGCGCAAATGGCGCATTGGGTCGTGGCTGTTTTTCAGCGGGCCTCTCCCATTTATCGCGACGCGCGGTGGATATGTTTTAATCTAACCACTCTGGCAGCGTATCGCGTGCAATCATCTCTTCATAGGTAGGGCGTGGGCGGATAACTGCAAATTGATCGCCATCCACCAGAACCTCTGGGATCATGGGGCGCGAGTTATATTCGGACGACATGACCGCGCCATAGGCCCCGGCAGAACGAAACGCGACCAGATCATCGGCCTTCACCGCTGGCATTTCGCGCCCCTTTGCGAAGGTGTCGCCACTTTCGCAAACAGGGCCAACGATATCATATTTGGCAGGCACAGCACCCGGTGCAGGTTCCACCACCGGCACAATGTCATGCCACGCTTCATACATCGCAGGACGGATCAGATCGTTCATCGCGCCATCAAGGATCAGGAATTCACGGTCTTCGCCCGATTTTACATAAATCACCTTGGACACCATCAACCCGGCATTGCCGGAAATCAGACGCCCCGGTTCAATCTCAATCTCGCAGCCCAAATGACCGACAGTCCGCTGGATCAGCGCACCATAGTCTGTGGGCAACGGCGGTGCCTCGTTCGAACGGGCATAAGGAATGCCCAAACCCCCACCCAGATCAAGGCGCTTGATCTCGTGGCCGTCCGCCCGCAATTGTTCGGTCAGTTCAGCGACCTTGTTATAGGCGGCTTCAAACGGGGCAAGCTCTGTCAGTTGCGACCCGATATGCACGTCGATGCCGACAACTTTCAGGCCTGGCATCGCACCCGCCATCGCGTAAACCTCACGCGCACGGCTGATTGGAATGCCAAATTTGTTCTCGGACTTGCCTGTGGCAATCTTGGCATGGGTCTTGGCATCCACATCCGGGTTCACCCGAATGGTGATCGGCACAACGGCATCCAACGACTGCGCCACGCGGTCCAGCACGATCATCTCGGGTTCGCTTTCAACATTGAACTGGCGGATCCCGCCTTCAATAGCGAGGCGCATTTCATCTGCGGTCTTGCCCACACCCGAAAACACAATCCGATCGCCCGGCACGCCGGCCGCCTTGGCGCGCAGGTATTCCCCGCCGGACACCACATCCATGCCAGCACCGGCATTCCCCAACAGCTTGATCACAGCTTGGTTCGACAACGATTTCATCGCAAAACAAACAAGGTGGTCGCCCCAATCCAACGCCTCGTCAAACAAGGTGAAATGACGTTTCAGGGTGGCCGTGGAATATACATAAAACGGGGTGCCGACCGCCGCCGCAATCTCGGCCACGGGGACGTCTTCGGCATACAATGCGCTGTCACGATACAGAAAATGATCCAAGCCTGTGATCCTTGTCCAAAACCAGTTTTGGGACATAGCAGATCAGCGGCAAAGACCAACCCTGATTTGGCGGGGCTTAAACGCGCACGGTGCCAACGTCCGGCAGATACATCACGCGACTGCGTAAGTAGAGGTACAGCGGCAAACCACAGCTGACCCCGATGCAAAACGTTGCCGGGATCGCAATCAGGCTCAGCCAGTTTCGGTTCTTGATCGCCTCAACCAAAATCCAGATGGTCAGGGTCACGGCAGCAATCGTCAGATCCCAAACCAACCCACTGGTCGCTGCACTCACATGCCACGCATCGACCATGGCCATGATATCCCAGCCTTCGGCCCGAAACCATGAGATGAAGTAATACATCGGATGGATCGTGCCCCAAATGGCAAGTAACAGAAAAACGACACGCATCAGAAACCCACACCGACAGAGACCGTGCCATTGGATGCGCCCACGCTGGTGGTTGTGTTCACACCATTACTGCCGACACTCAGACCCACATTCGCATTTGGTGTAAACGGCGCGCCATCGGCACCGCAAGCAGCCAAAGCCGCTACTGTCAAAACCAACGCAATTTGCTTCATTTCAAAACCTCTTTCCAATGTGCCACTTGGGCACGAACCTGCGACGGTGCGGTCCCCCCGAAACTGGTGCGGGACGCGACCGAATTTTCGACCCCCAGCACATCAAACACGCCCTCAAGGATGCCATCGTGAACGGTCTGCATGTCTTCCAGCGTCAGGTCAGGCAAATCACAGCCCTTCGCTTCGGCCATCGCCACCAATGATCCAGTCACATGATGCGCTTCCCGGAAAGGTAGCCCAAGTTCGCGCACCAGCCAATCGGCCAGATCGGTCGCGGTCGAAAACCCGCTTGCGGCAGCCGCTTTCAGGTTGTCATGCTCCGCCGTCATGTCCGCGACCATCCCGGTCATCGCAGCCAAGGCCAGCATCAGGTTATCAGCGGCATCAAAGGTCTGTTCCTTATCTTCCTGCATGTCCTTGGAATAGGTCAGCGGTAGGCCTTTCATCACCGTCATCAGCGCCACATTCGCCCCGAAAATTCGGCCAATCTTGGCGCGGATCAGCTCGGCCGCATCCGGGTTGCGCTTTTGCGGCATGATGGATGATCCGGTCGACCACTTGTCCGACATCTTCACAAACCGGAACTGGGCCGAGGACCAGATCACCAGTTCTTCGGCCAAACGGCTCAGGTGCATGGCGCAAATGCTCGCGGACGCCAGAAACTCCAGCGCGAAATCCCGGTCCGCCACAGCATCCAAAGAATTCGACATTGGGCGGTCAAAACCCAATGCGTCCGCCGTCATCTGACGATCAATCGGAAAAGACGTGCCTGCAAGCGCCGCAGCGCCCAAAGGCGAGGTGTTCATCCGCTTACGCGCATCCGCAAACCGCGACCGATCTCTGGCAAACATCTCCACATAAGCCAACATATGATGGCCCCATGTGACCGGCTGTGCTGTCTGCAAATGGGTAAAGCCGGGCATCACCCAATCGGCCCCGGCTTCGGCCTGACCCAGCAATGATTTTTGCAATGCGGCCAAAGCCTCATCCGCCTGATCACATTGATCACGCACCCAAAGGCGGAAATCGACAGCCACCTGATCATTACGTGACCGAGCAGTGTGTAAACGCCCCGCCGGTTCGCCGATCAAATCGCGCAAACGGGCCTCAACATTCATGTGAATGTCCTCAAGCGCTGTGGAAAACGGAAATTCCCCGGTTTCAATCTCTGACAAAACGGTGAGCAGGCCTTCCCGGATCGCCTCGGCATCGGTATCTGTGATAATACCTGTGGCGGCCAACATGGCGGCATGGGCGCGTGAACCTGCGATGTCCTGCGGTGCAAGACGGCGGTCATACCCGATTGAGGCATTGATCGCCTCCATAATCGCGTCTGGTCCGGCGGCAAAACGCCCGCCCCACATTGTGTTTGCGGATTTGGTCATAAAGGAAGTCGCCCGTGCGTAAATTGATGTCTGCCCTGCTTTATACGGCCCTTATGGGTCTTGCAAATACTGGCCACACGGATGTGGCCGCCGCAGAAGCGATGCGCGAAGGCGATATGCGCAAACTGATCTTCCACAGCGCGCCCATGGCCAGCTCTGACGTGGCCTTCATGGGCGAAGACGGGCAAGACATGACGCTGGCAGATTTCCAAGGCAAACACATCGTCCTGAACTTTTGGGCCACATGGTGTGCGCCTTGCCGGCACGAAATGCCGCATCTGTCAGCACTGCAAGAACAAATGGGCGGTGACCAAATGGAAGTCGTGACCATTGCGACAGGCCGCAACCCCCTGCCCGGCATGCAACGGTTCTTGGCGGAAATTGAGGTCGATAACCTGCCATTGCACACCGACGCACGACAGGCGCTTGCACGCAGCATGGGCGTGCTCGGCCTGCCCGTAACAGTGATCCTTGATCCTGAGGGAAATGAGATCGGGCGCATGCAAGGCGACGCCGATTGGTCGAGCGAGAATGCGATGGCGATTATGCAGACTTTGATTGGGTCTGAGGGTTAGGGCAACTGACTGATATCTTTGATGCAATCAGGACAATCTAGACATATCCTTAAGCACTGCACTTTCATTCGGCAACAATGCGGACGAAGCGGACCTCAACGCAATGTGAAGCATCGGCAACTATGCACACAAATCCGGACTTTGGCCGATTTTGGGTAATGCGCAAACTGTATCATGCGATGTCCAAGCGTTTTGCCAACTCACGCATCAAATAGCTGTTGTTCGGCGTGAAATGTTGACCCAATAGTGTAAATAGTTCTCGCGTATTTTCAGGCTTCACCCATCCAAAGTTCCATCGGGTTTGTTCATCCTCGCCTTGATCAATAGCTCTAAGAAAGCGTTGATGATCCGCAATAATTTCAGCTGGGATACCTAACTCAATGAGAACAACAATGTTGATTTTGCGCCATTCATCTAATGGATCAGAGCTTGTTTTGCGGTAGGACATGCCCAAAAATCTATACACGAAACAGCCACAGTTTCAATCGGCAAGGTTTGTTACAATCCAAGATGATGTTTGAGGAACATAAAGCTCTAATCAATCACTCAAAGTTGACCTTAGCGCGATGTGCAGCATCGGTAACTTTAGGCTCGAAGCAGTCATTCCCAAACCGCAAACCTTTCAAGCCCGCCCCGCCGTCGCAGACAACACTAACGGATCAACCCCCAGCAACTTGAGCGCCGCCGCCCATTTTCCAGCGTTATCCGCCCCAAACAATATCGCGTCATTCGGCGCACAGGTCAGCCAGCCGTTCTGACCAATCTCGTATTCCAACTGTCCCGGTCCCCAGCCAGCATAGCCCAACGCCATCATCGACACGTCTGGCCCTTCACCCTTGGCGAGGTCTTCCAAAACCTGCAATGTCGCGGTCATCCTATAGTTTTCGTCCACATCCAGCGTCCCATTGTCAGACGCATAGTCGTTGGAATGCAGCACAAAACCGCGCTGACCGTCCACCGGTCCGCCATAGTGTACACGTATATCACGGGCGCTGACCGATACCGGAATGTCCATTTGGTCCAACAGCTTGGCGAACTTTACCTCTGGCTGTGGTTTGTTCACGATCAATCCCATGCCGCCCTCTTCGGAATGGGCGCACATGTAGACAACGGTATTGGCAAAGCGCGGGTCGGACATGTCAGGCATCGCGATCAGCAGCTTCCCAACAAGGGTCGAATCTGGAACGTTCATAGTCCTTAAGATGGGAAACGCAGGGCTGTGACGCAAGCACCATCATTGCAAAGCCTATCGCAAACGTGACTTCCCATTGCAGGCCCGATGAATAAATAACCAATCATGCGCAAGAACATGCTGATATCCCTCGCTCTGATGGCTTTGCCGACACTGACAGTCGCGCAAGATTACAGCGATATGGCCCAGTTCGAGATTTTACCGGGTTGGCGCACGGCAGATGGTGATCACATTTCGGCCGTCAAGATTACTTTGAAACCCGGCTGGATCACCTATTGGCGCGCGCCGGGCGAAGCAGGCATTCCACCTCAGTTCAGCTTTTCCAGCGACAGTGCGATCACAAGCATTACGCCCCATTGGCCCGTCCCGGATGTCTTTGATGACGCAGGGCTGCAATCCATCGGCTACTACGATAGCGTCATCTTCCCCCTGACAGTGGATGCCGGTGGGGTCACCGGCGATATCGCGGTTACCGGCCAGCTGACCATTGGCGTCTGTGAAGAAATCTGTATTCCCGTCACCTACACCTTTGACACACTGCTGCCGCAGGCCGGAACGCACGACGCAGCCATTACCGCGGCACTTGCCGATGATCCGCTCACGCGGTCCGAGGCCAATGTCGGCGATGTCACCTGTGCCATTGATCCCATCAGTGACGGTCTGCGCATGACAACGCAAATTGATGTGGCAAAATCAGGCTACGCCGAATTCGTTGTCATCGAACCCAGCGATCCGCGCATCTGGGTGTCGCAAGCGGATGTGACACGCGCCGGTGGCACGCTCAGCGCCACGGTCGAGATGGTGCATCCCAGCGGTCAGCCTTTTGCCTTTGACCGGTCAGGCGTGCGGATCACAGTGTTGGGCAATAATGGCCACGCGATTGATCTGTTAGGATGCAGCGCGGGCTAGCTGCGCGCGCGGCGCAGGCTTTGCCCCAGCAAGGCGATGACATAGATCGCCAGCAAAAGCACCATCAGCCCTATCACGAAAAGGCCAAAAGCAGCCCCCATGCCGCTATTGAGCATCGGTAAGACGGCCGCCACCGCTGGCAAAGGTGCCCCTGTAAACACAACCGGCCCAACCGTCACTGCAAAGAGCATCAAGGCCCCCAAAGCACCCAGCCCTGCAGGCACGAACATCGCCAGCCTGCGCCCGCGTAGCGCACGCTTTGCCGATTGTACCTGCCGATACACATCCGCTTGCATGGCCATGACGGATGGCACGATCAACAGCACAAGCACCATGCCAAAGGCCAAACCAAACACCAGCGTCACCACCGTGGGTTTCAAAAATTCCGCCTGATTAGAACCCTCATAAAGCAGCGGCGTCAGCCCCAGCACCGTCGTCAATGTGGTTAGCATCACAGGCCGCAAACGGTCCACCGTCCCATCAATAATCGCAGGCACCAGACCACGATCCTGCGCATATTCATCCACCGTCGTGACCAGCACGATACTGTCGTTGATGATGATCCCCACCATCCCGATCAGGCCGACGACTGTGAACATGCTCAGCGGAATATCCCAAACGTAATGCCCAAAAATGGTCCCCACCAAGGCAAATGGAATAATCGACATCACGACAACAGGCCGCGTCCAACTGCTGAAAATCCACGACAGCGTCAGGTAAATCCCCAACAGGACCAAAATCAGACCGGTCCGCGCATCATTCAGGAACCGCTGTTCCTGCTCGCTTTGCCCAGACAGTTGCGTTTCAATCCCAAAGTCACTCTCCATACGCGGCAGGATATCGTCGTTGATGATCTGCTGTATTTCCGTGGCCCTTGCCGCATCCTCATCATCCAGATCTCCGATGACGGAAATCAACTGAATGCCATTCTCGCGCCGCACGGTGGAAAAGCCGGTCCGGCTTTGCACGGTCACGACATCGGGGAGGGGCACGTAAACACCTTCAGGCGTTCTGATCTGCGTGCGATCCAGAAAATCCGCCGACAACTCTCCCGCAGGCAATTCCACCCTGATCGTCGCTGATCGCGCGCCATCCGGAAAACTCGCCGCTTCAATCCCGCCCAAACGGTTGCGCAGCACGCGACCCAACCCGTCAATGCTCAGGCCCAGCGCATCGCCTTGTGGTGTCAACTCAAGGATCAACTCTTCCTTGTCATAGGCCAACGTATCCTCAAGTCCCGAAATCTCGGCAAATTGCGCAAGCTCTGTCTTCAGCGCCTCGGCCGCCACCTTCAATGTTTCGCTATCAGCACCAAACATCTGCACATCCAGACTGTCACCGCCGGGGCCAGAGCCCCAACTGCGAAAGCTGACTGTTTCCGCCATCGGATGCTGCACAATCGCGTCCTGCAATGCGGCGACAAAAGCAAAACTGGTGTAAGGGCGGCTATCGGCATCAATTAGTTCAATTGTGATTGCACCCAACTGATCGGCGTCTTTGGTATCAGACCCCGCAATCGCGCGGCCCGAATTACCACCAATCTCGGCTACCACAAATTTTAGCGGGTTTGCGCCATGTTCAGCCTCATATTCCGCGCCCAGCGCTTCGGCTGCGCGCTGCATTTCGCGCATCATCTCGAACGTGTCATCGCGCGTCGCACCGGGGAGCATGGCAAAATTGCCGGTCACCTGGCTTTGCTCTGGGGCGTTAAAGAACCGCCAACTGACGTCGCCCTTGATGAAAAGCGTGATCTGGCTAGCCAACAACACAACCGCCATTGCAAACACCGGATAACGCGCCTTGATCACAAACCCCATAAAAGGCCGAAACAGCGTTTCCTTGAACCAATCAAAGCCACGGTTTACCGTGCGCGAAGGCCAGTCATACCAATGCTCTTTCGCCGAATGCGCGATGGAATGCGCAAGGTGGTTTGGCAAGATCAGGAAACACTCGATCAGACTGGCCGCCAGCACCACAATCACCGTAAACGGAATGTCAGAGATCAGATCGCCAAAGCGGCCGCCGATGATCACCAGCCCAAAGAAGGCGATAATCGTCGTAATCGTGGCCGAAAACACCGGGCTGAACATCCGCTTCGCCGCGCGTTCCGCCGCAACAGTCGGGTCCTCACCCAGTTGCCTGACCCTAAAATCAGCGTGTTCGCCCACAACAATCGCGTCATCCACCACGATCCCCAGCGTGATAATCAGCGCAAAAAGCGAGATCATGTTGATCGTGATCCCCACCGCATACATCAGTGCAATCGCGGCCAGCATTGCGACAGGGATGCCAAAGGCGACCCAGAACGCCGTGCGCGCATTCAGGAACAGGAACAACAGCCCAACCACCAGCATCAGCCCGGTCAGCCCGTTATCCAACAGGATATTCAAACGCCCCTCGATCAGTTCCGCGCGGCCATTGGTCAGCTCAATCGAAACGCCATTGGGCAATGAAGCGGTCAACGCGCGCGCGACCTCCTCGACCGTTTCTTGCATGCCAATTGCATCACCCTGCGGCGTCCGCTGCACACGCACCTTGATCGCCGGATTTTCACCCACAAAATAGGCGCGGTTGCGGTCCGCACCCTCTACCCGTACCGTCGCCACATCATCAATCGTCAGTTGCGACCCATCAGCATTGGACCGCAGCACAATCCCGCCAATGTCTTCAGCCGTGCGCTTGGCCACCCCAGTCCGCACCCGCGCGTTGGCCGATACGTCACCTGCCGGATCAGCCGCAGCTTCTTCGGCAATGCGCGCGGAGATATCCGACAACCCAATGTCGTATTGGATCAGCGACAGCGACGGCACCTCAACAATCGTGGACGGGGCCGCGACACCCTGCACAATGACCTGCGTCACGCCTTCGGCAAACAGCCGCGTCGAAAACTCGTCCGCAAAACGCCCCAACTGATCAACGCCCACAGGCCCCGTGATCACCACGTCGGTGACCCGGTCGCGCCATCCGCCGCGCCGGACAGATGGTTCATCAGCATCCTCTGGCAGGCTCGTTGTGCTATCAACGGCCAGTTGTACATCCTCCGCCGCGCGGTCGATGTCATAGCCCGGGTCAAACTCGATACGGATCGACGCGCGGCCTTCACGCGATGTCGCAGCGGAAGAGGTAACGCCCTCAACCCCCAGCAACACAGGTTCCAGAACCTGCACGATAGCCTCGTCCACGTCCTCCGCACCCGCGCCGGACCACGTGACCGAAACCGTCAGGTCATCGACAACCACATCAGGGAAAAACTGCGCCCGCATATTGGGGAAGGCGAACAAGCCAGCAGTCAGCATCACAACCAGCAGCAAATTTGCCGCCGTCCTGTGCCGCGTGAAATAAGACAGAAGACCGCCTGCGCCTGCGTTCAACCGCTCAGCCCCGGTGACCATCAGCTGCCCATCCGCGCTTCAAGGCGGGTTACGGTATCTGAAGATACTTCATCTTCTTCCAACTGCCCGATAATGCGCGCTTTCACGTCATCGGGCATGCGACCTTCATTGACAAAGGCAATCAGTTTCGCGCGACGTTCGTCATCCAGCGTAATCATCTCAGGCTCTGCTGCGGCCGCGACCCCGCCCGGAACAATCGGGCGCACCTTGATCCCGGCGCCCAATAATGGTGAGCGTTCGGCGACAATTGTCGCCCCGGCTGCATCACCCACACCGATAATCACGTCATCACCCTGACGGCGCAGCAAAGTCACATCAGCCACACTCAACCGGTCCTCATCACCCACAATCAGCACGGTCTGATCGGGCGCGACTGCGGTTGCAGGCACCAGCGCCACGCCTTCCAAGGCAGGCTCATTAATCCGCACGGTCACAAAATCACCGGGGCGGAAACCGGGGGCCGCCTCCAACTGCGCGAATAGCAAACGACCCGTTTGCCCCGCGCCCACGGCGGCACCTTCGCGGGTAATTTGCCCCATCGCGCGTAAGTTCACACCAGATACATCCAACGTCACCGCAATCGGCGCGTTGATCAGGTCACCGGCCTCATCCAACAACCGCGCATACTGCGAGGTGGACACCCGGAAAGACACCTCTAATCGCGTCGGATCAACCAATTGCGCAAAGCGTTCATTCGCGGTGACACGGCCACCCGCACTGACGGTCACATCCGCCAATGTACCATCAAATGCCGCAAAAACCTCGGTATCTGCCACCGCGCGCTCCGCCTCTGCCACACCAATTTCAGCCCGCGCCAACCGTGTTGTCGCCTGATCAATCCGCGCTTGGGCCGAGGCAGAGGCCTGCCTGCGCGTCAATACCGCCGCCTGCGCAGCAGACGCCGCCAATTCCGCCGTTTCAACTGCAGCCGCCGTGCCCACACCACGCGTTTCCAAGTCTTGCGCACGGGCCAAAGCCTGATCCCGCAACACGGCCTGAGACCGCGCTGCGTCCAATTCATCCTCGGCTAAAATCAACGCACGTTCCGCATCACGCACCTCGGCCTGCGCATCTTGTAAATCAGCGCGCACGCGGTCTAACGCCGCCTGCGCCTCAACCGGGTCAATGCGCAACAAAAGCTGGCCTTGCTGAACCGTGCCGCCTTCAACCAACGCATCGCTGGCTTCTACCACGGTCCCACCTGTCGCACTGCGCAAGTCAAGGGTGCGCTGGCTGCGCAGTTCACCAAAAACGGTCAGTTCAGGGACAAGCGTCTGCGGTTCTAACATCACTACATTTACTGCCAGAACCCGTTCACGCTGGGGAAAACTGCGTGGTTCTTCGTTCATGCGCGCCACAACAGCACCACGCACCATTTCACCTGCCCAGGCGATCAGGGCCAGCGTAACCGCCAGCAAGAAAACACCTGTAAGGCTGCGTCGTAGAAACCGCATATTGATATCCCTTCGCCCCATCTAAACCTAGGCGGCGGCGATTTGCTTTCCAGTTTAACGCACGCAGGCGTTACTTCCGTCGCAAGTGTTCATCCAAGCGCGGCATGATTTCCACAAAATTACAGGGACGGTGGCGATAATCGAGCTGTTTGACCAGAATTTCATCCCAAGCATCCTTACAAGCGCCCGGCGATCCCGGCAGGGCAAACAGATACGTCCCTTGGGCCACACCCGCCGTCGCACGACTTTGCACTGCACTGGTGTCGATCTTTTGCATGCTGACGATGGTGAAGATCGTGCCAAACGCATCAATCTCTTTCTCATACACATCGCGGTGCGCCTCCACTGTGACATCGCGCCCGGTCAGGCCTGTCCCACCAGTGGAGATAACCACATCAACCGCATCATCCGCGCACCATGCGCGCAGTTTTTCCGCAATCTGATCCCGTTCGTCCGCGATGATTGTGCGATCCGCCAGCGTATGACCGGCGGCCGCAATCCGATCCACCAAGGTTTGCCCTGATTTATCATTCGCCACTTGCCGCGTGTCGCTGACCGTCATCACGGCAATGCGGACCGGCACAAAGTCCATCGTTTCATCAATACGGCTCATCTGGTCCTCACAGGCACGGGTTGGCAACCGGCAAACGCGGGGTCGCCATCATCCCGCTGATTTCTTCGGCCCCTTCCGGCGAGAAAACACGATCGGCCAGCGTTGTCACCAAATCAAGGTTCGAACAAAACGGGCGCGCCCCTTCGATTTGCGATGAAACGAGGGCGTTGTAGCGCTCTTGCGCCAATTCAGGATCAACAGGCGGGATCACATTCTCGGCATAAAACGCCAAAGCTGCACTGCGATAGGCCGTCTGCGTTTCGACCTGCGCGGCAGGCAGCTCCGCCTCGCACGCCTGCATCGCACTTTCTATCGTGGCCAAGATGCTGACAAAGCACCCCATCGCACCCTGCCCGCCTTCATCAAGGCCTGTATAGCCGCGCGGCAGGCTTTCATCGCGAATCAGCGTGACATCACCGATGCGTAAAAGCGAACGGGTCTCTGAGACATCCATGACGTCCGCGGCCTTATCCGCAAACAGCGCATCATAGTCGATCAGGTCCAGCGGATCAGCCGCCACAGGCCCCGCGCAAAGCGCCGCAATCACTGCCAGTCGTTTCATCAATACTCCTTCTTACCCCCGCAACCGAGCATTCAAATCTAGCAAATCAGCCCAAGCCTCGCGCTTGGCAATCGGGTTGCGCAAAAGATAGGCCGGGTGGAACATCGGCAGGCATGGCTTGCCCAGAACATCGACCCAATTGCCGCGCATCCGCGTGATCCCGGTACGACCAAGCAACGCCTGACAAGGTGTATTGCCCATCAGCACAACAATCTCCGGATCAGCCAAAGCCACATGCCTTTCCAAAAACGGCAACATCATTGCGATTTCATCTTTATCCGGTGTGCGGTTCGACGGCGGACGCCACGGCAGCACATTGGTGATGTACACACTGCGCGCCGCATCATCGGCAGCACGCCCCATCTGAATGGCCTCCAGCATCCGGTCCAGCAACTGCCCGGCACGGCCCACGAAAGGCCGCCCCGCGCGATCCTCTTCACGGCCCGGCGCCTCACCAATGATCATGACCCGCGCTGCCGGGTTGCCATCACAGAACACAAAGCTGCGCGCGCCCTTCTTCAACTCACAATGCTCAAAGGCTTGCATCGCCGATGAGAGCGCATTCAAATCGCCAGCCGTCTCTGCGGCAGTACGCGCCAAAGCGACAGCATCCACCTCCGGCGCTTTGGTCGGGACAGGCGCAGCCGCAGGCTTCTCAGTCGCAGCCGCCACCTTCGGCGCAGGTTTTGCCGCCTCTAGCGCGTAACGGTCCACAGGCGCGTCCAGAATAGCATCCGTCGCCCCCAACTCGACCTGCCACTCCAGCAGCGCACGGTCGTTCCAATATATCTCGCTCGAATCCATCCCGATTATGATAGACGCGATTAGGATCGGTGTGCAGTGCCTGCACGAAAACTAATTGAATGGCACACCGGCGCTGCTTGGTTTGTGCCTAAACCCACAGCATGCACGTTCTATTTCTTATTGCCGCCGTTGTACTGATACCAATCTCCATCGCACCCATGCGCGCTGTTTGGGTTTGGATCAACATTTTGGTCCTGACGTCCGGCTACTGTTGGCTGACACTTCTTCTGGTCCCGGCACCTGACCAAGAATTCGCATGGGCGATAGCTGTCTTATACGTTGCAGGGCTTAACTTTTTGATCCTAATCTCATTTGCAATACGGATATGGGCTTGCCGGTTTACGCGCGAAGCATGGTAGATAAACACCAAACCTCATCTGCTTGAAAGAATACCGCATGTCGCAAACGGAGCCTGTCTTGCGCTTCTTTTGTTTTACAAAGCCTCGGATGTCTTTCAGGGCACTGGTTACGCCTACATCACGCATATCGGCATCATCTGCATTGCCCTTGCCGTTCTATCATTCGCAAAGGCCGGACGGCTTTCAGCCGTTTACAACTGGTCCGTCGCGTGCATGCTAATCTTACTCACTGCGGCAAGCGCCCTTTATCCTGCCGTCATAAACCATTCTGCAAGCATGCAAGCCAATGGCGCCCGTTCTTGCATCTATCTAAACCAAAGTAGACGGTTCGTCGAAGATGCCCGTGATTTGACCTTGCTAACTTTCGGCAAAGGTCGCAGGACCGCGCACGCGACGCTCATCATCGTTGATGACGGTGTGCCGCGATATGGAAACTGGTCATACCGGCAACACAGCTTCATAGTTCCGTGGGATTTAAGGACACGACCAACGACACTGACTTGCCCCCATTGAAGCAGTCCACCCACATCCCTATAAGAGCTTGAACCGCTTTGAAGAGGGCCCTCATGACATTCCGCGCCAAGCATCTTTTGGGCATTGAACCTCTGCATCCTACCGAAATCACGACGCTTTTGGACTTGGCCGACAGCTATGCCGACCATAACCGCCGCGGCGTGGCACACCGTGATGTGCTGGCAGGTCTGACGCAGATCAATATGTTCTTTGAAAACTCTACCCGCACCCAAGCCAGTTTTGAGCTGGCAGGCATGCGTCTGGGTGCCGATGTGATGAACATGGGGATGCAGGCATCATCCATTAAAAAGGGTGAAACGCTGATTGATACGGCGCTGACCCTAAACGCTATGCGCCCCGATCTGCTGGTCGTGCGGCACCCGCATTCGGGGGCGGTCGATCTGCTGGCGCAAAAGGTCAACTGCGCCGTGCTGAACGCGGGCGACGGCAGGCACGAACATCCCACGCAAGCGCTGCTAGACGCACTGACGATCCGGCGCGCCAAAGGCCGCCTGCATCGTCTGTCGATTGCCATCTGCGGCGATATCGCGCACAGCCGCGTGGCCCGGTCAAACATCATGCTTCTGGGCAAGATGGAAAACCGGATCAGGTTGATCGCCCCACCCACATTGATGCCCTCTGGCGTCGCCGATTTCGGTGTTGAGGTTTTCGAGGACATGGAAGAAGGCCTGCAAGACGTCGATGTTGTCATGATGCTCCGCCTGCAAAAGGAACGCATGGACGGGGGGTTCATCCCGTCAGAGAGGGAATATTTCCACCGCTACGGCCTCGATGCGGCCAAACTCGCGCACGCCAAACCAGACGCCATCGTCATGCACCCCGGCCCGATGAACCGTGGCGTTGAAATTGACGGGACGATCGCGGATGACATCAACCGATCCGTCATTCAAGAACAGGTCGAAATGGGCGTTGCCGTGCGCATGGCCGCGATGGACCTTCTGGCACAGAACCTGCGCGCCAGCCGCAAACCGCAAGAGGTAATGGTATGAGCGAAACGTTCCACATCAAAGCGACTGAACGCGGTGTCATCCGCATTTTCATGGCCAATCTGACAACCGAACAAGCGGAAACCTTCACCCAAAGCCCGGATGAAGACACCCCCGCCCCCATTAACCGCGCCTTGGGTGTGTCCAACCTCAACACTGATTTCATCGAACTTTTCCCCCTCAGCAATCTCGCAGGTGTTGGGCTTGCCGGGTATCTTGTCGAAGGGCTGGGCGTGGCCGAAGAAGACGTCAAACCCCATGCATCCCGCCTGAACGCGATGAGCGGGCAAGTCTTGATCGTGCTTTCGCAAGCCTTTGGCGGGTTTGAGACCACCATCACGCCAACTGCGCCGCTCAAATGGATCGGCACCTATACCGAAGAAGGCTCAGCCGTGAAATTCGAACCGCTCCCGTCGGAGGGGGCAGAAGTCACGCCGGGCACGCCCACAGGCAAACCGCCCAAATCCGATGCACGCGTCGGTGGTATGATCGCCATGTATGCGCTGATTGCCATGTTCATCTTTGTCGGTTTGCTTATCTGGGTGGCTGGCTGATGAACCATCCATCCAAAACATCCGGATCACAGCCATGACCGCCACTTTCTTTGCCAACGCCCGCCTGATTGACCCGGTCGCCTTGACCGACGGGCCCGGTGCCATCCTGATCGAAGGCGGCGTGATCAAAGAGGTTTTTGATACAGGCGCAACCCCGCCCAAATCCGCGAACGTGGTGGATTGCAACGGCCAGTGCCTTGCCCCCGGCATCATTGATATTGGCGTCAAAGTCTCTGAACCCGGCGAACGGCACAAGGAAAGTTTCCGTTCTGCTGGTCGCGCGGCGGCCGCAGGTGGTGTGACGACAATTGTCACACGCCCCGACACACTGCCTGCCATCGACACACCCGAAACGCTGGAATTCGTCGAACGGCGCGCGCAGGAAGATGCGCCTGTGCATGTCCTGCCCATGGCCGCCCTGACCAAAGGCCGCGACGGGCGCGAAATGACCGAGATCGGGTTTTTGCAAGACGCAGGGGCCGTCGCCTTTACCGATTGCGACCGGGTTGTCACCAACACCAAGGTTTTCAGCCGTGCGCTGACCTACGCCCGCTCGTTGGGTGCATTGGTTATCGGCCATGTGCAAGAACCGGGGCTATCCGACGGGGCTGCTGTCACATCCGGCAAATTCGCCTCACTGCGTGGCTTGCCCAGTGTCAGCCCCATGGCCGAACGCATGGCGCTGGACCGCGATATCAGCCTGCTGGAAATGACCGGCGCGCGCTATCACGTGGACCAGATTACGACGGCCCGCGCCCTGCCCGCGCTAGAACGGGCCAAGCGCAACGGGTTGCAAATTACCGCAGGCATCGGCGTACATCACCTGACGCTGAACGAACTCGACGTCGCCGACTACCGCACCTTCTTTAAACTCAAGCCACCTTTGCGCAGCGAAGATGACCGGGTTGCGGTCGTGCAAGCTGTCGCCGAAGGGCTGATCGACATTATCAGTTCGATGCACACCCCGCAGGATGAAGAAAGCAAACGTTTGCCATATGAAGAAGCCGCCAGCGGCGCCGTTGGGTTAGAAACCCTTCTGCCCGCCGCCTTGCGCCTTTATCACGCCGAAATGATTGATCTACCGCGTCTTTTCCGTGCGATGTCGCTGAACCCCGCACATCTGCTTGGCCTAAAAGCGGGACGCCTGCAAGCTGATGCGCCCGCTGACCTGACCCTCTTTGATCCGGATGCACCTTTCCAGTTGGACCGCGCCGCACTCTTGTCAAAATCAAAGAATACACCCTTCGATGGCGCACGCATGCAAGGCCGCGTCCTTGGCACATGGGTCAGCGGCGAACGTATTTGGGAGGGCGCATAATGCCTGACTTGGAAAGCACCTATGCCGTTTTGGCACTCTGGGCTGTCATCGGCTACCTTGCGGGTTCCATCCCCAGCGGAATAATCTTTGCGCGGGTGATGAACCTTGGAAACCTGCGCGAGATTGGCTCTGGCAACATCGGGGCCACAAACGTGCTGCGCACAGGCAACAAGAAAGCCGCCGCGCTCACCCTGCTGTTTGATGCAGCAAAGGGGGCCATTGTCGTATTGGCAGCGCGCATATTGGCCGCCGAAGATGCCGCTCAAATCGGGGCCCTCATGGCCTTTATTGGCCACTGCTTCCCCATCTGGCTAAAGTTCAAGGGCGGTAAAGGCGTTGCGACCTATTTTGGCATCCTGCTTGCCGTAAACTGGCAAATCGGCCTGATCGCCTGCGCGATCTGGCTCGTTGTTGCCGCAGTCTCGCGTTACTCATCACTGGCGGCACTGGTAACGGCTGGCTGGACCCCCCTTATCATTGGGTTCATCTCAACCGGGGAAATGTTCTTTCTGTCCGCCGCACTCTGCTTCCTGATCTACGTCCGCCATTGGGGCAACATCATGCGGTTGCGCAAAGGTGAAGAAACGAAGATCGGCGCGAAATAAGTGTTTCGCCTTAGGTACCTAATTACATTTCTGACACTCTGCACTGGACTGGCGGCCTGCAAAGAAGATGCGCCCCAGCTTGATCTGTTTTCACTGGATATGACGGAAAATGTCGGTAATATCCTTGATACCACCTATGACAAAGTACTGCCCGGCATAGACACTGCCATCAACCCCGGCAGTCTGAACCTCAGAGTGGCAAAGATGGACCGGTTCCAGATTGCCGGTGTTTCTTTTCCATTACCGCAGCGCCCCGACGGACCCAGCCTGCGCTTTCTGCTCTACTCAGACGAGGTTATCGCAAGCCTGGGCGCGCGTATTGCAGAAGGCGTAGGCGGCGCCAGCTTCCAGACTTTTGAGCACCTGGAAGACGGCGACATAAACGCGCAAGTCATAGCACGGGGCGCGGACCCACAGATCATCGGGCTGACCGTCGCTTATTTTGGAGAGGGCGCATTCGTTGCCGATGTCGCGGCGGCTGTGGCCGAGCGCCTTGGACCGGGCGCACCCATCGCACATCTTGATCGCGGGCAGTTCTGGAAAGACGGTAAGCGCTACATCGTGATCACGCCTGACTATGGCAGCATACGCATTCTGGCGGCATCACAGGTTTACAAAGGGTGTCTGTTGCTTGGCCCACCTGGCATTGCCGATGTCGGCGGTTGCGATAGAGAGGCTTTTGCCGCAGCGCTTCCGACATCCATCAGAAGCGCCCCTGATCAATAGCTATACTCACTGTAAATCCGCTTCAGATCACCGCCCCAGTCACCATGATAGTGATCCAGCAACTCATCCGCTGGCGTCTTGCCGCTTTCAATCGTTTCATGCAGCGCGTTCAGGAAATGTGTCTCATCCGCGATCAAACCACCGGCCCCCGGCATCGCGCGCGCTTTCAACCCAGCCTCTGAAATCGCGACGACCTCGCGCGCCAGATCATGCATGTTGATCCCGTCAACCTGCGCCTGCAACCCATCGACGGATGCCGCCACCCGCAACGCTTCACGCTGCTCCGCCGTCCAGCCTTTGCACAGGTCCCAAGCCGCATCCAAAGCGGTCTGATCATACATCAGCCCCACCCAGAACGCAGGCAGCGCACACAACCGCCGCCACGGGCCACCGTCTGCACCACGCATCTCGATAAATTGTTTCACACGTGCTTCGGGGAACACTGTCGTCAGGTGGTCCGCCCAATCTGACAACAGCGGCTTTTCACCGGGCAATGCAGGCAGCTCGCCCTTCAGGAAATCCCGAAACGACATGCCCAGCGCATCGATATATTTGCCATCGCGGTAGACAAAATACATCGGCACATCGAGGACCCATTGTACCCAAGCCTCAAACCCGAACCCTTCGTCAAAGACAAAGGGCACCATGCCGGTCCGGTCCGCGTCCAAGTCACGCCAAATCCGCGAACGCCATGATTTATGGCCATTCACTTGGCCTTCAAAGAACGGCGAATTGGCAAACAAAGCGGCCGCCACAGGCTGCAACGCAATCGCCACGCGCATCTTTTGGACCATGTCGGCCTCAGACCCGAAATCAAGGTTCACCTGCACCGTACAGGTCCGGCGCATCATCGCCGTGCCCATCGTGCCGACCTTTTCCATGTAGTTATTCATCAACTTGTAGCGGCCTTTGGGCATCAGCGGCATCTGCTCATGCGTCCACTCTGGCGCAGCACCCAAGCCGATAAATTTGACACCAATCTCATCCGAGACCGATTTCACCTCGGCCAAATGGACATTCACCTCGTCACAGGTCTGGTGGATCGTCTCCAGCGGTGCGCCGGACAATTCCAACGCGCCCCCCGGCTCAAGGCTCACGTTCGCGCCATCCTTGGTCAGGCCAATAATCTTGCCTTCTTCTTCAACGCGGTCCCAGCCAAAGCGGCCTTCCAGCCCTTCCAGCACCGCCTTGATCGACCGTTCGCCGTCATAGGGCAGCGGCAGCAAGCTATCCTGACAAAACCCAAACTTCTCGTGCTCTGTGCCAATACGCCAATCCGCCTTGGGCTTGCAGCCTTTGGACAGCTCTTCGGCCAGTTGATCATGATGTTCGATAGGGCCGCCGCCGGATTGAGGGATAGACATGGGTGCAGCACTCCGCTGTTGAATAAGTGTCACCCGAGACCTGCCCGAAGGGTGCTGTCAATGCAAGAGCGGCTTGACCCTGCTCCAGACGGTAACCCGCGCATCAGGTGTGTGTGAAAGCACATCAAGAACAGTCGTGGTCTTGATGTCCGGCAGGGCGGCAAAGACATCAAACAGATCTTCTGCACCTTTGGCATTGATCGGAATGGTCAAAACCTGACCTTCGATACTGGTCAAAACCCAACTTGGGTCCGGGTGGCTGGTCGGATCAATCTCTAGCCTGCTCAGGTCCGCCACATCCATGATACCGCCATCCAGCGGGCCAAAGTAGGCGAGGCGACGCTCGCGTATCTGGACGACGCCCGGACCGTCGCCATCTTGGGCAAAGCGTGCACGTTGAACCGCCGCAACACCCCACCCAATCCCGATAAGGCAAAAGATATAGCCCAGCCAAACGTTGATCCCGACACCGGTCAGCGCCCACCAGATACCAAGCAGTAGCACGACAAAAGCCAGCAGAACCTCGCGCCAGCGCCAAAAAAACGCGCGCACTTCGGGGCGCAGGAAATTACTCATAGGTCACCTGCGGTTCCTTATAAAAAGGGATGGTATAGCGGCCTCTGCGCTGAAATCCGATGGCGTCATACGCCCTGCAAACTTGCGAAGACGCGGCAAAAAGGATCGCACGCGGATGCCCACCTGCCATGCCATACCGGCGCAAATTTGACAGGGGAAACAGTGATGTCGCGATATGCGTTTTCAAGAACGCCTCAATCGCCGGACGGTCATCAATCATCGCGCGGATCACCTATCGACCTCTTGGTCCAAAGGATGCCACTGACCGTTTTCCGCGTCATCGCGCGGGATGCTATAGGGTGCAGGTTCAAACCGCGGTGTCATCTCGGTAAAGTCGCGGATCAGTTCCAGGTCCATGCCGTGCGTCCGGTAAAGGCGCCCGCCTTGTGTCTCGTAACGATCATAGGCGTCATGCCGCGGCGCTGGGATACCACCCAAAATTCGCTCGCGCAGGGCCTTTGTCAACGGGGCCGGTTTGCCATTGGTCAGGCGCAACCCGGTGCGACAATCCTTGGTGACGTCACCCGCAACCACTTGATGCAGCCCCGCGGCCCGCCCGACGATATCTGACGTATCCGGCGGGTCGAACAACTGAAAATGGACATTGTCCAAAAACCAGCCACCACAGCGCCAAGCACTTTTCTGTGGAAACAGGGCAAGCGCCGTAAACCATGGGGCGCGGGAAATCACGGTATATTGCGGACCAGCCCGTTGATTTGGGTCGGCATTGTCGACCCCATAGATGAAATATTGGCCATTGTGGGATAACGCGCAGTTCTCGGCGCGCACCGATTTGCGCAACCATTGCCCTTCGGTAAATGTATCCGTCGCAAGGTCCCAGCTGATCAGATTGTAAAGCTTCTTTTCTGATCGACGCAGAATAAGCGCTTGGTCATTCTCGGTTGCAAAGAACAGATAAAGTTGCAGCAGCGGGGCGGTTTTCATGTCCAGTCGCCCAGCGCCTGCTGCCAAACTGTCAGGGCGGCGACTGCGGCGGTATCCGCGCGCAGGATACGCGGCCCAAGGCTGACGGGGTGCGCAAAGGGCAATCCGCGCAAACGGTCCCGTTCTGCTGGTGAAAAACCACCCTCTGGCCCGATCAGGATCGCCCAAGGCCCCTCAACCAGTGGTAATCCAACCCGATCACCGATCAAAACTTCGTCACAAAACATCAACTGGCGGTCCTCTGGCCACGCCGCCAAAAGACGGTCCAGTTTCGCCAGATCATCCACAGGCGGCACAAACGTCCCGCCACATTGCTCTGCCGCTTCAATCGCATGGGTTTGCAGCTTGTCTTGGCGAACCCGGTTGGCGCTCTGGGTGAAATCCGTCTGCACGGGACACACCCGCGAAACCCCCATTTCCACGGCCTTTTCCACGATAAACGCTGTGCGTTCCTTGCGAATAGGCGCGAACAACAGCCATACATCAGGGGGCATCTGCAACGGGCCGGTCTGCGCAGAACATTCCAAAATCCCACCCTTCTTACCGGCCTTCACAACGTCGGCATCCCACGCGCCATCGCGGCCATTGATCAGCGATAAAACAGCGCCTTCGGCCAGTCGCATCACCCCAAACAGATAATGCGCCTGTTCACGGCTCAGAGGAACCGATTGCCCTTGCCCCAGAGCGTGATCTACATAAAGCCGAACCTTGGATGCCATGAGGCGAACCATATGACCGAAGATACCCAGACACCAGAGCCGAACGGCACCGTCGCCGACGCCGTAGAAGACAACTGGGTCGACCGCTATGCACCTGCGTTCAGCCGCCCCTACCTGCGGCTTAGCCGGGCGGACAGGCCCATCGGCACATGGCTGCTATATGCGCCCTGCCTGTGGGGGCTGGCGCTCGCGATGCTTGCAACAGATAGCTATGGGCCAAGCGACGCCTGGATCATCATCGGCTGCGGCATCGGGGCTTTCCTGATGCGGGGGGCGGGCTGTACGTGGAATGACATCAGCGACCGTGACATTGATGGATCAGTCGAACGAACGC
The DNA here is from genome assembly GCF_000169435.1 of Roseobacter sp. CCS2. Lineage (GTDB taxonomy): Bacteria > Pseudomonadota > Alphaproteobacteria > Rhodobacterales > Rhodobacteraceae > Yoonia. The sequence continues at coordinate 161,141 of NZ_AAYB01000002.1, read as the reverse complement.
GGTCCCGCCCCATTCCAGCCGGGCAAGCGACCGTGCGTGGCGCGTTGGTCTGGATGGTCGTGCAAGCGCTGCTTGCCTTCGTCATCCTGATCTCATTTCCGACAACGGCGATCATCCTTGGCATCCTCGCCCTTGTGCCTGTCGCGATTTACCCTTTCGCAAAGCGTTTCACCTGGTGGCCGCAACTGTTCTTGGGGCTTGCCTTTAACTGGGGGGCCTTGTTGGCGTGGGCGGCGCATACAAACAGTATCGGCCCCGTACCCATCGTGCTTTATTGTGCAGGCATCGCATGGACGCTGTTCTATGACACCATCTATGCCCATCAAGACGCCGAAGACGACGCACTGATCGGGGTCAAATCCACAGCACGGCTTTTTGGCGAAAACAGTAGCAAATGGCTGCGCTTCTTTCTGACCATTACAATTGTCCTGTTCGGGCTGGCGGTGTTGCTTGCCGCCTCGGAACGCTCTGTGTTGTCGCTGACCATCGCGATCGGCGGGCCGTGGGCGCTTGGCTGGCACCTGACATGGCAGCTCACGCGGTTTAATCCTGATGACAACGACGGGCTGCTTAAGACATTTCGGTCAAACAGAGACGCCGGGCTTATCCCCCTGCCATTTTTTGCCATCGCCCTTTTGGTGTGATTGAACCCCGCCGCTGGTGGGCCTATGCAGAGGCCAAGTTACAAATCGGATCCCCATGCGCATCTCAGCACTTTTCATACGCCTGATCGTTTTCGCCGCCGCCGCATTCCTGTCGGTCGCTGCGGCGCGAACCACCGTGTCGATAGTTGAAGAACGATCGGTACTGGCAGTGCAGGAAACGCTTGTAGATCAGGGGTATGAATGGGCGGCTGTCCTTGGTGATGGTCTGCAAGTCATCCTTGAAGGCGATGCGCCAACCGAAGCGGTGCGCTTTCGCGCCATCTCTGCTGCGGGTGGGATGGTGGACGCCAGCCGGGTGATCGACAACTTGTCAGTGACCGATTCGGCGGTGATCACGCCACCCGAATTCGCCATCGAGATTTTACGCAACAATGCCGGTGTGTCGATCATCGGGCTGATCCCCGCGACCACCGACCGCAGCGCATTGGCCGCACGCATCACCGATATCGCGGACGGGCAGCCCGTTACCGACTTTTTGGAAGTGGCAGATTATCCAACGCCAGACACATGGCGCGATGCTGTGGGTTATGCGTTGCGCGCGCTTGAGATGCTGAACAAATCGAAAATCTCGGTCAATGCCGACCGGGTGATCGTGAACGCGATTTCCGACAGCCCCGAAGAAAAGCAACGGCTTGAAATCGCGCTGGCGCGGAACACACCCGATGGCGTGCGGCTTGCGGTGGATATCAGCGCGCCACGCCCCGTGATCTCGCCTTTCACCACGCGGTTTATTCTGGACGCAGAGGGTGCGCGCTTTGACGCCTGCACCGCCGACACCGAAGACGCGCGCGATCAGATCCTTACCGCCGCGTCCGAGGCCGGTTTTCAAGAACGCGCCAACTGTATATTGGCGCTTGGCGCACCATCACGCACTTGGGGCGAAGCGGTGGCGCAATCCATCACTGCGGTCGACAACATGGGCGGCGGAACAATCACCATCGCAGATACAGACATCACCCTGATCGCACCGGCAGGTACAGGGCAGGCCACCTTTGACAACATCGTCGGACGGCTGGAAAACTCTTTACCAGAGGCATTCGCACTCAGAGCAGAACTGCCTGAACTGCCATCCAACACAGCCGAGGAACTGCCCCAATTTACCGCCACACTGAGCCCAGAGGGCGCCGTTCAGCTGCGGGGGCGCGTGCCGGATGACATTACCAACACAGTGGTGGAAAACTTTGCCATTGCCCGCTTTTCCCAACGTGACATCACCATGGGCACGCGGATTGCCGATGGGCTGCCATCGGGCTGGACCGTGCGCGTACTTGCCGCGATCGAGGCGCTTTCTGAACTGTCCAACGGTGCCGTGATTGTTGAAGCCGATAAAGTGCAAGTGCGCGGCAATACCGGCAACGAAAATGCCAGCAGCGCAATTTCACGCCTGTTGATCGAAAAGCTGGGGCAAACAGCAGATTTCGAAATTGATGTGACCTACGTCAAAGAGCTTGATCCCATCGCCGGCATTCCAACGCCCGAAGAATGCATCGCCCAGATCACTGCGGCAACCGAAGGGCGCAAAATCACCTTTGATCCGGGCTCTGCTGACCTAACCGCAGATACGCAACCGGTCGTCGATGACATTGCTGATATCCTCAAGGCGTGCGGTGACCTACGGATCAAAGTCTCTGGCTTTACTGACAGCCAAGGGGGCGAGGTGATGAACCAGCAATTGTCACAAGACCGGGCGGATGCGGTGCTGACAGCGCTACGCGCCCGCCGCGTTCCGGTCTCGACCTTCACTTCCATCGGCTTTGGCGAAGAAAATCCGATTGCCGACAATGACACCGAGGAAGGGCGCGAGGCGAACCGCCGGATCGAGTTCAGCCTGATTGTGCCGGAATCCACGGTCGAGGAAACCTCGACACTGGACGAATTGGCCGCAGAACCGCCCACAGAAGACGCAGATGACACTGCAACAGAAAGCGAATAGACCAGCCCCATGAACAGAACTGAATTCATCATCGCGACGGCTGTGATCCTTTTTGTGGCCTTCATGCTGGGCTGGTTTGCCAGCTGGCTGGTCAACCGGTTTACCCGTGTCACGAAGGCTGAAATCGGCGAGCTGGATAAGATGGCGCAAGCGCTGCACGAGGCCGAAGAAACCCGCGATCAGGCGATCACCTACCTGCAACAACGCGAAGCAGAGATTACCAACCAGCTAAGCCAGACCGAAGCAGAATTGCGCGCGGCCATGGACGGTCTGCGCGAAGCACGGCAAGAAGCCGAAGAACTGCGCGGCTATATCGAACGGCAAAACGCGCAATAACCGCTGGCGCGGCAGCAGGCCTTAACCTTTGTGTCGGGTAATTGGCGGAAATGGTAGATCGGGCCTTGGCGCGACATGCGGTGAATGACCGGATTGATCTCACTGTACCAGATGCTGCATACTACACAAATGTTGGCTTGTTCTGTTTCGGTATAAAAAGCGCGATGAGTTGTAAACCGTCATAGGTGTGCATACAGTTCTGTCATGCCAGTAAGTTCTCGCCTTGCCGTTGCCACACATATTCTTACCGTCATGGCGGTGAAGGGGGATGTGCCTATTGGGTCTGAAGACATCGCCAAACGCGCGAGCACAAATGCAGCTGTTGTGCGAAAGATCATCAGCATGTTGGGGCGGGCGGGCATCACGACATCCCAGCCGGGTGCAAAAGGCGGCACACACCTTGCGCGCTCACCTGAGCAGATTACGCTTTTGGATGTTTACCGCGCTGTGGACACGCAAGAGATTTTCGCCAACCCCAATTGCCCACCTGATGCGTCCTGCCCGATTGGCTCAAGAATCGGGCCGGTGCTAGATGAGATAAAGGCCAATGCAACACAGGCGATGGAAGCAGAGCTTGCAGCCGTCTCAATAGCCGGAATAGCGGGCAAACTGAAACCCCTCACAGTGTAACGTGCGCCTTTGATAATCGACGTTGACGTTGGTTATATTAATCTGTAACCATTTCGATTACTAATCCTTACTTCAGAAGGAAATTATTGGTTGATCTATGCAAGAATTGGTGCCGTTCTTTTTGCCCTATGGGGTGTACTGCATCTTGGGGCAACGTGGCAGGTGACATTGCTTGCCGGAATGATTGACGCTGGTGAGGTTCAGGGGCGTCAGGGTCACGCGGGGTGCTGGAAGTACGGTGCCATGAAGCGCCCTTTGTGCTGGAACATGGACAGGTCGTGGGCCGGTTGGTCTATGAGCATATGGCCGCGATGCCAGTGGCGCTCTATGGCCGCGAGATCAAGTCGAATTACCAAGGGCAAGGGTTGAAACTGTCGAAGCATTTTCGGGGGTGACTTTGAAGAATGGTCGAGGGTGCTAACAAAAGCAAACTGGCCGTGTGGTAAAAACCGAAAGCCCGCTTCGAGCCCAAATCAACGGATGTTGCGGTGTGTAGGGAACGACAGCTTTCGCGAAATAACTCAATAGGATCGCTGAAAAATCCTCGACGTATCGACGCTATTTTTGGTGTGGTCTTGCGTCCAAAATTCATAAGGTATGCCATGCTCTGCAAGCGCCAGAAAAACGCGGTGTGGATTGAGACCAGCAGTTTCGCGATCAAAAGTCTGAACACGGCCATCGACAAAGTAAAGCTCAAAGCAATCTTCGATTTTGGTGTACTCGCCATCACTGTCTTTGTTTGTGCGACTGATTTCTAACCGTATTGCTTTGGCAACGTCGACAAGAGCTAAGTCCATCGGCAGATTTTGGGAAGGAATCGCGACATTCCAAACCAATCTGCGTGAAGTAACTGTGGCTCTCCAATCGCCGGGCGTGTTGAGTACGCGCCACGCTTTCCGCCCCTCGCTCAGTGCAATAGCCCCGCTTGCCACAGCACAAAGAGCAAAAATAGCTTTGAAGAACGACCCGATATGATCGGCAGGATAAATTGTGAAGATGTAAAGTAGCGGCCATATCAGCCCGAAGCTGAACCAGAGGATGTGCAAACTGGCAACGCGCAGCTTTGATGATTGTATAACAGTCAGTTCCATCACAGCCGACCTCTTGCACGGAACTGAATCAAAAATATGACAATTCTGGTTGAAACAACGCTACCATTGGTTGAGATGAAAACCGGTCATTCGACATACCGTCTTGGATGGCAACTACGTCTCGCAAAGCGGTCATCTAAAAAATCTTGAACCTACAGCCGAGCCACTATCGCATAAACCGCCGTGCTGCCCGCATGCCCTTTTGCGCTTTCTGCGCCGTTTGCTGCGCCTCTTTTGCCTTTGCGCGCTCTTCCGGCGTCATATCTTCGGGGCGCTTGCCACGGTTTGCCATCATCTGTGTGCCTTTGCGCATCAGCATCCGCAGGCCCATGTTGATCAGTCGGTTCATGTTCATCTGAATTTCCTCTCGCGGTTTGCCTTAAGATAAGGTGCCCGGGTTAATCTTCAAACAACTCGGTCTGGTTTTCATCCTCATCACCGTCTTCAGCCTCGCCCAAAGCGGCCGCGCCTGGTGGGGGTCGGTTTTCCAGCAAACCGGCAGAGCGCAGTTCCTTCAGCCCCGGCAGATCGCGCGCGTTTTCCAATCCGAAGTGATCGAGAAACCCTTGCGTGACCACAAAGGTCACTGGACGGCCCGGCGTCATCTTGCGACGGCCAAAGCGGATCCATTCCAGCTCGATCAGCTGGTCAACCGTGCCACGGCTGACACTGACGCCACGGATCTCTTCGATCTCGGCGCGCGTTACGGGTTGGTGATAGGCCACAATCGCCAGCGTTTCGATCGCGGCACGGCTGAGTTTACGGGTCTCAACCGTTTCCTTTTGCATCAGAAACCCAAGGTCGCCCGCCGTGCGGATCGCCCAGGCATCCCCGACCTTCACGATATTCACACCTCGACCCTCGTAGCGTTTGCGCAGGTTCGCTATTGCCTCGGCAGGGTCGCAGCCGTGCGGCATCCGGCCTGTCAATTCCGTCACCGATACAGGATCTGCCGTCGCAAAAAGGATCGCCTCGACCATGCGTTCCTGTTCGCCCATCGGCGGTGCCTCGAACAGGCTTTCGTTATCGGGGGTGTCTGTCTTACTCATCACCGGGCACTTTCTTGCGGATTTGAATGGGGGCAAAGGTTTCGCCCTGCCGGATTTCGACCTTGCCTTCCTTGGCCAATTCCAGTGAGGCGGCAAAGGTGGCAGCGGTGGTTGACCTGCGGCGTTGCGGGTCCACATCCCAGCCATCAGGCAGATATGTGGCAAAATCGGTCCAATCACCGGCAAACCCGATCAACCCGCGCATCCGCTCCAGCGCCTGTTCCATCGTCATCACATGCTGGCGGTCCATCACGAAAGGGCGGAAATCATCGCGGGTGCGAATCCGGGCATAGCCTTGCATCAGGTCCAGCAAGGTGGCGGTATAGGTCACGCGGCGCACGCGCTGCACATCTTCGGTGATGCCACGGGCAAAGAAATCACGGCCTAACTGGTCACGCGCCATCAGCTTGGCGGCAGAGTTGCGCATCGCCTCAAGCCGTTCCAATTGAAACGCAAGGTGGGCGGCAAGTTCTTCACCTGACGGCCCTTCCTCGGACGGGTCAGGCGGCAATAACAGACGGGATTTCAGGAACGCGAGCCATGCCGCCATCACCAGATAATCCGCCGCCAATTCCAGTCGTAGGCGTTTGGCCTGTTCGACAAAAGCCAAATACTGCTCGGCCAAGGCAAGAATGGAAATCTGGCGCAGATCGACCTTTTGTGTGCGTGACAAGGTCAGCAACAGATCCAGCGGGCCTTCATAGGCACCCACATCCACGATCAAGGCCTCAGCGGCCACACGCTCGCTGACACTTACCGCATCTTCTTGAAAATCTTCGCCCTGCATCTGACCTCAGCCTAAGTGGCGTGCAAGTTCCGCTTCTAGACCGGGGATGTCAATATTTTCAGGGGTTTTTCGCATCGCTAATGCACGATTTGCGCGGATTATTGCGGCCGGGGTCATATCACCAGATGCCGCGGCGACGGCCTGCATTTCTGCGGCGTCACCATTGCAATGCAAAACGATGTCACAGCCCGCCGCAATACTGGCCTGTGCCCGCTCTGCGACCCTGCCCGAAAGCGCCTCCATCGACAGATCATCTGTCATCAAAAGACCATCGAAACCGATACCCTTTCGGATCACTTCCATCATTTTGGCGGATGTTGTGGCAGGCGCGTCAGCATCAATATCAGAAAAGACGATATGTGCTGTCATACCCATCGGGATGTCATTGAGTAATGCAAACGGCGCGAAATCCCACGCATCAAGTTCCGCCCGAGGTGCATCGACACGCGGCAAATGCTGATGGCTATCAACAGACGCGCGGCCATAGCCGGGGATATGTTTGAGGATCGGCAAGACGCCACCGGCAAGGTGCGCGTCAGCACATGTTCGCGAGGCCGCAACAACGGTTTCCACGTCGTATCCATAAAGCCGGTTTTTCAGCACCGGATGCGTTGCATCTTCGGCAATATCAGCCAAGGGCGCGCAATTGGCATCAATGCCAACGTCATGCAATTCGGCGGCGATCAGTCGGTTACGTATCCAATGGGTGCGCAGCGGATCATGCGCTTGCGCCATCTGATCCAAGGCCGGCAGATATTCACGCCAATGGGGGCTGCGCATCCGCTGCACGCGCCCGCCCTCCTGATCGATCAGGATCGGTGCATCGCGCTGCACAGCGTCACGCAGATCATGCGTCAAGCGGCGCAATTGGTCCGGGTTGTCGATATTTCGGGCGAAAAGGATAAAGCCCAGCGGCTGAACCTCGCGAAAAAATCCGCGCTCCCAGTCGGTGATTTCCTGCCCCTTTGGGCCGAAAATCGTCGCGTTCATAGGCACTTAGTTGACCACAACGGCGATGCACTCAGCGCCTTCGGCCTGCAAGGCGGCGCACAAGCGACGGGCCTCGGCACGATCAGCAAAACCACTGGCGCGCAGGCGGTACCATGTGGCACTGCTTTGATTGCTGACCTGAATAACGCGACCGCGTTCAGCCATCAGTTGGCCAAAGCGGGTTTGCAGGCGGTCCCATTCGGCGGCTGCCAAAGCGGGGTTCGGGAAAGCACCCAACTGCACCAGATTGGTGCCCGCAGGAAACGTTGTTGTTGTCACAGCAACTTCATTGTTCACGACCGCAGGCGTGGTACTGGGCGCTGGAATGCGCATATTCGCGGGCCTGATAATCGGGCGCAAAGAGGTCGACACACCGGGGACGCTGGCCGGTATGAGATTTGCAGGAGCGTCTGCATTCTGTTCCGGGGCAGCCGTCGCAAGGCCCGCAAGTTGTGCTGCCAGCGCGCTGGCGTCATCTTGTACAACGACGGTGTCAGCTGCGGGCTCTTCTTCCGTCACGGCATCCGCAACAGCCTCTGCAAGAGGTTGCGCTTGCAAATCTTCGGGGGCCAGGCCTGTCGTGCGTGGCGCAAGAACCAGACGATCCTCGGGGCCACCGGCCTCGCCTACGGCGGCAACTTCGTTGACCGATAGACCGGTATGTGCGGCAAGTCCGCCTGCGGGGTTATCGGGCAAAACACGCATATCGCCTTCCATGGCACGGACGACGGGAATGCCGCTGACGTCACGCACGATCAGTTTGTATCCCCAAAAGCCAACGCCAATGATCAGGGCCAGCGACAACGCGGCCCCTGCAAAATTCACTAAATTGGTAACACGCGGTGCACCCACCGCCGGGGCGAACCCCTCATCGTATACTGCCATCTTCGCCTCTCGCGCGCCCCTTTGCGGGGTCATCGTTTGCTTAGCCCGGCAGCACGTGCGTTAGCGCATCTCTTCCGCCGGAGTGACGCCAAGAATACCCAAACCGTGCAAAATAACAATCGCCACGGCCCGGATAAGCGCAATTTTCGCCTGTGTGGTTTCTGAGTCACCCTCTTGCACGAACCGCAGCGCCTCATCCGCGTTGCCTTGGTGGTAAAGCGCGTGGAAATCTGACGCCAGATCATAGAGGTAGAACGCGATCCTGTGCGGCTCATGGCCCCGCGCTGCGATTTCAACCAACCGCGGCCATTCGGCAAGCTTTCTGATGACGGCCAGTTCGGCCTCATGAGTCAGGCCAGACAGGTCGACGTCGGCCAAGGTCACGTCAGACACATCGGTAAACGCCCCTGCTTTGCCCACGGCAGAGTTTACCCGCGCATAAGCGTAGTTGACGTAGAAAACCGGATTGTCTTTGGACTGCTCCAGCACCTTGTCGAAATCAAAATCCAGCGGCGCATCATTCTTGCGCGTCAGCATATGGAAGCGGGTCACGTTCGCGCCCACCTGATCAACAACATCGCGCAAGGTCACAAAGGTCCCTGCCCGCTTGGACATCTTGAATGGTTCGCCGTTTTTATAAAGCTTCACGAGTTGTGTCAGCTTTACATCCAGTGGTACCTTGCCGTCAGACAGCGCAGAGACCGCCGCCTTCATCCGCTTCACATAACCGCCGTGATCCGCGCCAAAGACGTCGATCAACTGGTCAAAGCCCCGCTGCACCTTGTCGTAATGATAGGCGATATCTGGCGCGAAATAGGTCCAGGACCCGTCAGATTTCTGCACAGGCCGATCCACATCGTCGCCATGCGCGGTGGACTTGAACAGCGTCTGCTCCCGCGGTTCCCAATCCTCTGGCATTTTGCCCTTGGGTGGTTCCAACGTGCCGCGATAGATCAGGCCCTTCTCGTCCAGCTCTGCAATGGCTTTCTCAATCAAACCAGTGCCGTAGAGCGATTTTTCGGAATAAAAGTTATCCATCACGACGCCAAGTTGGGCCAGATCCGCCCGGATCAGATCCATCATCGCTTCGGTCGCAAATTCCCGGATTTCCTCTAGCCAGTACTGCTCACCCTTATCGACATAGGCGTCGCCAACCTTGGCTTTCAATGCTTTGCCAACAGGTTTCAGATAGTCCCCCGGATAAGTCCCATCCGGAAAAGCCACCTCTTGCCCATGTGCCTCCAGATACCGCAGGTAGACCGACCGGGCGAGGACATCGACCTGCGCGCCGCCGTCGTTAATGTAGTATTCCTTGGTGACGTCAAAGCCTGCGTAATCCAACAACCGCGCCAGCGCGTCACCAAAGACAGCACCCCGCGTATGGCCGACGTGCAATGGGCCTGTTGGGTTGGCCGAGACATATTCGACCATCATCTTCTGGCCCTGCCCCAAGTTGGACTGACCATAGGCCGGATCAGACAAAGCCGCTTTCACCACGCCCTGCCAGACCTCTGGCACCAGCCGCATGTTCAAGAAACCCGGACCGGCCACTTCAACCACCGCAATCTGCGGATCAGCCAGCAGCTTGGCCGCCAGCGCATCCGCAATCACCCGCGGGTTCATCTTGGCAGGTTTCGCCAGCACCATCGCCGCATTCGTGGCCATATCACCATGCGATGCATCGCGCGGTGGCTCGACCGAAACAGCAGCGGTGGCAAGGTCAGCGGGCAGCGTGCCTTCGGCGACCATTTGGTCAAGGCAATCCAGCACCCGGGCGCGCATATCAGCAAAAAGGTTCATTGTACTTCCAACAGCGTTGTTTGATTGGGGTTTACCACCCGTACCAAGCAGAGCAAGCAGACTCTTGCCATATCTGCGCGATCAGTTGCCGTCGATCACACCTGCCGGAATATCCTCGCCCCCGATCAGGCGCTTGTGCTCCTGAATGGCAAAGCGGTCGGTCATACCCGCAATGTAATCAGCCACAATCCGCGCCAGCGCCGTCTTATCAGGCGCATCGGCCACATCCTTGCGCCATTGCTTGGGCAATTCAGCGGTGTTTTCCATGAAGAACGGGAACAGATCGTTGACCATCTGCGTGACGACAACCCGCATATCAACAACGGCCGGGGCACGATACATGCGTTGAAACAGGAACTTGCGGATCACCTTCAGGTCTGTCCACAGTTTCGGCGAAAACTGCACCATCATGCGACCCGCATGGCGGATATCGTGCACTGTTGCCGGGGCCAGTTCAGTCAGATTACGGCGGCTGACGGTGATCACATCCTCAACCAGCACGCCAAAGAACCGGCGCAAGGCCTCATGCCTGCGGCGATAGTAATTGAGATCAGGATATTTGGCATCGACCCTGGCAAAGCAGTCAGACAGGATCGGCAGCTCTGCCAATTCATCCGTGCTGAACAACTCCGCCCGCAGCCCGTCGTGCAAATCATGATTATTATAAGCAATGTCATCGGCCAAAGCCGCCGCCTGCGCCTCGGCACTCGCGTGGGTGTGCAGTTCCAGATCGTGGCGCGCATTGTAGGCGGCCAATGCATAAGGGATGTCACCCGTCACCGGGCCGTTATGCTTGGCAATCCCCTCAAGGCTTTCCCACGTCAGGTTCAGGCCATCCCATTCAGCATAATGCCGTTCCAGTGAGGTCACGATATGGAGCGCCTGGGCGTTGTGATCGAAACCACCATAGGGCTGCATCAGCGCATCCAGCGCCTCTTCCCCTGTATGACCAAAGGGCGTGTGACCCAGATCATGGGCCAGCGCCACAGCTTCAGTCAGTTCCACATTCAAATCCAAGGCCGCTGCCACCGTGCGCGCGACCTGTGCCACCTCAATCGAATGGGTCAGGCGGGTCCGAAAATAATCGCCCTCATGTTCAATGAACACCTGCGTTTTATGCTTGAGCCGCCGAAAGGCCGATGCGTGAATGATCCGGTCCCGGTCCCTCTGAAAACGCGACCGAAAGGTGCTTTCTTCTTCTGCATAAAGCCGCCCCCGCGGATTGGCGGGATCGGTTGCATAGGGCGCTGCCATCGTCATTGCCTGTCTTGTCGTGTTTGCCTGCCTTCCCTATATTACAGGTAACACAGAACCGATAGGCCCTGCACATGTTCACTGTTCCACCCAAAGTAACCACACGCGCCTTTGAACGCCTGGCCGAGATCGGCGCATCCGCCCAAGGTAAAGCGCTGCGGATCGCGGTTGAAGGCGGCGGATGTTCCGGCTTTCAGTATGAGATTGACCTTGATGAAGCCAAAGACGACGATCTGCTGCTGTCGGAGAAGGGTGAAACCGTTGTGATCGACAGCGTCTCACTCCCCTTCCTCGCAGACGCAGTCATTGATTTCAGCGAAGAACTGATCGGCGCGCGGTTTGTAATCAACAACCCCAATGCGACGTCTTCTTGCGGGTGCGGGACATCGTTTTCGATGTAATGGCCAGGCCGATGCCTGCTTTTTGCAAATGTCCGGTTTGAGCCTTCTTTGCCGGATGCTGCGTCATGTGCGAATGGCAGCTTTCTTGGAAGCTGAAAAAAGATACATTAGTCAGCAAAGATGATTGGATCGCGATTGTGCCTCGCCGGTATGCTGAGATTTACCCTTCCTCACCGTTGCTTAACAGCTATGAGATGACGCATGTCTCGGCGGCAGCCCTGATGGAAGTGCGGTACTTTCAAGCTGAAGCTGATACCATGCCGGAAGAGATATTTGCTGAACATCATGTGCTTCTGAACCTTCAGGAAACGCCGCACCGTGTGCAAAACAGGCGCGATGGTGAAATGCGGGATTTTACCTTCCACAAAAACGAGATCGTCGTGACGCCCGCGGGTATGCGCTCTGGCTGGCGCTGGTTCGCAAAGTCAGATGTCATTGTGGTTACGCTTGATCCCCAAAGGGTCGAAAAGTTTGCTCAAACTGAGTTGGCGATGCTGCTTGACCCCCAACAGTTTGCCGATCTTCCGCAATTCACTGACCCCGATCTATGTGCAGCCGGAGTGATGTTGCGCGATGCGTTAGAAAATGATGACCTCACGTCTGGCGTGATGTTCGAAGCCATGAGCCGCGTGCTACTCGTGAAATTGTTGGAACGGTACGGTCAGAAACGCCCCGAAGACCTTGCCCTGTCTGCCAGTTTCACCTCGGACCATTATGGGCGCGTGCTAAGCTTTATCCGCGCCAACCTTGACCGCACAATTACGGTTGATGATCTGGCACGCGAGGCTGGTATGTCCCCGTCGCACTTTGGCCGGATGTTCAAGGAAACCGTGGGCGAAACGCCGATGCAGTATGTGCTGGCTTACCGCGTCGAACAGGCTATCGACATAATGAAGGATAGCGCACGCGCCCTTGGCAGCATCGCGCTGGATTGCGGTTTTGCCGATCAAGCGCATTTCTCGCGCAGCTTCAAACAGATCACCGGCCAAACACCGAGGCAGTTTCGCGCCGCGACAACCCAATAGCGCGAATATACAAGAACTGCGTGGTCCAGTTCAATTAATCCAAGCGCACTCCTTCTATCTCTTTTGTCATCGGGCAAGACGCCCACCACACTGATACTGGAGAGAAACGATGAAAAATTTCACCCTCACAACCGCCGCCTTCCTTATGGCATCTACCGCAGCAATCGCTCAGGTTGAAACCCGCACCGTCACCTTTGAAAACGAAGGCGCCACGCTGTCCGGCACGCTTTACTTGCCCGAAGGCCATGACGGCGCAGCATTGCCGACCGTCGTCGTTACCGGCGCGTGGACATCGGTCGAAGAGCAGATGCCTGCCGTCTACGCTGAACAAATGGTTGAGCGCGGCTTTGCCGCCTTCACCTTCGATTTCAGAGGCTGGGGTAAATCCGGCGATCTGCCGCAAAACGTCCGCTTTGTTGAAAGCCCAGAGGCCAAAACATCCGATATCCGCGCAGCCTTCGATTTCGTCGCAATGCTGCCGGAAGTGGACCCGGCTCGTATCAATGGCCTCGGTATCTGTGCTTCGGCCGGCTACATGGTTGATGCCGTCGCCGGGAACGATCTGGTGCAGCGGATCGGTCTTGTTGCGCCATGGCTTCAGAACGAAGAGATTGTGAATGCGGTTTATGGTGGCGAAGAAAGCGTACAAGGGCTGATCGCAATGTCCCGCGAAGCGCAAGCCGCGGGTGGCCAGATCATCCTTGCTGCCGGTCCTGAAGGCGCGACCGGTGTTCTGATGCCGATTGGTGGTTACTATTATGAAGAAGATCGCGGTGCGATCCCAGCTTATGACAACCAATGGAACAATGCAGGCTGGGAAGGCTGGTTGACATACCACCCTGCGGACAATGCAGGTCGTCTGACACAGCCGTTGGCCGTCGTGCATTCGGAAAGCGCTGCAATCCCCCAAGGTGTGCAAGCTTTCCTTGCGGATTACGCCGGTGACGCAACCCTTCAGATGCTCGAAGATGTCACGCAGTTCGACTTCTATGACAATCCCGAAGACGTCACACGCGCTGCTGATACTGTGGCGACCCACTTCGCGGCTGCTCCAGACAGCGACAGCTGATCCAAATGGTAGGGGGCGGGAACGCCCTCTACCCGGCCTGCTGGCCCCACAACTTTACTGATAACCTCACAACACCAAGGAAATGAAATGAAACGCACAGCCCTTGCATTGGCCCTCTTGGCCACACCAGCCCTTGTCTCTCCGGCCGCCGCAGACGACCGCAATGACATCATTGCCCCTATAACGGCTATCGCTGCGGGGGCTGATCGTCATGATTGGGATCGTGTGCGCGCGGCATTTGCTGACGAGGTCACACTTGACTACACCAGCCTCTGGGGCGGTGATCCTGCAACCCAGACCGCCGATGCAGTGGTCGAACAGTGGTCCGGTTTCTTGCCTGGCTTCGAGACAACGCATCACATGGTCACAAACCACACTGTCACCAGTGCAAGTGATGTATCAGCCACCGTTGAGGCAGATTTCACTGCAACACATCGCATCGGTGATGACCTCTGGGTCCTCGGTGGCAGATATGACTACGACCTGATCGAAGTGAACGGCGATTGGAAAGTATCAAGCATGACAATGACCGCTCTTTGGGAGACAGGTGATCGTGGTTTGGTTGGCCAGGCTGCCGAACGCGCCGCGGCCACGCAATAAGTGACATGCAGGCGGCGATGAATGATTTTTTCCTTACGCCGCCTGTGACCGGTTTAGAACTTTAATATGTGACCTGCAACCATCTGCATAGGAAGTGTCGATGGAGCCGGACATTGACGAATGATTGCGAAAGGTAGCAAAGTCCCGCAAAGAAAGCGCTAACGTGCCACTCCAAACGTCCAATCTAAATGAAAAATGCCTGATTTTTATGCCAACCCACGCTACCACAGGTGTAATATCCCAGATTGCACTGCTAGCGCGGCGCGCCGGCCCGCTTTAAACGGTCATTGATCGCACGGCCCAATCCGTGGTCAGGGATGGGAGAGACGGCAATCGCCTTGGCACCCATCGCATCCAGTTCATGCAGACAGGCAAATAAACGCGCGGCGGCCTGTGTCAAATCGCCGGCAGCCGATAGGTTCAGTTCAGCCTCCACCGGACCAAACCCAAGCAGCACCTCGCCCTCTTGCGCGTAAGGTGCGTTCAAACGCACCTTACCTTGCGGCGCGTAATGTGACGCCAGCTGACCCGGCGCTGTCAGCGTATCAGGGTCTTGCGAGGCCACCAAGGGTCGGCCCAGACAAGCCTCCAACACCTCTACCGGGGTCCCGCCTGCGCGCAGCAAACTTGGCGTGCCCACACAACTTACAATCGTTGATTCAACACCAACCAAGCATGCGCCACCGTCAATAACCGCATCTATCCGGTCACCCAGCCCCGCTGCAACATGGGCGGCCATTGTCGGGCTGACATAACCTGATGGGTTGGCAGAAGGCGCTGCAACCGGACCCGCAAAGGCCGACAGCAAAGCCCCCGCCACCGGGTGATCCGGCACACGAATAGCCAGCGTATCCAGCCCGGCAGTGACCAATTTTGATATCCCTGCTTCCGCCTTCACCGGCAGCACCAGCGTCAGCGCACCCGGCCAAAAGGCCTGTGCCAACTGGCGGGCAGTCTCGTTAAAATCACAGTACCGCTCTGCCGCTGCCATATCAGGCACATGCACAATCAACGGATTGAAACTGGGGCGTCCTTTGGCCTCATAAATCCGGGCAACCGCCCGGTCATTGCACGCATCCGCACCTAATCCATACACCGTCTCGGTCGGGAATGAGACCAAGCCGCCGGCCCGAAGAATCTCTGCTGCCTTTTCTAATCCGGCAACATCAGGGCGTAGCATGCGCAATTGTTCAGATTTCATGACGTGGCGTTTTGGTTGATGGGGGGCCGCGCTGCGGTAGGTTGGCCAGATAAGGGGATGCATATCCCCGGTACCCGCATTTGCCAAGCGGCTGCACATTTTGGAGATAGAACAATGCCTTATCGCGCCCCCGTCAGCGATTTCCGGTTCTTGATGGACCATATCGTCGGTTTTGATGAAGTGGCCGCAACGGACAAATTCGCCGATGCGACAGCGGATATGACCCAAGCCATCCTGACCGAAGGTGCCAAAATGTGCGAAGAAATCCTTGCACCTTTGAACCGCGCAGGCGATCTGCATCCCGCCCATCTGGAAAACGGCATCGTGCGTACCTCGCCCGGTTTCGCAGAAGGTTACCAGGCGATCGCAGAGGGCGGTTGGATCGGCATGTCTGCCAGCCAAGAGGTCGGCGGTTTGGGCCTGCCGATGACCCTGACAACCGCACTTAATGATATGATGGCCAGCGCTTGTTTGTCCTTGCAACTCAGCCCGCTAATGACCCAAGGCCAGATCGAGGCACTGGAACACCACGCCTCTGATGCCATCAAAGAGCTTTATATCCCCAAGATGATTTCCGGTGAGTGGAGCGGCACAATGAACCTGACCGAACCGCAAGCCGGGTCAGACGTTGGTGCGCTGCGCAGCAAGGCTGAACCCAATGGCGATGGCACCTATGCGATCACGGGACAGAAAATCTATATCAGCTGGGCCGACAATGATTTCACGCAAAACGTCTGTCACCTTGTCCTTGCCCGCCTGCCCGATGGGGTGCCCGGCACCAAAGGCATCAGCCTGTTCATGGTGCCCAAGCTGATCCCCGATGCCGACGGCAACCCCGGCGCGAAGAATGATCTGCGCGTCGTCAGCCTTGAACATAAGATGGGCCTGCACGGATCACCGACCGCTGTGATGGAATACGCTGGCGCAAAAGGCTGGCTTGTGGGCCGCGAACACGGTGGCATGGCGGCCATGTTCACCATGATGAACAACGCGCGTTTGGGCGTTGGCGTGCAGGGTGTGGGTGCCGCCGAAGGCGCGCTGCAACATGCACTGGCCTACGCCAAAGACCGCAAACAAGGCAAAACATCCGGCATCACTGGCACCATCATCGACCACGCCGATGTACGCCGCATGCTGACCACCATGAAGGCTGACACATACGCCGCCCGTGCCATCACTTTGATGAATGCCGTTGCAATCGACATGGCGCACGCATCGGGCGACGAAGGCTGGAAAGCCCGCGCCGCGTTCCTGACGCCAATCAGCAAGGCATTCGGATCTGATGTGGGCTGCGAAGTCTCTGCCACAGGCATTCAGGTCCATGGCGGTATGGGCTTTGTCGAAGAAACCGGGGCCGCCCAATATGCCCGCGATGTGCGCGTCACCACCATTTATGAAGGCACCAACGGCATTCAGGCGATGGACCTTGTTGCGCGCAAACTGATGGACGGGGGCGAAGCCGCCTTCCGCATCCTTGAAGAGATCGAACAGGGGGCCGAAGCCGCCAAAGCCACGCACCCTGAACTGGCCGAAGCCGTCTGGCAATCTGCAGAAAGCTTGCGCGAAACAACCGAATGGCTGGTCGCCCAGGACGACCTGAACAACCGTTTCGCAGGGGCCGTGCCGTACTTGCGTGCCTTCGCGCGTGTCCTTGGTGCGCATGTCCACTTGGCCAGCGCCATCAAAGGCGATGCCGCCCGCGCGCGTCTTGCAACCTTTTATATCAAGCGTATGTTGCCCGAACATGTGGGTCTTCTGGCGCACGCACGTGAAGGGGCAGACGATCTTATGGCCATATCCGCAGACGACCTCGCCGCCTGATGACAGACGGCCAAAGCGGCATCCGCTACCCCTACCCCGACGCACCCGCCGAGGGTGAGGCGATCACAGTTGCGCCGGGTGTATTGTGGATGCGGTTGCCACTGCCGATGGCGCTGGATCATGTGAATGTCTACGCGCTGGATGACGGTGACAGCTGGACGATCATCGACACCGGTTTCGCCTCCAAGCGCGGACGTGCGATCTGGGGCAAGCTGTTGGAGGGGCCGCTTAAGGGCAAACCTGTATCCCGCATCATCGTCACCCATCACCACCCTGATCATGTGGGCCTTGCTGCCTGGTTCATGGAAAATGGCGCGACGCTTGCGATGCCACGCACAGGTTGGCTGATGGCGCGGATGCTGACGCTGGACGTCCAAGATGTGCCCAACGCCGAGGCGCTGACGTTCTACCAACGCGCAGGTATGGACGCTGCTGTCTTTGACAAACGCAAAACCGAACGCCCCTTCAACTTCGCCGATTGCGTGGCCCCTTTACCCCAAGGCTACACCCGCCTGATCGCAGGCGACACGATTACCATAGGCGGGCGCAGTTGGGATATTCGCATGGGCGACGGCCACGCCCCCGAACACGCAACATTCTGGAGCCGGGATGACAACCTTGTCATTGGCGGCGACCAACTGTTGCCGTCCATCAGCCCCAACCTTGGCGTTTATCCAACAGAACCGGACGCAGATCCGGTCAAGGATTGGTTACGCGCGTGCGAGGCATTTCAGGCCTTCGCCGAACCGGACCAACTTGTCCTTGGCGGGCACAAGCTGCCCTTTACCGGGCTGCCAACGCGCCTAAGGCAATTGATCGAAAACCATCACGGCGCGTTGAAACGGCTTTTGGCCCATTTGGATGAACCACGCGCCGCAGGCGAATGTTTCATACCGCTTTTCAAACGCAATATCAGCGGTGGTGAATACGGACTGGCCTTGGTCGAAGCGGTTGCCCACCTCAATCACCTGCACCAATCAGGGCAAGCAACACGAACGCTGCGTGATGACGGCGCTTGGGTGTTTCAAGCCACCTGATCGGCCATCCGGCCTGCCAAAGGCGTCATCGCCAAACCGGTCGCCGAAAGCGTACACAATGCGTTTTGCGGTATCTGTGTCCACCGTGCAGCCGTACCGCACAAAGGCTCTGACGCTATCGACCGCCCGCCATTGTCCAACACACCCGACGCATAAAGCGACGGCGCCTGGCCAGTGGACGCATGGCGAAAGGCATAAAGCGCGCGCCCGTCCGAAAACACACACGTCAACTTGATCGGACCCGCGTCCCCCGCAGGCCCAATCTGATCCAAAGTCGCACGCATCGCTGATTCCGGATCATCATCCAGCCCGTTTGCAAGCATTGTCAGAAAAATCATCTCGCTATCCGTCGTGCCTTGCATCGCTTCAAACAGGTGATCCGGCAAAGCGGCCAGCATCCGACGCCGGATCGTTTTGAAATGCGGGATTTGGCCGTTATGGCAAAAGGACCACCGACCGAATTTGAAGGGATGACAATTCGCGCGGCTCGTCTCGCCCATTGTGGATGCACGGACATGGGCAATAAACAACCGCGACCGCACCATACGGCATAGGTTCGCTAGGTTATCATCCGCCCAGGCAGGCAAGACATCGCGATACAGCCCGGGCGTTTCGTCTGCGCCATACCAACTGATCCCAAAACCATCACCGTTCACGGCCAGCTTGGCCTCTGTGGCATGCTGGCTTTGCTCTAACAGTGAATGGGCGGGACGGACGACAATATTCTCAAGCGGAATTTCAGGGCCAGTGTAGGCCGCAATACGACACATTCAGTGGCGGCTCTCGATCCGGGTATGAAGGCGCTTTAGAATACGGCTGGCGGTGGTTTCACACAGCGCAGGGATAATCGCATGAACCAAGGCAGCAAAAGCCGCCACACCCAGCCAAAAAGCAAAGCTGAACGCAAAACGCATATGCTGGAAATATGTCTCATCCACTGTCGCCGGGTGATCCAGAAACAGCGTGGCAATCGGGTTCTTGCGTGAAGTGGTGTGCGATGCGTCAGACATAAATGTGTTCCCTTGTTGGCTTTTAGGAACACTATTCACGGACGCAACCACATTGATCCCAAATCTTACTGTCATCGCGTAATATATTGGGATACCATCCCATTCATGACCCATGAACTTGATCATATAGACCGCGCAATCCTGCGTATTCTGCAAACTGACACCACACTGTCGGTCGATGATATCAGCGCCGCCGTGAACCTGTCACGCAACGCCTGCTGGCGACGGATCAAAGTGATGGAGGACATGGGGGTAATCAAAGGCCGCGTCGCCTTGGTCGATCCAGCCAGCGTCGGCGTGCCGCTGACCGTTATGGTTCTGATCAAAACCAGCGCACATGATGCAAACTGGCTGAAACAGTTCCAAGCCGCCTTGCACAGCTTTCCCGAAATCGTTGGTGCCTACCGCATGACAGGTGATCTTGATTATGTGCTGCGGGTGCGCGTGGCTGACGTGCCGGCCTATGACGCTTTTTATAAAAGGCTCAACTCACGCATTTCTGTATCGGATATTTCGGCCAGTTTCGTTATGGAGGAGATCAAGGAAACAACCGCGGTGCCGTTATGACCAAGACAACCATGCAGATTGATACTTCAGCCGAGCTGTTGGAAAACGATATTCTGCCCAAATGCCGCGAGGTGCACACCAACCCCGAAGCACAGCCTGCAACGACGCAGGATATGCCCAAGGCCCTGTCAGAACCGGTCGCCAAGAAAAGCCCGGCACAGTGGGCCTATGAACGGATCATCATGTACATCCAGAACTTTGAAAAGCAGCTCGATAACGACCACGAGGTCGGACTGGGTCTGGCGGGTGGCATGACAGGTGTGATCAAAATCGAAGGTTTGGGGTATTATGACCCTGATATCGTCACCTACTACGGCATGAACGAAAGCGGCGCGCGCACGCAATTGATCCAACACGTCAGCCAGATGAATGTCACCTTGGTGGCCAGCCCCAAACACATCGACCAACCTGAACCGAACCGGATCGGCTTTCGCCTCGCCTCTGCTTTGGACGGCAATGTAGATTGATCAACAGGGGACATCGGTCATGATTGCATACGTCACAGTCGGCGCCGACGACATCGCACAGGCCAAACGATTTTATGCGGCTTTCTTGCCCGCCCTTGGGTACGGACTGAAAGAGGGGCCAGAGGGGCTTAGCTACGCGCTGCCTGTCCCACAGGGCCAGTCTGCCGTTCTGCCGGATTTCTATGTCAAACCAACCTTTGACGGACGCCCTGCCTCGGCTGGGAATGGCGCTATGGTCGCGTTTGAAGCCCGCAATCAAAGCCAAGTACGCGATCTTCACGCCGCAGCACTTGCCGCTGGCGGCACTGACGCAGGGCCGCCGGGCTTTCGTGCCGCCTATGGACCGCATTTTTATGTCGGCTACCTACGCGACCCGCAGGGTAACAAAATCGCGTTGTTCTCCAGCGATCCGACCGAACCCGGACGCGATGAACACAGCGCCTGAAATGGGCAAGCAAGATGTGACCACCTGACCGCGTGACAGCAGCACATGAATCGTCTATGCGCATAACAAATCAGATGACGAAAGGGCCTTACGATGGCTGAACATAAACACGGCGAAATGGATACTTCGGTTCAGGAAAAAACCTTTGACGGTTTCATGAGCATGACAACAAAGGCGACCATCGCCATTATTGTTTTCCTGATCTTCCTTGCATTGATTGCCATATAAAGCCTGATGGATCGCCGCAAATTTCTGATCGGTCTGCCGCTGGCGCTATCGGCGTGTGCAGCACCACAGGTATGGGCGCCCGAAGACGTGGTCGCGCGTGCGATCCACCGCAAACCGGGGCGCAATTATCTAACGCTTTATACCATGAAAAGGGTGAGCACCGACACCGGCGCCCATTCAGCACTGTTGATCAACGCCAGTCAGCGCGTTCTTTTTGACCCCGCAGGATCATTCGAACAAGAAGTCATGCCAGAGCGGAACGATGTCCTTTTTGGCGTGACCCCGCGACTGGAAAACTTTTATGTCAGCTTCCACGCACGTTCCAGCTTTTATGTGGTTGGACAAACAGTCGACGTATCACCAGAAATTGCGGAACAAGCGCTTAATCTTGCGCTGGTGTCTGGCCCGGTTCCGCAAGCCAATTGCGCGCGCGTGACCTCACGTATCCTGCGGCAGTTGCCAGGGTTTGAAAGTATTCGCCAAACGTGGGGCCCAGGCCGGATCGCAGAGGATTTCGGCACATTGCCCGGCGTTACCACGTTGGAATACCGCGAAGACGATGCAGACGACAAAACCCTCGCCCTTGCGGAAATATCTCGGATTCTCAAAGAACGGCCGTAATCCCCATCGCCCCGTAAAGGGTGAGAGCGCCACCCAAAATCGCCCAAAGCACATTGCGGGTCCATACCCCGATCAGCACTGTGGCAAGGGCCGCAAGCAGGCGTATCGGGTCAAACTGACCATCCGTCGCCATCGGCCAAATGACCAAAGGGGCCACCATACCTGGCAGCACCGCGACAGGCGTATACCGCAACAAACGTAGCACAAATGTGGGCATCTGTCGGTCGCCAATCAGCCCAAGGAATGAAAAGCGGATCAGGAACGTCCCCATCCCCATGATGACAATGATCATCCAGATTTCAAAGGCCGAATAGTTCATCGCGCGCGCCTTTCCATCCAGATCTCGACCAGCGCCCCGGTCAGCATCGCCGATGCTGCCGCAATCAAAAGCCCCGTCCCGGCAGGCATATTCACCAAGGCCAATCCAACCGCAACAGACACTGCCGCCGCCGACACATGCGCCAGTGATTTCAGCATCGGGGCGACCATCGCCAGAAACATGATCGGCATAATGAAATCCAGCGCCCAAGCATCGGGAATAGCCTGCCCCACCAAGGCCCCGACCAAAGTCATCCCTATCCAGAACGGCGTAATCGGTGTGGCAACCCCAAGGAAATATGACACACGTTCGCCCACCGTCATCTCAGGTCGGGCCTCGTACCGGGCGATTGAGGTGATATAGGTCTGGTCAAAGTTCAAATATGCAATGAAGGCCCGCTTCCACAGCGGCGCTGCCCCCAGATAAGGCACCAAAGATGCCGAATACATGGCCATCCGCAGGTTCACGGCCAAGGCCGCCAGCAGCACAAAGGCAATGCTCGCATTTTCAACCATCAACTGGATCGCCGCAAACTGTGCCGCCCCTGCGATCACAAGCACCGTAAACCCCATCGCCTGCGCCAGTGTCAGCCCCGCATCGGTCGCGATAACGCCAAACAGAACCGAAAATGGCACCGCCATCAAAATGAACGGCGCACCATCGCGCACGCCCGCCCAATAGGCCGATTTTGCCGGGTTTTTTGGCTGTGTTTTCACAGTAGAAGTCGTCATGGCTTTGCCCTAGCTTGGCGGCGTTGCAACAGCCTTAACCACGCAAGCGGGAAATGACAATTGGCGCGGATCGACGATACCTCTGGCTACCTGATCGCCCCTGATCCCGGCGCGGCACGGCTGACCCGTGCAGTCGGTGGAACAGACCAGAACGGCAAAGCGATCAACATCAGCGTTGTCGAAGAACGCCCCCTGACGATCTACCTGAACGCACAGGAAATCGTCACCGCCATGACCATTGGCGATTACCCCGAATACCTGGCTCTTGGGTTCCTGCGCAACCAAGGGATGCTGCACGCTGGTGACGTTATCAAAGGCGTTGACTATGACGAAGAACTAGAAACCGTGGTTGTGCGGACGGAAAGCCAAACGACCTACGAGGACAAACTCAAAAAGAAAACCCGCACCAGCGGCTGCGCTGTCGGCACTGTTTTCGGCGATATGATGGAAGGGCTCGAAGGGGTCACGCTGCCTGACGTGCAAGTACGCACATCCGACCTTTACACGCTGGCCGCCACGATTAACCGGACGCCCTCTCTCTACCTTGAGGCTGGGGCGATCCACGGCACGATCCTTTGCCAAGGCAACCAGCCGCTGGTCTATATGGAGGATGTGGGCCGCCATAACGCCGTCGATAAAATCGCAGGCTGGATGCTGTCCGAAGGTATCAGTGCGGACGACAAAACCCTTTACACCACAGGCCGCCTGACCTCGGAAATGGTGATCAAAACCGCGATGATGGGCATCCCCGTCCTCGCCTCTCGCTCGGGTTTTACCGCATGGGGGGTCGAAATCGCCGCGCAGGTCGGCCTTACCCTCATCGGACGGATGAAAGGGCAACGCTTCGTCTGTCTGGCCGGGGAAGAACGCCTGATCCGCGACGCCGACCCCACACAAGTCGCCGACGAGCCACGCAAATCAGGACGCAAGGGGGCCGTATGACCTGCATATCACCTAGCCAAATAAACTCCGCCAAAGGCTCCTGCCATCACCACACACGCAGGTGTCGCGTTGAAACGTCCCATCATTACTACTTTGGAAACAAGTCAAATCGCCCGTGTGGGTGATGGCGACAATAAGCTGCTGATGCATAAAGGACCCCAATGACCGAAAGTGATCGCATAACTGTCCAGTATGATGATGCAACCCAAGCGATGCGTGCGTTGGCGCGTATGCGCAAGTTTGGGCTTGGCGCGCCAGCCGACCACCTTGCGGTTGAATTCATTCGCGTCGCTTTCATACTTATCCCGGGTTTTCTGCTTATAATGAATGTTATCATGCCGCGGGATTGTATTGCGTTTTATACCGGATATTTCTTTCTCCGGTGGTTCGACCGATACGCTAAACCCAGAATACTTGCAGCCACCGGCCCAGTGGCATTCCGAAACAGAAAACCCGGCCCGCTGACAATTCAGCTTGACGCAGATGGCGTCAGTTCACAGTCCAACTTTGGCAGTTTGACGCTTGGATGGGCCGATATCCCGCCACCGCGTATTTTCAGCAATGGTGTGCTTATTCGTGTGTACGATGAACAATCGCTCGCGATTGACGCGGACATGCTTCCTGATGGCATGACACCCAGCGCGCTGGGTGAAAAGATCCAGCGCTGGCAAGCGGTAACAGACACATGAAACAACCCCTCGGCGTCATTCTCGCAGGTGGTCAAGCCACGCGTATGGGCGGCGGCGACAAAGGGCTTTTGCCTTTGGGCGGTGGCACCATCCTGTCCCATGTCATCGACCGTCTGGAGCCACAGGTTGCTGCACTCGCGCTGAACGCAAACGGCGATCCGAAACGCTTCAAACATCTCAACCTTCCCGTTATCCCCGATAGCATCACGGGCTTCGCAGGCCCCCTGTCCGGCGTCCTTGCGGGGCTTGACTGGGCCGCATCCCAAGGTGCCAGCCATATCGTCACCGCTGCCGCCGACACACCCTTTTTTCCGTGCGATCTGGTCCCGCACCTTCTGCAAGCTGCCGAACAAGCAAACGCGCAAATCGCGCTCGCCCGCACACCAGACGGGCGGCACCCCACCTTTGGCCTCTGGCCCACCGCCTTGCGCGATGACCTGCGCGCAGCGCTTAACAATGGTCTGCGCAAAGTCGTCCTGTGGACCGACAAACATGGTGGCACCACAGCCCATTTTCCCGATGATGCCGCCTTTTTCAACGTGAACACCCCGGATGATCTGGCCAAAGCGGAAACCATGCTATGAAAATCTACGGCGTCACAGGTTACAAGAACGCTGGCAAAACCGGCCTGATGGAACGGCTGGTCACTGAAATCACGGGGCGCGGTTTTACCGTCTCCACCCTCAAACACGCGCACCACAGTTTTGACGTCGACCACCCCGGCAAGGACAGCTATCGCCACCGGCACGCAGGCGCGCATCAGGTGCTGCTGTCATCACGTGCGCGCTGGGCACTGATGACAGAACTACGCGAAAACGATGAGGTACCGCTGGCGGATCTGCTCAAGCAACTCGACCCCGTCGATCTGATCCTCGTCGAAGGCTACAAACGCGACAAACACCCCAAGATTGAGGCCTACCGCAGCGCAAACAACCACCCCCTCATCGCCCAAGAAGACGAAACCATCCGCGCCATCGCCTCCGATTGCGCCTTGGATGTCACGCAACCCCAATTCGATCTCAACGATACCAAAGCCATCGCCGATTTCATCCTGTCAGAGGTCGGCCTGTGACGTTCGACAAAGTCATCATGGTCGACTGGTCGGGCGGTAATGACCGCGGCCTGCGCCCCGTCAAAGATGCCATCTGGGCCTGCATTGCCACCGCTGGCGTGGCCGAAGACCCTATCTATCTACGCAACCGCCAACTGGCCGAAGATTGGCTGGCAGACACCCTCGCAACACTCCAATCCGCAGGCCACCGTGTGCTTGTGGGCTTCGATCTTTGTTTTGCCTACCCCAGCGGTTTCGCCACTCATTTGATCGGATCAGAAGACACGCTCGCCCTGTGGGACTGGTTCGAGGCCCGCGTGCAGGACAGCCCCAAAGCCAACAATCGTTTCGATCTGGCAGGCGATATCAACGCACGCTTTCCCGGCACGGGCCCCTTCTGGTTCAACGGCCTCGCCCGCGATATCGCGCATCTGCCGCGCAAGGGAAACGACCGCACAGCCGATCACGGTCTGGCCGAAAAACGCGCCGCCGATATCGCCATCCCCGGCAGCTTTTCCCCCTGGCAGCTGGCTGGCGCAGGGGCGGTCGGCGGACAAGTCATCATGGGCCTGCCGGTTCTATCGCGTCTACGCAAACGCTTCGGTCCGTCACTCTCTGTCTGGCCGTTTCAGGCTCCCGATGCCCAAATCGTTCTTGCGGAAACTTACTTCTCACTCCTCCCTGATTTGATCGCAAACGATCCCAACCCAATCAAGGACGCCGCGCAAGTCTCACTCTACGCCCGCGCCTTTTCGGCCCTACCGGCAACCGACTTGGAAATACTCTTTGATATTGAAGGCACGTCAGAAGGCTGGGTCCTTGGCGCCGGACAATCCCAGATGCTGCGCAACGCCCTGACGACCAATCCACCCCCGCTCAAAAATGACTGCTTTGCGATGCCTCAAGGCGCGCATTGGACACCCGTGGACGACGCCCACCAACACCTGCGCGACAAGCTGACCTGCGTGACAGGCACCGAAACTGTGCAGGTGAAAGACGCGGCCAACCGTTTTCTGGCCCAAAACGCTCAGGCCATCCGGTCACACCCGCCTGCCCCGAATGCGGCGGTCGACGGCTATGGCTTTACCGGTCCTGCACCCGCAGGCATCACGCGGTTGAAACTGGTCGATGGCCGCTCCGCCGCCGGTGCGCCTTATGACGGCACTGTCCCACTTGGCCATGCGATCCGCATCCTGACCGGAGCGAACCTGCCCGAAGATGTCGACACCGTCGTTTTGCAAGAGGACGTTAACACCACCGATACTGAGATCAGCTTTCACGGCCCCCTCAAACGCGGGGCAAACGCGCGGGATGCAGGCGAAGACATGCAGGCGGGCGAAACAATCCTGCAAAAGGGGCGCAAGATCACGCCCGCCGACCTTGGGATGCTATCCGCCGCTGGCGTTGGCACCGTCACAGCCCATAAACCCTTGCGCGTTGGCATCCTTTCCACAGGGGACGAACTGCGCGAACCGGGCGACACCACAACCGACGGACAAATCTACGACGCCAACCGCCCCATGCTCTCTGCCTTGGTGGCTAGCTGGGGGTACAAAGTCATCGACCTGGGGCGCGCACCCGACAATCGTGACACACTGCGCACGATCCTCGATGATGCCACCACGAACTGCGACGTCATCCTGTCCTCTGGCGGGGCATCGGCGGGGGACGAAGACCATATGTCAGCACTGCTTGAAGGCACCGGTTCCTTCGCCCTGTGGCGGATCGCCATGAAACCCGGGCGCCCCCTTGCGCTTGGCCTGTGGCGAGATACCCCTGTCTTTGGCCTGCCGGGCAACCCCGTCGCCGCGATGGTGTGCGCGCTGGTTTTTGCTGCACCGTCGCTGGGTGTCATGGCAGGTGGCGCTTGGCAGAACCCCACGCGCTATCAGCTACCTGCCGCCTTCAGCAAATCGAAAAAAGAAGGACGCCGCGAATATCTGCGCGCGCGCGTCGAGGACGGCCAAGTCATCATCTTTCCCTCCGAAGGGTCTGGGCGGGTTTCAGGGCTTAGCTGGGCAACAGGGCTTGTAGAACTTGACGATCCGGCGCAAAAGATCGCTCCCGGTGATTTGGTCACCTACATCCCATTCAACAGCTTTGCGTAATGAAGATCACCGTCGGGATCCCCCAAAAAGACCGCGAAGAGGCGGCGGCGCTCTATTGGAACGCTTTCGGCGAAAAGCTTGGGTTCACCTTGGGGCCAAAGTATCAGGCGCTGATGTTCGTCCGGTCTGTACTGCGGCCAGATCACGGGATTTGCGCGCATGATGACGATGGCAAGCTGCTGGGGATCGCCGGGTTCAAAACGACCCACGGTTCATTGGTGGGCGGCGATTTCAAAGACCTGCGCAAGATCTATGGCTGGACCAGTGCCGCGATCCGCATCTCTCTGCTCGGGCTGCTTGAACGAGATGTTGAGAATGAACGCTTTCTGATGGACGGTCTTTTCGTGGCACCCGAAGCACGGGGTTCTGGCGTCGGAACTGCCCTGCTTGACGCGATCATCGACGAAGCAAAACGGCGCGGCTACACCCAAGTGCGGCTTGACGTGGTCGACACCAACCCGCGCGCCAAAGCACTCTATCGGCATGTCGGGTTTAAAGAGCTTAAGACAGTTAAAATCGGGCTGCTCAAACACATTTTCGGGTTCAGCGCGTCCACCACTATGGTGCGGGACGTCTAAGGCCAAGCCGCCAGTATAAGTTTCTCAGGCACAAGAACACGGCGTATGCAGGCATGCGTCTGCGCCAATTCAATCTCATCACCAAAGCTGATCGTAAAAAAGTGAACCGTTCGGTTCATTTTCATCTTGCAATCTAAACTGAACTGTTTAGTTATTCCTTACGAACCGAAATTCTCAAGAAGGAACCACAGCATGTCCCGTATCTTCTTTGCCCTCACCGCAGCCGCTTTCGTCGGCATCGCAGCCCCTGCCTCGGCCCTTTCGCTTCAGGTCAACTTCCCCACGCTGACCTATCCGCCGCAGCCCACGCCAGACGTCAGCCAAGGGTGTAGCGAAGTGACAAAACTATCCGGCTATACTTGCACCCCCACGACCAAGTAACGCTGGTTTGGCGATGGGGCCCCTCATCCCCCCGGGTCCCATCGCCGCTATCTCCTTGCTGCAAATGAACTGATCGGTTTATAATGCAAACCTCAGGAGGAGCACCCAATATGCCAGATGGCGCAATCGAACCCAAAAAAGGACGGAAATTTGATCAGGTGCTGGAAGGCGCCCGGCAAGTCTTTTTATCTGACGGTTTTGAAGGAGCCTCGGTCGATGATATCGCCAAGGCGGCTGGTGTCTCTAAGGCGACGCTTTACAGCTACTTTCCTGACAAGCGGTTTCTGTTCATGCAAGTGGCTAAAACCGAATGCGCCCGCCAAGCCGACCATGCCATCGAGACAATCAACATGGACGCCCCCGTGCGCGAGGTTCTTTGCGACATCGCAGTGGAAATGGTCGATTTTATAACGTCAGAATTTGGAAAGCGCATCTTTCGCATCTGCGTCGGCGAAAGCGACCGTTTCCCAGAGCTTGGACGCGAATTTTACGAAAGCGGCCCCCTGCTGATCCGTCATCGTTTGGTGGATTTCTTTCATAAAGCGGTGGATCGTGGCGAACTTGAAATTACGGACTATGAGCTGGCCGCCGAACAATTCCACGAACTCTGCAAAGCGGACCTCTTTCCGCGCATGGTCTTCAACATGACCGACGAATTCACCCGCGCGGAAAAAATGCGCGTCGTCAACGGCGCGGTCGAGATGTTCATGGCAAGGTATGCGGTTTAGGGCGAGAGCTAAACACCAAATTCAATATGAAAGCGAGAAGCATTTGGATAATTAGCC
The DNA here is from genome assembly GCF_000169435.1 of Roseobacter sp. CCS2. GTDB lineage: Bacteria > Pseudomonadota > Alphaproteobacteria > Rhodobacterales > Rhodobacteraceae > Yoonia. The sequence continues at coordinate 131,645 of NZ_AAYB01000002.1, read as the reverse complement.
AAAAGCACCTCGACTTCCTTGATTGCCCGTTTTGCTAAGCCGCTTCGAACATGAAAGCGAAAAACTGGATCATAGTGATCTACATCACTCTGAGAAAAATCATACCGTGAGTTTTTTTCGCAGGGTTGCCCACACCGTTTCAACGGCATTCATAAAATCATGCCGTTCCAAGGCATTATCTGGGTAAAAAATTATTCGGACCTCAACAGTATCCCTCAAAACTCTACCACAGCCCGAATGGATTTCCCTTCGTGCATCAGATCAAACCCCTTGTTGATGTCATCAAGGCTCAGTTTATGGGTGATCATCGGATCAATCTCGATCTTGCCTTGCATGTACCAATCCACAATCTTCGGCACATCCGTCCGACCTGACGCGCCACCAAAGGCCGTTCCACGCCAGCTTCGCCCTGTGACCAACTGAAAAGGCCGCGTCGAAATCTCGGCGCCCGCAGGGGCCACGCCGATGATGATGCTTTCGCCCCACCCCTTATGCGCGGCCTCCAACGCCGTGCGCATCACGCCCACATTGCCGGTCGCATCAAAGGTGTAATCTGCACCCCCACCCGTCAGCTCAACAAGGTGAGCTACCATGTCACCCTCAACATCCTTGGGGTTCACAAAATCGGTCATGCCGAACTGCGTCGCCATCTCGACCTTGCCGGGGTTTAGGTCGACACCAACAATCTGATCGGCCCCCGCCATACGCAGGCCCTGAATAACATTCAGGCCAATGCCACCCAGACCAAAGACAATCGCAGTCGACCCAATCTCAACCTTAGCGGTGTTAATCACCGCGCCAATACCCGTGGTCACGCCGCAACCGATATAGCAAATCTTATCAAACGGGGCGTCCTCGCGGACCTTGGCCAAAGCAATCTCTGGCAGCACCGTATGGTTCGCAAAAGTCGAACAGCCCATGTAGTGCAAAATCGGTGTGCCATCGAGCATGGAAAACCGCGACGTGCCATCGGGCATCACACCCGCCCCTTGGGTCGACCTGATTTTTTGGCACAGGTTCGTCTTGGGGTTCAGACAGTAATCACACTCGCGACATTCCGGCGTATAAAGCGGGATCACGTGATCACCCGGTTTCAGGCTGGTGACACCTTCACCAACCTCAACAACCACACCGGCACCTTCGTGACCCAGAATGGCCGGGAACATGCCTTCTGGATCAGCGCCAGACAGGGTAAACTCATCCGTGTGACAAATGCCTGTGGCCTTGATCTCAACCAGAACCTCACCGGCTTTGGGGCCTTCAAGGTTCACTTCCATCACCTGCAGCGGTTTACCCGCCTCAAGTGCAACAGCCGCACGTGTCCGCATGTCCAAAACTCCCTCTTCTTCACAAAAGACGATCAGGCAAACGTCGGCAAATTTCAACACCTCTGTGCGGGCATGCTTGCGTTTACAGCGAAAGCAGCAACAATGGCGTCATGAAACGGATTATCGCCCTTATCGCCTTGGCAGGCTGCACTGCCACCGAACCGCCACTACCGCCGCAACTCGACGATACCTGCGGCGCGCGCGACTATGCCGATCTGATCGGTCAAGACGCCACAGCGCTTGAACGCGTGCTGCTGCTTGGCCCCGTCCGCGTGATCCGCCCCGGCGATATGGTGACGATGGATTTTCGGCCTGATCGTGTGAATTTCAAGATCGACGAAAACGAAACAATCCAAGGCGTGGACTGCGGCTAGCTATGTGGGGGAAACGAAGGTCCCCGATGTCACGAACTGGGTGGGGGCTATTGACCGCAACATCGGGGTAGCATTTCGCTATGCCGTTAATGTTGCAATGACTTGTGTTCCCAGTTGGCAGGCGCTGCGGCGTCCAAGTGTTCATTTTACGGCATAAGAATGGCGGCGACAGAAGAGCGCTTGATTTTGCAGGGGTTTGACGCAAGTCTACAGTATGACGTTTCAGCCAACCTCCCCATTTCATGCGCCTGAACAGGTCGCGTTCCACCGCAAAGAGCTTAATGTGATTCTCAGCCTTTATGGGCGCATGGTCGCCGCAGGGGAATGGCGCGACTACGGCATGTCGCATCTCCGCGATGTTGCCATATTCTCGGTGTTTCGGCGGACGGCAGAGAACCCGCTTTACAAGATTGAAAAACGTCCCAAGCTGCGGCTGAAACAAGGGCAATACGCAGTGATCGGGATGGATGGGCAGACCCTGAAACGCGGCAACGACCTGCGGCAGGTCTTGCGGGTGCTGGAACGCAAGCTGATCCGCGCGGTGGATTAAAGCCGTCTTTGCGCAATCACCGGGCCATCGCCCTGTGCTTCAATCCGCAGGATCGCCTGCCCAATTGGTTCATATACCGTTGCCATATGATGTGCATTGGCGTGTAGCAACGTGTCCACATCCACCATCATACCAACGTGCCCATTCCAGAAAATCAGATCGCCGCGCTGATAATCCCCTTCAAAGGGCTGACCCAATTCAGCGCATTGCATGTCACTGTCCGCAGGACACGCGATACCACAGGCCGATAACCCCGCCGCAATGAGACCAGAACAATCAATCCCCAGGGCCGAATTGCCACCCCACAAATAGGGTACACCAAAAAACAGCTGCATGACCGTTGCAGGGTCAGTGAAAGGGCGATCCAGCCCGCGCAAATGCTTCTTGGGCACAAACCCCACATTGGTCTCATAGAACCGGCAGCGTTCATCCAACACAGTGACACGCGCCCCAAAGGGCAGATGATGCAAATCAGGCGATTTGAAATCGTCGCCCTGATACGCATGGGTCGCAATCGTCGCCACCGCATGCGACGGTGCAGCGACCTGACCCAAAACACCACTGCGGACATATCCTACATACTCATCCGCGGCCTGCACAAAGGACCATCCGTCGCGGTCCTCAAACACCGAAACCTCTGCCCCCATCAACAACTGCCGGTCGCGCGATCCATCCGGGCGGGCACACAGGTCCACAACGGGGGAAGCCACCATGGCAGGCTGGCCATCAACATAGCGCTCCGCCTCTACCGATCCGGCCAAATGCATCGCTGCGACGCGGCCGTTGGCAGGTGTCAGGCGGCGGTCGCTCACAGCTTCAACATCTCTGGCAGCGCCTCAAGTATGGCGCGGGCACCCATGCCAACCCCACCGCGGGGGCGGGACGGCGCAGAACTGGGCTGCCAGCCATAAATGTCAAAGTGCATGTAAGGGCTTTCAACAAAGCGGCGCAGGAACAAAGCAGCGGTAATCGACCCCGCAAACCCACCCTTGGGCGCGTTATCCAAATCAGCAATCCCCGGCTCGATCATCGCCTCGTAAGGTTCATGAAACGGCATCCGCCACACCGGATCAGCGACCTTGCGCGCGGCCTTGGCCACCGCATCGGCATGGCCATCATCATCGGTATAAAACGGTGCGATATCGGGGCCAACCGCGACACGCGCAGCCCCCGTCAGCGTCGCCATCGAAATCACCAGCGCCGGATCATCCTCATCCGACAGGGTCAACGCATCGGCCAGCACCAACCGCCCTTCGGCATCTGTGTTGTTAATCTCAACAGTCAGGCCTTTACGCGATGTCAGAATGTCCTGCGGGCGAAAGGCGTTGCCATCAATACTATTCTCGACCGCCGGGATCAGCACACGCAATCGCACCGGTAGTTCCAGCGCCATGATCATATGGGCCAGACCAAGGACAGTGGCCGCGCCGCCCATGTCTTTCTTCATCAGCCCCATCGAACTCCCCGGTTTGATATTCAAACCGCCGGTATCAAAACACACACCCTTGCCCACCAGCGTCAGCTGCGGGCCCGTGTGACCCCATCGGATGTCAATCAGGCGGGGGGCGCGGGTCGATGCACGGCCCACGGTGTGGATCATCGGGAAATTGCTGGTGATCAGGTCATCACCTGTTGTCACATTCACACCGGCATCATGCGTCACTGCCAGCGTGCGCGCCGCTTCCTCCAACTCATCCGGACCCATGTCAGAGGCGGGGGTGTTGATCAACTCGCGGGTCAGCGCCTCGCCATTGGCGATGATGGCAATGCGGGCGGCGTCAACCTGCTCCGGGGCTGCCAACCCGGCAATTAGGTCAGATGGCTTGACGTAGCGGTCATAGCTGTAACCGGCCAAAAGCCACGCAAGGGCGGCCTCCTCTAGATCATCGCCCTTTAATCCGCTGGCGATCTCATAGGTCCCCTCTGGCAGCTTTCGCGCCACTGCACCCATGTGAAACCGATTGCGCGCGCGTTTATCCGGGGTGCCGAAACCGACCAGCACTTGCGCCAGATCGCCCTGCGCGTCTGGCACGGTCAATATCTGGCCCAGCGCGCCCGAAAACCCTTGCGCCTTCGCCCACGCCCGGCCTTCGGCGGTTAGACGGGCAAGTGCCGCATCAACAGCGTCCCCCGCAACAACATGAAGTGGAATGGCGGCGTCGGTCGGTTCGGCAAAAGCCAGCGGCATTGTGTATCCCTTTGGTTTGGTTCAGGTCGCAATCTGAACCAGCCATCCGCTCGCCGCAAGGTGAAGAACGCGTCGCTACAAATCCCGAAACTCCCACACCTCGGACACTGCAACATCGAAACCGCGCTCAAGCCGCGCCATCGTTGCATCCAATCCGATGCCGTCTTCTTGCGCCAGACAGTTCAGCACATGACCCACAGCAACCGCGACCTCGGTCAGGCCCATCTGGTCGGCGATGGCCCCGATACGGCGCGCAGGCCGTTCCATGGTGTCAAAGGTATGTTCAGCCATCGCGCGTTGCAGCATATCCAGCCGCATGGCGATGTCTTCCAACATACGGCACACGATTTCTTCGGCGTCATGCATGCTACGCTCGGCAAAAAGCCGTGACAGGGGCGCCGGATCAAAGTGCATTTGATGATGGCAGGACAGAACCACAACATCTGTTGAAGCATCTGTATCGGAGGCTGGGAACGGTGTGATATTTTTCATGAAAGTGGTTTTAGGAAAACAAGGTTCCCAGAAGGTTGAGACCGGCACGAAAAATCTCTCGAAATTCTCGAAAATGCGACGTATCTGTGCAGAAGCAACGAAAGACACCGCCATGCAGCACGCACGCCCCCTGCCCGCCTATCTGGTTAACCGCTATCACGGCTGGAAAGCGACGATCTATACAGAAAACCGGGGCTGGTATCGCAGGCTGGCCGAAGATGGGCAGCATCCGCGCTCCATGGTCATCTCCTGCTGTGACAGTCGGGTGCATGTCACCTCGATCTTTGGGGCGGATCAGGGCGAGTTTTTCATTCACCGCAACATCGCCAATCTGGTGCCGCCATTTAACCCCGACGGGCATCACCATGGCACGTCGGCGGCTGTTGAATACGCGATCCGCGGCCTGAAGGTGGCGCATCTTATCGTGCTGGGTCATTCCGGCTGCGGCGGTGTTGAAGGGTGCTATAACATGTGTTCCGGCAACGCCCCCGAACTGGAAGAGGCCAGCAGCTTTGTGGGCCGTTGGATGGATATCCTGCGTCCGGGCTTTGCAGATTTGCCCGAAGGCGACGACGCATCGCGCAAACAAGCCCTTGAAAAAGCATCTGTCGTGATCTCATTGGAAAACCTGATGACATTCCCTTTCGTAAAGGATGCCGTAGAAAGCGAAGCGCTGTCCATCCACGGGCTTTGGAATGACATCGGCGAGGGCAGCCTAGAATCCTACGATCCGAAATCGGGCACATTCAAAACGATCTAAGGCGATGCACGCCTGTCAGTTTAGACCGGCAAACATGGGCCGTTCGTGATAATTGTTACAAATTTGTCACGAATACGAATATCACCCTACCTGCACTTGCCCTGCTGAGGGGTCGCATTGTTTATTCACGACAATGTGAACGTAAGTGTGTGCGCTGTTTAAGATTTTTTACAAACACCGAAAAAGCTCAAAGCGCCAAAATCACCTGTAGTTTCATCAGTTCCATCTCAAACATTTTAAACAACAAATGCATAAGCGGCGGCTATGGCCTGCCGCAATAAGTGGAGACCCTCATGCGAAAACCCCTTTTGGCTTTGCCATTTCTGGCCCTTGCGGCCTGTTCTTGGACACCACTCGATGAGTGCAAGCGCGATGTATTCTTCGAAGGGCTCGATCTTGAAAAGCAAGTGCAGGTGACCGAACGCAACCTCCGGCGTGGATATGGGGTGGGCGAAATGAACGCCTCTGAATTCCTTGGCGCTGACGAATTGGCATGGCGCAGCAGATGCCAGAGTGTAGCGCCAGACGGTACAATCGCAGAGTTCAACTGCGAAGTTCTTCTTGGCGCAGGAAATGAAAGAGTGCCGATTTCCATGCGCAGTGAGCGCCGCCTCCGCGAGCGCTTCATCGAACGTCTTGGTGGCGAAACCAGAGCCGACACAGAAGTCTTTGTCGCGCGCGAATTTGCAAAATGTGAACAGGCAAACCCCGGCCTTGTCGGACAAAACGAACATTTCTCCAGAGATGGCGCAAAAGAACTTTCGATACGTCAGTAACAATAACGCTTTCGCTGTTCAGGCAGGCCGCCATGACGCGCTGCTTGCTTGGATGGCGGATAGCGTGATTGCCACACAAATAGACGACAAGGAACAACAATGCGAAACGCCTTACTTTTGCTGCCTATGGCTGTCTTGACCGCCTGCGCCTCCCCTCTGGAGCGGTGCATAGACGACGTGACCTATCTCCATAACCGGGAGACCGCGAAGCTGGATAGATTGGCCAGCGATATTGATCGGGGCTACCGCCTGGAAGACGCCACACGTTACAAACGCAGCAACGAAAATTGCGAAAATATCTTTGCCCGCGAGAATGATCCGTGTTGGGCGTGGATTGAAGAAACCTATGAAAAGAAAGTGCCCGTCAATATCAGCGCAGCCCGACGGGAATTAGCTGCCGGGCGTGCAGAGCAGAACAGGCTACAGCCCATTATAAATCAACGGGTTGCCGCCTGCCGGAGAACACACCCCGAATAGATCGCTGATCGTAGAAACCTCACAAACCAACAGGATAAATAATGACATCTTATCAACATCTTACGTCTATTATGAACCCAACAAAAATACTCCGAAAGCTCCCAATGAAAAAATATCTACTCGCCTCAGCGCTCGTCACTCTTTCTGCATGCGGTCTTGGGAACAAGATTTGTGAATTTACATTCGACAACAATATACAGGGTATGAAAAACGATATCTCATTTGCAGAAAATAACCTCGAACGAGGGTACGCCAGAGGGATCGAAGTCGAGTCCATGCGAAGTCTGAATTTGTCGGAAGTGAATACCGACCCAGAGTTCCGGACCGCACGCTGTATCGCCCCAGATCTGGACGGAAATGATCGCCGTTACCTGTGTTACTACCAGCTTGTTTCACAGGGGGGCGAAAGAATTCGGATTGACCCGGACTTTGAACGACAGGTTATCGCAGATACGACACGCGAATTGGCCGAAAAGCGGGCAAACCGTGCGCAGGAAATACAGACATGCATGGGAAACTAGTCGCACTGTAACCTGTTGACAGAAAACACGACCTGAAAACACATGTAGATGCTGCGCGGGATGTTGGTGATTGGCGTATACCAAAAATTCACCACATACCGCGCAGCATTTTGGACGTTTTTATACTGCGGCAAAACCTATCCGCCTTCGGCCTAAGCTGCCCAATCGGCCGACTGCATTTCGCGCAATCGACTTGCCGTGCGTTCAAACTCAAACGTTCCGGTGCCTTCAACATAAAGCATCTCTGGCGGGGCGGCTGCCGAACAGATCAACTGAACGCGCGCCTCATACAGCGCATCAATCAGCGTCACAAACCGCTTGGCTTCATTAAAATTGTGCCGCGACAGCGCCGGGATATCCTCAAGGATCAGAACGCGTACCGCCTCGGCCAGTGCCAGATAATCGCCAGCCCCCAAAGGCCGCCCGCACAAATCAAAGAACTTTGCCTTGGCCACCCCGTTGTGAAAATCGGGCAATTCGACCTGACGTCCCTTCACATGCAAGACCAAAGGTTCCGATTTTCCGTTGCTCAGGTGTGCCCAGATATCTGCAATCGCCTGCCGCGCGGCCTGATCAACTGGGGTAAAATAGCTTGGTGTGCCGGCCAGCCGATCCTGACGATAGTCAGTGTCGCTTGCCAACTCATGCACGACCATCTTTTCTTTCAAAAGTGCGATGAACGGTGTGAACAGCTGACGGTTCAACCCATCCTTATAAAGATCATCAGGCGGGCGGTTCGAGGTGGTGACCACAACAACGCCACGCGCAAACAAAGCCTCGAACAACCGGCCCACCAGCATCGCATCGGTGATGTCGGAAATCTGCATTTCATCAAACGCCAGAAAACGAACCTCATCAGCCAGTTTTGCTGCCACAGGGGCCAATGCATCATCGACACCACGCTTGCGCGCCTGCGTCATCTCAGCATGAACCCATTGCATGAAGGCATGAAAATGGCGGCGCTGTTTTGGGGCATCAACCAAATCATACAGCAAATCCATCAGCATGGATTTACCACGACCAACCCCTCCCCACATATAAAGGCCGGGAATGGCGTCAGGGGCTTTGCGAAAAAACCCACCACGTTTGACGGGTTCTGCCAAAGCAGCGCGCACGCGCTCCAACTCTGGTAACACGGCAAGCTGCGCATCATCGGCATGAAGTGTGCCTGCCGCGACCGCCTGCTGATATGCCTCTTGTACTGTCATCTGATTGGGATAGCGCGCAGTCTGCGCAATGAAAAGCAGGGCCTGTCAGCCACGCAGTGTTGCACGCAACGCATTAGCCAATTCCTTGCCGTGGGTATAGGGCAAACCATGGTCTGCCCCGGCGATCACTTCTTGACGGGCATCGCGGTTCCACAAACCCAATTCACCCACCGCACGCAAAGGTATGATCGGGTCCGCGCCGCCCCAAATCGCCGTAACCGAAATCCCTTGCCGGAACAGCTTGCGATGGTCGTCTTCCAGATTTTCCGCCAGCATACCCCGGCGGCTGGACAGAATGGCAGGCAGATAACCGCGGCGGTTCAACTCATTACGTTGGGCTTGCAGGACGGCATCAACATCACGGGTTGCACCCTGCGCAGGGATCGCGTTGCGGATGCGTTTATGGCCAAACATCGCATGCGCCCAATCACCCAAACCGGGCACCCGGCGGCAAAACCGCGAAAAGCGGCTTTCGTTGATTTTGACACCAGCGCTGGCAATCAAAATAACCCGATTGACGCTATGGGGATATTCCGTCGCAAAGGCTGTCGCGATGCTGCCGCCCATGGAAAAACCTGCAATCGTCAGTTCTTCTGTCAGCCCATGATAGGCGCAAAGATCGGATAGTTGTCGCAGGAAAAACGCACGATCCTGTTTGCCTGCCGGAGCATCAGACAAACCACGCCCGTAAAGATCATACATCAAAACGCGATAGCCCAGTTTACCCAACCCATCGGCCACCGCCTCCATTGAGATCATGGGCGATGCCACGCCATGCACGACCACAGCCACCGGTCCCCGGGCCGACCCGGCCCACCGGCAATGGGTGACACCCTGCGAAAGCTGAATGAATTCGCCTTTGGCTCCATGACGCTCGGACGGACCAATGGCCGGACGGCTGCGTTCAACGATGAAAGGGCGCGCCGCGACATATGCCGCAACAACAATCGCCACAGGTACCAAGAACCACACCAACAAAAGAAAAGCCTTTCACGCAAACAATTTGCGCCTCTTAGACTGAACCAGACCAGGCTTCCAGTATGTACCTGGCCGTCATCAAATCCAGATGCGCGCCACCGCCGTTCTTAAACAGGGTAATCTCGGCGGGATTATGGCGTTTGAAGCGATTTAGCTGATAGTAATCGGCAACCACGTCATCAGCATCAAATGCGCCTGACGCGATGGGGATTTTCAACTCACCTATATGTCCGATCGTGGTCTCACGACTGTCCACAAAAACACGCGCGCGTTGCAACGCCTTATCATCCACCTCGCGCATGTCCGGGCGATAAGCGCCAATCAGATCCACATGCTGGCCGGGCTGCAACCACGCCCCTTTGATAAGCGGTTCGGTTGTCATCGTGGCCGATGTAATCATATCGGCACCTTTCACCGCCGTTTCCAAATCGTCCGCGATTGCAATATCCGGAAAGGCCGCTTGCAGTGCCTCTGCCCCTGCCTGCGACCGGTTCCAGACCGTAAACTGCACCTGCGGAAAAGCCGCACCATAAGCCTCGCGCAGCGAATGCCCAACGGTCCCGGCCCCCACAATCAGGATATTTTTGCTATCTGGCCGCGCCAAGCGCCGGGCCGCCAACAGACTATCGCCCGCCGTCTTCCACTTGGTCACCAAAGCGAAATCTAAAATCGCCTCCAGCGTCCCATCGCGCCCTGAAAACAGGTTCACAGCCCCGCCAATCGCAGGCTTGCCGGCGGCTTTGTTGCCAGGAAAGATCGTCGCGCATTTCACTGCCAATCCCAGCCCCGCGATCCAGGCCGAACGGTTCAGCAGTGTATTGTCACCCTCATAAAGAAACACATCGGCCACATCCGCCTTGGGCCCGTCATGCCCTGCCGCCAATGCATCTGTCAGCGCCAGCCAATCAAGGTTCCTTTGGCCTTCCTCAAAGGGGATCAGCACGGTCATGCTGCCGCCTCTTTGCCTAGCAACCCTTCGGCCACCAACCTGTCAGCCCAGCCCTGTGGCCCTTCAAACAAATGCGTTTGCCAACCACGCGCAGCCGCCACATGAATATTGTCAATCCGGTCATCGGCAAACAGCAGGCCACCGGGCGGCACCCCGCAATCATCCTCGACCATTTGGTAGATATCAGCCTCCGGCTTGATCACCCCCATATGGCCCGAGATATAACGGCGGTCGAATTCGTCCAAGAACGGATAAACAGGTTCGGCAATTTCAAATGTCTGAATACCAAAATTCGTCAGCGCAAAGACAGGCACACCCGCGCCACGCAACGCCCGCAACAATCGGACTGAATGGTCAATCGCCGGGGCCGCCATCTCGATCCAGCGGTCGTGCCACATCATCACCTCATCATGCCAATCAGGGTTCGCCTTGGCCGCAGCGACAATCGTGTCATGGAAATTCCCGCCGCGATCGACCTCATCATTGATCCCGTGCAGGTCAATGGCGGCAAACATCGCACGGCGGCGGTCTGCGCCGATGACACCATCAAAAAACCGTTCCGGCTGCCATTCGATCAGCACGTTTCCGATATCAAACACAACGGCCTGAATGCCCATAACCACTCCTATCTCTAACTGATCCGAACCCTAACGCCGCAAAGGCCGCTGTAAAGCACCCGGCTTGACCTGCGCCTCGCGCCAGATCGTGAATAGCCCTGCCCCAAGGATCAGCACCATACCCAGATAATCCCATGCATCGGGAAATTCGCCAAAAATCACCATGCCGAAGATAACCGACATCGGCAGCGCCAGATATTCAAACGGCGCTACATAGGATGCCTCGGCGACGCGGTACGCCTGAGAAATCAGATAACCGCCCAGCCCGATCCCCACACCGATAATCAGGAAAACAGGATAATCCGCTACCACAGGCCAGCTCCATGCGCGGAACAGGAACGCCAGCGATGGATCAGACTGATCGCCAAACCGGCCATCGCCCACGATCAAACCAAAGGAAACCCCCACGATGATGAACATCAGTTGGATATAAAACGCCATCGTCGCCGCACTCTCGGTCCCGCCAATCCGGCGGGTGGTGATATGGATCGCCGCATAGAAAAACGCGGCCGCCAATGGTAGAAGCGATGCCACCTGAAATGACGCCGTGCCGGGGCGCATCATCACCAGAACCCCAATGAACCCCACGCCAATCGCGGCCCAGCGCCTTGGCCCCACAACTTCACCCAGAAACAGAACCGAAAACAGCGTGATCACCAGCGGGCTGATAAAGAAAATCGCCACCGCATCGGCCAAAGACATCGCTGCCAACCCCAGAAAGAAGGTCATATTGGCAAAGACAACGCACAGCCCGCGAAACATGTGCATTTTCAGCTTCTTGGTACGCGCCAGCGCCCGGCCTGTCGTCATAGGCGCAATCACACAAACGATAATCAGCAACCCAATGACCGACCGGATCAGCACCACCTGATGCAGCGCATAACCCCCGCTCAGAAACTTGATCGCCACATCATTGATGGCAAAAAAGGTCACTGCAAACGTCGCACAAATCGCGCCAAGCTTGGCGTTGGACATCTGCGTCATAGCTTTGCCGCCGCGCGCACAGCCCGTTCCAGCCCATCCAGAAACCGCGCCCTGTCTGCTTTGCTAAACGGCTTGCCGCCGCCTTGCCGGAACGGATCAGCGGCGCGCATATCGGTCATCAAATCACGGGTCGCCAGCACATTGCCGATATTGGCCTGCGTCAGCGCCTCGCCATTATGTTTCAGCACCAGCGCACCGTTCTCGATGCAGCGCGCGGCCAGCGGGATATCACCCGTGATCACCACATCACCGTTGGTTGCCCGATCTGCAATCCACATATCGGCCACGTCAGGGCCATCGGGCACCACCACAGTTTCCACAAACGGATTGGGCGACGGGCGAATGCCGCCATTCGACACCACAAACATGCGCAGCTTATGCCGCGTGCCAACCCGTTCCACCTCGGCCTTCACCGGGCAGGCATCGGCGTCCACATAGATCACGCGTAAAGCGCCTCTGCATGAAAGGCGACATGATCTTCCATGAAGGTCGCGATAAAGAAATACGAATGGTCATAGCCCTTTTGCAACCGGACTTGGCCTTCCTGCCGCTTGGCAGCCATGGCTTGGGCCAAATGTTCGGTCCCCAACAAATCGCCAAACTGATCATCGGTGCCCGTGTCAATCAACACAGGACCATCAAAGCCTGCGTCCTGCATCAACAAGGTCGCGTCATGCGGACCCCAGTTCGCCTCATCCCCCCAATAGGCGGCAAACTGTTTGCGGCCCCAATCGCTTGCGGTCGGATGACAAATTGGCGCGAAAGCAGACACGGACTTAAACCGCCCCGGCAAAGCCATCGCCATCGTCAGCGCACCATGACCACCCATGGAATGGCCCGCGATGGATTGGCGCGACATATCCAACGGGAAATTCGCGGCCAACAGCGCGGGCAATTCATCGGTCACATAAGTCCACATCTTGAAATGCTGATCCCAAGGGGCCTGCGTCGCATCAATATAAAAACCCGCACCTTGCCCCAGATCATAGGCCTCATCATTTGGCACATCATCGCCCCGCGGCGAGGTATCAGGATACACCAAAGCAATCCCCTGCTCAGCAGCCCAGGCCTGCGCGCCCGCCTTCGTCATCGCGTTCTCATGGGTGCAGGTCAGACCGGACAAAAACCACAGCATAGGGACCGGACCATGGGCGGCCTCTTCGGGTAAAAACACCGCAAAGGTCATATCACAGGAACAAGCCTTTGAGGCATGTTTGTAAACGCCCTGCGTTCCACCGTAACAGCGATTTTCAGATATCGTTTCCATGCGCGCACCCTTTCGTTTCTCCAAGGGCTAGCGCAGGTTCAGAACGTTGTCACCCACGCAATGATCAGCGACACGGTCACGACGCTCGCCGCTGTCGATAGCAAGATCGCGGCAGATACGCGGGTCGGGGCAACGCCATAGTGTTGCGCCAGAATATATACATTGCCCGCCACAGGCAGGGCAGCGGCGGCAATCATCACACCGGCAGCATAAGGATCAACGTCAAAGATAAAAAGCGCTGCAACCGCCACAGCCGCCGGGTGCAGCACCAGTTTGCAAAACGACAACCAGCCCGCAACGGCAACGCGTTCCGCCGATTTGCTGGCCAAAGATGCGCCAATCGCAAACAGCGCCCCGGGGGTCGCCGCAGCGCCCAACAAGGCCAGAAAATCATTCACGGGGCCGGGGATCGTCAGATTATTTGCAGACACAACCAGACCCAGCGAAATCGACACGATCATCGGGTTCTTGATCAGGCCAACGGCCACCGTCCACAAAATCTTGGGCGACATACGGCCATCGCGCGACCCTGTGATCAGGATCACTATCAAGCTGCCAAAGACGATCAGATCGACAGCCAGCACCATCATCACCGGGCCAACAGCGCCTTCGCCCAGCAGCAGCACAAGCATCGGAATACCCAGAAACCCCACGTTGCCGATCACGGCACATTGGCCTTCAACCGCCGCCTCTGTCATCGGCACCAGGCGCCGACGCGCCGCGCGCATGGCGATAAGGTACACAACCGTCGTGGCGCTCAAATACGCCATCACAAACTGCCAATCGAGGATCGCATCCAGCGACAAGTTTGCCGAAAACCGGAATAACATGGCCGACAGCGCAAAATAAAAGACGAACTTCGTCAGATAGGCCGTCGCCTCTTCCGAGAAGAATTTCGTCACGCCAGACCCATAACCCAAAGCAATGATCATGAAGAATGGCAGCGTTTGAAGGAAAATTTCCAACATGGGGCTTAATCAAACGTCCCCGTCGACCGGCCCAGCAACATAAAGGCACGCGCCGTCCGGGTTTCGGCCAGTTCCAGCAAATCAGTATCGGTCGCGTGTTCTTCGAAACTGACCAGCATCTGGTCAAAGCACCGCAGGAAATGATGCACCGAATCCCGAAAGATCGTATCTTCGCGTGTGCGTTTGCTGACCAAAGACAGATAGGCCTGCTCCTTTATCCCGCCCAGACGATCCACCGATTTGCCCCGCGCACCTTTGGCGAAACTGCGCCACAAATCAGCCGGGGCCGGCGGTGGGCGCAAATCATCCATATAGATCCCGTCCTGCGACAATAGGGTCAGCACATCCTGACTGGCCTGCACCAGTTTGCGCGCACCACGATCACGCAAGGCGCGGCGCAGGGCGGCAAACCCTTCGGTGTCATTTTCATCGTCGGGGAAATTCAGAGCCATGATAAAATCAGGGCGGTTGACCGGTGGGGTGGTGTCTTCTGGCGGGGTATCCAATGCAAGGGTCGGTTGGTCCACAGGGGCCTGCGGGGCCGCACGCGGCACGATCAGGCGGGACACCTCGCGCCGGGATGAAAAGCCAGATGGGCTTGCCTCAATGGCGGTCGAACCATTTTGCGGCGGCGAAATTGCTGGGCCCGCCGGGGCCGCCACATTGCTTTGCTGCGTGGCCAAAGCACCGCTCAGGCGTGATACTTCGGCTTGGGTCGCGTATAGATCTTCGCGCAAGTGACGCGCAGTACGGGCCAGCAAGGTCGCTATCCAGATCAAGGCAGCAGGAATAAAAACCGCGATCACCGCCAGCACCCACCGGCCAATGAAAAAACCACCATCGGGGCCAACCTGCGACATCGACCGCCAGAAAAATATGCCGATCACCACCATCCAACCTACCGCAAAGGCAATTGCAATTGCTTCGCCTTGGGTCAGCCCTTCTGCCTCGCGGGCTTTGTTTGTGGTGGGTTGCTGCGCCATCTTTTGCGCACGTCCTATTTATAAGCGATCGACAAAATCTCGTAGCTGCGCACACCACCCGGTGTCCGCACATCCACGCTGTCACCTTCATCCTTCCCGATCAAGGCCCGCGATAAGGGCGATTTCATATTCAGCTTACCGTTTTCGATGTCAGCTTCATACTCGCCCACGATCTGATAGGTCTTTTCCTCGTCCGTATCTTCATCGACCAATGCCACAGTCGCACCAAACTTAATGGTGCCAGACAGCTTGGTCGGATCAATGACATCGGCCAGCGAAATCACGCCTTCCAATTCTTTCACGCGGCCTTCGATGAACGACTGCTTTTCCTTGGCGGAATGGTACTCTGCATTCTCGGACAGATCGCCATGTTCGCGCGCCTCTGCGATCGCGCGGATAATCGCCGGGCGTTCCACCGTTTTCAGGTGCTTAAGCTCCGCATCCAGCTTGTCAAAGCCAGCTTGGGTCAGTGGTATCTTGTCCATCGTCACACCCCTCCGAGGGGAAAAAGTATAAATCCAGCGTTCATAGTCTATTAGAGCCGCGCCAAGTCAAGCCTATCCCGCGATTTGGTGTCGCGTGCGCGCATTTTGACGTTGTGTCTTGATTGCCCCTTAATCCTTGATCAGGTAACGCTTGGCGCGACTGATGAAAAGGGGGCCACCCCCAGAGTTTAGAGGATGCAACATGGCCGAGATTGAACGCGAAGCGATGGAATACGATGTAGTGATCGTTGGTGCAGGCCCCGCAGGTCTGTCTGCTGCGATCCGGCTGAAACAATTGGATGCTGATCTGAACGTCGTGGTCCTTGAAAAAGGGTCAGAAGTGGGCGCGCATATCCTGTCTGGTGCAGTGCTTGATCCTGTTGGCCTGAACAAACTGATCCCGGACTGGAAAGACAAAGGCGCACCGCTGAACGTGCCTGTAAAGGAAGACAATTTTTACATGCTGGGCGAGGCAGGGCAGATCCGCATCCCCAACTTTGTCATGCCGCCGCTGATGAACAACCACGGCAACTACATCGTCTCAATGGGCAATGTCTGCCGCTGGATGGCCGAACAAGCCGAGGAAATGGGCGTTGAAATTTTCCCCGGTATGTCCTGTTCCGAAGTCGTCTATGGCGACAACGGCGAGGTTAAAGGCGTGGTCGCCGGTGAGTTTGGCAAAAACCCTGACGGCACCCCCGGCCCATCCTATGAACCCGGCATGGAACTGCACGGCAAGTACGTCTTCTTGGGCGAAGGCGTGCGCGGGTCGCTCTCCAAACAGGTGATCGCGAAATACGATCTTGCGGCCAAATCCGATGTGCAAAAATACGGCCTTGGCATGAAGGAAATCTGGGAAATCGACCCGGAAAAGCATTCTGAGGGCACCGTGACCCACACCATGGGCTGGCCTTTGGAAGGCAACGCAGGCGGCGGGTCCTTCATCTACCACCTTGAGAATAATCAGGTCTACGTGGGCTTCGTTGTCCACCTGAACTACAAAAACCCGCATGTCTTCCCCTACATGGAATTCCAGCGGTTCAAGCATCACCCACAGGTGGCCGAACTGCTGAAAGGCGGCAAGCGGGTCGCCTACGGCGCGCGCGCCATTTCCGAGGGCGGTTATCAATCCATGCCACAGCTTGAATTCCCCGGCGGTGCTTTGCTGGGCTGTGCGGCTGGCATGGTCAACGTGCCGCGGATCAAGGGCAACCATAATGCCATGCTGTCCGGCATCGCGGCGGCTGAAGTCGCGGTTGACGCCATCAAAATAGGGCTCGGTGGCGACCTGCTGGATGGCTACGACAAGGCCGTGCGCAAAGGCGAGATCGGCGAAGACCTCAAGAAAGTGCGCAATGTCAAACCGCTGTGGTCCAAATACGGGCTGCTGGCGTCGCTTGGCATCGGCGGCATGGACATGTGGATGAACACCTTCGGGATCGGTTTTCTGGGCACATTGGCGCACGGCAAATCCGACGCCGACGCGACCGAAGAGGCCAGCAAGCACAAAGAAATCGACTATCCCAAACCGGACGGCACACTGTCATTCGACCGCCTGACCAACGTATCCTTCAGCTTTACCAATCACGAAGAAAGCCAACCCGCGCACCTGCACCTGATCGACCCATCAGTGCCTGTGGACGTTAACCTGCCAAAATACGCGGGCCCATCCGCACGCTACTGCCCGGCAGGTGTCTACGAATTCGTTGGTGAAGGGGACGACACAAAGTTCCAGATCAATTTCCAGAACTGCGTGCACTGCAAAACCTGCGATATCAAAGACCCCAGCCAGAACATCATCTGGACAGTGCCGCAAGGCGGGGACGGACCAAACTATCCGAATATGTAAGCGGTACAAAAAGGTGCGCCAATGAACCCGCTTTTCGCAGCACTGGACATCGGCGCGCCGGTTCGCATCCTTGATGTGGGCGCAAACCCGTTGATCGAAGGCGAGGTTTCGTACCGAAAACTTCTTGATCAAGGGGCGGCAGAGGTTGTCGGGTTCGAACCGCAACCAGATGCGCTTGCGGCCTTGAACGCGCAAAAATCAGATGCCGAATGCTATCTGCCAAGCGCCCTTGGCGATGGGCAAGAACATATGTTCCACGGGTTCCGGCAACCGGGTTTCAATTCTGTCTTCGCGGCAGATCCCGACAGTGCCGCACACCTTGGCTTTCAAGGCGGGCTGACAGAAACGAGCCGGACGCCTATTGGCACCGAAAAGCTGGATGATCTGGATGCCGTGCCAAAAGTTGATTTCCTCAAAATCGACGTGCAAGGCAGCGAACACAGCATCCTCGAACACGGGCGCAGCAAACTGTCAGAAGCAACGGTCGTCCAGACCGAAGTGCGGATGTTTCCGATTTACAAAGACGAACCACGTTATGGCGCGCTTGAAGCGGAACTTATCAAGCAAGGCTTTGAATTTCTGCGCTTTGCATCGCTCAAGCATGTCTGCCTGGCCCGCCGCTTTCGCAAGCAACTCAGGCGGAACCAGTTCGCGCAAGCGGTTGATGGGGATGCGTTTTTTGTCCGGGATATGCGCAACATCGCCAGTTTCAGTGATGTGCAGCTCAAAAAACTCGCCGTGATCGCCGATGCGATCATGCAAAGTTATGATCTGGCGCTTTATGCACTGGATACACTGGTGGAGCGCGACGTTATTCAAGCTGATCTGGTAGATTGGTACTTTAACCAAGTGCCACAATCAGCGCGCCGGGGATAGCCATGCCAACCCGCAGGTACAGCGCTGTGATCCTGCAATTCTCGTGACGCGACCAAAGCCCTAACGGGCCGTTCCGGCATAAGTGATCCGGCGCAACAAAAGCTCGAACGGGCCCTGCCGGAACCAAAGCCGCCACATCGCAATCATCACAATCAATAGCAAAGTCACCCCGATAGCGATCAAAGTGGCCGTCATCCTGTCCACCTCTTCCCACAGACCAAACCCGTAACCCGAAAAAATGGTCGTCAACAGGATGGATTGACCAAGATAAATACTCAGGCTGGACCCGCCAGCGCGCAGGACGCGCTGCATGACAGGCCCCGGGGGGCGGGCAATCGCAGCGATCAGACCCAGATAACCCAGTGTCGCCAAAGGCGCGATGCTTAAGGTCAGCGCCGCACCAGACAGGGTCGCGCCCCATTGCCACATCGCAGCCCCCAACAAGCTAAGCGCGGCGCCGGGAAGCAAACACACCCGCCGCGCACGCCGCCACAAAGGATGCGCGGCATTGTCGATCATCCCCGATTTGACAGCCGCCAGACCCAGACAAAACCACCCCAAAGCCGAGATCCCCTGAAATATCAGGAAAACAGGCAAAGTGATTGCAAAGCCAAAACTGCGAAAAATCGCAGTATCCAGAAAGCCACCTTCCACCAACACCGTACGCTCAAAATCAAGAAATTCGGCAGGTGTGTCATCGGGTATGAAAACCAGCACCGGGATGATGACAGCCTGCACAACCAGCAAGACGGCACCGAGGCGGACAAGGCGCCGTGCGGACCAATCCCGAAACAGATACAGAATTGATCCTGTGATGGCATAAATCACAAGAATATCGCCGGGAAAGAACAGCAATCCATGTGCCATGCCAAGCAGCAGCAAGCCAAGCATGCGGTTGCGATAAACCTTGCCAAAAGACAGCCCCCGCCTGTCAGCGGCACGCATCAAAAACCCCAACCCCACGCCAAATATGAACGAAAACAACCCATAGGTTTTCAAAAGCGCGAAACCATGCACCAGAAATAATGTAATATCATCGGCAGTGGATTGGGCGACCTGATCCGCGATGCCTGCAAGCGCCGAAAAGGCAATGTATTGGACGTTCACGATCACAATGCCAAAAAGCGCAATCAGGCGCAGATAGTCTGGCAAAAGGGCGCGCTCCATTGCGGCTGGCGTGCGTGTGCCGGGCGGTTCAGCTTCCATGATCTGCGTCATCCTGCGTACACCTTTTTCAGATCACTGTCTGTCCTGCATGTATGGTGGATCATGATCCACCATACGCCATCATATCTGCGCAGCTATCGCAGACAAGACAACCCGACACGTTTGCAGTAGTGCTTGGGCTGTGATCAGATAGGACATCGCTATGACATGGAAGCTTGACCAATCAACCGCGACCTCAGCTGGCACCGTTGCGTGGGGTCAGGCCGGTTCCGGCCCGCCGCTTGTGCTAGCGCACGGCTGGCCGTGGTCATCCTATAGTTGGCATCGGCTGATCCCGACCTTGGCACAAAAATTTACCGTCTATTGGTATGACATGCCGGGGTACGGACAATCCGAAAAAGGGGCGGATCAACGCACAGGCCTTGATGTTCAAGGCGAAACCTTCGCCTTCATGCTGAAACACTGGTCCCTTGATAGCCCACGCGTTATTGCGCACGACTTTGGGGGTGCAACGACACTGCGCGCGCATCTGCTACACGACAGCAACTTTGACCGCCTTGTGCTTATGAATGTCGTGGCGATGCGCCCTTGGGGGTCAGCGTTCTTTGATCACGTCGGGCGGCATGTGGATGCCTTTACCGGCCTGCCCCCGCATATCCATGCCGCCGTGGTGCGGGCCTACATCCAAGGGGCGCTCATCTCTGATATTGCGCCCAAAGATGTTGAGGCGCTGGTCGCCCCTTGGCTGACCGAAGACGGGCGTATCAGTTTTTACCGCCAGTTCGCACAAGCTGATGAACGCTATACCGCAGAGGTCGAACCAGTATTTAGCAAAATGCGCTGCCCCGTACAAATCCTGTGGGGCGCGGATGATCCATGGATTCCTGTCGACCGGGGGCACGCGTTGCATGATCTGATGCCAGACGCCGGGTTTGCGACATTGGCTGGCGTCGGGCATCTTCCACAACTAGAAGCGTCAGATCGCGTACTCAGCGCGCTAGCGGCTTTTCTTGATCACTAAGGCGCTACGGGTCATCGCGATCACAATTCAAATTCGGCAATGCGTTCCAGGCTGTTGGCCATCGCGCTATCCGCACGCGGCATCCGCCATCCGGCTTCTGTGACCAACTTTTCAATCAAACGCATATCGTAGGTCAGTGACGCGTTATAAGTCGCCAGTTCCCTTGTTGAACGGCTGGTAATATCAAACTGAGACCCGATAATAAGAGGCGCCCGATCAGGATGGGTCAGCTTTGTCAAAAGCAGCAAATTCAGAAAACGGCTGCCGTCCTTGCGTTCGTTTGCAATGACAAACTGACCTTGCGCGCGCGCCTCATCTGCCAAAAATGCGCGGATACGGTCCTTTGCAGGACCCGCCCCCGACGCAGGCTGAAGAAACCTGCAATTGCGTCCGATCATCTCTGCGCTGGTGTATCCGGTCATCTTGGAAAAAGCGGGATTGATAATCGTCAAAGGCGAGTCGTCCATTGCAGCATCAGCAACGACCGCTGGCACTTTCAAGTTGTGGATCAATTCTGCCAGGCCCCTTGGGGTGGTGTATTCGGTCAAGTCAGGACGTCCGTATTATCAATTAAGCCCCTATTTATCATGCGAAAACGACAGCATGTCTATCTGACCAAAAGTATATGTCGTCCCTGCCGGGCCATGGGCGACCTGATACAGTTGAACAAAACCTAAAGACGGTGCCGCGCAACCGGAGTGCGCATCCGGGCGTGGCCATGAAAGCCCGCCCAGATGCGCGCTACAGCATCAGCGCAGCACAAATCCATTGGGCCATGTCAGCGTGTAGTCCAGCGTCACCTCTTGCTTTTCGCCCGCGGGGACATCCAGATCCCATTCCAGAATACCGCGCAAGCCATCAGGGTTGCGGCGCGTCACGGCGGGGCTGGCAGTAAACGCTACCTCCAGATCATCTTGCTCTGAATAGGGGACCGCATCACGCAGCTTCACATCCCAATTCTGCCCGGTCAGGTTTTCAACCGTCATGATCGCCTGTTCGGTCAGTTGATTGGCGCTGGTAAAGACACCCACATCACCTGTTGTCTTGTTGGGGATCGCACGTGTCAGGCGCAGACCATCAAGCGGACCAAAGCCCATTTCGGTATCCGCCCCGGCCGCCAAAAGCGGCAGTTGGCTGAAGCCGATCATCGTGCCATCGGCAAAGATCAGCGCCTGACCGGGCAACATTACTTCGCCTGTGTCATTGGTAAACTCGGCCATCCGATAGGCAATCTGGTCACGGCTTGGCACCGCCTCGGCCCAGACGTCTGCCTCAAAATTCAGGGTATCCAGCGGCAAGCGTAAATCCTCGACACCGTTGCGAATATCAACGGGGCCCGGATAGACATAGGTCACCGTCGCGCCACTGAAATCGGCCTGCGCCGTCATGGGCATCGGTGCTTGTGCCACTTCTTCGGCAAAGTCGCTGACCACGGATCGCGACATCGTTCGCATGCTGTCAGACAGCATCGCCGCGCCACGTTCCCGGTCCAACTCTTCTTCCGAGATGATCTGACGCAACGGCGCCCAAACGCCACTTGGCGCAATCTGTTCGCCCGGGCGTGCGGTGGACAAGATCAACTGCACGTCGTTCCAGTCCTGCCCTGTCTGCTGGCTGATCACAACAGCCCGGTCCACGTCCAGCGCCGCATCATCGCCTGTGGTCAAACGCATGTCATAAACAGGCGACCAATTGGCAAACCCTTCGACTGAACTGACATCCACTGTCACCTCACCCGCAGCAGCGACAGCCAGGGTAAAGGTCAGCACAGCACCACCCTCTTCAGGTGCCAACAAAGCCGCCAATGCTTGCTGCGCCTCTTGCAACGCCTCTACATCATCCTGACGGGCCAGTTCGGCCGCCTTTGCTTCTTGCTCAGCCGCAAAAGCTGTCTCGCGCACGGCCAAAGTTTCGGACCCCACCATTTGCGCCAATGCCTGAATATCCGCAATGGATGCAGCACCCAGCGCCTCGCCTGCATTCGCCTGTGACAGGCTTTGCAAAAACGCGACCTGTTCTTCGGCGGCCTGCACACGCAGCCTGATTTGGGCAATCTCGGCAGCACGATCCCGCAAGACGCCTTCCAGCCGTTCCACCTCGTCACGCGCCGCGACAACCTCTGGTGCGCTTTGATCCGGGGTCACCGGCAAACGGTCAAAGGCAAGGTTCACAGCACCCACTTGCGTGCCCGCAGGCGCGGCCAATCGCAGACCCTCTGTGGACAAACCCTCTGGCATCCCCGGCACGATAATTTCGTGCTGGCCTGCGGGTAAATCCAAAGTGACCTGCCGGGTCACAGTGGCAAGCCCGGGATAGATCGTCACGGTATCCACCCGCGCCTCAGCCGTAAAAGTGTCAGCCAAGGATGGGGCGGCAAGCGCAATCAGGCTGGTGGTCAGAAATAGACGAAACATGAATGGTCTCCTGCTAGTATGTCACATCGTTATACAAGCTTTGACGGACGGCAGGACACGATCCTTGGCGGTTGCGAAAATATTTTTTGAACCCATCAAAAAAAAGGCCCCGCGCCTGTCAGGGTTGAAACGCGCAGGGCCCCTCACCGCTAGTTCCAGCGACGAACCCAGCTGCGGCGTTCCTGGCGATCAATACGCGGGGTGTTTTCAATGCCCCTGCGGTCCAGAACGCTTTCCACCCGGTCAATCCGGTCTTCAATGACATCGCGCCGGCCAAGATCAACGCGTTCATCCCGGCGGCTTTCGCGGCGGTCAATGCGATCTTCAACGCGATCAAGGTTGATGTGGCTGTCTGCGACCGCAGGCAGCGTCGTGGCTGGAAGCGCA
The DNA here is from genome assembly GCF_000169435.1 of Roseobacter sp. CCS2. Taxonomy (GTDB): domain Bacteria; phylum Pseudomonadota; class Alphaproteobacteria; order Rhodobacterales; family Rhodobacteraceae; genus Yoonia. Next base: position 108,026 of record NZ_AAYB01000002.1, on the reverse strand, counting down.
ATGACTGTCGCCAGTGCAAGCATCGTAATAGAACGTTTCATATCCGTGTCCTCCTGTTGTGATCAGATACGAGCGTTCAACGAAAGACAGCGCTGGCTCCGTCGCGACGACACCTCACGAAGAATGACAAACTGAAACATACCCAAGCCGCCATAAATTCCGAACATGCCTCGCGCCAGGCAAGGACCGGTGCCAATGCACCATCCGATTTTAGGTCAGGCTGATCGACCACACATGCGTAAACCGCGGGTTTCTAAAGCTCTTGCAGCAAAGATTTGTTGTTCTTCACATGACGCTCGACCAACTTGCGCGACAACCGGCCTTTTGGGGATGGGCGCGCCAAGGATCGCTCTAGATAAGGGACTTCTCCGAACACTTCGGCAATCTCTGCGCGGGCATCGGGGGTTAACACTTTTATCGCCTCTGTACCGGTGTAAAGCGTTTCGGCATAGGCGCCATCAGCCAAGATAATCTCGTGATCATCGCACATGGCATGCACATAGGTTACCTCTTGCAAATCATCTGCGACTGCAACACCCGGCAGGTCCAACAGGTGTTTGGCATGCACCAACACCTCGGTTTCGTCAAACATGCGCATCGCGATTTTTGAACGCACAAAGATGCGGTGCTGCGGCGACACAAGCAAATCCCGCGCAGGCACGCCTGCGGCGAATGTACCCGCCGCAATGCGGATCGGACGCAAATGCGGGTTTTGCGACAGTTCGGCCGGGTTCAAAGATCGGAGGCCCACCCAGCGGACAGGCTGCAACCCATGATCAAGGGTCATGACCAAATCACCAGCCACCAGCGTTTCAATCGGCACCTCTTGCGTGTCCGTCTGAACCATCGTTCCGGCAGCAAAGCAGATAAAGGATGGATAAGGGGGGGCACCGGCACCGGTTACATTGTTACTTACGCCGGTGATTTCAAAGGTCGTGCCCTCCGGGATCGGCCCGGTCAGCGTATAGGCTGTGGTCGATAGATCACTGTTGCCGTTCCCCGGTGGGTTAAACCGCAGCACGATAATCTGAACAAAGCCACCATCAGGATCAGGAACATCGGTTTGCATAATGAATTCGTTCTGGACCTGTGTTCCAGGCGGATAGGTGAAACCATTGACCGTCAGCGACTCGTTTAGAAACTGATTTTGATTGGTGTTATCCTCGAACACGCCATCATCCTGATCATCGACCACGATCGTCTGGGCGTCCTCGGTGCCAATCGTAAAGGTATCGCCATTTTGCGCATTACCATTGGTTTGGCCTGTGCCAATCGGTGTGCCACCCAGCAGATTGGTGGTCGACCAAATGCCAAACTCAAAAATCGCCATAGGTGAGCCCTCTCAGAAAGCATAAAAGAAATGAAATTGCATTTTGCAGGCAGCATAGCGGGCCACCAACCGCTTGAATACCGTGTCGGCACCAGCAAGCCAACAGATGCAGGGCCTCAACCAGACAAATCTAAACCTGCAAACAAAAAGGACGCCCAAAAGGGCGCCCTTGATTATCTTTTGGCACGATCAGCCCTTTTTCAGGCACTCGCGTCCCAGCAGTTCTGCAATCTGGACCGCGTTCAATGCAGCACCCTTGCGCAGGTTGTCAGACACGCACCACAGGTTCAGACCGTTATCAATCGTGCTGTCCTGACGGATCCGGCTGATGAACGTCGCAAAGTCACCGACACATTCAATAGGGGTGACATACCCCCCATCTTCGCGCTTATCGATCACCATGACACCGGGGGCCTCGCGCAGGATATCGCGCGCTTCATCCTCGTCCAAGAAATCCTCAAACTCGATATTCACGGCCTCAGAGTGGCCGACAAACACCGGCACGCGCACACAAGTGGCGGTCACCTTGATCTTGGGATCAACGATCTTTTTGGTCTCCGCGACCATCTTCCACTCTTCCTTGGTCTCACCGCTGTCCATGAAGGCATCAATATGCGGGATCACGTTAAAAGCGATCTGCTTGGTGAACTGCTTGGGGGGTTTGTCATCGGTGGGGTTATACATCGACTTTGTCTGGTCCCACAGCTCATCAATGCCACCTTTGCCAGCGCCGGAAACAGACTGATACGTGCTGACGACAACACGCTTAACCGTCGCGCGATCATGCAATGGCTTGAGCGCGACAACCATCTGTGCGGTCGAACAATTGGGGTTCGCAATGATGTTTTTCTTGGCATACCCATGGATCGCCTGCGGGTTCACCTCTGGCACGATCAACGGCACATCCACATCATAACGATAAAGCGAAGAGTTATCGATCACGACACACCCAGCTTTCGCGGCCTGCGGTGCGTACTTCTTTGTGGCTTCTGAACCAACAGCAAACAGCGCCATATCCCAGCCCGTGAAATCAAAGGTATCAAGGTCTTTCGTCGTCAATGTTTTCTCGCCAAAGCTGACTTCAGTGCCCAACGATTTCCGGCTGGCCAACACGGCAAGCTCGTCAACCGGGAACGCCCGCTCTTCAAGAATATTCAACATTTCGCGGCCCACGTTTCCAGTGGCACCCACGACGACGATTCGATAGCCCATTTGGCTGCTCCTTGTTTCAGATACGTCCCTTTAGCCTGTGGGTGGATCAAGGGAAAGGGGGCGGGCGTCTATATGGGCGATGGATTGAAACCACGATCAAAAGGCGTGCGGCCGGTTTGCGTAAGAGGTGACAGATGCTACGCTATGCCTGAATGGCAGAAATCGGATGCGTCACTGTTAGACCCTGCTGTCGAATGCCTTGCGTGATCTTGCGACATCGCTGTGGCGACTTGCCGCCCAGGCTGTCAGGGCCTTAAGCAGCGGTAGCAGCTCTTCACCTATGTCTGTCAAAGTATAGCGGACGGCTAGGGGTGGTCCCGGGTCTACCTCCCGTGTCAAATAGCCGTCCCTTTCAAGGCTGCGCAGGTTTTCAGTCAAAACGCGCTGTGTGATGTCACCAATGGTTCGCTTCAACTCACCGAACCTTAGGGTGCCATCTTCAAGGGTCAGCACGATCAGCACCTGCCATTTGCCTGTAACTTTCGACAAAACCTGCCGAACCGGACAGCTTTCGGCCTCTTCTTTCGTCAGTGCGGTTACCTCGAGCATACCTAGTTCCTTAATAGTGCGTAATTGATACCTAGTGCAGATTTGATACTTAAAGAATCACGCATACACAATGGTTGAAAGGAATACCAAAATGACCGCACAGGAACTCGTATTGGCCGCAGTGGCCGCAATCTTTACCGACTTCGATGTCGAAACGGCGCAGGGGCTGCTCGCGCCCGATTACATCCAACACAACGTGGCCGTGCCAACCGGGGCTGATCCCATCCTTGGGTTTATTCCTGTGTTGGAAGAAAGCGGGATCACGCTGACGACACACCGGGTCATCACCGAGGGCGACATGGTTGTGCTGCACAACACCTATGACAATGCGCAGGCCTTAGGGTCCGAGATTTTTGTGGCTTTTGATGTGTTCCGCGTCGCGGACGGTCAAGTGGTCGAACATTGGGATAACCTTCAGGTGCCGCCTGCCAAGACCGTTTCAGGTCGGACCATGACCGATGGCCCAACAGAGGTGGTCGATATTGATTTGACAGCCGACAACAAAGCACTTGTCGAAGGGTTTATCGCGGACGTGTTGCAAGGCGCCGCACCTGATCGGATCACCGACTACATCTCGCCCGACCTCTATCTTCAGCATAATCCGATGGTGGGCGATGGTCTGGATGGTCTTGGGGCCGCTTTGACTGCGATGGCCGAAGCAGGCCAGCCGATGGCCTATGCTGAAACGCATATTGTAGTAGCCGAAGGCAACTTCGTGTTTGCCGCATCCGAAGGGACTATTGGCGAAACACCCACCGCGTTCTTCGATCTGTTCCGCATTGATGGCGGCAAGATCGTTGAACACTGGGATACGGTGTCTGAAATCCCTGCGGAGATGCCGCACGACAACGGTAAATTCTAACAACCGGGCACTCTCTGTCGTAGGACAGAGAGTGCCTTGCTATGAGGAAAGAAGCGTCATGACACGAACACCTGAGACCGACAAAGCCAATGTCATCGCGTTCTATGAGATGATGTTCAATGACTGCCGCCCAGCCGACGCAATCGCGATATATGCAGGCGCGGAGTACATCCAGCACAACCCACACGTGGGCGACGGCAAGGACGCGTTCATCGCCTATTTTGAAAAGATGGCCAAAGACTATCCCTGCAAACGCGTCGACATAAAACGCGCGTTTGCTGATGAACAGCACGTGATCCTGCACTGCCACCAGATTTGGCCCGCAGGACTGGAGTATGCCGGTATCGACATCTTTCGGCTGGATCATGACGGGAAAATCATTGAGCACTGGGATGTGCTGCAAATCCTGCCGGATCACAGTGCGAATGATAACGGTATGTTCTAAAGGTCTGCGCCACCAGCAGCTATTGGCGCAGTCGCAGAGAAAGCTCTGTTCGTCACGCATCCCTGCCTTTCCCGAATAACCTAGACACGCCCCGTCACCCTCTTAAACTCTCGCTATGACGAAACCCGCCTCACCCCAATTTGCCACCCCTGCCCCGCGCGGTCTTTGCACCGATTGCGGTGTCTCGCGCATGGCCGATCCATCGGCCTGTGGCAAAGCCTGCCAATTCATCAAACCCGACTACCCAGCAGCCGAGGCCGCTATCCACGGTCGCCCCGCGCAAAGCGACGGGGATGAACAGTTCTTTGGCGTCACCCAAGCCATGTACCGCGCCGCCCTCATCCCCGCGCGCGACGGCGCACAATGGACCGGGCTGACCACGCGCTTCGCTGAACGCTTGCTGGAAACCGGTGCGGTTGATGCCGTCCTCACAATGGTTCCCGATGACGCCGATAAATGGCGCCCCCGCCCTGCGATCATCACCAAAGCGGCTGATATGAAACACGCGCGCGGCATGCGCATGGGCTATGCGCCCCTGCTCGCCCTGTTGGAACCTGCACACGCAGCCGGTCACCGCAAGATCGCCGTGATCGGCATCCCCTGCCAGATCTACGCCCTGCGCGCGCTGGAAGCGGACCTTGGGTTTGAGCGGATCTACGTCATCGGCACACCCTGTTCTGACAACACGACAACGGAAAACTTCCACAGCTTCCTTGCCCGCCTCACCGACGCCCCCGAAACTGTCACCTACCTTGAATTCCGCGCCGATTATCACGTAGAGTTGCGGTTCACCGACGGCACGCAACGGCTGATCCCCTTCCTGAAACTCCCCCTCTCGGATCTTCCCGCTGACTTCTTTCCAACCACCTGCCGCACCTGCGTGGACTACACCAACCGGCTGGCGGACATCACGGTAGGCTACATGGCAGGCGAAGGCGACCAATGGCTGATCGTGCGCAATGACCGCGGGGCGGAAATGCTGGCAAGCCTTGGCGATGAAGTCACGCTCGCCCCGCCCGGATCGCGGGGAAAAAGGGCAGGATCAGTCAAAGGTTTCGTCGAAAACACAAGGCTCGCCGCAGGCGGATTGCCCTTGCGACGGATGCCCAGCTGGCTTCGCGGGATCATGGGCTGGCTGATGCCCCGGATCGGCCCGCGCGGCGTTGAGTTCGCCCGCGCACGGGTCGAGATGAAAGCAGCAGAAACCATCCTGCATCTGCGGCGGGAAGAGCCCGCAAAGATCAAAAACATGGTGCCAAAACACATCTGGAACCTAGCGCGACCCTATGGGCTGACGCCCGAACCGGACGAGCAGGTTAAAGAGGATTAATTGGAGTCCGCCTGAAACGCGCCGGAAACCTGAATATCGTTCGGCAAATCGTCAATCAAAATGACACCGCCTAACTCATTCGCCTGCGGGCCAAAAAATGTACCCGTTGTAGATGAGGAGGTGCCAGAACCGCCAAGAGACGCGAATACCCCTGTTCCGCTTACGGTACTACCTGCAAAGTCGAAGTTATCGCCACTGATTATCCCGTTATTTAGAACGATCGTACCAACATTTGAGACGTTTGCATCGTCTGAATCTGTACCGGATAGGTTTCTAAAACTACCGTCAATGTCGCCTGTACCACTCCAAGCCACCGTAAAGGTAGCATCGCCTTCAAGGACGAGAACATCATCTTCAAAAATAGCGGTCATTCCGACCCAACCTTGGTTGTAGTTCGTGTTTCCACTGGTCGGCAGGTCGCCATCCTGAATATCCAGACCAACAACACCAAACAAATTGTCACTGCTAATGCGGACAATACGCGAGAATTCCCCATTCGCAGGGTTGATGAAAGCATCGGTATCACTGATGCTCTGCTCTCTCACCAAGCCACCGCTCACCAAGCCATCGCTATAGCGAATGCTGACCCGGTCGCTTTCCCGCAATATTTGTCCATCCAACAAAACATAGGCCATGCCTGCTTCACCCAAAGCACTTGTATCATCTAGCTCGGCTGAAACGCTGCCGGGAAAATTCGCCGCCGGATCATCAGGCCTTGTGCCGTCAGAGGCAGTGTTACCACCACCACCACCACCACCACCGCAGGCGACAAGTCCAGAAGTTATGATTGTAGCGCAAAGGCCACGCAGAAATGTCGCTTGCATTAGATAAAATCCTCGGCAGAGACGATGACACCTTCAATCGTCAAATCAAAATCAACACCAGATGCGTTGAACGAAAAGAAGCTGTTTGTGCCGTTATCGGTCAATGTACCTTGGCTAAAGCCAAAGCCTTGCAGATCAATCTCATCCACACCAATTTCGAAATCAAGAATGCGGTTGTTGCCGCTTGCCCGGCTGAACACGAACGTATCTGCACCACCGCCGCCTTCCAACTCATCATTGCCAGAGCCGGCGATCAGGGTGTCGTTACCAGCGATAAAGCTTCCGCTTGGATCCCCGCGTAGCGTATCGTTGCCGGAACCGCCATTCAGTGTATCATTACCGATACCACCAATCAGCGTATCGTTACCATTGTTGCCGTCAGCATCGATCGCACCAGCACCACCAATGATCGTATCACCGCCGTTACCGCCTTCAATATCATTGTCGCCGCGGGTGTCGACCAACCGGTCGTTGCCCCCGCCCCCAAACAGATGGTCGTTACCGGCACCACCGTAGATGCTGTCGCCGAAATCAGTACCCGTGACGTTATCATTGCCACCTTTTGAGAAGATTACCTGACCCGTATCCACGTTCACCTTCGCAAAACTCACATTATCAACACCGTCGCTGTACTCGCGGTCCCCGTATAGCGTGCCAATACCAGCTATATCACCACTCTGCAGTTCATCGGTCGATAGGATTGGATTCATGTTTTGCAGCGTGCCACCATCGCTCACATTTGGTACATGATCCATACCCAAAGCATGGCCAATTTCATGCAAGGCAACAGCAAAGAAGCTGGTCCCGCTACCACCGTCTACGGCCCAATTCTCGGCCCGATCAAATACAATCTCAACATCGTCAAAAATAGCAAACTCGTCGCCAACGAAAATAGTCTCAAAATCTGTGGGGCGCATGAAACCCAAAACGTTTCCATCAGGCCCACCGTTTCCATCGACAGAATCGCTTCTGATTTCGATATCGGCAGCGCCGCTTACAGCCTGAAAGGTAATGTTTGCCAAGGCTGCCCAAGTTGCAAACGCAAGTTCAATTGCCGATTCAAATGCAGCTAAGGCTGCTCCTGTCAAACCGCCATTCAATCCCGAGATGTTGGATGAGTAGGTTACCGTACCGCCAGAGGCACCAAAACGGTCACCGCCCCATTTAGTGATAGCAGACCCGCCACTGGAAAGTCCTACCTCAATAAATGCAAATGGCGCATCGGCTGTGCCGCCTGTAAAATTTCGATCTCCAGCACCAGCCAACTCCGGCTGACCTTCAAAAGCACTACAGGTTGGTATCCCGCACATCAAACACATTGGCTCTCTACCTTATACTCAAGGCCTGTAAAAGACCGCCCAATCAACAGTGACTATTAGATAGGGATTAAGCCAACATTATGTCAAAGCAGTTTTCCCACATATATTCGCCACCCAGCTATCCCAAACCACTACTGCAATAGCGCCATGTAGCGAAGGTCCTCAAACCGGCAACGCCGTTGTCTGCCTGACCGTTCGTAACGCAAAAGACGACTGCATCTGCGCCACGCCGGGCAATGCCGCCAGATAGCGCCGATGGATGCGCGCGAAATCCTCTGTGTCGCCGGCCACGACCTTCAGCAGATAATCCGCCGTGCCCGCCATCAGATGACACTCCAGCACATCGGGCACCCTTGCCACTGCTTTTTCGAACGCGTCCAGTACCTCATCGGTCTGCCCGCTCAGCGTGATTTCGACAAACACCGTCGTCGGCCGCCCCATTTTACGTGGGTCCAGCAGCGCCACATAATCGCGAATGTATCCATCCTTTTCCAACCGCTGTACGCGCCGATGACAGGCCGACGCAGACAGGTTCGCCAGATCAGAAAGCTCTGCATTCGACATGCGGCCTTTCTTCTGCAAAACCCCAAGGATTCGGCGATCAATACTGTCTAATTCCATTTTGCGCACGATCCTTCGGCAAATATTCTATATCGCGCAAAACCTTACCAAGGTTACCGCAAACATCCAAGAAAAAGCCCGATGAAATTGCACGCGGCGGCGCAGATAGTCGGCGCAATAGCAAGGAGGAACGGGTCATGCATATCGGGTGCCCAACAGAGATTAAACCACAGGAATTCCGCGTCGGCCTGACACCAAACGCCGCGCGCGAGGCGGTTAACCACGGCCATCAGGTCACCATTCAATCCGGCGCAGGCAATGGCGCTGGGTTCACAGACGCAGATTACACCGATGCCGGGGCTGCCATCGTCGGCACGGCCGCCGAAGTCTTCGAAATTGCCGAAATGGTTGTAAAAGTGAAAGAACCACAGGCAGTTGAACGCAAAATGCTGCGTGAAGGGCAGATTTTGTTCACCTATCTGCACCTCGCCCCTGACCCAGAACAGACCACCGACCTTATGGCATCCGGTGCAACTTGCATCGCTTACGAAACCGTCACTGACGACCGGGGCGGTCTGCCGCTGCTGGCCCCCATGTCTGAGGTCGCGGGGCGTCTGGCCCCACAGGTTGGCGCATGGACCTTGCAAAAGGCCAATGGCGGGCGCGGTGTTCTGATGGGTGGCGTGCCGGGCGTCGGCCCTGCCCGTGTTGTTGTCATCGGCGGCGGTGTTGTGGGCACACACGCCGCGCGCATCGCGGCAGGCATGGGTGCCGATGTGACCGTTCTGGACCGGTCCTTGCCACGTCTGCGTTATCTTGATGATACCTTTGGCGGGCAGTTCAAAAACAGCTACGCCAGTGCAGGCAATACCATTGAACTGGCGCGCGCGGCGGACATGATCATCGGCGCAGTCCTGATCCCCGGTGCAGCAGCGCCCAAGCTGATTTCGCGCGCGCAACTGTCCGAGTTGAAACCCGGTGCGGCACTGGTGGATGTGGCCATCGACCAAGGGGGGTGTTTCGAAACCTCAAAGGCGACCACCCACGAAGACCCGATCTATGACGTGGACGGGATCATGCACTATTGCGTGGCGAACATGCCCGGCGCGGTGGCGCGCACATCGACCATCGCATTGGGGAATGCGACCATGCCCTTTATGCTGTCACTGGCCGACAAAGGCTGGCGCACGGCCTGCGAGGACGACCCCCATCTGCTGAACGGGCTGAATGTGCATGCTGGCAAACTGACGTATTATGCGGTGGGCAAAGCGTTGGGCATCGACGTGCTGTCACCTGCGCTGGCCTTGAAAGTGTAATGCTTGCCGTGCTGCGCAGCGCGCGGTAGCGTCCTGTCATCCAGTGATGGGACGCAACTACGATGCCCACAATTGAAATCAACGGACGATCCATCCATTATGTGACCGCCGGGTCCGGGCCTGACACGATCGTCTTTTCGCATGGCTATCTGATGAGCCGGGCGATGTTCGCAGCACAGATTGACAGCTTCAGCGCCACACACCGCGTTATCGCTTTTGACCATCGCGGGCATGGCGATAGCGGGCCGTGTCCGCATCCGTTTGGCATCTATGATCTGGTCGATGATGCCGAAAAACTGATCACGGCCCTTTGCGACGGACCCGTGCATTTTGCGGGTATGTCGACCGGTGGCTATGTCGGTGTGCGCCTGTTGTTAAGGCGTCCGGACCTGATCAAAACAATGATCCTGATGGACACCGGCGCAAATGCAGAAAGCAAGGCAACGCTAAGGCAATATAACCAGTTGCTGTTCTTTGTCCGCCTGATCGGTATTCGCCCCTTACTAGGCAAAGTGCTGCCGCTTCTGTTTGGGGCACACTACCGCAATGACCCGGCACAGCGGGCGGATTTTGCTGCATGGAAATCCTACATCGGCGGGTTGGACCGCACCTCTATCAGGCAATTCGGGCGGGCGATTTTTGATCGCGATGATGTGCAAGACAATCTGCGCGCTTTGAACACACCGCCGCCCACGCTGATTATGGTGGGTCAAGAGGATATACCCACACCACCCACGACAGCCAAAGCATTGCAAGACGTGATTGCAGGATCAGAACTGATCCAAGTACCCCAGGCCGGACATACCTCGCCTTTGGAAAATCCTGCTTTCGTCAATGACGCGATCACGACGTTTCTGATGCGTTAGACGTAAAAAAGGGCCCGCTGTTCCAAGCGAGCCCTTCAGCATAATCGGATTGATCAGGCTTGCGCCTTCAACGCATCCCGGATTTCTGCAAGCAGTTCTTCCGATGTTGGCCCTTTGGGCTCTTCGGCGGCTTCAACCTCAGGTGAGGCTGCGTCTTTGATCTTGTTGACGTAGCGGACCAGCATGAACACCACAAAGGCGATGATCAGAAAGTTGATGATCGCCATGATGAACGCACCATAGGCAAAGATCGACGCCCCCGCCTCGCGCGCAGTTTCAAGTGATGCACCTGGCGGCACGTCACCGGCCAGCACGGCATAGTTGTTGGTGAAATCAATACCACCGGACACAAGGCCGATGATCGGGTTGATTAGATCGCCCACCAGCGATGTGACAATCGCGGTAAAGGCCGCACCAATGATGATACCCACGGCCATGTCCATGACATTGCCCTTGGCGATGAAGGTCTTGAATTCGTTTAGCATAGTTGTCCCCACATATTTAACTTGGCGCGCGGGTCTGATGCCCACTGCGCAACTACGCACATAGTTACCGCTATCAGCTCACAGTTCCATGGGTTTTATTCACGGCTTTTCCCCTTAGCTTGAAAGAACAGAAATTTTTGCAAAGGACTTTGCCACATGGCTGACTTATCCGCATTCCCGATCACCAAACGCTGGCCCGCCAAGGACCCGTCTGTGATCCAGCTTTATTCCTTCCCCACGCCCAATGGTGTCAAAGCCTCTATCGCGCTGGAAGAGATGGGTTTGGCTTATGAACCCCACCTTGTCACGCTCAGCGACGCGGATGTGAAAAGCGACGCATTCCTTTCACTGAACCCCAACAACAAGATTCCGGCGATCATTGATCCAAACGGGCCAGACGGCCCAATCGGGATTTTCGAAAGCGGGGCGATCCTGCTTTATCTTGCTGAAAAATCAGGGAAATTCCTTGGCGCGACAGCGTCAGACAAGGCCAAGATCACACAGTGGTTGATGTTCCAGATGGGCGGGCTTGGGCCAATGCTGGGCCAAATGGGCTTTTTCTACAAATTCGCAGGCAAGGACATCGAAGATCCCCGCCCCCGCGAACGCTACCGCGATGAAGCGATCCGTTTGCTGGCCGTTCTGGAAAAGGAACTGGACGGCAAGGACTGGATCGTGGGGGACTATTCCATCGCTGATATGGCAATTGCACCATGGCTGAACGCGCTGGAGTTTTATGGCACGAAGGACGTCGTTGGTTACAACGACCTCAAAAATGTGCCTGCCTATGTTGAGCGGTTTTTTGCGCGGCCAGCTGTTGCAAAGGCCAAACGCATTCCTGATCCGTCTTGATCAGGCAATCAGGCCGGGGTGTTCCCCCGGCCCAAACGCGGCAGGGCAAGCCCCATCAGCCAGCTGTTCAGGAACGGCATAGCAAAAGCCCACGGCGTTGCCGTCCACTTCGCAAGTCAGCCAGATATCGTCGCTGTCTGCATCAGATAGAAAGCCACCCAGCATGTCCGGCAGCATCTCACTTAGGAAAAGTGCGGTGCCATCCAGGACCTGTTGCAAGGCGGAAATATCGGCATGCGTTGTTGATCTAATATTCATTGATCTTGGTTCTTTCGTTGAATTGCCGTCTGAAACGACCTGCGCAAAGCACATGTCTGGGTCACGTCTTTTGGGTGAGCGTCAGCATATCTACGCGCCATGCAAGCTGCGATTACCGGCGTCACTATGGCGCGGCATGACATACTGCTTCAATATTGTGCCCATCGGGGTCCAGAATAAACGCGCCATAATAATGCGCGTCGTAATGCGGCCGCGGACCGGGTGCGCCGTTGTCTGTGCCGCCAGCGCGCAAGGCAGCCGCATGGAACGCATCAACCGCGGCGTGGCTTTTTGCTCGCAAAGCGATATGAAGCAACCCCTTCGTCGCTTTCTCTTCTGCCAGCCAGAACCACGCACGATCATCACCATAGCCGCACACTTTGACGCCACCCGTATGTTCCAAAGGCACCTCAAACAGCCGTTTCACGCCAAGCGGCGCGAAGGCCTGATCGTAAAAGGCGGTCGAGCGTACAAAATCCGTCACGCCAAAGGTCATGTGATCAATCATTGCTGAACCGTCGCATGTCGGGGCGGGCCCCGACCTAAGGCAGCGTGCCGTTCAGGACATATTGCAGAATTTGTACGACCTGCTGTGGTTCCTCAACAACGGCCAAGGCTGCAGCATCGACCTCTTTCAGCGGGTGCTGATGGTCCGGCCCATGCATCACGATCAGCGATTTGCCAAGGGCCGCAGCATAGCCCGCATCAAACGCAGCGTTCCATTGCTTGTATTTCTCACCAAAGCGCACAACGACGATATCGGCATTTTCAATCCCATGCCGCGTGCGGATCGCGTTCAGGTTGGCGCCTTTATTGTCGTGCCAGAACTTCTTGTCCTCAGCACCCATGATAGCCACACCGCAATCGTCAGAGGCATCGTGATCCGTCACCGGGCTGTCAAAGACGACGTCCAATCCAGAGGCACCGGTTGTAATCTGATCACGCCAGTCGGTGTGAATTTCACCTGAAAGGTAAATCTTGAGGGTCATATGAGGCTCCTTCATTTGAATTTCGGTCCGTTTAAGCGCGCAGCACCCCACCAGTTGCCTTGCTTACCTTTTCGACAATCTTGGCGCTGACCGCCTCGATATCGGCATCCTTCAGCGTTTTATCTGTCGGTTGCAAACGCACGGTGACGGCAAGGGATTTCTTGCCTTCGCCCAATGACCCGCCGATGAATTCGTCAAAGACACGCACATCAGTGATCAGTGCCTTGTCGGCACCTGCGGCGGCATTCACCAGTGCTAATGCTTCGACCTGCGCATCCACCACAAAGGCAAAATCACGTTCAACCGCTTGCAGATCGGTTGCGGCCAGCGCAGGGCGTGTCGCAGATTTCTTCTTGGGCAACGGCACTTCATCTGGCCAGATTGTGAACGCCACCGCTGGTCCTTTGATATCCATCGCGCGCACCACACGCGGGTGCAGTTCGCCAAAGATGCCGAGCACCTTTTTCGGCCCAAGACAGATCTTGCCATGCCGCCCCGGGTGCCACCAGTCATCCGCACCGCGCAGGATTTGCACCTTTGCAGGGGCACCAATCGCGGCCAAAACAGCCTCTGCATCCGCCTTGGCATCATAAAGGTCCACAGGCCGCGACGTGCCGTGCACATCCTTCGGCCCAGTCCGCCCGACCAACACTCCAGACACCAGCATATGCTGCTCACCCGGCTCGCCACCATGAAAGCCAGCGCCAACCTCAAACAGGCCCATATCCATGAAACCGCGCGCTTGGTTACGGGCGGCAGCGCGCAGCAAACCACCCAGCAGGTTGGGCCGCATATGCGACATTTCCGAACTGATCGGGTTCTCCAGCATGGTCGCGTCATCACCGCCACCAAAAAGCTGCGCCGCGTCCTTGTCGATAAAACTATAGGTCACGCATTCATTATAGCCCAGCGCCGCAGCCGTCCGGCGCGCGGCCTGTTGGCGGGTCTGGCTGGGGGTCAGAATAGGCTTGGGCACACCTGCATCAATGCGCGGCAAAGGCTTGCCTTCCAGCTTGGTCAATGAGGCCACGCGCGCGACTTCTTCCACCAGATCAGCCTCACCCTGCACATCAGGACGCCACGACGGGACATGGGCCATGTCCCCTTCCATGGTAAAGCCAAGGGCGGTCAATGTTTCGCGCTGTGTCGCCTCTGGAATGTCCATCCCGACCAACGAGATCACCCGCTTGGCATCCAGTTTACACGCGCGCGATGTATCGGGGACTGCACCCGCCTGGATCAGCTCAGACACCTCACCGCCTGCATGATCCACGATCATACGCACCGCGTATTCCAGCCCTTCGGGCGTGAAAGCCGGGTCAACGCCCCGTTCAAACCGGTATCGCGCGTCAGAGTTAATTTTCAGCGCGCGCCCGGTGTAGGCGATTTGGATCGGGTCCCAATAAGCGCTTTCGACGAAAACATTCACAGTGTCCGCGGTGCAACCCGTCTCAAGCCCGCCCATGACACCCGCGATGCTTTCAGGGCCGTTATCATCCGAAATGACCATCTGACCCGCTTGCAGTGTGTAGTCCTTGTCATCCAAGGCCGTGATCGTCTCACCACCAGCGGCGCGATGCACACGCAGGTTGCCATTGACCTTGTCGGCGTCAAAAACATGCAGCGGGCGGTTCAGGTCATAGGTAAACCAGTTGGTCACATCGACCAGAAAGCTGATAGGGCGCAGACCAATGGCGCGCAGCTGCGCTTGCAGCCAGTCGGGGCTGGGGCCGTTCTTGACGCCTTTGATCAAATAACCACAGAAAATGGGGCATCCATCACGCGTATCGTCATCAATAGATACATTCAGGTCAGCCCTGAAGCTGGCCTTGACTGGATCAACCGTGATCGGCTTTAGCGTACCAAGACCACGCGCGGCCAAATCACGTGCCACACCGCGCACGCCCAGCGCGTCGGGGCGGTTCGGTGTGATGGCGATCTCGATCACCGGATCAACCTTGTCTGGCTTATTCGCGGCCAACCAATCGGTAAAGCGGTCGCCGACCTCGCCCGAGGGTAATTCGATAATGCCGTCATGTTCTTCCGACAGCTCCATCTCGCGCTCGGAACACATCATACCGTAGCTTTCAATGCCACGGATTTTGCCAACGCCAATCGTGGTGTCGATACCGGGCACATAAGTGCCGGGGCTGGCGATCACCACGGTGATGCCCGCACGCGCATTTGGCGCACCACAGATAATCTGGGTCGGGCCATCAGCAGTATCGACCTGACAGACCTTCAGCTTATCCGCATCCGGGTGCTTTTCGGCGGTCAGCACCTTGCCGATGGTGAAATCAGCAAGGCGTTCAATCGGGTTTTCGATCCCCTCAACTTCCAACCCAAGGTCGGTCAAAGCGTATGTGATATCAGCGACCGATGCGTCAGTCTCAAGGTGGTGTTTCAGCCAGGAAAGCGTGAATTTCATGGGTCCGTCCTGCGGGTTAGATGTGTTGGGATGGGCTTACCGGATAACACGCAAAGGGGAAAGGGGCGTCGGGGCTGGCCCCGACCTACGGTTTGCGCTGGTGGGCTGCGGCCCATTTTGACACCAGCCAAGCGGGGATCAGGATCACCGCCCAGCCAGCGGCGTTGATCAGCGTCAGGCGCAAAGCCAGATCGCGCGGCATGTCAGAGGTCCACATCGCGATGTGACCGCCGATGATGAATATGATCAGGATGATAAGCCAGAGGCGTTGCATACCCGATATATAGCGCGGTGCGGGTGTTGGGGAACACCCCGGGTTAAAGCGCGCGTCCGGCCAAATCCTCGACCAGTTCGAAGTGTTCAAACACCAGCATCATTTCGGGGTGAAACCCGCCGTTGCGTTTGAAATAGGCTTTGTGATCCTTGCGCCAGCCCAGCAGTGTGTCGTTCTCACCCTCGGCCAGCGCCATGTCTTCGGTGACATCGCAATAGCGGATTTCCTGCATCTTGGTGGTGCGGATGACCAGCGCGGGCGTACCATCCCAATTCGCCGCGATATCACAGCGGCCCACGACAGGCATCGCCTCAGGCTCGCCTTCGAAATCGGAGAGTGCTGCGCAAGTCGCGGTTTTGCGGCCCTGGCGGACAAGGGCGATCAGGCGCTGGCAAAGCTCCGCACTATCGCCGAACTTAAACGTGCCCGCGCCGGGGTATGTGTCTTGCAGGTCTTCGGTGTCATTGGTCATTTGGGTACTCTAAGCCATTCGCGGCGGTTCTTCTATGCACAACATCAGGGCAGCGCCCGGACCTCGGGGAGGCGCCAAGGCGGTGCGGTTTGGCGAGCGGGAGGCCATGATCACTGACTTTGATACGGATTGCGCCGTTGCAAAAGCGCCCTCCCCATGGGGGAGGTCCGGGCGCTGCCCGGCGAGCCGGGCGGAAACGATTACGGGGTAACGGTTCCGACAATCAGATCAAGCAATCTGTTGGCGTTGGCGATTATTAGTGCTGTTGCCACTGAAACAATTATAGTCGGAACATTATCTCGGATATTCACGAACCATCTTTCAAGAACGGGTTGATCGAAGTCTTCGATATAATTCCATCCGGCTAAAGTAAGCTTCAACAGCCACTCATCACCATCTAACTCCCCTCGTCGGAGCGCGTCGTTATTTCGGCCAGCATCCACAAGTCCGTTTTCAACGGCTAGTGCCATGTAGTCTCTAAACTCGTCTGAACTAAATCTCGGAGAGTTGGGAATCATCCATCTTTTCTTCTTCGACTCGTATGTTTTGCGGGTAAGCATACCTACCGCGGAGTCGTACATATAGCCGTCGAGCCCAGCCTCACCAATGATGCAAAGTGCATGTGCCAGTCTCTCCCGTGATACGTGAGAGATCACCTACTCAACCCACCATGCAACGTCGGCTGATCCAGCGCCGCAAACCCATAGTGCCTTAACCATCGCAGATCACTGTCAAAGAACGCCCGCAGATCGGGTATCCCGTATTTCAGCATCGCGATCCGGTCGATGCCCATGCCGAAGGCGAACCCTTGCCATTCCGCCGGGTCGATCCCGCCCGCTTTCAGCACCTTGGGGTGCACCATGCCGGAGCCTAAAATCTCAAGCCAATCGTCGCCTTCGCCCACTTTCAGGGTGCCGCCCTCCCATGAACAGCGGATGTCGACCTCGGCCGATGGCTCGGTGAACGGAAAGTGCGAGGCGCGGAAGCGGATGTCGACGTGGTCAACCTCGAAATAGCTTTTCACGAACTCTTCCAGCACCCATTTCAGGTTTGCCATGCTGATGTCTTTGTCGATGGCCAGCCCTTCGACCTGATGGAACATCGGCGTGTGCGTCTGGTCGTAATCGGCGCGGTACACGCGACCGGGGCAGATGATGCGGGTTGGCGCGCCTGTGGCCTCCATGGACCGGATTTGGACCGGCGACGTATGCGTGCGCAGCACATGCGGCGGGCGGTCGTCGCCTTGCGCGCGGTGGGTATAGAACGTGTCCATCTCGGCCCGCGCGGGGTGATGGCCGGGGATGTTGAGGGCGTCGAAGTTGTACCAATCGCTTTCAATTTGCGGCCCTTCGGCCACGCGAAAGCCCATATCGGCGAAGATCGCGGTGACCTCCTCGGTCACTTGGCTGATGGGGTGAACGGTGCCTTGCCCGCGCGCGCGGGATGGCAGCGTGACGTCCAACCATTCGTCTTTCAGACGCGCATCAAGGGCGGCATCAGCAAGGCCCGCTTTCTTGGCCGCCAGCGCGCTGTTAATCTCGTCCTTCAACGCATTCAGCGCGGGGCCTGCAACCTGCCGTTCCTCTGGCGTCATCTTGCCCAGTTCGCGCATCTGCAAACTGATCTCGCCCTTTTTGCCAACGGCCCTTACGCGCAGGTCTTCAATTGCGGCCTCATCTGCGGCATCGGCAATCAGGCCAAGGTATTTCTGTTTCAGATCGTCCATGCCGCACCTCTTGCAATCATCCCCGCGGGGTTAGCGAAATGGACGGTTGGTTGCAAGCAACACAAATGGCCCGGCGGCCTTGATAAGGCGGCCCGGCGCTGTGTGCTTTTGATGCATTTACCATAAGATCAAGAGGGGACGGGCCCGTCACAAACGGTTTCTGGAACCGACGGGCGTTTTCGCACCTATCGGAGCAATCGCTGGCCCTGCGTCCATGCGGACGGTCTGTGGACCTAAAGCGAAACCTGATCTTGGTGTGTGCGGCATGATGCGCCCCACACGGGCTGGATATCCGCGGCCAACCCTAAATGGCACGCTTTGCCAAAGGGTGAAGGCACCGTGCGGTGCGTGATTTTTCCAATCGGTAAAATTTTTTTCGCATTGTCGCGAATAGACCCCGACCTCGGCGCGTAGGTGTCGTGTAGCCCCGTGATTGAGCGGGCCGAGGGAAAGGGAATTTTGATGACTTACAAGATAATGAATGCAGCAGCCCCCTGCACGACCATGCCATTTCAAACGCGTGCGATGCGCTGTGCTGTTTCGCCATTGGCGTTGATGCTGGGCCTGCTGGCCTATCAGCCCGCACTGGCGCAAGAGGTCACGATTGCGGCTGGTGAGACCCGGACAGATCAGGTTGTCCTTGATCAGGACGGTGGCAGCCTGACGATTGAAGGTGAAGGCATTGATGACGTGACCGGCGATCCGCTGGCGCCCGGCACCTTGGCTGTTGCGGACAACGACGGCGTGGATGCAAGCGGCGATAACGTCGTGATCCAGAACGAAGGCATTGTTCAGTCCGGCGATGGCAATGATGGTGTCAATTCCTTGGGTGCGAACGCGACGATCACAAATGACGGTGAAATGACAGCGGTCGGAGGCAATAGTGATGGCATCAACTCAAGCGGTGAAGCCGCCACTATTACAAACAACGGTACCATGACCAACGATGGCGCTAGCGGTAGAGCTATCAGCAGCTCAGGTGATGGCGCACAGATTGTGAATGGTGCGACCGGCACAATTACATCATCGGGTACATTCGCTGACGGCATCTTTTCAACGGGTGACGATGCCAACATCCGCAACGAAGGTGAAATCAACGCCGTGGGCGATGGTGATGCCTTTGGTATCAATGCGGGCGGGCAAAACGCCACCGTTGTGAATGAAAATTTGATGTCCGTTGAGACCGAAGAAGGGCATGCCATCAACTCTTTTGGCAATGATGCCACAGTGACCAATCTTGGCACCATAAACGTGAATGAACTTGGACGGTCTGCCATCCAGTCGCGAAATGCAAATGCAGAAGTCACGAATAGTGGCGTCATTAACGTCAACACCGGTTCAGGAGAGATTGCAGAGGGGTTCGGTATTCTCTCATCTGGTACAAACGCAGTCATTCTGAATACCGACGAGATTAACCTCAATCGCGAGGGTGCGATCGCTATTGGGTCAACAGGCGCTGACGCAGACGTCAGAAATGACGACGGGATCAATGCAATTGCGGCAAACACGAAGGGTATCGCGTCTAGCGGTCGAAATGCAGAGATCGCAAACAACGAGATAATTAATCTGGGTGGCAGTAATGCCATTGGGATTGAGTCTTCTGGCGCCGATGCCAATATCGCCAACAATGATACAATCAACCTTGATGGGACCGGTACGATTGGCATTGTTGCCACGGGCGCGAATGCTGAAATAGTGAACATCACGGACGCCGAAATTGAGGGCGGTGCTGACGGGTCAAACGCGGTTCAGATCCTCGGCGCTAATGCGACCTTCACAAACCAGGGTCTTATCGAGACGAGGGGCGCCAATGCAGCGGTCGTTTCGGTGGAAGAAGCCGACGATGTGACCATCATAAATGAAGAGGAAGCGATCACCGAAGGCGACAACAGTAATGTGTTCGACGTTGTTGGCGACCGCGCTGACATCGACAATGCTGCGACAGGCACGATTGACACCTCTGGCGACAACTCTGCCGGTGTCTCTGTCGTGGGCGCGGACGCCGATGTCGATAACGCAGGCCTGATCACCACATTTGGCGCGGGCTCAAACGGGGTTGTGGTCAATGGCGCGAATGGTGCCGTTGACAATGCCGTGGGTGCCATCATCCAAGCCAACGAAGGTGATGCGATCAATGTTGCTGGTGCTGGCACCACGGCGATGAACGCAGGTATCATTTCAGAAACTGCGGACCTGGCCGCAGGCGGCGACAACAACGGTATGGTCGGGGCCGAGGATGTTGAAAGCCTCATCAACGATGGTGAGATCACGCTGACCGGCAATGGCGCAGGCATGATTGCCAATGACATCGAGGGTTTTGAGCGCGCCGCGGACGATCCGCTGATCATGACCAACACCGGCACCATCAACATAGGCGGCGGCAGCGGCAAAGGTATGGTCACCAACGTTAACGGCACGGTTGCAACGAACACGGGTGCCATCATGACAAACGGTGATGGCGCGACTGCAATGCAAGCCCAAGCTGACGATGTTGTTGAAATCAACGAAGGTGAGCTGATTACCCAAGACGACAACAGCAATGGCATCGACGTCGAAGGTGACCGTGCGAATGTCGATAACGCAGCGACAGGTACGATTGATACGCTGGGAGACAACTCTGCCGGTATTTCGGTAACGGGCGACAACGCGGACGTCGAAAATGATGGCCGGATTACCACCAACGGTGTTGGCTCTGCCGGTATTGTTGTCAGCGGTGAAAACGGCTTTGTAAACAACGATGGGTCCATCACGACAAGCGGCAGTGATGCCGACGGCATCAGTGTTTCCGGCGTCGGCATTGCCATTGATAACGATGGTACGATTTCCACAACTCAGGACAACGCAGAAGGCATTGTCATGAACGCAGGCGACGGCGCCGATGCGGGATTAGACCTTTCTGACCTTGATGGCGTGATTTCAAACGGCGGCTTCGTCGAAAACGACGGCAGCATCAGTACACTGGGGGATGGTGCCGAGGGTATCTTGGCTGAAGGCGGCACCATTTTCGTAACAAATGATGATGATGCAAACATCGAAACTCAGGGCACTGATGCATCTGGTATCGTCATTGATGCGGCTGTCGGTCTCGCCTTTAACTTTGGCGATATCACCACCACTGGCGATGGCGCAAAGGGTATCTCTGTCACCACAAGCTTTGACGGTGTTGTCGACGTCAGCGATGGTTTCGGATCTGAAATTATTGCTGGAGCCGTGAATGGAGCAGCCATCACAACATCCGGCACAGACGCTGATGGGATGGTCGTGGACGGCGCAAGCGCGCTCGCATTCAATGTCGGGATAATCGCTACATCAGGGACAGATAGTGACGGCGTTGCTGTAAACGGCGACAATGCCCTGATTATGAATGGGTTTGATCTGGGCGAGGAGGATATTGAGCTTCCCGAAGGCTTTGGCATCACAACGCAGGGCGATGGATCGAACGGGATCTCGCTGACAGGCAACGACGGCATGATCATGAATGATGCCCAAATCACGACCAATGGTTCTTTTTCCAGCGGTATATCGGCTGAGGGGAACGACAACGAGATCATCAACAACGCCGCAATCAACGTAAATGGCGGCGACAACCAAGGGATCGACGCCGGTGGTGAAAACGCCCAGATCATAAATAACGGCGCCGTGACGGTGGCAGGTCTGGAGTCCGTAGGTCTGGTTTCTTCTGGCACAAATGCAATGATTATGAACAACCAAACGGTGTCGGTTTCTGGGGACGCAAGCATTGCAATCGTCAGCTCTGGCGATGCGACGCAAATCGTCAACAACAATTCAATCGATACGACTGGACGTGACGCCATTGGTATCCTGAGCGTCGGCAATGCTTCGGCCGTGATCAATGAAGGCGCGATTGCGCTCGCCGAACAAGGGGGTTTTGGCGTGCAAGCCATTGGCGCCAATGCGGATGTCGACAATATTGGCATGATTGCAACAGAAGGCTTTGCTTCAGCTGGGATCATTTCATCAGGTGCTGACAGCACCATCGACAACACCGGAATGATCGCGACCGCGGGCGAAAACTCTATCGGTATCAACGTATCAGGCGTTGGCAGCAATGTGACCAACACCGCCGCCGTAATGACGACTGGTGAAGACGCTGATGGCATCGCGCTTGCTGGTGGTGGCCTGTTGTCGAACACCGGCAATGTGGTCGTCTCTGGTATCGGGTCGGATGCGGCAGCACTTGACGAAGATGGCACGACACTTGTGAACAGCGGTATGATGCTGACAGCGGGTGATGGCCTTGCAGCTGTTGTCCGTGGCCGGGATGGCGATCAGGATGTGACGATGGCCGCAGGTGCGCAATTCATCGGTATCTTTGATCTGGGTGAAGGCGCAGGCGACAGCTTTGCGCTTGAGCGTGACGTGCTGCCTGACGATATCTCTTGGCGTATCTCCACCTTTGAAACCGAAGAATTTGACGTCGATGCCGCCTATGACGCGCAATTCGTCACCTTTGGCGACAACCAGACCGATATCCTGCGCATCGAAATGACAGCCGCATCGGCCCTGAACGAAGCGACCGGCACATTGGCTGATACAGCCCGCGGGGCGATCAGCAATAACGCTGGGCAATCAGGTGTCTGGGCATCGGTCCTTGGTGGCCAACAAACTTTTGGCGAAAGCGGTACGGCACTGGCCTATACCGCCGATCACGCAGGTGTTGTGGCCGGGTATGAAGGCACGTTTTATGGCCGTGACATTGGCTTTGTGGGTGGCTTTGCCAATGGGCAGATCGCCACGGACGTCAGCGCATCCAGTGTCGACAGCGAAAGCATCTTTGGGGGTGCCTATTTCACTGAACATCGTGAAAACGGGTACTATACCTTCAACGTTCTGGCAGGCACGCAAAGCCATGACAGCAGCCGGGTGGTGTTGGACACCACAATCACCGACGGTCTGGAAACGGCAGAGGCGTCGTTCGACAGCACCTTTATCAGTGCAGGCGTAAGTGCGGCTGGGTTCTTCCGCCAACTGGGCGCGTTTGAACTGCGCCCGTCGGCCGCCCTGAACTATACGCTGGTACAGTTTGATGCGTTCGAGGAAACCGGCACAACAGGGTCCAACCTAAGCGTCGATAGCCGCACCGCACAAACACTGAACGGGCGCCACCAACTGGCGCTGGGCTATAGCAGCGGCGCATTTGACGGCGAATTGCGGGCCGGTGTTGCAGGTCGCCTGTCTTCGGAGGATACGTTTGATGCACAGATCACCCAGACAGGTGCAGGCGGTCCGGTGACCAGCGATCCGTTTTCCTTTGATGCAACCGACAGCGACACCTTCTTTGGCGGTTTTGTCGGGCTTGGGGCAACCTTTGCACAATCGGGCGGGCTGAACCTGACAGGTGATGTGGAATATATGTTCGGTTCTGACGACGCCGAAGCAATCAGCGCAGGGCTCAGCATCCGATACACATTCTAGGCAACGCGAACGGGAGAGAGGCGTCACGCGGTCAGGGACAGCCGAAAGGTGATCGCGTGACGTTCATTTCAGTCGCAGCATAGTCATACCGCATCGGCGGGCAGTACCGGTCGCGTTGGCCGCCAACTCCCTCATCACCAGCGCGACCAAACAGCGGGACGATCTGTTATTCCCGAGATCACCCGCAAAAGTAAAAGGCCGCGCAGTTCACGCGCGGCCTTTTCACGGTGTCAGTTCAGCGCAAGTCAGGGTTCAGTATTTGGCCACCAGATTGATGAACAGACCCTGATCATCCTGCACCAGATCCGTCAGGTCATCCGAAAACTGTCCAAAGTTGTATCCGCCCCCGATTTTCAGGTGATCGCCGACGTGGCGATAAACCGTGGCCAGCACGCCGGTATCAGACGTTTCTGCCTGCACGGCAGTCAGATTGCGCACTTCTGCGGCGATGTCCCAGCGATCCAGCATGTGATATGTCACACCACCAACCGCCAGCCACGCATCGTTTTGCGTGAATGCTGACGCCTCTGTCGCGGCGGTTTCAGATGCCCGGTAGCCAACCTTGCCGCCAATGGACCAGCGTTCGTTCAGATCATAGATCGCATCCACGCTGACAACCTGACTGCGCTGGCGCGGCCCGTCTTCGTCTGCATCATCCACCCGCTGCCCATAAAGATCTTCAAGATAACGATAGCGGGCCAGGATATTCAGTTGTTCATTGTCGATTGGCCGAAAGGCATAACCCAGCACGGCATCGGTATATTCGCCATCAAGGATCGCGCTGGCGTCCGTTTGCGTCCGCGCAAGGTCAAGTGACCCTACGATCCGCTGCGTTTCATCAATTTTGTAGCGCGCATCAAGACTGATCAGCAGTGTATCAGTGTTCAGCTCGTTGCCCGACACAAGCCCCTCTTCGGTCCGGTATTCCACGCGGCCCGCGCTTGTGAACTGCTCTGTGTCGTAGGACAGGCCAAAGGACACCGCCTGCCGCTCAAAGTCGTTTTCGTCGTCGTCCTGCACCGTCGCAACCGTCATGGCCGCGCTGTATTGCAGGGTGTCTGTCGGCTGATAGGTCAGACCGTATGAACTGGCGAGGCTGTTATAGGCACCAAAAACATCATAGGTGTTTTCGCCAAACGCGGTGACATCAGCGCCGATTTTCCGAGTGCCGCCAGCAACAAACCGGCCGCGGTCAGTGCCGTTCAGGGTGACGCCTGCTAACGTGCGTCCGGGTTCCAACGTGTATCCGAAATAGGTTTGGTTGCCCACATCATCTTCGTTGCTCAGGCGGATCGATCCACCAGTGCCAAGGTTGCCGTCCGACACTTCACCACTGATGCGCCAGTTTTCGGTAAACCTATAGTCTGCGCCAATACCGTAGCGGTCATTTCGGTCCAGCCCATCAACATCCAGCGTTTCCTGCCCAAAAACCGAGGCTTCGAATGCATCACTGAACGCATAGGTCAGCCGCACCGCCGCATCAGTGCGTTGCCCTGTTTCGGTGGCATCATCGCGGTCCGTGCTTTCAAGGCCGAATTCCAGCAAAAGAGGATCGGAAATCTGATATCCCAGTTCTGCTCCGGCGGTGCGATCCACGTCGCCAGCGGCGTTTTCATAACTATCAAGGTAGGCGCGATAACTGAGCACATCGTTGGGTTTGCCTGCGATGGCAAAGCCCCATAGGTCTTCATCACCCGTTGTCGCAGACACGGTGTTGTCGAGGTTTGAAAACCCCTCGCTGCGCTGTTCTGCATAGGCGCTGAAGGCCCCTTCTGTTTGCAGGCCGATATCGGCGAATGCTATCTGCGCTTCGATCTTGGTCGCCGTGCCGTTGCCATCTGTCGCGGCGGTTTCATCAAAGATCAATCCACCATTGGCCGAAAAGGTGGTGCCAAAACCAAGTCCTTCGGATTGGGCAACATCGCCGCGAATGAAAGAGGTTTCACCAAGCTGATAAAGCACATCAACACCCGCAAGGGTCTGATCGGCGATACCTGTTTGTTCAACAATGCCGCTGACACCAACGCGCAGCTGATCTGTGGCCCAGCCTTCGACCCGTCCACCGTAGGAAAACCCGTCAAGATCAGTCGCAGTCGGCGTATATTCGTACTGCACAACCAGATTGACGTTGGATGCCTCGCCCGGTGCCGCAATCACGACACCCGGCGAGATACTGTTTTGCAGCGGCTGACGCAGGGTCACGATCCCCTGGATATAGTTGATGTCATAATCGCGACCTGCCGCCAGAGTGACCGTTTCGATCACCCGGTCAGTGCCGGGATCGCGCACCTGAATGCTGATCGTTTCTGACCCGCCGCCGATATCCTGTTTTTCAAGGAAATAAACCGACCCATCGGTGCCGCGGAACACATCACGCTGGGGCAGTTTATCGGGCTGTGCTGCATATAAATCAGCCGCCGCGCGGGGTATTCCTGCGGTCGTGCGTGTGTTGGTGGCGACATGCCCTTGCAGGCCATAAAGCGTGCGTTCGTTGCGCACCAAGGCATTGCCGGTCAGCGTGCTGGTGAAATCACCCCAAAGGACGAAATCATCATCACGGGCGACCCGCAGATAGATTTTGCCAGAGGTGGGGGTGTTGTCCACAGACGTCGAATCGTCGCCATATGTCGGATAAAGATCATCAGGATCGACACGCAACAGGACCGAACGGGGGTCTTTTTCGTCCAGATCGCGAAAGATATCTTCAAGCGGGCCCTCGCCTGTGTCGATGGATGCCGTGACCGCGACCCCGGTTTGCGTGCGTCCATCCACATAGCCCGCAACACGGCCTGTCTGATACGTCTCGGTGCCATCTACATCATCGCCGGTGCGCACGCCAAAGGTCACATCTGCCGTACCAGTATAGAACCACTCTGACGCTGGAACGACGACGCGGCGGGTCAGGTTCACACGCTGCCCGCTGCCATTGACGGCAATGTCGATATCATGTGCGCCCGCAGGCAGGATGCGTTGCAGAATAAAACCACCATCCCTGTCGGGCGTGACAGGGCCGCCAAAGGCCGTCACCCGGCCACCGGGAACAACACCTTGACCGCGCACGGTCACCGCGCCGCCATGTACAGGAATGTTCCGTTCAGCGGTCGCATCGCTGCCATCTTCGGCATCTGCGGAAAGGGTGCGGTCGTCGGGCGTTGTTAGCGACAGCGGAAAGGTTTCATCAAACCGCCCCTGCGCATCATAAACGCGGTGCACGATGGCAAAGTCTTCACCCGCAGGAAGGGTCAGACTGACCTGACCGTTTGGTGTGATCGGTGCTACAGCCACAGTGCGCGGCCCACCCACAGCGGCAAGATCAATGACACGCATTTCAGCGCGGTTGATATAGGCCGGATAGTTCAGGGCAGATTGCAGGGTCACTACATCGCCTGTGGTGTAGGGGGCAGCATCGCCAATCACCTCAAGATCAAGGCGGGGCACGACGCCCAACCCATCGACGACAACCTGAATATCTGCGTCAGCCAGGGCCACATCTGCGCGTCGCGCGATGGTCGACAGGGCCGTGTCAGAGGCGATATCAGCCCCATTCAGCCGCAGTGAAAACCCTTCGTTTGATTGGCCGTGCGCTGTGGCCGCAACCAAGGTCAGGGCCGTTGCACCCATCAGGCGGGCGCATAGGGGTAAACGATTGATCATTGCTACTCTCATATCACTGCACCCTGCTGATTGTGCGTTCAATGGTCAGCGGTGCGCCGGTGCGGCGCTGCCATTGTTGCGTAATCAACCCGGTTACCTGATCCAGCCGGGCATTGATCAGATCGCGGTTTTCGCCATTTTGATAATAGACAAGCCGGACAACCGTCGGCGCTGCGGCTAACTGTGCCACCAGTTGATCCACACCCGTTTGCAAAGCGGTGTTCGGCGTCGCACTGCCGCTGACAAAGGCGCGGCTGGTCAAGTCAAGCTCAACCAGATCCGACAGGGCCGCACCAAAGTTCAGTTCAGCCATCCGCCCCGGTGTGACCCGGATGGAACGGGGGTTTTCTGTCGTGACGTGATAGCCAGTGGGCAAGGTCCGTTCGTCCAGTTTCAGCTGGAAGTTTGACCCGATCCCGGCGGGCAGTTCGGCGCAAGGCACGCTGAAACGTCCATATTCATCCGTCGTGATCAGCGTGCCGGTAACTGTCGACAGGCGCACATTCGGCAGACCCGGTTCATCATCACGCGCGGCCAATTCAGGGGCAAGGCCCAGCTTGCTGCCTTCATAGCTTTGGTCGCTGACGCCGCCTGTGACAATATCAGCGGGACGATCCTGATAGCCATTCAGGTTATGATCATCAAAGACCTTGCCGATGATATCAGCGCAATCAAAGACAGGCTCTGGCCTGCGGATCACCTCGGCGGTTGCCACGTTGGACACGCGTGTGCCGGCGCTGTCTTCGACATAGGCGCGGTTCACGTAAGACCCCGGACCACCGCTGACCAGACGCGCGGCCAGTGTGATGGTAACGGTTTGGTTGGGTGTCAAAGACACATCATCCCAGCGCAATTCCCGCCCGCTGACCGCAGGCGCAGGCGTATCCGACCCGTCAAATGTCGCACTATCAGGCACATAGGCCATGCCCCGCGGCAGGCGATCAATGATGCTCAGGTTACTTTCGGTTGTCGCCAGCCGGTTTTGGAAGGTCAGCGTATAGATCACTGTATCCCCCAAACGCGGGTTGGCCGGGGCGGCAGTTTTGGTGCCAAAGATATCAGCGTCTTCACCAGTCAGAACCGCGGTAGACGCAGATTGCACAGCCGGCAATTGATCAGACCGCACCGCCAACGTGTTCTCACCCACAGGCGAACCGGCAGTGGTATCATAGCGCACGGTCAACAGGATCGTGCCCACGCTGCCCGGCGCCAGTTCAGCCCCATCAGTGACCAGCTGCACATCGGCCACGCCGTCATAATCAGTGTTCGCAGCACCCGTATCAAAACCGGTGACAATCGGCGTGCTGACGTCATCCAATGTGGCAGGGGCCACGAATGCTGTCAGATCGTCTTCGATCACCAGATTGGTCAGTGTCGTGTTGCCATCATTGCTGACCGTCATTTCAAATGTGACTTCGAACAGGTCCGGGGCAATGCGGTCTGGGATGCCTGCGGTTTTGCTCAGTGACATGGCGTTGTTTTGCGGGATCGCGGCAATGGTTGGATCGTCAAAGGTATTTCCGTCGCCGTCATCACCATCATCGGACACATCGGAAAGCGCGGCACCCCCGGGCGTGGTGCCTTCAACGGTTGCCGTGTTGGAAATGCCGCCGGAATCGATATCGTCCTGCGTCAGCGCATAGGTCACGGTGTAGGTAGCCGTGCTGTCAACCGCCAGATCACCGGCCACCAGCCCTGCGACAGTGATCGTCACCGGGGCCAGCGTGTCGCCATCCAGATTGGTCATGGTGTCAACGATGCGAAGCCCGGAAAGCGTGACATTGCCTGTGTTCTCTGCCGTGATTTCAAAGACGACGTCGTCACCGGGTGCAGCACCGATCGCGACCACGGTCTTGGTCACATCCAAGCCGGGTTCGGGCGGGATGATCAGTTCGGTCGGATCGTCGGCAATGTTGCCATCAGTCGGGTCGCCGTCGTCGGACACGTCAGAAACATCCGATCCATCAGGGGCAAGCCCTGCAACCGTAGCCGTGTTGGAAATACCGCCAGCGTCCGCATCAGCCTGTTGCAGGGTATAGCGTACTTCCCAAGTCCAGATTTCGCCCGGCGCAAGCGTTGGATCGCCATTATCATCGGGGTTCGCCGTCCGGGTCGGGCCTGTCGCAAGCCCGCTGATGTCGGTGCCGTCCAGCCGGGTTAGCGTATCGGTGACATCAGCGCCCGTAATTTCGACGTTGCCGGTATTGGCGCCTTGGATTTCAAAGACAACTTCGTCACCAACGGTATAAGGCGGCGGGGGTACGTCTTCGCCGGTATTAGGGTCAATTGTCGGCGCGCGGGCCACAATGACTTTGGTGGTTTGCAGCACGGGCACTGTTTCGATCTCAACAAAGGTCGGATCATCGGTGATGTTACCATCAGCGTCATCGCCATCATCCGACGTATCGTCGACCCGTGTCCCACTAGGGGACTGGCCTGCAACGACAACAGAGTTACTGAACCCGCCTGCGTTGATATCAGGCTGCGTGATTGTGTGTTCTGCGGTGTATAGCCAAACTTCGCCGGGGTTCAGCAGGCTATCTGCATTGATGTCGCCCGACTGGAAATCAAAAGGCGCATCAAGGGTGGTTGTGGTCCCGTCAGGCCGGCTCATCTGATCAAGCGTGGTCAGCAAGCCAAGCGACACGTTGCCGGGGTTTTCGACCCGCAAATCGTAGGTCACGACCGCGCCCAAGGTCGTGGCGGTGACATTGGCAAGCTTGGTCGCCATGATCGCAGGTGCCTCGGCTGGCCCCGCTGTTGTGGCCGTGTCCGTTGCGGTGGCTTCATTGCCAAATGGATCAGTGCCGCGCACGCTGGCGGTGTTCACGATTTCCCCGGTATCAATATCCGTTTGCGTGACAGGCAGGGTCAGCGAACAGGTGGTGCTGACGGCCAAAGGTGCCAATGTGCCAACGTCGCAGGTAAAGGGTGCAACAGCGCCCGGGATCGGGTCGGTGACCGTGATATTGTCAAGCGTGTAGATGCTGGTGTTGGTCACCTCAAACACATAGGTGATGCTGGATCCAACCGGGCCAAATGGTGCGGGTGTGGCCAGTTTGCGCATGGCAAGGGTTGGCACCTCGGACGGGCCATTAATCGTGACACTGGCGGTCGTTTCCGGCGTTGTCGGCACTGCAGTGCCTTGTGGATCAACCCCTGTGACCGAGGCCGCGTTGGTTAGGAACCCGCGGTCGATATCCTCTCGCACAATGGTGTAAGGCACGTCGCAGGACAGCACATCATCGACCGGCAGGCTGGCGGCGTCGCACGTCAAAGCGGGGATCAGCGGGTCGGATACGCTGACATCTGTCAGCGTCTGGTTGCCAGTGTTTGTGACCGTGATCGTGTAGGTCACCACCTGATTAACGGCCGTATAGGCGGCAGGATCAACCGTTTTGGCAATCAGCAAGGCAGGGTCGGTCGCGGCGCGTGCTGTTTCTGTGTCAGCAGGCGACAAAACCGTGGTCGGGATGGACCCGAAGGTGGTGCTTGCAAAGGCTTCGTTGATGACCTCGCCTGCGTCCAGATCATTCTGGTCGATGACATAGATGCCGGTACAGGTTGCTGTCTCACCCGGTGTCAGATCAGGATTGCCACCTGCAACATCCGGGATAAAGCAGTCGATATCGCCTGCGATTAGGTTGTCGGTGATTGTGACGGTATTGGCGAAAGACACCTCGCCAGAGTTGGTGACGGTGAACTGATATTCCAACTGATCACCGACCTCGTCAAAGGTCAGACCGCCACTGTCGCTGTTGTCGGGGTTGAGCGATCTGATCAACTCTTTGTCGACTGTCAGCGCGGGTGTGCCATCATTGGGGATCGTCTCGGACGACACAGGCGACCGGACGGGGCCAGCAACAGCGGTGGCATTGTTGGTGACATTCGCCAAAGCCACATCATCGACTGTAACCACATAAGTAGCTGTCACAACATAGACATCGCCGGGGGCCAGCCCACCTGCGGGAAAGTCGGGATAGTCAAAATCGGCCTGCGGGATCAGCGGATCGTCGATCACAATCGGATCGGTGATCGTCACATTGCCGGTGTTGGTCACGGTAAAGGTGTAGGTTTCTTCGGCACCGACGATGAAATCGACGGCATCAAGCTCATCCGCTTCTTTGACCAAGCCAAGGGCGGGACGCTGGGTGGCCGTGACGGTTTCGTCATCATCAACAGGTGGCGCGGCCCCGGCGGTGGCTGTCGCGGTGTTCAAGACTTCGCCCAGATCAAGATCGTCCTGATCAATGCTATAGTCACCGGTGCAAAGTGCGGATTCGCCCGGTGCGATTGGATCGATCGAACAGGTAATCACACCGCCTGCATCTGTGATCAGCGGGTCTGCCACGCTGAAGGGCGCGGTCAGTGTGACGTTGCCTGCATTGGTGATCTCAAATTCATAACGCAGCACATCGCCCATAGCGGCAAAGCTTGGACCGCTGGCCGCGGCAAGCCGCTTTTCAAAGGTGATCAGGGGGGCTGCGTCAATAGTCAGGACGGTGGGGTCGCTGCCGGGGCCGTCATCATCACTGACATCGGTGATTGTGCCGCCAGATGGTTGCGTGCCTGCTGCTGTTGCGGTGTTTTGAATGCCGCCTGCGTCCAGATCGTCCTGGGTCAGGACATAGCTTGCGGTATAGGTCGCGGTTTCGCCGACTTGCAATGCGCCCTCAGATGAGGCGGCATCAGCCCCCGCGAAGGTCGGGCCGGTGATGGCCAGCACTGTGCCATCAGCGCGCGTCAGCGTGTCAGAGATGATGGCCACGTTGAACAGACTGACGTTGCCTGCGTTTCGCACGGCAATTTCAAATGTGATCGTGTCGTCAACCTCTGCGGATGTTGAGGTGATGGTTTTGACCACTTCCAGCAGTGGCGTCGCGGCAATCGGCAGTCGGGTCGGGTCATCACCGTCGCCTGAACCGTTATCGGACACATCGCTGACGGTTGCCCCATTTGGGGCGTCTGCCGTTGCGGTGACCGTATTGCTGATCCCGCCTGCGTCAATGTCGTCTTGGGTCAGGACATAGGTCACCGTGTAGTTCCACGTTTCATCCACGTCGATCGCGCCCGCTGTGCCGGTATCTGCGCCGTCGAACACTGCTGTTGGTGCAGGTGTGATGGTGCTGCCATCCAAGCGCGAAAGCGTGTCGGCCAAGCTGACGTTGTCCAACGTGACATTGCCTGTGTTTTCAATCGCGACGGCAAAGACAACGGTATCGCCCGCGGCGCTCCCGGTTTGGGATTGGATGGTCTTGATGACCTCTAGCGACGGATCGCTGCTGGCCAGATCAACGCTGGCATTGTCGGTGGCCGTGGGTGGTGTTGTGCCGGCGGGGGCATCGGCGGTTGCGCTGACGATGTTTGTCAGTGGCGCGCCCGCATCAATGTCATCTTGCGTAACAACATATGTCGCGGTCAGCGTGACTGCGGCATCAGGATCAAGCGAGACGATGCGACCGCCACCCAAAATCGGCAGGCTGGCTGTGCCGGATGCGCTGGTGTGCATGTCTGACAGGGCGATATCCGTCAGGGTCACATTGCCTGTGTTGGTCACAAGATAGCTGTAGGTGATCGTCGTGCCTTCGGTCACGTCAGTCGTAGCGGACGATGTCTTTTCAACCGTCAGCCCGGTTGCGCGCGGGATATCGGTGCGTGTCGGGTCGTTTGGCCCTGCACCATCAGCCGGATTGCCACTGTCAGAGGTATCGCTGACAGGCGTATTTGATGGGTCTGCGCCAGTCGCAGTGGCAGAGTTGTCAAAGAAGCCCGCATCAATATCAGGCTGCGTCAGCGCATGGGTGGCTGTCACCGTCGCCGAAGTCATCGGTGCGAGGCTATCAATATCACTGTCGCCATCGGTATCGTCAGCCGTCGTATAGGTGATTGAGCCTGCGTCGGCAGAGGGATCGGCGACTGCAATGTCCGTGATCGTGACATTGCCGGTATTGGTTGTGGTGATCGTATAGGTGATCAAATCGCCGACTGTGGCAACGCCATCCGGGCCAAGATCAAGCACGCCGTCTTTGATAACGGTCAATGCGCCGGCAAAGTCCGGTCCGGGGGATGTCAGCGTGTTTGTGGCGGGCGGCACAGTTGCGGTAGGGTCAGCGGCCACCGCAGTGGCGGTGCCTGTGTTGACGATCTGCCCTGCATCCAGATCATCTTGCGTTGCGGCATAATCAAACAGGCATGTCGTGTCAGTGGTGCCCGGCGCAAGGGGGCCGATGTTGCAGGTGCCTGCAACAAGGCTGTCTGTAACGGCAATACTGCTAAGGGTCATGTTGCCGGTGTTCGACACCCGCATGCGGAAACGCACCACATCATTGACCGCGTCAAAGGCGGGGTCCGCTGCGGGATTTGGGAACAGTTCTTTGATGATGGATACGGCAGGTGCCGCAGGGGCGATGGGGTGATCAACGCTGCCGTTTGCGGGGGTGATCGCAGCGCCTGACGGGTCATTGGCTTGTGCGGTGGCGGTGTTGGTGAACACGGCGGTGGTGGTATCACCGACGGTTTGATTATCCACATCCGCTTGCGTCACGGTATAAGTGCCGGTGCAGGTCAACGCGTCGCTTCGTGCAAGGGTCACGGGGGCCGCAATATCGCAGCTGAGCGCGCCTAAAAGGGGATCGCTGATGGTGACCGTGTTCAGCGTTTGGTTCCCGTTATTCGTCGCGACAATCTGATAAAGAATGTCCTGCCCGACAGCTGCGGGGTTTGGCCCACCTGTCACGGTCTTGGCCACCAGCAAGGACGGCCCGGCATCAACGGCCACGATTTCTATGGCGGGGTTTGATGTGACTTCCTCTGGGTTTGTCGAACCGGGTGCAAAGATGGTGTTGGCTGTCGCTTCGTTGCGGACCTGGCCTGCGTCCAGATCGTCTTGGGTCACTTCATAGGTCGCAAAACAAATATGCGTTTCACCAACGCCCAATGACCCGCCTTCGACGGCAGGATCATAACACAGGATCGGATCTGCGAATTTATCATCGTTGATAAAGATCGGCTCGGACAGGGCCGCGCCCACGATCGGGGCGGCAGGCACGACGTTGGTGATTGTATAGGCATAGGTGATTTCATCGCCGACCTCGGTGGGTGGCACGGTCGCGGGATCGGCCTCTTTCACCAGATTAAGGATTGGTGATGCGCCTACGGGGAATGTCGCCGTATCAGCAGGTGATGTGACATTAGCGCCATTGAACGTGGTGCTTGCGGTCGCTTCGTTGGTTGTGCGGCCAAACGGTTCTTCGGCGGCCGTGATGATATAATTTGCAGTGCAAATAACGGTATTAGTTGGCCCGACAGGGTTTGTGCCTTGGGGCAACAGGCCACCGGCCGGAACCGGATCGCACGTTACGGTCGTAAGGTTGTCTGCGACAATTACAGCATTGGGCAGTGTGACGTTGCCGGTATTTGTGACCTCGTAACGGTAGTTAAGCTGTTGACCACCTTCGAAAACCGTCGGGATCGGGGCGACAATCGTCTTAACAATGGTCAATGCAGGGTTTTGGACCGCCGTAACAGTGGCGAATTGATCGGCGCTGCGTTCACCCAAATCATCTTCGGCAAAGGCGGTATTTGTGACAGAGCCTGCGTTCAGATCCGCTTGCTCTGCAACCCATTCCAGATCGCAAGATGCCGTCGCGCCGGGCAGAAGGTCGCTGGTCAAACAAGCCAGATCAGTGCCGATCTGGTCATCGGTCACGTTAATCGGGGCGACAAGGGTCGTGTTGCCGTTGTTGGTGATCGTATAGGTAAAGTCGATTGTGTCGCCCACGGCTGCAAAGCTGCTGGGCTGGCCGCTTGCCACGGCCTTGGACAAGCTGATCAACGATGTCTGCGTGATCTCTGTGGTTGCCGTGTTCGTCTGCAAAGGCGCTTCTGCGGCTATAAAGCTGGCAGAATTGACGATATCATTGCCGTCATCAATCTGGGCTTGGGTCACATCCAGCGTCGCCAGATAGACCCAGGTTTCACCCACATCAAGAATGTCATCGCCGTCGATATCGCCCGTCAAGTCAGGCCCGGTTGTTAGCGCCGGTGCGGCGGCACCTTGGGCCACGGTATCAGTAAAGGTGACCCCAGTAAGGGACACATTGCCTGTGTTGGTCACGACAACTTCGTAATTCAACGTACCGGGCGCGGTCAGCGTTGCAATGTCAACGGATTTGGCAAAATCAAAGCCAGCCGATTGCGTGATGGTGGTAGGCGTCTGCGCGGATTGATTTGGCAGTTCGTTGCTGGCAACTGTCACGCTGTTGATGATGTCAGCCCCATCATCAATCTGGTCCTGCCCGGCGGCAAAGGTGACCGTGTAAACCCATGTTTCATCCACGCCCAAAGCACCATCACCGTCCGTATCGCCCACAGGCGCGCCCAACCCGGTGGTCAACGTCAACGGTGTGCCATCTTGTGTCAGCGTGTCGGTCGGCGTGACACCAGTCAGCGACGTATTGCCGGTATTATCAAGCGTGATCGTATAGGTGATCAAACCCGGTGCGGTGAGCGTCGCAGTGTCCGAGGTTTTGGTCAGATCAAAGCTTGATACCTGCGCAAAAGTCGTCGTCGCATCAGCCGATTGCGCGGCTGTTTCAGCGGTATCGACCGTTGCGGTGTTCACCAGATTGCGACCATCATCAATGTCGGCTTGTGTCACCTGATAGGTGGCCGCGTAGGTCCAAACCTCGGCGGTATCAATCTCTCCGTCGCCATCAGTATCACCTGAAAGCGTGGGACCACTGGTCAGCGTGCGGGCATCCGGGCCTTGCAGTAGCACATCGGCCAGTGTGACCCCGGTCAGTGAGGTGTTGCCGGTGTTGTCGATCTCAATTTCGTAAGTCAGCAACCCGGGCGCGTTCAGGTTTGCCGTATCTACAGTCTTGGACAAAGTGAAAGCCGGCTGTTGGTCAATGGGCGTAACAGCGGTATCGGTGCGCGGCAGCGCACCCGTTTCGGTTGCAGTGACAGAGGCCGTGTTTGTAAGCGGGACACCGGCATCTATATCATCGGCGGTTACAGTATACGCAATCGTATAGGTCCATGTTTCATTCAGATCCAACTGGCCGGGCACGTTCGTCGCAGCCCCTGTTTCGGTCGGCCCGCTCAGCGTGCCGGATGACCCATCAGGCAAGACATCAGATGGTGAAATCCCGGTCAGAGGGATATCGCCCGTGTTCAAAACCGCGATCTCGTATTGCAGCACATCGCCCGCCGCCGCCGCAGGGTTCGGGCCGGTCACTTGGGTCTTGGTCACATCAAAGCTGATGTCGCCTTCGACGACGATGGTGACAAATGCGGTTGCTATCAGCCCGGCAGGGTCCGTAATCTCGTACTCAAAGACATCCGTCCCGATGAAATTTGTATTCGGAGTGTAGGTAAACGCGCCCGTTGCCGATAAGGTCACCGTGCCGTTTGACGGGCCCGCCAATGGCGTTGGATTGACGGTTAGCGCACCACCATCGGGATCATTGTCGACGCCATTGCCATTCTCAACCAAGACATTACCGGTGACATCCGTATTCAGCGGCGTGACGAAATCATCATCAAACGCGACGGGTGCCAAATTTGGAAAAGGGGCCAGGCTGCAAGAAAAGCCATCGTTGTTCCCGCTTGGGACACCGACGCCAACCTGCGTAAAAACCGGTGAATTGGTATAGTAGTCGGAAACTTCGTACAAAATACCGTTGTTGTTGTTAAAGGTAAAAAGGCGTCCGTTGCTATCTGTCCATGTGGCACCGAACCCCCCGCCTGGCAGACCGGGGAGTGAGATATTTTCTTTCGTTCGGTCCGTAATGTTATAGCGATAAAGCGTGCCGCCACCGGAAAAACCGATCAGATATTCATCACCGCCAAACCGATCATAGGCAACGTCCGCAGGGCCGCCACCGGGCCCCGAAAAATTGATATTTGTAACGGCACCGGTATCCAAATCGATCCGCGCATAACGTCTGTCGTTGCGGCGCAGATAGTAGTTGTTGGAAAAATCGATATCACCTGAATAGCTGCCAAAACCGATATTGAAGACAGTTTCAATCGTGCCGTCAGATGCAATACGGATAATATTGCGGCCCTGTGAAGCGTAGGCGTAGTTGTCTAAAGTGTTATAACCTGTCGCATTATAGCTGTTGTTGGCTGGCCCTACGTTCAAATAAGTGGATGTGATTGGATCAAAAATGCGTAGCTGGCCGGACTGCACCTGATAAATATTGCCGCTACAGGCAAACGCAGGACCAGCTTGCGCCTGAGCGGTGGTTGCACCCGATAGTCCAAGGCCGATCAATCCCAACAAAGAAAGTGTCTTTTTGAACCGATCTGCCAATTTCATCACTACGCGTCCCCCATAAGATGCAGGCAGAATATCGTACAAACGGCAGCAAACAACGTGACGATTGTTTCTAAAGGGAAAATTCCCGCATCCGCATCAATTGCGCAACAATCCTTACGTGAATGGCGTATGAACTGCTCGCTTTTAGCAGCATACGTTGCATGAACTGGGGCAACACCTCATAGACTATCGTATGACCCGCTGGCCCGCAGTGCTGCTGTCAATAGGCTTGCGACAACAAAGGGGGGCATGGATCATCTTGCACCGTTTCGGTCCAGACCGACATTGCATCTGCCACAGTTCAACCAAAGCGGTTGGCAGCTCAAACGATACGCTATCCTGTCGCAAGGGCATACATACAACGATGATGTCACCACCGCTGCGACAGCCAAAGCTATGCGCCTGCTGCCCAAGGCCGGGTCTTTAGTGGATGCTGACGGAAACCACGGTATCGGGTTTCAGATCATCCATTTCGCGCAGGTCGCTGTCGTCTCACCGGTGTTTTATTGGCAGTGGGGCAGCGTGCTGGCCCATGCAGGGCAGGTGCGCGCCAGCTGGGACGAACCAACCCTTTTTCACGACGGGGCGAAAGAGGTGCTTGGCTGCGTCTGGGAAATGGACATCGTGAACTTTGAAGTTAACGTATGGAAAAAGCACATGCTCAGCGATAATAAGACGCCGTCGCAAAATCTGGCCACCTATCTTGATCAGAGCTTTGATAACTGATCGCATCACGCCTTGACGGTCCATCACTCCACCACAACCACCTGACCGGTCAGCGCCCCTTCGACGCATTTCGCATAAGCCAGTCCTACGTCATGGGATAACACCGGCTTGTGCCCGCGAAACCATTCCCTGTAACGCGGCGCAGAAACATCAAGCATACCCGGACTAACGACATTGACCCGCAGTGCGCGCGGCATCTCAATTGCGGCACTTTTGACAAAACCGGCCAGCGCCCCGTTCGCAGTCGCGGCGTTTGTGCCCATGCGGATTGGATCACGGTCCAGCACACCGCTGGTCAATGTGAATGATCCGCCATCCGCGATGATATCCAGCCCGGCAAGAACTAGATTGACCTGCCCCATGACCTTTTGACGAAGACCGACCATGAACGTATCCTGATCAAACGCATCAAGCGGTGCGAACGACGCGTCACCGGCGCATGACACCACCGCATCAAAGGGGCGCACCGCCCTGTACAATGCTTTGACGGCGTCAATATCTGTGACATCAACATGGTGTTCCCCGGTGGTGCGCCCAACGGTGACAACATCGTGCCGCGCAGCAAGTTCCTGATATGCGGCCTGTCCAATATCGCCCGCTGCCCCAACCAAGATAATCTTCATTTGACGATCCTTCAGTTTCTATTCTTTGTCGTCTTATACCCTAGCCAAGAAGCTGGCGCAGGTACGGTCCGCGCGGGCGCGGCGCATCGCGGACCTCAACCTTCACTCCGCGCGCGCCAATAGGTTTGCCAGCGCTTCATAATCGCCCAACAAGGGCCCCGGCGCATCACTTTCGCGACACAGCCGTGGCATGGTCACTTGGGCAAAATGTGCAGCCGAAATGGCCGGCCAGTTTGATTGCTGCCGCGCCATCACATGCATTGCGTCATCAGGCCGGCCCATTCTGTTCAACAGCATCGCGTGACCGGCGAAGGTGTAAGGTGTCTCGAATATCAGCGACGCCTGCTCTTTGGCTTGCAAGGCGCCTTCATCGTCTCCTGCGTTGATCTTAAGCCAGGCAATCCAATTCAAGGTAATCCAACGCATCGGATTATTAGGCGACAGGGCGGCATCGAATGCGACGGTGCGCGCAATAACCGACGGGGGCGGGACAACACAGGTATAAGGCACAACATCGGCCAAAAAACGCGCCAGACCATGGCCCGGGTCAAGGTCAAGCACACGGCGCATCACCACATGGCTTTCACGGATGCGCCCGGCATGCCAATGGGCCTGCGCGACATTGAACATCGCATCAGGGTGAAACGGTTCCAACCGTGTCGCGCGATCAATGTGGGTCAACACCATTTCCTGCGTTTCGGGGGTGTTATAGTCGGGATAAAAATTCGCCAGCTGCGCCAGTTTATCAGCCATCACGGAATGCGCGGTGCCAAGGTCCGGGTTACGGTCCAAGGCAAGCTGCATCAGGGCGATCTTTTGTTCTTCCCATTCCAGCGAATTGGCTGCTTTCGGGCTGGGGACCCATGTTGCCATCAAAAACAACTGCTGGGCTGTCAGGCTTTTGGGGTTACGCCCTTCAAGGAAATCTTTCGATGCCCCCAACAGCCGAAGGTTCAATTCACCGCCGACCTCATCTGACACCCGCTGGGCGATGTCGTCTTCATCCGAAACGCCGACCGACTTTGTCCAGATCACCCGGTCTTCATGCACGTTCAGCAATTCAACACTGACGCGTCTTTCAAACCGGTTCAGGTGGCTGATCAACCCGCGCAAAGCAAAATCAACATCGGCGGTATCACCGGTTCGTTGCGACAGAATGGCGATGGACGGATTGCGGACCAGACTTTCGCGCAGCGCCGCTTCGACCTGTGCCGTCTCTGTCGCCGTACCTTCAAAGCTGTCCATGGCAAGCCTGATACCTGCGGTTGTGCGGGGGGTCGGTTCATCGGCCCGTGGCAACAGCAAAAACGCAGCAACCAGCACCATAGCGGTTAAAATGGCGGACAAGGCCGCGACCGTAAACAGGGTTTTCCTTGTGGGGCGCGCAGCGCTGTCTGTTACCTTGGCCGCGCGCTGGGTGATCTTAGGGCGGTAGCTGCCGGTTGGGATTTCGACAGACAGGGTACAGCGCGCCGCATCGCTGCTTTCAAAGCTTGCCAGCGCCGTGCGCAACCGGCCCATTTCCACCCGCACGCTGCTGTCTATCGCCGGATCAAAGTCGTCAGGTTTGCCCAGCACATCAATGCCGATCGCATAGGCTTTCAACGTATCGCCAGCGCCGCTGTGTTCGGTACGGATCAGATATTCAAGCAGATGCAGGCGGCGTTCACTTTTCCCCAACACTTCAGAGACGGCCACACACTCAAGATACTCTGTAATCTGTTCGTCAGAACCCATTTACTCAAATTCATCTGGTTGTCGTCAAATACACACAGCGCGGGTGCACGAACGGCCTTCGACACACGCGCGTTAAACAAGGTTAACGTGTAGTTTAGCCACTCGTGCTACTTTAGCAATACTTTGCTGCGGCACGCGATTGCGATTTAGGTGTCATGCAGACCGCCCTATATTTTCAATGAAATTCAATGCGTTAACCATTTTGTAACCTGTGACTCACCCTCCGTAGCCTGATTTGGGCGGCAGCGGCGGCGTATCTTCATCCTGCAACCAATCAGTGTTCACAGCCCCGGACAAATTCAGAGGCCATGGTTGCAAGTCATTTGTTAACCAGGAGATACGCATATGAATAAGCTCGCTATACCTCAGTTCGACCAATCAAGGGCGCAAACCGGAACCGTGAAATGGTTCGACGCATACCGCGGCTTTGGCTTTGTGGTCATTGACGGGATTGAGACCGACTTTCTTTTACATCAAAACATTCTGCATGGGTTCGGACGCACCAGTATTGCCGAAGGATCATCAGTTGAATTCGCCTATCAGTCTACGGAAAACGGCTTTAAGATTATCGAAATCTTCGCCATCGCCCCACCATCGCCCAGGGCCGTTCCGGACCCGCAGCTAGAACCTGATGTTGTTTTGGAAGAGCGTATTCCGGTACGGGTGAAATGGTTTGATCCCAGCAAAGGATACGGGTTCGTGAACGCGTTTGGTTGCGCAGAGGACATATTTGTCGGGGCCGCAACGCTGCGCAAATCCATGTTGGGTGATCTGCAATCGGGTGATGCGCTTTGCGTTCAGATCGCGGAAACGGAAGGGCGCAAAAGCGTTTTTTCAGTCCATGATTGGTGCTGAACGCGCCGGCAACTTCGCCTGAAAAGTCACCCCCAATTTGATAGGACACCTGAACAATGACCTATGTTGCCCCAACAGTTCTGCGCCTTTACGACCTTTACCACCTGATGCTTTGGCTGTGCCGTCATCACAGCCACGGCGCAGGCCCCGTGCCGCTAAAAGACCGGATACTAAGCAAACGCCAACGTGATCATCTGAAACTGGTATTGCGCGCGCAATGGCATGGTTTTGATCGCAATGAGACGATTTATCTGCTCAAACTATTCGACGAAACGCAAGCGACAGCACGGGACTAAGCCCTTGGTCGGGCAGCGGTGAACCCGCTAGGCCCTGCCGTACCTGTCTTCAAACCGCTCGATATCATCTTCGCCCAGATAGCTGCCAGATTGCACCTCGATCAGTTCCAACGGGATCTTGCCGGGGTTTTCAAGCGCATGGATTTCGCCCAGCGGAATATAGGTTGATTGGTTTTCCGACAGGACCAGCGTTTCGTCACCACGGGTTACCTTGGCGCAGCCACGCACCACGATCCAATGTTCAGCCCGGTGATGGTGCTTTTGCAACGACAGCTTGGCGCCGGGGTTCACGGTGATCCGCTTGACCTGATACCGATCACCCATATCCACGCTGTCATACATCCCCCAAGGTCGGTAAACGACGCGGTGATGGTCCAGTTCCGGTCGGCCCTCTGCGGTCATCTGTGCAATCAGATCTTTGATCTCTGACACCCTGTCTTTTGGCGCAACAAAGACCGCGTCTTTGGTTTCCACCACAACCGTATCCTGCAAGCCTACCGCGGTCACAAGGCGGCTGCCTGCGTTGATGTAATTGCCTGATCCATGAAGGCTCAGAACATCACCGATTTCGCAATTGCCGTCAGCGTCTTTGTCTGATGCATCCCAAAGTGCGGCCCATGACCCGATATCGCTCCAACTTGGGTCAATCGGCATGACGACAGCGTCACTGGTATATTCCATCACCGCATAATCGATCGACACATCAGGGCAGGCCAGAAACGCATCCGCGTCAAAGCGCAGAAAATCCAGAT
Source organism: Roseobacter sp. CCS2 (assembly GCF_000169435.1). Lineage (GTDB taxonomy): Bacteria > Pseudomonadota > Alphaproteobacteria > Rhodobacterales > Rhodobacteraceae > Yoonia. The sequence goes on along the minus strand of NZ_AAYB01000002.1, from coordinate 65,522 downwards.
CACCTGTCTTGCCCGCAAAGGCCGCGCGGCACGCGGTCATAACATCGGGGCGGTGGGTTTCAAGTTCGGCCAAATAGCGGCTGGCACGGAACAGAAATATCCCGCTGTTCCATAAATGCGCACCTGTGGCCAGATAACGCGCGGCTGTCTCTGCGTCGGGTTTTTCAACAAAAGCCGCAACAGCCAGCGCGGGTCCCTGCCCCACCACATCACCTGTGCGGATATAGCCATAACCGGTTTCTGCACGCGACGGGCTGATCCCAAAGGTCACAAGCTGACCCGCCTGCGCAAAAGGGATGGCTGTGCGCACGGCATCGGCGAAAATGGCTGGATCAGCCATTTTGTGATCAGCGGGCATAACCAACATGACCGGATCATCCCCATGCGTCTGCGCCTGCAAAGCGGCCAGGGCAATGGCGGGGGCCGTGTTGCGCCCTGCCGGTTCAAGCAAGATCAACGCCCCATCATGACCGGCCTGACGCATCTGTTCAGCAGCCAAAAACCGTGTCTCTTCGTTACAAATCACCAGCGGGTCCGTGCAGGGCAATTCGGCAATACGCGCGACCGTCGCCTGCAACAGCGTCGTCTCGCCATCAAGGCTTAGATATTGTTTGGCATAATGTTTGCGCGATAACGGCCACAGGCGCGTACCAGACCCGCCAGCAAGGATCACAGGCAGCACGGGTGGCAGCGGGTCGTCTGACGTCTGGGGCATCAATTGCGCTCCTGCAAAGATCGGTCCGCGCGGGGATGCACGCAGCCCTCTCACTTAACATCGCTGGCAGAGACCCGACAAGAGGCGCAAAGCGCGTCAAATTTTACCTACGCAACAGCGCATCCAGTGCCGCGATTTGTGTCTCGGGCCAAACATGGACGTTTGCCTGACGCAAAGCCGCCGTGGTCGCCCCCATGCCCGGTCTGGTGACACCCGAAAATGTGCCGTCATAAATGAATGTCGATCCGCATGATGGCGACCCATCTGTCAGAACCGCATGGCGGCACTCGTACCGTTTGGCGAATGCGACAGTGTCATGTGCGGCCCGAATATAAAGCGCGGATACGTCCCTGCCGATATCCTCGACCACCTGCGCCGTGCCGGCCAGAACATCAGCACCACCGCCATCCATGCCGCAGATCTCGGCTGGGGGGCGCGGTGTTGGAAATCCGACAGCAATTTCGGGGCACAGCGGCACCAGTCGCCCTTCACACCCCCAACGCGCGATAATGTCCGCAGCATCGGTTGTCTTATCTGTCCCATTGTAACGAACAGGGCGACCAACAAGACAGGCGGATATCAAAATACGGTCCATATCAGGACGGTAAACAGTATCGGCACAGAACCCAAGCAGCAGTGCGACACGGCGGGCCTGCACTAAACCGGCACTTGCACCCGCAAGCGCCACCCTTTTTTCCGATTTTTCCACGCACAAATCATAGCTTTTGCTGTCCAACTCCCCTACGATTTCTGGCAATAAATTTAGGATATTGGACGCACGATGCCTTTAAAGAATACCAGCGCCAGTTACGGCTCTTTCACCAAACTTTTCCACTGGATCATCGTTATTCTGTTCGCCTGGCAATACGTCAGCGGCAATATCATGACAGGCATGCAGCGTGGCGATGTTGTCGTTGGGTTGGGCCAGAACGATTATTACAACTGGCACAAATCCATCGGCCTTGTGGCGTTGGCGATTGCCGTATTTCGCCTGTTGAACCGCTATGCCGGGCAATTGCCGGGATGGGCGCCGACCCTGTCCAGCGGCGAGAAAAAGACCATCCACCGCCTTGAACAGGTGCTTTATCTGGCCATGTTCGTGATGCCTGTCAGCGGTTTTATTTACGTCATGGCAGGTGGCTTTGGCGTGCTGCTTTTTGGTGAGTACAAACTGCCCGATCCAATTGGCCGGTCCGAGACCCTCGCGTTTATTGGCAAGTGGGTGCATATCGTGTCGGGCTATGTGCTGGCCGCGGCGGTGGCGGGCCACCTGTTTATCGTGCTGCGACATCAGCTGTTTATGAAAGACGGATTGCTGTACCGGATGCTGCCTGCCCGCCGGAGATAAGCCCGACAGACAGCAGTGATCCCGCATCACGCAAAGCTATGTAACAGCCGTCGCTTCAATCTCGAACAGAAGGCCCGAAATGGCCAACCGGGTCACGCCCAGTAATGTCATGGGTGGCGCGGCCTGAACCGGGCCAAAGCGCATACCCATCAAATCAAAGTTCTTCAGCGCCTCATCCACATCAGTGGCAAAGACACCAAGACGGGTGATATTGGTCAGGTCCATACCGGCCTCTGCCAGCACCGCTTCCAGATTATCCAGCGCCAAAGCAATCTGGGCACGCATGTCGCCGGGATGTTGCGGATTACCTGCGCCATCAACGGCGGTTTGCCCCGCACAGGTCAACTGCCGCGTGGCACCTGAGATAACTTCGCCTTGGTTATAACCCAGCTTCAAAGACCAGTTCCAAGGGTTCACTGCTTTACGTTCCATTTTGATCACGTCCTATTCTGTGTGTCTGAAAATGGTCTAAAACATATTAGTGCCAAATTTTGTCACTATATGTGTTAGACTGGCAAAATGAATATACGCCTTCGCCATGACACCATCGTGCGCAGCCTGCGCCGCACCGGAACATCAACCGTTGACGCACTCGCCCAAGAGGTCGGCGCATCACGCCGCACGGTGTTACGTGATATCTGCGCGCTAAGGGACGCTGGCTTTGTCATCCACTCAGAAACCGGGCCGGGCGGTGGCGTGCAGCTTGACCCGCAATCGGTGCAAACCACAGCACGACTAAACGTGACAGAGGTGTTCGCCTTGCTGATCAGTGTGGCGACAATGCGCGCGGCACAGAACCTGCCTTTTGCTGACCTTGCCGATGCGGGGCTGGCCAAGATCGAAAAAGCCCTGCCATCAGATAAGGTACGTGATCTGCGCCGCTTTCTGGATTGTCTGCATGTCGGGCAGCTGTCGCCGCTTCAGGATATTTCTAACATCGGGCCAATGGACCCTGCCCTGTTGCCGACGTTTGAAGTCGCTTTTCTTGAAAAACTGTATCTGCGGTTCCAATACACCGATGCAAAAGGCGCCCAAACCACGCGCGAGGTTGAACCACAAGCCATGCTGATCCTGCCGCCATTGTGGTATCTGGTGGCTTGGGACCCTGCGCGCAAAGATTTTCGCCACTTCCGCATGGGCCGGATCAGTCAGCCAGAATGCATTCCCGGCAAAACCTTCCGCCACCGTCACGTCCCGTTTGAGGATGATGTTTGCCCGCTAAGCGAAATGAACGGGCCACGCAGCTAAAGCTGCCTGAACGAAAGCCGCGGTCAGTGTGAAACCAGCGGTTTATTCTTCAGACCTGAGCCTCTTTATGCTGAAAACGGCCCCTAAACCTGCGCTTTGTTCAATGTCGCCGCGACCGCATCATGCAGCGCCCCGTTGCTGGCCAGAAATGACCCTGACGACAACACCGGGCGATCTACCCACAATGGGGTGAACCGCCCACCGGCTTCGGTCACGATCAACATGCCCGCGGCAATATCCCAAGGGCCAAGGTTACGTTCCCAATAAGCATCAAACCGGCCTGCCGCCACATAGGCCAGATCAAGGGCCGCCGCCCCCCAGCGCCGCAACCCGGCGGTTTGCGGCATCAACTGTTCAAGATCATCCAGACAATGGGGCAGATAGGTCGTGCGCCCACCCGCTGGGACGCCAGAGGCAACAAGCGCCGCGCCAATAGGCACTGCCGCGCTCACGGTGATTTTGCGCCCATTCAGATAGGCCCCGGCACCTTTTTCGGCGCAAAACATCTCGGCTTTCACGGGATCATAGATCAAGGCGACAAGCGGTTCATCCACCTTGAACAGCGCAATGGACACCGCCCAATGCGGCAATCCTTTGAGAAAATTCGTGGTGCCGTCCAGCGGATCAACGATCCAACGCAACCCGTCCGCCCGGCTGGCCCGTTCTTGGGTTTCCTCACCCAGCCAACCGTAATCGGGAAAGGCCTGCATAAGATGATCAAAGATCACCTTTTCGGCCTGCACATCCGCCTCACTGACGAAATCACCGGCGGTCTTTTCGGTCACCGTCAGCCCCGTCAACCGCTCTGACGCGGCCAGCAAACCTTGCCCCGCCAACAGGGCCGCTTCTGCCATGATGCAAAGCGTGTTTGACGCGGCCTGTGGCAGAAACTGCTGTGCGTCAGTCGTCATAGCGCACACGGTGGCATAGTGTAGCGGGGTCGCGCAGGATCCGGTCGTAAACACCGGGCAGATCACCAAACGTCGTCTCGCCCGAGATCAGGGTATCAAGCGCCGGATCATTCAACAGTGTCAAAGCCTTGGCCAATCTGCGCCCATAATCCCAGCGCGCCGCATGTCCAGCAGGGATGCGGCCCACTTGAGAGCTGATAATCCGCAATCTGCGCTGATGAAACCGCCCGCCCAGTGGCACTTCGGTGCTTTGCGCGCCGTACCAACTGGCCTCAACCACTGTTGCCTCTATCCCCGCCACAGCAATCGCCAGCGCCAGACCCGCCGCACTGGCGGCTGCATGTATCACGACATCAGCGTCCTTTGGTGCGGTATCAGGGCGCGAAAACCCACAACCCAGTGTCGCGGCAAGTGCAGCACGGCCAGGATCAATATCAACCAACGTTACCTCGGTGCCCGGCACCCTTGCGGCCAGATACCCCACCAACGCACCAACCACACCGCAACCCACGACAACAACACGGTCGCCCACACTGACCCCCGCATCCCACATGATGTTCACAGCCGTTTCCATATTCGCTGCCAGCACGGCACGCGCGGCAGGAACATGCGCTGGAAGGGTCAACGCCATATGGGCGGGTACGGCAAAGCTGGTTTGATGGGGAAACAGGCTGAACACAACCTCGCCCCGGCGGGCGCCATTTTGCACCTCGCCTATAGCGGCATAACCGTATTTCACCGGAAAGGTGAAATCACCTTCCTGAAAGGGCGCGCGCATACTGGCGTGTTCGGATGCAGGCACATGGCCCTGATAAACAAGCCGCTCTGTTCCGCGGCTGATACCGGTGAACAGGGTCTTGACCTCTACATCGCCCTCGCCAGCGTGATAAGATGTGTCGCAGGATGCCGCCTGTTGTGCACCCGTGATCCACAGCGCACGCGCGATGGTCATAGGCTGTGGCCCGATTTCAGCGCTTTCACAGACAGATAGTCGTGATTGTGCTGGTTGCGCCCAACGCGCAGGGGCAATTGTTCAACCACGGTGATATCGCTGTCATGAAAGGTCTGCACCTTGGCTGGATTGTTCGTCAAAAGCCGGATCGCAGAGAAACCCAATGTGCGCAGCATCACAGCCGCCACACGGAAATCACGTTCATCATCGTCATACCCCAAACGGTGGTTCGCCTCGACCGTATCAAGGCCCTGCGACTGCAAATCATAGACGCGCATCTTGTTGGCCAACCCGATACCGCGGCCTTCTTGGTTCAGGTAAAGCAGCACGCCTGCGCCTTCCTGCCCCATCCGGGCCATCGCCGCGCGCAGTTGCGGGCCGCAATCGCATTTCAGGCTACCCAGCACATCACCGGTAAAACAGGCGGAATGCACACGCGACAGGACAGGTTGGTTGCGGTCCGGCGTGCCAATTTCAACCGCGTAATGTTCTTTGCTGCCATCGGGGTCACGGAAAATATGTAGACGGCCCAGATCATGCGCTTCCAAAGGCAGCGCCGCCGCAGACACCTGCGCCAGCACGGGCGGGATCAAGAGGGCCTCCAACGCTTCATCCGCGACAAGCGTGGCAAGAGACAGATCATCAATGCGAGCGTCATCGGTCACAGGGAACATCGCAACCGCTGGCAATAGCTCTGCCAGTTTGACCAATTTGATCGACAGGCGGTGCAAAGGTGTTTGGACAGTGCGGATCATATGCAGCGGTCCCGCAAGGCGGCGGCCCGCATCAAACTGCGTATCAGCCAGATCCTTGAACCATGCCAGACCGGCAGGCGCTGGTGGTTGCAAACGCACCACCGGATCGCTGATATCCAGAACGGCGGGCATAATCGCCTGCGCGCGCTGTGCTGTCAGGATCAGCTCTGGCGTGCCCAACCGCTGACACAGGGCATCAAACCGCGGCTGCGACAGCGTTTCCACCGCCACAACAACAGCACGGATGCCCTGATGCCTCAGCAGGCAGGGCAGGCCCATCGCCAGATCGCCACGCGCCCGGGCAAGACGCTCGGGCAGGGTCGGCAAAAGACAGTCAGATGTAATATGCATGGTGGCAGTCTCGTTTCTGGTCAAAGGCCGGAGCCTAGAGGGGTCAACATCGCATTGGTGCAGCGTGTGGCAACGATAGGCAGCACGTCAGCGGGGCTAAGTGCGCAATCAAACAAGACATCGCTGCCAAGGTTGTAGACATCCGTTTTCGGGCGGCGCGCCTCTGCCAGCGTGCCAATCGGTGCGGTCGTCAGGCTTTGTGGCCCGGACCCGATCAGCAAGGGCGCTATCGCCAGATGCAAACGGTTCAACAGATCCGCCTCAAGGAATTGGGTGATCGTGATCCCACCGCCTTCAATCAGGATGCTTTTGAAACCGCGCTCTTGCAGGGCGCCTAGAATATCTTCGGGGGCAATCCATGACGCACGCGACAACGTGATCGCCTCAACCCCGGCTGGGCGTTCCTTGGCGACCGCCTGAATAACAATGCGGCGGGCCGAGGTATCGGTCAGCAGCCGCGCATCGTTGGGCAAACGCCCATCGGGGTCAATCACCACGCGCGCCGGGCTGGTGCCATCGGCCAGACGAACAGTCAGTTGCGGATCATCGTGCAGCGCAGTTTTGACCCCGATCACCACCGCATCGGCCAAGGCGCGCAGCCGGTGCAAATGCGCCAACCCGTCCTCGCCGGATACATCCTGTGCATCGCCTGTTTCGGTCGCGATACGCCCATCCAAAGACTGGCCGATCTGGGCAAACACCTGACAGGTCGCCGTGGGCTGTGCCAAGGCGCCATAAAGGGCCAGCGCCTGCGCCTCGCCCTCGGTCCAATCGCCACAACACAGACAGGCCGCACCCGTTTTCACGTCAAGAATCCTTTCCCATACTTTGTGGGTTACGTCCACGTGCTGCATTTTATTCCCCCAATCCACGCGGTACGGCAAAAATATCGGTATGCCCGATATATCCAGCCGTCTGCGCCACACTCGCCCGGCGGTCTGCGGTCCAGGCCTGCGCTTGCGCAAAGCCCGCCTCTGCCGCCGCCGCGCCAATCCCCATCAGTAATTCGTCGTGCAACGGGGCGGCGGCACCGTTCAGCTGCCATGGGCTGTCGCCCAAATGCACGTCAAAACCATGTTTAGTCAGCACATCGGCCGCCGCCTTTGCTGCCGTTGGCCCCAATGCGGGACCTATGCCTTTATCGGTGCGCTGATGCGCGTTGAACGCATCCGTCACATCTGCATCCGCTTCGTGTGGTGGCGACCAATGCATCTTACCATTGTAATTCAGTGCCGCATAAAACGGGACGCCCGCGCTTTGCAGTTTACGCGCCAGCGCCGTGATCCATGCCAATGGCATCAAATCCAATAACGCAGAGGCCGTGACGAGACCAACATCGTCTAAAGACAGCTTATCAATATCGCGCAGATCAAAAAACACCTGCTCTGACCCCGGATGCTGTGCTTGCGCGATATCCAGCAGCGCCGCATCGCCATCAACAAACCGCCATTTGCAGCCTGCATCGCCAAAGGCGCGCGCGGTTGATCCTGTGCCACTGCCCAGATCAACGACGACCTGACCGCGCGCGCAAGCCACGGCCTGCGCCAGCAGACCTGCATCGCGCGACGCGTGATCCACAGGTTCGCGCAAGGCCAGCCAGTCAGGTGAAAACCCCATCGCTAGATATCCGCCTCGTACCACCCACGGGCGACGTGGCTTTCCTCAAGCGATACTTTGATACGGCACACCCGGCCATTATCACCCAAACCGGTGGTCTTGGCCGTCTCGCGAAGTTGCTGCCAAATATGATGGCACAAAAACTCTGTCGTGGTGATCTTGCCTTTGAAGGCCGGCACCTCGTCAAGGTTGGCGTATTTCAGCGGCTTCAGCGCATCGGCCAAAGCCTCAAGTGCCAGCCCCATATCAACAACCAATCCGTTCTCATCCAGATCTTTGGTATAGAACGCCGCATCCACGACAAAGGTCGCGCCATGCATGCCTTGCGCCGGGCCAAACACAGGCGATGGCAAGGAATGGGCGATCATCACGTGATCACGTACTTCAACTGCAAACATTTATTTCCCCAATCGTATCGATATTTTTGAAGTTAAGACTATCGTTTCTGTGGTCCAGCATCAGGACCCAACCCGCAAAGGCCAGATATTGCCCGATAACCATCAAGAGTTTACCTGCCTCAGCTGGAACATTCACCGCTGCCGCGGCAATGACGGGCGCATTGACCCGGCCCGCACGCTGGCCACCTTGCGCGACGACATGCCGGTGGGCGCGATTGACGCCCTGATCCTGCAAGAGGCCGATGAAGAGGTGCCACCGCACAGCGGCCTGTTGGATATCGCAGCGGTCGAGGCGGCCACCGGGCTGCGCTATCTGCATACTGACCCCGCGCATCGCTGGTCGGATGGCAGCCATGGTTTTCTGGGCACGATCATGTTCACACGCCCCGAGATTGCGGTCGAAAGCATCACCTTGCTTGATCTGCCGGGGCGTTGCCATCGCGGGGCGGTCATCGCTGATCTGACGCGCAACGGCCAAGAGTTCCGCCTTGTCGGTATGCATCTGTCGCTGATGCAAACCTTGCGCTGGGCGCAGCTGCGCACGATCTGTCAGTTCATGTTCCGCAAACCGCGCCAACCCGCCATCCTGATGGGTGATCTGAACGAATGGCGGCCATGGGGCGGTCTGGCTTTGTCGAAACGTTTTCTTGGTGCGGAGCTGCGCGGACCGGCCAAAGCGACCTTTCCGATCAACAGGCCCATGCTGCCGCTTGACCGCGTGCTGACCACAGCACCCGCGCACGTCAGCGCCACGCAGGTGCTTGACGGTCCCGGCATCCGCATGACCTCTGATCACAGGCCGCTGCTCGCGCATATCAGTCTGGGCGGCTGACATCACACCCCCCCATCGCGCGCGCGCGTCCAGCGGTGCAGCCAGACAGGGCTAAGCGGTGTTTCATCCGCCGCACGCACACTCAGCCTGATTTCAGCGACATCCGTATCACCGGGCGCGAACAAAAACGTCACCCGCGTCGCAGTGCCATCCGGCAGTGGAAACGCACTGATCCCCAGCACTTCGGCCCCGTCGCTGGCGGAAATTACAGGCTGCGCGCCGTCATCCACCGTGGCCACATCCACCACAAAACGGCGATGGCCGGGGCGGTCATGTTCACGCCCGCTGCGCCCTTGCACAAAAGGGGCCAGATCGCCCACATCCGGCGCGGACAGCGTCCAGTTTAGCTTATAGGCATAACGATATTCTTTTCCGGCCAGCAGCGGATCCTGCGGTCGCCAGAACGCCACGATATTGTCCAGAAATTCGGTCTGTGTGGGCAGTTCCACCAGCATCACAGCACCGGGGCCCCACGGTTCCAACGGCTCAACAGTGGCCGAAGGACGGTCATGATAACGCGCCTCTGTATCCTGATAATCATCGTAATTGCGGGGCAATTGATAAAGCCCAAACCGCCCCGGTGCGTCATCAACAAAGGCAGAGGTTTCCACATTGCGCGGGTTCGCGATAGGCCGCCAAATCTGCTCGCCCGCACCATTTTCAATCACCAGCACATCGCTGTCATGCACGCGCGGGCGGAAATCATCAGACACCACCGCCAGCATCGGCCCTTTCAGGTACATCGACGTGAGCGGGGCAATCCCGATATCGGCGATATCGACGCGGGGGAAAATCGTCGTTGTGATCTCCATCTGCGTATCCACACCGGGGCGCAACACCATATCCAAATGACCCGTCAACGACGGGCTGTCGATTACGCCTTCAATGCGGACAGTCTCACCCTCCGCCGGGTGCAGGCGCAGGTGCACAAAACGCGGAAACTCTTCTGGTCCATCGCCGCCGGTGCCAAGGGCGATGGTGCGTGCGGACAGCCCATAAACCATCGCCGCGCCAATCGCGCGGAAATAACTGGCCCCTTGCATGACAAGCACTTCGTCCATGCGGCCGGGTGCATTCAGCGGATAACGCAGGCGCATGCCCGAAAACCCCGCACCGGGGCTGGTGTCCGGCACATCATCAAAATAGCGGGTGTCGAAATCAAACAACGCCGGGCTGAACGCGATCTCGCGCAGACCCTCTGGCGTGACCTTGTCCACCTTGATCGGGTCAGGAAAATACAGGCCCGGCGGCAACAGATCGACCGCGAAATGGTCACCATGTGGCAATTGCGCGGACTGCCCCACCAAAGGGCGGATACCGCGATACGCGTTATAATCCAGCCCTGCAAAAGGCGGCGCAAGCGGGGTTGTATTCGGCGTGTAAGGCTGCTGCTGCATGGCTTTTGCCATGTCCAGCAAGCTGCCAACAGGCTGCGCAATCGTGGGCATTGCGACGACCACGGCAAGGACCGCTGTCCCCATCAGCAAATCACGGCGTTTCATGCCGGTTCCCTGTTCAGCAACGGCATCAGCACGGGCGCAATGATCAATGGCACAATGACAGGGGCCAGCCAAAGCGCACTTGTCGTCGGGTTGGCCAATGCGAGGGCAAGGATCACAATACCAACCACTGCTTCGGGCCAGCCCGTGGGCAAGCCGATGCGTGCTTTGCGCCCTGATTTCCAACCGCAGTCTTGCCCCATCAAAATCGCCCCGACAGAGGCCGCGTGGCGCAGTGAAATCAAAGGCCCGACCAAGGTGGATAACGCGAACTCTGACAGCCACGCCCGTATGATCACACGGCGGCGCCACATCGTGCGGGCGCGGGGCAAAAGGTCAATCAAGGCGCACAGTTTGGGCACCAGCAAGACAACGGCGACCAATACGATTGACGCATAATTGCTGACCGAAATCGCCCCAAGGCTAAGCAGTAGCAACACCAACAGCCAGATCGGTGCGGACAGATAGCTGAACGCACCCGTGACCAGATGCAAACGGCTGATCGGGTGCAGGCCCGGTGTGTTCCACACCCGCAGATGCTGTAAATTGCCCTGACACCAGCGGCGGTCGCGGCGAAAGAATGCGTGCAAGGTTTGTGGCGCATCTTCGGCACTGCCGCGCATATCGGGGGCCAGTTCAATGTCCCATCCTGCACGGCGCATCCACGCGGCCTCAACAAAATCATGGCTCAACAGATCACCGCCAAAGGGGGCTTGCCCCGACAGGCGCGGCAATGCCGCCGCCGACCGGAACGCGGCTACGCGCATGATGGCATTATGACCCCAGTAATTACCCGCCTTGCCTGACCACGCGGCAAAACCACGGCCAAACGCAGGCCCCAGCAAGCGCGATGAAATCCGCTGATGCCGACCAAAACGCGTCCGTCCCGGGATCAGCGCAATCGCGGCTTGCAGCAAACCGGTGTCAGGGCGGCTTTCCAATTGCCAGATCAGTTGCTTGATGCTGTCTGGCGTCATCCGGCTATCGGCGTCTTTGACGACCATATAGTCAAAATCACTGCCATGACTGTCCAGCCAATCAGCAATATTACCGGGCTTCTTGTTGGTATTCTCAACCCGGCGGCGATACACGATGCGCCCCTGCGCTATCAGGTCGGCAAGTGCTGCTTCCTCTGCCGCGATCTGCGGGGCGGCGGATGTATCGGACAGCACAAAAACAGTTGTTTCCGAACCCAGACCAACAGCGCCCAAACCACGGGTAAAGTGGTTCAGATATGCGGCCAGCGGCCCCGCATCTTCGCCACATAAGGCAACAAGGACCGCTGTTTTCCCCTTGGGCACCCAATGCTTTGGTGGCGCGGTATGAACGGCGCTGGGCGTAAACAACCCTAGCAAAGCCGTCGCAGCGCCCCCCGAAATCCATAACGCATTCACCAGGATCAACGCAGCAACCACAACAGTAAGCGCTGTCCACTCATCCACAGCGCTTGCAAAGGCCGCAACGATCAAGACAGACATAGCAACGCTCACGCCAATGAATGGCGCAAGGCCTGCACCCGCGATCGGCGTCCCACGCACAGCCCGTCCGCGCCAAAATTGGCCGAACCGCTGCTGCGCATGCGCGATGATTTGAGAGTTCTGAGTAAACACGCTGTCTTGCTTTCCCTGATCTTACGACTTGGGGCCAACAGGTGGCCACATCCGGGAAAAAATCCCATCGCGCCGCACCAGCCCATGATACGCCGCCGCACCTACATGCATCGCGACCAATATGGCAATCGCATACGCACCATAGAAATGCACCGCTTTCGCAAATTCCGCCAAAGCCTCGGATCGCGGCACAAGCGCCGGAATACCCATCGCATCAAGCGCTTCAATCGGGAACCCCCCGGCCCTTACCCTGACATAGCCCGCAAGCGGCATAATCAAGAGCAAGGCATAAAGCCCGAAATGCGTGGCTTTGGCGGCCAATTCCTGCGCTTTGGGCAGGGGCACCGGGGCCAGCACCGGCGGGTTGCGCCACCGATAGATGAGGCGCACAAAGATCAGGATCAACACCAGCACACCAATGTTCTTGTGCGCGATGAACAGGACATTCTGCAAGCTACGGTCCAAGCCTTCACGGACCATCAAAAACCCCACCGGGATCATGCCAAGCACCAAAATAGCCATGGTCCAGTGGATCAGGCGTGCGGGCACACGATATCTTAAAACGCTGTCAGTCATGGGTCGTTCTTTCTTTTTTGCGGGTCTTGCGAATATTACGCCTACCTTGAGCGTATTATTCACAAGAAATATTTTTTAGAGTGCGCCGCATGAGACACCCGACATCAGACAAGCCGATAACGGATCGTCACGCAAAGCCCAAAGGCTTTGGCGCATCACCACTGCACGTGTTCTGCGGGGCCGCTTTGTTGGGCGCTGGTACATTGGTTTTTCTATATGATTTGCTGTTTGGAATGACCGCCGAAACCACGTATTTCGTGGTGATTGGCACGGGTCTATATGTGCTGGCAGCAACTGTGGCGGCTTTTCGCCTAAGCCAAGACTTTCCGCATCAGTCTTTGGGTTTGTGCAACTTGGCAACGCTGGGGCGTCTGGTGCTTGTGGGTGTGCTTTGCATCGTGGTGATGGCGGGGATCGCACCGAATTGGGCGACTTTTGGTATCGCTGCACTGGCACTTGGCCTTGATGGCATTGATGGGTGGTTGGCGCGCAAGCAGGGGCTTTCATCTGATTTTGGCGCACAATTTGATGTTGAGGTCGACGCCATCTTCGCCCTCGTCCTTGCCATTTATGCCGCCACCAATGGCGCCGCCGGCCCTTACGTGATCCTGTTGGGTTTGCCGCATTACCTGTTCTGGATCGCACGTTTGCAACTGCCATGGCTGAACCGGCCACTGCGCCCCAGCTTTGCGCGCAAGGCGGTCTGTGTCTTTCAGATTGGCGCGCTGATCGCCCTGCAAGTCCCGTTCCTTGCTGATGGGCGGCTTGATCTGATTATCGCTGCGGTGACGCTGGCGCTGATCTGGTCTTTCGGGCGCGATATCCTGTGGCTTTGGCAAAAACGAGAGGTGCGCCTTTGACGCTTCGCAGTAGTCTGGCGGTCGTACTGGCAGCGCTGATCCTTGATCTGGTGCTGATCCAACCCAATCATCCTGCGGCAGTGGCTTGGGACGCGCTTTTGCTGTTCCCGCTTGAACTGCCCGCTATTTTATTGGCGGTTCTGGCGCTTGGCACATCGCGGGCCGGGGTCATGCTGCGCGTTATACTTGTCGCGGCATTGACCATCATTGCGGTCCTCAAAACGGCTGATTTCGTCATGTTCACCTCGCTGAACCGCGGGTTCAATCCGGTGGGCGATTTGCCGTTGATCGGGTCTTTCTATGATCTGCTTGTTGGCAATCTTGGGCGCGCCGCTGCCATCGCTGCCGTTATTGGGGCCGGTTTGATCATCGCAGGCCTTGCCGCTGCGCTGTGGTGGGCGATGCGCGTCTGGGCGCGCCTGCCGTTGCCACGCCCGCTGCCTGCCATCGTCGGGGGTGCCGCAGTGCTATGCACGGGGCTTGTGATGACCGATGTCGGGGCCAAGATGGGGCGCTGGGCCACACCTTTTGCTTACCCCGGCACCGCTTTTACCGCGCGTGTGGGTGTTGAACGGGTTGAGACCGCGCAAAAAACCATCGCCGATCTGCGGGTTTTCCGCACGGCGGCACAGAACGATCCGCTCACGGACCAAAGCGGGTTGTTTGATCTGATCGACCGTGACGTAATCGTCGTTTTTGTCGAAAGCTATGGGCGCACCAGCCTTGATACCCCGCTTTATGCTGATCTGCACCGCGACACGCTGCGCGATGCGCAGTCCGAACTTGCGGCACTTGGGCTGTCCATGTCATCCGCCTTGCTGGCCTCGCCCACGCAAGGCGGGCAAAGCTGGCTGGCGCATGCGACCTTTGCCAATGGGCTGTGGATACCCAACCAGACCAGCTATCGCGCGGCCCTGTCAAGCGGGCGTCAAACGCTGTTCCATCTGGCCGGGCAATCAGGGTTTCACACCGCCGCCGTCATGCCGCAGATCACCCTTGATTGGCCCGAAGCACAGTTCATGGGATTTGAAACTGTCCTGGCCGAGGCCGATCTGGGCTATGCCGGAAAACCCTTCAACTGGATCACCATGCCCGATCAGTTCACATTCGCCGCAATGGACCGTCTGCTGCGCGACCAACGACGGGATGATCGACCTTATTTCATCCAAATGGCGCTGGGGTCATCGCATGCGCCTTGGGTGCCGGTCCCTGATCTGATCGACTGGGATGATCTGGGCGACGGCACGGTCTTTGACCCGATCGTTGATGCCGCTGACCCGCCGCGCGTGGTCTGGCAAGACAATGACCGGGTGCGCGCGCAATATGGGCTGGCGGTGGACTATGCCTTGCAGACGGTTTTTGCCTATGCGGCCCTGCATGCAGATGACCCGCCTTTGATGATCATCGTCGGCGACCATCAGGCGGCCGGGTTTATCGCGCTCGATGACCGCCCGCATGTGCCGCTGCATATTGTCGGGCCACCGCCGCTGGTTGATCTTTTGTCCGATGCCGATTTCACGCCCGGTCTGATCCCTGCTGACAGCAGCGATGTCCACCGGATGGATCAGATGCGCGAACACATCATCCGGGCCCTGTCATCACAACTAATCGCAGAGGCCGGCCAATGACCCGGGCGCAGGCATGGCGCGTCGGACAACTGGCTTTTACGGCACTGCTGATCGCACTGCTATGGACCGCCGCCGATGGCCCCGAAATCATGCGCATCCTGTCACAGGCGCAACCCCTTTGGCTGCTGGCCGCTGTTGCGGTGCTGATCTGTCAAACGGTGCTGTCCGCACTGCGCTGGAAACTGACCGCAGCGCATCTGGGCCAGACCCTGCACCTGCCGCATGCGATCAAGGAATACTTTCTGTCTCAGGTGATCAATCAGGCCTTGCCCGGCGCTGTGGTGGGTGACGCCACCCGCGCGGTGCGGGCCAAGGCACAAGCGGGCCTTGCGGTGGCGACCCAGGCGGTTGTGTTTGAACGGCTGGCGGGACAAATCGCGATGTTTGTCACGATGGCCTGCGCCTTTGCCTTCACAAGCATGGCAGTCGGTGGTCTGGACTGGCCGCTTGCCTATGCGGCACCCATTGGGACCGTCATTGCGGTCGGTTGCGCGGTCGGTATCGTCATCACCGCGGGTCAATGGTTTCCAGCCTTGTTGGGACAAAAGCTTTCAGGCTGGATGCGGCCCTTCTACACAGCACTCCTGTCGAAAAAGGCATTGCCTGCACAGATCGGGCTTGGGGCTGTGATCACCCTGTGCAATCTGGCGGCCTTTGGGCTGTGTGCATGGGCTGTGGGGGTGCATCTATCCATCGCCGCACTGCTGGCCATCGTGCCGGTGATCCTGTTTTCGATGCTGATCCCCTTTACCGTCAGCGGCTGGGGCATCCGCGAAGGGGCCGCAGCGGTCCTGTTGCCCCTTGCGGGCACTTCGGCCAGCGCTGGTGTGGCGGCCAGTGTGATGTTTGGCATCGCGATGCTTTTGGCGGTCCTGCCCGGCCTGATTGCGCTGGTGTTGAAATGACCGTCAGGCGCGCCGCTCTTGCCGTTCCCGGTGATCTGACCACGCTGACAGGGGGCTATATCTATGACCGCAGGCTGCTGCATGAATTGCGCGCCCAAGGGGTTGAGGTCAGCCATATCGCCCTGCCCGGCAGTTTCCCTGCGCCGCCCGCCAAAGATATGGACATCGCGTTCAACCAGCTGGCAAAGGTCCCTGTGGAGTGTCCGGTGATCATCGACGGCCTTGCCTTTGGCGCGCTGGATCCGGCCCGTGTGGCGCAGGTTCGCGCGCCCATTATCGCGCTGATCCATCACCCGCTTGCCCTTGAAAACGGGCTTGAGGCGGCCCGCGCGCAAGACCTTTACGCAAGCGAACGCGCCAACCTTGCCCATGCGGCCCAGGTTGTCGTGCCCAGCCCGCATACCGCCGGGCTTTTGGTGTCGGATTACGGCGTGCCAGCGGGCCGCATCCATATCGCCTGCCCCGGCACCGACCGGCCTGCAACGCCGGCGCGCCCGATTGATCCGCCCCTGATCCTGTCGGTGGGTATCCAACTGCCGCGCAAAGGGCATGATGTATTGCTCAGGGCGCTGGCCCAGATCACCGATCTGGATTGGCGGGCCAAAATCGTCGGCGCACCGCTGGACGCGACCTATGCGCAGGACCTGCAAGACCTGCGCCAATCGCTTGGGTTGACCGACCGTGTCACGCTCACAGGGCAGATCGACTATGATGCACTTGGCGCGCTTTTCGGCTCTGCCAGCCTTTTTGCGCTGGCGACCCGGTTCGAAGGCTACGGCATCGTATTTGACGAAGCGCTGGTGCATGGCCTGCCCATCATATCCTGCGCGGCAGGGGCGGTGCCTGATACGGTGCCAGCGGATGCGGGATTGCTGGTGCCGCCTGACGCACCGGATGCTTTTGCCGATGCACTGCGACAGGTGCTTGGCAACGCGGACCTGCGCCAAAACCTTGCCACCGCCGCACAAACCGCCGGGCACGCGCTGCCCAGCTGGCAGGACACGGCCACGATTGTGGCCACCGCCCTTGCCGCCATAACACAACAAGAGACACCCCTGACATGAACGCCATGACCAAAGCGCACCTGCGTGCGATCCACAAATCCCTTGATGTCTATTACCGCGACGCAGACCGCACCGCGCGGATGGACCGGTTGAACGCGCAGTTTGTGCCCGATGGCGGCCTTGCCTTTGATATCGGCGCGCATGTGGGTGACCGTATGGGCAGCTTTCTGCGCTTGGGGGCGACTGTCGTGGCGGCCGAACCACAACCGCATATTTTCCGCGCCTTACGGCTGCTGTATGGCGGCTGCGATCACGCGCATTTGCACCAAACAGCGGTGGGCGCGCAGGCAGGGACGCTGCCGTTGCATGTGAACACCGATAACCCCACGATTACGACCGCCTCATCCGATCTGATCGCATCGGCGCGACGGGCGACACAATGGCAAGGGCAGGTGTGGGATAGCCAAATCACAGTGGATGTCACAACGCTTGATGCCCTGATCCGGCAATACGGGATGCCCGATTTTATAAAGATTGATGTGGAAGGGCACGAACTTGAGGTGCTGCGCGGGCTGACCCATCAACCCCCCGCGCTGTCATTCGAGTTTACAACGATACAAAAACAAGTGGCGCTTGATTGTCTTGATCAGCTTAGCACCCTTGGGGCCTATGAATTCAACGCCAGTCTGGGCGAAGACCACGCGCTGATCAATCCGCAATGGGCCGACGCGCAAAGCCTGCAATCACAGATCATGGGCCTGCCGATGCGGGCCAACTCTGGCGATGTCTTTGCGCGGTTGAAATCGGCCTGACGCAGATGCGCCACGTTCACGCGGCGGCCAATGCATCACCACGCTGGTCTGCCTTGCGTTGACGGTAGATCAATGTGAACGCGGCTGGCGTAAAGAAGAACGAAATCACCGCAGACAGCATGACCCCGCCCGCAATCGCCACAGCAAAGGGCGGCCAAAAACCACCGCCCGCCAGGATCAGGGGCAAAAACCCACCAAAGGTCGTGATAGTGGTCGACGTGATGTGACGGCTTGATCCTGTGACCACGCGCGCAATCGCATCGGTATCACCTGCGGCGGCATCCGGGTCTGCCTTCAGCCCTGTCAGAATGATGATTGCGGCATTGATCGACACACCGATTGAACCGATCACACCAATGATTGCATTGATCCCAAAGGGAAATTGCATCACGGCTAGCGATAGCATCGACAGTCCCGCCGACAAGACGCAAACCACCAGGGCAATCGCCGTCAGGCGGAACGAATTGAATGTTAGCACAATCGTCGCAATCGTCAGCGTCACGATCAGCCCGACAGATGCCAGCAAATTCCCCACGGTGTCTGAGCGCGCATCACTGTCACCGCCCAATTCGATCCGATACCCCAGCGGCACATCAAACCCACGCGCATCCAATGCGGCAAGAACCTCTTGCAAGGCCTCTTCAGGCAAAACACCCGGCACAATATAGGCCTGCACCGTATTGATACGCTCACCATTGCGTCTTGTGATCACGCTTTCAGCGGGTTCAAGCACCGTCGTCGCCAGTTCGGAAAATGGCACCACCGGCAAAGCGCCTGCGCCTGACAAAGTGGCAGCGTTCGGCAACAGAATGGGCAAGTCATTGACCGCTTCAAGATCACCGCGCAGGTCACCACCAAAGCGCACACGCACCGGCAACTGATCTGTGCCTTCCACAAGGCTGCCGCCAGTCACACCGACCAACCCGGCCTCAAGCTGGGCTGCGACGTCGGTCAGGTTCATGCCCAACAGCCGCACCGCAGGTTCATTGATCTCGTAACGCAGTTGCGGCGCGCCACTGACCACACCCGCGCGCACTTGGGTCACCAATGGCAGATCGGCCATAATGGCGCGTGCCTCATTACCAAGATCACGCAACACATCCAGATCAGGACCGACAAGCCGAACCTCGATCGGGGCTGCGACAGGCGGGCCTTGGACCAGATCGCGCACGATAATGCGCGCTTGCGGATAGGCGCGATCAAGTGTGCCTTGCAAATCAGGCACAATGCGCGCGGCATCGTCGGCCGTCAGCGTTTTGACCATGGCTTGCGCATAAGCAGGCTCTGCGGACCGGCCACCGGTGATGTTGTAATAAAACGCAGGGCCGGATTGCCCCAGCGACCAATAGACCCGGTCAACCCCTTGGTCTTCGGCCAAACGCGCATCAATCTCGCGGGCGACGGCGGCGGTTTCTGCAATCGCCGTACCCGGTGGCATGTCAATTTCAACATAGAACTGGTCACGTTCAACCCCCGGAAAGAACTGCGCGGTCAGTGTTGGGAAGGCAGCAAACCCCAAAACCGGCAACACCAGCGCCAGCGCGATTGACCGCACAGGGTTGCGCACCGACAGATTGATCAGCCCAGCAAAGGCACGCCCCAGCACCGGCACTTGCAAGCCCGATGGCTTGCCACCTTTCAGGAACCACCCCGCCAAGGCAGGCGTCACGGTTAGCGCGATGAACAGCGACCAAACCAGCATCAGGACAACCGCAATCGCGATAGACCCCACAAAATCACCCGCAGGGCCGGGCAGCAGGATCATCGGGGTAAACGACAGCGCCGTCGTCACGGTAGAGGCCAGCAAGGGCGCCGCCAGTCGGTTGACCGCATCACCAACCGCCGCGCCCCGGTCCATACCGCGGCCAAGGCGTTGGCGGACCTCATCAACCATCACGATTGCCGCATCAACCAAAAGGCCAAGCGCCACAATCAGGCCGGTCACAGACATCTGATGAATGGGCAGACCGATAAAATTCATGCTGGCCAAAGTGGCCAGTGACACGACAGGCAACACCACAGCCACAATCGCAGCCGCGCGCAAGCCAAGGGTGACAAACAAAACCAGCACCACCAATGTGACACCGATGGCCATGTTGGCACCCACATCGGCCAAACGATCAGCGGTATAGGTACTTTGATCAAACATCAGCGTCTCGGACAGGCCCACTGGCACTGCGGTGGCCCCTGTCTGCAACTCATCACGCACAAAGCCCATCCAACGGTCAATCTGCACACCATCCTGCGCCAAAACACCAACAAGGATCGCGCGTTTGCCATTGGCAATCGCCATATCGCTGACTGGTTCGCGGACGCCGCGGGTGATCGTTGCAATGTCAGCCAGTGCCACAGTTGCCCCATCGGCGTTCTGGCGCAAAACAACATCGCCCAGACGTTCAAGCGTTTCAATGGCGCCGGAAATATTGATGGTCAGATCAACCGCATCGCTTTGCACGCGGCCTGCCTGCACCTTGCCATCGGCAGCGTTAATCAACCGCGATATATCCTGCGCGGTCAGACCAAGATTAGCCGCGGCCTGTGGATCAACCGTCACCAGCACCTCGGTTTCGGGTTCACCAAACAAATCGACAGCGCGCGTTGACGGGATCGTGCGCAAACGATCTGCCAAAGCTTCGGCATGTGCCTCAACAATGGCTTGGGGGACATCTGCGTGGTCGGCAGTCACAGCCACCACCGCAGAATATGCCGATATCCCTTCGGCATTGAAATCGGGCGCCTGCACACCGGCCGGAAAGGTGCGACGCGCGGCTTCGACGGCATCGCGTGCCTCGGACCAGACCTGTTCAATCGTGGCATCATCCAGCGTTTGCAGCAGTTCCACTGACACAATCGACACGCCAGAGCGCGACACAGATGTGATCACATCCACCTCTGCGATAGATTGCAATTCTTCTTCAATCTCGGCGGTGACAAGTGTTTCGACACGCGCAGGATCAGCGCCGGGAAACTGGGTTGTGACCGTCGCAAACAAATTGGTGATGGTCGGGTCTTCTTGGCGGCCCAAAGACAGGAAAGATGACAGGCCCGCAGAGATCAGAACAAGAAGGATCAGCGCGACAAGACGGGGCTGGCGAAAGGTCAGTGTCGTCAACATCCTCAGGCCCCGCTACCGGCAAGTTGCACTTGCTGGCCCGGCACAACACGATGCGCGCCCGTGCTGATCAACTGCGCGCCTTCTGTAAAGCTGCCTTGCACAAAGGCGCGGTTGCTTTGCTGGAACAAAACCTCGACGGCGGCGGTGCGCACGGTCCCTGCGTCAACAACCAGAACCGTCCAAATACTGCCAGACCCTTGCTGCAAGGCATCCAGCGACACCCATGCGCCACGCGCTGGCACTGTCACATCCACCAACAGCGTGGCGGTCTGACCAAAGGTCAGGTTGGCCTGCGTATCCAGTGCAAAAAGGGCGGTCCGTGTCCGCGTTGTCGGGTCGATATCAGGGCGCAGTTGCAGCAGGTCAGCCTGATGTTGCTGGCCTGCCATATCAATGCGGGCATTTTGCAGATCATCTTCGGTTACGCTAAGCGGCAGACCGACGCGCACAATAGGATCATTGGTTTCAATCAGTGTCAGAATCATCTGACCGGGGTTCACCGTCTCAGAGATTTCAACGTCCAGCGCACCAACCCGCCCGTCAAACGGGGCGCGCAATTCAGACTTTTCGATGTTGATGGCAACTGTTGTCAGGCCCGCATCAATTTCAGCGATCCGGCTTGTCAGTTCATCGCGGGTCGCGCGCGCCTGATCAAGTGTTTCCTGGCTAGAAAACCCATCGACCAATAGTTGTTCGGCGCGCTTAAGCCGCGTTTCCGCGAATGTCAGCTGCGCCAGCGTCGCATCTTTTGAGGCCGCAAGCCGCAAGCGCTCTGCCTCCAACAATGCCGTATCAAGGCGCGCAATCACAGCACCTGCGGACACGCTTTCACCTTCGTCCACCATCAACGCGGCCAGACGGCCCGCCAATTCAAAGGATAAAACAGCATCTGCCGTCGCCTCAACCTGCCCCAGAAAACGGCGGGTTGTAATGTAGTGGTCTTCAAACTGAACAGGCGTAACCGCGACAGTGGCCAGCGTGGCAGGTGCCGGTGGCGGTGCAGCTTCGGCGCGTTTGGCAAGGGCGTCTGACCCGAACATGACCGCCGCAACTGCGACCGCAATCGCAAGGGCTGTCCCGATAAGAATACCGGTCCGGCGCAGCATCCGCGATAAAATTCCTTGTGACATGACATACCCTCTCGCAATGTTAGAGACTCTAACATATGTTAGAACTTCTTACTTTGACAAGTATTACGGACCGTGAAATTGATTAGATCATGATAAAAGATAAAAATTCGCAAAAACGCGCATCGTATCACCACGGTGATCTACGATCACAACTGATCGACGCAACGCGGCAACTGGTCGAAGAAAAGGGCCCCGACAACTTTTCAGTATCCGAGGCCTGTCGCCGCGCGGGTGTTTCAACGGCCGCACCTTACAAGCACTTCAAGGACAAAACCGCGATGCTGCGCGAGGTTGCGGCCGCGGGTATGACCCGCCAATCCGAACAGATGCTGACAGAGCTTGCCCCGCATCCCGAAGGCACGCTGGCGCGGATCATTGCCTTGGGGCGCGTGTACATCCGTTTTGCCATCACGGAACCGGGCGTTTTTCGGCTGATGTTCACGTGGTCTGGCGAAACAGAAGAAGACGAAACGCTTTATGCGCTGGGCGATCAGAAATTTTCGGTTGTCCAGCTTGAGGTCGCCAAATGCTTGGGACGCAGCGAAATTACCGATGAAGACCGCCAAAGGGCCTTTATGCTCTGGAGCTTTGTGCATGGCCTGTCTTTCCTCAGCATTGATGGCAAGCTGTCGGACGGCAAGATGCCCGCAGATCTGGAAACCCTGCTCGCAGATATCGCACAACGCGTCGTGCCAGAGGCCGCTTAACGCACTAGCCTGCCTGCTCTGCCATCTGCTCTTCGCGGCGGCGGCGCATGACAGCCCGCTTTGTGGTCAAAGAGGCCGCAATGGTCCCGATGGTGACCAAACCAATCAGGATCGTTGATAACGCGTTAATCTCAGGACTCACGCCCAAACGGATCGAACTGAACACCTTGATCGGCAATGTTGTGGCAGACGGCCCGGCCACAAAGGAGGCAATCACCAGATCATCCAGCGACAGCGTCAGCGCCAACAACCAGCCGGAAATGACCGCAGGTGCGATGATGGGCAGGGTGACAAGGCGAAACGCCTCAAACGGGGTGCAGCCAAGATCAAGGGCTGCTTCTTCAACCGACCGATCAAAACTAACCAGACGCGAACTGACCACCACAGACACGTAGCACATGGAAAATGTCGCATGGGCAAGCACGATCGTGAATAATCCGCGGTCCAGCCCGATAGAGATAAACAGCAACAGCAGCGACAACCCAGTGATCACTTCGGGCATCACCAAAGGCGCATAGATCATCCCTGAAAACAACGTGCGCCCATAAAACCGGCCACCGCGCACCAGCACATAGGCGCCCATCGTACCAAGTATGGTTGCAATGATAGATGAGAAAAAGCCGACCTTGAACGTGACCCACGCGGCATCAAGGAAGGCTTCGTTTTGCAACAGCTCACCATACCATTTGATTGAAAAACCACCCCAGACCGTGACCAGACGGCTTTCATTAAAGCTATAGATGATAACCACGATCATCGGGATATAAAGAAACGCAAACCCCAGCGTCAGTGATGTCGCGTTGAACCATGTCAGCCGCCTCATGTGTCGGCATCCATCATCTTTTGCTCATTGCGCTGATACAGCACGATGGGAATAATCAGGATCAGCAGCAGGATAACGGCGACAGCACCGGCCACAGGCCAATCGCGGTTGGCAAAGAATTCTTCGTACAGCACCTTGCCAATCATCAGCGTCTCGGACCCGCCCAGCAACGATGGGATCACGAATTCGCCCAGCGCGGGGATAAAGACCAGAAAACAGCCCGCGATGATGCCGGCCTTGGACAGGGGCACTGTGATACGCCAGAACGCTTCGGTCCGCGAACAGCCTAAATCTTCTGCCGCTTCCAGCAGTGATCCATCCAGCTTGGTCAGCGTGGCGTAGATGGGCAAGATCATGAACGGGACATAAGTGTAAACGATGCCGATATAGACAGCGATATTGGTGTTCAGGATGGTCAGCGGTGCGTTGATCAGGCCAATCCACATCAGAAACTGGTTCAGCATCCCTTCCTGACTAAGAATACCAATCAGCGAATACACCCGGATCAGAAAGCTGGTCCAGAACGGCAGGATCACCAGCAACATCAAGGTCGGCTGCCATTCGCGCGGCGCGTTCGCCATGCCGTAAGCGATGGGAAAACCAATAGCCAAACAGATTAAGGTAGAGATTAGGGCAATCTGCACGCTGGACAGATAGCTTTTCCAATAAAGATCATCGGTCGCCAGAAATTCGAAGTTTTCAAAGTCGAGTTGCGACAGGAAGTCACGAAACCCCGCCCAGCCTTCGGACAATTCCAGCGTCGGCGTATAAGGCGGGATCGACAAGGCGATGTCAGACAGCGATATCTTAAAAACGATCAGAAACGGGACCAGAAACAGCCCCAGCAGCCAGACATAGGGAACGGCAATCAGGCTGAAACGACGCAGGTTCATCAGCTTTCCAACACGATGCCGGCGGTGTCTGTCCATGACAGCCAAACCTCATCTTCCCATGTAAACGGGCGGCTGGCGCGCCTGCGTGAATTGGCGGTCTGGGCCTTAATCACGATGCCGCTGGGCAATTGCACATGATAAGTCGACAGGTTGCCCAGATAGGCGATGTCGAGAACCTTGCCTTGCACCATGTTATTCCGGTCGGTCGGTTTTTCTGCCGAAATCGCCACCTTTTCAGGCCGGATCGCAAAGCTGACCTTACCGTCGTCCATCGGCTTGGACGGTGTGCCAATGATCGGCGGCTGGCCGTCGGCCCATGCGATTGAAACCGTTTCGCCCTGCGTTGTGGCGTGCCCTGCGATGATGTTCACGTCACCGATAAAATCAGCCACATAAGTACTGTTGGGCGCTTCATAGATGCGGTCGGGCGTATCGACCTGTTTCAGCCTGCCATGATCCATCACCGCGACGCGGGATGCCACCGTCATCGCCTCTTCCTGATCATGGGTGACAACGACAAAGGTGGTGCCGGTCTTTTCCTGAATATCCATCAGCTCAAACTGCGTATCCTGCCGCAGCTTTTTATCAAGCGCCGACAACGGCTCATCCAACAACAGCAGTTTCGGCGCTTTCGCCAAGGATCGGGCCAAGGCCACACGCTGGCGCTGGCCCCCAGAAATCTGCTCAGGCTTGCGTTGGCCAAACTTTTCAATCTGCACAAGGCGCAGCATTTCCTTGACCCGCGCATCAATCTGATCTTTTGGCAGCTTATCGCGCTTCAGGCCAAAAGCGATGTTGTCGTAAACTGTCAAATGCGGGAACAGCGCATAGGACTGGAACATCATGTTCACGCTGCGTTTGTTGGGCGGAATGGGCGATATATCCTGACCATCCAGCATGATCGTCCCACTGGTTGGCGTCTCGAACCCTGCCAACATGCGCATCATCGTCGTCTTGCCACAGCCAGAGGGGCCGAGCAGAGCAAAGAACTCTTTTTCGAAAATATCAATGCTCAGATCATCAATCGCGGTGAAACTGCCAAAACGTTTGGTGACATTGCGAAACTGGATCAGAGGTTTTTCAGCAGGATCATTCCAAGGCGCGAAAACGGTTTCAGGCATAGGGAATGGGCCTCGGGTCTGTGTGCGTCAAAAAGGACCCCGGCCCATCATCGCGGGCCGGGGTTGTCTTTACCTTAGGTGCCGGACTTGATCCGTGTCCACATCCGCGTGACGAAACGTTGCGCACGCGCGTCATAGGGGCTTTTTGTGTACAGGGTTTCAAGCGTGGCTTCGTCTGGATAGATGGCAGTGTCGCCAATCACATCCTCAAGAAGGAATGGCTTGGACGCTTCGTTGCCGTTGGCATAATAAACATAATTCGATGCAGCGGCCATGTTTTCAGCGTCCAGAATGAAATCCAGGAATGCATGCGCACCTTCTGGGTTTGGCGCATCAACCGGGATCGCCATTTGATCAAACCACATCAGCGCACCTTCAACAGGGGCGTTATAGGCAATTTCGACACCGTTATCGGCCTCGAACGCACGATCGCGGGCTTGCAGGACATCACCGGACCAACCGACAGCGACACAGATATCCCCGTTTGCCAAAGCTGTGATGTATTCAGAACTGTGGAATTTCTGGATATAAGGCCGCACCGCCTGCAAAACAGGCTCTGCCAAGGCGATAACATCTTCGTCCTGCGTATCGGGGTCTTCGCCGATGTATTGCAGTGCCGCGGGAATAATCTCGGTCGGGGCATCAAGGAAATAGACGCCACATGCGGCAAGCTTTTCCATATTCGCAGGATCAAAAATAAGCGCGAGCGAATTGATGGGCGCGTCTTCACCTAAAATCTCGGTGACTTTGCCGACGTTCACGCCAATGCCTGTGGTGCCCCACATATAGTTGATCGAATACTGCGCACCAGGGTCAAATGCCTCGGTCCGGCCAAGGATCGTATCCCAAAGGTTATCAATGTTGCTTAACTTTGACTTGTCCAGTTGCTGAAACGCACCCGCCGTAATCTGACGCTGCAAAAAGTCACCGGTCGGCACAACAACATCATAACCAGAACCACCGGCCAGCATCCGTGTTTCCAGCACTTCGTTGCTGTCAAAGACGTCGTAAATCAGCTCGTACCCGGTTTCTTCCTCAAACTTGGTCAGCAAATCTTCGTCAATGTAATCAGACCAGTTGTAAACGCGCACTTCTTCCGCCCAGCCCGCTTGTGCCGTCAGCACAGCCGCCGCAAGCAGCGTGCAAGTTTTCGTCTTGAGCATGTAATCCTCCGTTAATATGTCCCGCAATCGCAGTCAGCTTTGATGAAATTCTGGGCGTTTGCAATGGCAGGACCACGATTTGATCATTTCAGACCTACCAACGCACAAAGGCTGCCCTGCTGTGACTGGCATGATGCACAAATGGCAGGCAAAAATTGAACGCGCTTGGGCGCTGATCACAGACCGCATTTGACTAGGGTCAGAGTTTTGATCAAGGTTGCGTCGAAAGGCCCGTGTGCGGGCAGATTGCGCCTGCGGAGGGCCCCATGTCATCACAACAGAACCCCAACTGGCAAGACAGCCTGTCGGATGAGTTCACGGCCTATGCGAAAGGCGAAAAAATCGACGGTGTGGAATGCATTATCCCTGATCTGGTCGGCACCTCGCGCGGCAAGACGATGCCCACGATCAAGTTCCAACCCGATGCGGAAATGGCGCTGCCGATTTCACTGTTTTACCAGACGATTTCTGGTGAATACGTCGATATGGATATCGAAAACCAATGGCTTGAAAAGGACGTCGTACTGAAACCGGATATGGCGACCGCTTGCGCCATTCCATGGGCCGATGATGTATCGCTTCAGGTGATCTGCGACATGTTCAACCGCGACGGATCACCCCTTGCGCTGGCGCCCCGTACCATCCTTAAAAACGTCATACAGGCCTATGCCGATAAAGGCTGGACACCGATCATCGCACCAGAGTTGGAGTTTTACCTCACAACGCCCAACCTTGATCCAAATGATCCCATCGAAACACCTGTCGGACGCACGGGGCGCAAGGTGCCCAGCAGGCAGGTTTATTCCATGGTCGCGGTTGATGAATACGGCCCCGTCATCGACACGATCTATGATTATGCCGAACATCAGGGCCTTTCCATCGACACGCTGATCCAAGAAGGCGGCGCTGGCCAGATTGAGATTAACCTGATGCATGGCGATCCCCTGCATCTGGCCGATCAAGTGTTCTATTTCAAACGCACGATCCGCGAGGCGGCGTTGAAAAACAATGTCTTCGCCACCTTCATGGCAAAACCCAAGCGCGACGAACCCGGCAGTGCAATGCATGTGCATCAAAGTATCCTGAACACCAAAACCGGTCAGAACATTTTTTCGGGCGCCGAAGGATCAGAAACTGATCTGTTCCGCTGGTTTATTGGTGGGTCGCAAAAGTATCTGATGCAGATCATCCCGTTGCTGGCCCCTTATGTGAATTCCTATCGCCGCATCACCGTTGACGGGCAAAGCGCCCCGGCCAATCTGGAATGGGCCACCGACAACCGGACAACCGGGTTGCGCGTACCCCATTCCGGCCCCGATGCGCGCCGCCTTGAAAACCGCGTGATCGGTATGGATTGCAATCCTTACATCGCCATCGCCGCATCGCTGGCATGTGGCTATCTTGGCATGCTCAACAAGGTTGAACCGCGCGCTGAAGCCACCAAAGAAGTCTGGGAAGCTGAGGTGCCTTTGCCCGCCAGCCTGCGCGAAGCGTTAGAGGATTTCGAAGAAGCCACAGAAATCCGCGCCCTGCTTGGCGACGATTTCTGCCGCCTTTACGAACAAATCAAACTTGCCGAAAACGAAGAGTACCAGCGCGAGATATCGCCTTGGGAACGCCGCCACCTTCTTTTGAACGTCTGAGGTCACTGATGAACATTCTTGCCAACTACCCCCCGACCGAAGAACTGCAAGCGCTGGACGCTGCACACCACCTGCATCCGTTTACGCACGCCAATGCGCTGGCCGACAAGGGATCGCGGGTGATCACCTCTGCCAAAGGTGTCTGGCTGAAGGACAGCGAAGGCGAAGAAATCATCGACGGTATGGCCGGCCTGTGGTGCGTCAACATCGGCTATGGCCGCGATGAATTGGCCGAGGCCGCCTATCGCCAGATGAAAGAACTGCCTTACTACAACACGTTTTTTCAAACGACCCATGTGCCCGCCCTGATGCTGGCCAAAAAGCTGGCAGAGCTTGCGCCCGACGGGATGAACCAAGTGTTCTTTGCCAGCGGCGGGTCAGATGCCAATGACACCAACATCCGCCTTGTGCGCACCTATTGGGCCGAAAAAGGGCAGCCCGAACGCGATGTCATCATCTCGCGCTGGAACGCCTATCACGGCTCAACCATCGGCGGCACATCTTTGGGCGGGATGAAAGGGATGCACGGCCAAGGCAGCCTGCCGATCCCCGGTATTGAATTCATTGATCAGCCGCATTGGTGGGCCGAAGGCGGCGATATGACACCCGAAGAATTCGGGTTGGAACGCGCGCGCCAATTGGAAGACAAGATCAAGGAAATTGGACCAGAAAAGGTCGGCGCTTTCATCGCCGAACCGATCCAAGGCGCTGGTGGTGTGATCGTGCCACCTGAAACCTATTGGCCCGAAATCCAGCGGATCGTGAAGAAATACGGTATCCTGCTGATCGCGGACGAGGTCATCTGCGGCTTTGGGCGCACCGGCAACTGGTTCGGTTCGCAAACCGTCGGGATCGAGCCTGACATCATGACCATCGCCAAGGGTCTCAGCTCTGGCTACATCCCCATCGGCGGGTCGATTGTGTCTGACGAAGTGGCCGCCGTGCTGCGCGAGACTGAATTCAACCACGGCTATACCTATTCGGGGCACCCTGTGGCCTGTGCGGTCGCCTTGGAAAACCTGCGCATTCTGGAAGAGGAAGGCATGGTCGACAACGTGAGCAATGTGACCGGCCCCTACCTGAAAGAAAAATGGGAAGCCTTGGCCGATCATCCGCTTGCGGGTGAGGCCAAGATCGTGGGCATGATGGCATCTGTCGCGCTGACGCCCGACAAGGCAACCCGCGCGGCCTTTCCTGATCCCGGCACCGTTGGCTTTATCTGCCGTGACCGGTGTTTTGCCAACAACGTCATCATGCGCAGCGTGGGGGACCGGATGGTGATCTCACCACCCTTGTCGATGACCTGTGATGAAATCGACATTCTGATGGAACGCGCGCGCAAGTCGCTGGATGAATGCTATGAGATTTTGAAAGCCGATGATCTGCTGAAAGCGGGCTAATGGATCTGCTGACCGCGAACGACCGGCAAGGCAAATACCCCCCGTCCTATTATGCGGATGCAGCCGAACATCTGGACAGATTTCCCGCCGCCGCAGGTGATCTGACTTGCGACGTCTGCGTCGTGGGGGCCGGTTTCACCGGGCTGTCCACCGCATACCACCTTGCCCAGCGCGGCTATGATGTGATGGTGGTCGAGGCGCAGCGCGTGGGCTTTGGTGCCTCTGGTCGCAACGGTGGGCAAGTGGCAACGGGGCAACGGCGCGATCAGGACGAGCTGGAAAATATGGTCGGTGATGCCCATGCGCGTGAGCTTTGGGATATTGGCTGCCAGGCTGTTGATCTGGTCCGCGATCTTTGTGCCAAGGATGAGGTACACACCACCTTTCACCCCGGCATCGTGCACACGGTGCACCGCAAGCGCGATTATCAGCATGGCGCCGCATATGTGGATCATATGCAAAGCAAATACGGCTACGAAAAGATCACCCTGCTGGAGCCAGAGGCCTGCCGCGACATTGTGAATTCACCCGCCTATCACGGTGGCGCGCTCGACATGGGGTCAGGGCATGTACAACCGCTTGAACTGGTTCTGGGGCTGGCGCGACTGGCCGTGAAATCGGGGGCGCGCATATGTGAACAATCCAAAGTGACGGGCATTGATCAAGGCGATCCTGCCACCGTCCGCACCGACGGCGCGACAATCAAGGCGCGTTATGTGGTGCTGGGCTGCAATGGCTATCTGGGCACAATGCAGAAACACGTGGCCGCCCGGGTGATGCCGATCAATAACTTTATTGTTGCGACCAAACCGATGACACCAGAGGCGCAGGAACAAATCATCCGCAACAACTATGCCGTCGCTGACAGCAAATTTGTGGTGAACTATTTTCGGTTTTCCGATGACCACCGCCTGCTGTTCGGTGGCAGCGAATCTTATGGGTACAAATTTCCGAAAGACATTGCAGCCGCGGTGCGCAAACCGATGACCGAAATCTTTCCGCAACTTGCGAACATTGGGATAGACCATGCCTGGGGTGGCACATTGGGCATCACAATGAACCGGATGCCGCATTATGAACGGATTGGCGGGAATATCCTGACAATGTCGGGTTTTTCAGGATCGGGGGTCGCATTGGGCACAATGTCGGGCCAAATCGCCGCCGAAGCCATCGCGGGACAGGCGGAACGTTTCGACGTCATGGCACGGGTGCCAACCACCCCCTTCCCCGGCGGCCCGGCCTTGCGGTCGCCCCTGTTGGTTTTGGCGATGCTGTGGTATGGATTACGCGACAGGTTATAGCGATGATCACATCGCAAGGAGTTGATGGGATAGACCTTGTACTTCGGCGATCAGAGCGATTGAATAAGCAAGAATTTGCTGGAACGCTTAACCCGCGTGACTTTCCAGCACTGAGGTGCGATAACTTGTTAACAATTTTTAACTTTTTAATGCGTTTTGCACTATTTAAACCAAGTATTTGGCCCTATTCCGGCCCTAATTTCACCCGAATGCCTTTTTATCAGGTATAGCAGAGTGGCGTGAAAGGTATGTTATGATGAAGACTGCGACACAATCCATGGACCCGCACGAGGCGGCACAGGCATTTTTTGGACAGGATGATGCGTCATTTGCCGAAATGCTGACCCAACTTACCGCCAACGACCCCCGCCTGACAGCTGTCTTTCAACGCACACGGCAGCGCTTTCTTGATAAGCAAAACGACTAGGGTCAGGACCCCAAAGCAATTCAGCTTCAGGCATGGCTTTGCGATGCTGCTGCTCACAACTGCTTCAAACCGTCCAAAATCATTGAAAACAGCTTGACCTTTCGGCCCCCGACAGGTTGAACGACCTCCATAGTTTTCTAAGGAATACGGGCGGTTTTCAGATGGACGACCAGAACAAGAACCTCATACTGGCGACGGTGCTTAGCTTTGCTGTCATCGTGGCGTGGACAACGCTGTTCCCGCCAGAGGATCTGCCGGTTGATCCGGCCACTGAAACGGCCCAAACGCTTGATGACCCGACGCTGCCAGCGGCAGACCCGGTCAACCCTGCGGCAACAACGCCAACCGAAGCGCCGGAACCCGCCGCAGATGCCCCGCGCGTCGCGATTGAAACCGGTGAATTCAGCGGTTCCATTTCTTTGCAGGGTGGGCGGATCGATGATCTGGCGTTGACCAACTATCGCGAAACGATTGATGAAGATGCCGAAGTTGTGCGCCTGCTGAAACCTGTGGGTGAACCGGGTGCTTATTTTGCGTCCTTTGGCTGGACAGCCACGGATGGCATTGATGCATCTGCTGTGCCCGGCCCCGATACGATCTGGGCTTTGGAAAGCGGTGATACGCTCACCCCGAACAGCCCTGTCACGCTGTCATGGGACAATGGCGCGGGCCAGATTTTCCGCACCGAAATTGCCGTCGATGACGCCTTTATGTTCACCTTTGCGCAAAGCGTTGAAAACGCCACAAGCACCGCGATTTCCGCGCGCCCTTATGGTTTGTTGCGCCGCCATGGCGAACCTGACGACCTGAAGAACTTTTTCATCCTGCACGAAGGTATGGTGCGGATGACCGACGGTGAGCTGGAAGAAACCGGTTATGACGATATCACAGAATACGCCGTTGACCCGCGTGAACGCACACAGGCCGAACGGCTGGACGTCAGCGAAAGCGGCTGGATCGGCTATACCGACCACTATTGGATGACCACGCTGATCCCCGAACAGGGCGTGCCGTTCCGGTCCACGTCCAAGTATTTCGATGTGCGTGATCTGTATCAGGCAGAGGCGGTGATGCCGATTGAAACGGTCGCCGCTGGCGAAACCGCCACCGTCACGACACGCCTGTTTGCCGGTGCAAAAGAATGGGAAGCGATCCGCAATTACGAAAACGAAGGCGGCGTTGGCGGTTTCCTTGATAGCATCGACTGGGGCTGGTTCTTTTTCCTGACCAAGCCGATCTTTGCACTGCTGCACTACCTCAACATCTTTATCGGCAACATGGGTTGGTCGATCCTTGCGCTGACCGTGATCCTGAAAATCATCGTGCTGCCGCTGGCCTATAAATCCTATGTGTCCATGGCCAAGATGAAAGAGCTTCAGCCAGAGATGGAAAAGCTGAAAGAACGCACGGGCGACGATAAGCAAGCCATGCAGCAAGGCATGATGAAGCTTTACAAGGACAACAAGGTAAACCCGGCTGCCGGGTGTCTGCCGATCCTGTTGCAAATTCCGATCTTCTTTTCGCTCTACAAGGTGATCTTTGTGACAATCGAACTGCGGCACGCGCCCTGGATCGGTTGGATCCGGGACCTCAGCGCGCCTGACCCGTCGTCCTTCATCAACCTTTTCGGCCTGCTGCCCTATGCAGCGCCGGAACCCGGTTCGATCTTGGCGCTGATCTTCATCGGTATCCTGCCGATCCTGCTGGGTGTGTCCATGTGGTTACAGCAAAAGCTGAACCCGGCCCCAACAGACCCCACACAGCAGATGATCTTTGCGTGGATGCCATGGGTCTTCATGTTCATGCTGGGCTCTTTCGCGTCTGGTCTGGTGTTGTACTGGATTGCCAACAACGTCATCACGTTCATTCAGCAATACGCCATTATGCGCAGCCATGGGGCGAAACCGGATGTCTTTGGCAACATCAAAGCCAGCCTGAAAAAGAGGGCGGCCGAGGCTGAGGCCGACAAGAAAGAGGGCAAGTAGATGCCACGTGTCGCCGCACTGTGGCGGCACCCCATCAAAAGCCACGGACGCGAGGCGCTGGATCAGGTCACGCTGACAGAAGGGCAGACCATGCCATGGGATCGGGTGTGGGCCGTGATGCACGAGCAGTCTAAATTTGACGCCGAAACACCCGCTTGGGTCAGTTGCCGGAACTTCATGATTGGGGCCAGCACCCCGGGGCTTGCCGGTATCTGGGCACAGTTTGATGCGGTCACGGGTATCATGCACCTGCGCCACGATGCGCTGGGTCAGATCAGCTTTGATCCTGATAACAGCGACGACGCAGCACGCTTTGTTGCATGGGTGCGCCCCGTTTGTCCGCCTGAAAAGTTGCAGCCAACACGGCTTGCAAAAGCACCTGATCGCGGGATGACAGACAGCAACTATCCGACGGTATCCATCATGACCCAAGCCAGCCATAACGCCGTGTCCCAGAAACTGGGCCGCCCGCTTGAGATTGAACGCTGGCGCGGCAACATCTGGCTGGATGGTGCAGGACCTTGGGAAGAACTGGAATGGCTTGGCAAGGACGTGCAGATCGGCGCGGCCATCTTGCACGTTGTTGAACCGATCGAGCGCTGCAAACACACGATGGCCAACCCCCGCACCGGCACACGCGATGCTGACACGCTGGCGGCCCTGCGCGATGGTTGGAACCATCAGGATTTTGGCGTCTATGCCAAGGTGATCAAGGGCGGTAAGGTCGCCCTGAACGACACGGCAAAGGTGGTCTGACATGGAAATGCGCTTTCCCGAGGCGGAAGAGCCTGACGCAGCGGCCCTTGAAAAAGGCCGTTTGCTGTTTGCGGGTGAAACCGATTTCGTCAAAGGCGTCGTCGCGATGGACGGCCTGCCGCCTGCCGACCGGGTTGAGGTGTGCTTTGCCGGGCGATCCAACGTCGGCAAATCATCCCTGATTAACGCCATCACCGGACGCAAAGGCCTCGCCCGCGCCTCCAACACGCCGGGGCGCACGCAAGAGATCAACTTTTTCACCGCAGGCGATATCTATGTCGTCGATCTGCCCGGCTATGGCTTTGCCACTGCACCCGTCGCGGTGGTGGAAAAATGGCAGCGCCTGCTGAAACAATACCTGCAAGGGCGGCAAACCCTGCGCCGTGTCTTCGTGCTGATCGACGCGCGGCACGGGGCCAAAGCGGTGGACGAAGAGATCATGTCCCTGCTCGACAGTTCCGCTGTCACCTTCCAAGTTGTCATGACCAAGGTCGACAAGCTGAAAGGCGAAGCACTGCAAGCCTCGCTCGACAAAACCCGCGCGGCATTGGCCAAACACCCTGCCGCCTTTCCCGAACTGATCCTAACGTCATCGGAAAAAGGCGATGGTATCAAGACGCTCCGCGCCATCATTGCGGGCATCGTATGAAGACAAGGACCCAAGACATGAACCGTGACTGGATCGCCACCGCCCGGACCCTTAGCGAAGCCCTGCCATATATGCAGCGCTATGCCGGTGCGACTGTGGTGATCAAGCTGGGCGGTCACGCAATGGGCAGTGACGCGGCGATGCGCGGCTTTGCCCGTGACGTGGTGCTGATGCGGCAGGTCGGGCTGAATCCTGTTGTCGTGCACGGCGGCGGGCCGATGATCAACGAAATGCTGGATAAGTTGGATATCCAATCGGAATTCGTGAACGGCAAACGGGTAACGGATCAAGCCACGATGGACGTGGTCGAAATGGTCCTGTCCGGTCAGGTGAACAACCGGCTGGTGCAGGCGATCTGCGAAGAAGGCGGAAAGGCCGTGGGCCTATCAGGCAAGGATGCGCGACTGGTGGTGTGCGAACAGGCTAATCCCGCTTTGGGTTTTGTCGGCAAACCTGTCGCCGTTGACCCGACCATCCTGCGCGATCTGCATGCGGCTGATGCGATCCCTGTGATTGCCCCCCTTGGGATGGGCCGCGACGGGCAAACCTTTAATATGAACGGCGACACAGCGGCAGGTGCCATCGCAGGCGCGCTTAAGGCCGACCGCCTGCTGTTGCTGACCGATGTCGAAGGCGTGAAAGACAAATCTGGCGAAGTCCTGACCGAAATCGCCCCCGCCAAAATACCTGAATTGATCGCTGACGGCACCATTGCAGGCGGCATGATCCCCAAGACGGAAACCGCGCTCGCGGCGATGAATGATGGCGTGCGCGCCGTTGTCATTCTGGACGGACGCGCGCCCAATGCCTGTTTGCTGGAACTGTTCACGGATCACGGCGCCGGTTCGCTGATCCGCCGACCAAAGTCGTGATATCCTTACTTTGGCGTCCTGACGCCACCTGCTAGCGTATCGGCAGGAAAGTGGAGGATCGAATGAAACCTGTCATGCCCGCCATCGCCTTTTGCATCGTCACCATCGCACAGCCCGCAAGTGCGACCGTCGAAGACTGCATGGTCGATACCTGGATCGCTGACATGCGTGATGTGGCCGATATGATGGCGCTGCAGATGCAAGGCACCGCGACCCCGGTTAGGGGCGAAATCGCGATGCAGATCGCAGATGACGGCAGCTTCACGTTGCTGGCCGATGATATGATCATCAATGTGCAGGTCCCCAACGTGCCTGCAATGGATGTCAAAGTTGTCGGGTATAGCGCCGGTCAGTTAGATGCGGCTGACAACGTCTTTCTGGCCTCTGTCAGTGACTACAATCTGGTTGGGTCAGCTGACGTTCTGGGTCAGACCATGGAGATTCCGTTTTCATCAGAGACCGGGATGGGCGGTGGTGGCACCGGCTGGTTTGAATGCGCGGGCGATACGCTGCGGTTTGAAGCGACCGTTGACGGCGTGACAAACGCCAACCGGATGCCGCGTCTTTGGCGCAGGCGGTAAGCTCTGGTTTTCCCGCTGGCACTGTCTAAAGTCCTATCCATGACACGCGATGATCTGAGTAACGCTTTATTCCCTTTTGGGTTGCAGCCATTGGGCGACTGCCCTGACGGCGCAGACACCATTACGCTGATCGGCCCGGACGAACCGCGCTTTTGGCCAATCTTTTGCGAAAGCCCGGAATACGGGGATGGCGGCCCTGATCCAATGGATCGGTGGTCCTTTCGTGTCATCACCGGCGTTGCCGATACATTGAACGCGGACCCGCTTTTTCCCTTCGGTGGCCCGCCCTATGCGCCTTTCTTTACATGGGCCACGCAGACAGGGCGGTTCTGGGCATCACCCATTGGCTTTCTGGTGCATGACGAAACAGGGTTGTTTGCGTCTTTCCGCGGTGCGCTGCGTTGGCAAACATCGCCCGATATCGGCGGCAACCCACAACCCTGCCTGACCTGCGCCAAACCCTGCGCGACGGCCTGCCCGGTTGGCGCATTTGACAACAGCTATGACGTGGCCGCCTGCAAAGCCCACGTCGCCTCACCGGCTGGCACCGCCTGCCGCACCGCGGGCTGCCTTGCGCGTCGTGCCTGCCCTGTGGGCCAAGGCACCCGCCTGCCTGCCCAAGCCGCTTTCCATATGGAGGCCTTTTTATGACCCTGCGCCTAATCCTGATCCGCCACGCGAAATCCAGTTGGAGCGATCCTTTCGGCGACGACCACGAAAGAACGCTGAACAAACGCGGGCGGGCCTCGGCCACAGCGATTGGGGAATGGATGGCGCAGGAAGGCTATCTGCCTGATACCGTGCTTTGTTCCGATGCAGCGCGGACGCGGGAAACGGCAGCGCTGATCTTGTCAGCGCTTGATCCCGAACCGCGCCTGCAACTGTCTGGGCGCATCTATCATGCCGCCCCCGATACCATCCTTGAAATGGTGCAAAAACAGACGGATCAGACGATAGCGGTTGTCGGACATAATCCCGGAATTGGCATGTTGGCGAATGGGCTGGTGCGATCAGCACCTGATCACCGCCGGTTCAGCGATTACCCGACCTGTGCCAGCACAGTCATTGATTTCGATATTGGCAAATGGACCGAGGTTCAGCCGCGCACAGGACAATGCAAAGCATTTGTGGTGCCGCGCGATCTGATTGGAACGGCGAACCATGACATTGAATAGGGTTACATCCCCCCTACCGCAGCAAATGCAGTAAGGGCTAAGATGCAGGGCGTTGCAGCAATGGTTGGTCCGTTGTCATGGCCGCAGCCAGTGCATCATCGCGGGGCATTGGCCTGCTGAAGAAGTAACCTTGCGCTTTCCGCGCACCCATTTCGAGAACGATATCCGCCTGCCGCCGCGTTTCGATGCCTTCAACCGTCGCATCCAGCCCCAGATTGCGTGCGATATCAAGCACGGCATCCAGCAAAAAGCGGGATGTGTCCGACGTTTCGATATCCTGAACCAAGGACCGGTCAATCTTGATTTCATCGGCCACGGTGGTGCGCAAATAAGCCAAGGATGAAAAGCCAGCACCAAAATCATCAATTGATACCTTTGCCCCAAGGTCATGAATGGCCGACACAACCTGTTTGGCCTTGCCCCAATCCTGCATTTCGGCCGTTTCCGTAATCTCTATCGTCAGCAGGTCGGGCTGAAGCCCTGAGGCCAGCAACGCATGTTTCACGGTTTCCACGAACTTCAACGAACTGAAATGCAATGTCGAAAAGTTCACGCTGATAGAAAAGCTTGTGCCGTGGCACAGGTTGAAATTTGCAATATCGCGGGTGGCATTTGACAGGATGCTGCAATCGATATCGGCGATCAGGCCGCTTTCCTCTGCGATGCCGATAAAGGCGCTTGGCGGCACGATCACGCCATTCCGCCGCCAGCGCGCAAGCGCTTCAAATCCAAAAACCTCTTCGGTTGTCATGTCCACTTTGGGCTGCAAATAGTAGTCAAGACTGCCATCCGCGATGGCCTGTGGCAGTTCTTCGACCATCGCGCGCCGTTCCAGAAACTGATGTTCAAGAACTTCATCATAGATGGTGAATTGCCTTTTGCCGTTCGACTTTGACGCATAAAGCGCAAAGTCGGCCACGCGGGTCAGGCCATCAACAGTATGGGCGACCTGCCGCCCGATTTGCGTTTTGGTTGCCAAACCGATGCTGGCCTCAACACCCACAGCTTCGCCTTCAAAAACGATTGGATCGGCAATCGCCGCGATCACATCGTCGCATATCTGCGAAAGCAGCGGGATATCTTCACTGATGCAGACAACCGCAAATTCATCCCCGCCAAGGCGCGCG
The DNA here is from genome assembly GCF_000169435.1 of Roseobacter sp. CCS2. Lineage (GTDB taxonomy): Bacteria > Pseudomonadota > Alphaproteobacteria > Rhodobacterales > Rhodobacteraceae > Yoonia. The sequence continues at coordinate 26,633 of NZ_AAYB01000002.1, read as the reverse complement.
GCAAAACCACCATCTGGCGTGCGATACGGCCCAAGTGCTGCGGCGACATGCCGTAAAATATCGTCGCCAGCTGCATGACCATAGGTGTCATTGATTTGCTTGAACCCGTCCAGATCAACCAGTAACAAGGCCAGTGCGGTCTTTTGCGCCAGCAGTTCTGACAATCGATCCTGAAACTGCACCCTGTTCGGCAAACCTGTTAGGGGGTCAAAGAACGCCAGATGTCGGACCCTTTCTTCGGCCGCCTGGCGCGCCTGCTTTGCCATCACCTCTTTGCGCAATAGGGTCGTTGCAGCGATGCCCAAAACCGACAGCCCCAGCAGTATCACCCAAACAACGGTGCGCTGATTTTCCACCGCAGCGGTTTGACCAAACAACAGATTGTCCTGCAATTGCCGCATCCTGTCGAGATAGATAACTAATGCCTCGCGTGCGATTTGAGTGTGTTCAATCAACGCCGCAGCGTCTGCGTCAAGATCACGAAAATCATTTGCTATCGCGTCATCCGCGACGGCCTGCGCGCGCCGAAGGGCCGCAATGGCGTCATCCGCCTCTTTCAAAAAATCGCCTCTGGACTGTATCCGCCGAAACGTATCCATCCTGACAAACAGAAAATCGGATGCGGCGCGGAAATCAGCCACAGCTTCATCACTCATCTTGCCGCGCACGGCTGCTTCTTGAATGATCAGCACCAGCCGATGCAAATCGCTGATCGCGATATAGCCATTGCGCAGTTGGCGGTCGTTAAGTGATTGATGTGTGGAACGCAGGTTCGTGACAGTAACCTGCACATAATAGCCCGCAACAAAGCAGGTCATCAGAATTGCGATGATGCAAGCCACGACGGTACGGCGTCGCAGGAACAGCGCGCTTATTCTTTCGACTGTACCTTGTGTCCGGGATGTAGCCTGCACGCGAACGACCTATTCCACCTTGATCCGTGCAGCCATCCACACCAGATGTCGTTCGCTCACCACTGGCGATGCGGTATAGCTACCCTTATCGATGATAAACTGAATGGGGCCGCGTTCGCGCCGTGTATGCGCACGGCCATCGACACGCGTGGCAACAAGCACAGGAACGGTGTCCCACAAGGCACGCGGGATCGTGGTGCTGAAATCATTCTCGGCGATGACGTTGATCTCATCCGTCAAATGCAGACCGTTCGCTTCCAGAAGATCAGAGAGTAGTACACCATCAAAATCCACAGGTTCGTCACGCCACGGCGTAGTTGTGCGCACGCGGTAGGTCGGCAATGCCTCTAATGTGGCTGGTGTGTAGGTCTGTGCGGTGCCGTCAGCGGCGATGATGACAAGTTGCGCGTCCGTGTGTTCAATCGGATCCAAGGTAACAGGCTGCGGTGCCTCTGCGGCGACCCCCGTTGCGAAAACGAAGGCCACGATTGTGGCCAGAATGGATTTTGCAGGCATGAAACGCTCCGTTGCTGTGCTTGAACTGGGCGACACACTAGCGATGGTTCGTTAAGTCAGTGTTTCGGAAGACAGCAATAATCCCGCCCTACGACAAAATAGTATGTGCAAATTTAGGGATTTGAGGGCAGCACAGGTTCTTGCTGCGACGCTCAGACCCTATCCAGCAGGCGGGCCAACAGATAAGCTTGTCGTCCAGATATGTTGAATTCTGTTCTTGCGTGACTTTCAGAAGGTCGCCGCGCTCTCTGCTGTTGCCGGCAGGTTTGGTACGGGCCGCCTTAAACGTCCAACTCTTCGATAATCTTTTGCACGTTCGGGCTTTGGTGCAGCGTTGCCGTTTCCTTGGCTGTGAACCAGCCCGCGTCGCTGACATCATCGGCTGCGACAGGCGTTCCGCTGCGGTAGGTACAGACAACCACCGCCAGTAAGTAATGAAAGCGCACCGATCCGTCCTCGGCAAATGTAATTGCATCGACATTCGTCAGATAGCGTTCTGCCGTCCCTACCACACCGGTTTCTTCCGCCAGTTCACGCACTGCGGCCTCTAACGCGGTTTCCCCCAGTTCCACATGCCCACCGGGAAAACCCCAGGTATTGGCGTTGGGTTCATTCTTGCGTTTGACCAACAAAAACCGCCCTGCGTGATGCACAACAGCGATTGCACCAAGTTTCGGCTGCATCATAGCGCTGCGATCTTGGCGGCGATGACCTGGCCGAGGGTGATGTGATCTTCTGCCGCAAAGTGCAGCCCATCCAAGGGGCTGGAATTGATATGCGCGCCCGCATCCAGAAACGCGATCCCCCAGTGATCGGCCAGTTGCGCGATGGCAAAGGGCAGATCGCGCGACTTTTCATGCGCGCCCAGCAGCGTATCGCGATAAGTGCCCTGTTCCAGCACAACGGGCGGCGCGATCAGCAGAATATCGAACCCGTTGTGGCGCAACTGGTAAGGCTCTGACCGGGCGATTGCCAGCAACCCGGCCAAGCCACCCACCACCTGATCAACGGTTGCTGCATGATGCGTTTGCAGGTCATTTGTCCCCAACATGATCACCAGCAGATCAATCGGCCCGCTGCTTTCCAAGGCAATCCGCAGGCCCAACTGCCCATCCATATGCGCGCCCATCACAGGATCCGCACGGCAGGTTGTGCGCCCGGGCAAGCCGTTTTCGACCAGCGCCCAATCGGGGCCAAGGGCCGCTTGCATCACCGTGGGCCAGCGCGTGTCCGGCCCGAACCTGCGGTTTTCACCGCGCGCATGGGCGGGGGGCGTGCCATAGGTATTGCTATCGCCAAATGTCAGGACTGTTTTTGTCATCCTGCCACGCTATGTCCCGTGCTGAGAATGGTAAAGCCGCTTTGCCCCTTGGCCTTGCCGCCCTGAACGCACATATAGGGCGCAATGACAGATGAAGGAGACAGACCATGCTGGAATTGGATGCAAACGCAGGCACCCCCGCTGATCTGATCAAGGACGGCACCGATGCAAGTTTTGCCGCCGATGTGATCGAAGCCTCGAAAGAGGTGCCGGTCATCGTGGATTTCTGGGCGCCGTGGTGCGGCCCCTGCAAAACACTGGGCCCCGCGATTGAGGCGGCAGTGACCAAAGCCAAAGGCCGGGTCAAGCTGGTCAAGATCGACGTGGATGCCAACCAAGCCTACGCAGGTCAGTTGCAGGTGCAGTCCATCCCGACGGTCTATGCCTTCTTCAATGGTCAGCCTGTCGATGGCTTCCAGGGCGCTTTGCCACCGTCCGAAATTGATGCGTTTGTCGAAAAAATCGCAGCCCTTGCTGGCGATCCAGAGGCAGAAGGGCTTAGCGCGGCCATCGAAGCGGCGGATCAGATGCTTGAAGAAGGTGCAGCCGCAGACGCGGCAGAAACCTTTGCGGCGATCTTGCAGGAAGAACCGAACAATGCTGCCGCCTATGCGGGGCTGGTCCGGTCCTATCTGGCGCTGGATGATATTGATCAGGCCGAGGCGGTCTTGAACGGCGCACCGGCCGAAATTTCAACTGATCCCCTGCTTGAAGCGGTTCATGCCCAGATCACACTGGCACGCGAAGCAGCAAACGCTGGTCCGGTCACCGAATTGCAAGCAACGGTCGACGCGGAACCTGACAATCATCAGGCCCGTTTTGACCTGGCCGTCGCACTGCATGCCAGCGGGCAGGTCGAAGATGCGGTGAACACGCTGCTTGAATTGTTCCGCCGTGATCGCGATTGGAATGACGGGGCCGCCAAGACCCAGCTTTTCACTATTTTTGACGCGCATGATGCCAAAGATCCGATTGTTCTGAACGGGCGGCGTAAACTATCGTCGATGATATTTGCCTGATCACAGGTTCGGCCTACTTTGGTATACATGATATCAAAGACCGACCTGCCAGACACAATTCCGGTGTTTCCATTGCCCGGCGCGCTGCTTTTGCCGCGTTCGCGCTTGCCGCTGCATTTGTTTGAACCACGCTATCTGGCGATGCTGGACGACGTGCTGAAAACCTCGTCCCGGCTGATCGGGATGGTGCAGCCTTATGATGCCCCCGGAGGCGGTGGCAAACTGCATACCATCGGCTGTGCCGGCAAGGTCACCGCATTTTCCGAAACCGAAGATGGGCGCTATATGATCACCATGTCAGGCGCATCCCGTTTTCGGATCACCGAAGAGATCGAGGGTTTTACCCCCTACCGCCGTTGCAACGTCAACTGGCAGGGGTTTGACCGTGATCTGGGACCGGTCGAAAAAGACGAAACATTTGACCGCGAAAAGTTCATGGATGCATTGGGCCGTTATCTGGTGGATCAGGGGCTGTCGACAGATTGGGAAAGTCTGGGTGACGCTGAAGATGAACTACTGATCAATTCGCTCTCCATGCTGTGCCCGTTTGAACCCGAAGACAAGCAAGCCTTGCTTGAAGCCCCGTCATTGACCACCCGCCGCGAAACGCTGATGACCTTGATCGAATTTGCCCTGCGCGGCGGATCAGGCGAAGAGATGATGCAATGAGCGAAACAGCATTTGATCCCAAGATGCTAGAGGCGTTGGTCTGCCCCATGACCCAAGACACGCTGACCTATGACGCCGAAAGTCAGGAACTGGTCAGCAAGGCCGGCAAAATGGCCTTTCCCATTCGCAATGGTATCCCTGTGATGCTGGTGGATGAAGCGCGCAAGCTGGACTAGCGCCCCACCACCGCACGGTCCTGTCACGCTTTTGCAAGGGTTACCTTGGTAGTTTCCCGCTTGGATATCCACCCCACGGGGCGCTTTGAACCGCCCCGGTCAAGATCAGGTTTTCGTTGGTCCGCAGACCACCCCCATAAAGGGTGCAGGGCCACAGCAACGCTTCGGCAGGTCAGTGATGACAGGCCGAGAGTGAGAACCGTGCAGGCGGGCCCGCCCCCCTTGATCTTCCTTTCTTTATATAGCCGATTGCCGGGCCGCCCCAGATGGGCCGCCGGGCCATTTGTGCTGCGCTATTCATGCACCTCAAGAATGCGGCGGTGCTTAAGTGCTTCTTTGCGCACATCGGCAAAGGTCTGAAATCCCCGCGCTTCAAGGATGGGCAGCAAAGCCGCGAATGCTTTGGCCGTTGCCATCGCATCGCCCAAGGCGGTATGGCGCAAATCTTCGGGAATGCTGACCTCTAACCGCGCGCAAAGCGCATCCAGCGTATGTTCCGCCGATCCGCCAAAGACGATTGCCGACAGATGCACCGTGTCCATGACCGGGTTCTGAAATATAGCGTCGCTGCGGTTCAGGAACGCCATGTCAAAGGGTGCGTTATGCGCCACCAGAACGGCATTTGCGGCATAGCGTTGGAAGTTGTCGCGCACCACTGTGAAATCGGGCGCACCTGCCACCATATCATCGCTGATACCATGCACTTTCGTGGATTGCGCGGGAATGGGGCGACCGGGGTTGACCAGCGCCTCAAAGGTTTCAGACGCGATGATCCGCCCGTTCACAATGCGCACAGCGCCCAATTGCACAACATCATCCTTTTGCGGGTCAAGCCCGGTGGTTTCGCTGTCGAAGACAACAAAGGTCAGGTCGCGCAGGGCGGTTTCATTGATATCCGTATCGGGCGTCTGATCGAACAGATCAAAGTCGTAAACCAAAGGGCGCGCGGCATCAGGATCCAGCGGTTCAAGCATCACCATATATCCGCTGTCGTCGTCAAAGACGCGGATATGGCCTGAATAAACCGCCTCTGATTTTCCCCTGATCGTAATCGGGCGACGCATCTGACCCTTCTTTTTCATCTTGGCAAGCGTGTCGTGCAGCGTGCCTGCATCCAGATAATCGCAGACAGATGCGTTCAGCCGGGCCGGTGCTTCGTGTTCCATAAGGTCGGCGGCTTGCCCGTCGTAAAGCACGATCTGATCGTCAGGCGTCGCAACAATCACGGCGACCGGAATGTCCGACAGAATGCGCAACAATTGCGCGCGGTGGCGTTCCAGGCGTGCGGTCTTTTGCGCCACTGTTTCGGCTGTCGCTTGTGATGCCGCGCCCAGTTTGTCGCTGATCGCACAGGCAGCAGGGGCAAGGTCACCCAAATATCTGGCGGCTTTGTCGTCCAGTGCCGTATCAATCCCCGTTGCTGCGCGCACGCGGATTTGTGCGGCCAGCGCCTCGATCGGTTTGCTGATGTTTTCGTCGAACAGCCGCCAGACAAAGGTCGCCAGCGCCAGAATGCCAAAACCTGCGGTGATCGCGACCGTTGTGAAGGCCGAAAAGGCCTCTGCATTGCCAAATTGCCGGTAGCCCAGGATCAGGGCGCCCAGCACAACCGCGACCCCGCCCAACCCGATGAGAGAGAAGAAAAGAAACACGCGCAGGCGCAGGCTAAGGGTGGTCATGTCACACCTCCTCGCAGGCGACCTTGAGCAGCGGGTCGGTGGCATCCAGCGGGAACCATGTGGCATCTGTCACCGCCCCATCGTCGCCAAAACTGATCCCATCGACGACGTCGGCGCGCTGGTTCGCAGCGCAATCAAACAGCATCGGCACCTTCGCGGTGCGCGTCCAGCGGCCGTAGAACACCAGATCAACAAGGCGCTGGTCGGGTTGGTTCGGATGCGTCCGCGTGCTTTGCTGATCAACCGCCACATAACGCGAAATGAAAGGCGCGGTATAGGTCCACGGGCGATAGAAGGCTGTTTCCTCAACCGTTTGGGCGACCACCATGCCTTGGGGCATCGTTGCTGTGGTCCGCGCATACCAGCTGTATTCGCTGGAAATTGTCGCAGCCAGCATCGCCGCACCGGCAGACGCCGGGATCAACCATTTTGGCAGCCGCCCTTTCAGCGTTCTGTTCAACGCCCACACCAGCAATGCCGCAACAGCGCCAGCCACAATGGTGCCGATCAATTCGAAAAACATCAGGTCTCCTCCCTGTTGTTTATGTTAGCCTAAAACGCCTCGTCCCTGCATCAAGGCTGATTGCATAGTTTTGATCACCACAAACGCATCACGCAAGTGGCTGCGTTCAAAGGCGGACAGGTCCGCTGGCGGCAGAAAGTTATCTGGCGCTTTACCCTGTTTGATCTGGCGGGCCTGATGGTCCAGCCGGGTTTGTGCGACCAGATCATAGGCATCCAGCAAATCGCGCCCGCCGCTGTCGCTGATCACCTTGCCCGTAATCGCCGCTTGCAACCGCGCGCGGGTGTTCACCGGATCAAGCTGCCCTTGCAGCGCGTACATGCGCCCCAAATCGACAACAGGCACAACGCCGCTGAGTTTCATATCTACGGTGTTGCGGTTTTCGCCCGACCGAATGGTCGCAAGCCCCTTAAGCATCCCCAGCGGTGTGGCATGGGTCAGCGCATTGGTCGCCATATGCGCGGTGAAGATTGAATTGGCCGCCGCCGCTTTCAGCGTTTTGGCCTGCAACCCGTCAAACAGGCTGACATCGCCCCCGATAGGCCGCAGATCAAACATGACTGACGCGAGCATCTGCGCCTCTTTGCTGGGGCTTTTGATCCAGTGCTGGAAATAGTCGTGCCAAACCGACACAGGTTGCCGCCAGCGCGGGTTCGTCGCCATCATATCGCCGGGGCAATAGACGTAACCGCAGGCGTCCAAGCCATCGCTGACGAATTGCGCAAAGGGTTCGAAATAGGCCAGATCGTTTTCGCTCAGATCATCCTCAAGGATCAGGCAATTGTCCTGATCAGATACGCCGGTTTGTTCCTGCCGCCCTTGGCTGCCGCAGGCAAGCCAGACATAGCGCGCCGGGGGTACCCCGTATTTTTTTTCAGCCATCGCCAAAAGGCGCCGGGTCACAACATCGGCGATATCGGTGATCATGCGGGTGACCACGTCATGCCGATTACCCGCCGCGACCAGTTGCACCAGCAGATGCGGGATGCGTTTGGTAACGGTCGCCAGATCATCAACGGTTTTGGCGCGGGCCGCTTCGGACACGAAACCGGCGGTATTGGACGCCTGAAACCGGGTCAGGTCGGTTTGGGTGACGATGCCCACCAGCTTGCCCGCCTCGACAATCGGCAGGTGCCCCAGCCGGTATTCCATCATCATATGCAGCACGTCTGATCCGATGGCAGAAGGCGACAAGACACGCGGATCGGGCGTCATGATGTCGCTGACGGGCGTGTTGGGCGGCAGCCCTTGGGCAAGTGCTTTGCCAGACAAATCGCGCACGGTCAGGATACCCGTCAGTTTTTTCTTTGCGACCACGCACAGGCAGGAAATGCGTTTGTCCTGCATTTTCTTTGCAGCGTCCTGAATGGTCATTGTCGGCGCGCAGGTGACCGGGTTCGGCACCATCAGCGTTGCGACCTGCACGCGTGTCAGGTCAAATCCGCTCAGGGCATCTGTCTTTTCTGTTTCGCGGCTTCGATCAAAGAACCGGCGATAAGCGTCATGATCGGCACGCAGTTTGTGAAACGCTGTTGGCGGAATGCAGATCAGGCGCGTATCTTCTTGTGCATAGGCCGAGGTCACGGCTGTGCCGCCCTTCATCAGCCCGCGTTCACCAAAGGAATTCTCGCGTCCAAGCTGCGAAATCAGGTTGTTGTTTTCGTCGCGAACTGTGACTTGGCCGCTTTCCACGATAAAAAGCCCGTCCATGTCTTCGCCCAGATCATAAATCTTGGCACCAGCGGGATAGGTCCGAAACATCACCTCTTTCCACAACGCATGAAACGCCCGGTCCGGCAGGGCGTCGTAGGGGTGCAGTTGTTTGAGAAAGGACAGGGCGCTGTCGGTCATTCAGATATCTCGGAATAAAAGGAATGGGCCAGCAACAATGGTTGCTGGCCCAATTGGTTTAGTGATCGACGGCACCACCGGCACCGGCTGGGATACGGACGCTTTCGACCAGATCCTTGATCTCTTGCGGGGTATCTTTGGTCATCATCGAGACACCATAGGCAACCGCAAAGTTGATCAAAGCGCCAACCGCACCGATCGCGGTGGACTGGATCCCGAAAAGGGAACCATCAACCGTATCGGGGAACGAATTGGTCCCGGCGATGAACAGCCAACCCTTGTGCAGGAAGATGTAGACCAGTGTGAAGACCAGACCGGACAGCATCCCCGCCACAGCGCCCACGTTGTTCACGCGCTTGGAAAAGATACCCATCATCAAAGCAGGGAAGATCGACGCCGCTGCCAGACCAAAGGCCAAGGCCACGGTTTGCGCCGCAAAGCCGGGGGGATTCAACCCAAGGACTGTTGCCACCGCAATGGCGACGGCCATGGCGATACGGGCTGACATCAGTTCGGCCTTTTCAGACATATTGGGTGTCAACTGACCTTTCAGCAAATCGTGGCTGACCGCAGACGAAATCGCCAGCAGCAGACCCGCCGCTGTCGACAGCGCAGCGGCCAGACCACCCGCAGCCACCAGACCGATCACCCAACCGGGCAGGTTGGCAATTTCCGGGTTCGCCAGCACAAGGATGTCACGGTTGAAGTTCGTCAACTCGTTCCCTTCCCAGCCGTTGGCAGCAGCGGTCGCTGCCATCGCATCGGACTGATCGTTATAGTATTGGATCAGGCCATCGCCGTTCTTGTCTTCCCAATCCAGAAGACCGGTTTTCTGCCATGTTAGCATCCAGTCGTACTCTGGTGCGGTTTCAATCGTTTGGACCGACACAGGGTCACCGGATGTCCCGTTGGGCCACATCAGTTCGGTGATGTTCAGGCGTGCCATGGCACCAACAGCCGGGGCCGTGAGGTACAAGAGTGCGATGAACACCAGCGCCCAACCCGCAGACCACCGTGCGTCAGACACTTTGGGTACGGTGAAGAAACGCATGATGACGTGTGGCAGACCCGCTGTACCGATCATCAGCGACAGGGTGAACAAAACCATGTTCAGGTTGTCTTTATGCGCTTCGGTATAGCTGGCAAACCCAAGGTCAGTGACGATCTGGTCAAGCTTGGTCAGCAGATAAACGCTGCCTTCCGCACCTGTTGATGTGGTTTCACTGAACAGACCCAGTGCCGGGATCGGCGTGCCAGTCAGTTGCAGCGAAATGAACACGGCAGGGATTGTATAGGCCATGATCAACACGACATATTGCGCGACCTGCGTGTAGGTCACACCTTTCATGCCGCCAAACACCGCATAGGCAAAAACCACGGCTGCACCGATCAACAGACCAGCAGTGTTCGAGATTTCCAAGAAACGGCCAAAGGCCACGCCCACACCCGTCATCTGACCGATCACATATGTGACCGAGGCCACGATCAGACAGATCACAGCCACCATGCGCGCGGTAGGCGAATAGAACCGATCACCGATAAATTCGGACACGGTGAACTTGCCGAATTTGCGCAGGTAAGGGGCCAGCAGCAGTGCAAGCAGTACATAACCGCCCGTCCAGCCCATCAGGAAGGTCGAGTTGTCGTAGCCGGTAAAGGCGATCAGACCCGCCATCGAAATGAAAGACGCCGCAGACATCCAGTCTGCCGCGGTGGCCATCCCGTTGGTGACAGGGTGCACACCCCGGCCAGCGGCATAGAATTCTGATGTGGACCCAGCCCGGGCCCAGATTGCGATGCCGATGTAGATCGCGAAACTCGCGCCCACAAACAGCAGGTTAATGGTAAACTGTTCCATCAGATCAGTCCTCCTCTACGCCGTATTCACGGTCGAGTTTGTTCATCCGCCAGGCGTAGAAAAAGATCAGCGCGAGAAAGACAATAATGGACCCTTGCTGGGCAAACCAGAACCCAAGGTCCGTGCCGCCAACGGCGATGCCAGACAGCATGGGGCGCAGCAGAATGCCAAAGCCAAAGGACACCAGCGCCCAGATGACGAGGCTGACAAGAATAATGCGGACATTGGCTTTCCAATAGCCCGCCCCATCCTTGGCTGCCTTTACGTGTGTTGATTGTTCCGCCATGTGGCGCTCCTCCTTGTTTTATTGGCTATTACGTGTGCGGGCGGTTTCGCCCGGACAAATCTTTTAGCGCATGACACTTTCGGTCAGCGTCGCGATGGCCGATTGAATGCCGCCAATCTCTCCCATGGCATCCACCCGGCGCAACACGCCTTTGCCGTCATAGTATGCGATCAATGGTGCTGTTTGTTCATGATATGCATCAAGGCGCGCCATAACAGTTGATGCATTATCATCCGCCCGGCGCGTCATGTTTCGGGCGCCGCAGTTGTCGCAGGTGTCTGCAACTTTGGGTGTTTTGAAAGTGTCGTGATAGCCTTCGCCGCAGTCGCCACAGGTAAAGCGCCCAGCGATACGCACCACCATTTTGACGTCATCCACTTCCAGCAGTACGGCAGCGTCAATCTGTTGGCCGCTGTCAGCCAGCATGTGATCCAGCGCTTCGGCCTGTGCTGTTGTGCGCGGGAATCCATCAAGGATGACGCCGTTGGCGCAGTCAGGTTGGGCAAGTCTGTCGCGCAGAATGGCGATCACGATATCATCGCTGACCAGATCACCGGCTTCCATGACTGCCTTTGCCGCCTTGCCCGCCTTTGATCCAGACGCGACCGCAGCGCGCAGCAGATCACCGGTGGACAGCTGCACCAGACCAAAGCGGTCTTCCAGCATCCGTGCTTGTGTGCCTTTGCCGGCACCCGGTGGCCCCAGCAAAATCAGAACCGGTGGTGTTTGCGGTGTACGAGAGCCATCCATTACGCGTCCTTCCGGTTCATGCGGTTTTCAATCAGATCATCGACCACAGCGGGGTCCGCCAGTGTCGAGGTATCACCCAATGCGCCGAAGTCATCCTCGGCGATCTTGCGCAGGATGCGGCGCATGATTTTACCGGACCGTGTTTTCGGCAGGCCGGGGGACCATTGGATCAGGTCCGGTTTGGCAATTGGGCCGATTTCGGTGCGGACCCAAACCTCAAGTTCTTTGCGCAGGTTTTCGGATGGTTCTTGCCCGTTCATCAAGGTCACGTAGGCGTAGATGCCTTGGCCCTTGATGTTGTGGGGATAGCCGACGACCGCGGCCTCGGCCACTTTCGCATGCGCGACGAGTGCGCTTTCAACCTCTGCCGTGCCCATCCGGTGGCCAGAGACGTTGATCACGTCGTCAACGCGCCCTGTGATCCAATAGTCGCCGTCCGCATCGCGTTTGCAGCCGTCACCGGTGAAGTAATAGCCTTTGTAGTCGCTGAAATAGGTCTTCTCGAACCGCTCATGATCGCCCCAGACGGTACGCATCTGGCCGGGCCAGCTGCTGGCCAGCACCAGCACGCCTTCGGCCTCTGTCGTCGTGATTTCTTCGCCTGATTGCGGGTCAAGCACTTTGGGGACAATCCCGAAGAAAGGCTGCTGGGCAGACCCCGGTTTCAATTCCGTCGCACCCGGTAGTGGCGTCAACAGGTGACCACCGGTTTCGGTCTGCCACCATGTATCGACGATGGGGCAGTTTCCTTTGCCAACGACATCATTGTACCAATTCCAGGCTTCGGGGTTGATCGGTTCACCCACGGTCCCCAGAACCCGCAAATCGGACAGATCGTATTTTTCAACTGGTGCGTTGCCCGCCGCCATAAGCGCGCGGATCGCTGTTGGGGCCGTGTAGAACTGGTTAACAGAGTACTTTTCACACACGGCCCAGAACCGACCCGCATCGGGGTAGGTCGGAACACCTTCAAACATGATTGTGGTCGCGCCATTGGCCAGCGGACCATAGACGATATAGCTGTGGCCGGTGACCCAGCCGACATCCGCCGTGCACCAGAACACATCGCCTTCGTGGTAGTCGAACACCATTTCATGCGTCATCGCCGCATAGGTCAGGTAACCGCCGGATGTATGCACCACGCCTTTGGGCTGACCGGTAGACCCGGAGGTATAGAGGATGAACAGCGGGTCTTCGGCGTTCATTTCGGCGGGCGCGCTGCGATCATCGGCCTCAAGCGCCATTTCGTTATAATCATAGTCGCGGTCGGTCCATGTGGTTTGGCCGCCAGTGCGCTTGACCACCAGACATTTGACGCGATCATCGCAGTGCAGCAAAGCGGCGTCGGTGTTTGATTTGAGCGCGGTCTTGCGGCCGCCGCGTGGGGCCTCGTCTGCGGTGATCACGACCTTGGCGTCACACCCGTTGATCCGTGCGCCCAGCGCGTCGGGCGAAAAGCCGGCAAAGACGATGGAATGGATCGCGCCAATGCGTGCACAGGCCAGCATCGCATAGGCGGCTTCGGGGATCATGGGCAGGTAAATCACGACCCGGTCACCTTTGCGCACGCCGAGCGTTTCGAGAATATTCGCCATTTTGCACACGCTGCGGTGCAGGTCTTTGTAAGTTATGTGGAGCGCTTGATCGTTCGGATCATCAGGTTCCCAGATGATCGCCGTCTGGTCACCGCGCGTTTCCAAGTGACGGTCGATACAGTTGGCCGAGACATTCAGAACACCATCTTCGAACCATTTGATCGACACGTTGCCGAGAGTGAAATCAACGTTCTGCACTTTGGTGAACGGCTTGATCCAATCAAGGCGCTTGCCTTGCTCTGCCCAAAACGTATCGGGATCGCTGACCGATGCCTGATAAAGCGTTTGATACTGCTGCGCGTTCACATGTGGGACACGGTCGGACGTCTGCTGCGGTGTGATGGTATCGGTATTCATGATTGCTCCTCCTTGCGCATGCGATGGAGGGCGTCTTGAGGGGCAAGCGTCCGGCGACATCACATGACTTCGTAAATGTATTCTATTGTATACGGGATACGATCTGCCCAAATATATGAATACGCTTGGTTTTTCTGTAAATTAAGTGACAAATATTAACGCCATACCTGTAAATCAGATTGGTATGCGCCGTAATTTTGCCTTAATCAACAGGGCCTTGGTGCTGATAGATTGTGACTGGATCACAAGACAGGTAGCACGAAAACAACCCTTGCGATGGCGGTGCGCATCATATGTTGTACTGTCCCGGATAGTAGATTGCGCACAAGCAAGGCTGCACAATCAAAGGGCGAGCCTGATGCAGGTCGCTGATTCTATCAGCAGAATAGAAACTGTTTAGCCACGCATCAGCCGCGGCAGATCGCCCGTCAGCCCCGCGGCCTCGCGGATAAAGGTGCGGCGCAAACCCGGTGCTGCATTCACCAGACCCATGCCGATATCGCGTGCGGCGCGCAGGAATGGGTTGTCGTTCGAGAAGAGCCTGTTGAACGTGTCGGTCGCGAGCGCCAGCGTCGCGGTATCGAACCGCCGCCACCGTTGATAGCGAGCAAGCGTTTGCGCGCCGCCGATATCTTCGCCGCGTGCGCGCGCGTTTTCCAACACTTCGGCCAAAGCCGCCACATCGCGCAATCCGGCGTTCAGCCCTTGCCCCGCAATCGGGTGCACGCCGTGGGCGGCGTCACCGATCAGCGCGATCCGGTCCGCGATGAAACTGTTGGCGAGTGTCAGCCCCAAAGGATAGCTGAACCGCTGCCCGGTCAGGCTGATTTGCCCAAGGAAGCTGCCGAAAGCCGGGCGCAAAGCGTCTAAGAAATCATCATCGCTCATGGCAATGAGGGCTTGTGCCTTTGTGTCTGTTTCGCTCCACACAATAGAACTGCGGTTCTTGGTTAATGGCAAGATGGCGAGCGGGCCGCCGGGCATGAAGAACTGATGCGCGATGCCATTATGGGGTTTCGCGTGTTTGACCGCGCAGACAACGGCGGTTTGTCCGTAACCCCAGCCAGTGCGCTTGATCCCGGCTCGTTCGGCGGTGCCGCTTTTGCGTCCGTCCGACCCGATAAGAAGCTTACCGGTGATCTGGGTGTCAGAGGCTAGTGTGACCGTGGCCCCTGCCATATCGACCGATTGCGCCACAACGGTTTCATCCGAAAGCTGCGTGATCCGATCGTCCTTTGCCATCGCATCAAGGAAGGCGCGTCGCAGGTGCCGGTCTTCGACCATAAAGCCCATGGGCCCTTCTTCAATTTCGGCATGGTCAAAGTGCATCATCCAAGGCGACGGCCCTTCGCCTGCGCGCCCGTCGGTAACCTTTATCTCCAGCATGGGCTGGGCGTTATCGCTGATCGCGGGCCAGATGCCGATACCCCGCAGCAGGCGCATCGAGGCATGGGCGAGCGCGTAGGATCGCCCATCGAAGTTCACGCGCTTGCGGGTGTCCAGCGGCAGGCTGTCGATGATTGTCACCGTAAATCCGGCTTGCGCCGCTGCCAGTGCCAAGGCGGGTCCGTTCAGCCCGCCGCCTACGATGATCAGGTCTGTATCCATACGGTGCAATATGCGCGCCCGCGCGGGATTGTCCATGCGCCTGATGGCCGCTACCGTCGCGCACAAGCAGGAGAATGACATGCAAGACTGGCGATGGATGACAGCGGCGGATTTGGGCCGTGCGATTGGGGCGGGGCAGATTGACCCTGTGGCGCTGACAGAGGTCTATCTGGACGCCATCGACGCGCATGAATTCCGGGACCGGATTTATGCGCGGGTGATGCATGACCGCGCGCGGGCTGAGGCGAAAGCGGCGTCTGCACGGGCGAAGGCGGGCATGCGCCGCAGTGCGTTGGATGGCGTGCCGGTGTCGTGGAAGGATTTATTTGATACCGCTGGGGTGGGGACCGAGGCCGGGACGGCGTTGATGGCGGGGCGCGTGCCGGATCAGGACGCGGAAATGTTGAAGGCGGCAACGGCGGCGGGCCTCGTTTGTCTTGGCAAAACCCACATGTCCGAGATCGCGTTTTCCGGGCTGGGGTTGAACCCCATCACCGCGACGCCGCCTTGCGTGAATGACCATGA
Organism: Roseobacter sp. CCS2; assembly: GCF_000169435.1. Classification (GTDB taxonomy): domain Bacteria; phylum Pseudomonadota; class Alphaproteobacteria; order Rhodobacterales; family Rhodobacteraceae; genus Yoonia. Next base: position 10,986 of record NZ_AAYB01000002.1, on the reverse strand, counting down.
GGCCGTACCGGGTGGGTCGTCGTCCGGGGCTGCGACCTCGGTCGCGTTTGGCTTGGCGGCGGCTGGCATCGGGTCTGATACGGGTGGATCGGTGCGGATACCGTCAGCGTGGAACGATCTGGTAGGGTTGAAGACAACGCATGGGCGGTTGTCGTTGGAGGGGGTCGTGCCGCTGTGTTTGACCTTTGATACGGTGGGGCCTTTGTGCCGGTCGGTTGAGGATGCAAACCTGTTGTTGGCGGTATTGGAGGGCGGGAAGCCTGCTGATTTGGCTGGCTGCAGTCTGGAGGGTTTGCGGTTCATGGTTCTTGATACCATCGTCTTTGACGAGATTAGGGGCGCCCCTCGCGATGCGTTCGAGGATGCGGTTAACCGGTTGCAAGCCGCTGGAGCCCAGATCGAACACCGTGCGTTTCCCGCGCTGGCGGATGCCTTCGCGCAAGCGGGCAACCTCTATGCCGCTGACAGCTATGGCTGGTGGCGTGATCTGGTCGAGGCACACCCTGAAAAGATGTTCCCCCAGATTTTGGAACGTGTGCGGGGCGGGAAAGCTGTGGGCGGGGCCGATTATTGCGCGGGCTGGAACCTGCTGCGCGACATCCGCAAACAGTACCACGCCGAGACCGCACAGTTTGACGCGGTGATCATGCCCACCGCCCCGATCGTGCCACCCAATGCGGAGCGTTTGTTGGCGGATGATGCCTACTACAAAAGCGAAAACCTGCTCGCGTTGCGTAACACACGGGTCGCGAACCTGATGGATGTGTGTTCGGTGACGCTGCCGACAGGGGTGCCGTCTTGCGGGATTATGCTGAACGGGCAGAACAGGACAGAGGCGGCGTTGTTGAGGGTGGCGGCTGCGGTTGAAGGGGCTTTGAGGTCGGCTTCTAGTGAATATTTGCATTCATGTTTAGACTAGCTTCCCTCTTAGGAGAGCAAATGAAGCATCAGTATCGCAAGGGCTGACTGACGCGAATGTATAGGGCAAATTTCTGTCATGGACTACAAAAACTATTCTGCAAGCGACTTCGAAAGTGCTTGGTTGAAGTACAGAAGATCGGTGGTTGGCAGTTCCGACTGGCTAGCTTGTGAATGGGTGATTGGTGCTGCAATTAAGTGGTCAATCAGTCGACCACACGAACTCTTTAAAGCCATTCTAGGCATCGCAAGGCAAGAACTTACATTAGATGAAACCGAGATGTTGGGCGTTGGCCCTCTCGAAACCCTAATGAATGAAAGCTTTGAAGAATTTGTTGATTTAGTATTCAACGAGGCTGCGCGGAGCGATTTGGTCGCCGATGCAGTTAATTGCATCTATGTCCCCAACGAATTCGAAAAAGAATTCGAACGACGTTTGGCCTTGCTTAATGCAAACTAAAGGCAGTCAGACCACCTCCTAACTGACCAAAAAGCCACAAAAACCCGCCGACGCGCCCCTTCTTCTGGACAGACCCGCCACCGCCGCGCTAGTTTGTAAAAAAGTCGGGCGCAAATGATCCGGCGTATTGAGGCAGTTATGGTATTTCCTGAGCGGTTTTCGGACCTTCCGGCAGCGACGTGGCCACGCTTGCGTGCGCTTCTTGACGTGCCGACACAGGCGTCCGAGACGATCAACATGACGATTGGCGAGCCGCGCCATGCGTTTCCCGGCTTTGTGGGCGACATTCTTGCGGCCAATCTGGCCGGATTTGGGAAGTATCCTGAGAATTATGGGACGTCCGATTTACTGGACGCTATCGGTGGTTTTCTAAAGCGCCGTTACGGTCTTGACGTGCCGCAGACCCAGATTTTGGCGCTGAATGGCACCCGTGAGGGGCTTTATAATGCGGCCATGGCGTTGTGCCCGGAGCAGAAGAATGGCCAGCCGGTTATTCTGACGCCCAATCCATTCTATCAGGTTTATGCGGTCGCCGCCCGGTCTGTTGGAGCAGAGCCTGTTTATGTGCCTGCCACGGTTGAGACCGGCCATTTGCCGGATTTTCATGCGTTGCCAAAAGACATTTTGGATCGCACGGCGATTGCCTATATCTGTTCCCCCGCCAACCCGCAGGGGGCTGTGGCGGATGCTGATTATTGGCGTGACCTGATTGCGCTGGCCGAAAAGCATGATTTCATTATCTTCGCCGATGAATGCTATTCCGAGATTTATCGCGAGGTGCCGCCCCCCGGTGCGCTACAAATTGCCAAGGATATGGGTGCGCATCCTGAGCGGGTCTTGATCTTTCATTCCCTGTCCAAACGGTCGAACCTGCCCGGTCTGCGTTCTGGCTTTTGTGCGGGCGGGCCTGAGTCCATCGCCCGTTTGCGCAGCCTGCGTGCCTTTGCCGGTGCGCCGTTGCCGGAGCCTTTGCAGGCCGTTGCCGCCGCCGTGTGGGATGATGAGGACCATGTGGTTGAAAACCGTGCCCTCTATCATCGCAAATACGCGATCGCGGATGATATACTGGGCCATGTGGATGGCTACCAATCCCCGCAGGCGGGGTTCTTTTTGTGGTTGCCCACGGGTGACGGCGAAACAGCGGCGGTCAAGCTGTGGCAGGAAACCGGCGTGCGCACCCTGCCCGGTGCGTATCTGTCCCAAGACACAAACGGGGCAAACCCCGGCAAGAATTACATTCGGGTCGCCATGGTGGCCCCAACACAAGAAATGCAGCGCGGTCTGACCCTGATCCGCGACTGTTTGTATGGTTGAGGAATAACAGCATGGCATCTTACCAATCCCGGCGGCGCGACCCGCTTTTGGACAGTACAACGCAGGCAGCGATTGAAAAGCGCACCAAGGAACTGGTGGGTCTTGCCCTGATCTTTGTGGGCCTGCTGATTGCCGCGATGGTGGGCAGTTATTCCCCTAATGATCCAAGCTGGATTTCCGCCACCGATGCCCCTGTGCAGAACTGGCTGGGGCATTTTGGGGCCTCGACCGCTGCACCCTTGATGATGGTCATTGGCCTTGGCATTTGGGTTGTGCCGCTGGTTTTGATGATGTGGGGTCTGCGCTTTGTCATGCATCACGGGCAGGAGCGCGCGATTGGCCGTCTGATCTTTGCGCCTGTGGCGATTATTCTGGCGTCGGTCCATGCGGCGACGCTGACCCCCGGTTTTGAATGGCCTGCGAACTTTGGTCTTGGTGGCCTGTTTGGCGATACTGTGCTGGGTGTGATCCTGACGATTGTGCCTGTGGGTACGATCTTTGGGGTCAAGCTGCTGTCACTGCTGACGGGTGTCGCTTTGCTGGCGCTGATGGCCTTTGTGCTGGGCTTTACCAAGCCGGAAATGAAGGTCGCTGGGCGCTTTGTCTTGCTGGGCACTGTCATGCTTTATGCCACGCTGTTGCGCGTGTTGGGCAAGGGCGCCGCGATGTCGGCCCAAGCGGCGCAAGGTATGAACGCAACCGTTCAGGCGCGCCGCGAACAGTTTGCAGAAACCCGTGCAGCCCGTGCGGAAGAGCCCGCGTTGGAGGATCCGTTTTCGGTGCCACCTTTACAGGACGACCCGCGCGTGCGCGCCGCCGCTGTTGTGCGGTCCAACCCTGTTGTGCCCACCGCTGAGCCACCTTTGACAGCGCCCAAAATGCCGCCAGCGCCGCCTTTGTCGGCCCCGGCCCGCACTGCGACAGCGGAACCACAGGGCGGGTTCTTGTCTGGTCTGCTCAAGCGTAACGATCCGATGCCGGAGCCTGAGTTGGTGACGCCTGAACCTGTGGCAGATGCACTGCCCGCCAATACTGACCGTGTGAGCGCGCGGATTGCGGATGCGATCAAAAGCCGTGCGGTGCCGCCCTCACCTACGGGTGTGCGGATTGAGCCGTCTTTGACCGCGGGCCGTGGCCCTGCCCCGTTGGTGTTTGAACCGATGGATGAAGATGAGCCATTGGTCGAAGGCATCGAGGAAGCGCCACGTATGGCCGCACCACATATGCCAATCCCAGAGGCGCATGTGCCAACGCCAGAGCCACGCAGCGTTGTGCAGCACCCGCCGAAACGCGCGCCTGCACCGTCCCGTCAGGCGAAGGCTGAAGCCCAACCTGCGTTGAAGTTTGAAGATAAATATGCGTCTTACGAGCATCCGCCATTGGGTCTGCTGTCCAACCCGATTGATATCCAGCGTCATCATCTGAGCGATGAGGCCTTGGAGGAAAACGCCCGCATGCTGGAAAGCGTGCTGGATGATTACGGCGTGAAGGGTGAGATCGTTTCGGTTCGTCCCGGTCCTGTCGTGACCATGTACGAGCTGGAGCCTGCGCCGGGTTTGAAAGCATCCCGCGTCATCGGTCTATCTGATGATATTGCGCGTTCCATGTCTGCCCTATCGGCGCGTGTGTCTACCGTGCCGGGCCGGTCTGTCATTGGGATCGAATTGCCCAATGAAAACCGCGAGAAGGTGGTTTTGCGCGAAATCCTGTCGCATCGTGATTTCGGTGATGGCAACCAGAAACTGCCATTGGCGCTGGGTAAGGATATTGGCGGTGAGCCGATTATCGCGAACCTTGCCAAGATGCCTCACCTATTGATCGCGGGTACAACCGGTTCGGGTAAATCCGTGGCGATCAATACGATGATCCTGTCACTGCTTTACAAACTGACGCCGGAAGAATGCCGGATGATCATGATTGATCCCAAGATGCTGGAACTTTCCGTTTATGACGGCATCCCGCATTTGCTGTCCCCCGTTGTGACGGACCCCAAAAAAGCGGTTGTCGCCCTGAAATGGGTCGTGGGCGAGATGGAAGAACGCTATCGCAAGATGTCCAAGATGGGCGTGCGCAACATTGATGGCTTCAATGGTCGCGTGAAAGACGCGCTGGCCAAGAATGAAATGTTCAGCCGCACGGTGCAAACCGGGTTTGACGACGAAACCGGCGATCCGGTTTTCGAGACCGAGGAATTTCAGCCGGAAATACTGCCTTATATCGTCGTGATCGTGGATGAGATGGCCGATCTGATGATGGTGGCGGGTAAAGAGATTGAGGCTTGTATTCAGCGTCTGGCGCAGATGGCCCGTGCCTCTGGTATTCACCTGATCATGGCGACACAGCGTCCGTCGGTGGATGTGATTACCGGTACGATCAAGGCGAACTTTCCGACGCGGATTTCCTTTCAGGTGACGTCGAAAATCGACAGCCGCACCATCCTTGGTGAAATGGGGGCCGAACAACTGTTGGGTATGGGTGACATGCTTTATATGGCTGGTGGGTCCAAGATTACCCGTGTGCATGGACCGTTCGTGAGTGACGAAGAGGTTGAAGAGATCGTCAACCACCTTAAAGGGTTCGGCCCGCCTGAATATATGTCCGGTGTGGTCGAAGGGCCTGCGGATGATGCCGAAAGCAGCATTGATCTGGTGCTGGGTCTGGGCGACGGGTCCGACAGCGAAAACGCGCTTTATGACACGGCTGTGGCGATTGTGATCAAAGATCGCAAATGTTCAACGTCCTACATCCAACGCAAACTGGCGATCGGTTATAACAAGGCCGCACGGCTGGTGGAACAGATGGAAGATGAAGGTGTTGTGAGTTCGGCCAACCACGTGGGCAAGCGTGAGATTTTGGTGCCGGAGCAGCACTAGAAACCGGTGACACAGATCAAGGCACACGGGTGATCCGTTTGGTACAATAGGGACAACCATAGAAGGACGTTCCTGATGTACAAAAATATCCTTGTTCCTGTGTCATTCGAAGCTGACCGTAACGCCCAAGGCGCGATGGAAATTGCGCAGGCGCTGCGTGTGCATGGCGGGTCAATCACCTGCCTGCATGTGATGGAGCATCTGCCCAAATACGCCATAGAGTATCTGCCCGAAGGTCATCGCGATGCGGCAAAAGCCGACATCATCGAAGGGCTGAAATCCCTTGTCGAAGGCGTTGATAACGCATCTACGGTTGTGGTTGATGGCCATTCGTCGCGGACCATTCTGGCGCATGCTGACAACAATGACACTGATCTGATTATTGTCGCCAGTCACCAGCCGGGGATGCAGGACTATCTGCTGGGGTCCACTGCGGCCAAGGTCGTGCGTCACGCCAAATGCGCGGTGCATGTGCTGCGCTAGTGCTGGTCTTGCACGCATGGCGCTGATACGCCTGCGCTATGCCTGTCCTGTCAGACAACATGCGCGGTGCGCTTTTTATGGTGTGCGCGATGTGCGCCTATACGTTCAACGATGCCTTCATGAAGGCGTTGTCGGACGAAGTACCGTTGTTTCAGGCAATCTTTTTGCGTGGTATTGGTGCCGTCATCTTTCTGGCGATCATGTGCCGTCTGCTGGGGCAGTTCCGCTTTGGGTTTGCGCTGCGCGACTGGGGGCTTTTGCTGCTGCGCACGGCGGGTGAGTTGGGGGGGACGTTTTTCTTTCTCACCGCCCTTTTCAACATGCCGCTGGCGAATGTAAGCGCGATTTTGCAGGTGCTTCCCCTCAGTGTCAGCCTTGCTGCGGCCCTGATACTGGGCGAGGCGCTGGGCTGGCGCCGCCTCACCGCGATCTTTGTGGGCTTTGTCGGGGTTTTGCTGATCATCCAACCGGGTGGTGCGGATTTCAGCAGTTATAGCATCTATGCGCTTTGTGCTGTTGCCTGCGCGACGATGCGCGATATCGCCATGCGACGTATGTCGCGTGATGTGCCGGCGGTGTTTGTCGCACTGATAGCGGCGGTCGGGGTTATGGGTTTTGGCGCAATTGGGTCACTGTTCACGCCATGGCAGCCGTTAACGACGACCGCTGGTTTGCAGTTGGGCGGGGCAATGACCTTTATGATCTTTGCCTATATCGCATCCGCCAGCGCGATGCGCTTTGGCGAGATCGGGTTTGTGGCCCCGTTTCGGTATACCAGTCTGTTGGTGGCGCTGATCCTTGGTGTCGTGGTGTTTGATGAATGGCCTAATGCGCTGGCCTTGACCGGCGGTGGGATCGTTGTGGCGACCGGCCTGTTTACACTGTACCGCGAAACCAAGCTGCAGATCCGGCACAGGGTTATGCTGGACCGCATCAAGTAAGCTTAGTTACGGCTGCCGTAGAAAACACCTTCGACATCGAAATCAAGGTCCCCTTCGGCCTGCCCGCTGGCCGCGCCATAGACCGCGTCGCCCCGTCCAAAGTCATTGCGGACTTGACCATCAAGGATCAGCAACATTTGTGTGTCGACGTCTGCCCCGTTGTTGTTCACACCTGACAGATTGCCCGAAGCAAAAGCATCAAGCTGGCCAGCCGTTTCCACACCATCCAGAATAAGCCTGCCATCAAGCCGCTGATCGGCAAGTTGGTTGGCGTCAAGTATATTGATGTTGTCGACAGAACCACGAACAGTATTGCTGGCGAAACCGACATCCATGTTCAGATCGCCCAGAATACTGCCGTTCACGTCACCCCTGACGTCGGCACCTAGTTGGCCGGTATAGGTGACGGTGCCTGTGGGCAGATCCCTGAAACTTGTCTGAGGGGCGTTACTGATAAACGCGGCCTCGTTCATTGCATCGCGCACATCGGCGCTACTGACCGTGGGTGCGTTGGGTTTGGGTGATGATGTCCCGCCAACGCTGCAAGCAGACAGGGCAATGAGGGTGATGATGCTGACTGTGGTACGGACCATTGAAGTATCTCCATCATGATTGGTGGCGGACTGAATGCGCCTTGATCTTCAACGTGGGGGCAACCATATCTGCTAAGCAATAAAGCCTGATTGTTATGCAATAGCGGCCTGTATTATCAGCTTGATCATAACGAAGGGACATACCGGGCCTGATGCATCGGGGGGCCGCTGTTGACAGGCATTCCGACTCCTCCTATACGCCGCACATCCGGGCGAAGGGGGAACCTTTCAAAGTCCCGATATCATACCACGTAGTGGCCAAGAACCGAGCATTTTAAGCTTTGTTCCTCTGGAGCTCACCGCACCGAACCTCCGGTAAGGGTTCGACTGCGGAATTTTTGTGCTTTCCGAAGTGAAAGCATTTTTGAAACCTTCGCGTTTGCCGGACGCACCATGTGAATAGATGGGAACATCAAACGATGCCAACGATTCAGCAGCTGATCCGCAAACCGCGCCAGCCAAAAGTCACGAAGTCCAAGTCGCAGCATATGGAAGGCTGCCCACAAAAACGCGGCGTCTGTACGCGCGTTTATACAACGACACCAAAGAAACCGAACTCGGCCATGCGTAAGGTTGCCAAAGTGCGCCTGACAAACGGTTTTGAGGTCATCAGCTACATCCCGGGTGAAAGCCACAACCTGCAGGAACACTCTGTTGTTCTGATCCGTGGCGGCCGTGTCAAAGACCTTCCAGGTGTGCGTTACCACATTCTGCGCGGTGTGCTTGATACACAAGGTGTCAAAGACCGTAAGCAACGCCGTTCGAAGTACGGCGCGAAGCGTCCTAAGTAAGGAAAAGATTAGATGTCACGTCGTCACGCCGCTGAAAAACGCGAAGTCCTGCCAGACGCAAAGTTTGGTGATCTGGTTCTGACAAAGTTCATGAACAACCTGATGGTTGACGGTAAGAAATCCGTCGCCGAACGCATCGTCTATAACGCCTTTGATCGCGTTGAAGACAAGTTGAAGAAATCCCCGGTTGAGGTCTTTCACGAGTGCCTTGATAACATCAAACCATCCGTCGAAGTGCGCTCGCGCCGCGTCGGTGGTGCGACATATCAGGTACCTGTCGAAGTGCGCCCCGAACGTCGCGAAGCATTGGCCATCCGCTGGCTGATTTCTGCTGCGAAAAAGCGCAATGAAAACACAATGGAAGAGCGCCTTGCAGGCGAGCTGATGGATGCGGTCAACGGCCGCGGCACAGCCGTCAAAAAGCGTGAAGACACCCACAAGATGGCCGACGCGAACAAAGCGTTCAGCCACTACCGCTGGTAAAAGGAAGCTATCAAGATGGCACGCGAGTATCCCCTCGAACTTTACCGTAACTTTGGCATCATGGCACATATCGACGCCGGTAAGACCACATGTTCCGAACGTATCCTGTACTATACAGGTAAAGAGCATAACATCGGCGAAGTGCACGATGGCGCTGCAACCATGGACCACATGGAGCAAGAACAAGAGCGCGGCATTACCATTACATCCGCTGCGACAACCACATTCTGGGAACGCACAGAAGATGGTGAAACCGCTGACAGCCCAAAGCACCGCCTGAACATCATCGACACACCCGGCCACGTTGACTTTACCATTGAAGTTGAGCGTTCCTTGGCTGTGCTTGACGGTGCGGTCTGTGTTCTTGACGCCAACGCTGGTGTTGAGCCGCAGACAGAAACTGTTTGGCGTCAGGCTGACCGCTATAAAGTGCCGCGTATGGTTTTCGTCAACAAGATGGACAAAATCGGCGCTGACTTCTTCAAGTGTGTCGAAATGGTCGAAGACCGTACTGGCGCACGCGCACTGCCTATCGCATTCCCGATCGGTGCAGAAACCGAGCTGGAAGGCTTGGTTGACCTTGTCACCATGGAAGAATGGCTGTGGCAGGGTGAAGACCTTGGTGCATCCTGGGTCAAAGCCCCTATTCGTGACAGCCTGAAAGATCAGGCCGCTGAATGGCGCGAAAAGCTGATCGAAGGTGCTGTTGAGCAGGACGACGACGCCATGGAAGCATATCTGGAAGGCAACGAACCAGATGTGCCAAAGCTGCGCGAAATGATCCGCAAAGCAACGCTGAGCATGGCATTTGTGCCTGTTCTGGGTGGGTCTGCGTTTAAAAACAAAGGTGTTCAGCCACTGCTGAACGCGGTTGTTGATTATCTGCCAAGCCCGCTTGATGTGGTTGATTACATGGGCTTTAAGCCCGGCGACGAAGACGAAGTCCGTGACATTGCCCGCCGTGCGGATGATGACATGGCGTTCTCTGCGCTGGCGTTTAAAATCTGGAATGACCCGTTTGTCGGCTCGCTGACATTCACACGGATCTATTCGGGTAAGCTGGAAAAGGGTGATACCTTCCTGAATTCGACCAAAGGCAAAAAAGAACGTGTTGGCCGCATGATGATCATGCACTCCAACGACCGTGATGAAATCTCGGAAGCGTTTTCTGGCGATATCATCGCACTTGGCGGCCTGAAGGACACAACAACAGGTGACACATTGTGTTCTGTTGCTGAACCTGTGGTTCTGGAAACAATGACGTTCCCTGATCCTGTGATCGAGATCGCTGTTGAGCCTAAGACAAAGGGTGACCAGGAAAAGATGGGCCTTGCGTTGCAACGTCTGTCTGCCGAGGATCCATCCTTCCGCGTGGAAACTGATCTGGAATCAGGTCAGACCATCATGAAGGGCATGGGCGAATTGCACCTCGACATTCTGGTCGACCGCATGAAGCGCGAGTTCAAGGTTGAAGCGAACATCGGTGCGCCACAGGTGGCTTACCGTGAAACGATCGGCCACGAAGTTGAGCATACCTATACCCACAAGAAGCAGTCGGGTGGGTCTGGTCAGTTCGGTGAAGTGAAAATGATCATTTCCCCGACAGAGCCGGGCGAAGGTTTCTCATTCGAAAGCCGCGTTGTTGGTGGGTCTGTGCCCAAGGAATACATCCCCGGCGTTGAAAAAGGCATCCGGTCTGTCATGGATAACGGCCCATTGGCTGGCTTCCCCGTGATCGACTTTAAGGTGGCTTTGATCGACGGTAAGTTCCACGACGTTGACTCGTCCATCATGGCGTTTGAGATCGCAGCCCGTATGTGTATGCGTGAAGGCATGCGCAAAGCTGGCGCGAAACTGCTTGAGCCGATCATGAAGGTTGAGGTGATCACGCCTGAGGAACACACCGGTGGTATCATCGGCGACCTGACATCGCGTCGCGGTCAGGTGCAGGGTCAGGACACACGCGGTAACGCCATTGCGATCGACGCGATGGTGCCACTGGCGAACATGTTCGGCTACATCAACACGTTGCGGTCCATGTCGAGCGGTAGAGCCAACTTTTCGATGCAGTTTGACCACTACGAACCAGTGCCAAGCAACATCTCTGAAGAGATCCAAGCGAAATACGCA
>NZ_AAYB01000003.1 GCF_000169435.1 Roseobacter sp. CCS2 | reverse complement strand
CTCATAGCTTGCAGAGCCACGTTCTGAGAAATCACGTTGATCGGGCGATCAGGACCGCCGACTTGGGACCAGTTTGTGATTTCACCAGAGAAAATACCTGCCCAATTCATCTTTGTCGAGCTGATCAACAGGGTTTTGTGCGTGTGTCACAACAACCATACTATCAACCGCGATGATGTGCTCTTGGTTTGGGCTGACCATGCTGCCGGCACCATCGGCACGTAGCGCACGCGCTTCATCAACGGTGATACGGCGCGATGACATGCCGATGTTTGCTTCGCTTGCCAGCAGCGCTTCAAAAGCGTTGTCGTCGTTTGTTGCCGATACCAGATAGGCACCGATCTCATCGCCAAAGCCGCCGTCGTCGATCAGTGTTGCCACTGTTTCGCCTGCGGATGCGTTTGTCAGTTCCGCGTCTGCATCAAGTGCAGAGGCAAAGCCTGTCATCAACAAAGGCATCATACCTTGGCCAATCGCCTCTGAACCAACGATGGTCACGTCCGCTGTGATGTTTTCAAAGGATGGGCATGCTGCCCCTTCGCAAACCATACTGCTGGCCGCGATACGCAGTTCGCCCAACGCGGTGCGAACGATATATGTGTCGTCGCGGAAATCGATGAATTCGCCGGTTACGTTAATCGTACCGTCTGTTGATCTCAGTGTGACTTCTGCAGCAATACCTGCGGAAGGCAACAAGAGCCCGGACGCCAGCGCGATAGCTGCGACCGACGTCTTCAGTTGTTCTTTGAGATTGAACGCCACTGTTTTCTCTCCTACCTAAATTATTAGAGTGATTGGCCCGTTACCAACGACCCAAATAAATCTGTTAGAAACTGACACATCACGCCGGCTTCCTTTGCACTTGGAAACAAAGCGGGTAAATTGGCGAAAATTGTGTCCAAATATTGTTTCTTTCTAAGGCATTTCTTGGCGCAGGACCGCATGAAATCGTTTAACGCTATCCGATGCGCACACCTGTTGATTGCGACAGGCACGGCTATTGCATTGATTTTGTGCTCATTATTCGGGCAGGCCTTAAAATCACCGATAACACAGCAGTGACCATACGCAGCCTTTGCGCATACAAATGCCGTCACGCGGATGGAATCGCCGACACATTTGTTTCCAAAACGCGAACGGCAGCTTAACCACTCTTTTGGCAGATCGAGTCGGTCTAATGATGCCGTTCGGCGCTATCAGTCGCCGTCCGCGATACCCTCTGCCCGTTTGCGCGCCCGCCGGGCACGGTAACTTGGCAACAGCACCAAGAGCCCGGCCAGAACAAGCAGACCCAGCGTCATCGGACGCTCAAGAATAAAATCAAGACCGCGATAAAGCTGCATTGACCGTGCAAAGTTATCTTCAAGCATTGTGCCCAGAATAAAGCCGATCAGAAGCGGTGCCAGCGGATAATCAGCAAAGCGGAAAATCGTTGCCATGACGCCAAGGCCCACAAGCAACAATAACTCAGTCGCGTTATTCTGCCCGATATAGGCCCCCATCAACGTGAAGAACAGGATAAAGGGGATCAGATAATTGCGCGGGATCGACAGGATTTTGGCGATATACGGGATAAGCGGCAGGTTCAGCACCAACAACACCAGATTGCCGATAAACATCGAAATGATGACGGCCCAGAAAATCTCTGGTGTGTCTGTCATCAAACGCGGGCCGGGTGTCACATTCAACGCGATCAATGCGCCCAATAGAATGGCCGTGGTGCCAGAACCGGGAATGCCGAGTGTCAGTAAGGGCACAAAAGACCCTGTGCAAGCAGCATTGTTGGCCGTTTCAGGTGCGGCTAGCCCTTTGACAGAGCCTTTGCCGAACTCTGCCTGTTCTTCGCCCTTCGCGATATTGCGTTCCACCGCATAGCCCAGGAAGGACGCGATCGTGGCCCCTGCCCCCGGCAAGACACCGATAAAGAAGCCCTGCACAGATTGGCGCCCGATCACCGGGATCATCGCTTTGCCTTCTTCGCGCGAAAACCGCAGATTGGTGATCTTGTTGCTGCCACCTTCGGCATTGCCGGCCCCGCGCGCGGGGTTCAGCACAAGAAACAGCGCCTCTGGCAAGGCAAACATTGCCATGGCAAGGGTGATAAAGCTGATACCAGATTGCAGGTCCATCATACCCATCGTGAAACGGGGCATGTTAAAAAGTGCACCCTCACCCACAGTCGCAAGGATCAAACCAAGGATCGTCATCATGAGTGCCTTGGCGACTTGGCCTGTGCCAGCGAAAGCTGCAATCGCGGAAAGCCCCACGACCATCAGCGCAAAGTATTCGGCGGAATGGAATAGAAGTGCGACAGACGACAAAGCCGGCGCAAAGATCATCAAAAGGATCGCGCCAATCGTCCCACCAGCAAAGCTGGCCACAGCTGCAATGGTCAGCGCCTTACCCGCCTGCCCCTTTCGGGCCATCGGGTAGCCATCAAAACTGGTGGCGACAGTCCCTGCCACCCCCGGTGCGTTCAGCAAAATAGATGAAGTCGATCCACCAAAAATCGCGCCATAATAAACGCCTGCCAGCAAGATCAGCGCCGCCGCAGGATCACCCAGCGTAATCGCCACGGGGATCATAATCGCGATAATCGACATTGGCCCAAGACCGGGCAACATGCCGATAAACGTGCCGATCAGACAACCAGCGACAACCATCAGAATGTTCTTGACAGAAAATGCGGCCTCAAGACCGATGAAAATACCTTCTAGCATGACCTACATCCCCATGAAGAATGGAAAAGGACGCAGGAAGATGCCCAGCACCTCTTGCACCAGATACCAGACAAAACCTGTGGCAAGGGCCGCAACAGGGATCATGACATGGAACTTGCGTTCGCCAAGAATCGTGCTGCCAATCACCAAAAATGTCGTGGTGGAAATCAGAAAACCCGCAGGGCGCAGCATCAGCGCATAAAGCACCATAAGTCCCAGCAGCATCAATGCTTGCCCGATCTTATAGTCGCCCAACCGGCGATAATTGATCTCGGTGGCACTTGGGGCGTCCTCAGTTTCATCAGCTTTCTCAACACCAAACAAGACGATCAGGCCAACGATGATCCCAAGCACAGCCAGCACCTTGGGAAAGGTCGACGGCCAGACCGGATTACGTTGCATGAATGGGGGCAGAAGCTGATCCATCGTGAAAAATGCAGCATAACCATAAATGCAGCAAAATGTGACAAAGATCAGCGCGATCCAACGATCCAGCGCCATGAACTTCCCTCCCCGAAAATTCTTATGTTGTGACCGCCCCACGTCGCCGGGGGGCGGTCTTGTGACTATCGCTTAAAGAAAGCCGAGTGTCTTCATCAGATCACCGATCACCTGTTCCTGCTCTTCCAGGAACGTGCGGAAATCGTCGCCATTGTTGTAGATGTTGACCCAACCGTTGCGTGCGCGCACTTCTTCCCATTCAGGAGTGTCGTACATCTTGGCAATCGCATCCTGCATCATGGCCAGCTTGTCATCAGGCAAACCGGGGGCTGCAAAGAAACCACGCCAGTTGACGAACGTTGTATCAAGGCCCTGCTCTTTCATGGTTGGCGCATCTTCGAACGCGGCAACGCGTTCATCCGATGTGACACCAAGAATGCGGACTTCACCTTGCTGGGCCAGCGTCACTGCTTCGGAGAAACCAGTCGAAAGCGCCTGAATTTCGCCAGACAGCAGACCCGCCATCGCAGCGCCACCGGCATCATACGGGATGTAGTTGAACGCGGTCGGGTCTTCGCCAGCCGCCTGCATCACAGACGCAGCCACAAGGTGATCCAAACCACCGGGGACCGACCCACCACCAATGGCAAAGCTCATGCCATCAGCACGGTAAGCGGCCAGCAGATCATCCATGGACTGGATCGGGCTGTCGGTGTTCACAACGATTGTGGCGTAGTCACCGATTGTACCTGCAACAAGTGTCAGGTCACGAAAGCTTTGCGGGAACACGCCTGTCAACGACCGGATCACGATAGGCGTGGAATTCACCATCATCGTATTCGGCAGCGAATCCGCGTTTTCAATCAGGTGGGCAATCGCCACACCGCCGCCACCACCGGACATGTTTTCGTAAGATGCGTTGCCAACAAGGCCCGCGCCTGTCAGCGCCTCGCCTGTGCCGCGCGCTGTGCCGTCCCAGCCGCCACCAGCGCCGCCGGGGATCAGAAAGTTAATCTCGTCCATCACCTGATGGCCATCCGCCGCAGCGGGGTTTGTGAATGCCAGCGTGACGGCAGCAGCGGCCATCACAACCCGGCGGGTCATGTTCATTGTCATGTGGTTTCCTCCCATTTGACAGGCGGGGATTCCCCGCCCATGGTTCACTACCGCATGCCAAGCTGACACAAGCCTGACACGGGCGGTACGGGAGACGAAGATCAATGCGCTTTTTGCTCGTTGAAGATAACAATGAACTGGGTGATGCGGTTGTTGCCCGGCTATCGCTGGATGGCCATGCCGTTGATCACGCAAAAACGCTGGCAGAGGCTGATGAATGGCTGGCTGTGGCCGACTATGACCTGATGCTGCTGGATGTGATGCTGCCAGACGGTGACGGGCGCGAATTCCTGCGCAAGACACGCACAACCGAGCGTATGCCTGTCATTGTGCTGACCGCACGCAGTCAAGTCTCTGATCGTGTTGATACACTTGATCTTGGCGCAGACGATTATATCACAAAACCTTTTGATTTCGGAGAGTTAGAAGCCAGATGTCGTGCTGTTCTGCGCAGGCGCGGCACACCGACACCAGCCTTGATACCCTTGGGTGACGCGTTGTTTGATCCTTCTGGCGGCACGCTAAGCCATGACGGTGAGACGAAACCTTTGCGCAACCGCGAACTGCGGCTTTTAGAGGTGTTTGCCCGGAACAAAGGCCAAATCCTGTCCAAATCACAACTGCTCGACCGGCTTTTCTCGCAGGATGCGGAAGTCAGTGAAAACGCGATTGAGGTTTATGTCGCAAGACTGCGCAAACGCTTGTTCGCCGCGGGCGTCGAGATTGAAACCGTGCGCGGTGTCGGTTACCGGATGAACTGGGCATGAGCGATGCAACCGCCGGCCCATTTTGGTGGCGGTCCATAGGACAACGCCTGACGATCCTATTGGCGGGCATTGCCGCGGTTTTGGCAATTTTGTCTTGGTGGATGGTCACCAGCTTTGCCCGCGAGGCGGCAGAGCGGACACAAGACAGTGTGTTGGTGGCATCAGCAACCACTATCGCCGAGGCTTTGCGGAGCGAACAAGGCACCATCCTGCTGGAACTGCCCTACTCTGCCTTTGCCATGCTGGGTGCGATTGGCGAAGACCGCGTGTTCTACCGGGTGGCTGCGAATGATGAAACGCTCACCGGATATGATGATCTGATCCCACCCAGCACGCCTGAACGGCCGGGTGACATTGCTGTCAGGACCATTGATTATCGGGGCGATCAGGTACGCACGGTGACCGTCAGGCGCACCGTTCTTGCAGGTCAGCAACCCGTCCCCGTTTTGGTGACTGTCGCGCAAACCCGTACTGGCGTGGAAGCGATTGGATCGGGGCTGTCCCAAACTGCGGCAGTATTGTCTGTGGCGCTTTTTATACTTGCCGTTGGACTGGGTGCGTTTGCTGCGGGCAATGCCCTGAAACCACTCAATAGTTTCGCGCAAGCTGTCACCCGACGCGGTCCATCTGATCTGCGCCCCTTGCGCCGCAAGGTCCCCGATGAACTGTCCCCGCTTTTGATCGCCCTTAACCGCCTGATGGAGCGGCTAGGGCAATCCATCCGGCGCTCCGAAGAATTTATCGCCGAGGCCGCACATCGCGTGCGTACCCCCCTCGCTACGGTACGCGCACAGGCAGAATTGGCACTGCATACCGTTGAAAAAGACGACGAAAAGCAGATGTTGCGTCGGATTATCCGTGCTGTTGATGAAAGCTCGCGTTCGGCCAGTCAACTTTTGGATCATGCCACGGTCAGTTTTCGCGCTGATGCGTTGACGCAAGAACAGGTCGATCTGGCTGATCTTGCCGCGCGCGTGACCGAAGGGCTGCAACCAACCGCCGAGATGAAAGATATCGCAATCGAACTTGAAGGGAACGGTCCGGCCAACGTTTTGGGTGATGCGATCCTTCTGGAAAGCGCGCTGCGGAATGTGTTGGACAATTCAGTGAAATATTCGCCCGCAGAGACAGAAATAAAAGTAACGCTGGATCGTGCAGATGATCAGCATTGGCGGTTGATTGTACGTGATCATGGGCGTGGCTTTTCTGCAAACTCGCTGCCTGAACTGACCGAACGGTTCAAGCGCGGCGGCAACGTTGATATGATTGTGGGCTCTGGCCTTGGCCTGACAATCGCCGAAGAGGTTTTGATCGCCCATGGCGGTCGCCTGAAGTTAACGACCCCAACAGATGGAGCAGGCGCATGCGTTTCACTGATCTTGCCCGCGGCCTGACAGCTGCCATTTGCTTGGCAGCTTTTGGAGGTCCGTTATCAGCGTTAGAGCTTGAAGACCAAAAGTTCTACCCAGGCACCAGTGACACGATAATCAAGGTGATCTCTACCGGCGATCTTGATGTATTCGAGCCGTTTATACAGCAATTTCAAACGGAAAACCCGACCATTGGCGTCGACTATTACGTGACATCCAGCGCAGAGCTTCACCATGCAATCAAGGGCGGAGCGGTCTTTGATGTTGCGATGTCATCGGCCATGGACCTTCAATTTCAACTGGCCAATGATGGCGCGGCACAGGCCTATAGCTCGCAAGTGACTGACGCTTTGCCGGTCTGGGCCGGTTGGCGCAATCAGGTTTTTGCCTTCACCGCCGAACCCGCCGTCGCTGTCATTTCGCGAGATCTTTTTGCCGGGTTGGACCGCCCGACAACCCGGCAAGAGCTGATCACATTACTGCGCCAAAGCCCCGAAAAGTTTGAAAATACGATCGGCACGTATGATGTACGCACCAGCGGTCTGGGCTATCTTTTTGCCACACAAGAAGCGCGCAATTCCGATACGTACTGGCGGCTGTCAGAACTGATGGGCACGCGGGGGACCGCGCTTTATTGTTGCTCTGCACAGATGATTGACGATGTGGCCGCTGGGCGCCTTACCCTCGCCTATAACGTACTTGGTTCTTACGCGGCAGAACGGATCGCGCGTGATGACCGGCTCGAAATTCTTGAGTTGGAAGATTATGCCACCGTGATGCTGCGCACGGCACTGATCCCCGTGACAGCCACCGAAACAGAAGGCGCGGGATTGTTTCTTGACCGGCTATTGCAGGAAGGGATGCGCGAGACGTCGTCGGTTTGGGCCCTGCCCCCATTGGGTGCCGCTGACACGCCAGAAGCACGCGCCTATGGTCCCATCCGGCTTGGTCCGGCGCTGCTTGTCTATCTCGACAAACTGAACCGCGACGCGTTTCTACGCGCCTGGAGCGACGCCGTTGTACAACCATGACACGCTGTAGCATCATCCGATCGGGAACGCCCAGCAAGTAAAACAAGCCCCTGTCATCATGGGCTTCACATTTATTCGCGCAGGCCTGACCTAAAGGGCCAAAACAAGCTCTGCCTTCAGACCGCCCAGTCTTTTGCTTTCACCCAACCGCAAAACACCACCATGGGTTCGTGCGATGTCGGCCACGATGGAAAGCCCCAGTCCAACGCCACTGCCCTTATCCTGATTGCGCGCCGGATCAAGCCGCACAAAGGGGCTAAGCGCCTCATCACGCTGCTCAGGTGGGATACCGGGGCCGTCATCTTCGACCCAGAACCGGATCGCGCGGTCGGTAACACTGACCCCGATTTCCGCCTTCTTGCCATAGCGCAGCGCATTCCCAATCAGATTATCCAAAGCGCGGCGGATCGCCAGTGGACGCAGGCTCACCGGGTCATCTGATCCCTCCATCGCGCCCAATGTTACATCCTGCCCCATCCGTTTGGCATTATCCAAAACGGCATGCACGATGTCAGAAGGCTTTGTTGCCTCCAGACTGTCGCCGGCATCGGTGCGCGCAAAATCAAGGAAGGCGTTTAAAAGCCGTTCCATGTCATCGACATCATGGACCAGCGGTTCGGCATCCTTCGGGTCCAACATGGATAGGCCAAGACGCATGCGGGTCAACGGCGTGCGTAAGTCATGGCTGACACCAGACAACATCATGGTGCGGCTTTGGGTCTGCCGCTCTAGCCTGTTGCGCATATCCAGAAAAGCCATGCCAGCCGCGCGCACCTCGACAGCGCCTGTTGGCGTAAACGGGGTAATCCGCCCTTTGCCGTAATCGGCGGCGGCACGTGCCATGCGTTTGATAGGACGCAACTGATTGCGCAAGAAAAGATACGCAATAGCCGTCATCAGCGCGCCCAAGACGACCATGATCACAATCAACTGATGCGGATTTGATGCCGAAACACGACGGCGCCTAAGCTCCATTTTCATCGGGCCATGGCGCGTTTCGGCCCAAACGATCACACGACGGCGATCTTCCAATGAAACGCCAAGAATGCCCGCGACACCGTCGCGCAACGTTTCAATTACCGTATGGCCGGTAAGATCGGCAAAGGGCCGTATATCCTCGGAAATCGCATCATCGGCAGGCAGGACCGTCGCAATTTCCAAGGGGGCATCAATTTGTCCGACAGCGCTGCGCGCGCTTGTCAGATCGGGCTGCGCATTTGCGGTATCGACCAAAAACCGCAGCTCAATATTAACAGCACTTGTCATAAGCCGGGTTACGCCCTCAAAATGGCGTTGGATAAACACAACCGAGACCAGCAATTGCAACAGCAAAACAGGCAGCACCAGAATAAGCGCCGCCCGGGCGTAAATGCCACGCGGCATGTATTTCTTGAGCCAAACAAAGAACATAGAACTACGCTAGCCGCCTTGACCGGAAACGGAAAGCGATTGTGAACGCGCCTTTCGCACCAATCGCGGGGCAACCGCTCAAACTGGCTGATGATCTGGCGTTGGTATTGGCGCCCAACCCCTCGCCTATGACGTATCTGGGTACAAATACATATGTGCTGGGCTGTGCGCAGCTGGTAATCATCGACCCAGGACCGGCCGATTCGACCCATTTGCGGGCACTAGAGCGCGTTATTGCGGGGCGACCTGTTTCACATATTTTGCTGACACACAGTCATCTCGATCACTCACCGCTTGCGACAGCACTCTCATCGCTTACGGGCGCACTGGTCTATGCTTACGGCGACAGCACCGCGGGCCGCAGTGCCATTATGGCGCAATTGGCGCGCGAAGGTCTGGCAGGTGGTGGTGAAGGGATTGATCGTGACTTCAAACCGGACAGATATTTGCAAGATGGTGAGGTGCTAACGGCTGACTGCGGGCAAATCACAGCGATCCATACGCCCGGGCATATTGGCAATCACCTTAGCTTTATGTGGCGTGATGCCATTTTCACCGGTGATCATGTGATGGGATGGGCCAGCTCTCTTGTTTCGCCGCCTGATGGGGATTTGACGGATTTCATGGTATCCTGTGCACGTCTTAAAACCTGCGAGGCATCCGTTTTCTACCCCAGTCATGGCGCACCGATCGCTGATCCCAAGGCGCGTCTTGCGTGGTTGGTAAATCACCGGCTGGACCGCGAAGCGCAAATCCTGTCTGCCCTGTCAGATCGGCCAACCCGTATCGCGGAAATCACCGCAACGGTATATCATGACGTGACGCCGGGCTTGCGTGCCGCTGCGGCGCGCAATGTCTTTGCGCATCTGGTCGATCTTTACCAAAAGGGAAAAGTTACCGCCCATCCCGTTCTTTCGACGACGGCCACTTTTGTAAAATCCTGATGTCCGCTGCGGCATTTCAAAAGTTTCACAAATCGGGACAAATCCCTCTGGACCTCTCGGAATCGCATTGCTATATGGGCGCGAGTGTTCCGACGTAGCTCAGCGGTAGAGCAGTTGACTGTTAATCAATTGGTCGTAGGTTCGATCCCTACCGTCGGAGCCATAATTACCCCAATATTATGCTACGATATGATGATGTGGAAACATCCGCTGTGCGCACGCTTTCACTCCACTGATGTACATGAAAATAGCCCTTCGCCAGACTAGAAATCTTGCCACATATCTTCTGCATGTTGTGCCCGTCTGCCGCCGCCTGCAGCGGCAGCGGCAGGCCGATTATGGTCCGGCTCTGCTTGTTCTTGTATCGCTGGTTGTGGCACGAATTCGCTAATATTATCGGCCACCGGTTTGCGCGTGACCTGCGCATCATCCAGTTGGAACTGATTGACCAGTTGTTCCAGTTCTGCGGCATCGCCGTTCAAAGCGTGGCTGCTTGCTGTCGCTTCTTCGACCATGGCGGCGTTCTGTTGAGTAACTTTATCAAGTTGGGTGACCCCGATATTAATCTCGCCAATCCCAATTGATTGCTCTTCCGCGCCGGATGCAATTTCAGCCACAAGATCAGAGATATGATTGATATGACTGGCAATCTTTGTCAGCACCTCGCCTGCTTGTCCGACAAGATTGACCCCGCGCGCCACTTGCGCAGAGCTTTCGCCGATCAAGGATTTGATCTGTTTGGCCGCATCGGACGAACGTTGCGCCAAAGCACGCACTTCGGAGGCGACAACAGCAAAACCACGGCCGGCTTCACCGGCGCGTGCGGCCTCTACCCCGGCATTCAGCGCCAGAAGGTTGGTCTGGAATGCGATGTCGTCAATCACACCAATAATCTGCGATATCTCTTGTGATGATCCTTCAATTTCGGTCATGGCACGCACTGTGTCTTGGACAACAGGTTCGCTTTCATCAGCATCCTTGCGCGCGCTTGACACAACGTCTTTGACCTGTCGGGCCCCATCCGCGGCTGATTTGACGCTTGCAGTCATTTCATCCAGCGCCGCTGCCGTTTGTTCCAAGGTTGCGGCCTGGTTTTCGGTGCGGCGCGACAGATCATCAGAGGCTACCTCAAGTCTTTTCAGATTGCGTTCGTGGTCTTATCCGCGCTGCGGCTTAAGATCAGCTTAAGCGCCACCGGCTGCCCATCGCGCCTAGGATCTGAACAAGCAGGCCAGCCAACGGCGCTGTTTCTTATTTCAGGATGGCGTCTATTTCTTGCGCGCTGCATAGTCTGCGAACGCACCAAAATATCGCAGCAGGCATACCAAGAAAATAGGACGTACCCACCGGTGAGCACCCGAGCCAAGATGAGCTAGTGACCAACCGCGCGATATTCACCGACGCCTATGCCGTCATGCCCAAAGGCACGATGTGCTACATCGTGACCAGCGCTTTCCTGTGGGTTCTGGCCCGCCCGTTAAGCGGCTTGGCCAAAACATTTTCACATTTTATGATGGAAGACTGCTGCCATTCGATCTGTTGAACCAAATATCTGCGCCTATACAGTGAGACAGATTGCGCAAACTGGCCGTAGGCTGCATCTTTCTGACAACTGGGATAGGATATTGCCGATATGCAGGTCGACGGAACACTAACTGCCACGCATCACCGTAGGTTTGGTCAGCTTGAAGCGTGGGCGCATTCAGCCTTCCCCAGAGGGCCTAGGGCAAAGACATTCGCCCTTGTCAGCGGTGCCGTAGTGCTTTGGGCGAGCTGGCCTGCGCTTGCGACCATTGCCTACCCAGCTCCACCTTTGCTGGTTCTGGGGGCATCGGCATTGATTGGCTTTCTATTTTCCTTTGTTCTGGCTGCCAAACAAAAGACGCTCACGACCTTCGCGACCGTTCCATTCAAGACGCTAGCTTTTGTTGCCGTTGGTTTGATGGGCAACAATGCGTTCTATCTGGCCGCAATCGCCCGGATTGGCCCTGCGGAGGCCAACGTGGTTCATTATCTATGGCCAGTCTTTCTTGTCGTGCTGGCGTCTGCACTGCACCGACGCGCACCATCCGTGCTTCAGACCGTGGGTATTACCTGCGGTTTTGTAGGCGTTGCGGTCGCCCTTTCTCCGCAAATGGGTGGAAACCTTGATCTGATCGGTGTGCTGCTTGGTGCATGTGGTGCGCTTACGTTTGCGATCTATTCGGTGGGTCGCTCGCTTGCAAAGGTCGAGACAAACGTCGTTGGCCCCTCACTTGGGTTGGCAGGCATCGCAGCACTGGCCGCACATTTCGCCTTTGAACCGGTCTACTGGCCGACTACAGGTCAATGGCTTGCCATTGTTCTCATGGGCATTGGCCCTTTCACTGCCGCAAATATCTTTTGGGACAAGGCCACACGGGAAGGGTCTGCCGCGACAATCTCCAGCTTGGCATTTCTGACGCCACTGGTTGCCATGATGTTGCTGGCCGTATTCGGCCTTGGTGTCGTCACCATCGCCACGGTCGTTGGTGCTCTCTTTGCAATCTTGGGAGCAGTGTTAAGCGCCGGCTCAAAATGACAATGTGAGAGACCGCCATGGAATTTCCACCCATCATCGCTGCGATCGTGTTTGTGGGTTTTCTCGCACTCATCAGTCTCGGCCCGAATTTTGTACTGACAACATCCGCAGCGGTATCCAAATCGCGCCGCCACGCGATCTGGACGGCTTGCGGCATCGCAATAGGGTCATTTGCTTGGGCAGGTGCGGCGGCACTTGGCATTGTATCGGTCTTTGAGGCGCTGCCGCTGCTAGGTTTTGCGCTGAAAGTCTTGGTATAGCCTATTTGCTCTACCTCGGCGTTAAGCTGTTGCGCTCAAACGGGTTTCAGCCAAACGCGAACCAGACAGCCGGTACAACTAGCGGAGCGCGGGGCTTCTGGCGCGGCTTCCTCGCAAATATGACCAACCCCAAGTCAGATGCTTACTATGCCAGTGTTTTTGCAGCCTTTCTCACACCTGACATGTCAGTTTGGGTCTTGGTGCTGCTCATCGCAGCTATGTCTTTGGTCTGGCATGTCCTGATCGCCATCAGCTTTTCAGCATCGCGTGTTCAGACTCGATACATATCGGTTTCAAAGTATGTTGATCAGCTTTGCGGGGGCGTTCTGATTTTCCTTGGTCTGCGTTTAGCCTAGGATGACCGATAATACCACGATCACGAAAGCAGGCGTCCGTGCATCTGCAGCATTCGGTGGCTTTAGACTGAAACAGCCGTTTGCAGCACATAAATCAGCGGCTCTATTCTGGCCTCAATTCAAATTCTCAAAAATAAACTGACGGACAGAACGTCTACCTTACTACCCCGGTAGCCCATTGTTTATTAATAATAATTCTAGGATGTCACGTTTTCATACCACTGCATGCTGTAAACTAGAGGCATTGGTCAGCGCGAATTAATATAGTTCAGCGTGTCCGATTGGTGGATGCACAAACGCTACTGCTTGGCTTGAAATACCCAAACGAAGCACCGAAGTCCTCATAACCGGCTCACGTTTATCACTTCACACCGCCGACATCAGGAAGTTCGCCGGCGTCTCCATCATTGTCGCTGTCGTCCGATCCAGAATCGCTGGCGATCACCGCCCCGACGAGCAAAAGCGCGACAAGGGGCACAACCCAACTGGCCGTTGCGCCTTGCGTGACTGGTGCAGGTTCCGCGATTACGGGTGGCTCCTCGACAATAGCTGCTGCCAAACCGCCCGCCGACGCGAAGCCCGGTGTGACCATAGATATGGTCAAAGCTGCGCTTAGTATCTTAACAAATGAATCGGCCATTACCCACTCCGCCTATTGAAAAACATACGGAAAAGGACTGAATTGCGTGGCGACTGTCAAGGTACACTATGGGTCACTGCGCCCCGCAGAAGGCAATAATCAGGACCGAGCACATGCTTTTATGCGCCCTGTCTTCGGTTTAAAAGCGGCATGATGACAGGCAAAATCCGCTCCTACCAAACAGCCCGCGACGTCGGTGAGGGCTGTCGCAAAATGATCATTAAAGCCCAATGATACATGCATGTTTGGGAAAGACGATAGCGACAGTTCCCGCACATTTGCCCTGCCAAATCGGATCGTTTTGTGACACTAATCTGCTGGTCTTGGCAGAGCTCAGATGCGGCGGATTATATTTTTTTGATGGGGCAATAGCCAAGTCAGCCTTTAAGCGAAAATCCGCCAAAAAAAACACAGTTTTGCCGTATTCCATTGACGCAAACACTTTGACGCGCTCTTAAAGGCTCAATAAATCAGGAACTTAAGTTTCATTGTCTCAATGAAACACTGCGTGGGGGCGCTTGTGATGAAGTTATGTCTCACTGAATTCATCGTGCATCCCGCGCGGACACCCAGATTTCCTCATACTTAGCATGATGCAGCCATAGCATCGCCCGTGGCAGCGGCATGCAGACATATCTGATCGGCCTACGGTCACACTAATCCCCAATACCAGTAAAGAACTCACGTCCAGAGAGGACAATGTTATGACATATCAAAATTACCGTTGGTTTGCGTTTTCAGAACAAGACTTGTTGAAAGGGGCCGATGGTGATTGCTCAATCAGTGTTGGGGATGTGATCAACGTCCCAACGCAGGCAAACTACGAACTGAGCGTCAAAGATAACGATCATCGCCTGAGCGGTGATAAGCGCGATCAGTCCGTTGACGACAGCCAAAAAGCCTTTGTGAACGGACATGCGATTACTGGGCAAGATATGTATGCGGAACGCGTTTTTACGCTTTGTGGTTCAGACGGTCAGTACTATCAGCTGCTTGAAATTGAGATCGAACATTACTCAGCCCCCGGCAAGGGTGATGACTTTTTTACTTTCGTTGGTGACGTGCCGCCAGCCGGAGTGCAGCTAGAGATTGTCTCTGTTGATAACGTTGACGGCTGTGGCGTTGCCTATTCTGATTTGATGTCAGTTCCCACGCAAAATCCAAAGAATGTCGACCCTGTCTTCGACAACCTGCCTGACGATAATATCCTTATGGTCGCTGAAAACGAAACTGCGGTTATCGACGTAGATGCGACAGACCCAGACGGTGATGACATCACATATAGTATCGTTCCCGGTAAAGATGGTGATGCTTTCAAAATAGACCCCAAGACTGGCGAACTGAGCTTTGTAGCGCCTCCAAACTTCGAACAACCGACCGACGTGACTGGGGGTGACAATACCTACGACGTCACCATCCGGGCCGATGATGGGCAAGGCGGTGTCGTCGATAAAACATTATGGGTCAAGGTACAGGACGTCGATGAAGGTGATGCACCGGTTTGCATCGTTATAGAAGCCGAGACAATGGACCTGTCTGGTTTTGACGTGCGTCAGGGTCATAACGCTTCGAGCGCCGGTATTGTCAGGCTATCAGATTTAGGAAGCAGCGGCGAAATCAGCACCACCTTTAATGGCGCGGCCGGCGCTTATGATCTGTCGCTCTTTGTACAAGATGAAAGCGACGGCCAATCCGACCTGCAAATCAAGGTGAATGGCACTGTCGTTGGGCAGGCAACCTTGGACGCCGATACCGATGATCGTGGCAATGATAACGGTCAGTTTTCCGAAGTCGCCTTTCCACAGATTATGCTTCATCCGGGTGATACGGTCGCGATTGTTGCGACGGGTGATAAGGGTGAATTTGTCCGCATCGACAAGATTGAGCTGTGTCAGGACGGCGGCGTTTGCCCCGAGGGCTTTGCTTTGTTGGATTTCGAAGGTTTTGACGCGGGAATTGTTGTCAGCGATCAATTCGATGGCGTGACGATTACCGCGCAGCGTGATCGCAACAATACCGATGACAATGATGCGATGTTGTTTGATTCCGCTAATCCAACGGGCGGCGATACCGATTTGGCCTATGAGGATCAGGGCAACCTCTTGATCGTGTCAGAAGACAACGACAGCGACGATCCCGATGATGCGGTTGGTGGCACCATCACATTCGACTTCGATGCCCCCTCTGATCTGCATGACATCAAGATCCTTGACGTTGAAGAACCGGGTGGAACGATCACACTCACATTCGCAAATGGCGAAACCCGGATTATCGACATTCCCGTAGGCGGCAACAACAGCGAACAGACCATTGCATTGGATGCGGCGGGCGTTACCCAAATGCAGATTAATCTGGTCGGTTCTGGCGCGGTGGATGATCTGTGCTGGGCACCTGGCACCCCTGCGCCTGATGTTGGTAGTTTGTCTGGTCGTGTGTTTATGGATGCCGATGACAACGGTGTTGATGATGCTGAGATGGGTGTGGCCGGTGTGACGGTGACGCTTGTGGGTGCGGATGGCACGGATCTGGCCACGACGCAGACCGGGCCGGATGGCTCTTATCAGTTCGACGGTCTGGCACCGGGTGATTACACGGTGCGCTTCCCCACCGATGTGGATGGCAAGGTGCTGGTCGGTCAGGACTTGGGCGATGATGACAGCATTGACAGTGATGCCAACACCGGCACCGGTCTGACTGCGCCAGTCACGGTTGTGGCCGGTGCAACCACGCCCGATGTAGATGCAGGGATCGCCGATCCGGGGACCGTGGCGATTACAGGTACGCTCTTTATGGATACCGACA
This sequence comes from Roseobacter sp. CCS2, assembly GCF_000169435.1. Lineage (GTDB taxonomy): Bacteria > Pseudomonadota > Alphaproteobacteria > Rhodobacterales > Rhodobacteraceae > Yoonia. The sequence goes on along the minus strand of NZ_AAYB01000003.1, from coordinate 383,022 downwards.
AGTCCGGCACCCAAAGCGAGGGCGACATGCCCGTAGCAGGCGCCGTTGTGACCCTGCTTAAGGATGGTGTGACCTTTGGGATGACCGAGACCGGTCAGGATGGCAGCTACAGCTTTGATGATCTGGAGGCGGGCGACGACTATGTCGTGCAGTTCGGCAACCCCACCGACAAGGTCTTTACCGATCAGGATGCAGGCGATGATGACGCCATCGATAGCGATGCCAATGCAACCGGCCAGACTGCCCCGATCACCGTGGTCGCAGGCGAGACCACGCCGGATGTGGATGCAGGTCTCGTCGACCCGGGCACAGCATCATTGGGTGGCCGTGTCTTTGTGGATAGCAACGACGACAGCATCGACAACAATAATGGGGACGAGGCCGCACTTGCAGGCGTGCCGGTAACCTTGCTGGATCGCGAAGGCAATGTGGTCGCCACGACCGAGACCGGCGCAGACGGATCATACCTGTTCGAAGATCTCGACGCAGGCGATTATGTGGTCTCCTTCCCCGATACCTTCAACGATCTGGTGCTGGTGGATCAGGACGCTGGTGATGATGATACGGCCGACAGCGATGCAGGCCTTAATGGCAACACAGCCCCGATCAGTGTCAGCATCGGCGCAGATATCCGCGATATAGACGCCGGGCTTGAAGCACCCGCCGCTTTGGTTGGTAGTTTGTCTGGTCGTGTGTTTATGGATGCCGATGACAACGGTGTTGATGATGCTGAGATGGGTGTGGCCGGTGTGACGGTAACGCTTGTGGGTGCGGATGGCACGGATCTGGCCACGACGCAGACCGGGCCGGATGGCTCTTATCAGTTCGACGGTCTGGCACCGGGTGATTACACGGTGCGCTTCCCCACCGATGTGGATGGCAAGGTGCTGGTCGGTCAGGACGTGGGCGATGATGACAGCATTGACAGTGACGCCGACACCGGCACCGGTCTGACTGCGCCAGTCACGGTTGTGGCCGGTGCCACCACGCCCGATGTAGATGCCGGGATCGCCGATCCAGGCACGGCGTCTTTGGCGGGCCGCATCTTTACGGACGCCGATGGCAATGACGTGGACGATGCCGAGATGGGGGTCGGCGGGGTCACCGTGACCTTGCAGGATGCGGATGGCGACGTGGTTGCCACCACCCAAACCGGCGCGGATGGGTCCTACATCTTTGGGAACCTCGACGCAGGCGATTATGTGGTTGTCTTTCCGACCCAGACCGCTGACGGTAAGGTGCTGGTCGGTCAGGACGCGGGCGATGATGATACCGTGGACAGCGATGCAGGTCCTGATGGCACGGCAGCACCCATCAGCATCGGCATTGGCGAGGATATCACCGACGTCGACGCCGGCGTGACCGATCCAGGCACGGCGTCCCTGGGGGGGCGTTTCTTTGTGGATGCCGACAAGGATGATCTGGAAGGCGATGGCGATACCAGTGTCTCTGGTGCGACGGTGCAGCTGCTGCTGGGCGGCATAGTTGTGGCAACAACCACAACCGACGCCGAAGGGGCGTATCTGTTTGCGGACCTGGAGGCCGGCGATTACACGGTCGTCTTCACCAACCCCACCGACAATGTCTTTGTGACGTCTGATGCAGGCGGTGATGACACCGTCGACAGTGACGGTATCGACAACGGCGACGGCACAGCCACAACCGCCCCCGTCAGCATCGGCATCGGCGACAACATCCGCGACGTCGACGTCGGCATCGCAGACCCTGGGACGGCGTCCTTGGGCGACACTGTCTTTATCGATGAAAACCGCAATGGAATTCTCGATGATGGCGAAAGCACACTTGCAGATGTTGATGTCATGCTTTTCGATGACACCGGGACGGTCATTGCATCAACAACCACTGACGAAAACGGTCAGTATCTGTTCGATGATCTGAACGCCGGCACATACAATATTCTGTTTGAGGAGGTCGATGGTTTCGACTTTACAACCGCGAATGCTGGTGGTGATGCAGGGACAGATAGCGATGCGGATGCAGCCACAGGACGCACCGGTGATATCGCTCTGGATATTGGCGTGGCCGACCTGACAATTGATGCTGGGCTTATTGTCGAAAACGCCGCTCCCGTTTCTGTTGATGACGCTGGCATGGTCTGTGCACTTGAAACAACGACGATTGATGTTTTGGCAAACGATACTGACGCCGCTGGCGGCACGGTTGCCCTTGCCACTGTCAATGGCGTGAACCTCACCATCGGCGAGAGCACGACACTTGAGAGTGGTGCTGTTGTGACGCTCAACAATGATGGCACTTTGGATTATGACAGCACAAATGCTGTGATCGATGGGGTTGCGGCGGCTGACATGCTGATCGGTGATACGTTCAATGACAGCTTTGCTTATACAATCTCAGACGGGCTTGGTGAAACGGACGATGGGCAGGTCGCTGTTGAAGTCAAAGGTGTGCTCAACACCGTCGATACTATTGCTGAGACACTGCCGACCGAAGCGACGACAACCCAAGGTGGTTTCCGGGTTGGTCTTGGGTATTCAACCACAATTGACGGGACAGGTGATAGCCGCCTTGATGGACTGTTCATTGAATCTGCGTATTGCATCGAGCGCGAGGAAGACTTTGTTGCTGATGTTGCCGTTTCCATGGACATCGCTGTCGGGTCCGAGGGCAGTGTCGATGATGCCGCCTTCAGCAATAATCTTGTCGATAATCTGGATGCGATCAACTGGCTTCTCAACCAGGATTTCACCAATCAAAGCAACGGAGACACCAGCGGGGCAACAGCCGGGCGCAATTATACCGAAGCTGAAATCCAGCATGCAATTTGGGGCCTGACCGATGGCAACTCTGAATTCAAGATCGCTACATTCTTTGGCAGCTTCTATAACGGCACACAAGAGAACGTGGATGAGCTTCTTGCGCTGGCGTTGGAACAGGGTGAGGGATACGAGGCGGGTGAAGGTGACTTACTGACCCTCATACTTGATCCGACCGACGTTCAGGCAGGTGTTTCCGAGGATGAAGACTACGACCAAGCCTTCATCGTCACGGTTTCGTTTGATGACTTCATGCAAGACGCGGTTTGCTAAGCCAAGCGGGGGCTGGATGGGTCATTGACGCAAGTCAGTGTCTTTCTACGACCAACAGATGATCGTCCTTTGGACTTGGTCGGCGCGTGCAAAATAGATGAAGAACGCATCATGCTATCGTGTGAATGATGCGCTTTGCCTCCCCCTTCGCATTGCATTTTGTGGTGGAGGCTTGCTGTTTTTATGCAAGTGACCAAGATCGTCACCTTCTGCGCGTTTCCAATATGCTTGGCGGTTTTCTCCGCAACATATACGAAAGTCACATCAGTCGTGTGAACGATCACTGTCGGATGTTTGCAGGTCAATCCCGCAACAGCTCAGCTTTTGAGGCGCCCCTAAATGTTCATATTTAGGGGCAGCTTCGTCCCCTGTTCGGGGACGGCATGACCAATGTCGCAAAAAGCTAGGTGGCGGACAGACAGTCTGACGATGTGGACCTCAGTGCCGTTTTCAAGACCTAACTAAAGGTCAGTAGCTTTCAAATAATATATTGCGTTTTCAATGGGCTGTTCCTAGCTGGCGGATAAGCTTTTGGTTTTGTTCGAATGATGGTTTTCGGCCCCAATGGCGAAAAATCTGGACCTTGGGCTGCGTCAGACAAACACGGAAACGAACAAAAATGATCACTAAAGACCTTCAACTCAAGTCCCTGCCAAAGGGCAACCACAAGATTATGATGGGGCTGCAATACAAGTCCAATGGCGACGGTACGGGCAGCTTTCAGGGCCGCTACACAGTGGGCGGTGATCCTGTCACTATGTCGCTTGGCACCTATCCAACTATTCGACTTTCTGAGGCCAAGGATGCACACACACAGCACCAGTTGGATGCAAAGAAGGGGCTGAACCCAAAGAAAGCGGTTGAGGCCGTTGTGCAGGCCAATCTGTCGTCAGGCACGACCTTTGCCGATGTTCTGCCCTTGGCTTATGCCGACATTCAACGCGGCTGGAAAAACGGCGGCAAGGGATATGGGTTCATGACCAAGATGGACGCAATCGTGATCCCTGCTATCGGCACAATGGAGATTGCGGAAATCCGGCCCAAGCATCTCGCCGACATGGCGCGGCCTCTTTGGCAGGACAAATACCCAACCATCGACAAGGCCCTGTTGTTTGCCGGGCAGGTTCTGCAATGGGCAGAGAAAAACGACTCTGACGCCGATGGCGGTGCAGCCCAACGCTTCAATCTGTGGCACTTACAACTGACATGCTGGATATTGTGCGGGGGCAGAAAGAGCGCGGCGACAGCGCGGTGCAGTGATTGTGCTATCGCTTTGCGTTGCCGGTCATTAGAAACGATAGACTGCGCCGATGCGAATTTCCCCGAAACGAAAACTGCCAGTGACGCTATCGCTGCCGAACTCCGGGTCCTCTAACTCATATTGAAGCAGGTCCGCTTTTAAGGCGAAAGTCTCATTGATGTCATAAATGATGCCAAGCCCGGCGGTCCAACCCGTTAGCGCTTCATCAAAATCACAATCCGAACCGCCACATGCGCCAGTATCTGCGTGACCAGAAGCGCGCGCTATGGCAACGCCACCTGTAATATATGGCGTAAAGGCACCCTGCTTATAACCGATCAGCGCCCGCCCAGTGGCAATAGCGCTAACCTCCGCCCTGCAAGCCTCATCTGGAGCGTTGGTAATGCAAGGAGTGGTATCTACGAGCACTTGGCCAGAGTCATAGTTGCCGAACGAGATGTCAGCCTCAACTGCAAACACCACATTTCCTGTCCGCGCAACCTCATATCCAATCCCAATGACGGCTGCTGCGCCCTCCATCGGAACCTCTGTTGTGGAGTCTACGGGAACATAGGTGTATTCAGGCTGCACGCCGATGGGCGCGCTTACCTGCCCAAACGCATAGAATTCGGACCACTGAGGCGCAAACATGGCAGAGGCATCAACCGCTGGCGTCTCATGTGTCTCAGCTAGTGCGACGGTTGTGAAGCTAATGAAGGTGGTTGTTAACAGAAGAAATCGTTTCATTTGAAGGTCCTTTCAGAGGTCAATTGGAACAAGTTTGGCGCACGTCGTGCGGTCATGCCCTCAGTTAGGTGGCCATCAAGGAAAGATAATGGCTCAATATTGTTATGTTGTTGTTTTAATTAGTCAGCATCGGCTTCATTCCAGCGTTTCAGATCAGAACACGCCAATCATTGGCTTCGCCTTTGGCATGGGTAGGGGGGGTAAAAAATCTGAGCATTTGCTTGCTGGATACCGGACACCCCAACTAACAGAAATTTTTCCAGAAATTAGGAAAATTGTTTTGTTGTGCATATCATAACTGTGGCGCAATAATCGTAAATCTCGGTGCCGCATGGAAATGCCCGGAACTGTAACCGTTTGCGTTTGCCTTGCTGTTTGATGTGCTGATTTGATATTATGCCCGCATGGATAACGCCGATGACAGCAACGAAATGGGCCCGGCAGAACAGACTTTTCGCGCTATTGCCCATGAGTTCTTTACGCAAAGCGACGCTACCTTTCAGACCGAAGTAGACCAGATGGCGGGGGGCGACGCCTCATTGCGGCGCAAGTTGCTAGACGCCCGCATCAGGTATCTGACCAACCTAAACTGAAAATTTCTTTCAACGGAAAAACAAATGAAGCCTGAATTTACACTTGATTGGAATTGCGTAATTGAAGTTGAGGAACAACGGCCTCAAGCCCAAGACGTGCTCGAATTGATTAACCGACACCGCAAGGGCGATATTGAGGTTGCGTTGCTTGCCGCGTCAGCGTCAGAAAACACCCGCTCAAAGAGATTTCCGGGACACGCAAACATATTTAAGGACAGGGTTGCTGCGCTAGGTTGGCAAAACTTACCAATCGTTTTGATGCCATGCATATTTGACCTCAGCTACATGGATTTCTGTTACTGTGTTGGCGATGACTTCCAGCGCGATATGGATGCACTTTGGGAAGTCATAGCGCCAAACTTGCCAAACCGCCCATCGAATTTCTTGCCAGATGGTACTGAACTGAACGGCACAGCTATCCAATCGGAGGCACTGTCGAAGTGGCGTAATACTTGGTGCGATGTTGTTTCGGCTTACTCGCACATTCACGCTGGCCGAGACGTCTTCGTGACGAACAACACCAAGGACTTTCAGAAAAACTCCGTTGGACTGTCCAAATTGGGGATGCAGCACATTGCGACGCCTGAGTTGGCACTTTTAAGGATTTCCGAGGCCACATAGTGCTACCGATAGTGCCGCAGCCCCGGATTATCCCTGCGCGCCCTGTCGCCCGGTGTCATGGGCTTAACGCGCTTTTCTGGCGGTAGGGCAAGGATCGCGCCTTTGATTACCTGTAGGGCCTCTTCTAGCGTGGCTGTGGTGCCTTTGGTGCCGGGATCAGTCCACGTAACCCACACTGCCGTCTATGTGGAGTTGTGCGCTGGTCCAGAGATGCCCGCGCAACGGGGCGACCACCTTTGTACCTGATCAACCAATCATCGCCGCTCTGAGCGAGGTGGTGCGGGTATTTGTAACGGGTGAAATCGGAACGCAACATAAGATGCGAGAATATCAGATGTTCTCAAATCGTTCTAGGGGGTATTTTGGAGCAGAGCGCGGGCCGTGCGTCGTACCAAGGGGAGATGGTCCCCCAAGGTCGATGCGTTTGGCGCGTGGGTTCAACGCAGCGCAGGGCTGTGGCGAAGTCAGGACGCGTGCAGACAATCAGCATGTTTCGGATGAGAACAAGCCCACCACCGCCGACCTTGGCCTGACCCGCAAGCAAATCCACGACGCGCGGCACCTTGCCCACGTCGCAGCCCCGCGACATTCTGCGCTCATTTCCATAAAAAGGACGCCCGCCACGTCACACCGGAAACGGTTGGCGGGCCGACCCTTTGGAGCAAATCAGCAAGTACGTCTAAAAGGTGACGCAACGTCATCAAGGGTCAGTAGCAATCTGCAAAAATCTGGACCTGAGATGGACCTTGGCGATTTCCATTTTCATAGAACCCCTTATTTATATGACGATTACTGATTTTGTGGCGGACAGACAGGGATTCGAACCCTGGAGACGGTCTCCCGCCTACACACTTTCCAGGCGTGCGCCTTCGACCACTCGGCCACCTGTCCGTGACGCGGGGTTTAGCCTCAAGTGCCCGGACTTTGCAAGACCCTAGACATATGTTTGTGAGCCCCCTTTACGGCAGCCCCAACTGCACCTTACAAAAGAAGCTTCGATGATGAGAGGCCTATCAGCACATGCTGCACGATCCGCCGAAAACCGGCAAAGCTGAAAGGCCAAGCGAAACGACGCGTCTGCAGACCGGTGCACTGTTGATTATTGCCTTTGCTGTGGTGCTTTTCTTGCTGGTGCAAGCGCGGTTTGTGCTGATCTCGCTGGCCACGGCGATTATTCTTTTCAGCCTGACCAGCGATGTGATCAACTTTATTGCCCGCCAAAGGGTTGGGCCCTTTCGCATTCCCAACACACTTGCCAGTATCGCGGCGATGGTGCTGATTGCAGCTGCTTTGCTGACACTGACGTCAATCCTGTTGGCACAAGTGAACACTGTCCTTGTCACAACCCTGTCTTATGCTGAACGCGCGCCCTCTGCCGTCGCGTCGCTTTTTGCGTTTCTGGGTGAGGACAGCCAGCTGGCGGTCTTCAATGCGTTGCAATCTGTCGAAATCTCAAGCTATTTGCGTGGTGCCGCCAGTCAGGCAAGCGGTGTGACGCAGGGCACCGTGCTGATCATTCTCTTTGTGGGCTTTTTGTTTGCAGAGCGGATTTGGTTTCAGACCAAGCTCCTCAGCCTTGTCGGCGATGAGGTGCAGGCAGAGCGCGTGGGTAAAATCATTCAGTCTATCATTCATCGCGTGAACTATTATCTGTTGGTGAAGACCGTGATCAGCGCAATCACCGGCGCGATGATTTTTGTTCTGGCTCAGGCGTTCAGCCTTGAGCTGGCGACATCGCTGGGCATCATCACCTTTGTGCTGAACTTCATACCAAACATCGGCTCTATCGTCGCAACTGCTTTGATCGCGCTGGTGGCCCATGTGGAGCTTGGCGATGCAACGATCACCCTTGCCATCTTTGCCATTGCTGGCGTCATTCAATTTATCAACGGCAGTATCATTGATCCGATGTTGATGGGGCGCGCGCTGCGCCTGTCGTCATTTGGGATCATTCTGTCACTGGCTTTTTGGGGTGCGGTTTGGGGCATTCCGGGGATGTTTCTTTCGGTGCCAATCATGGTGATGCTGTTGGTTGTATGCAGCCATGTGCCAAACCTGCGCAATGTCGCTGTTCTGCTTTCGCGCGAAGGATTGCCAGAATCCGAAAAGATGCTGGATCAACCGATTGAGCGTGATTTGTTTGGACAGGACCTGCGCCGCGATTAGCGGTTCGCGCGAGGTGCCGGTGGTGGCTTGTCTGCCATGGGCTGACGGGCAAAATACGTCACATCTTCGGTAAAGTACTGATAGCTATCTGCATTTTCGATCGCCCGGCGCGCATCGCGTTGCGCCATCTGCGAACACTCGCTGCGTGAATAGCAATGATCCTCGGTCTGCGCGACTGGCCGAAAATGCGAAATTTCGTGCACAATTGTCCCCTCGCGTGTTCCGTTGTCAGACCGCCTATCGCCTGGGCGCAGCGCCGTCAAAGGTGGCAGATTGAAAAATGACGGACACAAATGCATCAAATAAGGTTCGTGCGCATAAACCCATGCATAGTTCCCACCATCGCATCCTTCATCCGTAACCAGATCGCATTGTGCCGTGACAGCACCACTGCGTAGTGCAACCACGATAGATTTAAGGCTTGCGCGAACCTGTTCGGCGTTTGCTGCCGAATAATCCCCGAACCAGCGCTGATAATCTGCCGTGTCGCCGACTGCGACCGCTGCTTTCAGTGTGAGGTCTTTTGCAGTGCCGAACGCGTCATCAATAATCCTGGACTGTTCCACGTCGCATCCGGCAAACCTGCTGTCTGCTGCGGCAGGCAGGCTGGCGCAGGTCAACCCCACCAAAAGGATTACAAAACGCCACATAGCCCTACTCCAGATGCAGATAGACGCGCCGGTTCTGGCGGCCTTTCTTTTCGATTTTACCAATACGCACCCGCCCAATTTCTTCGGTGTTGGCGACATGCGTCCCGCCACAGGGCTGCAAATCGGCTGTTTCATCGCCGACCCCAATGCGCACAAGACGGATCCTGCCGGTTCCGCGTGGGGGCTGCACAGACATGGTTTTCACCAGATCAGGTTGGGCGTCCAGCTCTTCATCGCTGATCCATTCCTCGGTCACATGCATGTTGCAGGCGATCAAACGGTTGATGTCGTCTTCCAAGGCAGTCTTATCTTCGGGTGCTTCGGGCATGTCAAAGTCCAAGCGCCCCTTTTCGGCCCCGATTGACCCGCCTGATACCGGCAGCGGGATAACCACCGACAACAGGTGCAACGCGGTATGCACGCGCATATGACGATAGCGCCGGTCCCAGTTCAGCACTTGGGTCACGTCTTGGCCTATCGTGGGCATCCCTGCCGGTTCTGCCGGAACAAGGACCACCGCATCCCCCTCGCCTTTCACCGTCGTCGCGATATCAATCTCGCGGCCCTTCCAGCGTAACGTGCCGCTGTCGCCGGGCTGGCCGCCGGACGTGGGATAAAAGATTGTCCCATCCAGCACGATCCCGCCTTCCGACGTGATCTGGCTCACTTTGGCTGTCGCTTCGCGGGCATAGGCGTCTTTGCGGAAAAGCAGTTCTGTCATGATGGTGTCGGATCCTTGAGCACTTCGGGGTTACGCAACCAGATGTCACGCTGCGCAAACGGAATCTCAATACCGGCAGCCGCGAATTCCTTGGTAATCGCGTGGTTCATTTCGGATTTTGTGACCAGCACATAGTTCACATCGCGCAGGATGGCGCGGATTTCAAAATCAAGCGAGTCTGCACCAAAGCCTTGGAACAGCACCGCAGGCGGCGGTGTCATCACAACAAGCGGATGGTTTTCGGCAATGCCGCGCAAAATCTCGGTCACTTTATCGACGTCTGTGCCGTAGGCGACCCCGACAGGGACAATAACACGGCCCACCAGATTGCCACGCGTCCAGTTTGTCACCTGACCGCTGACCAAATCCGCATTGGGAATGATCACATCGGTCCGATCAAACGTTTCAATCCGGGTCGAGCGCACGGATATCGCCCGCACATACCCCATTTGGCCGCCCACCTCGATCCAGTCCCCTTCGCTGACAGGGCGTTCGATCAGCAAAATGATACCGGACACAAAGTTCGACACGATATTTTGCAAACCAAAACCGATGCCCACAGACAGCGCACCAGCGACAATCGCAAGGTTCGACAGATCAATCCCCGCACTTGTGATCGCAATAATCGCAGCCAGAATGATCCCGACATAGCCAAAGCCCGCGACGATGGCGTTCTGACCGCCCAGATCAAGCCGCGTCCGTGGCAAGACCGATTTGCGCAGCGTGCCCTGAATAAAGCGGGTCAGGATATAGCCCACAGCAAAAACGGCGGCGAACATCAGGAAATCGGTCGGCGAAATGCGGGTTTCACCAATCGCAAACCCTTCGCGGAACCGGGTCCACAGTTCGATCAGGTCATCAACGCGTGCGCCCCAGATCAAGGCAAAAAGCGGCAGACTGGCGATAAAAAGCACGAAACTGACAATAACCGGGACCAGCGCATACATGCCGCGAAAGTCCTCTTCGTTATCGGGCCGCTGCGTCATGTCATGTGCGATGCGTTGTAGCAGGAATAAGACACCAATCAGCGCCATGGACAAGATAGAGGGCCCCAATAGTGCGATGCCAGCAGCCGTATAGCCGATGGCCGCCAGCACAGGCGCGACAATGGCAACAATCGTGGCAACCCGGCCAAGATATCCACGCATCCGCCCGGCTGAAACAACCTCATCACCGCGCGCTTGCGGTTTGGTGGCAATCACGCGGCCAAACCGCCAGAACAAAACGCCCAAGGTGAATAGAAATGGCCATTCGAACGCGGCCTCCGCACCTGGTGTCATCTCCATCGTGCGCAGCCCGGCCCCAATCAGCGTACCAATCGCCATGACCCATGCGATAGCGGCACTTAGCATGCGTCCTGTGGCGCGCGTCGCTGCATCATATCCAAGGTATCCCTGTGTCACACCCGTGGGAAAGATCAGCCGTGAAAGCCACCAACCAAGAATGACAAATGAACCGGCAAGTGGGATCGCCGCGACAACATCACCGCCCCGCAATCCGAATATATCCAGGGATTGCAGCGCCTCTGACAACACAAAAAGCCCCACCAAAGGGACAATCAACTGGACAGCAGAGACGGCAAACAAAAGCAACGGTCGCAAACGACGCGCGCCTGTAGCCACGCGGGAACGCCAACGGGTCACCAACCGGCGCCCTGCCCCCAACAATCCAATACCGATGATGAACAAGACCAATGCCCGCGGAAGTTCGCGCGCCAATTGCCCTGACTGGCGTTGCGTGAAAACCCCTGCTGTGACCTCGGCGCCAACAACTTCGACCAGCCCCCAAAGCGCCGCCATTGCAGCGCCGATATGTGTTGGGTTCAATGGTGATGGACCGCGCACGGTCAGTTCGCTGGTTTGCTGCTGTAGCGACTGTGCATCAAATTCGCCGATCAAGCCGTTTGCGCGCGCATGCGCCTCTTGCGCCAACAAACGCGGTGCCATCAATGCTTGGCGCTGGGCGGTTAGTTCTGCCCGGCGCGCGGCAACGCTTTCAGCTTCTTCGCCGCTTTCAGGCGCGGGACCCAATGCCGCTATTTGTGTGTCAACGGTTGCCAAACGCCCGGTATTAACCTCTGAACGTTCCAGAAAAGCATCGCGCCAGACGACAAGTTCGCCACGTAACCTGCTGATTGCAAACAAGGATGCATCATCGCGCGCTGCAATAGCCTCGGCCCGTTCGGCAAGACGCTCGAACTCATTGGCGTCAGGCAACGCAAGTTCAGTCGTGGCTTGCTCTTGCGCCACGCTTGCCACGGGACCGCCCGCAATACACAGGCACAGCAGGCCAAACGCGATGAAATGCCGGATCATACGTCTTCAAACACCACTGGTACGTCGACATCGGCTTCGATCCAATCCGGCACAGGCAATCCCTTTTCACGCAGGAACGTTGGGTTGAAGATTTTGGATTGATACCGCGTGCCGTAGTCACACAGGATCGTCACAATCGTATGCCCCGGCCCCATGTCCCGCGCCAAGCGTATCGCGCCAGCGATGTTGATACCGGTAGAGCCGCCCATGCAAAGTCCTTCGTGCTGCAGCAGATCGAACACAATCGGTAATGCTTCGGCATCAGGAATTTTATAGGCAAAGTCCGGGGTGAACCCTTCAAGGTTTGCCGTAATGCGGCCTTGCCCGATCCCTTCAGTGATCGAATTTCCTGCCGGCGGCACCTTATCGGTATAAAGTTTATAGAGGCCCGAACCATCAGGATCGGAAATACCAACTTTCACACCCTTTGGCTGCAATACATGGCCCACACCGGCAAGCGTACCACCAGAGCCGCAGGCACAGGTAAATCCATCAACTTTCCCGTCTGTTTGCTCCCAAATCTCAGGCCCGGTTGTTTCGATATGAGCCTGCCGGTTGGCCGTATTGTCAAACTGGTTTGCCCAAATCGCACCATTGGGTTCAGTCTCATTCAATGCGGCCGCCAGACGACCGGAATACTTTACGTAGTTATTGGGATTGGCGTAAGGCACTGCGGGTACTTCGACCAATTGCGCCCCTGCGACGCGGATCATGTCTTTCTTTTCCTGGCTTTGCGTTTCCGGGATCACGATGACCGTCTTGAACCCCATTGAGGCCCCAACCAAGGCCAGGCCAATCCCGGTGTTGCCCGCCGTCCCTTCAACAATGGTGCCACCGGCGCGCAGATCACCGCGCGCGATGGCATCTTTGATCATAAAAAGGGCGGCACGATCCTTAACCGATTGACCGGGGTTTAGGAACTCCGCCTTGCCTAGAATGGTGCATCCTGTCGCTTCGGACGCGGCGCGCAACTTTATCAGGGGCGTGTTTCCCACGGCGTCTGCAAGATCGGTCTTAATGGTCATGTCACAGCCCTTTCATTCACTTGTTTCTGTGTAGGACCGCGACTGCACAACATCAAGCAAACAAAGGATCAGCCTCGGGCGCGCAATCGGTCCCGATGGCGCAGCAACCAATAAAGCAGGAAAAGCGCCGGGCCGGTTGCGATTTCACCGCTATCGGCCAAGTCCATGGCGGCATCAAGTGACATTGGATGCAGTCGCAGATCTTCCGCTTCTTCCTCAAGCCCGCCACTGTAGGTTTCCAGCTGCGGCAGATCGCATAACCCCACATAGGTATAGAAATAATCGGTTGTGGCCCCCGGAGACACATAAAATGATCCCGCAGGGACCATCTCTTTTATATGCAGGCCCGCCTCTTCCTCACACTCGCGCATCGCGGCGTCTTCGGGGGTTTCGCGCGCATCAATAATACCTGCCACAGGTTCCAACATCCAAGGGTTAGGATCATGGCGCAGCCGCGGACCGATCCGTGCTTGTTCAACCAAAAGCACGCGATCCCGAACCGGGTCATAGGGCAGCACAATTGCAGCATCGATACCGTAAAACGCCTCGCGTTTCAGTGTACCGGTCACACCACCATCAAACTGGCGATGCTGCAGATCAACCGCCTGAAACAGAAAGAAATTTCCATGTGGCGAATGCGCCCGTTCAATTGCAAAATCCGTTGGCCCGGGTCTAAACCGGCGGGTGGCCGGTGATGGTTTTGCGCGATGTTTTGACCATGCGCGCGCTTCAACCATAGGCCACATTGCCCGCAGAGCCGAGGAAGAAGGCAGCGGGTCGCGCGTAAAAACCTCTGTCGCGGCCAGAATTGCAGGCGCAAGGTGGTCCTTTTCCCATGCAGCTAAAGACCAGCTTTCAGCGCCCGGCTTGGCATCATTAGACGGCAAATAACATGACACGGCCAGCCGCCCGGCTGGCGTCTGCACCGTGACCGGAACCAGCCGATAATCGAAGGCACCTTCATAAAGGTTCAAGCGGCTCATTTGCACGTCGGTAACGTCTTTGTAGACGATGCCTTCCGCTACAGCGCCAGCCTGCTGCGCGATAAATGGCACCACATCACCATCGGCCGGAAACACACCGTATCCATCAAGGGTGGCCGACAGGCTGGTGTGCGGCAGCGCGCCGGATACGGCAGCCATCAATGCAGGCGACCTTAGGGTGCCGTAAACAAAAAGGTCCATAATCTAGGGAAAGCGTTGGGCAAAAAACTCCGTCACCCACGCACAGACGACGCCACCAATCAACACAGTTGCGATCAGTGTCACATCCGCAAACATAATCGAGAATTCGATCATCTGATTGAAGACATCAGTCACCGCTTCCATTGTCCCGTCTCGATAACGATTGCGTAGTGCGTTTTTTATCATCTGATTAAAGGACACTATAAAGATGGAGCAAAATACGATCGCAACACCGCATGTCAGCCCAATACCTGTTGCTGGGCTGTACCCTTGTCCGGCACGACGACCGCACACGCGCCATCCAATGATAAGACTAATGCCGCCGACCACTGGAAGCCAGAAGTCAGGGGCATTTGATTCTGGAAAAAACGGAATGGTTAGGCCGGCAAGGTACCACCCAAACAAACCAAATATAACTGCACCAGCAAGACGTCCGGCTGTGGGCATGTCACTGCGTCCTTTTTTTGACGCGCGCGACCTCTCACTCAACTCGGTCGCGACACGGTAATCTGCGTTACATCGCAGTTTCTGCTATCAAAAGTCGCGGCACAAGAGGTCAGATAAAAATCCCACATTCTCTTAAAGCGTTCGTCAAATCCCAAAGACGCAACCTGATCCCATTTTTCATTGAAGGTTTGATGCCAGCGGCGCAATGTCAAACCGTAGCTTTTGCCAAACTCAATTGAATTATTGACATTTAATCCAGCCTTTTCAACCTCTTGCCGCAAAACCTTCGGGCTTGGCAGCATGCCACCGGGGAAGACGTACTTCTGGATAAAGTCGACCCCTTTGCGGTAACTTTCCCATCGTTCGTCCTTTACGGTGATGATCTGAAGTGTTGCGTTCTTGCCCGGTTTAAGCCGTTCGCGCACCGTTTCAAAGTAAGTCGGCCAATACTGTTCACCCACCGCTTCGAACATTTCGATACTGGCGATCCCGTCATAGGTGCCCTTTTCGTCCCGGTAATCCTGCATCTTGATCTCGACCATATCCGAAAGGCCTGCTTTCGCCATGCGCGCAACCGCGTAGTCGTGCTGTTCCTGACTGATCGTCAGGCCGGTGACCTTGATCCCGCGCTCTTTAGCGGCGTATTCGGCAAAACCACCCCAGCCGCAGCCAATTTCAAGCACATGGTCGCCCGCTTTGGCGCCCATCTGATCAACCATGCTGGCGTATTTCGCCGTTTGCGCGGCTTCAGTGCTTTCCTGACCAGTTTCAAAAATCGCAGATGAATAGGTCATCGTGTCATCAAGCCAAAGACTATAAAATTCGTTGCCCAGGTCATAGTGATAGCTGATGTTCTTGCGGGCTTGGCTTTTTGAATTGCGCTGCATCCAAAACCGCAGCCGTTCATAGGCGCGGATCAGCGTTTGGGCCGGAAACCCATCATAAATGTGATCAGCCTCATCATGCATGAAATCCATCACAGCCATGAGATCAGGCGTGGTCCACCAGCCATCAAGATAGGCTTCGGAAAATCCCATGTCGCCTTCGCGCACGGTGCGGGCGAACAGATCGTCGTTGTGTACATGCACCTCGGCCACATAACCCGGCTGGGATCCTTCGGCGCGAAAATGGCGTCCGTCTGGTAAAATGATATCGACCCGACCTTTTTGCAGGTCTTTCACCTGATCAAACACGCGGCCAAAGTAACGCGGCAGCCCCGTTTGGCCGTCTGTACTTGTTAAGATCATTTGTCTTCCTGTCGTCTTATCGTTGCCACAGGCCGTTCTTTGCGGCCCAGCTTTTTCATCAAGTTAACCTTTGATACGGCGAAGTCACGGAAAACGTTCAAAAATAGCCTTCCTGACCTTACGGAAATCAAAAGCCCCTGTTTTGATAAGCGTCCAAAGCACGGCTGCGTCCAACGTCCGCAGGCACAATCGGATCAGGATAGCTGTCCTGCGCCGTCATACCCCAGCTTTCGGGTATCATATCATAATATGACAGTGCTGTCGCGCTGGGACGCTTAGTGCCTTCTGCGATCCACTTTTTGATATAGGCGCGATCCTTGTCGAACTTGTCCAACTGCGTGACCGGATTGAATACCCGGAAATAGGGGGTCGCGTCCGGCCCCGACCCTGCCGACCATTGCCAGCCCATTGCGTTACTGCATGGGTCCCAGTCGATCAGGCAGTCGGCGAACCAATTCATGCCTATCTTCCAGTGACACAACAAATGTTTCGTCAAATAGGACGCCACGATCATGCGCCCCCGGTTATGCATCGTGCCTGTCACATACATTTCGCGCATGGCTGCATCGACAAAACGAATGCCGGTGCGCCCTTGTTTCCAGGCTTTCACCTCGGCCAGACGTTCATCGGTGTTCCAGGGAAAGGCATCCCAGTCTTCTTTCCAGTTATCTGTCGTGATACGCGGCGTGTGATAGGCCAGATGATACGCGAACTCTCGCCAAACCAGTTCTTTGAGGAACGTTTCAGCATCCCCTTTCCCGTCATTCAGCGCCTGCCAACCAGAGTGCCAGCATTTGCGCGGACTAATCTCGCCGTAGGTCAGGTTTTCGGACAGGCCAGAAGTGCCGTCGACCGCTGGCAAGTCACGGTTCTTGACGTAATTGGCCACGTGATTGGCAATAAACGCCCCCAACCGATGCGAGGCTGCTGCCTCTCCCACAGTGCAGTGGCTTTTCAGGGTATCGGCGCCACGGTGCATCGCCGCATCCATTTGCCAATCGGCGATATCATCAGATTTCGGCCAACTGTCAGGCACCGGGATTGTCCCCGGTGTGGGTAGTGCCGCTGGCACATCATTGCCCCGCACAGATTTCCACATTGGTGTGTAGACTTTGTAGAACCCACCTATTTTCGTCTCGACTGTCCAAGGCTCAAACAGCACATGACCTTTAAAGCTTTCGGCGGTGATACCATCATCCTTCAGCGCCGCTTTCACATCCGTATCGCGCGTCTTGCCATCGGGATCATAAAGGCGCGACCAGTAAACCGTATCAGCCCCGGTGTCCTTGATCAGCTCCCGCAAGACATCAAGCGCTTTACCACGGCGCAGGATCAGCTTGCTGCCCTTTTCATTCAACGACGCCGCCAGATCAGCGACCGACAGGCCCAAGCGCATCTTGGGCGCAGCGCCCATGCTTTCGGTCAGCTCATCATAAATAAACACCGGGATCACGGGCCGGTCCGCATCACAGGCCGCTGTCAATGCTTCGTGATCGCCCAGACGCAGATCGCGCCGGAACCACATCAGAATGGGGGATTTGCTCATCAGACCTCCGCGCAGGGCTGCTTGGCCTGCTTACAAGATTTGATCTAGCGCGCCCATCAGCGCGTCAACCTCATCTTTGGTGGTGTAGTGGACGAAACTAACCCGCAACACGCCTTTGGACAGGTCAACACCGACCGCAGACAGCGGACGCTGTGCATAAAAATCACCGCCACCGGCCATGATGCCATGCGGGGCAAGTTTGGCCGCCGCTTCCTCTGCGTCTGTCTCAAGCGCCATTGCCACAGTCGGCGCGCGGCGCGCAGCATCCGCGGGACCAATCAACCGGACCGCGTTCTTGGCAGATACATAATCCAGCAAAGGCTGCAAAACCGCGACCTCATAATCGCGCATCAAATCATGCGATGTGCGCGCGGCATCCGCCCCCTTGCCACCCCCGTGATGCACAGACATCGCCTCAAAATAATCAGCCATCCCGGCAGAGGCCGCAACCTGCGCATGGTCTGGCCCGGCAGGTGTGAACCGATAGTAAAGCGTATCACCGTTGAAGTGGTGCCCTTGGTTGGGCAGTTCCATTCCCCAATCCTCGTGGATCACCATGATGCCTTGGTGGGGACCATAAGTTTTGTAGGCGCTGAACAGATACACATCACACCCCAGCGCACCCACATCAGGAAAGCCATGCGGCGCATAAGACACGCCGTCCACCACCGTGCGTGCGCCTGCGGCCTTGGCCAGCTTGCAGATACCCGCCACATCATTGATTGCGCCGACAACATTGGAACAATGCGGAAAGCACACCAGTGCTACATCCTGTTCCAGCAGTGTCGCTAAATCGTCCGGGTTCAGCTCACCTGTGTCAGGATCAATTTGCCATTCAAGGACAGATATCCCCTCTTCCGCCAACCTGCGCCACGGGCCGCTATTTGCCTCGTGGTCCTGATTGGTGACAACGATGCTTTGCCCCGGTTTGATCCACTTGCGAACGGCCTGTGCCAGCACATAGGTGTTCTGCGTTGTGGATGGCCCGAAAGATACCTCGTGGGTTTCCACCCCCAGCATCTTTGCCAGACGGCGTCGCGCCTCGTCCATTTCTGCGCCACCCAAACGGGATGCATCATAAGGTGCGTAAGGCTGCACCTTTCTTTCGGTATAGAACCGATGCAGGCGATCAATCACCGAACGGCAGGTGTAAGACCCACCTGCATTTTCGAAGAAGGCCTGGCCTTGCAAAGAAGGTTCATCAAAGGCGGGGAATTGGGCGCGCACCCATGCGATATCTAAAGTCATGGTCGCAGGATCAATAAAAAGGCCCCAATGCGCAAGCATCGGGGCCGATCATTTTTCAAAAGATGCGTGACTTATTCCGCAGGGACGGCGTCATCTTCTACGGTCGTCGCGATGCCTGCGGCCTCGCGTTTGCTGTCAAGCCAGATACCTTTGATCAGCGCGATACCCATCAAAACCATCACAAGGCTGAATGGCAGTGCCCCGATTACCATGGCCGTCTGGATTGCACCCAGACCACCGGCGATAATCAAACCACCCACAACCAGCGCAAGGGCAGCACCCCAGAACAGGATATGCGGACGTGCCTTTGGCCCTTCGTCACCCGCCGCATTGATCGTATTGATGATCAGCACAGCCGAGTCAGCGGACGTGACCAGATAGGTCAACAGCAGGATCACCACGATCACCGACATGATCCACGCCAATGTTGGCTGCAGGATCACCGCCAGCATCGCAAAGAGCTGATCAGACTGACCGGCCCCTGTGATCGCGCCATTCGCATCGCCATTCAGTTCCAGATCAATGGCTGTACCGCCAACGATTGCGAACCAGACAAAGCACATGACCGCAGGAATGATCAGCGCGCCCAGCACGTATTCACGCACTGTCCGCCCACGCGAGATACGGGCAAGAAACACGCCTACAAACGGTGCAAATGCAATCCACCAGGCCCAGTAGAAGATGGTCCAACCACCTTGCCAGCCAGCCAATGCATCACCCTGTTCGGTGCCATCAGCAGCCCAGACCGTAAAGATGTTGCCGGGGATCGAAATGAGGTAATCCCAGATCCCCACAAACAACGCCGTCAGACCAAAGAAGGTCGATCCAAAGATGATGAAGAAGGCAAGGATAAAGAAGCTAAGCCCCATGTTGATGTTGGATAGCCATTTGATGCCTTTCCCAACACCCGACAGCGCGGACAGCGTTGATGCACCCATGATCACCATCAAAGCCACGATAATCGCCATGGTCGAGGATGACTGCTCACCGGCAGCGTTTGTCGTGTAAAGCCACTCACCAAAGCCGATGCGGTAGAGGCCGGAAATGAACTGCTCGACCCCGAAACCAAGTGTCTGTGAAACACCCAGAACCGTCGCCACAACCGCGACAACATCGACGGCGTGCCCCAATGGGCCAGACAGTGCTTTACCAAACAGCGGTGTCAGACCAGAGCGGATCGTCAGCGGCAGACCACGACGATATGAGAAATAACCAAGCGCCAATCCGACAACCGCGTAGGATGCCCAGGCCGCCAGCCCCCAGTGTGTGAACGACCATATATAAGCATCACGGACGTTACCTGCGGTGCTGCCCGTCGTGTCACCCATGATCGTTGATGGGTTGCTTGCCCAGTGATACATCGGCTCGGCCGTTGCGAATGTCAGCATGCCGATACCAATACCGGCACCGAACATCATGGAAAACCAAGAGAAATTCGTAAACTCCGGCTCATCATCTGGCATCCCCAGCTTCAGTCTGCCCGCCGCTGGCCACAGCGCCAGACCAAGACAAAGGATGACAAAGAACGCCATCGCGTAGACATACCAGTAGTTAAACGACGCCAGAATAAAGCCGTTGATCCCCCCCAGAACAGCCGCCGCCTGATCTGGAAAGGCAACCGCCCAAATGATCAATGCGCCGACCAATATTTTGGCCGTAATTGTCACGTCTTTCGTAAATCCGCGGTAGAATCCGCTCGTTGCCGTTTTGATCGGCAAATCCATTAGTGGTGGTTTTGGTGCCATGGTCGTATTCCCTGTTGGCTATTTATTATGGTGTCACGGTACACGGAAACACGATGCGACCAAACCGTTAAACGGCGGTAATATCCTAAAAACGACACGCGCTTTCCCGCCGCGACGCAGCATTTCGCGTTTATTTTCAGCAAAAACGCCGCTGGTTTGTAAAAAACCAACGGCGCGAATCGCTTGTTTGCGACATGCGAATCAGGCGTTCACATCAACCACGACGCGCCCTTTGACCTCGCCCTTCAGGATACCGCGACCCAATTGTGGCAAATCAGCCAATGTGGCGGGCTTGATCATCGCTTCAAGCTTATCCATCGGCAAATCCTTGGCGATCCGCGCCCACGCGCGTACCCGATTATCATAAGGCTGCATCACACTGTCGATGCCCAAAAGGTTCACACCGCGCAACAGGAACGGAATTACAGACGCAGGCATCCCCGCACCACCGGCCAGTCCGACCGCAGAGACTGAGGCACCGTACTTCATCTGCCCCAGCACACGCGCCAGCATTTCACCGCCCACAGCATCAACACAGCCACCCCACATCTCTGCCTCAAGCGGACGACGGGTGATTTCATTGATCTGTTCGCGGGCGACAATCTGTGTTGCCCCAAGCGATTTCAGATAGTCCGCCGTTTCAGGACGACCTGTCACAGCAGCAACGTCATGCCCCAGATTGGCAAGGATCGCCGTTGCGACTGAGCCAACGCCACCAGCGGCACCTGTCACCAGAACCGGACCATCCTTGATCCCGTGATCTTCCAACGCCATCACAGCCAGCATTGCGGTAAAACCAGCGGTGCCTACGGCCATCGCCTGACGGGTATCAAGGCCGTCGGGCAATGGCACCAGCCATTCGGCTTTCACACGTGCCTTCTGGCTGTGGCCACCCCAATACGCCTCACCGACACGCCACCCGGTCAGCACAACCTTGTCGCCAACCTTGTAGCGGGCATTGTCCGATGCTTCGACCGTGCCAGCCAAATCAATGCCCGGAATATGTGGGTAATTGCGCACCAATCCCCCACCCGGCCCAATGCAAAGACCGTCTTTGTAATTCACTGTTGAGTATTCCACAGCCACGGTCACATCACCCTCAGGCAATTGGTCAAGAGACAGTTCCTGTACCGATGCGCTGGTTTTGCCGTCATCGTCCTTCTCAACCATCAAAGCCTTAAACATTATTGATCCTCTCATTTAGCAGCACTGTGGCCACTGTATTTTCCATGTCACTTCAAACGTCCACCGGACCTATATCCAGAAACTTTCGTGCACTGTGGCCGCGCGCAGCCCATCTTGGGTCTGCACGTCAAGTGCGGTGCCTTCGTCCCAATGGGTCATGCGCACCATACCAATAGCAACGTTGGTATTATAGTCCGGCGATTTCGCCGCCGACGTGACCTGCCCCACACGTTTGCCTTTCGCCATGATCGGCCAGACCTGATCGCAAACAGGAATATCGCCATCAATTGCAATCGCGCGGATTTGCTGCGTCGGCCCTTCCTTGGCCACACGCAACAGCGCATCCCGGCCCACACAACCAATCGCCGTCTGGGTTGAACAGAACCGCCCCAAACCGCATTCATGTGGCGTATTTTCGCGGTTCATATCGTTGCCATAAGACAGCAAACCCGCCTCAATCCGTTCAACCAGATTGGGGCACCCGGCATGAACATCCAGATCCTTACCTGCCTCCATCAAGGCGTTCCAAAGCGGCATCCCGTTTTTGGTGCCATCGACATAAATCTCATAGCCGCCTTGTTTGGAATAACCTGACCGGGCGACAGCCATGCTGACGCCCTGAAAATCAAACCAGCTAAAGCGGAAGAACTTGATCGCACGGACAGCATCACCAAAAACGCGCGCCATCAGGTCTTCGGCCAGCGGCCCCTGTACGGCCAATGGCGATACATCCGGCTCATCCACCAGCACATCCAGACGATACCCATAGGCAAGCGCCTTGACCCAAAACAAAAGGTCACTGTCAGCAATCGAAATCCACCAGCGATCCTCTGACAGCTTCAACGCCACCGGATCGTTCAGCATGCCCCCCGTCTCATCCACGATAGGTACATAATAACACTGCCCCGGCAGCATGCCGCGCAGATCGCGCGGTGTGAGCATCTGCATCAAACGGGCGGCGTCCGGGCCGCGCAATTCCACCTGCCGTTCGACGGCCACATCCCAAACCTGAACCGCAGTCTTAAGGTGGTGATAATCTTCCTCCACGCTGCGAAACACGGTTGGCAGCAGCATATGGTTATAGACCGTGTAACCTTTCACGCCAGCGGCCTCTACGCCTTCGGTGAACGGGGTGCGCCGAATGCGACGCGAAGGTGCAATCACAGCCATGCTCAATCCTCTGGCATAAAGGGAAGGTCGGTATCGTTTGGCTTAAGGCCCATCGCCGTCAGCATCGCATGCACCTGACCACGGTGGTGGGTTTGGTGGTTGAACAATTGCACAATGCAAAGCCCCAGAGGCTTTGTTATACTTTGGCCAGAAAGCGCTGCATGCCACGTCAAATCACCAACCAGATCAATCGCGCTGACGCTTTGCGCCCACAATCTGATCCGCGCATCCATCCGAAACCGCTCTGCCGCCCAGACAGCGGGCGTTGGTGTTGTTTTCAGGTGGTCTTTGGCAGGAACCGCAGGGCCTGCACCGCTATCGAAACGACTGATCCAGATCGCATCCCCCCACAGCACATGGTTCAGCGTACCCATGATTGACCCAAAGAACGCACCGCGGTCGCGGTAAAGTTCATCGCGATCAATCCCTGCGATCATCTCGCGCAGCCCGTCATTCTGCCACGCGTTATAGCGCGCCATTGTCCGGCAGTACGCGGGCGTGATCACGGCTTGGGCCCTTTCCAGTCAATCGGACAGATCTCGGCCGATTTGCCGCCAAAGTCCCAGACGCGACCATAATCGCGCACCTTTGATTTCGTACCAGCAGCGGCAATAATATCGGGGCCCATCCAATATTTTGAGTTGCTGACCATGACAGGATGATCCGGGCTTGCGCCTTTCATCATCTCGATCTCACCTTGAATTTTGCGGCCAATATAGATGCCGCGCTTGGTGCCTTCGCGCACAATCTCGACCTTTTCGCGTTCGGCCCCGATAATCTCGGACACCAACATGGTGAACAGGCCGGTGGTCCCGCCTGCGGCCCCACTGAATATCTTGAGGATGCCATTATAGGCTTTCTGGGTCGAACGCTCGTCAACATATGCGGCAACTTTCCAGTTGCCTTCGGCCATGCGGCCCGGAATATCGACCAGCAGGCCCACGTTCAGACCTGAAAGATCCTCGCCTTCAAAATGCCCTTCATCAATGGCAATCGCCATCCACGCATGGCAATGCCCCTCAGTCGGTGGGTGCGCCCCAAGACTGACCACGCAAGGGCAAAATACGGTGCAAGAGCAGTTCAAAAACAGCTCGCCCTTGATCGCCCATTCGGTCGGCTTCATCTTGCGGCGCAGCGGGTTGCTGTCCATGCGCTGGTCAATGCGTTGCGAAATCGGCAAGCGATCCGCGGGTGCGCGTTCTTTCTCAGCCATAATCATGTCCCTTTCACTAAAAGACAGCCAAAGCCAGACCAGCGGCGATCAGCACCACCCCAGTCGGTTTGATCACACGATGCCCAACGTCGGGCAGTTTTTCGAATACCATCAGCAGTGTCGCGAGGCCCATCCAGGCCAGGCTCATTACCCCACCGACAAAGCCAAGCGCCATAAAACCCCAGCAACACACCACACAAAATGCCCCTAAACCCAACCCCATACGCAAACCACCAAAGAAACCAGTTTTCCACTGGCCCAGAAAATAGGTCATGGGGGCATGACACACGCCATGGCATACTTCTTTCACGCGGCTGAACTGGAACGCACCGACAACGATCAGCAAAATGGCTGATAACCAAACCGGTGCAATACCCAGCATATTGATGACGCCATTAAAAAGCAAAACAAGCTGGACCCCGGTAATCACAGCAGCAAAACCGACCCAGACAATGAAATAACCCAGCAAGACGCCGATCCACCCAGCGCGAGTGCCGTCAGCACTGACCATCAGGCGTTCATAAGTCGTCAACGTAGGCACCAGCGTCGGCAGCATCATTGCCGCCATCATAATCGCCCACATCGCAAACAAAGGCCCAAAGCGCGCCATCGGCATATCCATCGGCATGCGCGGGTCCATATCTGCCATGGCTTGCCCCATCGGTCCGGGGCGGCCCAGCAGATCAAGGTCCATATCCATTGCCATGGCGTACATCATCCACCACGCAAACAGGATCGCGGCGAAGAACGACAACCAAAGCGATGATCGAACCAGATGCGGCACGGCGTCCTCCCAAACGACTATGTGCGACTCAAGACTTGCACAATGATATGTCAGACGTTTAATTGTCTGACAAATGAAAATTGACCCCAAGAACCCTGCCGATCTTTCGGCTCAGATTGCCAAAGCCATTCGCGATGCCATTATCTGTGGCGATCTGCCAGTCGATGAACGCCTGCCTTCTGAAGCTGAGCTTGCCGATCAATTCGAAGTGTCCCGACCAACGGTGCGTGAGGCGCTGAAACGGTTGGCAGCACAATCGCTGATCCGCACCCAGCGTGGTGCCACCGGTGGCGCCTTTGTAAACCGGCTCAAATTCGAGGATGCCTACGGGCAGCAAATCACGACATCGACGTTGCTATTGTCGATGAATGAGATCAGTTTCGCAACAGCCTGCGAGGCGCGATATGCGCTGGAACGGGCCTGCGCACCCTTGTCCGCCAAACGTCGTACCGCCGATCACTTGGCCACCATGCGGGCAGAGGCGCATCGGCAATCGCAACCGGGACTGACGGATGAAGCGTTTTGCGCGTCCGACGTGGCCTTTCACAGGGCGCTTGTGGATGCAGCAGGCAACCCGGTTCTGTCTTACCAGTTGGCCGGTGCGGTCGAGGCGATGCAGCCGTTGATGAACATGATCACCTTCAGCGCGCGGTCACGTGAAAAGATCGTCACGTTGCACACTCAAATCGCGGACGCGATCGCAGCACAGGACGGGGTTGCTGCTGATATGCATCTGTCAGCACTTGCAGGTTACACCCAAGAGTTGGCCCAAGGTGTGATTGCACAAAGGCAGGAAAAGCGCGGTTAAGGTAAGGTGGATCGTGATCCACCTTACGCGACCAAAATCCCATCAAATTGTTGTGTCCCGATTGATGGTCAGGCCAACTTCGTGCATCTAGGCAGCATACACATTCCGACCACCGCAGGAGCCGATGATGAAAGCCGTTATTTTTGGATCGACCACCCTCGCCGTCGCAGCCGCAATCGGCATCTATGCGTGGCAATCGCAGTCAGCCATGCCGCAGCCATGTGGTGATACCGCCGTGGCCGGCAGCACCATTGGCGGCCCTTTTGAACTGATATCGGAAACCGGCGAAACCGTGACCGATGCAGATGTGATCACCAAGCCGACGCTGGTCTATTTTGGCTATACTTTTTGTCCTGATGTGTGCCCGCTTGACAGCGCGCGCAATGCGCAGGCTGCGTATATCTTGGAAGATCAGGGGCTTGATCTGGGCACGGTTTTTATTTCGGTCGACCCACAGCGCGACACGGTTGAGGTGGTGCGCGATTTCACAGATAACTTCCATGAAGATATGATCGGCCTTACCGGATCGCCCGAGCAGGTCAAGGCAGCCAGCCAAGCCTATAAAACCTATTACCGGGCAATGGATGACGATCCAGAGTTCTATCTTGTCGATCATTCAACCCAGACATACCTGATGTTCCCCGAAACAGGCTTTAAAACCTTTTTCCGCCGCGACAGCACAGCAGAACAGATCGCCGAAACCTCGGCCTGTTTCATCAATCAGCTCAGTTAATCAAGACTTTTCTTGTGCCATTTGATCTGGCGCAAGAAACCTCATGCGGCCTTCTGACAGAACGGACGCATGAAACATCTTGATCACCTTCGCCGCATGGGCCTGTTTGATGCCCGCGTTCCCCGTTACACCAGCTATCCACCAGCGACGGCATTCACGCCGCAAACGGGCGAGGCGTTTCAGATCAGCTGCATCAAAGCACTTGATCCGGCAACGCCCGTATCTGTTTATATTCACATTCCATTTTGCGAACGGCTGTGTTGGTTTTGCGCCTGCCGCACGCAGGGTACCACCACGTTGGAACCTGTCGTGAACTATCTGCGGGTGGTGAAGAAAGAACTGGAACTGCTGCGCGCCACTTTGCCCGCCGGCGTGACCATGGGGCAAATGCATTGGGGTGGCGGCACGCCGACTATCCTGCCCCCCGATATGATCCGGGAACTGGCACAGGCGGTGAAAGATGTGATCCCCCCTGCCCCCGCATTCAGTTTCTCGGTCGAGATTGATCCCACGCTTGTGGACGACGGTAAAATCGCCGCTCTGGCTGAAATGGGCATGACCCGCGCCAGCATCGGCATTCAGGATTTTGCCCTTGACGTGCAAGACGCCATCGGACGCAAACAAAGCTTTGGCGCGACCCGCGCCTGCGTCGACAGCCTGCGCGCGGCCGGTATCACATCACTGAACGCCGATTTGGTCTACGGCCTGCCGCATCAAACACCTGCCAAGCTGGCCAATACCATCGCCAAGGTCCGCGCCCTTGATCCTGATCGCATCGCCCTTTTCGGGTATGCCCATGTGCCCACGTTTTCAAAACGGCAAAAGCTAATCCCAAGTAATGCATTGCCTGGCGAAGAAGACCGCTATCATCTGGCACGCCAGGCCGCACATGCCTTCACCGGCAGCGGCTATCAGGCCATCGGGATTGACCATTTTGGCAAGCCAGAGGATAGCCTGACTATTGCCGCCAACACCGGCCATTTGCGCCGGAATTTCCAAGGTTATACCGACGACACCTGCCCCAGTTTGATCGGGATTGGTGCGTCATCCATTTCGCAATTCGCCCAAGGTTACGTGCAGAATGCCTCGGCCACCGCCGCCTATCTTGAACGGGTGGAGGCGGACAAACTCGCGGCCCATCGCGGATATCAGATGAAAACAGAAGACAAGCTGCGCGCATCCGCCATCAACATGCTGATGTGTGATTTTGAGATTGATCTGCACAAACTTGACGCTTTTCCAAACGCACGCGATCTACTGCCCATTCACGCGGCAATCCTTGAAGATTTTGCAGGTTACGTCGTCGCAACGGGCAATGGTTTGCGGATCACGCCGGCAGGCCGCCCGCTGACACGTATCATCGCGCAACGGTATGATGGCTTTGGCAATATCGTCGCGCAGTATTCGCAGGCCTCGTAGGCCGTTACCATTGATCTTGCATGCGACCGCCCCACGTTGATGTGCGTAACACCAAAAGGCACGGTCATGGATATCATCAACATCATTTTCGCCATTCTCAGCATCGGCTTGGGATGCTTTGGCTGGCTTGCCCCACGCTACACGCTGGGCGCGCTTGACCTGAAAATGGGCGAAACAACCATGGGTATGTCGGAAATACGTGCGTCAGCCGGTTGTCTGTTTATCGGTATGGGGATTGGCGCACTTTGGCTGGGCACACCAGAGGCTTATGTGATGCTGGGTTTTTGCTGGTGCGGTGCCGCCATCGGGCGGCTGACATCGCTGATCGTCGACGGGGTGTCACGCAAGAAATCGGTGTATTTCATTGTCGAAGCCGCCGTTGGTATCCCCGCGATTTGGCTTAATCTGGTCTAGCATCCCCAAATCATGGGTCAAATTTGCCCTTGCAACATCGGTCGCGCATCGGCCAGGGCATGGGAAATGAAGTCACGTAACACTTTCATCCGTGCCGTTTCACGTAGGTCACGATGGGTCAGGACCCAAATGTCACGGGCGGGCTTGGGGTGCATCTTTGGCAGTCGCACCAGCCGCTGATCATTGTCACCAATGACGCAAGGCAGATATGCCATGCCCAATCCGGCGGCGGCCGCGTGATGCTGCAGCTCTGCATGATTGAAGGCCCCGCGCACCTGCATATCCGGTAAATTCGTCTGCCGCGCCCAAGCGCCATCGTCGTCAGCAGCCCACCCCAGCCAACACGCGGCACTTTCGGTATTGGCCGCGCGATACCCTGTCGCATAGGACACACCAACCTTGCGCCCCACAAGTGTTTCGGGTGGTGACCCGTCCAAAGCCACCATACGCACCGCAACATCAGCTTCGCGGCGATCAAGGTTTGATGCGGCGTAGGAAATATCAACCTCCAGATCAATGTCAGGATATGTCTGCGCAAAACGGCGCAATGGCACCAAAAGGCAATAGAAGGCCAAGAAATCTGGCAAAGTCAGTCTGATGGGCCCTTCCAGCCGCCGGTCCAGCCCTGAAACTTTCAGCAAACCGGAATCAAATTGTTCCGCCGCGGCCTCAACCGATATCAGCAACGCCTGCCCTGCCTCTGTCAGAGCAAAGCCACGGGGACCGCGGGCGAACAAAGCGGCACCAACTTGATGCTCTAGACGATCCAGCCTGCGCGACAGTGTCGAATGGCTGATCCCAAGTACAGCGGCGGCGGCCCGCACCGTTGGGTGTACCGCCAAGGCCCGAAATAGCCGCAGATCGTCCCAGTCAATATCCAACATCACCATACACCTTTGGTCTATTTTTGCACAAAGGTACATCATATTGGACGATTTATCGCAACACCTGACTGTGCGACAAGACGTGATCACAAGCGAAAGGCTGCATCATGAAACACTGCCAAGTGTCCCAATCATTGCTGATTAACGTACCACCCGCGAACGTCTGGGGGATCATCAACGCCGTGGAAGGCATGGAAGACTGGTATCCCGGTCTGATCCAATCATCAAAAACCACCTATAGCGAAGGTGGCGTCGCGCGCGTTTGTACCATGGCAAATGGTGGCACATTGAACGAACGCATCTTGCTGCGTGACACTGCAACGCGCACCTTCGTCTATGCCATCGATCAACATCCGCTGCCCGCAAAGAACGTCGTCGGCACCCTGCGCGTGGATGACTTTGATGGCCATGCTCACGTCACGTGGAGCGCGCAATTCACCACAGAAGACGCCGACCATAACGCAATGAGCGAGATGGTAAATGCCATGTACCGCAATGGCTTAAGCAGTCTGTCCGCTTTTGCCCAAACATAACAAAGAAGGAAAACCATAATGTCACTTTTGAAAAAACTGACCACCCGCAATGTTGGCACTGTCGACCGTCTGATCAGAACACTGCCCGCAGTTGCTGTCCTGATACTATGGGCTGGCGGCATGCTTAACGGTACTGCGTTGATTATTACAGGCGTCATCGCCGCAATGCTTTTGGTGACAGCGATTACCGGTATGTGCTCGATCTACGCGATGCTTGGGTTCAGCACCTACCCCGTCAAACAGGGCTAGGGTGGCGCTACGCCCCCTTGCGTGCCGCATCATCCTTGCCTATTTAAGGGATGTCCTTCGGGACTATGGACATAAACGCGCTCGTAATAAGCGGATCGGACCCGGGGGCGGTACCCGGCGTCTCCACCAAACACCCTTCATTTGGGGGCTATGGGGACGAAATAGGATCGACGAACGTCTAAAGGGGTAAGCTTTGTCTCGGTGAGTTACCACCGTTATCGGTACAAATTGTATAGTTGCAAATGACAACAATGCACCGATGGCAGTCGCAGCGTAAGCTGTGCCTAATATCGAACCTTAACTCCTTAGGTTTTGCGACCTAGGGCGGGGTTCGCAGGTACCTGGCAACAGAAACCTGCACTTTCACCCCGCATCCGGTACTTTTGTGACGCACCCGCGATCTTGTGACTTGCTTTGGGCCTTATGCTCTGCGCACGATAAGCTGATGTTACGACTTGCTATTCTGTCCCTTTTTTCATCACTTCCTGTTGCGGTCCAAGCCTGTGAGACCGCGTTGGTCCTGACAATGGATGTGTCCAATTCCATCGATTCAGCGGAATACCGATTGCAGACAGATGGGCTGGCCGACGCGCTGCGCGACCCCGAAATTATTGAGACCATGGTCGCAGGTGAAAACTATCTGACGGTGGTGCAGTGGTCGGGCGTCGACAGGCAAACTGTGTCTATCCCATGGACGCAAATGCGCACGGCACTGGACGTCGAAGCCTTCGCACAAAAATCCCGTCGGATGGAGCGCGCCTTTGTGTTGTCCGACACGGCCCCTGCCGAGGCGATCTATTTCTCACTCGGTCTGTTTGATCAGGTCGCGGAGTGCGAACGCCGGGTCATCGATGTGTCAGGTGACGGCACACCCAACGGCGGGTCAGATACCCGCGCCGCCCGCAACGCAGCAGAACGCGCTGGTGTGACCATTAACGGCATCGCGATTGAATCGATGGGGCTGGCAATCACAAACTTTTTCCGCGGTGCCGTGATCACCCGCGACGGCTTTGTGATGACCGCACGCACGCACCGCGAATACCCGCAAACCATCAAGGCCAAGATCCTGCGCGAGATCAGCCGTATCTTTGGTTAGGGTTGACGGATACCGCGCAATCTTTCACCAATAAGGTCTGGGGTCCGCGAACACCCCGTAAGGCCCCGGCCAAAGCATCGCATCCACTGACACCTTCAGAAAGGATGCACGATGGCTGCCTTCAACGAAATTTCCCCTGCAAACCTGATGCGGCTGATCGGAACGCCGCAATGTCCCGCAATTGTTGACGTCTGCATTGATGCCGACTTTGACAATGACCCGCATCTTGTTCCGACAGCGTTCCGGCATCCACACGCCGATTTGCCACGGCTGAAAGAGCGTATCAGGGGGCGCGACACTGTTGTGATTTGCCAAAAGGGGGCCAAGCTATCGCATGGCGTTGCCGCAAGGCTGCGTGCAGCTGGGATCGGCGCGCAGGTGCTTGCCGGCGGCAACCATGCATGGCGCGACGCCCAATTACCCCGTGTACCCGCGCTGGCCATCCCCGGCACATTATGGGTTACCCGTCATCGCCCCAAGATTGACCGCATCGCCTGCCCTTGGCTGATCCGCCGCTTCGTCGATCCATCTGCCGAATTTATGTTCGTCCCGCCAGCAACAGTCGCGGATGTCGCAGACCGCTTTGGGGCTATCCCCTTTGATATGGAAGTTGGCATTTGGGGGCACAAAGGCGAGGGCTGCACCTTTGATACAATGATAGACGCGTTCGGCCTGCGTCACCCACCGCTTGAGGCCCTTGCCACGATCGTGCGCGCAGCCGACACCAACGCGCATACGCTGTCACCGCAAGCCGCAGGTCTATTGGCGGTTTCCGTTGGATTGTCACGTATGTTTCGTGAAGATAATGCACAGCTGGATGCGGGAATGCTGCTTTACGATGCGCTTTATCGTTGGGCACGCGATGGACAGGACGAAAACCACGATTGGCCAGCGGGACACACATCATGACCGGCGAATTGATCCGCGTCTTTGGGCGTATCGGGCTGCTGTCCTTTGGCGGTCCCGCCGCACAGATCGCCTTGATGCACAAAGAACTGGTCGAAAACCGCGACTGGCTATCCGAGGATCAGTTCCTGCGCGCCTTGTCCTTTTGCATGCTTTTGCCCGGACCAGAGGCTATGCAACTGGCAACCTACGCTGGCTGGAAACGGCAAGGCATTGTCGGCGGTTTGATCGGTGGTGGGCTGTTTGTATTGCCCGGCGCGGTGGTGATTATGGCGCTAGCCCTCGCATACGGGGCCTATGGCAACTTGCCCGTGGTGCAAGCGCTGTTTCTGGGCGTTAAAGCGACTGTCGTGATCATCGTCATCGAAGCGCTGATCAAGATTGCGAAACGTGCCTTGATGAAAAGGGAACATATGCTGCTTGCGTTGGGTGCTTTCATCGCACTGTTCTTCTTTGCCCTGCCGTTTCCGCTGATCATTCTGGGCGCGGCGGTGATCGGTGCCATCGGCCCGCAAGGTGCGGCGACACAGCATCAGCCCCTACCGGGAAACTTGCGGCGTAGTCTGCGCATTTTGGGAATTGGCGCACTGATCTGGGCCGCACCTTTTCTGCCAATCGCGCTCACTGATAACGGCTTCCTTCTTGATATCGGCGTTTTCTTTTCGACCCTTGCAGTGGTAACTTTTGGCGGGGCCTACGCCGTACTGGCCTATATGACGCAAGAGGTCGTGGTCTCTTACGGGTGGCTATCGACCCCGCAAATGATGGATGCGCTGGGATTGGCGGAAACAACGCCTGGTCCATTGATCCTTGTCACCCAGTTTGTCGGTATGATCGCGGGTATGGCCGAGGGCGGCGTTATGATGGCGCTGATCGCTGGGGCGTTGACACTCTGGGTGACGTTTGTGCCTTGTTTTATCTGGATATTCGCAGGCGCCCCCCTGATTGATTGGCTGGATGGGCGGCCCCGATTGCGCGGCGCACTTGCTGGGATCACGGCGGCGGTTGTGGGTGTCATCGCCAACCTGTCACTGTGGTTTGCGCTGCATGTCTTCTTCGCGAAAGTCAGCGCCATTTCATTCGGGCCAGTTCAGACGATCCTGCCAAACCTGACATCCGCACAACCGCTTGCGATGGGTTTGGCTATCATTACCGCGGCACTCTTGCTGTGGCGTCATTGGCCTTTGCCGCTTGTCTTGCTTATCTCGGCAGTACTCAGCCTTGGTGCATCCGCCGCAACCGGCGCGATCTGACGCGCCCCCTTTCAACCACCATCGAATCCCTTATGGTAGTGTTACACGACGGGGAGATTTGCACTGTGACCAGCACGATTGACTATGGAAATCTGATGCACCGCGCGATGCGTGGTCTTATTCAGGAAGTGCTGACAGATGTGCAAAAAGATGGCTTGCCGGGGCAACACCATTTTTTTGTGACCTTCGACACCATGCACCCGGACGTGGAAATTGCGGACTGGCTATCAGACCGTTATCCGGGCGAAATGACGGTGGTGATCCAGCATTGGTTCGATAATCTTGAGGTCACGAACGAAGGTTTTACGATCTCGCTGAACTTTGGCGACAATCCCGAAACGCTTTATATTCCGTATGACGCCATCAAAACGTTTGTTGATCCGTCGGTTGAGTTCGGGCTGCGCTTTGAAACGCAGGACGAAGATGAAGACACAGCCATGTCTGACGTCGAAGAAGCGCCGATGGACGAAATGGTCGAGCCTGAGGATGCCAACGACGCCCCGAAAGAGGCCGATGTCGTCAGTCTGGATCAATTCCGCAAGTAATTACAGCAAACTGCCCCCCTTGCGATATTGCGATTTGCCCCCCCGCTGCCTATAGGTCAATGCGACTTAGCCTAAGGGGATCACCATGACCGACACACGCACAGAAACCGACAGTTTTGGCCCGTTGGAGGTCCCCAGCGACCGGTATTGGGGGGCGCAAACCCAGCGTTCAATCATGAACTTTCCCATTGGTTGGGAAAAGCAACCGGTGGCAATTGTGCGCGGCTTGGGCGCGATCAAGCAAGCCTGTGCCATGGCGAACAAAGAGCGCGGCAAACTGGACGCAGAACGTGCCGACGCGATCATTGCAGCCGCGGCCGAAGTGGTTGCAGGCAAACTGGATGATCACTTTCCGCTGGTCGTTTGGCAAACCGGTTCTGGCACGCAATCCAACATGAATGCCAACGAGGTCATCTCGAACCGCGCGATCGAGATGTTGGGCGGCACTATCGGATCAAAAGATCCGGTGCACCCCAATGATCACTGCAACATGGGCCAATCATCCAACGATACATTCCCAACCGCCATGCACATCGCTGTGGCGATGACGGCGCATGATGTGCTGCTGCCCGGTCTGGCCAAGCTGCACGCTGCACTTGAACAAAAGCAGGCCGCATTCAACGACATCATCAAAATCGGCCGCACGCATACGATGGATGCGACACCCCTGACATTGGGGCAGGAATTTTCCGGCTACACCCATCAAGTCGCCATGGGCATCCGCCGGATCAAGGCGGCCCTGCCCGCCATCTATGAATTGGCCCAAGGTGGCACGGCTGTCGGCACAGGTTTGAACACACCCAAAGGCTGGGGCGAAACAGTGGCGGCCAATATGGCAGAAATTACAGGTTTGCCTTTTGTGACTGCGCCAAACAAATTCGAAGCGCTCGCAGCGCATGATGCATTGGTTGAAATGTCAGGCGCACTCAAAACAGTGGCCGCCAGCCTTTACAAAATCGCTGCCGATATCCGCATGTTGGGCTCTGGCCCGCGCTGCGGTCTGGGTGAATTGATGTTACCTGAAAATGAACCCGGTTCGTCTATCATGCCGGGCAAGGTAAACCCGACACAGGTTGAAGCCCTGACGCAGGTTTGCGCCCATGTCATGGGCAACGATGCCGCTGTCGGCTTTGCGGGCTCTCAGGGGCATTTTGAACTGAACGTGATGAAACCAATGATGGCTTATAACGTGTTGCAATCTATGCAGCTTTTGGGCGACGCATCGGTTACTTTCACCGACAATTGCGTGCAAGGCATCAAGGCGGATGAAACCCGGATCGAAAAACTGATGCGCGAATCCCTGATGCTCGTGACAGCCCTCGCGCCGACCATCGGCTATGACAATGCAACGACGGTGGCCAAAACCGCGCATAAGAACGGCACCACGCTGAAAGAAGAGGCCATCAAACTAGGCTTTGTGGATGAGGCGACGTTTGACAAGGTCGTGCGCCCAGAGGATATGATCGGCCCGAAATGAAACCGGTCAATCTGAACCAAGCACGCAAGGCCAGGTCACGGGCCGAAGCAAAAGCCAAGGCGGATGAAAATGCTGTCCGCTTTGGCCGCACCAAGGCTGAAAAAGTACTTGATGCAACACAAGCCAAACAAGCAAGTGATCGGCTTGCTCAGTTGAAGTTCGAAGACGATTGATGCCCCAACGCCGCCCTGTCAAACGCTCACTTACATTGCGTGGCCACCGGACTAGCGTGTCACTGGAAGATATCTTTTGGGATGCATTTCGCGATTATGCGGCGTCTGACGGTGAAACGATCAACGGGCTGGCGGCAAAAATAGATGAAGCCCGAGGTGACCTCGGGCTTGCGTCTGCAATGCGGGTATTTGTTTTAGAACGCGCGTTGGCGAACACTCACTTATCCGACGAATAAAGCGCCCCGCGCAAGTTGGTCAACTGTTCGCTTGCGTTAATCTCTGTCTCGCTCAGCTTTGCTGGCTTCACTGCCTTGGCTGTGCGCACGTCTTTGTCAAACAACTTGGCAATATCCGAACCGCCCAGTTTTTTCTTAGATACCGCCCGCCCCTTTTTATCGTCAGTCTTGCGTTTAAAAAGACCTGTAAGCCCTTTTCGTGACGATCCTGGCAGAGAAATTGTCATGTAACGAAAGCCTCAATGGGTGAACATCTAAGTTGTTAATGTAGGTATGACATAATTCAGGCAACCGTGCAATTCCGCCATTTTTAGTTAAACGGGGCCACTACCATCTAAGTATCTGTTTTTGTTATGTTAACGCTTAAGTAGTAGTAAAAATGTTACGCAAACCTGCCACATTTGTGTTTCTACTTATGCCATTTTCAAAGGTTAACGCCTGTTCTGTAGGCATATCAGAAACAGAATCAGGTTAACGCGGCGCGATTCGAAGCCATATGCCATCCTCTGCGCGCACAGTTAGATGGGCGACTGGCACTGGGTCACGCCCTTCCACGGGGGCAAACGCGTAATGCGCAAGCAAATGTGCCAGAACAACCGTCCCTTCGATCAAAGCAAAACCCGCGCCAGAGCAAATCCGCGGCCCGGCAGAGAATGGCATGTAAGCATCGCGCGCGCAGGTCTTCCCATTTTCAGTCTCCCACCGTGACGGATCAAAGCCATCTGGATTGTCCCACAGGCGGGTGTGCCGGTGCAGATGCCATGGCGACAAAACCACCTGCGACCCCGGCCTTACCTGACGTCCACGAAAAGTTTCGGCCTCTGTGGCCTCGCGCACCATCATAGGGACCGGGGGATATAGCCTGAGTGTTTCGCGAAACACATCGCGCGTCTGCTTTAAATTGGACAAATCGCCAAATGCGCCGCTGAAAGATGCGGCCTCTTGGGCAACGGCCTCTTGCCACGCGGGATGTGTGGCCAACAGATAAAGCGCCCATGCCAAGGCCGAGGCGCTTGTTTCATGACCTGCCAGAAAAAAGATCGCGACCTGATCAACCATTTCATCAAGGGTAAAGGTTTGGCCGGTCACAGGATCCTTTGTGGTCAATATCTTGGTCGCCAGATCATCAGGCGCGTCCCCTGTCGCGATAAGATCCAACCGATCCTGCGTGAGTTTGGTAATCAGCGTGCGGATTTGCCGTGCAGTCGATCGGGTTCTTGACCGAAAAAAGCGGGGCATCCAGGCAGGCCCACGGACAAAGGCCGCGAGGTTCAGAATGGGTTGTGTGCGCTGATATGTGCGAAAGGCTTCAAACACCTCTTGCGCTGTTTCATCCTCAATCGGGATCGAAAACAGCGTGCGAAAGATAACATCCGCCGCGATATGACTGGTGATCGCCTCAATCTCTTGTGGTGTATCGTCGGCCTTTGCAGCCAGCCTTGCCACACCAGCGGCAGCAGCATCGCAAATGCCGGGGTACGTGTCGTGCAGCCGTCCCCCCGCAAAGGCAGGATCAATGATCCGGCGCTGCCGCTTCCAGTCTTCGCCATTGGTCAAAAACACGCTGTTGCCAAGCAAAGGGCGCAGGCCCGCACCGATCCGATCAGATTTTGGAAAAGCGTCCGGGTT
The DNA here is from genome assembly GCF_000169435.1 of Roseobacter sp. CCS2. Lineage (GTDB taxonomy): Bacteria > Pseudomonadota > Alphaproteobacteria > Rhodobacterales > Rhodobacteraceae > Yoonia. Next base: position 345,752 of record NZ_AAYB01000003.1, on the reverse strand, counting down.
TTGGGTTAACACCTTTTTGATCAAGGCCGGGTCATTGACCAGATAACTGCGAAAGAATGGCGTCCGAAATTCTGCCATCCATGCGCGATACAGCTTGGCAGGCTGGGCCGACAGGATGTCCTTGCGAAACAGCCGCATGTAACGCCAAAGCGAAACCTTATCAGGTCGCGATGGTGGCTTGGGTGGCCGCGATATCATGGCATCAGCGACGTGTATTTGGATACCGGCACATGAATGCGTGACCCTGACGGTTTGCGCCCGGCAAAACGATCAGCCAGCAATAGTGGCCCCGCCGTGATCTGAAAATAATCATAGTCCTTGGGATGATCAAAGGCGCACAGATACTGAAAATGCAGCCGAAAGAACCGCCAGCGCAGCTCTTTCCAGCGCGCAGGTGACAGGCTTTGTGTGAAGGCCGCTGAAATCACCAAAGGCCAGCGCTGGTCATCAGGTGCAACGCCCGTCACCGCCACAGGATCGCAAAGCGCAAAGCAACACCCGTCACCGGGCGCAGACACATCAACCCACGTCAGATCGTCCCGCGTTGACAGGAACGCCAGATCGCTGCGCAACCGGCGCGCGCGCGGCAGAAACGACACCATAGGCACAACCTGCCCCAATGACAGGAATGCCAATTTCGGTCCATCCGCACGCACGTGCCCACCACGCACAAGATCGGCAATTATTGATACTGCCAGATGCGCGCCTGATGAATGCCCAACGATCAACACTTCATCACCGTCCATGGCCAATGCATCTGCAATGATCGCGCCGAAGGTTTTCATGCGGTCTTCCAACTCTGGCGGATTTGCACCGCGCTTTTGTGCCGAATAGGCGTAGTCATGCATCAAATAATAGGCAAAAAGCTTGTTATCCCGCGCCTTGCACCAGCGTAGCACGGCGACAATGATGCCAATGAACAGCGCCCAATTGATCCCCCAAGCGATCCACGCCGTTGCATCAAAAAAAGTGCCGTCACTAACGCCGATCAAATCCAGTGCGGCCATGATCAAACCCTGCGTCCACCCCCCGATCAACGACCCCGCAACAAGTGCCAAAATCAATTGTCCCAGCAACATGACCACAGGATAAAGGGCTGCAATCACAGGCCCTTTGCGCATCCACATCAGGCGGCGCAAGGTGCCGGTGCTGATATAGGTCCATGCGGTCTGCACCAATTGCCAATAGGTTGCGGGGATCGATTGCGCCATGCTGTCACGCACGATATCGGCCCAGACCAGCACATCAACTTGCGTCAACACGGATTGTCCGTCAATGCGCGCGCCAACGGTCCAACGAAAAGTATTGTCTGACCTGTCAGCCTTGACCCCAACTTCATAACCGCTGATCTTAGACTGCGCGGCCCCTTCGGTGCGATAAAGCTCGCGGTAGCGCCGAGGCGGCATCGGATCATAGCCAGGAATATGAAATACACGCCGTTTGCTGACTTGCCTTGATTGCGCGCTCATCGCCGTCCCTTGCTGATGCTTGGACGCAGGTTAGCCGATTAAAGCCAGCGCTGGAAAGCGCTCAAGCAGCCAATAGCTGAAAGCCGCGAATTGGCCGGTCATCATCATCAGGCCAACAGTCCACAAAAGCAGGCCCGACACCTTTTCAATCCGGTCCATATGCCGCTTCATCCAGCCCATCACGCCCTTTAGACGTGGGAAGAACGCAGCGACCAGCAAAAACGGAATACCAAGGCCAAGGGCATAGACCGCCAACAAAACCGTACCACGCGAAACATCCGCCTCTGACGCGGCAAGGCTAAGGATCGCCCCAAGGATCGGACCCAGGCAAGGCGTCCACCCGAACGCAAATGCCAGACCAAGAAGATAGGCACCAAAGGCGGATCCGCCTTTGTCACCAGCATCAACCCGCAATTCGCGGTCCAGAAAACCAATACGGAACACACCCACGAAATGCGCGCCAAGGACCATGATCAGCGCGCCAGCGACAATCACAAACCAATCCTGTACCTGCAACAGCATCCGGCCCATTGTCGAAAACGCGAGGCCGAGCAAAAGAAAAATTGTGGACAGTCCAAGAACAAAGAATATTGCCGAAACAAAAACGCGTCTGCGGGCCGTCTTGGTTTCCTCCATCTCGCTGACAGATACACCGCCCATATAGGCAAGGTAGGGTGGCACAACCGGCAGCACACAAGGGCTCAGGAATGACAAAATACCCGCCAGCATCGCAATCAGCATCGCTGGCAGCAATGCTGCATCAAAAATCAGGGCGGTGTCGAGCATGCATGTCTTCCTTTGCATCCTACCTAAGCGAGCGCGGGCAATTCGTCACGGCCCAAGATGTCACAACTTGGTGGACAAAATGAAACATCACACATACCTCAGACGGTATGACATATGACGCTGATCTTGATGCAAAAGGGTTGCTTTGCCCCCTGCCCGTTCTCAAAGCGCGCAAACGATTGCAAGCGTTGACATCCGGTCAGGTTTTACGCGTCTTGGCCGATGATCCTGCGGCGGTGATAGATGTGCCGCATTTCTGTAATGAGGCCGGGCACGAGTTGGTCAGCACGCAAGATGTGACCGATGGCCAGCTTTATTTCATCAAGAAAGCCTGATCAAGGATCGCATCAAAGCCAGCGTCCCCTTGAAAGCCAAGCGATTGCGCGAGGCTGGTATCAAACAACGTCGGCCACGTACCCACGATATCAATGATCTTCTGATCCGGCTTCATTTCAATCAAATCAGCCGTGCCATCACCAGCGCGGGCGCGCAACGCGGCAATCATGCTGAACACCTGCACCTGTAAGCCGGGCACATTGACCGCGCCAAAGGCGGGCCAATCGTCGTCTGAAACGGATGGCGCATGCCACAAAGCGGCAACGGCCGCGTCAGGTGAAGCCACCCAAAGCGCCATATCAGGATGAACCGGGCAAATCGCAGGCACACCGCCAAGCGGTTCGCGAATAATGGAAGAGGCGAAAGACGACGCTGCTGCATTCGGCGTGCCTGGCCGAACGGTGATGGTGGGCAAACGCAATGTGCGTGCATCAACCCAACCGCGCCTGCGATAGTCTGCCATGACCAGTTCGGCCATCGCTTTGGTCACACCATAGGTGTTTTGCGGCTGAATTTGCGTGGCTTCACTAAGCGGCTCTTGCGGGTTGCCGCCATAGACAGCCAAAGACGAGGTCCCGATCACAGGCACGCCGGGGCGTATCTCTTTCACCGCCTCAAGCACAGTATTGGTGCCACCTAAGTTGATCTTCATCCCCAGATCATAATCCGCCTCTGCCTGCCCACTGACCACGGCGGCGAGGTGATACACCAAGGCGATATCGTCAGGCATTGCAGCCACAACAGCATCTTTATCGGTAATATCAATGGCATTGAAAGTCACGTTCGGCAAAACCGGCACACGTGCGTTCGGCAAATCCCAAAGCTGGACCTGCGGTGCCGCCAGATGTCGCCCATCGGGCAACGTGACACCCTTATCAACGATCCGTTGGGCAAGGGCCGCGCCTAAAAAGCCGCAGCCCCCTGTGATAACAATACTGCCAGACATCAGCGCCCGAGCGACCACCAGCCCTTACGCTTGGGCTTGTCTTCTGCTGGTGCTGTCTCAGCCTTTGGTTCAGGCGCAGGCTTTGGTTCAGCTTTTGGTTCAGCTTTTGGTTCAGGTGGCGTTTCCGCAACGACCTCCTCTGCGGCCTCAACAGGTGCAGCTTCTGCTTTTGGCTTGGCCCTGCTGCGGCGCTTTGGCTTTGGTTTTTCCTCTATTGCATCGGGTTCAGCCTCAGCAGCTGGTGTTTTGGCGTCTACCTCAGCGACAGCTTCCTCTTTCGGTTCAGCCTTCTTACGGCGCGTCCGCTTCTTGGGTGCAGGTTTGTCCTCTGCGACCTCCTCAGCGGGTTTTTCTGCTGGCGTTTCTACCGCATCCTCTGCAGCAGGCTCAGCTTTCTTGCGCCGCGTCCGTGTACGTTTTGGTTTCGCCTCTGGCGCGGGCGCATCCTCAGCAACCTTATCGGCGGGTGTATCAGTCGCTGCCTCCGCTGGCGCGGCTTCTGCATCACCTTCGGCATTGTCACCGTTCTGGTTCTGACCGTTCTGGTTGTCGGCATTTCCGCCGCCACCACCCCGGCGACGCCGGCGCCGACGGCGCTTGCGCTTGGGCCGGTCCTCGCCATCAACGGTTTCGGCATTGGTGTTGGTTTCCTCAGCCACATCAGCATCGACGATGATACCAGCATTATCGTCTTCATCATCGTCCATCATCACAGCAGAGCTGACAAACGGCGCTGCATCAGGGACCACGCGCGTGGCTGTCTTGAACTTTTCAATCGCATAGTCAGGCGACACCATCGTCGGATCACATTCGATCCGCACGGACATGCCATAACGCGCCTCGATATCGGCGATATGTTCGCGTTTGCCATTCATCAGGAAATTGGCAATGGAAATCGGCGCTTTAATCAGCACCTCTTTGGATCGGCCGCGCACGCCTTCTTCTTCCAAGGCACGCAGGATCGAGAGTGCGACGTTATCGTCAGAGCGCAACAGACCGGTTCCATGACAGTGCGAACACATCTGTGTGGTCGCTTCCAACATGCCTGGACGCAAACGCTGGCGCGACATTTCCATCAGGCCAAAACCCGAAATGCGACCCACTTGAATACGGGCGCGGTCCGTCTTGAGCTTATCTTTGAAACGCTTTTCAACGGCCGCGTTGTTGCGACGTTCATCCATATCGATAAAGTCGATGACGATCAGGCCCGCAAGGTCACGCAAGCGCAACTGACGCGCCACTTCGTCGGCAGCTTCAAGGTTGGTCTTGGTCGCCGTTTGCTCGATCGAGCCTTCTTTGGTCGCCCGACCAGAGTTCACATCAATCGCCACCAGCGCTTCGGTAATTCCAATCACGATGTAACCACCCGACGGCAATTGTACGGTCGGGTTGAACATGCCGTTCAGATAGCCTTCGACCTGATAACGCGCATAAAGCGGCAGTTGCTCGGTATAGAATTTCACGTTCTTGGCATGGGACGGCATGATCATTTTCATGAAGTCCTTGGCGGTACGATAACCCGCCTCGCCCGCCACGATCACCTCGTCGATCTCTTTGGAATAAAGATCGCGGATGGACCGTTTGATCAGGTCGCCCTCTTCGTAAATCTTGGCGGGTGCCGTTGATTTCAGCGTCAGTTCGCGGATCTGTTCCCACATGCGTTGCAGGTATTCGTAGTCGCGCTTGATCTCGGCCTTGGTGCGCTGGGACCCAGCGGTGCGAATAATCAGGCCAGCGCCATCCGGCACAGTCATGGAATTCGCAATCTCTTTCAGCTTTTTGCGGTCAGCGGCATTCGTGATCTTGCGGCTGATCCCGCCACCACGGGCGGTATTCGGCATCAGAACGCAGTAACGGCCAGCAAGCGACAGGTATGTGGTCAGTGCCGCACCTTTGTTGCCGCGCTCTTCTTTCACGACCTGGATCAGCAGGATCTGGCGAACCTTGATAACTTCCTGGATCTTATACCGCTTCGGGCGCGGCTTGCGGACCGGGCGCACCTCGTCAGTGTCGTCTTCTTCGGCGACACTTTCGATGGTTTCGTCCTTGGACTTGGGATCAGCCTTTGGCTGCTCATCCTCGTCGTCATCTTCGTCTTCACCGGCGGCAGGTGTTTCAACTGGCGTCTCGGCGACAAGCTCCATGGGCGAGCTGCCCTCTTCGCTGTCATCCAGATCAATGGTTTCCATACCGGCGATATCGCCAGAGGTTTCTTCCTCAGGCGTTTCAACCTCACCAGTGACGACCGCATCATCACCCTCAACCTCGGCCGCTTTGGCTTTACTGCGGCGGCGACGCTTGGGTTTTGGTTTTTCTTCTTCGGCTTCCGCTTCGGCCTTTAGGCTTTCAGCATAGGCTTTTTCTTCGGCAATCAGCGCCTCACGGTCTGCGACCGGGATCTGATAGTAATCCGGATGGATTTCCGAGAAGGCCAAGAACCCGTGGCGATTTCCGCCATAGTCCACAAACGCGGCCTGCAGCGATGGTTCTACGCGTGTTACCTTTGCAAGGTAGATGTTGCCTGCAAGCTGACGCTTGAACTGGCTTTCGAAATCAAATTCTTCGACTTTGTTTCCGTCGACCACAACAACGCGGGTTTCTTCCGCGTGTGTGGCATCGATAAGCATTTTCTTTGGCATTGTGTCCGTTCGCACATAACCCCGGCGGCGCCCCAGGAGGCGCGGTTGTCCGTGTTACATGTCTATTTAAGGCGATCTGCGCGCGGGCCGTACCAGCGCCCCTTGGGGCGGCTGCATCTTGCCTCATGTTTTGCGCGCTTTGCATCGCGTTTCTTCTCCGACCTCAGCTGTGCTGAAGCCCATTCATGGCCCGGTCGGCGGTATCGCACGATCCGTGGCGTTCTTCTGATCCCGTAGGATCAAATCAGCTGTTCTGCATAAGGTCGTGACCAAAAGCGAAACAGAGAATCTCTATCGGCTGTCACCGCGCAACTGCTGCGCGAGCATCCGTATTCAATACATAAGGGACGAAAGGCACCTTGCACAAGTGGTTGCGTGCAAAGTGCCTGATCAGAAACCGAATTTGATGGTTTTTGCTACAGATAATCGGACCGCTGCAGGCCATACTTGGCCATTTTCTCGTTCAGTGTCCGGCGTGGCAGACAGAGTTCTTCCATCACCGATACGATAGAGCCTTTGTGGCGGCGCATCGTATTGTCTATCAGCATCCGTTCAAACGCCTCGACGAATTCCTTGAGCGGTTTACCCTCGGTCGTCATCGCAGGCTTCATTTCTTCGGTATCCGCCATCAGCAGCGACGCGATAGACCCCGTGCCGCGGCGGTTTTGCAGCACCGCACGCTCGGCCACATTGATCAGCTGGCGCACGTTGCCGGGCCATGGGGCCTGCAACAATTGGGCTGCTTCCTGCGCGCTTACCTCTGGCGCATCACAACCATATTCTTCGGCGAACTGCTCACCCAGACGGGTGAACAGCGTCAGGATGTCCTCACCACGCTGACGCAATGGCGGCACGGTAATGCGCAAAGCTGCAAGGCGGTAAAACAGGTCCGGACGTAAGACGCTTTCGCAGGTTTGGTCCTGCTCTTGCAGATTACAGATCGCAACGATCCGCGTCTCGGCAGGTGTGCCTTGGTCATTGATGGCCGTCAGAAGGCGGGCCTGCAACGAATGGCTCAGCGCCTCAATGTCTTCTAGCACCAGTGTGCCGCCGCGCGCCTCTTCCATTGCCGGGATCGGTTCGTCATCATTCGCCGGACCAAAAATAATGCGGCCAAGGGTTTCTTCGTCATAAGCAGAACAGCTGAGCAACACGAATTTCTTGTTCGCGCGCGCCCCCACCGCATGCAGCGCGTGGGCAACCAGCGTTTTGCCAGTCCCCGTCTCACCTTCGACCAGCACATGGCCGTCAGCCTGCCCCAGATCAAGGATATCCTCTTTCAGACGCTCCATCGGGGGAGATTGCCCGATCAGTTTTTTGATCAAAGCAGATCCATCAGACAATTCTTTGCGCAATGCGCGATTATCCAATGTCAGACGGCGCGCAGACGTGGCCTTTTTGGCCAGCTCTGTCATGCGGTCCGGGTTAAACGGTTTTTCCAGGAAATCGAACGCACCAACGCGCATCGCCTCAACCGCCATCGGCACATCACCGTGACCTGTGATCATGATCACAGGCAATGAACTGTCCACGCCTTTGAGCTTTTTAAGAAACTGCATGCCATCCATGCCAGGCATCTTGATATCGCTGACGACGATACCGGGGTAATCATTGCCCAGCCCCTTGAGTGCATCCTCAGCCGACGCAAATGTCTCGGTGTCAAAACCGGACAGTGCCAACCACTGTGAAATCGACTGACGCATGTCTTTTTCGTCATCGACAATTGCGATCTTCATGACTTTATTCATGATCTTTTCCTTACTCTGCCGCGGCGACATCCTGCCTTATGGTTGGCAGTTGCACCTCGAATATAGCCCCGCCATCAACCGCGTTTCGCGCGGTCAGGCGCCCACCTAAATCGTTTACGATGCCAGAGGAGATAGCAAGCCCAAGACCCACGCCATCACCAGGTTGTTTCGTTGTGTAAAACGGCTCAAACAGATCATCGAGGTTTTCGATGCCTTCGCCATTATCACGGATCTGAATGCTGACCGTATCACCCGCCGCCAACAGGATTTCAATCGTCGGGTTGGCCGCAGATTTCGTGGCGTCCAATGCATTGCGCAATAGGTTAATAATTACCTGTTCCAGCCGCAGCCTGTCACCCATGATCATGACCGGTTCATTGGGCAAAGTGCGGATAATATTGACAGCCCGAGTTTTCAGTTGTGGTTCCATCAAGGCCAGTGCTGTGGACACCGCAGCCCTTGTATCTACAGGCTCAAACGCTTCTGAGCCTTTGCGGGCATAGGACTTTAACTGACGTGTGATCGCGCCCATCCGTTCCAGCAAATCGTCAATGCGCTGGAACGACGATAGCGCCTCTTCTGGCCGTTCACGTTGCAGCAGCAGGCGTGCACCGGCCAGATAGGTTTTCATCGCCGCCAATGGCTGGTTCAACTCGTGGCTGACGGCAGCTGACATTTCACCCAAAGCGGCCAGTTTTGATGACTGCGCAATCGTCTGTTCAGCCACCTCAAGGGTCTTTTCGACCTTTTCGCGTTCGGCAATTTCCCGCTGTAGCCTGCGGTTCAATGCGCGAAGCTCTGCTGACTCGCGTTGAAAGAAAACCAACCGCGACGCCGTGCGCCGTGATGCCGACCAAAACAGCAACGCCAGCAAAATCGCGAATCCCATCACCTCAAGCGCAAGGATCCCATTCACCCGCTCTCTTACGGATGTGTAGGTGGTATAGCTGACCATGCGCCAACCTTGGTGTGGCACGCGCATTTCGCGGCGCAACACAGCCTCGCCCCGCAAATAGGCATCAGCTGGCAGGGCCGCCCAGCCTTGGGTGGCGCGAATGGCTCGCTCAATCGCCGAGGGCGCCGATTGCCGGGCCAAGGCATCTTCTTCAACCAGACCACGCCAGCGCGGTTCTGTTGCCATGATGATCGTGCCTTCGCTGTCCATCACAAGAACCGCATCAGACACACCCGCCCAGCCGGTCTCAAGCCTTTGGCCGTCGACTTCGACCATGATCACACCAAGCAGATCACCTGCCACCTCAATCTGGCGCGAATAGATATAGGCGTAAGCCCCTTCGTCGTTCTGATAGGTGGTATAAACAGTCTGATTGTTGCGCAAAGCATCAACAAAATATGGGGTATTGCGATGGTCTGCACCAATTTCGTTGCGATCAGTCGCTGCAACAGCCCGCCCATCCCGATCAAGCAAGGTTAAAGAAGCCGCACCGATTTCATCAACAAATGACAGCAGACGCGCGGTAGATTGCGAATAGTTGCGATCTTCCAGCGCGTTAATCAGTTGCGGGTCGCGCGACAGCAATTGCGGCACAACCGAATTGCGCTGCAGCTCATTCATCAGGTTGGTTACATACAGCGCCAACCGTACCTCTGAACGGTTACTGATCGTTTCAGTAAACCGTTGGGTCAGCAGTTGATTGGACACGTAGATCACAATGACCGCCAAAAGGCTGATCACAAGCACCGCAAGGCGCAAGTACCACCTGCCCCGGCTTTTATTGCTAGAGAGTTTTCCAAACCGCATCATACGCGTAGTCTAGGGGTACACCCTATTTGCAGCAAGCAGATCAGATCAGGCCTGCGCGAGTTGCCCAACCAACCCGCGGAAAAGCGCCTGTCCGTCAGTGCCGCCGTGCCCTGCGTCAACGGCACGTTCCGGGTGTGGCATCATACCAAGAACACGGCGATTTTCTGACAAGACCCCCGCGATATCAGCGACAGAGCCGTTGGGGTTATCGCCATAGGTAAAGGCAATCCGGTCGTCCGATTTGAGCCCTGACAACGTGCTGTCATCCACCGTGTAATTGCCATCATGATGGGCCACGGGATACCCCACGATATCACCAGCATTATAGCCTTCTGTATAGGCCGATGCTGATGTTTCCACCTTTAAATCAACGGTTTTGCAAACAAACTTGAGGTTGGCATTGCGCATCAACACCCCCGGCAAAAGGCCTGTTTCGGTCAGAACCTGAAAGCCATTGCAAACACCCAATACATAACCACCGCGGTCTGCGTGGTTCACGACCGCCTTACAAATCGGCGACTGCGCGGCAATCGCGCCGCAGCGCAGATAATCACCAAAGGAAAACCCACCTGGCACGGCAACCAGATCAACATCGTCAGGGAGGCTGGCATCCTTGTGCCAGACCATGCTGACCTCGGCACCCGCCGCCTTCAGCGCCACAGCCATGTCACGGTCACAGTTTGATCCCGGAAAAACGATAACAGCCGCGCGCATCACAGCACCTCGACGCGGTAGCTTTCGATGACCGTATTGGCGAGTAGCTTTTCACACATCTCACTAATCATGTCCTCGGATGTGCCATCCGCCAGATCAAGTTCAATGATCTTGCCTTGGCGCACGCCCTCAACCCCGTCAAAACCCAGACTACCCAGCGCGTGGCGCACGGCCTCGCCCTGGGGATCAAGAACGCCGTTTTTCAACATCACATGTACGCGGGCTTTCATCGGATTGCGGTCCTTTTAGTTGATCAAGGTAGGCTTGGTGTTCGTGTGGGTCACATTGGACGGCATGACGCCTAAACGCTTGGCCACTTCGGTATAGGCATCGGTCAAATTGCCCAGATCGCGGCGGAAGACATCCTTATCCAGCTTTTGACCTGTTTCGATGTCCCACAACCGGCAGCTATCGGGGCTAATCTCATCCGCCAAAATCAGGCGCTGGAAATCATTATCCCAAACGCGGCCAATCTCAATTTTGAAATCAACCAGTTTGATCCCGACGCCATACATGACACCGGACATCCAGTCATTCACACGCAAGGCAAGGCTGACAATATCATCCATTTCCTGCTGCGAAGCCCAGCCAAAAGCGATGATATATTCCTCTGGAACCAGCGGGTCACCAAGGCTGTCGTCCTTGTAGGAAAACTCGACAACCGGACGCGGCAGTGCGGTGCCCTCTTCCATGCCCATGCGCTTGGCCATTGTGCCGGCGGCAAAGTTGCGCACGATCACCTCAAGCGGAATAATTTCGGCTTGGCGGATCAACTGTTCGCGCATGTTCAGACGTTTGATAAAATGTGTGGGAATGCCAAGTTGGCCAAGGCCGGTCATAAAGAATTCGGACAAACGGTTGTTCAATACGCCCTTGCCTTCGATCACTTCTTTCTTCTCAGCATTAAAAGCCGTCGCATCATCCTTGAAATATTGGACAAATGTGCCCGGCTCTGGGCCCTCATAAAGAACCTTTGCCTTGCCTTCATAAATTTTCTTACGGCGCGCCATACTGATCCCTTGCCCCATGCGTCCGGCCCGCAGCAGGCCGTGTCATATGCGCGTCATAGTGCAAGCCCCCCTTGCGGGCAAGCACCGGGATGGGCATATCATAGGCAACAGTTATTCCAATCAAGAGGCCAAACCCATGAGCACCTTTGACGATCGCGAACACGCGTTTGAAAACAAATTCGCCCACGATGCTGAGATGCAGTTCAAAGCTGACGCGCGACGCAACAAAATGCTGGGGCTGTGGGCGGCCGATTTGATGGGTAAAACGGGTACAGACGCCGACGATTATGCCAAAGAAGTCGTGAAATCAGACTTTGAAGAAGCCGGACATGAAGACGTCTATCGCAAGGTATCAGGCGATCTGGGCGACAAGGCAGACGAGGCGACAATCCGCGCCAAAATGGCCGAACTGATGACAAAAGCCAAAGCACAGCTGATGGACGAGATTTAACAAACCTTTTCTAAAGCAAACACATCAGAACCGCGCCCACCCCGGCGCGGTCTTAATCATTTCGTGCATAATCAACATGCGACCTTTGCATTTGCACAGGCGCAGTAGACATGCGAACGCATGTTTATGCTCTTAGCGTTAGGATGCCATGATGACCAATGCTCTTTCAAATCTGCTGAAAACCCGTGACTGGCTTATGGCGGATGGGGCGACAGGAACGAACCTGTTTAACATGGGGCTGATGTCAGGCGACGCGCCCGAGATGTGGAACGTCGACGAAACTGCAAAAATCATCGCGCTTTACAAAGGTGCGGCTGATGCGGGCAGCGACATTTTTCTGACCAACAGTTTCGGCGCAAATGCATCACGGTTAAAACTGCATGGCGCCGAAGGGCGCGTAAAAGAACTGAACAAAGCCGCTGCTGAACTGGGACGCGAGGTTGCTGACGCCTCTGAACGGGTTATCGTCGTCGCAGGCTCTGTTGGCCCGACGGGTGAAATCATGGCCCCAATGGGCAGCCTGACCCATGAAATCGCGGTTGAGATGTTCCACGAACAGGCCGAAGGTTTAAAGGCTGGCGGCGCCGATGTTCTTTGGGTCGAGACGATCAGCGCGCCGGAAGAATTTGCCGCAGCTTCTGAGGCGTTTGCACTGGCTGACATGCCATGGTGCGGGACCATGAGTTTTGACACGGCCGGCCGCACCATGATGGGGCTCACCTCGGCCGATATGGTCAAGAAGGTTGGCAAGCTTGCCCATCAGCCGTTTGGCTTTGGGGCAAACTGCGGTGTGGGTGCTTCTGATTTGTTGCGCACGGTGCTGGGCTTTGCGGCGGCTGATCCGACTTTGCCGATCATCGCGAAAGGCAACGCAGGTATCCCCAAATATCACGACGGACATATCCACTATGACGGGACACCTGCGCTGATGGCGGACTACGCAGTGCTGGCCCGTGATTGCGGTGCAACAATCATTGGTGGCTGTTGCGGCACAACACCCGAACACCTGCGCGCCATGCGCGAAGCGCTGGAAACACGCCCAAAGGGGGCGTCGCCGTCATTGGAAGCAATCGCACAGGCGCTTGGTGGGTTTTCCTCTGCGTCTGACGGTACAGATGGCGCAGGGCCTGCCGCATCGCCGCGTCGGGGCAGACGGCGGCGCGCATAGTCACGTCCAAAGGGGCTCTGCCCCCGCCTGCGGCGTCCCCGAGGTATTTCAGAACATGAGAAGGTGAAACAGGGCCTAAAGGAAACCCCGCATCAGTCCTCAGACCAAGCGGGGCTTCTCACGTTACGGCCATCGGCTCCTCAGCCTGTACCGTGCCACCAACTTGCCAAAGCATGGTTAAAAAATGCTGAACATATCTTCTCATGTTCCAAAATACCTCCGCCGGAGGCTCCGACACATTCAACCCAGACAAACGTCAGAAAAGAGAGAGCTGATCGCCCGTTTGCGGCGGCGGCGCAAAAAGGTCAGTGCGCAATGGTGGTAAAGATCGATCCAAATCCAGTTTACGTGTTGCCAACCTAAACCGCTGTTTCATCATCGCAGCCCAAGCGCCCTGCCCGGCCATCCGCGTGCCGAAATGCGGATCGTAGTCTTTGCCGCCATGCAATTCTCGCACGCGGCCCATCACGCGCGCGGCGCGGTCTGGATAATGTTCGGCCAGCCAGTCTTGAAAAAGGCCGGCCACCTCGCGCGGCAGCCGCAGCACAATTGATGCCGCAGCAACAGCACCTGCGTCTTTTGCCGCCGCTAAAATGGCCTCCAGTTCATGATCCGTCAGGGCCGGAACGACGGGTGAAACCATTACCCGCACCGGAATACCGGCATCTGTGAGCCGCCGAATTATGCGCAATCGTGCGGCGGGCATTGGCACCCGTGGTTCCATCTTGCGTGATATCTGAGGATCAAGCGTCGTGATCGAAACCCCCACCCGGACCAATCCCTTGGCCGCCATCGGGCCCAGGATATCAATATCTCTTTCGATCAACGTACCCTTTGTGACAATCCCCACGGGATGATTGAAATCGCGCAAGACGTCCAACACCCCGCGCATGATTTCACGCGTCTTTTCAATGGGCTGATAGGGATCAGTATTGGTGCCAATGGCGAGCATTTTGGGTTCGTAGCGCGGATGCGACAACTCTTTGCGTAACTGATCAGCCGCGTTGGGGCGGGCGATCAGTTTGGTCTCAAAATCCAATCCCGGCGACAGCCCCAGGAACGCATGACTGGGCCGAGCAAAGCAATAGATGCACCCGTGTTCGCACCCCCGATAAGGGTTGATTGAGCGGTCAAACGATAAATCAGGCGACGTGTTGCGCGATATCACAGAACGGGCAATTTCATCCGTCACCTCGGTCCGCAAAATAGGCAGATCGTCATCAGACGCCCAGCCATCATCCACCGCCTCGGCATGCAATCTGTCGAACCGCACATCCGGGTTAGAGCTTGCGGCCCGCCCCGGCATGCGATGTGATTTCTGAACCGGCAAATCATCCATAATCATTATTAGAACAATTCAGGAACATGCGCAATGACAGGTCGGTCACGTTCATGGACGTGTCGGAAAACAGCAGGTAGGTTTGCACAATTAAGCGCACTACTGGTTTACAACACTATCGCAAAGGCTTGGCCCATGTCCGACGAAGAAGATGACATCATCCTGTCCGAACTGAATGACGAAGATCTCGTCGCGCAGATGTTCGATGACCTTTATGACGGCATGAAGGAAGAAATTGAAGAAGGGGTGAATATCCTTCTTAGCCGCGGCTGGGAGCCTTACCGCATCCTGACCGAAGCCCTTGTCGGAGGCATGACAATCGTTGGCCATGATTTCCGCGATGGTATTTTGTTCGTACCAGAGGTTCTGTTGGCGGCCAATGCCATGAAAGGCGGGATGTTTATTCTCAAGCCACTGCTGGCCGAAACAGGTGCCCCGCGTGTGGGCAAGATGGTGATCGGCACGGTCAAAGGCGACATTCACGACATTGGCAAAAACCTTGTGTCCATGATGATGGAAGGTGCGGGTTTCGAAGTTGTCGATCTGGGCATCAACAACGCGGTTGAGGCGTATCTTGAAGCGCTGGAAACAGAGAAGCCCGATATTCTTGGCATGTCCGCCCTGCTGACGACAACGATGCCATACATGAAGGTCGTCATCGACACGATGATCGAAAAAGGCCTGCGCGATGATTACGTCGTGCTTGTCGGTGGCGCGCCGCTGAACGAAGAGTTCGGCAAGGCAATTGGGGCCGATGCATACTGCCGGGACGCCGCTGTTGCGGTTGAAACCGCAAAAACCTTTATGGCCCGCAAGCACAACCAAGGTGCCGCAGCCGTTTGATCTTACAAAATTGGCATGGCGGTCTTATCTGAAGGGTGCAGGAGGGTGACATGCCAATTGAAAGACTGATTTTTCTTATCGTACTTGTGATCGCAGCGGCAGCCGCGACCATTGCCGTAGCGTTGGCCATTTTGCACAGCACGCAAACATCACCTATGCCAGGCCTTGCCATCTTAAGTCTGATCGCCCTTTGCGCGTCTTTCGCGTGGCGCCGGTTCAGCGATCGTAAGGCGCAGAACGCTGGCGACAAATGACCACTGACGCGACCCTAACTGATACTGGGATGACCCCAGCAGGTGAGGGACGCGTTTTGCTGATTGCCTGTGGTGCGCTTGCCCGCGAGATATTGGCGATCAAGGCGGCCAACGGCCTTGATCATCTTGATCTGAAATGCCTGCCCGCCATTCTGCACAACCACCCAGAACGCATCGTGCCTGCCGTGCGCGACGCGGTTGAAACATACCGCGACGCCTATGATCAGCTTTTTGTGGTTTACGCTGATTGCGGCACCGGTGGGCAGCTTCAAACGGCCTGCGCCGCAATGGGGGTTGAAATGGTGGCTGGCCCGCATTGCTATTCCTTCTTTGAAGGCAATGAGGTTTTCGCGGCCCGCGATGAGATGACAGCCTTTTATCTGACTGATTTTCTGGTCCGCCAGTTTGATGCTTTTGTATGGAAACCCTTGGGGTTGGACCGCCATCCTGATCTGCGGGACATGTATTTTGGCAATTATGAAAAGCTGGTTTATCAGGCGCAAACCGATGATCCGGCGTTGACCCAAAAGGCCCAAGCCTGCGCAAAGCAGCTAGGTTTGTCATTCGAGCGTCGTTTCACCGGTTACGGTGACCTCACGCCAGCGCTGACGGCCATTCCCTAAGTCGCCGCCGCCGCCGTTTCGCGAATACGTTCCACCATCGCGCGCAATCCATTGGACCGCTGTGCCGACAGGTGATCGTTCAACCCCAAGCGCCCCAGCTCTGCTGCGGCATCAATCTTGCTGATCTTATCAACAGGCTGCTTGTCATAAAGCGCGATCAGCACAGCGATCAGACCGCGCACGATCATCGCATCGCTTTCCCCACGAAAAGTAAATGTGTCACCGTCAATTTTAGGCACCAACCAAACCTGACTGGCGCAACCATCAACCTTGGTCGCCGGCACGCGCAACGCGTGCTCCAGCGGGTCCATCGCCTTGCCCATGTCGATCACATGACGATAGCGATCTTCCCAATCATCAAGGAATTCAAAGGTGTCTACGAGGTCTTCAAACTCTGGGTTCGCCATTGGGGGTCCTTGCGTATCAAACTTGCAGTTGATGTAGGTCGCCCGCCCTGCGACGTCCAGATCAAAGCGTGACGGTAACGACCTTCTGGCCTTTCACTGCAAGCCCAACCTGCCCCTCGCAAAGCTGCAAAGCATCGTTTCCAAAGACTTCACGCCGCCACCCTTTCAGCGCCACAACATCACGTTGACCACCTGCAAGTGCGTCAAGATCAGCAGAACTGGCGATCAGTTTGGGGGCCACTTCTGCATCGTCGGTCTTGGCCTTAAGCAAGACACGCAACATGTCGGCCAAGGCTGGGTTCACCTGTAGTTTGGCACGGGCATTGTCAACTTTTGGCATATCCTCTGGCTTGACCGCGATACCCGTTTTGATCGCAGACAAAATCCCAGCGGCGATATCACCCTTGCGTGCTTCGCGCAGCAACAGGCGCGATCGCCCCAAGTCTTTTTCTGATTGCGGCTTGGTCGACGCGAGTTCGACCAGCGCGTCATCCTTAAAAACACGGTTGCGCGGGACATTACGTTCCTGCGCATAGGTTTCACGGAAACGGGCCAATTCACGCACAATGGCTAGGAATTTGCCAGACTGGGTACGGGTTTTCACACGCTTCCACGCATTGTCCGGGTCGGCCTGATAGGTTGCGGGGTCTTCCAACACCGCCATTTCCTCTGCCACCCATTTGCTGCGGCCCGATTTCGCCAGTCGCGCCGAAAGGTGTTCATAAATATCGCGCAGGTGGGTGACATCCGCGAGCGCATATTTGGCCTGCGCGTCGGTCAACGGACGGCGTGACCAATCGGTAAAGCGGGATGATTTATCCAGATCAGACTTCGTGATCTTGCGCACAAGCGTCTCGTATCCGACCTGTTCACCAAAACCACAGACCATCGCCGCGACCTGCGTGTCAAAAAGCGGCTCGGGGATCACACCCGCATCGACATAGAAAATTTCAAGGTCCTGACGCGCGGCGTGAAACACTTTCACGACACCGTGGTCTTTGAACAGATCATAAAGCGGCTCTAGCGACAGACCATCAACCAACGGGTCCAACAAGACGGCATCTGCGCCGCTGTCGTCTTGATAAGCCAGTTGCACAAGACAAAGCTTGGAATAATACGTCCGTTCACGCAAAAATTCAGTATCGACGGTGACATAGGCGCGTTTCGCAGCCTCTTGGCAGAATGCCGCTAAATCTTCGGTCGTTGTGATTGTCTTCATGTCAGTCCGTCAGTGCAAAAGCTTTTCAAACTGATAGGCGATTGCCACAAGGATGGAAAGCGCAGGCTTATCCTTGCAAGGTGACCGGGGTGCGATCACCCGCTGCAAAGCGGCGCAGTACAGCTGGGTAAAGCGCATGTTCAAGTGGCAAAAGCCGGGTCGCCAACGTGTCAGGTGTGTCGTCAGCCAAGACGGGCATATGCGCCTGCCCCAGGATCGGTCCGTCATCCAAGGCGGCAGTGACCTCATGCACCGTGCATCCGTGTTCGGCATCACCAGCCTCTAGCGCACGGGCGTGTGTGTGCAGCCCTTTGTATTTTGGCAGCAACGAAGGGTGAATATTCAGGATACGCCCCTCCCATTTTACCATGAAATCAGGGGTCAGGATACGCATGAACCCTGCAAGGCAAATGATATCAGGTTGCGCTGTTTCCAATACCTGCTGCAACGCATCCTCAAACCCGGCGCGATCTTGACCATATGGTTTGTGATCAATCGCCATCGTCGGAATATGCAGTGCCCGCGCCTTGGACAGCCCCCCTGCATTCGGATTATTCGACAGCACCAGAACCGGCTTGGCGGGGTGATCTTCGCGCATGGATTGCGCCAGCGCGACCATGTTCGAGCCACCCCCAGAAATCAGGATCGCAACGCGTTTGGTCACAAAAGCGCGCCTGTATAGCTGACACCTTCGCCTGATGTGACTGTCCCCAAGCGATGCACCGTCTCGCCTTCGCGTGTCAGCAACGTGGTCAGGGCATCAGCCTCACCCGCATCCACCGCAAGAACCATCCCGATGCCCGCGTTAAATGTCTTGAGCAACTCAGCCTCTGCCATGCCGCCGGTTTCGGCCAGCCAACGAAACACAGGCGGTAAATCCCACGCGCCCAAATCAATGTGCGCACCCAGACCGTCTGGTAAAACACGCGGCAGGTTTTCGGTCAGGCCGCCACCTGTGATATGCGCCAAAGCATGCACGCCACCGGCACGCACAGCAGCAAGCGCCTGCTTTACGTAAAGACGCGTCGGTGCCAACAAAGCAGCGCCAATGGTTCCATCTGTGAACGGCGCATCATCGCCCCAAGCCAAACCAGACACATTAACGATACGACGCACCAGTGAATACCCGTTTGAGTGCACGCCATCCGACGCAAGTCCCAACAGCACGTCGCTCTCTTGCACACCGCTGGGCAGTTCAGTGTCACGCTCCATCGCGCCAACGGCGAAACCGGCAAGGTCAAAGTCACCCTCGTGATACATGCCGGGCATTTCGGCCGTCTCACCACCGATTAACGCGCAGCCAGAGGCCGCGCAACCAACAGCGATCCCTTCAATGATGCGCGTCGCCTCATCCAATTCCAGCTTACCTGTCGCGAAATAATCAAGAAAAAACAGCGGCTCGGCACCCTGACACACCAGATCGTTCACACACATGGCGACCAGATCAATGCCAATCGTGTCGACATTGCCTGTATCAATCGCGATCCGCAATTTGGTGCCAACGCCATCGGTGGCCGCGACCAAAACCGGGTCTGTGTACCCTGCCCCTTTCAGATCGAACAGCGCACCAAAGCCACCCAGCCCGGCCATAACACCCGGACGGGCGGTACGCTTGGCTGCCGGTTTGATCCGCTCAACAAGTGTATTGCCCGCGTCAATATCGACCCCTGCATCAGCATAAGTCAGGCCATTTTTGTTGGTCATCGGGCAGCTCCTGTCGTGTTTGGCGTTCGTTACCGCATCGTTTGATCAAAGAAAACAAGAATTGGTATGACAGAACATTCCCACCTTGACCCACGCACCGGTTCTGGTAGTCCAAAACCACAAGGGGGCCTGTAGCTCAATTGGTTAGAGCAGAGCGCTCATAACGCTTTGGTTGCGGGTTCAAGTCCTGCCGGGCCTACCATTTCCCTTCTTTTGGATGAACGCTTGATGACACCCGGCAGCGTTAAAGCGTTCGTTGTATACTGACGCATACACCCCTTCCCGCGTCCAGCAAGATGCGCTATGGCAACACCCAACCAGATGTCAGCGGAGGCACTCAGATGTCAAAGATCAAGGTAGAAAATCCCATCGTTGAACTCGACGGTGATGAAATGACCCGCATCATGTGGCAGTTCATTAAAGATAAGCTGATCCTGCCCTATCTGGATATCGACCTGCTTTACTATGACCTCGCGATGGAGGTGCGTGACGAAACCAACGATCAGATCACCATTGATGCCGCCGAAAAGATCAAGGAAATCGGCGTCGGCGTGAAATGTGCGACGATTACCCCCGACGAGCAGCGGGTCGAGGAATTTGGCCTGAAAGAAATGTGGCGATCACCTAATGGAACCATCCGCAATATCCTCGGGGGTGTTGTGTTCCGTGCGCCGATTATCTGCAAAAACGTCCCCCGCCTTGTGCCGGGGTGGACCGACCCGATTGTGATTGGGCGTCATGCATTCGGTGATCAGTACAAAGCAACCGATTTCCTAATGCCCGGCCCCGGCAAGCTGACCATGAAATTCGTGGGCGAAGATGGCGCGGTGATCGAAAAAAAGGTCTTTGATAGCCCCTCTGCCGGTGTGGCAATGGGCATGTATAACCTTGATGCGTCGATTATCGACTTTGCACGGGCGTCGTTTAATTATGGTCTTAACCTGGGCTGGCCGGTCTATCTTTCGACAAAAAACACAATCTTAAAAGCCTATGACGGACGTTTCAAAGACCTGTTTGAGAAGGTTTTCGAGGAAGAATTTAAAGACAAATTCGACGAAGCCGGGATCGAATACCAGCACCGGCTGATTGACGATATGGTCGCGTCGGCCATGAAATGGTCGGGGAAATTCGTCTGGGCCTGCAAGAATTATGATGGTGATGTGCAGTCCGATACCGTGGCGCAAGGGTTCGGGTCACTAGGCCTGATGACCAGCCAGCTGATGACGCCAGACGGCAAGATTGTTGAGGCAGAGGCCGCACACGGCACAGTCACGCGCCACTATCGCCAGCATCAGGAAGGTCAAGCGACATCGACCAACTCTATCGCGTCGATTTTTGCGTGGACTGGCGGGCTGAAACACCGGGCCAAACTGGATGATAATGCGCAACTGATGAAATTCGCCGAAACGTTGGAAAAAGTTATCATCGACACCGTGGAAAGCGGCTTTATGACCAAGGACCTTGCCTTGCTGGTCGGGCCTGATCAAGGCTGGCTGACAACCATGGGCTTTCTTGAGAAAATCGACGAGAACCTGAATAAAGCAATGTAGGGCGCGTTTGCCCAACGGTCAGCGGCGGTACGCCTCAAGGTTGCCGCAATTCGCTGTTTGTTAACCATCAAAGACAAACCAAACGGCGATTGGACCAAGCCTTGACCGATTTCACATTTACCGATCTGACGAAACCGGGCCGACGCGCCGTGTGGGCAACTTGGGCTTTTGCGGGCATGCAAGTCTGCTCTTCCTTGGTTCATATCTACCAGAATATGGTCATTAATCGGTTTAACGATGGAAATGCCGATATTGAAACCTTGCAGCAAAGCGACACGATCATCGGGTTATCTGCGATCGGGTTTCTTATCGTTCTTGTTGTCGCCTTCGCGATCAACGGGCGGTTTTTATATCTGGCAAGCCGCAACGCCGACGCAATCCACCATGACCCAAAAATGATCCGGCCCGGTTGGGCCGTTGGTTGGTATTTTGTGCCCTTCGCCAACCTTTGGGTGCCGTTCACCGCGATGAAACAGACCTGGAGCCGGCTGATCCCTTCTGATGACGGCGTTCCGACAGTGCTGACAATCTGGTGGCTTAGCTGGATTGGTATGAACTTCTATGACGGGTTTCTGGGGGGACAAACCGCGCCAGATAACCTGCCTGACTACATTTCATATAATCAGGGTTTCATCGCGTCCGGATTTCTTTGGATGATCCCATGCGTCCTTTTCGTGTGGATTATCCGGCGGCTTGCCATGGCCGAACATAACCCGGCAGAGGTTTTTGCGTAACGCTGCGGCGTATCGCACGGCAATCCATTCCTTCTTAGCAGATTAGGGCTAGCCATTACGGCGCGTCCGCGTTATCCGCGCGCCAACTTACCCTTAAAGGCTGATCTGATGGATATCCGCAATATCGCGATCATCGCGCACGTTGACCACGGCAAGACGACACTTGTTGACGAACTTCTCAAGCAATCCGGCGTGTTCCGCGATAATGAGGCCGTGTCAGAACGCGCAATGGACAGCAACGACATTGAACGCGAACGCGGCATCACCATTCTGGCGAAATGTACGTCCGTGGAATGGAAAGGCACGCGCATCAACATCGTTGACACCCCCGGCCACGCCGATTTCGGCGGTGAGGTTGAACGCATCTTGTCCATGGTGGATGGCGTTGTCCTGCTAGTGGATGCCGCCGAAGGCCCGATGCCGCAGACGAAATTCGTGACCTCCAAAGCGCTGGCATTGGGTCTGCGCCCCATCGTTGTGGTCAATAAGGTCGACAAACCCGATGGCGAACCTGACCGCGCCGTGGACGACGTGTTTGACCTGTTCGCAGCGCTTGAAGCCAGCGATGAACAGCTTGATTTCCCGACCATGTATGCCTCCGGCCGCGCTGGCTGGTGTGATACGGAATTGGATGGCCCGCGCGAAAATCTGGACGCGCTGTTTGACCTGATCGTTGATCACGTGCCCACACCCGCGCAGATCACCCGCAAGGATGAACCGTTCCAGATGCTGGCGACCACCTTGTCCGCAGACCCCTTTATTGGCCGCATCCTGACAGGCCGCGTTGAAGCCGGTACGTTGAAAGCGGGCGACACAATCAAAGCGCTTTCGCGCGAAGGTGAGAAGATCGAACAATTCCGCGTGTCCAAGATTTTGGCGTTCCGTGGTCTGGCCCAACAGCCCATTGATCTGGCCGAAGCTGGCGACATCGTCACCATTGCAGGCATGACCAAGGCAACGGTTGCCGACACGCTCTGCGATCCCAGCATTGATGTGCCGATCCCGGCCCAGCCGATTGATCCGCCGACCATCACAGTCACCTTTGGCATCAATGACAGCCCACTGGCCGGTCGTGATGGTAAAAAGGTGCAGTCCCGCGTCATCCGCGAACGCCTGATGAAAGAAAGCGAAGTTAACGTCGCCATCAAAATCGCCGACACCCCCGGCGGTGACGCGTTTGAAGTATCAGGCCGTGGCGAACTGCAGATGGGTGTTCTGATCGAAAATATGCGCCGTGAAGGTTTTGAGCTTTCAATCTCGCGTCCGCAGGTGATCTTCACCGAAGAAGACGGGCAGCGCATGGAACCCGTTGAAGAAGTCACCATTGATGTTGATGATGAATACACCGGCGTCGTGGTCGAAAAACTGACCGGCCCGCGCAAAGGCGAGTTGGTCGAGATGAAACCAGCCGGTGCCGGGAAAACCCGCATCATTGCGCATGTGCCGTCACGCGGTTTGATCGGGTATCACGGTGAATTCCTGACCGATACACGCGGGTCTGGCGTACTGAACCGTCTGTTCCACGGTCAAACGCCTTACAAAGGAAAGATCGACGGCCGCCGCCAAGGTGTTTTGATTTCCATGGAAAACGGCTCCTCCGTGGCTTTTGCACTGTGGAACCTCGAAGATCGCGGCAAGATGTTCATCGGCGCGCAAGAGGCGATCTATACCGGCATGATCATCGGCGAACACAGCCGCGAAAATGATTTGGAAGTGAACCCGCTGAAAGGCAAAAAACTGACCAACGTGCGTGCCTCCGGCACGGATGAGGCGGTGCGTTTGACAACGCCGGTCACCATGTCGCTGGAACAGGCGATTGCCTATATCGACGATGATGAACTGGTCGAAGTGACGCCAAACGCGATCCGCCTGCGCAAACGCTATCTGGACCCGCACGAGCGGAAGCGGCAAGCGCGCGCCAGCTAGGCGGGTGCGACCACGTCACCCACATAAACAGGCCCGGGCGTGGCCACGCTGGCATACCAGCCGCCATGCCCGCGCATCGCATTATATCCACCCGGTCCAAGTGCCTTTTCCATGCGGCTGCATGGTGGGCATGGACCGTGGATTTCCAAGACAGCATCGCCGATCCGCAGCAGGCCCTTGCGCAATGCCAGCAGGTTTAGGTCAGATACGACAAGATTGCGCCGCAACGCCCCTGGCGTGACAACCTCATTATTTGAAAGTGTCGCAATCACCGGCAAATGCTCGGCCTGTATCAATGTGACAGCCCGCTTTCCCGCGCGCCCATGATCACCGACAAGACCGGTTTCTACAATATCAGCAGTCTCGACCACATCCAAAGGCGCGTAACGTTCGCCGCGCAGCCCGATCCAATCCAACCGACCGGCGCGTGCATGACGGGCCATCATTTCGCCAAGCTGGCCTTTCAAGCTATCTCTTCAACGATGCTCAGTTCACGCTGACTGGCGCCTTTGGCAAAGCGCAACGCCTCTTGATAAGCGTCCGAATAATAGCAGTCGTGTGCCGCTTGCAGGCTGGGGAAACGCGCCACAACATTGCGCGGACGATCCGGCCCTTCGAGCTGTTCATACGCCCCACCGCGCGCCAGAAATACGCCACCATGATCGGCAATCGCACCTGTCGCGCGCTTGGCATATTCGCCATAAGCCGCCTCATCCGTCACGCTTACATGGGCAATCCAAAGTGCGCTCATTTCAATCCCTCCAGTACAGCCTTTGCCGCCGCAATCGCGGCATCCGCATTTTCAGCGGATGCGCCGCCCCCTTGCGCCATATCCGCACGACCACCGCCGCCCTTGCCGCCAAGTTCCGGCGTTGCGGCGCGCAGAATATCAACGGCTGATACACGATCAATCAAATCGGCCGTGACACCGACAGCGACCGCAGCCTTACCGCCTGCATCTGCAATCAAAAGGACCGCGCCACTTTCCATCGCCGCCTTCATTTCATCAATCAATGCTGGCAAATCCTTGCCCGTTACACCGCTCAGGACCTGCGCCTGAAACGCCACACCGTTGATCACCTCAGACGGTGCCGCGTCTTTCGCACCGCCCCCCATCGCCAATTCGCGGCGCAATTGCGCATTTTCATTGAGAGCTTCTTTCAACTTGAATGACTCACCCTTGATACGCGAAACAAGCCGATCAATAGGAGTTTTCAATTCAGCCGCGGCAGCGAACAAAATTTTCTCTCGATCACGCAAATGATCCAACGCCGCCTGCCCTGTCAGCGCCTCGATCCGGCGCACACCGGCACTTGATGCGCTGTCACCCAGCGTCACGAATGCACCAATTTCGCCCAATTGTTTGACATGGGTGCCGCCACACAGTTCCAGTGAATAGGTATTGCCGCCCATCCCCTTGCCAGAACCTTCCTGACGGCCCATTGAAACAACGCGCACCTCGTCACCATATTTTTCACCAAAAAGCGCCTGCGCACCCAAGCCGCGGGCATCGTCAGGTGTCATGATACGTGTTTCAACCGGGCTGTTCTGGCGAATGATCGCATTTACGTCCCGATCAATCTGCGCCAGTTCAGCATCGTTCAGTGCCTTTGTGTGACTAAAGTCAAAACGTAAACGATCTGGCCCGTTCAGTGACCCGCGTTGCGCAATATGATCACCCAATACCGCGCGCAGCGCCTCGTTCAACAGGTGCGTGGCCGAGTGGTTGGCCTGGATATTTGCACGCCGCACAGGATCAACCGCCAATTCGGCACCCTGCCCTTTGTGCAAATGGCCCTCAGTCACTTTGGCGAAGTGAACATGGATTTCGCCAAACTTCTTGGTATCCGTAATCTCGGCCTTGCCTGTCTCGGTCCGCAGCGTGCCAGCGTCACCAACCTGACCACCGGCCTCGGCGTAAAATGGGGTCTGGTTCAGCACAATTTGCACCGCACCATCGGCATGGTCCGCTCTATCACCATCAACCACAAGCGCCATGATCTGACCTTCTGCCGTCAGTGTGTCATAACCCAGAAAATCGGTCGCCCCGCTTTCATCTGTGATATTGAACCAAATCGCACTGTCGGCCGCTTCACCCGTGCCAGACCACGCCGCACGTGCTTTGGCCTTTTGTTCTGCCATAGCGGCATCAAAGCCATCGGTATCAACTTCGCGACCTTTTTCGCGCAACGCGTCCTGCGTCAGATCGAGGGGGAAGCCATACGTATCATAGAGCTTGAATGCCGCCGTGCCCGGCAGGGCCGCATCATCAGGCAAGTTTTGCAGTTCTTCATCAAGCAGTTTCAAACCACGATCCAGCGTTTGCTTGAACCGCACTTCTTCGTTCAAGAGCGTCTCTTCAATCAGCCGCTGGCCCTGACCAAGCTCTGGGTAAGCGGCACCCATCTGTTGCACCAGCGCAGGCACTAAACGGTGCATGACAGGGTCTTTGCCGCCCAGCTGATGGGCATGACGCATCGCACGGCGCATGATGCGGCGCAGGACGTAACCACGGCCTTCGTTGGATGGCAGAACGCCTTCAGCGATCAGAAAAGAGGTCGAACGCAGGTGGTCCGCAATCACACGGTGGTGCGTGTTGCCCGGCCCGTCAGGGTCGCTCGATGTGGCATCGGCCGATGCTTCGATCAGCGCGCGCATCAGGTCAGTGTCGTAATTGTCGTGTTTGCCTTGCAGCAGCGCGCCAATCCGTTCCAGCCCCATGCCGGTATCAATTGACTGCATCTCAAGCGGTTTCAGGGACCCATCATCGAACTGTTCATTCTGCATGAACACGATGTTCCAGATTTCTATAAACCGGTCGCCGTCTTCCTCGGGTGATCCGGGTGGGCCGCCCCAGATATGATCACCATGATCATAGAAAATCTCGGTACACGGCCCACAAGGGCCGGTCGGCCCCATACGCCAGAAGTTGTCATCGGTTGGAATGCGAATAATGCGGTCATCGGGCAGACCCGCGACTTTCTTCCAGATATCAGCCGCCTCGTCATCCGTATGATAGACGGTGACAAGCAAGCGATCCTTGTCGATCCCAAAATCCTTGGTCAGTAATTCCCAAGCGAAAGCAATGGCTTCTGCCTTGAAATAATCGCCAAAGCTGAAATTTCCCAACATCTCGAAAAACGTATGGTGGCGGGCTGTATAGCCGACATTATCAAGATCATTGTGCTTGCCGCCGGCACGCACACATTTCTGGCTTGTCGTCGCACGCGTATAGTCACGCGTCTCAACCCCGGTGAACAGGTTCTTGAACTGCACCATCCCGGAATTGGCAAACATCAGCGTCGGGTCATTGCGCGGCACCAATGGGCTAGAGGCCACAATCGCGTGGCCCTGCTTTCCAAAGTAGTTCAGAAAGGTCGAACGGATGTCAGCAAGACTTGTCATGGCGCGCTTTCAAGCAAGAAACTCAGTTGAAACGCAGAAATAGCCCCGCACCTGCACACTGTCCACAGACAATGACCTTATGGCTTTCTTCGTTGATCGAACCAACCAAGAGAGGCCGCAGATAAATTCACAAAATTTTCTGAACTAAACGAAAAAGGGCGCCGCATTCTACGACACCCTTTCCCGGATATTCTCCACCATGATTTCATGGTGTGGGCGTTTATGCAGTCGCCGTCTGCAACCTTAAACCTCTACGAGGTCGTCATCACCGTCATCATGGTTGCCCTCTGGCAGATCGAAATCCAGACCATGGGCCGCGCGAATCTTATCTTCGATTTCCAGCGCAATGCTTTGATTTTCGCGCAAGAATATCTTGGAGTTTTCACGCCCCTGCCCGATCCGTTCATCACCATAGCTGAACCAAGCGCCTGATTTTTCGACCACACCGGCCTTTACGCCCAGATCAAGCAGTTCACCCATCTTCGAGATGCCCTCGCCATACATGATGTCGAATTCCACCTGTTTGAATGGCGGGGCCACCTTGTTCTTAACCACTTTCACGCGTGTCGCGTTGCCCACAACCTCATCACGATCCTTGATCGCACCAATACGGCGGATATCCAGACGGACAGAGGCATAGAATTTCAGCGCATTACCACCAGTTGTCGTTTCGGGTGACCCGAACATCACACCGATCTTCATCCGGATTTGGTTGATGAAAATCACCATACAGCCAGACCGGTTGATCGACCCGGTCAGTTTGCGCATCGCCTGAGACATCAAACGCGCATGCACCCCGACAGAGCTGTCGCCCATATCGCCTTCTAGCTCAGATTTCGGCGTTAGTGCTGCAACCGAATCTACGATCACCATATTCACCGCACCGGACCGGACCAGCGTATCGACAATCTCCAACGCTTGTTCACCAGTGTCAGGCTGCGAAATCAGCAACTCATCCAGGTTCACGCCCAGTTTTTTGGCGTACTGCGGATCAAGCGCATGTTCCGCATCAACAAAGGCACAAACGCCGCCTTTTTTCTGCTCTTCCGCAATCGCATGCAAGGTCAGCGTCGTTTTACCGGACGATTCCGGGCCATAAATCTCGATCACGCGGCCTTTGGGCAGGCCACCTATCCCAAGCGCGATATCCAGACCCAGCGAACCGGTCGATGTCGCCTCAATCTCGGGCATCTTGTTTTCGCCGCCGAGCTTCATAATAGAGCCCTTGCCGAACTGTCGTTCGATCTGCGCCAGCGCGCTTTCCAGCGCCTTTTCTTTATCCGCGGTCTTCTTATCAGTCATCTTGAGGAGTTCTGCCGTTGCCATGTGTCCTGTCCTTATTTCACGCCACCCAAATGGCGGCAATCACTGCTTTTGTTCTCATTGTGTTCTCATCGTTAATGAGATCAAAAGCAGAACATTGCAACATAAATTTTCATGTACCACCCTCATCCAAAGGTGGTTAAGGAATGGTTTATGGCCTAGCATTGGTGAGAAATAGGACGAAAGACAGCAAACAAATGCTTGTTTTCTGGAAAGAAAATCTGGTGCTGCTGGCAGTACCCAAGACAGGATCAACCGCATTGCAGGGCGCACTGGCGCCACGTGCATCCATAGTTGTGCGTGATCCGCCCGAGCTGAAGCATGCCCCTTGCTACCGCTACAAACGATTCTTCAAACCACTTTTCAAACAAGCAGGCGGGCAAAACCCCGAACTGATGGCGATCGTGCGCAACCCCATTGACTGGCTAGGCAGCTGGTATCGGTATCGCACGCGCGAAGACCTGATCGGGCATGAAAACAGCACACGCGACGTCAGCTTTGATAACTTTGTGCTGGAATACTGCAAAGGCACGCCTGCCCCCTTTGCCAACGTCGGGTCACAAAACAAATTTCTGCGGATCAACGACGGCGAGGTCGGCGCGCAGCATCTGTTTCAATATGAGCAGTGGGACAAGGTAATCGGGTATCTTGAACAGCGATTGGATATGACCATTACGCTGAAACAAAAAAATGTTTCGCCCAAGGTGGGCCTCACACTGTCAGCAGAGGTGGAGGCGAAGCTGCGGGAAAAACGCGCGGCAGAGTTTGAGGTTTGGGAAATGGGCCACCGCGCCTCTTAATTTGCGGTCAATGTCCGCCGTACAGCATCCTGCCAACCCGCATACCGCCTGTCCCGCATCGCCTCATCCATCTGTGGCTCAAACCGCTGATCAAGCGCCCAATTGGCCGCGAACCCGGCCTGATCAGGGTAAACCCCGGCACGCATGCCCGCCAGCCACGCTACACCCAACGCTGTCGTTTCCAAAACCGTTGGCCGGTCCACCGGTGCACCAATGATGTTAGACAGAAATTGCATCGACCAATCCGAGGCGCTCATGCCACCATCAACGCGTAAAACACCTTTCTGGTCAGAGGCTTGCCAATCGCTCTTCATCGCCTCTAACAGATCACGGGTCTGGAACCCAACACTTTCCAGCGCTGCCCGCGCAAATTCTGCCGGGCCGGAATTGCGTGTTATGCCATAAATCGCACCCCGCGCGTCTGCGTCCCAATAAGGTGCGCCAAGGCCCGTGAAAGCAGGCACCATATAAAGCTCTTGGCCCTCGTCTGCCGTTTCTGCCAACGGCTGCGTTTCCTTGGCATCGCGGATGATTTTCAAACCATCGCGCAGCCACTGCACAACCGCCCCCGCAATAAAGATCGACCCTTCCAGCGCGTAGGTGGGTTTGCCATCAAATTGATAGGCAATCGTGCCTAAAAGGCGCTTCTTGCTTTCCACCAGCGTATCACCAGTATTCAGCAGCGCGAAACACCCCGTGCCATAGGTGGATTTCAGCATCCCCGGTTCAAAACAGGCCTGCCCGATCGTCGCCGCCTGCTGGTCACCCGCAACGCCCAGAATCGGCAGTTCCTTGCCAAAAAGGTCCGCACGGGTCATGCCAAAGTCTGCGGCACAATCCAACACCTCTGGCAGCATCTGCGTTGGTATCCCGAAACGCGCGCAGATCGTTGTGCTCCACTGGCCCTTACGGATATCATAAAGCATTGTGCGGGCAGCATTTGTGGCATCCGTGACGTGGCGCTTGCCGCCTGTCAGCTTCCAGATCAGAAAGCAATCAACAGTACCAAAAAGCAACTCGCCCGCTTCGGCCCGCGCGCGGGCGCCATCAACCTTATCAAGGATGTAGTTCACTTTTGTGCCCGAAAAATACGGGTCCGCCAGCAGGCCAGTTTTCTGCGTGATCGTCGCCTCGAACCCCTCTTTGCGTAACTCCTCACAGAACGGCGCGGTCCGCCGGTCCTGCCAGACAATCGCATTGTGGATCGGCTCGCCCGTCGTCTTGTCCCAGATCAGGGTTGTTTCGCGCTGGTTCGTAATACCAATCGCCGCGACATCATCTGCCGTGATCCCCGCCTTTTCAATCGCGCCACGACAGGTAGAGGCAACAGAAGACCAGATATCGGATGGATCATGTTCCACCCAGCCCGATTGCGGGAAATGCTGGGTGAATTCTTCCTGTGCCGTCGCTTTGATCCGCATATCGGCATCAAAGATGATTGCGCGGCTTGACGTCGTGCCTTGGTCAATGGCCAGAATATAGCTCATGAAAGTCCCCCCGTTTCGTCTTTTTGTTTCAAGCCGTCATGAAAGCGTCAAGGGCCGCAATCTGATCTTTGGTCAAACGCAGGCCCAGTTTGGAACGGCGCCAAACCACATCTTCGGCGCTGACCGCATATTCCTTTGCCATCAGCCACTTCACCTCGGCCTCGGTTAATGTCGCGCCAAAATTCTGACCCAAGTCAGTGGCCGCCTTAGCATCACCTAAGATATTCTTTGCGTCCGTGCCGTACCCTTTGATCAGGCGCAGCGCCCACCGCGCATCAAGAAAGGAATAATCCGTCTGCAAATCCGCAACCAATTGATCACGCGCGCTCACTTTGAAATCACCGCCGGGCAAAGGCGCATCTGCTGTCCAAGGATCACCGCCACCCACCAGCGGTGTCAACTTTTTCAACGCATTCTCAGCCAGTTTGCGATAGGTGGTGATCTTGCCGCCAAAGATATTGAGCAAAGGCGCGCCATTGTCATCCAGCGACAACACATAATCGCGCGTCGCTGCGGTCGCGGACTTTGCGCCATCATCATAAAGCGGGCGCACACCCGAATATGTCCAAACCACATCATCACGCGTCACTGGTTTTTCAAAATACTGCGACGCAAAGGCACACAGGTAATCCTGCTCTTCATCGGTCGCATACGGTTTTTCCGACAGGTTTTCATGCTCGGCATCGGTTGTGCCGATCAGTGTGAAATCCGTCTCGTAAGGAATAGCAAAGATAATCCGCCCATCCTCGCCCTGAAAGAAATAGCTTTTGTCATGATCAAACAGTTTTTTGGTCACGATATGGCTGCCACGGACCAGCCGCACACCTTCGGATGTATTCAACCGCGCCACATCGCGCACGATGTTTTCCACCCAAGGGCCACCGGCATTGACCAGCGCGCGCGCCGTATGCGTTTGCTGGACACCGTTATGTTCTGTCACAATCTCCCATGTGCCATCGACACGGGCCGCACTGACCACTTTGGTGCGCGTCATGATCTGCGCACCGCGTTCCTCTGCATCCCGCGCATTCAGCACCACCAGGCGCGAATCCTCGATCCAGCAATCAGAGTATTCATAGGCTTTATTGAACTTGCTTTTCAGCGGCGCGCCGGTTTCCCGCTTCGTCAGGTCCACAACATGCGTGCCCGGCAAAATCTTTCGCCCGCCCAGATTGTCGTACATGAACAGACCAAGCCGGATCAGCCACGCTGGCCGCCTGCCCTTCATCCACGGCATCACGGTCGACAGCAGTTTCGACGTTGGCGTGTCATTTTCGAACCGCATATCGGCATGATAGGGCAGCACAAAGCGCATCGGCCAAGAGATGTGGGGCATATTCTTAAGCAGCACTTCACGTTCCACCAGCGCCTTTTTCACCAGACCAAACTCAAAAAACTCAAGATAGCGCAGGCCACCATGGAACAGTTTGGTCGACGCTGAAGACGTGGCGCCGGCCAGATCATTCATCTCGGCCAGACCCACCTTCAACCCGCGCCCCGCCGCATCGCGCGCGATGCCGCAGCCGTTGATCCCACCACCGATCACAAAGATATCAAAGTCCGCGTTCATGTCGTGCCTCATTCGTTTAACGGCGGTTTAGACATCTGCCAGACAGGTGCAAGCCACCGCGGGCAAGATGTTCGCCAATTCCTATACGAAAACAATACGAAATACGCGAACCTTATGTTTCTATGACATTTGACTTGCACCGTATTCGCTTAACTTCATAAACGAACATATGGATACCGAAACCCGCCTCGCCCGCATCCGCACCCTTGCCCAGACAGATGGCAAAGTCATCGCAACGGACTTGGCCACAGATCTTGGCGTCGCGGTGCAAACCATCCGCCGCGACCTGCGCCAACTTTGCGCTGCGGGGCTGTTGGAGCGTATTCACGGCGGTGCCGTTCTGCCCTCTGGCGTCAGCAATATCGGCTATGGCGACAGACGCGCCTTGAACCGCGACATCAAGATCAGGATCGCCCGGCGCACAGCACAGCTGATCCCTGACAACGCCTCACTGTTCCTGAACATCGGCACCACGACAGAAGCGGTGGCGCATGCCCTGCACACGCATCACAATCTGATGGTCGTCACCAATAACCTCAACGTTGCCAACATCCTTGCCAGCAACCCCAGTTGTAATGTGGTGGTCGCCGGCGGCAGCCTGCGCCGTTCAGACGGCGGGTTGGTCGGCGACCTCGCCACCCTTGCTATCGACCGGTTCAAGGTAGATTTCGCCGTGATCGGCGCATCCGCCATCGACCTCAGCGGTGATCTGCTGGATTTCGATCCCGAAGAAGTGCGGGTCAGCCAACAGGTAATTCAGGCGGCACGCGCCACGATACTGGTGGCTGACAGCACAAAGTTTACGCGCAAAGCACCGGTGAAAATCGCGTCACTGGCACAGGTGGATCACTTCGTGACAGACAGGGTGCCATCAGAGGCGTTGATTAATCAGTGTGCGGATTGGGGAACAAAAACGTCCTTGGTTTGATGTTGGACACGAGAAGGTCTGGTTTGAGCCCAAACTGTCTACCGACCTTGAGCACTTGCCCATTGGGTAACAACTGCAATACGATCACTTTCATTGCGGCATCGCCACTTTTGAAGCCGATCTTCACTATTGAATACGTCCGATATGTATGCGCGGAACCTTGACCTATTCTTTAGGCTGCGAAGAGCGAACTTGTATTGCTGCCAAGGCCAATCGATGTTGCCGGGCGGAAGTTCTGGTCTGGTGCGACCAAAGTGTTTCCACGGGCGTGTCGCAAGCTGCCATGCCCTGACATGTTCGGGGGGGTCCAGCCAAACAAGCGCGTCGGCCGTTTCAATAGCTTTAGCCAAGAGGCTTGGTCCACCCTCAAGTATCCATTCTTCTGTATCAAGCGCTTCAACCAGCGCGGCGTCGATCTCATCACGAGGCCGTTGTTGCCAGTGCTTTTGAAGTTTTATTGCATCAAAAGAGATCACAGGAATCTCTGGTCGGGCCAACACCAACTTGTCAGCGAAATGGCTTTTACCGACGCCATTCGCTCCGGTGATTATCAACTTTTTCAACTAAACCTCGCTAAATTGCCCAACTGTGAAGAATAGCGATTTTTGCCGATACATCCAACGGCAGCTTCGTCCGCATAGCGAACATTGCGCATCTAGCCTGTAACGCCCTTAAACCCCGTCGCCACCACGAACTTCTCTGAACTATCCGACCGTGATGCTGGCGGTTTCACGTTCGCAACCTTTTTGAACCGCGCCTTTAGCAGTTTTTGCAAATCACCCTCGGCCCCGCCTGCCAGCACCTTTGCCACGAAAGTCCCGCCTTCTTCCAGCACGTCGAAAGCAAAATAGGCCGCCGCTTCGCACAGCGCGATGATCCGCAGGTGATCCGTCTGTTTATGGCCCGAGGCCGAGGCCGCCATATCCGACATCACCACATCGGCTTTGCCACCCAGCCACTCTTTCACTTTCAGATCGGCGTCATCTTCCATGAAATCCAATTGATAGATTTCCGCACCTGCAACCGGCTCCACCTCTTGCAGGTCGACGCCCAGTACATAGCCTTGCGCCTTGCTCGTGCGTTCGCCCAGCGTATTGGCGCGTTTGACGGCGACTTGCAGCCAGCCGCCAGGCGCACAACCCAGATCGACAATCCGCGCGCCAGGCACCAGAAAGCGGTATTTATCATCCAGTTCCAATATCTTATAGGCCGCCCTGCCCCGATACCCTTCGGTCTGGGCGCGTTTGACGTAAGGATCATTCAACTGCCGCTGCAACCATTGGGTCGAGCTGAGCTTGCGTCCGCGCGCGGTTTTCACCTTCACGGTCAAATCACGCTGTCCGCGTCCGGAGGTGTTCTTTTTTGTGGGTTTCTTGGCCATAGCCCCGCCTATCGCCTAAAACGGCGTGTCTTCCAAGACCCCATGCGCCGACATTTGCGCATAAAGCAGGCCTTCTCGCAGGCCACGGTCCGCGACTGACAAACGGTCGGTCGGCCAAAGCCGCATCAGCGCTTGCAGAATGGCAGAGCCTGACATGATCAGCGCCTGCCGGTCCTTGCCGATGCGCGGATCGGCGCGGCGACCTGCGGGGCCTAGTGTCAGATAATCACGGATCACCGTATCAATCTGATCAGAGGTCATGCGCAGCCCGTCAACCTTGGTCCGGTCATAGCGCTTGAGGCCCAGATGACTGGCCGCCACCGTTGTCACTGTTCCGCTGGTGCCGATAATCTGGAAACCTTCACGCGCTTGGGCAGCGGCATAGGGTGAAAACTCTTCTAGGTTTTCCTCAAAAAACCAGCTCATTAGCGCAAAGCGCGCCGCGTCATCCTCAACATCGGAAAACTGATCACGCAGTGTCGCCACACCCAAAGGCACTGAAATCCAATCAACCACCTTGGCCGCAGCAAATGGGCCGGGATCAGACTTGAACCCGGCATGCAACCGCATGATTGCCCGCGGACGTTCGCGTTTTGGCACATGGGTCAGGTCAATCCACACCAACTCGGTCGATCCACCGCCGATGTCCACGACCAGTAACTGTTCAGTGTTCACACTGACCAAAGGCGCACAGGAGATCACTGCTAGACGCGCCTCTTCCTCGGGTTTGATGATTTCCAGCTTCAGCCCGGTCTCGCGCCGCACCTGTGCGACGAAATTCCCGCCATTCAACGCACGGCGACACGCCTCTGTTGCCACAAGGCGCATATTTTCAACACCATGGCGTTTCAGCTTTTCACGACAAATGCGCATGGCAGAAATCGTCCGGTTCATCGACGCGCGCGATAACCGACCTGTGTTTTCCAAACCCGCACCCAATTGTACGGATTTTGAAAAGCTATCAACCACATGAAATTGGCTGCCCTTTGGTTGGGCAATCAACATGCGGCAACTGTTCGTGCCCAGATCCAGCGCGGCATAGAGGTCCGCAGGATCGGGCTGTTTTGGCGCGGGGGTCTCGACCGCTTTGGGGAACGCGCCCGCACCTTTGGGACGCTTGGGCGCCATAACTTACGCCCTCCATTTTCGTGTTATGTTCAAGCTAGGCGCGGAAATGTGTTTGCACAAGCCTTGTGATGGCCACCTTCAAAACCTTTATGCAAATAATGGGGGTTCGCCCCGGTATTCCGGCACGATGCAATAGGTTAGCAATCAGTGCGGTCGCTGTGGGCATCTGCCATGTCGAAAACCGACATTGAGGTGCAATCGGCGGTGATAGAACGAAGACAAGAGGAATAAGGGGAATCATTCATGGCCGACGTCACAATCGTCTATTGGCGCGATATGCCAGCCCAGGTCATTGTGGGTCGTGGGCGTCGTGGTGTGAAACTGCCCCTGCCTGAACGGTTTGAACAAGCCATTGATCGTGCGGCGATGAAATCCGGTGCTGCCCAGTCCGATGACTATATGTCAGGGTTTCGCAAGGCAGACCCCATTCCGGTTGATGGCACCGATCAAGAGGCGGCAGCGGCCACAGTCGCCAAGATCGACACCGACTATGATCCTGAGCGTGTCAAAACGCTTATTGCCAACGATGGCTGGGCTTGAACACCCCGCCCCCCTTTACAAAGCGCCTATCGGAGGTCGTCATGTCCTTGCTTTCATTCCGCAAAACCAAAGAACCCGCTGAAACGACAGTGAACCCCCAGCTAGAGGCGTTTCTGCAAGACTACTCGATCGAAGTCATGCCGCGCACGGCTGAGAAAGTCGATGACTTTCGCGCACTGCTGCCCGCAGGCACACGGGTCTATATCGCGCATATCGAAGGCACACCGATTGACGATATGGTGGCGACGGCCAAACGCCTTTCCACTGATGGTTACAAAGTCATGCCGCACTTCCCCGCGCGGATTATCAAGGATGAGGCCACGCTTGGCGATTGGATCGCCCGCTATCAGGGCGAGGCTGGCGTCGATCAGGCCCTTCTTCTGGCGGGTGGCGTGTCCCAGCCGCATGGCGACTACCATTCCTCCATGCAGCTTTTGGAAAGCGGTCTATTCGACAAAGCGGGTTTCAAACGCCTGCATGTTGCTGGCCACCCCGAAGGCAACCGCGATATCGACAAGGACGGCACCGACAGTCACGTGATGGACGCCCTGCGCTGGAAGCAGCGTTTTAACGACACCACCGACGCAGACATGGCGCTGGCCACACAATTCGCGTTCGAGGCCAAGCCGATCATCGCTTGGGCGGACGCGATCAAAGATGCTGGCGTTACCCTGCCCATCCACATCGGCATTGCGGGTCCGGCCAAGCTGCAAACCATGATTAAATTCGCCATCGCTTGTGGCGTTGGCCCGTCGCTGAAAGTGCTGCAAAAGCGCGCAAAGGATGTCAGCAAACTGTTGCTGCCGTTTGAGCCGACCGAGGTACTGACTAAACTGGCCGCCCACACAGCGGCCAACCCGGATTTCAACATCACGAACGTTCATTTCTTTCCTCTGGGTGGCATCAAGACCAACGCCAACTGGGCCATCGCACATGGCGGTGCCTCTGCCGTCCCTGCTTCTCAATCTTAAGGACCACATTGCATGACACGCACGATTGTCGAATCCAAAACCAAAACGGCCATTATCGGGTTCGACCAACCCTTTTGCGTGATCGGTGAGCGGATCAACCCAACAGGGCGCAAAATCCTGGCTGAGGAACTGGAACGCGGTGATTTCTCCCGGGTTGAGGCGGACGCGCTAGCGCAGGTCGCGGCGGGTGCGAACATCCTCGACATCAACTCTGGCGCTGTGTTTTCGAACAAAATGGCCGAAGATCCGCGCTATGCCGACAACAACTTTGTCGAACCACCGTTGATGAAAGAAATGGTTGAGCGTGTGCAGGCGATCACGGATATCCCGCTTTGCATCGACAGTTCTGTGCCGGGTGCTTTGGAAAACGGGCTTGCCGCAGCCGAAGGTCGCCCGCTGCTGAATTCGGTCACAGGCGAGGAAGAGCGTCTCGAACTGGTGCTGCCTTTGGTCAAAAAATACAACGTACCCGTCGTGGCAATTTCCAACGACGACACCGGAATTAGCGAAGACCCCGACGTGCGCTTTGCGGTCGCAAAAAAGATTGTTGAACGCGCCGCTGACTTTGGCATTCCTGCGCATGATATCGTGGTTGATCCGCTGGTCATGCCTATTGGCGCGATGGGTACGGCTGGCCTGCAAGTGTTTACCCTTGTTCGTCGTCTGCGCGAAGAACTGGGGGTGAACACCACTTGCGGCGCATCCAACATCAGCTTTGGCCTGCCCAACCGGCACGGGATTAACAACGCCTTTTTACCGATGGCCATGACGGCTGGCATGACGTCTGCAATCATGAACCCGGTCGCGCTGCCTGTTGGGCCCAAAAAGATCGCGGAAAAGAAGGCCGAAATCGCAGCCGCTGGCATTATCCTACCTGAAGGCATGGATGATGAAGCCTTCGTTCAGCTTTTCGGTATGGGTTCAACTAAACCCCGCGCAGGCAAGGAAATGGAAGCAATCCGGGCCGCGAATTTTCTGACTGACAACGACGCCTCTGGCGGCGAATGGATCAGGTTCAACCGCATCGCCCCCAAAGAAGGCGAAGGTCGCGCCCGTACGGGTCGCCGCCGTCGCGGTTAAGCCTTTGCGCGCTTTGCCAAACTGCGCAAAGCACCGTTCAGCACAGCCATATCACCACCCACGCCCAGAAAGGTCACACCTTTCTGGGCGTATTCGTTAAACCGGCTTTCATCAAAAGTGATAATCCCCGCGATTTTGCCCGCAGCCACCGTGCGGGCGATCAGATGATCAATCGCCTTTTCGACCTCTGGATGATCCGGCTGACCGGGATAGCCCATATCAGCTGACAAATCCGCCGGGCCAACAAAGACGCCATCAACACCGTCCACCGCCGCAATCGCATCAATATTATCAATGGCTTGCGCGCTTTCGGCCTGCACAAGCAAACAGACTTCTGCGTTAGCGCTCTGTGGATAGTCGGTAACAGCCCCCCACCCCGTGGCACGCGCCAGAACGGCGCCCATGCCGCGATTGCCATCAGGGGGATAGCGCATCGCGCGGGCCATCGCCTGCGCTGTCTGGGCATCATCCACCATCGGGATCAGCACCGTCTGACAACCCAGATCAAGCGCCTGCTTGACCATCCAAGCCTCTGCGTTGGCGATCCGGATCACAGGTGGGGTGCCACTGATAGCAAGCGCTTGCAATTGCGGCAGCATCTCAGACACGGTGTTAGGCCCGTGTTCCCCATCAATCAGACACCAGTCAAAGCCCGCATTCCCCGCAAGCTCTGCCAGAACACCGGTCCCTGATGTCAGCCAAATCCCATGCTGCACCCGCCCTGCCTGAAGCGCTTTTTTCAGTGTGTTTTCCGGTGTTTGCATCGCGGCCCCTTCAAAAAATAAATCGCGCCGATG
The DNA here is from genome assembly GCF_000169435.1 of Roseobacter sp. CCS2. GTDB lineage: Bacteria > Pseudomonadota > Alphaproteobacteria > Rhodobacterales > Rhodobacteraceae > Yoonia. Next base: position 306,711 of record NZ_AAYB01000003.1, on the reverse strand, counting down.
CGAACACATCGGCGCGATACAAGCAACTCGTTAAGCTCGGGAGGAACCCCTTAACGGTAATAAAGCGATTGTCCATTATGGAAAATCTGGACCTTATCGGGTGCCGCCGCCATGCGCACAGACTTGCCACGTAGGTCGGCGTGAATGCCGGGGAGTTTGCCAATGACAGCTTCGTTATCACCGACCTTATCGAAATATAGCAACGTGACCTCACCCAGCGCTTCGGTGATGTTCACTTTGCCTTCAAAGGCATAATCATCGCCACTGGTTTCCAGCATATCCTCTGGACGGATACCGATGTTCACTTTCAAACCCATATCAGACGCATTCGTCGGAACGGCAGATTTTGCCAGACCACCTGCATCAAGCTTTACGGTTGTCTGTTCGCCAGTTTCAACAATTTCACCAGACAGCAGGTTCATCGACGGTGATCCGATGAACTGGGCCACAAATTCATTCTCAGGACGCTCATAAAGCTCTAACGGCGATCCAACCTGTGCGATCCCCTTGTTTGCCAAGACCACAATCCGCGTCGCAAGCGTCATCGCTTCGACCTGATCGTGGGTCACATAAATCATCGTGCTTTCGGGCATCGATTCCTTGAGTTGCGCAATCTCAATCCGGGTTGCGACGCGCAATGCGGCATCAAGGTTGGAAAGCGGTTCGTCAAAAAGATAGACTTTGGGATCACGCACAATCGAACGCCCAATGGCCACACGCTGGCGTTGCCCACCGGACAAGGCCTTGGGCAGGCGGTCAAGGTATTCGTCCAGTTGCAAAATCTTGGCCGCACGCCCCACAGCCTCATCAATCTCGGCAGGGGTTTTCTTGGCCAGCTTCAGCGCAAAAGACATGTTATCGCGGACGGTCATATGCGGATAAAGCGCATATGATTGGAACACCATGGCGATGCCCCGCTGTGCAGGTGGGACATCGTTTACAACCTGCCCGTCGATCTGCAACTCACCACCGGTGATCTTTTCCAGACCGGCAATCATGCGCAAAAGCGTCGACTTACCGCAGCCAGATGGGCCCACAAAAACGATCAACTCGCCCTGTTTGATATCAAGGTTGATGTTCTTCAACACATCAACCGTGCCGCCATAGGTCTTGGCAACGTCCGTTAATAGCAGATCAGCCATGTCTCACTCCCCTTAGAATTATGACTTAAGCGCGAGGCAAACCTGCCACGGCCCAAGGTGCAGTCTTCCGTCTGCAGATGTATGTGCGCTGCCCAACTCGGCACCGATTGGTGTCCAGCTCCCCTCGGGCAGATCGAAATCGGATGGTGTTTCGCTGACGTTAAAAGCGCAAAAGATTGACTGCTTGCCCTCTGTTCGGGTGAAATACACCACGTCACCTTTGGCCTTTACGCTGTCATGCTTGCCAACGCTAAGTGCGGGATGCGTGTGACGGAACGAAATGGCCTTGCGATAGTGATGCAGTAACGCGCCCGGTTCATCCTCTTGCGCGGCCGCCGACATGTGCAAATGTTCCGTCGCGACAGGCAGCCAAGGCTGCGCGGCAGAGAACCCACCGTTTTGATTGCTTGCTTCCCAAACCATGGGTGTGCGGCATCCGTCACGGCCTTTGAATTCTGGCCAGAATTCAATGCCATATGGATCTTGCAAGTCTTCAAACGCAACATCGGCCTCTGGCAGCCCCAATTCTTCGCCTTGATACAGGCACACGGATCCGCGCAGGCACATAATCAATGTCGCAAACATGCGTTGTGCCGCTGGCGGCAAATCCCAACGTGACGCATGGCGCATCACATCGTGGTTTGAAAACGCCCAGCAGGCCCAGCCGTCAGCGGCCACATCATCAACGCGGTGCATCACATCAACGATACGTTGCGCCGTTGGCTGATCTTTTGCCAGAAATTCAAAGGCATAGCACATCTGCATCAGATCATCGCCAGCGGTATACTGGCCCATAATCTCTAGCCCCAGTTGGGCATCGCCCACCTCGCCCACGGCGGCAGCGTCGTAAGGTTCCATCACCGCGCGCAGCTTGCGCAAGAATTCCAGATTTTCGGGCTGGTTCTTGGAATAGATATGTTCCTGATGGTTATATGGGTTCACCGAAGGCGCAATATTGGCGTTCCGCTTTTCGGGGGGCAGCGGCGGATTGTCCCGCAGTTGCGCATCATGCATGTAGAAATTGATCGTATCCAAACGAAAGCCATCACAACCACGGTTCAACCAGAACCGCGCCACATCCAGCAGTGCCTCTTGCACCTGTGGTTCGTGAAAATTCAGGTCAGGCTGGGACACAAGGAAGTTGTGCATATAATACTGTTCACGCCGCGCATCCCACTGCCATGCGGACCCACCGAAAATCGACAGCCAGTTGTTGGGCGGCGTGCCATCAGGTTTAGGGTCAGCCCAGACATACCAATTCGCCTTGTCATTGGTGCGGTTGGCCCGGCTTTCACCGAACCAAGCGTGTTGGTCGCTAGTGTGGCTCAGCACCAGGTCAATCATCACGCGGATGCCTAAACGATGTGCGGTTTCCACCACAGCGTCGAAATCAGCCAGTGACCCGAACATCGGATCAACGTCGCAATAGTCGCTAACGTCGTAGCCAAAATCCTTCATCGGTGACATGAAGAAGGGCGAAATCCAGATCGCATCAACCCCAAGCGAGGCAATATAAGGCAGGCGCTGCACGATCCCCAAAAGGTCGCCAATGCCATCGCCATTGCTGTCCTGAAAACTACGCGGATAGATCTGATAGATCACCGCACCACGCCACCAATCCTTATCAATGGCCATCTCAGTATGTGTGGCAAGCGCCGTCGTCATCGTTGTTCATCCTAGATTGGTTGCAGCCCCAAGGATCACCCCCGGAGCCGCGATGAGTTACTTCACCGAACCGGCCAACAGGCCACGCACCAGATATTTTTGCATCGCAAAGAACACTGCCAGCGGCACCGCAATCGACACGAAAGCCGATGTCGCAAGGATTTCCCAGTCGCCGCCGCGTGTGCCCAGCAGTTCAACAATCTGTTTGGTCATCACAGTGGTTTCGCCTGATGCATCAATCAGGAACACCAGTGCCACCAGAAGATCATTCCATGTCCACAAGAACTGGAAGATCGCGAAAGAGGCCAGCGCAGGAAAGCTGAGCGGCAGAATGATCTTGGTAAAGATCTGGAAATCTGTCGCCCCGTCCACTTTCGCGTTCTCGATGATATCGCGCGGCAAGCCGACCATGTAGTTGCGCAAAAGATAGATCGCCAAGGGCAGACCAAATCCGGTATGCGCCAGCCAGACCCCTAAATAGCCCTTTCCAATCCCAATCGCATTATGCAGCGATAGCAGCGGGATCAGCGCCAATTGCAATGGCACCACCAACAAACCAACAATGATGGCAATCAGGATCGCCCGCCCCGGAAAGTCCATCCATGCCAGCGCATAGGCAGCGAAAGCCGCAATCAGGATCGGAATGATCGTGGCCGGTATTACCACTGTCAGCGTATTGAAGAACGCTTTCGCCATACCTTGGGAATTGGCCTCGTCAAACAGCACAAAGTTATAGTTTTGCAGCGTAAAGTCAGGCGGTGACACCACATCAAGGAACACCCGTTGGGCACGCCCGCTGATCTGATCATCATCGCCTTCCCAGACATAAGACCCATCCACCTGCAGCGTTAAAGTTTCACCATCGCCCAGATCAGCCGTTGCACCGGGTTCAAACTCGCCCAAGCGGCGGCTGGATGTGCCCCATGCGTTCAACTCACCTTCAAAGGCTTCGCCGTCAAAGATATTGCCTTCGACCATGAAGCGCCCGTTACCCAGATCAACGCGGTTATCATCCGGGTCCGCTGCGCGAATTTGTAACGTCTGTTCAGCCGGGAACATCGCCGACCACCAGCCGGATGCGGTAATCTGATCACCAGTTCGGAAAGACGAGATAAACAAACCAAGCGTCGGAAACAGCCACAGTGCAACCAGTGCAACCACAGAAATGTTCAGTGCCCAAACGACCGCGGGCTTTCTTCCTGCCATCGCATCCATCACTTCATCTCCTTACGGGCATTGTGGACATTCCAGACCAGGATCGGCGTCACCATCAGCATGATGATCATCGCACTGGCTGATCCCATCCCCCAGTCGTTCGCCCGGAACAGTTTGTCGTACATGTAGTTGGCCAAAACTTGCGTTTCCCATTGACCGTTGGTCATCGCAAACACGATGTCAAAGACTTTGAGGGTGGCAATGGTAATGGTCGTCCAGACCACCACGATAGTGGACATGATCTGCGGAATTTTGATCTTGAAGAAAATCTGGAATGGATTGGCGCCATCAATGATCGCGGCCTCAACCGTTTCCTCTGGAATACCGCGCAAGGCGGCAGATAGAATGACCATGGCAAAACCGGTCTGAATCCAGATCAGCACTGCCATCAGGAAGAAGTTATTCCAGAATGGCACCTGCAACCATTGCACCGGCGCGTCGCCGCCAAAGGTCAGGTAAAGATGGTTCAGAATACCAATCTGCGCCACATCTTCGGGGCGGGCCTCATAGATCAGTTTAAAGATCACGGCAGCACCGACAAAAGAAATCGCCATCGGCATAAAGACGATGGATTTGGCGATATTCCCCCAGCTCAGGCGGTCGGTCAGCTGTGCGGCCAACAAACCAAAACCCGTCGCGGCAGCTGGCACAACAACCAACCAAAGGACGTTGTTACGCAGCGCTTCCATGAACTTGGGTTCTGCGAACATCTGGGTGTAATTGTCGAAACCGACAAAGGCGTATTCATTGCCGGGCAAACGTTCAAGAAAGCTCAGGCGCAATGTGGCGAAGACCGGGTATGCAAGATAAAGACCAAGCGCCAGCAAAGCGGGCATCAGGAACAACCAAGGCCGGATTTGATTGGCGCGGTTGATGTTGCGCCCCGCATTCGGCCCCTCGGCCTTGAACAATACTTTATCAAGAAACAGGTTCGCCCCGTAAAAATAGCCGACGCAGCCGCCTACCCCGATAATGATTGTGATTAATCCTTGTAATGCCGGATTCATAGCGCCCTCCCCTTCGCAATGTATCTCTCAACGTCGCATGATGCGCCGTGGATAGGTTCGGACGATTGCCCGTCCGAACCGTTTTTAGCATAGCGTTATCGCTTACTTCAGCGCGTCCCAGCTATCCTGAATAGCGCCGGTGACTTCTTCAGCGGATGCACCGCCGACATAGTCAACCATGCCTGTCCAGAATGTACCGGCACCAACAGCACCCGGCATCAGGTCTGATGCGTCAAAGCGGAATGTTGTGGCGTTCAGCAGGATTTCACCCTGACCGCGCAGGATTTCGTCACTATATGCGTCCAGGTTCACACCAGAGTGTGGTGTCAAAAAGCCAGTTTGCGCCATCATCACTTCGTGGGCAATCGGCTGTTGCAGAAACTCCATGAACGCCATTGTCGCATCAGACGCTTCGGTGACAGCCATCAATGTACCACCGCCCAGAACCGGGTTGCCAAGGTCTTTTTCAGCAAAGGATGGGAAGTAGAAGAAGTCCGCATCTTCACCTGGCACAACATCATCCGGGAAGAATGCTGTCGCAAAAGATGCCTGACGATGCATGTAGCACTGTGGCGGCGAAGAGAAGAGCCCGGTTGGGCTGTCACGGAAGTCAGTAGATCCAACTGCGGCGGACCCACCTGCAACCATGTCGTCATTCTTGGCAAACATGCCGAATGTTTCGACCGCTTCGATCACGCGTGGATCATTGAACGCAATCTCGTTGGACACCCAGCCGTCATAGACGTCTGGCGTTTGTGTCCGCAGCATGATGTCCTCAACCCAGTCCGTGGCTGGCCAACCTGTCGCCGCACCAGACCCCAGACCGATACACCACGGTGTTTCACCATCCGCGATCATCTGCTCTGACAATGCGATCAGATCTTCCATTGTCTCTGGCACCTCGTAACCGGCATCTTCAAAGTTCTCGGGCGAATACCACACGAGCGATTTGACGTTCACGTTGTAAAAGAAACCATAAAACTGGTCATCGCCGCTTGCGTCTGCATATGTGCCCAGATCAACCCAGGACTGGCCCGCTGCATAGTTGTCAGCAACCCATGATCCCATGTCATCACCAAGCGGTGTCAACAAACCCTGTGATGCCATCGTCGAGGCAAGACCCGGCTGTGGGAACACAGCGATATTGGGCGCAGAACCTGCTTCGGAATCGATCACGATCTGCTGTTCAAAACCGTCAGAACCGGTGTAAGTGACGTTCGCACCAGTGGCATCGGTGAAATAAGTAATCATCGAACGGAAAATATCGTCCTCTGGCGCCAGCCAAGGACCAAAGATTGTGACGTCCTGTCCGCTTAGGTCAGGCGCGTTTTCCGCCCATGCGTTATAGCTGTCCCAGCTAAAGTCGCCTTCGCCCGGTGTGAACGGCAGATGGCCATCGGCGCTTGCCGCACCTGCGGTCAAAGCAACCGCTGCCACACTGGCATACAGTTTCGTTTTCATTGATTTTCCTCCCAATCGCGCCAAGCAGCGCGTCACTTTCGTTTGCACTTACGTGCTATCATTCCCCACGCGCATAGGAATCGCAATTCCCAAAGCGCTTTGGATTTCCCTACAGTCAGCCAAGTTCGCGCGTCTGTCAATACGCCGATGTTAGCGCTAAAATTTTCTTGGAATCCTCGTAAATCATGCTACTCAACTATGGCTGTTGGTGCAGATCCCGCCCCGCAGTGGTGCGAGATACCTATATTATAGCGCTTTGGAAACACGACTGACCCCATGAATTTAAAAGAGCTTTCGCAGAATTTGGGCCTCAGCCAAACCACCGTCAGCCGCGCGCTTAATGGCTATCCTGAGGTCAGCCCAACCACGCGCCGACGCGTTGAAGAGGCAGCACGCACATTCAATTATAGCCCCTCAACCCGGGCCAAAGGGCTGGCGACCGGTCAGGCGCTTGCGATCGGGCATGTGATTCCGCTGTCCAGCAAACATGAAATGGTGAACCCGATTTTTGGTGATTTCATCGCCGGCGCGGGCGAAACTTACGCGCGTCATGGCTATGAAATGATCCTCTCTATCGTTGATGACGCCAGCGAACGGCGTATCTACGAAGGGCTGAAATCACGGCGCGCTGTGGACGGCGTTGTTGTGCATGGACCGCGCATGGACGACCCGCGCATCGGGCTGTTGCAGGCGCTGGAACTGCCCTTCGCGGTGCATGGGCGCGCTTCTGGATACGGCAAACCCTATGCATGGCTGGACGTGAACAATCGCAGCGCCTTCAAACGCGCGGCAGACTTTCTATTTGATCTGGGGCATCGGCGGATCGCGCTGATCAACGGGCTGGAGGTCATGGATTTCGCCCACCGCCGACGTGATGGATACACTGCATCGCTGCAATCCCATGGTATTGATCCTGACCCCGCGCTGATGCGGTCCGGTGAAATGACCGAAGTCTTTGGGTATCAATCCACCCGCGACATGCTCAAACCCGATAACGCGCCCACAGCCATTCTATGTTCGTCGCTGATCTCTGCTCTGGGTGTCCGGCGCGCGATTGAAGAAAAGGGGCTGACCATGGGCAAGGACGTATCTGTCATCACCCACGATGATGCCCTGTCCTATCTGCAAAATGGCGGCGATGTTCCAATTTTCACCGCGACCCGATCATCGGTGCGCGACGCAGGACGTCAGCTGGCGGAAATGCTGCTCAATGCTATTGCAGATCCGCATATGACGCCGCAAACACAGTTACTTGAAGCAGAACTTATGGTCGGATCATCAACCGGCCCTGCCCCCCGAAAGGATTAACATGGATTTCAAACGATCCGATTTCCCCAAAGACTTTCTTTTCGGGGCCGCGACAGCTGCTTATCAGATCGAAGGGCATCAGTTTGGCGGTGCCGGGCCCACCCATTGGGATACATTTGCAGCAGGCCCAGGTAATGTCGTGCGCGGCGAAGATGGTGCAGTGGCCTGTGATCACTATCACCGCTTTGCTGATGACCTGGATTTGCTCAAAGATGCGGGCATGGACGCCTATCGTTTTTCCACATCCTGGGCGCGGGTCATGCCCGATGGGCGCACGCCCAACCCCGAAGGTCTGGATTTCTATGACCGTCTTGTCGATGCGATGCTGGAACGGGGGCTGAAACCTTTTCAGACACTTTATCATTGGGAATTACCTGCCGCCTTGGCAGACAAGGGCGGATGGATGAACCGCGATACCTGTAATTACTTTGGCGATTTCGCGGATGTCATCACTGACCGGATCGGCGATCGCGTAAATGCAATTGCAACGATCAATGAACCTTGGTGCATCTCGTATCTGTCGCATTTTCTGGGTCACCATGCACCCGGCCTGAGGGATATTCGGGCGACGGCGCGCGCGATGCATCATATCAACCTTGCACATGGTATCGGGATGTCCCGTTTGCGTGCCAAGGGAATGACAAATTGTGGCATCGTGATCAACTTTGACCACACCGCGCCCAAGGATAACGCCCCAGAGTCGGTGGCAGCCACAAGAACGTGGGATGCGATCATGAACCGCTGGTTTATTGAAGCAACCACAAGAGGCACCTACCCCTTAGAGGCTTTGACAGGTTTGGATCCGCACATGCCCCGCGGTTGGGAAGATGATATGCCTGAGATCAGCCAGCCCATCGATTTTCTTGGGGTGAATTACTATACAAGACATAAAGTTACGGCGGATGACACCAGCGTTTGGCCGCATGTTGCGACCGAAGAAGGCCCCGGTGACAAAACCCAGATGGGTTGGGAGATTTACCCAGATGGCTTGCAGTCGTTCCTGACCCGCCTGTCGCGCGACTACATCGGTGATATGCCAATCTATGTGACCGAAAACGGGATGGCCTGGGATGATCATGTCGAAAACGATGCCGTCAATGACCCAGAGCGCACTAAATTCATCTCTGACCATATCATCGCCACCAAACAGGCGATTGCCGATGGTGCGAATGTGAAAGGGTTTTTCTATTGGTCCCTGTTGGACAATTACGAATGGGCCTTTGGCTATGAAAAACGCTTTGGTATGATCCACGTTGACTTTGAAACCTTGAAGCGGACGCCCAAAGCATCCTATCACGCGCTCAAATCCGCGATCGCACAATAAGGACCGCCATGGGACATCCAGACAATACGTATTCCTTGGTCGCAGATATTGGCGGCACCAATACACGCGTGGCCCTGGCCGACGGGCGGCGCATTCTGGATGACACGATCCGGCGGTATCGCAATAGCGAATTTCCCGGTTTGGAGTCCGTTTTAACCCGGTATATCGCCGACGAATCTGGTGTTGACCCGATTGCGGCTTGCGTTGCGGTTGCAGGCCCGGTGCGCGATGGCCGCGCAACCATGACGAACCTTGATTGGACCATCGACAAAGATACGCTCGCGCGCGCCACAAAGGCGGAAAAAGTTGCGATCCTGAATGATTTGCAGGCGCAGGGACATGCTTTGGGTCATATCGATACCGCCAATATTCGCACCGTCTTACCCGGACCTGATGCTGGCCCGAACGCCGCCAAATTGGTGGTCGGTGTCGGCACCGGCTTTAACGCTGCACCGGTCTATGATCTTGAACATGGTCGCATCGTGACCCCATCCGAAAGCGGGCATGCCAACCTGCCAATCCGCAACGAGATGGAACTGCGGCTTTGCCAATTCGTGTCCACAGCACACGGCTTTCCGGCTGTCGAAGACGTATTGTCAGGTCGCGGGCTCGAACGCGCTTATGCGTTTTTGGGGCAAGAGGCGAATGACCCGCGCGAAGCTGCCGCAAAAGATATCATGGCGGCCTGCGAGGACGGATCGGACCCGCGCGCCGTAGAGGCAGCGCAGCTTTTTACTCGTATCCTCGGCACCGTATGTGGAAACCTGTCGCTCATCCAACTGCCCTTTGGTGGCGTCTACTTGGCAGGTGGCGTGGCACGCGCTTTTGCACCCCACCTCAACCACTTCGGTTTTGGCGAGGCGTTTCGCGATAAAGGGCGCTTTGCCGGGTTCATGAGCAACTTTGCCGTGCACGTGATCGAAGATGACTATGCCGCACTAACCGGATCAGCCGCACATCTGGTCGCCTTGAATTAGCCTTCCATCAGTTCCGCAGGTGCAAGCAACTGGTTCTGTACGGCATCCGTCAAATCCTTAAGCGAAAACGGCTTTGGCAGGAATGTCGCGCCCAATACTTCCGGCTGACCATCATCAAATGCATCTTCAGGATAACCTGATACAAAAACTACTTTGGTATCGGGGCGTGATTTTAGCGCCTGCCGCACCCAGGTGGGCCCATCCAGGCCCGGCATAATCACGTCTGTGACAAAGATATCGACATGCAAATCATCGTTCTCCAGCATCTCTAGTGCTGCCTCTGCATGATCCGCCTCCAGAACCGTGTACCCACGCAAGCGCAGCGCACGGGTGGCAAAAGCCCTGACCGGCGCTTCATCTTCGACCAGCAGGACGACACCTTCGGCGCTTGTTTTTATGCGCGGTTGCGGGGACAGCCGCGCAACGGACGACGATTTCTCGGTTTCGACATGGCATGGGAAGAATAGCGAAAATGTCGTCCCTTCGCCCACAACCGTATCCACAAAGATGTAGCCGCCGGTTTGCTTGACGATGCCATAGGCCGTTGATAAGCCCAGACCGGTGCCTTCGCCGGGGCGCTTGGTGGTAAAGAACGGCTCAAATATCTTTCCCAGCTTTTCCGCCAGAATCCCCTGCCCTTCATCAATGACCTTCACCAAAACATAATCACCGGCCGGGACAGTCGCCCGATCGCGGTGCATGGCTTTTGGCAGTGTGGTATTCTTGGTGATCACGCGAATTTCGCCCGCCCCCTGCATCGCATCGCGGGCATTCACCACAAGGTTCATCAACACCTGTTCCAATTGCCGTTTATCCGCTTTGATATGATCCAGTTGCGGATCATGATCGAGGGTCAAGGTCACCTTTTCCCCCACCAAACGGTTCAACAAATGTGTCAGATCAGAGAGTGTATCGCGCAGATCGATGGTTTCGAGTTGCAGGTTCTGCTTGCGCGAAAAGGCCAAAAGTTGCCCAACAAGGCTGGCGGCCCGATTTGTGTTTTGATGGATCTGGATCAAATCACCATAGTCCTGATCATGTTCGTCATGATTGCACAGCAAAAGCTCACAGTGGCCGGAAATCGCTGTCAGCAGATTGTTAAAGTCATGCGCCACGCCACCAGCCAATTGTCCGATCGCCTGCATTTTTTGACTTTGCACAAACTGCAACTCAAGCGACCGCAACTCGGTCACGTCATTCAAAACTGCAATCAGGTGCAAATCGTCCGGTGCGCCAGCCGTGTTCAGTGTAACCTGAACGAAAGTATCTTGCTTCTTGCCGCGCCCGTGCAAGAATTGTGACACGTTTCCGGCACGTCCTGTTAACGCCTCTGATAACCAATCATTAAGGGGGCGTCCCGGATCATTCAGCACATCAGCCAAATGATATCCTGTCGTGCTTTCGAAACCCAAAAGCTGGCGCGCCTCCTTGTTTGAACCAAGGATCGCACCGTTCTGCGCAACCTTCAAAAGCGGGACCGGTAAATCCTCGATCGCGTTCCAGCCAGCCTCCAGTTGTGGCGGCATTTGAACAGCACTGGCACCTGGCAACACATAGATGTCACTGGTGCCTTCCTTGCCCTCAACAATCGCGACAACGACAGAAAGCGGGCCATCCATACCGCGCAAATTATGCACTTGCCCGCTGCGCAGCGGCAAATCTTCAAAGACTTCATTCAAACGACCGCGCGCGGCACCAACCAATGTACTGCACGCATCATTCATGCCCAGAACATGGCCGTCCGATGCCACCGTCATCATCGCCAAGGCTTGTTGCTTACCTTGTTTACCTGCCGCACTGCTATTCTGGCTAAGATCATCAAGCCACCACATCTGGCACTGCGCGCCCATAATCAGCAGCCGCAAGCGGAAATGGCCGGCCCGCGTCACGATATCCTCGGTCTGCGCGCCATTTTCGTCGGCTTGCGCGATAATCTGCGACAGAACACTGCCGGGGTTTGCAAGCATCAATTCAAAAACTGCAGCCAAACTGCGGCCTTCCGTTTCGCCAAAGCGGTCCGTCGCACCGGCATTGGCAAATTCTACGATCCCGGCACCATCGGTAACGAAACCAACACCGACATCATGTGCAATCATGCGTCGCGCGGTGTAACACAATCGCGCATTTGCGCTATGCATACCCCTTTCAGCCCATTTCACGAAACCCGCCAGACACAGTAAAATGCCGCCACAAATCGCAAAACCGTATTGCAATAGCACAAGCGGTAAAACAACCGCGGCTGCAATACATAATAATCCTACAGCAAAAAGCCGTATCACCGGTGGTGTTTTGGCAGCCACCAAAACCGGTCTTATTTCGAACGATTGATCAAAAGGCACTCAAGAAACCTCACTACGCGCCGGTACACTTATCGGCGAATGGTTAACGCCCCCTAAACATGCGTAGCAAATCCACAATATCAATTCTAGGTTGTATTATCGTTTCAAAAGGACGCAGGTAAAAAAACCATCTCCATCCGCGTCAGGAAGGCGTTGGGTGTTGCGCCGGATACCCCACTCTGGGGACCTGGTGCAGAACCGGTCAACAGCGTCCTGATTTTCATGCGTCAAAACCGAACATGTCGCATAAATCAAAACACCACCCGCCGCGACAAGCGGTGCAGCAGCATCCAGAACCGTCGCTTGTGACCGGATCAATTGATCCAATCTGTCCTCTGTCAGACGCCATTTTGCATCAGGTGTGCGGCGCCAGGTCCCGCTCCCGCTGCAGGGGGCATCACAGAACACCGCATCAAATTTCGGCTGTTGTTGCAGCTGATCGGTCGTCAATACTGCGATGTCGACACCAGCACGCGATGCGCGCGTTGGCAAATCTCGCAAGCGTTGTGGCGCAATATCATGGGCAAAACAGTCGCATCATATTGATCAGCAAAGGCCAGCGCCTTGCCCCCACCGCCAGCGCAATAATCAAGGATACGCGCGCCAGCATTGACGGGCGTATCACCGACCGCCTCTTGCGAGGCTGCGTCCTGCAATTCCACAAACCCCGTCAGATAGGCCGCACTGGTCTTGATCCGGCGCGGGTTTTTTGTCACCCGCAAACAGCCTTCAACTGTCGGATGGACAGCCGTGGATATATCGTCATCAGCTAAAAGTTTTACCGCTTGATTGACCGTTGCTTTACGCCTGTTGACGCGCAAGAACACATCGGCGCGCTGTTGCTGGGCCATGGCTGTCGCCTCTGCCTGATCCCCCAACGCCTGCCGCCACCTCGGCCAAAGCCATTCTGGCACATCACACCGCGCCGCATCGGACAGAGACAGAGGCGCGTCAAGCGCCGCATTTTCATCACCATTTAACGGCGCTGGCGCGTGGCCCTCACCTGAAAACAGCGTTTCAATGTCCCAGCCTTCGCGCATCGCTAACCGTTGCATCAAATCACGCCCCGCCCCGTCAGCAAGCGACCGTTTCGCGCGCAGCACATCAAACACATGATCACGCACCGCGGCACGGTCCTTGGACCCGGCAAAACGGCTATTGCGCGCCCAAGCGGTCAACGCCTGCTCGGCAACAGCACCGTTTTGAACATGATCCAGCACCGCAATCGCGGCCGCCACGCGTGCGCCGGGGGTCATGGCCTAGCCAACCCTGTAATTCGGGCTCTCGCGTGTGATCTGCACATCGTGCACGTGGCTTTCCTTCAGGCCTGCACCAGTGATCTTGACGAAATTACAATTCTTGCGCATCTCGTCGATCGTGGCACAGCCGGTATAGCCCATCGCCGCGCGCAGGCCGCCAACCAACTGGTGAACAACCGCGTGCGCCGAACCTTTATAGGGCACCTGCCCTTCAATGCCTTCCGGCACCAGTTTGTCGCTGGCTGCTTCTTTCTGGAAATAGCGATCAGCAGATCCGCTGGCCATCGCGCCAAGGCTGCCCATCCCACGATAAGATTTGAACGACCGTCCCTGATACAAGATCACTTCGCCGGGGCTTTCGTCGGTTCCCGCAATCATTGATCCCACCATCGCGCAGGATGCACCCGCCGCAATCGCCTTGGCAAAATCGCCCGAAAATTTGATACCGCCATCGGCAATGACCGGGATGTCGCCTGCACCAGCCGCGCAATCCATAATCGCCGTCAACTGTGGCACACCAACACCGGCCACCATGCGGGTCGTACAGATCGACCCCGGGCCGATACCAACCTTCACCGCATCTGCACCTGCGCCAATCAGCGCTTTGGCGGCTTCACCGGTTGCAATGTTACCCGCAACAATCTGCACTTCATTTGACAGCGTTTTGGCCCGCTCAACCGCTTGCGCCACACCTTCGGAATGGCCATGCGCGGTATCAATCACGATCATATCAACGCCTGCATCGACCAACGCCTCGGCCCGTTCAAACCCACTGTCACCAACACCAGAGGCCGCTGCAACACGCAAGCGCCCCAATTTGTCCTTGCAAGCCATCGGGTTCAAAACCGCCTGCTCGCTGTCTTTGAGGGTCAGAAGGCCCGTCAGTTTGCCTTGCTCGTCAGTGATCAGCAGCTTTTCAATGCGGCGTGCCTGCATCAGTGACCTGGCTTCATCAAGGTCCGCAGGCTCTTGCAGCATGGCAAGGTTATCAGTTGTCATCATCACGCTGACAGGGGTTTTGTCGTCTTGGGCAAAACGCATGTCGCGGTTGGTTACGATGCCCACGACCTTGCCTTCAAGGCCCACAACCGGAAAACCGGTGATGCGATAGCGTTCCATCAACGCTTTTGCATCCGCCAATGTCTGATCAGGGCGCAGGGTGACAGGATTATAAACCGTGCCTGAAACAAAACGCTTTACCCGGCGAATTTCTTTCGCCTGCTCGGCAACGCTCAGGTTCTTGTGGACCACACCAATGCCGCCAGCCTGCGCCATGGCAATCGCCATGCGGCCCTCGGTGACAGTATCCATCGCGCTGGATAGCAACGGAATGTTCATCGCAATTGATTGCGTGACCCGTGTTGCTGTATCGGCGGTTGACGGCAGCACGCTGGATGCCCCCGGCACAAGTAAAACATCATCAAAGGTGAGTGCCTCGCGAATCTCCATCAAACAGTCTCCTTTGTCGTGGTGTCGTTGGCACGTCCCTATCGCATGGATGTGACAGGACGGAAAGGGCGAAGTCTGGAACGCCGCCATAAGATCAATGTTCTGTCACAGCATGCGCAATTCGGTATTGAACAAGGTTGCCTATGTTATAACATAATGTTTCCTCCTCATACGGACACGAGACATGCACAACAACTGTGGCGCAACGACCTTAAAGCGGAAACGACGCAACAATAATCCAATGCAGGATTTCGACAGATTACCGCCCGCTTTAAGACAGTGGGTATCGCAGGCATCTTTGCCATGGCGTGCAAGGTCAGTCGAAACCGCCTACGCAAAGGCGCTTCGCAAATCCGGCTGCCATATCGATGCGATCAAGGAACTTGACCGAATACAGACCAGTCTTATCGCAAAAGACGCGCGAAAAATATGGGGCAACACACATCCCGCATCCAACTGTGATGCGGCGATCAATGAACCGGGCTAATCCATGCCGCTGCTCATAGTTATTATGACGGATACGGGCCTTTCTATTACGCGCGCAAAAGATACATTTGGGCCAAGACCAAACAGGCGCGCACAATGTCAAACGATCCCCTCGTCATATTCACACCATCCGGCAAACGCGGCAACTTTGCGGTTGGTACGCCCGTGCTGACTGCGGCGCGGCAGCTGGGCGTTGATCTGGATTCGGTGTGCGGTGGGCGCGGGATTTGCTCAAAATGCCAAATCACGCCTTCTTACGGTGAATTTTCCAAACACGGCGTCACCGTCGCCGACACAGCCCTGTCCGAATGGAACAGCGTTGAACAACGCTATGACGACAAACGCGGTTTGAAAAAGGGGCGCCGTCTGGGCTGTCAGGCCACGATCCAAAGCGATATCGTCATCGACGTTCCCGCCGAAAGCCAGGTACATAAACAGGTCGTGCGCAAACGGGCCGAGGCGCGCGATATCGTCATGAACCCCTCGACCAAGCTATACTATGTTGAGGTCGCTGAACCTGACATGCACGACCCCTCTGGCGATTTGGAACGGCTGATCACTGCATTGCGCCGCGACTGGGACCTGCCTGAACTCGAGGCTGACCTTGGCGTTCTGAAAACCCTGCAATCGGCGCTGCGCAAGGGCGCGTGGAAAGTCACCGTGGCAGTGCATTTGGGCGATGCCGTCTTTAGCCCACGGATTATCCACATCTGGCCGGGGTTCTATGAAGGCACGCTCTACGGCCTTGCCGTTGACCTTGGGTCCACCACCATCGCGGCGCACCTCTGCGATTTGCAATCAGGCGAAGTCGTCGCCTCTTCCGGCATAATGAACCCGCAAATCCGCTTTGGCGAAGACCTGATGTCGCGTGTCAGCTACGGCATGATGAACCCGACCGGGTCAGACGAAATGACCAAAGCCGTGCGCGAAGGCATGAACGCGCTGTTCGTACAAATCGCCTCTGAAGCCGGGATTGACCGCAATCTGATCGTAGACGCGGTGTTCGTGTGCAATCCGGTCATGCATCACCTGTTCCTTGGCATCGACGCTTACGAGTTGGGGCAAGCACCCTTTGCGCTTGCCACGTCAGAGGCTATCTCACTGCGTGCCACCGAATTGGACCTCAACCTGCACCCTGCCTCCCGCGTCTACCTGCTGCCTTGCATCGCCGGTCACGTGGGTGCGGACGCTGCGGCGGTGGCGTTATCTGAAGCACCGGATAAATCCGAAGACCTTGTTCTGGTCGTGGACGTTGGCACAAACGCAGAAATCCTACTTGGGAACAAGGACAAGGTGCTTGCCTGTTCCTCCCCCACGGGCCCTGCCTTTGAGGGCGCGCAGATCACCAGCGGCCAGCGCGCCGCCCCCGGCGCAATTGAGCACGTGGAAATTGACCCGGTCACCAAACTGCCCCGCTTCCAGGTGATCGGATCAGAGCTTTGGTCTGACGAAGACGGTTTTGACGCTGCCATCGCACAAACCGGCATCACCGGTATTTGCGGATCCGGCATTATCGAGGTGATTGCCGAAATGCGCATGGCCGGTATCGTTGACGGGCCCGGTCTGATCGGATCGGCAGAACAAACAGGATCACCCAACTGTTTTCAGGACGGGCGGACGAATTCCTATCTACTGTATGACGGCACCGAAAACGGTGGGCCCAAGATCACCGTCACCAATACGGACATCCGGCAAATCCAGATGGCCAAGGCCGCGCTTTATTCTGGTGCACGCCTGCTGATGGACAAGTTTGGCGTCGACAAGGTGGATCGGGTCGTGCTGGCCGGTGCCTTTGGCGCACACATCAGCCCCAAACACGCGATGGTGCTGGGCATGATCCCGGACGCCCCGCTGGACAAAGTCACCAGCGCAGGCAACGCCGCAGGCACAGGCGCGCGGATCGCCCTGCTGAATACCGATGCACGCGCCGAGATCGAAGAAACGGTCCACAACATCCACAAGATCGAAACCGCGATCGAGCCGCGTTTTCAGGAACACTTTGTCAACGCGTCAAACATCCCCAACGCGGTTGAACCATTCCCGATCTTGGAAAGCATCGTCACGATCCCCAAGATCAACCACAACACAGGCGGGGGTGGTGAAGGCGGGCGCAGACGGCGACGCGCGCGCTGACTGACGCGGTGTATGTACAGGATGTGTACAGGATGTGTACGCAAAACATACGTTGACGATGGCCCTTACGGGGCGTATCCAAATCCAGTGCGCGGGTATGGTGAAAAGGTATCACGAAAGCTTCCCAAGCTTCAGTTACGGGTTCGATTCCCGTTACCCGCTCCAGATGATACCAAAATTTTTTGCCTTTAAATCAAAGCTATATATCATAATTTCAGATAGTCTTCAGCTACTCTAGTCTGAACGACCCAGGAAAAAAGGGGAACGTCTGGGGCAACTTGAGACCGCGAACCCCAGACTAATCCCCAGACTACTCAGTGCATTCAAAAAACGCGTCAAACGCGCACTTTTCCAGTTTGCAATGAACTGCGTACACGATCGCTGGTCATTCAGCTCACGGGTGACCAATACAAGATATGTCATGACAGCCCTCGTTCTTTTGGGAACCACTGCCAATGCATCGGATAATCGCGCTCACAAGTTAAGGGCACCGCCCGAAGCGGACATGATCCTACCACATCCAAAGACCCATGATTTCAGCAGGGTGGGCGGAAAGCGGAAGTTCGCTGCGCTGTAAGCTAAAATCGGCCAAGGTTGCCAGACTGCCGGAGAAGGAGTCGGCTGCGTTAACGGATCATTAATACCTACTGAGCAAAGGTTAACAATCTGCATAACTATGAGGTATTGTTCATGACAAGGGAAGAGTTTCACCAGAACACCGTCTTAGCGGCCAGTAAGGCACAACATAACGGTGAATTTGACGCCGCTGAAGCGCTTGAAAAAATAGCGATTTCATCCAGCAGTCGAACACAAAGCTCCACAAAAAAACACTATTTAGCGCGACGCTCACCGCACCTAAACGCAGAAAGAAGCACTAACCAAGACGCGTAAACTTTTCATTCAACGCTTTAACCTAAGGTTTGACGTAGATTTTTCTCAACAAGGTTTAAGCCAATGATCGCACCACGCAAGAATTACAAATCCACTTCCAGTAAGTTACTTGTTCCTCGGGCAACACTTTTGGCTATGAGCATCTTCACCTCAGCTTGCGGTGGGTCAGGCAGCAGCAGCACTGATCCCCAGTTAGCCGAACTCAATGCATTGTATGTATCAGCCGATGCAATGATCGAGCGTCTTCAGCCGGTAGCTTTTACAGACCCTAGCATGGCACCCATCAGTGGAACAGCCAGCTACGCCGGCTACTTTTTAGGTCAAATGGCGAACACTAATGATAACCTTTCGGACTCCCTTACAGGAGAAATGGACATACGAGTAGATTTCGCAGATACTGAGATGGTTTCCGGGACAGTTTTCGGGATCCTTGACGACAACGGAGATGCGATATCGGGGCAAATTGACCTAACAGGGGGCATACTGGACCGCGACGGCGATCCTAATGTTGACGCCACTCTTTCCTTTGAGGGTAACGGCATGCTGACTGACATCAACTCAAACAATATCAACCTCGATTTGGTGTTCGAGGGTGATTTCTTTGGGGCCGACGTGGCTGGTGTCGCAGGTAACATCTTAGGCCGCGCTGAATCTAATGGGACGAGTCAAGCTGTCGGAGGGGTATTCATAGCCGAGGTTCCAGATTCAGAATAGCTGCCCTCGAAAGTTTCTCGTGAACATCAGGACTCTTCGCATTTCATCACTCGCATCAACTACTGCATCGTCATATACTTGCTTGCTATATCTTTCGACCACCAACTCGGTTGAGATTTGCTTGTAAGCTTCTTTAATTGCATCTTCGCTATTGTGGAGACCCTTCTTTGATGAGTATGCTTCGAGGTCTTTCAGCACATCGAGCATCCAGCTATGGGGAAGGCTGTCTTGCATTACTGTTCCTATCTATAATACTTAGCGGACACGATCCTTGGCTGACCTTTCGTGGCACTAATTTTAACTAATTTTTACTTTGTAAGAATCCCTTCTTATGGCTATCTAACCCTGATCAAATTTAGTAAACGGATCGTTACTGAAGAAAGAATATGCGCTAATTCTTGCTTCAGTGGCGCACCATGAAAGTGGTACATGGACACGCCTAGAACAAAACGTCCCCAACTTGGTTCATCTCGACGGATTGAAGAATTGCGCCGAGATCAAATTCTCCATGAAGTGTGAGAGTGTTTCCATTGCCGAAGTCAAAAACAGTAGAATCAACTTCGTTCATTGTGTCCTGCCGAACAACATCAGAAAGCTCGCGGCCATCCAACAGAGCTTCATCAAGCATAAGTGTATCTACACCGTGCGTGAAATCATGGATTTGATCATTGCCTTCTTTAAATACAAAAGTATCGAAGCCCCCACCACCCCAAAGCTGGTCGTTGCCTTCACCGCCAAACAACAGATCATTGCCGGAATTTCCATGAATTTGGTCATTGCCTTCACCTCCAAACAAGAAGTCACCATTTTGTCCGCCAACCTGATCAAAGTCTTCAAGCCTATCGCTGCTAGTTATGGTAGATCTGCCGGAACCACCGTCGATCATGTCATCACCTTCCTGGCCCACGATCACATCAGAACCCGCACCACCGACCATCGTTTCAGCAGTAGAGCCCCCAATGAACATCGAAATGTCATCATCCAGTGAGGCGTCTTTGCCAAGAAAGTCCTCTATCAACTTGGCCGTAGCAAAATCGCTGCTCTCTGCCTTGTCCAGCGTGACCATGACAATCTCGAAATCTTGATCGAAATTAAGCCCGATATGTCCGTTCTCGACAGCCACGTTTGAATAGGTGAGTTGTGACGCACCGTTTTGCGCACCATTTAACATGTCAAGGTTCGCTACAGACACATTCGATAGGTCGCCGAGCAGCCCAAGATCAACGTCAAGGTTGAATTCTGATCCGTTCAGCTTCTCCACCGAAAAGAAAACGGTAAAAGCAGAATCCGTTTCAAAAGTGTAGCTAAGGTAACCTTCGTCCCGGCCACCACCCTCACCTAAAAAGTCGCCGCCCATAGCATTTTCTGTCAAAAGCTTAAGCAGGGCGGCCTTTGGCGACAGATAATCTGACAAACGGTCTGAAACGACCGACCCGGGCATATGATCATAGTATCGGAACGAACCTACGACCCCCCACAACGCCGCACGATCCACTCCAATCGTGAGGAAGTGTGATAGTAATTCAAGAGTGTTGAAAGCCGCTGCTGGGTCGTAGGGCAACGAAGACCCGTTGTTATTGTCCGTACTCCAAGCTGATACATTATAATCAATTGCCTCAGTATCCATTCCACGCTTTTCGAACTCTTGCATCCAACGGTCCACGATCAAATCACGCTGCATGACCGGCAATTGTGTTTGGGCAAGTTCGTTCGCATCAATCTTCAGATAATGGTGCCGTATGCCACCTCCATCAAGGTGTTCAATCGAGTCCCCCAAGATGCCAATCATAATTTCATCGAGTGCAACCTGCCGATCAATATATGGCATGCCGGGTGTAGGTACGAAACCGATGTCGTCCAAACCCTCGATCATATTCTCAGGATCATCGAAGAAAGGATCAAAGTACCCATCTTCTCGAAGGTTTTCGAATTCGTAGCTCCCTCGGCCCATTTGGATCGCTATGTCATAGTTGATGTTCGAGTCGGAAAGCGCTGCATCAATTTCATCCAGCATCGCCTTTGCAATGACCGCGTACTCAATTGGGTTGGAGTATGCTTCGTTCCCAATATCAAAGGTAAGGTTTTTCGGATAAATGCCATCATTGAAATCCCCGTTCTTCAGCCTTTCGAGGAACACCTGCATATCGGCTTTAGCGGCTGCGACACCTTGCTCTAGGACAGCAGGATCAGAAAAATCAATACCTTCAAAGTATCGCTGAACAGGTATGATCAAACTGAAAGCAGCATCATTTTCAACTGCGAGATTCAAAGCTTGGCTGAAGGTACCAACGTCGTCACGTTTGAGATGATTAAGTTCGTCATATTCTAGAGCAAGTTCACTTATGAGCTCGGGGTGGGTCAGATCAAAGGCGAAATTTGACCTATCACCGGCAAGTGTTTCTAATGAGATATCGCCTGCATCCAGACGAATTCGACCATCTATGATATATCCACCTTCAGAAACTGTGCCGCCAGGCCACCTGACGTCGGTCAGTCCAAGACTCTCAACTTGATCCTCGAAGTGATGCCATCCGTAGCTGTTTACCCCGATTGCACCGAAAAAGTCGGAACTCAAGTTTGCTATTTCTTCCATGTTGGTGTTGGTAACAATTGGGCCTGTCGTCGCATTCGTCATGAAATCCACTCCTACTGATTGCAGCAAGAAGTGATCTCAGTAGGTTATTATTGTCTGAATCGCGAATATCGAACTGCTAAAAGTGAGATATGGATTTGTCAAAATTTCTAACGAGGCCTAATTTGTTATTGAGTCAATATTTACGTGCTGTGACAGCCGCAACAGTGGGGACTCATCTCCTCATCAGCGCACCGGTTTTGTTGAAGTACATCTGAGTTGCAGATGTAAAGCTCCATCTCAATGTCTGTCATGTCTGCCAGTTCTAATAATCGTCGGTAATACTTCTCTTTTTTTACATTCTCCGGCAACACATCATGACCGTACCGGTTCAATAGTCTCGCAAATCCAAATTCCTTAATCATTGCTATGCTGGCAGCATACAGACCGTACGATGTCTTCGGTTCGGCACCTTGAAAGACGCAGAATTCTACCTGCTGCCAAGTTTTTGTCGGAGCTGATGGTTCTTCTTCATCAACGATTGGAGCCAAACTAGCTCGGCCCAAAAGGAGACCGTAATCATCTACCATCAATATGTGCAAAGATGGAACAATCAACCCTTTCATCTGCCAAAGATTAGCGTGAACTCCCGCCAGATCGCTCATACCGGTAGCTTCTGGCTTTTCATCATATGACAAAAGCGCATCTACAATCTCTGGTTGCTGAAAGAGCTTCTCCTGAGATATGAATTTAATCACTTGGTTGGTCCCTTTAGTTGCATCAATCTCGAACACTGAACTTCAGAGATGAACGATTGTGCATTGTGTTAGAGTTGTGTTGCTGCGCAAGACAGCTTGAATTGAATACGATTGTTTCGCCGACAACAACGTATGAGGGGGTTGCACCTCTTTCGCCAACTCATAGCGAATACTCTTGACTAGGCTGCACCAAATGTCGTCGATTTCGAGAGTTACTCGCTCAAGTTCATCTTGGATTTCCGCGTCGAGTCCTACAGCTTTCCGACGAAATGGTTCGTAACTGACAGTAACGTCTGGATCTACGTTCACGCCCCGCACTCTTGCGGTTTCAACCTGATCAAGGATTAGGCACAGGTCTTCTTGGTCAAGAATTCCTGCCCATCTTTCCAGATGCGACCACAGAACCAAGTGCAGTAAATCGTGGAAGTTATGCAAGGAAGTCCGCGTGGATTGCCGCTCGACGAAATGCACGCCCTTTCTCAGCAGCCCTGCCGAAACCACGGCGTCATAGTTATCACTCGAAAGACCTAAGATTGCTTGGACTTCAAGTGCTGACAACGGCATCTCCGTAAGTCGCATAATTACTCCGTTAACTCTTGCTTTTAGGTCGTTCTAGATGGGCTTGGTTAACGGAGTGTTAAACTACCGGTCTGGGTCAGGAGCACGTCTCCCGATCCAGTAACGAAAGCCCGGTTGAGGCCGCTCGGTCCGGCATTGTTCCTATTTAACTAACAATGGCATAACTTTCTTCAGGCTTCGGTAAGTAAAGGCCGCCTTTGCCAGCGACCCAAGCCTTCTAAATTTCATGGCCTCAGAAATCGCTAGCGACTCTTCCAACTCAACACCAAGTTACCAGAACGTGCTGTCCATCTTGGTATGTCCAAGCAGTAGTTGCATAGCGCAAGGAATAGGCTGTCTGGCACCTGATACCCTTGGACCCAAACGGCTTGAATGCAATCCTGCTCTAGGCCAGCCTCGCGCAGTCGTCGCCAGATAACGCAGGTTTTCATATGTGGACTAGACTTCCGAATTACAATTTCTTCATAAAACTGCCTCAAATCGAACAGAATTCGGATCGATCAGCTTAAGCGTGAGCTAAAATCGTTAGCTCGCGCTTAAGGTGCTTAATTTTGACCTATTCAATGTACCAAATGAGAATTTTCTTCTGACGAGGAGGAGTGACAGATTACACCCGGCTTTGACTGTGAAAATACGTCATATCGAGTTTTTGTAAGTCGATTGTGTTGGGTCCGCTTACAACGTCTGCGACATTTCGAGACGAGTTCCGACTCTGAGAAGTTCAATAAAGGGTCGGCAGATGGACCAACCCAAACTCAATATAAAAAGGATTACACTATGAAAAAATGGGAACGATCATTCCCTGCAGCTCAGCTTACAGATCATTCTTGGATGATTGATGTTCTGGAGGATCTCGCGAGTTACTGCGCATACAATTCACTTAGTGTGGAAGAGCTCGAGATGCGAAAAACGCTAGACCGGATTAGCAGCTATCAGAATGACACAATCTCAAAGAACGATCAGAAAACTTTTGTATGATTGCGCCTGTCGTAAAGATTCTTTGGAGCTGTTTGCCGCTTGAACCGTCCTTAATCTGGCTTGCTTTCAGGATTACTTCCCGCGCCAACGGGATGAATGCAATAGTTGCCGACACAGTGCAATTTGTCGTTTGAAAGTATGGCCGTCTTGCTCTTGCTATCTTTAAATGCCACTTCTTACTCATGCAAAAGCTATACGGAAAGATTGCGTGTTCATGGGGTCGGTGATGCAACCATCTGACTTAACACAGCAGAAGCGAAATGCTCAGTTCGAAGCCTTTCGCTCTGGTGATGTGGTTGACACTACAGATGTTTTGGCGCGGTTGAGCGTCGTACTGGTCAGCGGTGTCGCTCTTTGGTTTGCGACTGCTCAGGTGATCATGTTGCTGTGGTCCATCGGCTATTGGCTGATGATTATACCTTATGTCTTCTGGTATCTTCGGCATAAATCAGGGGATGCGAGCAGCAATGATATCGCTCTATGCGTCTCCGCTAGCTCAGTGATTGCC
This sequence comes from Roseobacter sp. CCS2, assembly GCF_000169435.1. Classification (GTDB taxonomy): domain Bacteria; phylum Pseudomonadota; class Alphaproteobacteria; order Rhodobacterales; family Rhodobacteraceae; genus Yoonia. The sequence continues at coordinate 281,946 of NZ_AAYB01000003.1, read as the reverse complement.
GCATGGTACTGCGCTATGGTTGTCTATGTCGCCACTCTTGGCGATGGTGATTTCTTGCTTCTAGCCACCTGCGGAGTTCTGGGGATAGCCCTGCATTGCCTGTCGCGCAACGTAGAATTCAGCTATTCCGCCCATATCGATTTTGTCGCGGTAATCGGGACGGGTCTTGGGGTGACGCTAATAGCAGCAATGAATGCTTCAACGCTCGGTATCGCTGTGGCCAGCGTGATCGGCGGGCTCTGTTCCTGCGGGTATTTTTGGCTGAGCTTTCGGCAGATTATCTCCGTAAACCGCGCATTGGCGGAAAAGACACGTGAAGAAATCCAGAACCAAAAGATGCTTGCGCTGGGACAGTTGGCTAGCGGAGTTGCTCATGACTTTAACAACCTGTTAACTGTAATAAGTGGCAATATTGAGCTGGTTATGCTGGATCCAAGAAGTCCCGAAAAAGAAGTTTTTCTGTCCGAAGCGAAAGCGGCTTCCGACAAAAGCGCTGGGTTGGTCCGCCAGCTTCTTGCATATGGAAGAAAGTCCGAATTGCGGATTACGAAAGTCGAGCTGGGCAGAGTGTTTGAAGATGTTAGAGCACTTTTGCACAGGGTTCTTCCCACGCATATTAATCTCGAAGTTCAAGAAGTTTCGCTGCAAGCCGATCTCAATATTGACCGCGCGTTGCTCGAAAGCGCGTTGATGAATTTGATCATCAACGCACAAAAAGCGATTGGCGATTCGCCTGGCACTATCCGCCTATTCGTAGAACTCGACTTGTCCGGGAGAATACGAATCTGTGTTACTGATACCGGACCGGGTATGACGCCAGATGTTCTCGCCCGCGCTGCAGAGCCGTTTTTTACGACCAGACCGGTCGGACAAGGATCTGGGCTGGGACTATCGATGGTAAATGGGTTCGTCGCGCAATCCGGCGGCAGCCTGACCCTTTCCAATCGGGAAGAAGGAGGGGTCCGGGCGGTCGTTGAATTGCCAGTTACGCCTCACCAGTGAAATCCGTCGTTCATTTGCAAAAGACAATTTAGCCTCCTTACAGACCTCGGATGCATCGTAGTATCTTCGCCGTTGATCAGCCCCACCTGAGCGGTCCGATTTGATTGTTAGTGCATGGTCGGCCTTTGGTACATTTTGACGATCGCTTCGGGGGCCGGAGCGCGGTACACCATCATTGATCGGTTCTAGATGACACTGACCGGGCAAAGCTCTGCAACCCTAAGACCGTGGCGCGGAGCTCGTCAGCGCGTCTTGCCACGTCTCGATATCGTGCTGCGCACTGGGCAAGGAGGGCTCTGGCACGGGCTGCATCAGCGACGGCGGTGGCGCTGGTATCTCCACGGGCGTTGGCACGACTGACCTCGGCGTACAGGCCGGCAACAGCATCATTAGCAACACCAAGATCAGCTTTGATCCTCGCCTGAGCTTCAATGTTAGCATCTGCCAATTTGTCAATTTCATTAATCAACCTCCGTTCCTCGGCTCGGTTTTCCAGTTCAGCGAACAGCAGCGCGTCTTTCTGGGCCAATTCGGTCACATGCTGACCCCTGGCGTAGCCAACGGCAGCAGCGACCCCTATGGCCACCACAGCAGCGAGTATGGGCGTTAGGCGGCTCATGCAGCTTGCTTGAAGGCTAACACCTCCACCTTATCTGCGATGATGTCGCGCAGGCGGTCGCCGCATTCGATTGGATCACCAGGGCGAGACATGTCTGGGAGCCAGCAGATATCCCACTTAAAGCGCTGCCGAATACCAAGAGTGGACTGGATTTCCGCATGCGAGAGAATGGAATGGCGACTTACAGGGATATCAAAAGCCAACGACAATTCCGCAGACCATAGGCACAATTCGTCAACTTGCTCCCATGTCATTGGTGCACTGCCAGGATTGAATGGAACTTCAACTGCTCCCGCCATTGCATCAGCCGCAAGCTGGATACATCCCGTATTCGAGTTGAGCGTACCTGATGCACCTCGGACGCCCGCCCGGTACGATGCTTGATCTTCAAAGGACCATTTCCCAAGGTGGCGCTTACAGTCATGGTCAACCAGCCCATTGTACGCCTTCTTTTCGAGATGGATCACACCGCGCGCGCCGGCAGTCCAATGAAGGTAGATGCGATGCAGGCCAGACGTATGGAACAGCAACGCCTCAGAACTGACCTGGCGTTCAGTCATTGCAGCCCTAGCTGCCAGATTGGTGCGGCGGCCACGATCACCGTCGATTGGGCCGGGGTTGTGGCCCAACGCTGCACAACGCGCCTGCAAATCAATAACGGTGTAAGATCGGATCATTGCCCTTCTCCTCTCTCATTTTTATCATCCTCAGAAGGAATGCGTGCGAAGGCCTGCAAGGCCTGTACGGCCAGCCGCTGTAGCGCCTTCACTTCAATCCCGAGGGCAAGCAACCCAGGGATGGCGTAGGCCCAGACGGGTGGGTTCTTAGCCATTGCGTCGAAGCCAAAATCAGCGATGAACAAGCCGACCACGGCCAGCAGAGAGATTGCTCTGATCCAGAACATTCAGTGGCCTTGCGCCACACGAATAAGTGTCCAGCACGCCAGGAACACTGCTGATCCGCTGAGCGATATGCTGGCGATTATCAAGGCAACGACGACGGGCGTTGCGACATTGTAGATATCTTCTTTTGTCCTCGGCGACATGCGCGAGCGCAATCTATGACGCTTGCTCATAACGCCGCATGCCAACGGAAGCCCCAATTTGCATTAGTGAGAGAGACGGCCGCGCCAGTATCTGGACGGAGGACTCTAATAGGGCTGGCCACGTTGGCAAATTTTATGTCAACGCGTGTTTCGGACACGGTGGCTACAAATCCAAAGGCCGACGAAGATCCTGTTGTAGCATTTGGTACGACTGGCACGATATCTCCCACCGCGAACCCAAACTCAGCAACGAAACACCTTACCTCGAATGACCAAAACCTTGGCCGAGCACCAAGACCATGTAAAGTGGAGTAAGAAAATCCACCGTTAAAAGACTGAAGCGTACTGGAGGTTTGCCTTTGTGCAAATGCACTGGCCAGTTTGAAATCAATGGCGCCCTCGATTGTTGAGCGCGGTGCGATCTCGTCCGGACCATTGCTGAGATTGATGTCGGGGTTTACAGCAACCCCTTCAACGGCGGTGCCGGCCGCATTTACCTTCAGCAAGCGGTCGGGGATAGTGGCAAAATCAACGTCCGCGAGATTGGCCGCAGCTGCATTGGCCGCGACATTCGACTGCAACACCTCGAGAGCCGTGCCAAACTCGCGCATCTCAACGACCATCGGCTGCAGAGCAAGAGTGAAAGTGTAAGCCTTCACGTCAAAATCTTCCTCGGTGTCGGAAGGCGATGGCGCTTCAGGAAGATCGGTCAGGATGGGTAGTTGCATCACTTCAAGCCCTCAACTGTAATGGTGAATTCGGATTTATCCGGCAGATCAAGCCGATGCGTGTAGTCGAAGAACACGCCGTAGATGATCAGCCCTCTGGCCGTGTCTTGGTCGCCAATGTAGACCGAGGGTTCAGCATCAAGCTCTTCCATCAGGCGCGTCGTCGCAGCCAGCAGATTGCCCTGCACGATCACGTCGAAGTTGGCCCGCAGTGCTGTTGCACGTTTGACCAAAATCAGGTTAAGAAAAATGTCACGCTCTTTGCGTGAGCCCGACAAGATGGTCACATCAGATCCCCACCTGGTGCGTCCAAGCCGCAACAACCGTCCGAACAAGAGCTGACCGATACCGGCGTCACCTTGCCCAGCCGTGACTGTGATGGTGTAGGTCGTGCCGATCCCAAAGAACGGAACATCGAGGAAGACTGCGTTTGGCTCCTTGTCGAACCCGCCAAAAAAGTAGGTGTACCAGCCGCGCAGTTGCCGACGCACCCGCAGGTTTCTGGTGAAGACTTGTGTCTCTCCTCCCCCTGCGATTTCTAACGCGACCGTGTCACCAATCATTCCCAGCACGGCAACCGCCGTCACAAGCGATGTTGCGACAGAACATAGTCACGCTTCCTGGTGCCGTCGCCGGGCTGCGGATTTGCTTGTCAAGGCGCGCCAGCGATTGGTGGAACTGATCCGCACCCAATTTGTGCCATCGTCAGCCACTGGGTTGTTGTCATTGTTGGCTGCCGAGACGCTCTGGTAGAGAGACTGCACAGAGGTGACCTGCACCACATCATCAACGGCATAGGTGGTTCCTGAACTATATTCCGGCGCGTCCTGCTCAGGGATCGAGGAGGCAACCAACGTCTGATCTGTGATCGGGATCGGTCTAATCACTTGCATCAGGTTGTCCTTTCTGGTGGCAGCCCATCGATTTCCCAACGCTGGAAGTAACGCACCAGATCCCGCAGCGAGCGTGAGCTGTCCATCACTGGATCGATGCCGTTGCCGGTTTCTGTCAAGCGCACCAGCTCATTGGGGCTGATGACACCTCCACCCGATTGCAACAGCGAAACATTCGCCCCACGATTGAGGGCTGCCATCGCAAGCCGTTGTTCAACCAAAGAGCCAAAGATGTTGCCGCCATAGAACCCTGACAGGGCAGCGGTTGCGTCCTGTGCGGTGCCATACACAGCAGCAAAGGCATCGGACACCTTCAGCAACTCGACATAGGCCTTGCGACCCTCTTTTGTGGTCAGGTCGAACCCCTCCACCAGTTCGCGGAATCCGGCGGCCGTCGTAGGCACCTCAAGGTTGAACTTGTCGAAGGTCGCAGTGATCCCCTCGATGACCCGCGATCGCTTCTCTGCATCGCTAAAAAAGTTCTCCAAATACCCTTGCGTGAGTTCTGTGAACTCCTCGGCACCGCCTGCCAGGTTCTTTAAATCGCGCGCTGCGCGTTGAATGCCTTTGGTGCTGAGCTGCTGCGCCAGTCCGCCGAATAGACCGCCAAGGTTGGTGGCCTCATCTGCGGTTCGTTTGAGAGACTGCTTCGTTAAAGCGAGGCCGGTCTGAACAGCCCGAAAGTCTTCGCTGCTGATAATCGGCTTTCTCTTTTTCTTACCGAACCCAAATAGGCCAGCGATAGCAAGCCCAACCCCAACGACAGGCAGGGCGGCCCCAATCGCAGCACCGATCCCGCCAAGACCACCTGAGATACCCGAAATTGATGCCCCAAAGCCGCCACTGATTGCCGCACCGACCCCGCCGGAGGTAAACCCACCAGCGATGCCGGCACCCACACCTGAGAGGCCGCCCAGCACGCCCGATCCCAACGTCGCGATCCCGCCACCGGACAACAAACCACCCAACCCACCGCCACCAGTCGCACCGCTGCCCAGCAGTGACAGGCCGGTCCCGAGAAGGCCGCCACCCCCAGCACCGCCACTCAGTCCAAGTGAGATCAGGATTTGGTTTTTCGCCGCTGTCGCAACCAGGTTGGCGATCAACTGCGTAAACGTTGCCTTCACCTGATCAGCAAAACTCTTGAAGTCCTTAAATCCGCGCGCAGCAAAGTCACCAAAGGCCTGACTGACGCTATCAACGCCGCTCAGCAACGGGCCGCTTAGTGCCTGCCCGGTGTCCTCTGCCTGAGCACCGATGCCACCAACCGCACCCCCTGCCCTGCCGGCAGCCTCGGCAGCCGCATCAAGGCGCGGCGTAATCACGGTCGCGGCGGCCGTCTCGTTTTGGATCGCCTCCATCTGCGCACGGATCCGCTCCAGTCGCGCCGCAGTCGCCGCAGCCTCAGCATCAAAGCGCGGGTCGCGCGGATCAAAAATGACCGGATCAGCCTTTGCCTGGGCAGCCGCACCAACCAACCCCATGATCTGCATGGCACGGCTCAGGGAGATTTCCAGCTCTTGCGCGAGCTGCTGTGCGCCACGCACAGATTGCGAAAAGTCGATGCCGCCCATCGTGTCATGCAGTCGGCCTCCGAGCTCGGTCGCGACAATGATCGCGCCGTTGAAGCTGACGATGCCATCCTTTGCGCTGGCAATCGCCGCCTTGACGCGCGCGATCTCAGCCGCCGCAGCCTGATACTCCGGCGTGATTCCACCGGCGAGCTCCACCATTTCACGCTGTTGTGCTTGGATTTCAGCGATCCGGGCTTCGAATACCGCAATGTCCTCTGACGTCAAAAACGCAGTCAGCGGGTTGTCCCGTAATTCGGCACGTGCATTGCCAACAACCTCTATAAGTTGCTCGGCTTCCCGCTGCAGTGACACGTACGCACTTGATTGCTTTTCAGCCAGGATCAGGTCTTGTCGTGTCGCATCTACATTTGCCAGCGTGGCCTCTGCCTGCCGCAACTTTGCTTGCGCCGCCTCAACGGTCATGCGGGTGCCTGGTCCCATCGCTGCAGTGAGAAGCTGCACCTGTCGGATCTCATCAGCCATCGCCAGCGTTGCACTATCAATCGCCATTTGGACGCGGCGTGAGGCCCCATCGAGGCCCATTAGCTTGGCGATCAGGAGTCCTGCCCCAATCACCAGCAACCCAACCCCGGTGCTCGCCAGTGCAGCGCGCATCTGGACCAAGCTGAGGGTGACACCGTTCGCTGCAATGCGCATGCCAGCAAAGGCAGCGACATAGCGGACACCAAATACCGCCACGCCGGTACCGGCGATGGACACCAACGTCCCGATATTGGCACCAAGCCCGGAGATCATCGTGTTCAGCATCCCGCCCTTGCGCAACGACGCCACAAAGCCGTTCGACAGATCCAGCAAGGCCGGGGCGACCGAGATAGCCAACTGGTTGCGGAAGGCTTCAAAGCCCATCCCCAGACGCGACATGCTGTCATTGGCCGCTTCCACCTTTGCGACGCCGGCCGCGTCCAGTTCGAGGCCAAATTCCCGGACTTCATTGCGCGCCGCCCGGATCGCGTCGCCGCCGGCCACAATGATCTTGGCAAAGTTCGTATTGCCAACGCCAAGATCGCGCAGCAGATTTGTTGTCTGTGCCACAGAGAACCCCAGCTCGCGAGTCCGATCTGCGATGGCAGACAGACGCTCATCGGCATCAAGCGCCAGGAGATCGTTGGCCGACAGCCCAATGCCATCTAATGCATCGCGTGCCGGCCCCGCTTCACTGGCGGCACGGGCCAGCTCACGCGACATCTTTTGCAGACCCGATGTGACCAGACCAACCTCAACGCCCGCATCACCTGCCGCCAGCTCCATCGCGCGCAGTGCTGATGTGGTCCCATCAATGCTGCGCGCGGCCTTTGCCTGCCGATCAACGTCCCGCAAACCTGCCACGACCGATGCGGTTAGCGTAACCCCCAGCGCCACCGCACCCGCTGACACTAGTCGAAACTGATTGCGCAGACGGTTGAGGCTTTGCTGGGCTTCGCTGGATCCGCGCCGGAACTGCGCGGAGTTCATGCTCAGGTTGGCACGTAACGCGCCGATCACTGCCCCCGTCATTGCGTGTTCCTTAGTTGTTTTTGGTTTTTGGATTTGGCCGCCCGCACCATGAAGTAGGTGCTGATCTCATCGTCCGTAGCGAAGCGCTGCGGTGCATCACTGCCTTTGATAAACCTGTCCGCATCCGGCAGGCTTTTGGGATCATGATGGGCAATGGCCGTGAGTTTGGAGGTCGCATACATGACCGCGCGTTGCTGCATGGCCTGGCGCCTTTCGCGCTCCATTACGCCGTCCAACACAATCATGATGTCGCGCAGGGTCAGCGACCAGAACAAATCATAGGCCTGTCCTGCCGCCACCCATTCGCGTGTGAGATCGTCCCAGTCTATTCCGGGACGCTCTCCGTTTGGTCGTTTCCCACCGGGTCTTTGCCATCCGTTTTGTCCGGTTCGGGGAAGGCAAAGCGCACAGCCTCAAGGGCAGCACTCATCGCCTGCGGGAAACCAACATCATCGATCACCTGACCCGCACCACGCAACGTCGTGTCCGTGCTGTCAGACAGACCCGCGTAGATCAGCGCCCGCAGGCAGCGAAACGAGACACTGCCGACATCCACACCGCGTGCAAAATTCTCAACCGCGGTGAAATTCTGGCCATAGGTCTCTTCAAACAAGACGATGGCATTTGTCGTAAAGCGCAGCCGGTGTTCTTGATCACCAACGTTGAGCGTTACGGTTCCTTTGTTCAGTTGTGTTTTCTTGGCCATGATTATGGCACCACCGGCGCTGGGGTGAAATCGATCGGCCCGGTGCCACGCATTGTCGCCTCGATTGTCACCGGGCTCGCTGCGTCATCGGCGTTGGGCGTGATGCTGGGGAAGGCACGGTATTCGAAGATATCGCCGTTGGCCAACGTCCCCCGATAGAAGGTTGCAGCGTCTCTGGCCTCATCGAGAGCCCAAGCCTGAAAGCCAGCGCGCGTGTAGCCACAAACAACACTGACCTCACCAATATCCTTGAGGCCTTTGATGTACTCGCGGAACCGCTCCGGGCTGTCGAGACTGGTCACGTCCTGGTACTCGGTCGTGACCTTGGGCAGCACAAGGCCGCGCACGCGCGGCACAGCGGTGTACGCTATCCCGTCGGTGGAGCGTTCAAGCGTGCCGCCCCAGCCAATGAATTCGTCACTCATCGTTCTTTCCTTTCGATTTTGGATTGTATTTCGATGTCACCCGATCACCGGGTGTGCAGCAGTTAGCCACGCGCCGTCTTCGCGCGGGCCCGCGCGAGTGTCTTTTGAATTTCCATAGCCAGATCCTGACGCATCCGCTCCAGCATCTGATCCCGACCCACATCCCAAGCCGGGCGGAAATGCGGCTGCGGCCCATGCCTGCGGTTGCCGAATTCCTGCTGCACGCCCGCAGGGTGCGATGTGCCGACATACATCACCACATCATCGCGATTACCGCGCCGCTCGATCGCCGCCTGTCGCTTCGTGAGTTTCGACGTGACCACATAACTTTCGTTCAGTTGCTTGTCGGTGCTGTCTTCATCCTTGGGTGCGGTTGCATTGGCCTTGTCGGCCACTGGCTGTGCCGTCCGCTTGAGAACACGGCGGGCCAACGACTTACGTGTGGCGGCGCGCTCAATCTCGGCAAGTGCGGCCTCCAGTTCGCGGCCACCTTCGAATTTGACCTCAAACACTTGCAGCACCCCAGTGGACCAACACATCGACCGAGCGGCCATAGAGCTGCTGCGCATCACCAGGCGACAGACCATCCAGATCGCGCCCGGTTTCCACGAGCATGCCTTTGAAGGCAATGACCCCAACGGTCCCGATATAGCCGGACAGCAGCATGCTGGCGGCGCGTTGCACCGCGACTGCACCCAGATAACTCTCGGCCCAGGCATCCAACTGCACCCGAACCCGCTGCACACCCGCTTCGCCATCAAGGTAGTATGCAACGGGATCACTGACCAACGTCAGATTCAGATATGGGAACTGCTGAATGCCGTCAGGCTGAATGCCCCAGTGGATGCGGTCATCACAAAGTGCCGCGAGGCCAGCGTCTGCCTGCAGAAGGTCCGTGAAGGCTTCCTCCATCAGATCACTGGCTCCGGCGGCGGTGTGCGCGTGGCCGTGATCTCGATCGGTGGCCGGCGCCCCTCAGTTGCGTTCTTTATTCCCGCAATCTCCCAGATCCGTTCCCCGCTTGCCAACACTTCAACCATGCGATCCGCACCGGTCAATGCGCGGGTGATCGGGTTGCTGTGGACCACAAAGCGGGCCATTAAAACCGAATGACGGTTGCCTGCCGCCGTCTTCTCCGCGTCAGAGATGTCCGAGCGTCCAGCCCATGACGTTCCCAGCGGCACCCATGCCGGCACAATGGCATTCAGCACATCGCGATTGTTGCGATCCATGCGTTCAAACCGGACCACGATATGCCGCAATACTTTCATGGTCAGGCTCCCATGATCTCATACGGACGGCGATAGCGGACTTGACGGATCAGGTTGTGCGCACCGAATGTCATCTTGGGTGGCTCCGCCCCATCGATACTGATGCCAGCATCCAGCCATTCTTTCACCGTCAAGATGATGGCCTGCTCCGCCCGCTGCACACGAGCGTCAATGCCGGCGGTCGCGCGTACACGCACTTCGGTTGCACACCGTAATTCAGCAATGATGGCGTCTGGCACGACAAGTCGCGGTTCGTCATACATCTGCACGACAAAGGCCTCTGCGGTATCAAGTTCCGCCCAGATACCCGCCTCGTCGCGCACGGCCATCTCATCAAGACTGACGACCGGACGGACCGGAAACCACCACGCCGACCAGGCACAGGCCGGTGCGGTGAACTCATATGGGCGCGGTGCCAGCGGACAGGCAATGGCGGTTTCAACGAGTTCCTGGGCGGCCAGAAGATAGGCCGCGATCAGGACATCATCATCCGCGTCATCCGGCGTGAGATGAATGGCGCGTTTGAAATCCAGCACGGTCACAACCGATGCAATCACTGCCGCGCCAATATATCTCATGTGCCCGCCTCGCCCGCCTGTCTGAAGTTACGTGTTGGAGCGCTTTGGCGGCGCGCTGGCTTTGTCTGCCTTTTGTGCAGATGTTTTTTCATCCGTTGGAGCGGTCGCTTCCAGAGCTGCTTCACGTTCAGCGAGCGCCGCCTCGCGCGCATCCAGTTCGGATGTCCGTGCATTGATCTCGGCTGTCGCGACCTCGGCGTTCGGCTTTTTCCTGCTGTGCTTCTTCGGATCATATTTTTCCGCAACTGCTTTGAGCTTCTCGGCCATATCCGGGTCAAACCCTGCAATATCGCCGGGCACATAGATCCCGTGAGCTTTTGTAAAAAACATCGGTACTTTCTTGGACATATCCTGCCCTCCATTTGTGGCATCCCGGTCAGGGGCCGTCTGTTGAGAGGTGCTGCGCCGGACCACCCGGCGCAGCGCTTATTTTGCGATTAGAGGGTCCAGTTGACGCCGTTGAGACCCGACAGCGCCTCGACATGGCGCGGAGCCAGGTCATGCTCGCTGATGGCCCGCATCAGAGTCAGATCATTCTGAAACGCGCTGACTGTGTTGCCGCCCTGGTCGACGAACGCCGCCTCGGAAGACGTGGCAATGGTCACGGTCATCGCATCACCGATCATCACTTCGTTGAAATCTGCAAAATAGACTTCGGTTTCATTGGCACCGACGCCAAGGTTTGCGGGGATCTGCGATGTGGTCTTGATCGGATAGCCCATCAGTTCACCGTCTTCCTGAATGGACGGAAAGAGGTAGGACCCATGCACTGGCTCACGCAGGCTGGCCAAAAAGTTCTTCGTCCCGGCCCGCATGATCCATCCGGGGGACACCATCATGACATTGGCATCCTCAACCCGCGACACCAGAAAGCGAATAGCGGTTTCGACCGCCGCCGCGTCATTGGCCACACCAGTCAACAAGTTCGCAACCGGTGTCCAGAACCGCAAGCCAAAGGGTGTATTGGCCGCACCGGCGTCACGCATGAACCCTAAATCTTCGCGCAGGCGCATCACCTGCAGCATGTCATCACGGATCAATGCGGCGACAGCCGCCGTCGAGTGCCGCAGCAACGCGTTGCCGACAGGCACGAGGGCCTTGAGCGTTTTGAAGGCCTGATCGATCGGGGCGAAGGTCTGCTCGCTTTCAATCGCGGCGCCGTTTTCAGGCCCATAGCTAGCCGTTGCGGACCCGGTAAGCTGGGCATGACGGACCTGACCGGCTGGCATCGGCATGACACGCGCGCCAAGCGCCCGCACAGCAACCATCGGGCGCAGCAGCTCGATGATCTGTTCAGACTGCGCCCGCGGAATGGTGACGCCGCCAGCGGCATCCGTGGCACCCGACAAGGCCGCCGAAATCCCGGAGTGGCCGTTTTCTTCCAGCGCCGCACAAGCACGGTCGCGATCGCCACGCGCATTGGTCAGCGCATGCATCATAAAGCCAATCTCAAGACCGTTTTCGGCAGGATTGCTTGCGGCGGCCGGGACCGTACCCGGTGCGGCAGATGAATTGTCGCCGCCACTTGCAGACGCGGCAGCAGCCTGCTCGACAGATTCAACGCGACGCACACGCCGGTCAGATGCAGCAAAAGCTGTTTCCGCTTCTTCAAAAGCCGCAAGCGCCGCGACCATCGCCTCGTCATCAGCGGCGGTTTCCGCCGTTTCCAATTCTTCAATTGCGGTGGCGGCAGTTTCCATAGTCGCCAACGCCTCCGCCCGCAGGCGGCGCAGATCATCTAGGTCCATTTTGGTTTTCTCCTTGGTTTGAGTGCCGCCGGAACGCAGCATGACGCCCCCCTTCGGCACGTGGCAGGGGAACAGCGCCCCGTGACGGGGCTGCATGGGTCGGAATTTTCTTAGGTACGCACGCGGGCGCGAGCAGCGGCAGCCTTTGCATGGTAGGCGCGGCTTGCGGTCCTGTTTGGTTTTGGTGCGTATTTATCAAAGATATCAGCGAAGAATACATCGCGCGTCATTTGTGCATCAGCCAGCCCACGTGCGCGGGCCTCTTGAAAACCGAACACCGCGCCACCGTCAGCCACATCATCCGTCACACTCAGCCGCGCTGGCAAATCAGCCGGAGCAATGCCCCGGCCCGCCGCGATCGCCGCGTGAAAGTCAGCCTCTAGCGCGTTCAGACGCTGGTCAATCAGGGCAGTGCCCGGCTCCGTTGCCGCATCGGGGTTTTTGGCCCGTGCGTATTGTGAGCGAAAGTTGAACCACTGGTCGCCATGCATGCCGGGTTGCACAGGGCTATAGGTAGACATCTGCACACCAATACTGCCGATCCATGCGCCCGGCGTCATGCTGATATCTGTGCACTGGCTGGCCAACCAATAGCCTGCTGATGTTGCCATCGGGCAGACCACGGCATGGACTGGCTTGACCGCAGCCGTAGCGGCGATGGCTTCGCCTGCGGCCTCGATTGCCAACACCATGCCGCCCGGCGTATCAATCTCAAGCACGATGGCTGCCACTTCTTCTGAGGCGGCGAGTTGCCCCATCGTGTCGGCCAATCCGTGATAGGTGGTCCATCCGAGCCAGCGTTCCAAACCGTAAGAATTGGGCGTCAGCAATCCACGCACTGGTACCACCGCAACGCCACGCTGGATCGCGAAGCGTTCACCGCTCTCAATGGTGATAGCTCCCTCACCCGTCAGCTGCTCAGCGGTCACTTCCATGGCCATTAGGCCGGTCGCGAACTCGGAACAAAGCGCAAGGGCAGCCCCTCCCATCAGGCTGGCGATTGTTTGGGTGGTCATTCCTCGTCTCCCTCGTCCGTTGGTTGCTCATCGCGTGTCATGTTCGACGGCGGATAAAGCTTGTCGCCGCCCTCGGTAATCGGTTGTTTGGTGATCCGTTGCGCCCCGTTTGGCGTGACCCACGGCCCACCAACCGCCACCTTCATGGCGTCGAACAGTTCTTTTGTGGTTGGCTCCAGCAGCACCGAGAAGTCATGCCTGAAAAACAGGCCGCTTTCACGCTCGGCCTGCGTCAGCAAGCCCTGATCATATTGCTGGGTCACCGGCTTGTCCCAATGCATGAGGCAGTCGGACCGATAATCCAGCGCCTGCTGTTGCCCGTTCGCTTTCACGCCGTTCTCCAGCATCTGCAATTTGCTTGGCGGCATCCGATAAACTGCGGCAATCATCTCGCGATCAAACTTCCGCGATGCCAACAGCTCCTGATCAGCCGCCGATAGATCGAGGCTCTTGATGTCTTCGCCTTCGTTGAGGACAGGAAAGTCACCACTAATCGGATCCGTGAGATTAGCTTTGATCCGTTCTGCCGACCGCTTCCGCACCTCGTCATCTGTATAATCATCGCGCAAGATAATCGCAGCTTTGGTTGTACCGCCTGACGCGCTACGCGCTGCCGCCTCTTGCCCCGCAAGTGCCAGGCCGACACTCTCCGCTGCCACCTGCAACGGCGACCGATGCGTCCAGCCATCCAGTGCCATATAGCGCATATGCACCATTGAGCGTTGCGGCGCAGATCGCTGGACCTCGCCACCATCCTGAAAATGGTAGAACCGCGCGCGCGCCAGGCGCGTCACGCTGCAGGCCGTTGGCAGGATCGTATCGATCAATGTCAGCTCACCGCCCCCATCACGGGGTGCATAGGCATAGCTGACGCCGCGCAGGGTGAAGCAATAGACCATCGCATAGCGCGCAATGGCCGACGGCACGCCCGGTGACGTCTCGGTGTTCATCAAGTATTCCGCCCGATGGCCAAAGACGCGGGTTTCCGTTCCATCGGCTGCGCGCTGCCAAAGCTGCAGCGGCACCTTGGCCAAATCCCCGGCGATGTTGTTGCAGCAGGCAAACACCGTCGCATGCCGCTCGGCGGTGACGGGTGAGACATGCGGCAAAGACTTTACCCGCGATTGCGCCCCCGATCCACCCCAACCGATTTCCGTCAACCAAGGCGCAGGGGCTGTCACACCGCTAGTCTCTGCCGCCGTCACAGGTGGCTCAATCCGGGTGGTAACTGCAGGAGGTTTCGCAGCGCGTCGGAATCCAAACATTCGCGATAGCCTCCTTAGATGGCATGAAGAAGCATCGCGCAGCCAAATCGGGGCGATGCAAATACGATTGATTCGTGAGTGACGCGCAAAGCGTCAGGGCCGCAGAAATCAGATTGCAGCTGTTAGGTCAGCTTCGCGGACGAAGCCGACTTCTCTTCAGAAGCATTGAAAGGCCGCATCGCGTGAAGCTTGCCATTGCTTTGCGATGCCAACAGTATGCAAAATAAATTATTGAAGCACACAGGCTAACAATGTTCTCACTTAAGCGCAGGTTCATTAGTTTTGAACTGATGCCACACAAGGGGATTGGCTCGCTGTTACTTGACGCAACAAGGGCCGAGGTTTCTGCGGCTTTGCACGGTTTGCGGATCAAAGACACGCATGAAAACGCAAGCGGTCAGCTCCATGCATTGGAAAACACCATAGAAATCGAATTCAACAGCATGGACCGAGTTTGGTTCATTGGTTTGTATGATCATCCGATGGTCAAACTAACGTTTGGAGACGACAGTCTTTTTGACATTCCAGCTAGGAAGAGTTTTCAAAAGCTGTCGCTCGCCGATGGCACTGAAGACGTACCTTTCTCACGCGACGACGTTCTTTTGCCTAGACTCATCGTGACGCTTTGGCACGCGGAAAGAAAGAACGTCGCCGCGGAGGAGATTTGGACGCAGATTGGCCTTGGTACACAGGAGTACAAAGAGCGGTCGTCAAACATTTCGCAGGATGAGATAGATGGCATTCTTCGCAAGTATGGCATCTCGCCCGAATGAAAGCGGCAACTTAACCGGATAAGGCCCGGAAAATACAGAGCCGACGTTCGTACATACTGCAGCATCGGTCAAAGCGGGCTCGAAGCAGACATCACGTATCATCCAAATCGACAGAGCACGTCTGCCAATCACACGACCGCCGCCTCCATTGCTTTGCGTTTTGTCTCATTGGCTTCGGCGCGGCCCACGGCCATGATCGCCGCGACTGAGACATCAATGCGCCCGCTCGATTTTTTCTTGTTTGGCTTGATGTTCTCAGCCGCATCTTCATCTCGGTGCACATTGCCAACCTGCCAGGCAAAAACCGGGTTGCCGTTGTGGCGAAGCCGCCCCTGGGCAACTTTCTCCTCAAACCGTTTCATCGGATTGGACATACTCGCAAAACCCTGTCGATGTTCGACCATCGGAAAGCGTTTCTTGTCAAGCTCGTCCGCCAGATACTTCATGCCCCAAGGATCATATGCCACCTCTTGCAGATCGAAGTGAGCACGGATCCATTCCAGACGTTTGGCAATTTCCGCTTCGTCGATGCTGCCACCGGTATGCACCTCAAGCCAGCCATCATCGCGCCATGCCACAAACTCGCGCTTCTCCGATTGCGCCCGCGCGATAAACCCTTTCGGCCCTTCCGGCAGGAATGTGTACACGATCAAATAGATCAGCCCGTCATGCGGCACCGCAATCACAATCGCCGTCGTGTCGATCTTGTTGGACAGGTCCAAACCTACCCAGGCCTTTTTCCCGTAAAGCATGCGCTCATCGAACGGGGCGGCCATCAAGCCGTTGTCCCACACGTCGCGCGAGATCCAACTCTCCGCCCCCTCGGTCCACAGATCGAGGTGGAAGCGCCGAAAATTTGGCATCTGACCCGAGATTGCGAGGGCCTTTTTAACCGCCGCGCCCATGGCCGCTTTTGATTTACTCACTCCCAGATTCGGGTTTCCCATTGCCCAAGCCACTGGATCGGTCGGATCACAGTCAATCGGCGGCTCGGCCACATAGGCAAACAGCTTGTCGTCCGTGACATCACCACGCAGCACGCTTTCCGCATAGCCGCGCAGTTCACCACACAGCGATCCGCGATCATGGCCTGCCGTTGTGATCACCCAATCAATCGGCTGCGACCGCGCGATCATGCTTTCGACAATCGTCTCGGCCAGCTCGCGATCCGTCCAACGGTGCATCTCATCGCGGGCCAGAAACGATGGGTTGATCCCATCCGAGCTGTTGCCGTCGCGACTTAGACAAGAAATCACGCCGTCGAACTTTGGTACTGTGACCGAGCTAGTCCAGACTTTCGCAAACTCACCCAGCAGCGGCGAGCGTTTGATGATCCGCTTGATGCCTTTGAACAGAATACCCGCCTGGTTGCGAGTGGTCGCGGCACAATACCCTTCAGGCGACGCCTCCCCGTCAAAGAGCTGCGTGTAAAGCATCGGCACCGATGTGTCCGTTGTCTTGCCGTTCTTCTTGCCGACTTGGTGGTAAGTCGAATTGAACCGGCGTAACCCGGTGTCTTCATACTTCCACCCGAACACGGATCCATGCCGGAACACCTGCCACGGCATCAGCTCAAGCGGTTTGCCAGCCAACGGACCCGCCGTGTGCTGCAGCATCTTGGCAAAGTTCGTGACCATCGTCGCCGCTTCGCAATCGAAGTACAGCCCGCGCTCACCAGCCGTTTCTAAATCCAGCAGGTGACGCTCGCAGGCCATCCGCACCAGGTCACCGGCAATGATGTCACCCCCTACAACACCAAGCGCGTAGCCCGAAACCGGGTGATCAATCGGTTCCATTTTTGAGCTGGTTCATCAGATCATCAAAGAGATCGCCCTGGCCGCCCGCCTTCAGCCGCGACTGGTCAACCGGCGACAAGCCGAACAGCGCGCTGTCGCGGCGCATGGCATTCATCGCTTGTTGTTGCACGCCCCACATCGCCGTCTTCTTTTGCTGCACACCGTTGCGGGTTTTGGTTTCAAAGTAATAACCCTCGATGGCCAGCACCGATGTGGCCGCCAGGAAGTTGGACACACTCTCGCAATACGCCGCAAACTGATATTCAAACTGCGGCTCAAGATGAACCTTCGCCGTCAGATCCGCAGCCAGCTCATCCCAGACCCGACGCGCGGCCTCGCTCATGAACTCAGGCGCATCTGGCACCCGGCGCTGCACATCGCCCATCATCGGGATGACATTTTCAAGATCTGGCTTGCGGCCCTTCATGGTTTCAGTCCTCCCTGATCTGTCATCATCAATGTGGCTTTTTTTTCCAATTAACTGGCCGCGAAAAGAAAGGTACCCCCGCCGGTCAACGCCACCCCGGCCTAGTTCTCAGGTAGCCCCCCCTTTTGGTGAAAAACCTCCAATGCGGTTTTGCGGCTGTGGCAGGGATGGCAAAGCGACTGCCAGTTCTTCCGGTCCCAGAACAGTTTGAAATCGCCCTTGTGCGGCACGATGTGATCGACCTGCGTTGCGGCCACCACAGCGCCCAGTTCGGCACAGTCAGCACAGAGCGGATTGCGGGACAAGAACCGTCGCGCGGCCTTCCGCCAGTCGCGCGACTGATACAGGACGCGCCAGCTCGCGGCATGCTCTGTGAGCTGGGCCGTCGCTCGGCGCTCCGCCAACCGATCCTTGTTCTGCTGCGCGTGATCCGGGCAATGCGACTTTCCCGCGATCGCGAGATCATCGCAACCGGCAGAAACACAGACCTTGCGTGGCATGGTGTGACCTCACTTTTGGAAGTTCTTTTCGTTTTTCTGAACCGCCCAAATTTCTCCAACAAATCGCCCCAAAGTTGTGGTGAGGTTAGTTGTATTATTATGAGGATAGTTAGATGCGAAATCTCTTGTGTTCTATTTCAATCGCAATCACAGCATTCTGGCCAACTTTTGGCTTTACTCATTCCGGCGGATTGAACGCGCAAGGATGTCACGCTGGGTCGCGGCCATATCATTGCCATCGCTCACAGACACCACAACGCAGCACAAACTCCACTGGATCGGGATGCAGCAGCCACTATTCGGGGTGTGTACCCAATGCTAGCGATGTTGATTGCGCTGGTGGTGGTGGAAATGGTCCGGCTTATGTCAGAGGACCAGTCCGGGTCATTGGATCGGATATCTACGGCCTCGACCGAGACGGCGACGGAATTGCCTGTGAGTGATGTATTGACGACTGCGTTGATGAATCTGCGCTGCGGCGTGTGATCCTCGACCACGGTCCGCTACGGGCCGTGACCACCTGCAGGCCTTGCTACCATCTCAGATCTGCATCACAGCGCCCAACGGCTCTGCCCGGTCAGAATATCTGGAGTACAAACAGAAAGTGCGCCGGACCATATGTTGGGCGGCGCACTTCCTGATGATGCACATTTAGTAGACCTCAACACCCTTAAGTGTCAAGCGCTAATTTTCTATTGCCCGTCAGGCCAACGGGGAGCGGGGCCAGAGCCCAAGGTCGTATGCATGATGCGACCGGACCGCACAGGCCCCATCATGCGCGTCAGTGTGGCACTCAGCGCCTGCATCAAATCAGCCACCATTGCACTGCTGGCGTTACCGTTGCCCTTGGCCCAACCACCCGCGATCAGCACCTGACTGACACTGCGGTCATGCAGGCAGACGGCATCGACCAACTGTCGGTCTGTGATGGGCACGCGCGTTTCCCCTGACGGGCGGCGACGGCGGATGGACTTTGCAACACCCATTCCGATGCGATTATGGATCAGGGCCAGCCTTTGGCCCTGTTCCAGCACCGCATCAATGAACGCGGACGGGTCGCCACCGCCCGAAGTGCTTTCCAATGAGGGTGACTTGCACCCGGCAGCGGCATATCTTTCTGTCAGCACGGCATATGTGCGGCCCATGGCGATCTGACTGGGCGTCAGGATACAAGGCCGCTGCGGCGTGCTTCTCGCCATCATCCGGTCAAACACATCCGCACAGCGCAGACCCGTCCGACCGCGATATCCCGCGTTCTCGAACTTCCAGCCCTTTTCGCCATCAGGCATAGATGTCTTTGGGGTGAAGGTGGCAACCCCGCCACGCGCAGGGGCGGCAGGAATTGCATCACCGCATTCGGAAGGCACAGTGCCGGAGGCCCTCACACGGGCGACCCGCTCTGCCTCCTCGGCTGCGCGCGCGGCAGACTTTGCCCGATAGGTGATCATCGGATCATTTGCACTCATCCGTTTACTCCCAAGTTTGCGATCTCGGTACAGCGGGCGATGACCGCCAATCGGCGCTCCCGCCACGCCAATTGTTCAGTCGGCAAGCCATCACCGCGTGCCAGCCTGTCCTCCATGCGTTGCAACTGGCGCACAGCATCATCACCTTTCTCCCTGGTTACTTTGACAACATAATCGGTCGGCCACCGGCGGGACTGTCGCAATTCAGCCAGAAGCTCCGGTGCCCAGCCTTGTGCGATCGCATCACGACCAAGTTGCTTGGCAAAGACAGCGCGGATCAACGGTGACGCATCATCGCGCGGTGGTTGGATGTCCGCCGCCCATTTGAGGATATTGCGCGCAATGGGAAAGCGGTCCCGATCTTTGCCGCCTGCATTGGCCGCAGATATTTCCGCGAGTGCTTCAAGATTGATTGCGGACATATAGGCCAGTTTTTGCGACAACTCCGCCACCATCTCATCAAACTGTTTGATCGTCAGCGTACTGGGCTTGGCCAGCCCCAGTCGCTGTAGCGGTTGTACCAACAGCCGAATGACCTGCTGTTCGCCTTGTGTCTGCCCTGCTCTATCCATTGTTCTTTCCCTTTTCTCAGCACTCCGGGTTTTCAACTGCGCATGTCGCCTGCCTGTTTGTGCGCCGCCGTCTCTTCTCTTTTTCTTTTCATTATATTTTTCTTTTCTTTTCCTTTAAGCAGCCGACAGTCTTTGTCCGAAAGTGTCCGTTTCTGTCCAATTCTGTCCATCGGACAGAATTGGACAGAAACGGATGTTTTAATGTTTGAGGTCGCGGACGCCCATTTCTTCCATGCATTCGATCACGCGATTATCGGTGCTGTTGCCGCCCGGATACCGCTCTTGCAAAAGGCGGTAGAGCTGGACAATGAACATGTCCTGGGCGGCCAATCGGCTATGGCCAAGCGCCTCCACGCGCATGCGCAATCGCTTGATTGCATTGCGTTCCCGGTCGGCGTCGCGCCGATCCTGCCCTTTGAGGCGCTGGCTGAGCGCGGCAACGGCGACTTCCGTAACTACCTTGTGCATCAAGCGCACTTCGTCGCCCACGGTGCAGTGATACCAACCATGCAGCGGCGACGGCTCGCGGCGCGTGTAGCCCTCCCACTGATCCGTGGACATCCGCAGCAAAGCGGCAATCAGGCGCGGACTATCCGGCAAAGTGCCAACCGGGTCCTGGTTCTGCGCGAGGCACCACAGCGCCGTCGCCACGCCCTTCACATCCCAGTCACCCAGCAAATAGAGGTCAGAGTTCAGCCAACGATCAAAGTGAAACAGGAAGAACGAATGGCTCTCCAGGCGCTCGCCGCGCGCAATCGGGTAAACCGGCAAATCACCCACCTCGATCGGTCGCAGCAGGGATGCGGCTGTACCACTCATGCCGCGGCCTCCAATGCAGCGGCGATCACGGCCCTGATGATCGCCTTGCGCTGCCGCAGCCGTCCAATGTCAAATGGAAACGTCGTGGTCACCCTGATGGACCGCTTGGGTCCGTAGCAATCGACGGAACCCAAAAACGGGGCATATGCGCCATCGCGGCGCGGGTCAGCCTCCACGATATCCAGCACGCCGATATCCGGATCTGTGATGAACATCCGCATGACGCTCCGCGTGGGTCTCGAGAATTCCAGTATTAAGCAGGACGGCATTACGATACGGTCCCCTCTGTCTCGGCGTACCGCATGGCGGCAGCGATGACTGTCTCAAGCATGCGCTTTGAATTGCGGGTCATTGCACGACTGACATAATCCTTGCCAAGCCCCAGCTTGCGACTGGCCTCGGCACGAGATCGGAAACTCACAGGACCAATGGTGACGGCTTTCGCGCGGTATTGCCCCCGTTCGTTGTCCAGTCCGATCCGGTCGGGCGCACCCGCTGCAATATGGCGATACACATGATCAATACAAACGTCGTAGTGTGCTGCAGCCTGCGCGGGCCTGTCGAATAAATTCCCCCGCACACGCACCGGCATTGGATCACTACCCGACAAACCACGGCATGCGCGATGTAAGGTTCCGTTGCGAATATGCTGCCTGATGGAAACCGGGTGAACAGACAGCGCTGCTGCTGCCACATCTACGTCAGCGTAGGTGACGCCGTTGATGACAATATCCGTGTATTTGCGCTTACCCATGAGCGCCACCTTGGACTCTTGCAAGATCAACCATCGCCCGGTTCCCTTGTCCTGAACATCATTTCACCTTCTGCAAAATGCGGGGCCCAACGGCGCGCTGAATGCTCTCAAGACGACCGACAAAGCCTTTTGCCTTCTCGATCTCACGGCCCAGCACATCCAACTTTTGTTCAGATTGTTGCTTCACCGCTTGCGCAGAGGTGATGAAGGCCCGCAGTTCATCTTTGAATGCTGTCATGTCCTCATTGCCCCCGGATGGGCCGAAGAAATCCTCTCGCAACGCTGCCACCCATCCCGGCATCACGTTCAGGAGCTCGGCAATAGTTTCGTCGGTATCGCCCCGCTGATAGCATTCGTTGTCCGTGTCATAGACGTCATCCAGCAAATCCATGATCTCGCGCTTCTGGGCACGTGTCGGTTCGCGCAATGGCGCCGTCGCATCGACCGGCACTGTGTTGTCTTTCATCTGATCCACCCTCTTTTTTGCCGAGCAGGACAGGCACCGCAGGCGCTTTCCGATATATGTCCAGCCCAGTTTTCCGACGTTACGCACCGCCTGCCCCTGCCCCTCATTGCCATGCTTTCCGTGACATCCCGGGACAACTTCGCACCGTCCGCATTTGTCACAAGTGCAGCGTATGGCCGGTTGACCGCGTCCGCTGCGTATCGGCTCAAATGTCATCGCCCGACCCTTTCGCGTCCGCCGCCCGCCGCGCACGATCCTGCATCCAGGCCGACTGGACATGCGTGACATACCGGCGGGCGGCACGCACAAGTGCCGCTTCTGGCGTGCCCGCAGCCGCGTATTTGTGGATCCGCCAGACCAGCATCGCCAGCGCAAGCCTGTGCCCCACTTGCGCTAACTCGCGGCGCGACTGTTGCTTGCAAGCCCGGCAGCAGTAGTTTTGCCACTTGCGTGTTGGCGCGAACGCGCGGCCACATCCAGGATTGAAGCAAACGCCACTTTGCCAGGGCGGTGCCGCCCGCAACTCGGCCTCTGCAAAGGTCAAAAACGGTTCCACATCCAGATTGAGTTCCGGCACCAAATGAGGGCTGACCCCATTTTGATCTGTACATGCTGCCGACCGCAGGGTGCCTGTGCAGGTCAGACGGTCTCTGGTGGCGCTCTTTGTCATGGGGCGGCCTCCGCAGAATAATCCAAATTCAACGCGCTCTGTCTGCTATCGGGCGGGTTACGAAACAGACGCCGCTTGACGGTTTCATCGGACCAGTCACGATCCCAGACCAACCAGGCATTCCGCTGCGGTGGCGATCCACCCCCCCGAAAGTCAATTTTCCAGCAGCAAATGTATTCGATCGAGACCGGATAAGTGTCGTGCAACGCGTCCATGCCGTTGATGCGCGCCGCCATCCAATCCGCATTGAGCAGCATTGCGACATAGCGGACATTCAGATCACGGATGTGGCGCAACCAGCGGCCATGGCCATCGCGCGCATTGATTTCGCCATAAGGCGGATTGGTGATGATGATATCGGCTGGTGCGATCTCGAAATCGTACAGGCTGCGCACCACTGTCCCGTCCCAGCCCCGATCAACCACGTCTGATCCGATCACATCAAATCCATGTCGGGATAATTCATCGGCCATGTGGCCACCGCCAACAGCAGGTTCCCAAACCGGTCCCCCAATTGCGTGCAACCGGTCCGCCTGGACGGCCAGAAACGCAGCGGTCGCGTCGGGGGGCGTCGGGTCATAATCAAGACCATCGCGCGTTGGCGCGGGGGAACCCTGCTCCGGAAACGCCGCAAGTTCGGGCTGTGGTGCGCGCTTGCGCTTTGTCGCGCGAAACAGGGGTTTTGCTGATGCGGCCATCACGCCATCCCCAAAAAAGACGGGGACAGGTCAGCCCTGCCCCCGAGAGTTGACAGGGAGGCGAAGAGGCACATTGCAGCCGACCACGCACCTGCTTTTCTGGCTTGATGGGTTCTCCAACCCTGGCTGCATGTTTTCATCGGTATGCCAGTCAGCACCGGAAAAACTTTTCCAAACCGCGCAAAAAAAAGGATCTCATTCATCGACCAAACCTTTTCCGCAATGCAGCCGAAAGGCCTCCGGGTGTGCCAGAGCAGCCATGGCGACCTTGTCGCCGGTCGGCTTGTGCAGCCCCTGCCACTGATTGCGCGCGGTGCGGTCGTCCACCTCAAAGAACCCTGCAACGTCTTGCCAGTTGCGAAACGACGACCGCAGAAAGCGCGCCCAAAGCCGCGGAAATGACGCCCGATATTCCGACGGTGGGACCGGATCACCCTCCCAGGCTTTCGCCACAACAGCTACGTTTACAACAGCCGTTGGTTTTGGGAAATCCTTTTCGCGACAATCCTTTGGCAGGCCGTTAGCCTTCTCACAAGAGGCCAACACAACAGAAGGAACAGTGGATGGACCAGCGAGCGTCATGCGGCAGACCGATCCAACAACGGGGGTAGTTTGATGAAACTGAAAAGTATGCGTGATGGCGGCTCTACGCCGAGCTCATTTGCAAGCTCGATCATAGCCGCATACCACCTTGAAGGAAGCAGGCCATTCGTCAGATGTGTGTGCACCGTCGTCGGCGAGACCTTGAGGCGCTGAGCAACGACTCTGTAGCCTCCAAGGCGATCTATGAATGAACGAGCATCGCTATACATGAGGCGACTAAATAATCCGATAATTTCGGATTGTAAATATCAGATTGACCTCAGTATTCAATTTAATTGGATCATCGGATAACAATAACTTGGAAGCTCAAGAAAAAATCAAATGAACATTGACGAAAAACAACACCTTTCGCGCATCGGTGACACGAGCGATGAAGCTATCGCCTTCCGCCTAAGGGCAGCGAGGCGCATTACCGGTATGCAACAGAAAGAATTTGCAGCAGCCATTCCGATTGGCGCGACCACATATAACACGCAGGAAAAAAAGGGCCGACCGTCGATCCCAGTTATGCGTTACTTGTACCAACAGCACCGGGTGGACTTTAATTTCATCATTCACGGTGATTTCGCTCAACTGGCTGGTGACGTTCAGGATCAATTATTTTCCGCTCTGAACGAGAACGTGCAGTCTTCGGATCACCAATCCAGTTAAGGTTAACCCCGAACTTCCTCAATAATATCAACAATCGAATCATCATGGCAGTCTCTGGCTCCCACCCATTTGTTCCCCTCAGGATCTCTATGGTTAATGGGCGCACAACCACAGGATGGGCAAACACAATCCAATAATTTCGGATTAAAAATATAGACAATCCGATTTTATAGGATTATTCAAGTCTCCATCAACTGGATGGAGATGTCGATGCAACCACATGTACTCACCAACCGCACAGCGCAGGCAGTGCACGATGCCCGCCTGTTTGTGACTGACCCTTCAGAGGCACATCGACGCCCAGGTAGACGATTGATGGCTTGGGCAATCCTTAAGTCCGCACGCGGCCAGCCAGTTTCGCAGCTGAGCCTGCGGCGACTTATCGACAAACAGCGCGCCGTCGAAGCGCTGGCTTCAGTCTCCCTGTGAGGGCCTGGACGTGCTAACACTCCAGCCCCTGTTTGAGGCTTTTCTGTGCCGACATCGCGACCAAGATTTGTCTGATCAGATTTTCGCCATCCGTTTGGCAAACATGATTGGTCATGGTGTTTGGATGCGACCCGAGCCGCGCGGAAATCAGCGGCACCCCGACACACATCAACACGAGCTGACCCTATTTGGTATTTCGGCTGCCGGTGACACCGAGGAACAACTCGCATGCAACTGGTTCAAGGTGGCCTGCTGGACCGCAGCCCAGCAGCGAGTGTCTGCATGATGGACAGACAATCGCCACACCCGCCACTTGATGGCCGCAGGGCTGTAGAAGTCGAGGCTTACATCGCACTCATCGATGCCCGTTTGTCTGGCAGAGAAGCCCCAATAAATGGTATGGTCGGGCGCCATTTGCTTAAAGAATTGATCGAGCATGGCGTGGCCGACGTGTCATTTGCGGGACACTGTGCAGAGAACGACAGCGCAAATCAAAGCCGACAGCTGACACTCGCAGGTATCCGAACCACAACCAATGCCGAGGGCGATCTGACCCTGCTGCGCTGCTGGCAACGCACAGCCGTCAATCGTCTTCCGCGACGTTAAGGCGATTTGGCATGACTGATGATCTGTTATCAAAGCCGCTCAAACCCACTCACGGGCCCCCGACCCTACTGGACCACTCACCTCTATGTTCCGGTAGGGTCACTTTGTCTATGATCCCTATAGATCCATCGCAGACTGTTTCACAGTTAGCATTTTATGCGAAGACTGCGATTGAATGGTTTGCGCCAACTCACATTGTGGCAATGTTGTCTGGCGGCAACGATAGCGCAGCCCATATTCAAATGATGCCGTGGACCGTAGATATGCATCGTAGCATAGAAGAGCTCGAACCACTCTCAGATGGCAATTAGGGGATCGATGAAGTGACACCGCTCCTAAGTCCACAAGAGACCGCCGAGATTTTGGGGGTCTGCACAAAGACCCTTCAGAATTGCCGCGCTCTGGGGTTAAGGTGCGTCCGTGTGACACGCAATGCCATCAAATACCGCCCGGATGATGTGCAGGCGTTCATAGAGGAGCGGACAGAATGCCATTCAGAACAAAAAAGACCCGCGTCTACCAATATGACATCGTCGTCAAAGGTAGTCGATTTCGCGGAAGCTGTGGCACCGAAGACTACGAAGAAGCTAAGGCGGTAGAGGCCGATATCCGGGCGCAGGCAAGGACTGAAACCTTCAGAGGCGGCGCTTACACCCTATCAGAGGCACTTGGCACCTATCATCGAGACAAGGCGATAGGGACGCCCTCAGAGGCTACAAACAAGAGTATGTCGAAGGCGTTGTTGAAGCACATGAATGAGCGGGCGCAACTGCACACCCTGACCAATGCAGATGTGATCGCGTATGTCGCCCGTGACAGATCGACTTGCTCCAATGCCACTGTTAATAGACGTTTGCAGATGCTGGGACGCGCGCTCAAGCACATGTCTGATTTTTATGAGGCAAAGGTTCCCCAGCTGGACTTGCGCAAAGCTGAAACGAAAGAACCGCGCGAACGTGTACGTGAGCTGTCAATGGACGAGCAAGAGCGCCTATTTGAACATTTGCCGACAGAGTTTCACCCTTTTGTCAGCTTTGCGTTGATGACTGGAGCGAGAATCGCAACTATTTCAGGTCTTATGTGGAATGATGTAGATCTGAAAAACCGCGAGATTACGTTTCACATGAAGGGCGATGACATGATGCTGTTCCCCATCAACAGCGAACTGGCGGCGCTTTTGTCGGCCCTGCCCAGCTCTAATCTGATGAGATACCGCAACCATGTGTTCACACGCATCGACAAAGTCTACAATGAGCGCGTCGCTATCGAGCCGAATGGAGGCACCTTTGGCGTCGCATGGAGAGCTGCACTTAAATCCGCTGAAATTTCCAACTTTCGGTTCCACGATTGCCGGCATACATTTTGCACCCGAATGCTCCGGGCAACGGGCAACATGAAATTGGTCAGTCAGCTGGCCGGTCACAAAGATATCGCCACCACAAGTCGTTATGCCCATGTGCTGGTCGATGATATGCGGGCGGCGCTGGATGGCTACAGCGTGATCGGCGCAGGACCAAAACTAAAAGGAAAGATCGGATGATAAGGTCACAATGTGAGCATTTTGCAGCTCACAACCCCAGAAAAAGCCCCAGACCTTTGCTGCAAAGCTTTTGTTTTCATAGAAAGCTCCTGAGCTTCCCAAGCTTCAGTTACGGGTTCGATTCCCGTTACCCGCTCCAGCAGCACCTAAAACGCGAACATCCCTAGCAGGCCAGCCATACCAATAGAAAAGCTGAGCGGCAGAACAGCATTTGCCATTACGTGCCAAGAACTGTCTTCAGACCCAAAAACCTTGCGCAACGCGACGATGATGATCGAGCTACCAAAGAAAATCGCCAGAAACAGCAGGAACGTAAAAAAGGCGTTCTCAAACGGGACGAACAGCGCCGTGCCAGCCAAAAGCTTGACGGCACCAGCACCCGAGCCGCCAATTGCAAAAAGAACCAGCCCGAAAATGAACGTTCCGACCGCAAGGCCCATTTGCCAGTAAAGCGGTGTGCGGTCCTCGACCATCACTAGCAAAACCGCAAAAAGCGCAAATGGCACCAGCGTCAGCCAGTTGGGAATGCGGCCGGTTTTGATTTCCAGCACCATAGCCACAACCAAAACGGCACCCATCGCCAACGGTATCATTTCGAGGTTCATTGTATCGTCCTTTGCATCGTTGGCTTTGCTTATGACAAAGCCATGCGTTCAAGACACCCCATGCGTTTGCAGAAAATCAACAAGTGCGGCAGTTGAGCCATCCTTGCCAGATGCACTCTCCTGACCCTCAACAATGGGCTGCAACGCGGTCGCCAGCTCCTTGCCCAATTCAACGCCCCATTGGTCATAGGAATTGATGCCCAGAACGACACCTTCGACAAACACACGATGCTCATACAGCGCTATGATTTGGCCCAACACCTCTGGTGTCAGTCGCGGATAGGCGATTGTAACGGACGGGCGATTACCTTGAAAAACACGGTGGCGGGCCTGCCGTTCCAGCTCTGCCCCCTCAAATTTATCAGCAACCTTGGTGCGCGCCTCATCCAATGTGCGCCCCCGCATCAATGCCTCGGACTGGGCCAGACAGTTGGCGACCAGCAACTGGTGCTGATGATGCAATTCGTCCTCGTGCCCCCGCGCTGCGACCAGAAATTCGCATGGGATCACCCGCGTGCCTTGATGAATCAACTGATAGAACGCGTGCTGGCCATTTGTGCCCGGCTCGCCCCAGACAACGGGACCGCTGTGCACCTCCAGATCGGCACCGTCCATGCTGACGCCTTTGCCATTACTTTCCATCTCAAGCTGTTGAAGATAGGCTGGTAAGCGGTTGAGAAGATTATCGTAAGGCAAGACTGCACGGGTGGCATACCCGCAAATCTGATTGTGCCAAATGCCAACCAAGGCCAGCACCGCAGGCAAATTATCCTGCCACTCTGCCGCCTGAAAATGCCGGTCCATCGCCTGTGCACCGCGCAGGAATGCGCGAAAAGCGTCTGGTCCAATCGCGATCATCAAAGACAGGCCAATCGGGCCCCACATGGAATAGCGGCCACCGACCCAGTCTTCGAAACCAAAAACGCGGGACGGATCAATGCCAAACGCGGCAGTCTTATCCTGTGCAGTGGAAAGGGCTGCAAACTGTGCGCCGGTGTCCGTCACAGACTGGCTCATCCACGCCTGCGCCGTGCGCGCATTCGTCATCGTCTCAATCGTGGTAAAAGTCTTTGACGCCACAATCACCAGCGTTGTCGTGGGATCACAACTGCGCAGGACCCCCGCAATATCGGCCGGGTCCACATTGCTCACGAAATGGCACCGCGGCCCATCATGGTAAGGTGCAAGGGACTGCACCGCCATGGCAGGACCCAGATCGGACCCACCAATCCCGATGCTGATCACATCCGTGATCTGCCCACCCTGCCCTGTAAAGCGACCTGCGCGCACATCACCCGCAAAATGTTCCATCCGCGCCAATGTGTCCAGCACACCGGGCATGACATCATGCCCGTCCACCATCACCGGATCACCATCCAGATTGCGCAGCGCGGTATGCAGCACGGCGCGTCCTTCCGTTTCATTGATCGGCGCACCGGCAAACATCGCTTCGCGTTTTTCAGCGACACCCGCCTGCTCCAGCAGATTGATCAGCAGCGCGCGGCCATCGACGTCAATATTCGTCTTGGCATAGTCCAAGCGCATATCACCCGTCTGGGCCGTAAACTCAGCCGCACGATCCGCATCAACAAGCGTTTCAAAGCGGCGATCAGCGACCTGCGCATGATGCGCGCGTAGTTTGTCCCACATTCTCTAGCGCTCCGCCCAATGCACGGTCGTGCCACTTAGAATAGCGGCAACAGGTGCCTCTTCAGGCGGCAAATGGCGTGCGCGCTCCAGTGCGTCGCGCTTTTCGCCGCCGACAATCACCATGTGGCGGCTCATCGCGGACTTTAAGACCTGCGCAGACAGGGTGATCCGCGGTTCTGGCGCGCCGGGTGCACGCATCGCGACCAACAGATCATCACCATGCAGCGCGTGATCCAGTTGATCCGCACCCGGAAAAATCGAGGCGGTGTGCATATCGGTGCCCATCCCCAAAAGCATGACTGAAATCGGCAGTTCCGGTGTCAAACCCTGTGCCAGCTCTGCCAGCTTTTCTTCGGGGGTTTCAGCATCGGCATAAAGCGGCACGTAAGTGGCCGCCGCAGCCCGGCTGGTTAGCAATCGTTCGCGCAGCAGACGCGTATTCGACCGATCAGACGTGTCCGGCACCCAGCGTTCATCGGTCAGCATGACATGAACGCGCGACCAATCAAGATCGGCGGCACACAGGCTGTCAAAGATCGGGCCAGGTGTGGTCCCGCCGGGAACGGCAAGGGACGCATGGTCATGCACCAACAAACAGTTCTTCAGTTCACTGGCGAGCGTATCCGCCAGATCCATCATCATCATTTCAGAGTCCGGATACTCAACAAGTTTCATTCGCGCAGTCCTTTTTCATAGGGTCAAGGCGTGGGGCGGCGTTAGCCCTTGATCTCGCGCCATTTGCGGCCATCGCGGTGCAGCAACATCATCGCATCTTCCGGCCCGGCTGATCCAGCATCATAATGTTTGGGCACGTCATTGCGCGCTTCCCAGCCTTCGATCAGCGGGTCGGTCCAGGCCCAGGCGGCCTCAACCTCGTCACCGCGCATAAACAGCGTCTGGTTGCCGCGGATCACATCCATGATCAGACGCTCGTAAGCATCTGTGACATCTTCGGCATCATCACCCAAAGCATCGGCGAATGTCATATCCAGTGGTACATCAATCAACCGCATGCCACCCGGTCCGGGCTCTTTGATCGTGACCTGCAAATCCATGCCTTCGTTGGGTTGAAGCCGAATGGACAGAATATTGCGATGCCGCGCTTCATCGCCCTCGAAAATCGTGTGCCCAAGGTCTTTGAAGACAACCGCAATCTCGGACGACCGGGCCTTCATACGCTTGCCTGTGCGCAAATAAAACGGCACCCCGGCCCACCGCCAGTTGGCGATATGGCAGCGCATCGCGATAAAGCTTTCGGTAAAGCTGCGTGGGTTTTCGGCATCCTCACGATAGCTGGGACCATCTGGACCTGCATCGTATTGACCGCGGACGATGTGATGATGATCAATGGGCTGTAACGCCCTGATCACTTTAAGCTTTTCATCACGGACGGCATCAGATTCAAACTGGCTGGGCGGCTCCATCGCGATCAGGCACAACAGCTGCATCAGATGGTTTTGCACCATGTCGCGCATCGCACCGGATTTATCGTAATAGGCGCCACGCCCGCCAACACCGACGGTTTCGGCCACGGTAATCTGGATATGATCAACGTAGTGATTGTTCCAAAGCGGTTCAAACAGGACATTGCCAAAGCGGACGGCCATCAGGTTTTGGACCGTCTCTTTACCCAGATAATGGTCAATACGGTAAATCTGGCGTTCGTGGAAATGCGCAGCCAGCGTTTCATTCAGCGCTCTGGCACTTTCCAAATCACGACCGAAGGGTTTTTCAACAACGATGCGGCTTTTCTTATTGGCAATCTTGTTGGTATGCAGCCGTTCGGCCAGATCGCCAAACAGCGACGGAGCGACCGAGAAATAGAAAGCCTGTACAACGTCTTGGCGAACCATCTTGGCCAGATCGGCCCAACCACCCTCACCGCGCGCATCAATGGCGACATATTCAAGTTGTTGAAGAAAGGCTTGCAAGCCTTTCTTATCTTGCGCTTCTTCGCCACCAAATTCAGCAACCGCATCTGCAATCATGTCGCGATATGCCGCATTATCCAGCTCGGACCTTGCTGCACCGATGATACGTGAACCGGCAGGCATTTGTCCTGAAAGGAACCGCCGGAATAGACCGGGCAAAATCTTACGCCGAGCCAGATCGCCGGTGCCGCCGAAAATAACAAGGTCAAATTCATCAACCGGAATGACGCGAGAGACCATAGTAAACTCCCCTATGGATGGTGCGTTAGCGCTAACGCCGCTTTCCTACCCCGGTCACGACCACAAGTCTAGCGCCACTTGGCCTACGCCTCGAGTTCGGCATCCCAATAGAGGAAATCAACCCAGCTGTCATGCAGGTGATTGGGTGGAAACTTGCGCCCCACGTTGTGCAGCTGTCCCGGTACCGGGCGACGTGGTGGTTTTTGCAGGCTCATCCCGCTTTGTTTGAGCGACCGTGACCCTTTGCGCAGGTTACAGGGCGAACAGGCCGCCACCACATTTTCCCAGCTGGTGATACCGCCACTGGCCCGCGGGACGACATGATCAAACGTCAAATCACCGCGTGCACCACAGTACTGGCAGCAGAACTCATCCCGCAGGAAAAGATTGAAGCGGGTGAACGCCACTTGTTTTTGCGGTCTTACATAGTCTTTCAACACCACGACGGATGGGATTTTGATCACGGTCGAGGGGCTGCGCACGACCTCATCATATTCGCTGACGATATCGACACGGTCCAACCAAGCGGCCTTTACCGCCTCTTGCCATGGCCATAGCGACAGCGGGTAATAAGACAGCGGACGATAGTCCGCGTTCAGCACCAACGCAGGATAATGCTTGAGCGCACCCGGCTCTCGCACAAAGTCAGTTCTGAATTCCGTCTGCGTCATAGGTCACACCCCAAATAGGCTGTGCGGGAACAGTCAAAGCGGCAGTCCCGCATTCTTCTTATGGTGGACTATATATCGCGTCAGAAATGTGACAACCCCCAGAATATGCGACAAAAACTGCGCGCCGGATGCGGCTTACGCTGCAAGCTGACCGTCTGACATCATCACCTGCGCCCGACCCCGCGCTTTGGCGCGCAACAATGCAGCCTCGGCCTGTTGCATCAGGCGCGCCAGTGGGGTGTCGCCGTCTGCCAAAGCCACACCGACGGAAACGGTGACTTCAAAACGCGTCTTGCCTGTTGTGACCTGAATACCCTGTGCAAGACGTTCGGCCACAGCGCGGCCTGCGTCCAAGGGTGTGCCCGGCAGATAGACAGCAATTGTTGCCCCATCAATGCGCCCGACAATATCAGTGTCGCGCGTCACTTCACGCAAACGGATCGCTAGCGCCATCAGGCACAGATCGCCTGCGTGATGGTCATGTTTGGCGTTGATCTGTCCCAACCCATCAATATCAAGCATCAACAAAGTACCGGTTTGCTGCAGCTTCCGTTCGGTGCGGCGAATAAAATGCTGGCGTTGCAAAAGGCCGGTCATTTGATCGGTTTCGCTAGCCTGGATCAACTGCACGCGCAAACGGCCCATATCAGCCATGATACCGGTCGCCACAGCATAAAGCGGCAAACCTATCATGATCATCGCACCAAGATACTGGGCCGTGTCACCGTGAAATGCGTTATCCATGATCACATCATGCGCAAAAACAGTACCGATGACCCCCAGCGCCAAGATTGCATACCGAAGAAACCAGCCCAACCGGTCTTTTGGGCCCAAAAGTGAAACGATGGGGCTGTGCATTTCTAGACCCGTCCTGCCAACAGGGCCCAATCACCCCGTGCCGCAAAATTGCATTCAATCGGTAAGGAACACTTAACAGAAGACAACAAAACATCCTCCTATCAACTCAGACCTAACCTATCACGCATGAACGCCAATGCAACTGACAGGCCGTCTGGCGCAATGCCGTGTCCTGTGTCCTTCATGATATGTGCATAGACTTCTTTCCAGCCTGCTTCTTGCAAAGCTTCGGCTGCTTGCGGCAGTGATTGTGGCGGCACCACATCATCTGCATCCCCATGGATCAGCAACACTGGCGGGCGGCTTTGTGTTTCATCGGCCAGCAGCTCTGGCTCAAGCAAACGCCCCGAAAACGCAACGATCCCTGCAATCGGATCCTCGCGGCGGGGCACAACATGCAGCGCCATCATCGTCCCTTGCGAAAAGCCAAGCACCATCACCTGTTCAGGCAACAGATCTTCATCAACCATCACACCATCCAGAAAGGCATCCAGATCCGCCGCGGCACGGTCCAGCCCAAGCTTGCTTTCTTCCTCGCTTGACCCGTCAATCCACGGGATCGGGAACCATTGACGGCCCATCGGCGCACCAGCGCATTCCTCCGGTGCATCTGGCGAGATAAACAGCGTATCTGGCATATGTTCACCCAAAGGATCAGCCAGACCAATCAGATCGGCTGCATTGGCCCCATAGCCATGCAAAAACACCACGCAAGACCGTGTTTCACCTGATACCGGTTCGCGCCGCTGGGCGTCCAAAGCTCGTGTCATCTGATGCCTTCCCTTTGTTTGTGTTGCTTGTAGTAGGCCCACATGATCCGGGCTGCAACCGACCGCCACGGGGACCATGCATCGGCCATCACGCGAAAGTTCTTTTCCTTGGGGCGTGCGGGCAAATCAAAAATAAGCTTCGCGGCCTCCTGCAAGGCCAGATCACCTGGCGCAAACACATCCGCGCGGCCCAGCGAAAACATCGCGTAAATCTCAGCAGTCCACGCGCCAATACCGGGCACTGCGGTAAGTGTCTTGATTACCTCATGCGCAGGCATGCGGCGCAACGCATCATAGTCGATCTGTGCGGTGGCAAGCGCGCGCGCGTATTTGGCTTTCTGTCGGCTTAGGCCAAGCGCGCGCAAATCTTCTTCGCTGGAGCGTGCCACAGCTGCGGGTGTCGTCATCCCGGCCTCTTGCAAGCGCCCCCAAATCGCACTTGCCGACGCCACGCTGACCTGCTGACTGACAATCGCACTGAGCAGTTCGGCAAACCCATCTGGCTTCAACCGTAAAGGCAAGGGTGGCAAATCATTTATCGCTTGCGCAAACCGAGGATCGCGCGCGCATAACCATGCCGCCCCCTCTGCAACACAGGCGTCCGACCGAATAATGCGTTCTTTCACAATGCGCGCACCCACGCCAAAGCATCGTTGATGCTTTCGACCACAGGCCAATCTCCTGGCGCAGGTCTCGCGATCATCAAAACAGGCAGACCCAACTGCCGTGCCGCTGTCAGCTTGGTCCGGCTTGGCGCGCCACCTGCATTTTTGACGACGAGAAAATCAACACCAAGATCCTGAAACAGCGCGATTTCATCTTCAACCGAAAATGGCGGCCGACCGAAAAGATACTGCCCCCCGACAAAGGGGAAAGGTTCGGTCGGCGGGTCAATCTGGCGGCAGACCACTTCGCAGCCTTCCAAGTTGGCAAACCGATGTAAGGTCTGCCGACCTGTCCCAAGAAACACGACGGACCCGCGCGGGATATAGTCAACCGCGTCAGACTCTGCGCTGATTTCGACCCATTGGTCACCGGGTTCCGGGGTCCAAGGCGGACGTAAAAACTGAACATAGGGCAATCCGTGTGCGCGGCACACCTGCGCTGTGCGCACCGTGATCTGCTGGGCATAAGGGTGTGTTGCATCCAGCACAGCGGTGATCCCGGCCTCTTGCAGATAGCTGATAAACCCTGCCTCACCACCAAACCCGCCAACACGGGTCGGCAAGGGCTGCTCTTGCGGATGTCTTGTCGCGCCCGCAAGCGAGATCACAGCATCATGACCTTGCAAATGCGTGGCGATTTGACGTGCCTCGTTCGTGCCCCCCAACAGCAGTAATGTCATGCGCCAGCCCTCGCGATAATGGTGCCCTTACGATCAATCACGACAATATCAAACGAAATGTCCGGCGATCCGAACCGATCTTCTAACCGTGCCAACGCGCCCATGGCAACCTTATCGGCCAATGCAGCCCCGCAAATTTCATAAGCCTCTAGCGCGGTATTGGCATCTGCCACACGCCGGTCGCCCGCCATATCAGCCAATTGGGAAAAATCCACCTGACTGCGCCCGGAATGCAAATCCACCGCGCCCTGCGCCAGCTTGGTCATTTTGCCAATACCCCCACCAACCGTCACCCGCCCAATCGGATGCTTCAGCAGATACTTCAGCATACCCCCCGCAAAGTCGCCCATATCCAGCATGGCATGATCCGGCAGGTCATAAAGCGCCTGCACCGTTTTCTCGGATGTGGCCCCCGTACAGCCTGCAACATGCAGCAAGCCTTCGGCGCGGGCAACATCAATACCGCGGTGGATTGAGGCGATCCAGGCAGCACAACTGAACGGGCGAACCACGCCGGTTGTACCCAGAATGGAAATACCCCCTTCGATCCCCAACCGGGGATTCCATGTCTTGAGCGCAAGGTCGCGCCCGCCGGGCACGGACACTTCGATCTTGATATCAGGTGACTGGGTAAACTGATCTGCCATGGCGTGCACAACGCCGATCATCATCTCGCGCGGCACCGGGTTGATGGCAGGTTCACCAACACCAATGGGCAAACCCGCCTTTGTGACCATACCCACACCCTCACCCGCGCGAAAGACGATACCACCGGCAGAGGCTGACACAGTCACGACAATCAGTGCGCCATGCGTGACATCCGGATCGTCACCGGCATCTTTGGTAATCCCGACACGCGCCCAATCGTCGCCTGCTTCGGCGAAGACCACAGGAAACACCGGTGTTTCCCCCTTGGGCAGCGTAATTCCTACCTCACGCGGAAAGGCCCCGCCCCATAGCCGCATCAGCGCCGCTTTTGTGGCGGCTGTCGCGCAGGCCCCCGTCGTCCATCCGCGGCGCAATTCTGTCGTGGTCTCATCTATCATTCCGCCCGACGATAGGCAGGCAAGCCAATGACGGCAATCACCAATACGAGGTCGTTTGTCACCTTTTCAACGCGCGCGATCAGCGGCATAAGAAACGTATGACTACTGATATCCCTCTTCCCGCCCACGCATGGCCCACGCTGGAACCCGGATGGGTTTGGCTGTGTGGTGCCGGTCCGGGTGATCCGGGGCTTTTGACATTGCACGCCGTGAATGCCTTGCGGCAAGCAGATGTCGTGATTTATGACGCGTTGGTGCAGGAGCAGATCCTCAGTTGGGCCCCGCAGGCGGAACACATTTACGCAGGCAAACGCGGTGGCAAACCTTCTGCAAAACAGCGCGACATCTCGCTCCGGCTGGTCGATCTGGCACGGGACGGCAAACGTGTGCTTCGGCTGAAAGGCGGCGATCCTTTTGTTTTCGGACGCGGCGGTGAAGAGGCACAAACACTGGTGCAGCACAACATTCCCATCCGCATCATCCCCGGTATCTCTGCTGGTATTGGCGGGCTTGCCTATGCGGGCATACCCGTGACCCACCGCGATGTGAACCAGTCGGTCACTTTCGTGACAGGCCATGACCAGTCGGGGCACACACCCAGTTCTTTGGATTGGGTCAGTATCTCAAAGGGTAGCCAAGTCATTGTGATTTACATGGGCATGAAACATATCGCCCAGATTGCAAGCCAACTTCTGAAGGCAGGGCGCAGTCCTCATGAACCTGCGGCGGTTGTCACAACCGCCACAACAGACGCGCAACAGGTGCTTGAAACCACTCTTGGCACTATCGTCGCGGATATTGACGCTGCAAACTTTGCCCCGCCCGCGATCATCTGCATTGGGCAATCTGTCCTGATGCGACAAGTGCTGGATTGGCAAGGCATGGCCGCTGGCGACCCGCCCCGCAACCTTGATCCGCTTGGCCGTGGTCGCCCCGCCGAATCCGCCTAGCGCCCGATGCAAAGCCCCCTCTTTCTGCGTCCAACCAAACTTCTGTCAGAGGCCTGCACACGCCTCCACCGGCGATGAGCTTCATTATCGCCGCCCCTGCCTCGGGCAGTGGCAAAACCACTTTGACACTTGGCCTTTTGCGCGCACTCAAAAGACGCGGCGTACCCGTAAGGGCCGCCAAGTCTGGCCCGGATTACATTGATCCTCGCTTTCACGAAGCGGCTTGCGGGCAGACCTGCATGAACCTGGACGCTTGGGCGATGACGCCAGAGCGGATCAGGGCGCTTGGCGCTGGCACCCTGCCCTTAATCATTGAAGGCGCGATGGGTCTTTTCGATGGCGCGCCACCGGACGGCAAAGGGGCGACGGCAGATCTTGCGCGTATCCTGAACCTGCCGGTAATTTTGGTCATTGACGCCGGTAAAATGGCGGGCTCTGTCGCGCCGCTGGTGCAGGGGTTTATGCAACATGACCTCACGGTGCAGATTGCGGGGGTCATCCTGAACAACGTGGGTTCCCCGCGCCATGAAGGCATGTTGCGGCGCGCGCTGGGCGACACACCGATCTTCGGGATGATGCCCCGCACGCGGTCATTGGTGCAACCGTCACGGCATCTGGGGTTGGTGCAGGCGCAAGAACGCCCCGACCTTGAAACCTATCTCAATGCCGCTGCAGATCTGATTGCCGACCAGTGCGATCTACAGCGATTAGAGAGGATGCTGACGCCGCTGCAATCCGGCACGACGCCACCAAAGCGCCATCCACCCGCACAAAACATCGCGATCGCCCAGGATGCGGCCTTTGCCTTTAACTACCCACATCTGCTGCAAGACTGGCAAGACGCCGGGGCGTCCTTGCATTTCTTTTCGCCGCTTGCGAATGAGCCTGCGCCGGATGCTGACCTCATTTACCTGCCAGGTGGCTACCCAGAACTTCATGCCGGGACACTTGCGGCCAACAGTGTCTTCCTGAACAGTTTGCGGGATAGCAAGGCGCACATCTATGGCGAGTGCGGCGGTTACATGACCTTGGGCGAAACGCTGATTGATCAAGACGGTAACGCACATAAAATGGCGGACCTTCTGCCGCTGGATACATCCTTTGCCACGCGCAGGTTGCATCTTGGATACCGTGATCTTACGGCCAGCACCGGCCTTTTGCGTGGTGCATGGAAAGGGCATGAATTCCATTATGCCACAACTTTGCGTGCCAGCGGTACGCCACTCTTTGCAGCCAAGGATGCCGAAGGCACCACCCTGCCCCCGATGGGTTTGATCCAGAACAATGTCAGCGGCAGTTTTGCCCATATTATTGATCAGGGTTAACCAGTCCTTGCACCTTTTCCAGACCGGGCGTACCGATACCACTATGACTTACGTTGATGACACACGGGCGAAACGCAATGTGGCCGTTCTGGTGCTGGCGCAGGCGATCCTTGGCGCACAACTGCCCATGATCTTTGTCATTGGCGGCTTGGCTGGTGGGCAATTGGCATCCAATCCGTGTCTTGCAACGCTTCCCATTTCGTTCATCGTTTTCGGGTCGATGACAACAGCCCCATGGATCAGCCCCCTGATGCAGCGCAACGGACGGCGCTTTGGGTTCTTCCTTGGCGCATTCGCCGGGGCTGTGGGTGCCGCTGTATCCGCCTACGGGCTTTACATCAGTTCCTTTCCGATCCTTTTGGCAGGGTCATATCTGACCGGTATCTATATGTCAGCGCAGGGTTTTTACCGGTTTGCGGCAACGGATACGGCATCCGAGGGCTTTCGCCCCAAGGCGATCTCATACGTCATGGCCGGGGGATTGCTGTCAGCAATCGTGGGTCCGCAACTGAACAAACTGGTGTCAGACGCCTTTGTTATCCCATTTTTGGGGACTTATCTTGCGATCATCGTTCTTAATTTGGTGGGCATGTTCCTATTCCTCTGGCTGGACCTGCCCAAAGGATCAAAGAAAGAACCCCCTGCCGTGGCCGCCCCTGCAGGCCGCACCCGGATGGAACTGCTGCGTGATCCCCGCATCCTTGTCGCGATCATTTGCGCGATGGTGTCATATTCACTGATGAACCTTGTCATGACATCAACGCCCCTGGCTGTCGTGGGGTGCGGGTTTACGACCGATAATGCCAATGACATTGTCTCGGCCCACGTTTTGGCAATGTTCGCGCCATCCTTTTTCACAGGTCACCTGATCGCCCGCTTTGGGGTTGAACGGATCGTGTCGCTCGGCCTTGTTATCCTTGCGCTGGCGGGGGGTGTCGCGCTGTCTGGTGTGGAACTTACGAACTTTTATATTGCTCTGATCCTGTTGGGCCTTGGCTGGAACTTTGGCTTTATAGGTGCGACCACAATGCTGGCAGGGGCTCACCACCCCGAAGAACGTGGTGCTGTGCAGGGCATGAATGATATGATCGTCTTTGGTATGGTTACTGTTGCATCGCTGGCCTCTGGCGGGCTGATGAACTGTTCTGGTGGCACGGCAGTCGAAGGCTGGAACGCCGTCAACATCGCCATGATACCTTTTCTGGTGCTGGCAGGCGGATCACTGATCTGGTTGGTGCGTCAGCCCAAAATGGCGGTCTAGCGCCACCAGCCGCGCAGATTGACATTCATGAAGCGCAGACTGTCACGCGCAGGGTTAACCAGCAAAGCATCCTGCGCCACACGTGCCGGGGCGGCGATAACCGCGCGTAAAATCGGACGGGCATGATACCCTGCAATCAAAGCTGCCGAAGCCGCTTTTGACACCTGCGCACTGGCCGCCCGCGCGCGATACCAACGTGTCAACGCATGTTCTGCAAGCGCCTTTACCGCCGCCTCGGTTCCATCCAGCAATGGCTTGCGCGACTGCGCCTCCAACGCGGGGATCGCCTGAAAGAAATTGGCAATACCTGTCGCATAGGCAAAATCGCGCACCACGCCTTCATCTGCCGGCCCCAGCAGGCGCGCGGCTGTCCACATCAAAGACCCTGAAGTCGCATTGATATAATCATCGAAATGACCACGATCCTCGAACGCGTCTTTGTAGACGTCCCATCGTCGCGCAGCCACAAGGCCATCAAGGCAACGCGCGCCTTCTGCGTCCAAACATCCGGCCAATGCATCCACGACCTCATGCTTGCGCGGCTGTTTGCCTTCGGCGATCTCCTCCAGGGCATCACGCCACCATTGCAGCCGCATTTCGGCAATCATCGCCTCTTGGGTCACCCAAGGGGCGCGGGCCACCTCAACGTTGAAAGCATAAAGCGGGAACAACAGCTGTCGCGCAGGCACGGGTGCTGCCATCGCCACCCGAAACCGCAACGGGTCGGCCTTTTCCACCAGTTCCGCACAAGCAAGTACGCTCATGCTTCGGCCTTTGCCCCATCGCGGATCAGTTTCCAATTGATCGCATCAATCAGCGCATCAAAGGATGCATCGACTATGTTGGCGCTGACCCCCACGGTGGACCAGAGGCGGCCTTTGCCGTCTTCGCTGTCGATGATCACGCGCGTCACAGCCTCGGTGCCGCCATTGGTGATACGCACCTTGAAATCGACCAATTGCATGTCATCAATAATCTCTTGATAGGGCCCGAGGTCCTTTGACAGCGCACGTGACAACGCGTTGACCGGACCCTGGTCGGACCCATCCGGGCCCTGGCTTTCGCTGACGTTCAGCATCTTCTTGCCGTGGACCTTCGTCACCACAACCGCTTCTGAAATCGACACCATCCGGTTGCGCTTATCTTTACGCCGCTCCACCGTCACCCGGTAGCGTTTCACCTCGAAAAACCGCGGCAGCGTGCCCAACTCCTCGCGTGCCAGCAACTCGAAACTCGCCTGAGCGGTATCGTAGGAAAATCCCTGCGCCTCGCGTTCTTTGATCCGTTCGATAATGCGCGGCAACGCCGGATCATCGGCTGCAACGTCAAGCCCTGCATCCAATAGACGCGCGCGCAGGTTCGACTGCCCGGCTTGATTGGACATGGGCACGATCCGGCTGTTGCCCACCGCGGCCGGATCAATGTGTTCATATGTCGTGGGATCTTTGGCAATAGCGCTGGCATGCAGCCCAGATTTATGCGCAAAGGCTGATGCCCCCACGTAGGGGGCTTGCTTGGCGGGCACCCGGTTCAGGATATCGTCCAGCATCCGCGACGCCTTTCGCAGGCCTTTCAGGGCCTTGGGTGATACGCCCGTTTCAA
Organism: Roseobacter sp. CCS2; assembly: GCF_000169435.1. Classification (GTDB taxonomy): domain Bacteria; phylum Pseudomonadota; class Alphaproteobacteria; order Rhodobacterales; family Rhodobacteraceae; genus Yoonia. The sequence goes on along the minus strand of NZ_AAYB01000003.1, from coordinate 240,537 downwards.
ACATACTCGCGTAAGGTTCTTTCAACAGCAGTGTGGGGATCAGCGTTGTCAGGTTGGCATTGCCGCACCGTTCACCCAAGCCATTCAGCGTGCCTTGCACCTGCCGCGCCCCGGCCAGAACCGCCGCCAAGGTATTGGCCACCGCATTTTCAGTATCGTTATGCGTATGGATCGCCAGATGATCGCCGGGGATACCGCTGGCAATCACCGCTGTCACAATCTCGGACACCTCGTGGGGCAGCACACCACCGTTGGTATCACACAGTACAATCCACCGCGCGCCCGCATCATAGGCCGCATGGATCGCCTGCAATGCATAGTCAGGGTTTGCCTTATAGCCATCAAAGAAATGTTCCGCATCAAATAGCCCCTCACGGCCCTGCGCCTTGATATGGGCAAAGCTGGCGGACAAATTTTCAATGTTATCCTCTAGGCTGATCCCCAAGGCGGTGGTCACGTGGAAATCATGCGCCTTGCCCACCAGACAGACCGCAGGCGTACCCGCGTTCATCACCGCCGCCAATACATCGTCATTTTCGGCCGACCGGCCATTGCGCTTGGTCATGCCAAAGGCGGTAAAGGTCGCCTTTGTCTTGGGTGGGTCTGCAAAGAATTCAGTATCTGTTGGGTTTGCGCCGGGCCAACCACCTTCGATGTAATCCAAACCAAGCTTATCCAGAACGGCGGCAATCTGGTGCTTTTCCCCCGCCGAAAACTGGACCCCTTGGGTTTGCGCCCCATCACGCAGTGTCGTGTCAAAGAGGTAGAGGCGTTCTTTGCCCATGTCAGAGCCCCTCCAGCTTGGCCGCGTTAAAATCTGGCCCGGGCGCCCAGGTCGCCTGCCCGCCCACATCGGTGACCTGCACACCGGCAGCGTTCAGGATATCGCGCACTTCATCAGCGCGCGCCCAATCCTTGGCCGCGCGGGCCGCCGCACGATCCGCCAGCAATGCATCAACGCGCGTCGCAATTGCCGGTGCAACACCTGATCCGGCCTCACCGCCATCAAACTGCGGGATCGCGGACCAGTCATTGACCAACCCCAGCATCTGCATGCCATAGGCAAAGCCCGCCAAGGCCACGGGCGTTTTGCCCTTGGCCAACACATGCAAGCGCGCCAGAGCGCCCGACGTGTTCAGATCATTGGCCAGCACGCCGATAAACTCTGCATCCGGCTGCCATTTGCCCTCGGCCTCTAGTGCTGCGATCAACTCAGGCCCAAAGCCGTGCCCTTGCAAAATGCCATACCACTTGCGCAACGTGCCTTCAGCCTCGGCGCGCCGCGTCTCGGTCCAGTCCATCGTCTTGCCATAGTGGGTGCCCAACATCACCAGACGGATGACTTCGCCGGGAACACCCTGATCCAGCAGATCGCGGATCGTAAAGAAATTGCCCAATGACTTGGACATCTTCTTACCTTCGACCTGCAACATCTCATTGTGCACCCAGTAGCGCGCAAATTCGCCTGTGGGGTGGGCGCAGGCTGACTGCGCAATCTCGTTTTCGTGGTGCGGGAATTGCAAATCATTGCCGCCGCCATGAATATCAAAGCTTTCGCCAAGCAATTCCAACGACATGGCCGAACATTCAATATGCCAACCCGGACGACCATAGCCCCAAGGGCTGTTCCACCCCGGCACACCATCGCCAGACGGCTTCCAAAGGACAAAATCCATCGGATTACGCTTGTAGGGGGCCACTTCCACCCGCGCACCGGCGATCATATCGTCGATGGACCGGCCAGACAGCGCGCCATAAGCGTCATAGCTTTCCACCGCAAAAAGCACATGGCCTTCAGCGGCATAAGCATGGCCTTTCTCAATCAGCACCTCAATCATCGCGATCATCTGCGCGATGTGATCGGTTGCGCGCGGTTCGTGCGTTGGGCGCTGCAAGCCAACCGCATCCAGATCATCATGATACCATTGAATCGTTTCCGCCGTAATATCGCCAATCGCCCGGCCCGTTTCAGCGGCCCGCGCATTGATCTTGTCATCCACATCCGTGAAGTTGCGCACGTAGGTGACGTGATCTGGGCCGTACACTTCTTTCAGCAAACGAAACAGCACGTCAAACACAAGCGACGGGCGCAAGTTGCCGATATGCGCGCGGTCATAGACCGTTGGTCCGCAAAGGTACAAACGCACGTTTTTCGGATCAATCGGGATAAAGTCCTCGCGCTTGCGGGTCTTTGTGTTGTTCAGGCGGATGGTGGTCATAGGTGCCTCGCACGTGCGTTACGCCGCGGGCTTACCAAGTTCAGTTTTGATTTGAAACGTGAAAGAGCAACCCGCGACTGATGTCAGCAGATAATAATGCAGCAGGTAATGATGCAGATGCTCTTCATGCGCTATGCGTAGCAGGTGGTCGGCGATACGTCTAGGGCACAGGCGCTAGTATCAGTCTGCAATGCCCCTAGGCGTATTAGTTCTGCTTGAAAACAGGCGGTGTCATATAGCGCATCAGGTCACAATGCGGCTTTACCTCATGGGGTTCGGCTGGCAGATGACGGTGATTTTCGCTAATGTTGATGGCAGACACGGCCATCTAGACCGGAGCATACATTGAACCAAGACTTGTCCTCCTACACGCGAGAGGAACGGCGCAAGATTGCAAGACGGGCAAGGCGCGATATCTTTTCCGAAGTCCGCCTGATCCTTGGCGGTGGATTTGCGGTGTTGATGATCATCATCTTCATGGTCGGCGAGTACACGTTTCTGCCTGTAGCAGAACTGTTGCTGATCAGCCCAACAGCCATCTGGGTCGCTATGAGTTTCACACTCGCCATGATCTGGGCAATCATTCACTACCGTATCATGAAACCCAAGATACAACTGGCCGTAACCCTGGATGGCAAGTTCATCCATGCCTATCAAAAGCGGCGCTAAAACGGATGCATCCCAAAAGCGCTTCACGACGTTCGTTCCGTGTCAAAGACAATACCTGTCAGGCGTCATGCACGATAGCCCGGTTGTTTTTGACGTGTCTGGCAATCAGGTGCTTTTGCAACTTACCTGATGGCATAAAGCGCGCGGGTTCTGGCGTGTAGTCCAAATGCGCGACTTCGGGAAAAAGCGCCATGATTTCTGCACGGGCTGCGGGGCTGACCGACTTTAAGGCTTCAGGGCCGGTAAACAAACTTTCAACCGGTGCACCTTCGGCGTAAATGATCTGGTGCTGGTCGAACAGCAGGTGGAAATAAGTCACCGACGTGCAATTCTTATCGAGGAAAACGCCGGGCATATCCGCCATCTTGATCGCGGGAACAAGGACTTCCCTCTTGCCAAACATACGGTCCGCAATTTTGGAACACACCAACACACGGTGCTGTCGAGAAACGCTTAGATCGCGATCCGGTATCGCGGCACCCAAAGCGCCAGCAATAATCTGCACAGGCCGTAGTTTAGGATCTGCGCGCAATTCATCCAATGCGATCACCCGTTGACCGATCCAGCGGATGGGTTGCGGCCCATGATCGCGCGTCACGACCAGATCGCCGACCGCCAAATCCTCAACCGCGCGCGCGCCTTCGGGGCAGGTGATACGGGCCCCAGCAGTAAGGCATAGGGGCATACTGTCTTCGCGATCTGCGGTCAGATTATACCCTTGGCTGGCCCCATCTGAATAGATCGGCGTCAGAAGCTCAAGCGACTGAATACCCTTCGCTTCAATTGCGTCCTGATCTGCATTATCAGAAAATTCTGGGGCCCAGTAGGTGTTGCCTACCGTATCTTGGAAAACAACTGCCGTGATATTTTCCGTTGTGCCATCAAGATAAGTGATGGTGGCAGAAAAGATCATCGACGCGTCAAAAGTTTGCGTAGGCCCACCATCAATACTGAATTGATCGTTCGATACGTTGTTATCAATGTCGTAAGTGGTCGCCGATCCACCGGCAAAACCATTGCCTGCTGGCGCAAATTCCACCCGGTCACCAAAGAGCGGATCACCCGCAGAGCCGTAGGTGCCCAAGGCGTCATCTACATTGCCGGTCGCAAGTGTCGTGTTCCCTTCTTGGGTGTCCCAGATGGACAAGGATCCGAGGGAAAAAACTGTAAATGACGTCGGCACACCAATACTCCTACTACACGTCGTCTGTTTTCAGACGCCGATTTCTATCATGCGATACCGTGTAACCGCATATCGTTTCAAGCTTTGTTGCTATATATCGTGGCAAGTCTGGCCCGTATTATAGCCCTTTTTAGGTCAAAATGGTGCATTTGGCGTAAAGCACCAACACCATTGCAAAGAGGCATTGGCGCAATCCAACGGGAATTGGGCCGCTGTTTCATGAATGCCAACAGTATCGGTCACCTGAACGTTTAGGGTAACGACCCGTCAGCATTGGCCTAACGCCGTTTGGTTAGAACGCCCTTGAGTGCCCTCCTGTTTATCCAGTGGTTCAAGGCCCTGGACGCCTTGCCAGCACAGGCTTTGTCCGCCATTCTCGTCCTGTGTCACGTAACCTCGTCAATCAAATCTGCGCTGAACGTCCCGGCGCCGTAGCGGCTGATCCGACAACGGAATTGGACAGCTGGAAGGTCGGCGGCAAGATGTTTGCCTGCTTTGGCGACCGCATTGATGGTGTTTGCCTGAAAACCGATAGTGTTGAAACCGCGGCAATGCTGATTGATGCAGGTGCGGCGACCAAAGCCCCCTATTTTCACAAAAGCTGGGTGTTGGTCCCCTTTGACAGCGCCAAAGATGAACTGCGCCACAGGATCGGGGTATCCTATGACATCATCTATCGGGCGCTGCCGAAGAAGATGCGCGATCAGATCGGCGCGGCGTAGCTTACCACCTCAACCTCGATCCCGTCCGCGTCATGAAAGTAAAACCGCCGACCCGGTTCATAATCAGCATGGCTGTGGGGTGTGAAACCGTGCTTTTTCACCTTGGCCTCTACGGCATCAAGGTCATCCACAACAACGCCCAAGTGGTTCAACCCGCCCCGCGTATGATAGCTGGCATCTTGTTTTGGCATGGTTTGCGCAGGATCAGGCCCGGAATAGACAGCGACATAGCTATCGTCACTGCCGACATGCACGGTATGGCCCGCATTCTTGGCGGCCCCTTCCCACCGGATATGCCAGCCGAAAAGATCAACCAGCATATCTGCGGTCTTTTTGGGGTTCGATACTGTGATGTTGACGTGTTCAAGATGTGCCACGGGTCATGTCCTTCTTTTCAGGGATGCAAAAATGCGGGCAATAGGGCCAGGTTTGGTGCTGCGGGCCACATCGTGAAAGCAACCGCAGTCCAGATCATGCCCCCACGCCATCCCGTCGCGTTTCATCGCGGAAAGCGCCTGCGGGTCGGCGCAGTAGCGGGTTGTGCTGTGTTTGGACATGGATTTTCTCCTCTATCAAATTCATCTCGAATCTGTTTTCATTCCTCAAGTTAACTTGAGATCAAGGGCTAATTTACATGTCACAAGGATTAACCATCGGAGAGTTGGCAGACAGGACCGGACTAGCCGTTTCGGCCATTCGGTTTTATGAAACCCATGACATCGTGAAACCCCTGCGTAACAAGGGTGGTCATCGGCGTTACGGGCGTCCGGACATTCGGCGGTTGTCCTTTGTGATGGCAGCGCAAAAGCTGGGGTTCAGCCTGTCAGAAATCGCGCCGCACCTGCGCCGCCTGCCCGATCACAAGGCCCCATCCAAGGCCGATTGGACCCGGATTAGCAAAGCGTTTCGCCAAGATATTGATGCGCGGATCGCGGCACTCGAAGACCTGCGTGATAAGCTGGATGGCTGCATCGGCTGTGGGTGCCTGAGCCTGAAATCATGCGCGCTGTATAATCCAGCGGATGTAAAAAGTGTCGAAGGCCCCGGCCCGCGAAACCTCAAGGCGACAACCACTTGACTTCGTCCTTCATCCGCCGTTCCCCTGCTCTTTATGAAACTTTCGCATCGCATCACACATATCACCGGCGGCGGCTCTGACGGCTGGGACGTTTTTTACAAAGCGCGGCGCATGATCGCTGACGGTGTTCCCGTCACGGAACTGACTATCGGAGAGCATGATATCCGCACCAGCCCCGATATTCTGGGCGCGATGCATGCTGCGGCTGTGGGTGGGCACACAGGCTATGCCATGGTGCCGGGCACCCATGATTTGCGCAAAACCGTTGCGGCACGGATTGCATCGCGTACCGGTGTGCCAACAACGGCCGATAACATCCTGATCACACCCGGCGGACAGGCCGCCCTTTTCGCAGCCCATACCGCTGTTTGCGATCCCGGTGATACGGCGGTTTATATTGATCCCTATTACGCAACCTACCCCGGCACAATCCGTGGCTCAAGTGCCGTGCCAAAAGCGTTGATCACAACACCAGACACCGCGTTTCAACCAACGTGCAAGGCGCTGATTGAAACGACAGCAGGGGCCACATCACTGCTCGTCAATACGCCAAATAACCCGACCGGCGTCGTCTATTCCGCGCAAACCTTGCAAGCGATCTGTGATGCGTGCATCACAAATGACCTTTGGCTAATCTCGGACGAAGTTTACGACACGCAAGTCTGGGACGGCACCCATATCAGCCCGCGCAGCCTGCCCGGCATGGCCGAACGCACACTCGTTGTCGGATCTATGTCGAAAAGCCACGCAATGACCGGCAGCCGGGTAGGCTGGATTTGCGGACCAGAGGGTGCGATTGACCAGCTCATCAACCTTGCCACCCATACGACTTATGGCGTGCCTGGATTTATTCAGGATGCCGCGGATTTTGCGTTGAACCAAGGGGATGCCGTGGAAGAGGCCGTCGCGGCACCGTTCCGTCGCAGACGCATGCTGACAATGCAGGCCCTTGAAGGGCAAAATCTGGTGCGTGCCGTGCCCGCGCAAGGGGCGATGTACGTCATGCTGGATATGCGCGCGACAGGGATGAGCGGCGAAGGTTTTGCCAACGCGCTATTGGACGCAGAGCAGATCGCCGTGATGCCGGGCGAAAGTTTCGGACAAGCTGCCGCCGGACATGTGCGGGTCGCGATGACTATTGCGGACGACAAATATGTCGATGCCCTTTCACGGCTGATAGCCTTTGCCAGCGCCAAGGCCAGTCAGACATCGGACTAAGACGTAAAGGAAACACATATGACAGATATCGCAGCACAGTTTCGTGCCCTTCACGTCAAAGGCGACCCCTTTTTGATGGTAAATGTCTGGGACCGCGGATCGGCCAAGATGATGGCCGCGATGGGGGCCAAAGCGCTGGCAACATCATCTGCGGCACATGCCTTTACAATGGGACGGCCCGATGGTGGCACCGTAACCCGGGATGAGGCGCTGACACATGCCGCTGAAATTGTGTCGGTTGTGTCGGTCCCCGTACAAGGTGATTTTGAAAATGGGTTTGGGGATGATCCCGACACCTGCGCAGAAACAGTGCGTTTGGCGGCTGAGGTCGGGCTTGCGGGCATTTGCATCGAAGACATCGCCTTGCCATCGCCGCAGGCCTATGACTTTGATCTCTCTGTCGAACGCATCCGTGCAGCCGCTGCGACAGCACGCGCCTTGCCACATGATTTTATGCTAACGGCCCGCGCCGATGGCATCATGACCAAAGCCTACGATACCGAAGAAGCGATCCGCCGCTTGCAGGCGTTCGAGGCCGCTGGGGCCGATTGTCTTTATGCCCCGCTACCACCCGATATGGACGCCTTGGCGCGGATCTGTGCAAGTACAACGGCACCGGTAAACGCTTTGGTCGCAGGACCTTACACCACACAAACGCAGGCCGCTTTTGCGGCTGCCGGTGTGGCCCGGCTTTCGGTCGGGGGTGCTTTGGCGCGGATCACGCATCGCGCAATTCATGATGCGGCACAGGCGATGATAGAATCCGGCGATTTTTCCACACTTAAGAATGGCATCAGTGGCGATATTATAGATGACCTGCTGACATAAAAGAGGGGCCTGTCAGTGCGGTGACAGGCCCCAAATAAGCATCCCTTGCATTGATTTTTTGGGGAAGGGACAGTGCGGCGGGATGCTTATATATTCGTCGGTTTAGAACTGGAACGAAACGCGCGCAGCGATTGTACGTGCGTCGATGTCTTCACCGGAACCGTTATAGTCCTCAAACTGGTGCTGTAGCACTTCGCCGCCGACACGAATGGTCGGGCTGACACGGTACTCAAGACCAAGACCGGCGAAACCACCTGTATCGTCGCCGTCAAAGGTGTCGTCATCGGAAGAGGTACGCAGTTGCGCCACACCACCAGTGATGTAAGGCAGGAAATCACCTGCGTCATAGCCCAAGCGCAGCTTGGCACGTGTTACCGTGTCAACGTCGATACCGTCTTGTGAAATCTCGGTGCCATCAAGGTCAAGCTCACCGCCCAGAACCCAAGAACCGAAGTCATAAAGGTAACCGGCGTGTGCGCCATAAGTCAGGTCTTCGCCGTCATCACTCAAAGCATCAGCTTCGACAACGCCATATCCCAACTGCGCACCAGCATAAAAGCCGGTCCAATCACTGCCGACGGCAACTGGTGCTGGCGCAACTACAACTGGCGCAGGTGCTGCGACAGGTTCTGACATACCGCCAGCTGATACCATACCTGCAGCCAAAGCTACGGGTGCGGCCAACATGCTCGTGCGGGCGAATTTTAATGTCGTATTCATTTTTATCTCCGTTAATTCGGGTTGTCGTGTAAGGCATAACTGACAACTCTTTTGAAAGGTTCCATAGGTATCACGCTGGTGTGAATTTCATCGGCGGGAACGAGCGGAGCGCATCGTGAAACGTAGGCTAATCATCGCTTACAATTGATACAATTACATCAAATCGGCGTGATTGTGCACGAATAGGCAGGTTTTAGCGCCCAATTTGGGGAATTTAGCTGGCGGTCTTGAAACCGGGCGCAACGTGCCCACCGGTCATAGGCCGGGGAACGCCGGTGGTTTGTGGGCTTGAAACAGCTAGGCCGCGCGCCACTCTGACAGCCAGAAATGCAAAGGCCTGCGCCTCAATCATGTCACCGTCCAAACCGACGGCTTCAACAGGGGCGACATCGCATGATAGCGCGTCAGCCAAAGCCGACATCAGCGTTGTATTGTGACGCCCGCCGCCTGTAACCAGCAGCCTTTGCGGCATCGTCGGGCAGCGCTGACAGGCAGCCGCCACACTTTGTACAACCGCTTGTGCCAGCGTCGCCAGCGCATCTGCATCGGTTAAATCCTTTACGGCGTGTGACAGGCCCTTAAAAGCATCACGATCAAGCGACTTTGGCACTGGTCGGGCGAAATAAGGGTGGTCCATGAAAGCAGCCAGAATATCGGCATCAGCGCGCCCCTGCGCCGCCAGCACGCCCCCTGCGTCATGGCTCGCCCCCCGCCTTGCGAGCATCAGGTCGTTCATAGGCGCATTTGCGGGCCCGGTATCAAAAGCCAACAATGCAGCAGGATCAGCCGGATCATCGCAAGCCGGGTCAACCCAGGTGATGTTGCCAACCCCGCCAAGATTAAGAAATGCAATAGGCGCATCGGCCTTGATCCATTTCGCAAGGGCAAAATGATAAAACGGCGCCAACGGCGCGCCCTGCCCGCCAGCGGCCACATCAGCAGTGCGAAAATCCCAAGCGACCGGATAACCCAGCATTTCGGCCACCCGATGACCATCGCCGCATTGATGCGTTCCGCGCCCGCCGGGATCATGTGCGAGTGTCTGCCCATGAAATCCAGCGACGTCGATGCCTTCGAACCGCTGCATCACCGCAATATGCGCGGCTTCGACGATATGTGCGGCTTTCGCGATATCCTCATCCTGCCAACGGCCCAAATGCGCTTTCAACGCTTGCTGCTCTTCTTGCGTATAGGCGCGGTAATCTGACGGACCAAAACCGTGAATGATTACACCATCCGTCTGCAAAACTGCCGCATCCACGCCATCAAGCGACGTGCCGGACATCGTTCCCAAAGCTGTCACTACACCTGTCTGCAACATCCGCTTTCCCTAAGGCTTTGTCCTGACTATAGAGTGCAGCAAGATAACGCCGGGAACAAGCCAATGACCTACCACCCCAAATCCGATTTCATGAATGTCATGATGACACGCGGCTTTTTGGCCGACTGTACGGATTACCAAGGGCTGGACGAGGCGTTGAGCAAAGGCGTTGTGCCCGCTTACATCGGGTTCGATGCAACAGCCAAATCACTGCACGTCGGATCGCTGATCCAGATTATGATGATGCGCTGGCTGCAAAAGACAGGCCACAAGCCGATCACGCTGATGGGTGGCGGGACGACCAAAGTTGGCGATCCGTCTTTCCGCGCGGACGAACGCCCTTTGCTGGGGCCAGATCAGATTGATGACAATATCGCCGGCATCAAACAGGTGTTTTCGGCATATCTGACCTATGGCGACGCGCCAACCGACGCGCTGATGATCAACAATGCAGAATGGCTGGATGGTCTGAACTATCTTGATTTCCTGCGCGACATCGGGCGGCATTTTTCGATCAACAGGATGCTGTCGTTTGAAAGCGTGAAGTCCCGGCTGGACCGCGAACAGTCGCTGTCATTTCTTGAATTCAACTACATGATTTTGCAGGCTTATGACTTTTTAGAGCTGAACCGCCGCTATGGCTGTTTGCTGCAAATGGGCGGGTCTGATCAGTGGGGTAACATCGTCAACGGGATCGACCTGACCCGTCGTGTGCTGGATCAAGAGATTTATGGATTGACCTCACCTTTGCTGACCACAAGCGACGGCAAGAAGATGGGCAAGTCACAGTCAGGTGCTGTCTGGCTGAACGCTGATATGTGCGCGCCTTATGAATTCTGGCAGTTCTGGCGGAACACAACCGATGCCGACACGGGCCGTTTCCTTAAGCTTTATACAGAGCTGCCGATCGAAGAATGCGAGCGCCTTGGCGCGCTGGAAGGGTCTGACATCAACGCAGCCAAGATCATTCTGGCCAATGAGGTCACAACCCTGCTGCATGGTGCGGCGGCTGCGCAAGCGGCTGAGGCGACGGCGCGCGAAGTCTTTGAGAAAGGCGGCGTTGGCGATGACCTGCCAACCCTGACCCTTAGCGCCGATGATCTGGGCGACGGTATTTCCATTGTTCAATTGATCGTCAAATCTGGCCTTGCCAAAAGCGGCAAAGAGGCCAAACGCCTGATTGCCGAAAATGGGGCCAAACTGAACGACGCGCCGCTGCACGAAGCCGGGATGATGATCGACGCTGACGCTTTGTCCACGCCGATTAAACTTAGCGCGGGCAAAAAACGACATGCGCTGGTGCAATTGGGCTAAAGCAACAGCAAGTCTACAAACAGGATCGTCACAGCGACCGGAAATGTCATGATCACCGCAACAAGCGCGGCCCCAAGGGGTGTTGGTCGGGGGGCTGGCGCCTGAACGCCAGAGACAGAGTTGTTTCGCTTTTTCATAGCTTCATTAACCCGCGTTTAGGTTTCAAATGGCTTAACGGGGCAATGAAATCTGAAGTGTCCCTGCCCTTGCAACAACACCCTTATTTTGCCGCAGCGCTGCGGCGGTTGGGCCGGTCGGTGGCGTTTGTCGATGTGGCGGGTGCTGCGCCAGTTTTGACTGTGCGGCAATTCGGGCAGCGTATGGCGTCGCGCGGGCCGGTCTGGCACGGCGACCAGCATTGGGACGCGTTGAAAGGCGCAAATCTGCGGATGATCAACGCGGATGCGCCACAAGACGCGGCCTTGCGCGCGGCCGGGTTTCGCCGGCTGATGACCAATGCCTATGTTGCCGAACTTGACCTGACAACAAGCGCTGATGATCGCATCGCTGCGATGAAACCCAAGTGGCGTCATGCTTTGCGAAAGGCGCAGTTAGCGCCGCTTTTTCTGGCGGAACAGCGCTACAACCTCAATACACATGCGTGGCTTTTGCTTGCGGACCTTGCGCAACAACGCATCAAGCGGTTTCGCGGGCTGCCCCATGACCTGATCAATGCCTATGCAACGGTTGCACTAAAGGATGTCCGCGTGCTGATCGCCTATGAGGCCGATACGCCAATCGCGGGCATGTTGTTTTTGTTGCATGCACCCGTTGCGACCTATCACATTGGATGGACCAACGCGCGTGGGCGGGCGCTTTCGGCGCATCACAGGATGATCACCCATGCCGCAGATCACTTTGCAGATCGTGGTTTTGAAAGGTTGGACCTTGGTCTGGTGGACACGGACACCGCCCCAGGCCTTGCCCGGTTCAAGATCGGCACAGGCGCACGGGTCCGCCCGTTGGGTGGGACATGGTTGCGTCTTCCCGGGTGTGCGAGGTGACGCACAAATACGGTTGCGCTAACCGCGCCCATGCCTGAAGTTGCAAGGAAAGCGCCCAAGAACACAGGCCCAGCAATGTCGACCTATTTTGTCTATGACGTCTTTACCGAAACGGCCTTTGGCGGCAATCCACTGGCGGTCTTTCCTGATGCAACAAGCATCGCAGAAGACAAACTGCAAAGCATTGCGCGCGAATTCAACTTGTCGGAAGTGACCTTTGTCTATCCGCCACATAACCCGGACCATACCGCCAAGGTTCGTATTTTTACACCGACCATGGAAATCCCTTTTGCAGGGCACCCCACCATCGGCACAGCCACCGCCCTGCGCGATGAAGGCCATAACGGCGCGATGATCCTTGAACTTGGCGTCGGGTCTGTGCCATGCGTTTTTGAAGACGGCAAAGCGGCATTTACCATCGCTGCACCGCTTGAACGACTGGCGCAACCAGACACACAGTTGATCGCGGCGGCATTGGGTGTGCCTGATGACGCGATTGTCACAACGACGCATGCACCTGTGCAGGCCAGTGTCGGGCTTCCCTTCGTATTGGTCGAACTGCGGCACAAAGATGATCTGACCGCCTGCGTCCCGTCATTGGAGCATATCCGCGAAGGTGCCACAAAATACCCGGCAGGCTTTGATTTCGCGATATTCGCTTACGTGCGTGACGGCATGCAGATCGACGCGCGGATGTTCGCGCCCATCGATAATATCCCCGAAGATCCCGCCACGGGAAGCGCATCAGCGGCATTGGCGGCATTGCTGACTGAAACCTTAGGCCAGAACCTGACCCTGCATATCGTGCAAGGCGAAGCCATGGGGCGGCCATCCGACATCACAGCCACGACAAAACATGCCAATCCGGTGCCTGTGACCATCAGCGGGCATGCGGTGCGGGTGATGGAAGGGGTTCTTCTGGCCTAATCCACTGGAAACCAGCCGCCTGCGCCGCTATCAGTGGCAGTAACACACCATGAGGCCGGTATGACGACAACCATTCTTGAACGCTGCGAGGCCAACGGGCTGCGGATGACGGATCAGCGGCGCACGATTGCAAGCGTATTACAGGACGCTATTGATCACCCCGATGTGGAAGAGCTTTATAACCGGGCGGCGGCGGTCGATCCGAAGATTTCACTGGCGACGGTCTATCGCACCGTCAAGCTGTTCGAGGAAACCGGCATCCTGGAAAAGCACGAATTCGGCGACGGACGCGCCAGATACGAGGCGGCTGATCGCGACCACCATGATCATCTGATTGATGTGCACTCTGGCGCGGTGATCGAATTCGTTGATCCCGAAATCGAAGCCTTGCAGGAACGGATCGCCGCCAAGCTGGGCTATCGTTTGATGGGTCACCGGTTAGAGCTTTATGCCGTGCCGCTGACAGACAAGGATAACTGAGCTTGGACAATATCCGCGGCGCGGCCTTCATGGTCTTTGCGATGTTCTGCTTTGCGGTGGAAGACGCGCTGATCAAGCAATTGGCAGGCACAATCCCTGCCGGACAGGTCCTTGGGACCATTTGCTTAGGCGGTTTTTTGGCATTTTTGGCATGGTCCGCGATCAAAGGCCAGACGCTTTGGCAACCTGCCTATCTAAACCCCAAAGTCGTTTTGCGCAGCCTGTGCGAAGTGATTGGATCGTGCTTTTTCGTCTCTGCCTTGGCCTTGATCCCGCTAACGACAGCCTCGGCCGTTATTCAGGCGACCCCTTTGGTTGTTGCGATGGGGGCCGCTCTTTTTCTAGGTCAAGGTATCGGTTGGCGCAGGTGGCTGGCAATTATCGTAGGCTTTGTCGGCGTGCTGATCATTATTCGCCCCGGGATGGAGGGGTTTGTGCCTGCCACCCTTTTGGCGGTTGGCGGCATGTTCGGCCTTGCCACGCGTGACCTGATCACACGCAGCCTGACGGTTCAGGTGACGGGGCCGCAACTGGGCATTCACGCCTTTGCGCTTGTGACACCCGCGGCCTTTGCGTTGGTGCTTTTGCAAGGGCAGACATTTGTGGCACCTTCGCCAACTCAGTGGGCATGGTTGGGCGCAGGCGTTGCCATTGGCATGCTGGCCTATCTTGCGATTATTACAGCCACGCGCGGCGGAAATGCCGGGATCATCTCATCCTTTCGCTATAGCCGCATGGTATTTGCGCTGATCATTGGATACGTTGTTTTTACCGAAATTCCTGATGCACCAACACTTATCGGGGCTGCAATCATCATCGCATCTGGCATATATACATTGTGGCGCGAAGCCCGTTTGCGCCGCGCTTCCCTTGCGTCACAACCCGCGTTATAGAGCGGTTGATACCGCTAACATCCCTCCCAAAGGAGCATCCCATGAGCACGATCATCGACATTCACGCCCGCGAAATTCTGGACAGCCGGGGGAACCCCACGGTTGAGGTGGATGTGATCTTGGAAGACGGCACAATGGGCCGTGCGGCGGTACCATCAGGCGCATCCACTGGCGCGCATGAGGCCGTGGAAAAGCGGGACGGCGACAAGGGCCGCTATATGGGCAAAGGCGTGCTTGAGGCGGTGGCCGCTGTAAACGGTGAGATTGCCGAAGCGATCCTAGGTTTTGACGCGACAGAACAAGTGGCCATCGACATGGCAATGATTGAACTGGATGGCACCCATAACAAGGGTCGTCTTGGGGCGAATGCCATCTTGGGCGTGTCCATGGCCGTCGCCAAAGCAGCCGCTGATTTCACAGCACAGCCATTGTTCCGCTACATCGGTGGCACCTCTGCGCGCACCCTGCCCGTCCCGATGATGAACATCATCAACGGTGGCGAGCATGCCGACAACCCGATCGACATTCAGGAATTCATGATCATGCCGGTCAGTGCGGACAACATCCGTGAGGCCGTGCGCATGGGATCCGAAGTGTTCCACACGTTGAAGAAAGAACTGTCTGCCGCAGGCCACAACACTGGCATCGGTGATGAGGGTGGCTTTGCCCCCAACCTTGCCAGCACACGCGATGCACTTGATTTTATCATGACGTCGATCAAAAAGGCAGGCTATGCGCCGGGCAAGGATATCTACCTTGCCCTCGATTGTGCAGCGACAGAATACTACAAGAACGGCAAATACGAGATGGCGGGCGAAGGTGTGTCGCTAACGTCGGAAGAAAACGCAGCCTACCTTGCGAAACTGGCTGAAGATTACCCCATCATCAGCATCGAAGACGGCATGTCAGAAGATGACTGGGACGGCTGGAAGGCCCTGACCGATATGATTGGTGACAAGGTGCAGTTGGTCGGTGACGATCTGTTCGTGACCAACCCCACCCGTCTGGCAGACGGGATCGCCAAAGGCTCTGCCAACTCCATGTTGGTGAAGGTCAACCAGATTGGCACATTGACAGAGACGTTGCAGGCCGTCGATATGGCGCATCGTGCGCAGTTCACCAACGTCATGTCACACCGGTCTGGTGAGACTGAGGATGCAACGATTGCAGACTTGGCAGTTGCTACCAACTGCGGGCAAATCAAAACCGGGTCCCTGTCCCGCTCTGACCGGCTGGCGAAGTACAACCAGTTGATCCGGATTGAGGAATTGCTGGGCGAAACAGCCGTTTATGCAGGCCGGAGCGTTCTAAAAGGATGACCCTTTCGGCGGGTAAATATGATGTGCCTGCGGACCATATCGCGACGGTGATCACAACGCTTGAAATGACAGCGCCGACAATGGCAACGCGCCTGCCCTTTCCAGACGGCATCAGTGCACGCAAAGAAGACCTGGCTCTTGATGCGTTTCGCGCGCTCTTTCGCAAGATCGGCGCGCCATGGCTTTGGACATCTGGCCTGTCAAACCCGGATGACGACATCATCGCAACCCTGACGGACCCGAACGTTGATTATTGGATCATCTACAAGGGCCAAGACGCCATCGGCCTTGTCGAGCTTGATTTCCGCGAGGCAGGCACCTGCGAGCTTGTGCTGTTCGGGATGGTGACTGATGCTACAGGACAAGGGCTTGGGCGTCCGATGATGGCGCTGGCACAGTCAGAGGCTTTTGCGCGCGACATCACCCGTTTTCACGTCTGCACCTGCCATCTGGATTCACCGCAAGCACTGCCCTTCTACCTCAAGGCCGGCTTCACCCCGGTCGCGCGCACGGTCGAGGTTTTTCCTGACCCACGTCTCAGCGGCCATCACACGCGTGATACAGCACCGCATATCCCCTGCTTATTCGCCGGACAAAATGAGTGATCTGATAACGGCCTTGGGACCGACGCTGGTCCATGTGACCCCGGCCAGCAACCTACCGCTGATCCGGCAATACGGGTTGATGCCTGCCGCACAACTGGCCGCGCGCGCTGATCAGGATGCAAGCGACATCATGCTGCGCAAGGATCGGCGCGTCGTACAAACCGACTTTGGGCGCTGCACTTTGAACCATCAAAAACCCATCGTGCATGGCACAGTAAAACAAGGGCAAAGCCTTGATGGGATATCACGCGAAGATTGGGCGCGGCAACTGGATGAACGCGTATTTTTCTGGCCCGGCAACAAGGGCCACGACTTTGCAAAAAGCATCGCCAGCGACACAGCGACAGCCACCATCAACATCAGCACCGCGCGGTTTTTAGAGCGTTTTGCTGGTCAGATTGATCTGGCTCCCATCAATACCGGCAACTTTCGCCAAGGCGGGGCCAATACCCTGCGCGGAGACTGGATTTACGTGCCTGCAACAGATGGATATCAGAGCTTTCGCAAAAACCGTCAGGCGCGTGGTTTGGTGAAGACACCCGATGTCGTCAAAGAAATCTCATTGCGCGGTGCAATCAGCGCGGATGATCTGGCTGACCTGCGCGTTGATCTCTGACACCGCACAGCGCAGAAAGGATACCATGACCGCCGACGATATCATCGCCCAGCTTGACCTCGCCCCTCATCCAGAGGGCGGGTATTATCGCCAGACATGGATCGCCGAAAATGATGGGCGGGCCACTGGCACGTGTATCTATTTCCTGCTGAAAGCGAGACAGGAAAGCCATTGGCACGCAGTTGATGCGGTTGAGATTTGGCATTACTACGCTGGTGCGCCATTGATCCTGTCGCTGGCACCAACGCTTAAAGGGCCTGCAACGGATCACAGGCTTGGGCCTGATTTGGCGTACGGCCAATTGCCCCAAGCCATCGTTCCGACAGGTCACTGGCAAAAGGCCGCGACCACTGGCGACTGGACGCTTGTGGGCTGCACCGTATCGCCGGGGTTTCAGTTCAACGGTTTCACCCTCGCTGATCCCGGTGTTGATATTCCGCGCTAGCCGGTTGGCCCGTCGTAGAACTGATCTTCTTCCGGCATTTCGCCTGTTTCCAGGATTTGCATCATCTCGGCATTCATCGCCGCCTCGCGTGGTCCAAGGATTTCCTGTACGCGGGCGATATAGGCCTCATTCTCCATCACTGGAATGTTGGGATCATAGGCATCGGCAAGCGTGATCATCGAAGACCGATCAGCGCGGTTGAACGCATCCACCATCATCAGCGCGCGATCCTTGGGAATGTTCAGCGCCTCAAGTGCCGAACGACCCATGCGTAAGGAACTGTCATAAGTCTCGCGGATGATGTCGCGGCAGCCAACGGCCCAAAGCTCATAGACATGGTGCCTGTCCACGGCGCGCGCAATGACATGGACATGCGGCGCGGTCGTATGCACATAGCGGACCAATTCTGTCAGCTTGTCGCGATCATCAATGGCTGCGACAAAAACCTTGGCATTTTGCAGACCAGCCGCCTGCAACAAATCAGGACGCGTGGCATCACCATAGTAAATACGCGCCCCGAAACGGCGCATATTTTCAAGGTGCTGCGCGTTATAGTCAATCACGGTGAGGTTATAGCCAGCAGCACTCAGAATGCGGCGGACCAAACCACCAATGCGGCCACCGCCCGCGATAATCACTTCGCCCTGCTCTTCAATTGCGTCTGCTTCGTCATCGACAGCCACAGTATAGCGCGGCACGATCACCCGGTCGTAAAAGATGAATAAAAGCGGGGTCAGCATCATCGAAATGGCAACGACCAGCAGCAACTTATCGGCCAGAAGTTGCGGCAAAATCGCGTTGCTGACAGAAAATGACAGCAGCACAAAGCCAAATTCGCCCGCCTGCGCAAGGCTAAGTGCCAAAAGCCAGCGATCCGCGCCGCGCAGTTTGAACACAACGGCCAGAATGCCCAGAACGGCGGCTTTCACCCCGATCAATATCACCGTCAAGCCCAAGATCAGCATCAGGTTGTCGGCCAGTAGCGTGAAATTAATCGCCGCACCGACCGTCATAAAAAACAGCCCCAATAACAAGCCCTTGAAAGGGTCAATGTCCGATTCCAGTTCATGCCGATATTCGCTGTTGGCCAAGACAACACCGGCCAGGAAGGTGCCCAAGGCGGGTGAAAGGCCCACCAAAGACATCAAAAGGGCGATCCCAATAACCATCATCAGCGCAGTTGCGGTAAACAGCTCGCGCAGGTTTGCCCCGGCGATGAAGCGGAAAATCGGGCGTGTCAGGAAACTACCCGCCCCCACAACCGCAGCAATGGCCACGATGTTCACCAGCGCGGTTTGCCAACCGTTCAGACCGGCAACAAGGCTCATCCCGGCCCCATGATCGCCATCACCGTGATCATCGGTGGCATGTGCGAGGTCGCCTGCCATATCAAGTAGTTCTGGCATCGCCATCAGGGGCATCAACGCCAGCATTGGGATGACAGCGATGTCTTGGGCCAACAGAACGGCAAAGCTGGATTGCCCGCCATCGCTTTTCATCAGACCTTTTTCATTAAGCGTTTGCAATACGATAGCTGTGGAACTTAATGCTGCAATAAGGCCAACAGCCAATGCCACCGTCCAACCCAGACCAAACAGCATGCCGATCCCCATGATCGCCGCTGCCGTCAGCCCGACCTGCCCGCCACCCAGCCCAATCAGCTGACCCCGCATCGCCCAAAGCCGTTTGGGTTCCAATTCCAAACCCACAAGGAACAGCATCATCACCACGCCGAATTCGGCAAAATGCTGGATCGAGATCACATCAACATTCAGCACCGCCAAGACCGGGCTGATCACAATACCTGCGATCAGATACCCCAGCACAGACCCAAGACCCAACCGCGTGGCAATTGGCACTGCGATGACACCTGCGATCAGAAAAATGAAGGCCAGCAGCAGAAAGTCGGTCATAGTGATGTCCCCTCGTTTACAAAATCATGCACGGCGACGGCCATCATTGAAAGGCGAAACAACACGCCCTGACCGCTGACATAAAAAAGGGGGAACCGAAGTTCCCCCTGAGTTTCGCTGATCAGGCTCACTCATTATGTACCGCTCGGTTTATTTGCCTGCGGCCCAATCCGCGTCGGAGCGAGCGTACCCGCTCCGAAGCTCTGTTATCAGAAATGCACTTCCAAATTAAATTCGGGCGTTAATCCATGACCAAACTGACTTTTGAAGCCAGCCAGCATGTCCGCCTGCCACCAATTTGGTTACAAATATTCGGTCGTCGTCATCTAAAACCTTGCGCAATTTGTCGCTGACAGCACTCGCAGAACTTGTGGTCGAAACAAACCGTACCGATTCCAAACCCGGGTCATGCGTGTTGGTATACGTTTCAATCTGCTTTATTAGAGCAGCTCGCGCAGTGTTATATTTTGTTCCTTCTTTGTTTATATTCCACGCCACCAAATAGACAGCCATACTGGCCTCCACTTACTCACAGGAAACCCAAAAATCTTGGGGATAAATCCTGTATGTTAAAGCACGTCATTGATCCAATAACTGTTTCAATGTCTTGCTCACTACTGCTGCCAAATTGGTTGCAATAGCTTGCCCGCACCGCGCTATGATGCGGGAAAAGCTGGGGTCAGTGGTAGGACACTGACCCCAACCCTCAATTTCTTAGCTACACCCAGACGTGCCGCCACAGGTGTTGCACTTCATGCACGTCCCGTTGCGCACCAGCGTGTAGTTGCCGCATTCACCGCAAGGATCGCCCTCGTAGCCCTGCATTTTGGCTTTGTCGCGGGCAGAGATCGTTGTGGCCGTCCCTGTTGCGACGACGCTTTCGGTGACAACGCTGACTTCTGGCACCAGTGTTTGCAACGCAGCCGCCGCATCTGTGCCTGCTGCCAGTGCTGTCGCACCCATGCCGCCCTGCAAGACAACCAAATCCTGTGGCATCCGCTTGCGCAGGTAACCGGTGGACGAGATTTGCTTGAGCACTTCCAATGACCGGGTCGCCGCATTTTCGGTCGGGGCCTGTACGTTCGACACGCCCTCTTCCTCGCCACGGCCTACACTGTCGAAGGAGGCACCCTCTGGCTTGACGTGCGCCAGGTCGGTCCGGTCAAGGTAGGACACAGCCAATTCGCGGAAGATATAGTCAAGGATCGACGTTGCATTCTTGATGCTGTCGTTGCCTTGCACCATGCCAGCCGGTTCGAACTTGGTAAATGTGAAGGCATCCACGAACTCTTCCAGCGGCACGCCGTATTGCAGACCAACCGATACCGCGATGGCAAAGTTGTTCATCATGGCCCGGAAACCGGCGCCTTCCTTGTGCATGTCGATGAAGATTTCGCCCAACTGGCCGTCTTCATACTCGCCGGTCCGCAGATAGACCTTGTGGCCCCCAACGATGGCTTTCTGCGTATAGCCTTTGCGCCGTTGTGGCATCTTTTCGCGCTCACGATTGCGCACTTCCTGAACGATGATCTTTTCGACGATCTTTTCGGCCAGAACAGCCGCCTTTTCGTGGTGGTTGCCGGTTTCCAATGTCTCTTGCGCGTCTTCGTCATCTTCAACAAGGGCAGCGGCCAATGGCTGGGATAGTTTGGACCCATCACGGTAAAGCGCGTTGGCTTTCACACCCAAAGACCAAGACAACTCATAGGCTTTCTGGCAGTCCTCAATCGTCGCATCATTCGGCATGTTGATCGTTTTGGAGATCGCACCAGAGATGAACGATTGTGCCGCGGCCATCATGTAGATGTGGCTGTCAACGCTCAGATAACGCTTGCCTTTTTTGCCACATGGGTTGGCGCAGTCGAACACGGTCATGTGTTCGTCCTTCAGGAACGGCGCACCTTCCAGCGTCATGGTACCGCAAACGTGGTCGTTGGCCGCATCAATGTCCTGCTTGGAATAGCCAAGGTGGCGCAGCAGATCAAAGGTTGGGTCGTTCAGCTTTTCGGCAGGAATACCCAGCGTCTTGGTGCAGAACTCCTCGCCCAGCGTCCACTGGTTGAAGACAAAGCGGATATCAAAGGCCGAAGCAAGTGCTGCTTCAATCTTATCCAGTTCCGCCTGACCAAAGCCATGCCCGATCAGCGATGTGTGGTTGATTGCAGGCGCCTGCCCGATGGACCCGTGACCCACCGCATAGGCGATAATCTCTTCGATCTGCGCCGATCCATAGCCCAGTTTTTCAAGGGCCGCTGGGACAGATTGGTTGATAATCTTGAAATAGCCGCCACCGGCCAGTTTCTTAAACTTCACCAATGCAAAGTCGGGCTCGATCCCTGTTGTATCGCAATCCATGACCAGACCGATGGTACCAGTTGGCGCGATGACAGAGACCTGCGCGTTGCGATAGCCGTGCTTTTTACCCAGCTTCAGCGCTTCATCCCAGCTACCAACGGCCAGTTCGATCAAACGCTGATCGGGGCAGTTCGCGTGGTCCAACGGTACAGGCTTCACATCCAGCTTGTCATAGCCATCTGCCTTGCCCAAGGCCGCCTGACGGTGGTTCTTGATCACGCGCAGCATGTGCTTGCTGTTCTTCTTGTAACCGGGGAACGCACCAAGTTCGCCCGCCATTTCGGCGGAGGTTGCGTAAGACACGCCAGACATGATCGCGGTCAAGGCTGCACCCATCGCGCGGCCTTCATCGCTGTCATAGCCGAACCCCATGTTCATCAACAAACCGCCGATGTTGGCATAGCCCAGACCCAATGTGCGGAAGTCATAAGACCGCTGCGCGATTTCCTTGGACGGGAATTGCGCCATCATGACCGAGATTTCCAACGTCACGGTCCACAAGCGTGTCGCGTGCATGTAATCTTCGGCTTGGAATGTGCCATCCTTGTAGAACGTCAGCAGGTTCATGGACGCAAGGTTACAGGCGGTGTCATCCAGGAACATGTATTCAGAACAAGGGTTTGAGCCACGAATTTCGCCGTCTTCTGGGCATGTGTGCCATGCATTGACGGTGTCGTGGTATTGAATGCCCGGATCGGCACAGGCCCATGCGGCGTGGCCGACTTGTTCCCACAACTCGCGCGCTTTGATGATCTTGGCAACTTCACCGTTACGGCGGTTGATCAGTTTCCAATCGGCGTCGTCTTCGACGGCCTTCAAGAACGCATCCGTGACGCGAATGGAGTTATTGGAGTTTTGGCCAGAGACAGATGAATAAGCCTCAGAATCCCAGTCTGTGTCGTATGTCGGGAATTCAATGCTGGAATAACCCTGCTTTGCGTAGTCCAGCACGCGCTTGATATAAGTTTCTGGAATAGCGGACTTTTTGGCGTCCTTCACAGCAGATGCCAGCGTTTCGTTTGTCTTTGGATCATAGGCGGATACTTCTTCGCCGTCCCACGATTTGATTGCCGCAAAGATCGCGTTCAGGTAACGCGCGTGCATCTTGGAACCCGCGACGATGGACGCCACTTTCTGCTCTTCGATGACCTTCCAGTTGATGAATTCTTCGATATCAGGGTGATCCGCGTCAACGATCACCATCTTGGCCGCACGGCGTGTTGTGCCGCCCGATTTGATGGCACCGGCGGCGCGGTCACCGATTTTCAGGAAACCCATCAGGCCAGATGATTTACCACCACCGGACAAGGCTTCGCCGTCACCACGCAGGGAGGAAAAGTTTGTGCCTGTGCCAGAGCCGTATTTGAACAGACGTGCTTCACGAACCCAAAGATCCATGATCCCGCCTTCGTTGACCAGATCGTCGCCAACGGATTGGATAAAACACGCGTGCGGCTGTGGATGCTCGTAAGACGACGTTGATTTTGTCAGCTCACCGCTTTGGTAATCCACGTAGAAGTGACCCTGTGCCGGGCCATCAATGCCGTAGGCCCAGTGCAGCCCGGTGTTGAACCACTGTGGGCTGTTGGGGGCAGCGCGTTGCGTCGCCAGCATATAGCGCATCTCGTCAAAATAGGCTTTGGCGTCAGCTTCGGTTGTAAAGTAGCCACCCTTCCAGCCCCAATATGTCCATGCACCCGCCAGACGATCAAAAACTTGCTTGGCAGATGTCTCACCACCAAAGGTCGCACCCTTAGCTGGCTCTGAGCGCCAAAGAAATTCAGGCACACCCTTTTCTTTCACGCGCTTCACTTCAGAAGGCACACCGGCTTTGCGGAAATACTTCTGTGCAATAACGTCCGAGGCTACTTGGCTCCAGCCTGCCGGGATCTCGCAGTTGTCGAGTTTGAAAACTATCGTGCCATCAGGGTTTCGAATCTCTGATGTTGTCGATTTGAATTCAAGCTCTCCATAAGCGCCTGTCTTGGCTTTGGTAAAACTGCGGTCAATTTTCATTGGTCTGCCCCATATTTTATGCGCCGACGTTGCGGCATTTGTCTCAACACTGCCGCTGTCACGGCGAAAAAAACGCAAGAACTCTGTTCATTTTAAGATCACGAACATCAGCCTGATCAACGATCAGACGTTCGTGATTGAGCACGATGTATTGCGCGCCCGCCTGCTGAACTGTCCCCTTACCGCTACCACATATTGTGTCGTGGTCGCCGGCCCGCACAACGTGACGCATCTAGCCCTCGTGGGTCAACGGATTTTTAACACAAAATATGGATTTATTCAGTTGACGTGTCAGCCGGGACATGGGCCGTGATCGGGTCAGGTGATTCACGCACATAGTTGTCCACAATGGGCCGTTCTTTCCCATCGAAAAGAAAGCGTTCAACTTCGCAAACTTAGCTGAAATGGTTCAGCCGATACTTCAACACCGGCGATAGCGGAGCGTGGTTCTTCTGACGTGTCAAAGCGATCGTCGGCATCGTCAGGAATCACGTTGCCAGTTTATCACAACCCTCAACAGTCACGATCCCGCAATCAGCGAAAATGAAACCAATCTCACAACCTGCGGCATGAGTAACGTCAGATCGTAGCTGCCATGTAGTGCCGTTACAGCACGATATGATGTGCCACGCCTTGACGTCTTCTGCCAAGTTTATCCTTTAATTTCGGTCTTTTCGTCGTCCAAACCGCACAAATTGACCCTACGTCGCGGTTTTTCGCTTAGTTTTTGTTGACTGCACGAACCGAGTGCTGTTTTGAAGGTTAAGGGGGCGGCAAATTTTTTGGTTTGGCAACCTTAGTACGTAAAACAAATAGTGAATTGGAGAATACCAATGAAGAAATTTTGGGTCATACTTGGCGCACTTATCGTCGCAGGCGTTTCCGCCTACGCCGGTGGTTTGGCTGATGCCATCACAGAAACAGTGCCAGTTATGGCAGATCCTGTCGAAGCAGAGTCAAGCGTTCCAGCTTGGGTTATCCCAGCGGCAATCATCGCTGTTCTGATCGGCGTCGCTGTTCTGGCTGACGACGATGATGACGACGATGGTAGTGAGCCTACCTAAAACGATTGGCTTACAACTTGCGCAAAGTGTTTCGAATTTGATGTGACGTCACATTTAAGAAAACCTCTTATCGCAATCGGAATATGTACGCGGCAGCGCAACGCGCTGCTGCGTCGCCTTTTGGAGAGTATTTGGGAACAACCCCAACCTTCAAATTTCGACGTCACAATCATTATCGTCGATAATAACGATGCGCCGACTGTGTCTGATGATGTTATCAACCTTGCTCCAAAGTTTCCCATACTGCTGATCCACGAACCGCAAGCCGGCCTCGTCAACGCGCGAAACAGGGTGCTAGACGCTGCAACAGATGCAAACGTGGAATGGCTGATCGGCGTAGATGACGATGAAACCGTCGCAAAGGACTGGCTGAAACAGTTCATCATTGGCATTGAAACCTTGGATGCGCCAATTATCGTTGCGGCCAAAAAAATTGTATATTCTCCCGATACGACGCCGTACCTTGAACAACTGCAGGTTCCCCAGACACCCGCCGGTGAGATGACCGTTGTTCATTCCACCGCAAATTTTGCTATGCAAAATACTGTCTTTGATCCAAAGTTTGGGCCCGGTTTACGGTTTGCGGGGGAAATGAACCAGATCGGCGGCGAGGACTTTGAACTGATGTTGCGGGCAAAATATGCGTATGGCCTGAAGGCTGTGAAATGGCCGTATGCGATAGCGACAGAAGTAAGCGAAGGCACGCGCACATCCCTGCGATACTATTTCAAACGGCGAATGATGGATCAGGTATCGCGGTATCAGGTCGCAGCGATGCAAGCCAAAGCCGGATATCGCGGAAGCCGGGCTCGTAATGCGATGCGCATGTTAACTTTAACAAATCGCTTTGCCATCTTTGGGACAGGTTTTGTTCTGTATGGCATCATGCGCCGACTGACGGGACAACCCAATGGCCGCGTTTTTATCGGCAAGGGCATTCTGAGCTGGGCACGCGCGCTTGCTGTCTTTCATTACCTATTTGGTTTGCATACACCAATCTACGGTTCAGGGGTCAACGCTGACCGGACGAGTGCACGCTAGGCCACCAAAACAAACACGTGATGTCACTCATATATATCTTCTGGATTTCGTCTAAATGGTCGGGGCGGAGAGATTCGAACTCCCGACCCTCTGTTCCCAAAACAGATGCGCTACCAGGCTGCGCTACGCCCCGGACCATGGCGTGTCTCTAAACGCACCAAACTGATTTGAAAAGCCCTAACTGTCAGTCTTTTCATCGCAAGGCAAAATAGCGTCCGCACCAAAGCTGGGATGCTGCATAACGGCACCTTCTGACAGACCCAGGCGTGCCGCTAGCCCGCCGTTGATCTCAAGCACCATCTGCACCCCTTCTCCACCGGGGATCGGGGTCAAATCGCCGGGTATGGCGTTTTCGTGGATGCGCAAGATCTCACCATCGGGCGCTGCAAAGATCAGATCAAGCGGGATAAGTGTGTTCTTCATCCAGAAACTCACACTTTGTGGTCGCTCATACACAAAGAGCATGCCTGACAACGTCGGTAGCTCTTCGACAAACATCAGCCCTTGGGCCCGTTCCTGCGGATCATCAGCCACATCGATTGAAAATGTCGCCTGCCCGAAATCACCCTGCACGGTCAGCTTGTCATCAGCGCAAACCGCCCAAAGCGGTTGCGCCAGACACATCAAGCTGCACGCAAGCAGGGCAAGCTTCACTTGGCCGCGGCCTCCCAGCCGATCACCTCGATCGCCATGCGCCCGCGTTCGCCGTCAACCATGCGAATACCAATCGCTTCGCCTGATTGCAGGTCAGACAGACCTGACCGGCGCAACACCTCAACATGCACAAACACATCTTCATTGTTGCCAAACACATTAGCAAAGCCAAAGCCTTTCGCCTTGTCAAACCACTTCACCCGCGCAGGCTCAATCGGCTTGCTGGCGATATCTTCCGGCGAAAATTCGACCATATCGCGCAGCGGCAGGCTTTCTTCGGTTTCAGGTGGGGTGATGGAAAGCACTTCAGTGGCCTGCAAGCCCCGCTGCGTATCTTGCACCATGATTGAAATAGCAGAGCCGTCTACAACAGACCCCTGCCCATAATTCCGAAGAACGTTGGCGTGCAGCAAAATATCTGGCCCACCCTCCTCAGAGACGACAAAACCAAATCCCTTCGTGGGATCAAACCATTTTACCTGTCCAAGCACTTGACGTTGAGTGCCGGCGTCGTGCGTTTCCATCTTGTATTCCTTTTGAACAGCGGCACCCTCAGCGTCGCTATCCATTGTTGTCTCATCGCGAGATCTCGATAGTAGGTCCATTTACTCTCTTCCTCTTCCCTGTCCCGAGGGATTTAAGGTGAGAGACGCATGACCTCCCAATCTTGATCAACTTCACTACGCGACCACCGAAACCGGTCGTGCAAACGAAATGCGCCGTCAGACCAAAACTCAATCTCCAGAGGCACAATCCGGAAACCGCCCCAAAAAGGTGGCCGTTCGGGGTCCGCACCTTTTTGTACTGTTACTTTAGCTACATCTGCCATCAAGGTCGCACGCGACGTCAACGGCTGTGATTGCTGCGATGCCCATGCGCCAATCCTGCTCTTGAGTGACCGGGATTTGTAATAGGCATCGGCGATTGGACCATCCTCTTTCGAGGCCAGTCCCCGCACTCGTATCTGTCTGGCAAGTGATTTCCAATGCAGAACAAATGCAGCTTTGCCAGACTGGGCGATTTCTTGCCCCTTCCTGCTGTCATAATTAGTGTAGAAAACAAAAGCGTCCATCTCAATATCTTTGAGGAGTACCATACGCACGTTGGGCATGCCATCCGCATCGACTGAAGACAACGCAATCGCGTTAGGATCATTAGGTTCAGTACGGCTCGCATCATCAAGCCATTGCTGGGCAATAGTAAACGGGTCAGAGCCCGCAAAAATACCGTCACGGTCAGACATGTCTGATCCCTAATCAAAACCCCCTCCTGCAAGCTAAGAGTAAACCTGCACAGTGGCAAGCATTTTGCGTCTTTGTTCAGATACTTGCCGCATCGCAAGCAATCGCCTAAACCGGCAACATGCCGATGGCCAAACAACAAAGGAATGCAAGCGATGACATCTGATCTTATGAAGGGCAAACGCGGCCTGATCATGGGGCTTGCCAATGACAAGTCAATCGCCTGGGGGATCGCAAAGGCCTGTGCTGACGCCGGCGCAGAGCTGGCATTTTCCTATCAGGGTGAGGCACTTAAAAAACGTGTTGGCCCGCTGGCAGAGTCGGTCGGATCGGATATTGTTCTGCCTTGCGATGTGGGCGATGAAAGCTCGATTGACGCGCTGTTTTCGGGGCTGGAGGCGCGCTGGGGCAAGTTGGACTTCATCGTCCATGCCATTGGTTTTTCAGACAAAAGTGAACTGCGGGGTCGCTATGTTGACACAACACGCGGCAACTTTCTGACCTCGATGGATATCTCGGTTTATTCTTTCACGGCCGTCGTGCAGCGCGCCGAAAAGATGATGACCGATGGCGGATCCTGCCTGACACTGACATATTATGGCGCCGAAAAGGTCATGCCACACTATAATGTCATGGGTGTAGCCAAAGCGGCACTTGAAGCATCCGTCCGGTATCTGGCCGAAGATTTGGGCAAGGATAAGATTCGCGTCAATGCTATCAGCGCTGGCACGATCAAGACGCTTGCCGCCTCTGGCATTGGCGATTTTCGACTGATCATGAAGTGGAACGAATACAACTCGCCACTGCGCCGCACGGTGACACAAGAAGAGGTGGGGAATTCCGCCCTGTATCTGCTGTCTGACCTCGGCAGCGCGGTCACAGGCGAAGTTCTGCATGTCGATGCTGGTTATCATGTTGTCGGCATGAAAGCGGTCGACGCACCCGATATCACCAAGGAATAAGGACGCCACAGTCATGACAGATCGTCTTCCGCATGAAAAAGGGTTTCACATCAGTTGGGATCAAATCCATCGCGACAGCCGCGCGCTTGCGTGGCGACTTGACGGGCAAGGGCCTGACAATGGCGCGTGGAAAGCTGTTGTTGCAATCACCCGCGGCGGGATGGCCCCTGCCATGATTGCAGCACGCGAGATGGATATCCGCACCGTCGATACCATCAGCGTCAAAAGCTATGATCA
This sequence comes from Roseobacter sp. CCS2, assembly GCF_000169435.1. Taxonomy (GTDB): domain Bacteria; phylum Pseudomonadota; class Alphaproteobacteria; order Rhodobacterales; family Rhodobacteraceae; genus Yoonia. Next base: position 211,493 of record NZ_AAYB01000003.1, on the reverse strand, counting down.
TCAGGACCGGTCCGAAGCGAAGGTACTGAAAGCCCCTGATGCGGATCTGATGGGTGATGGCACCGGCATCCTGATCATTGATGATCTGGTCGACAGTGGCAAAACACTGGAATTGGTGCGCGAATTATACCCCAATGCCCATTTCGCAACAGTCTATGCCAAACCAAAGGGCCGCCCACAGGTCGACACGTTCATCACCGAGGTCAGCCAAGACACATGGATCTTCTTCCCTTGGGACATGGCGCTGCAATATGTCGAACCTTACCGCGGCAAGGACTAATCCCCTTCTCATGTTCAAAAATACCTCCGCCGGAGGCACCTAAAAATAGAATGCGGCGCAGCCGCTCCTTTTGGATAACGCTATGAACCAGTCGCGCACCACAGCCACTTTCGCGCCACCGGTGATGGAAGCGCGGCGCTGGTTGGACGGTGTCACGCATCCAGCCGATCGCCCCTTGCTGAATGTCAGTCAGGCCGCGCCGGTCGATCCACCCCCCACCCGCATGCGCGAAGCGATGGCGCAGATTGTCATGCATGATGCAGAGGCGCATCTTTATGGCCCTGTTCTTGGCTTGCCAGACTTGCGCGCTGAAGTGGCGGCACAATGGACGGTCAGCTATGGCGGCACTGTCACTGCCGATCAGGTCGCCATCACGTCGGGCTGCAACCAAGCGTTTGCCGCCGCAATCGCAACGCTTTGCGCCGAAGGTGATGACGTCATCATCCCTGTGCCCTACTACTTTAACCATCGCATGTGGTTGGATATGTCAGGCGTCAGAACTGTGCCTTTAATGACAGGCAAAGGGATGATCCCCAACGCCACGGACTGCGCCAAACTGATCACCGAAAAGACCCGCGCCATTGCTTTGGTCAGCCCCAACAACCCGTGCGGGGTGGAATATCCGGCAGAGACACTCAGCGCCTTCCGCGATCTGGCCCGCGCGCATGGCATCGCGTTGATTGTTGACGAAACCTACCGCGACTTTGACAGCCGCACCGGCGCGCCACATGACCTTTTTGCCGATTCCAATTGGGACGACACGCTGATCCAACTTTATTCCTTTTCAAAGGCTTACCGGCTAACAGGTCACCGCGTTGGCGCCGTGGTCGCAGGAACGGCGCGATTGGCCGAGATTGAAAAGTTTCTCGATACCGTCACGATTTGCCCCAGTCAATTGGGACAACGCGCGGCCCTTTGGGGCATGCAAAATCTGGGCGATTGGCTGGCTGGTGAGCGTCTTGAAATCCTCGACCGGCGCGCTGCGATTGAAGACAACTTTCATCTACTTGCAGACAAGGGGTGGAATTTGCTGGGATGTGGCGCCTATTTCGCCTATGTCCAACATCCTTTCGCCATGTCATCGGCTGATCTGGCCCCGCTATTGGTGCGCGAAGCGGGTGTTCTTCTCTTGCCCGGCACCATGTTCATGCCATCTGACCTGCCCGGCGGTGAACGCCAATTGCGCATCGCCTTTGCCAACATCGACCGCGCCGGTGTCGAGACGCTTTTCAACAGGCTGTCATCGCTCGAACTCTAACACTTGCACCCCTGCGTCTGCCTGCGTATTCAGGCGCAAACCAGCGGGTGGAGCGGTCAGCACATGGCAGAGAAAAAGAAACCACGTTATGGCGCGTGGATCATCGTCGGCGTGATCCTTTTGGGTCTTGCAGGCTTTGGCACAGGCGGGCTCAGCGGCAATATCCGCAATATCGGCACCGTGGGCGACAAAGACGTGACAGTCGTGTCCTATCAACGCGCATTGAATGAACAGATACGCGCCCTGTCGGCGCAGTTTGGCCAGCAGATTTCCTTTCAGCAGGCACAGGCTTTTGGAATTGATCAGGTCGCCCTAAGCCAAGTCGTCCTCTTGCGCACGCTTGATAATGAAGCAAGCGAACTTGGTATCTCGGTCGGGGATGAACGCGTCTTTGATCGCTTGCAGACGATCCCTTCTTTTCAGGGTGCAGGTGGATTTAACCGCGAAACCTATCGTCTATCATTGCAGCAATCGGGGCAGACTGCCGCCGAGTTCGAAAACGGTATTCGCGAAGAAACCGCACGTACCTTGCTGCAAGGTGCCGTTGTCAGCGGGGTCCCTGCCCCGGATGCCTATGCCGATGCGCTGGTCCAATTCATCAGCGAAACCCGCAGCATTACGTGGGCCGTTGTGGACGCCGGCGATCTGACAGCGCCTGTGCCCGGTGCGACCGAAGCCGCACAACAAGAATATTATGACGCTAACCCGGCTGAATTCACCCTGCCTGAAAGCCGCGATATTACTTATGTCTGGCTCACGCCGAACATGATAATTGACGATATGGTTGTGGCCGATGCAGCGGTCGAACAGCTTTATAACCAGCGCATCGCCGAATTCGTTCAGCCTGAACGCCGTTTGGTGGAACGACTGGTCTACCTCAGTCAGGATCGCGCGGCTGATGCGATGGCCCGTGTCAACGCCGGTGAAGCCACCTTTGAAGATCTTGTCGCCGAACGCGGCCTGCGCCTGACCGACATTGATCTTGGCGATGTCAGTCAAGACGACCTCGGCAGCGCAGGCGAGGCTGTGTTCGCCGCTGAAACAGGCACAGTTGTCGGCCCGTTCAATTCGCCGCTTGGCCCTGCACTTTTCCGGATGAACGCTGTGCTGGCCGCGCAAGAAATCCCGTTGGAAGAAGCCGCACCCAGATTGCGCGATGAACTGGCCACTGACGCCGCGCGCGAATTTATCAATAGCAGCGCCGATCCGATTATCGACTTGCTGGCCGGTGGGGCCACCATGGCCGATCTGGCAGAGCGTACAGATATGCGTCTTGGCACCATCAACTGGACACCCGATAACACCGACGGCATTGCCGCATATGATGCCTTCCGCCGTGAGGCTGCCGCCGTTCAGGACGCGCAGTTCCCGGAAGTGTTTGATTTGGCCGATGGCGGTATCTTTGCGCTATCGCTGGATGGTATCGTGCCGCCGACATTGCAACCGATCGAAGATGTCCGTGATGCGCTTGCCGCCGCGTGGCAGGCCCAGGCACAGCAAGACGCCATTATGGCAAAAGCGGAAGAAATATCCGCTGATATCTTGCCGTTGACGGGCTTTGACACCCTTGGGCTGGACCCCATTGTGGAAGAAAACCTGACCCGCCGCACCTTTCTGGAAGGTACGCCACCCAGCTTTAACGATCAGGTCTTTGAAATGGCGGTTGGTGACGTGCGCGTTCTGGACGCCGAAAACCGTGCGCTGATCGTCCGCCTTGATGATATCGCGGCCCCCGACCTTTCTGACGAAGCGGTCATTGCGCAGCGTGATGCTGTCGCGGAAAATACCCGCGCTGGTATCGCCCAAGACATATTTGATGCCTATGCAACAGAGTTGCAGCAGCGCACAGAACAGCGCCTGAACCAGCAAACCATCGACGCGGTCAACGCGCAGCTGCAATAGGCGGATCTATGGCTCTTTTGCCCGATTACGACAGTTTCGCCCAAGGGTATGACGCGGGCGGCAATCAAATTGTCTATACTCGGATCGCCGCTGATCTGGACACACCGGTGTCCTTGATGCTGAAACTGTCTGGCGCTGGCAAAAATGCCTTCATGCTGGAAAGTGTAACCGGCGGCGAAGTGCGCGGCCGCTATTCCATCGTGGGCATGAACCCGGATTTGATCTGGGAATGCCGGGGCACTGCGTCGCGGGTCAACCGCTCTACCCGGTTTGACGAAACCGCGTTTGAGCCGATGGATGATGATCCGCTCACTGCGCTGCGCGCCTTGCTTGCCGAATCGCGCATTGATTTACCCGGCGATCTGCCTGCCGCCTCGGCCGGGCTTTTTGGCTATCTGGGGTACGATATGATCCGGCTGGTCGAACATTTGCCGGATGTGAACCCTGATCCCTTGGGCCTGCCTGATGCAATGATGCTGCGCCCGTCTGTTGTGGCGGTTCTGGATGGTGTGAAGGGCGATGTTATTCTTGTCGCCCCTGCCTACGTGAACTCTGGCCTGTCGGCGCGCGCGGCCTACGCCCAAGCCGCTGAACGCGTCATGGATGCGCAGCGCGCACTGGAACGCCCCATGCCCAGCGAAGCGCGCGATCTGGCAGAGCCTGCCCCTGTGGTCCCGCCTGTGTCGAACTTTGCCCATGATGCCTATCTGGATGCGGTCGAACAGGCCAAAAACTATATCAAGGCCGGTGATATCTTTCAGGTCGTCCCGTCACAGCGCTGGACACAAGAGTTTCGCGAACCACCCTTCGCGCTTTATCGGTCACTGCGCCGCACGAACCCGTCGCCGTTTATGTTTTTCTTCAACTTTGGCGGTTTTCAGGTCATTGGGGCCAGCCCCGAAATTCTGGTGCGTGTTTTTGGTGACGAAGTCACCATTCGCCCGATTGCAGGTACACGCCCGCGCGGTGCCACACCCGCAGAAGACAACGCCAACGAAGCTGATCTGATGGCAGACGAGAAAGAATTGGCAGAACATCTGATGTTGCTGGATCTGGGCCGCAATGACACCGGCAAGGTCAGCAAAATCGGCACAGTGCGTCCGACCGAACAGTTTATCGTCGAGCGCTACAGCCACGTCATGCACATCGTCTCGAACGTTGTGGGGGAATTGGCTGACGACCAAGACGCGCTTAGCGCTTTCTTTGCTGGGATGCCCGCCGGAACGGTGTCAGGCGCCCCCAAGGTGCGCGCAATGGAGATTATCGACGAGCTGGAACCTGAAAAGCGTGGCGTTTATGGCGGCGGTTGCGGATATTTCAGCGCCAATGGCGACATGGATATGTGTATCGCGTTGCGCACTGCCGTTTTGCAGGACGAAAAGCTATATATTCAGGCCGGTGGCGGCGTTGTCTACGACAGCGATCCAGAGGCTGAGTATCAGGAAACGGTCCATAAATCGAACGCGATCCGTAAAGCCGCGGCAGATGCCACGATGTTTCGTAGCAGCGGAAATTAACTGCCTTTAACCTTGCTGCGTGCGCAAAAGCACCGCAGATACCGGCGCAATCTCTAACGTCTCGCGATCAATATCAGCGGCCCAGTCGCGTAACGCTGCGAGCGTTTCTGGCGTCACGCGCCCCAGCAAGACTGCCGTTCCGGTCTGGCGCGCACGAAAGGCGGCCTGATCAAGCGCACGCAGGATCATGCGTTGATCCTCGCCTGCTCCGTCAATGTCGCGCTCAATCGTTGCGGCTGACACGCCAGCCTGATCAGCAGCCCGTGCAGCATTGCTTAGCCCCCGCTGCACAGTCACAAACCCATACCCATCCGAGGCAAGAATTTCCATCACCTGCGCCGTCACCGCCCGGTCTTGCATGGCACCGGTGCCGTCGGAAAAGAGCATTGCAACCTCGGGCACAAGCCCCCGTGCGGCCTCAAACGCGACTTCAACATCGGTCGGTTGCGCACCGGGCGGCAGTTCCGCTTGCATCGCGACCTCTACCCCGGCGGCACGATAATCTGCCGCCAAATCAGTTGAGACAGAAGAAAGGGCGTTGACCGCCACGGTCGCAACAAACCCAAGCTCCGCCACGGCAGCGGGGGCGTCTGCCATCTGACCATCATCAATCAGAATGACCGAAATCAACGCGGTCGCCTCGGCCGGATCAAAGGGAACACCATATCGCAGCAAGGCCGGGGCGTCGTCGGCAATTTCATCAACCGCCGCAGGCTCCGCGATTTCCGGCTGTGGCTCTTCTTCGGTCGTGCCAGGTCGATTAATGCGCACGGCCGTATTTGTCGGCGGCAGCGCATCCGCCACGATTGCCGTTCCCTGCTGTGATGTATTTTCTTCGGCAACATCAGTGGTCGTCTCTGGCACCCCAGCTGGGCGCACGGCATCTTGCGCAACGACTGTCTCGCTTTCGCCTGCATCCGGGGCCGGTTCCACCTCAACGACAGCTTCGTTGCTTTCAGCGGTATCCACAACTGGCGCGACTATGTCTGCGGCTGTCTCCTCCTCGACGACCTCTGGCACGGCGGTTGGGTCCGGGGCAGACGCGTCTTCAGCTGAAACAACATCGGTATCCTGTGCGACCAAGTCTTCTGTTGTCGTCTGCTCTGCCTCGGCCACCTCGTCAGTCGCTGTTGATGTCTCAGGCGGTGTCGGCTGTACCTCTGCGGGTGCTGTATCAACTGTGGGGGCCTCACTTTCCGCCGGTGGAGGCATCAAAGCCGTTTCCACACGCGGCACCGCTGGCGCGTCAATGCGACTGCCAAGCGCCACATCCGCCTGCGTTTCGGGCACTTCAATCGCGGCTGCAATATCAGCTGTCTGCGGCAAAGCGGCAGGTTCTGTCGACACTTGTGGCGCTGACCCTGCAACGTCCGTGGCATCGTCCAAAGGTGCGGCAGGCACAAATTGTGGCGTTTCATCACTGCTGGCATCAAATGCAACCGCTGGTCCCGGCGTGACAGTATCCAGCGCAGGCACCGATAGTTGCGGTGCGGCTGGCCCTTGCGCAAAGTTCGGTTGTTCACCCATCAGCGACGCGATGCTCAAGCCAGACACGCCCAACACCACACCCCAAAGACTACCTTGCAAGACGCCCTTCATCTGCCCAAACCCTTTTCTTCGACCTTGACGCCACCTTGCGTCCCGGCCCATGTATGGCGGGCTTATACCGCTCTCTTGGTGGGATGCGGTAGCCCTTTTTTTGCCACTTGCGCGGGAAATCACCATGCTGCTTTTAATCGATAACTATGACAGCTTTACCTATAACCTTGTGCATTATCTGGGCGAATTGGGTGCAGACGTCGTGGTCAGGCGCAATGATGCGCTGAATGTCCAAGACGCAATGGCCATGCGCCCCGACGCGATCATGTTGTCACCGGGGCCCTGCGACCCCTCACAGGCGGGTATCTGTCTGGCATTGGTGCAAGCCGCGGCTGAAACGAAACTGCCGCTGATGGGTGTCTGTTTGGGCCATCAGGCCATTGGTGAAGCTTTCGGCGGCAATGTCGTGCGCTGTCATGAAATTGTCCATGGCAAGATGGGCGCGATGCAGCACACCGGCAAAGGGTTGTTTGCAGGTCTGCCCAGCCCGTTTGACGCAACCCGTTACCATTCACTGATCGTCGAGCGTGAAACGCTGCCAGACTGCCTGGAAATCACCGGTGAGCTGGAAGATGGCACCATTATGGGTCTGCAACACCGCGAACTGCCGATACATGGCGTGCAATTCCACCCTGAAAGCATTCGGTCGGAACATGGCCATCAGTTGCTACAGAATTTCCTCAAGATGACAAAGGTGCCCGCATGAGCGACGCGATGAAACCCCTGATCTTTGCAGCCTCTGAAGGCCCGTTGTCGCGCGCCCAAGCGGAGCAGGCCTTTGGGTATTTGTTCGATGGGGCTGCCACCCCTGCCCAAATGGGTGGTTTCCTGATGGCATTGCGGGCACGCGGCGAATCTGTAGCTGAATATGCCGCCGCCGCCGCCGTGATGCGCGCCCATTGCGTGCCAGTCAAAGCGCCCGCCGGCGCGATGGATATCGTCGGTACCGGCGGAGATGGCAAACACACGCTCAATATCTCGACCGCCACCGCCTTTGTTGTCGCGGGTGCAGGCGTTCCTGTCGCCAAACACGGCAACCGCAATCTGTCATCCAAATCCGGCACCGCTGATGTGCAAGCTGCACTGGGCATCAACGTGATGGTTGGACCAGAAGTGGTCGAGAAAGCGATTGCAGAAGCAGGCATCGGGTTCATGATGGCCCCGATGCATCATCCGGCGATGAAGCATGTTGGCCCGGTCCGGATTGAATTAGGATCAAAAACGATCTTTAACATATTGGGACCATTGACTAATCCTGCTGGCGTAAAGCGTCAGCTAACAGGGGCTTTTGCCCCAGACCTGATCTTCCCCATGGCAGAAACGCTGCAACAGCTTGGCACTGAAAAAGCATGGTTGGTCCATGGCAGCGATGGCACGGATGAGATCACGGTTTGCGGTCCGACAGCCGTCGCCGTGCTTGAGAATGACAAGATCATTTCGCGCGAAATCCACCCCGAGGACGCAGGTCTGCCTGAACATAATTTTCGCGACATCCTTGGTGGGACACCGGACGAAAACGCCACTGCCATGTCTGCCCTGCTGGATGGCGCCCAAGGGGCGTACCGCGATGCTGTTCTTCTGAACGCGGCGGCGGCTTTGGTGGTTGCTGACAAGGTAGATGATCTTAAGGGCGGTGCCGAAATGGCACGCGCCAGCATCGACAGCGGGAAAGCAAAACAAGCTGTCGCAGCACTTGCCCGCATCACATCCGCAGTCTGATGTTTGATGTCTCAGGATTGGGCGACTGGGCGGATTTGCCGTTCTTCGCCAAGGATTTGCCACGGATCGCAAGCGACATGTCCAGCGATATCCTCCCACCGCCGTCACTGACCTTTGCGGCCTTGGTACGCACCCAACCGCATGCGACGCGCGTCGTGATCCTTGGCCAAGATCCCTATCATACGCCGGGTAAAGCGGATGGTCTTGCCTTTTCCATCCCCGCGAATTTTGGTGGCAGGCTCGATAGTCTTGGCAATATTTTCAAAGAGATTGAAACCGATATCGGCCAAAGACGTACCCGGACAGCCCTGCAGGATTGGGCAGATCAAGGCGTCCTGCTGCTGAACACCGCACTGACCGTGCCGCCGGGCCAACCGAAAGCACATGCCAAACTTGGTTGGTCCACGCTGGTGCAGCAGGTGCTGGAACACCTTAACGACCGCCCCCGCGCCTTTATCCTATGGGGTGGCCCGGCGCAGGGTTATGCCAAACATTTGGCAGCGCATCATCTGGTGCTCGCGTCTGCCCACCCATCCCCGCTGTCGGCCCATCGTGGGTTTTTCGGATCGCGCCCATTTTCAAAGGTGGACCAGTGGCTTATTGATCAAGGCCAAGAGCCAATCAACTGGGCGGACCCATGAGCGATATTCTGGAAAAGATCAAAACCTACAAGCTGGAAGAGGTCGCAAGCCGCAAAGCTGCCGTTCCACTGGACGAGGTCGAAGCCCGCGCGACAGCGGCACCACCGCCCCGTGGTTTTGCAGCAAAGCTCGCTGACGCCGCGCGTGAAGGCTATGGTCTGATCGCCGAGATCAAGAAGGCCAGCCCATCCAAGGGTCTGATCCGCGCCGATTTTGACCCGCCCGCCTTGGCCGAAGCATATGCCGAAGGTGGTGCCACCTGCCTGTCCGTGCTTACCGACGGCCCATCGTTTCAGGGCGACGACAGTTATCTGACCGCCGCCCGCTCTGCCGTTGATTTGCCGGCCCTGCGCAAAGATTTCATGTATGACACCTATCAAGTGGCCGAAGCTCGCGCGCTGCATGCCGATTGCATCCTGATCATCATGGCCAGCGTCAGTGACGCGCAAGCGCAAGAGCTTGAAGATGCCGCCATGTCATGGGGCATGGATGTGTTGATCGAGGTGCATGATGCCGCAGAGCTTGAACGCGCAACAGCGCTGCAATCACCGCTGATGGGGATCAACAACCGCAATCTGAAAACCTTTGACACCACGTTGGACACCACCCGCACCCTATCCAAACTGGTGCCCGCCGACCGCATGATTGTCTGTGAAAGTGGGCTGAACACGCCCGAGGAACTGGCCGATATGGCCCGCTACGGCGCGCGCACCTTCCTGATCGGTGAAAGCCTGATGCGGCAGGACGATGTCGCCGCCGCCACGCGCACCCTTTTGGCAAACCCTGCCACAGGGATGATGTGATGGCGGGCCTTTCGCATTTCGACAGTGACGGTAAGGCGTATATGGTCGATGTCTCTGACAAGCCCGTTACAGCGCGCACGGCAATCGCCGAAGGGGCCGTCACGATGACAGTGGAAACGCTGGCCCTGATCACCGAAGGCCGCGCCGACAAAGGCGACGTTCTGGGTATTGCGCGGATTGCAGGCATTATGGGGGCCAAGAAGACCGCCGGATTAATCCCCCTTTGTCATCCGCTGCCTGTCACCAAAGTTGCGCTGGACCTGACACCAGACGAAACGCTGCCCGGCATCCGCATCACCGCCACAGTCAAAACCGGCGGTCAAACCGGGGTTGAGATGGAAGCCCTGACTGCCGTCAGCATCGCCGCCCTGACCGTGTACGACATGGTCAAAGCCGTGCAAAAAGATATGGAAATCGGCGCTATTCGCCTGACCTTCAAGGATGGCGGCAAATCTGGTCGGTTCGAGAACCCATGATCACTGTTGCAGAGGCGTTGGATCAGCTTTTCGCTCTCGTCTCACCGCTTGAGACCGAAGATGTCCCCCTCACTCAGGCCAATGGCCGGGTTCTGGCGCGCGATGTCACCGCAACCCGCAACCAGCCCCCATTCGCCGCATCAGCGATGGATGGCTACGCGGTGAACGCGCAGACCATCAAAGCGGGCCAGACCTTTGGCGTGATTGGCGAAGCAGCAGCTGGCCACAAATGGTCCGGCACGGTCGGCCCATCGCAAGCCGTGCGTATCTTCACTGGCGCACCCCTGCCCGATGGCACCGACTATGTGATCATTCAGGAAAACGTCACCCGCGAAGGTGATGTGATCACGCTGGACGACAGCACCAACGACAAACCGCATGTGCGCCCCGCTGGTGCCGATTTCAAAACCGGCGACACTATCAAGGCCCCGCGCCTGCTTTCACCCGCTGATATCGCCTTGCTTGCCGCCATGAATATCGCAGCCGTTCCTGTCACCCGCCGCCCCGTCATTGCGATCATCGCAACAGGGGATGAATTGGTGCAGCCGGGCGAAACCCCGGCAGATGATCAGATTATCGCGTCAAACAGTTATGGGCTTGCCGCCCTTGTGCAATCGCTGGGCGCAGAGGCGCGCCTGCTGCCAATTGCCCGTGACACCAAACCGTCACTGGATCTTGCCTTCGATCTGGCGGCTGACGCTGATCTGATCGTTACGATTGGTGGCGCATCCGTCGGCGACCATGATCTTGTGGGCGACGTCGCACAGTCCAAAGGCATGGACCGGTCGTTCTACAAAGTTGCCATGCGTCCAGGCAAACCTTTGATGGCCGGGCGTATGGGCAATGCGGCAATGATTGGTCTTCCCGGTAACCCGGTCTCAGCCATGGTTTGTGGGCATATCTTTCTGGCCCCTGTGATCCGCAAGTTGCTGGGGCTTGGCACTGCTGCTGCCCTGCGTGAAACCTTAACACTGGCGCAGGACGCCCCAGAAAACGGCCCGCGCGAACACTATATGCGCGCCAGAATAGACGCCGATGGCGTCACGATCTTTGACCGTCAAGACAGTGCCCTGCTTACTGTTTTTGCACAGGCAAACTGCCTCGCCGTGCGCCCGGTCAATGATCCGGCACGCAAGACAGGGGACCCGATCGAAATCATCCGCCTTTGACTGTCTGCGGCCCGTCACCCCAAAACAACGCCACCAGTTGACACAAAACAAGAACATGCATAGAACATATGCAAAACGTGACAACGGAGCAGTCTTATGTTGACCAAAAAGCAACTCGACCTGTTGGAGTTCATCCACAAGCGCGTCCAGCGTGATGGCGTCCCCCCCAGCTTTGACGAGATGAAAGAAGCGCTTGATCTGCGATCCAAGTCTGGCATCCACCGTCTGATTACAGCGTTAGAGGAACGTGGCTTTATCCGCCGCCTTGCCCATCGTGCGCGGGCGCTTGAGATCGTAAAGCTGCCCGATGCGATGCAAGCAAAGACCGGGTTCACCCCGCGGGTCATTGATGGCGATAAACCTGACAGCACGCCTGTTGCGGCCATCCCCGTCGACAACGGATCTGTTGATCTGCCGATGATGGGCCGGATCGCCGCCGGTGTCCCGATTGAAGCGATTAGTGAAGCATCCCGCAATGTGTCGGTGCCGCAATCTATGGTGGGTGCCGGTGATCACTATGCCCTTGAAGTCAAAGGCGATTCGATGATCGACGCCGGGATCAACGATGGTGATGTTGTCGTGATCCGCGAAACAACAGTTGCCGATAACGGTGATATCGTTGTGGCGTTGGTCGAAGGACATGAGGCAACGTTGAAACGCTTCCGTCGGAATGGCAGCGCAATTGCATTGGAGGCCGCAAACCCAGCCTATGAAACGCGTGTTTTCCGCGATGATCAGGTCAAGGTTCAGGGGCGTTTGGTCGGCTTGATCCGCACCTATTGATCTGGCTGATTTTGTGTAAGAAGGGTCGCGTCAGCGGCCCTTTTTCTTTGATCAAAGGACAGACGCATAGGATCAGGGATATCGCCTTGGCGGCTGTTCCACGGGCGTTGACCAGACACGTGGTGGGCCGTTTCAATCAATAAATCCCCATTTGCCGCGATATTCAGTGCCAATGCCCCGGTATTTCGAAAGCGCGCCACGTCATAGACCAGACAAGGCCGCGCACCCGCATCAACCTGATTGCTGATCAGCACATCGGCCCCATCGCATCCGACAAGATCAGCAAGGGCCGTCTTGCCAGAAACTTGCAGCACTCGCCAGTCACCCAGATCAGCCGCAATCACGCGCCCTTGCACGCGTAACCCATCGCGCGATGCAGCCTGCACTTGCGGTACGGGGGCCCCGTCGTTTTCCAGCCAAATCCCAGCAACAAATCCATTGCCGGTTGGTTTGGACAGGATCCGCCCCTCTGCGCCAGACAGGCCAATCAACGATCCGCTATCCGCGATTAGCAGTGCGGGCCGCTCGGTCTGATGCCAAAGCACGCCAGCACAGATGACAGCCAGCGCACCAGCAATTTTGCCACGACCGGCCACCAAAACGATCCATAGCAACCCCAAGGACAGGATCGGCAAGACATACCAGTCAGGCGCCCAGACATGGCCCAAAGCCCCCTCTCGCGCGGACACAGTCGCGGCCACAAAAAGGATCCAACGCAGCCCAATTTCCATCAGCCACAGACCGATGCTCCATAACCCGAATGGCGCCAAACACACCGCGAGGACTGCCGCAGGCATGACAAGCACACCCATCAGCGGCACGCTCAAGACATTGGCGATCAACCCGTAATGGGCGATTTGATTGAAATGTGCCGCCGCAAAGGGGGCTGTCGCCAGTCCTGCGATGAAGGACGACAGAACAACCGACAAAATGGCCCGCGACCAGCGCGGCCAGCGCGAAAAATCAAACCGCCTGAGCGCACCAAAGACAGCCACAAGCGCTGTGGTCGCCGCAAATGACATCTGAAACCCCGGTCCGATCAACGCCTCGGGCTGCCACAACAAAACGAGGATTGCTGCCATCGCAACGGCGCGTAAAGTCAACGCCCTGCGTCCCAGCAGCACTGCCACAAACATCACAGCCACCATGATATAGGCGCGTTCCGTGGACACACTGCCCCCGGACAATGCCAGATAGAACGCACCGACACATAAGGCGCAAATCGCCGCGATCTTTTTGGTCGGCCAACGCAGTGCCACACCGGGGATCAACGCCAATCCGTAGCGCACAAAGGCAAAAATAAACCCGGTCAGCAATCCCATGTGCAGCCCGGAAATCGCCAACAGATGGGCAAGATTGGATGTACGCAAATCGGTTAACGTCGCCTGCCCAATGGCCGACCGATCCCCCGTCATAATCGCGGCAGCAAAGGCCCCCGGCTCACCCGGCATCGCCTTTTGCACCGCTTGCGAAATCGCCATCCGCATCGCAAAAAGGCGGGTCCCGATGTCGGGGTCATTTGGTACGCTGAGCCGCAGAACCGGGGTGCGGGTGTACCCAACCGCGCCCAACTGTAGAAACCAGGCATGGCGCTGGAAATCAAAGCCGCCCGGTTCGGCCGGTCCTGCCGGTGGCGAAAGATGCCCGGTCAGGATCAGAACATCACCCGGCGTAAAACTTTGCAAAGGCTGATCACCGTGCAAGGACACCCGCACCCGGCCGGGCGTCCGATCCGGGGCCATCCGCGCCAGCACCACGCGGTCCAACGTCAGGCGCACCGCATCACTGGCAGAACGGTCGATATTGACCACCCTACCCTCAATCGGGCCATAATATCGAAAATTCAGGATCGGGGCTTCAACTGCCGTAACCCTGTACTTGGCAACGGTGATACCTGCCAGAATCAATGCGACCGCAACAAGCAAAGGTGCAAATGCGGTCGGCAGCATGCGGGCACAAATCAATGCGACAAACACGCCAATGCCCATGCTGACCATGACAAGCAAATCAGGCTCTGACCCCAGGCTAAAATACGTACCAACACCGATACCCAGACACACCGGCACCCAGCCGATCAGCGACCCGCGTTGCGCCAGAAGTGCTGCTTCAACGGCTGCACGCACTTGTCCTTCACCCCGCAGTCTTCTATCCCACATCCAAGCCGGAACCCTACCGGAAAGCTGGTTAGCGAAAGGTTAATAAACCCATGTCCGTCGTCACACGTTTCGCCCCGTCGCCCACTGGTGCATTGCACATTGGTGGCGCACGCACAGCCCTTTTTAACTGGCTTTATGCCCGCGGACGTGGCGGGAAGTTCCTGCTGCGGATTGAGGATACGGACAAGGCGCGCTCTACCGATGAAAACCGCCAAGCGATCTTGGATGGTCTGACATGGCTGGGTCTTGATTGGGATGGTGAACCGTCAAGCCAAGCCGCCAATGCGGATCGTCATGCACAGGTTGCAAACGAACTGCTTGCCAGTGGTCACGCCTATAAGTGTTTCAGCACGCAGGATGAAATCGAAGCTTTTCGTGAAAAAGCACGGGCAGAAAAGACCTCAACCTTGTTTCGTTCGCCCTGGCGCGACGTGGCGGATGCTGATCACCCTGACGCACCCTATGTGATCCGCATCAAAGCCCCGCGCGACGGCAAAACAACCTTGCATGATGAGGTGCAGGGCGATGTGACGTGGTCGAATGACCAACTAGACGACATGATCCTGCTACGCTCGGATGGAACACCCGTTTATATGCTGGCCGTTGTGGTAGATGATCACGACATGGGTGTGACCCATGTGATCCGAGGCGATGATCACCTTGCTAACGCGTTTCGCCAAAACCTGATTTATGACGCTATGGGCTGGGATAAACCAACGCTCGCGCATATTCCGCTGATTTTTGGCCCCGATGGTAAGAAGCTATCCAAACGCCATGGTGCCACAGGTGCGGCCGAATATCAGGCCTTGGGATACCCCGCCGCTGGCATGCGCAACTATCTGACCCGTCTGGGGTGGAGCCATGGGGATGATGAATTCTTCTCGGATGCGCAAGCACGGGAATGGTTTGATCTGGGTGGAATCGGCAAATCACCGGCGCGTTTTGATTTCAAAAAACTGGAAAATATTTGTGGCCAGCACATTGCGGCGGCTGACGATGCTGCACTGCTGCACGAATTACAGGGTTTCCTTGCGGCAACCGGGGCTGATCCTTTGACTGAAACACAAGCGGACGGAATGTTGAAGGCAATGTACTGCCTGAAAGAGCGCGCCAAGACCTTCCCGGAACTTATTGATAAGGCTTATTTTATTCTTACAAGCAGACCAATTGTACCGGAAGAAAAAGCCGCCGCGCATCTTACTGATGTATCCCGTGGTATACTGGCGGAATTGACGCCGCAGCTGCAAAATGCTAGCTGGTCCCGAGACATCCTAGAAGGGATCGTCGCATCCACTGCCGAAGCTCATGACATGAAACTAGGCAAGCTGGCCGGGCCTTTGCGTGCGGCACTTAGTGGACGCGCGGTTTCACCCAGTATGTTCGATATGATGTTGGTTCTGGGGCAGGATGAAACCATCGCCCGCCTACAGGATGCCGCCGACTGAAACCTATTTGTTACGAATAGCAGTTAACCGGACACCAACAAGAATGATGCCGCTGCGTTTTCACCAGACGCGGGACCGAGAGGGAAATACACATGGCCGAAAATACTGACACCGCAAAACTGACCATCAAAGGCAAGACTTACGATTTGCCAATGCACTCTCCTACCGGCGGTCCTGATGTCATTGACATCCGCAAGCTTTATGGACAGGCGGATGTATTCACATATGATCCCGGTTTTACGTCGACTGCCGCTTGCGATAGCACCATTACGTTTATTGATGGCGATAAGGGTGTTTTGCTGCACCGTGGCTATCCGATTGATCAATTGGCCGGCAAATCGCACTACCTCGAAGTATGTTATCTGCTGCTTTACGGTGAACTGCCGTCGGCCGAAAAGCTGGAAGAGTTCGAATCGCTGGTGACAAACCACACGATGATCCACGAACAGATGCATAATTTCTTTCGTGGTTTCCGCCGTGATGCACACCCGATGGCCACGATGGTTGGCGTTGTGGGCGCGATGTCTGCGTTCTATCACGACAGCACCGACATCAATGACCCGCACCAGCGCGAGGTCGCGACGATCCGTTTGATCGCCAAAATGCCGACCGTTGCGGCGATGGCTTATAAATACTCCATCGGGCAGCCATTCATCTACCCGCGCAACGACCTCGATTATGCGGCGAATTTCCTGCATATGTGTTTCTCGGTTCCGGCTGCGGAATACCACGTGAACCCGATCCTTGCCCGCGCCATGGACCGCATTTTCACGCTGCATGCGGATCACGAACAGAATGCCTCAACTTCAACCGTGCGTTTGGCGTCATCATCCGGGGCGAACCCGTTCGCTTGTATCGCTGCCGGGATCGCCTGTCTGTGGGGCCCTGCTCATGGTGGTGCGAACCAGGCCTGTCTTGAAATGCTCAAGGAAATTGGCACTGTTGATCGCATTCCTGAATTTATCGCCCGCGCCAAAGACAAAAACGACAGCTATCGTTTGATGGGCTTTGGCCACCGCGTTTACAAAAACTTCGATCCGCGTGCGACGGTGATGAAGGAAAGCGCGGATGAAGTGCTTGATCTGTTGGGTGTGGAAAACAACCCGATCCTGCAGGTCGCCAAAGAGCTTGAAAAACAAGCGCTGGCGGATCCGTATTTTGCAGAAAAGAAACTGTTCCCGAACGTGGACTTCTATTCCGGCATTATTCTAGAGGCGATGGGTTTCCCCACCTCAATGTTTACGCCGATCTTTGCACTGGCCCGCACCGTCGGTTGGATTTCGCAGTGGTCTGAACAGCTGGCGGATCCACAGTTGAAGATTGGCCGCCCGCGCCAGCTTTATCTGGGCGAGATGCAGCGCGATTATGTCGATATTGAAAAACGCTAAGAATGCAGGGCTGCCTTCGGGCGGCCCTTTTCATTCATGACCCTCAGAACCGAACGCCTGATCCTGCGTGCCGCCAAGCAAGGCGACCTGCTGGACCTTTTCGCGATTTTCAGTGATCCGCGCGCAATGCGCTATTGGTCGACAGCGGCGCATGAAAACCCTGAGCGGACGCAACAAAACCTTGATCGGCTGATCGCTTCGGCAGAACAGCAACTGACTTACTTTGTCATAGAAAAAGATGGCCGCGCCATTGGCACCGCTGGCATGCATAAAACCGATGAGGTCGGCTTTTTGTTGCATCCGGACTACTGGCGGCAAGGGATCGTGTCAGAGGCGATGAATGCCATCATCCCTTACCTGTTCGAAATCACTGATCATGCGCAACTGACCGCTGATGCTGATCCGCGCAATGAAGCCTCGGTGGGTATCCTAAAATTACTGGGGTTTCAGGAAACGCACCGGGCCGAAAAGACATTTTGCATCAATGGTGAATGGTCAGACAGCGTTTACTTTGCGCTTCAGCGCCCTTCGTAAACCGCCTTACGCTTTTCCAAAAACGCGACAACGCCTTCTTGGAAATCACGTGTTTTCCCGCAACGCCCTTGCAGTTTGGCCTCCAGCGCCAGTTGCTCATCCAATGAATTTTCGAACGATCCGCGGATCGCTTTCTTCAATTGGCGATAAGCGACCGTTGGCCCCTGTGCCAGATGCGCCGCACGGCCTTGAACATGCTCCAAAAATGTAGCCGCAGGCGCCGTTTCATAGATCATACCCCAGTCGCAGGCTTGCTGCGCGCTAATCTTATCAGCAAAGAGTGCTGCCCCCATCGCCTTGGCCGTACCCATTTGACGGGGCAACCAATAGGTGCCACCTGCATCCGGGATCAGGCCAATGCGTGTGAAAGCCTGAATGAAATAAGCTTCATCGGACGCAATCACCACATCCGCCGCCAAAGCAAGGTTCGCCCCTGCCCCCGCTGCTGGCCCGTTAACCGCAGAAATCGTCGGCACGCGGCAATCAAAGATCGCTTTCAGCATCGGCACATATTCGTCTCGCAGCGTTCGCTCTAGATCCAACGAAGCGGCACTGCCACCATCGCCCAGGTCCTGACCTGAACAGAACGCTTTGCCTGCACCTGTCAGCACAACAACCCGCGCATCCTGTTCCGCTGCTTTCATCGCATGCGTGATCTCAGCCCGCATTTGCGTATTCAGCGCATTCATCATGTCGGGGCGGTTCAGCGTGATCACCGCGACAGAGTTGCGAATGACAAGTGTGATGGCCTGATAGTCCATGCGCGGGATCCTTTGCAAAGTTTCCCCCAACTTAGTGAACTGATCAGTTTAGGAAAGCCCTACGAGGCGTCACGACCCAAGATTTTTTCCAATTCCGCTTTTTCAGCCTCTGACAGACCATCATCAACCGGGCGTCGCGCCCTGATCGTGGACCATCCGATGCCAAGGGCCATCAGCAACAGCGCCGGTGCGGCCAGCCAGAGGATCAGGTTTGCCCCACGTGCATCAGGGCGCAGCAGCACAAATTCACCATAACGGGACACCATAAAATCCAGTGCATCTTGGTCAGTGTCGCCTGCCACCATGCGTTCACGCAGCAAGATCCGCAGTTCTTGCGCCAAGGTCGCATTGCTTTCATCAATGCTTTCATTGCGGCAAACGGGGCACCGCAATTCCTGTGACAACGCCCGCGCGCGGTCTTCCAGCACCGGGTCATCCAGTATTTCATTGGGGTCCACAGCCCAAAGCGGTGACGCCAACAGCATCAGAATGATCACCAGCCGCTTCATTCTGCAGGCACAGCCTTGGGTGCGGTTTTCTTGGCAGAGGCTGCCCCAACCCGCAAGCGCCGGTCAGAGAGCGAGAAGCACCCGCCCAAGGCCATCAAAATCGCCCCGCCCCAAATCCAATTGGCAAAAGGTTTGAGGTAGATGCGCACGGCCCAACCGCCGTTCTGTTGTGGATCGCCAATAACCACATAAATATCGCGAACGACCCCGTTGATAATCGCAGCCTCTGTTGTGGGCATATTCGCCACCGGATAAAACCGCTTTTCAGGGTGCAGATCGCCCACTAACCGCTCACCACGGTAAACGGAAATATCAGCCATCGTCGTAAGGTAATTAGGACCTTCAAGCTGGTTCACGCCATTCAAGCTGAACTCAAACTGACCAACATTCCAACTGTCACCAATCTGCGCGACACGGATATCTTCTTGTTCCCACGCCAGCATCGCAGCGATCCCAAAGATCGTCACACCCATCCCGATATGCGCCGTTGCCTTGCCCCAATCCGCACGTGGCAAGCGTGTCATACGGCGCAACCTGTCGGTCAGGCTATCGCGCCCACTGCGCATCCACAGATCCGCAACTGCGCCACCCACAACCCAAACGCCAAGCGCGACACCAATCGGGCCAAGCGCGGAATTGCCGCTTTGAATGGCATAGGCCAGCGCCGCCAGTGCAATCGCAAGAACAAGCCACCCAATCAGCGACTTTGATGCGCGGCCCAACGTGCCACGCTTCCACGCAAGGATTGATCCAAGCGGCAAAGCAATCGCCAGTGCCACCATGAACGGCGTAAAGGCGGCGTCAAAGAACGGCGGGCCGACCGACAGTGTGCGGTCAAACAACAGTTCTGACACCAGCGGCCAGATGGTCCCGATAAACACGACAAAGCAGCTGACCGACAACAGGATATTGTTCAGGATCAGCGCGCTTTCCCGGCTGACGGTCGAAAAGACACCTTTTGATTCCATCGCACCTGCACGGAACGCAAACAACGTCAGTGCACCACCCAAGAAAACCGCGAGGATAATAAGGATCAGCATCCCCCGTTCGGGATCATTAGCGAAGGCGTGGACCGATGTCAGAACACCAGAACGCACGATGAACGCACCCAACAAAGAGAAGCCAAAAGCCATAATCGCCAAAAGGATCGTCCAGCTTTTCAACGCCTCTCGTTTTTCCACCACAATCGCGGAATGCAGCAACGCCGCTGCAATCAGCCATGGCATGAACGACGCGTTCTCAACCGGGTCCCAGAACCAGAAACCGCCCCAGCCCAGTTCATAGTAGGCCCACCAAGAGCCAAGTGCGATCCCGACAGTCAAAAACATCCACGCCGCCAAAGTCCAAGGACGCACCCAGCGGCCCCATGCAGCATCGACGCGCCCTTCAATGAGGGCGGCGATAGCGAATGAAAACGACATGCTCAGACCGACATAGCCGAGATAGAGGAACGGGGGATGGAAGGCCAAACCGGGATCTTGCAACAACGGGTTCAGGTCACGCCCGTTCAATGGCGGCACTTCAAGGCGCAGGAAAGGGTTGGATGTGAACAAGACAAAGGCAAAGAACGCCACCGCAATCGACGCCTGCACCGACAGCACACGCGCGCGCAAACGCGCTGGCAGCCCATCGCCAAACCAGGCGGCACAGGCCCCGAACAACGTCAGGATCACCATCCACAGCAGCATGGACCCTTCGTGGTTCCCCCAGACACCGGTGATCTTATAGATCATCGGCTTGTCAGTGTGGGAATTGAGGTAGACCAATTGCAGCGAGAAATCAGATGTCACAAACGCCCATGTCAGCACCGCAAAGGAAAACGCGGTCAGTATGAACTGCACCGTCGCTGCTGGTTCGGCCATTGCCATCCAGCCTGCATTGCCACGGTGCGCACCGATCATGGGTACGATCATCTGGATGATGGCAATGCCAAAAGCCAGAATCAAAGCGAAGTGTCCAAGTTCTATCAACATAAGGGCTTACATAGCCCATTCAGCAGGCAGGCAACATCCCTGACCGCTCACATCTGCGGTACATTTTGGCGCACCCTTACAGCGCCAAACCACCCTGCATGGCGTATGTGACACCCGCCATCAAAAGCCCGCCAATCACCAGTCGAACAAGCCATTTCAGCGTGTCCTCAATCGCACTCAGCCTTGTCGCCACATTGGCGCGATGCACATCGTCAACCGCATTGCGCATCTCAAGCGCAATGATACGACGTTCAAGCTGTTCGCGGCCCTCAGTCTGCATTGTCGGCCTGCCAGTCTTGCAAAGCAGGGTTGGATGATGTGGGTTTTGGTTTTGCGGTGTTGGCTTGGCCAGCGGCCAAACTCATGGCGATAGACCGTTGAAATTCCTGCGATTTCACCTGGTGGCGCGCGCCAAAGTAAAAACTGACAATCGCCCCCATCAACCACCAAAGCGGCTCTGGCACAAGCGCGAGCCCTTGCATACCTTCGCTGAATTGCGCGGGGCGCTGCATCGCCATAACAAAAAGCCAGATCGTGCCCAACGCCAGCGCAGGCCGCGGTAAGCGGTTCAACCCATCCACAATCCGGTCAAATACGCCACGGCGCGGATGTACAAACTCTGCCGCGAACTGCGCGAGACTATCAGACCGGGCTGACGCCGCACGCACTGCACCGTTTTCTGCATTTTCGCGAAATACCTCGGCCGTTTCTGTCACGACATTGCGCCCGTCGCCAAACAGAAACGTCATCAACCCTGATATCAAACCCATTGCGACACCCGCGCGTTATGCTGCGCCTCGGTCAGGTGATAGCGGTCAGACACAAACGCCTCGGCGCGTTTGATCCAGCCGCCTTTTCCACCATCGCGACGGCGGGCATATTTCCGGCTGGCCGGGCGACGGGCCGCCAGATCGTAATAGTAATTGCGCCGGGCAATCCCGTAAGCATCGACAAGGTGGTCAGGTGCGGCCTCCATAGCCTGCTTTGTGGCGGCAATCGTTTTTGGACCAATCACACCATCAACAGCGATAGCAATCCGCATGTCACCCAGCAAACGCTGCAAAATTTTCACCGCCTGCGCGCCAGCATTCACATACATGTCAAAAACCGTGGCATGCAAAGGTGCCGGCAACCGATCAATCCGCGGGCCGCGAAAGTAATGTTCAATAAAGATGGATATCGCATGCGCCCGCGACAGCACCCGCACGTCATTGTCATCGACTACGCCGTCCTTGGTCAGATCAAGACCCAAGCGGCGCATGGTGTGTATCGTCACACCGTATTTTGTCGCCCCGCCGGGATCGTCGGGGTCATTCACATAGCCACCTTCACGGGCGACAATATCTTGGGCGATTTGTGTCACAGTCTGCATCTTTGCCCCTTCCATAAGGTCGGGACAAAAACTGCTGCCTAAAGGTTAATTGGTGACGATAGCACCGTCCGGATCGACATAAAGTCCCTGATCCTTCAACGCATCAATCACCTCGGACGGCATATAGGTTTCGTCATGTTTGGCAAGAATTTCAACAGCTTCAAAGCGACCGTTGATGTAATTACCTTGCGCAACCATGCCCTGACCTTCCTCAAACAGATCAGGCAGGATACCTGTGTAAACCACAGGCACCACAGCGCCACCATCGGTCACGGAAAAGCTGACCTGCTCACCCTGACCACGCACGATCGACCCATCAGCGACCAAACCGCCGATGCGAAAACGCTCATTTGGCGGGGGCGGCATTTCGGCCACTTCCGATGGTGATCTAAAGAACTGAAAACTATCATCCGGCAAGAACCACAACAGCACCAGAACCAGCGCAATACTAATCCCCGCCATAGACATCACTTGAATGCGACGGCGCTTTTTCAGGCTTTTCAAACCACCCGTCATGGGAACACCGGCGCCAACATCAGGCCCTCTGTTTCAGGCAAATCCAGCATCAGGTTTGCATTCTGTAACGCCTGCCCTGACGACCCTTTGGTCAGATTGTCCAGCGCCGCAATCACAATTGCCCGCCCCGGCACGCGGTCCGCGACCACGCCGATATGGCAAAAGTTCGATGCCCGGATATGTTTGATCGACGGATGTTGTCCCATCGGCAGTACCTCGATAAACGGCTCATCCGCATAAGCTGCGGTCAACACATCATATATAGCAGTCGGATCACCTTGGACATAGGTGGTTGCCAAAATGCCGCGGTTGGCGGGGATCAGATGTGGCGTGAACTGCACATGCACAGGCCGTCCAGCGATTGCGCTGAACTCCTGATCAAACTCACCCAAATGCCGATGGGTGCCACCAACGGCATAGCCATGGGCCCCTTCTGACAATTCCGCGTGCAACAGGTTTTCTTTCAGGCTGCGTCCGGCGCCGGATACAGCGCATTTTAGATCAATGATGATCTGATCCAAATCGATCACACCTGCTGCGATCAGCGGACGAAGCGCATATTGCCCCGTCGCGGCATTGCAACCCGTGCCAGCCACCAGACGCGCGCCCTTGATTTGGTCACGATAAAACTCGGTCAGGCCATACACCGCCTCGGCCTGCAATTCAGTTGCCGCATGACCTTTGCCATACCACTTTGCATAATCGGCCGGGTCACGCAGCCGAAAATCTGCTGACAGATCAATGATCTTAAGCGTTTTCGGCAGTTTTGAGATAACGGATTGCGACGTGGCATGCGGTAGCGCACAAAACACCAGATCGGCGGTACTCAGGTCCATCTCTTCAATCGTGGTAAGAACCGGCAGGTCCAGATGGCGCAAATGTGGAAACACATCCGCCATGGCCATACCGGCCTTGGCGTTCCCTGAAAGCCCCACAATGTGCAGGCTGGGGTGTGTTGCAATCAGGCGCACGAGTTCAGCGCCAGTGTAACCAGAAGCGCCAAGAATGGCGACGTTATAGGTCATGAAGATATCCCTTGGGATGAGTGGTCGAAATTGGGTTCAGGCGGCGTCAAAGGTAATTTGTCGTCGCAAAAACTGGGTCGCGCGACTAGACACCTGCGCAGGATCGCCAGTGGTCAGGAACGCGGAATCTGTGCCCGGTCCAACCATTTCGGGCCGCCGTTCCAAATAATCGGCAAGGCTTTCAGCCACCAATTCAGCCTGGCTAAAGACCTTCACGTGCGCACCGAGGGCCTTTTGAAACTCTTTTGCCATCAGCGGATAATGCGTACAGCCCAAAATAGCCGCGTCAGGTTCGGGCATCTTGCGTTTCAGCGCATCCACATGGCTGCTGACCAAAGCTTCAGCCAAAATCATATCGCCCTCTTCGATGGCATCCACGACACCACCGCAGGCCTGCGCCTCAACATCCACGCCAATAGCGCGAAACGCCAATTCGCGCTGAAACGCGCGGCTGGATACGGTCGCAGGCGTTGCAAACAGCGCCACATGCTTGGTGTCCACTTCACGCGGGGGCGAATTATCGCCCCACTGCCGTTCGGTCAGCGCCTCGATCAGCGGCACAAATACACCCAGCACACGTTTGCCATCAGGCACCCAAGCCTCCTGCATCCGGCGCAAGGCGGCGGCAGAGGCTGTGTTGCAAGCCAAAATCACCAGATCACAGCCTGCATCAAACAGCCGCTGCGTAGATTTGGTGGTCAGGTCATAAATATCATCGGGTGTCCGCACACCATAAGGTGCATGCGCACTGTCACCCATGTAAACCAAGGGGACGTCAGGCAAACGCTTCGCCACGGCGTCCAGCACGGTAAGGCCACCTAGCCCGCTATCGAATATGCCCACTGCCATTGCGTGCCTTGTACTTTTCTTCAAACTCATGACCCAGATGGGTTGGGTCCATCGGGCTCGTGCTCAACTCATACGTGGCTTTGCGCAGGAAATCCATGCACCCTTTGGGGTCTTTTTTGAATTGGGCCAGCATGTCGGCAGGGATTGGTTCACCGACAACAACGCGGACCGGTTTGTTGATCCTCACCTTGAATTCGCGGATGAACATGCCGGTGCGCAAGGTGCTGTGTAAATGGCTGGCCAGTTGGAACAACCGGCTGTTGTGACCTTCAAAAAAGACCGGCACGACAGTCGCACCCGATTTGGCAATCATTTTGGCCGTGAAGGTGCGCCAGCTGGGATCCATCGGTTTCGAAAACGGGGTCGCCGACGTCGACACAGTGCCGCCCGGAAAAATCCCAATCGCACCACCGGAATTGAGGTAGGCAATTGCCGCGCGACGCGTTTCAAGGTTCAACGTCGCCGCTTCCTTCGTGTCATCAAAGGAAATCGGCAGAATGATCCGCTCTAAATCGGCAGCACGGCGAAAGATGCGATGCGCCAGCACGCGAAAATCACCCTGACGCCGCTCAGACAGGATGCGCCCCATCATCAGCCCATCTAGAATGCCATACGGATGGTTTGAGACGACAATCAGCGGGCCGTCCGTTGGAATATTGTCAAGCGTACCGCCCACGACAGCCAGGCTGACACCATAGCGTGCGGTCATCACTTTCCAAAAATCTGCACCAGCGGCGACTTCTGCGTCATAGCCACGCGCCTTACGGATCAGGCGCAAGCGGCCCGTTGTATTCTCAATAATACGAATAACAGCCCGCCCGCTGCGTCTTTTGGCAGCAGAAGCATAGGTAATATCGCGTGCCACTTGGCGTTCGGTTGCGGGCATAAGCAGCTCTTGCATCGTCAATGATTGGTGTTGCTTATCATGTCCTCGCAACAATCCCATGACATAGAAACGTTACTCAGCGGCCTGTTGCATCGGCGCGGCACGCAACACCGCCAGCAGCTCTTCACGTCGCTTGGCCGCTTTGCGCGCATTGGCCTCTTTTACGGGACCAAACCCGCGTATCTCGCGTGGTAACGCGGCCAGGGCGATCGCCGCATCGCGCGTGTCCGGGCGCACTATACGCAAGACTTCAGCCATATCAGCTTCATACTCTTTGATAAGCGCGCGTTCCATCCGCCTTTCAGCCGTCCGCCCAAACGGATCAAATGGGGTGCCACGCAGCCATTTCAGTTTGGCCAGCTTGGGGAACGCAGACGCCATCCGTGCGCCGTATTCTTTCTTGGCGGGTCGTCCATCCGGGCCGGTTTTGGTCAGCATTGGCGGCGCGAGGTGATACGTCAATTTCAGATCACCATCAAATTCAGCTTGCGCTTTTTCTTTTGTTTGCGTCAGCAAACGCGCCACTTCGTATTCGTCCTTGTAAGCCAGTAATTTGTGATACCCCAGCGCCACAGCTTCGCGAAACGGTGTGTCCTGCACCTGATCAACCAGTTTACGATAGCGTTTGGCAAGCCGTTTGCCCTGATAGTCCACCAAATGGGCCTCGCGAAATGCGATTTTTTCATCAAGGGATTTGGGCAGCGCAACAACATTCGGCTTAAGCAGGGCACCGGCCTCTTCGGGGTGTAGATAGGCCCAGCGTCCCAACTCAAACGCACGGATATTCCGGTTCACGGCAGCACCATTCAGTTCAACTGCACGCAAGATCGCTTCGTAACTCACTGGGACTGCACCCATTTGCCAGACAGCGCCAAAGATCATCATATTGGAATAGATGCTGTCACCCAACAGCGCTTTCGCCAAATCAGAGGCATCAAACATCGCCAGCCCATCAGACAGTCGCGCCTCAAGCGACACTTTCAAATCGTCAGCGGGCAGTCTGAATTCAGTATCACGGGTAAAATCGCCTGTAATAATCTCATGGCTGTTCACCACGCCCTTTGTGCGTCCGGTTTTCATCAGACCCAGGGTCTTTGCACCGGCAGACACCACCAGATCGCCCCCGATCAGCGCGTCACATTCACCGGTTGCCACACGGATCGCACTGATATCGTCTGGCGTTTGCCCAATGCGGCAATGAATATGCACAGCGCCACCTTTTTGGGCCAGCCCCGCCATTTCCATCATACCGGCACCTTTGCCGTCGATATGCGCAGCCATAGCCAGCACAGCGCCGATGGTGACAACACCTGTGCCGCCCACGCCGGTAATCACCACGTTATGCGTGCCCTGAATGGCGGGCAGATCAGGATCTGGCAGATCAGGCAATTCCACTTCCGCCGTCGCCTCTTTACGGATTTGCGCGCCCTCAACCGTTACAAAAGATGGGCAGAAGCCTTTTACGCAGGAAAAATCTTTGTTGCAGGATGACTGATCAATCGCGCGCTTGCGCCCTAATTCAGTCTCTACCGGCACAATGGACACACAATTTGACTGCACACCGCAATCGCCGCAGCCTTCACAGATATCAGTATTGATAAAGACACGCTTATCCGGGTCAGGAAACTGCCCGCGCTTGCGGCGACGCCGCTTTTCGGCAGCACAGGTCTGCACATAAACAATGACAGACACACCTTTGTATTTGCTGAACTTCTCTTGCACCACGGGCATGTCCGCGCGTTCGTGCACGTCCAACCCTTTGGGAAAAAGCCCAAGGTCCACATCCTCTTTTTCATCATAAACCAGCGCGATGTTCTGCACGCCCATCGCCTGCACTTCGCGACAAATCTGATCGGCGGTCAGCCCGCCATCATTGCCCTGCCCACCGGTCATGGCGACTGCATCATTATAGAGGATCTTGTAGGTAATATTGGTTCCCGCCATCAGCGCAAAGCGTATCGCCTGCACGCCCGAATGGTTGTATGTGCCATCCCCAAGGTTCTGGAACACGTGATCGCGCGTGGAAAACGGGGCCTCGCCAACCCAGTTTGCCCCTTCACCGCCCATTTGGGTAAAGCCAACGGTGTCGCGGTCCATCCATTGCACCATGTAGTGACAGCCAATGCCCGCATAAGCGCGCGCGCCTTCGGGTACTTTGGTCGATGAATTATGCGGACAGCCCGAACAGAAGTAAGGCAAACGCTGCGCCAGTTCTGGCGCGTTATCGGCCCGCCGCGTTTCAACCAAGGCCGCAAGCCCTGCCTTCACACCGTCAGAGTCACAACCCTCTTCCACCAGAATACCGCCCAGTTTCTCAGCGACCACAATCGGATTGATATCCGCCTTGGTCTGAAACACCTCTTCGCGGCGACCTTCGGAATGTTCATCGCCCTTGTGCCAGCCATAAACACGGCGGCCTTTCCGGTCGTCAAAGATCGCTTCTTTAACCTGAACCTCGATCAGCTTACGCTTTTCTTCGACCACAACAATCAGGTCGAGCCCTTCGGCCCATTCATGAAATGACGCCATATCCAGCGGCCAGACCTGGCCCACCTTATAAGTGGTGACCCCCAGCCGCTCTGCCTCGGCCTCATCAATGTTCAACAATGACAGCGCATGTTGCAAATCCAGCCAGTTCTTACCGGCGGCCACAAAACCGATCTTGGCCCCCGGTTTCCCCCATTTGCGCTGATCCATCTTGTTGGCCCGGCTAAACGCCTCAGCGGCAAAGCGTTTATGGTCAATCATCCGCGCTTCTTGCAATTGCGGGGTATCGACCAGACGAATGTTCAAACCATTCTCTGGCATTGGGAAATCCGGGCGCACAAAAGACATGCGATCCGGGTCGCCATCAACGACGGACGTTACTTCAATCGTGTCTTTCATGGTCTTCAGGCCAACCCAGACACCGGCAAAGCGCGACAATTCCCAAGCATAAAGCCCGTAATCAAGGATTTCCTGTACACCAGCAGGGGATACAATCGGCATATAGGCGTCAATCATCGCCCAATCAGATTGGTGCAAAGTGGTAGAACTTTCGCCCGTATGATCATCGCCCATCGCCATAATCACCCCACCATTGGGGGATGTACCGGCCATATTGGCATGGCGCATCACATCGCCAGAACGGTCCACACCGGGGCCTTTGCCATACCACAGCCCAAAGACGCCATCGTGCTTGCCTTCACCACGCAATTCGGCCTGTTGGCTGCCCCATAGGGCGGTCGCGGCAAGATCTTCGTTCAATCCGGGCTGGAATGTAATTTGCGCAGGCTCAAGCACATCTTTGGCCCGCGTCATCTGCATATCCACAGCGCCAAGGGGTGATCCGCGATAGCCTGTGACGTAACCGGCGGTATTCAGCCCGGCGGCCTCGTCGCGCGCCCGCTGCATCAGCATCAGGCGGACCAACGCCTGCGTCCCGTTCAACAAAATCTGATGTTTCGTCAGGTCATACCTGTCATTGAGGGACACATCCTGATGGCTCATCTCGCACCTCCCTGCGCGTCAAATCCGTCAAAACAAGTATAGGTCAAAAATGCTGACCTACAAAGCAGAAAATATTTGCCAACGGTGTTTGCATCACCCCGCAGTCTGCGCGTAATGTTCGGCCAAAGATAGCGATAACAACTTTGGCGGCTGGGCGAAATGGACTGGGACAAGCTAAGAATATTTCACGCCGTCGCTGACGCAGGGTCGCTGACACACGCGGGCGATACGCTGCATTTGTCGCAATCAGCGGTCAGCAGGCAAATTCGGGCGCTGGAAGAATCACTGAATACGACCCTTTTCCACCGACATGCCCGCGGGTTGATCCTGACCGAACAGGGTGAGTTGCTGTTTGATGCGACCAAGAGCATGAACAAGCGACTTGAAGCGGCCTCGGCCCGTATTCGCGACAGCGAAGAGGAAGTCTTTGGCGAACTGCGTGTCACGACCACAACCGGTTTTGGCACCCTTTGGCTGGCGCCACGTCTGCCAAAACTTTACGAGCTTTACCCCGACCTCAAAATCGACCTGATGCTCGAAGAACGCGTGCTCGACCTGCCCATGCGCGAAGCGGACGTCGCCATTCGCATGAAAGAACCCTCGCAAGCCGATCTGATCCGTAAACGCCTGATGTCGGTGCGGATGCGGCTTTATGCAACGCAGTCCTATTTGGAAGAAAACGGAACGCCTGCTGAACTGTCAGACATGTCCAATCACCGTCTGATCGGTCAAAGCCTGAATTCCATTCAGGTAGCCGCAGGTGCGACACTGCTTCAACATCTGATGACCGCCGACATTCCAAACACCTTTACCGTGAACAACTATTTCGGCGTGCTGCAAGGGGTTCTCAACAACATCGGTATCGGCGTTTTGCCCGATTACGTCACCGAAGACTTCCCTGATCTGGTGCGCGTCCTGCCTGATTTGGAAAGCGGTGAAGTCCCCGTCTTCCTCGCCTACCCCGAAGAACTGCGCCAGTCCAAGCGGATCAGCGCATTCCGTGATTTTGTGCAGGATGAAATCTTCGCGCACCGGCGCAAAATGCGTGAAACGGCAGCGGGCTAAGCACCTCATTTCATTGCATTAAGCGGGCGCGCTCCTCAGCCATGCACAGGGCACATAGCGGCTTTGCGTATTTTCCATCCGATTTTTTCTTGAATGGTCAAAAAACGCACCCTATCTCATCTCTTGAAGGCAATGATGCTTAAACGCTCATCACCTTCACCTCCCTGTTGGACTAGGCCGGGCTTCGTGCCCGGCATTTTTTTATGACAGACTGCGCGCCGCGTCTCACATCTTTCCCAGTCTCCTTAAATAGTCCGCCAGAAGCATCAGTGCCTGCATCTGAACACCTCCCTTTCCCTCTCACGCGCAACCCCGTAAAACACGCGCGACTCGCAGCACCGGGGGACAAGATGCAAGAGCCAGCCATCACCGAAGACCTGATCGCAGCCCATGGGCTTTCGCCTGACGAATACCAGCGCATTCTTGACATCATCGGACGCGAACCCAGCTTCACCGAACTCGGCATCTTCTCGGCGATGTGGAACGAACATTGTTCTTACAAATCCTCCAAGAAGTGGCTCCGCACCCTGCCGACCGAAGGCCCCCAAGTTATCTGCGGCCCCGGCGAAAACGCAGGCGTAGTCGACATTGGCGATGGCCAAGCCGTGGTTTTCAAAATGGAAAGCCACAACCACCCCAGCTATATTGAGCCCTACCAAGGGGCGGCAACTGGCGTCGGTGGCATCCTGCGCGATGTCTTTACCATGGGCGCACGCCCGATTGCGGCCATGAACTCGCTTTCCTTTGGTGAGCCCTCACACCCCAAAACCCGTCAACTCGTCAACGGCGTCGTCGCTGGTGTCGGCGGCTACGGCAATTGCTTTGGCGTGCCCACAGTCGGCGGCGAAGTCCGTTTTGACCCGGCCTACAACGGTAACTGCCTTGTGAACGCTTTCGCCGCTGGCTTGGCCGACGCTGACAAAATCTTCTATTCTGCCGCCTCCGGCGTTGGCATGCCTGTCGTCTACCTTGGCGCAAAAACAGGCCGCGACGGTGTTGGTGGTGCCACCATGGCGTCGGCCGAATTCGACGATACCATTGAAGAAAAGCGCCCGACGGTCCAAGTCGGCGACCCATTCACCGAAAAGCGCCTGATGGAAGCCACACTGGAATTGATGGCCACAGGTGCCGTGATCTCTATTCAGGATATGGGTGCCGCCGGCCTCACCTGCTCTGCCGTGGAAATGGGCGACAAAGGCGGGTTGGGCGTCAAACTCAACCTCAACGCCGTTCCGCAGCGCGAAGACAATATGACCGCCTATGAGATGATGTTGTCAGAAAGCCAAGAACGCATGCTCATGGTCCTGAAGCCGGAGCTTGAGGCGGAAGCCCGCGCGGTGTTCGAAAAATGGGACCTCGACTTTGCCATCGTGGGTGAAACCATCGTCGAAGACCGCTTTCTTGTCGAACACAACGGCGAGGTCATGGCCGATCTGCCACTCGCCACCCTCTCCGGCTCCGCCCCCGAATACGACCGGCCATGGGAACCAACCCCAGCCCCCGAACCATTGGACGAGATCACTGGCGTGCACCCTATCGACGGGTTGAAAGCCCTGATCAACAGCCCCAACTACGCGGGCAAGCAGTGGGTCTATGAACAATACGACCAACAGGTCATGGGCGACACGGCCCGCACCCCCGGCGCAGGATCAGGCATCGTGCGGGTGCATGACACGGACAAATCACTGGCCTTCACCAGCGACGTGACCCCGCGGTATGTGAAAGCCAACCCTGTTGAGGGCGGCAAGCAAGCCGTGGCTGAAGCCTACCGCAACCTCACCGCCGTCGGTGCAACCCCGCTGGCCACAACCGACAACATGAACTTCGGCAACCCCGAAAAACCGCGCATCATGGGGCAATTCGTTGGCGCGATCCAAGGGATCGGCGAAGCGGTCAAAGCGCTGGATATGCCCATCGTGTCCGGCAACGTCTCGCTCTATAATGAAACTGACGGCAAAGGCATCTTGCCCACGCCCACAATCGGGGCTGTCGGCATCATCAACCATCCTGATCACATGATCACGGGTGAAATCCGCGAAGGCCACCTACTGCTGCTCTTGGGCGAAACCACCGGCCACCTCGGCCAATCCGCCTTGCTGGCCGAAGTCTACGACCGCGCCGAAGGCGACGCGCCACCGGTCGATCTGGCAGCCGAAAAAGCGCACGGCGATTTCATCCGCGCGAACCACGCCTACATCAAAGCCTGCACCGACCTCTCCGATGGCGGCCTTGCCCTTGCCGCGTTTGAGATGGCGGAAACAGCAGGTGTCGGCATCGCACTCGACATTGAAGACACGCCAACACTCTTTGGCGAAGATCAGGCACGCTATCTGATCGCCTGCAACTTTGACCAGGCCGAAGCACTGATGATCGCGGCAAACCAAACCGGCGTCACCCTTACCACAGTCGGAAAAGTCGGCGGTGACCAGATCACCTTCGGCAGCCAAAGCGCACCCCTTTCAGAACTTAGCGAAACCTTCCGCACGGCCTTTGAAAACGCTGTCGCCTGATGATCATCTTGCTTTAAAAACCGCTGCCAGAGGCATCCCCACTTGCCCACCACAGCCCGCACCCCTACCTTAAGTGCAACCGACCAAAAGGACCGCCCATGTCGATCACTGCCCATGACATCGAAACGCTGCTGCGCGAAACATTTCCGGACGCAATAATCAACGTTCAGGGTGACGACGGCGCGCATTTCGCAGCCGAGGTGATCGACGAAAGCTTTCGCGGCAAGAACCGGCTGCAACAACAACGCGCGGTCTATGCCGCGCTCAAAGGCAAGATGGACGGGAACAATGGCGAACTGCACGCACTCGCGCTGACAACAAAGGCGCCTGAATAGCCGCTAAATGTTGGAACAAAAATTTGTCTCCAAAGTCTCTTCGAGGCTTTGCCTACAAAACAAAGGACACCACTATGACAGCCCAAGATCAAATCAAAGAAACCGTCACCAGCAATGACGTCGTGCTTTTTATGAAAGGCACCAAAAGCATGCCGCAATGCGGCTTCTCATCCCGCGTCGCTGGCGTGCTAAACTTCATGGGCGTCGACTTTAACGACGTGAACGTGCTGGCCGATGATGCGCTGCGCCAAGGCATCAAGGATTATTCTGACTGGCCCACCATTCCACAGCTTTACGTAAAAGGCGAATTTGTCGGCGGCTGCGATATCATCACCGAGATGACACTGTCGGGAGAGTTGGACACGCTGTTCGCAGAAAACGGTGTCACCTACGACAAAGATGCCGCACATAAGATCCGCGAAGCAAACGCCTAAATACTGCTAGCGAGCATTTGCCCGCCACAGCACTACTGGGCTTCGACCTGATCGGCCAATGCTTCGGCACGGGCCGCGATCTCAGCCAAAGCGTCCGTGACAGCGGCAGGCACGACCGGCACCTCTACGCGCACAGGCTCTGGCGCTGGCTGGCCTTGCATCGTTTCCATCTCGGCACGCATCTTGGCTGCTTCGGTTTCCAGCTCGCGCACCCGGTCTTCCAGACCCGCGGTCTTATCGGCCAGCATCAAACCCGCCATCAACAACATTCGCGCCTCTGGCACACGACCGATCTGTTCAGCCAGATGGGTCGCTTCGGTATCCAGCATCGCCGCGGCAGAATGCAGGAAATGCTCTTCGCCTTCCTGACAAGCTACTTCAAAGGTTCGCCCGCCTATCGCAATTTCAACCTGCGGCATGTGACGTCTCCTCGATCAGGGGTTTGAGCACGTCCAGAATGGCATCAACCTCAGCCGCATCCGCCGCGCGTTGCGCTTGCAGCGCTTCCAACTCAGCGGCAATCGCCGCATCATGCAATTCAGGCGCTAATCCGGTTGTCACCGCGTCGCGCAGTTTGGCATTCATTTCGCGCAACTGCACGTTGGACGCACGCAACCTTTGCAGTTCTTCATCAAGCGTCATCAGTTGTTTGCTCTGCGTTTCAGCACGCTGTGTCAGCTTGGTTACCTGTGTATCCTGACGCTCTTTCAGAATGCGAACGCGTTCGATCAGTTCGGCATTTTGCGCGCGTTCTTGATCAAGCGACGCTTTCAATTCCGGGTCGGCGGCAGATTGCCCATCCAGCAAATCGACACCCTGCCTGATCCGGTCAAGCGCCGCCGTAATGCGGCTTTCCAATGTACTGATGTCACTCATCCGCTCTTCCTTTCGTGGCATGATGGCGGCCCCATCTTTGCCATAACCATTGTGGTGCACCGTATTTTCTGTCCCAACAGCGGGTCGTGGTGCGCCGAATCGTGCCTGCTTGCTTTCAGCGTAAGCCATCCCCCGCCCGCTCGCAAACCTGCGGCTGCCAAGAATATGAGTAACTTAGCGCGCACGCTTGATCTTGGGGGCCTGCCTGATATGACCCTCTTAACGCCCGTTATTCACCTTTCGTAAATAGGACCTGATCATCTTGGATATTGCAGCACTGCGGAACGCCCACCCTGACCATTGGATGAAAGCGACAGCCATCCGCACTTTGACACTAGATGCGGTCGCCGCTGCCAACTCTGGCCACTCTGGAATGCCCATGGGTATGGCCGATGTAGCAACGGTTCTGTTTGAAAAACATCTCAAGTTTGATCCCAAAGCGCCGCATTGGCCTGACCGCGACCGGTTCATCCTGTCCGCCGGTCACGGGTCCATGCTGCTTTATGCGCTGATGTACCTCACCGGCTATGAAGACATGCCGCTTGAGCAGATCAAGGACTTTCGCCAATGGGGCGCGCGCACTGCCGGTCACCCCGAATTCGGCCATGCCCGCGGGATCGAAACAACGACGGGTCCCTTGGGCCAAGGCATCGCCAATTCTGTCGGTTTCGCCATCGCCGAAGAAATCCAGCGCGCGACCTGGGGCAAGAAAATCATCGACCACCATACATACGTGATGGCAGGTGACGGTTGCCTGATGGAGGGTGTGAGCCAAGAAGCGATCGCCTTGGCCGGTATGCAAAAGCTGTCAAACCTCATCGTATTCTGGGACAACAACAACATCACCATTGATGGCACAGTTGATATTGCCGATATCACTGACCAAAAGATGCGCTTTAAGGCTTCTGGCTGGCATGTACAGGAAATCGACGGGCACGATCCCGATGCGATTGACGCGGCCATCACTGCGGCCAAAAAAGCCGGCAAGCCATCTATGATCGCCTGCAAAACACATATCGCACTGGGTCATGCTGCACAGGATACGTCCAAAGGCCACGGCGCGCTGACCGACAACGAACAGCTCAAGGCAGCGAAAGAAACCTACGGCGCGCCAATGGGCGATTTCGAAGTCTCGGCTGATGCACGCAAGCAGTGGTCCGATATCGGCGCACGCGGTGCCGCTGCCCGCAAAGAATGGGACGGTCGTTTTAGCACGCTTTCCGCCAGCAAACAGGCCGAGTTCAACCGCATTTACGCAGGCGAGGCGCCCAAGCGTTTGTCTGCCACGATCCGCGCATTGAAAAAGCAGATCACGGAAGGCCAGCCAAAGGCCGCAACGCGCAAATCCTCTGAAATGACCCTCGAAGTGATCAACCCGATCATGCAGGAAACAATCGGCGGGTCTGCTGATTTGACAGGGTCCAACAATACGCTGACATCCGACATGGGCGTGTTCCACCCCGATACCCGCAAGGGCCGTTACATCTACTACGGTGTGCGTGAACACGGCATGGCGGCAGCGATGAACGGCATGGCGCTGCACGGCGGCACGCGCCCCTATGGCGGTACGTTCATGTGCTTTACCGACTACGCGCGCGGCGCGATGCGCCTGTCCGCGCTGATGGGCATCCCCACAACATACGTCATGACCCACGACAGCATCGGCCTTGGCGAAGACGGGCCAACGCACCAACCCATCGAACACCTTGCCATGTTGCGGGCCACCCCAAACATGAACGTCTTCCGCCCGGCAGATACGGTGGAAACGGCAGAAGCCTGGGAGCTGGCGCTGACATCGCAAAAAACACCCAGCGTGCTGGCACTGACCCGGCAGGGCCTGCCAACCGTGCGGACCGAGCATAAGAACAAAAACATGGTCGCCCAAGGTGCCTATGTGCTGGCGGATGCGGAAGGTAAGCGCCAGGCGATCCTGCTTGCCACCGGGTCAGAGGTCAGCATCGCCATGGAAGCGCGCGATTTGCTGCACGCCGATGGCATCGGCACCCGCGTTGTATCCATGCCCTGCTGGGAAATCTTCGAAGAACAGGAAGAAAGCTACCGCAAGCGCGTTCTGCCCGGCGGCCCCGTGCGCGTCGCGATTGAGGCGGGCATTCGCTTTGGCTGGGACCGCTGGTTATTCGGTGAACGCGGCAAGCGCGAAAAATCCGGCTTTATCGGGATGCACGGGTTTGGTGCATCAGCCCCTGCCGAACAGCTTTTCAAAGAGTTTGGCATCACGGCACAGGACACCGCTGATAAGGTCAAATCACTGATCAAATAACAGATGAAGGTCACGACGATGACATACCTCAAAATTGGAACCGTCGTGGCCGCAGTCGGCCTTGTCACACTGGTCAGTTGCACCGAAGATCCGCCGATCATCGCGCAAACCGATGATATAGATGTTTTCGCCACCAGCCTGCTGAATGGCTTGCAGCCAGTCTCTATCGCTGAAAGCAGGGAATACTGCGGTTATATCTTTGAGACAGAGACAGGCGGTCTGGCGGCGACAGCGCCTTCGTCCGGACGCGAGGATTTCTGCGATTTACCGCCACCAGACGACAATGTCGTGGCGTCTTATCATACGCATGGCTCTTACTCTGATGTTTATGACAATGAGGTGCCGTCGCTGGACGATGTCAAAGGTGACTTTGACGCCGAAATCGACGGCTATATTAGCACACCGGCCGGGCGGGTCTGGCTTGTCGACTTTGACGCGCAGATCGCACGGCAGTTATGCAACGAAATGTGCGTCACGTCAGATCCGAATGACGATCCTGACAATTCAGGTTTCGTGCCACAAAGCTTTACGTTGGAAGAACTGGCCGCACGATTCGAGTAAGGGTCGCATCGCCTTTTCAAACCTTCACTTTTTGCAGTGCGCCGTTAAGCATTCATCGCGTTAATAACGGTGCTGAAATCAAGATCGCTGACCAGCTTCATGGACCATTCGGCAAAGTGACGATGATCAACCGATTTTTTATCAATGATTTTAAAGCCGCTATGGCGTGGATCCTGTTCAATCTTCGCAATGAGGTTCCGAACAACGGCGTCTTCACCTTCAAGAACCTGACAGAAATTGCGACCATTATAGGCTAACGCCCCGGTCACATCACGTTGCGCGTTTGCCTGTGCTGAAACAGCAGCGATCTCATTAACCTGTGCGGCGTCCACGTCTGCATTCGCTGTGCTAAAATAAAGTAGTCTTATCATTTGTCGTCCCTGACTGATTCCTGCGATCCGGCGCGATTGCGTCGCCGTTCATAACAACACTTTTCATTTTTGCTATGTCCCATGACATACTTCGGACGATACGGAAGGGCATTATACAATGTCCATCCCGCATCCAACGCGACCAAGTCGGCTTAGGACGAAAAAACATCGAAAACCAGTCTTGGCGCAGCCTCTGCTCGACCGCTTTGTTACCACGGACAGTCCCCTTCGTTTGGAAAACGCGACAAAGTCGATGATCGATTCGACAGGTCAGAAAACTGTTTGCGGTAACATGTTGGCGCAAGCTCAATTCGTTATCGCTAACGGCCTTTGTTAACGATAACATATTGAGCCAAAACACTTTTTCAGTTGGTCCTACGCGCATACATCCGTATACCAAACTACAAGAGAAACGCACACCAAAGGACCGCAGGCATGACAGTTACCATCGGCATCAACGGCTTTGGGCGCATCGGGCGTTGCACTTTGGCGCATATCACCGAGGCCGCGCGCAACGACGTACAAGTCGTCAAGATCAACGCCACCGGCCCGATTGAGACAAACGCGCACCTGCTGAAATATGACAGCGTGCATGGCCGCTTTGGCAGCCCTGTTACAGTCAAAGGCAACACGCTTGATCTGGGACGCGGGCCAATCGACGTGATGTCGACCTACGCGCCCGAAGAACTGGATTGGGACGGTGTGGATGTGGTGCTGGAATGCACCGGCAAATTCAACGACGGTCAGAAATCGGATGTACACCTCAGCCGCGGTGCCAAAAAGGTACTCATCTCGGCCCCTGCCAAAAACGTTGATCGGACGGTCGTTTACGGTGTGAACCACCGCGACCTGATCGCAACTGAACGTATGGTATCCAACGGATCGTGCACGACAAATTGCCTTGCCCCCCTGGCGAAGGTTCTGAACGATGCAATCGGGATCGAACGGGGCATCATGACGACAATCCACAGCTATACCGGCGACCAACCGACGCTAGACCGGCGTCACAATGACCTTTACCGCGCACGTGCTGCGGCGATGGCGATGATCCCAACCTCGACTGGTGCGGCCAAGGCACTGGGTGAAGTGCTGCCGGAACTTGCCGGGAAACTGGATGGCACCGCGATGCGGGTCCCTACCCCCAACGTCAGCGCCGTTGATTTGACGTTCGAGGCTGGCAAGTCAGTGACGGTCGCAGATGTGAACGCGATAGTCGCAGAAGCCGCTGGTGGCTACATGGGTATGGTGATGTCCTATGATGACGAAGCCAAGGTCAGTATTGACTTTAACCATACGACCGAAAGCTCGATCTTTGCGCCTGACCAGACCAAGGTCGTTGGCGGCAAAACCGTACGCGTTCTGGCATGGTACGACAATGAATGGGGTTTTTCCGCGCGCATGGCGGATGTTGCAGCCACGATGGGCCGCTTGCACTAAACGCCAAGTAAACCTGCGCAAGCGGGCTTTGCCATTTGCGGCTACGCCCGCTAGACCATTGGCATGACCAATAAGCTTGCTCTGATTATCGGGATTATCATCGCGGCACTTTTTGCCGTTGATTTCGTCCAGTACGACTGGGCGAATACCGTATTTCTGATGCGCAAGCTGACCGCGTTAATCGAATGGATAGCCTTCTGGCGCTAAACACGATCAAAGGTTGACCTTTCTGTATAAATCGCAATGTTAGCGCCAACATTGACCCTGAGGAGACTACCATGGCCGTCAAAGTAGCTATCAACGGATTTGGCCGCATTGGTCGCAACGTCCTGCGTGCGATCATCGAAAGCGGACGGACCGATATCGAAGTTGTCGCAATCAATGATCTGGGACCGGTTGAGACGAACGCCCACCTGCTGCGATTTGACAGCGTGCATGGTCGTTTCCCCGGAACTGTCACCACAACCGAAAACACGATTGACGTTGGCCGCGGCCCCATTCAGGTGACCGCGATCCGCAATCCGGCCGATCTGCCGTGGTCGGATGTGGACATTGTTCTGGAATGCACCGGGATTTTCACCAGCAAAGAGGCCTGCCAGGCCCACCTTGATAATGGGTCCAGCCGTGTGCTGATTTCTGCCCCTGGCAAAGATGCTGATAAAACAATTGTTTATGGCGTGAACGACAGTGTGCTGACCAGCGACGATATCATCGTATCCAACGCATCCTGCACAACGAACTGCCTGTCACCCGTTGCGAAAGTGCTGAACGACGCGGTTGGCATCACCAAGGGTTTCATGACCACGATCCACAGCTACACCGGCGACCAACCCACGCTGGATACGATGCACAAAGACCTTTACCGCGCGCGCGCCGCAGCGTTGTCGATGATCCCGACATCCACTGGTGCGGCCAAGGCTGTTGGCCTTGTCCTACCAGAACTGAACGGTAAGCTGGATGGCGTTGCGATCCGCGTACCAACACCGAACGTGTCGGTTGTGGACCTTACCTTTGAGGCCTCTCGCGATACGAGCGTGGAGGAAATCAACGAGGCTATCATGAACGCCGCCAATGGCGACATGGCCGAGGTTTTGGCTTACACCGACCTTCCCATGGTCAGCTCTGACTTCAACCATGATCCACATTCTTCGATCTTCCATCTTGACCAAACCAAAGTGCTGGACGGCAATATGGTGCGCATCCTGACGTGGTATGACAACGAATGGGGTTTCTCCAACCGGATGGCAGATACCGCCGTGGCGATGGGCAAACTGATCTAGGCGCAGCCAGATACCATTTTGAAGCCGGCCCATCTGGGCCGGCTTTTTTATTGTGCAGTTTGCAAATCCGGCCATGCAATTTCGTCATACCTGCTAGCGCTAACTGTCAGTTGTTCTGCGCCGCAGCATTGCTACATGTGGATCACGAAACAAAACGCGATGACTTAAAAGGAGCACGCACATGACCGTATTGAACACAGTTCGCACCGCCGTCCAGAAACGCGTGGCCTACAGCCGCCTCAAGCATGAGCTGCGCGCAATGCCCGTCGAAACAGCCATTGACCTTGGCATGTTCCGCGAAGACGCAAGCAAGGTCGCAGCCAAGGCGATCTACGGCTAAATCATTAGCCACACATGAAAAACAGCCGCGCCTTCGGGGGCGGCTTTGTTATTTCGGCAAGGTTGCCAGAAAGCCGTTGATACGGTCCTGATAGCCCGGTTGCCCCGGCAGATTGTTATGGGTCGCCCCATCGACCGCATGAAACGTCACTGAAAGACCTGCATCCAGCATCATCGTGGCAAGTCGTTCACCATAGCTGATCGGGATCAGCTGATCAGCGGTCCCATGCTGGATCAAAACTGGCGCTGATAATCCGGGTATATCATCTGCCGAACGCCACTTTTGCACCCCCGGCAGATAACATGCGGGTAAATAGGACCCTTTGGTCATCAATTCACACAACGTCGTATAGGGGGCATCAAGCAGAACGGCCTCTACATCGCGTGATGCAGCAACATGGATCGCCAAACCTGTGCCAAGCGAAAACCCATGCACGACAATCGGGCCTGCATGTTGATCAGCCAACCAATCATAGGCGGCCAATGCATCCGCTTTTAATCCAGCCTCTGAAGGGCGGCCGGGGATCCCGCCACCACCGGGATATTGCATGCCAACCACAGTACGGTTGCTGTCCTGATGGGCATCAAGCGAAAACGTAAAATAAGCCAACGCACCGCCGTTCCCCATAAAAAACAGCACTGCCAGATCATCGTCACCATCCGCGATAGCCAAAGCAACATCACGATCTGAAACGACCTCTTGCCGGAACGTGGGATTGTCAAAAGCGTCGGGCCCAAACGGGTAAATGATCCGCGGATGGGCTGCGACCATCACGGCGGCATAAAGCAAGTAGGTTCCCACCAGCATCCAGAGCCAATTCAACCGGCGAACCGCTTTTTCAAGGCGGTGTTCACAGCAGGGGTGACAAATTTGGATACATCGCCACCCAATCGCGCAATTTCCTTGACCAGTTTTGATGCAATCGCCTGATGCTGCGCTTCCGCCATCAAGAAAACGGTTTCGATTGAATTGTCCAGTACACGGTTCATACCAACCATCTGATATTCATACTCAAAATCAGCAACAGCACGCAGGCCCCGAATGATAACAGAGGCCCCGACATCGCGCGCGCAATTGATGAGAAGGTTTTCAAACGGGTGCACGTCGATAATACACCCGGTCTGGGCACCCAAATGGGCTGTTTCCGCCTCAATCATGGCGACCCGCTCTTCCAGCGTGAACATCGGCCCTTTGTCACGGTTGATCGCAACGCCAATCACCAAACGATCCACCAGCGAACAGGCGCGCTGAATAATATCAAGGTGTCCATGCGTCACCGGATCAAATGTACCGGGGTAAAGTCCTACGCGCATGGCAAACCTCATGATGTCTTAAGTCGCAGCAAAGCAACAGTATTCCAAACCGAAATGCAAGAAAGGGCTTAGTGGCCCATGATCATCCCTTCGAGGGATTCTTTTTCCATTGCAAGCTGGGCAAGGCGGCCTTTCACAGCGTCACCGATAGAAATCAGCCCAACCATCTTGCCATTGTCCATCACAGGCAAGTGGCGGAACCGCCCAGCTGTCATGATCTCAAGCACCTCAAGTGCATTGTTGGACGGGCCGCATGTCGTTAACTTCGCTGTCATTAAATCGCGCACAGGGTCGTTCAAACAGCCCATCCCGCGTTTCCCCAGTTCGCGTACAATGTCGCGTTCCGACAAAATCCCATCAAGCGTTTCACCATCCGCTGATACCACTACCGTACCGATCCGGTGCTTTGACAGCAGCTTGGCCGCATCTGTGACGGTCGCGGTTGGCTTTACCGAAATCACGCCCACCTCGGGCTTTGATTTTAACATTTGGGACACAAGCATGTGCGGGCTCCTTGATGATGCTCCGGGTCTTTAGCGTCTCAAATGGGGGGGCTTGCTGTCAAGCGTGCCGTGCGTTCCAGCCGCTGCACCTCATCCTGCATGCCTTGCCTGAGTAACGCTGCAAACCGCGTCAACCGGTCAGAACGTCGATCAGAAGTATGGCGCACCAGATAGAATGATCTGGTCAGCGCGACCGCATCGGTCAGCACCATTTGTAATTCAGGCGCGAAGGGCAGTGCAAAATCATGCACAATCCCGACCCCGGACTGTCGGATCATCTGTAACTGTACCGCAACGGAATTGGACGCCATCTGCACGCGCGCCGCTTCAATCGCGTCCAGGTAATCCAGTTCCTTGTCAAAGATCATGTCAGGTATATAGCCAACGATCCGCCGTGTGCGCAGGCCATCAAGGTCGTGCAAAGGCGGCGCATCTGCCCGCATGGCCAAGTGTAGCTGATAATCTGTGATTTTCTGCACCGTCAAACGCCCCGCTGCGGGCGGGCTTACGGTAATCGCCATATCCGCTTCCCGGCGTGACAGGTTTACCACGCGCGGCAACGCCAGAATTTGCACGTCCAGTTCCGGGTTCTTTGCCTGGATTGCCGCACAAACCTGCGGCAAAAGGAAATTTGCAGCACCATCCGGTGCGCCGATCCGGATTTGCCCGGTTAATGCCGCCGCATCACCCCGCCCTTCGTCGCGGGCCCGCGTCAAATGCACCTCGGCTTCAGCCGCGCGTGCTTTCATCCTTTCCCCTAAATCGGTCAGTGCATAACCTTGCGGTGACTTTACAAACAGCGCCGCACCGAGGCTCCGCTCCAGCCGCGCGATGCGCCGCCCCAAGGTAGATGGGTCCATTTTCAGTGCTGGTGCCGCACCCGATAGCCCTTCTGCCCGGGCCACCGCCAAAAACACACGCATATCATCCCAGTTTTCCATATCGCCCTTGCGTTTTTGCAAAATGATTTTGAAATATTGGTTCTTTTACGCCGAAAAATGCAAGGGTATATTCACCCAAACCAATTGCGGAGAATCCCATGCAAGAGTTGACCCATTACATCGGCGGCGAACACGTCAAAGGTACGTCGGGGCGTTTTGCCGACGTCTTTAACCCCGCGACAGGCGAAGTGCAGGCAAAGGTGCCTTTGGCAAACGGCGAAGAGATGGCCAAAGCGGTCGAAATCGCAGCCAAAGCGCAGCCCGCATGGGCCGCAGTGAACCCGCAGCGCCGCGCGCGTGTCATGATGGCTTTTGTTGGTCTTCTCAACCGTGACATGGACAAACTGGCCGAAGCATTAAGCCGTGAACATGGCAAAACGCTGCCAGACGCAAGAGGCGACGTCATCCGCGGCCTCGAAGTGGTAGAATACTGCATCGGCGCGCCCCAATTGCTGAAAGGTGAATTTACCGACAGCGCCGGGCCAGGCATTGACATGTATTCCATGAAA
This sequence comes from Roseobacter sp. CCS2, assembly GCF_000169435.1. Lineage (GTDB taxonomy): Bacteria > Pseudomonadota > Alphaproteobacteria > Rhodobacterales > Rhodobacteraceae > Yoonia. Next base: position 167,687 of record NZ_AAYB01000003.1, on the reverse strand, counting down.
CAGGCGCTTGGGGTGACGGCAGGCATCACGCCCTTCAACTTCCCCGCAATGATCCCGATGTGGATGTTCGCACCTGCTATCGTGTGCGGTAACGCGTTCATCCTTAAACCCTCCGAGCGTGATCCATCGGTGCCGCTGATGCTGGCCGAACTGATGGAAGAAGCAGGCCTGCCCAAAGGCATCCTGCAAGTCGTGAACGGCGACAAAGAAGCGGTCGATGCGATCCTTTATGACGACACGATCCAGTCTGTCGGCTTTGTCGGCTCCACCCCTATCGCCGAATACATCTACGGCACGGGCTGCGCGCAAGGTAAGCGCGTCCAATGCTTCGGTGGCGCAAAGAACCACATGATCATCATGCCCGACGCAGACATGGAACAAGCGGCTGATGCGTTGGTTGGCGCAGGTTACGGTGCGGCAGGCGAACGCTGCATGGCAATTTCGGTCGCAGTGGCGGTGGGCGATGACACCGCTGACCGTTTGCTGGAAAAACTGGTGCCAAAAGTCGAAGCGCTCAAGGTTGGCCCCTATACCTCTGGCAATGACGTGGACTACGGGCCTGTTGTCACCGCTGCAGCCAAAGAAAACATCGGGCGCCTCGTGCAGACTGGCATTGATCAAGGCGCGAAACTGGTGGTCGACGGCCGCAACTTTAATTTGCAAGGCTATGAGGACGGTTTCTTTGTCGGGGCGCATCTGTTCGACAACGTCACCAAAGACATGGACATCTACAAAACCGAAATCTTCGGCCCCGTCCTGTCCACCATGCGCGCAGAAACCTATGAAGAGGCGATCGGCCTGGCCATGGACCACGAATACGGCAATGGCACCGCGATCTTCACCCGCGACGGTGATACAGCCCGCGACTTTGCAAGCCGGATCAACATCGGCATGGTGGGTGTAAACGTGCCAATCCCTGTGCCGCTGGCCTATCACACCTTTGGCGGCTGGAAGAAGTCCATGTTCGGCGATCTGAACCAGCACGGACCGGATGCGTTCAAGTTCTATACGCGAACCAAGACGATCACATCACGCTGGCCATCAGGCATCAAAGAGGGTGGCGAATTCTCAATTCCAGTGATGGAGTAATCGGATAAAGGCCCACCCAATGCGGTGGGCCGTTTGTTTATCCCCAGCGCTTGCCAATTGTGCCATATGCTCACATTATATGAACAAGCGTTCAATTCTTTGACGGGAGGCAAGAATGGACTTTGCTTTGACAGAAGAACAAACCGCCATTTTCGATATGGCGCGGGAATTCGGTCAAGAACACATCGCACCACATGCACGCACTTGGGAAACCGACGGCACGATCCCGAAAGAGCTTTGGACAAAGCTGGCAGAACTAGGGTTCGGCGGTCTTTACGTCGGTGAAGACCGTGGCGGATCAGGTCTGTCCCGACTGGACGCGACCCTTGTTTTCGAAGCACTTGCGCAGTCCTGTGCCTCCGTTTCGGCCTTTCTATCAATCCACAATATGTGCGCGCGTATGATAGACGCCTATGGAACGGACGCACTCAAAGACCGCGTTCTGCCCAAAGCGTTGACCATGGAAACGATTCTGTCCTACTGCCTGACAGAACCGGGGTCCGGGTCGGACGCGGCCGCGCTTAAGACCAAGGCGATCAGAGATAACGCAGGTTATCAGCTGACCGGAACAAAGGCATTTATATCTGGCGGGGGTTATTCTGACGCCTACATCGTTATGGCCCGCACCAGCGATGATGGCCCCAAGGGGATCAGCGCAATCATCGTTGAGGACGGCGCCGATGGCCTGTCCTTTGGGGGGCTAGAGGATAAAATGGGCTGGCGGTCGCAACCCACGCGGCAAGTGCAAATGGACAACTGCCCTGCCCCGGCGGACAATCTGCTTGGCGAGGAAGGCATGGGCTTTAAATACGCCATGGCGGGGCTTGACGGTGGGCGCCTGAATATTGCCGCGTGTTCCATCGGGGCGGCCCAATCCGCCCTTGATCAAACTGTCGCTTATATGGCCGAGCGTAAGGCATTCGGCAAACCCATCGACCAGTTCCAAGGGCTGCAATTCCGCCTGGCCGATATGGAAATCGCACTGCAATCCGCCCGCACATTTCTGCGACAAGCGGCATGGAAACTGGACCAAGGCGCGCCAGATGCCACCAAATTCTGCGCCATGGCCAAAAAGCTGTGCACCGAAACCGGCAGCGACGTCGCCGACCAATGCCTGCAATTGCACGGCGGCTATGGCTATCTGGCAGACTATGGGATCGAAAAGATCGTGCGCGATCTACGCGTGCACCAGATCCTTGAAGGTACCAACGAAATCATGCGCCTTATTACCGCGCGCCACATGATCCAATGACCGACATCAGTATTCGCAAGACCGGGCACGCGGGCCACATCACGCTGAACCGGCACAAAGCGCTGAACGCACTGACATGGGATATGTGCCTCGCGATTGAGCAAGCGTTGGATGACTGGCGCGATGATCCCGACGTTGCGCTGATCCTGATCGACGGTGCCGGCGACCGCGCGTTTTGTTCGGGCGGTGATATTGCTGAAATGTATGCGGCAGGCCAGCGCGGTGACCTGGACTATGGCCGCCGGTTCTGGCGGGACGAGTATCGACTGAATGCCAAGCTTTACAATTACACAAAGCCTATCGTGACGTTCCTGCATGGCTTCACCATGGGCGGCGGCGTTGGCGTTGGCTGTCATGCCAGCCACCGGATCGTTTGCGAAACCAGCCAGATCGCGATGCCAGAATGCTCAATCGGCTTGGTGCCCGACGTTGGCGGTTCTCTGATCCTTGCCAAGGCATCGGGCCATTGCGGTGAATTTCTTGGGGTCAGTGGCGACCGGATGGATGCGGCTGACGCAATCTATGTGGGTTTCGCAGATCACTATGTGCCGCAGGACGCATGGGATGAACTGAAAGCAACACTGATCAAAACCGGTGACCTCAAGGCGATTGAAAGCACAGAACGCGCGGCCCCTGCTGCGCGCCTGGCTGACTGGCAGGATGAAATTGACGCCTGTTTTGGCGGGGCAAACCTTGGCGATATTTACCGCGCCATGCCCGATACGCCTGGCCCTGCCATGACACATGCGCGCAAATTGATGGATCGCAACGCGCCGCTTGCCATGGCCGTGGCCGTCAAAACCATCCAAGCGGCCCGCCATGACCCGCACATCGAAAACGCCCTCGACCGTGAATTTCGCTATACGTATCGCTGCGTCGCACAAGGTGACTTTATCGAAGGCATCCGCGCAGCCATCATTGATCGGGACCGCAACCCGAAATGGCAACATAGCAGTTGGGACGCGGTGACAGCAGAAGACGTGGCTGCGATGACCCGTGATTTAGGCAAAGACGCGCTGCAATGGAAGGACAAGGCATGAAAATCGGATTTATCGGATTGGGCAACATGGGCGCACCCATGGCCGCCAATCTGGCAAAAACACACGACGTGGTTGGGTTTGATACCGTTGCAGTACCAGAAGGACTGACGCTTGCAGACAACGCGGCAGATGCAGCCACAGACGCTGATGTGGTCATCACCATGCTGCCCAACGGTGACATCCTGCGCGCAGTCGCCTTTGACATCCACGCAGTTATGAAAGCGGGCGCTGTCCATCTTGATTGTTCCACAGTCGATGTGGAAAGCGCGCGCGCCGTCGCAACGCAGGCAAAGGCCGCTGGCCTGCAAGCCGTGGATGCCCCTGTGTCGGGTGGGATCGGCGGGGCCACCAATGGCACACTTACCTTCATGGCAGGTGGTACAGCCGACGCTTTCGGCATCGTCCAACCGCTTTTCGATATCATGGGCCAAAAGGCTGTGCATTGCGGCGATGCAGGTAATGGGCAGGCCGCCAAAATCTGCAACAACATGATCCTCGGCGTTACCATGATCGCGACAAGCGAAGCTTTTGTGCTGGCAGATAAGCTTGGCCTTGATCGGCAAGCGATGTTTGATGTGGTCAGCACATCGTCAGGTTATTCATGGTCGATGAATGCCTATTGCCCTGCCCCCGGCATCGGCCCGCAAAGCCCCGCAGACAATGATTATCAGCCAGGGTTTGCGGCAGAACTGATGCTCAAAGACCTCAACCTATCCCAAATGGCCGCAGAAGCCGCCGACGCAGACACCCCCATGGGACACGCCGCACGCGACCTTTATGCGCAATTTGTCGAAAACGAAGATGGCATCGGAAAAGACTTTTCCGCCATGCTGCCGCGGTTCGAAAAGCGGACGCGCGGCTGACTTTCGTCGTTCATTCTACTATCGCCGAAACAACTGATGGTGCGGCGAATTTTCGCCGAACAAGTCGTTTGACCCTGCCTGCTGTGAACGCAGGTCTTGAACGCAGGCACACCACACCCAATTTCTTACTCATTCAGTCAGGAAAAGGAGTTTGAAATGGAACACCCCAAGACCCCCGCCCTTACAAAAGCGACCGTGACCAATTGGTTAAAGTCGGATGTGACGTTCACGGCCCCCGGTTGGGCGTTTGCGCTTGCCGCCGTCGCGGCACTTGTTCTTCTTGGTATCGCGTTGGATTAAGCCATGAGACACAAAGTACTTATCGCATCTATCGCCCTGTTCATGCCAACGCTTGCCGCCGCCGATCAGACCATCGCGGCATTGCAACCAGACACACAGGTTACCGTCAGCGGCACCGTAGACCGGATTGCGGATGAAGACACATTTATCCTGCGCGACGACACCGGCAAGATCGCCGTTTACCTTGGGCCGAACCTTGTTCCCGTTTCTGTCGACAGCAGTGTCACCGTGAACGGCATTGTTGATGATGGCCCTACGCCGGAAATCTATGCCAGCAGTCTGGAAACCAGCACAGGCGAGGTCATTACCTTCGACCACAGCTACAACTGATTATTCAGCGGCAACCTTGCGGGCCGATAGCATATCTTTCAGATACCGGCCCGTGTGGCTTTCGCTCACTTCGGCCACCTTCTCTGGCGTGCCTGTCGCCACAATACGGCCGCCGCCATCGCCGCCCTCAGGGCCGATATCAATGATATGATCGGCGGTCTTTACCACATCCAGATTATGCTCAATCACAATAACTGAATTGCCCTGATCCACCAGTTCGTGCAGCACTTCCAACAGTTTACGCACATCTTCAAAGTGCAAACCGGTGGTCGGCTCATCCAGAATATAGAGCGTCCGACCAGTGGACCGCCGCGCCAGTTCTTTTGACAGTTTGACCCGCTGCGCCTCACCACCGGACAGTGTTGTCGCCTGCTGGCCGACCTTAATATAACCCAGACCAACCCGCATCAGCGCATCCATCTTTTCGCGGATCGACGGCACCGCGGTAAAGAAGGTCTGTGCATCCTCAACGGTCATATCCAGCACATCCGCAATGGATTTGCCCTTGAACTTAATCTCCAGCGTTTCGCGATTGTACCGCGCGCCCTTGCAGGTCTCGCAGGTCACATAGACATCCGGCAGAAAGTGCATTTCAATCTTGATGACACCGTCGCCCTGACACGCCTCACAGCGCCCACCCTTCACGTTGAAGCTAAAGCGCCCGGGCTTGTAGCCGCGCGCTTTCGCCTCTGGCATGCCAGCAAACCATTCACGGATCGGCGTAAACGCCCCGGTGTATGTCGCCGGGTTCGACCGCGGCGTGCGCCCAATGGGGCGTTGGTCAATGTCAATCACCTTATCAAGATGCTCAAACCCTTTGATCGTCTCGCATGGTCCCGGCGTCTGCCGCGCCCCGTTCAGCTTCATTGAGGCGTTTTTGAACAATGTCTCAATCGTCAACGTAGATTTTCCGCCGCCGGACACGCCAGTCACACATACAAACTTCTGCAAAGGAAAGTCTGCCGTCACATTCTGCAGGTTGTTCCCCGTGGCCTTTACCACAGTCAGCTTTTTACCTTTACCTTTGCGGCGTTTCGCAGGCACTTCGATCTCTTTTGCGCCAATCAAGTACTGCCCTGTGACGGAGCCATCATTTGCCATAATCTCTTGCGGTGTGCCCTTGGCTACCACTTCACCACCATGCACACCCGCGCCCGGACCGATATCAAAGACATAATCCGCCTCGCGGATCGCCTCTTCATCGTGTTCAACCACAATCACAGTATTGCCCTGGTCGCGCAGGTTCTTCAGCGTGGTCAGCAAGCGATCATTGTCGCGTTGGTGCAGGCCAATGGACGGCTCATCCAGCACATAAAGCACGCCTTGCAGACCCGAACCAATCTGACTGGCAAGCCTGATCCGCTGACTCTCACCACCAGATAACGTGCCGGAATTGCGTGAAAGCGTCAGATACTCAAGCCCGACGTTATTGAGAAACCCAAGACGCTCACGAATTTCCTTCAAAATCGCTTGCGCGATCTCATTCTTTTGCTTCGTCAGGCTATTGGGCACATCAGTGCACCAATCATAGGCTTCCTTGATCGACATTTGCACGATCTGCCCGATGTGGAGACCACCGATTTTGACCGCCAATGCCTCTTCGCGCAAACGATACCCACCACAGGTCCCGCAATTGCGGTTGTTTTGATAGTTCTCAAACTCTTCGCGGATCCAATTGCTATCGGTTTCGCGATAGCGGCGTTCCATATTCGGGATCACACCTTCAAAGGCGCGTTCGACCTGATAAACGCGACCGCCTTCATCATAACGGAACTTGATCTCTTCCTTGCCAGAACCGCGCAGGAACACCTCTTGCACCTTCGGATCAAGGTCTTTCCAGCGGGCGTTTTTGTTAAAGCCATAATGCTTGGCGATGGCCTCAATCGTTTGCAGGAAATATGGGCTCTTGCCTTTACGCCACGGGGCCAAAGCACCATCCGCGATCTTCAGGGTCACATCAGGGACAACCAGTTGTTCGTCAAAGAACAGCTCAACCCCAAGACCGTCGCAGGATGGGCAGGCACCAAACGGGGCGTTGAATGAAAACAGGCGCGGTTCAATCTCGGGGATTGTAAAGCCCGACACAGGACAGGCGAAGTTTTCGGAAAACGTCAGACGCTCAGGGTCACCTTCTTTTGGGGCGGTTTCCAAAATCGCGATCCCATCAGCCAAATCCAGCGCCGTGCGGAAACTGTCGGCCAGACGTGTCTCTAACCCCTCGCGCACAACAATCCGGTCAACCACGACATCAATGTCATGGCGAAACTTCTTATCCAGCTTGGGCGGTTCATCCAACTCGTAAAACTCACCATCCACTTTCACCCGCTGAAAACCCTGCTTGCGCAGTTCCAGAAATTCTTTGCGGTATTCACCCTTGCGGTCACGGATAATGGGGGCCAGCAAATAGCCGCGCGTCCCCTCCTCCAGTGCCATGACACGATCAACCATGTCTTGAACCTGTTGTGCCTCAATCGGCAGACCGGTCGTCGGGCTGAATGGCGTACCAGCGCGGGCAAACAACAAGCGCACGTAGTCGTAAATCTCGGTAATCGTGCCGACGGTCGACCGCGGGTTCTTTGAGGTTGTCTTTTGCTCAATCGAAATCGCTGGTGACAGGCCAGAGATGTGATCAACATCCGGCTTTTCCATCATATCCAAAAACTGGCGCGCATAGGCCGACAGCGATTCCACATAGCGGCGCTGCCCTTCGGCATAGATCGTATCGAACGCCAGCGAGGATTTCCCCGACCCAGAAAGGCCTGTAATCACCACAAGCTGATCACGCGGAATATCCACGTCAATATTCTTCAGATTATGCTCACGCGCACCGCGCACTTCGATGTTTTTTAGCTCAGCCATACAGACCCCCAGGGCAATAGCCCTACCAGATAGCAGGCATGTCGCGACCTGCCACCCCAGATTTAGAACATTACAGGAACATATGCAAAATTAATCCGACCATCGCGCAGGACCACCCCAATATGATTTTGGTTCTCGACCTCTCCGGGCCATGTAGGGGCAGATTGGCGGCAGCAAACCGCCCACGAAGACACGGTGACTGCAACTGCCAAAGCGCTGCGCTATACCGAAGACACCCCTCGGTGTCAGATGGTATGAAAACCTGTAAGCCCGATCCATGCCCTGCCGCCCATTTGCTTAGAGCAGCAGGTATCAATTTTACGACCCATGTTGTGGGTTTTGACGTCTCTGACCCCAAAGCGCTTGCACAAATGCAATGTTTGGCCGCACAAACCGGTGACGACAATATCCAATATTGCGTCAGCCGCTTACATATGGATCACACGATCATAGGCATCCAGCACACTCTCGTGCATCATCTCTGACAGCGTCGGGTGCGGGAAGACAGTGTTCATCAGATCTTCTTCCGTGGTCTCCAACTGGCGGCCCACAACATAGCCTTGGATCAACTCCGTGACCTCAGCGCCGACCATATGCGCGCCCAGCAGTTCACCCGTCTTGGCATCAAAGACTGTTTTGATCATGCCCTCAGGCTCGCCCAAGGCAATCGCCTTACCGTTGCCGATGAAGGGGAAGCGGCCGACTTTGATGTCATATCCCAGCTCTTTAGCTTTCGCCTCGGAATAACCGACCGAAGCGATCTGCGGATGGCAATAGGTACAGCCTGCAATGCTCTCTGGCTTGACCGGATGCGCATGCTTACCGGCAATCAGGTCGGCGACCATCACACCCTCATGGCTCGCCTTATGCGCCAACCATGGGGCGCCTGCGATATCCCCGATAGCATAGAGACCATCAACACCCGTGCGGCAGAATTCATCGGTCACAACATGGGTGCGATCAACCTTCACGCCCAGTTCTTCCAGACCCAAGCCTTCAACATTCCCAACAATCCCGACGGCAGAGATGACAGTGTCAAACTCCATCTTTTCAGTCTTGCCGCCGGTTTCGATATGCGCCGTGACTTTACCTTTGCCACGGTCCAACTGTTTGACCATGGATTTCTCCATGATCTTCATGCCTTGTTTGACGAACTGCTTTTTGGCAAAGGCCGAAATCTCAGCGTCTTCTACTGGCAGCACACGGTCCATGACTTCGACCACGGTCGTGTCAGAACCCAGCGTGTTATAGAAGCTTGCAAATTCGATGCCGATCGCACCGGAACCGATCACCAACAATTTCTTTGGCATTTTCTTTGGCTCAAGCGCGTGCCGATAGGTCCAAACCAGATCGCCATCCGCCTCAAGACCCGGCAATTCACGCGCACGCGCGCCAGTGGCAAGCACGATATTCTTGGCGGTCAGGTCATCAGTGCCCTTTTCACCTTTAACAGATACTTTGCCTTTCGCGGGGATCGTGGCCTCACCCATAAAGACGGTCACTTTGTTCTTCTTCATCAGATGGCCAATACCACCCGAAAGCTGACCGGCCACAGACCGGCTGCGCTTTACAACCGCATCGAGATCATAGTCAACGCCTGTGGCCTTCAAGCCAAATTCCTTGGCGCGGTGCATCAGGTGGAACACTTCGGATGATCGCAGCATGGCTTTGGTCGGGATACAGCCCCAGTTCAGGCAGATACCGCCCAGATTTTCGCGCTCGACGATAGCGACCTTCATGCCCAGCTGTGCACCACGGATCGCGGCGACATAGCCGCCCGGCCCGGCGCCAATTACGATAAGATCAAAGTTTTGCGCAGCCATCCCTTGGCCCTCCAATTCCTAATTTAGTTGAACGCTAAACTACTTTTGGCACGACCTCTAGTGACCTTAGGTCATAACAGCTATGGGACAGATGCAAGATCCCTTATTTCGCGGCCTCTTGCTGCGCGCGAATTGCCGCACCATACCCGCCTGCGTCCAGAAAAGCCTGCTCTGCTGGGGTGGTTTTGCGACCCAAAGCATTATTGCGATAAGGGAAGCGGCCGAAATCGCGGATCACAGCGCGGTGGGCGCAGGCATGATCCACGTTATTGGCACCATGCTCTGGCATACGTGTGTGGATCAGGCGGACGGCCCGATCCTGATCGCACAGGTTTTCGGCATGCATCAACGGCAGATAGAAAAACTGTCGTGCGGGTTCATCAATTTTCAGATCCCATTTCCGATCAATCGCCATTTTGGCCGCAGCCAGCGCGATACCATCAGTTTCAAAGGCCTGACCGCTGTCGCGAAACATATTGCGCGGAAATTGATCGGTCAGGATAATATAGGCCAGCGTGCCAGAGGCATACGTCAGCCAAAGGCTTAATGCGCCATCCGCCGCTTGCTGCCAGGTTTCGCCAAATCTTTCGCGTATCTTCGCGTCAAGCGCAGGATCAGACTTATACCAATCAGCCGGAGTGCATTCATCCAGCCAGAACGCCAATACCTCTTCAGGGGCCACCACGACACTGCTCCTCGGTCGTTTGTATCTCTGCGTTCAATTGCAAACAGACAAATCATGGCCTGACAAGTGTTTAGATCACTGCAGCGGTCACTTGATCTTTCGAAGTGACATTTCCGGTGACCCAAGGGCAACATATCAGGTGGATGTCGTCTCTTCTTCCTGCTCGACCTCGTCAATATAGTATTCCTGGGCAAGTTCGGCCGCGATCGGCGTGGATGCCGCGGAAACCGGCGCATATGGCACGCTTACCGTTTCTGTTTCGGCATCCTCGCGACTGCGCTGTGTGGCGCGATACAATCCATAGGCCCCGACCGATGCCATCAAAACAGCCGTATAAAGCCAAAAGCCATTATTGCCGATTACATCCATCATCACACCCACAGTCAAAGGACCGGCAATAGCCCCCAACCCATTGACGAAAAGCAACCCGCCAGAGGCCGCGGCCATATCCTCTTTCTCAAGATAATCGTTGGCGTAGGCGATCAGCAGGGCATAAAGCGGGTTGGACATCCCACCGACAATCGCACCGCTAATGACGATCAGTGTGAAATAGCCAGGGATCAAAAACGCGATCATTGATCCCGCAGCACCCAACAATGAAATCCAGATGATCAGACTGCGCCGGTCCATCCGGTCAGACAGCCAACCAATAGGATACTGCAAAACCAAGGCGGCGACGTAGATCGCAGACACAAAGAACGAAATCTGCCCAACCGTCAGCCCCACGCGGCTGCCATAAACGGCAGACATGCCAAACTGGGCGGAAAACACACCACCCAGCATAAACATGCCGACACAAGCCAAAGGAGAGGCCTTTACTACATCACGCAGCTTCATACGCTTTGATGTCTCAAACGCTGGCATCGGCTTGATCGACAGCAAGACAGGGGCAAACGCCAGCGACACCAAGATCGACGAGATGATAAACAGGATATACCCGTTCACGTCACCTTGGCTGACAATCCATTGTGCGACAACGATGCCCGCCATCTGCACGATCATGTAAAGCGACAGCGACTTGCCGCGGGTTTCGTTGCTGGATGCATCGTTCAGCCAGCTTTCGGCGGTGATATAGACACCACAAAAACAAAACCCGATGATGACACGGCCAATCGTCCACGCCCAGGGATCAAGCAACACTGGATAGGCGATCAAAACCGCTGACACCATGGACCCAAGGGCCGCAAAAACCCGCACGTGACCCACGCGGCGGATCAGCTCTGGCGTAAAGCGCGAACTGAACAGGAACCCCAGAAAATAGGCCGACATCACGATGGACAGCTCAAAGGTGCTAAACCCTTCCGCCTCGCCGCGCAGACCCAACAACGTGCCTTGCAGGCCGTTTCCAACCATCAGCATGAACATGCCAACGAACAAAGCCCAAGAGCCGGTGAAGACCTGAAACATGACGCGCCCTTTCAGCCCGAAACAGAACCGCCCTATGTCACGATTCTATTTACAAATCATCATGCATTAGCGACGTCGTCGCGCCCGTTCGCGTCCTATTTGTGCGGCAGAAGAAGTGAGCTGTCACCGTATGAAAAAAAGCGATAGTTTTGCGCAATGGCATGGGCGTAAATCGCGCGGATGGTGTCGGTTCCCATCAAGGCTGAAACCAGCATCATCAGCGTTGACTTTGGCAAATGAAAGTTTGTCATCAACCCGTCCGCCATCTGAAACTGAAACCCCGGCGTGATGAAAATATCCGTTGGCCCTGTCCAGGGCTGCATCACCCCGCGTTGGGCCGCACTTTCAATCAATCGCAGCGCCGTTGTCCCGACAGGGATCACCCGATGACCTGCCGCCTTTGTCGCGTTGATCTCGGCCGCTGCATCTGCTGTAACCTCACCCCATTCCGCATGCATCTTATGATCACGCACATCATCAACCTTCACCGGCAGGAACGTCCCCGCCCCCACATGCAAGGTGACATGGGTAAATTGCACACCGCGCGCCGCCAATGCCGCTAACAACGGTCCATCAAAATGTAGTGACGCCGTTGGCGCGGCCACAGCACCAGAATTGCGTGCCCAATAGGTCTGGTAATCCGTCTTATCTGCGTCATCTGCCGAGCGTTTCCCTGCAATGTAAGGCGGCAAAGGCATCGCCCCCACCGCGTTCAACGCTGCATCGAAATCATCACCCTTCAGGTTAAAGGCCAAATACCCCTGCCCGTCACCGCGGCCTGTAACCTCGGCCTCCAAATCATCGGAAAAGACGATCACCTCACCATCGCGCACCTTCTTCAGTGGTTTGATCAGTGCTGACCAACTGCCATCTGCGCGCGGCTCCAGCAATGTGACATCCATTTTGGCCGCAGTCTCGCCTGCTTCACCCGACCGGTGGCGCAACCCAAACAACCGCGCCGGGATCACCTTTGTGTCGTTCAGGATCAGCCGATCACCCGGTTGCAAAATATCCGGCAATTGATTGACGATCCGATCTTCAATCGTCGCACCCTGTGCCAGCAACAACCGGGCCGAAGACCGGGGGCGCGCAGGGCGCGTCGCGATCAGCGAATCTGGCAGATCGAAATCAAATTCACTTAGTTTCATTGCGAAATATCCGGTGCTGGTCTGCGAAAGATCTCGCGGAACATGCCCGGTGTCAGCGCCGACAGCGGGTTGACCCCCACTTGCGGCGCATCGGATGTGCCGCGAATGGTATAGTTGAACCCGATCAGCCCCTCACCCCTGCGGGTCAAAAACGAACCAATGCTGTTAACCAAGAAAAACGGTGACACGACGCCCTGCAGATCAATCTGTTTGCTGGCGAGCGTGTAGATGCCATCCACTGAAATGCCAAGCCCCGGCCCAACGGCACTGGCCTCTGACACAATGACTTGCTGCGGTGTCAGACGGAACTTTGCATCCACCTCATCAAAGGCCAAACCTTGCCCGTCCAGTTGCTGCAACAGCCCCACCACACTGATCGCATCCAAAAGCGCTGCAATCGCGGGCGCATCGCGGACGCGGATATCACGCACACGCAACGTGCCGTCAAACGTCCCCGGCCCGCCCGCAGGCAAAAGCGTCAGATCAGCCGATCCACCCAAAGCATTGCGCATCAAACCCGTCGCACGCAGAATGCCACCTGCATCATCGCTGCGCAGTTGCACAGCAGATCGCCCATCCCGTGGCGCAACGGTGCCCACCACGTTGGCCGCGCCATTCATTTGACCGGTGAACTGCCCGCGAAACCCTTGCTGGTTCGAAAAATCGCCGCGGAAATTGGTCAGCGAAATGCCTTCCGTGACCTGCAAGCGATCCAATGCAATGCGCACCGGTCCACCATCACCCTGCCCCGTGCCAAACTGCGCATTGCGCAAATCAAGCGATCCACCGCTAATTTCGACCGCCAAAGGTTGCCCCGCGCCTTGGCCGCGCAGCGTAATGGGGGCGTTAAACCAGTTCCCGACACGCAATTGCGAAAACCGCGCCGCCTGCAACCCACCATTTGCATCCAGATCAATACGGCCTGCCGCCTGCAATCCGCCGCCCCCGATTTCCAAAGTGTCAATAGACGGCACATCACCTAACGCGCCCGTCACCAACAGGCTGCCTTCGGTGCCCGGACCTTTGGACCAGCCGACAGCCGGAATACCCACAGTCAGCCCCAACAGATCAGAGCGAAGACGAAACGCAGGCGGCACATCTTTTTGAAAATCCACAGATAGCTGACCTGTGCCATTGCCACTGATCGTACCGGGCGGCAGCGCGATATTAAATTCATTCAGGAATGCCTGCGATAGTGCCACGTCCGCCTCAACCCGGCTCCCCGGACGATCCGGATCGCCAAAGCGTTGATCCCACGCCCCAACCGCCGCAACCTGCCCTACGCGCACTGGTCCTGCGATATTCACACCCTGTTTGTCGACGGTTACGTCCAGACGCGGGGCCACAAACGTGCGACCGGGCAACAGCACGTCGCTGCGGACATTGCGGACCTGTGCTGTCATATCAATCGCAAAGCTATCGGGTGCCGGTCGCGGCTCTAGTGGCCAGGTGATCTGGCCTTGGGTCAACGCGCGACCATCCCCCAAGGTAACCGGCAAATTCGCTTTATCCATATACTCAAATGGGCGTTGGTTCAGGACGGACAGGGCCGCAGTCAATGTGCTGTCGACCTGCAAATTGAGGATGGCAGGCGACGGTTTCATCCGCAAATCCACGATCGTGAAATCAGACCCGGCCAATTGCATCGGCCCACCCTGCGGCGCGTTGACGACACCACGATTAAGGCTCACGACAAAGCGGTTATCCTCAATGCTTGCCACGCCATGGGCTTGTGTGATGGGTGGGACGTGCCGCAGAAATTTGATGGCTGCGTCTGCAAATTCAAATCCCAGGGCAAACTGCGGGGCACGCTCTGGCGCGATACGAAACCCTGCGTTCACGTTCAAAAGATGCCCATCGGTCAGGTTGTTGGATACCCACTGCCGCGTCCGCGGCTTCATCGACAATGGCCAGAACGTTACAAACCGCTCTGGTGCGATACTGTCGACATGCGTGTCTAGCGCGACCTGCCACCCTGCATCTGTCGCGGCAATTGTTCCATTTGCGCTTGCCCGCGTGTCTCTGTCGATAATCACGGCCTGACCAATCTCAACCGAAAATGGGTCAAACCGCAGGCGCAGGTCAACGGCGGCTTGCGGAATTTCGGGCGGTGTTTCAAAAAACCCCGGTGGGTTCAGAACCAGATCACTGAACCGAAACTGCGCCAGCAATGCGCGGGGCAACCCATCGCGAAAATCGCGCAGATATGCATCGCCATCGGCACGCAAACGGCCCCATTCTGTCTCAAGGCTCAGTTCGTTGAAACTGATGCTGTCGCGCACTGGATCATACGTGAAATAGGCTTTGGCATCATCAAAACCAATGGGTTGCGTCGCTGGATTGGGTTGCAAAACGCCTTGCCCGATTTCCAGACTTGCGTTCAGCGGTCCCAACGCACCGGTTTCATCCAACTGCGTGCGCAAGGCGGCGGTGATCTGCGCATCGACCCCTTGCAGCCAACGCAGTGCAGGCGATTGGGCCGCGATATCCGTGGCCAAGGCATTGTCGAGGTTAAGACCCATAAACGCCGCACGACTGCCGCGCGGGCTGGTGTAATTCAGCCTGACGGTGGTTACATTCGTCCCACCTGACAGCAAGGCGAAGTTGCCTCTGATCGTGGTCTCGCCACCCCGCAGGTCAAGCGACACACGACCACCATCCACAATCCAGCTGCGTCCGGCGCGCGCATCGTCAAAATTCACGATCAGACCATCGGCACGCACGGTTTCCAACGCCTCCAGTGCTGGCCGTTCAAAAACCTGATCAAACTGCTCCAGCAGTTCAGGCAAGGATCGCGCCTGCCCCAGATCATTACCGCCTGTCGTCAAGGCAAATGAAACGGACCCATCACGCGCCCGGCGCAGGTTCACCTGCGCCCCGATCAGGCGCACATCCTGCATCAAGACCTCTTGTTGCAAGATCAGCCCGCGCGGCGACATCAACCCTTCGACAATTGGCACACTGGACAAGGTCAGTCCGCCCGCATCCACCAAACGCGTATCGACAAGGCGAACAGTGGGGTGCAGATCGCGGCCGATCCGGACCGTGATTGCGCCAAACTCCAGCCTGGCCCCTTCCAGCACATCATCGGCGCGCGCCT
The DNA here is from genome assembly GCF_000169435.1 of Roseobacter sp. CCS2. Taxonomy (GTDB): domain Bacteria; phylum Pseudomonadota; class Alphaproteobacteria; order Rhodobacterales; family Rhodobacteraceae; genus Yoonia. Next base: position 151,791 of record NZ_AAYB01000003.1, on the reverse strand, counting down.
CAATCCGTTCAATGATCCAACTTGGCGCCGTGATATCCCTGTCGATAACCATCACTGCCGCTGCGGCCACGAAAACCAGCGGCATCAGACAAACCACATAGATCGCACGCAGCCAAAAGACCCACGGGCGCATACCTTTGGCGCGCTTCGGCTTTTCTTCGGTGATCTCGGTATCTTCTGTCATTCTCAGCCAGGCGTTTTACGTCAGGCCTTTATCTTTGCCTGTCACGGACTAAAACAAAACCAAGAAATCAAACCTGACAAAGGACAATCACATGACACAGCCAGCCGTCGGCGATAAAGCCCCGGAAATCAGCCTGCCCCGTGATGGTGGCGAAACGGTCAACCTGTCCGATTTTGCAGGCAAAAAGATCGTGCTTTACTTCTATCCCAAAGACGACACACCGGGGTGCACGAAAGAAGCCATTGGTTTTACCGAAAATGCCGATGCTTTTGCGGCTTTGGATACAGTCATCCTTGGTGTGTCCAAAGACAGCGTAAAAAAGCACGATAAATTCGTGGCCAAGCATGAGCTGAAAATCGCATTGCTGTCCGACGAAGACGGTGATGTCTGCGAACGCTATGGCACTTGGGTGGAAAAAAGCATGTACGGCAAAACCTACATGGGCATCGAACGCGCCACCTATCTGATCGACGCCGACGGCAAGATCGCCCAGGTCTGGCGCAAGGTGCGCGTCCCCGGCCATGTGGATGCAGTGCTTGAAGCGGTCCGCGCGCTGTGACCCTGACAGAAATGGCCGTCGCGGTGCTGACCACCGCTGAGGGTCGTGAAAAGACAGCACTGTCGCGGCAATACGCAGCACATTGGCAAGCGGCGCGACAAGCCGGCGAAACGATCGACATCGGGAACGCCACACCACCTTTGCGGCCGTCGCGCCCGGACAAGCCCGCACTGCTTAGCCCGCGTGATGTGCCGCACCGCAAACCCGGCACTCCGGCGGGGCAAATTGCGCTGCTGCACGCAGTGGCACATATCGAACTCAACGCTGTTGACCTGCATTGGGATATCATCGCGCGGTTCTCGGACACCAAACTGCCGCTTGGATATTACGATGATTGGGTAAAGGCGGCTGACGAAGAATCCAAACATTTCAATCTGATGTGTGACTGCCTTGAAGCCATGGACAGCTATTATGGGGCTCTGCCCGCCCATGCCGGTATGTGGCGTGCGGCCGAAGACACGGTTGATGACCTGATGGGGCGGTTGGCCGTCGTGCCTATGGTTCTTGAAGCACGCGGGCTGGATGTCACACCCGGCATGATCAAAATCTTCAAACAGGCCAAACTGACACAAGCGGTCGACGCGCTTGAAGTGATCTATGCCGAAGAAGTGCACCATGTCGCATACGGATCAAAGTGGTTTCATTTTCTGTGTGGGCGGCATGATCTGGACCCGACCGGCGTCTTCCACGATCTTGTGTGCAAGTACTTTCACGGCCCCCTCAAACCACCCTTCAATGAAGAAAAACGCGCCGAAGCCGGGATACCGCCCGATTTCTATTGGCCACTGGCGGGCACGACACAGCCTTCCACCGGGGCGATCAAGAAATAGGCAATTCCCCGCGCACACCCTCAATGAACGCGGGCCATCTGCGTAAAAGTCGTGCAAATTTCTTGCAGGCAAGCGCCGAGACACTTAAACGGGACGACGACGAAACCGGGTGGGCTCCGGCGACAGGCAACGGGACAGGACGAGCAGCACCGTGAGATCACGACTGAAAACACGCCTTCATGGCATTCTGGAACGCTTTCTGCCCGAAAGACGGCTGTTCCTGAGATCAGACAGCGAAACACGTTTCATTCGGCTGACACCCGAAACCCAGCTTGTCGGCTGGACAGGCAGCATCATCGTTGTCGCATGGACTATTGTCGCGACCGCCATCTTGTTGATGGACAGCATTGGTGCCGGCAACTTTCGCGCCCAAGCGCAACGCGATCAACTCACTTATGAACAACGCCTGAACGCGCTGTCCACCGAACGCGACGCCCGCGCGATGGAAGCATTGGCGGCGCAAGAACGGTTTAACTCTGCGCTGCAACAAATTTCGGTTATGCAGTCAGAACTGCTGGCGACCGAAGAAAAGCGGCGCGAGCTTGAGACCGGACTTGAAGTGGTACAAGCCACGCTGCGCGACACCATGCGCGCCCGCGAAGAGGCGCGCCGACAGGTCGCCGCCCTATCAACTGAAAACAACGAAGAAGGCACGGCATCTATCAGCGATGATGCGGCCGGCACCGTTGATTTGCTGGCCACGGCCCTTGCCGATACAGCATCAGAGCGTGACCAGATCGCAGCAGACGCAGAATTTGCAATTGACCAAGCACAAGAGATGCAATTGGAATTGCGCCTTCTGCAAGAACGCAACGACCAGATTTTCCGCCAGCTGGAAGAGGCGATGCTCGTCTCTGTTGAACCGCTGGACGATATGTTTCGCGCCGCTGGCATGAACCCCGACAGCCTGATTGATCAAGTGCGCCGCGGCTATTCCGGCACAGGCGGGCCACTGACACCGATCCAATTCTCGACCCGTGGCGGTGATCCTGACCCGGACGCGCTGCGCGCAAATGCGATCCTGACCGCGATGGACCGCATTAATCTGTATAGAATCGCCGCTGAAAAAGCGCCGTTCTCGATCCCTGTGAAAGCGAACTTCAGGTATACATCAGGCTTTGGACCGCGCTGGGGGCGGTTACATGCCGGTACTGATTTTGCGGCACCCATCGGCACACCAATCTATGCCACCGCCGATGGTGTGATCAGCCATGCTGGCTGGGCCTCTGGTTATGGCCGTCTGATCAAAATTCGCCACGACTTTGGCATCGAAACACGTTATGCGCATCTTAATACGATGGATGTACGCGTAGGCCAAAGGGTCTCGCGTGGAGAGCGCATTGGTGCTATGGGTAATTCTGGTCGTTCGACCGGACCCCACCTTCACTACGAGGTCCGTGTAAACGGCAACCCCGTCAACCCCATGACTTATATAAGAGCTGGACAAGATGTTTTCTAAATCCAAAATCAACGAACCCGGACCAAACACGCCCGACACCGACAAGCCAAAAGGCACAGACGCTGCCAAGCCCGCAGCAGGTTCTGATTTCAAAGCACCCGCAACGCCAAAGGCCAAGCCTGCCCCATCTGTGTTGTCTTCTGATCTGCTGATCACAGGCAACGTCAAAACCTCTGGTGACATTCAGGTTGAAGGTCAGGTTGAGGGCGATATTCGCGCGCATCTGCTGACGGTCGGCGAAGGCGCTACTGTCAAAGGCGAAGTGATCGCTGATGACGTAGTCGTCAACGGCCGCGTTGTTGGCCGCGTGCGTGGCCTCAAGGTCCGCCTGACATCCACCGCGCGCGTTGAGGGTGATATCATCCACAAGACAATCGCGATTGAAAGCGGCGCACACTTCGAAGGGTCCGTGCAGCGTCAGGATGATCCGCTGGCGACAGGGTCAAAGAAGATGCCAACGGCTGCAGCAGCTGACGCAAAGTCCTAAACCGCAAAACATAATCATAAGGGCGTCCAGAGTTGGGCGCCCTTTTTACGTTCTAGGCCAAGGCCCTGCGATACAAATGCCACGTCGCATGCCCCAACACAGGCAAGACAACCATCAGCCCCAAGAACCAGGGCAGCAAAGCCAGCAATGACAGCACCGCGATAATGCTCGCCCAGACCAGCATCACAAATAGGTTCGCGCGCACCGCCTTCATGCTCGTCAACATCGCCGTCACAAAATCCACTTCGCGATGCAGGACCAATGGCAGACTGACAACGGTCATCGAGAACAGCACAAAAGCCAGAACCGCGCCTACCCCCAATTCCACCACGATCATCGCAATCCCATTGGGTGTCAGAAACACCTCATAACTTTCAGTCACATTCGTCATCGTTGAAAGCCCCATGAACAGGGCAAAGATCATATGGGCCAAAAACGTCCAGAACAGAAAATAGATCACAATGATCGCACCCAGCCACGGCAACTGTCGTGTCCGTTCGTTCCAGACAATACCCAGCACCCCGCTCCATTTCAGCGGTTCATCGGTTTCAAGCCGGCGACTGACCTCGTAAAGACCAGCGGCCGCAAATGGTGCGATCAACGGAAAACCCAATGACGTGGCCAACGTCCATGTCACATGCCCGGCGCCGACCCAAAGCATCAGAAAGCCACCAAAGACATAGACGGCACTAAAGAATAGGCCAAACTGCGGCGCGCGGCGGAAATCGCGCACACCCGCACGCAGGCTGCCCGTGATGTCGGCCATGCTCAAAGACTGCACGACCAGCTTTTCTGAACCACCACTCAGCGTATCTGTAGATGTCACATCACGCCTCCCCACGTCATCGACCATGGGACTATCATCGCCCCAAGTCCGCGCCATTGGCAAGGGCCCTTGATTACTCGGCGTTTGCCTCTGCCCGGCTTTTGCCCGACACATCCATGGCCAAAGTCGCCGCCATCAAACCATCCAGATCGCCATCCAGCACGCCTTTGGTATCTGATGTTTCGAAATTGGTCCGCAGGTCCTTGACCATCTGATAGGGCTGCAAGACATAAGACCGGATTTGATTGCCCCAGCCCGCATCGCCTGCATTTTCATGCGCTTCGTTAACCAAGGTTGAACGCTTATCCAGCTCCATTTGATACAACCGCGACTTCAGCGCTTTGATCGCGATATCACGGTTCTGGTGCTGTGATTTTTCAGAACTTGTCACCACGATCCCCGTAGGATGGTGCGTGATCCGCACCGCCGAATCCGTCGTGTTCACATGCTGACCACCAGCGCCAGAGGACCGATAGGTGTCCAAACGAATGTCCGCCGGGTTTACCTCAATCTCGATATTGTCGTCCACAACCGGATAGACCTTTACCGAGGTGAAAGAGGTATGGCGCTTGGCGGCACTATCAAAGGGCGAGATGCGGACCAGCCGATGCACACCGCTTTCAGACTTCAACCAGCCATAGGCATTATGACCGCTGATCTTGTAAGAGGCTGATTTGATCCCAGCTTCATCACCCGATTGTTCAGCCTGCAATTCAACCTTATAGCCCTTTTTCTCGGCCCAACGCACATACATGCGCGCCAGCATATTGGCCCAGTCACAAGACTCTGTCCCGCCCGCACCCGCGTTGATCTCAAGGAAAGTGTCGTTGCCGTCTGCCTCGCCATCCAGCAGGGCCTCAAGCTCTTTCTTGGCGGCCTTGTCAGCCAGCTTGACCAGCGCGGCCTCGGCCTCGGCCACGACCTCCGCATCCTCTTCCATCTCGCCCAGTTCGATCAGCTCGATGTTGTCGGACAGCTCTTGGTTGATGCTGTCATAGTTACCCATCGCATCAACCAGCAACTGCCGCTCGCGCATCAGCTTTTGCGCCGCTTCCGGGTCATCCCACAGCGTCGGGTCCTCAACGCGGGCGTTGAATTCCTCCAACCGATGCGGGGCTGTTTCGCGGTCCATCCGCTGCGCAAGCAAGGCCAGCGATTTTTCAATCGCCTCCACATAATTTTGCATTTCCGCGCGCATGGGGCACCTGTCTTTAGTCGATGATTTTCAGTGGGGTGGTCTTAGCGCGCCCGCAGGCGCGCCACAAGCACATGGGTCAGTAAAGACCGCCCGACGACAAGGTGCCAAAAGTCGCCTTTTCGCCCACAGTCGCGGTTTCACCGGTGGATGTTGTCACCTCACGCTGCGCGCTTTGCGCTTCCTGAAACAGCGGCAGGTCGGCTGCCATGGCAAAGCCACCATCAAACATGATGCCGAAAATAGGTTCTTCGCCGGGGCGGAAACATTCGCGCACAACATTGTCGCCAGACGCACCCGCGGGCAGGCGCGCGCCACTGAACCTGTCGATATTGATGAACTGACAGTCAGCTGGTGTGCGGAATGAACCAGAACCATATTTCTCAATCGCCTCGCTCATGAACCGATTGAACACCGGCCCACAGAACCCGCCACCCGATGCCCCACGGCCCAAGCTGCGGGGCGTGTCATAGCCAATGTAACAACCGGCCACGATGTTGGACGAAAAGCCAACGAACCAAACGTCTTTGGCATCATTGGTGGTACCTGTCTTGCCTGCGATCGGCACCGGCAGGTTTACCGTGCTGCTGGCCGTACCCCGGTCCACAACACCGCGCATCATCGACGTCAGTTGATAGGCCGTAATTTCATTCATCACCCGGTCACGGTTGGTCATGATACGTGGCGCATCACCTTCCGGCAGATTGGTTTGATCGCAGTCCAGACAGGTGCGTTGATCATGGCGATAGACGGTATATCCATAGCGGTCCTGCACACGGTCAACCAAAGTCGGCTCTACCCGCTCGCCCCCGTTTGCGAACATCGCGTAAGCTGCGACCATCTTGAACAACGTGGTCTCATCTGACCCAAGCGAGGCCGCAAGCACACGGTTCATATCTTCATAAACACCAAAGCGTTCGGCATAGCGACCCACGGTATCAATGCTGATTTCCTGCGCCAGACGAATGGTCATCAGGTTCCGCGACCGTTCAATGCCCGTGCGCATCGGTGTGGGGCCATAGAACTGGTTGGACGCATTGCGCGGACGCCATGTGCCTTGTGGTGTGTTGATCGTAATTGGGGCATCCACAATGATCGTCGCGGGCGAATATCCACTGTCCAATGCGGCTGCGTAAACAAAGGGTTTGAAGGATGATCCGGGTTGTCGTTGCGCCTGCGTTGCACGGTTAAACACCGAATGCTGATAACTAAAGCCACCCTGCATCGCGATCACACGGCCGGTATTGACGTCCATCGCCATAAAGCCACCCTGCACTTCGGGCACCTGGCGCAATGACCAACGCTCAAAATTATCGTCGCCGTCCAGCACGCGACGCACATGCACAACATCGCCGGGCGTGAAGTTGTCGAAAAAGTCACCGACCAGCCAGCGGATATCGACGCGGGGCACGACAAAGGGCGCATCTTCGGTTTCTTCAACGCCTTCGATGCCAATGGTCAGCGTGTTTTCGGCCACATCACGGATCACAGCCGGATACCATGTGCCATCCAGATCAATGTCGCGGGGCACGTTTGTACCGGCAAGGGCCACGCGCCATTGCTCGTCACCCAATGCATCCTCGGCGATCACCTCGCCCGTCCCGCGCCAAACGCCTTGCTCGCGGTCATAACCTTCCAACGCGCGTTGCAGCGAATGGCGTGCTGTGACCTGCAATTCGGGGTCAACGGTCGCGCGGATCGACAGACCACCGGAAAAGAATTCTTCCTCGCCAAAGTTCTGGCTTAACTGACGGCGAATTTCATCGGTAAAGTAGTCACGTTCGGGCAGGCTGTCGCGGAAATCTTCATAGTCACCGCCCTGCACGGACAACAGCGGCGCACTACGTTCAGTGTCGTAGGTGACCTGATCAATATAGCCGTTCTCGAACATCTCGCGCAGGGTGTTGTTGCGCCAGAAAACTGCGGCATCACGGTCGCGGACCGGGTGGCGGTTGCTGGGCGATTTGGGCAGTGACGCCAGATATGCCGCCTCGCCCGGTGTCAGCTGCGTCAGTGGTTTGTTGAAATAGGTCAGTGCAGCAGCGGTCACGCCAAAACTGTTTTGACCCAGAAAAATCTCGTTCAGGTACAGTTCAAGAATACGCTCTTTGGGCATCGCCCCTTCGATGCGGACGGCAAGAATAATCTCTTTGATCTTACGCTCGACCGACCGGGACCCATCCAGCAGAAAGTTCTTCATCACCTGCTGGGTAATGGTCGATGCACCACGCACATTTTCGCCACGCGATTCCACCGCGTCAACAAAGGCCGACACCATACCCATGGCGTCATAGCCAGAGTGTTCGTAGAAATTCTTGTCTTCCGCAGAAATGAACGCCTGCTTGACGATATCGGGAATTTCCTCGGCGGGTGTGAACAACCGCCGTTCAACGGCGAATTCATCAATGATCTGACCTTCGCCGGAATAGATACGGCTGATGGTCTTGGGGGTATACTGCGAAAGCGTCTCGTAACTGGGCAGGTCGCGGCCATAAAGATACAGCACACCGCCAATAGCCAGCGCGCCCATGATGGCACCAAGGGTCAGTAGCGTAAAAAGACCGCCAAGAAACGAAAGAAAAAAGCGTACCACGGGATAATGACCCAGTCCTGTTGTTTGACCTTGTGTATACGCGGACACGGCGCTGCGGTCAAAAGGCCAAATGCCGCGTTCGGCCAGAAAATGCCTGCAGTTCGGTCACTTTTTCAGCAGGCATTGCCATCGCTTTCATCTGCGGGCATTGCGTGCACCATGCAAGCACAAGATGTCATCCCCACTTATGAACGCGTCGGCCAGACTTGGGCCAAACAACGCAACCGCAGCCTGATGGAAAAGCAATGGCTTGACCGTTTCCTGACCGCCGCACCGCGCGCGTCCGGCACCGTGCGCGCGCTTGATCTGGGCTGCGGGTCAGGACAACCCATCGCCACATATATGGCCGAAAGGGGTGCATCGCTGACCGGCGTTGATGCCACCGATACCATGACACAGCTTTACGCCCAAAACCTGCCGCAGGCAGAGGTGATCAAGGCAGATATGCGCACCTTGAACCTTGACCGGACGTTTGATGCCATTCTTGCTTGGGACAGTTTCTTTCACCTCAGCGCGGATGATCAACGGGGCATGTTTGCACGGTTTGCCGCACATTGCGCACCGCGCGCCACGCTGATGTTCACATCCGGGCATATCGCTGGCGAAGCGATTGGCACCGTCGCCGATGCACCGATTTACCATGCATCACTTGCCCCTGATGAATACCGCAGCCTGTTGGCCGATCACGGTTTCAAAGTGTTGCGCTATACGCCCGAAGATCCCACTTGCGGGCATCACACGGTTTGGCTGGCGCAATTCACGGACAGCTAGCGGGCAAGCAAAACAACCGTATCGCGAATAGCGCGGGCAATTCTGGCGCGCCCTTCGGGGGTGGCAAGGACAGCGCGATCTTGGGCATTTGATAAAAACCCGGCCTCAATCAGGATGCTGGGAAAATCCGCTGCGGTCAGCACGGTAAACTGTCCTTCGCGGCGCGGGTTTGAATTCAGCAAAACACCCTGCCCCTGCATCGACGCCACCAAAGCATCAGCGATCCGGCGCGCCTCTGGCCCCGTTTCGGCGCGGGCAAGATCCATCAGCGCGGTTGCTATCCTGTCATCTGCGGCGTCCAGATCAACGCCTGCCAGCAAATCACCACGCTCATGGCGTTCCACACTGCGCTGTGCTGCCGCCGAACCGCCACCCACGGAAAGCGTATAGACCGCCGCCCCGCGCGCGTCGTCTTCTTCCAACGCATCGGCATGAAGCGATATCAGCAAATCCGCACTCACTTCCCGCGCCAGCGTCATGCGGGCTGACAGCGGCACAAATATATCCTGATCACGGGTCAGCACCGCCTGCACACCATCTTGTGCCTTCAGCATCACCGCCAATTCCGTGGCCATCAACAGCATCAAATCAGATTCCTTGATGCCACCTCGCACCGCACCTGAATCAATCCCGCCATGGCCGGGGTCAATCACCACGACAAAGTCTTCACTCTGGGCAAGCTCTTGCGCGACCTTTGGGTCAAACCCCGTAATCACATCCCATCCCGGATCAGGCGGCGCGCCTGCGTTTGCAGCAAAACTTTCAGGCGTTGCGCGCTCCAACACAATCGTCAGATCAACGCCATCGCCCACGGCAGTCATGCTCGCCTGCGCAATCATCAATGGCTCTGCCAGATCAACAACCATGCGCGACCAGCCCGGGCGCAGCGGGCCAAAGCGCACAGCTGCGGCGCGGTCCCCCGACAACAGCGTCGATGCGTCAAGATCACCAAAGGATGCCCCTTCGACATCAATGATCAAGCGGCGCGGCTCATCCAGGGTGAACACCCGATACGGGGTGATTTGATCAAGGCCCACGGCGACCTCCAGCGTCCACCAGCCATCGCTGATGCTGGTCCGCTCTGGATCAACAGCCACCTGCGCCGCGGCCAGATTTGCGGCAAACAGCATAGCCACAAGCCAACGGATCATGAACGACGCCATTGCATAAACTGCGCCAAACGGTCCAACCCTTCGGCGATATCTGCCGTTGATCGCGCATACGAAAAACGCAACCAATGGTGCCCGCGTGCTGCATCAAAATCGAGGCCCGGTGTCACAGCAACACCGGCTTGATCCAGAATATCAGCCGCGAATCCCAACGCATCATCTGCATACTCGGACACATCCACATAAACATAAAATGCCCCATCAGGCGGGGCAAAACGGGTGAAACCAGCGGCCTTTAGCCCCTCAATCATCAACGTGCGATTGGCGCGATAGACAGCCTTATTCGCCTCCAGCTCGTCGGTGCAATCCATTGCATGCAAGGCCAGACGCTGGGCTGCATGCGGGGCGCAAATAAACATATTCTGGGCCAGACGCTCAACCTGTCGGACATGATCTTCTGGCACGATCATCCAACCGACGCGCCAACCGGTCATCGAAAAATATTTTGAAAAAGAATTCACCACATAGACATCATCGGTGACCTGCAATGCGCTGACCGGGGCAGTATCATAGTCGATCCCATGATAAATCTCGTCCGAGATCAGGGCGGCGCCGCGGGCCTGACAGGCCGTCGCCAAATCCGCCAGACCATCACGGTCCAGCATCGTACCCGTAGGATTGGCTGGTGAGGCCACAATCAACCCATCAAGCGCATGATCTGCCACATCCGTCGGCAAAGGCTGAAACCGTTGTGCAAAGGTGGTGGGAATATCCACGGGTGACAGGCCAACCGCCTTCAAAATCTGGCGATAAGACGGATAACAGGGGGTGCCCAACCCAACCCGGGCGTCATTATCAAAAAGGGCCGAAAACGCGAGCAGGAATGCACCCGATGCGCCGCTGGTGATGACCACGCGCGCCGGATCAAGCGTGACGCCATACCAATCGGCATAATGCTGGGCGATCTGGTCCTTTAGCTCTGGCAGACCCAGCGCAACAGTGTAACCCAGCGGATCGGCCATATCGGCAATCAGCTTGGCCTTTGCGGCCTCCGGTGCGCCTGTGCCGGGCTGGCCGACCTCCATATGGATAATGTGACGTCCAGCAGCCTCAGCCTTGCGGGCGGCTTCCATCACATCCATCACGATGAATGGATCAACATCACCTCTGTCAGAGCGTCTCATGGGCTGCTTTCTATCACTGCGGGTCCATCAGGTAAGGTGGATCATGATCCACCTTACTCAGCAGCCACATCCTTTTGCGCTTCCAGTTCAGCGGCCTTCTTTTCGACCTGCTCTACAATATGATCGACCATGTCCGCGTTAGATTGCTTATGGCTTTGCTTGCCCGCCAAATAAACCATACCTGACCCGGCACCGCCGCCAGTAAAGCCGACATCTGTCATCAACGCCTCACCAGGGCCATTCACCACACAGCCAATAATCGACAGCGACATCGGCGTTTTGATATGCTCCAGCCGCTTTTCAAGCTCTTCTACAGTCTTGATCACATCAAACCCCTGCCGCGCACAGGACGGACAGGAAATGATATTGACACCACGGTGGCGTAACCCAAGAGATTTGAGGATTTCAAACCCCATTTTGACCTCTTCAACCGGATCAGCCGACAGTGACACGCGGATGGTATCACCAATACCCATCCACAGCAGATTGCCCATACCAATCGCAGATTTAACCGTACCGCTGATCAAGCCACCGGCCTCTGTGATGCCAAGGTGGATCGGTGCATCCGTCGCTTCCGCCAGCTGCTGATAGGCAGCGGCAGCCATGAACACGTCAGAGGCTTTGCACGAAATCTTGAATTCGTGGAAATCATTGTCCTGCAATATCTTGATATGATCCAGGCCGCTTTCCACCATCGCATCCGGACATGGCTCGCCATATTTATCCAGCAGATGCTTTTCCAAAGACCCGGCATTCACACCAATCCGGATCGAACAGTTGTGATCGCGGGCGGCCTTAATCACCTCTTTGACGCGTTTTTCGTCACCGATATTGCCGGGATTGATACGCAGACAAGCCGCCCCGGCCTCTGCCGCTTCAATCCCGCGTTTGTAGTGGAAATGAATGTCCGCGACGATCGGCACTGAAACTTCCGGAACGATTTGTTTCAACGCCGCACTCGACGCTTCATCCGGGACCGAAATGCGCACGATATCTGCGCCCGCATCCGCCGCCGCCTGAACCTGTTCTATCGTCGCCTTCACATCGGTCGTCAGCGTGTTGGTCATGGTCTGCACTGAAATCGGCGCATCTCCCCCAACAGGGACATTGCCCACCATGATCTGACGCGACGTGCGGCGGTAAATGTTACGCCACGGGCGGATATGGTTCAAAGACATTTGGGTCAGCTTTCGACTGCAATTTTCTTGGGCTTAACCTAAGCTGCAAAGCAGCGCACAGCAAGGTGGTGCAGCTGCGGTTATTCGCCCGCAGTCACCTCAGCCACATTCACGATCTCAGCCAGATCAGTGTCGGCGTTCAGATCGGCCACCGCATAGGTTTCGGTCAGGCTTTGCGTTGTCAGTGCAACATTCGATGTCACAACACCTGCTGGCCCCACAGGGCCGTAATGCACGCCATTCACGGCAAAATACATCGCACCGCTTTCACCAACACGCAAAGTTGCCGGTTCTTCGGTGGATGGCACGACAAAATTTTGGCCCGGCTCCATCACACCTTCAAAGATAACGGTCCCATCTGCCGAACGGACCCGCACCCAAGCAGGACGAACAGCAACAAGTTGCAACTCCGGCACATCAGGTTCCACAACCTGAATGGCAGGTGGTGCTGGCAGATCAAGGTCGGCCACAGTCAGTTCTGGCAAGACCGGCACGCCAGCATCAGGCACAAGCGCGCCAATCGTGCCGGGGCTAAGTGTCGAAATCGGGGCGTCGCGGGCCACCAAAACAGGCACGTCCAACGCTTGCGGGCGATAAAGCCGGTCCAATGCCTGACGCGACGGCGCATTAAAATCAGCCAATGGATCGCTTGGTTGGATGGCATTGCCAGCGCCGGCCAAAGGATCAAGGTCAGACAGCACAACAGGTGTCTGTTCAACTGGCGCAAACTGCACTTTCTGCACTTCCTGCAAGACAGTCCAGCCGCCATAGCCCAAGCCGCAGATCAAAGCGACCAACACCACAACCGATCCGATGGCCCGAGGTTCAACACTCGATAAAACGGCCTCTCCTGCTGGAATAAAGGGGGTTGCTGAAGACGAAAAAATATCTTTGCCCAATGGGGTCGCTGTCGGATCAAACGACTTGCCCTTCAGCGACGATGCTTCGGCAGACATCCCATGCGCTGTGACAAACCCGCTTTCGTCGCAAAACGCCTCAAAGGCGTCATCCGGATCCATGTTAAGATATCGCGCATAAGACCGCACATAGCCTGCGATAAATCCGGGCGTGTCAAAAGCAGATGGATCAGCGTTTTCAATAGCGGCAATATAGGCGGCTTTGATCTTCAACTCGCGTTGCACATCCAAAAGGCTTTTGCCCATCGTCGCACGTTCGCCACGCATCAGATCACCAAGACGCACATCATAAGCGTCAAAGCCTGCGGCTTGCACGTCCTCCGATGCGTCCGCGCGCTTGAAGGTCTTCCCGATCATCGACTGTCCCGTCGCTTAATGCCCCTAAGCGCCCTTTGTGCAACGAATCGAAACAGTAAGGCCGCCTGCGTCCTAAATAACACGACAAGTAAAGTTATGCACAGGTGTATATAGCGTTAACCGGCCAGTTCAGCGCGATTTAGCGCACAGTGTGACCAAAGTCCGTCCAAAGCGCCTACTAATGCATCCATTTCACGCGGTCCGTGAACTGGTGATGGGGTAAAACGCAAACGTTCCGTTCCACGCGGTACCGTCGGAAAGTTGATCGGCTGCACGTAAATGCCGAATTCAGACAGCAACATATCCGACAATTTCTTTGTGTGGACCGGATCGCCAACGATCAGCGGCACGATATGGCTACCATGATCAATGATAGGCAGGCCCATCCCTTTCAGGCGCAGTTTCAGGATTTTCGCCTGCGTCTGATGCTGCTCGCGCAGCGCCTGATCCGTTTTAAGATGTGCGACACTGGCCGCAGCACCTGCGGCAACAGCAGGCGGCAGCGATGTGGTAAAGATGAACCCCGGTGCGTAAGACCTGATCGCATCACACATTTTCGCGCTCGCGGCGATATAGCCACCCATCACACCATAAGCCTTGGCCAGTGTGCCATTGATAATGTCGATGCGGCCCATCAGACCATCACGTTCTGCAACGCCGGCACCACGCGGGCCATACATGCCAACGGCATGCACCTCGTCGATATAGGTCAGTGCGCCAAACTCATTGGCCAGATCGCAAATCGCTTCAATCGGGCCAAAGTCACCATCCATCGAATAGATCGATTCAAACGCAATAACCTTTGGCGCGTCAGGATCATCCGCGGCAAGCAGTTCGCGCAGATGTTCAACATCATTGTGACGGAAAATGCGCTTGGCCCCACCGTTGCGGCGCACACCTTCAATCATCGACGCATGGTTCAAGGCGTCGGAATAAATAATCAGACCCGGGAAAAGCTTTGGCAATGTGCTCAGCGTCGCATCGTTTGCAATATAAGCAGAGGTAAACAGCAACGCCGCTTCCTTGCGATGCAAATCAGCCAATTCAGCCTCAAGCTGCTTGTGATAAACAGTCGTGCCCGAGATATTGCGCGTCCCGCCAGACCCCGCGCCGGTTGCGTCGATCGCTTCATGCATCGCGGCCAGAACGGCAGGATGCTGCCCCATACCAAGATAGTCATTACCACACCACACGGTTACGGGTGTCTCTGATCCATCCGGCTTGCGCCATGTTGCATGGGGAAACTGGCCGCGCTTACGCTCAATATCGATGAAAGTACGGTAGCGGCCTTCTTCGTGCAAACGTTCAATCGCTGTGTCCAACCGGGCGTTATAGTCCACGTCGTTCGTCCTTTATTTCGGTACAAAAACCACACGGTCTAGCGGTCTTTGAATCGTTCTAAGCCTCATATAGGGCGCGACAGCGACGGACAAGCCGTTACAAAGTGTCGCGACGCCTCACCCCATTGATGAAAGGTCTGACGACACACTTCATTGATTTGCATCAAAGGTGGCGCAGAAACATCCAAACTATTTATTTTCCATGCTCCATCAAACGGCGGGATTGGGCGTCGCCACCGGGCAGCCCCCCTTCGTTTTGCACCATTGACCTATCCCCCAATACCGACAACGTTACGGCAAATCCTTACAGAACAGGTAACAACCATGTCCCTTGATCCCGTCCTCGCCCGTATTGACGCCGACTTGCCCCAAGCAACCGAACGCCTGCTTTCGTTGTTGCGCATCCCCTCCATCTCTACCGATCCCGCCTATAAGGGCGATTGCGACACTGCCGCAGACTGGTTGGTCGCGGACCTGCAATCCATCGGGTTCGCAGCATCAAAACGCCCGACACCCGGCCATCCGATGGTCGTGGCACACACCGGTGGCGATGGTCCGCACATCCTGTTTTACGGCCACTACGACGTGCAACCCATTGACCCGATTGAGTTATGGGGCCGTGATCCATTTGATCCACAGATCGAAGACACAGCTAAAGGCCAGGTGATCCGCGGTCGCGGCTCTTCCGACGACAAGGGACAATTGATGACCTTCGTAGAGGCTTGCCGCGCCTGGAAAGCAGAACATGGATCCCTGCCCGCCAACATCACGATCTTCTTCGAAGGCGAAGAGGAATCAGGCTCGCCTTCCTTGACACCGTTCATGGAAGAAAACCGTGACGAACTGACCGCCGATATCGCACTGATCTGTGACACCGGCCTTTACGGCGACAGCACGCCTGCAATCATCATACAACTGCGCGGTCTCTTAGGCGAAGAACTGACCATCACCGGGCCAAACAAAGACCTGCATTCAGGCATGTACGGCGGGCTGGCGATGAACCCCGCGCGGGTGCTTGCACGCATCATTGCCGCACTTCACGATGACAATGGGCGCATCACCGTGCCCGGCTTCTACGATGGCGTGCCCGAGCTTTCCAACGAATTGGCCGCCGCATGGGACGACCTGAAATTCGATCACAAAGATTTCTTGGGCGACGTCGGCCTGTCCGAACCGGCAGGCGAAGTCGGGCGCAGGCCACTGGAAATGATCTGGTCACGCCCCACCTGCGAAGTAAACGGCCTGTGGTCCGGCTACACCGGCGACGGGTTCAAAACGGTGCTGCCGTCCGAGGCCTCTGCCAAAATCAGCTTCCGCCTTGTCGGCACGCAAGACCCGCTTAAAATCCGTGAAAACTTCCGCAAAATGGTGCAAGACATGCTGCCCGCCGATTGCACGGTCAGCTTCAGCGACCACGGGGCCAGTGCGGCAGGCCAAATGACCACAACACATCCGGCTTTTGACCAAGCACGCAAAGCGCTCTCCGACGAATGGCCCAATGCTGCGGCCTATGTGGGCAGCGGCGGATCCATCCCGATTGCAGGGTATTTCAAGGATATCCTGAATATGGACGCGATGCTGATCGGCTTTGGCAAGGACGATGATCAAATCCACTCGCCCAACGAAAAATACGATCTGTCATCCTTCCACAAAGGTATCAGAAGCTGGGCACGGATCCTTCATCAAATGACGTCGTAAAAGCAAATTTTCGCCCAAAAGTTGTGTGCATGGAACGATCGAGCAACCATCGCGTTGGATTAGGCACAGTTGTACGCATCTAAGGGAGGATATTCTATGACACCGACATCAATTCCAGCGCGTCAAAGCCGGTCGATTTCTGCGGCCTTGGCGATAGTAGCGACCACCGCACTCGTATCGCCTGCCATGGCGCAAAGCGGGATGAACACAACAAACCTTGAAGAAAGCATCCATCTGGAAGGTTTGACCGATCCGTGGGACATGGCATTTTTGGATGACGGTACAATGTTCTTCACCGAAAAATGCGAAGGCCTTTCGGTGTTGATGCCCACAGGCGAGGTGAATGAACTGCTTGGGATGACCGGAACCGACAGCTATGCAACAACGGCTGACGATTTGTTCTGCGAAGGGCAAGCAGGAATGAACGGCGTCGCGGTAGACCCGGATTTTGCCGAAAACAGACAGATCTATGTTTTCTCGACATCCAACCTGTCTGAACCACAGACGAACCGCGTGATGCGACTGACGGTTGCAGACGACTTTAGTGGGGTGTCTGATCGCACCGATATCGTGACAGATATTCCTTACAAAGTTGCCGCAAGTGATCACCCCTTTGGCGGGCCGGGCGCACACAATGGTGGTCGGATCAGGTTCAGTCCGGGCGATGGCTTTTTGTACGTCACCACCGGCGATAACCACAACGGCGAGGTGCCGCAAAGCCCAACCATGATGGGCAGCAAAATTCTGCGGATTGACACGGACGGCAATGCCGCCGCCGACAATAACCCACCCGAAGGGTTCGATCAGCGGACCTATACCTACGGGCATCGCAACGTGCAGGGCATCGCGTTCCATCCTGAAAACAACACACCGATCATCATGGAACACGGGCCCTGGCATTCAGACGAGATTACCGTGCTTGAAAATGGCGGGAATGGCGGCTGGGATCCGCGCCCCAATATGGCGGGCCGCGGCGATTGTCCTGACAATTACTGCGGGTATATGCCAAATCAGGGCGTCGGGATGAACCGCTTTGAACGGGCGGCGTTCATGCCAATGACAGATTTCGAAACCTATCCTGACGCGATGCCGCCAATCTGGACGAATAATGGTTGGTCGCAAGGCACCTCTTCGGGCACGTTCATTACCGGGGATCAATGGGGCGACTGGGACGGCAATCTGCTTGTCGGCATTATGGGGATCGGCTTTGGCGGCACACCAATCGGACAGCGGATTGACGTTATAGAACTCGGCCCTGATCTGTCTGTTGTTGACGTGACCGAAATGACACTACCAATGCCATCTGCGCGCTTTCGGTCGCTGGTCCAAGGGCCCGATGGCGCACTTTATGCAGCCGTCGACAGTGGTGAGATTTACCGCATGGCGCCCAAAGATATGGACGGAAACTAGGCAAACAGCCGCTTTGTCGTTCCTGCCAAGCCTCCGACCGACGTCGGGGGCTTTTCCGTTTGGCAGCCGGCTTTGGCGCAAACAAAACGCCTAGCGCGCAATGCGCTTCACATCTGCCACCAATACGTCATCCAGTTCGGATCCGTGCAATACCGAAATGTCACCAGTGGTTTCCAGCACCACGGCTCTGACATCAGACAGGGCCAACACATTGGCCTCGCGCAGTTTGGCGATCAGGTCGTCACGGGTCACCCGGGTGTGATCAAGTGCGGCATCAATAATCTCACCATCTTCCATCAGTAAAACAGGCGCGTTCTGGATTGTGTTGGAAAAACTGTCAGATGACACCCGCAGGCGTGCGACAATCATTTGCACCAGCAAAAGACTGGCGATTGCAATTGCCGCCTGCACAAACCCGGCCCATGATGTCGCCTGACTGGCCCCCGCCAAAAGTGAACCGATGGCAACCGTGACCACAAAATCAAACGCTGTCATTTTTGAAAAGGCACGCAAACCCACGTAACGCACCACGACGACAACCCAGCACACCGCAACAGTCGAAAGCGCTATGGCCCTTAGGATGACGTCAATCTGTTCAATAGCGGTAAACATGCAGCAAAGCTCCTTACGGTTATGCGCGACGCGAATGCGTCCGATCTTTCGAAGCGACACAGTACAACGCAAACAAATCAGGAAAAGTGGCGCGGTTGACGGGGCTCGAACCCGCGACCCCCGGCGTGACAGGCCGGTACTCTAACCAGCTGAGCTACAACCGCGCGTATCGGGCGGGATAGTCGCGCAAGCGCGGGGCGTCAACGTCAAATCGGCGTCGCGGGCCTGTTTTTGTACTTCCGTCATCTCGGAATTCACGGATCATTAAGATTTAGCGCCACACGCCGCGTTAACGGTGCCCGACGCGTACATCTGTATGTACAGGTTGTGTACGCAATCTGTACGGGTTCTGTATCAGCCAAACACCACAAAACGACGGCATTTACCTGCTATCAGGCCAAATTCGGCAAAAGGCCGTAAAAACCGTTGCATGACCAGCAATGTCCACGGAAAAGGCAGTGGCGCGGTTGACGGGGCTCGAACCCGCGACCCCCGGCGTGACAGGCCGGTACTCTAACCAGCTGAGCTACAACCGCGCATCTGCTTGTTCAGTATTGCTACCAAACGTGCGCCGCTTCTAAGTCCGCCGAAGCGCCCCGTCAAGCGCCCTTAGCGGTCGGGCAGCGGAATAAAGTCCGCATCATCGCCGGGCGGCAATTGAAAGCGGCCATTTTGCCAATCCCCCGCGCGCCAGGCCTCTTTCGCCTCTTCAATCCGCTCCTTGCTGGACGCCACGAAATTCCACCAGATATACCGCTCACCTTCCATCGTGGCCCCACCCAGCAGCATCACGCGCGCACCTTGCGGACCCGCTTTCATACTGACGCGATCACCGGGACGAAACACCATCATGCGGCCTTCGTCATAAGTCTCGCCAGCGATTTCGACAGCACCTTCAAGCACATAAGCACCGCGGTCCTCGTGATTATCAGGCAACGGCAATCCCGCCCCCGGCGCAAGCATGGCATCCAGATAGAACATCTCAGACGGTGTTTCGACCGGCGCACGTTCGCCGTAAGCATCCCCCATGATCAGGCGCACCTGCTTGCCCTCGCCCTCCAACATGGGCAGATCACCCTTGGGGGCATGTATAAAGGCCGCCTCGCTGTCCTCTGCGCCCTTCGGCAGGGCAATCCAGGACTGAATACCAAACAAGCTCTGTGGCTTTTGAAGCGCCTCACCATCCATCCGTTCCGAATGGGTGATTCCATGGCCTGCAATCATTAGGTTCATGGCACCGGGTTCGATCCATTGATCAGTGCCAAGGCTGTCACGATGGTGGATGGACCCGCGATGCAGATAGGTCACCGTGGCCAAACCGATATGCGGGTGCGGGCGCACATCAATGCCCTGCCCCGTGACAAATTCAGCCGGACCCATCTGATCAAAGAAAATAAAGGGACCCACCATCTGACGACGCGGCGCTGGCAACGCACGGCGAACCTCAAATCCACCCAAATCACGGGCACGCGGGACAATCACGGTTTCGATTGCATCAACGGCATCACCAGTTGGACAATCGGGGTCTAATGCGGGGTTCCAGCTCATCAACTCTCTCCATTTGATATATTGATATGATGATAACACGTGCGAAAATTATTGGTATGGCGCCACACGAAGAGAGTTTGTGCGTAATTGCACAAACATAACCTGACAATCGGGCAGTTCCTCTATATTAGTGACTAGACCAACGGGTTCGCGTTTCGCACGTCATTGCTGAACAAAACAGCGTCCAATCTAGTGATGGCGCTTTGACGCGTGATTTCAAAGCATTGCTTTGCAGCTGAAACAAGAACAAAACCGCTTCAGCTGTGATAGTGTGAAGAAACCCGATCAACACACCGGTATTAAAATTACGGCTACGTTACAGCGTGCGAAGGACACCAGATGAAATCGATCATAATTGGCGGAGCGATAGCAGTATCTTTAAGCTTGTGGCCATTCGCCCGTTATGAACGGCAGACCATGGCACAGAATATGGAAGTGACTACTGTCGAAACTTGTCTCTGTGTCGGGAATGCAACCGTGCTGGAAAGCTTCCCTTTGCAATATGTCTGCCGTGGCTACGAAATCTGTTGGCTTCCTGACAACCCGCAACAAGAGTGATGAAAAGTATGTCGGCGCACCTATATGAGTGGTGATCTGCGAGAAGAATTCGGCTGCGCTCATCTGATCAACGAACAAAGTCAACTATCTAAAGACGCGGCGCCGGCAACGTACGGTGCACTTCAAATCCACCCAAATCACGGGCACGCGGGGCAATCACGGTTTCGATTGCATCAACGGCATCACCGGTTGAGCAATCGGGGTCTATTGCGGGGTTACAGCTCATCACAAGCTCCTAGATTAGAAGATTCTTATATCTACCTATGGCATATTTCTGACACTCGCCCAGATTACTAAGTTACGTCTATAATGCCTGTGCAAAAAGCCTCTTCCAAACCTGCATAGTTTGATACTATCTATGAATTTCCGACATAAAACTCATTTTAGAGATGTCAGCTTCGAAGAGAATATCACGAAAGTATCTTAATGTCCCTAATGCGTGCCTCTAGCCGAATGCCACATCTCAAGCTAACGCCGGTGTTATTCACGGTTACCATTTTTTTGTCAGCGTCGCTGCTCTTCTTTGTGCAGCCGCTTTTTACAAAAATCGTGTTGCCACTGGTAGGCGGTGCGCCAGCCGTATGGACGACAGCAATGCTGTTCTTTCAAACCGTACTTATTGCTGGTTATCTGTACGCCCATTTATCTACAAAATATTTACCGATTGCAGCTCAGGTGGGCCTCCACATGGCGTTATGGGTGGCAGCGCTCTTTTTTCTTCCGCTTTCCGTTGAGGCAGGTTGGCGTTTGGAGCCTAACATCCCCGTGGCACAGCAAACACTTGCCCTTTTTGCTGTAGGTGTCGGCCTTCCATTTGCCGTGTTGTCGGCGAATGCGCCACTCATCCAAAGCTGGTATGCTAGGAGTGATGGACCATCAGCTGACGACCCATATTTTTTGTATGGTGCGTCCAACCTCGGCTCATTAATCGCGCTGTTAGCATTCCCACTAGCCGCAGAACCATTTTTTGGCGCAACACAAATTGGTTCAAGCTGGGCAGTTGGCTTTGTTTTGCTAGGCATCTTTTTGGCTTTCAGCGGGTTTGCAGCGCGGCGTGAAAAGACAACATCGCAAAATACCGATGCGATCACCAAGCCGCTCTTAAGCAGCTATCTTTGGTGGCTTTTTCTGGCGTTCATCCCATCGTCGTTAATGTTGGCAGTCACAACAAAGATAAGCACCGATCTTGGATCTTTTCCCTTAGTCTGGGTTTTGCCGCTATCTCTCTTTTTGCTTACATTCGTTCTATCTTTCACAAACAATTTCTGGATGTCTGATGCCACACTCAACTGGCTTTTCATCATTTCCCTGGGTGTCATTGCCATAATCGCTGCGGGCGCGGATAAAGTTAGTACAGCGATATATGTATCTTCGTTGCTTTTGTTCGGCTTCTTCTTTGTTGCCTTGCGGATACACAGAGCATTGTATGAAGCGCGCCCAGCAAAAGAGAACCTCACTGCCTTTTACCTCACAATGTCGATCGGCGGCGCGCTAGGGGGATTATTTAATTCAATCCTCGCCCCAGTGCTTTTTGTGCAGCTTGACGAACTGGCGGTTACTACATTGCTGGGCGCCGCCCTTCTTCTTTCATATGCCCGCTGGCCCAATATCCGAAATCTGGCGTATGGATTGCTTGCCTGCGCAGCGGTTGTTTCGCCATTTCTGTTTTCAGCAACGTTCGGCGGTCTACTGACATATGTACTATTCGCAACCATACTGCTTGGCGCTTTGTTTCTTTTCCGAAAGCAAGCCGCGATGACATTTCTTGTTCTTAGCACTGTCCTGGTTTTTGGAAGATTGCTCTCTGTAGAAGAAAATGTGTTCCAAGACAGAAGCTTTTTTGGACTGCATCTGGTCGTTGATCGCGATGAGTTGCGAAAGTACCAGAATGGAACAACGATTCATGGCGCTCAACTTCTCTCTGATTTTGAGCAAGACAGTCGTCCAACCCCGATTGCCTACTATCACCCAGATGCGCCTATGGCCCAGATTATGACTTCGGAGTTTGGTAAAGCTGCCGAAAATATCGGTATTGTCGGTCTTGGGATCGGATCGCTTGCTTGCTATGCAACACCGGGCCAGAGTTGGCAATTCTACGAAATTGATGCAATGGTTGATCAAATTGCACGTGACCCGCGCTATTTCACTTTCATGTCCAAATGCGCGCCTCTGGCGCCAACGCATATAGGCGACGCACGCTTAGTTCTCGAGGCTCAGTCTGATATCCGCTATGATATATTGCTGATCGATGCGTATTCATCGGATGCTGTCCCTGTTCACCTCATAACGAACGAAGCGATAGAGCTGTACCGCTCTCGTTTGACAGACGATGGTGTGTTGGTGTTGCATATATCCAACCGCTACTACGACCTTTCTTTGCCTTTGGCACGCAGTGCGAACGATCTGGGCCTCGTTTCTCACATTCAACGCTATAAAGGCGAGCCACAGTCAGCCGACAATTCTGCGTCTCGCGTGGTGATAATGGCAAATGCAGATTCTGATTTGGTAGACCTCTACACAACCGGGCCTTGGCAACCGCTTGTAAGTGATGGAAAACGCCTTTGGACGGATGACTACGCCAATCTTCTATCCATACTTGCTCGATAGCGTTGGTGGCAAATACTCAAATCCGTTCGACACTCTACTTGGTCATTTTGGAAGCCAAGCGAGACAGATGTAGAATTAGTCATCATTGAAAGATGTCTGAATGCAGCGGATGAATAATCATAAGCTGCACGTAAAACTGTGCTAACTATGTAATCACCTGATACATTGCGCAGAAAATTTGGTGGGTGATGAGAGGCTCGAACTCCCGACATCTTCCGTGTAAAGGAAGCGCTCTACCAACTGAGCTAATCACCCGACGTCGCATCATTTAGACCAGCCGTGCGCACAGTGCAAGCCTCATTCCAACAGGAATTGATCCCCATCTTTCAGATGATAGACACGCCCCTGCCCGCCATGTGTGTCCGGTACGGCATGCGCTTTTTCGCCAACCACCAAACCACGGATCATGCTGCTGGTGATCCCATGCGTAACAAGCACCGCTGGCCCTTGCAAATCTGCCAAAAATGCACGGCAGCGCAGTTTGAGACGTGGAAAGCCCTCGCCATTTGGGGCAATCTCGTACTGCGAGGTATGTGGGCTTTGGGGGCTTGGTAATATGTCACGCAAAAGACCTGACCAATCGCCCACCCCAATCTCGCGCAAGCGGTCATCGGTGCGGATGTGATCCGCAATACCAGCAAGCGCAATCCCCGCTGTTTGAAAAGCGCGTCCCTGTGGGCTGCTTAGAAAAGTGAAGCCGTTCAAATTGATCCCAGACAGAATAGCACCCTGTCGTGCCGCGTCGCGCATACCCTTTTCGGTCAGTGGCGAGTTCAATTCGCCCTGCATGCGGTGTTCGGCGTTCCAGATGGTTTCACCGTGGCGCAGAATATAAAGTTCGGGATAGATCATTGGGATATCTAATCGTCACAATATGCTAGGCATCGTCACCGGCGACCCACGCCTGTGACGCGTTCTTTGGTGTACGCAACTTGAGCGTCATGACCGAGGCCCCATTTTCAAGCGTCTTGGACTTTACCACGCGCAGTTTGCCCAATGGCGGCACGTTGATATCGGCCCCATCGCGCAAGGCATCCCCAATGACCGAAAGCGCGGCTTCGACGGTTGGTTTGACATCGCGTTTTTTCAGGTTGGTCCGCAAGACCACCTCATCAAGCAATTCCGGTTTCTTTATCAGGTTGGTGTCCGTGTCGTCGGGTTGTTGTGCCATCATCATGATCCTTTCATGTTTCACGCGTACTACCGCGCGTGCAGCCGCGAAGGTCAAGCAGATAGCAAAATAAAAAGCGCCCCAGCCTTCGCCGGGACGCCTTTCTTATTGTTTAGCAACACCAGGCGTTAGTGCGCGCGCGCGCCTTCACTTGCTGATTGCGCTTTGAGTGCGGCAGCAGCGGCTTCTTCTGCGGCCTCATCCCACTCAATCGCTTCCGGTTTGCTGACAAGTGCATGTTCCAGCACCTCGGACACATGGATGACAGGGATGATCGTCAGCCCTTCTTTCACGTTGTCCGGGATTTCCGGCAGATCCTTGGCATTGTCCTGCGGGATCAGAACGGTTGTGATCCCACCGCGCAGTGCAGCCAGCAGTTTTTCCTTCAAACCGCCGATGGGCATTGCGTTACCACGCAACGACACCTCGCCTGTCATGGCGATGTCTTTGCGCACTGGGATACCCGTCAACACCGACACGATAGAGGTTACCATCGCCAGACCCGCGCTTGGACCATCCTTTGGCGTTGCCCCATCCGGCACGTGCACGTGGATGTCGATTGTATCGAACTTCGGCGGTTTCACACCAATTTCGGGTGCGATGGACCGCACGTAAGATGACGCCGCATCAATCGATTCCTTCATCACATCGCCCAGCTTACCCGTGGTCTTCATCCGGCCTTTGCCGGGCAAGCGTAGCGCTTCGATATTCAGCAACTCACCACCAACAGAGGTCCACGCCAGACCGGTAACAACACCAACCTGATCACTTTCTTCTGCCAGCCCAAAGCGGTGCTTTTCGACGCCCAAGAAATCGTTCAGATTGCCAGCGGTCACGTTGATGATATCCGCCTCTTTCTTTACAATCATTGTAACGGCTTTACGCGCCACTTTGGCCAGTTCCCGCTCCATGTTCCGCACGCCAGCCTCGCGGGTATAGACCCGCACCATCGCCAGCAATGCGTCATCGGCGACCGAAAATTCCTTGTCCTTTAGACCATGGTTTTTCATGACCTTCGGCAACAAGTGCTGCTTTGCGATCTCAACCTTTTCGTCCTCTGTGTAGCCAGAGAGCGAAATAATCTCCATCCGGTCCAACAAAGGCCCCGGCATGTTGTAAGAGTTCGCAGTCGTCAGGAACATCACGTTGGACAGGTCATATTCAACTTCGAGATAGTGATCGACGAAAGTCGCGTTTTGTTCCGGATCAAGCACTTCCAACATCGCAGATGCGGGATCACCCCGGAAGTCCTGCCCCATCTTGTCGATCTCATCGAGCAAGATCAGCGGGTTCGTGGTTTTCGCCTTTTTCAGCGCCTGAATGATCTTACCGGGCATGGAACCAATATAGGTCCGGCGGTGACCGCGGATTTCACTTTCATCACGCACACCACCAAGGCTGATGCGAATAAATTCGCGCCCCGTCGCCTTTGCGACAGATTTCCCAAGCGATGTTTTACCCACACCCGGCGGGCCGACCAAACACATGATCGGGCCTTTGAGCTTTTTCGAGCGTTGCTGCACCGCGAGGTATTCAACGATCCGTTCCTTGACCTTTTCAAGGCCATAGTGATCGTTATCCAACACCTCTTGCGCCTTGTGCAGATCTTTCTTGGTGCGTGATTTCACGCCCCATGGCACGCCCAAAACCCAGTCCAGATAATTGCGCACAACAGTCGCTTCCGCTGACATCGGCGACATATTCTTGAGCTTTTTCAGCTCCGCATCGACCTTTTCGCGGGCCTCTTTTGACAGCTTGGTTTCGGCGATTTTCGCCTCTAGCTCATCAACCTCGTTCTGGCCTTCTTCGCCATCGCCAAGTTCTTTCTGAATGGCCTTCATCTGCTCATTCAAATAATACTCGCGTTGGGTGCGCTCCATCTGGGTTTTGACGCGGGTCTTGATCTTTTTCTCGACCTGCAGCACGGACATTTCGCCCTGCATCATGCCAAAGACCTTTTCCAGGCGCTCTGACACCGATAACGTTTCCAAAAGCCCCTGCTTTTGGTCCACTTCAATACCCAGATGCCCGGCAACCAAGTCAGCCAGTTTCGCAGGCTCAGTCGCATCACCAACAGCGGCCATCGCCTCTTCGGGGATGTTTTTCTTGACCTTGGCGTAGCGTTCAAATTCTGCCGACACATTGCGCACCAGCGCTTCAACCTCAGCAGGGTCGCCTTCGGTTTCGGTCAGATACTGGCACGACGCCTCGAAGAAGCTGTCATTTTCAACAAAATCGGTGATTTTCACACGCGCACGGCCTTCGACCAGCACTTTCACGGTGCCGTCGGGCAGTTTCAGCAGTTGCAACACATTGGCCAACACGCCTGCGCGGTAAATGCCGTCTTCTTTCGGGTCATCCTCGCTGGGGTCAACCTGACTGGATAACAAAATCTGTTTGTCGTCCTGCATCACCTCTTCAAGGGCGCGGACGGATTTATCGCGGCCTACAAACAGCGGCACGATCATATGCGGAAACACCACAATGTCGCGCAGCGGCAGGACGGGATAGGATGAACTCAACGGTTCTTGCATGCTCTTTTCCTTTTTTGGCAAGACGCGCCGGTCCCGCTATGCGGCAACGTGGGGCGTCTCCTCTCGGGATCAATATGTGGGGTGGTACGAAACGCGTTTCAACCAAACATATTCATCCAGTTGCGGCAGATTGCCTGTGACGCGCAGGGTGCGCAAGCCGCGAATAGGCAAAAAGCCTTTTAAATGCAGGAAAAGCCAACCCTGACTTTTCTCGTCCAATCGAACTTTCGCCGAAGGCTACGTGGCATGATCCAATTAAGACAATGGTGCGATATCGCCCAGCGCGCGCATCGCGTGGAAATCTGCCTCCCAATCGGCAAACGCTCCAGCGGCAATAGCATCGCGCATCCCCTGCATGATTTCCTGAAAATAATGCAGATTATGCCATGTCAGCAGCATGCCAGAGATCATCTCTTGCGCGCGGAATACATGGTGCAGATAGGCGCGTGAATAGTTTGAACAGGCCGGACATGTGCAGTGTTCATCCAATGGTCTTGGATCATCGGCATGGCGGGCATTCTTGATGTTAATCACGCCACGGCGCGTAAAAAGCTGCCCCGTGCGCCCAGACCGGCTGGGTAGTACGCAATCCATCATATCAATGCCGCGTTTCACAGCGCCCACGATATCATCCGGCTTGCCCACACCCATCAGATAGCGTGGCTTATCCACAGGCAGTTGATCGGGCGCAAAATCCAACACACCGAACATCGCCTCCTGCCCTTCACCAACGGCAAGGCCGCCAACAGCATAGCCATCAAATTCAACCGCTTTCAGCGCCTCGGCGCTTTGTGCGCGCAGGTCTTCTTCCAGCCCACCTTGCTGGATACCGAACAGCGCATGCCCCGGCCGATCCCCAAAGGCATCGCGTGACCGCTGCGCCCAGCGCATTGACAGTTGCATGCTTTCAGCAATGCGCGCCCGGTCCGCAGGCAATGCCGGGCATTCGTCGAAACACATCACGATATCAGAGCCCAAAAGCTTTTGAATTTCCATCGACCGCTCCGGCGTCAATTCGTGCTTGGACCCATCAATATGGCTTTTGAAGGTCACGCCCGTTTCGGTCATCTTGCGCAAGTCGGCAAGGCTCATCACCTGAAACCCGCCGCTGTCGGTCAGGATTGGTTTGTCCCAGTTCATGAACTTGTGCAGGCCACCAAGGCGGTCGATGCGTTCCGCCGTCGGTCGCAACATCAAGTGATAGGTATTGCCCAACAGAATATCAGCGCCTGTTGCGGCCACACTTTCTGGCATCATCGCCTTTACCGTGGCGGCAGTGCCTACCGGCATAAAGGCAGGCGTGCGAATATCCCCCCGCGGGGTTGAAATGACGCCGGTCCGGGCTTTGCCGTCTGTGGCGTTAAGGGCGAATGAAAAGCGTTGGGTCATCCGCCTCTCTTCACTGATCCGGGCCACTTTGCCAAGGGGGCAATCTTCGGCTGACATCAGCCCCCCTTTACGCCCTTGCACCCAAACCCTATATGTTTGGTCAGGAATTGCAGGGACCAATGCCATGACTGACAGCAACGCTCAGCTTGAAGGTGCGCCGATGATCGCGCCTTCGACCACGGACCACCCTTTGTACGAAGATGTCGTCAAGGCATGCCAGTCAGTATACGACCCAGAAATCCCGGTGAATATCTATGATCTTGGCCTGATCTACACGATTGACATCAAAGACGATAATGCCGTCAACGTGATCATGACCCTTACCGCCCCCGGCTGCCCTGTGGCCGGTGAAATGCCCGGCTGGGTCGCTGACGCGATTGAGCCTTTGCCCGGTGTCAAACAGGTGGATGTTGAGATGACGTTTGAACCGCAGTGGGGCATGGATATGATGTCTGACGAAGCCCGCCTTGAATTGGGTTTCATGTAGCGTTCAGCAGAATAATTGTTCTTAGATTTAAACTTGCTGCGACACAGACGTTTAGGCATCTTTCGAGCGCCGCATGACGTCTGACAAAATCAATTGCTGCCCCATATGTGGAAAAGCAAATGAAATACATTGCTAATTTTTGAAGCACCCAATTTTATTTGCTTTATGCATTAGCAAATGATAATCATTGCTTATGACCAAAGCAACACATTGCGCCGTCCTGACAGGTGACCTGATCAAATCACGCCAGTCAGACACAGCGGCTGTCGATAAGACGTTTGATGTTCTGCGCCACGCCGCCCAGGCATTTGGCGCTACGTGGGATATTGACCTTCGCTTCACACGGTACCGCGGTGATGGCTGGCAGATCGTACTGACAAAACCCGGCCTGTTGCTGGACGCGGCTTTATACTTTGTCGCCCGCCTTAAGGCCGGGCAGACGCAAATCGCGACACGTATCTCTATCGGTGTAGGTGCATCTGATACCCTAGGCACCCGCGATCTTTCGGATGCAACCGGGCCTGCTTTCTTCGTATCGGGTGATCATCTGGCGCAGATGGGCCGAAATCGCGTGCTTTGCGTTGCTGGTCAGGGGATTGGCGTCGAACAGACTGCCATCATTGATCTGGCCGAATGGATCGCCACGGGCTGGACCGCAACACAGGCCGAGGCTGTGGCGATACACCTTGAAGGGCAATTGACCCGGCATGAGGATATCGCCGAAACCCTTGGTGTGACCCGGCAAGCGGTCCAAAGCCGCCTTGCTGGCGCGGGGCTATCGTATTTCGACAATGCCCTTTACGCTATGCGCAACCATAACTACGCATCGGACGAGACCACTTAAATGCTGACGACTGCCCTCGCCCTGATTGTTGCGCATCTGTTGGCTGATTATCCGTTGCAGAATAGCTGGATCATCAACAACAAGAAAAAACCCGCTGCAATGGCCGCCCATATCGGCGTGGTATTTCTGCTGACCTTGCTGGCCTTGCGTGGTGAAATCCTGCCTGCCCTGACCATTACGCTGCTGCATCTGGTGATTGATCTGATCAAGACGCATGTCGCCCCTGAAAGGCTTTGGGCTTATGTCGCCGATCAACTGGCACATTTCGCGACGATTGCCGCTGTCTTGTGGTTCTGGCCTGATCTGGCCTTGCTTTGGCCAGAGGCCGGCATCTGGACGCAATACCTTTTGGCGATCAGCGCTGGGCTTATCCTTTGCGTGCACGCCGGCGGCCCTGCTGTCGGGCTGTTGATGCAGGACTTTGACATGATGCCACAACAGGGCCTGCCCGAGGCCGGACGCATGATCGGCCTTTTAGAGCGGGCGCTGATCTTTCTGATGGTCCTGGCCGGGCAACCCGGCGGGATCGGCTTTCTGATCGCTGCCAAATCGGTGCTGCGCTTTGATACTGCATCAAAAGATCAAAAAGCAGGTGAATACGTGATTATCGGCACGCTCGCCTCCTTCGGCTGGGCCTTGCTGGTGAGTTTTGCGACATTATCGCTCATCACAATCTACGGCATCGACCCGACCCCATCTTGAGTGGGCCGCCTATGTGCCTTACATAGTGTTTAAAGGAGAACGTTATGTTCGGCATTCCAGGCAAACAGGCCGTCAGCATCACTGACAAGGCCGCAGCACAAATCGCAAAGCTTATGGACAAAGATGGCCATCAGGGGCTGCGCATCGGCGTCAAGAAAGGCGGCTGCGCAGGCATGGAATACACCATGGATTATGTGACAGAGGTTGATCCGCTGGATGAGGTCGTTGAACAGGATGGCGCGCGGGTGATGATTGCACCCATGGCGCAGATGTTCCTGTTCGGGACCGAGATCGATTATGAAGTGTCACTGCTTGAGGCCGGGTTCAAGTTCCGTAACCCTAATGTGGTCGATGCCTGCGGATGCGGCGAGTCGATCAAGTTCGACGAAAACATCCAAGCCAGCTAATGGCCCTTGCGGACGCAGATATCGCGTTCGCCACTGATCTGTTTTCTGATCTTGGACGTGTCACAACCCGCAAAATGTTTGGCGGCATGTGCTTATATCTGGATGGCGGCGTCTTTGCCCTGATGAGCAGTGATGGTCAGCTTTATCTCAAGGCCAAGGGCGATATCGTGACCGCGCTTACCGATCATGGTGCCACCCAATTTCATAACATGCCCTATTGGTCCGTTCCCGACGCGGCCCTTGACGATCCGATGGAGGCCTGCACATTAGCAAGACGTACGATTGCTTCACTAATGTAAGGACCTGCCATGCCCCGTAAGATCGCCGCCGGAAACTGGAAAATGAACGGGATGCAAAGCACCCTTGGCGAATTAAGGACACTGGAAGACAAACATGGGGATGCGGATATTGCGATTCTGATCTGCCCCCCCTTTACGCTGATCAGTGCGTGCGAAGACACGCCCTTCGATATTGGCGGGCAAGATTGCCATACAGCAGAGGCTGGTGCGCACACCGGTGATATCAGTGCCGAAATGCTGGCTGACGTTGGCGCAAGCTATGTTCTGGTCGGTCATTCGGAACGCCGCACGGATCATGGCGAAACAGATGCATTGATCGCTGCGAAATCACAGGCCGCTTATGATGCAGGATTGATTGCGGTGATCTGCATTGGGGAAACATTGGACGAACGTGACGGTGGCACCACGCTTGATGTGATCGACGCGCAACTGGACACGTCTGTTCCCGCAAACGCCGACGCCCAAAATACGGTCATCGCTTATGAGCCTGTCTGGGCCATTGGTACTGGCAAGGTTCCCACCACAGATCAGATTGCACAGGTGCATGCGCATATGCGCAAGCGCCTGCAAGATCGCTTTGACGATGGGGCGGAATTTTCGCTGCTTTATGGCGGATCGGTCAAAGGCAGCAATGCGGCTGATATCTTTGCGGTGCCGCATGTCAACGGCGCACTTGTTGGTGGCGCAAGCCTGACTGCTGCGGATTTTTCACCCATTATAGCAGCACTCGAACGGGCCTAGACGTCTTCGATCACGTGGCGCAATTCGCTGACCGCGGTTTCGATATCTTTGATCATCGCGTCAGCCCCCACCAGATCAAGAATATCCGGGTGGTGATCAAGGATGTTTCCAGCCACCACTAAATGCGCC
The DNA here is from genome assembly GCF_000169435.1 of Roseobacter sp. CCS2. Taxonomy (GTDB): domain Bacteria; phylum Pseudomonadota; class Alphaproteobacteria; order Rhodobacterales; family Rhodobacteraceae; genus Yoonia. The sequence continues at coordinate 119,666 of NZ_AAYB01000003.1, read as the reverse complement.
AATGGATGAGAAATACGGATCGCCAGCACAAGGCGGGTCAGCGGTTCGATCATGTGATCGGAACTGGCCACCAGAACAATCGCCCGGTAGTTGCGCCGATCTGACTGATCGACCAGCATATCATGATCAAGCCCGACCATCATATCCACATCCCAGCCTTCGCGGCGGAAGATATCGGTGGCAATCTCAATCCCCAACGTATGGGTCTCGCCAGGGACAAGCGCAAACATGGCAGGCCATTCATCCCGTTCGGCCAGAATGCCGGGGGCAATGACATGGCGCAGACCGCGAATGATACGGTAAAGTTTACCGCAGGCCAGTGTCACATCAAGGAACGAAATCTCGTCATCATCCCACATTTCGCCCAAGCGGCGGGCGGCACCGGCGACGTAGCTTAGATAGATGGCATCAATCGCCACCCCATCGCGACGCGCTGACAGAATAAATTGATCTGCCGCGCTATCTTTTTCCGACAGCAACGCGGCACACAACTGATCAATGTCTGATGCAGTCGGCAGATCTTCTTTTTTCACAGCATGTGGCATTTTAAATGCAAGACGCCTTACAACTTCGCGCGCAAGCGACGACACTGCGTCTTGCGGCAGCTCTTGTTCTGCCAACCTGAATTGCCGGTCAGCCTTGCGATATTCAGAGCGATCAAACGCTTTTTCGTCCATAGGCATCTTGGCCATGAACGCCCTCCCTTGTTGGCTCGTGATCCCGTCACTTCGTCTGCAAGCCAGACGTTTTTTGTATCCAACTGTATGCAGAATACCATAAAAGACGGTCTTTTGGTGCGCGTCAGAACGTCGCGGTTGCCCATTGGTGCAATCAAGAATTGTACGGCGATTACGCCCCCGGGTGCGCTTGCAATACACAGAAAGGTCAGACAAACCTTTCGCATGAAAACGCTCGGCCAATCGCCTACAGACCCGGAATTCGTTCAAGACCCCTATCCGTTTTATGCCACCGCACGTCAGGCTGGTGACTTTATATGGTGGGATGACTACGGCATGGCCTGCGCCGTATCTCATAAAATGGTGCATGCAGTGCTGCGCGACAGGCGTATGGGCCGTGAATGCCCACCGGAACTGGCGCCCGATATTCCCGACCATCTGATGCCCTTTTTTCAGGTCGAAGCGCATTCAATGCTAGAATTGGAACCGCCTCGGCACACGCGGTTGCGCGCGCTGGTCCTGCGCGCGTTTACAAGCCGCACGATTGCCGCCCTCGCCCCGGATATTAAGGCACTGTGTCATACACTGATTGATGGGTTTCCCGATCAACCCTTTGATCTGTTGACACACTACGCCCAGCCCGTTCCCGTGATCGTCATCTCGCGCCTGCTGGGCGTGCCAGAGGACCGCGCCGATGATCTGGTTCGCTGGTCCAATGCCATGGTTGCGATGTATCAGGCGCGCCGCACACCGCAGATCGAGGCGGATGCCATTGCCGCGACCAATGACTTCGTTGCCTTCATGCGCGGCTATATCGCCAAACGGCGCAAAACACCGACTGATGATATGATCTCTACTTTGATTGCGGCCGAACAAGACGGCGAAAAGCTAAGCGAAGATGAGCTGATCACCACCTGCATTCTGCTGCTGAACGCCGGGCACGAGGCCACGGTGCACACGCTGGGCAACGGGACCAAAACGCTGCTAGATCATGATGTCTCAGACATCACAGAAGCAGCCGTCGAAGAGATTATCCGCTACGATCCGCCCCTGCATATGTTCACCCGCTGGGTCTATGAAGATGTCACCTTGGGCGATCACAGCTTTCAATGGGGCGATCAAATTGCTTGCCTGCTGGGGTCTGCAAACCGTGATTTGCGGGCCTATGACAACGCAGACACTTTCAATCCAACCCGCAAGGGCGCGCAAAATACCAGCTTTGGTGGCGGCATCCACTTTTGCGTGGGCGCCCCCCTCGCCCGGTTAGAACTACAAATTGCATTAGAGGCTTTATTCGCACGATGCCCCGACCTGACACTGGCCGAGGCACCACAATATGGTGATGTCTACCACTTCCACGGGTTAGAGCGTTTGATGGTAACGAAACAGCCCTAGAAACGGACAACCTGTGTCGGCGTGATCCGGTAAACCTCGTCGTGCAAATTGTTACTTTCCATGAACCGCGCAATCGAACCGAATGTCGCTGTTCCCACGTTGGCACCATGATCAGCGGTCGTCAGCGCCATTGAGGCCGCAGGCGCAAACAACCGTTGCAATCCGTTCAAAGGCACCCGCTGGGGCGTAAAATAGGCCGTAATATTGGCTTTGATCTGTGCGGGGTCATCTGTGTCATAAAGTGCGGCCATGATCACATCCAACGTGTGCTCTGTGCAGTTTTGAAATTGGCCAGAGCGCGGATTGGCAAGGACCGAATATTGCGCGTTGTGCAAAGCTGCGTATGTGGGGCTGGTGATCACATCAAGCAGTTTGCGCTGCAAGCGCGGGTCAGGAATGATGATCCCCGCATCCAGGCTATGGGCCCCGGCAAAAAAGTCGCCCGGCGTGTCTTGCACCAGATCACTTTGGGTCCGATCGCCATCGCGCTGATAAAGATTATAGACACGATAGCCCATGCCGGTGCTGCCATCTGCCTTTGTGATCCGTGCATAGACCCAAAAAGCCACATGCGTGTAGTTGATCCCATCGGGCAGAACGGCAGGGTCACGCCCCACACGCGATACAATCGCCACATTGGCCCCGCGCGCGGCCAGATCGCGCTGTACCTTGTTGGAAAATGCCGCAACTTCATTTGCGGGCAATACAGGGTTACTTGCCGCACTGCTGCCCGCAGAGGATGCGACTGGCAAAAGTGTTACCACTAAAAGAAAAATAACTGTCAGAATACGTGTCATGACCTCGCCTCCTTTAGTTCAACCGTGGTGGACCGTTGGGCACAACACATGTCGTTGTTCGGCTCGCGCGGCAGGTTGGCGCGGGTGCGTTGCTGTTTGCGCTCAGAACCGCGACACCAGCTTCGACAGATGCGGCACCAACGGTTTCAATCGCAGCACCGGTGACAGAAAGCACGGCCCCTGTCGCGATGACGGGCACCGCTGAAACGGTGGCGGCGCCAGACGCAACAGCGCTTACACCATGGCTGGCAGCTTGCGCGCTGTGATCTGCTGATTGTGTTGCGTGCTGACCACTGGGTGTCGCGCAAGCAGTCGCTAATGTCAGCGCCGTAAGGACTGCGGTGGTTTTGAGGGGTTTCATGATTTCACTCCATTTATGAACAATGTTCATTCATATATTGAAGCAATAAAGTATGGTCAAGATATTTCTTGAACTTTGTTCATAAACCTACCGAAAATTGATGATGGCTCACCTCAGAGCGGCAATGCGACCGTCGACTTGATCTCTTCCATCGACAAAAGCGCTGTCACGTTGTGCACCTTCACCTCTGATATCAGCGCCTGATAAAACGTGTCATAGGCTCGCGCGTTCTGCACCCGGACCTTCAGGATATAATCAATGTCCCCCGCCAGCCGGTGCGCCTCTTGCACCTCTGGCCGCGATCTAAGCGCTTTTAGGAACCGCCCTTGCCAGTCTGCATCATGCTCGGACGTGCGGATCAGCACAAAGAAACAGGCCTCAAACCCCAGCGCATCTGCATCCAGCAATACGGTCTGCTGTCCGATAATCCCAGCCTCGCGCATCTTGCGAATGCGATTCCACACAGGCGTCTTGGACGACCCGACAGATTTTGCAATTTCGTCCAGCGATTGCGCTGCATCCTCTTGCATCGCCGCCAAAATTTTCCGGTCTGTGGCGTCTATCCGCACCGACATTCTTCAATCTCCGTTTTTGTAGGACAAACAGTCCTAACTCAAGCCAGCGCGGAACATGTGTTCTTAAGTTACCTGATGGGGAGGTAAATATCAGAACATTATTCTATATTGAACCCAAGAAATCAAAGGTTCACACCCATGAAGCACTTTCCAATCTTCCTTGCCGTCGCAGGCCGCCGCATTATTTTGTCAGGCGGTGGTGATGCCGCCATGGCCAAGCTGCGCCTGCTAATGAAGACTGAGGCGCATCTGACAGTGATCGCTGATCAGATCGCTGACGACATCCGCAAATGGGCTGACCAAGGCAAACTGCGGATCATCGCGCGCGCCATGGAACCCGGTGATGCGCTGTGCGCTGCCCTATTTTATGCCGCCAACGAAAATGATGCCGAAGATGCCCGCGTCTCTGCTATCGCCCACGCCGAAGGCGCACTGGTCAATATCGTCGACAACCTTGCCGACAGTCAATTCATCACGCCTGCTATCGTTGACCGTAACCCTGTGACGGTTGCCATCGGCACCGAAGGCGCGGCCCCTGTGCTAGCCCGTGCCATCAAGGCTGATCTGGAAGAACGTTTGCCGACGTCATTAGGTGTTCTGGCACGCATCGGCAAAACCTTCCGTCATGCGGTTGAGGTGCTGCCAATGGGCCGCAAGCGCCGCGATTTTTGGTCGTCCTTCTATTTTGGCAGTGGTCCGAAAGCCTTGGCAGAAAACGGTGAGACCGGAGTTATCACCGCCCTCGAACAGCATCTTGATACGCATATTATGCAGACCGCAAAAGCCGGTTCTGTAGATCTGGTGGGCGCAGGTCCCGGTGACCCCGAATTGCTGACACTCAAGGCACGTAATGCGCTGGATAAGGCGGATGTCGTTATTCATGACCGTCTGGTCACTGGTGAGATCCTTGAACTCGCGCGCCGTGAAGCGATTATCATTGATGCGGGAAAAGAAGGCTTTGGAAAATCCATGGCCCAATCCGACATCGACGCGCTGATCGTGCAGCACGCGCTAGACGGGCACCACGTGGTGCGCCTGAAGGCTGGTGACCCAACGGTCTTTGGCCGCTTGGATGAAGAGATTGAGACGATTGAAGCGCATAATATCCCTTACACCATCATTCCCGGCATCACCGCCGCCTCTGCTGCTGTGGCCAACATCGGGCAAAGCCTGACCAAACGTGGCCGGAACTCTGCTGTGCGCCTGATCACGGGTCACGACACCAAAGGGTATGCCGATCACGATTGGAAAGCATTGGCCCAACCCGGCGAGGTCGCCGCGATCTATATGGGCAAGAAATCCGCACGCTTTATCCAAGGTCGTTTGCTGATGCATGGCGCGGACCCTGCGACGCCTGTGACGATCATCGAAAACGTCAGCCGCGCTGATCAGCAGATCATCGCAACCACATTGGCCGAACTAGAACCAACCCTGACCCAAGCTGACCTGAAGGGTCCGGCGATCACCTTCTACGGCCTTGCCCCGCGCGATGCCGCAGCCAAAGCCCGCCAACTCAAGGAGTTTGCATAATGCCCCGGACGTTCACCCCCAAAGTTGTCACTGCCAATGCGTTGCTGGAAGGCGACGCCGTGTGGTTGACCGAAGCCAACACATGGACCCGCGATATCAGTGAAGCTGAGTTGATGACCGATGAGGCCCACGCTGATTTGCGCCTGCTTGAAGCACAATCGCGGGCGGATGAAATCGCAGGCGCTTATTTGGCAGACGCCAAAGCAGGCGAGGCAGGTCCGGAACCCACACACTTCCGCGAAACCTTTCGCACGCGCGGCCCATCGAACTATGCCCATGGCAAACAAGTGGAGCTTTCGTAATGTACAGCTACAACGACTTTGACGAAGCATTCGTCCATTCCCGTGTTGCCCAATTCCGTGGGCAGGTTGAACGCCGTATCGATGGTTCTTTGACCGAGGATGAATTCAAGCCGCTGCGCCTGATGAACGGCCTTTATCTGCAACTGCACGCCTATATGCTGCGCGTTGCAGTCCCTTATGGTACGCTGAGTGTGGACCAAATGCGCAAGCTGGCCTATATCGCGGACCGTTGGGACAAAGGCTATGGCCATTTCACCACGCGCCAGAACATCCAGTACAACTGGCCAAAACTGCAAGATGTGCCTGATATGCTTGAGGCCTTGGCCGATGTTGGCATGCATGCGATCCAGACGTCCGGCAACACAATCCGCAACGTGACCGCAGACCACTTTGCTGGGGCTGCTGCGGACGAAATCGAAGACCCACGTGCGATTGCAGAATTGCTGCGCCAGTGGTCCACCGACCACCCAGAATTCCAATTCCTGCCCCGCAAATTCAAAATTGCCGTGACGGGTGCCGCACACGACCGCGCCGTCACCAAGGCGCACGACATTGGCCTGCGCATGGTCCGCAATGACGCGGGCGAGCCGGGTTTCGAGGTTATCGTCGGTGGTGGTCTTGGCCGTACTCCGATGGTGGGCAAAGTGCTGCGTGACTTCCTGCCAAAGGTTGATTTGCTGCCCTATTGCGAGGCGATTGTTAGCGTCTACAACCTGCTGGGCCGCCGCGATAACAAGTATAAGGCGCGCATCAAGATCACGGTGCATGAGAACGGGTTGGAAAAAATCCAAGAGCTGGTGGAAGAGCGTTTTGCGACAATCCGCGACGGATTCTCTGGGCATGATCAAGACCTCTTGGCCGAGATTGAAACGGCGTTCGCGCCACCCGCCTTCACCACAAAATCAACCGATGGGTATGAGGCCGCACGTCTGGCCAACCCTGCCTTCCGGTCATGGACCGACACCAACCTTGCCGCGCACAAGGCCGATGGGTATGCCATCGTGTCGATCAGCATCAAAAAGCATGGCGCCACACCCGGCGATGCCACATCAGACCAAATGCGCGTGATGGCCGATTTGGCTGAACAATACAGCCATGGTGAACTGCGCATCAGTCACGAACAGAACGTAATCTTGCCGCATGTGCACAAGGCCGACCTTGCCAAGGTTTATGCGACCCTGCGCGAAGCTGATCTTGCAACTGCGAACATCGGACTGGCGTCCGATATCATCGCCTGCCCCGGCATGGACTATTGCGCGCTGGCGACGGCACGTTCGATCCCGATTGCGCAGGACATCGCCACGCGCTTTGATGAGTTGAAAATCGAACATGAAATCGGTCAGCTGAAGATCAAGATCTCAGGCTGCATCAACGCGTGCGGGCACCACCATGTGGGTCACATTGGTATCCTTGGACTAGATCGGGCTGGTGTGGAGAACTACCAGATTACGCTGGGTGGTGACGGGACTGAGACGACAACAATCGGCGAACGTGCTGGCCCCGGCTTTAGCGCCGACGAGATTGTGCCAGCGATTGAACGTTTGGTGACAGGTTATTTGGGTCTGCGTTCAGACGCCGAAGAAACCTTCCTGCAAACCTATCGCCGCTTGGGCATGGAGCCGTTCAAAGCCATCCTTTATCCAGCAGAGGACAAAGCAAATGCCGCTTAAGGAACTGGCCGAGCGCCGCAATATCCTGCACCGTAAATCAGACGCGCAAACCGTGCTGCGCCATGCCCTGTCGGATGTGCAAATCGGAAAAATCGCTATGGTGTCATCGTTTGGTGCCGAAAGCGTTGTGCTGCTGCACATGATATCCCAGATCGACAAGGCCACGCCTGTTATCTTTCTGGATACCGAAATGCTGTTCCCAGAGACGCTGACCTATCAAAAAGAGGTGGCCGCGTCACTTGGGCTGACGGACGTGCACGTGATCACACCCAATCGCGATGCCGTGTTGATCGAAGATGTTGACGGGCTGTTGCATCAGGCCGATACGGACGCGTGCTGTAACCTGCGCAAAACCCGGCCATTGGCCGCGGCTTTGGCAGGGTTCGATGGCTGGATCACCGGGCGCAAACAGTTCCAGGGTGGCAAACGTGCTGATCTGCCGCTTTTTGAAAAAGAGGGCCGTAAGATCAAGGTGAATCCCTTGGCCAAATGGTCAGCGCGGGACTTGCAGGACTATATCACGCAACACAACCTGCCACGCCATCCGCTTGTTGCCAAAGGCTATCCATCAGTGGGCTGTATGCCGTGCACAACGCGGGTCAGCGATCATGAAGATCAACGTGCAGGTCGTTGGCGTAACAGCGAAAAAACGGAATGCGGTATTCATTTTGAAACGTCTGTAGCCACAAAAGAAGGACAAGCTGCATGAGTGTGATCGTCACCGACACAGGCTTTTCCGCCGATGATTTCGACTGCGGATTTATTGCGCTGGACGACGTCGCTGCCAATGATTGCGATTATGGCATTGATCTGCCGTCAGACACGCCACCAGATGCGCTTATCGGGCTCGACAATGCGCCGATGATTCGCATCGCCTTTCCGTCTTCTGCCGATGGGCGTGGGTTCACACTGGCTGCAATGCTACGTCGCGCAGGATACAAGGGCCGTTTGCGCGCCAAAGGGCATGTGCTGGCCGACCAATACGCGATGGCGCGCCGGTCCGGCTTTGATGAGGTTGAAATTGATGATGCTTTGGCCGCCCGCCAGCCCGAAGATCAATGGCAATTTCGTGCGGATTGGCAAAATCATAACTATCAGGCGCGCCTGCGCGGCTAAGCCCCCTTTCCCTGACATAGATCAACGACTAAACCGGAGGGCGGCCCTAACAGGGCTGCCATGACACATATGACTGAAGCGACGCCCGTGACATTAGATACCGCCAAAGCCGTCCCTACCCTGCCTGATGCGCAGACCGTAACGGATGTGAAACACTATACCGACCGCTTGTTTTCCTTTCGGGTCACGCGCCCAGCCGCGCTGCGCTTTCGCTCAGGCGAATTCGTGATGATCGGTCTGATGGGTGATCCTGACCCCAAAACAGGCAAGCAAAAGCCACTGTTGCGCGCCTATTCCATTGCATCCCCATCCTGGGACGAAGAGTTGGAGTTTTATTCCATCAAGGTGCAGGATGGCCCGCTCACATCAAGGTTGCAGCACATCCAACCCGGAGATGAGCTGATCTTGCGCCCCAAACCTGTCGGAACTCTTGTGCATGACGCGCTAATCCCCGGCAAACGCATTTGGTTCTTTGCCACCGGCACCGGTTTTGCCCCGTTTGCATCGCTGCTGCGCGAACCGCAGACCTATGAAGATTATGACGAGGTGATCATCACCCATACCTGTCGCGAAGTGGGTGAGCTGACCTATGGGCGTGACCTGATCGAAGCGCTCAAAACCGATGGGTTGCTTAACGAAGTGATCGGCGAAGGGTTTTGGAAGAAGATCAAATATTATCCAACCACCACCCGCGAAGAGAGCCCGAAGATGGGCAGGATCACCGACCTGATGCGGTCGGGCGAGGCATTTGCCGATCTGGGCGTGCCGCCCCTGTCACCTGAAACGGACCGGGCGATGATCTGTGGCAATCTGGCCTTCAACCTTGAACTGAAAGAGATGTTTGAGGAATATGGGCTGGTTGAAGGCGCCAATTCAAACCCGCAACATTATGTGGTTGAGAAGGCGTTTTTGGACTAAGTCACCCATACTTAAACAAAAAAAGGCCACGTCAGAAACGACGCGGCCTTTTCTTTTTCAGCGATGCGCGGGATTAAAGGCCCAGCGCCTCGCGGATGTTTGCAAGCACTGGCTCAAGCAGCAAAGGATTGTCTTTTGCAGTGTCAACGGCTGTTGTCATAAGCGACTTCATATCGTCAGACATCTCTGAACCTTCGACAAGCTGCGTGACCTTTTCGGCATCAAATCCGTCAACAGTCAGCAATTCATCGGCCATCGACATCAGATCGTCACCAGCTTCTGCCACTTCGGCTGTGGCTTCATCGACAGCCTCTTCAGCAGTGGCGGCGGCTTCTTCGGCAGCAGTTGTAGCTTCCTCAGCGGCGGCGGCAGCGGCTTCTTCTGCGGCTTGGGCGGCTGCTTCTACTTCTGCAGCAGCGGCAGCGGCGGCCTCTTCAGCGGCGGCGGCAGCTTCTACAGCAGCGGCTTCGGCGGCAGCGGCCTCTTCAGCGGCCTGTGCTTCGGCAGCGGCAGCAGCTTCTGCGGCGGCGGCCTCTGCTTCGGCGGCAGCGCGTTCTGCCTCTTGCGTGGCGCCTGTCAGAACACCAATCGCTTCACTCGGGTTGCGACCTTCGGCAGCGTACTGATAGCCAAAAAAGCCAACAACCGCGACAACAACGAGAATAATAATTGCACGCATGGGTCATCTCCTTTCCAAATCTATATTTGGGCCCCCATCGGACCTTGGGTTTGGATATGTCAGATGGCTTGCCAAAGGGAAAGTGCAATCAGCGGGGAATAATCAGCGGGAAACCGCATCTTTTGCGGGTTGAAGCTGCCCATTGGGGTGTTTAGTTTGATCAATACCAAAATGGAACAACCAAAGGATAAAGACCATAGGACGCAGACCCCATAATGCCCCACCACAACGTGACACCGGCCCCCGGATCAACGACCGCATCAGGTCAGATGAAATCCGCCTGATCGGTGCCGAAGGCGAAAACGTCGGCGTTGTCACGCCTGCACGTGCGATGGAAATGGCCGATGATGCTGGCCTTGATCTGGTAGAGATTTCTCCAAACGCCAATCCACCGGTTTGCAAAATCATGGACTATGGCAAGTTCAAATACGAGACCCAGAAGAAAGAAGCCGAGGCCCGTAAGAAACAAAAGATCATCGAAATCAAAGAAGTGAAGTTCCGTCCGAATACGGACAATCACGACTATGAAGTGAAGATGCGCAATGTGTTCAAGTTTTTGGACAATGGCGACAAGGTAAAGATCACCCTGCGTTTTCGTGGCCGCGAAATGGCCCACCAGCAATTGGGCCGCGAATTGCTAGAACGTGTGGCCGAGGACACAAAAGAGGCTGGCAAGGTTGAAAACTTTCCCAAGATGGAAGGCCGTCAGATGGTCATGCTGATCGGGCCGTTGCCCAAGTAGGATTGATCAAGAAAAACCCGCTACGAAAAAAGACCCTCTGCTAGTGCAGAGGGTCTTTTTCATTCATGTAAGCGGGTTAGCGCAGCAGCGATGTAATATTACGGATTGATGCACGCCGGTTTGCCCGCTCCGGCCCCGGTGTGGACACTTTTAACGCACTTTCACCATATCCCTGTGTGATCAGGTTTTCTGGCGGAATATCGAAATATTCTGTCATCGCCAAAGCCACTGTTTCGGCACGCCGGTCTGACAAGGCAAGGTTATAGCTCGCATCGCCCACTGCATCTGTATGACCTTCGATCAAAAAGACCTGTCGCGGGTCGTCTTCGATAATATTCGAGATGGCAACGGCGAGGTTGGTGAGTTCCTCTGCCTGACTTGGTTGAATCGCGGCCGAGGCTGTTGCGAACGTGATGGTGTCCAACTCAATCTCGGGGGCAAGCGCCCGTACTTCGCGAACTTGACGGATTTGGCGCAATGAGAATGTCCGATCAATAGCCGCATTCTGTGTTGCCATAAGTGCCAGACGCAAACTATCGACATCGCCTTGCGATGTTTGCGGCTGTACGCGGTCTTCTTCCACCTGCGGCAATTGCGTCATATCAATTGGATCAGCGCGTTGCGTGTCGTCAAACAGGACGTATTCGCTCCCATCAGCAAATATGCGCGTGCGCTGCAATACCCGGCCGTCACTGCCACGAATGGTCTTGATCTGTGTTCCGTCCTGTCGTGTGACAATCACCCGGGTCGATCCATCGTCGAACGACTCTGTCTGCACCTGTGATCCCGGCTGTCGCAGCAAAACATCATCATCTTTCAAGACGACAAGTTCGTCATTACGGCGGACAACGACGCGATCGCCGCTATTGGAAACAACCTCATCACCATTATTCAGCACAGAGCCGACAACCACAGCACCAAGACCGACCAGAAGCGCACGTTCAAAATTGCTGAGCCCGTCGTCATCGTTTGATGCGGAAGTTTCGACATCGCCAGTGGCAGCGGTTTCAAAATCTTGGTCACTGCCGCGCACGTCATCTTCTGACAATTCCTCGACTACGACCTCACCAGAACTGTCCACTTCCCCTTCGGTTTCGGCGGCGGCTGCTGCGGTCGCGGGCGACGTATCATCGACGATTGTTGACACATCTTCTGAAAGCCCGCCGTCCTCTGTCGCGTCAGCGGGAACACCTTCCGATACGACTACCTCGGTCTCGGCACCCTCTGGCAGGCCCTCATTAACCACAACTTCTGTGTCTTCTCCTTCAGCCAATCCTTCGGAAATAACCACGTCGGTGTCATCACCCTCAGGTGCCCCTTCTGTTACGACAATTGGGGCATCGTCAGTCGCTTGCGCATCTTCCTCGACAACGACATCAGCCTCTGGCGATGCTTCATTTTCATCATCTGCGACAGAACCGTCGACCGCTACATCTGCTTGCGCATTGTCATCAGCGATCACATCCGCAGAAGGCGCTTCTTCAATTTCCAGCGGCTCATCCGACACAACTGCCGGTTCATCCTCTGGAACGATTTCTTCATTGTCAGTGTCGCTGGCAGTAACTGCCTCTTCCTCGACAACAGCCGCATCAGTGTCTTCGGCAAGATCAGCCTCCACTTCGACTGCAGCCTCTTCATTTTCTACCGCTGTATCTTGCTCTGTTTCATCTGCCATGTCGGCCTGCGCATCCAAGGCTGCTTGCAGGTTTTCCTCGTCTACTATCAAGGTGCCGTCTACTGTCAGACAAGGCAAAACAACCTCAGCCTGAGGCTCTGCTTCGTCTGTTGCGCCAAGGCCAACGCAAAGTTCAGGTTCAATCGCATCCACGGCTGCTTGCTGCGCAAAAATCGGGCTTGCGATCAGGCTAAAGCTCATCACCAAAGATGTTGTGGATTTGAGTGTCGATTTTCGCATGGCGTCCTCACAAGGTATATTTTGGAATAATGGTTGTGAGGTGAAACGTCCCTGCAAACGAAAGGTTCCAACGTTGAAGACGCAAACCGGCTTTGTCTGGCCTAAGGTAACGGCGGTTTTCTAAGCGATTTTGTCACCTGCGCCATAATGCTGACCGCGATCTCTGCCGGTTGCCGCCCGCCAAGATCAAGTCCCACTGGCGCGTGGATGCGCCCGATCTCTTCATCGGTAAAGCCCACCTCTTTCAACCGCTCCACTCTTTTTGCATGGGTGCGTGTTGATCCCAGACAACCCAGATAAAATGCGTCGGATTCCAAAGCGGTCACAATTGCCGGGTCATCAAGTTTAGGATCATGGGTCAGCGTCACGATAGCCGTGCGCGCATCAATCTTGAGCGCGCGCAGGGCCGCATCCGGCCAGTCATCGTGTATCTCCTCACCGGGAAAGCGCGCCTGTGACGCGAAGGCCGGGCGCGGATCAACCAAAATGGGATCATACCCACAGGCCCGCGCCATACCGACCAGATATTGAGCGATATGCACTGCACCAACGATGATCATCCGCAGGGGCGGATTGTGCACAGCCACAAAGGTGCGCCCGTCCTCTTCAATTCCGGATGTATCGGTGCGGTGCCGATCCGGGTAAGCAGAGGCCGCCTTCAGACGCGGCCTGCTATTTTCAATGTCTGTCACATAGACAACAGGCTGCGATTGATAGCGGGCGTCTGTGAGCCGTTCGAGTATCTCAACCGGTACAACCGATCCTACGGGTTCGACCAGCACCTTGATTTCACCGCCACACGCCAGCCCCACGGCAAAAGCCTCATCATCGCTGACGCCGAAACTAAGCAGGCGTTGTTCGCCCTCGGAAATGGCATCAATGGCATCGGTGATCACAGCCCCTTCGACACAGCCACCAGAGACGGATCCTTCCATCGCGCCGTCTGCGTCAACCACCATTTGGCTGCCAACCGGCCGTGGCGCAGAGCCCCAGGTTTGCACAACGGTCGCAATGGCCACCCCGCGGCCAGCGCGGTGCCAGTCAAGGGCGCGTTGGGGAATATCAGTAATATGTTCTGTCATGTTTAATATATCTTGTTCTCAAAAATCTTACTGTAGCATAGCACAGCGTACTTGGAACCAGTGTTGCAAATTACGAGCATTGATCAATGATGATCGGCTTATTGGCGATATCAGTCTGGGGATTTCACGTTGTCATACACTGCCATCCATTGCCCCGGTGTCGCAGAAAGCCTAGTTTGCGCCTAAGCGAACGGGAGCTGACGTTATGAACGATTCCACACCGATCAAAGCAACTGGATTTGGCCCGGATCTTGGGCCATTTGACTGGGCCGACCCCCTGCGGCTGGAAGATCAGCTGACCGAGGATGAGCGGATGTTGCGCGATGCGGCCAACACATTTGCTCAGGATGTTTTGCAGCCTCGCGTGACCGACGCGTACCGAGAAGAAACAGTTGATCCCGATGTTTTCGCACAAATGGGTGCCGCAGGCCTGTTGGGTCTGACAATCCCCGAAGAATATGGCGGGCTGGGCGCGGGCTATGTCACTTACGGCCTTGTCGCCCGCGAGATTGAACGGGTGGATAGCGGCTATCGTTCAATGATGTCCGTGCAGTCATCGCTGGTGATGTATCCGATCCATGCCTACGGCAGTGACGCCCAGCGCGCCAAATACTTGCCTGGGCTGGCCGCTGGTACGTTGATTGGCTGTTTTGGCCTGACTGAACCTGATGCAGGCAGCGATCCGGCGGGCATGAAAACAACCGCCAAAAAGACCGAAGATGGCTACATCATCAACGGATCAAAAATGTGGATCAGCAACGCGCCAATCGCGGATGTTTTTGTGATTTGGGCGAAGTCAGACGCGCATGACGGCAAAATCCGCGGTTTTGTTCTGGATAAGGGCATGCAAGGGCTGTCTGCCCCCAAAGTGGGCGGTAAGCTGAGTTTGCGGGCCTCTGTCACGGGTGAGATCGTGATGGATAATGTCGCTGTGTCCGAGGATGCCCTACTGCCCGGTGTGCAGGGTCTGAAAGGTCCGTTTGGGTGTCTGAACCGTGCGCGCTATGGGATCGCCTGGGGCGTGATGGGTGCGGCAGAGGCGTGCTGGCACGCGGCCCGTCAATATGGGTTGGATCGCAAACAATTTAACAAACCTTTGGCGCAAACGCAGCTTTTCCAAAAGAAGCTGGCCGATATGCAAACCGAGATTGCCCTTGGCACACAGTCTGCCTTGCAATTGGGCCGTCTGATGGAACAAGGCAAAGCTGCCCCTGAGATGATCAGTCTGATGAAGCGGAATAATTGCGGCAAAGCGCTGGATATTGCGCGGGCGTCGCGCGACATGCACGGCGGTAATGGAATCAGCGAAGACTTCCAGATTATGCGACATATGATCAATCTAGAGACGGTGAATACCTACGAAGGCACCCATGACGTGCATGCATTGATCCTTGGGCGTGCACAAACGGGACTTCAAGCGTTCTTTTAGGCCGTATCCGCAACACTTAGCAATCTGTCCGTGCCTAGTTGCCGCCTGAGAAGGTATGTATGCCCTGAAGGGTGGCCGCATTACTTTCGGCCTTGGAGTAGTGAGTATGGAAGACCGGCAACTCGCCATCGACGTGAACTTCAGGGATCTTGGTGCCAATGCTTGGCTGGCCAAGGTTGATGACGTTTGCGAAGATCATGGTTTTTTCGAACAGCTGGGCCGCGAACACTGTGTCGGGTTTCTTGAGGCGGGCAACGCGCTTTTGGTGACATTCGAAAACGTACAGTCGGTGCGCGAAAACAATATCGATGCCGAACCACGTGGGTTTGCCTATGCGCGCCATGATGGCTGGTCGCATTTATCGCTCTTTTCGTTCAAGGAAAGCTGGTTTCGCGATAAACACGTTTATGACTTCTTTGACCGCATGATTGACGAAGGCTTTTTTGATGACTTCGAACGCATCATCTTTCACGGTGGCGGTGATGGTGCGTCTTACGCGGCAGCGGCTTACTCTGTCGCGGCGCCCGGATCAACTGTGATCGCTTTGCGTCCGCAAGCCACACTGGACGCAGAAATGGCCGGTTGGGACACGCGCTTTAAGCGCATACGCAAGAAAAGCTTTAACGACCGCTACGGCTATGCCCCCGAGATGATTGATGGTGCGCGCCGCGTCTTTATAGCGTTTGATCCGATTGAACGGCTTGACGCATGCCATGCAGCGCTGTTTCGCAGACCGCATGTGACAGCCCTGCCCTGCATGCTGTTGGGCGACGATCTGGATCAAGCGTTTGACCGGATGGGTATCCACGACGTTTTGATCAAACTGGCGATGGATGGCATGCTGGACCGGCCACGGTTTTTACAGCTTTTGCGCGCCCGACGTTATGACCCGACTTATGTGCGGGCTTTGGTCCGCCGACTGGTCGTGACAGGCCACCCGCGGTTGGCCCGTATTATCTGCGCCTATATGATCCGGCGCGGGCACAAAGCCTTCTTCGTTGAAAAACATGAAGAGCTTAGCCCAACGCAGGACATTCATACATAATCGATATCGCGGCACACGTGGCGCGCAATGCTGTCGTGGGTCAGGCCCTATTCGGAATCGCGTCTGCCTTCGACGACCTTTTTCAGCACCTCAAAAATCCGGGGGCCAAAGTAACCAAGGATCGCGCCGATGATGACCCCAAAGACAGAACCACTGTCAAAAGCCGCCGCAAGGATGGCCGCAACTAGCAAGGCCGCCATAAAGGCGATCAACCGCCGTTCATTGGCCATAACAGGAAAATACCCTTCAAGTGCTTTAACAATAGGCCCGGCCACCGGCCCCTCAAGTTGCGGCGTCAGAAAGCCAGCCACTGCTGCAATCAAGAAACCCAGCATATGATGATACTCCTTCTGATCCATCAGCTTGCATTGAAATATCAAGAATTGCCGCGCCATTCGCAAGGACAATTGCATTGGCCTATGGCGTCTGTTGGCACAACGGTGTAATCCGAAATCATGCCTGACAAACATTTGACCAGCCTGACGATACGCCGCCCCGATGATTGGCATTTGCATCTGCGTGATGGTGAGATGTTGAAGGCGGTTTTGCCGGAAACCACCCGCCATTTCGCCCGTGCAATCATTATGCCCAATCTGGTGCCGCCTGTCGTGACGTCGCAGCAGGCTGTGGCCTATCGTGAACGGATCATGGCGGCTGTGCCGGTGGGTGCCGCGTTTACGCCGCTGATGACCCTATATCTGACCGAAGCCACAGACCCCGAAGACGTGCGCGCCGCCCATGCAGATGGCATCGCAACCGCTGTTAAACTCTACCCCGCCGGGGCCACGACGAATTCTGCCTCTGGCGTGCGCGATTTCGAAAAGGTTCGCCCCGTGCTTGAGGTGATGGCAGAGATCGGCATGCCGCTTTGCGTTCATGGCGAAGTGACCAATACAGAGATTGATATCTTTGATCGCGAAGCCGTCTTTATTGACAAGGTCCTGAAACCGCTGCGCAAAAAGGTGCCTGATCTTAAGATCATCATGGAGCATGTGACCACCCAGGACGCGGTCGACTATGTGCGTGACAGCATCAAGAACCTTGCCGCGACGATCACGACCCACCACTTGATCATCAACCGCAATCATATTTTGGCGGGCGGCATCAAGCCGCATTATTACTGTCTACCTGTCGCCAAACGCGAGGCACATCGCATCGCGCTCGTGCAGGCTGCGGTTTCTGGCGATAAGCGGTTTTTTCTTGGTACAGACAGCGCGCCACATACAGACCCAAACAAGCTGCAGGCCTGTGGCTGCGCAGGTATTTTTACCGCACCCAACACGATGTCCTGTCTTGCCGAAGTTTTTGATGTGGCAGGCAAGATAACGAAGCTAGAGGATTTTGCCTCGCTCAATGGTCCGCGATTTTACGGGCTGCAGCCAAACGAGGAAACGATCACGCTGACAAAGGGGGACCCTGTCGCCTATCCCGCTCAGATTGAGACCGGGGATGGGCCTGTCACCGTGTTTGATCCGGGCTTTGACCTCCATTGGCGTGTCGAAGACTGAGAGAATTGATGCCTCCGGCGGAGGTATTTTGGAACATGAGAAGATGAAGGTTGCTTGATGATCCCCACGTCCTTTCCCGCGAAAGAAGAAATTGCCCGACTGACCGCTGGCATGCTAATCGAGATTGGCGCGATTGACTTCAATGCGACAGAGCCTTTTACACATGCCTCTGGCAAGCAGGCACCGACGTATGTGGATTGCCGCAAGCTGATTTCGTTTCCGCGCATTCGGTCCACTCTGATGGATTTCATGACCGTGTCGATCATGCGGGAGGCCGGGTTTGAGGCGTTTGATAATGTCGCAGGCGGCGAAACTGCTGGTATTCCCTTTGGGGCCATGGTGGCAGAGCGTTTGGCCCTGCCGATGACCTATGTGCGCAAGAAACCCAAAGGCTATGGCCGCAACGCCCGCATTGAAGGTGTGATGACCGAAGGCCAGCGGGTGATCTTGGTGGAAGACCTGACGACCGATGGTGGCTCTAAGCTGTCTTTCGTGGACGCGATCCGTGAAACCGGCGCGACGTGTTCGGCCACGGCAGTCATTTTTTACTACGGTATCTTTGATGGCGTGGAAGAAACATTGGCGGATCACGGCGTGCAATTGATCAGCCTGTGCACCTGGTGGGATGTGTTGGCCGAGGCCAAGGCGCGCGGTGCTTATGATCCGGCCACTTTGGATGCGGTCGAAGCGTACCTCAAGGATCCGGCCGGCTGGACGCCAGCCTAAATACTTATCCACCAGTCAGCGGAACTACGCATCCGAGAATCGCTGACTCATCGCGTATATTGTGTTTTCTTTGCGCAAAGCCACTATCTAAGGTATACGTGGGGTCTATCGGATGTTGTCCACAGATTTATCCCGCTGGATATCCCCCATCATTTCCAGATAGCCACGTCCGCATAGCAACTGATAGGACGACGCCGGGGAACAGGTGAATAACAATGAACGAACTAACCGCATTTAATGCTACCGGCGTCGAAGAGGCTGACACCGATCTAATGCCGCACTCTATTGAGGCTGAACAACAGCTTTTGGGTGCTATTCTGACCAATAATGATGTGTTCGACCGCGTGGCGTCCATCATTGGCCCCAAGCATTTCTATGATCCCGTTCATGCCCGTATCTTTGAAACCGCCGCCAGCCGGATTGGCCGCAACATGCTGGCCAGCCCTGTCACGCTCAAGACGTTCATGGAAGAAGATGAGGGTCTGAAAGAGCTAGGCGGCCCACCTTACCTTGCCCGCCTTGCCGGGGCTGCGATTTCGGCCTTTGCTGCGCGTGATTATGCCCAGATGATCTATGATCTGGCCACGCGGCGCGAGTTGATCAAACTGGGCCGTGACATCACCGATAAAGCCGCCAAGGTTGATGTTGAACATGAGCCGAAGGAACAGATCGTTGAGGCTGAACAAGCCCTATACACGCTGGCCGAACAGGGTGTGTCTGAGAAAGGGTTCCAATCGTTCCTTGCTGCGGTGACCGAGGCCGTCAACGTTGCGAATACCGCCTATCAGCGTGACGGCGGGCTTGCGGGGATTTCAACCGGCCTTACGGATATGGACAAAAAGCTGGGCGGCTTGCACAAATCCGACCTGTTGATCCTTGCCGGGCGCCCGTCGATGGGGAAAACCTCGCTTGCCACCAATATCGCGTTCAATATCGCCAAAGCGTATCGTAAAGGCCAGTTTCAGGACGGCAGCGAGGGGGCCGTTGATGGCGGCGTTGTCGGCTTCTTCTCGCTTGAGATGAGTGCGGAGCAATTGGCGGGCCGTATTCTGGCTGAGGCATCCGAGATTTCATCCCATAAAATCCGCCAGGGTGACATGACTGAAGGCGAATTCCGCCGCTTTGTGGATGCGGCCAAGCAGTTGGAATCCTGCCCGCTTTATATTGATGATACTGCTGCGATCCCAATCTCACAATTGGCTGCCCGCGCCCGCCGTCTGAAGCGGACCCATGGATTGGATGTGCTGATCGTGGATTATTTGCAGCTGGTGCGCGGCACGTCAGAGAACCGGGTGCAAGAAATTGGCGAGATTTCGATGGGCCTCAAGGCTATCGCCAAGGAACTGAATATCCCGGTCATCGCCCTGTCACAGCTGTCGCGTCAGGTTGAGAACCGCGAAGACAAGCGTCCGCAACTGTCGGACCTGCGTGAATCCGGGTCGATTGAGCAGGACGCGGATGTCGTCATGTTCGTCTACCGCGGCGAATATTATGTCGAGCGCGAAAAGCCCGAAGATCACAACATGGAAGCGATTGCCGCCTGGCAAGAAAAGATGTCGAGCTTACATGGCAAAGCCGAGGTGATCGTAGGCAAACAGCGCCACGGTCCGATCGGCACGGTCGAGCTATCTTTCGTCGCCGAATTCACCCGCTTTGGCAATCTGGTGAAGCCATGGCAACAGGGCGACGAACAACAATTCTAAAACCATCGCTTGACTTGGAGTGACTCCAATAGGCTAACTCGTTGGCCATCGGAGGAATGCGCTATGCGAATCAACGAAGCTGCGGCCCGGTCTGGACTGACCCAAGACACCATTCGGTTCTACGAAAAATCCGGCATGCTGGCCCCGATCCGGCGTGATGCGCGCGGGTGGCGGGTGTTTAGCGGTGATGACGTCAATTGGCTGACAACCCTGGAGCGGCTACGCGCCACAGGGATGCCACTGGACGACGTCAAACGCTTTGCAATGTCGGCCCATGCGCCCGATTGCAATGCACCTGACCAACGGGCCTTGCGTCTGGGTCTATTGGAACGGCACGCCGTCACCCTTGCCCACCGCGAAGCGGAGTTGAAAGCCTGCAAGCATTTCCTCGACCACAAGATCAATATGTACCGCACATCATTGGAGGTCTCAGATGGCTGATTTCAAACATATTCCGACAAAACCGACTCTTGGCCTTGGCTGTTGGGCCATTGGCGGGCCTTTCTTCAAGGATGGCCTTGCTGTGGGCTGGGGCACGGTTGATGATAACATCTCAAAGGCCGCTGTTGCCGCAGCGCTTGAGCATGGCATCGAACATTTCGACACAGCACAGGCCTATGGCTGTGGGCATTCAGAGGTCGTACTGGGCGAGGCCCTGAAAGCCCACCCAGATATCGCGATTGCCACCAAGATTGGGTTGGATATCGACACGGACACCAAACAACTTGTCGGGCCAAACAACGATCCTGACATTGTTCGCAAATCCATCGATGCATCGCGCAAACGGCTTGGGCGCGACCGGATCGACATGGTGCTGCACCATAACAACGAATTGGCGGTTGAGGATGCGCGACCAACTTTTGATATGCTGGCACAGTTATGCGACGATGGCATTATCGGCGCTTATGGCTGGTCCACCGATTACCCCGACAGCATGCGCGCCTTTGTCGATCATCCGGGTTTCACCGCCGTTGAACATGCCATGAACGTCTTTCTTCCCGCCTCACAGATGATTCACGCCGTGGAAGAAACCAATGTGCTGTCGCTGATCCGCTCCCCCCTTGCGATGGGCGTTTTGGGCGGCAAATACGACGCCAAGACCACGTTCAGCAAGGATGAGATCCGCGGCAGCAACCCCGGTTGGCAGGATTACTTCAAAGACGGCAAGATCACCGACGCCTACATGGCCCAGCTCAACGCTGTGCGCGAAACGCTCAAATCCGATGGTCGCAGTCTGGCGCAGGGTGCGCTTGCGTGGCTATGGGGGCGGACACCCAATGCAATGCCAATCCCGGGGTTTCGCACGCCCGAACAAGTGCATGATCTGTGTGGTGCGCGGGATTACGGGCCGCTGACACCTACGCAAATGGCAGAGATCGAGACTATTCTTGATCGACCAGAGGAAGGCGCGCCAAAATCCAACTAAAGGTAGCGGCGGGGGAAACCCCGCCCTACTCTGCCGGTTCTTTCGGTTTGTCCTTCAGGAACGGATGCACGAACTGGCGCCAGTATCCCTTTGGCACCGTATCGCCGATCACACCGTATGCTTCTGGCCATTCTTTTTCAGGCAAATGATGCGTACCGAACAGCCAGTCATAGATCGGAAAATGGCTGGCATAGTTGATATCAATCGCTGCCCGGTCCGATCCGTGATGCCAGTGGTGAAAGCGCGGCGTGACAAAGAAACGTTCCAGAAAGCCCATTTTCCAGCCGATATTGGCGTGGATAAAGCTTGAGTAGAAATAAACCACCAACAGATAGGCCTGGATCGCCTCTGGCTTAAAGCCCAAGGTAAACATCGGCACAGCCGTCAGGCTGCGCAATACGGCGATTTCGACAAAGTGCATACGGGCACCTGCCAGCCAATCCATCTTTTTTGTGGAATGGTGAATCGCGTGAAACCGCCACAGCACCGGATAGGTGTGAAACGCGCGATGCACCCAGTACTGCACAAAATCCGTCGCCATCATGATAATGATCACCTGCACAAAGAACGGCAGCGACACGATATAGATGCGAACGTCATCCAGCGGGATTTGCGCGTTGACATAGTTCGATGGGGCCAAGGTGATAAAGCCCAATATCTGCACCAGCATCGAACTTACGAGGTAATAGAACATGTCCTCCTGCCACTCAGCCCGGAACACCGTTTGCTCTGATCGGGCCGGAAAGAACCGCTCTAATGGCACAAAGAGGAAACCCACGATCAGGACGTTGATGATAAAGTAATCAAGACCAAAGTAGAAACTTTGCGGCACGTCGGACCCGACCTGTGGTTGGGTGGTGGCCATCAGCGAAGCCACAACAGATACGGCAAGTGCTGTCCAGCCAAGCGATTTTCGCACGCTGAGGATCAAGCTAAGCAGTGAAAGCGCGTAACCCGCCAAAAGCGTGAACCGCAAGAATGCGGTCACAACACCACTGTCCTGAATAAAAGCGATTTCAGGATATGACAGCGTTTCAGGAAACCAGCGCAAAAGCACAATCAAAAGACCCGCAATTGACGCAAGAAGCGCCAGTGATCCCGATAACCAGCCACTGCCCAAAGGCCGCTGATCACGCGGGGTTTCCAATTGAGTGACAATTTTCTTTAAAATGCCCACGCTGCACCTCTTACCTATGACCTGCGCTAAAATAACCGAATAAACGCGGCAAGAGAAAGGCAGGAATACCAGTAACCTGCGACAGGTGATGCCAAAATGCTTGCCCCCCGCCAAACCCCCTGCCAAAAGGTCGCTATGAGCACCGGACTCCTGATCATTGACCTTGATGCCGTCGTCGCCAACTGGCGCGCCTTGGACGCGATGACAGACTGCAAGACAGCGGCTGTGGTCAAGGCCAATGGCTATGGTCTGGGGGCCGCGAATGTGGCCAAGGCCCTTTTCAAGGCGGGGGTTCGTCAATTCTTTGTAGCCGTCGCCGAGGAAGCGGCGGCAATCCGCGAAGAACTGGGGCCCAAGCCTGAAATCAGCGTGTTTTCGGGTCATATGGCAGGCGATACCGACATCATTCGCGAACTGGGCCTGACGCCCATGCTCAATTCTGTTGAGCAACTGACCCATCATCTGGAAACCCTGCCCGGCCACCCTTTTGGCGTTCAGCTTGATACCGGCATGAACCGACTGGGCATGGAAATGCAGGAATGGGCGGCGGTCGCGGAACTGGCACTGGCGCAAAAGCCGCGCCTTGTTATGTCGCATTTGGCATGCGCGGATGAGCCTGATCATCCGATGAACCCTTATCAACTGGCCCAATTCAAAAAGATGACCGATGGAATCACCGCCCCGCGATCACTGGCTGCAACGGGCGGTATTCTGCTGGGTCCTGAATATCACTTTGACCTGACCCGCCCTGGCATCGGCCTTTATGGCGGTTTGCCCTTTGCGCAGGCAAGCCCGGTAATAGAGCTTGATTTGCCTGTGATACAGGTGCGCGATGTCGCTGAAGGCGAAGTCGTCGGATATGGAAACGTTTGGCAAGCGACCCGCGCTTCGCGGATCGCGACAGTCTCGGCCGGTTATGCAGATGGCATCGCACGTATCTTGTCAGACAAGGCCACACTGTATCATGGTGACACGCCGTGCCCTTTGGTCAGCCGCGTGTCCATGGATTTGCTAACAATTGATGTCACCGACCTGACCGAGACACCAAAGAAGCTAACCCTGATCGGGCCGCACCAAGGGGTTGATGATCTGGCGCAGGCGGCCAACACTATCGGGTACGAGGTGCTGACCCAACTTGGCGACCGCTACAATCGCAAGACATTTGGCAAGTAAGTTGCCATGATGCATGAACTTTACAATGCAAATACTAGAATTTGTTTGGATTTCTTATGTTGAATGTTCTGCGTATCGCCAATCTTACCCTTTTGATCCTGTTTCCAATCGCGTGGTTCGCCCCCTTGATGCGGGCCGGTCTTTTGCCGATCTTTGGACTAAGTGAAATCAGCGTGATCTCAGGCATGCAGGCATTGTGGGACAGCGATGTTGCGTTGGCGCTGCTTGTGACCGCCTTTGCATTGTTTGCGCCTTATCTTAAGACAATCGGCCTTGCGCTTGTCCACTTTGACTTGCTTAAGGACAAAACACTGCCTGCCCTGTCGTGGATCGGCAAGCTGGCGATGGCGGATGTGTTTCTTATTGCGCTATATATCGTTGTTTTTAAAGGTGTCGGCATTGGCAAAGTGGAAACAGGTTGGGGGCTTTATATGTTTACCGCCTGCATCATTACCTCAATCGTGATTTCAGCACTGACACCGCGGGCCAAGGCGAACACCTAACAGATCATTGCCAAGGTTCGGCTTTTGGTCCAAAAGGTGAACATGGCCAAAGATCTCAACTTTTCATGCTCTGAATGTGGTGCGGCTTTTCGCAAGTGGTCGGGGCAGTGTGATGCCTGTCAGTCGTGGAATACGATTAGCGAATCCAAGGCATTGTCCAGCGGCCCCAAGGGCAAATCGCTGGGTGCGATCCGGGGCAAGGCAATCCCACTTACCGATCTGGACACGCAAGAGCAAGAACCGCCGCGGACAGAGGCTGGTGTGGGCGAGTTGGACCGCGTTCTGGGGGGCGGTCTGGTCAAGGCATCTGCCCTTTTGGTTGGCGGCGATCCGGGTATTGGTAAGTCTACGCTTCTGCTGCAAGCCGCTGCAAGATTTGCGCGTAACGGACTGAAAGTTATATATATTTCAGGTGAGGAATCAAACGCCCAGGTTCAAATGCGCGCCCGTCGGCTGGGATTGGAAAAAAGCCCTGTCATGCTCGCTTCCGAAACCAACCTACGCGATATCCTGACCACGCTGGAGGCGGAAAAGCCCGATCTGGCAATTATCGATTCGATCCAGACCATGTGGGCGGACAACGTTGACAGCGCACCGGGCAGCGTATCTCAGGTGCGTTCATCTGCGCATGAGTTGACGACATTTGCCAAACGCAACGGCATGGCCGTGATCATGGTGGGGCATGTCACAAAGGAAGGTGCCATCGCCGGGCCCCGCGTGGTTGAACATATGGTTGATACGGTACTTTATTTCGAGGGCGAGCGCGGTCATCAGTTCCGTATTCTGCGCGCCGTCAAGAACCGCTTTGGCCCCGCAGATGAAATCGGCGTCTTTGAAATGACCGGCAAAGGGTTGGCTGAAGTCAAGAATCCCTCTGCCCTGTTCCTGTCCGAACGGGGCGACCCTGCGCCGGGGTCCGTGGTCTTTGCAGGCATCGAAGGATCGCGCCCCATGCTGTGCGAGATTCAGGCACTTGTGGCACCTTCGCCACACAGCCAACCACGCCGTTCGGTCGTCGGATGGGACGGTGGCAGGCTTGCTATGATCCTTGCCGTGCTCGAATCTCGCTGCGGTGTGGCGTTCACCGGATTGGACGTATATCTCAACGTAGCAGGGGGTTTGCGCATTTCTGAACCGGGTGCGGACCTGGCTGTCGCCGCGGCATTAGTCTCGGCGCGCGAAGATGCAGCCTTGCCGGCAGAGGCGGTTGTTTTCGGTGAAATCAGTTTGTCCGGTGCGCTGCGTCCTGTTGTTCAATCCGAAAATAGATTGAAAGAGGCGCAAAAACTTGGTTTTACAACTGCGATACTCCCGCAGCAGGCCAAACAGCCCAGCGTGGAGGGCTTGGGTCTGCGGCATGCCACAGATCTGGCCGGCTTTGTAGAAGAGGTATTTGGCGCAAGATAGCGTCAATCGCAGGAGAAGACGGACCATGGAAGGTTTCACACTTGTCGACGCGGGCGTCGCTATCATTGTCCTGCTGTCAGGCGTCTTGGCCTACAGCCGCGGTTTTGTGCGCGAAGCCATGGCCATTGTCGGTTGGATCGGTGCAACAATCGTTGCTTTCATCTTTGCCGATCAGGTAGAGCCGCTGGTACGCCAGATCCCCATCGTTGGCGACTTTATAGGCGACAGCTGCGAATTGGCGATTATCGCCGCTTTTGCTGCCGTCTTTGCGGTTGCTTTGGTGGTCGTGTCGATCTTCACGCCACTTTTCTCCAGCGTTGTTCAGCGATCAGCCCTTGGTGGCGTGGATCAGGCGCTTGGGTTCTTCTTCGGCGTTTTGCGGGGCATCCTGCTGGTCGCTGTCGCTTTCTTTGTCTACGACACGATTTTTGCCGCTCAGGAATTTGCGATGATCGACGACAGCCGCGCGGCAGAGGTCTTTGCACAACTGACGGGCCAGATCGAAGAGCAAAACCCAGAGCAGGCTTTGGGTTGGATTACAGAGCAGTACCAGCAATTGGTTGGAAACTGCGGCGCACCGGCAGAGTAATTGAAAACCTGACATCATTTATGGGCCGCTGCGCGAAAGCACAGCGGCCCTTTTTGTTGTTGAATGTGCCCCACCTGCGACGAAACAGTCTTTCCCGGCAAAGAAGTCTGATCGTTTGGTGACAGACCGCCTTTGACCCACTAAGAGGGTGGCACGACAAATCTAACGGATTCGGAGCTGCCCCCTTGTCCACCGCGATGCCCCCCGCTGATCCTTTTGATGATGATAAACTGCGGGAGGAATGTGGCGTTTTTGGCGTTGTCGGCGTGACCGATGCATCAAACTTTGTCGCCCTTGGCCTGCACGCCCTGCAACACCGCGGACAAGAGGCAGGTGGCATTGTCACCCATGACGTCGAAACAGGCTTTAGCCAGCAACGTCGTATGGGTCTGGTCCGCGATAACTTTACATCTGCCGCGATGATGGAACGCCTGCCCGGCACAATTGGCATTGGGCATGTACGCTATTCCACCGCCGGGTCTAAAGGGCAGACGGCGATGCGCGACGTGCAGCCGTTCTTTGGCGAATTTTCCATGGGTGGTGCGGCGATTGCGCATAATGGCAATATCACCAACGCATTGTCGCTGCGCCGCGAGCTGATCGAGCGTGGCTCGATTTTTCAAAGCTCCTCTGACAGTGAATGTATCATCCACCTGATGGCACGGTCCATGGGCCGCAACATTCCTGACCGCATGGAAGAGGCGTTGCGCAAGGTCGAAGGCGCGTTTTCCATCGTCGCCATGACCCGGACCAAGCTGATCGGCTGCCGCGACCCGCTGGGCGTACGCCCGCTGGTACTAGGAAAAATCGGCGATGGCTGGGCGCTTGCGTCTGAAACCTGCGCGCTCGACATCATCGGGGCCGAGTTTGTACGCGAGATTGAACCCGGTGAGATGGTTGTTGTGACCGAAAAAGGTGTCGCAAGCCACTTCCCCTTCCGGCCCAACCGGGCGCGCTTCTGCATTTTTGAGCATGTCTATTTCAGCCGTCCTGACAGCATTCTGGGCGGTCGGTCCGTCTATGAAACACGCGAAAACATTGGGCGCGAGCTGGCCAAAGAAAATCCCGTCGATGCCGATCTGGTTTGCCCGGTGCCTGACAGTGGCACGCCGGCGGCGATTGGTTATTCGCTGGAATCCGGCATTCCTTACGCGATGGGCATCATCCGCAATCAATACATGGGCCGAACGTTCATTGAACCGACCGAAAGCATTCGCAACATGGGGGTGCGCCTGAAACTCAACGTCAATCGCGCGCTGATCAAAGGCAAACGGGTGATCCTTGTGGATGACAGTGTCGTGCGCGGCACCACCAGCCGCAAGATCAAGGAAATGATCTTGGATGCCGGTGCTGCTGAGGTGCATTTCCGCATTGCGTCGCCACCCACACAATGGCCGTGCTTTTACGGTGTCGATACCCCCCAGCGCGACAAACTGCTGGCTGCGACCATGACCGAGGACGAAATGCGCGATCATTTGGGTGTTGATAGCCTCAAGTTCATTTCGCTCAACGGTCTTTACCGCGCGGTTGGCGAAGCCAAAGGGCGCGATCCAAACGCACCAGCCTACTGCGATGCCTGCTTTTCTGGCGAATATCCCGTCGCCCCATCAGATATGATTGAGCAGGGCTTTCAGGCAAAAACAGCGGCCGAATGACGGCGAGCGCTATCTAACATCAATGTGATCGTTTTTTTGCTGCGACGCAGCGTTAAGCTGTCCTCTGCCCCCTTTTTCTTCACCGCATTCTCTGGCAAGAGCGCGCAAACGATAAAAATCGACGCAGTTTTCATTATGTCAGACCAAAATCACAGCGCCGCACTGCTGGCGCAATGCCACAAAGCCAGATGCACTTGAACTGAACAGTCTTTCGGTCATCGGATTGATGGATGCTCATGATGGCATGGCGGCTTTGTTGCGGTCGTCGCGCGGCCAGATCGCGCGCGTCCAAGTGGGCGACACAGCTTTTGGTATGCAGATCACGGCAATCGGCGATGAACAGATATTGCTTACGAACCGCTGGGGGCGCACAGAAGCATTAGAACTGCCGCGCAGCTAAAGCTTGACCTTGCGCGCCGTTCGGCACATCACCCGCCCCATGACAAAAACTGCATTGATCACCGGCGCATCACGCGGCCTTGGCGCGGCTTTGGCTAAGGCCCTTGCCCCCACCCATCATATCATCGCTGTCGGCAAAACGGTCGGCGCGTTGGAAGAATTGGATGATGCGATCCAGGCGGCAGGTGGCCAAGCCACGCTTGCACCGATGGATATCGGCATTGATGAAGCCATGCAGCAATTGTGCCGCGGGATTTATGATCGCTGGGGCAGCCTTGATCTATGGCTGCACACAGCCATCCATGCAGCCCCCCTTGCCCCTGCCGGGCATATCGGTCCCAAAGATCTGGCCAAGTCAATGACCATCAATATTGAGGCGACTTCACGCCTTATCGCCTATGTCAGCCCGCTGCTGGGGCAAACCGGCCAAGCGGTCTTCTTTGATGATCCGCGCGGTGGCGATCAGTTCTTTGGCGCTTATGGCGCAACCAAGGGCGCACAGATCGCGCTGGCACGCAGTTGGGCCGCAGAAAGCGCCAAGACCGGGCCCAATGTGCAAATCCTGACACCAGACCCCATGCCAACGGCCACACGCGCCCGCTTTTATCCCGGTGAGGATCGCGCGGCACTGACCGAACCAGCGGCAGAGGCCGCACGACTGTTGCCAATGATCCTCGGCTAAAGCCATCAGGCCGCGCGCCGCGCTGTCCGACTTGCCGCCCATCGCATCTACGCATAGGAACAACCCATAAGCAAAAGGGGCGCTTCATGCAGATCTTGATTACCAACGATGATGGCATCAATGCACCCGGACTGCGTGTTTTGACTGACATCGCAAAAGAAGTTGCTGGCCCCGATGGCGAAGTCTGGACCGTAGCACCCGCCTTTGAACAATCAGGCGTTGGTCACTGTATCAGCTACACCCATCCCACGATGATCGCAGAGCTGGGTCCGCGTCGGTTTGCCGCCGAAGGATCACCTGCTGATTGTGTGATTGCGGGGCTATATGATGTTTTGAAAGACAATCCACCTGATCTGATCCTGTCAGGGGTGAACCGGGGCAACAACGCCGCCGAAAACACACTTTATTCCGGCACGATCGGCGCATGCATCGAAGGGGCGTTGCAAGGCGTACGGTCCATAGCCCTTTCGCAGTTCTACGGCCCTGACAATGCAAACCTCGATGATCCGTTTGAAGCAGCGGCTGTCCATGGTGCTGCCACGGTCCGTGCTTTGCTTAATGAAACACTTTGGGATGATGCGGATTATAAGGTGTTCTATAACGTCAATTTTCCGCCCGTCCCTGCCGCAGCCGTCAAAGGTATGGCCGCGACAACCCAAGGCTTTCGTTTGAACACCCGGTTCCGGGCTGAGGCGCAGACATCACCCACCGGACGCAAGTTTTTGTGGGTGCGCGGCGGCCCGCAGCATGAACCAACAGCACCGGGCACGGACGCGGCAGCGAACCTTGATGGCTATATCTCGATCACGCCAATGCGGGCGGACCTGACTGATTATGCGCTGGTGGATACGCTTAAGGATGCACTCAAGTGACATTTGATGCGGCCATGAAGATGCAATTCCTTTACGCGCTGCGCAGCAAAGGCGTGACCGACACACGTGTTCTGACCGCGATGGAGCAGGTTGATCGCGCCGACTATGTCAAAGGCACTTTTGCTGATCGCGCCTACGAAGATATGCCGCTGCCCATCGCCTGCGGTCAGACCATCAGCCAGCCTTCGGTTGTGGGGCTTATGACGCAGGCCCTGCAAATCAGCCCGCGCGACAAAGTGCTCGAAATCGGTACAGGCTCCGGTTATCAGGCGGCGATCCTGAGCAAGCTGGCCCGGCGGGTCTATACTGTTGACCGCTATCGCCGACTGGTGCATGCCGCCCGCGCCGTATTCGACGCCAATGACATCACAAATATCACCACATTCACTGCCGACGGCAGCCGGGGATTTGAAGAACAGGCGCCGTTTGATCGTATCTTGGTTACAGCTGCTGCTGAAGACCCGCCAGGACCCCTGCTGGCACAGTTGCGTATAGGCGGGATCATGGTTTTGCCTGTTGGCCAATCTGACGCTGTGCAAAGCCTAATCCGTGTCACACGCACCGAAACTGGCCTTGAATACGACGAATTGCGTGCTGTGCGCTTTGTCCCCTTGCTAGAAGGGCTCGGACAAGAGTAAACTACCCCAAAATATAGTACGACCCCATAGATAAGGGGCGACTTGGCAAAGGAGCGGTAGCATGGCAAACGGGCATATCCCGGTACGACGCGTTGTAATGGCGGGTGTGGCAATGGTTGCACTCGCGGCATGCGAAGATTTTGATTTCGATATGCGGGATATGGGCAACGGGTTTGACACGACCTCTGCTGTGCAATCCCTGCCCGGACGACCACGGCCCGATGACCGTGGTGTGATTTCATACCCGAATTATCAAGTCGTGGTCGCGCGGCGCGATGATACCATTCGTGGCATCGCAATCCGCCTTGGCCTCGATGCAAACGAACTGGCTGAATACAATGGCATTGCCCCAGACGTCATCCTGCGGCGCGATGAGGTCATCGCCTTGCCAACACGTGTGGCAGAGCCATCGCCAGCGACCGGTGCTGTCGGAACCGGACCGATCCAGCCATTTGACGTCACCGCGGTTGCAACGACGGCACTTGACCGCGCGGATGCATCAGGCACTGGCGTAACGGCAACGCCAATTGCACCAGCCGCAGCACCTGCGCCTTCAACACCAGTCGTGCGCGGCACCGAACCCATCCGCCACCAGGTCAAGCGCGGTGAAACCGCCTTTTCGATTTCGCGCCTTTATAGCGTGCCGGTGGCAAGTATCTCCGAATGGAACGGCCTTGATTCCGAATTCACCATACGTGAGGGCCAGTTCCTGTTGATCCCACAGGGCGGGACATCGCCCGCACCGGTAGCGACTGCCGCCGTGACCGCGCCGGGTGACGGCACGGCGACGCCAGTGCCCCCTAGTGCGGCGCGGCCTTTACCGGCCGACACGCCGTCAGCACCGGTTGCCGCAGCGGCTGTGCCTGCCACACCTGATCTTGGCACAACATCCGCGCAGCCTGCCAGCAGTGGTGCGCGCTTCCTGATGCCGGTGCAAGGTTCCATCATCCGCGCCTACGCGCCGGGTACAAACGAAGGCGTTGATATTGGGGTTCCTGCAGGGACAGATGTGCAGGCCGCGGGCTCTGGTACAGTTGCGGCGGTGACAACCGACACCAGCGGTGGTTCGATTGTCGTCATCAAACACAGTGACGGGTTACTGACCGTCTATACGCAAATGGACGCGCTGACAGTCGACAAAAACGAAAGCGTTTCGCGCGGGCAAACGATTGGTAAGGTGCGCGCGGCTGATCCAAGCTTCCTCCACTTTGAGGTACGACGTGGTCTGCAAAGTCTCGATCCGGGTGATTTCTTGCCTTAAGTGACAGATAAGTAAGGTGGATCATGATCCACCTTACCCCAATATCACGCCCCGCCTGCCCGCCAGATCCGTGAAATATTGCCAAGCCACCCGGCCTGATCGGCTGCCGCGTGTCGCCTGCCATTCAACGGCTTCCGCCCGCAAAGTCGCATCGTCGATATCGACGCCATACGCATCGCAATACCCGCAGATCATCGCCAGATATTCATCCTGATCGCAGGGATGAAACCCAAGCCAAAGACCAAAACGATCCGAAAGAGATACTTTTTCTTCCACAGCCTCTGACGGGGAAATGGCCGAAGAACGCTCATTCTCGATCATATCACGCGGCATAAGGTGACGCCGGTTGGACGTCGCGTAAAGCACCACATTTTCAGGCCGCCCTTCGATCCCACCGTCCAACACCGCTTTAAGTGATTTATAGTGGGCATCATCATGGCCAAAGGACAGGTCATCGCAAAACAGTATAAACCGCTCTTTCGCACCGCGCAGCAGATTTAGGCAGCGCCCGATTGTCGGTAGGTCCTCGCGCTGTACCTCCACAATCTTCAGCCCCTTATGATCTGCATGCACTGCGCCGTGTACGGATTTGACAAGGCTTGATTTTCCCATGCCCCGCGCACCCCATAAAAGGGCGTTATTTGCGGGCAAACCCGCAGCAAATTGTACGGTATTGGCCACCAACGTATCACGCGACCGATCAACACCCACAAGCAGATCAACATCAACGCAGTTGACCCGCGCCACAGGTTCCAAACGATCAGGGTCAGCGTGCCACACAAAGGCTGATGCCGCCGTAAAGTCAGGCGCGTCAGCGGGTGCAGGGCTTAACCGTTCCAAAGCCGCTGCAATCCGATGCAGGCTTTTCTTGCTCACGCCTTGGGGTCCTCGGTTTCGGCGGCATCGGCGGCGGCCTCTCCTGCGCTGACATCATCGTCGTCGATATCAAAAAGGCTTTCGTCTTCGCCAATCACACCTTCCGCGCGCGCGACCCGATCTTTCTTGCGCTCAACTGCCGCGACCAGATGGATCGATATCTCATACAGGCCATAGACCACAACAAAGAGGATCAACTGCGTTGTGACATCAGGTGGCGTCACAAGGGCTGCCACGATCAAAATACCAACGACTGCGTATTTACGTGTGCCACGCAGACCGCGTGAACTGGCCAATCCCGCAGAGCCCATCAGGGTCAGCAAGACAGGCAGTTGAAAACAAACACCAAAAGCCACGATCATCTTGAGCGTGATATCAAGCGTCTCATTCACCTTCCCGTTAAAGACGATATCAACGCCTTGCGATGTTGATGGCGCGACGCTGGGCAAGCTCAATCCACCAGCGGCGCCGGGTAACAACTCGGTTCCCGGCGGCGGCACAGCACCTGCCATGATCGCCGATACAAAAGAAGGCAAATCAGCAAAGCCCAGAAAGAACGCCATGGCCAGCGGGACGACGATGTAATGCGCAAAAGCGGCGCCGATCAGGAAAAGAACCGGTGAGGCGATGATAAACGGCAGAAACGCATTCTTTTCATTGCGATACAAACCGGGCGCGACAAACCGCCAAAGTTGATACGCAATGACCGGGAATGAAATTGTCAGACCGCCCACAACCGAAATCCGGATCAGGGTAAAGAAATACTCTTGCGGGGCGGTGTACTGCATGACCGGGTTCGGGTTACCCAGATCGCGCATGGTTTTCTCAATTGGCCCCAATAGGAAATCAAGCAGCATGCCACCGAACGAAAAGCAGATGATCATACCGACCAAAAACGCCATGACCGAATAGATCAGGCGGGACCGCAGCTCTGTTAAATGCTCCAGCAGGGGGGCGGCGCTGTCTTCGATATCGTCTTGCGCGCTCATGATTTTGCCTCGGGTGCCGGGCTTTCTGGGGCTGCGGCATCGGTGGTCTTTACAGCCGCCTTTTCAGCTTCCTTCGCTTTGCGCGCTATCGCGGCATCGCCCATTGCCTTGCTCATCTTTTCTTTTGCGGCCTGACGTTCGGCAGACAGTTCAGCAGTTGCAGGCCCTTTGGCCATACCGGTGGCTTCTTTCAGCTTATCGGCCCCAAACTTTTTGGGATTGGCGGCGGCGTTCAGCGTCTTTGACACTTCATTTATGCCTGATTGATCTGCCGCTTGGTTCATCGCGTTTGAAAATTCGCGCGCCATCATGCGCGCCTTCCCGGTGAATTGCCCCACAGTGCGGAACAAACCGGGCAAGTCTTTTGGGCCGATCACAATCAGCGCCACGATGCCGACAACCAGCATTTCGCTCCAACCAAGGCCAAACATCAGGCGCGGTCCTTTCCGTCAGACAAAACGATCAGACTTTGTCTTTTTCTTCTTCGGGGGTCACGTCTTTGGCGTCAGCCATGCTGTCTTCGATTTCCTGCTTGCCGTCATCGACACCTTTTTTGAAGGCGGTGATGCCTTTACCAACTTCACCCATCAGGCTGGAAATCTTGCCGCGTCCAAACAGGACCAAAACCACAACGGCGATCAGTAGAAGACCGGGAAGGCCAATATTGTTGAGCATGTCTTTTCTCCTATAGCGGGCGTGTGGCCGCGCGTCGTTTCATAATTCTGCTTCGACAAATAGGGCCGGATGCGCGCCAAGGGAAGCGCGAACTGCTGTTTTGCGCCCGTCCAAGGGCCTTTTTTGCAAGGGTTTTTCATATTTAGTGACAAAAACTTGTCAGTTGACAGAAAAATGGCAAAACTAGGCCGAATCGAGGGGAAACCATGCGCCGTGCCGACCGACTTATGAAGCTTGTCCAAATTCTGCGCGATGGATCATTACATCGTGCCGCCTATCTGGCGGCCGCAGTGCAGGTTTCACTCCGCACGATCTATCGCGATATGGAAACGCTTGCTGCCTCGGGCGTGCCGATCGAAGGTGAACGTGGCATCGGCTATCGCGTTACCGCAGCCATCACCCTGCCCCCGCTGAACCTGACAATGACTGAAATGGAGGCGCTTCATCTGGGGCTCAGTGCGGTGCGCCACAGCGACGACCCCGAACTTTCTGCCGCGGCCCGCGCATTGGCTGACAAGCTTGACGCTGTCATGCCAGAGGATCGCAGCCGCGCGCCCAGTGGCTCTGGATTTGCGATAT
Organism: Roseobacter sp. CCS2; assembly: GCF_000169435.1. Classification (GTDB taxonomy): domain Bacteria; phylum Pseudomonadota; class Alphaproteobacteria; order Rhodobacterales; family Rhodobacteraceae; genus Yoonia. Next base: position 84,595 of record NZ_AAYB01000003.1, on the reverse strand, counting down.
ACCCATTCGCGGATGCCGCGCGCGGGTTTCAGCATCTGCCGATGTTGCGTCAGGCGGTGCGCACACGGCAAAAGCTGGAGGTTGTGCTGCACGATAAACCGCGCACGGTGCGCCCTTTGCAGTTGGATTACTGGGGTCGCCTATGGACCTGCGTGGTGTGGTGCGAAACCACCAATCAATTCGATGACATTCGCGTCGACCAGATCACCAGCCAACGGATTTTACCCAGTCTTTTCGTGGATGAGGCGGGTAAAGGATTGGCTGACTACAACCGCCTTAAGGCCTAAAGCCAGGCTGCGGGGCCAATCAAAGGCCGAAAATACACCATCATCCGCATCTTTTCCTGAGCATCTGCAGCCCAAGGGGCCACGCCATGCAAAAGATGCCGGTCCACCACAATCGCCTGTCCCGGCGTCGCTGTGACCTCAACCCGATTGCAGGTATTAAAAATGCGGCGGTGCGTTTCTTGATAAACCTCCGTTACATAAATGTCGTCGCAAATGTCTGGTGGGAACCCTGCGTAAGCCCTGCGAAACGCGGGCACATGCCACCACAGCCCGATCGTAAGAAAAAACGACTAGCCGTCCTGTGCAAGAGCCTGCGCACTCATCGCGCGCCTATGCAGCCAACCGCGTCACGTGATCCAAAGCCGATAACACCACCGCGGGCCCTGCCCCATCAGCATGTGCATTTTCTGACAAATGCCTCCGCCAGCCGCGTGCACCCGGGCGCCCCTGAAACAGGCCCAGCATGTGGCGGGTCACCTGCCCCAGCCGCCCACCCTGCGCGATATGATCCGCGATATAGGGCAGCATCAGATGAACGACATCTTCAGCAGTGCGTTCGCGCGGATCGCCATAAATACGCGCGTCTGCTTGCAACAGAATATCGGCGGGCGTGTGATAGGCCGCACGCCCGATCATGACGCCATCCAGACCACGCGCAAGAAAGTCTTCAGCCTGATCAAGCGTCGCAATGCCACCATTTATTGAAACATGAAGATGAGGAAACAACCCTTTCATTTTCATCACTAAATCATAATTCAGCGGTGGTACTTCCCGATTTTCTTTCGGCGACAATCCCTGCAACCATGCCTTGCGCGCATGCACTGAAAACCGGTCAACACCCGCGGCAGACACACGCGCCAAGAAATCGGGTAGGATGACATGCGGATCCTGATCGTCCACGCCAATACGGCATTTAACGGTCACTGGAACGCGCACGGCTGCGATCATCGCCGCCACACAGTCTGCCACTAAAACGGGGCTTTCCATCAAGACCGCACCAAAATGACCTGACTGCACCCGATCCGATGGACAGCCACAATTCAGGTTAATCTCGGCATAGCCGTACCCTTCGGCGATCCGCGCAGCCTCGGCCAGCTGCGCAGGATCAGAGCCGCCCAATTGCAAGGCCAGTGGTTGCTCATCGACATGAAACCCCAAAAGGCGGTCGCGATCACCATGAATAACCGCTGGTGCAGTCACCATTTCAGTATAAAGCAACGTATGACGCGACATCAGGCGGTGCAGATAACGGCAATGCCGGTCCGTCCAATCCATCATCGGAGCCACGGATAATCGCGCTGCTGCAGTGGCTGCAGTGTTGGGCATTCTTCATTCTCCTAAGGTCCGCGATCAGGTTCACGCGGCCATGTGGCACACATACTGCACACGAATTAGGGCAGTCTAGCCCCCGAGGGTGAAAGCAGACAGACGGCGCATTTGGGTGGGTACTGATCCTCTGCCGTAGAAGCAGACGCCAATAGCTGATTAATCATCACTGAAAAGACCCTACCTTTCCAATGCTTACTTCAGGTTTCGAAAGTGAAGCATGATTTGGGACGCGGCACCTCAGCGCCCCTCCCCCCCATAAAGTCTTTGCCCCAATCCAGCGTGACAGCTCGATCTGGAACCAATTTTCTCGCTTTGCGTTCAACGTAATAGGGTCGTCGGCCCCAACAGACATTTTCAACCTGAGCGTAAGGATAACCATAGATATAACGATGCAGATCAAAACTATGCATTCTAACCTCCCACGTTGATCAACTCTCGCACAGTTAGGCAATCAATCTTGAGCATGCGTTTAAAGCACCTTCACCCCATCCTGCTTGCCGGTATTATCGCAATTATGCTGCCATTTAGCATGCAGGCCCAAACAGTTTCTACCGAAACTGACAACACCGATATCCTTGCGCCGCAAACGCCTGTTGAGGTGGATCCCAGCAGTTCAGACGCAGCGATCGAAAACAGGATTTCGGATATCATGGATGCGACAACCTGGTATTCAAACGTCAGTGTTTCGGTACAGGAAGGTGTCGTTTTCTTGGATGGCATCGCAGAAACAGAGGCCCGGAAAGAATGGGCGCGGCAGCTAGCGGCCAAAACCACCGGCGTGGTCGCAGTTGTGAACCGCATGACAGTGGATGACGCTGTGGTTTGGTCGTTTGATCCAGCAATCAACGAGATTGAACGACTAGCACGTCAAGCCGTGGCCCTTATGCCGCTGGTCGTCTTGGCGGTCCTAGTGTTGCCTTTGGCATGGTTCGCTGCACGGCTGGTATCACGGATGGCAAAAGCAGCACTCACAACTCGTATCCAGTCACCATTCCTGCGCACGGTCGTTGCGCGTGCCATCGCGTTTCCCGTATTACTTCTTGGTCTGTACATCGTTTTGCAGGTCGCTGGTTTGACCCAACTGGCGATTTCACTTGTTGGTGGTGCCGGTGTTCTTGGCATCGTCTTGGGCTTTGCATTCCGCGATATTGCCGAAAATTTCCTGTCCAGCCTGATATTGAGTGTACGCCGCCCTTTTCGCCGGGGGGATTTTGTTGAGGTCGTGGGAATTGCCGGCACTGTGCGGAGTATGAATACGCGCAGCACAATCATAGCCTCGGTTGAAGGAAACCTTATCCACGTGCCCAATTCAATTATATTCAAAAGCGTGATTGAGAACTTTACGTCATCACCAGAGCGCCGTGGCGAGTTCACGGTCGGGATAGGGTACGATGCCATCGTCGCGCAGGCTCAAGACGTCATTATGAAAGGTCTAGCGTCCCACGACGCAGTCCTGACCGATCCTGCGCCGATGGTTTTGGTGGACGAACTGGGTGCATCGACCATCAACATCAAAACGTACTTTTGGTTTGATGGGCTAGAGGTGTCGCCAATCAAGTTGAAGTCAGCGCTTCTGCGTATGGTTAAATCCGACCTGACCGAAGCCGGGATTTCAATGCCCGACGAAGCACGTGAAGTAATCTTCCCAGAAGGGGTAAATGTGCAAACGCAGGTCGAACATGTCGATGGATCAACAGGATCTGTCGCGGCATTACCTACGCCGAAGCCACCCCCGATTGAGCCTGATCATACCGCCGGAGAAGATGATTTGAAAAGCGATCTGCTTCCGCTCGAAACCGATGAAGACCAGTTGGAAGAAGATGCCAACGATTTGTTGGCATCGCGTTGATGAATGGCCTATGTGCGCCATCCTGTATGCGTTCTCACTCAGGATAGCGGGCCGCATTTTCAGGTAAATCCCGCAACGCGCGCTCAGTTTTTCGCGAAAAGGCAGCGTTAGCTGTGAAACGTGGGGACCCATTTGGAACTTTTGCGGCTTGCACGAAGTTATCTCACTATAACATTGCGTGTAGGAGACAATCGTGACCAGTTTTTCCCATGGCCCTATCCAGCAAATTGCGACGAATAACGACGCGGTTTTTGCATTTCATATCACCGGGCATATTGACGACGACGCGGCAGAAGCGCTGGCAAAATTTATGAACGATGTCTTCGATAAGAAGCCGAAAGTGAGCATGCTGCTGGAGATGACTAAATTCACCGGCAGCGATTGGGACAGCGTTTTAGATATTGACGTTATCAAATCTCGCTTCCGGTCTTTGACGCATGTCGCGCGTTACGCGGTGGTCGGCGCTCCTGCGTCAGCGGCAAAGATGATTGACCTGATGGATAAGGTTATCCCTGTCGACGCGCGTGCGTTTGATACAGACGAGATAGCACAAGCGTGGGATTTCGTTGAGGCCCAGCCCGCCGCGGCGTAACCAGTCATGTTATATCGTCTGTTGAACTGCTTAATGCTGGTCCTACTGGTCGCGATCGCTTCACCGGCCACCGCGCAATCATGCGACATAGAGCGTTGGTATTGCGTTGATGGTTTGAACGATGGGCTGGATACCGCGCCCGATACGCTGGACCAGACCACGCCACGGGCGGCAATCGAATCTTTGATTTTTGCGGCGCGAAACGATGACCGGTCAGCGGCGGCGCATCTGCTGAACCTCAATGCGCTTCCTAATGATCAACAGGCTGTGGACGGTCCAAAGCTTATTCGCCAGCTCGAAACCATTATCGCCCGCAAAACAATCATTGATTGGAACAACATTGTTGACCGCCCAGATGGGTTGGATGCGCGGGGACCATCAGAAGACCGTATGGCCGGTCAGGCGCGTAAATCCATACTGTTGTGGACGCTCGAACTTGAAGATCACCCAACGGCAATCCGTCTGAACCGTGTAAAGCCCGGTGAAAATGATGCCGTTTGGGTTTTCGCACCACAAACCGTCGCGGACATTCCGGCACTTTACGAACGCTACGGTCCCAGTCCGCTGGAACGCTGGCTGCCAGATGCACTTAAGCAAAACGCCATATTCGGCCTTATGTGGTGGGAGGTTGCGGGGCTTCCAATACTTCTTCTTGTATCTGCCCTGATCGGATATTTGGTCTGGAATAGTCTTGGTGCGTTATCGCAAAAGGCCAAAAGGCGTATCTCAAGGAATGTCTTGAATGCGGTCAGAGGTCCGGCTGCAACAGGTGCCAGTACCGGCTTTGCGCTGTATGTGGGTGCAAACCTGTTTGTATTTTCAGGCCAGATCACGACATGGCTCGCGCCTGTCGCGTGGATCGGGTTGATGGCTTCCGGTCTTTGGCTTGTTGTCAATGCGGTCGAAGCCATACTTGATCAACTGGTCGACCTTGAAGATACGGATCTGACGCAACGCCAAGAAGAACACACGCGCACGGTCGCCACGCGGATTGCAGCCGCTCGGCGTGCTTTTATCGTCATCGTTGTATTTATCGGCGGCGGCGTGTTTCTAAGCCAAACAAGTATTTTTCAGAACCTTGGTTTAACACTATTGGGTACTGCTGGTGCGCTGACGCTGGTTCTTGGCTTTGCCGCAAGACGGGTGCTTGGTAATATCATGGCTTCTTTGCAAATTGCGCTAAACGGATCGGCCAAGATTGGTGATCGCATCGTTTATAAAGACTATCTGTGTCATGTAGAACGTATCAATTTCACCTATGTTCAACTGCGCGATTGGGACGGCACGCGTTTGGTGGTCCCGGTTGAAGAATTTGTATCAACGCCGTTTGAAAACTGGACGATGAAAGAACCCGCGATGAAGCGGATCATCAAGATCAAATGCGCGCATGAGGCAGACATTGAAGCGCTGCGCCGGATCTTTAACGATGTGATCGAAGAGCTTGATCAAGACGAACTGGGTGATCTGGACAATGTCAAAGTGCGTGTCGCGGATCAGGATGTGTTTGGTAAAGACGTTTGGTTCGCCCTGCCCTGCGCAGATCCCAATACCTCTTGGGATGTGGCCTGCATCGCGCGCGAAAGGATTATTGCAAAAGGTGCCAAGCTGGCCAACGACCGCAAAACACCCATCTTCCCCGATGCGCAACCCGCCGAGGCCGCCTAACCTGCCCGCGGTCGTTGCTGTTGATTAGGCGCGACCGAATAAAGCGGTATTCTTGATGCGGAATGGTAAACGCGCGGCCTAGCACGCATATCACCGAAAATGACCAGAGGCCGAAACGCGGAATCTGCCTTCAGATCATGGCTTAACGGGCGATGTTCTGGTGATGCATGGCAAGCACTTGGATGACGCTGTAGTTCGCCGCGCGGCTGCACCCGGCTGAGGGCGAATTTGCCGCAAATAAAGGTCCAAATCTTGTTCTGGTTTAATGCAAACACCGCCTTATGCGGCGGTGAGCCTGATATATTTAAAGCAGCTTGAAAGACTGGCGACACCGCCAATCTGGGCCACCGCAAGTGAATGTCGCATGGCCAAAATCCTCTGACCCACACTTCGCGAAATGTAACCAAAACCGGCATTGTTAACGATTGCCGCACACCTGTGTGTTGCGGCTCTGCTGGGACGACGAAGGAAAGAGAAAATGAACTCAACTATGAAAATACTACTTAGCACTGTCGCGCTTAGCGCAGTCGTTGCTGGCAGCGCATTTGCGCAAACGACAACTGATACCAATGAAACGGCTGTGCCGGTTCAGGGTGGTCAAGTTGTGGTCGAACAAGAAGACGCGACAGTTAATGTGGTTGTTCCTGATCCGAACGTCGAAGTGACACAAGGCCAACCTGTCGTCACCGTACAACAGCCGCAGCCAGAGATTACTGTCGTAGTGCCTGAACCAACTGTGCGCGTACGCCAGCAGGCACCCATTATCACTGTTGAACAGGCGCAGCCGCAGATCACAGTTGTTATTCCTGAACCTGTTGTCACGGTTATGGTGCCAAACCCGGTTGTTGATGTTGAGACAGGCGAGCCGATTATCGATCTGGACCAGCCAGAGCCCGTCGTGCGTTTCATCCGTCCAGAGCCAAAGATCACAATTCAAGAGGCGCAACCGCGGGTCGAATTTGAGCAAGGTGAAGCACAAGTCAACATGACCAGTGCCGAGAATGCTGAAATCAATGTGACGCAGGAAGACGCGCTTGTGAATGTTGAGCAAGGCGACAGCGCAAATATTTCTGTCACCAGCGAAGAGCCTGAAGTCAACGTTGTTGACGGTGGTGAAGCCGATGTGACGGTTGAACAGATGCAGGCTCGTGTCGTTCTGGAAGACTTCAATGCTGATGCGCAGGGCAACATGGCAGACGAAGATCGCGCGCGTTACCAAGAAGCGGTGCGTATGTTGCCGATCTTTGACCAAAACGCTGAGGATCTGATTGGTCGCAGCGTCGCCACAGAAACCGGCGAAGATGTTGGCGAAGTCGACTTTGTCGGTATGCGCGGTCAGACCCTGGTCGCCATCGTAGGTGTTGGTGGTTTCTTGGGCATGGGCGAAAACGAAGTGGCCGTGCCACTTGAAAAGCTGATCGTGCGTCGTAATGAGTTGATCGTCCCTCAGGTCACGCAAACGCAGCTTGAGAACATGCCTGAGTACAACGAAAGCGAAGTGCGCATCCTGGAACCTGGTGTGCGTTTGGCAGAACAGCTTGGTCTCGACTAAGCGGGAAATGTCATAGCAGTACCCGAGCTATGGCACTGTGGGCGAAGTTTCGTGACGTACTGTCCCCGTGGTCACGCGGCTTCGCCCATTCTTGGCTTTCACCTAAAGTAAATTAAAGGAATTCAGATGACTGGAATAGGTTGGATTGGTGCAATCATCCTTGGCGCGCTTGCTGGCTGGGTTGCCGAAAAAATTATGAAATCGGATCAAGGTCTGCTGTTGAACATCGTGCTTGGTATCGTTGGCGCGTTGGTTATGAATTGGCTACTGATCGCAATCATAGGCACAACGCTGGGCGGTTGGATCGGTCAGTTGGTTGTCGCGATAATTGGCGCATGCCTTCTTATCTTTCTGGGCCGGTTTATTCGGCGCAAAACATAGGCTGTGGGGGCAATTCGGTAACAGCCGCAATTGCCCCTTCCGTCAGAAACTAGCTTTCCACAGCAGTGCTGGCACGGTCATTATCACCAAGAAACCTTGCAAGGGTTTGAAATGTTCCTGTTTCATCACAAACGATCTTGACCACGATCAAGACCGGCAATGCCACGACCATCCCCATAACCGACCAAATCCATGCAAAGAACGCAACTGACAAGAAAACGACAGTTGTATTCAGTCTCATCCGACGCGAAATTGCGAGCGGTGTGATGAATTGGCCCTCAATTGAGGTAAGCATGATGTATGTGGCAAAAACGCCCATAGCAGTCCAAGTTCCATCCAAGCTGACAAAAGCCACTGCCGCTGCAATCATCGCGCCAATAAGCCCACCAACAAACGGCACAAAATTTAGGCCAAACGCCATGAAGCCCAGAATAATCGCGCTCGGCAGCCCCCATAATGTCATCGCCACGGCCACTGCGACCCCTAAACCGGCGTTGATGATTGCGATCCCGCCAAGGTAATAACCAAGGCGGTCTTCGATGGTGTGAAGAACTTCGACTGCCTTTTTCTTGTCGCTGAACTTATTCAGGCTTTGTACAGTCTTTGTTAAAAACATGTCGCCCGAGGCGACAAGAAAGAACAGTAGCACGAGCGCAAACATGATGCGGCTCAGGAATCCCGGTGCCATGCTAAAGATTGTCGCAACAATGCCGGTGTCTGATACAACCTCGACAGCGACTGTCTCCGCCGCTTTATCAGACATCATTTCTTCTGCGGCCTCTGAGGCTTCGTTGATCGCTTCCAATGCGCCGCCTGCGGATGCCAGCTTTTCTTGTATCTCAGCCATGAGGCTTGGTAGATCTTCAATGAATTGCGCGGCAGGGCTGCTCAACTGAACCAGTAGAACGACGATTAAAAGCGTCAGGATCGTTGTAAAAAGTGCTGCTGAAATGACTGGCGGGATGCCAAGTTGGCCAAGCCAGCGGCGTGGTCTGTTCAACACAAAATATCCAAGAAAGGCTGTAATCACCGGCACCAGAAAATCGCTGGCAGCAATCATTGCCTGCAACATCAGCAGGCAAAAAATACCGATAATGGGTATTTCTAGCCGCTTCCAACTTGCCGCATGCGATGAAAACTCTGAATCCGGCGCAGTTTTTTCGGTTTCATTCTCCATCGATACCAGCTCCATCCTCTTTGAGGAAAATCGTGGCAATCATCGGAAAATGATCCGATCCAAAATTCTCTAGCCGCGCAAACGAGACGAGCCCGACATTCTCGGTCACGAACAGCTGGTCAATTGGCAGGCGCATGAACGGATAATCCGCATGAAAGCTTGATATCATGCCGCGCCCAATTCTTGGCTCTCGAAAATTGCCGTATTCCTTGAAGCGCTTGGTGGTCCATGACCACGACACATCGTTGAAATCACCCATACAAATCGTCGGACGATCCATGGACGATGTCATCAGCGCTGCATTCTTGATTTGCCGGTCGCGTGTTTCAGTGTCGTTACCCGGTACTGGCGGGCGCGGATGTAGCCCTATAAAGTTGAATTCGGGGCCATTAGGGGCGCGCAAGATTGCCTTCACAGCAGGCGTATCGTCATCAATGGGCCAAATGAATTCCGTACTGACAACATCCAACCGCGTCGCAAAGATCATTCCATAATGATCATCTTCAATATAGGATTTAACGGTGGCGTAGCGCGCCAATGTACTTTCCAACGCCTCCGCCCATAAAGCATCGGTTTCCATCAGCAAAAGCACATCAGGGTCTTCGCGTTCAATGATATTGATCAAATCATCATAGCGCGTATTTTCCATCAAAACGTTCACCGCCATAGATGTTACTTCATCAGACGCGGATGGTGCGGCGGATAGTGCGATCTCTTTGGGAGCGAAAGGCGTGTAGGGGAATATCTGGATCGCCTGATAAACGAACGCAGCGCAAACCATGCCTAAGAATAACGGCTTATAAGATATTGCCAATGGAACGGCCAACGCGACAACGGTCAGCGCGATTATGGCGATATGCAACCGCGGGAAATCCCACATGCGTATCCACCACTGCACGCTGTTGGTGAACGGCAATAGCGTTACGACGACGATGGCAATTGCAAAGGACCAAAACACAGCATTCAACATTCGATTGATCCTATCATTTCTTGTTAGCTGCCTCACCTAGCGTATCCGCTTTTGGGGCATCGTATTGCCCCGCCAGTAGACATCGTTCTTGCGCCGTATCAACATGCGCGTGGGCCACAATTACTGCACCCGGTAAGGCCCCTTCCCATTCAGGCGTGCCTCTTGATGGCGCGTAACGATACAGCACCGCAAGCCCAAAGATTGTGAACGCAAGAAAGCCGCTCATTACAGTCTGTCCGACCATAATAGGACACAATGCCAGCGACCCATGGACCACAACACCCGCAGCAACGCACCCCGTGCGATCTTTGGTGATGTCATTCTTGAAACGAAATATCATATTTTACCAGCCTGCTGCCGGAACGCCGGCGGGCGTTTCGGCTTTGCGTCCATGCGCCATACCCTTGAACGGATGACCATATGAACCCGCGGCGGCGGACGGGGACCGCAGATACTAATCTGGTTTAGCGTAGCCCCACAAATCACCCCTCATTCTTGGATGATGCCTTTTCGTTTGACTGATCTGGGTTAGCGTTAAGGTACATCTTGAAAGGATTGATAATGCGCCTCGACACATTGGAAGACCTGTACGTTGAGCAACTCAAGGATATTTACAGCGCAAACAAACAGGCCTTGGACGTCACCAGTGAGATGGTAAACGCCGCCACCGACAACAATCTGGGCAATGCGTTGAAAGCGGGTGTCGCCGGTGTCAAAGATACGATTGCGGCACTTGAAGAGATTGCGGATCGCCATGATGAGAATGTCGAGGGTGACGTGTGCAAAGGCATGGAAGGTCTGGTGAGCGAGGCACGCGCGCACGCGCTGGAACAGTTATTCGGCGAATATGCAACAAAAGACGCAATGATTATCACCCAATATCAGCGCCTGATGCACTATGCGATTGCCGGCTATGGCTGTCTTGCGGCGTTTGCAGACCAACTAGAGTTAGATGATGATCTGACTGCGTTGACCAAATGTCTCAATGCATCTTACGAGGGTGATCGCACAATGAACTTGCTGGCAACCGGACGCATGAACAGGGATACGTCAGCTTAGGCGCGCAACGGAGCAGATAGATCAGCACTGCCGGTTGTTCCTTCGCCGATCGCTGATGGAAACCATGACGTATCCATATCATGAAAGGCGTTTACGAACTCGCAGTCTTTTTCCCATTCATCACGTTTCAGCAGGCGAAAGTAAGGGCGCTCAATCTCGATGTCGCCATTATCAACGAACTTCCGCAAAAGTTTGTTCACATAGATCGACGTCAGCCCGACCGCTTGCCCAATCTCCACTTGGCTAAAAGGCACACGAAACCGATTTCCAAGGCCCACATTTGCCACTTCAAGACGCGACCGCAGTTGCAGGAGCCAAAATTTGAGCTTGTTAGAGGCATCCATCGATCCGAGGCTACTTGCATGATGGCGTAGCGCAATCTGATCAAGACTGCCAAGTGCGGTCAGAAGCGCGCCCAATCTTGGGTAGTCGATAAAGAGCGGTGCCAAGCCCCGGCGCGGAAAGGGACATATCGTGCCGTCAGTCTGCATAATGACCCTGTGATTGGCATGAGATGAGCCGATTTCTGCAAGGCCCATAACCTCACCTGGCAAATAGACACGCAGGATTTGGCTGCGGCCATCAGCACTGTCTGCTTTCACGACAGCCCACCCGGCTTTTAGGACCATAATCCCCTCGGTGGCATCACCCACGCTGATTACCGGTCGCCCTTTGCGCCGCTGGTGTTCGTCCTTTTCCATTTCCTGGATGAAGCCACATTCTGCTTGTGTCAAAGATACAAAGCGGGACAGTCGGCTGCTAAGGCAGCTTTGATAGTCGTCATTCATAAGCATTATTAACATAAATTAAGTTTGGGCGTCGCAACTTTCCTGCCGTGCAGCGCATGGGCGTGTCTCTTAGGACAATCATCAATCGGGGTGGGTCATCATGAACCCTGTCTGTGTTGTCCTGTCTGTTATTATCCCATCATTCGATAGGGTTTTTCAGGTGACTTTAAACAATTACTCTTGGTGCAATATTCTACTAATTGTTCTTGGGTACACGTCTGGTTTGATGCATGCAATGACATCGTCGCGCGCACGTAGGTGATGATGTTTTGCATGCCAACTGAAAAACGCGACCGGCGACCGGCATTACTTGACAGCCCTTTCCTCAAACCGGGAAACCAAACAGTCTCGGCGTTATTGAAGCAGCGGATGAAGCGAGACCTGACACCTTTCCAACTAAAAACCTGTTCTGGTTTAGTGTTTGGCATGATTGACAGCGCCGACCGCTGGCTACCTGCAAAGCGATCAGCCACGCTAAGCCCATACAGGGTGCTGACATGATCGTCGGCTCCTCAATTGCTTAGCAAAGGAACACAAAATGAAACGTTTTAGCCTTATGGCGCTTGCCGCCAGCGTAGTAGCCGCACCGGTGCTTGCGCAGTCTTCAATGGATACTGAAAACCTGATCCGTACACGCGATATTACCGGTGGTGATGTTTATACGCTGAACGGCCCGCTGGATGACGATACCTGGGGCAACTGGGAGGCCGATGGCGTTGGACCTGATTGGAACGACATTGGCGAAATCGAAGACATCATTCTGGATCGTGACGGCAACATGATTGGGATTGTGGCAGAGGTCGGTGGCTTTCTCGACATTGGCGATAAGCATGTCTTGATTCCAGTTGATGATATTCGTCTGACACCGGTTGATGACAAAACCTACGTTATCGTGACACGGAAAACTGAAGAGCAGTTGGAAGAGATGGAATCCGTCGACGAAGGTTGGTGGAACTAAACCATCGCGATCACTGTCTTAGTGCAAAGGGGCTTGTTAAAAGCCCCTTTGTCATTCCAAAAACCCGGATAGAATTGCGTTGTACTTATCAGGCCACTCAATATGAGGGGTATGACCGCAGTCTTCAATAAAATGTACGTCGCAGTTGGGCATCAGTCGTGCTAAAATCTCGGCATGGCTGGAGGGTGCTAAATGGTCTTCGCGCCCCCAGATCGCCGAAGTTGGAACCGCGATTTGCGGAAGCTTCGACAGGATATCCTCGCGAGGTCCTGACAAGTAACCAGACGGGCCTACAAGACTTCTTAATTGACACATGAATGCGGCACGCGAACGAGCGTCGGCAACAAGCTGCAACCGTCGCTTAGAGAACTGTAGCATTCTGAAACCGCTATCGCTTTTTATCACATTGTCGATCAGCCGCACCGCCGATGCCGTTGGTCGCGTCGCAAGCTGGATAAGTATTTCATGCGCTGGGGCAGTCAGATCCAGTATCGTATCGGGTCCAATACCCGCTGGCGCTGTCAAAACAAGCCGATTGATGCGGTCTGGCACCAACGACGCAATGTCCAAAGCGATGCGCGCACCCAAGCTCCAGCCGTTCAGGTCAATCTTTTCGAGTTCCAGCGCATCCAGCGTCGCAACAATATGATCGCGCATGATATCGAGTGAATAACGACAGTCGCTGGGCTTGTCTGACTTTCCACTGCCAAGCAGGTCAATCGCTATAACCTGTCGATGCGCACTAAGCGGGGTAAGCGTGCCAACCCAATCTTCGATTGTGCCGCCTAGCCCGTGCAACATCACCAAAGGAATGTCGCTCTGACCAATACGCCAGTAGCGCGTCTTGAAGCCACCAGCCTGAACGAATTGATCTTTGAAGTCGGTCATATTTGTTCACATATATACGGAAGCATCACAAAAGCATCCCGTGTTTAACGCGTCTATGCCGGATAAGATATCGGTGTCTTTGTCCATTGCACACATGAGCATAGGTCTTTTGTCCCAGCTGCTAGCGATACCCCGTCGCCAGTGTCAATTTTCATGGGCCATCTTTCGCGATCATTCAGCGAGACAGCTGCGAAAGACGCCTTTCAACAACAGCAGTACACGAAAGATTGCGTTGCGTGGCAACTTTTACCGGTTTGCAAGGTTGGTCTTATACAGGTCGAACTTCTTCGTCTTCGCAACCAATCAAAGGAAGTGGCATAATGCTGCGCAACAAATGTATTCTCGTGGTAGAGGATGAACCACTTATCGGTCTCGATATCTTGTTGACGCTGGAAGAGGCAGGAGCAAGTGTGGAAGGCCCCTACCGCAGCATTGCAGAAACGCTTTCGAAAATTGAACAGTGCCCAGCGGATGACGGCTTTGACGGAGCGGTACTGGATTACAGATTGCTGGATGGGACATGCGAACCAATAATTCAGCAGCTTAAGAGATATGGCATTCCGATGATTTTACATTCGGGTAACGCCGAACAACTCAGCAAAACCGGTGAAACGCTTAAGATCGAGGTGGTGTCGAAACCGTCGCATCCAACAACGTTGCTGCAAGCATTAGAGCGTTGCGTCCGTGTGAATTAGAATTTGCAACGCAAATCGCTGTTTTTAGACGGCTAGATCAACAAGGCAGGCTTTGCATCACAGTTATGTTCTTGTTATGTTCTCATGCTGCAATCACAAAGCGATTCTTCCCAGACCATGTGCCCGGATACCAACATATCACGTCTTTATCTCGATTTTGACAGCTTCTTTGCAACCGCAGAGCAGCACTTTAACCCTGCCCTTCGCGGGCGGCCAGTTGGGGTCGTACCTTTGGACAGTCCGCACACTGGCTGCATTGCAATCAGCCGCGAAGCAAAAGCGCTGGGTGTCAAATCAATGGCGCGCATCGCAGATACGCGGCGTATCGTGCCCGATATGATCTTTGTGGTTGCCCGCCATGATGTCTATGTTCGACTGCACAACCGCATTGTTGATGTTGTGAACACCGTTGTTCCGGTTGCCCATGTCAGATCCATTGATGAGGTCGTCTGCCACCTGCTACCCAGCGAAGCACGTGAGGGTCGCGCGCTGGCAGACCGGATTAAAGCCGCCCTCGCGGCCGCGTTTAGCCCGGAATTGACCTGCTCAATCGGGATCGCACCAACCGAACTACTGGCGAAGATTGGCGCCGAAGCGCATAAACCTGATGGTTTTGCGTTAATCGAACTGGCTGATTTACCCGCATCTCTGGCTCATATCGCACTGGATGATCTGCCAGGTGTTTCAGACGGCATGGAAAAACGGCTGCAGGCGGCGGGTGTCACGGATTTTCAGTCACTCTGGGCCCTCGCCCCCAAGCAAGCGCGGGCGATCTGGCGCAGTGTGGAAGGTGAAAGGTTCTGGAACGAACTACACGGCCAACATGCCGAACGCCTGCCAACACAAAAGCGGATGTTCGGCCATAGCCGCATGTTGCCCGCCGACTGGCGCACGCCCCAAAAAGTGACAATCTGTGCACGGCAGTTGGCACTGGGGGCTGCACGCCGCCTGCGCCGCGCTGACCTCAGAGCGACAAAGCTGACGCTGGGTTTTAAGGGTGGCGGATATCGAGGGCGCAGCGGCAGCCGGAAAGATGATCTGCGCTGGGATTGGGAAGGGCACTTTCTGCCCACGCGGGATGATCACACGGTTTTGGCAACTTTGGCGCAGGGTCTGGACGCGGCGCAACGCGCGGTTGGTTTTCCTCCTAGATCGGTCAGTGTGATGCTGCATGGTCTGATCGCAAACGAGCAGATGACAAACGATCTGTTTCTGACCCCGACCGCGCCAGAACAAATCAACATCTCCCGCTGGGAGGCGGTCAGCGATCTGATGGACACATTGCGCCAGCAACACGGACCAGAGGCAATATCACTAGGCGGTCAAGACGCGGTGCCGGGGGGATATCTGGGCGCCAAGATCGCTTTTGGCCGCATTCCCGACCAATCCGATTTCGGCAATGCGCCAGTCGCAGATGAAGACACCCATTTCTGCACGGTATGACAGCGCGCAAATCATATCCCACGACGCCTGATGGACGCTATTTTCTGGTCAACGACCGGCTGTGGCGTTGTAGTAACCCGGCTTTGCCAGAAGATGTGCGGGCACAATACGTCAAGGAACTGATGACGGCCCGTCGTGCGGTCAAGAATGCGCAAACAGATGCGGCGTTGACCAGCGCACGTGCCGCGGTTCACAGTGCCAAGGTCAAATTGGGCGAACGCGGCCCGGTGTGATGGGATGACGGGGCCGAAGATGTGAATAGGCATCATCCAAAGAACACCCACTATGCCGCGTGGTGGTATGACTTAACCCGCAAAGATCAGGATGTTTAATTTATGATCGCGATCCGATATGCGCCGCGAACCGCCGCAGGATCAATCGTTTGCCCCCCCTGTTTCAACGCGACGTGGCCTTCCCCCGCCAATCGAGAGCCCACCACCTTGATCTGCGGCATCAACGGGCGCCACGCGTCAGGATCATTGCCTGCGACGTGGCGGGCCACTTCGGAAGGGCAGATTGTTTTGTTTGGACCACGATCTGCCGTCAGGCGCAGTATGGCACGACGCAGGGTTTGTTCACTGGTGTCATCCGGCATGGGAATAGGTCGGAACGGCGTCTGGCACGTTGATTTGTGGTACGTCCCGGCTTGCCGATTGCGCAAGCCACGCCACAACACCATCGCGCTTGCGCAAGGCCCGGTCAGACTTGGGCGCGACCCAGCCATAGATCGGCTGTTCTTTCCAAGCCGGTTTTGCCATACCGAACACCCATTTCATGTTCCCATATGTTGCCGGATCACGCCCATCCAGCGCCAGCCGGTCGTTTAGATAACAGGCCGTATCCCACGCTGTTTCAGGGTCAGGCGTCCACTTGATGATTTGCTTGCCCCAATACATGCGCAAATTATTGTGCATATAACCGGTGGCCAACCATTGGCGCTGTGCGGCGTTCCATGTTTCATCACCGGTGTTGCCATGCACCAGATCGGTCAATGCATAAAGTGTGGGACGTGGATCGCTGGAATGTGCCTCAAGCGATGTGCGTGGTGCATCCGGCAGCGACCGAAAGCTGGCAAAATTGTCGTCCTGATAGGCAAGATAATGAAAATACTCGCGCCAAGTCAGCAATTCATCAAGATATTTCCATTTGGCATTCGCCGTTACATCAGCGGCACGCACGGCGGCGGTCATCTTGCGCGGTCCAAGCACGCCAAAATGCAGGTATGGCGATAAGCGTGAAACACCCGCCTTGTCCGCCGCATTGTTGCGACGATATGGATAGGTCGCCAATGCGTCAGTCACAAAACCATCAAGTGCGGATCGGGCCGCAGCAGCGCTGGGTTCAAAGTCCGGCGCGGGCGGCAGGCTATGATCAATGTCGCAATGCGCCATCAAATCATTCAGCGCAGTATTAGACGCCTGCGCGAGGTTGGCATCTTTAAAGCACACATCACCGGTATAGGCAGGACAATCTGGCACAAAATTATTACGGTGTACCTCGTATTGGGGGCGCAGGGCGCCGCTTGCCTTGCGAAATGCGGGGGTGGTTTTGAGGCCTGCTGGCAGAACACGTGTCGGGACCAACCGTGCAGTATCCACCGCAAATACGGCCCTGTCGCAGCGTGCGGCGAAATTATCAGCCTGCTGGCGGGCCACAAATACAGGCTGATCGTCTGTTAAGACCGCAGCAGCGGTGGCCGCCAAGCGGTAAACCAGTCCTTTTTCGCGCGTCTGCGCCTGATCAACAAACGTCACACAGCGTAATCCGCGACGCACACATTCACGCTGCAGATCGCGACTGGCACGCAAGATAAAATGATGCAGTCGGTCAGACGCATGTGGGTAATCCTCGCGCAGGCCATGATAAACCAATACCGGCAAGCCCAGCCGGTTACCAAGGTCAATTGCGGCATCAATCAAGGGGTTGTCATCGGAACGCAGTGTTTGCTGGATCCAGCACAATACATAGGCGCAAGAGGCTGGTGCACCGATAGGCGTGGCATTCAATGGTCTAATCCTATCAGCAATATCGGGGTGCCAGTCAGTCATCTGTATGTGCCACCTTCCGCCGTGTGCGCAGATCACGCGGTTTGCGGCTGCCATGTTTTTCAAAAATTGCGGCGGATTGGCTACGTGCCTCTGCAGTACGGCGCAGACCATAGATACGCTGTTTCGCTTCTCGCGCGGTTTGCTGATGGTCGACGATGCGCGCCGGATAACCTTTGGGTAGTGCATCCAACGTCCACGGATCCTGCAAGGCCTTCCCCGTCAGATGCGCCAGCTCAGGCACCCATTGACGTGTAAATACGCCGGTCGGGTCCTGATCATAGCCTTGCTTGACCGGCGAATATATTCGCACGGCGTTAATACCTGTCTCACCTGACTGCATCTGGCTTTGCGGCCAGTGAATACCCGGCTCATAATCAGTAAACAGCCGTGCAAGGACGGTGCCGGACTGCTGCCACGGCAGCCACAGATTATAAGATGCAAAAGACATCAGCATGGCGCGCATCCGAAAGTTGATCCAACCGGTTGCGCGCAGGTAACGCATGCAAGCATCTACAAAGGGGTATCCTGTGCGCCCCTCCTCAAAGGCGGACAATAAACTGCTGTCGGTCGGTGTGGGCCGCAGCCCCTCATAAATGCGGGCCATGGGCAACCATTCGATTTCGGGCTCGGCTTCTAGTTTTTGCATGAAATGGCAGTGCCAATGCAGTCGCCCGACAAAAGACTTCATGGCACTTGGCCATGTGCCACGGTCCGCTTTGGGCAGTGCTGCGACAGCAGACTGCCGTGCGAGGGTTGCCTGATACACTTCGCGCATGGATATACTTCCTGCCATCAAATGCGGGGACAGGCGCGAGCAGGCGGTTTCACCGCTGACAGGGCTGGACATCGCCTTTTGATAAGGCGCGCCGCGATCATGCAAAAAACTGTCCAAAGTGGCGCGTGCCGCTGCAAGCCCCGGTGATTGCATAGCGACGATCCCGTCATCGGTCAGTCCCAAAGCCGCAGCATCTGGCAAGGCGTCTGACGTGACCCGAGCCCAGTCAATGTCAGATGGAATGGGGGTCAGCGGCGCGGCCATCATTGCGTCCCAACGTTTCGCCCAGCGATTGCGGTCAAGTGCTGCACCGCGCCAGATGCCATGTTGCTGATGTTCTGTGAAATCTGCACCGTTGCGGTGGCACCAATCGCGCACAGCATTGTCGCGTGCAAATGTCCACGCGTTTCCGGTTTCCTGATGCGCAACTAAATCAAAAGGCCCGTAATCCGCACGCAATTGCGACAGAACATCCACGACCGCCCCGCTGCGCAGACAAAGCTGACCACCCAGTGTCGCAATCTGTTGTTGCAAATCCGCAATGGCACCAGCCCAGAACCGCCACTGCCGATAGCTGACATCCGGCAAGGCCCAGTATTCAGGCTCTATCACATAAAGCGGCAGCACGGTGCCAGCCTGCGCCGCTTGGGAAAGTGGCGCATGATCATGCAAACGCAGGTCACGCTTGAACCACACAACTGTCAGGGGACGTGGAGGGGAATTTTCGGCTGGCATGCGGATCTTTCAATGGGGGTACATCAAGGCGTTGCAACGGGTCTGCTCATTCGACTTTAGATAGAAACAAAACCGCTTTCGTTACACTTAGGTTCCGCGGCGCATCGAACAAATATTTCCAGCACCGTCATTGCCGCGTCGCCGATTTCGACGCCTTGCATTGGGAACCAACATCGCTGCTGGGCTTTGTAACACTATACTGATGTGTCCGCAGACACCCCACGCAAAGGAGAAGACGATGTCGATCAAAAGAATGGTGACCAAACTCGCTTTGGCGTTTGCCGCAAAAAAGGGAATGGACGCTGTCAGGTCCGCAGGTGGATTAGAGGGCATCAAGAACGCGCTACAAAACCGCGATGCACAGCCGACCAGCAGTCAAACCGCCCACTCTCGTGGTGATGTGGAACCAGCCGGTTCACCTGACATTCTCAGCTCTATTCTGGGGTCGTTGAATGGGGCCAACACGACCCAGCGCACTGAATCCACCAGCATTATGGATCAATCCTTCGGCTCCATGCTTGGCACGCTGGCCAGCGCGCTTGGTCATCGGTCCGATACGGAAACGGCCGCTGCGGATGTTGAAGCTGAAATGTCGTCAGAAACACTCGATACAGACGCTGAGAGTGGGCCGGTTTTAAGGGCCATGGTGCAAATGGCCAGAGCGGATGGCGCTATTTCGGATGCCGAACAGCAGACGTTGATGGAAATTCTGGACGATGCAACGACGCAGGAAAAGGCGACCCTGCGCAACGCGATGCAAGAACCCATCGACCCAAATGCCATTGCGGCGGATACACCAGCCCACGCGCGCAAAGAGGTCTATTCCGGAGCACTTTTGGTCGGGAACCCCGATACGTTTGCTGAAAAGAAATTTCTGTCAGAGTTGGCGGCCGCACTGGGCCTGACACACGAGGAAGTATCACGCTTGCACCACGCGATGGGTAAACCAGCGGTCTAACTGCGCGGCGAACAAGTGCGGGCTTTCAGACATCCAGCCATCACACTTCAGCTGCGGTGCTGATAACGGCCATCTCGCACCTCTAACTTGGCGGCACTATCATCCTTGATAGACGTCCAGAAAGTGGAAAGATGCAGGCCTGCAGCGAATGGTAAATGTCAGGCTTTCCAAGGAAGATTGAACTTGTCGGGGCCCCCTCTTCATCGATTGCGGGGAACCACCCGCCTTGATCATGATCAATGAAAGTCGCATTTGCGAAATGCCATAACCGTCTGTACCAGGTTTCATCCTCGGTGCGCCGATCCAGCGCGATCAGCGTTGCGATGGCGCCGATTGCTTCGGTCACCGGCCACCAAAAGCGGGATCCATCCGCAACCGTCCCATCAAAGTTCAATGTATAGGCAAAGCCACCCTCTGGCAGCCATGCATCGTGCAACGCCTGTTCAATCAGCCTGCGCGCCACCTGTGGGGCGTCTGTTTCTGGACGCCCCATCAGGTCCCAATGTTGCAGGGTCAGCCGCCCCAATTCAAACGAATGCCCCGGCGTCGTGCCCGCGGGCCGGAACATGTGATTGCCAGCATAGTTCCGGTCGATCTGCCAATCTTGTGTGTAATGCTCTGGCAGACGCCAGTTCTCCTTCGGTGCGATTTGGCGCGTAAAGAAATCCAAAATACGGGCCGCGCGATCCAGAAAAACTGTCTCTCCTGTTGCTTCAACGGCCGTCAACATCGCCTCGACCGCATGCATATTGGCATTCATGCCGCGATAGGTGGAAAACGGGGTCCAATCGCGGTTCCATTCGTCGCATAAAAGGCCTGCATCTTCTTCCCAATAATGCCGGTCCAAAATGCCGGTGATATCGGCCAAAAGCGCATCGGCGTCAGGATGACCCGCCATTTTCGCACTGGATGCAGCAAGCAGGACAAAGACATGACCATAAGCCAGCTTGCGATCATCGCTGATCTCATCATCGGTCAGCGCCCATACATAACCGCCATGCACCGTGTCTTTGTGATGGCTGGCTAGATAAGCCATACCGTGATCGACAATATCTTTTGCACCCTGATGACCTTGCAAAACACCAAGACTGTATGAATGGACCAGCCGTGTCGTTGTATGCAGTTCCTGCTCTTTGGTCGGTAACGGCGTGCCATCATGGCCCAGCAGGCAAAAGCCGGGACCAGGTTGCATACTGGCGGCAAAAAAGGTCAATTGGCTTTCGCTTTGCCGCTTCAACCACGCCCGATGGTCTGCCTGGTCCAGCCAAAACCAATCGCTATCCATGGGGCCCGGCGGCGCGATCTGCTGTGCTTGATCTGTCATTGAATGTCCTAAAAATATCGCGCGACTTGAATGCACACTTTATGCACGTTCAAGCCTGATGGTGACAATCTCGAATGGTCGCAGGGTTAGCGCAACCCTGTTTCCCGCAAGCATCAGAGGGGTTGTCGTCTTTTCAAAGATCGTTGCCAAATGGGCCGAACGGCATTGCGGCTCGATGCGCAGTTCCGTCGTAGTCGCAACGCCGGTCGATTCAAACAGTCGGATGA
The DNA here is from genome assembly GCF_000169435.1 of Roseobacter sp. CCS2. GTDB lineage: Bacteria > Pseudomonadota > Alphaproteobacteria > Rhodobacterales > Rhodobacteraceae > Yoonia. The sequence continues at coordinate 62,895 of NZ_AAYB01000003.1, read as the reverse complement.
TGAGGTCATTGCCAACCAGGGACGGTTTGACCGTCTCGATGATAACGTTAGACGCGCTTGACAGGATCAGCGGTGTTGTGTCCGCACTAGCCGAAGTTGTGGCATCCAACACCCTGAGAGGCGCATTGAGATCATAGGCCTCGTGGTTCAGCTGCTCGGGCTGCCCCGCATCAAAGGGCAGTAAGGCGTAAGTAAACCGATGCGCCCCCTGATCAGACTTTGGGTCTGGCGCAGTTGCGGATTTGATCAAAGTAATCCTTATCCGGCATTCAAGAACATCATATCCGTATTTGCAGTCATTCAACACCGCGACGCCACATGCATCATCCGACAGACAGGCCCATTTCTGCGCCGGCACCTCAAAACGTGCCGCGTCAAAATCGGTGTCCCGTCGCGTGCTGCGCGATATACGGCCCCATTGGGTGTCAAACGCGGCAGTATCGCTGACCACTGTCGTATGGAAAGCTGCCTTCAAAAGCGTATGGGTTTCATGCCAATCCACATCGGTAACAAAATCAATCCGCTTGGAATGCGCGCATAACTGCACCCGTTGAATGATTGTGCTGCTGCGCCAAGCGGTCTTGAACAAAACAGTGGCGCGAAGCGGGCCGTTTTCGACAATCTTGCCTGTTGTGTGTCCCAGCACAGGTTCGCATCGGTCTTCATAGCTGGGGTCGATATCCCAGGCATCCCAGCAAATTGGCCGATCTTCAAACGCGAGTAGGTGGTTACTGGGCGTTGCATCAGCAAGGACGTCACGATCCAGCGTTTTGTCAAAGACTTTGTTGAGTTGCCCGCTGGCTGTCAGCACAACGCGGACCAAGGGGTTTTCCATAACGAAGTCATCACCATCCTTGCGCACGATAACATCACCATCAGGCATGTTGGCGGATGCCATCGGTGCGATGGCATAACCCGGCAGATCATCGAAGTAGACTAATGTGCCGTCATCCGTCTTTTGTCCCGTAATATCAGCATCTTTGCCAAAGGTGGCCAGCCTTGGGCCGCGTGTCGGCGCGGTATTCACCACGCTTGCTTGCGCACAACCCAACGCTTTGGCGGCACTCACGGCCGCCCGTTCAGTCACATCCCTGATCTTGGCAAAGTCGCGGCGGGCATCCTCAAATACCGCGCCAATCGACGTGCCCGTGATGATATCGTGAAATTGATTAAGGCAAAGTAGCTGCCAGGCTTCGGTCAGGTCAGGGCTCTGGCCTGCCATGGCCGCCATCGCCTCTGCCTCATGCAGGGCCCATTCGGCCTTGCGGTTCGCGCGTTTGATCCATCCTTGCGAGGTATAGGTGCCGCGGTGGCCTTCCATATAATGTTCACCCTGCCAGACAGGCAGGTCAGGTATCTTTTTGATCGCCTCAAATGTATCGCGCACGGTGCTGTATTTGAACTGCGGCATGCCGGGCATTGCCTTATAGACCTGCGCCTTGGCCAGCAGATCCTCGGTCGGGCCGCCCCCACCATCGCCATAGCCAAAGCAAATCGGCAGATCGCGGACAGATTGCGGTGCAGTAGATCGCGTGTAGGTGCCCAAGACCTCGGGACCGGACAGGTCGCTTTTATAATTGGTTGGAAATGGCAGATATTGCACGTCGCGCGGTGTCGTCAACACGTGCGCCAACACGCGCGATCCATCCAGCCCTTCCCAATGATGCGTCGATGATGGCACCTGATTGAACTGGTTCCAGTTCAATTTGTTGGTCACAAAAAGCTCGAGACCGGCCAAGCGCATCAGTTGCGGGATTTGCGCAGGAAAGCCGAACGTATCAGGCAACCACAAAACGGGCGTTTCGACATCGCCAAAGGTGTCTTTGAAATAGGTCCGGCCCAAAACCAACTGGCGGATCAACGATTCTGAACCGGTGACGTTCAAATCAGGCTCGACCCACATCCCGCCCATGACTTCCCACCGGCCTTCTGCAACCCGTTCTTTGATCTTGGCAAAAAGGGCGGGATAGTCGCGTTCCGTATAGGCATAGAGTTGCGGTTGTGAGTGCGAAAAGCGAAAGTCCGCGTCGTCCTGCATTAACCGCAAGACGTTGGAATAGGTGCGCGCATTCTTCAGTCTGATCTGATCTATCGTCCAAAGATAGGCAATATCCATGTGCGCGTGACCAATGCCGTGCAGGGTGACATCCAAAGGTTTCCCGACTGAAGGCAAACCTTGTCTTAGCAAGGCCAGCGCTGCGGGCACACTGTCATACAGCGCATCGCCAATCGGATCGCGTGTGTCGAGCAGGCGCACGGATTGATCCAAGATGTCCAGCAGTGCCACACCTGTGTCATCGTCCAATGTTATCGCCGTATCCAAGACCGTTTGTGCCAGTTGCATAAACGTCAACAGCACCGGATCCCGTTCCACCAATGCCGGCAGACCCATGAACAGTTTCGATTTTGAGTTCAGGTCGGGTGGCCAGCCCGCAAGCCCGGTCCACCCGTGCAATGAAAGCACATGCGCCGCGTCATCTGCCAGATCGGCGGCAAGCGGGATTGTATGGTGATACCGGTCCGCCGACCCGATCGGGATTTGATCAACATGCACCAGCGCTTCGGGGTGGTTGAATACATCCCCCAAAATGCCAAGCGGAAGGTGCAAGGCAAGATGATTTGCGTCCCAGCCATCAGGCACCCGAAACGTCGATTTCATCACAAAATTCAGATCCGCATGCCCCCAATAGCTTTCATGCGGGATTTCATCCCAGAGCGTTGGATCATTGCAGATGGGTGCGTCCAGCATCGGCTTTGATAATGGCAAAATCCGAAAATGCGGCAGCACTGACCGTTGCCGATGTACATAAGGCGCGATCAGGCGCAGCCGCGCTGCGATCTTTTCAGGCGTAAAAGGCCAGCTGCGTTTCATGCTTCTTGCAAATCAAAACCCGGCACCATACCGCGATAGACCGCGGATGCTTGCGCTGCCTCCGCCTCCAGTTTTGCGGGGTCCCAATCTTGCCGCCCATCACCCCAACTGCGGTGTAAATCGGGCCAAGGGATGCTGTCGATCAGTAGTTTCGTGTAGGGGTGCTGTGGCGCGCCGATCACCTCTTTGGGTGGTCCGGCTTCGACCACGTGGCCTTTGAACAGGACCATGACGTAGTCGCTGACGTGATAGGCTGTGGCAAGGTCGTGCGTGATATAGAGGATCGAGATGCCGTATTTATCCTTGAGGTCATAGATATTCGACAGGATCGACGCCCGCAGGGATGCATCGACCATGGACACGGGTTCATCCGCGATCAGCAGTTTGGGGCTGAGCATCAGCGCACGGGCCACCACAAGCCGTTGGCGTTGTCCGCCGGATAACTGATGCGGATAGCGGTTCAGCACCAGATCAGGGTCAAGACCAACTGCCGCGCAAGCCTCTTCCATGGCCTGTTGCGTGTGCGCATCTGACTTGGCCATACCAAACTGTTTGAACGGGAACTTCAGCGCGTGGTTCACCCGGTAGAACGGGTTGAAACAGGCGTAAGGGTCTTGAAACACGGCCTGCACGTTCTTGCGGAAATCCAGCGATTGCGCCGCTGACATTGTCGCCACATCCTGTCCTTCAAACAGCACGCGCCCTTGGCTGGGCGGGTTAAAGCCCAGCATGATCGACCCCATGGTCGACTTGCCCGACCCCGATTGCCCCACAATAGAAATGATCTGCGGGGTGTCGCCTTGCAACTGGAAAGACATCGGGTGTAGGGCGGTGACGGCACCATAGTCCTTGCGGACATTTTCAAAGCGGAGCAGCGGTTCAGCGCTGGCCCTTTTGGGGGCTTCGGCACGGGTATCGGGGTTAAGGAAGCTTTCGCCGCCAACTAGCGGGACAGAAGAGATCAGATCGCGCGTATAGGGGTGCTTTGGGGCCTCAAGAATTTGCTGCACCGAGCCGTGTTCGACCAACTCGCCATCTTTCAGGACGGCCAGTTCATCGACCGTCTGCGCCATCAACCCCATGTCATGCCCGATCAGCATCAGGCCCGACCCGATCTCGGTCTGGATGGCCTTCAGCGTCTGCATCACCTGCCGCTGTGTGACGACGTCCAAAGCCGAGGTGGGTTCATCCGCGATGATCAATTCGGGGTTCAGAATAATTCCCATCGCGATACAGACACGTTGCTTCATGCCGCCTGACAATTCATGCGGATAAAGGTCAGCAGTGTGCACTGGCAGGCCCACGCTTTCCAGCGCCGCATCGGAACGGCGTTTCAATTCGGCCCGGTCAAGCTTGCCCTCGTGCGCGATGATCCCGTCCCACATCTGCGGTTCCACCCGCATCACAGGGTTCAGCGAATTCATCGCACCTTGCGGGATGTAGGCGACGCGGCTAAGGCGCGCGCGGCGCATCTGCTCTTCATCCAGATCAAGGACGTTGGTCCCACCCAGATCAATCATGCCACTGGCCACGCGCCCCGGTTCAGCCAGCATTTGCATGACGGCCAGCGCGGTCGTGGTTTTGCCCGACCCGCTTTCGCCGATAAACCCGACGCGTCGGCCCTTGTGGATGTCGAGCGACAGCGCTTTGACCGCTTGGACAACACCTTGCGGCGTGGGAAACTCAATCGACAGGTCTTTGAGGGTGAGGACGGGTTTATCTGTCATGACAGTTTCCTCAGGCGTGGGTTTGAGACCTCATCAAGGCCAAGGTTAATCAGCAAAAGACCGATGAAAATCACCGCCAACAACAGCGTGGGAATACCCCACCACCACCACAGGTTCTGGATCAGTGCGCCTGCATTGATCGCCTCATAGATCGTGCGGCCAAGCGTCGGGATGCGTTGTGGGCCAAGGCCGAGAACCTCGAGGCCGACGGCCGTGACGATGGAGGTCGTGACCGACGCGATGAAGGACCCAAAGAGATAAGGTACCAGATTTGGCATCATCTCGCGGAACATGATGTGGCTGGTGGAGGCACCAGAGAGTTGGGCCATCTGAACATATCCCGATTGCTTCATCGACAGCACTTGCGCGCGGATCAGGCGTGTGGGTGATTGCCAAACGAAACCCGCGATCAGCAGGGCCATCATGGTGAGCGAGACATCCCCAAAAGCCGATTGAAACACGACGAGGATCAGCAAAGGTGGGATGGTGATCATCACGTCAGCACTAACGCGGATCACGTCATCGGTGCGCCCGCCAAGGAAACCGGCGGAGAAGCCAAGGAAGATGCCGATGGACATGCCGATGAGCGACGCAAGCAAGCCGACAAACAGCGTATTGGGCGCACCGATGATGATCAGCGCCAGCAGGTCCCGCCCGCCGCCATCTGTGCCCAGCGGGTTCGCCATGGTGCCCGCCTGACCGCGCAGGTTTTCAAACCCCACGGGTGGCAGGCGCAGCATACTGGACCCGGTAAACACCAGATCAGGGTCCCAGACAAACCGCCCGATGATCCCCATCGCGATAATGCCCAGCAGCAGGGCGGCACCCCAGATCAGTTTGGGGTTCATCCACGGATTATCAAAGCGCTTGATCCGTTTCGCCTGTCGCTTTTCGGCGCGGGTCATGGGCATGTTGTCTTGCGATGTCATATCAAGCCACCTCGTGCCGGATGCGGGGGTCGATGAACGGGTAGACCAGATCGACCAAGAACACGCTGAGGGCGGTGATCAGGATAATCACAAAACTGACGCCTTGAATCACCGGGAAATCCTGATTGAGGATCGCATCGTACAGCAGCTTGCCCATCCCGTTATAGGCAAAGATGCGTTCAACCAGTACCTGCCCTGCAATCAGTAACCCGATCTTCAGCGCAAAGGCGGTAATCTGCGGCAGGATCGCGTTGCGGATCATGTAACGGTAAAGAATATAACGCGGGCGCAGGCCCTTAGCCTCGGCCAGCTTGACGTAATCTTCGCCCTGCACACCGATCATCAGGCCGCGCATCCCCAAGGCCCAAAAGCCGAATGTGACAACGACGATAGACAGCGCCGGCAAGAATCCGTGGTGAAGAACAGACTGCACAAACGCCCAGTTCCAACCGGGTTCAACAAAGATGCTATATGCGCCCGTGAGTGGAAACCATTGCAGCTTGGCCGCGAAGACCCACATCAGCAAAAGACCTGACAGGATCGGCGGAATTGACGTGAAAACCATCGCCGCGGGGATCGCGACGCGGACCAGTTTTGGCGATCGGTCCCAGACCATCAGCGCACCCAGCAGGTTGCCGATGACGAAGGTGATGATCAGCGACAGGATCATCAGGCCTAATGTCCAAGGTAGGGCGTTCAAAATCAGGGTTGAAACAGGCGTTGGGAAGGCGGCGGTCGATAGCCCAAAGTCGAAAACCAAGGCACCGCTGATATAGCGGAAATATTGGATCAAGAACGGCTCATCAATGCCCATATTGGCGCGCAGCTGGGCCAAAATCTCTTCCGAATTGGCGACTGAACCGGCTCCTGCGGCCATCCGGCCAAGGGCGATTTCAGCGGGATCAACGGGCGACAATCGCGGGATGATCCAGATGATCGTCGCAGCGATCAGGATGGTCAGGATCAGCGTGGTCAGCCGGTTGATAAGATATGATCGCGGAATGCGTCCCATGGGGTCTCTCCTTGCTGTTTTGCAGCGCGTTTAAGCAGCTACATGCGACCGGCGCCTCGTATGCTAGGCGCCGGTCGCTCTCTCAGGGAGGGTCGTTAGTTTCCAGCCGGTTCCAGATTATGGATGATCTGGTGGGTGTGGTTCCACCAGAAGAACGGATGGTTGTAGTAGTTGTCTGCCGTGGGCCAACCTGTCCAATATGTCTCGTTCATGGGCAGCAGCTTGGCGGCCTGAACAAGCGGGATGAACGGCATCTCAGCGTCCAGATGGGCATAGGCTTCGGCGACCAGACCGGGGATCGCGTCATCACCCAATTGGCGACCGGCGATATCGTCCATAATCGCGCTATAGCTTTCTGCCGCGGCACCATCCCAACGGGCGGTATTGTTAAAGCCGGGGCTGCGTTCGCCCACTGGCACGACGTCCTGAACGGTATAACGGCCCATCGACGCCCAGGGTTCGTTCACTGATCCACAGGACAGCCAGCTATAGGACATCTCATAAGCACCAAATGGCAGTACTTCCCCCCAGAAAACACCGTTTTCAACCGGTACGGCGCGGGCATCAACACCTGCGCGCTGAAGCTGTTCGACGATCACATCAATCGTGCGGGTGTATTCGGTCGAGGCAGAGTTCACATGGATCTGCACCGACAGGGTTTCGCCGTCTTTGGTATAATAATCGCCATCGCGGGCCCAACCTTCGGCTTCGATCAACGCCTGACCGGCGGCAACATCTGCGCTGGCAGGCAGGCCATAACCGGCTTCGACTACTGCATCAATGAACGGTGCCATAGACCCGTACTGTGCAAACATAGTCTGCGACGCGGCTGTCGTGCCTTCGTAGGCGACATTCACGATCTGATTGCGGTCAATGATATGGGCAACCGCCTTGCGCATGTTGGCATTGTCCCATGGGGCGACGGTGGTGTTGATTTCCAGCTGTCGTGCGCAGGGGTCGGCGGCGGCGTAAGGATAATCGGCATACCATGCGATCACATTTGGGTTCTGCGCCTGAATGGCCTCGAACGTGCCGATTGTGACGTTCTGGGCCGCGTCTAGCTGGTTGGCGGCCATCAATTGTGCGCGGCTTTCCTCGCCACCGGTTTCAACAAAGACCACGCGTTCAGGTGCTGGCAGGTCCATGAAACCTGTCTTGGCGCCCCACCAGTCATCGTTACGATCCCATATCGCACGGTTTGATGCGGCAGAAGTGAAAGTATAGGGGCCGGTGCCGATAGGTGGGTTGAAGGCGAAGGTCGCCGGGTCTTCACCGTTCCAGACATGCTCTGGCATGATCAGGAACGACCCGAAAATGCGCACGCCAAAGTTTTCAACGATGAAGCGCGGGTTGGGGGTGTTGAGGGTGAACTTCACTGTCAGATCATCCACCTTTTCAACCGACGCGACCTGCGCCTTGATGGTTGATGCCTCACGCGAAGAAATCTCTTCGTTAGTCAGCGCGATGTTGGTGGTAAAGATCACGTCGTCGGCGTCAAACGCCTCACCATCGGACCATTCCACACCTTCGCGCAGGGAAATCGTGAACTCGGTGCTGTCGGCATTGCTTTCAAAGCCAGTCGCCAGCCATGGATCTACATCACCTGTGCCATAGTTAAGGATAAACAGCGGCTCCCACATCGTTTGGTGTGCGCCATGCATCCGCTTGGTACCCGGTGTCATCCAGTTGAAATTTTCAGGGTCCTGAATGGTGCGATCAAGATCAAAGATGACCGTGTTTTCACGGGATACATCCTGCGCAAGCGCTGCGGATGTCGCCATGGCAAACGCAGAGGTCGCCAAAAGTAATTTTCCCAGTTTCATGTTTTTCCTCCCAGAAAAGGGCTTTGCGCCCATGATGTTGTCCGTCTACCGAACGTAGTCCATGACCAGAACGCGGGTGCGATCCGGCAGGTCATCTTTTGTCAGTGTGTGCGTCGCGCCAAAGGCAAAATCGACGTCTTCATCCTTGAAATGGCTGAGAAAGCTTTCGATCCACATTGTGTTGCGCGGTTTGTAGGTCAGCGTGCGAAAATGCATCGGGATCACCAGCTTGGGTCGGGTGCGGTGGATCATTTCCATCAGGTCCGGCAGTTCCAAAGTCAGATAGCCGCCCGCCAGCGCGAACAGCACGTCGGTGTCTTCAAAGAACGCCTGCTGCGCATCGGTCAGCGGATTGCCTACGTCGCCCATATGGGCAAATTTGATGTTGTCCAGCGTGAAACGATACATGCCATTCTGCCCCGGCACCGCGTGTTCAGGGTGGTGGTCCCATTCAGCGGCTTCAATCGCGGTGATTTCAACGCCTTCTGCGGTTGTCGTCCCACCGCCTTGCGCAACGGTCAGCGCATTTACCACTGTTGGATCGCCGGCGATCAGGTCAGCCCGGCAATGGGCGCTGTCATCATCGGATGAGATGATAACAAGCTCAGCAGTCTCTTTGATGGGCACATATCCAACGCCTTCTGGCGTGTAGGGATCAGTAATAACCTTCGGCCCCTCGGCGGGTGTCAATCCAAATGCGGCGTGACCGAACCATGTGATGTCCATTCAGTTATTCCCTACGACATGCGGACTTTGGGTCTGCGTAATATCATTATTGTCAGGCCGCGGATGGGTGACCCAATCACCAGCATTGCCACGGCAAAGAATGGCCTCAACCCCTCTCGCCCACGCAGGATCGGTGATCCTGACGTTTGGCGGGCAATAGCGTAAAGTCAATCCGCAGCGCCTGCGATCAGATCGGTTGGCCTGCGATCCATGCACTAGCATATCGGCATGTAAGGATATTTGGCCTGCCTGCAGCACATTGGTGAAAGGATCGCCAAGCGCTTCTGCATTGGCGGTTTCCTTGTGAAAGACTGCCTTGTCTGTCGTCGTCTTTACGTCCATCGCACCTTGGTTATGCGTGCCGGGAATAAAGCACATGGCCGCATTCTCTTGATCCGCATCGTCGATGGCCAGCCATACTGTCACCGTCCGCGCAGGCGAAAGCGCCCAGAATGACGCGTCTTGATGCCAAGGCACTATTTTCGGGTCATGGGGTTTCTTGGATAAAATGGCCGTCGCCCAACATAGGATGTTGGGACCGATAATATCCTGCACATGGTCAAGAATACGGGGATCAGTGGCAATGTCCCACAGACCCGCAAGGCGTGCCTGATAGCAATTCACACCATAAGCACCGTTGGGACCCAGATCTGTCATAAGCCGGTTAACGTAGCGACGGATGTCAGCGATCTCTCTAGCCGAAAATACATCGAAAGGCTGAACAAAGCCTTCGGCATTATATCGGGCAATGTCCTGCGCAGACAGCTTTTGACCATCTTTTTCGGGCGCTGGCGCAAAACGCAGGTCTTGCTTTTCTTCTAACATCGTCCCCCCTCCGAAGTGGTATCGTCAAGGACCACATACAAAGAGTCACTAACGTGTTTTGATATTTTTTTGCACTATATTGATATTTTCATGCCGCAAGGCAGCATTTAGTTGCTAATATTGTGGTATGCGCAAAACGACATTCCATATTGATAACTACATCCGTGCCGATGACGCGTTTCATTTTGCCCGGAAATCTTTGGCAAAACGATTTCCCAATGCGGCACACGACCATGATTTTTTCGAAGTTTTCTTGATCGAAAGCGGCCAGACCAGCCATTGGGTGAATGGCGAAACACAGCAACTGGAACCCGGGCATCTGACCTTCATCAGACCAAATGATGTACACGCGTTTAGCGCCGACCGTACCAAAGGCTGTCAGATCATCAACGTCATGTTCCGCGTTGAAACCGCCAAACATCTGACAAACCGCTACGCCAAAACTATCGAAAGCGCGTTCTTTGACAGCCGCGCGGCGTTGCCTGAAATGCACATGCTTGATCCTGTCCGCTTTGCCCGTGCGATCAACGTGGCCCAACAGCTTCAAACAGCGCACAGGTCTTTGGCCAGGATCGAGGAGTTTTTGTTGGTGCTGACAAACCGCGTCGCTGACGCGGCAGGCGGCATCGCGCAAAATGCGCCGCGGTGGTTTGCCGAAGCATGCAGTGCCGCCCAGTCGCAGACCGTCTTTAGCAAAGGTGCCGCGGGTTTCATCGCAGCAGCAGGACGCAGTCACGAACATGTTTGCCGTACCTGCAAGGCGGTCACCGGGCTGACCCCGTCGGAATACATTAACCAAGTGCGGATCGAATATGCAGCGCACCTGCTGCGCAGTGACGAAAGGTCAATTGATGATGTTGTCAACGATTGCGGATTTGACAACAGCAGCTATTTCTACCGCCTGTTTCGTCGGCAATACGGCACAACCCCCCGCGCCTATCGACTTGAAAACCTGCGCGATCCGTTTCAGCTGATCGACCGTAGCGACAAGTAAGCAAAGACCAGCATGTTCGATGGCCGCGTCAAAAAGGCGATCTGTGACTGTCACACCAATCACGCGACCTGTTTGCGCGGATTATCACCGATCACAAACAAATCATGCCACCGTTTCACATTCGTTTCTTCTTTTAAAATCAATGCTGTTTCAGGTCACCGGCTCGCTTACGCTGAACAATTGGGCATATTGCATGATCGCGCCCATAATCCGCCCGTTCGGTGGCAAGCTATGGCCGACCCTGCATTGGATGGCGTGCGCCCCTTGGCGAAGGGACCTATGATCGGCCGCATTAGTGGTACGCTTATTCAGTGACGCATTGCCTCTTCCGACAGCAACTTACGTTACACGAAAGATCAAAATGTCAGATTTGACTGATACGACCAACCGCATCGCGGACCCCCTTATCGTTATTCCCTGCTTGAATGAAGCGATGCACATCGGAACAATTCTTAGCCAACTTCGTGCAGCGATGGACAGGCTGGGCGGGCGCGTTGTTGTCGTTGATGGTGGCAGCACAGACGGGACGATTAGAATTGTGCAAGAATGCGCCGCTGCAGATGACCGTATCGCGCTGTTGCATAACTCCGACCGCATTCAAAGCGCCGCAATCAATATGGCCGTCGCTATGGATGATGGTCGCGCCACGCATCTGATCCGTATTGATGCGCATTGCGCCTATCCGGATGACTATTGCGATATTCTGTTGCAGCAGGCCCGGTCCGTATATGCTGACAGCATTGTGGTCAGCATGGTTGCGCAAGGGGACAAACGGGTTCAACGCATCAATGCCGCCACCCAAAATGCGCCTATCGGCAATGGCGGGTCTGCGCATCGCAATGTGCCGTCTGGTGCTTACGTCGATCACGGGCACCACGCCCTGATCAAGATCGCCGCGTTTCAGGCCGTTGGCGGGTATGACCCAAATTTTGCCCATAATGAGGATGCCGAACTGGACTATCGCTTGCGGCAGGCCGGATATCGAATTTGGCTGACGGCCGCGACGGTTGTGACCTATTTTCCGCGCCCTTCGTTGATGGCAGCGGGGCGTCAGTACTTTTTCTATGGGGCCGGGCGTGCCAGCAATTTGTTAAAGCACCGCATAAGGCCACGGATCAGACAGGCCAAGGTCATGATGGTGGCACCGGCAGTTTTGCTGGCGCTGCTGGGACCGGTCCACTGGCTGTTCGCCATACCCGCTGCTTTATGGGCTGCGTATTGCATTGTTACGGGTTTGCGAATGGCGTGGGAGCAGCGCGATTTAATGCTTACTTTATGCGGTCCTGTTGCAATGATTATGCATTTTTCCTGGTCGCTGGGGTTCTGGCAAAGGGTGCTGCGCAGCACCACAAACACCAGATCGCAGGTGACACAATGACCAAAACACTCGACATCTGCGTATGTACCTATCGGCGGCCTGAGCTGACCAAGACTTTGACGTCGCTGATGGCCTTGGTGCTGCCGGACGGGTATGATGTGGCCATTCTTGTGGTCGACAATGATGATCACCCAAGCGCACAGCGGACTGTTGATGCGATGGCACAGAACGCACCCCTGCCCTTGCGCTATGTGCATTGCCCGCAAGGCAATATCTCGATCGCGCGCAATGGGGCATTGGCCCACAGCAACGCCCGTTTTCTGGCTTTTATTGATGACGATGAAGTCGCACCGGCGAACTGGTTGGTTCATTTGACCGGGGAAATGGCAAAAAGTAACGCCGACGTGGTTCTAGGCCCGGTCGAGGCAGACTATCCAGATGGTGCCCCCGACTGGATGCAGCGGACCCGCATCCATGCCACGATGCCGGTTTGGGTCGATGACAAGATCATCACCGGCTACACCTGCAACGTCCTGCTGGATCGCCAAAGTACAGCATTGCAAGGTCGCATTTTTGATGTGGCTTTGGGGCAAACCGGTGGCGAGGACACCGCGTTTTTTGCCAAGGTGGTCGCGGATGGGGGCAGGATCGCATTTTCGCCAGACGCCCTGATTTACGAAACGATCCCCGCCAATCGTGTCAGCTTTCGCTGGCTGTTGCGGCGGCGCTTTCGAATGGGGCAGACCCATGGGCAACTGGTTGCCGAAAATGGCGTCACCGCGCGGCTTTGGGCCATTACAGTTGGCAAGGTCGTCTATTGTGCAGGCGTGGCGCTGTTACAGGCTGTTATGCCAGCGCGCCGCAATAAAACGATTTTGCGCGGTGCTTTGCATGTTGGCGCTTTATCGGGGCTGGCTGGTGGTCGTGGGCTGCAACAATACGGGCCTGGTTTCACACAACGGAAAAGCGAATAACGGGTGGGGCCGATAAGATGAAAGACATTGGATTACGCATTCAAGACGCCGAAGCGCCGGTAGATCGTCGTCAGCCGCACGCGATAAACGAGGCAACAACCTTGGGCGATGTGATGGCGGCACTGCGCCGGCAATATCTGCCACTGATCCTGTGTGCTGTGATGGGTATGGTTGTGGGTGCCGCGCATCATCTGACCACACCTAAACAATATTACACGTCCTCTACGGTTCTGGTGAACGAGAGAGGCAGCGAAGTCGATCAAGAGATCACGGCCAGCATACCGTTTGCGCGAAACGACACATCGCTATTGAACGAAATGCAGGTCTTAAAGTCACTGCAGCTTGCGACCGAGGTTGCCAGTACGTTGAACCTGCAGAACAATGACGTCTTCATGTATCCTCCATCATCGCTTGCCCGCGACATCGTCTCAGGGCTGCAACAGCGCGTTACTGGTGTTATTGGTCTGGGCGAAGCACCGGATGAACCTGCCACTGTCGATCTTGAACAGCAACGCATCAATCAGTTAACCGCAGCTGCGTCGCGCCTGCAGCGCGATATCCTTGTCACGCGCATCGGCCTGAGCTTTTCGATCGAGATCAGCTATGTCGGGCATGATCCCGAACTCGCCGCTGACATCGTGAACACTTATGCCGCAGCTTATCTTGAGGATGGCCTAAACGCGAATGTGGAATCCACAGAGCGTACGGCCGCATGGATGCGCGAGCGATTGGACACGTTGGAGGCAAATGCCGCTGATGTGTTGGCGCAGGCCGCCGCCTTGCGCCAAAGCGATCCGACAAAAGTCGCTGAATTGCGCGACCTGGCGCAGCGGGCAGCAACGCTTGACGCGCTGCACCAGACGATTTCAGCACGCTATGAACAAATTCTGATCCAGGGGTCTTTCCCAATCTCGAACGGGCGTATCCTGACCCAATCAACTGTTCCTCAAAAAGCGGCTTTACCCAAACTTTGGCAAACCTTGGCTTTGACAACGCTGCTTGGCCTGATGTTCGGTTTTGCAATTGCGGTTCTGCGTGAAGCGGGTGATCGCGCCTTTCGCGTCAGTACAGACGTTCATAATGATACGGGACTTGCGTTTTTGGGCCACTTGCCACGGGTCTTTGCAAAAAACATCGCTGATGCGCCAATACCAAAAACCAAACGCATGACCTTTAGCGGAGGCGATCAGAGTGCGGCCACAAACGATGTCGCCAAAATGGAAACGTATCGACGCAAGGCGAAAGACACAGCGCCACTTTATTTCTGGTCTGTTCTGATGCCGCAATCCATGTTCAGCGAAACGCTGCGCAATATCCACGCCACCGTTGATCTTGGCACGTCCGATCACCCAAGCAAGGTGGTGGCGGTCACATCGATGTTGCCTGACGAAGGCAAAACGATGCTTGCGGTCAACTATGCCAATATGCTGGCAAAATCAGGTGCACGAACCTTGTTGATCGACATGGATTTGCAGAATACCAGCATCAGCGACGCACTCAAAATTCCGTCTGTCCCTGGCATGACCGAGGTTGTGGGCGGGACCGCAGCACTGCCAGACGCGTTGCATAAGCTTGATTTTACCGGTTTGAACATTTTGCCATCCGGTCCGGCACAGCAGCAATCCGTCACCGGTGATGTGGCGTATCAGCAAGACCTGATATCCGAGCTTCGCAAGCACTACGATTACATCGTTCTGGACCTGCCACCATTGGGCAGAGGGTCCGGGGCCAAAAGCATGATAGGTCAATTGGACCAAATCGTATTGGTCTGTGAATGGGGTAAGACGCATAGATCCTTGGTGGCGCAATATCTGGCGCATGAACCTGAAATTGCACAGAAAGTTGCCGGTATCGCGCTGAACAAGGTCAATGTCAGGCAACTGCGCAAATATGCGCGCCCCGGCTGGCCTGAAAGCTATTTGGCAACAGATATGTAAGATGCCAAAGATTCAGTCTTTGAAACAGTAGCGCGATGGCCTTTGTTCTCTTATACTCGGCGCGGGGATAGGAGGACGTGTGCGTCTGCAAGTATTCATTGGTTTCATGGTGTGTTCCGCCGTCATCATTGCGGCGGGGTCTTATATGACAGGTGCCGGTCTTGGGATCAGCATTCTACGCGCGATCGCGGCACTTATCATTTTGCAGTTTGTCTACTTCCTGCTGCTTGTTCTGATGAGCGTGATTTCACCACCAAAGCCATCCGCATTGAAGCCGAAAAACACGACACAGGCTGATCCTGCGGCCAAAACACAAAAGCCATAGCTATCCTGCGCGGGTATTCAGAAACGCGCTGATTGCAGGCTCGGCTTTTCCCATCAGGCGGATCATCGCGCCACGAAATGCAAGCCGTGCGACCTCAACCCTGTCCAATGATTTCCCGACACGAAGTTGAATATGCGATTTGACCAATCCTGTGGCGCGCTGCCGCTCTGAATATCGAAACGATGGATGGGTCAGGAAGCGGTTGCGATCTTCGACCTTTGCTAATTTCCACGCTTTACGCTGCAAAATCCCGACCGAGCGTTTGAGCGAAAGTTCACGTTTGTAATATCCGGCATCCAAACCCAGATCACGGGTTGTTCCTTCACCGTTTTCGGCCCAGACGGCCAATGGCTCCATCGCGACATAGATAGGTTCGCAGATTGCGAAGGTGCGCATGTATTCCTGCAAGGTGGCGCTGCATGCAAAGTGTATTTCCAGATCGGTCGCTGCATCCTTTGACCAGAATAGCCCACCGTTTGAAACACCGATGTCAGCCAGCAAACACAGGCGAAACACATCAGGATCATAAAGTCCGCCTTGCAACTTGTCGTCAAGAATACCGCGCGTCGATAGTCGGGCGGTGTCGGTTCCGCTATCAAATTCGATCAACTGATTACGAAATACGATGTGGACGTCATGTTGTTCGCAGATCGCAATATTCTTGGCGATGAAATCAGGCAGAATGCTATTGTCATCTTCCAGAACGAAAAAATAATCGGCCTGATGTGGATTGCGTCGACCAAAGCATTGATCAATGTTGCTTGACGCAAATAACTGCGGCTGATTATGCGTGAAACGGATGCGTGGGTCATTCAGCGCGGCTACAACCGCGCCTGCTGATCCGTCTGCACAGTCATCATAAACGTCGCAAACCCAGTTGGCCGCCGTTTGCGATTGCAAACTTTTCAGGCATCGCAGCAATGCGTCTGGCCGCTTGTAGGTTGGTGTTCGTACATGAACAAGAGGCTGATTGTCCGGCATTATCAAGACCTCGTGGCCTGATTTGCAGACCAGTCTTGCGCGGTCCAGTCGCTGGGATTGGTGGTAAGGCCTGTTTGCTTTGCGGGTTTCTTTAACGGCCATGCAAAGCGGTCTTTTGCAACCCGCCCCAATGGCCCAAGCAAGGCAGGTTTTCGGATCAAGTCGCCTGTCGCACTGACATAACGCCCGGCCTTGATGTTCTGCGCCAGAGTTTCAAATGCCAATGGGGTTTGTAACGCCGCACGGCGCGCAGCGAACGCGGCCTTTAGATCATCGGATAAATTAGGATAGCGGATCAACGTGTCATCAAGGACGGTTATCATGGTTTGCACGTCTTCGGGACACATACGATGCGATAACGACTGCGCATGCCTGCGGTACAGATAATAGGATTCCGGCAGCAAATGCATCTGCCCGCCATTCAGCAAAAACCGGATGTAAAAGTCATTGTCTTCGCCAATCCGAATGTCTTCGCGATAACGCAGTCCATTCAGCGCATCGGCCCGAAACATCGGCTTCAGATAACCCAGTTCAGGCGCCCGTGGTGTGGTTGATAGAAAGTTTTGCGCCGTCAATGTTTGTGGATTAACGAACCGTACATCGCCAAGCAATGTCATGTTCGGGTGCACAGTGTCATCAATAAGATAGGTCAGGTCATCTGCGATTGCTTCGGTTTGCAATGCGCGTGCCGCCGACAGCATACGTTCAAATCTTTGGGGGTGGATAATGTCGTCGCTGTCGACGATCGCCACCCACTCGCCTTTCGCGACATCCAGCGCGCGATTGCGGACGGCAGCGGGCCCCGCGTTGGTATCAGATTCTAGAATAATCAGTCGTGGGTCAGCGGCCGCAATCTGGCGCGCAATTGTAATGCTTGCATCGGTTGACGCATCGTCCGCCAGCAGAATTTCAACCTCTGGTATGGATTGTGCCAACACGGATTTCAGCGCCGCCAAGACGTGGTCGGCGGCATTGTAATTCGCCATAATCACAGAAACTGTGGGTATCATCCAAGCCGTCACTTTCGCCATTCTTTGCAGTTGCAGCATACGCGGTTTGATACGCTAGCTCACATGAATTGTGGTCATCCGTTTTGGTCGGCAATCATGCGCCGACCTGGCCAGCGATCTTTGTAATCCACCCATAAAATATGGTAAAAATTACCGAAACTACGGCAAAGAGGTGGCCTATGAAAAATCTGCCCTGCAACCGGACCACCGCCATGGCAAAGATCGTTCGGTCATCGGCAATTGGCCTCGTATTTTCGTGGTCAACAGCGCTTCATGCGCAGGATTTGCCCAAAGGCGTCAGCTTTTTTGACGACTTTGAAACCATAGATGAAACACTTTGGGGTATCTCTGATGGTTGGGTGAACGGCGACTGGCAGAATTGCCTGTGGTCAGGCGATAATGTGGCTGTGCAAAATGGCATCCTTTTGCTGGATTTTGCGATACAGCCGAACGAAAAGCGGGATTATACCTGCGGTGAAATCCAATCCCGCCATGTCTATGGATACGGAACCTATGAGGCCCGGTTTCGAACTGCGGCCGGGACGGGTTTGAATGCCGCTTTCTTTACCTACATCGGCCCGCAGCACGGAAAACGACACGACGAGATTGATTTTGAGGTGCTGACCCGCGACACTACCGCTGTCAGCCTGAATACCTATGTCGACAGTGCCCCAAAAAACGGCAAACGCGTACCGTTGCCGCAACCTGCCGACGACGGCTTTATCACCTACTCATTTGTCTGGGAGCCTGATGGCATTCGCTGGTATGTTGATGGCGTTATGATGCATGAAACGCCGCCCGGCGCGGTACTGCCAGAAAACGAGCAAAAAATATATGCCAGCTTTTGGGGCAGTGACAGCTTTCCCAACTGGATGGGACCGTTTGCCGAACCGGAGACCAATTTGACCATGCAAGTGGATTGGATCGCGTTCACCGCACTGGGCGAGGCATGCAAATTTCCGGCGTCTATCGTTTGTCTCGATGAGTAGCACAAACACCCATTTGCCAAGGCGAGATAATGGCGTCATCACGATTGAACCGGATGTTGTTCTGGCATTTCTGGCGCTTTGTGGTTTGGTGTTCGTCCCTGTGCTGGGTAGTATGGGTGCCCTGATGTTTCTGGGGGCGGGTTGCGCGCTGCTTGTGCGGCGCCTTCAAATGCAGGTCAGCCTTTGTTTGACGTATTGGTACATCATCGCGCTGCCTGCCTTTTGTCTGCTCTCAACCGTTTGGTCTGAATATCCCGCGGCCACGTTTCGGTTCAGTCTGCAACTTATAGCCACAATGGTTATTGCTGTGACCATTGCCGCAACCACATCAGCCCGGGTTTTCGCGCGCATTTTGTTTGGCCTTTATTCGGTGGCGATGCTGGCAAGTGTGCTTTTTGGCGATGTGCGCAATGACACAGGTGCGTGGTTGGGCATTTACGGCAGCAAAAACGCGCTTGCGGGGGCCGCAGCGACTTATGTGATTATCTGTGTCGCTCAAGTTTTAGACAGCTATGCATCGTACCGCTACCGGCTGCTGGCCGTCATGGGTTTGATGGTCGGCGTTATGCTGCTTTTGCTGGCCCAATCGGTCAGCGCACTTGCCATCGTGCCGCCCTCTTTGATGATCCTGTTTTTGTTGCTGATGCTTTACCGGCTGTCAGCCTTGCAAAAGGTCACTGTTCTAACATTTGCGGTGCTGGCCGCAGGATTGATGCTTGTTTTGTTGGTCATATTTTCAAGCGTCCTGTTCGCCACCCTGCTGGAAACAACCGGCAAGGATGTCACCCTGACTGGCCGTACTGATCTTTGGCGCATCGCACTTGAACTGATTGCTGAACGGCCTTTGCTGGGCATGGGGTATCAGGCGTTTTGGGTGAAAGGCCACAGCCCGGCAGAGGCGCTATGGTACAGGTTCGGCATTGACGGTCGCAGTGGCTTCAACTTTCACAACACCTATTTGTCCAACGCGGTAGAGATCGGAATTGTCGGTGTCTTTTTGCAGGTTGTCATTCTTTATGGTGCTGCGATCACAACCGGTCTTTGGGCGTTGCGCAGCCACCGGGCAGAGGCCGCTTTGCTGTTCATTTTGGTCATGATGATTGTGATGGTCAGCTTTATCGAAGTGCCCATATTCTTTCAGTTTTCATTACGAACCGTGATCGCGGTCTGCGCCTTTGTCTTTGCAGTGCGCGGGTTGGCCGCAGACCGCAGCACCGTTCAGGCAAAGGCGCGATTGCTAGCGTATTGAGCGATCAAACGATTGACGGCTGTCATGGCCTTGTCGGTGGCGCGTTCTGTTTCGGCATCCAACGACAGGCTTGGGGCGCGCTGTGCGAGTTTTTGCAAACTACGTGCTGCCATGTGGTGACATGCCGCGTTGAGCGGTTGGGCTGCACGGCTTTTGCTAATCGCCGTGACCCGGGCACCTGATCCACCGCGCCCAGTCGAAAGCGCCCAAGCTTCGCGCAGGTTTGATGGGAACAAAAACGCCGGATTATAATCAATGTTCAAAGCGTTGGCCCAATCGTGCCATTTGAAGCGATGCACATGATGCATGGTGCGTACACCGATCCATGGGGTGCGCAGCGCATCTGATACGATCGCACCATGCATGGCTTCGGTAATGACCAGCTCCGCCCCCAGAATTTCGGCAAGAACCTTTTCTGTTGGATGGGAAGGGTCGATAAAAGTGATCCCAGCCAAAGCGCAGGCCTTTTGCCAATTACCGCGCTCAATACTTTCATAGTGCGGCATAAAGCCAACCTTGATGTCTTTTGCGGGTGCGGGCAGTGGCGTTTCGCGCAGTAGAATGGCCGCATCGGCAATGGCCAGTTGCGGGTCCAGACCCAATGCTTGCGTCGTTTGGGGACCACGCACAAAATGAAACTCCCAAGTGCCATCATGGACATCAGGCTTTTTCGTGTACCCCCCATATCCTGATCCCACGACAACCTTTTTGGCCGCCGCGGGATAGTCGTGCTGGATTACGGATCCTATACCAACAAACAGCTCTGACGGGTCGTCATCAAAAAAGTCGCTGGGCAACAAATGCTGCCACATCGTTGCATTCAACTCGTCCCCGAAATTGGGCGGGTCACCTTGAAAATATGTCAATTTCATTAGGCTGGCTTTCCTTTTCTAGGCAGGTAACGGCGCAGTTCCGCGATGCGGTCACGCGACAAAAACACGATGACCGGCGTATAAAGGGCAATGCCCACGATGACTTGCACCAACAGGCGCATCGCTTGTGACTGATCCGGCATGATGTGGGACACGGCAACCATGCCGCACGCCATAATCAGCGCGGCCAGAACAGGGTATCTAAAACCGGCCAGATAGTGCCATGCGCTGCGTTTCAACAGCTTTGCAGTCATGACCACAGACACCGGCCAAAGCAAAACAGTTTTGGTCATGAGTGCGACCATCAAAACCGGCAAACCAAAACGGTATGTCGCGAGGATCACAAGAACAGAAGTCGCTTGCTGCCCTAGTTGATAATAGAACCACCACTGCGTTTTGCCTTGGCTTTGAATCAATGAAGCCTGCACAACACCGATGCTTGCTATCACACCAGCAACACAAAAAGCCTGCACAGGAAAGACGGCGCCGGCCCATTTATCATCAAGCAGCAGGCCCAAAAGATCGGGTGCTATGATCGCCAATGCGCAAAACATCGGCATGCTGACAGCAGCTGACAGAAACGACGCCATATCAAAAGCAAGCTGCGTTTTTTCGCGGTCATCCTGCAACGTCGATAAAAGTGCAAGCGACACAGATGCCAGCGCACCGCCGACAAGATTGGACAGCATGTTGTAAAGTCGCCGCGCAAAGAAAAACAGACCAAGCGTTGCAGTCCCGGCAAAGACACCAAGCACAAAGTGGTCAATCTTGATCGTCGCCAGCATCCGGTTGCCCGACGCAAAGGCACCGTAATTAAACAGGTCTCGTAATGCAGACCATTGCAGGGTTATTCCCGGTCGCCATCCTGCCACCCAATAGGCCATCGCACAGGCGACAAAACTGGCTGACACCTGGCTTGCAACCAACGCCCAGTAGCCGTAACCGGCAAAAAGCATCACCAGACAGATTGTGACACTGATCATTGTCGCCACAGCCGTGCGCAGGGCGATCAGTTTGAATTTCATAGACCGAATAATCATCGCATTCGGAACGGCAGCCGCCAGATCAAGCGGAATGCGCAAGGCCAGCACAGGCAGCACCGCCGCAATGCTTGCGTCCCCCATCAGCGTTGCCATGGGTGTTGCCCAAATGGCGAAAGGCAGGAAACACAAGGCGCCACAGAATAGGGTCAACCAAAACACGCTATCGGTATGCGCCTTGGTCAGCAATTTGCGTTGGACCAGCGCCTCACCGAAAGCCACCGGTGTAAAGGCAAGGACCGTCATCACAACACTACTGGCCAACCCCACCAGACCAAAATCTGCGGGCGACAGGAATATTGCACTGATAAAGAATACGACTGCCGCGCTGATTGTGGGGATCAGGGTTTGCAATGACGACCACAACACGCCAGTGATCGCCAAAGCGGACCTGCCTGTTGTCAAATGCGGCCGATAGCTATCAAGTTCTGGTTTGGTGATGGCGGGATGCGTCATTGGCCTGCCATCAGTTTGAAGGTGTTATGGCAGTTGGCTGCGCAACTGCTACGTCAACAACATCACCGGGCCTTAACAAAGTTGCTTTGTCGGCAACCAGCGTCTCATGACCGCCGCGGCTTCGGGTGATCGTGTAGCGCATTTGGGCGGTTGCAAAGTCAACCGGGGGTAGCAGACCTGCTTGCTGGCCTGCCGCCGCTGACAAAAGCGCGTATTGCGCAGCCAGCCGCGCATCGACATCTGCGATGCTGGCTTCAACTTGTTGCAGTGTCGTTGCGTTCTCTTCGTCGCGCGCCGCCAACAACACCCCTTCGCTGCGATCAAGTTCCTGCATTTGCTGCTGTGCCAGCAAGATTGAACGCTCAATATCCAGCAGCCGGCTTTCCAGCTCGTTTACATAGCTTGCGCGCTCAAACACGCGCGCGGATGCGGCAAGCCCGCGATCGACAAGATCCTCTTCGCGCAGTAACTGTTCTTGGCCCGCTTCAAGTTGGGTGCGATTGGTGTCCAGCTTGCTTTCCAACACCGCTGTCGCCTGCGCCAAAGACACGCGTGCACGGGCAAGCGCATCAATCTCATGATCGTGTCGCGCCCGTCGCGTCCGCAGAATAGCCTCTTCTATGGCCCATGCTTCTGGATCAATATCTGACAGGTCGGGGGCCGCGTCAGCGCCAGCCATTTCGACCATAAGGCGTTCGCGTTTAGCTGTCAGGAACATCAATTCGCGCTGTAGTACGGTGATCGTGCCCCGCGCGCTCAGGAAATTTCGCTCTTGCCCCTCTGCGGGGTCAAGCGCCCCTGCCCCGCCAGCCAGCGCCAGCGCTATCTGCACAGTCAGGCCGGGCGCAAACGGATGCTCACCAGGGGTTTTCACCTGACCGGCAAGATAAATTGGCGCATAGGTCCCGACGCTTACGGCGGCCTTGGCCGATTGCCCAATGCCCACATATCCCAGCATCGCTGCGTCAAGGGCCTGCGCGATCTCGCTCGGGGTGCGACCAGCGGCTTCGATGGTGCCCGCCAAAGGCACCAAGAGCGTGCCATCAGCGCCCACGGGATAATCACCTGAGACACCGGGCATATCGCTGACAACCGCGTTCAATTCATCCCAGACCGCAACCCGAAGGTTCAGCACATCATTAACCCCAACGCGGTACGCCTCTGCCCATGCGGCAAGAGGCAGCAAAAGCGCCACAATGAAGGCGATCAAACGTGTGGCCAGCATATTTCGTGCAATCATCATCCTGCAGACTTTCAGTATGATCCCTTTGAGGAAACAACAGCCGGGATCGTCCGCATGATGATCCAAAGATCAGCGGCCAATGACCAATTCTGAACATACTGTGTGTCGAACTTGATCCGCTGCTCATAGCTAGTGTCGCTGCGGCCACTGACCTGCCACAGCCCCGTGATACCTGGCCGACTGCGCAGATATTGTGCGGCAGCGCTACCATAGATATCCAGTTCATCCCGCACGACCGGGCGGGGACCAACGATGCTCATATCGCCCATCAGAACGTTAATGATCTGCGGCAATTCATCGACGCTGTAAGCACGCAGTACCGCCCCAAGGCGCGTAACACGTGGATCATCGCGCAGCTTTCGGCTGCGCACCCATTCGTCCCGTTCCTGAGGATGATCTGCGAGGTATTTTGCCAGAACAGCATCGCCATCAGTCACCATGGAACGGAACTTCCAGCATTTGAAATAGCGGCCGTTGTGGCCAATACGCCTATGCCCGTACAGCACCGGTCCAGGTGACACCAATTTGATAGCGATAGCTGTGAACAAGAACAAAGGGGCAAGCATGATCAATGCGATCAGGGCTGCGCAGATATCAAACAATCGCTTCGATGCGCCGCCGACCACAGCATATCCGGACGCAGGCTGGGACAGGGCAATATCACCTACGGGACCACGCGTCCGTTTTTCGTCAAACGCTGTAAATCCTACGGTTTCCAAGATCGGCATCTTTGCTGTCCTCATTTCGAAAAAGTGACGGGAATGCCCAAGGCTTACAGTGTAATTTTCAGTTGCAGCATTTAATCCTTCGATCGCGGAAATTCGGCAATAACTCGCTTTGCGATGCTGACAACCCAGACGGTATATGCCCGACATTTACGCAATCTGGCGGGTGCCATCTTGATTGACCCATGATTTAGTTAACTATTTCAGCGCCTTAAACCTATTGCCGGATTTTCGCGCGTCATGTGTCAAAAACACGCCGATGCCATAAACCTGGGCAATGATGGTTTGGGCAGATTTGCGCCTGATTCCGCGCTGCAGCACGGCAACCACCAAGGAACGCCAGATTTCCGTATAATCGTACTCAAGTTAGCTCAGTGTGATTCTGGTCAAAAGCTTCAATGTGCGGAAACTCGAAAGGGGCAAATGATGTCCGAAACAAAGTCTTCAAAAGACATTTCCGCCGGTCCTTGGCAGCGCCAGTTTGATGCCGCCTATGACTTCCCTACCACACCAGTCACAACGAAAGTCGCCTTTTGTACAACACCGCGGTGCGGTAGCCACTTTCTTGGTCACAGGCTCCATGGCACAGGTGCCTTCGGGTATCCGCTGGAATACCTCAACCCGGGCAACTGGCATGTCTGGGAAAAGCGCGCAGGCCCAACCCCACCCTTGGATTATATCAAATCAGTGCGGACTGGTCCCAATGGTGTCTTTTCGGTCAAGTTACATCACGAACATCTAGCGGCATTCCTAAAGCAGGAGGTCGCGCCACTGGACTATAAATTCATTCATCTGCAGCGACGTGATCTGATGAAGCAGGCGATTTCCTTTGCGCGTGCACAGCAAACCGGTGCGTGGATTTCAGATATGCCGGAAAAGGCGGCAGGCTCATACGATTGGTCGCTGATCACGGATAAAATGGATGCGATTTCGCGCGGCAACGCCGACTGGCAAAGTTTTTTGTCCAGCATGGGCATTCAACCACTTCAGCTTTATTACGAAGATGTTGTAGCTGATGCATCTGCCGCTATTGCACAGATCGCAGATTATCTGGGCGTCGCAATGGATAGCGTAGTCACTACAGCAACAACATTTACACCACAGCAGCAGAAAAAGACCGCGCAGGCCGCTGATTGGCTTTCGCGGTATCAGTCAGATAG
The DNA here is from genome assembly GCF_000169435.1 of Roseobacter sp. CCS2. GTDB lineage: Bacteria > Pseudomonadota > Alphaproteobacteria > Rhodobacterales > Rhodobacteraceae > Yoonia. Next base: position 37,708 of record NZ_AAYB01000003.1, on the reverse strand, counting down.
CCGTGCTGCACTGGCACAGGGCCGGTCGGTTGCCGGGTTTTCGCATCCGACAAATGCCACGATATGGCGCGGCCGCACAACGCGGGTTGCGAAAAAGCTACGTCAGAAAGCCGGGCTTTAGGATCGGTTGGGTAGCACCACGTCCAATGCCGCAGCAACATCGCTGGCGCGTAACATGAACGCGCTGTCATCCATGGCCAAAAGCTGTTCAGCCACATCCTGGATCTTCGTGTGATCCAGCCGGTTGATCAGGTCAATCAAAGCTGCGGCAGATGGCGTGTCGATAACAAAACCCAGCCGGTCCGCCGCAACCTTGCGCCCGGTTTCTGTATCAGCCACGGCAATGGACGGGCAACCAAACCAGCTTGCTTCATAGATACGGTTTGGCAGCAACCAGTCGGAATTCGCGCCCCGTTGCCACAAATCCTGCGCCCAGACCATGTCGCAGGCACCATAAACCTTTCCCAGTCCGTCGGGATACACGTAGGGACCAAAGTAGGTCACATTTGCACGGCTAGCCAATTGCGCGTCAAAGTCAGGCAGGGCATGTCTGTGCACGTTGCCATGAATGCGGATCGCAATGCGGTCACCAAAATGATCTGCCGTTTCCACCAACACCTTCAGGCTTGGCGCGCAACGGATTGAGCCGACCCAACCGATTGTCAGTACATCATGGTCATCGCGCGTCTTTGGTCGTGGAGCCGGCGGGCCATCAAACCATAGCTTGTTTTCAATAACGATATGCGGACCATTGTAATGCTGCACGGCAGTAAAATAATGCGTCACAAAACCGGGTGAGGACACAATCAGCAATTGCACCCGTGCCAGCAGTCTGCGTTCGCACCAGCGCATCACTGCCCCCACTGCCCCCGCTTTGGTAAAAAGCCCGTGGATATCCAGACATTCATAAATCAACGGCACGCGACTTGTGCCGGAAAGTAACCGCGTGACCCACGCAATCACCAAAAGATCAAAGTTGCGCGCGATGATCACATCAGAACGTTTAAGGGCCTTGCGTTGTTTCATGACCAGCCAGATACCACGCAGGATACCAACCACCCGCTTGGCATGGTTTTCGTTTGGAACGAACCCAAGATCGATATTCGGCCAGTCAGGGACAAAATGCGCATTCATATTGCCACGCTGAAACGCTGCTGACTGCACATCATGCCCCAGCATCTGAATGCTCTTGATCCGCCTGACCTGTGAGGCTTCGGTCAGGTCAAACCCGAAGACAAAAATGCGCGCCAATGGGGATCCTTACCGATCTGTGGTGAGTGAGATGCAAAGTTGGACGAAACGATAGGTCGGCACCAGCAGCATGCCAATCGCTATTCCACGGCGTCGGCGATTTGATGCGATCACGTAGTCCGTTGATGCTGATCGCACGAAATCAGTGCAGATCAAACGCTGGTTCCGCAACCCATAGATCAGGCAAGGATGCATCATATCATGCTTGGTTGCGTTCATAATCGCCCCATGGTTCAATCCAGAACCGTTCTGGCGGCTGCAATGGCCACGCAAGACCGGTCAACGCATCGGAGTGTCCAGATTGGCGAACAAAGATCCTGTCGACAGGCCAGACTTTTTAACCGATGACGCGCTGGCCGCGTTAATGGCCGGTACTCACAAAGCAACATTTGATATCCTTGGCCCGCACAAAAGCCGCAACAAACGCTGGATCACAACGTTTCAACCACAGGCCATCAGCGTAACCGCAACGGTAGCAGGCAAGCAAACCGATTTGCCCCGTATTGAAGGGGATGTCTTTTGCGGCAAGGTCCCGGGAAAAGCCTACACACTGACAATGCACTATCCGGACGGCACGCAACACACCATCCGCGATCCGTTCGCCTTTGATCCGGTTTTGTCTGATCTGGATAAACACCTTTTTGGCGAAGGCACCCATAAGGAACTCTGGCGTGTGCTGGGTGCCCATGTCACCAAACATCAGGGTAGTAACGGTGTGCATTTCGCGGTCTGGGCACCAAATGCCCAGCGCGTCAGCGTAATCGGTGACTTCAATATGTGGGATGGGCGGCGCCATCCGATGCGCCCTGCCGGCGACACCGGCATCTGGGAGATGTTCTTACCAGAGGTCGAAGACGGCGCGCTTTATAAGTATCAGATCGTCGGTGTTGACGGGCAACGCCGGGACAAGGCCGATCCGGTGGGCTTTGGATCACAGCATCCACCAGAGCAGGCATCTATCGTGCGCGATCTTGCTGGCTATGGCTGGCGCGATGACGCTTGGATGAAAAGCCGTGCCGCCCGCACTGACAGGGCGCAGCCAATTTCGATCTATGAGGTACATCTAGGGTCGTGGCGGCGGCGCTATGATGATCATGGCAGGCCGTTGTCCTATCAGGAACTGGCCCGCGATCTTATCTCTTACGTCAAATACATGGGCTTTACCCATATTGAGCTACTGCCCGTGTCAGAGTTCCCCTTTGATGGTTCTTGGGGCTATCAACCTGTGGGCCTTTACGCACCGACGATCCGGTTTGGTCCACCAAATGAATTCCGCGACCTTGTTGATGCAGCACATGCCGCCGGTATCGGCGTTCTGCTTGACTGGGTGCCCGGTCATTTTCCGACGGACGCACATGGCCTTGTACAGTTTGACGGCACCGCACTTTATGAACACGCCGACCCGCGCGAAGGGTTTCATCAGGACTGGAACACGCTGATCCCCAATTACGGACGCACGGAGGTGAAAAACTACTTCGTCGCGAACGCGCTTTACTGGCTTGAAGAGTATCACCTGGATGGGCTGCGCGTAGATGCAGTGGCCTCTATGCTCTACCGCGACTATTCGCGCGACGAGGGCGAATGGGTGCCCAACAAAGACGGCGGACGCGAGAATTATGAGGCGATCGCGTTTTTGCAGGAAATGAATATCGCCGCCTATGGCGCCGATCCCACCGTGATGACCATCGCCGAAGAAAGTACATCGTTTCCCGGCGTATCACAGCCTGCCCATGCCGGTGGCCTTGGGTTTGGTTACAAATGGAACATGGGCTGGATGAACGACACCCTGCGTTACATGGAAAAAGACCCGATTTACCGCCAGCATGATCACCACCTCATGACCTTCCCCATCGACTGGGCATTTACCGAAAATTTCATTTTGCCCATCAGCCATGACGAAGTTGTGCATGGCAAAGGCGCAATGCTTGCCAAAATGCCCGGGACCGAATGGGAAAAATTCGCTAATCTGCGGGCCTACTACGCGTTTATGTGGACGCAGCCGGGCAAGAAACTGCTGTTTATGGGATGCGAGTTTGCACAGCCAGAAGAATGGAACCACGACGCAGAGCTGAACTGGGGCGCGGCCGCACAGCCTGCCCACAAAGGTGTCCAGCAACTGGTGCAGGATTTGAACAGACTTTATTGCGACACGCCTGCGCTGCACGTCAAAGACTGCGACCATTCGGGTTTCCAGTGGCTTTGCAACGACCCTGCACAATCGGTCATGGGCTATTTGCGCAAAGGCAATGCCGCCGACAGTGACGTGCTGATTGTCTGCAACTTTACGCCTGTGGAACGCGTTGGTTTTCGTGTCGGCGTGCCAAGCGGCGGTCATTGGCGCGAAGTGCTGAACACGGACGCCGCCATCTACGGTGGTGGCAACCGCGGCAATCTGGGTGGCTGCGACGCAGAAGACACGCCTGCCGATGGGCAAGCCCATTCGGTAACACTGACACTGCCGCCATTGTCAGTTGTTGTGCTGCAAAGCTAAGTCAAAAGAACGATAAGAGGGGGAAAAAGACATGCCAACAAAGCGTATCACGCAAAGATCGATGGCCTTCGTTCTGGCGGGAGGACGGGGAAGCCGCCTGAAGGAACTGACGGATCGCCGGGTGAAACCCGCTGTCCCATTTGGCGGCAAAGCCCGGATTATCGACTTTGCCCTATCGAATGCCGTCAACTCTGGCATCCGCAAGATCGCTGTCGCCACTCAGTACAAAGCCCACAGCCTGATCCGGCATACGCAGCGTGGCTGGAATTTCTTCCGCGCAGAGCGCAATGAATTTCTTGATGTGCTGCCCGCATCACAACGCGGCGGCAACGACAGCTGGTACAAGGGCACCGCTGATGCTGTCACACAGAACATTGATATCGTGGACAGTTACAACGTGGATTACGTGGTCATCCTTGCGGGCGACCATATCTATAAAATGGACTATGAGATTATGTTGCGCCAGCATGTGGACACGGGCGCAGATGTCACGGTCGGGTGCTTAACCGTGCCACGGATGGAGGCAACAGCATTCGGTGTCATGGACACCGACAACGCAGGGCGCATCACCAGCTTTCTGGAAAAGCCTGCCGACCCGCCCGGCACACCAGAGGACCCGGATAAGGCCCTCGCCTCGATGGGGATATACGTCTTTAATTGGACATTCTTGCGCGATCTGCTGCTAAAAGACGCCGAAAACCCGGACTCCAGCAACGATTTTGGTAATGATCTGATCCCCGACATCGTCGCAAACGGCAAGGCAATGGCGCATCGTTTTGACGAAAGCTGTGTACGGAATGAAAATGCCCCGGCCTATTGGAAGGACGTCGGCACGGTTGACGCCTTTTGGGAAGCGCACATTGACCTGACCAACTTTACACCGGAATTGGACCTGTGGGACAAGAACTGGCCGGTCTGGACATATAATGAGGCCGTTCCACCTGCAAAGTTCATCCATGATGAACGTGACAGGCGCGGCATGGCTATCTCGTCCATGGTGGCGGGCGGCTGCATCATTTCCGGCACCGAGGTGCGCAATTCGGTTCTTTTCACCAATGTGCACACCAATTCCTACGCTGTGCTGGACCAAGCGGTGGTGCTGCCGAATGTGGTCGTTCACCGATCCGCCAGACTGCGGCAGGTCGTGGTCGATAGTGGGGTTGTGATCCCCGAAGGCCTTGTTGTGGGCGAAGATCCTTCTGAAGACGCGAAATGGTTCCGCGTGACAGATCGCGGCATCACCCTGATTACCCAAGATATGCTGGACAAAAGGGCCGCTGCTTTATGACAAAGGCGCTTTTTGTCGTCTCTGAATGCGCCCCGCTGGTGAAAACCGGCGGGCTTGCTGATGTGGCCGGGGCCTTGCCCGGCGCATTGGCGCAACATGGTGTCGCTGTACGTGTGCTGCTGCCGGGATACCGCACGGTAATGGGTCAGATCGGCAAAGCCAAAACTGCTGCGCGTTACGACGACCTTTTTGGTGGCCCGGCAAAGCTACTTGCCTGTCGTGTTGTAGGGCTTGACCTTCTGATCTTGGATGCCCCGCATCTTTATGATCGCGATGGCGCGATCTATGGCGACGCCACTGGCGCCGACTGGCCAGACAACGCCGAACGTTTCGCCGCACTTTGCAAAGTGGCCGCGATGATTGCGGCGGATGGCGCGGATGGCTGGACGCCCGACATTGTGCATGGCCATGACTGGCAGGCCGGTCTGACACCAGAATATATGCACGCACTTGGCGTCACCACCCCGTTCGTTTTCACGATCCACAACATCGCTTTTCACGGCAACGCCGATGCCAGCAAGTTGGGTATCCTTGGCCTTGATCCCGCGCGGTTCACGTCAGAGCATTTTGAATTCTGGGGCCAGATTTCTGCACTCAAAGCCGGGCTGGCCGGTGCGGCAAAGATCAACACCGTTTCGCAAACCTATGCAGAGGAATTGCTGACGCCGGAATTCGGGATCGGGATGGACGGGATTTTACGTGCGCGGCAGGCGGACCTGTCGGGTATCGTGAACGGGATAGACCTTGATGCATGGAACCCGGCAACCGACACCAACATCACGCCCTACAAAAGCGCGACCGGCAAGTCCGCCAACAAAAAGGCGCTGCGCCAAACCTTTGGGCTATCCCCCGCGGCCGGTCCGCTTTGTGTGCTGGTGTCGCGCCTGACCGAACAGAAGGGCATCGACCTGCTACTGGATGCCCTGCCCGCTTTGCTGACGCGCGGCGGGCAACTTGCGCTTTTGGGGTCTGGCGACCCAAAGCTTGAAATCGCATTGCTAGAGGCTGCAGAGCATCACCAGAACCTTGCCGTCAAAATTGGCTACGACGAAGCCCTGTCCCATCTGATGATGGCCGGTGGCGATGTTATAGTCGTGCCATCTCGGTTTGAACCTTGCGGACTGACCCAGCTTTACGGGCTGCGTTATGGCGCGCTGCCACTGGTAGCCTTGACGGGTGGTTTGGCTGATACGGTCATCAATGCATCGCCCGCCGCATTGGCGCGTGGGGTTGCAACCGGCGTGCAATTTTTTCCTGTCACGGCACAGGCCTTGGCGAACGCATTTGTGCGCATCACTGATCTGTTTCATGACAGCAAAACCTGGAAATCACTGCAAAGCAACGCCATGAAACAACCCGTCGGCTGGGAAACCTCGGCTGCTGCATATCAAGACATCTACAGATCTGTGATTGGGACCCGTCCGTGAACTTTGGACCATTTGAGACGCGGCCGGGGCGCCCCACACCTTTAGGGGCCACTCTAGACCCCGAAGGTGTGAACTTTGCCGTGTTTTCACGCCATGCGACCAAGGTCATGCTGTGTCTGTTCGACGAAGACGGCAACGAGAACCAGATCATTACATTGCCCGAACGCGAAGGCCACGTGTGGCACGGTTACTTCCCCGGCATGAAAGCGGGCCAGCAATATGGTGTGCGCATGGATGGTCCCTATGCGCCACATGACGGCCATCGGTTCAATCCCTACAAACTGCTGATCGACCCCTATGCCAAGCATCTGACCGGACACCCGAAATGGCATGATGCCCTGTTCGGCTATAAGAATGGTCATAAAGACAAAGACCTTAGTTTCGACAAAACCGACAGCGCGCCCTACATGCCGCGCTGCGTTGTTGTTGATCCGTCTTTCAACTGGGACAATGCGCCAGAGCCGCGTCATCCGCTGGAAAACTCGATTATCTACGAGGCACATGTCAAAGGGCTGACAGCCGGGCGGCACGATATTCCAAACCCCGGCACCTATCTGGCGATGGCCTCTGACCCGATCCTAGAACATTTGAACACGCTGGGCGTGACGACGGTGGAACTTTTGCCAGTGCAGGCGTTTCTAAACGAAAAGTTCCTGCTGGATCGGGGTTTGACGAACTATTGGGGGTACATGACCTATGGATTCTTCGCCCCCGACCCGCGCTATATGCAAGGTGGCGACATCGCCGAATTCCAGCAAATGGTGCGTCGCTTTCACTCTGCCGGGATCGAGGTAATTCTTGACGTGGTCTACAACCACACTGCCGAAGGGTCCGAGTTGGGACCGACACTGATGTTCCGGGGCCTTGATAACGCGAGCTACTACAGGCTGGCGGATAACCCGCGCTACTATATCGACGACGCAGGCTGCGGTAATACGCTTGATTTTGAAAACCCGTTTGTCATTCGGCTGGTGATGGACAGCTTGCGCTATTGGGTAGAGGTCATGCATGTCGACGGATTTCGCTTTGATCTATGCTCGGCCCTTGGTCGGACCGCGCGCGGGTTTGAACGCGACGGGCCGTTTTTTCGGGCCATTGGACAGGACCCGGTGCTTAATCAGGTCAAGCTGATTGCAGAACCCTGGGACATCGGACCGGGCGGCTATCAGTTGGGCGCCTATCCATCGCCCTTCGTGGAATGGAACGACAAATACCGCGACAATGTGCGTGAATTCTGGCGTGGCGATGCAGGCAAGGTCAGCGATTTGGCTGAACGGCTGGTGGGCTCTGCCCCTTATTTTGACCATGACGGGCGTGCCGCGACATCATCGCTGAATTTCCTGACGGCGCATGACGGTTTCACGCTGCACGACACCGTCAGCTATAGCCGCAAACACAACCTTGCCAATGGCGAGGACGACCGCGATGGGCATTCCAACAATCATTCCGACAATATGGGTGTTGAGGGGCCAACAGATGATCCCGCGATAAACGCTGCCCGTTTGCGGCGCAAACGTAACATGATCGCCACGCTGATGTTGTCGCAAGGTACACCGATGATGCTGGCGGGTGATGAGCTGAGCAATTCACAAGGCGGCAACAACAACGCGTACTGTCAGGACAATGAAATCGGCTGGGTCAATTGGCCGGACCGGGACGATCCATTCTTTACGTTTTGTCAGCAGGCGATTGCGTTTCGCAAGATGCATCCCCTGCTTAGGCAGACCCGCTTTCTGCATTCACGCCAACGGCTGATCGACGGAGAGCCTGATTTGTTCTGGCGGCGCGCCGATGGAGAGGCGATGCAGCAAGAGGATTGGGATAACCCGGCCCTTGATACTTTGGTTGCAGAAATGCGGATGGCATCAGGCGCACCTGAATACGTCAAACGCGAAGGCGCGCTTTTGGTCGTGCTTAACCGCGGGGAGGCGGTCGAAGTCACGCCACCGGACCTGCCGCAAGGCGAAGCATGGGTGCGCCGCTTTGACACCAGTCAGGAAGATGCAATCAAGGTCACTGTGGGCATGACCGTGGCCACCGACAGTGTCGCGGTCTTTTCACATGAAACCGCAGATGGATGATCATAGGGGATGAATTTAGGGAGGACGACAGATGCCGATGCAAAACGTGCGGACCACTCCAATCGAAGGGCAAAAACCGGGAACCAGCGGGCTTCGCAAGAAGACAGCGGTGTTCAGGCGGCCGCATTTCCTTGAAAACTATGTACAGTCGATCTTCGATGGGACTGGCGGCGTAGAAGGGAAAACCTTAGTCATCGGCGGTGACGGACGTTTCTTCAACGATGCAGCGATCCAGATCATACTGCGCATGGCCTGCGCCAATAGCGCGGCAAAGTGCGTTGTCGGGCAAGGCGGGCTTTTGTCGACGCCCGCGGCATCCCATTTGATCCGGTTACGAAAGGCAGATGGGGGTCTGATCCTGTCGGCCAGCCACAACCCCGGTGGCCCTGACGCGGACTTTGGCTTGAAATATAATGGCCCCAATGGTGGCCCGGCAACCGAGGCTTTGACGGATAAGATTTACGAGTGCACCAAAACCCTCGTCCTTTACAAAATCGCAGCAGCCGAGGACCTTGATTTGCATAAGCTTGGTTCCCACAAGCTTGAAAACATGGTGATCGAGATCGTGGACCCGGTCGCCGATTACGCCGATCTGATGCAAACTATCGTGGATTTCCCGAAAATCCGCCAGCTTTTCGCTGATGGGTTTACCATGTGCTTTGACGCCATGCATGCGGTGACCGGGCCATATGCCCATACGGTTCTCGAAGACATGCTGGGCGCGCCCAAGGGAACTGTTATCAACGGCCAGCCCAGCCCGGATTTCGGCAAGGGTCATCCAGATCCAAACCCGATCTGGGCCAAAACCCTCATGGACAAAATGCACAGCGCCGATGCGCCTGATTTCGGGGCAGCGTCCGACGGTGATGGGGACCGCAATATGATCGTTGGGCGCGGTGCCTATGTCACGCCCTCTGACAGCCTTGCGCTGTTGACGGCACATGCGCATTTGGCACCGGGCTATCGCGATGGGCTTGCAGGTGTTGCGCGCTCAATGCCAACGTCACGGGCCGTTGACCGGGTGGCAGAAAGCCTTGGGATAGGATGTTTTGAGACGCCAACGGGATGGAAGTTTTTTGGCAACCTGCTGGACGCAGGCAAGGTCACATTATGTGGCGAGGAAAGCGCCGGTACCGGATCAGATCATGTGCGCGAAAAGGACGGGCTTTGGGCGGTTTTGCTATGGCTGAATATCCTGGCAGAGACAGGGAAATCAGTGTCAGAGCTGATGGCGGATCTGTGGAAAGCGCATGGCCGTTGCTATTATTCACGCCTTGATTTTGAGGGGGTAGACAGCGACAAAGCCATGACGATGATGGACCGGCTGCGCGCCAAGCTGGATGGTCTTGCGGGGTCTACCATCGGTGGCCTGACGGTCGCGGCGGCAGATGAATTCGCCTATCTTGATCCTGTGGATGGGTCACAATCCACCGGGCAAGGCATCCGCATTACCTTTGCCGGTGATGCGCGGGCGGTGTTCCGATTGTCGGGTACGGGGACGCAAGGTGCCACGATCCGTCTTTATCTTGAACAGTTGGAAACCAATACCGACCGCCTGCAAGAGGCGCCTGACGCCGTGCTGACGGCGGTGCGCGATGCCGCGCTAACACTATCTGATCTTGTGGCGATGACGGGGCGCAGTACGCCCGACGTCATCACCTGAGTTTGCTTGACGCTATAGGGTGTGTCCGCGTCATGGCTGAGGTAGGCAAACCCATTGCCTTCCAAGATCAGCAGCCCGTCTGCGATTGACGATCTTTCTGCCCTCGTGATTTCCGCCGCGGCCCTCAGCGGCACCTTCTGCGTGTCCGTCGAAAGGTTAAAAATGCACGTCAGCGACTGTGCAGCATCGTGGCGTGTGAAAGCCAGCAAAGGGTCCGGTAATGAGATAAAGGTGGTTTTGCCATGTGAAAGCGCCGGACTGGCTTTGCGATAGGCGATCATGTCCTTGTAGTAAGCCATGATGCTGCCTTCGCCCTGCTGGTCCACCGCATTCGCTGCCTGCGGTTCCTTGACCGGCAACCACGGTTTACCTGTCGAAAAGCCTGCATGCGGCACATCTTTTTCCCAAACCATCGGCGTGCGGCAGCCATCACGGCCCTTTACGCCAGGCCAATATCGGATCGCAGGCGGGTCGGTCAGTTCTTCAAAGACAAGCTCGGTTTCGGTCTGGCCCAGCTCTTCACCCTGATAGATGCCAATCGTGCCTTCAAATGACATCAGCATCGCGCAGGCCAGCCGGGCGATGCTGTCTTCTGAGACGGCATGCCCTGCCCAGCGGCTCACCTGCCGGGGCACATCGTGGTTGCTGAACGACCAGTACGGATGCCCGTCCGGCGCGCCGGACTGAAAACCCTCGATGCAATTGCGGAAATGCTCCGGGTTAAAATCCGGGCCCAACATGGCAAAACTATAGGCCATATGCAGCCGCGTGCGGCCTGCCGTGTACTCGCCCATAATCTCGATAGAGCGGCGACCCATTTCGCCGACCTCACCCACCATCATGATGTCATCATACTGATCCGTCAGCGCGCGCAGACGCTCTAGAAAGCCTAGGTTTTCCGGTCGGGTTTTGTTGTAGATGTTGTTCTGCATCCCATAAAGATCGGTCGCCATCACCTGCGGCGCAGCTTGCGCTGGCGGATTGGAACGCAATTTCTGATCATGGAAATAGTAGTTCACAGTATCAAGCCGGAACCCATCAAGCCCCCGGTCCAGCCAGAATTTACAGGTGTCCAATATCGCATCAACAACATCGGGATTGTGAAAATTCAGGTCTGGCTGCGAGGCCAGAAAATTGTGCAAATAATACTGCCCGCGCTGCGGATCAAACTCCCACGCCGGGCCACCAAAATGGCTATGCCAATTCGTTGGCGGCGATCCATCAGGCTGCGGGTCGGCCCAGACATACCAGTCAGCCTTGTCATTTTCGCGGCTGACACGAGACTGCTTGAACCAGTCATGCTGGTCCGACGTGTGAGACAGCACCTGATCGACAATGACTTTCAATCCGCGCGTATGGGCGCCTTCGATCAGGGTATCAAAGGCCGTCAGGTCGCCAAACAAAGGGTCAATTGCCAGATAGTCAGACACGTCATAGCCCATATCCTTCTGCGGCGACGCAAAGATGGGTGACAGCCAAATACAATCCACGCCCAGCCCGGCAATATGGTCCAACCGCCGCGTGATGCCATTCAGGTCGCCGACACCATCGCCGGTACTATCCTGATATGAACGCGGGTAGACCTGATAGATCACGGCGCTTCGCCACCATTCGTTCATTACTCGTCGCTCCACCGTTGCTCACTTTCTACACTGACGCACTAGATACGAATGACACAAAAGGTAAACAGAATATTCCAGGATAACAGGCAAAGAATTTCGCGTGCCGCCTATATCGCGCCTGCGCGTCCATGAAATGTCTGCCCCGTGATCGGTCCTTCATCTGCGGCGGAGTTGTGACAAAAAAAATCAGCGCAACAATTTCTTTGGGATCATCGGTAAAATTCGCAGTACGCGAACCAAACCTTCACAAGCACAGCATGATTGCCAATATCTGGTCCGCAGTCGTCTTTGGGTGGTGAAGCTGTTCCGAAAGGTCATCAGGCCAGAAGGATCACCCGACGCGGCGCCACTCCTCCGGTCGGCCGCAATGATCCTTTTATAAGTGATCGTTGATTTGGCCAACGTCGTTATCCAACAATACAAGAGGAAGGCCGCCTGCGGAAAACGCGATTCCATGCAAAAGCAGGAAACGGTCAATACCGCCCACATCCTGCGCCGTCATCCCGCAACGGGTGGTATTCTCGCCAACGCTAAAATCGCTAGTCTAAGTACGAAGCTGAAAAGGGAACGCCGCACGCTAAGTTGCCTTTAGACTGGTCAGAATAAAACGTGGTCCAGAACCACCGATCGTCGAAACCCGAAGTTCCCAGCGCGGTTGCACCTTCATCTGCGAGGGTCCAGTTGTCGTCGTCGTGACGACGCATGTAATGGCCCATGCAAAAATGCGATCCATGGATTGCCGGGTGGTGGCGTCTTTATCGGTTGCTATCTCTCTTACTGTTTGTGCCGGCGATTTTGCTTATACAAAAATCAAAGGTCAGTCCGGACAACGAAGTCAGATCAGTAGGCATGGCTGCTGCGGCTAGCCGATGAGTGTACTTGGCTGGTCACGCGGCAATCCCGTGGCACCCGCAGGTGTGTATCAGCGACGCGATGGCCCGTGGACAGTCTTGATCGCCGATCCATCTGCGGCCCAAACAGCCTGCGATCGGCTGGCATTGCAGGTCCGTTGTTTTGATTCGAGCCTTGATTTTATACCTGTGGCCCCTGCACAAAACCTTGCAGTATCGGATGCGACCGACATATCCCAAACTGGCCATCTGGATAGGCTTTGGCGCATGTTGACAGGCCGTGGTCAATTCTCAATTGCACTTGCCGTGCAAGTAAGTCAGCCCCTATGTCCTCAGGACGGTCGCGGATGGCTCAGGGCACGCCAAGTGCAGCAGGAACAACGGCTTGCCCGTGATGCTATGTTGCAAGATATCACCACGCGTTTGAATTTGCCGATAACGCCGCACCGCCATGGACCGCGCGGCACATATTGCGATGTTCTGACGGGGCACGCAAAGGCGCATGATGTTCGCGCGATGATCACGCGGATGGCCCATAAGATTAATGCGCCTGCCAATGTTTCACTTACCGTCACGGGCCTTTGGCCACCGTTGGGTTTTGCCAGCCATGCTCCTGCCGCAGAGGTCACAAAATGAACCAATCCAGAACGCAAGACACCGCACAGGCTCAAGACATCATGGACCGCCTTTCTGGCGCAACGGATCGGATCGCCATTGATCCCGACACCATCGAACAAGACTTGGCGCGGGTCGTTTTGGGCCTAATGGAATTTCTGCGCCAATTGATGGAATTACAAGCGATCCGCCGGATGGACACCGGCACATTATCAGGCGATCAAGAAGAAAAACTCGGCACCACTTTGATGAAAGCCGAAGCCGCAATTCACGATCTTGCGGCAAAGTTTGGCCTGAAGCCAGCTGATTTGGCATTGGACCTGGGCCCATTAGGCAAAACAATCTGAGGCTGCGGTAACGCACTGTAAACCATTCTCATATAGCATTTCAGACCAAGAACTTGGCACCTATGACAGGATCAAATGCAGATGGGGCAGCCCTTTCAGGTGCAAATTCAACAGCTTCTACAGGCTGGTGTCGCAACCCATGTGGTTGCAAACAGTGATGCACTTGATCCTGTTTTCGCCCTCTCCAAAACCCAGGATTTCCCTCAAGTCACTTTTGCAGCGGCCTTTGAAGACGGGACTGTTGTGTTGGGGTGCAAAGGTGACTTGCTTGAACCCCTGGTTGGTCTGGCACAAACGATCACGCCGGTGGACGCCCCGGTAACAGACACAACGGCAGCCAAACTTGATACCATTGTCGCGCAGTTGCAAAAGATTTCCGCGGCCCAACCGCAAGACACAACGCCCACTTTAGATCAAGACCGGATCTTTGTGGCGTTAGACACGCAGGCGAAGCTGGGTCAAACGTTGCAAGAACACATCTCGGACGTCGCCACAGCGGTTAAGATGGCACAGGGGGGCGACGCGCAAACCCTACCCGACGGCGCACTTGCCCCGATCCATGCACAGCTTGAACAATTGATTGAAGCGACGTCCAAGACGCCAGATAGCGCGCAGATGGCGCAGGAACTGGCGCAACTCCGCGCTAAGATAGCGCAGATTGCGCCCCCTCATGCAGCACAGCACGACAGCGCGACGATAGACAGTATTCAAGACACTCTGGCCGGTCTGGAAACCCGCCTGATGGCGCAAATCGCCGCTGCACCGCCCCCTGACCTGACCCTGCCAACAGACGCGATCAACGCGGCACAGCAGGTGACCGAACAAGCGTTAACGACGCTGTCAAACGACATAAAAGCGTTATTTTCCGCGCACAATATGCCAGATTCAAAAACGGTATCAGATGCATACACGTCGGACCTCATGTCACGGTTGGAAAATTTACCTGCACTGAATGCATTGGATGAAAAGCTGTCCGTGGTCATGCAAGACTTGCACGATCTCAAAGACGCACCCGCGCCTGATGCCGCACAAGATCAATTAAGTTCGCAGATCGATACTTTAGCGGCTGATATCGCGGCGATGTCGCGGCGTCCGGCCCCACAATTGGATCTTACAGAATAGCGACAGGGCCTTGCAAAATTTCAAACCGCGATTCCGCTTTCACAGGTGAACTGCATTGTCGAGCAGCCCAAAATACTTACCCCGGCAGATATCAAAAAACCCGGGTTTCGAGGCTATTTTTCGCAGTCAAACGAAAGTATTGCGCTGTTTGATCTGTCTGAATGCATGGGGCGCCCGACCAGCCAAAATCCACAGGCAAAGATACTTTTGACTGGCCCGGCGGGCCATCAAGTTGGCTATTTGGTGGACCGTGTCGTCAGTATCGAGATGTCGGAATGGTGTGAAAACACGCCGCAGGATCCAGCCAATCGGGCCAAACCGTTGGTCCAACTTGGCGTTGGCGCTGATGCAACCATCCTGCCAGCTTGCCGCCTGCCAGATACAGTTGAGGCAGACCAAACCATGGCACTTTAGCGGTGGATCAGCTTGTGTCGGCGCTTTTGAATTATCCTTTGTCTGGCGCGCTCAAAACCATTGGTTTGGCTTCGAACTTGCGGCCCGCAATCGAAAGGTGGCGCCATAATGGCAACAAAGTGGGGCGCGTGTGGCAGCATCGTGATTTCTTCACGATTGAATAAAAAAGCCCAAAATTTCATTGACGGAATATGTCATCGCTCACTAGTGCTACTTTACGTCAGGTCATAGTTTAGAAAGTAACGAGTAGTATGTTTCACCAAGTAAAGAGTATCCGTGCCGCGTTTTTGGCATGTGCAGTTGCGCTAATTGCTCCTTCAATTGTCAGTGCTGACCAAATCACGCTGACTTTTGAAGAGCACGGTTTCGCGATAACAGGCGATTGCAAGTCGGCAACCAACAGCAGCTATGTGATTGTCACAGATCACGGCGAAGTCACAGTACCCAAGGATATGGTGACACATGATGGTGCTGATTGCGTGTCGCCCACAGCTGTTATCGTGGCAGCTGGCTAAATCGCCACAGCTTGTCCGGTCCGCGCACTTTCCTGCGCGGCCAGCCCGATTGCGACAGCCTTGGCTCCGTCGGCCAAGGTCACCTCAACCTCCCCTTCCCCGCGCACGACAGCGTTAAAGCGCTGGTGCTGATAAAAAGTTGATCCATTGTGATCGCCGGCTTCCAAAAGCGTGGGATCAACCGGGATCTCTGACACATAGGGGCCTTTTGGCGCGCGCGGACTGATGATCATCTGCGGCACAGGTGGCGCCCCCAGCAATTTCGGCCAAAACCGGCCCGGGCCGGGCACAAGCGCCTCGATCTTGCCCTTGGGGCCAACGGCGCTGATCTCCTCTTGATATCTGGACCCTTCCGCAAACATGCACAATTCCAGCATCGCGCGGGCGCCCTTTGCAAAATCAAGCATCACATAACCGTTGTCCCAAATATCCGGTGCCTTCCCTGCGTAGCGTTCATCAATATGGTTCAGCGATTGGCCCGCACTGGCCATGACGCGCACCGGTTCATCATCCAAAATCAAACGCATGAGATCAAAAAAATGGCAGCACTTTTCAACCAAGGTGCCCCCTGTCTTGGCGTTGAACCGGTTCCAGTCACCGATTTTGGGCAGGAACGGAAAGCGATGTTCGCGAATTGTTAGCATCTTGATGCCACCGGTGGCCTGTTCTGCCTGTGCGACCAATGCCGCGACCGGCGGCATATATCGATACTCCATCGCGACCCAAACTGGATGTGCATACCCATCAAACAGTCTGTCCAAGGTTGCCGCATCGGTAGGATTTGTATAAAGCGGCTTTTCGCATAAAATCGGCATCGGGCGGGTGGCAATGATCTGCTGCAGTTGTTGCACATGCAGATAATTCGGGCTGACAATCACAACCGCATCCAACGTATCGCATGCCAACAACTCCTCCAGCGATCCCGCCACATGGGCATCTTCCGCCAAGGTCGCCGCAGCCTCTGCCAGTGCGACCACGGGATCATAGACGACAGACACCCGTCCTTGCGGCAACAGGTTGATGTTTTGAATATGTTCGTGGCCCATCATGCCGCAGCCAATCAGGCCATAGTTTACCGTATCCACGTCGTCTAACCTTTACCCATTCGAGAAATATAAGTGGCACGCGTGGCGTCATACCAAGTGCGCGAAAATTCTGCCGGTTCCTTGGTGGCGGTCCAGCTGACCCGCTCAATATATCCTGCTGCAGCACCCGCCTTGAGATGAAACGCGTCCGGTGTCCATTCCGGCAATGCATCAATCCCGATCCGATCTTCGACCGATGCAATCACAAGACCCAGTTCATGCCGATAAAAATGATAAAGCGAATCAGAAAGGTCAGAGACAGCAACCTGTTCTCGCTGCCCGGCATCCAGCCAAATCTCTTCCAACGCGATCAGCACGCCATCCAAAGACCGCAATCGCATAATCCGATGCCCCTTATCATGACCACCCAATCGCGCAAAGCCGTCAGGCTTGGCCAAGCGATCCACCGACAAGACCTCCGCAGTGGGCAAACCACCGCCCTTGAGCAGCTCCAGCCGAAAGAATGCATAGACGGAATCCACCGCTGGCCTGTGCCGCACATAGTTCCCTGATCCCTGCACCCGGTCCAGTAGACCCTTGGCCTCAACATCTGCCAACGCCTTGCGCAGCGTGCCAACGGCCACACCAAGATCATCCGCCATATCCCGTTCGGGCGGCAATCGTGCACCATCCGCCAAATGCCCTGCGGCAATTTCGCGGATCAGCATTTCGCTCAGCTGAATGAACTTCGGTAAGGCAGAGGTTCGCGCCACGGCGGCACCTCCCCGAGCCAGCGTGATAAATTGATACACTATTGTTGCACAGATATTTGCGTGCTAGGCAAGTGGAAAGCGTATCTTCTGGGGAGGAGAATCAATGAGCATCGTGCCGGTCACCAGCGCCGATCTCGCCGCCGCAGAAGTGTCTTGGTTTTCAGCCCTCTGTTCTGATGATTATCAATTCCTCGGTGTGCCAGACGGCGATCTGCGCTCGTCTTGGGAACACTGCCGTGACATTGCGTTAACGGCTGAAAAGCAAGGGTTTCGCAACATCCTTGCACCGTCTTCCTATCAGGTCGGCCAGGATACGCTTTCATTTGTCGCGGGCATGGCCCCACTGACCGAAAAAATCAACTTCCTGGCGGCCATCCGCTGCGGCGAAGTCCAACCGATCATGCTGGCGCGTACCGTTGCAACGCTTGATCATATGCTGAAAGGCCGCCTGACACTCAACGTCATCAGTTCAGACTTCCCCGGCGAAGTCGCGGAAAGCGCTTACCGCTACAAGCGATCGCATGAGGTCATCGAAATCCTGCGTAAATGCTGGACACAAGACGACGTAAGCTATGATGGCGATATCTATCAAATCTCAAAACTGTCGACAGACCCGGCCCGCCCCTATCAGCAAAACGGGGGGCCTCTGCTCTACTTTGGCGGATACTCTCCCGCGGCACTCGAACTCTGCGGCGCGCAATGCGACGTTTATCTGATGTGGCCAGAGCCCATGGAACAGCTCGCCCAGCGCATGACGGACGTGAACGACCGCGCCGCAGCCCACAATCGCACCCTCGATTATGGCCTGCGCGTGCACATGATCGTGCGTGATACCGAACAAGAGGCCAAGGAATACGCCGATTACATCGCCTCTAAACTTGACGACGAATACGGCAAACTGATCCGCGACCGCGCCCATGACAGCATTTCACTGGGCGTCGCCCACCAGGCCAAAGCACGCGAACTGGCTGATAAATTCGGCTATGTCGAACCGGGGCTGTGGACAGGCGTCGGGCGCGCGCGCTCTGGTTGCGGCGCAGCCCTTGTCGGATCAACTGATCAGATCATGTCCAAAATCGAGGCCTATCAAAAGATGGGCATCCGTGCTTTCATCTTTTCAGGCTATCCGCATATCGACGAGGCCGAACACTTTGGCGCCCGCGTGATGCCGCACCTGAAAACCTGCTCATTGCCCCATGAATACGGGCGTGTGCCATCCGAAACACCAGCGACCCCATTGGGCACAGGACCACGCCGTTGAACCGTATTGATATCACCGACGACCTTTCTTTTAGCCGCATCGTTTATGGCATGTGGCGGCTGGGCGATGACAGCGACACGTCTGTTGCCCACGTTCAGGCTAAGATCGAAGCCTGCCTTGAACAAGGCATCACAACAATGGACCAAGCCGACATTTATGGCGGCTATGAGGCCGAAGAAGTACTCGGCAACACGCTCAAAGCGGCGCCTGCCCTCAAAGATCAGATCGAGATCGTAACTAAATGCGATATCGTGGCCCCAATGGGCCGCTACAGCGATGCACGCGTCAAATACTATGACACCAGCCGAGCGCATATCCTTGCATCTGTCGATCACTCATTGCGGTTGATGAACATCGACAAGATCGACACGCTGCTGATCCACCGTCCTGACCCCATGATGGATCACCATGAAACAGGTGCGGCACTTGACGAAGTCGTGGCCTCCGGCAAAGTCCGCTTTGTCGGCGTGTCAAACTTCAAACTGCATGATTGGAGCTTGTTACAATCAGCGATGACAACCCCCTTGATCACCAACCAGATCGAACTGTCGCTGACAGCACACCAAGGTTTCACCAATGGCGATGTCGCCTACCTGCAAGAACGCAGCATTCCCATCATGGCATGGTCACCTTTGGGTGGTGGCAGCCTTGTCAGCGGACAAGGCAACGCCGAACTGCGCACGGTCATGACCAGTGTTGCCAAAGACCACGGCGTTGATATTGGCGCTGTTGCCGTCGCATGGCTGCTGGCACACCCAGCCAATGTCATGCCGGTTATGGGAACAAATAATCTTAATCGTATCAAAGCTTTATCAGACGCTTTCAAAGTAAATATGGACCGCCAAACGTGGTTTGAACTTTATACAGCCGCCCTCGGCACGGAGGTCCCGTAATGGACGCAGGCACCATCGCGACATTCGACCCCAGCACGGATGCAGACAGTTTTCGCGGCGCGCTGGGGACATTCGTGACCGGCGTTACGGTGATCACAACGGACAGCCCCGAAGGACCCGTTGCAATCGTGGCAAATAGCTTTGCCAGCGTGTCGCTTGACCCGCCTTTGGTGCTGTGGTCACCTGCCAAATCGTCCAAACGGTTTGAACATTTTGCAGGCTCGCGCCGCTTTGCAGTCCATGTGCTCAGCTCAGACCAACGCGATATATGCGCGGCCATCATCAAGTCGAAAACCGCGATCAAGGACGTGCCCACGCATCTGTCCCATTGCGGCATGCCCATCGTCGAAGGGGCGCTGGCCACCTTTGAATGCAATCTTGAAGCCACCCATGACGCAGGCGATCACGTCATCATCGTGGGCCGTGTGACCAAAGCCCATCATCAAGGCGGTGATCCGCTCGTCTTTCACGCAGGACAATACCGCACGCTGACAAAAGAAGACTGACCCCCCGTCTTCTCATGTTCAAAAATACCTTGGGGGAGCCGCAAAGCGGCGGGGGCAAAGCCCCAATAACGCGGGGAAAACCCGCAACATAAACAGGGGAGGAGCCGATGTCGGTCCTGTTTGGTCTTTTGTGGCCACTTGAACGGTTCAACACCGCGGTCCTTGCCATCGGCAAAGTCATCGCGGTTATCGCGCTCGCCATCATGGCCTCACTCATATTGGGTCAGGTCTTTTTCCGCTATGTGCTCAGCGACGCACCCAACTGGACCGAAGAAGGCGCGCGCTTTGGCATGCTTTGGATGACCGGGCTGATGGCACCGCTCGCGTTCCGCATGGGCGGTTTCGTCTCGATCGACATGCTCGAACGCGCCCTGCCCCGGCTGGTCTCTGGCCTGCTGACATTGGTATTGCTGGCGATCACACTCTGGGTTCTGGTCATCGCCTGGGACCGCGGCCTCAACAACCATCTTGACACGATCTCCGGGCGCGGCTGCTCCTCATCCCTGCGCTGGCCTTTCGGCATCGAATACGGGCGCTGCGGCGATAAATTCCAGAACAACTTTCAATATGCCTCTCTCTGGGTCGGGGTGAACCTGCTGATCCTCGTGAATGTTGAGCTGATGATCCGCCAAACCATCAAACTCCTCGGCCAAGGTGACCGCCTGAAACCGCTGAGCGCTGATGATTTTCAAGGGGCCGACTGATGCTGTTATGGTTCCTGCCCCTCTTCCTGATCCTGATCATGATCGGCCTGCCGGTGGTCTTTGCATTGCTGGCCTCGCCCTTCGCGCTCATCATGCTCGAAGGTGACAATCGCAACGTTGTCGCGGGCCTCTACCGCAACCTTTACAACGGCATGGACAGCTTCCCGCTGATGGCGCTGCCGTTCTTTATGTTGGCCGGTGAGATCATGAACCGCGGCGGCATCACCCTGCGCCTCGTAGAATTTAGCCAAGCCTTCATGGGCCACCTGCGCGGCGGTCTGGCGCATGTGAACATCCTGTCGTCGATGCTGTTCGCCGGTTTGTCCGGCTCTGCTGTCGCGGATACCTCTGCGCTGGGGTCCACCCTGATCCCGGCGATGGAAAAGAACGGCTATACCCGTAAATTCGCAGCTGCCATTACCGCTGCCTCTTCCGTTATCGGCCCGATCATCCCGCCTTCCGGCATCATGATCATCTATGCCTATGTCATGGGCGAAAGCGTGGCATCCTTGTTCCTGGCAGGCATCGTGCCCGGCATCATGGTGGGGGCCGGTCTGATGGTCATGGTCCGGCTGATGGCCGACCGCTATGACCTGCCTAAGGCCGAACGGATCGTCACCAAAAATCAGGACATCACCCCGGTCGAATACTGGGTCAGCTTTGTGCTGCTGCGGATCAACGTGGGCGGCCTGCTGCTGGCGATCTACAGCGGCCTGTCCACCCGCGTCGGGCTGGCGTCGATCAATGAGGCTGGCGACAAGGTGCACAACCTCAACATCTGGATCGTTTTTCTGGGCTTGCTGATCGCGTCGCATTTTTTGCTGATGGGCTATCGGCAAAAAGTCAGCCATGATTTCCGCATAGTCTGCAAAAAGGCCATCGCACCCCTGCAGACCCCCATCATTATCTTGGGCGGTATTTTGGTCGGTGTCTTCACCCCAACCGAAGCGTCAGCTGTCGCCGTCGCCTACGCATTGATCGTCAGCTTCTTTGTGCTGCGATCCATGAAACTGCGCGATCTGGGCGATGTCCTGACCCGCTCTGCCCTCGCGACCTCAGCTGTCTTGCTGCTGGTCGGTGCGGCCGTGGCATTCAAAACCGTGGTCAGCCTATCTTATGCACCGCAGATCTTGAGTGATTACATCTTGTCGCTATCGGAAAACCCGCTGATCCTGCTGTTCCTCATCAACATCCTGTTGTTCATCGTCGGCATGTTCCTGGATGCGGGGCCCGCAATCATCATCCTCGGCCCCATCCTTGGCCCCATCTTCGTTGATCTTGGCGTGCACCCTGTGCACTTCGCGATCATCATGTCGGTCAACCTGACAGTGGGGCTGGCCACGCCACCCATGGGGCTTGTGCTATTCGTGGCCAGTACGGTCTCGGGCGAAAAGGTGGAAACCATCGCCAAAGCCATTCTGCCATTCCTTGCGGTGGAAATCCTAGTGATCTTCCTGATCACCTATATCCCCGCCATTTCCATGACAGTGCCATACCTGGCTGGTTTCCTGGGCTGCGCCCCGGACATCGGGTTTAGCGCTTGCATTAGCCCGGCACCGGGCATCAACTAACAGCATCAATAGGGAGAAGATCATGCTGAAACAGTTCACAAAAATCGCGGCCACCGCCGCACTGCTGGCGACACCGCTGGCCGCTTGGGCACAGGATTTCACGATCCGCGCCACAGCGAACTCAAACGAGAACGACGAAGACTATGACGGTCTGGTCGTGTTCAAAAACTATGTTGAGGCCGCCTCAAACGGGCGCATCGCGGTCGAACTTTTCATCGGCACGCAGTTGTGCGCCACAGGTGCGGAATGCCTTGAAGGTGTCTCTGAAGGCTCCATCGACGTCTATATCTCGACTTCGGGCGGTGCCGCGGGCATCTTCCCCTATGTGCAAGTGCTGGACCTGCCCTACCTGATGTCATCCGACCGTGTGGCCGAAGAAGTGCTGTCTGGCGACTTCGTCCGCACAATGCGCGCCAAAGCGCTTGAGGACAGCGACAACACCATCCGCCTGATGACCATCGGCAACACCGGCGGCTGGCGCAATTTTGCGAACACCGAACGCCGCGTGACAAGCCCCGCCGATATGGAAGGTCTGAAACTGCGCACCGTTGTGGCTGATCTGCCCGTGCAACTGGTCGAAGCGATGGGCGCCTCCGCAACGCCCATCCCGTGGCCAGAGCTGTTCACATCGCTACAAACCGGCGTTGTGGAAGGCACCGCAAACGGGATCACCGACATCATGGGCATGAAATTCCCTGATGCAGGCCTGCAATACCTGACGCTCGACGGGCATTCTTACATGGGTGCGATGTGGTGGATGAATAACGAAAACTTCCTTGCGATGCCAGAAGACCTGCGCCGTGTGGTTGTCGATGGTTTCTCTGCGCTGCAACAGGCAACATTCGCGTCGCCCAAGCGCAAATCAATCGAAGCCTATGAAGCTTTCGTCGCAGGTGGCGGCGACATCTATATGCCCAGCCCGGAAGAGAAAGCCGCATTCGCAGAAGCGGCCGAGCCTGTAAACGCATGGTTCCGCGAAAACGTCGATGGCGGCAGCGAAATGCTGGACGCACTACAAGCAGCCGTGGCCCAGGTCGAGGCAGAGCTTGAAGGGGCTTACGAGAGCGATTTGAACTAAGCACTGATTGAGCAAAACGAAAGAAAGGCCGTCCGAAAGGGCGGCCTTTTATGTTGTCGTGGTGCAAAACAGACTTTGACTGCAACAGATATCGGGGGTAGCTATGCGGACTAAGCCGACATTGATTTTTGGGCATGTTGCTGACGCAGCATCTGCTCACGGTTGCAGCAAAGCGCTTTTTTGCGGTGCAGCGGATTTCACCAGAGCGGCCATTCAAATCTGCCACCATGGACCAAATCCAACCGTAAACGGTGCGAGCGCCCCATGGTATCGCGGTGGTCTGTCATGTGAGATTCTGGCCTCCAACGATTTTGGAGGAGCATAGATGCTTGATAATGCTAGCCATCAATGCCAGGTTCACGTACATCAGAAATTTATGGTTGGTATTTGTTGCACGTAGGTGCAATCGGATTGGCTGTCGCAGCGGCACCGTGCACCCGTTTGTTTTTAGTCAGAGCCTCTGTCACCCGTTTCTACGTTATTTCAGCTTATAAACCATGGCGTACCCTATGATTTCACCCATTTGTCAGTTCAAAGCCGCACTACTGTACTGCGCGGCGGCTCTTGTCGCCTTGCCTACTTATTCGCAAACAGCCCTTGTGTTAAACGATCTGACAACGTCGGGTTATATCATACCACCCTCAAGAGCTATCGTTCATCAGTGTGGCGGTCTTTTGCGTTTTAGGTTGGACTCATCAGAAAATTTGGCACGGAATGGCAATCACGGCCTCATCGAGGATATTGACCATGTACGGACTATTTATGGTTATTTTCAGGGGCAAGCGCAGGCTATGAAAATGCAAGCCGGGCTCGATTCAGAGACTGCAAATTATGAAAGCGGTCTGACGATATTCGCCTATGCGCAATTGTATGTCGCAAAACTTGTCACAATGATGGAAAATGGCGATGACGGCACCGACTTTAATGAATTTGTCGAAGCGGATTTTGAGATTTGCGAAGCGGTTTTCAGGCACTATGAGTAACCCATGCAGCGCTCCGCATGAATGACCGGCTTTATCGCCGTATTGCAAAACGGGGAAGTACGCAGCTGCAGCAATTTCCGTGCTGCGAGCGCACGCAGCACAAATCTGGCACTTCTGCTTTGGGCTCTTACCGACCATCGCTGCAAAATTCATCAGTGTCCGCCGTGTCCCTCCTTAACGAAACGGATAAATCCACCCCTTGTAGTCATCTACCAACACCTCCGCCCGCGCCCGTTCTTCCGCCGTCAACCGAGGCGTAATCAACTCTAAGGAATCCAACGCATCCGGGTCTCCGCCTATTGCCGATAACGCATACCAGAGGTAGGCTCGTACCATATCAGGGGCCGGCAACCCGCGCCCCACTTCATAGTACCACCCCAGCCCCGATTGCGCCCCGGCATGCCCTTTCAACGACGCCCGCAAATACCAGTCAAACGCCCGCTCATCATCGCGGTCGACACCAAGGCCAAGGGCATACATCACGCCGATCAGTTCTTCGGCCTCGGCATTGCCGGATCGCGCATAAACCTCAAACAATTCCCGGGCCTGGGTGTATTCACCCGCCTCCATCAGGTCGCGCGCTTCTTCCATATCGGCAAGCGCAGAGGTCGCGAAGACCAGCAAAGCAGTACAAACGTATGTACAGGTTCTGTACGTGTTATGTACGGGGTTCATACGGCTCTCCTTGGTGTGATTTTGGGCGGCGGCATGGCTGCGGCACAGGGGATCAGCGCTGATGATTACATCCCCACCGACCCGGATCAAGCCCGCTTGGGGCAGCTATTGTTTTACGACAAGATACTGTCAGGCAACAAAAATATCTCTTGCGGAACATGCCACCACCATGACCACGCCGGTGGTGATGGGCTGTCCCTTGGTATCGGCGAAGGCGGTGTCGGCGTGGGCCCTGAACGCACCGCTGGCACCGGCCCAGATGCGATCAGAAAACGCATCCCCCGCAATGCGCCAAGCCTTTGGAATCTTGGGCATAATGACATCGATGTTCTGTTTCACGATGGGCGCCTAACACGTTCTGAAATCTACGGGAACGGTTTCGATTCACCTGCCGACGAGCGGCTGCCAAAAGGCCTTGATAACCTTGTCGCGGCCCAGGCCCTGTTCCCGCTGATCGCCCAGTTTGAGATGGCGGGAAACCCGCGCGAAAACGAAATCGCCGGAGCCACACATGACCGCATTGATGTGGCCTGGCCGATCATCGCCAAACGCGTCCGCACAATTCCCGCCTATGGCGAAATGTTCGTGCAAGCATTTGATCACATTGAAGAACCAGCAGATGTGACCATCGTCGAAATCGGCAATGCGCTGGGGGCGTTCATCATCAGTGAATGGCAATCCTACGACAGCCCTTACGACAAATGGTTGGCCGGTACGCCCTTGCCTGATGATGCCGAACGGGGCCGTCAACTTTTCTTTAATAGTCGCTGTGCATCATGCCACGCAGGTGATCTGTTCACCGATCAAAGCTTTCACGCGCTTGGCCTGCCCGCTTTTGGACCCGGGCGCACACGGGTCTGGGACCAGATATCGCGCGATGTTGGCCGCATGGCCGAAACAAACCTGTTGGAGGATGCCTATAAATTCAGAACACCCTCGCTGCGCAATGTCGCACTGACAGCACCCTACGGACATAATGGTGCTTATCCGACGCTGGCTGACATTATCCGCCATCACGCAGATCCGCATGCCACGCGCGATGCTTGGACATCCCTGCAAGCCAACCTGCCAGACGTGCCATGGCTGGCCCCCGCCGACTTTGCAATTCAGCAAGATACCCGCGAAATGGCCCGCCAAGCAGCCGCTATCAACATGCGACCAACGGAATTGAGCGAGGCCGATATCGCAGACCTTATTGCCTTTCTAAACGCGCTCACCGGTGAAACGGCCCTGACCCGCCCGCTGGGGCGCCCGACCGCAGTGCCAAGTGGGCTACCTGTCGACTAAACCATTAATCTTGCCCGATAAACTTCTGCCATAGGCTCCGCTGCTTTCAATTGGATCAACCCGTGCGGATCATCACACCAAGGTCCGCCACATTGGTTCCCGTCGCGTCTGTCATCAGCAAATCGCCCGCCTCTTTCAGCGCGGCATAACTGTCATTATTTGCCAAAAGCCCGTCAAGATCGCCGATCTTACCCAGCGTATCCTGATCAACCAATCCGCCGGCCGCGTCTGTTGGTCCATCGCGGCCATCGCTGCCGCCTTGCAGACAGGTCCACCGCGTCCATCCACGCCGTGCTGCTTCCAGCGCGATGCGCAGCGCCAGCTCTTGATTGCGCCCTCCGCGTCCATTCCCGCGTAGGACAACCGTTGTCTCACCGCCCCAAACGGTGGTGCCGATCACCGCTTGGTCGCAAATCAGACGCGCGGCCTGTGCGACATCACCCTCAATAGGTGTCGCGATTACATGCGCTTTGCCAGCCGCAGCCTTCATCGCCGTGACACTTTTTTCGTTTGAACCAACCAAAAGGTTTTTTGCCTCCGGCAAAGGGTCAGGTGCACCCGCAGTTTGCAGATGCGTCCGGACGACGATAGGCAGTTCCGCCCAAAGTCCGGCCTCTTGCAGCAAAGACACAGCATCAAGGACCGTACCAATCGGGCCAACCGTTGGCCCGCTCGCAATCGCTGAAAGGTCATCACCAATCACATCCGACAGGATCAACGCCGTCACGGGCTGCGGTGCCGCATGTCGCAGGAACCCGCCCCCTTTGAGATCCGATAATTGCTGACGGATCAGGTTCATCGCAACGATATCAAGCCCGGATCCCAGAAGCAGATCGTTCACGCGTGCCTTATCGGCGAGTGTCAAATTCCCGGCAGGTGCTGGCAAAAGCGCAGATCCGCCGCCCGAAATCAGCGCCAGAACCGGCCCTTCCGCCGCATGTAATGCTGCAATAACGGCTTGCGCTGCATCTGCGCCGTTCTGATCTGGCACAGGATGCCCCGCCGCCATGACGGCAGCACCGGCCAAATCTGCTGCATTTTCATAGTTCGTCACCACCAAACATTGCACACCTGCAAACCGCGCCAACGCGGCTTTTGCCATCAGGCGCGCCGCCTTTCCGACCGCAACGATCAAGGCTGGTACGGGCACATCATCCAACCCGCTTTGTACGGCGGCAAACGGATCAGCCGCTGCAACCCCTGCCCCAAAAATGCGCTGCACCTCATCGCGTGGGTTTTGCATCGTCTGGTCCTTCTCTGGTCGCTATCAATGCCGCCATGCGCTGCACCACCTGAAGCTCTAACTCAGCCGAAGGTGATGTGCTGAGCGACGGCATCGCAAGCGCGACTAACACGCGTGGCCGCGACATCGCCAGCATGACATGGGTCGCTGAATACCGCTCAAAAAGATAGGTGATATAGTCATCTGCAACGGCCCCCAGTTGCGGTGGGTCTGTGCGGCGCAGTACCGGTGCTGCGCAGAATATCTTATCCAGCACATCATCTTGAAGACCGTGCAGGCTGTCTTCGCTCACCACCACCGCACCTTCGACCAATGGGTGGTTTTGCAGGTCACGCAGGAACGTCATGGGATCGTCGGTTCTGGCGGTTGCCAGTTGGTTGAGTAACCCAAGGCTTTGTTCTTCCAGCCGTAGTGCGCGCGCATCATTCAGGATTGCCACGACAAACAGCGTTGTCATGATAGCTGCGATCGTCAGCAAATATCCATCACGCCCTAGCTGCGCAAACGTGCCGATCATCCCGCCAACGATCAAAGCGGCCCCCACCATCACACCCAGGTTGACCAAAGTTGCGCGATGCCCCAGATGCGTGCGCCCCAACCCAATCGCAAGCCAGCACAGGATCAGCACACCAAGCGCCGAAAACTGGATCGGCAAGCCGATATAAAGCAACAGAAAATCCCCCGCCGCCAGCGGAATGAACAGGATCAACGACAGGCCAAGGCGCACAACCATCGCATTTTCGTTGATCGACAGCGACGCCTTGTCCCGCATCACAATCAGCCATCCAGATAGAATAAAACCCAACAGCTGGAACCCCAGCAGCGCAAACAGACGCGTGGGATCAATGCTTTCAGAATACCAAAGCGATGAGATCGCGAAAGCAACAGCACCGCCCCCAATCACCGTCTTGACCAATGGCGGTGCATGCCTGCGTAGCAACCCTTCGGTCAAGATCAGCACCGCCAGCGGGATGACCGCCGCGGCAAAGAGGATCAGGATACGAAATGCCTCAATCCCCGTTAGGATCATGAGGACACGCCCTGCAAACAGCACCATGGTGATGCGCACCCCGAACAGAAACCGGCGATTGATCGGCTCCCACGGGTCGCGGCGGTCCAACACCGTTTGCAGGACAAAAAGCCCGATCAGTGCTGCGCATGAGAGAAAAAGCTGCGTCATTATCGTTGCGGCAGCTATCATTTGCCGCGCACCTTATAGGGACGCAAAATGGACCAGCCTCGTGTGGTATCGGCCCAATGGATCGCAGGAAGCACAATCCGGCGCAATGCAACCAGACCACCGGTCAACAGCAGGCCAATGACGGCGGACTTTGGCACTTCGCGGGTGAGGTAAGTGCGCATCGCGGCCAAATCCATTTGCCCCAGTTGCAGCACATCATCGCCCCTGACGTAATCAAGCGCTTCTTTACAAAAAATATTGTAGCTTTCGTCGCGATGCTTAGGGGCTGTTTCCCATGTTTTTTTCAGATCATCCGAACCGCCTGTATAGGCATCCGTGATGACGAACCGTTCTTCGTCAAATCCAGCTTTATCCCCCACGCCAAATACATGCCGGTGGGTTTCCATGATTTCACGGGCCAGGAGCAAATGGTTCAGCGTCCGCCGCCCGTCGCGCGGGCTGGGCCAGACGTCCGAAAACATATTCGCCACCATGCCAACGACGGCAGGGACCTGCGTGACATTGGACACCCAAACAGGGCGGAACTGTCGCCGAAAAAAAATCAAAAAGCAGGTCAGGCCATAAAGCACCCAAGACAGGTTTTTGGATCGTTCGTCCGGGTCAACCATCACAAGGCCAAGGTGCAGCACATCTGTCGGGTGCGGCGCGGTATCAAGCGCCATCACCGCCAACGCATTAAAGGCGACAGGTGTGCCGTCACGCCGTGATACAAGCGTGATGATCACAGCGCCCATCCGCTCTTTCTTGCCTGAAAACACACCGTAGGTCAGGTTGCCCGCCTTCAGCGTTCGTCCAGCAATCGTGCGCAGATCTGCGCTTAGCGCGCCTAGTGCGGCATCGTCCATCCAAAGCCCCGGACGTTCCACGATACGCACGACATAGTCATCGCCCGTGCGCAGGGTCACATCCATGTATTTGCGCCCGAAGGTTTTGAAAATCGTACCGATCACGTCGCCGCACCTGTTGCTTGCCAGACCACGTTATGGGTGGCAGCACCAAGGCACAAGGTCAGCGCTTAGAGGTAGCGGTTTACCAGATTTTCCAACCGCTCTTGCCTGCCAGAGCGTGGTGCAGGGTTGATGTTGTCGCGTACGACACAGTCATAGCAGTGATCCAATGTGGTCTGCGTCAGCAATGTTTGCGCATCCGGCGTATCCCATCCGGCATAGCGGGCATCACGCGCGGCCTCTAATTTGCCATCCTCAAGCATCGCAGCAGCCGCTTTCAGCCCTGCAGCGCAAGCGTCCATTCCGCCTACATGCGCAAGGATCAAATCCTCTGGATCAAGCGATTGGCGGCGCAGCTTGGCGTCAAAATTGGTCCCGCCTGTGGTGAACCCACCAGCACGCAGCACCTCGTAATAAGCCAGCGCCATCTCTGGTACGTTGTTGGGGAATTGGTCGGTGTCCCAACCTGACTGGTAATCATTGCGGTTCATGTCGATGGACCCAAAGATACCCAACGCGCGTGCCAGCGCAAGCTCGTGTTCAAACGAATGCCCGGCCAGGATCGCATGTCCTTGTTCGATGTTCACCTTCACCTCATCCTCAAGACCAAAGTCCTTGAGGAAACCATAAACCGTTGCCACATCGTAGTCATACTGGTGCTTGGTCGGTTCTTGCGGCTTGGGTTCAATCAAGATCGCGCCTTTGAAACCCATCTTGTGTTTATAATCGACGACCATCTGTAACATGCGCCCCGCCTGCTGGCGTTCGCGCCCCATGTCGGTGTTCAGCAGGGTCTCATACCCCTCGCGCCCACCCCAAAGGACATAGTTTTCACCGCCCAGTTTCATGGTCGCATCCATGCAAGTTTTGATCGTGGCGGCAGAGTAGGCAAACACATCCGGGTCCGGGTTCGTCGCCGCCCCGGCCATAAAGCGTTTGTGTGAGAACAGGTTCGCCGTACCCCAAAGCAGTTTGGTGCCGGTCTGGTCCATCTTTTCAGCAAAGTAATCAACGATAGCTTCTAAGTTGGCGGTGCTTTCCGCAAACGTCGCCCCTTCAGGCCGCACATCGGCATCGTGGAAACAGAAGTATGGCACGCCGAGAATCTGGAACATCTCAAACGCCACATCCGCCTTCATGCGCGCCGCATCCATGCTGTCACCGAACCAAGGGCGATCAAAGGTCTGCCCGCCGAAGGGATCACCACCCGGCCATGCAAAGGAATGCCAATAGGCCGCGGCAAAGCGCAAATGGTCTTTCATCGCCTTGCCCATGACGATTTCATCAGGGTTGTAGTGGCGGAAGGCGAAATCATTGTCGCTATCGGGCCCCTCGTATTTGATCGCGGGGATGCCTTTGAAAAAGTCGGTCATGTCAGTCCTTTCAACGCGCTGTAACCCGCGCGGTATCTTTCATGCGCCTCGGTAAAGGCGCTGGTAAGGGATGTATCGGGGTCCATTGTGCGCGCAATTTGGGGTGCAGTCGCGATCTCAACCCCTGCACCGGTTGCTGCCATCATGCCAAGGCGAGCCGCGCCAAACGCGCCGCCAAAGTCACCCGCGACCGGCAGTTCAATAGGCAGGTTCAGCGAGGTCGCAATTGCCTGCACCCAGTAATCAGATCGCGATCCGCCGCCGACGGCGATCAAGCGGCTGATCTGGGTGCCTGTCGCGGACAAAGCATCATAGCTATCGCGAATAGCATGCGTCACACCTTCCAAAACAGCGCGGGTCATCGCCGCCTGATCGGTGCTATGATCAAGATGCAGGAAAGACCCGCGGATATTGGTATTGTTATGCGGTGTCCGTTCGCCGCCCAAGTACGGCAGGAACAACGCACGACCGGGCGCTTGCAGATCACCCAAATCTGCCGTCAGCATCGCCGAAGGTTTGTCAGTGATCTTGGCGAACCAATTGAGTGCGTCCGCCGCCGCCAAAATCACGCCCATCTGGTGCCACGTATCTGGCAGCGCGTGACAAAATGTATGCACTGCCGTTGCGGCGTCAGGTTGGTAGGCATCAGAGGCCGCGAACAACACGCCGGACGTGCCCAGCGACACAAACGCATCGCCCGCTTTCACGACGCCCACGCCAACAGCACTCGCCGCATTGTCACCGCCACCGCCAGCCACGACGACGCCCTTGGGCAGGCCCCAACGCGTGGCCAGTTTGTCACGCAGTTGCCCTGACACTTCTGACCCTTCAACAAGACGGGGCATCTGTGCGCGGTTCATGCCAGTGGTCGCCAACAAGTCATCCGACCAATCACGCGCACCCACATTCAGCCAGCTTGTACCTGCTGCATCAGACATCTCAGCCACCGCTTCGCCCGTCAGCCAAAGGCGTAAATAGTCCTTGGGCAGCAAGACCATTGCGATCTTTGCAAAAACCTCTGGCTCATGCTTTGCAACCCACGCCAGCTTTGGCGCGGTAAAGCCGGGAAACACGATATTTCCCGTCAGCGCCCGAAACTGCGGATCCGCATCCAGCGCTGCCGCCTCACCGGCGACGCGCGTGTCATTCCACAGGATACAGGGCCGCAGCACCTGATCATCCGCACCCAGCAAAGTCGCGCCATGCATCTGCCCCGACAGCCCCATGCCACGCACCGATGCCAGCGATGTCTGCGCGGCAAGCGCCTGCATCGCAGCCTCCGCTGCTTCCAACCAATCTGCAGGGGCCTGTTCTGACCAACCGGGTGCCGGGCGCACGGCCTCAAGCGGTGCTGTGGCTTCCGCCAGAATCGCCTGTGCGTCATTGATCAAAACAGCCTTGAGACCGGAGGTCCCCAGATCAAGACCGATATACATTATGCGGCCTTTTTAGGATTCTTACCCATGATGATCATCGACAGGATGTCATCTTCGGTGACATCCTCGACCCGCTCGGTTCCGATCAACTGGCCGTTTTTCATCACCGATACACGGTCACACAGATCCATCATTTCGCGAGTGTCGTGGCTGATCAAAAAGATGCCAAGGCCTTGGGCCTTTAGCTCTTTGATCAGGTCCGCGACCATGGCCGTTTCATGCACGCCCAACGCCGCTGTCGGTTCATCCATGATCAGAATGCGCGCGTTGAAATACACCGCGCGCGCAATGGCAACTGATTGGCGCTGACCGCCTGATAAAGACCGGACCGGTTCAGAGAAGCGTTGAAAGTTCGGGTTCAACCGCGCCATGATCTTGCGCGATTCCGCTTCCATCGCAGTGTCATCGACCAAACCGAACTTGGTGGTGATCTCGCGCCCCAAGAACAGGTTTGATGCGGCATCAAGGTTATCAGACAACGCAAGCGTCTGATAAATCGTCTCGATGTTGTGTTCGCGCGCATCAATCGGGCTGTTAATCTCGACCTTCTTGCCGTCCACGAAAATCTCGCCCGCGTCCTTCTTGTAAGCACCTGAGAGGATCTTGATCAGTGTGGATTTTCCTGCCCCGTTGTGGCCCAAAAGGCCCACAACTTCGCCCGGCATCACGTCGATGGATACATCATCAACCGCTTTGATCCCGCCAAAATGGATCGAGATATTGCGCATTTCCAAAAGTGGGGTGCTCATTACGCGTCTCCTGTTCTGCGGCGATAGATAATATCGATCCAGACAGCGAGGATCAGCACGCCACCGACGATCATGTTTTGCAAAGGGCTGTCGACGCCCACCATGCCCATGCCGGACACAAGCGCCTGCATGATCAAGGCACCAAGGATCGCGCCATAAATCGTACCAACGCCGCCAGCCAGCGCGGTGCCACCGATGACGGCAGCGGCAATCACGCGCAATTCGTCAAGCTCACCCAAGGACGAACCAGCGGACCCCAAACGGGCCGATGCGATGACCGCGGCGATCGCAGTCAGCGCGCCCATCAGTGCAAAGACCTTAACTGTCAGCATGCGCGTATTGATACCAGACAATTCTGCCGCATCAGGGTTGCCGCCCATGGCAAAGACATACCGACCAAAGCGGGTTTTCTTGGCAACGATGGTCATCGCGATTGTGACGAAGAGGACAATCAGAACCGAGATCGGAAAACCGTAAGCTTCGGTATAGCCCTCTGGCATCTCAAGGCC
The DNA here is from genome assembly GCF_000169435.1 of Roseobacter sp. CCS2. GTDB lineage: Bacteria > Pseudomonadota > Alphaproteobacteria > Rhodobacterales > Rhodobacteraceae > Yoonia. Next base: position 3,807 of record NZ_AAYB01000003.1, on the reverse strand, counting down.
CTCTGCCGCGAACCGCCGCTCCAGAATGCGGGTTGGCACCAGATAGGCGTTCATGATTGCGGTGATCCCGCAAATCGCGGCCACAAGGATACCACCCAGTGCGTACTCGGCCCAAAGCGGCTTGACTGCAAAACCGTGGCTGATGTGCTTGCGTCGTGTGTTGATCAGGAAAATGATTGTCAGGATCGAGCCCACGATGGCCAGCGCCCAGCTTGCGGTGACGCCGATGGTTCCTGACGCCCCGCCCAGTTTGACAAAGGTCGGATCAAGGGGCGAAATCGTGGTGCCTTTCGACACCCACCAAGCGCCACCGCGCCAGATCAGCAGCCCGCCCAGCGTGACAATGAAGGACGGGATCGCCAAATAGCCGATCAACCACCCCTGAAAACCGCCAATAGCAGCGCCAAGCAACAGGCCCGCCAGCACAGTAATCATCCATATGGATGGGCTGCCAAAGCCCACAATATCGGGCAGGATCTGGACCTGAATAACACCCATCAGCATCCCGATGATACCCAGCATAGACCCAATCGAAAGATCGATGTTCCGGGTCACAATGACAAAGACCATGCCTGTGGCCATCACCGCCACCGATGCGGTCTGCAAGGTCAGCGTAAACAGGTTGCGGGGTGTCAGAAACGTGCCCCCGGTTGCCACATGAAACACCAAAGAGATCACGATGAACGCACCGATCATACCCAGCAGTCGCGTATCAATCTGTAGTGTTTTGATTAAATTCCCAAGTCCGCCAGACATTGGTTCCCTCCCCTTCAGCCCGTTTGCGGACCGTCTTATAAACAGGCCCCACCCGCGCTGGCGGATGGGGCCTATATCTTAGGTTGTCAGCTTATTCGCAGACCGCGAGGCCCGAGACACCTTGGCAAAGGACGTCTTTTTCGATCCAGCCAGCATCCAGCACAAGGTTCAGATTGTCTTGTGTAATGGGTTGTGGGGCCAGCAACATGGACGTTACATCTACACCACCAGGTGATGTGAATGTGGCAGAACCTTCAATGTCGCCAAGTGCAGCACCACCGGCCAGTGCAACGGCGATTTCGCCTGCATTGCGGCCCAGCTCACGGCTGTCTTTCCAGACAGATACGGTCTGCGTACCAAGGGCCACGCGGTTCAGTGCGGCATGGTCGCCGTCCTGACCGGATACCGGAATACCGTCCATACCCTGTGCAGCAAGAGCCGCCACAACACCACCAGCAGTACCGTCGTTAGACGCCACAACAGCATCAACTTCGTTGTTGGTCTGTGTCAGGATCTGCTCCATGTTGCGCTGCGCGTTGGCTGGCTGCCAGCCATCTGTATAGGCTTCGCCAGCAACGGTGATCGCACCGCTGTCGATTGCGGCTTGCAGCACCTCTTGCTGACCGCCACGCAGGAAGTCAGAGTTTGGATCTGTGGGCGAACCTTTGATGAAGACATAGTTGCCCGTCGGCTGTTCAGCAAAAACGGCTGCGGCCTGCATCCGGCCCACTTCGACGTTGTCGAAAGTCAAATAGAACGCGCGCGGATCTTCGATCAGGCGGTCATAGCCAATGACCGGAATGCCAGCAGCTTCGGCAGCATCCAGTGCAGGGCCGATGGACGCGCCGTCTTGGGCCAAGATGATCAGCGCATCAACACCTTGTGTGATCAGGCTTTCGACGTCTGCCAGCTGCTTTGTTGCAGATGATTGCGCGTCGGCAGACAGATATTCAGCACCAGCTTCTTCCAAAGCGCCCAACATGGCGGCCTCGTCGGTTTTCCAACGCTCTTCCTGAAAATCAGACCAGCTGACGCCAACTGTGACACTGTCCTGAGCCAATACGGCAGAACTGAAACCGGCAGCAACAATGGCTGCCGCGATAACGGATTTATGCATGTTTTCCTCCCATAGTGTGCCCCATGCATTGGGGCGTGGGCCTTTTGACCCTACGTTCATCAGCATGACTTATTAAATTCAGTTGTCAAAATAAAAATTGGTGCAAAATAGGAAAAAGCGCTTTGCACGCGCCAAATTATTGGGCAGTCTAGCGAAATCAGGGCAAAATGGTAGGGAGAAGCGCCATATTAATTCAGAGATTGAACTATGTATGACGTTATAACAGATCAGCACGACGAATCGGACGGTCCGGCGGGCTGCGGGCCATTGTTGTCCACTGATACTCCTGACGCCAAGCCCCTGCGTCAACAAATCTTTGAACATGTCCGTGCGCATGGACGGGCTGCGCGCGCTGACATCACACGGGCGATTGGCATCAGTGCGGGTTCCGCCACGACATTGACTGCTGATTTGATCGCCGCAGGTCTATTGCGCGAGGTAGACGGTTTGCCGCGCGAGACGGGTCGCGGGCGCCCGCCAGTCGCGCTTGAAGTTGTACCAGAGGCCCGACATGTGATCGGGATAAAGCTGTCAGATGACACACACTCTGCCGTTCTGACCGATTTTGCGGGTTGTATCGTGGCGTCTGCGACCTTGCCATCATCGCCGGGCCGCAAGTCATTAGAGACGTTGTTGGAGGAAATGGACGTCCTGATGGATCTGGCCTTGAAAGAGGCCAAGATGCCACTTTCAGAGGTGTCTGCCGTGGGGGTGGGAATGTCCGGCATTATCGACCACAATACCGGTACGATTGCGTGGTCCCCATTTTTGAACACATCAGACGTTGATCTGCGCACGGCGTTCCTTGCGCGGTTTGGCGTGCCTGTTCATGTCGACAACGACACCAATGTGCTAAGCCTTGCTGAACTGTGGTTCGGCGCTGGACGCTCGATTTCTGACTTTGCTGTTGTGACGATTGAAAACGGCGTTGGCATGGGGCTTGTCCTTGACAACCGCCTGTTTCGCGGTGCGCGTGGGATGGGTCTGGAACTGGGTCACACCAAGGTGCAACTGGATGGCGCGCTTTGCCGTTGCGGGCAACGGGGTTGTCTTGAGGCTTATCTGGCGGATTACGCTTTGGCGCGCGAGGCGGCGACGGCGCTGGACCGCAACCCGCGTATCCCGCAAAGTACAAACGCCATGATGGACACGCTTTTCACCCAAGCCAAATCAGGAAATGAAGCCGCACGCACGATCTTTCGCCGCGCCGGGCGTTATCTGTCGGTGGGCCTGTCAAATGTGATCCAACTTTTTGATCCCGGCCTGATTATCCTATCGGGTGAACGCATGCAGTATGACTATCTGTATTCAAACGAGGTGCTGTCCGAGATGCAGAAACTGACCCTCAGCGATGGCCGCACACCCTGCAAAGTGGAAATCCACGCATGGGGTGGCATGATCTGGGCGCGCGGCGCGACGGCACTGGCGCTTGAGGCTGTGACGGACGCGGCATTGGGCGAAGCACGCGCATGATGCGGGTTCTTGTAATGGTGCTAGCGGGCACACCCGCCATCGCTGATCCACTGTTTGAAGATCGCTCTGCTGGTTTGCCGGATCATGTTTATGACGGCGGATGGGAACATTTCGTCGGCGGTGGCGTGGCCGTATTCGACTGCAATGGCGATGCCTTGCCTGATATCTTTGCTGCCGGTGGTGAAAACCCGGCCAAGATGATGGTCAATGAAGGCAACATGACCTTCAACGCGACCCCGATTGAAGAAATGACTGGCGTCACCGGTGCCTATCCGCTTGACGTCAATGGTGATGGGTTCATGGACCTGTTTGTGATGCGCGTCGGACAGAACCGCCTGATGCTGGGGGATGGTGCCTGCGCGTTTGCGCAGGGCAGTCTTTTGCCCCCATCAGACGATTGGACAACAGCCTTTTCAGCGTGGTGGGATGCGGACGATCATCTTGTCATGGCGGTTGGTAAC
>NZ_AAYB01000004.1 GCF_000169435.1 Roseobacter sp. CCS2 | reverse complement strand
CCGCGCATTCTATCCGCCGTGGGAGGTGAAAGCGTGACAGGGGACTATGTCCGCATCCATGAGGTGGGCCCCCGGGACGGGTTGCAAAATGAACCCAGCGTCATTTCTGTGGCCCGCAAGGTGGCGCTGATTGATCTGCTTAGCCAATCCGGTTTGCGCGATATTGAGGTGGGCAGTTTTGTAAGCCCCAAATGGGTGCCTCAAATGGCCGATACCGATCAGGTGTTGGCGCAACTAAGCCCCGTACAGTGTGTGCGTTATGCGGTGTTGGTGCCGAATAAACGCGGATGGGATGGGTTTTTGGACGCACGCCGCGACGACATAATCACGGATATTGCGGTGTTTATCGCAGCCTCAGAAGGGTTTTCGCAAAGCAATCTGAATTGCTCAATCGCAGAATCTGTGGACCGGTTGCGTCCGGTTGTTGCGGCCGCCAAAGAAACGGGCGTCACCGTGCGTGGGTACGTATCGTGCGTGACCGACTGCCCGTTTGATGGCCCGACATCGCCGCAACAGGTGGCTGATACGGTGGCGATGTTGCGTGACCTTGCGCCGATGCAGATATCGCTGGGTGATACAATTGGGCAAGGCACGCCTGACCGGATAAGCGCTATGTTAGAGGCGGTCTTGGCCGTTGCACCCGCCACAGATTTGGCGGGCCATTTTCATGATACCGGTGGGCAGGCGCTTGCGAATATCGCGGTGTCGTTGGCGCATGGATTGCGCGCCTTTGACAGTGCCGTTGGTGGTTTGGGCGGTTGCCCTTACGCCCCCGGCGCACCGGGTAATGTAGCGACCGAGGCGGTCTTGGACCTGCTGGCCCATTCAGGATACGAAACTGGCGTTGATGCGCGCTTCATTGCGCAGGCAGCGGATATGGCAAGAGGCATGCGATGATTGATCTGAGCGTAGATGACCGCGGCGTGGCGACCCTGGCCTTGGCGCGACCCGAAAAGCACAACGCCCTATCGCAAGCGCTGATTGATGGGCTCAGCACCGCTGCCGCAGATATTGCAGCAAACCGGGCTATCCGTGTTGTCGTTCTGACCGGGCAGGGCCCATCCTTTTGCGCCGGTGGTGATCTGGGGTGGATGCAGGACCAGATGGCCGGTGATGCGGCGATGAAACGGGCGGCGGCCCAATCAATTGCGCAGATGCTGGGCGCGATTAACACATTGCCGCAGCCGGTGATCGGGCGGGTGCAGGGCAATGCATTTGGCGGTGGGATCGGCATGGCATGCGTCTGCGATGTGGCGGTTGCAGTGGATCACGCGAAATTCGGATTAACTGAAACAAAACTTGGGCTGATACCGGCCACGATTGGCCCATATGTGCTGGCCCGCATGGGCGAGGCGCATGCGCGGCGGGTCTTTATGTCAGGCCGACTTTTTGATGCGGCAGAAGCGGTGCAGCTTGGGGTCGTCGCGAAAGCGGTGCCAGAGGCGGAATTGGACGCCGCCGTCGCGGCAGAGGTCGCCCCATACCTGCAATGCGCGCCCGATGCCGTTGCGGCAGCCAAAGCGTTTGCACGCAGCTTGGGCCCTACAATCGACGAATCGGTGATTGCGCGTTCCATCGACGCTTTGATCACCCAATGGGAGAGCCGTTCAGCGAAAGAAGGCATTTCCGCCTTTTTTGAGCGGAGAAAGCCCGATTGGGCCGTCACACGCGCGCCGTAATCGTCAGAATTGCGTCTCACTTCTGACCGATTTCGCAGGGCATTCTGTACCTCAAAGAGGAGACAGCAATGCCGTTTGTATGGCCCACAAGTGAACAAATTGTTTACCGTGTTATGCGCTTGCGCCGTTTGATTGCGGTTGCGGTTGCTGTTCCGGTTGTGGTGATGCTTGGGCTTGCTTTGTTTGATCCGGCGGTCTTGTCGCCAGAGCGGGCGACGATTGCGTCAATGGCGGTTGCGCTACTTGTTGTCGGGCACGTTGTGCTGTTTCCCAATGTCACGCTGGAAACGATCAGCTTGTCATTGTCGGTAACGGCTTTGGTTGTCGCGATGCCTGTGATCAAGATCGTTGCGGCATGGGCACCAGCGCCGCATCAGACCGCCGCACTTGTGATCCTTGTCGCACTTGCCGTTGCGGCGATGGGTGTGCTGATGGCACTGTTGCAGATCGCCTTGAACACACTTGCCTACAGCGGACCGGTGCTGCGTCTGCGGTTAAAAACACGTCTGGATTTGCCATGCTCGGCCATGGTGGCGCGCCGCCAGTGTGCTTTGCAGCCGCAAACACGCCGTGGTCGCGTTTTGACCGGTGCTGCGGATGAGAACGGGTTTTTTGATGTGGCTGTGGCATCACATCACGTCGCAGACCCGGAAAATCCCGACCAGCCTTTGGTTGTGAAAGTGGACGCAAAGGTGCTGAACACGACCGAACAGCAGCATGATGTGATGATTGTATTGCCCAACGGGTCAGTGACAGTGACATCACAATCATTTGCCCCCGCACCAGACGGGTGCCGGATTGAGGTGACCGATATGCCAGGTGATTTCACCACTGGCATGCACGCCCTGTTTTGGCTGACAGACCAGCAAGCCGATAACCTGACCGAGATGTCGGATATCATTCTTGGCCATGATGCCCGCGCCAACGGTCTGGCGCATGGTATTTCGTTGTTGTCGGTTGCTGGCATGATTTTGTCGCCACGCCCGCAGGTCGCGAAACGCGCCGAATAAATTCGCCTAATTTGGTCTTTCATGACACGCCGCTTGGTTGACCCTGTGGGGTGTCAAAGGTATGCAACAGGCAGCCAACAGACGGCGCGCCTTGTCGTGTGCCGAGCCGAAAGGACAACACCTTGCAGGACATGCTATCCGAATACCTGCCGATCATGATCTTTCTGGGGCTTGCGATTGCGCTGGGCCTGATCCTGATCCTTGCTGCTGCCATCGTTGCAGTGCGTAACCCTGACCCTGAAAAAGTGTCGGCCTATGAATGTGGTTTTAACGCCTTCGATGATGCCCGGATGAAATTCGATGTGCGCTTCTATCTGGTTGCGATCCTTTTTATCATTTTCGATCTTGAGGTGGCGTTCCTGTTCCCATGGGCGGTTGCATTCCAAGACGTCAGCATGGTTGGCTTTTGGTCGATGATGGTGTTCCTTGGCGTGCTGACCATCGGTTTTGCATACGAATGGAAAAAAGGCGCGCTTGAGTGGGAATGATGTGTGATCGGCGCGGTTAGCCGGTCTGCTGTTCTACAATGCGTAGTGGTTTGTGCTGCCGCGTGGGCCGTTGCATGTTGGGGCTGTAAAAGACAGGTTCTGTCGTTTGCTTGCTTTTGGCAACATACATCGCCGTATCGGCAAAGTTCATGACCTCTTCCCAAGAGAGGGTGCCGTCCGCGAATGCCACGCCGATTGACGGCAGAACGTCATAAGATCTGTTTTCGATCTGGATCGGGCGCGACGTCAATTCCAATATGCGCGTTACAACAAAGCGCGCCGCATGCCGCGGTTTTTCGTCAATCAGAAGACACAGAAATTCGTCGCCGCCAAGCCGGGCAAGATAATCTGATGATCGGACCGATTGGTTCAGCCGATCCGCCGTTAGCTGCAAGGCGATGTCGCCGGCCTCATGTCCTTCAGCATCATTGAGCGCTTTGAAGCCATTCAGATCAAGATACAAGGCAGCCAAATGGCCCCTTGCCAGCGCCTCTTTCACGGCGGCTGATGCGATGATTTCATCTAGGCCTTGTCTGTTGAATAGGCCGGTTAAATGATCGGTGCGCGCCGTTTGGCGGGCCTGCGATAGCGCTATTGTTTGCTGGGCCGTGGCACGGGCGATGATCAGTGCCGTGGCGATAAGCAAAAGCGAAATACCTGCGACTGTTGGCAAGACTTGACGCAAGGGTTGATCAGCGGGCCGTGGGGCTTGCCAAGCGAGCGTGACAATCGGGTTGCCGCGTACATCTGACAGCGATGCGACCGTGCGGTCCGGGGGGATCGTCGCACTTGGGTCATACAAAGACAGCGCGTCAACCTGCGTGTAAACGCGAAAATCCTTGATGATGTCGTCCTGCGCCACCTGCGTCAGAATTGTCAGTGGCATATCGGCTTGCGTCAGGTCTGCATCGTCAAAAATACTTGGTTCGGGTGATGTGCCTTCCAGCGGTTGCGTTCTGGCCGCAAGGATCATGACAAGAGCACCGTCAATACGGGCCAAACCTGCATGGGTTGCTTGCAAATCCGGCAATAACTTATCCAGCTCGGCGCGGGCGATTTCAACAACTTGCGGGTTCACGATGCTTAAATCGGATCCCGGAATTCCGCTGGCATAGGCATAGCGCGGCACACCGTCAGGGTCCGTGATATACATCTGCGAAAACTGTTGGTCGACCGTGACCGCCACGCCGACCCTGCTTTCCACGGTTGCCGGGTCATCCTCGACCAGGACTTCGTATCCTACGGTCCAATGCGCAAAAAAGGCGGCGTCTTCGCGGAGGTTTTCGAAATACGACTTAAGCCCGGTGTTCATCCGGTACAGGGATTCGTCGCGCGCAACGGCGTTTGTGACATAGGTCATCCAGAACAAAACGCCAAAAATTGCCACGATCGCGATGCCACTTGAACCGATAAGTGCGGCATAAATCCTGCGTGTATGTCCCATTTGCATTTTGATTGCCGCACCACAATTGCGTCCGCGTCGTGCAAACTAGCAGGTGAAGGTTATTGAATTACTAAGAACTGATCGTGGTTTGTCGACCGTGACATCTCATACATTGCAGGTCCGCAAGCGCGCGTATGATGTTGCGTGGGTCACGCTATTTCTGGTCAAGCCATAATGACGCGTTGCGCAGTTGCTCGCTTGACCTTCAACGGGGCAGGGCATAGGTCAATATCGGGAATAAAGCCATGGGAGAGCCTTCATGGGCGTGATGACCGGAACCTCCGTTGGGGCCGATAAAGAGCACGGCGCGCAGCTGATCAATTCAGAGCTGCAGGACAAGGGTTTCCTTGTGACCTCGACCGCCGACATTGTGAATTGGGCGCGCACTGGATCGCTGCACTGGATGACCTTTGGTCTGGCCTGTTGTGCTGTGGAAATGATGCACACATCCATGCCGCGCTATGACCTTGAGCGGTTTGGCACGGCCCCGCGTGCATCCCCGCGCCAGTCTGATCTGATGATCGTGGCAGGCACGTTGACCAATAAAATGGCACCTGCGCTGCGCAAGGTCTACGACCAGATGCCAGAGCCGCGTTATGTGATCTCAATGGGGTCCTGCGCCAATGGTGGTGGGTACTATCACTACAGCTATTCCGTGGTGCGTGGCTGTGACCGGATCGTGCCGGTGGACGTCTATGTGCCGGGCTGCCCGCCAACAGCAGAGGCGTTGCTGTATGGTATCCTACAATTGCAGCGCAAAATGCGCCGGACTGGGACGATTGTACGATGACAGAGGCCCTGCAAGAACTCGGCACACATCTTGAGCTGAAACGCACTGATTGCGTTTTGTCGTGGGACGTGGCTCATGATGAGTTGACGGTGACCGTCGCCCCATCCTCGCTGGTCAGTTTTGTTGAATTCCTTAAGAACGACGCGACCTGCAGATTCTCGTCGCTTGTTGATATCACGGCTGTGGATTATCCCAGCCGCGCCAAGCGCTTTGATGTCGTCTATCACTTCCTCAGCATGTATCAGAACCACCGTATCCGCTTGCGGGTGCAGATCCGCGAAGAAGATATGCTGCCCTCGATTATGTCCGTCCACCCTTCGGCCAATTGGTTTGAACGCGAAGTGTTTGATATGTTTGGTATCCTGTTTTCCGGCCACCCCGATCTGCGCCGCATTCTGACCGATTATGGGTTCCGCGGGCACCCGCTGCGCAAGGATTTCCCGACAACGGGCTATACCGAAGTGCGGTATGATGAAGTGCAAAAGCGCGTGGTCTATGAACCCGTCAGCCTTGTGCAGGAATACCGCCAGTTCGATTTCATGTCGCCATGGGAGGGTGCGGAATACATCCTACCGGGGGACGAGAAGACAGACGAGAAAGCGGGCTGATGACAGCTTTGCCGGGCAAATGTATGTGTGGTGCTTGCGTATTTACCGCGACGCCAACGCCCGGTGGTCTGGGGGCAGGGGCCTGCCACTGTGGCATGTGTCGCAAGTGGTCAGGCGGGATGTATATATCCGTCGACTGTGGGTCATCCGTCGTGTTTGCAGACGGTGCGCCTGTGGGGTCTTATAAGGGGTCCGAATGGGGTGAGCGGTTGTTCTGCAAGGATTGCGGATCGTCTTTGTTATGGCAAACGCAAGACGGCCAGAACCAGCATGTCTCTATTCAGACCTTCGAAGACCCAAGCCAGTTTGAAATTGGCATGCAGGTTTTCATCGACAAAAAGCCGGACAACTATGCGCTGGCAGCTAAGACAAAGACCATGACCGAGGCTGAGGTTTTTGCGCATTACATGCCTGACGGTGACAATTGATGACGGCACCCACCCTTCTTTATTGTGTTGGCGCCACCAAAGCAGGCACCACCTGGCTTTATCGCTATCTGCATGATCATCCCGATTGCGCCATGCCTGCGGTGAAAGAGGCCCATTATTGGGATACCTTCGATGCGGATCGCTGTGAAAAGCAATTGGTCGCATATCGCGTGCGCCTGCGCGAGATGCGTGTCGCAAAGGACAAGGCCAATGACGAGGGGCGCGGCTGGCAGGTTGAAAATATGGACCGCCGCATCAACGAAATGAAAGCCTTGCTTGAGACGCTCGAAGGTGATCGCAGCAATGACAGCGCCTATGCCGCATGGCTGATGGATGGACGTGATACCGCGCAGGTGATCGCTGACATCACCCCAAACTACGCCACCCTGTCAGATGAAGACCTTGCGCGTATGCGCGACTTGTCACCCAATACCAAATTCCTCTACCTTGTCCGTGATCCACTGGACCGGCTGTGGTCGCATATCCGTATGCAGGCCCGCCGCCAGCGGCAGGAACACGAACAGTACGAGAAGAAGTCAAACAACATCCTTTACCGTATCCTTAACCGGGGCCATGAGACGCATATCCTTGAGCGCGGTGATTACCCTAAGATCATTCGCAAACTGCGCCGGGTGATCCCGCAAGAGCGTTTGTTGATCCAGTTCGCAGAGGACATGTTTACATCCGAAGGGCTGGCCAAACTTTGCGCCTTTCTTGGGATCAAACCGGCAAAGCCGGCAGTCGCGCGCCCGGCCAACGAAGGGCCAGAGGTCGTGATGCTGGACAAACTACGCCCCCGTGCGCTGGGGCTTTTGAATGAACACTATGAATGGGTGGCCCGCAATGTCGGCCCCCTGCCACAGCGGTGGCAAGACAATTTAGCGAGGGCTTGAGCCATGATGGACGGTGATATCCGTGTAAATACCTATGATGATGGATCATCTGATGCGGCTACTGATGAGCAGCAGATCAGAAACTTCAACATCAACTTCGGCCCGCAACACCCGGCAGCCCACGGCGTGTTGCGTCTGGTGCTGGAACTGGATGGCGAAATTGTAGAACGCTGCGATCCGCACATCGGCCTGCTGCACCGTGGTACGGAAAAGCTGATGGAGTCGCGCACCTATCTGCAAAACCTGCCGTACTTGGACCGGTTGGACTATGTGGCGCCCATGAACCAGGAACATGCGTGGTGTCTGGCCATTGAACGGCTGACCGGCACCGAAGTACCGCGCCGCGCGTCGCTGATCCGCGTGCTGTATTCGGAGATTGGGCGCATTCTGTCCCACCTGCTGAACGTGACCACGCAAGCCATGGACGTGGGTGCACTGACCCCGCCGCTTTGGGGGTTTGAAGAACGTGAAAAGCTGATGATCTTTTACGAACGGGCCTGCGGTGCCCGCTTGCACGCAGCCTACTTTCGCCCCGGCGGTGTCCACCAGGACCTGCCAGATCAACTGGTGGAAGACATTGATACTTGGGCCATTGAATTCCCAAAGGTCCTTGACGATATCGACGGTCTGCTGACCGAGAACCGGATTTTCAAACAACGCAACGCCGATATCGGTATCGTGACCGAGGAAGACATTCAGGACTGGGGTTTCTCTGGTGTGATGGTCCGGGGATCCGGCCTTGCATGGGATTTGCGCCGCGCACAGCCTTATGAATGCTATGACGAGTTTGAATTTCAGGTGCCTGTTGGCAAGAACGGCGACTGCTATGATCGCTATCTCTGCCGGATGGAGGAAATGCGCCAGTCGACCCATATCATCCGCCAAGCCTGCGAAAAGCTGCGCCATGAAAAGGGCGATGTGATGGCGCGGGGCAAGATGACCCCGCCAACACGCGGTGAGATGAAAACCTCAATGGAAGCGCTGATCCATCACTTCAAACTTTACACCGAAGGGTTCCACGTGCCCGCAGGCGAAGTCTATGCCGCCGTCGAAGCGCCCAAAGGCGAATTTGGCGTGTATCTGGTGGCTGATGGCACCAATCAGCCATATCGTGCCAAGCTGCGCGCGCCGGGGTATCTTCATCTTCAGGCGATGGACTATATTTGCAAGGGCCACCAGTTGGCGGATGTCAGTGCAATTATCGGGACGATGGACGTGGTATTTGGCGAGATCGACAGATGACGATGGGTGACCTTCTGCTGGGGCTGCTTGTGGCCTTGGGGTTTTTCGTCTCGGCGCTTGTATCGCGGATGTTTCGTGGCAAAATGGCCGGTATCTTTATTGGTGGTGTGACCGGATTGGCCGTGTCTGTGTTTATACTGGTCTACGGTCTGACTGATGTGTTCAACATCGCACCACCGACGGCTGAAAATTGATAAGGGAATCCTAACATGATCCGTTCCATGACCATCGTTGCTTGTTTGACACTGTCGGCCTGTGCTGTGCCAATTATGGTGCCAGCGCCTGCACCGGCGCCTGATCCTGAACCAATTGATGCGCCCCAGTCCGCAAAGGCGCGTTTTGTGACCAGCGTGGCGGCAAACGGCTGTGCGCTGACCAGTGCGAATACGGATGTCATTATGGCTGATGCCGTGCTGTCGCGCGAAGACCTTGCGCGGGTGATGACAGAATTGCGCGCCGAAGGGCGAGGCGAGATTGATGGCGCGGCGTTCCGTGTCACCTCAGGGGTTTGTGCCTGACGACAAATCCCTTGCCCGGCGTGGCCGGTGTGTTAGGGGAGACATGAAAATTTGGTGGACGCGCGTTCACCGTAATGATGTGACCGGAAAGACCTGATGCTACGCCGCCTTTATCACGACCAGCCAGAAACATTTGCTTTCACGCCAGACAACCAGAAATGGGCTGAGGCGCAGATGAAAAAGTTCCCCGAAGGACGCCAGGCCTCGGCCATTATTCCGATCCTATGGCGTGCACAGGAACAGGAAGGGTGGCTATCACGCGCGGCGATTGAACATGTCGCAGCGATGCTTGATCTGGCCTATATCCGCGCGCTCGAAGTTGCATCATTCTACTTTATGTTTCAGCTGCAACCTGTTGGTTCCGTGGCGCATATTCAGGTTTGCGGCACACTGTCCTGCATGATCTGTGGCGCTGAAGATCTGATTGGTGTCTGCAAAGACAAGATCACTGACAAACCGCATGAACTGTCCGCAGATGGCAAATTTTCGTGGGAAGAGGTTGAATGCCTTGGGTCCTGCGCGAATGCGCCTATGGCCCAGATCGGCAAGGATTATTACGAAGACCTGACAACCGAGCGTCTGAGCGAAATTATTGACGAACTTGCCGCCGGTCGTGTGCCGACACCCGGCCCCCAAAACGGACGCTATGCAGCAGAGCCGCTAAAGGGCCTGACCAGTCTTAAAGATCATGACAGCGGCAAAACCCAATATAATGCCAGTGTCCAGTTGGCCAGTGATATTGGCGATACTGTCAAGCGGATTGATGGCACCGAAGTGCCCTTGCTGACCCCTTGGGTCAAAACGGGCGCACCAGCCAAGCCAAAGGGTAAGAAAACCGCAGACCCCAAGCCTGCCGCCAAGAAACCCGCCGACGAAACAGGCGTGACCAAGCAGCAAGCCACAGCAAAATCGATGGCCAAGCCAACCGGCAAATCCAACCCCAACCCTGATATCGAAAAACAGCCCGAAACCTTGACTGCCCCGCGTGATGGCGGTGCTGATGACCTGAAAAAGATCAGCGGTGTCGGACCGAAACTTGAGGGTGTGTTGAATGACTTGGGTTTCTGGCATTTTGACCAGATTGCGAAATGGACAGCCGACGAAATCGCATGGGTCGACAGCCGCATAAAGTTCAAAGGTCGCATCGAACGTGACAACTGGATGGCACAAGCGGCTGAATTGGCAAAAGCCAAGTAAAGCAAGATCATTAGGCAATTGGTGACCAGCGCACCTGAAGCATCTGATTGTTTTGCAGTATTTCTTTACCCAAAGGCAAAGTTTCGGGTAGAGATACGGGGGAGCGCGCACCTGTGTCCAAGTGACGCAGGCGAAGGGCGTCATGTCTGTAGGCTGCATTCGCGGCCACCTGAGGGAGAAAAGATACGATGAAAGATTCAGCACCGATCAGCCAGGGCATCATTGCTGTTGCCGCATTGTTTGCCATTATTGCAGCCGGGGTTGCATTCGTTCTTTATGATTACTCGCTGTTTGCATCTGCATGCATCGGCGGTTTTGTTGGCGTGATTGCCGCAATTGTTCTGGCCATTGGCTGGCGCTCACCTGCGCCAGGCCCACACACAGTTGATGCGCCTGTGTCAAAAGCAGCGCCCGCCGCACCTACGCCCACAGCTACCGCTGCTCCGGCACCTGAACCGACCCCGGCACCAACGCCCGCGCCAGCCCCGACACCAACGCCTGCACCCGCACCGGCTGCTGCACCTGTCGCTGAAACCACCACATCATCTGACGATGGCACCCCCGAATTCTTGAGTGCGGCACGGGACGGTGGCCCGGATGACCTTAAGCAAATCAAAGGCGTTGGCCCCAAACTGGAAAAAACGCTGCATGAAATGGGTATCTACCACTTTGACCAAATTGCGGCTTGGGGACCAAAAGAACAAGCTTGGATGGATGACAATCTTGCTGGTTTCAAAGGCCGTGCCACGCGTGACGACTGGGTGCCGCAGGCAAAAACATTGGCTGCCGGGGGCACAACCGCGTTTTCCAAGAAGGTCGACAAGGGCGACGTTTATTAAAGCGGATCTACGCCGATGACCCAGCAGGGAAACACCAAACAGGCCCGGGCAGGACAACGCGTCGCGTTGATTGTGGCCGGTACTGGTGTTTTCTGGGTGTTGGCGATCATGCTTGGGTCAGAATATAACTGGTCCAACCGTACACGCGCGCTTTTTGATCTTGCAGCGCTCGCCGGTTTCGGGTTTGCCCTGTGGCAGACCTACCAACTCTGGCGCGCGCGCCAAAACGACAAGGGCGATGACTGATGCTCAAAGATGAGAACCGGATTTTCACGAACCTTTACGGGATGCACGACCGCACGCTGAAAGGCGCGCAGGCGCGGGGCCATTGGGATGGCACCGCCGGAATTATCAAAAAGGGCCGTGACTGGATCATCAACGAAATGAAGGCCTCTGGCTTGCGGGGCCGCGGTGGGGCGGGCTTTCCGACCGGTCTGAAATGGTCTTTCATGCCCAAGGAAAGCGATGGGCGTCCCGCCTATCTGGTCGTCAACGCCGACGAATCCGAACCGGGCACATGCAAAGACCGCGAGATCATGCGCCACGATCCGCATACCCTGATCGAAGGCTGCCTGATCGCAAGCTTCGCCATGAATGCGAACGCCTGCTACATCTACATCCGCGGTGAATATATCCGCGAGAAAGAGGCGCTACAGGCGGCAATTGATGAATGCTATGCGGCCGGTCTTGTCGGCCCGAATGCTGCGAAATCCGGTTGGGATTTCGACATCTACCTGACCCATGGGGCGGGGGCCTATATTTGCGGCGAGGAAACAGCGCTGCTGGAAAGCCTTGAAGGCAAAAAGGGCATGCCACGCATGAAACCGCCCTTCCCGGCGGGTGCGGGTCTTTATGGTTGCCCCACAACCGTAAACAACGTGGAATCCATTGCCGTGGTGCCAACAATCCTGCGCCGTGGCGGCGACTGGTTTGCGGGCATGGGCCGTCCGAACAACGCAGGCACCAAGCTGTTTGCGATTTCCGGCCATGTGAACAACCCTTGTGTGGTCGAAGAGGAAATGTCGATTTCCTTCGAAGAACTGATCGAAAAGCACTGCGGCGGTATTCGCGGCGGCTGGGACAACCTCAAGGCAGTCATTCCCGGCGGGTCGTCTGTGCCATGTGTGCGCGGTGAAAACATGCGCGATGCGGTGATGGATTTTGACGCGTTGAAAGAAAAGGGATCATCCCTTGGTACAGCCGCGGTCATCGTCATGGATAATTCCACCGATATGATCAAAGCGATTTGGCGGTTGTCAAAATTCTACAAGCACGAAAGCTGTGGCCAATGCACGCCATGTCGCGAAGGCACCGGCTGGATGATGCGCGTAATGGCGCGTCTGGTGGAAGGGAACGCAAGCGTGGAAGAAATCGACATGCTGCTCGACGTGACAAAACAGGTCGAAGGGCATACGATCTGCGCATTGGGTGATGCGGCCGCTTGGCCGATACAAGGCTTGATCAAGAACTTCCGGGACGAGATTGAAGACCGGATCAAAGATAAACGCATGGCAGGGATGGCAGCAGAATGATGACACGTGGATTGATTATAGGTGCTGCTTTGGCTTTGGCCGCTTGTGCAACGGGCGGCACGCGGTCGCTTGATGATCCGGCGGTGCAGAAGCTTTTTAATATGTCGACGCCGCAGTATTACGCGAACCTGACGATCGCGAACCAGATCGCACAGAACTGCGCGCGCTACACCTATGACAGTGGGCTTGATTCCGCGCTCAATGACGCGCGCAATGAGGTTGGTCGCGGATCACTTGCATCCAACAGCCAACGCGCCGGGATCGAACTTGAAACCGATGTTAGCCAGCGCAGCTTTGAAGCCAAGCACGGGGTTGACCTGAGCTCGGATGATCTTTGCCCGGCGGGCGATGCAGAAGTGCTGGAAGGTTCGGGGTTAAGCGCGTTGTTGATCCCAGCGTAAGCTTGCAATGGCGTTTCGCAATATTCTGGATGGGGCCGCGAGTTTTGGCGCGGCCCTTGTCACATGCGCAATTTGCGGATTGCCTGCCTGGTTCACCGTGGTCGCCGTCAGGGCAGAGATCGCACCGATCTGGGCCTGTGCCGCAGCCGGTGGTTTGGGTGCAATCGGAATCATTCTGGCGCTGGCTTTCTTGCGCAAAGGCTTGGCCGGGGTTGCACCGACACGGCAGCGGCGGCGGTAATGTAAGGTGGGTTTCAACCCACCCATCCTTGGAAGGACATCATATGCACCTTGCCGAACTTAACATCGGTCGTCTGCTTGCCCCCACCGATGATCCGCGCGTCGCCGACTTTATGGCCAACCTTGACCGGATCAATGGCATGGGCAAACGGATGCCCGGCTTTGTGTGGATGATGGAAGGGTCGGGCGAACCCGGTACCGGCAACACAGAGGCTTGTTTGGACGGCGATCCACAATTCGTCGCCAACCTGTCTGTCTGGGAAACCCCTGCGCAATTGCAGACCTTCGTGTTTGACACGCTGCACGCCAAATTCATGGATCGCGGCAAAGAGTGGTTTGAAAACCTTGTCCAGATGCATTTTGTCATGTGGTGGGTGCCCGAAGGAACAGAACCTTCCCTTGACGACGCAATGGCAAAACTGGCCTACCGCGAAACCCATGGCGACAGTGAAGACGCCTTTGGTTGGGACTGGCTGCGCGCGCACGCCGCGCAATGATGCGCCATTTGGCTGAGTTTAATTTCGGTACGCTGCGCTATCCGTGGGGTGATCCCCGGATTGGTTCGTGCCGAAAGGGGATCGGCCTGATGTCGCTGAAGCGTTGGAACAGTGGCATATGCTGCAAGCTGAGGGCGAAAGTAAAAATCTGTTCGGTGCCAAAGGGTTAAAGGCGCATTCGGCCAGCCGGGTGGCATAAACATACCGATGTCACGGCCCTGATATTGAATAACGCAGGCCAAAGCGCGATCTGGATAGGACCAAAGGCGGCGCCAAAGCCGTCATGCAGGAGATACCAGATGAAAAAGCTTGCTCTGATCGCCGTATTGGCCTTTGCCACCGTGTTCTCTGCCGGGCACCTTTCGGCGCAAACCGCGTTGAAAGACGTCCCGAAAGTGCGCGATGGCATCATATTTGTCGGCATGGCTTATGAGATTTCAGAGCAATGCAGCGATATCGATGCCCGTTTGTTTCGGGGGCTGAACTATTTGCAATCCTTGCGCCGTCACGCCCGTGATCTGGGATATTCCGAGGCCGAAATCGACGCCTATATTGACGATGACGATGAAAAAGATCGGCTTGAAGGGATCGCCCGCGCGCAACTGGCCCAGCTTGGTGTCGTGCCGGGCCAAGAGGCCAGTTATTGCACTGTTGGCCGTGCCCAAATGGATGCAAACACGCGTGTTGGTTGGCTGTTACGCTAGGGCACCAACAAAGCTGCGAAAATTGTAGGTTTTTTGTCGATCTGACTGGCATCGCGGGGCCTGCCGCGCTAGAACGCGGGGCAACGCGTATGGTCCCAAGCGATCTTTGCGCGATAGGGAACACATAGGACACGCCATGTCTGATCTGCGCAAAGTCGTCATTGATGGAAATGAGGTCGAAGTTGACGGGGCCATGACCCTGATACAGGCCTGCGAAGAAGCCGGGGTTGAAATCCCGCGTTTCTGTTATCACGAACGGCTTTCCATCGCTGGTAACTGCCGGATGTGTCTGGTTGAGGTTGTGGGCGGCCCGCCAAAACCCGCCGCATCCTGCGCGATGCAGGTCCGCGATTTGCGCCCCGGTCCCGAAGGTCAGTCACCCGTTGTCAAAACCAATTCGCCCATGGTCAAAAAGGCCCGCGAAGGGGTGATGGAGTTCCTTTTGATTAACCATCCGCTGGATTGCCCAATTTGCGACCAAGGCGGCGAATGCGATCTGCAAGACCAAGCCATGGCTTACGGCGTTGATTTCAGCCGCTTCCGCGAACCCAAGCGTGCGACCGAAGATCTGGACCTTGGTCCATTGGTCGAAACGCATATGACCCGCTGCATTTCCTGCACCCGCTGCGTGCGCTTCACGACCGAGGTCGCCGGTATTCACCAGATGGGCCAGACCGGCCGTGGTGAGGATGCAGAGATTACGTCTTACCTTGGCGAAACGCTCGATTCGAATATGCAGGGCAATATCATTGATCTTTGCCCCGTTGGTGCGCTGGTGTCCAAGCCTTACGCCTTTACCGCCCGCCCGTGGGAATTGACCAAGACGGAATCGATTGACGTGATGGATGCGTTGGGGTCGAACATCCGCGTCGATACCAAAGGCCGCGAAGTCATGCGGTTTTTGCCGCGCAACCATGATGGCGTGAACGAGGAATGGATTTCCGACAAGACCCGCTTTGTCTGGGATGGTCTGCGCAAGCAACGCCTTGACACACCCTACATCCGTGAGAATGGCAAGTTGCGCAAAGCCAACTGGCCAGAAGCGCTCGCCGCTGTTGCTACGGCAATGAAAGGTAAGAAAGTTGCGGGCCTCGTTGGTGATCTGGCGCCGGTTGAAGCGGCCTTTGCGCTGAAACAGCTCATTGAAGGGCAGGGCGGCAACGTCGAATGCCGCACCGATGGGGCGAAGCTGCCGATTGATAATCGCTCCGCCTATGTCGGGACCGCCAAGATTGAAGATATCGACGACGCCAAGATGATTCAGTTGATCGGCACCAACCCCCGTGTTGAGGCGCCGGTACTGAATTCCCGCCTACGTCGTGCCTGGTCGCATGGTGCCACGGTTGGCATGATTGGCGAACAGGTCGATCTGACATTTGATGTGGTCAATGTCGGAACCGACCGCCAAGCGTTGGTTGAAACGGCCGCCAAAGACATGGGGGGTGTTCAGGATATGGACAGCCTTGTCGTGGTCGGCATAGGTGCGCTGCGCGAAGCGGATGGTGACGCGGTCCTCAGCCAAGCTATGGCGCTGGCCGATAAGACAAAGTCCAAATTCATGATCCTGCACACCGCTGCTGGCCGTGTGGGGGCGATGGACGTGGGTGCTGTGACCGAAGGCGGGCTTGAGGCTGCTCTTGAAGGGGCAGAGGTGATCTACAACCTTGGCGCGGATGAGGTTGATATCGATCCCGGTGCATTTGTGATTTACCAAGGGTCGCACGGTGATCGTGGCGCGCATCGCGCGGATATTATCCTGCCATCTGCTGCCTACACGGAAGAAAACGGATTGTTCGTGAACACCGAAGGCCGCCCGCAATTGGCGCTGCGCGCCAGCTTCCCGCCGGGTGAGGCCAAGGAAAACTGGGCGATCTTGCGTGCTCTGTCGGCGGAACTGGATGCCACATTACCCTACGACAGCATGGCGCAACTGCGTCAGGCGCTGGTCGCAGCACACCCGCATTTGGGCGAGATTGATGAAGTGGCCGAAAATGAGTGGCAGCCGATCCCTGTTAAAAAGCCCGGCAAAGCAGATTTCCGCAATGCCATCACTGATTTCTATCTGACGAACCCGATTGCACGCGCCTCCAGCCTGATGGCGGAACTGAGCGCGAACGCAAAGGCACGTAAATCCGCACCGATGGCTGCGGAATAAGGACGACTGACTATGGTTGAATTCTTTACCAACACCAACCTTGGCATCGTCCTGTTGATCTTGGGGCAATGTTTGCTGGTTTTGGTCCCGCTTTTGGTGGCGCTGGCGTTCCTGATGTACGCGGACCGCAAGGTCTGGGCCGCTGTGCAGATGCGCAAGGGCCCAAACATCGTGGGGCCGTTCGGGCTGCTGCAAAGCTTTGCTGACTTCCTCAAATACATCGTCAAAGAAATCGTCGTGCCAGCGGGTGCCGATAAGTTTGTCTTCTTCCTTGCCCCGCTGATTGCATTTGTTCTGGCTGTGATTTCTTGGGCGGTTATTCCGTTCAACGACGGTTGGGTGCTGGCGGATATCAACGTTGCAATCCTCTATATCTTCGCCATTGGCTCGCTCGAGGTTTATGGCGTGATCATGGGCGGTTGGGCGTCGAACTCAAAATATCCGTTTCTTGGGTCATTGCGGTCTGCGGCGCAGATGATCTCTTACGAGGTGTCGATTGGCCTGATCATCGTTGGTGTGATTATTTCCACCGGGTCCATGAATTTTGGCGCGATTGTTGCGGCACAAGACGGCAATGCAGGCCTGTTTAACTGGTACTGGGTTGCGCATTTCCCAATGCTGTTTTTGTTTTTTATCAGCGCCTTGGCGGAAACCAACCGTCCACCGTTCGATTTGCCAGAGGCTGAATCAGAACTGGTTGCGGGCTATCAGGTTGAATATTCATCCACCCCGTTCCTGCTGTTCATGATCGGTGAATTGATGGCGGTCGTGCTGATGTGCGCGCTGATTTCGCTGCTGTTCTTTGGCGGTTGGCTGTCACCCGTACCGTTCCTGCCGGACGGTATTTTTTGGATGGTCCTGAAGATGGCGCTGGTGTTCTTCATGTTTTCAATGGTCAAGGCCATCACCCCGCGTTACCGCTATGACCAACTGATGCGGATCGGCTGGAAAGTTTTCCTGCCAATGTCACTCGCATGGGTGGTTCTGGTCTCATTCCTTGCAAAATTCGAAGTACTTGGCGGCTTTTGGGCGCGCTGGGCGATAGGAGTTTAAGATGATTTACCGAACACTAGGTATTTTCGGCGTAATGGTAATGGGCCTCGGAGGTTGTGAGGTTCAGCCGTCTGATAACACGTCTTTGCCGGCCGCGATCGTTGATTGCGCATCAGGTTTTGAAGCGGCAGGTTGCAACCCTGATGCCGCAGTTGCGGCTATGGATAGCCTTGCGGAAACAGATTTTGCGCTTGTTCCAAGTCGAACCACAAACCCGATGTTCGCAATTATTGCCTTAGACGGTGCTGCCGATGGCGTGCGGTTTGGCCGTGCGAATAGATCATGTGCGTCATTCCTTGCGGATACTCGGGCTGGTCCGACAGTTTGGGCAACCGCGAGGCTTCGCCCAGGAGTGTCCAGCAGACTGCGAAATGATCATCGGATATTCACGCAATTCATTGCCGCTGCGTCACAATATGCAATCGACCAGTCGGGATGCGCGCAATGACCCAAATCGACTACACCCGCGCCGCGAAATACTTTCTGCTTCAGGATTTCTGGAAGGGTTTCAGCCTTGGCATGAAGTACTTCTTCTCGCCCAAGGCCACGCTGAATTACCCCCATGAAAAGGGGCCGCTCAGCCCCCGTTTCCGTGGCGAACACGCCCTACGCCGCTATCCCAACGGCGAAGAACGCTGCATTGCCTGTAAACTGTGCGAGGCCGTTTGCCCCGCCCAAGCCATCACAATCGACGCGGAACCGCGTGATGATGGCAGCAGGCGGACGACACGCTATGACATCGACATGACCAAATGCATCTACTGCGGTTTCTGCCAAGAGGCCTGTCCAGTAGATGCCATCGTCGAAGGCCCGAATTTCGAATTCAGCACCGAAACGCGGGAAGAGCTGTATTACGACAAGGAAAAGCTGCTTGAAAACGGTGACCGCTGGGAATCCGAGATTGCACGCAATCTTGAACTGGATGCGCCGTACCGATGACCAATACACCGACATATCCGTTCCCGGACGACCTCAAATCAGAGCTGATTGAGGAGATCGACGATATGGGCGCGGATTACGCAACCGGCACGCTTGACGCGATCTTGCTTGAGGCGAATGGAACGCTTGTTTCGCATGGTGTGACGAAAGACATGTACGAAGGTCAGGTAATTTCCGCACTGACGGCGGCGGATATGATTGCCGTGTCTTTGGGTCAGAAGCCCACGCTTTTGGATGCGGATCTTTTGGATGCAATATCTGGCCATGCCGCGGATTTGCAGGATACCGAAGGGGCCGCAGATTTGGCGGAACGCGCGCTGGTGATTATCACTGACCCGGATAATGACAATTTCGCTGATTGCACCGCAGACTTGCCCACCCGTGATGACCTGATCGCCCTTGTGACCCCCCTGTTGGATACGCTCGGCGCGGCAAAAGCGCAGTATCCCGGTGAATGGTCTGATGCCGTACTGGGTGCCGGAACCTTTGATATTACAATGGGCGATGATGATGACTGATCAGAACCCCTTTGATGCCATGATGAAGATGTCCCAGGATTGGGCCAAGTCGATGAATGTCGATATGGACACCTTTACGCCCAAAGGTTTCGAGGCGATGTGGCCGACCATGCCCGCCGAGGCGATGGAGATGTTCTTTGGTAACACAATGAACCCCGAGGGTCTGGATGCCAAAACGCGCCTGTTGTTGACGTTGGCCGGTTTGACCGTACTGGGCGCGCAGGCCGAAGCGCAGATCAGACTGACCATCCGCCATCTGGTCGAAGCAGGGGCCAAGAAACAAGAAATTGCCGAAGCGATTGCCCAGATGGGCATGTTCGCTGGCGTGCCAGCCGTGACCAAAGCCATGGAACTGGCCACCGACGTTTTAGAGAAGGACGACAGCACATGACCGTCTTCGCGTTTACATTTTACCTGTTTGCCGTGACGACCGTCACCGGTGGTCTGATGACCGTGGTCAGCCGCAACCCGGTGCATTCGGTGCTGTGGCTGATCCTCGCGTTTCTGTCGTCGGCTGGGTTGTTCGTGACTTTGGGCGCAGAGTTCGTCGCGATGCTGCTGATCATCGTCTACGTCGGCGCGGTAGCTGTGTTGTTCCTGTTTGTCGTTATGATGCTGGATGTCGATTTTGCCGAATTGAAAGCGGAAATGACAAAGTACCTGCCGCTTGGGCTGCTGATTGGCGTTGTGATCTTGATGCAATTGGCGCTGGCCTTCGGCGTCTGGGGCTTTGCCGATGGGGTAGAGGGGCGCATTGCAGCCCCGACAGGCGATCTGGATAACACCCGCGCGCTGGGTCTGCTGATCTATGATAAATACATCCTGCTGTTCCAGCTGTCCGGCCTGATCCTGCTGGTTGCCATGATTGGGGCGATTGTCCTGACGCTGCGCCACCGCGTGGATATCAAGCGCCAGAACGTGCTGGCGCAGATGTACCGTGATCCGGCAAAAGCGATGGAGCTGAAAGACGTGAAACCGGGGCAGGGTCTGTAAAGGCGTATGCGCACGCTGGCCATCATATCAACCGCTGCGATGCTGATCGCCAGTCAGGGCGATGCCCTGACGCTGGCCGATTGCAAACGCACAACCCATCCCAGCCATGGCGGTGAAATCCGTCATACGGATCTGGGCGAAGGTCGGGTGATGTGGATGGACTGGTGGTCGCAAGAGGGCACGGCCAAAGGCTTTTCCTTGGTCGAATGCGCCTCTGGCGAAATGCTGCGCTTTTGGAGCGCTGAGGAAAACATGGGCCGCCGCAGTGCGTTTGACCGCACTGACGATGCGATGGAGGTCTTGGACCGCCACCAATCCGGTGCCCGTGTGTTCGCGACGTTTGAGCGGATTGCGCATGATCTGAAATTCATTGCCCGCGATATCGCCATCACGACAGAGACAACAGAAAACTGCGCATGTGCCGCGGCTTACCCCGCCCTGCGTGGTGACAAGACAGAATTTATGCTGGCGGGCTAACCCGCTGCGACAGACAAGAAGACCGGGGCGAAACGCCTCAAAAGGAAGATACGTATGATCGGACTGGAACATTATCTCACGGTGGCCGCGGCCCTGTTTGTCATCGGGATCTTCGGATTATTCCTGAACCGTAAGAACGTGATCATCCTGCTGATGAGCATCGAATTGATGCTGCTGGCGGTGAACATCAACCTGGTGGCCTTCTCCAGCTACTTGGGCGATTTGGTGGGCCAGGTCTTTACCCTGTTTGTGCTGACCGTCGCCGCTGCCGAGGCCGCGATTGGCCTTGCGATCCTTGTGTGTTTCTTCCGCAACCGCGGGACCATCGACGTTGAAGACGTCAACGTGATGAAGGGCTGATCTGATGGAAACCATTATCCTCTTTGCCCCGCTGGTTGGCGCCATCCTGTGTGGATTTGGCTGGAAACTGATCGGTGAAACCGCCGCGCAGTGGACCGCGACAAGTCTGCTTTTCCTGGCGGCGATCCTGTCTTGGGTTGTGTTCCTGACGTTTGATCCCTCCGCGCATCCGAACGGCGCTTACACCGTCAACATCCTGCGCTGGATCGAAAGCGGCACGCTGTCCACCGACTGGGCCATCAAGATGGACCGTCTGACTGCGATCATGCTGATCGTAATCAACACGGTTTCGGCCCTCGTCCACCTGTATTCATTCGGCTACATGGCCCATGACGAGAACTTTAAAGAGGGTGAAAGCTATCGCCCCCGCTTCTTCGCGTACTTGTCGTTCTTCACTTTCTCGATGTTGATGCTGGTCACAGCCGACAACCTTGTGCAGATGTTCTTTGGCTGGGAAGGTGTGGGCGTTGCCTCATATCTTCTGATTGGTTTCTATTATCGCAAGCCGTCTGCCGGTGCTGCTGCGATCAAGGCCTTCGTGGTCAACCGTGTGGGTGACTTTGGTTTCGCATTGGGTATCTTCGCCCTCTACATGGTCACCGACAGCATCAAGTTTGATGACATCTTCGCCGCCATCCCTGATTTGCAAGACGCGACCATCACTTTCCTGTGGCGCGACTGGAATACGCTGAACCTAATCGCCTTCTTGCTGTTTATCGGCGCGATGGGGAAATCCGCGCAACTGTTCCTGCACACATGGTTGCCCGACGCGATGGAAGGCCCGACACCAGTATCGGCCTTGATCCACGCCGCCACCATGGTGACCGCCGGTGTGTTCCTTGTCTGCCGCATGTCGCCACTAATGGAATATGCCGAGGCGACCACGACCTTTATCGTGTTCCTGGGTGCGACAACCGCGTTCTTCGCCGCCACCGTTGGTCTGGTGCAGAACGATATCAAGCGCGTTATTGCATACTCAACCTGTTCGCAGCTGGGCTATATGTTCGTGGCTGCTGGTCTGGGTGTGTATTCGGTCGCGATGTTCCACCTGCTGACGCACGCGTTCTTCAAGGCGATGTTGTTCCTTGGGGCGGGCTCAGTCATTCACGCGATGCACCATGAACAGGACATGCGAAACTATGGTGGTTTGCGCCATAAAATCCCCAAGACGTTCTGGATGATGATGATT
Source organism: Roseobacter sp. CCS2 (assembly GCF_000169435.1). Classification (GTDB taxonomy): domain Bacteria; phylum Pseudomonadota; class Alphaproteobacteria; order Rhodobacterales; family Rhodobacteraceae; genus Yoonia. The sequence goes on along the minus strand of NZ_AAYB01000004.1, from coordinate 166,748 downwards.
GGTACGCTGGCGATTACGGGCGTCGGTATCCCGCTGCTCTATGTCGGCTTCCCGATTGGCTTTGCCGGGTTCGTATCGAAGGACGCGATCATCGAAAGCGCCTATGCAGGCACCGCTGGCGGCTACGCCTTCTGGATGCTCGTTGTGGCGGCACTTATGACCAGCTTCTATAGCTGGCGTCTGATGTTCCTGACCTTCTACGGCACGCCGCGCGGTGATGCGCATACGCATGAGCACGCGCATGAAGCGCCGAATTCGATGCTGTTCCCGCTTTATATCCTCGCGATTGGCGCGGTCTTCTCTGGCATGGTTTGGTATGGGTCTTTCTTTGGGTCCAACGACAAGGTCGGCAAATTCTTTGGTGTGCCATACGCGGAGGCGTCCGAGCATGGCGAAGAAGCCGGCCATGGTGATGATGACCATGCAAGCGAAGAGGGCGGTCACGGCAAAGCCCACTACAACCTTGTCGGCGCACCGGGCGAAGGGGCCATCCACAACAGCCCTGACAACCACGTTTTGAACGACGCGCATGAGGTGCCTGTCTGGGTTAAGCTGGCACCGTTCTTTGCGATGCTCGCGGGCCTTGGTCTGGCCTATCAGATGTATATCCGCCGTCCCGATTGGCCCGCAAAGCTGGCCGCGCAGCAAGCGCCGCTGTACCAGTTCCTGCTGAACAAATGGTACTTTGACGAGATTTATAACTTCATCTTCGTCCGCCCCGCGTTCGCTTTGGGCCGCATCCTGTGGAAACAGGGCGACACCAAAACAATCGACGGTGGCATCAACGGTGTGGCCATGGGGATCGTGCCGTTCCTAACGCGGCTCGCAAGCCGTGCGCAGTCTGGGTACATCTTTAGCTATGTCTTTGCGATGGTCCTTGGGATCGCTGTACTTCTCACCTGGATGACGCTGTTTGGGGGAGCGAACTAATGGGTAACTTGCTTTCACTCACAACGTTCCTGCCCCTGTTGGGCGCGGTCATTCTGGCGCTGTTCCTGCGTGGCGATGATGAGGCCGCACAGCGCAACGCCAAATGGGTGGCGCTGGTCACAACGGCAGTGACGTTCATTTGTTCGCTGTTCATTCTGGCAAACTTCAACCCCGCTGACACGGGGTTCCAAATGGTGGAAACCCGTGAATGGTTGCTGGGTTTGCAATATAAGATGGGCGTTGATGGCATTTCGATTCTCTTCGTGATGCTGACCACATTCTTGATGCCACTGGTGATCGCGTCCTGCTGGGATGTGAAGGCGCGCGTCAAAGAATACATGATCGCCTTTTTGATCCTTGAGACACTTATGCTGGGCGTCTTCCTCGCCCTTGATCTGGTGCTGTTCTACCTGTTCTTTGAGGCTGGTTTGATCCCGATGTTCCTGATCATCGGCATCTGGGGCGGCAAGAACCGGATTTATGCATCCTTCAAGTTCTTCCTCTACACCTTCCTCGGCTCGGTTCTGATGCTGGTGGCGATGGTCGCGATGTTCTCTGCCGCGGGCACGACGGACATCCCGACATTGATGGCCTTCACGTTCGAGACTGAAAACTTCAGCATCCTTGGTGTGCAGATCATCGGTGGCATGCAAACGCTGTTGTGGTTGGCGTTCTTCGCCAGCTTTGCTGTTAAAATGCCGATGTGGCCGGTCCACACATGGTTGCCCGACGCGCACGTCCAAGCGCCAACGGCAGGGTCTGTGGTATTGGCGGCCATCCTGTTGAAAATGGGCGGCTACGGTTTCTTGCGCTTCAGTTTGCCGATGTTCCCTGTCGGGTCCGAAGTCATGGGACCACTGGTCCTAACCCTCTCGGCTATCGCGATTGTTTACACGTCGCTGGTGGCTCTCGTCCAAGACGACATGAAAAAACTGATCGCTTACTCGTCCGTCGCCCACATGGGTTACGTGACGATGGGCATCTTTGCGGTGAACCAACAAGGTATTGACGGTGCGATTTTCCAGATGATCAGCCACGGCTTTATCTCTGGCGCGTTGTTCTTATGTGTCGGCGTGATCTACGACCGAATGCACACGCGTGAAATCGACGCTTACGGCGGTCTGGTGAACCGGATGCCCGCCTATGCGCTGATCTTTATGTTCTTCACGATGGCAAACGTGGGTCTGCCGGGGACATCGGGTTTTGTCGGTGAATTCCTGGTGCTCATGGGCATCTTCCAGGTGAACACATGGATCGCGCTGTTTGCGACCTCCGGTGTGATCTTGTCAGCGGCTTACGCCCTGTGGCTTTACCGTCGGGTCGTGTTTGGCGACCTGATCAAGGAAAGCCTAAAAACCATCACAGATATGGGCACGCGCGAGCGGGTAATCTTTGCGCCGCTGGTCGCGATGACCCTGCTATTGGGCGTCTACCCCGCTCTTGTCCTCGACATTATCGGCCCAAGCGTGAACGCGCTGGTCGGCAACTATGAAACCGCGCTGGCGACCTTTGAGGCCGCCACGCAGTTTGCTTCGAATTAAGGAAAGCCCGTTATGATTGGCGCTGATATCCAAATCCTGATGCCCGAGCTTGTGCTGGCGGTCTATGCCATGGGCGCGTTGATGGTGGCCGTGTACACAACCAAAGACGGCATGGCGCCGCTGTTGACATGGGCGACATCGGGTCTGTTCGTGTTGCTGGCAGTTTGGATCGGGATCAACGGGCAGGGCACGAACATCGCCTTTGGCGGTATGTTCGTGGATGACGGGTTCGCGCGCTTTGCCAAGATCGTGATCCTGCTGTCGGCGGCGGCGGTCCTGCTGATGTCGGAAAGCTATATGCAGCAACGCGGGTTGTTGCGGTTTGAATACCCGATCCTTGTGGCCTTGGCCGTGGTGGGTATGATGGTCATGGTGTCGGCGGGCGATCTGATGGCGCTTTATATGGGCCTCGAATTGCAGTCGCTGGCGCTTTATGTGGTCGCATCCTTGCGCCGCGATAGTGTGAAATCAACCGAAGCGGGCCTGAAATACTTTGTCCTTGGCGCGCTGTCGTCTGGCCTTCTGCTCTACGGTGCATCGCTGACCTACGGCTTTGCAGGCACGACCCTCTTCGCAGGCATTATTGAAGCCACTGCAAATGAGCCTTCGCTGGGCCTGCTCTTTGGCCTCGTCTTCCTGATCGCGGGCTTTGCGTTCAAAGTCTCTGCCGCGCCATTTCATATGTGGACGCCGGACGTCTACGAAGGCTCGCCCACGCCGGTCACAGCCTTCTTCGCAACGGCGCCCAAAGTCGCGGCCATGGCGCTGTTCGCCCGCGTTGTGCATGACGCATTCGGGGGGATCGTCGGGGATTGGCAGCAGATTGTGGCGTTCCTGTCCGTCGTCTCCATGTTTCTCGGTGCGATTGCCGCCATCGGGCAGCGCAACATCAAGCGTCTGATGGCCTATTCCTCCATCGCGCATATGGGGTTTGCGCTGATGGGGCTGGCCGCTGGCACGGCCTTCGGCGTACAGGCGATGCTGATCTATATGGCCATCTATGTGACGATGAATATCGGTACCTTCGCTTTCATCCTGTCGATGGAACGTGACGGGCGGCCTGTGACCGATATCGACAGCCTCAAGATGTATTCCAAGCGCCAACCGCTGCGTGCGCTGGCGATGCTGGTGCTGCTTTTCAGTCTGGCTGGTGTGCCGCCCATGGTTGGCTTTTTCGGCAAGTTCTACGTGCTGCGCGCCGCCTATGATGGTGGGCTGGCATGGCTGGCGGTTGCCGGTGTGATCGCATCGGTCATCGGGGCCTTCTATTACATTCGCATCGTCTACTTCATGTACTTTGGCGAAGAGGGCGAGCAGTTGGACGGCAAGATGAACCCGGTCCTTTGGACCTTCCTGATGGGGTCTGCCGCGGTGATGTTGCTGGGTGTCGTGAACCTGTTCGGGATTGAGCCCGCGGCAGCGGCAGCGGCGGCAACGCTTGTCAACTGAGTTCCATGACCAAGGGCCGTGGCCGGAAGGCTATGCGCGCGTCGTGCTGGACACAGTCGACAGCACCATGGCCGAGGCTGCGCGAAGGGCAAAGAACCTTGAACGTCCCACGTGGATCATGGCGAAAACCCAGACAGATGCGCGCGGACGGCGCGGGCGTGAATGGGTGGTGCCAGAGGGTAATCTGAACGCCACATTGATTTTCCGACCCGAGGCGACAGCGGCAGAGGCCGCAAAGCGGTCATTCCTCGCGGCAAACGCGCTTTATCAGGCGCTGGCGATTTATGTGAATGTCGATAAGTTGGCGCTGAAGTGGCCCAATGATGTGTTGCTGTCAGGCGGCAAAGTTGCGGGCATCCTGCTGGAAAGCAGCGGGCAGGGCCCCTTTGTTGATTGGCTGTCGATCGGGATTGGCGTGAACCTACAACACACGCCCGAAGGTGTGACCGACACGCTGTTCCCGCCAACAAGCCTTGCTGATGGCGGTGGTGGTACGGTTGATCCACAGGATTTCCTGTTTACGCTTGCTGATGCCTATGCCACGCAAGAGGCCAAGCTGTTGCGCCTTGGCTTTGACCGGATCCGCGATGATTGGCTGGCGAGTGCCGCGCGATTGGGCGAGGTCATTACAGCGCGCACAACCCGCGAAGAAATCACGGGCATCTTCGATAGTATAGACCACGACGGCAACCTTGTGCTGATCACGGGCACCGGCCCCCGGGCGATCCCGGCCGCGGATGTGTTTTTCTAGAACGAAGGAGGCGACCCTATGCTTCTTGCCATCGACTGCGGCAACACCAACACCGTGTTTTCCATTTGGGACGGCAAAGACTTTATTGCCACATGGCGCACCAGCACCGAATGGCAGCGCACGGCTGATCAGTATTATGTCTGGCTGTCCACGCTGATACGGTTGGAAAACATGGACGTAGCCATCGACGAAGTGATCGTCAGCTCAACCGTGCCGCGCGTCGTCTTTAACCTGCGCGTTTTGGCGGATCGGTATTACAACTGCCGCCCCATGGTCGTGGGTAAATCCGATTGCCGTCTGCCAGCAGAGCCGCGTGTTGATACAGGCACGCAAGTGGGCCCGGACCGGTTGGTAAACACCGCAGGGGCTTATGACCGTTTTGGCGGTAACCTGATCGTTGTCGATTTCGGCACAGCCACCACCTTTGATGTGGTGGCCGAAGACGGCGCCTATGTGGGCGGTGTCATTGCCCCCGGCGTGAACCTGTCGCTAGAGGCCTTGCATAGCGCCGCTGCGGCCCTGCCGCACGTTGATATCACCAAACCACAAGCCGTGATCGGCACCAATACGGTCGCCTGCATGCAGTCCGGTGTCTTTTGGGGTTACATCGGCCTCGTGCGTGAGATATGCGCGCGGATCAAGGCCGAACGTGGCGTGCCAATGCAGGTGATATCCACCGGCGGTCTGGCCCCGTTGTTCCAACAGTCTGAACCGCTGTTTGATGCTTTTGAAGATGATCTGACGATGCACGGCCTGACCGTCATCCACCAATATAACAAGGACACCGCATGAGCGACCGCCTAATCTATCTGCCTCTTGGAGGTGCCGGTGAAATCGGCATGAACGCCTATGTCTACGGCTATGGTGAACCGGGCAAAGAGCGGCTGATCGTGGTCGATCTGGGCGTGACCTTCCCCGATATGGACGGCACACCGGGGGTCGATCTGATCCTGCCCGATATCGCCTGGCTGCGCGCGCGCAAGGCACAGATTGAAGGTATTTTTATCACCCATGCCCACGAAGACCATGTTGGCGCCATCGGCCACTATTGGGAACAACTGGGTGCACCGGTCTATGCCCGGCCTTTTACGGCCAACATCGCGCGGCGCAAGTTGGACGAACACGGACATCCCGAAAGCGTGGTCAAAGTCGTCGGTGTTTATCCCGAGATGATCAAATGTGGCCCTTTGACGGTGTCTTACCTGCCCATCAGCCACTCAATCCCCGAAAGCGCGGGCCTGCTGATTGATACACCTGAGGGCCGCGTGCTGCACTCTGGTGACTTCAAAATCGACGAAACCCCCGTCGTGGGCGACCCCTGGAACGAAGCACTTTGGGAAGAGGTGTCCAAGGATGGCGTCAAGGCGCTGATCTGCGACAGCACGAATGTGTTCTCGCGCGAACCGGGACGATCCGAGGCGACTATCGGCGACGCGATCACCGACATGATGAAAGAGGCGCAAGGCATGGTCGTGGCGACCACATTCGCCTCTAACATCGCGCGTTTGAAAACACTGGCGATTGCCGCACAAAAGGCCGACCGGTCGGTCGTGCTGCTGGGCCGTGCCATGCGGCGCATGGTCGAAGCGGCCACTGAGGTGGGTATCCTCAAAGGATTTCCATCTGTCGTGTCCCCCGAAGATGCGCTGCAAATGCCGCGTGAAAACGTAATGTTGCTGGTCACGGGCAGCCAAGGCGAACGGCGCGCGGCCAGCGCCCAACTGGCGCAGGGCAACTATATGGGGATCAAGCTGAAGGACGGGGATACGTTCCTGTTTTCATCCAAAACCATTCCCGGCAATGAACGGGGCGTGATCCGGATCATGAACCAATTGTCCGAACTGGGCGTGGACGTGATCGACGACGCAGGCGGCAAATACCATGTATCAGGTCACGCCAACCGGCCAGATCTAGAGCGTCTGCATCAGATCACCAAACCGCAAACCCTGATCCCCATGCACGGCGAACACCGGCATCTGCGCGAGCATGTAAAGGTGGGCAAATCCGCTGGACTGTCCGGGATCGTTGCCGTGAATGGCATGATGATTGACCTGTCGGGCAATCAGCCGACGGTGGCCGAATATATCGAAACCGGGCGCACTTATTTGGACGGTTCGGTCCAGATTGGCGCCTTGGATGGCGTGGTGCGCGACCGTATTCGCATGGCGCTGAACGGGCATCTGATCGTGACGCTGATCATCGATGAAAACGATGAACCGCTGGGTGATCCTTGGGTCGAAGCCAGCGGGCTGGCCGAGACTGGGCGCAACAATGCAGCCTTGGTCGAAGTGGTCGAAGAAGACCTGAGCCAATTTGTGAATCGCGCCAATGCAAAGACATTGCGCGACGATGTGAAGCTTGAAAAAGAGCTTAAGTCGATCGCACGACGCAGCGCGCAGGGTGAGATCGGGAAGAAGCCAGAGGTGACAGTGATTGTATCGCGGTTGGGGTGAGCCAAGGAACGCCTTTGCCGATGCACCCGGTTTGAGCCGGTAAAAACAAACACCCTATCGTCACAGTTTTGCCGATATGCTTTGCCTATCATCATCTCAGATAAGCATATGACTGAGGTGAATGAAGATGATCTGTAAATCCGCACCATTCGTTTTTGCAGCACTGACGCTGTCGGGCTGCATGATGACCGACGGCTCCACCCATCTTGTGGGCACTCAGGGCGGCAATAACGTCTATGAATTCAGCGTCACCAACTATGCCGATCCTGTAGGGGCGAAATCCTATGTTCCGCAACGGGATAACTTTGCGAGCCGGCTGTGCCCCCAAGGGTATCGCATCATTGACGAACGCAAAGGCGTAAAGATCACGCAGGCGGGTGTGCGACAGCTGTCAGAGAATGTTATTCGGATTTCTTGTCCGGCCTAAATATAGCCACCGCAGTCCATCAAGTCCTGCGCAATCAAAAAAGTGAAGAACGGGACCGGCTGTCAGGCAGCCAATCCCCGTGTATTGAAAACAAAAAGGGTGGCGCTACCCCTTCGCTCGCTCCGCAAAGCTCATCGCGATAAACGCTGGCGGCTCGTCGCCCATACCAACAACCTTGTGGCCATTGTCCCGGCGCTCGTTGTTGCCGCGACCACGTCCACCGCGGCCCCGCTCTTGGCGTGGCTTTTCGTCTGTTTTCGGCTCTGGCTTGGCTGCCTCGGCGGGCTGGGCTTCTTCGGCTTTCGGAGCGTCCGCTTTCGCCTCTGGTGCATCGTCTTTTTTGCGACGGCTGCGGGTCCGTTTGGGTTTTTCTTCAGCCTTCTCAGGCTCAGCAGTTGCGGGGGCTGCTTTGCCACCCGGCGCGTCCAAACGTGGGATCGTCTCTTTCACCAGGCGTTCCACATCTTCGAGGTTCTTTTCATCGCGCGGTACGCAAATCATGATCGCGGTGCCGGATCGGCCTGCGCGACCCGTGCGACCGATACGGTGCACATAGTCTTCGGCATGGCTGGGCACGTCGAAGTTAAAGACATGGGTCACTGCGGGAATATCCAGACCACGCGCAGCCACGTCAGAGGCGACAAGGATGCGCAATTCGTTGTCGCGGAATTTGTCCAGTGTTTTGGTCCGATGTGACTGATCCAGATCGCCATGGATCGGGGCCGCCTGATAGCCGTATTTATTCAATGACTTGGCCACGATATCCACGTCCGACTTGCGGTTGCAGAAGATGATCGCGTTTGTGCAGGCCTCGCCTTCGGCATCGATCAGTTTACGCAGCAATTCGCGCTTTTCAGAGGGTTCTTTGGGCTTGGCAGAGCCTTTGAACATCACAACACCTTGCTTGATGTTGGTGTTTGTGGTGGCCGCACGGGCCACTTCGATCTTGGCAGGGTTTGACAGGAATGTATTGGTGATACGCTCAATCTCGGGCGCCATCGTGGCGCTGAAGAACAGTGTCTGGCGGGTGAACGGCGTGCGTTTGAAGATTTCCTCGATATCCGGGATGAACCCCATATCAAGCATCCGGTCAGCCTCATCCACCACCATGATTTTCACATCCGTCAGGATCAGCTTACCCCGCTCCAGATGGTCCAGCAAACGGCCGGGGGTCGCGATCAGCACATCGACGCCTTTGTCGATGATCTTGTCCTGATCCTTAAAGCTGGTGCCACCAATCAGCAGGGCGCGCGACAGTTTGGTGTATTTCGCATAAGCATCGAAATTCTCGGCCACCTGGGCGGCCAGTTCGCGTGTCGGGGCCAGCACCAGTGAACGCGGCATCCGCGCCCGCGCACGACCACGGCCCAAAAGGGTGATCATCGGTAGCGTAAAGGCGGCGGTTTTGCCGGTGCCGGTCTGGGCAATCCCCAGAACATCACGGCCTTCAAGGGCAGGGGCGATTGCGCCCGCCTGAATGGGTGTCGGGGTGTCATAGCCGGTTTCAGTAACGGCCTTGAGAACCTTGGGGGCAAGGTTCAAATCAGAAAACTTAGTCATATACGTCCTATACATGCGGATCGGTCCGCATTTAAGTGAAAGGACGCATTGTGCCAAGCGTCCCGCGTCGTGGGCCTTTTCAAGCCGTAGGTGCCGATACCGGATAAGGCGCTGTGCGTCAAGATGAGCCCCGTTATGCCCCCACGTTCATTGGTTTTTCGCAGCCCGCGCGCGCATGATGGCAAAGCGGCGAAAGACGGTGCCGTCGTCTGTGTTCAGCGTGTTAAGCAGGTGGCGGGTGAGGTTGCCAATATTGGGTGCTCTTTCGGCGTCCCGCCAAAGGGGGGCCAGCAGATGTGCTTCTAGATCACCTTGCAGGACTGAGAAATCCCTCATCCCCATCGGCAAGGGCGATTTATTGCGGTTTTGAGTGCGAAACGGCTCTTGCGCGGCATTACCCGAAAAACAGCGCTCGGCCTCATAGATTTTCATCAGCGAAAACAGCATGTTCATGCGGGCGGCGAGGTTGCGGTCAGCCTCTGTTGTTCCATGTTCAGCAAATGTAATGACGGCCGAGATTAACCAGCGTGTCGGTAGGTTTTCCAGCAACCATGCCTCTTCTTCGGCCCACAGCCGCAGGAACAGGGCCGGTGCGCGATCAGGGTAGCTGTGCTTGCGCAGATGTGAAATCAGAAGGCCGTGTAACAAGGCCAGTTCACTATGACCTGCCAGTTCACCCAAAAGCATATGACGCTTCTTGTCCGTGCGGCTCAGGCCATCGGGGCGCGGCATCACCTGCGGGGGCAGGGGCATCGCGGCCAGCGCTTTGAAATCCACATCCTGCGACGGTAAATCCGCGCCCGTCAGCAAGGCGCGGCGCTTTTGATACTGCGGCAGCAAGGATGCGATGCCACCGGGGAAGGTTTCAGGCTTTTCGCTCAAACGTCTCTCCCTAAACCATCATCTCTTTCGTCGCTGTCAGCGTCACATCCGGGTAATCCCGTCCGACCCGGTCGATGTCCCATTGCAGCCGCGTCAGGAACACAGTGTCCCCGTCATTGTCGGTCGCGATGTGTTGTTTGTTGGCATCGGCGAATTTATCCACGGCGTCTTTGTCACCGGTCACCCAACGGGCCGAGGTGAACTGGGACACTTCAAACCGGACCGGCAGCCCGTACTCCATCTCAATCCGGCTGGCGAGCACCTCGAATTGCAAGGCCCCCACGACGCCCACGATGAAACCGGACCCGAAGGTGGGTTTGAACACTTTTGCGGCCCCTTCTTCGGCAAACTGCATCAGTGCCTTTTCAAGGTGCTTGGCTTTCATCGGATCACCCGCGCGGCAGGTTTGCAGCAGTTCGGGTGCAAATGACGGGATGCCGGACACACGCAGCGCCTCACCCTCGGTCAGTGTATCGCCGATGCGCAATTGGCCGTGGTTGGGGATGCCGATGATATCGCCCGCCCATGCCTCTTCCGCCAACTCACGGTCCGCTGCAAGGAATAGCACAGGGTTTGTGATCGCCATTTGCTTTTTGCTGCGCACGTGCGTCAACTTCATTCCACGTTCAAAGTGACCTGACGCCAAACGCAGGAACGCCACCCGGTCGCGGTGTTTGGGATCCATGTTGGCCTGCACCTTAAACACAAAGCCCGCAACTTTCTTTTCCTCGGGCGCAATATTGCGCGGCTGTGCGGTTTGCACCTGTGGTTCAGGGCCGTAGGTGGCCAGGCCATCCATCAGTTCCTTTACTCCGAACGAGTTCATCGCAGAGCCAAACCAGATTGGCGTCATCGACCCGTTGAGCAGTGCCTCGGGATCAAGCGTTGGCAGCAGTTCTTTTGCCATCTCAATCTCTTCAAGGAATTTTTCCAGCAGATGCGCAGGTACATGCTCTGCCAGTTTGGGATCATCCAAACCACTGATCTGGATACTTTCGGCGACCTTGTTACGGTCAGCACGATCCATGATTTCCAGCTTATCACGCAGGATGTCATAACATCCCATAAACTCGCGCCCCACGCCGATGGGCCAGGACGCAGGGGTCACATCAATCGCAAGGTTTTCCTGAATTTCATCAATAATCTCAAACGTATCGCGGCTTTCGCGATCCATCTTGTTACAAAACGTCAGGATCGGCAGGTCGCGCAGGCGGCAAACCTCAAACAGCTTTTGCGTCTGGCTTTCCACGCCCTTAGCCCCGTCAATCACCATGACAGCGGCATCAACAGCCGTCAGCGTGCGGTACGTATCTTCGGAAAAATCCGAGTGTCCGGGCGTATCCACCAGATTGAAGCGGTATTTTTCAAAATCAAATGACATGGCAGAGGCCGAAACAGAAATCCCCCGGTCCTTTTCCATCTGCATAAAGTCCGACCGCGTGCGCCGCGCCTCGCCCTTGGCGCGCACCTGTCCTGCCATCTGGATCGCGCCACCATAAAGCAAAAACTTTTCAGTCAGCGTCGTCTTGCCCGCGTCCGGGTGCGAGATGATCGCAAAGGTCCGGCGACGGGCGATTTCAGGGGGCAGGTCGGGGCGATTTGTCATGAGCCACGCTTTATGCGGTTGGGGCGCAAAGGGCAATCTTCGCGACGGGCTTAACCGAAGATTTGGGAGTTGTTGTTAAACCTCGCGATGGAGGGGTGCCATGCAACGTGCGACAATAACCTTATTCTTCCTGTTGAACCTTGCCGCCTGTGGTGGCGGGGGCGGTGGTGGTGGTGGCAGCGGCGTCGATCCGCGCCTTGCCCGATTGGATGTGTATGAAGCGCAAAAGTTGCGGGTTCTGGGGGATCCGGGGGCTGGCGTGATGGGAATGCCAACGACAAATGATGCAAACGTCCCAACTGCGGGGGCGCTGGATTTTTCCGGCTCTGGCACGATCCGGGTTGAGACGGGGACCGCGCCACTGGTTATTTTCGGCGATGCATCGCTGCGGGTTGATTTTGACAACGGTAACGCGACGGGTGCCATTGAAAACACCTTTGGAACAAACAGAACTGATGATGTGGTCGATTATGACGGCCGTATTTCCCTGCAAGGCAATACGGTAGGGCAAAATATGCCGTTAAACTATGCAGGTACACTGAGCGAGGGCGATCAAACCTTGGGATTTGATGGTACGCTTACTGCTGTTCTGCTGGGTAATCCGACCGCAGCGTTGTCAGGCGCAGATCTTGAGGCTGAGATTGATCAAAACGGTGTCATGCGCAGCGGCACGCTGGTCATCACAATGGAGGAAACTGATACACCCTAGCGGGATGACGCCTTGCGCAACAGCGATGCGGCAGTTTCATTCGGGATCAGGCTGGTGTTCACCTCATAGTCAAGGTGCGGCCTGTGGGCATGATCGGGTGAAGCCACACCAGCAGGCAATGCATGGCGTGTGTGCGGGCCGATCAGGTGGGATTCGGCACCAATGCCTTCAGCATAGATGATATGATGCTGATCAAAGATCAGTTGATAATAATCCACAAAACCGCCACGGCGGCGCAAGACCGTGCTGTGGTCGACCAAATGGCGCGCTTTGATCAACACCTCGGGACGGCCCGCCCCCAGATGATCCTCGCGCTGATAAATGAACAAGCGGTGGTCGGGGCGCACCACCAGATCGCGATCATTATGAAGCGTGCCTTTGGTGATCACGACTGGCGCAAAGCGTCCGGTGGCGCGCAACGTCGCTTGGCCGATATGGCGGATCGGTTGGCGGCCTGCGTCGCGCGTCAGCACCATATCACCCGCTGCCAGGGCCTCAATCGGGCGCATACGACCATCACCCATGGTAATGCGCGTACCCAACGCAAAAGACCCGCTGGCTGCTTCGGCAAAGCGGCGGGTGGCGGTGTGGCGCTCAATCCCGACAAGGCGATAATCAACCAAGGGCAAAAGTTCCCCCAATGGCAGCAAAAAGATGTCCGCCGCAGTGTTATCGTCGATTTCAACCAAGATCAGCGCCTCATGGGTGCTGCCATCGGGGGCCATCATGGTCAGGCAACTGTCCAGATGCACCGTATTTTGTGGTCCGCTGGCCAGACGCAGCCCTGTTTCGTCTGCAAGCAGATCAAGTTCGGTGGTTGATGCCCCGCTCGCCATCTCAAAGATATCGTCCATCACCAGCTCATCGGCGAATGACAGGGGTTCACCGCGCATCACACCACCGCTGACGGTAATCTGTGTGGCATGCAGGACATCAATAGTGATGGGGCGTTGGGGCATGGCAAAAGGGGTTACACTGCTGCGCCCGTCAGGCCAAGCCACAGAATTCTGTCCTGATGGGTTTGCTCAAGGCAATGTCGGATGCTAGGTCCAGATCAAGCAATACAGAAAGGACGGCCGATATGGATCTTGGGATTAAGGGAAAACGCGCACTTGTGTGTGCATCGTCAAAGGGTCTGGGACGTGGCTGCGCCGAGGCGTTGGCCGCGGCGGGCGTTGATCTGGTGCTGAACGCCCGCGGAGCCGAGGCGCTGGAAGAGACAGCGACACATATCCGCGATACCTATGGCGTTGATGTGGTTGCGGTGGCCGCAGATGTTTCAAGCTCAGACGGGCAAGCGACCTTGCTGGACGCCGCCAAAGGCGTCGATATTTTGGTAAATAACGCCGGTGGCCCGCCGCCGGGCCTGTGGTCTGACTGGGACCGGGATGATTTCATCGCCGCACTGGACGCCAATATGCTGGCGCCCATCGCGCTGATGAAAGCACTGATGCCAGGCATGATTGACAAAGGTTGGGGCCGGGTGGTGAACATCACATCCGGGTCAGTAAAAGCGCCAATCCCGCAACTGGGCCTGTCGAATTCCGCGCGCGCGGGACTGACCGGCTATGCTGCAGGCACCGCCCGTCAGGTGGCGCAGTTTGGCGTGAACGTGAACAACATGCTGCCGGGCATCCATGCCACTGACCGCGCGATCAGCCTTGATACGGGCGTGTCCAAGGCACAAGGCATCGACATGGCGCAGGCCAAAGCAAACCGCGAGGCGACAATTCCCGCCCGCCGCTATGGCACCAAGGAAGAATTCGGCGCGATGTGTGCTTTCCTGTGTTCACAGCATGCAGGCTTTATCGTGGGCCAGAACATCGTGCTGGACGGCGGCGCGATCAACGCAACCATCTGATGGCACAGGGTTTCAGCCTCAACGATCAGCTATTCAATCCAACAACAGTGGGGCAGTTGGGGCAACATTTCGAAAAGGCGGGCGTGTTCGCGTCCGCCCCTTTCGTGCAAGACGTCGTTTCGCAAATGGGCCCTTTGGCTTTGAAAGAGCGGATCAATCTGATCGCGCAGGTTTTGGCAGATTATCTGCCAGACGATTTTCCAAGCGCCAGCGACGCAATCCTGCGGGCATTGCCGCCACCACTGGACCCAAGCCTCAGCGATGATGATTTTGGCCATTTCATCTATGCGCCCTTGGGCGTTTACGTGGAAAAGCACGGGCTGGACGCGCATTTGTCACGTTCGCTGGACATGCTTACCGCGATCACACAGCGCTTTTCGATGGAGTTTTCGGTTCGGGCGTTCCTGAACCGTTGGCCGGATGAAACTTTGGCGCGGATGCGGGACGATTGGGCCTGCCATGACAGCTATCATGTGCGCAGGCTGGTCAGTGAAGGGACGCGGCCGAAACTGCCTTGGGGACAGGCCGTCGGACTTACACCTGCGCAGACCCTTCCTTTGCTGGATGCATTGCATGGGGACCGGACAAGATTTGTCACCCGATCAGTCGCCAACCATTTGAACGATATTACGAAAAAAGACCCAGATCTGGTGATTGATCGCCTGTCTGCTTGGCAAAAGGCAGGGGTGCAGGATGGCAAGGAACTGACATGGATGCGCAAACACGCGCTGCGCGGCCTGATCAAAGCCGGACATGCGGGGGCGATGGCGCATTTGGGGTATGACCATAATGTCAAACTCAGCTTGACGAATTTCGCGATCACGCCGGACACAGTTACGCGCGGCGATACGGCCGAAATTCGTATGACAATCACGCCGGAAACTGACGCGCCATTGATTATTGATTACGTGATTGATTTCATGAAGGCCAATGGCGCGCAGGCCCCAAAAGTCTTTAAATTGAAAGTGGTCGATGCCAAGGCCGGGGTGCCACTTGTCCTGACCAAGCGCCATGTCTTCAAGGATAATGCGACGACCTTTCGGCTTTATCCCGGGCCGCACCAGCTTCATGCCCAAGTGAACGGGCGGGTCATGGCGCGCCTGCCTTTCGTGCTGACCTGACCTTGCCCCGCCGTCCAACTGTTGTTAGGTGCGCTATACCTTAATGTTTTCGTCAGGGATACGCCCGCCCCCATGAACACCCCCCGCCTTGAGATCAGGAATATCGTCAAAGATTTTGGCGGCCGCCGGGTGGTTGATGACGTTAATCTCACGGTCATGCCGGGGCAGGTGACGTGCCTTTTGGGGCCGTCAGGCTGTGGAAAATCAACAACTTTGCGCATCATCGCCGGGGTTGAAAGCCAAGATACCGGGTCGATCCACGTTGATGGCAGGCTGGTCTGCGACAACGGCATGTCGCTGCCGCCTGAGCAACGCAATATCGGGCTGATGTTTCAGGATTTTGCGCTGTTTCCGCATCTGACCGTGGGCCAGAATGTGGCTTTTGGGTTGGCAGGCCGCAAGGTGACGGACCGGGTGCATCAATTGCTGGGCAAGGTCGGTATGTCATCCCACATTGATGATTACCCCCATCAATTGTCGGGTGGCGAACAGCAACGTGTTGCATTGGCCCGCGCGCTGGCCCCGCGCCCGCAGATCATGTTGATGGATGAACCATTTTCGGGCCTTGATGATCGCCTGCGCGATGATATCCGCGATGAAACACTTGAGGTGCTGAAAAGCGAAGGCACCGCTGTTTTGCTGGTCACGCATGAACCGGGCGAGGCGATGCGCATGGCCGATGAGATCGCGCTGATGCGCAACGGCAAGATCGTACAACGCGGTGCGCCTTACAACATCTACAACGCGCCCACAGATATTGATGCCGCCGCTTTCTTTAGTGATATCAATGTGATCAAAGGCAAGGTTGAGGGGGCATTGACCGATACGCCCTTTGGTCAGTTCCTTGCCCCTGGCGTCCCCGATGGAACAGATGTCAATATCGTGATCCGCCCACAGCACATCAAAATCGAATTTGACCGCGCCGGTCGCGGCCCCAGCCCAACACCCGCCGAAGGCACAGCCGCAAGGGGTGTGGTCGAACGGGCAAGGTTTATGGGGGCGTCAAGCCTGGTGGAATTCCGCATGGATTTCGACGGGTCAATTTTGAAAGCCGTGGTGCCATCGGTGTTCCTGCCCAAGCCCGGCATGCCATTGTGGCTGATGATCCGACGGGACCGATGTTTTGTGTTTGCGGATAGATAATGACGTGAAGCGCTAAGGTGCGCTTTGAGCCCGAAGTGCATGATGCTGCGGCCTGAACCAACGGCCGCTCTGATAATCTAGTTTGACGAATTGCTTTTGAGATCAAAGAAACTCTCGTGTCGCACCCCAATCGCTCATTGCGTTGAGAACGGGTATCAAAGACCTGCCATCTTTAGTGAGCGAATAGGTCACGCGCACAGGGACTTCTGCAACGACCTCTCGTTTGACGAGTTCATCGTCTTCAAGTTCTCGCAAAGACCGTGTCAGCATCCGATCAGAGGTTTGTGGCAGCAACCGCTTCAACTCGGAGAAACGCTTTTCGCCGGATACGAGATGAAACATCAATATGGGTTTCCATTTGCCTCCGATCACAGCGACCGTCGCCTCAACGGAGCACTTCTTTGGTGTATCCGGAACACCTTCACGCACATTCATGTAAGTTACTTCCTTTTCCGCAGGTAGCATGCAGTTCTGTAAATCCATACCTCGGCAGCACCGGAAAAACAAAAGGTTCTGATATGTCTCTTAAATCTAAAGCTGCTGCTACGGCTGCGGCACTCTCGCTTACATCGGGAACACCTGCTATCGCGAATGACGCTGCCGATCTCATCGCTGCATTCTACGAAGCTGCGGATACCACAACGAAACCCGCCGAAGATCTGTCGAAGTTCTTTGCCGACAGCTTCGTGGATAACAACCGCCCCGTCGTCGCACCTGATGGCGTTCCAGATCGCGGAGTTGCACTAAACTTGTTCACGGAACTGAAAATTGGCTTCCCTGATGCCAGTCACCGTCTCGATATGCTCCACCCAATCGGTGATGATATGGCCATGGTGTATTGGACTTTTGAGGGCACGAACTCCGGCCCCTTCTTCGGCGCACCCGCTAGCGGAAATGGAGTCTCTATTAACGGGGTAGACATTTTTCGCGTTGCGGATGGTCAATTTGTCGAGCAGTGGCACGTCGAAGAACTGATGTCGCTCTTTCAGCAGATTACGCCTTAAGCGCCCAATCGAAAGTAGAACCCAATACGACCAGTCATGATGGCTGGTCGTATTTGAATTGCAGACATTACTATCGTGATCGTGAATGTCGGTTTTGTCCGCACAACGGCTCTGAGCGTTTAACCGCTACTTCATCCGTCCCGCACGCCCGCCGCGTCTTTTGGCAATCTGACCTGCCCGCGCTGGCAGTTCTGCCATTACCGCTTTGCGCGCCTCTATCGTCATGCCCGACCACGCGCCGATCTCATCTATCGACCGCAAGCACCCGGTGCACAAACGGCTATTGGGTTCGATCACGCAGACTTTGACGCAAGGGCTGTCGATTTCGGCCCGTTTCCAGATACCGTCGGTGTTTTCAGGAATGTTCACGACGTTGCCTTTAAATGTGCCATGCGGTCCAGCATGCCTTGCAAGATATAACCGGCTGCGACGTGGTCAATGACCTCTGCGCGACGTTTGCGTGACGTATCCGCCTCGAGCAGCGCGCGTTCGGCGGCGACGGTTGATAGGCGTTCATCCCAGAAGGTGATCGGCAGGGGTGTCAGCTTTTCCAAATTACGCGCAAAGGCGCGCGTGGCTTGGCAGCGCGGGCCTTCGGACCCGTCCATGTTGCGGGGCAGCCCCAGCACAAGGCCAGTCACCAAACGGTGGGTTGTCAGCTCCAGCAGCTTGGCCGCGT
This sequence comes from Roseobacter sp. CCS2, assembly GCF_000169435.1. Taxonomy (GTDB): domain Bacteria; phylum Pseudomonadota; class Alphaproteobacteria; order Rhodobacterales; family Rhodobacteraceae; genus Yoonia. The sequence continues at coordinate 148,632 of NZ_AAYB01000004.1, read as the reverse complement.
CAACGCCAAATTTCTTGCGTTTGATCGTTTCCAATGGGGTGGCGACTGACCGCAACACATCAGACACAGCGACCCCAATCGTGACGGTCCCAAGGTCCAGGCCCGCAAGTGCGCCCCGGTCTGGGATTGCAGCGACAAAAGTTTCGGGTGTGTCGCAGATCATTCCTCAAGCACGCCTGCATCACGGGCCGCGTTGGTCAGAATTTCCATGCCGCGCATGCTGCTGACAAACACCTGTTGTGCCTCGGTCCAGACGGTGCGCGCAGCCTCTTGATCATCCAGCACACCGTAGGCCCGGATCAGGCGCGCCCAGTCCTGTGCGGGGCCGCCTTCGTTGGCTAGGCGACTGGCAAGACCGGAAACCATACCGCCGATCATGGCTTGGCGGTCTTCAATCGACAGATCAGATGCGGCATCCATTTGTTCAAAGGACGGACCGCGTGCCTCTGGCACCGCATATTCAACGCCGGCACGGAAGGCCGCATCGCTGACTTGCGAACGGGCACTGGCGATGTGAAAGTTATTGGGGTCGCCGGTTTCAATGATATCGCGCCACAGGCGCAGTGCCAGATCAGGACGATCGGTTTGATTATAAAGCGCCCCCAGATAGTAACGCGCCGCCGTATTCTGTTCGTCCCGGTCAAAGATCTGGCGGATCACCTCTTCGGCCTCGGGTGAGACCAGGCCACCGGCGGCCACGACTTTGAGGTCAAGCAGGCGCTGCAAATCGGCAATGTCGGTCGCGTCGCCTTTGATCACATTGACTTGGCGCTGCGCGCCGGCGGCACCGGCATAGTTGCGCAATTCAACCTCATGAAAGGCAAGGCGGGACCAAGCCTCAAGATCATCGGGGCGTGTTGGGGCGATGATGCGCAACTGTTCAATCGCTTCGCGATACTCAGCGGGCACTTCGACAGGGGGCGGGGCGGGGGCTGCGGCCTCAAGCGCGGCTTGTGACGGGCGGTTCGCGCGCATGTCTTCGCTGGCGGCCAGACGCGCCTGCAAGGGCAGGTCAGGATAGCCGGGGGCGCCAAGCATCCAGTAGGTGCCAAACCCCAGCCCCAGCATGATCACGGCAATTGCGGCAGACAGCCAGCGGGTTGGGGGCGAAACCCCGGCGGGTGCCGTTGCCGCCTTGTCAGCGGCCAGCAAACGGCGGGCCACTTCGGTGCGCGCGCGTTCTGCTTCGTCAGGGGCCAGCAGATCACGTTCCAGATCACGGTCAATTTCGGCCAGTTGCGCGCGGTAAATGGCAATATCGGGGTTGTCATCGCCAATATCTTTTGGCCGTAATAAAGGTGTCACTATCAACGCTGTCACCGCGAGCGTCATTACCGCACAAACAAGCCAGAAAATCATCAGTTTCGCGTCCTCTATTGGGCGATCACATAACCCCCCAATGCCCCTATGAAAAGGGCCTGCGACGCGATGACAATTCACGACATCGCCAGCATGTCGTAAAAGGCGAAGTATACGCCGCTGAGAGGAACCTCTTGGACCCAGCGAAGGTCCAGATAAGATGCCAAGGCGTCACCCGCTGATCACAAGGATTCTAGACCCCGATGAAACGCTATTCCGCTTTTGCAATCGCCAAAGAAGCCATGCGCCAACACACCGGCTGGGACCGGGCGTGGGCGAAACGAGAGCCGAAGACAAAATACGATGTGATTATCGTGGGCGCTGGCGGGCACGGATTGGCAACGGCGTATTTTCTGGGCAAGAATTTCGGGATCACCAATGTGGCGATTTTGGAAAAAGGCTGGCTTGGCGGCGGGAACACCGGGCGCAACACGACGATCATCCGCTCCAACTATCTGCAAGATCCGTCAGCGGCGATCTATGAAAAGTCCCGCTCGCTTTACGAAACGATGAGCCAGGACCTGAACTATAACGTCATGTTCAGCCCGCGTGGCGTGATCATGCTCGCCCAAACCCAGCACGAGGTGCGCGGCTATAAGCGAACAGCGCACGCCAACGCCCTGCAGGGCGTGACCACCGAATGGATTGATCCTGCGCGGGTGAAAGAACTGTGTCCGATCATGAACATTGATGGGCCGCGCTACCCGGTCCTTGGGGGGCTCTGGCAGGCCCGCGGCGGCACAGCGCGGCACGATGCGGTGGCTTGGGGCTATGCCCGCGCCTGCTCTGACATGGGTATGGATGTGATCCAGCAATGCGAAGTGACGGCGGTTCGTCAGCAGGGCGGCAAGGTTGTCGGTGTCGATACGACGAAAGGGCCGATTGATTGCGATAAGCTGGGGATGATCACGGCAGGCCATTCCGGTGTAATGGCGCAGATGGCGGGTTTCCGTTTGCCGATTGAAAGCGTGGCCTTGCAGGCGTTGGTGTCGGAACCGATCAAGCCTGCCATGGATATCGTGGTGATGGCGAACACGGTGCACGGCTATCTGTCGCAATCCGACAAAGGCGAGATGGTCATCGGCGGCGGCACCGACGGTTACAACAATTACACACAGCGCGGGTCGTTCCACCATATCGAAGAAACGGTACGCGCCTTGGTCGAAACTTTCCCCATGCTGGCGCGGCTTAAGATGCTGCGGCAATGGGGCGGGATCGTGGATGTAACCGGCGACCGTTCACCCATCCTGTCGAAAACGCCGGTCGATGGCGTCTTTGTCAACTGTGGCTGGGGGACTGGCGGGTTTAAGGCGATCCCCGGCTCAGGCTGGGCGATGGCAGAACTGATGGCGAAGGGACAATCACCGCTCACGGATGAATTCAGCATGTTCCGCTTTCGCGAAGGGAAATTCATTGATGAAAGCGTCGCGGCCGGGGTGGCGCACTGATGCTATTCAAGCGTATCAACCAGTTCCTTGGGCCAAACGAGACCGTACTTTGCGGACTGCTCGGAGCATTCATAATTTTGTCGATGGGGTATCTTGTTAGCTCGTTGACTTATGATGCTGATTGGTCGGCAAGATTTGGATGCCTTTGCGTCGTTTATGGTTTGTTGCTGCTAGTTCTTATGAGATGGCGATTTGGCGACTTGCAGCCAAACGATAAGGTATTTGAGGCCACGATAAAGAAGGCTGCCTTACCGCCTTCACCCACTAAGCAATTCACCGATCAAATTAATAGCTATGGGGAACACGTTCGATCTAAATCCGTTTTTCTTACCGAAGTGTCGGTCATTGGGATTGGAACGTTACAATGGGGGTTTGGTGATCTTGTTGCTAGTCGTTTAGTGATCTGTGGGGCTTGGACATGTTAGTTGAGAAACGAGTCATGACTTTGCAGTTTGGTTCTAAGCATGAAGAGATTGCGAGATGGCTAGTGCGGCAACTACTCCAACCCGTCATCATCCTCGTCAGACACACCACCGCGCACGCCGTCGATCACCACAAAGATGATGGCTGTCGAAAGAATGCCGCCTATAACTATGAGCAAAAGTTCCATGACACATATGTAACAGACGTATTGGCTGGGGCGACCCCGGCAACGGTTGGCCGACTGCGATCGGCGGAAATGGCTACTGATTGCTCAAATCAGCCGGGGATTTCCGCCTATGTTTCTTTGCTGGAAAGGGCTGCCATGTTGATGTTGTCTCAAAAGGAGGACACAAAATGGATGAATTCAGCCACACCAAGACAAATACCTCCAGCGGAAGCGGCATCGGTTTCCTTGTCGCTGCTGTTATCGTCGTTCTTGTTCTGCTCTATGCGCTTTTCGCAGGCGGCGGCGGTACACCCGTTGACCCGGCGACAGTCGGCACAACCGACCAGGGCGCGCCAGCACTTGAAGAAACAGCACCCACACAACCGGTCGCCCCAGCTGTGGGCGAATAAGACCAACACTACTCACGAACCCTCGGCCAAAGGCGGGTGCAGCGATGCATCCGCCTTTGGTGTGTTGATGACAATCGTGTGCACAGGTTGTGTACGCGTTGTGTACGCATTGCATACCCCTCAAATCAAAGGTGCCCCATGCTGATCCTGCATTGCCCTTGCTGCGGCGTCGATGCCGATGAAACCGACCTGCACGCAGGCGGCCAAGCCCATTTAAAGCGCGAAGGCCCTGGTTCTTCGGACGATGATTTTGAGGATTACCTCTTTATGCGTGAAAACCCCAAAGGCGTGCACTTTGAACGTTGGCGCCACGCCTATGGCTGCGGCAAATGGTTCTTGGCCGCCCGCTGCACCCATACGTTAGAGGTGTTCGGTACGTATTCCGCCCAAACCCTCGAACCACCGCAAGAGATCAAAGACAAGATATCAGCCAAGCGTCCCGGCTGGTCATGGGGGAATGTCCAATGAGCACCCGTTTGGTAGGGCAAGGCCGTTTGATCAACAAGGACAAGGCGGTCTCTTTCACCTTTAACGGCAAACATTTGCGCGGTTTTGAAGGCGATACGCTGGCCTCGGCCTTGTTGGCCAATGATCAGATTTTGATGGGCCGTTCGTTCAAATACCACCGCCCGCGCGGCGTTGTGGCGTCCGGCGCGGAAGAGCCTAATGGCCTGGTCAATCTGGGCAAGGGCGCTGGGTTTGAACCCAATGCCCGTGTCACGACGACCGAACTGTTTGACGGCCTGACAGCACAGTCACAAAACCACTGGCCATCGCTGGAATTTGACGTCGGTGCGATCAACACGCATCTGTCACGGTTTCTGCCGGCGGGCTTTTACTATAAAATGTTCATGTACCCGCGCGCCTTTTGGAAGCACGTTTATGAACCGATCATCCGCAAATCTGCTGGTCTTGGCAAAGCCCCCAAGGATCGCGATCAGGACACCTATGAGCATTTCCATTGCCATGTGGATGTTCTGGTCGTCGGCGGCGGGATCGCGGGTCTTGCTGCCGCGAAAGCCGCAGGTGAGCGTGGCGCGCGTGTTCTGCTTGTCGAACAAACCGCCGATTGGGGTGGCCGCGCCGTCGTGGATACCCCCCAGATTGATGGCATGGCTGCGCAAGAGTGGATTAATGCCACCGTGGAAGCGCTTGAAAACATGCAAAATGTTGACATGCGTCTGCGTTGTATGGGGGCGGGCGTTTACGATCACGGCTATACGCTGGCCTATGAACGGCTGACGGATCATGCGCCCGACACAGACGGCCCGCGCCACCGACTTTGGCGCATCCGTGCCAAGCAAATCATCACCGCCACAGGCGCGATTGAGCGGCCTTTGTCTTTCGCCGCAAATGACCTGCCCGGTGTTATGCTCGCCTCTGCGGTGCGTGATTATGTGGTGAATTTCGGGGTGTCGGTCGGGGATCGCACGGTTGTTGTGACCAACAATGATGATGCTTATCGCACCGCCATTATCCTGAAATCAGCGGGCCTTGATGTGCCAGTGATTGTGGATGCACGCGCCGAGGCTGAAGGTGATCTGATCGACCAAGCCCGCGCGATGGGCATTCGTGTTGAGATGGGCAAAGGCATCGCCAAAGTCAAAGGCGGCAAGCGTGTCACGGGTGTCGCGCTTTGCGCGCAGGCAGGCGAAGGTGCTGTGCTGGAAGAGATTGAGTGCGATTGTGTGGCGATGTCTGGCGGTTGGTCCCCCGTCGTGCACCTATGGTCGCATTGCGGCGGCAAGCTGAACTGGGATGCCGACCAAGTGATGTTCCGCCCCGATCCCGAGCGCGCGCCAACCGGTGCTGATGGTGAGGCGTTTGTGATCACCGCAGGCATCGCCAACGGGCATCTGTTCACCGCAGAGGCCATTAGTGATGGCTGGGCCGCAGGGCGCGCCGCGGCGAAGGCGGCGGGCCATACCAAACGCGGGGCGCAAGCACCGATGGGCGAGGATGCGGCGGAAGGTCCGATCTCTGCGGTGTGGTTGATGCCGCAAGGGGCGAGCCATGCGCTGCGGTCCAAAGCGTGGCTGGATTTCCAGAACGATGTGAAGGTCTCGGACGTGCAACTGGCCGCGCAAGAGGGTTTTGAAAGTGTGGAGCATACCAAGCGCTATACGACGCTGGGCATGGCAACAGATCAGGGGAAGCTAAGCAATATCAATGGTCTGGCGATCCTTTCTCAATCTTTGAATGCTGATATCCCGAACGTCGGTACAACGACATTCCGTCCGCCCTACACGCCGATCTCAATGGCCTCGATCGCAGGTGTCGCCCGCAATGCGCTGTTCCAACCAATCCGCATGACCCCGATCTCGGATTGGTCCAACGCCAATGGTGCCGACAACGAACCGGTGGGCCAATGGCGCAGGCCTTTCGCTTATGTCCGTCCCGGTGAAAGCGTGCATGATGCAGTCAACCGCGAGGTCAAGAACACGCGCGAGAACCTTGGCCTGTTGGATGCATCCACCCTTGGCAAGCTGATCGTCAAAGGGCCGGACGCGGGCAAATTCCTTGATATGATGTACACCAACATGATGTCCACGCTACCAGTGGGCAAATGCCGATATGGTCTGATGTGCACCGAAAACGGGTTCCTGATGGACGACGGTGTTGTTGTGCGCATGGCCGAGGACTCGTGGTTGTGCCATACCACGACGGGCGGTGCGGAAACCATCCATGCGCATATGGAAGACTGGCTGCAATGCGAATGGTGGGACTGGAAAGTCTATGTCGCCAACGTGACTGAGCAATATGCGCAGATCGCTGTTGTTGGTCCGAACGCGCGCAAATTGCTACGAAAACTGGGCGGGATGGATGTGAGCGCCGAGGCGCTGCCGTTCATGCAATGGCGGGAAGGCAAGATTGGCGACTTTGATGCAAGGGTCTTCCGCATCTCGTTCTCGGGTGAGCTGTCTTATGAAATTGCGGTTCCTGCAGGTCAGGGTGCTGCGTTCTGGGATGCGCTGATGGAGGCCGGTGAAGAGTTCGGGATTATGCCATATGGCACCGAAACCCTGCACATCCTGCGCGCCGAAAAGGGCTTTATCATGATCGGGGATGAAACGGATGGGACGGTGATCCCACAGGATCTCAACCTGCAATGGGCGCTTTCCAAAAAGAAAGAAGATTATCTTGGCAAGCGCGCGCATCTGCGCAGCCATATGGCCGATCCGAACCGCTGGAAACTGGTGGGCTTGGAAACGGTTGATGGATCGGTTCTGCCTGACGGTGCTTATGCGATTGCCGACGGCGATAACGCGAACGGGCAGCGGAATACGCAAGGTCGTGTGACCTCGACCTATTATTCGGCCAACCTTGAACGCGGTATCGCGATGGGGTTGGTTCTGAATGGACCGGACCGGATGGGCGAGGTGATTGAGTTCAACACCGTTGATGGTGGCACTGTGCCCACAAAAATCGTTGATCCGGTATTCTATGACAAAGAAGGGGAGAAGCAGAATGTCTAATACTGTCAGCGCATTACAAGGCAAGGTTACCCCCGGCGAAGTTACAATCCGCGAGGCGGGCTTGCGGGGCATGATCATCCTGCGCGGTGATTTGTCAGACAAAAAGCTGCGCAAAGTAAGTGCCGACGTAACGGGCGTGAAGTTCCCCGAACAAGGCCAAGCCAACTGCGACGGCGACAAGGGTCTTTGCTGGATGTCGCCGGATGAATTGCTGGTGTTGGTGCCCTACGAAGCGGCGGCAGACGCTGTCGCGCAAATCGACGCCAAGCTGGCAGGCACGCATTATCTGGCCGAAAACGTATCTGACGCCCGCGCGGTCATCTTGGTCGAGGGGGCGTTTTGCCGCGAAGTGATCGCGAAACTCGCACCCGTGGATTTACATCCCGATAGTTTTAAGCCAGGCGATTTTCGGCGGACGCGGTTAGGGCAGGTCGCGGCGGCCTTCTGGATGCGCGATGAGGACACATTCGCAGTGATCTGTTTCCGGTCCGTGGCCGGGTATACGTTTGATGTGTTGGCGGCATCTGCGAAGGCGGGGGCGGTTGGGTATTTGTGAAAAGTGGATTTGACGACAAACGCAGCTGCTGTGCAGCACCCTCAGTTTACAGCTATGACCCTTGAAGTACCTGAAATATCTGTTTGGACACGGATAATATTACCGTCAAATCCGGGTAGATGAATACCGCAGGTTTTTGGGTAAGTATTCGCAACATATACCAAAGTGATTTGCTCATCCGAACTTGTCATACTGCGAAGTGTGTAATCACTCGCATCCAGAAAGTCGTGCAACATAATGATTGAGCCATTTTTGTTCGATGCAAAATCAATGGTCGCTTGCTTGTTTAAGATTTCAGACCGTGCCTCTTCGCAGGTCATTCTCAAAGCGTCTGATTGTACAGGAAAGAACACCCAGAAAATGACTAGTGAATTAAGTAATAATGAAATTCCTAGAGCTATATTCTTGAACATTGTGACGAACTCATGGTTTAAGATATATGTTTAGATTAGGTGTTTTGCTAGGGAGCTAGCAACGCCCTATGATCTGCGTTCAAGCTATTTCGGTGTTGCTGACGAAAGCAGAGGCCCAAAGCCGAAACTAACCACCCCTTGACCTTCGCCGCCCTTGTGACATCTATCATCACATCCCTTTCCTCAATTCAGAAAGATACCCGATATGGCATTTTCGCTACCCGATCTTCCTTATGCCCATGACGCGCTGGCGTCCAACGGCATGTCCGCTGAAACGCTCGAGTACCACCACGACCTACACCACAACGCTTATGTCACTAATGGCAACAAGGCGATTGAAGGGACCGAGTGGGAGGGTAAATCCCTTGAAGAGATCATCGTCGGCACATACGACAAATCGTCTGTCGCCCAGAACGGTATCTTCAACAACATCAGCCAGCTTTGGAACCACAACCAGTTTTGGGAAATGATGGGGCCGGGCGACAGTGCGATGCCGGGTGAGCTTGAGAAAGCGCTGGTTGACAGCTTTGGTTCGGTTGATGAATTCAAGTCGCAGTTGAGCGCCGCAGGTGCAGGTCAGTTCGGCTCTGGCTGGTGCTGGTTGGTCAAGAACGCTGATGGGTCCTTGGCGGTCACGAAGACCGAAAATGGCGTGAACCCGCTGTGCTTTGGTCAAATCGCGCTGCTGGGTTGCGATGTGTGGGAACACTCCTACTACATCGATTTCCGCAACAAGCGTCCGGCCTATCTGACCAATTTCCTTGATAACCTTGTGAACTGGGAAAACGTGGCCTCGCGCATGTAATTCCGCTCCATCTGGACAATCTGCAAGGCCCGTGGGACATCGTTCCGCGGGCCTTTTGCTTGGGAGAACGTGATGATCGGACCGACACTAGACAAGATTATTGCGGCCAAAGCAGAGGTGCAGGCAGAACTGATCGAAACACCAATTTTGCCGCTGTCGTCGTCGCGTTGGCAAGGCATCCTTCCAGATTGCGCAGGCGTGACCGTCAAGCTGGAGCTGTTTCAACAGGCCGGATCGTTCAAGGCGCGGGGTGCTTTGCTGGGTATCCGTCGGCTGGATGCTGCACAGCGCGCGGCGGGTGTTGTCGCGGCCAGCGGCGGCAACCATGCGCTGGCCGTGTCATGGGCGGCAAAGGCGGCTGGTGTGGACGCGCTGATCACAATGCCCAAGGCGACCGATCCGGCCCGTATCGCGGGCTGTCAGGTGCTGGGTGCGACGGTCACGCTACACGACGACATGGCGGCGGCTTTTGCCGCGATGAACAAAGCCGCAGAGAATGGGCGTGCATTGCTGCATCCGTTTGAGGCCGCGCATATGATCCTGGGGTCGGCCACTTGCGGCTATGAATACGCAAGACAGGCACCCCAGATTGATACTTTCGTCATTCCCATCGGTGGCGGTGGGATGATCAGCGGGATGGCTTGCGCGATTAAGCAAGTGAACCCTGACGCGATGGTGATCGGGGTGGAACCCTATGGCGCGGATAGCATGTCACAAAGCTTTGCTGCGGGGCAGGCGGTGCGCATTGAAAAAGTCGCCACGATTGCTGACAGCCTTGGTGCGCCATTGGCGATGCCACTGACTTATGCGGTCGCAAAGGCGTATGTGGACCGTATCGTCAAGATTGAAGATCACGAGATGCTGGCCGCGATGGATATCTACCAAAACGTCCTGCGCGTCACGGCAGAGCCGGCTTGTGCTGCGTCGCTCGCGGCGGTCCTTGGTCCGCTCAAGGATGATTTGGCGGGGCGTCAGGTGGGGATTATCGCGTGCGGATCGAATATCTCACTCGCCCGCTATGCAGCGTTGATGAAAGAACTATAACGCGGCTTTAAGCAGTGTTGCGAGGTCTGCGACATCTTCGGCCACCTGAACAAAGCCAAGAATGTCATCGCCTGCAAAACCGCTATCAACCACGTGTTGCAGCAGATCGCACAAAGGGTCCCAAAACCCGTCAATATTCAGCAAGATCAGCGGTTTGTCGTGCAGTTTCAGTTGCCGCCATGTCAGCGCCTCGAAAAACTCATCCAATGATCCGGCGCCACCGGGCAGCACAACCACTGCATCAGCGTTCATGAACATGACCTTTTTGCGTTCGTGCATCGTTTCAGTAATCACAAACTGATCAAGGTCGCGTTTGCCAACTTCCCACGCCAGCAAATGGGTCGGGATCACACCAAAGGTCGCGCCACCTGCATCTTGCACGGCATTGGCCACGCGCCCCATCAGCCCCACGTCGCCCGCACCGTAAACCAGCCGCCAGCCGTTCGCCGCCAGCATCTGCCCGGTGTCTGTTGCCGCCTGCGCGTATTCTGGCATAGTGCCATCGCGCGACCCGCAGTAGACGCAAACTGATTTTTGATTTCCAGACATCGTGATCCCTTTGGTCCAGCTTCGCTTTGACCGGTCATAGCGGCGTTGTTAAGGTGGCTCAACCATCGGGGATGGGGCCGCCATGAATTGGCACTGCAAAAGGGATAAGATGTGACAGAAGACGCTAAATCGGGCGCAAAGCCTGTTGTGCTGGGTGGCATTGCCGCGGCGGTCATCGGATTGGCCATTTTCGCGCTGATGCCGCAACCTGATATCGGCGAAGCTCCGATCAGTGAAGCACAGGATGCGGCTATCGCGCCTGACATTGCAGCGGGTGCAGACGCGCCAGAACCGCAACAATCCCAGCAGGTGCCGACGTTTGATACCTTCAGGGTGGAACCTGACGGCAGCATTGTGATCGCGGGCCGTGCCCCCCCGGGACAAACGGTTGATGTGATGTTGGCGGGTCAGGCGATTGACCGGGTGCAAGCGGACAGCACAGGCAGCTTTGTGTCCCTGCCTGTCGCGGGCCCGTCCGATCAGCCGCGCCGCCTGTCATTGCTTGCTGATCCAGAGGGCGAAGCTGTTGCATCGACAACCAGCTACATCGTAGCGCCGATTGCGGCGCCCGTGGTTGTGGCCACCGCCCCTGTGGCCTCGCCGGAGCTGCCAGATAACAGCACAGCCTCGGTGACGCCGGAGGCGCCTGTTGCCCCTGTGGTCGATGCGCCTGTCGAAGCCCCGCCGCCCGTGGTTTTACAGGCTGATGCGGGTGGTGTGCGCGTGGTGCAAGGTACACCCACACTGGATAACCCGCAGGTTGATGCCAATGTGGCGCTGGATGCCATCACCTATGACCCCGAAGGCGAAGTACAACTGTCTGGCCGCGCGACCGGGGATGGTGCCGTGCAGGTCTATATCGATAATGAACCGGTGACCGGGTCCGTTGTCACCGAAGGCGGTGATTGGCGCATTGATCTGCCCGATATTGATACGGGCGTCTACACCCTGCGCATTGATGAGGTTGATGAAGCAGGTGACGTTGTTTCGCGGCTTGAAACACCTTTCAAACGCGAAGAACCCGCCGATGTGGCCGCCGTGCTGGCCGAAGAAACATCCGTGGCGGGGTTTGAGGTGGCGGTGCGTACCGTGCAACCCGGTGCCACGCTATGGGCGATTGCCGAAGAGAACCTGGGAAACGGTATATTTTATGTCGAAGTCTTTGAGGCCAACAGCGATCTTATCCGCGATCCAGATCTGATTTACCCCGGACAGATTTTTCGCATGCCAGAGGTCACGCAATAGGTGACCTGCCTCTGGTGTTCCGCCTTATGGGACTTTAGGTAGGACTTTCGCTGCTTTGGAGTTTCTATGCGTGGTCTCGCGAAAACTGATGCCAATCTGAACGACGCCCAGATCCAAGGGTGGAGCGTGATCCGCCGCGTTGCCCCTTACCTGTGGCCCGATGCACACCCTTGGGTGAAACGCCGCGTTGTGATCGCGCTGGCGGTGCTTTTTCTGTCAAAGTTGATCGCGGTGACAACCCCGCTTTTTTACCGCGAGGCAGTGGATGCGCTGGCACCAGAGGATATGGATGCGGCCACCATGATGGGGCTGGGTGCCGTTGGCCTGACCATTGCATACGGCATAGCGCGCCTGATGACAGTGGGCTTTCAGCAGTTGCGCGACGTGGTCTTTACCAAGGTTGGTCAGCGCGCCCTGCGCCAACTGGCGCTTGAGACGTTCACCCATATTCACCGCCTGTCGATGCGCTATCACATCACCCGAAAAACCGGTGGTCTGTCGAGGATCATTGAACGGGGGGTTAAGGGTGTTGATTTTCTACTGCGCTTTTTGTTGTTCTCAATTGGGCCGCTGGTGCTGGAACTGTTGATGATCGGCGCGATCCTGTTTTTCCTGTTTGATGTCTGGTACTTGGCAGCCGTTGTTGTGACCATTGCGCTTTATGTCTGGTTTACATTCAAGGTCACCGAATGGCGCGTGAAAATCCGCAAGGAAATGAATGATCAGGACACAGACGCCAACCAAAAGGCCATCGACAGCCTGCTGAATTTCGAAACCGTCAAATACTTTGGCGCCGAGCGGTGGGAGGCGGACCGCTATGATGTCGCGATGGAGAATTACGAGGATGCGGCGATCCGCACCAATTATTCGCTCGCCTTTCTGAATTTTGGTCAATCGCTGCTGATCACCACCGGTCTTGTCGTGGTGATGGTCATGGCGGCCATCGGCGTGCAGCGCGGTGATCTGACTGTCGGTGATTTTGTCATGGTGAACGCCTATATGATCCAGATCACCATGCCGCTGAATTTCCTTGGCACCGTTTACCGCGAAATCCGGCAGGCGCTGATTGATATGGGCGATATGTTTGACCTGTTGGAACAACCTGCCGAAGTGAATGATAAGCCGGGTGTGGTGGATTTGCAGGTCAATGGGGGCCGGGTTGCGTTGCAAAATGTGACCTTTGGCTATGATGTGGAACGCCCGATCCTGAAAGGTGTCAGCCTAGAGGTAGAGCCGGGACAGACGATCGCGATTGTCGGCTCTTCGGGGTCCGGCAAATCGACCATCGGACGCTTGCTATTCCGGTTTTATGATGTGGGCGGCGGTGCTTTGTTGATTGACGGGCAAGACGTGCGTGACGTGACCCAGCAAAGCCTGCACGCGCAGATCGGGGTGGTGCCGCAGGATACGGTTCTATTCAACGACACGGTGCATTACAACATCGCCTATGGCCGTCCGGCTGCCTCTGAGGATGAGATCGTCGAAGCGGCGAAAGCTGCCAAAATCCATGACTTTATCACCAGTTTGCCAGATGGTTATCAAACCACGGTAGGCGAACGCGGGCTGAAGCTGTCGGGTGGTGAAAAACAGCGGGTCGGCATCGCGCGGACGCTGCTGAAAAACCCGCCGATCCTGTTGCTGGACGAGGCGACATCGGCGTTGGATACTGAAACCGAAATGGAAATTCAGGCAGAGTTGAAAGCGATGGGCGAAGGGCGCACGGTGATCACGATTGCGCACCGTTTGTCGACGATTGCCGATGCGGACCGGATTGTGGTGCTGGAAGACGGGGTCATCGTCGAAGAAGGTCGCCACGATGATCTGCTGGCCGCCCAAGGACGCTATGCGCATCTGTGGAACAGACAATCCGAAGAGGAACTGGTTTAACGGTCGGGTGCAATTGGTGACCCTGTTGCGAGACAGCGCTGGTTTGTGTTTGCTAAAACGGAAAGATGAACGGCGCTGTGGGGCCTAGTCGCAAAACATCGCATCTATCAAAGGTTTCCGTTTTGCGTATTGTGGTGCTTTCGACAAGTCGTCTGCGGATGAATAACTGAGTGGGATAGGTTTATGCGTTTTGTTTTCGGCGTCTTGGCGATGGTGTTGGCCCAGCCTGCAATTGCCGCACCATTTATGATCGAGGCTGACCGTATTTTGGGTGTTTACGCGATTTCCAAATATGGCGAGAACGACTGGAATAGGGATGATCACGCCGATCTTGCAGTTATTGCGATTTCAAAGACCGGAGACAGCGTTGATCTGTATCTTGCCACGTCTGACCCAATAACCAGCGTTGTTGATGTCACTGAGGTGGCACATGATGTCCTACCATATGATCCGACGCGTATTGATGTAACGTACGACATTGGTCCTGCGCATTCATTGTACGAACCCGAAATCGTCTATCGATCAAGGGACACAGAAAAAATGCTGCTGATTACGACCAACCCACGGATTGAAGGCTCTGGAATATCCCGTATTGCGACGTTTCAACAAAAGGACGCCGCTGGCGGGCATGATCGGGTTTGCGAAATTGTCTTTATTCCTGACACTGAGGTCGCTGAACAAACGCGTCCGGCATATGCAACTATTATCGGCCCTGATGGTGTTGAGACCCGTTATGACCCCGGGCCCGAACCCGTTTTGACCGACTGGACGTGGCGTGATTTGCCGCGCCCTTGTTTGCCGTAATGAAAGGGCGCCAAATCTGATGCGACGGTATATCTGTCTTGCTTTATTCCTTTCCCCGGCATGGTCTTTTGCCGATGGCATCCAAGAGCGACTGCAAATTGATTTAACCCGCTTGGTCGCAGCGGCTAGTGGGCATGATTGGAACGATGATGGCTTGGATGACCGCCTGATCATGGTGATCAATGATGCAGGTGATGCGGTCGACCTGATCACTTTTTTCTCGGAATCTGATACTGGCCGTCTAGGCCCGGGGGATATTATGCGATCCGTATTGCCAGCCAATTGGCCACAAGAGCAATATGATCTGATCGCCATAAATTACCAAGACAGCGGTCCGGATGGGGCAGGCCACGCAAGGCCGGTTCTGTACGGCGGGGCAGGCCCATTGCAAATGACGATTACCTTGCGCCATGATCAAGGCAGCTGGGCTGTTGATGTCATTCGCAGCAACGGCACCCCGGATAGCGGTGTGCCTGGTTGTTATCTGGATTATACAACCGGGGTCGGCAGGATGGAGCGTTCAGGGCGCACTGATGTCGCTGTTGATGTTACTGTACCGCCGGTGCTTGGCGCGTATTGGTGGCGTGATGGGCTGCCTGCTGTTTGTCGCAAGGCGGATGGTTGAAAAACACTTGCGTTGTTTTTTGGTCAATCCGACGGTTTAAAACCCATTTCGTAGTCATCTGACTGTGCTGACAATAACGGCTTGATCAACGCTGACTGTTCGCAAGCTCTACCAATTTATCCAGCGCTTGGTTCCAGCCACCCTCGCCAGCTGTGCCAACGGGTACGCCCACATGCACCATGGTCATCTGGGTTTTGCCGTCTGCTTCGCTCAATACGACAATCACTTCTGTGATATCAGGGCTGCCTTCTGGCATGCCCATGCTTTGCGGTGGGATCAACGTGCCATCGGGCTGGCACATGCTTTCCGTGTACACCAACCGATGGGGCGCGTTCACTTCCTTGTAGACGCCGATAAACCACATGCTCATCTCGCGTTCCGGCGTTTTCATGACCATGTTGATCTTGCGGGTGCCGCCAACAGTGACATCCATTTCAGCGGTGGGGACGCGCATGCCCATTGGCCCGTACCATTGTTTAAAGAGATCAGGATCGGTCCACATGTTCCAAATCACCTCAATCGGTGCATCAAACGTGCGCTGCAAGCGTACCCAGTTTGGTTGGTCAGTCATTTTTGGCGTCCTTCATGTTATTCAGTACGTGATCCATCGCATCAAACCGGGCGTCCCAGATGTGACGGTATTGATCGGTCCACATCGCAACGGCCTCAAGCGGCTGGGTCTCAAGCGTGCAAGGGCGAAACTGCGCATTGCGCCCTCGTTTGATCAGGCCTGCGTTTTCAAGAACGCGAATATGTTTTGAGATCGCAGGCAAGCTCATGTCAAACGGTTCTGCCAAAGTGTTCACTGTCGCTTCGCCTTGCATCAGCCGCGCGAGGATTGCGCGCCGGGTCGGATGGGCAAGGGCCGAGAATGTAGCGTCGAGTTGGTCTGAGCTTTCCATAAAGGATTATTAAACCAATTCGTTAATTAAAAAAATAGTAAAATAAAAAGTTTGCCTATATGCGAAAAAGGCCCGCATCGCTGCGGGCCTTTTGGTTTACTCTGCCGCTTGCGCCGCGGTTTTCAATTCCAGCGGTGGCAGTTTGTCTGCCGCGCCATCATCCCAGATGAACTCTGGTGCTTTGATCCGCTTGGCCTGCCTTGCCAGCGCCCAGTCGCGTGCTGCACGGCTGCTGCGGCCCATCGACAGTTTGGCCAGCAGTTGCGCGAACCATTGCACATAGGTCACAAACCAAACGCGGACCGCCAGCATGGACGGCGTGAACACCAAGGTCAGCATCGTCGCGATCCCAAGGCCAAAGACCACCGCGGTCGCCAGTTGTTTCCACCACAGCGCTGTTGGGCTGTCGATGGAATAGCCGCCGTTCATGAAATCAAGACTGAGGCCGAACATCATCGGCGCGAGCCCCGCCATCGTTGTGATCGTCGTCAGCAGCACAGGGCGGATACGGGCCTCGGCCGTGCGGGTGATCGCTTCGGTCCGGGGCATGTATTTGCTGTATTCCTGATAGGTGTCGATCAGGATGATGTTATTGTTCACCACAATCCCGGCCAAGGCCACAATGCCTGTGCCGGTCATGATGATCGAAAACGGTTGATCCATCACCAGCATCCCCACCAGCGAACCAGCGGTGGACATGACAACGGCCATCAGCACAAGGATGGAGTTATAGATACTGTTGAACTGCGCCAGCAGGATGATGAACATCAGGCCCAAGGCCCCCATAAAAGCGGTTTGCAGGAAGGCACCGGATTCGGCTTGTTCTTCCTGATCGCCTGTCCATTCCCAATCGATTGACGCGGGCAGGGGGTTGGTGTCAAGCCATTGGGTCAGCACTGCAATCCGCTCGTTCGCGTTCAGCGGTGCCTCTGAGGTTTCATAGTCATTCACAAGTTCCGCCAAGTTGGCAGAGGTCATATCCCCCAACAGCGTGACAACTTCATAGCGATCCATGCCGATTGCCTCTTCGCTGACGACACGCACAACGGCGACGCTGTCACCGTCGACGGTCAGGTTCGTCAGCCCGGCCTCAACACCCGCTTTTACATCAAAGTACCGCTTTTGGTCGATCCGGTCGATCTGGGCCAGCTTTTGCACAGGCGTGCGGCTGATGAAGTTTGACAGTGGGATAAGCCCCTGATTGGTCCGCACCTTAAGGCTGTCGAGGGTTGATAGCACACGGTCTTGTGCAGGCAGACGCACGCGGATCTCAATCTCTTCGTCAGAGCTTTCGACGCGCATTGTGTCCAGCAGAATACCACGCGTGACCATCTGCACCATGGCCCCCACGGTGGCGACGTCCGCGCCGTAGCGGCCCGCTTTTTCCACATCCACATCAATCTGCCAGTCGATGCCGGGCAGGGGGAGTGAGTCTTCAATCGTGATCAGGCCGGGGGTCTGGTCAAACTGGGCACGTGCAGTATTGGTTGCTGCGCGCAGTTCTTCGAAATCATCACTTTTCAGCCGCAGATGTACAGGCTTGCCTGATGCAGGACCGCGCGATTGGGCGAGGATTTCTGTCTCAATGCCGGGAATCGTGTTCAATTGTGCCTGAAGCTCTGCCAGCACCACGTCACCGTCAAGTTCGGCAATCCCGGCACGATCTTCCCATGGTATGGTTTCAAGCTGCACTTGACCGATTGAATCGCCTGGCGTGCTGGCACCGCTGGCATCTGTATTTAGCCCGCCGTCACCCGCGAAAGAGAATGCTGTGATGACACCGGGATGGGCCAAAACGATCTCTTCTGCCTGGCGGACCAGATCGTCTTTTTCCTGCAAAGACAGGTTGCCGCGAGCGCGGACATAAACGATGGCTTGCTCAGGCTCGGATTCGACGAAGAATTCGACGCCGTTGTTGTTGGCCCCGTAAAAGCCAAAGATCGAAAAGACGGTGAACACAACTGCACCAACGGTCACCAATGGCATGACCGGGTTGCCTGCAATGAAATGCATGAAGTGGCCAAAAGGCGTGCGGTTATAGCCTGCCTTGATGGTTTTGGCTTCGCGTTCGATCTTGGCCGCACCGATGGTGATGGACAACAAGAATGCGCCCAGAAGGAATAGCATCATACCGGGCAAACTGTCGCTGAGGCCGCTGGTTTGCACCGCTTCGCCGGTCAGATAGCCCGGGTTTAACGTCAGCATGGCACCCGTGAAGACCACCATAACGGCGGGAAACACCAGCAACGCACGGACAAACCACGGCAGGCGCGCGCGCAAAGCGTCAGAAGCGTTGCCGAACAAACGGCTCATCCGACCGGTCACACCGCCCATGACGGGCAGATAGACCAACGCAACAACCAGTGACGCAGACAGAACGAAGATCAGCGTCACCGGCAACATGCCCATGAATTGCCCCGGCACACCGGGCCAGAACAGCATTGGCAGAAAGGCGCAAAGTGTTGTCGCAGTGGACGAGATGATGGGCCAGAACATCCGCTTGGCGGCGTCGACGTAGGCGTGCATCGGGCCGCTGCCTTCGCGGATGCGTTTGTCGGCGTATTCGACCACCACGATGGCCCCATCGACCAGCATACCGACCGCAAGGATCAGGCCGAACATCACGATGTTCGAGATCGTGATTTCCATGACTGCGAGCAGTGCAAAACATAACAAGAATGAGGTGGGGATCGCGAAACCGACCAATAGTGCGGGCCGTGTGCCAAGGGCGGCCAATACGACGATCATCACCAGCGCGATAGCGGTCAGGACAGACCCTTCCAACTGGCTGACCATTGAGGCCACGTTGCGGGATTGGTCGTTCGAAGTTCCGACCTGAATGGCCGATTGCAGTTCAGGCGACCAGCTGGCGCGTTCGTCCGCGACCACCTCTTTCACCAGGGCGGCGGTGTCGATCAGGTTAAACCCTTTGCGTTTGACGACCTGCAAGGCAACCGTGTTGACGCCATTGAAACGGGCAGTGCCAAGGCGGTCTTCAAACGTCAGGCGGATCGTGGCCAGATCGCCAAGCGTGATCACCCGGTCACCGTTTGTTTTGACGGGCAGGTTATAGACGTCTTGGGGTTCGTCGAATGACGATGGGATTTTGACCGCGAATGTACCTTGGGCAGTTTCCACCTCACCTGCTGCAATCAGCAGGTTGTTGTTGGTGACAACGCCGATCAATTCGCCAGCGGTGACGTTATAGGCTTCCAACCGCAGCGGGTCGATCACCACCTCAAGCATTTCGTCGCGTTGCCCGGCAAGCCCTGCTTCCAGCACGGCATCAAGGCCTTCGATGCGGTCTTGCAGGTCTTTGGCAACGCGCAAAAGCGTGCGTTCGGGCACTTGGCCTGTCAGGTTCACAATGACAATCGGGAACTCGGAAAAGTTAATCTCATTGATCGAATACTGATCCGCACCGGCCGGAAACTGCGCTTCGGCGTTGTTCATGGCAGAACGGATGTCGGCAAGGATTTTCGTCTTGTCCCAACCAAACTCAAACTCGAGTGCGACACCGGCATAGTTTTCAGCCGCTGTCGCAGACATGGTTTTCAGCCCGTCCAGATCTGACAGTTCTGCTTCCATCGGTTGTACCAGCAACGTTTCACTGTCTTCGGCGGAAATGCCGGGGAAGGGGACAGAGACAAAGATCGCCGGAATTTCGATGTCCGGCTCGCCCTCTTTGGGCAAACCAACGTAAGCCATGCCGCCCGCCAAAAGCGACAGGGCAATAAAGGCCAGAACCATCCGGGCGCGCGATGCAGCCCAATCAACAAGACCGGTCATCCTTTGGCCTCCGTAAATGTCGGTGCGACTTTGACACCGTCCACGACAAATTCCTGACCAACGGTAATGATTGCGATGGTTTCGGGTAGATCGGTCACCCAAACGCCTTCTGCGGTATCGCGCAGCAAGGTCACAGGCATGAATTGTGCGATGTTGTCTTCGGCCACGGTGCGCACGCCCAATACACCATTATCGTCAAGCGTCAGCGAAGATTGTGCGATCAGGTGCGCTGTGCGCCCGTCAGAGGCAATGAGGATTTCGGCGGTCTGCCCGTCGCTGATTGCCAAATCTTCGTTTGCGACCGTGACTTCGACGCGGAAGGTGCGCGTCAGCTCATCGGCACTGCGCGACAGAAAGGTCACGCGGCCTTGCACCTGTTCACCACTGGTCAAGCGGGCGCCAGCCATTGCGCCGACGTTGACTTTGGACACATCAGCCTCGGGGACAAAGCCAACCAGCTTGATTTCATTGAGCTGAATGATCGTGGCACAAGGTGTGCCGGGTTGCATGAGCGATCCAAGCTCTGCGGTGTCTGTCTCTAGCAAGCCCGAAAAAGGGGCCATGATCGCAAGCTTGTCAATCTCGCGCTCGGCAATCGCAACACCGGCTTGCGCGGATTCAATACCGGCCTGCGCCGATGCCACAGCGGATTGCGCGCGCTGCACGCCTGCGGTGGCGGCTTCCATGGCAGCTTGGGCGCTGACAAGGCGTGTTTCCGAGGCAAAGCCATCTTCGGACAGGCGCTGGGCCGCGTTAAGGTTGATTTCCGCCTCGCGCACACGGGCGTCCGCCTCAATCACACCGGCCTGCGCTTCTGGGACACGCCCCTGCGCTTCGGCCAAGCGGGCGCGGGCCTCGGCGAGTGAGGCTTCGCGTGTGCCGGGGTCAAGGCTGCAAAGCAACTCATCTTCGTTGATGAACGCGCCTTTGCGGCGTGGTTCGGAAATCACAAGACCAGAGGTTTCCGCGGCAACAGTGACCTGCCGGGCCGCTTCTGTCCGGCCGCGCAGAATAACCGCGCTGTCGATCGTCTGGGCAACGGAATGCATGGCAACCACACCAACAAGGGATTCGTCCGCGCCTGCGACGTCTTCGGTCGTTGTATCCTCAGCCGTCGCAATGACCCCTTTCCCAGAGGTCCCGCCCGCAAACCCCACAAGCGTGTCACGTTCAAACACCACCATATAAAGGCCAGCCAGTACGATAACGGCTGTGATTATTGGAATGATTTTCATATCGTCGTCCCTTTTGGCCGCATCTTTGTTTTGGCAGCCCTTGTCGCAATCTTCTTTTTTATACGTAATCTTCCAGTACAGAGTACTGAATTGTACTAAACCATTCAGTTCAGATTATACAGAAGATGCCCTAACGGCAAGCGCACATTTACGTGTGGATTGCAGGATTAAAGAGGGCAATTGCCGCTGACCTCTTGTTCATTGCGCTGGCTTCACGATATGTACCCGCAAAGACGTTTTTAAACCGATACGAAATTGGGGACCAAGGTGAGCGACACCGACAGTTTTATCAATGAAGTCACCGAAGAGGTGCGCCGCGAAAAGCTGTATGGCTACTTGCGTCGTTATGGCTGGATCGGTGTGGCCGCGGTTCTGTTGCTGGTCGGTGGGGCAGCATGGAACGAATACAGCAATGCGCAGGCGCGCAGTGCCGCCGAAGCGACCGGTGACGCATTGATGTCCGCATTGGAAGAAAATGATCCGACAGTGCGTGCCGCTGCCATGGCGCAGGTCGAAGGGGATGGTGCTGCGGCGGCTGTGACCTTGTTGTTGCGTGCCGCGACAGAGCAGGAGGCAGGTGATAATGCCGCTGCTGCGCAGACCTTGAATGATGTGACAACAAACCCTGACGTGCCTGAAATGTACCGCGATGTTGCAGCGCTGAAGGCGGCGATGCTTCCTTCTGATGATGTGGCGGCCCGCCGCGCGAACCTTGAGGCGTTGTCCCAGCCCGGCCAGCCCTTTCGCTTGCTTGCGTTAGAACAGATTGCCTATATGACGCTTGGCGAAGGGGACGCTGATGGCGCGATCGCGGTTATGCGCGAAATCGTGGAAGACGCAGGCGTGACGCGCGGGTTGCGCGAACGTGTCCAGACACTCATGGTGGCATTGGGTGAGCCTTTGCCCGATCCTGTGAACCAGTAAAGCGCAGATTGGATCCGACCCCTTGACCTTAAGAGTAAGCATCACCGCCGCCCTGAGCCTTGTTGCGTTAGCGGCTTGTGGTGATGATGACGTGATCCTGCCAGGCGATCGGTTCGACATCCGCGCGCAAACGGTCTTTGAAAACCAGACCTTGCCAGTGGCGTTGCCCGCAGCACGTGCAAATGCGGACTGGGGCCACCGTAATGGCAATCCAAGTCATAGCATCACGCATCCAGCACTTGATGCTGTTCTAAGCCCCGTATTTGTAGCCGAGATTGGCGAAGGCGATAGCAAACGCGCGCGCATCACGTCACATCCGGTTGTTGCCAATGGGATCGTTTATACCGTCGATGCACGTGCGCGTGTGACGGCGACGTCGGTCAGCGGGGCCAATGTCTGGACGCGCGACCTGACCCCAACCCGCGATAACGCAGATGATGCATCCGGCGGTGGCATTTCGGTTGGTGGCGGTCAGGTCTATGTCACGACAGGCTTTGGTGAGATCACGGCGCTTGATGCGTCGACCGGCGCTGAAGTTTGGACACAGGACCTTGATGCGCCGGCCCACGCCGCACCAACACTGCGTGGCGATCTGGTGTATGTTGTCGGGCGTGACAGCACGGCTTGGGCGCTTGATACAGCGAACGGTCGCATCCGGTGGCAACGCTCTGGCGCGCCGTCAACGGCGAATTTCGCGGGGGGCGCATCGCCTGCGGTCAGTGGCGAATTTGTCGTCTTTCCGTTTCCTTCTGGTGAGGTGCTGACGACCTATCCGCGCGGTGGTCTGACCCGGTGGTCAACGGTCATATCCGGTGACCGTGTGGGAAATGCGGCTGGTGTGATCAGCGACATTTCAGGTGATCCGGTAATTGTCGGTAACCGCGTTTATATCGGCAACTTTGGTGGTCGCACTGTTGCGATCAATCTGGATGATGGCGAACGACTGTGGACCGCAACCGAAGGATCAGTCAGCCCGGTATGGCCTGTGGGAAACGCTGTGTTTTTGATCAATGATCTGAATGAACTGGTCCGGCTTGATGCCAATACAGGTGACCCGATCTGGCGCACCGCGATGCCCACGTTTAACGATGAACAACGCACGCAACGTCAAAAGCGTGTCTTCGCCCATTATGGTCCCGTTCTGGCGGGTGGTCGTTTGATAGTGACATCCTCTGATGGTCTGATCCGTCAGTTTGACCCGGCCTCTGGTGCGCTTATTGGTCAGATTGATCTGCCCGGTGGCGCTGCGTCAGGTCCTGTTGTGGCCGGTGAGACCCTTTACGTCCTGAGCAAAAACGGGCAATTGCACGCTTTCCGTTAAGCTGCAAGTGGTGTAGCTGCGCAGGCGAACGCCGTCAGGAGCCATAGACATGAGCTTTACCCTTGCGATTGTGGGTCGTCCCAATGTGGGCAAATCCACCTTGTTCAACCGTTTGGTTGGCAAGAAACTGGCCTTGGTCGATGACCAGCCGGGGGTGACGCGTGATTTGCGCGAAGGCGAAGGGCGGATTGCCGATTTACGTTTCACCGTGATTGATAGTGCCGGTTTGGAAGAAGCAACCGACGACAGCCTGCAAGGCCGCATGCGCCGTTTGACTGAACGCGCGGTTGAGATGGCCGATGTGTGCTTGTTCATGATCGACGCGCGCGCCGGGGTGCTGCCAGCGGATGAGGTGTTTGCAGATATCCTGCGCAAGAAAAACGCCAATGTAATTTTGGCTGCCAATAAGGGCGAAGGCAAAGCCGCCGATGCATCAATCCTGGAAGCTTATGCGCTGGGTCTGGGCGAACCGATCCGCATGTCTGCTGAACATGGCGAAGGCATGGGCGAATTGATGGATGTCTTGCGCCCCATCGCTGATGCGCACGCGGAACAGGCTGCGGCTGACGCGCCTGAGGTCGATGTGGATGTCGGCGAGGATGATGAAGATGCAGCGCGTGTTCCGACCCGCGCCAAGCCTTTGCAAATCGCCGTTGTGGGCCGCCCGAATGCGGGCAAATCCACCCTGATCAACAAGATCATTGGCGAAGAGCGTTTGCTCACTGGTCCAGAGGCCGGGATTACCCGTGATGCGATTTCGGTTCAGCAGGACTGGGGCGGTGTGCCGATGCGCATCTTTGACACCGCCGGTATGCGCAAAAAGGCCAAGGTGCAGGAAAAGCTGGAAAAGCTATCGGTGTCCGATGGTCTGCGCGCCGTGAAATTTGCCGAAGTTGTCGTTGTTTTGCTGGACGTTGAAATCCCGTTTGAGCAGCAAGATCTGCGGATCGCTGATCTGGCTGAACGTGAAGGCCGTGCCGTTGTTGTGGCCGTGAACAAATGGGATGTCGAAGTTGAAAAGCAAAGCAAACTGAAAGAGTTGCGGCAGGACTTTGAACGCCTGCTTCCGCAATTGCGCGGCGCGCCTTTGGTCACTGTGTCGGCCAAGACAGGCAAGGGCCTTGATCGTTTGCAGCAAGCAATCATGCGCGCGCATGATGTGTGGAACCGTCGTGTGTCCACTGCCAATCTGAACCGGTGGTTGACGGGGATGCTGGAACAGCACCCGCCACCCGCACCGGGCGGGAAACGCATCAAGATGCGCTATATGACCCAAGTGAAAACGCGGCCGCCTGCGTTTGTGGTGATGACCTCGCACCCTGATATGATGCCCGAAAGCTATAAGCGGTATCTTGTCAACGGCTTACGCGTTGATTTTGATATGCCCGGCACGCCAATCCGTCTGTTTCTGCGCGATCAAGGCGACAAGAATCCTTACAAGGACAAGAAGTCCTCGCAACCGTCGCGCCTGTCAAAGCACCTTAAGAAGGGACCGACCGACCGCTAGCGCGTGTCGCCGCAATCAGACCCAGCAGGATGACGATGCCAATACCTGCTAGCGCCGATACCGTCCATGTGGTCAGACCGTTGCCCACGATGATACCGACAAGCGCCCAGATCACAGTTAGCCCATAAGGTGCCGCCGCGCGCCGCATCATAACGATGCCAGTGACAACCAACGCACCGGTGATCCCGATATAGGCCCAGCCCATCGCATCGGTCAGTATGCCGTATCCTGCCGCAGTGCTGCCCAGCGACACAAATGAAGCCGCCGTCAACCAGCCTGCGTAAATGCCAACCGACACTGCGAACCACCATAGATCAGTAGCAGGCGCGCGCAGCAAAGCGATGATCGCGGTGATGGCCATCACGAAAATCAGGACTGTCGCCCAGACAGCGCTGGCGTTCGCGACCGAAAGCCACGTTGTGCCAACTGCCAGGCTAAGGATCAGCGGCTTGCGGGCAAAGTCCCACGCGGTATCTTCAGCGCGTTTTACGATACCATAAACCGCCGACACCGCCAGCCAGCCATAGATCAGACCCCAGATCGCGAATGCATATCCTGCGGGCTGGATTGGTGGATCAACCTGCGGGATCGGCAATTGATCGGCCTGAAAGCCGCTGAAGGGTGCGGTCAAAAACGGCGAGATTACAAAAGTCGCGGTAAAGATAAGGGTGAGGAGGGCGTAAATCTGTTTCATATCTATCAACATAGTGCAGTTTGATCCGGTTCCATCGCAAGGTCGGGAAAAGCGGACTTGTCCGGTGACTGACCTTGGGTCAGCATCGTGGCATTCAACGGAAAGGTATTAGTATGAAACGGATAGCGATTTTCATTGATGGAACGTGGAATAGGCCCGATGCCGAACACCCCACGAATGTGGTGCGCATGTCGCGTTGTATCTTTGGCAGCGATGCAGACGGTAACACACAGCAAGTCATTTATTCGCCCGGCGTTGGGTCAGGTACTGGCAATAACTGGCTGGGCCGGAAGATGGATACAATTTTTGGCGGCGCGCTTGGCTGGGGCGTGCTGAACCTGATCGAGGACGTGTATCGCGACCTTGTGTTCGCCTATGAGCCGGGGGATGAGATTTATATCTTCGGGTTCTCGCGGGGTGGTTTTGCCGCCCGGTCTTTGGCGGGTTTGATCAGATCGTGCGGCATCCCACCACGTCGCCATATCGGGCGCATACCGCAGGCGATTGCCCGCTATGTTAGCCGTGATAAAGACACCAAGCCTGATGACCCATCAAGTTACCTGTTCCGCGAGGATTTTGCGCCTTACACGGCGACCAGCGATGCTGAGTTCAAATGGCGCATAGATCGCGGTGATACCGGGGCGGTCAATCTTAAGATTGCCTATCTTGGTATTTGGGATACGGTCAAAGCGCTTGGTATTCCCGCATTTTTACCGGGTGCCAAAAGGTTCAATGCGCAATATCAGTTCCATGATGCCGACCTCAGCCGGTCTGTAAGTGCGGCCCGTCATGCAATTGCCATTGATGAGCGGCGCAAAACGTTTCCGGCAGCACCCTGGGCCAATTTGGATCGGCTGAACGACGGGGATGAGACCCGCGAGACGCCATTATATATGCAGCAGTGGTTTCCGGGAAACCATGGATCAGTGGGTGGCGGTGGATCACGGGTCGGGCTGTCGTCGGTTCCTTTGATTTGGGTCACAAAGGGCGCCGAGAACGCTGGCTTGCGCATTGATTGGGGTGAATTTGACCGTGTCGCGATCCGCTTTGATCCGGTCAAAGAGGCGCTGGATAACAAATTTGGCCCTGTCGGACTGTCTGGATTGCTGTTGAATGGACTGCAGACCGATCGTGATGGCCCCAAAGAGGTCGAAGATATCGCGGTCGCAACACTGGATCGGCTTAACGCTGACCCCGGTTATCGCCCGGCATCATTGAATTTTGTGAAAGATGATCTGGAAGGGCGCGCCGCGTCAGAGCTTGCGGCATTGCGCGATTTCTTGATTGCGCGTGACGCAGGCCCCACCCATGAGGTTGACAGCACCTTGCGCCCGCGCGGGTGGGAAGCGCCGCGCAATGCGGCACTTCCGTCAGATGATCAGACCAGTTGACCGTCGGCGTCGATCCGGGTTTTGCCACGTAAATAAGGATGCAGTGCCGCTGGCAGATCGACGGACCCATCTGCCTGCTGCCCGTTTTCCACCACCGCAATCAGTGCGCGGCCAACGGCCAGACCTGACCCGTTCAGCGTGTGCACAAACTGCGGTTTACCCCCGGCTTCGGGTTTGAACCGCGCGTTCATCCGGCGCGCCTGATAATCGCCCGCGACCGACACGGAACTAATCTCGCGGTAGGTGTTCTGCCCGGGCAGCCAGACTTCGATATCGTGGGTTTTTGTCATGCCGAAGCCCAGATCACCGGTGCACAGCACAACCGTGCGGTAGGGCAATTCCAGCTTTTCAAGGATCGCTTGGGCGCAGCCGGTCATGCGGTCGTGTTCCGCGGCACTGTCCTCAGGCTTTGTCACGCTGACCATTTCGACTTTTTCAAACTGGTGTTGGCGCAGCATGCCCGATGTGTCGCGGCCTGCTGACCCGGCCTCTGACCGGAAACATTGCGTGTGGGCGACATAGCGGCGGGGCAGATAGCTTTCGTCAACGGTCAAGCCATTGACGATATTGGTCAACGTGACCTCTGCCGTTGGGATCAGCCACCATCCGTTGGTGGTCTGATAGCTGTCTTCGCCAAACTTTGGCAGCTGGCCTGTGCCATACATCATTTCTTCGCGCACCAGCACGGGCGTGATCGTCTCAAGCAGCCCGTGTTCTTCGACGTGCACATCCAACATGAATTGCGCCAGCGCGCGGTGCAGGCGGGCGACAGCGCCGGACAACAAAACAAAGCGGCTGCCAGAAAGTTTGGCAGCGGTTTCAAAATCCATGCCGGGGCGGATGGCGGGAATGTCAAAATGCTCAAGCGGATCAAAATCAAGGGTGCGGGGCGTGCCATGGCGATGGATTTCGACGTTATCGTCCTCATCATCGCCATCGGGAATGCTGGCATCGGGCAGGTTTGGAATACCCATCAACATATCGGTCAGGGCGGCGTCTTGGGCCTTTGCCTCATCATTCAGAGCGGCGATTTCGGCTTTCTTTTCACCCACCAATGCGCGCAGGCGTGCAAATTCGTCCTCATCACCGCGGCCTTTGGCGGCACCGACCTCTTTTGCGGCTTTGTTGGCTTCGGCCTGTGCTGTTTCAGCCGCCAAAATCTTGGCGCGCCGCGCCTCGTCCAGTGCCAGAATTTGGGATGATACCGGTGCGTTCCCACGACGTGACAAAGCCGCATCAAAAGCGGCGGGGTTGTCACGGATTGTGCGAATGTCATGCATGGCATCGGTCCTTTTGCGTTGTGTGGTGCGCGTCATATGCCCGATTGCGGGGCCCAAGTGAACTGGGAAATGCGCTGATATCGCGGTTGGCGATTGCTTTCCCTTTGTGCTGCCCCCATATCGCATGAAAGCCTGATCAAAACCGCGCCAATCGCGGTTGCCAATCATGGGTGCCGGACATAATGTGCCGCAAGTTTCCAAGGCGCAAACGCCGCACGACCAAAAGGGATGGAATATGAGAGCCGAAGACCTAATCATGCTGCTACTGATCTTTGCGATCATGTACTTCCTGTTGATCCGCCCGCAGCAGAAAAAGCTGAAACAACACGCCACAATGCTGGAAGGTCTGCGCCGCGGTGATCAGATTATCACCCAAGGCGGTGTTGTCGGTAAGATCGTGAAGGTCAAAGAGGACGACAGCAACGAAGTTGAAGTCGAAATTGCCAAGGACGTGAAAGTGCGCGTGGTCAAATCCACGATTGCAACCGTGATCAATAAGACCGAACCGGCAAAAACCTAAACATTTCGCCGGCGAGGCAGGCTCTATGCTTAACATTTCGTTCCCCAAGCTTGTGATGATCTGGCTGACGGTTATCGTTGGTTTGACCTTTGCGATGCCCAACGGTTTTTATGGCCGGGTCGAAACGCATAATGATGCGATGGCAGAGATTGAAACTGGCGTCACCAACGCAGAGCTTGAGGCCGATGCGGCCCAGTGGCCCAGCTTTTTGCCTTCCAACCTTGTGAACCTTGGCCTTGATCTGCGCGGTGGTGCGCACCTGCTGGTCGAAGTGCAGGTTGAGGATGTGCATGTGTCATTCATAGACGGCTTCTGGCCGACCGTGCGCGATGCGCTGCGGCTTGAAACCCAGACGATCGGCTTTTTTGAGCAACTCGACAGCCCGCCCACAGAATTGCGTATCCGTATTTCAGAACCGGCAGGTGCGGCCCGCGCGTTTGAGATTGTACGCGGGCTGGCAACGCCTGTTGCATCCTTCACTGGTGCAGCTTCGACCAATATTGATGTCCGCCTGAATGGTGCCGTCCTGACCATCACCTTAAGCGAAGCAGAGATTGCCGCGATGAACGAGCGCACGATCATGCAAACGCTTGAGATCATCCGCCGCCGTATTGATGAAGTCGGCACGCGCGAACCAACTATCCAACGGCAGGGGTCAGAGCGTATTCTGGTGCAGGTTCCCGGCGTGGGATCGGCGAACGAGATTATTGAACTGCTGGGGACAACCGCGCAGTTGACGTTCAATCCTGTTATCAGTCCGACATCCGATCCTGACGCACGCCCCGGAACGGGCAACATCATTCTGCCGTCGCTGGATACGCCGGGGCAGTATTACATTGTGCAACGCCGTCCCGTTGTGACGGGCGAAGATCTTGAGAATGCCCAGCTTGATTTTGACCAGAACGGGCGCCCTGCGGTTGCTTTCCGGTTCAATACATCAGCCGCGCGCGAGTTTGGTGATTACACGCTGGAAAACATTGGCCGCCCCTTTGCGATTGTGCTGGATAGCGAAGTCATTTCCGCCCCGACAATCCAAAGCCATATTCCGGGTGGGTCCGGCATTATCACCGGTAACTTTACAGTCGAGGAAGCCACGAACCTTGCTGTTTTGCTACGTGCGGGTGCTTTGCCTGCCGAACTGGAGTTCCTTGAAGAACGGACCGTTGGCCCGGAATTGGGTGCAGATAGTATCGCGGCCGGGCAGATTGCCTGTATCGTCGCGGGTATTGCGATCCTTGTGTATATGATCCTGAGCTACGGTTTGTTTGGTGTGTTTGCCAATATCGCATTGGTGATCAACGTGGCACTGATCTTTGGCTTGCTTAGTATTGTGGGTGCCACGCTGACTTTGCCCGGTATTGCGGGGATCGTGCTGACCATCGGTATGGCGGTGGACGCCAATGTGATCGTGTTTGAACGGATCCGTGAAGAGTTGAAAACCGCCAAAGGCCCCGCGCGCGCGATTGAGCTGGGCTATGAAAAGGCGCTGTCGTCCATCATCGACGCCAACATCACCACGTTTATCACGGCTGTGATCTTGCTTGTTATGGGGTCTGGCCCCGTGCAGGGCTTTGCCTGGACGCTGATGTTTGGGATCATGACATCTGTTTTCACCGCGATCTTTGTTACCCGGTCACTGATCGTGATCTGGTTCTCGCGCACCCGCCCTAAGACAATCGAGGTTTGATATGCGTCTAAGACTGGTTCGCGAAAATACATCGATAGATTTCTTTAGCCGGGCGCGGATCTGGCTGGGCATTTCTATGGTGGCGATGGTCATCGCTTTTGCGTCTTTCCTGATCCAAGGCCTGAACTTTGGTATTGATTTCACAGGCGGGACAAGCATCCGGACTGATAGTGCGATCCCTGTTGATGTGGGGGCTTATCGTGCTGCGCTGGAAACGCTGGAATTGGGCGATATTTCGATCGCCGAGGTGAACGACGTGCTTTTTGACGAAGATCAGCATGTGGCGCTTGTGCGTGTTCAGGCGCAAGAGGGCGATGAGCGGATCGCATCTGAAACAATCGAAGCTATTCAATCCGCCTTGCGCACCATTGATCCTGATATGGCCTTTCCGTCGGTCGAAAGTGTGGGTCCAAAAGTGTCGGGCGAATTGATTCAGACATCAATTATTGCCGTGGCTTTGGCGGTTATTGCGATCTTGCTGTATATCTGGCTGCGCTTTGAATGGCAGTTTGCTGTCGGCGCTGTGCTGGCGCTGTCGCACGATGTGATCCTCACGATTGGGATATTCTCGGAATTGCAGATCAAGTTTGATCTGGCGATTATCGCGGCGTTGCTGACCATTGTGGGGTATTCGATCAACGATACGGTGATTGTGTTTGACCGCGTGCGGGAAAACCTGCGCAAGTACAAGAAAAAGGACCTCAAAGAGGTTTTGAACGTTTCGATCAATGAAACGCTTAGCCGGACCTTGATGACCTCGGTTACCACAATGCTGGCCTTGCTGGCCTTGTTCACACTTGGTGGCGATGTGATCCGCGGTTTTGTCTTTGCGATGATGTGGGGCGTTTTGATCGGGACCTATTCGTCGATCTTTGTCGCCTCTGCTATCTTGCTGGTTCTGGGGGTCAAGCGTGACTGGTCGAAGAAAGACCCAAGTGCGGGCACCAAATACGGTCATATCGAGACCTGAGCGGGGGGGGAACCCATGCGCCTGAATGAAATTACCTATAACGATGCGGTGCCGATTGACGGCTACGGCCCGGGGTTTTTCCGGGTTGGTGGCAAAAAATACGATGGTGCGTTGCTGGTTTTGCCGACCGGGGTCAGCAGTTGGGGCGGATTTGACGATACCGCCACCGTGTTAGAGCATGTCGCCGATATAGATGTGCTGTTCGTGGGCACCGGAGCCGAAATCGCGCATCCCCCGCATGGTTTTCGCACAACGCTGGAAGACGCAGGGATCGGGGTTGAAACGATGGCCTCTCCTGCTGCTTGCCGCACCTACAATGTTTTATTGTCAGAAGGGCGGCGCGTCGCGGTGGCCCTGTTGCCGATCTAAATGCTTAACGTCAAAAATCTGACCTGTGCGCGTGGTGGCATGCCGGTGCTGGCGGACGTCAGTTTTGTGGTTGATGCGGGAACAGCACTGATTTTGCGTGGCCCGAATGGGATTGGTAAAACGACCCTGTTGCGCACATTGGCGGGGTTGCAGCCTGCCGTCGCAGGCGCAGTTGCGTTTCCAGAGGATGAAGGCGCATATGCCAGTCACGCGGATGGGATAAAAACAGCGCTGACCGTAACCGAGAACCTCAAGTTTTGGGCAGATGTGCATGGCACACCCTTACCTGACAGTATTCTTGAGATATTTGATTTGGCTGATTTGCGGGACCGTTTAGGCGGCACGCTGTCGGCAGGCCAAAAGCGCCGCCTTGGGTTGGCGCGGCTTGCTGTGATCGGGCGCAAGGTTTTGTTTTTGGATGAACCAACCGTGTCGCTTGATGGGTTTTCGGTCAAGCTTTTTGCCGATTGGTTACAAAACACGCACCTAGCGGCGGGTGGCGTCGCCGTGATTGCCACACATATTGATTTGGGGCTGAATGCACCCGAACTGGACCTGACGCCATTCAAAGCTGCCGATGATGCCAGTGGTGGATCAGACGAGGCGTTCTTGTGATCGCGCTGCTTTTTCGCGACCTGCGGCTGGCGATCCGGGCAGGGGGGGGCTTTGGTCTGGGCCTTGCATTCTTTTTGATTGTCGTGGTGCTGGTGCCCTTTGGCGTGGGGCCTGAAACGGAATTGTTGTCGCGCATCGCACCGGGTATTTTGTGGGTCGCGTCCTTGTTGGCAGCCCTGCTTTCGCTCGACCGTATCTTTGCGCTGGACTATGAAGATGGATCGCTCGCGCTTTTGGCGACCTCACCGCTGCCACTGGAAGGCGCGGCTATGGTCAAAGCCTGCGCGCATTGGATCACGACGGGCCTGCCGCTTACGCTTGCCGCGCCAGCCTTGGGTTTTCTGCTAAGCCTCGCGCCAGAGGCTTACGCCTACCTTCTGATCTCGCTTCTGATCGGCACGCCGGCGTTGTCGATGATCGGAACATTTGGTGCCGCGCTGACCGTTGGCCTGCGCCGGGGTGGGCTGTTGCTGTCGCTTTTGGTGCTGCCGCTTTATGTGCCGACCTTGATCTTTGGGGCTGAGGCCGTGCGCCGTGGTGCCGAAGGGTTGGACCCGACCGGCGCGCTGATGTTGATGGCGGGGATTACGGCAGGATCATTTGCCTTATTGCCGTTCGCCACTGCGGCTGTGTTACGCATCAATCTGCGGTGATCGGGGATTGTTGGGATGGATGAGGAAGGATAGATAGCGCCTATGTCGATGTGGGAATATGCCAATCCAAAGCTGTTCATGGGCTGGACCAAACCAGTCCTGCCCTGGAGCTTTGCGCTGGCCGGGGTCTGCCTGGTCGTGGGCCTTGTTTGGGGGTTTTTCTTTACGCCTGATGATTTTCGCCAAGGATCGACCGTCAAGATCATCTATTTGCACGTGCCTTCAGCGCTGATGGCGATTAACGCGTGGATCATGATGCTGGTCGCGTCTTTGATCTGGGTGATCCGGCGGCACCATGTGTCCGCCTTAGCAGCAAGGGCCGCGGCACCTGTAGGCGTCGTTTTCACGCTAATCGCGCTGTTCACAGGTGGGATCTGGGGGCAGCCGATGTGGGGCACCTATTGGGCGTGGGATCCGCGTTTGACGTCGTTCCTGATCCTGTTTTTGTTCTATCTTGGCTATATCGCCTTGTGGGAAGCCATCGAAGACCCCGATACAGCAGCGGATTTGACGTCCGTCTTGTGCTTGGTCGGGTCGGTCTTTGCGATCCTGTCACGCTATGCGGTGCTGTTCTGGAACCAAGGGTTGCACCAAGGCGCGACGCTGTCGCTGGACAAGGAAGAAAATATCTCTGACGTGTTCTGGTTCCCGCTTTTGGTTTGTATCGCGGGGTTCGTGCTGTTGTTCGTCGCATTGGTGCTGATGCGCACCCGTACCGAAATTCGCGCCCGCCGTATCCGCGCACTGGAAGCGAGGGCGCGCCGTGCCTGATTTGGGTGATTACAGAATTGAAGTGTTGTCTGCTTATGCCGTCAGCATCCTATTGCTCGCCGCCATCGTCTGGCTGAGTTGGCGGCGCTATGTCAAGGTCCGCGCGGCTTTGGACGAGGTTGAAAAGAATGGCTAAAATCTCGCCTCTGATGATCATGCCGCCAGTGATTTTCGCGGCTTTTGCAGGGCTGGCGTTGGCCGGGATGCTGCGGGATAATCCAGATGAGCTGCGATCCACATTTATCGGCAACCAAGCCCCACCCGTGCCGCAAGAGGCGGTGCAAGGTACGGTGCAACTGACCGACGCAGACCTGCGGTCGGGCGACATCACCTTGGTGAATTTCTGGGCTAGCTGGTGCCCGCCATGCCGGGCAGAGCACCCGAACCTACTGGATTTAGAGGCGCAGGGGTATCGTATTGCCGGGATTAATTTTCGCGATCAGCAGTCGATGGCGTCGGAATATCTGGAAAATTACGACGATCCGTTCTTTGCAACAGCCTTTGACTTGCGCGGGCGGACCGCGATTGACTGGGGCGTGACAGCGCCGCCAGAGACGTTCATCGTGGATGGGGACGGAACGGTTTTGTACCGGTTTGTCGGGCCGTTGGTGGGGTCGGATTATGAGCAGCGGTTCTTACCGGAACTGGCGAAGGCGGTAGAGTAGTTGTCGGGGTAGACACCGACCTAAGAACTCAAAAAAGCCCAGTCAGATGACTGGGCTTTTTAGTTTATGTAACAAAGTGCTTAAGCAGCTTTCGCCAAATTCTGCAGCACATAGTGCAGCACGCCGCCGCTTTTGATGTAGTCGATCTCGACCGCTGTATCGATGCGGCATTTCACGGTGATCTCTTTCACCGTACCATCGGCCATTTTGATTTTGGCTGTCAGCTCTTGCAGTGGTTTGACCTCTGACAGACCTTCGATTGTCACCGTTTCCTCACCGGTCAAACCAAGGCTGTTGCGGTTGTCGCCGCCGGTGAATTCGAACGGCACCACGCCCATGCCCACAAGGTTGCTGCGGTGAATACGTTCGAAGTTTTCCGCAATCACAGCTTTTACACCCAAAAGTGCGGTCCCTTTCGCCGCCCAGTCGCGGGATGATCCAGCACCGTATTGTTCGCCCGCAAAGACGACCAGCGGTGTTCCCGCCTCTTGGTGCGCCATGGCTGCGTCGAAGATTGAGGTCTGTGCGCCATCGGGCCCTTTGGTGTAGCCGCCTTCGACCCCGTCCAGCATTTCGTTTTTGATGCGGATGTTGGCGAATGTGCCGCGCATCATAACCTCGTGGTTGCCGCGGCGTGACCCGTAGCTGTTGAATTCGCGCACAGGCACCTGACGTTCCAGCAGGTATTGGCCCGCTGGTGTGGTGTCTTTGAACGAACCAGCCGGGCTGATGTGGTCTGTAGTGACCATGTCGCCCAGCACAGCAAGGACTTTGGCATCGACCACATCTGCGATTTCACCTGCGTCCTTGGACATGCCTTTGAAGTAGGGTGGGTTCTGCACGTAGGTTGAGGTGGCAGGCCAATCGTAGGTTTCGCCTGTCGATGTTTCGACCGCTTGCCATTTTTCGTCGCCTTTGAAGACGTCAGCGTATTTGCTGATGAACGCCTCGCGGGTGACAGTCTTTTCAACCAACTCGTTAATCTCGGCAGAGGTCGGCCAAATGTCTTTGAGGTAGACGTCATTGCCGTCTTTATCCTGACCCAGTGGGTCTTTAGTGATGTCGATATTCATATCACCGGCCAGCGCGTAGGCCACGACCAGCGGTGGTGAGGCCAGATAATTGGCGCGCACATCGGGCGAAATACGCCCTTCAAAGTTGCGGTTGCCTGACAGGACCGAAGTCGCAATCAGGTCACCTTCGGCGATGGCGTCCGACAATTCTTTCTGGATCGGGCCAGAGTTACCGATGCAGGTGGTGCAGCCGTAACCGACAAGGTTGAACCCGATCTTATCAAGGTCTTCTTGCAGGCCCGCGGCCTCCAAATATTCGCTGACGACCTGCGAACCGGGGGCGAGCGATGTCTTGACCCAAGGTTTGCGGTTCAGACCCAAGGCCGCAGCCTTGCGTGCCACCAGACCCGCGCCGATCATGACATAGGGGTTTGATGTATTGGTGCAGGACGTGATCGAGGCGATCACGATGGAACCATCGTGTAGTTTGTAATCTTCACCCTCTACGTGTTGGGACTTGTGGTGCCCTTCGTCGCCGGGGATGTGATGCGGTGCAGGTGCGCCGCCTTCGGCTGTCATCTCTGCTTTTTCTGTTTGAGGTGCGGATTTTTCGTGCCGCTGCCCTTCGATATACTTGCCAAATGCGCTGGCGGCATCTGTCAGCGCGATATAGTCCTGCGGACGCTTAGGCCCGGAAATTGCAGGGACAATTGTACCCATGTCAAGGTGCAGGGTGTCGGTGTAGACGGGCGCATAATCCGCACCGCGCCAAAATCCGTTTTCCTTGGCGTAGGCTTCAACCAGGGCGATGCGGTCTTCGTCGCGGCCTGTGTTGCGCAGGTAGCGCAGGGTTTCATCATCAATCGGGAAGAAGCCGCAAGTCGCGCCATATTCAGGCGCCATATTGGCAATTGTTGCGCGGTCGGCCAGTGGCAGCACGTCCAAACCAGCGCCGTAGAATTCGACAAATTTGCCGACAACGCCCAGTTCGCGCAGCATTTCCACGACTTTCAACACCAGATCGGTGCCTGTGGTGCCTTCCATCATTTCGCCTGTCAGCTCAAAACCCACAACTTCGGGGATCAGCATGGACACGGGTTGGCCCAGCATCGCCGCTTCCGCCTCGATCCCGCCAACACCCCAGCCCAGAACGGCGAGGCCGTTGACCATTGTGGTGTGGCTGTCCGTGCCAACCAGTGTGTCGGGATAGGCCACTTCTTCACCGTTTTGGTCTTTGTCAGTCCAGACGGTTTGGGCCAGATATTCAAGGTTCACCTGGTGGCAAATACCTGTGCCCGGCGGCACCACGCGGAAGTTGTTGAACGCACCTTGGCCCCATTTAAGGAACTGGTAACGCTCCATGTTCCGTTCATATTCGCGGTCCACGTTCATCTGGAAGGCACGGGGGTTACCGAATTCATCAATCATGACCGAATGGTCGATGACCAGATCAACCGGGTTCAGCGGGTTGATCTGCTGGGCGTCACCACCCAAGGCGACGATGCCGTCGCGCATCGCGGCAAGGTCAACCACGGCAGGGACGCCGGTGAAATCCTGCATCAGCACGCGGGCAGGGCGGTAGGCGATCTCAATCGGATTCTTGCCGCCATTATCTGCCCATTTCGAAAAGGCTTTGATATCATCGACCGATACGGAAAACCCATCATCCTCAAACCGCAGCAGGTTTTCAAGAACCACCTTCAGCGCCGCAGGCAGTTTTGAAAAGTCGCCCAAACCCGCAGCCTCGGCTGCCGGGATTGAGTAGTAGGCGACCGATTGGTCACCGACTGTCAGGGTCTTGCGGGTTTTTGCGGTATCTTTGCCGACTGTGATCGTCATGGCGTTCCCTTTCGTGGCTTATGCGTGAGCAAGGCTATCGTTGATTGTGATGCACCATGCAGAATCGTCATGCAATGCGGCGCTTTCGCGCGTTGTATACTATTGCACACAATAAAGATCAACGGCGATTGCGAGTGAAACATTCTTGACGCTCTACTCGCAATTGGTTGATTGGTCATTTCAGCCGAAGCTGACTAAACCGGACGGACAATAACCAAGACTGAGGCCTGCCATGCGTACCCTTTTAGCACTTTTGTCGTTTGTCGGCTTGCTGCAAGCATCGCAAGTCGCCGCGCAAAATGGGCCTGTGGTTGTTGAGCTTTATACCTCTCAGGGGTGTTCATCCTGCCCGCCGGCAGATGCCATGCTGCATGATCTGGCCAAACGCGATGACGTCATCGCTTTGGCGCTGCATGTGGATTACTGGGATTACATTGGCTGGAAAGACAGCTTTGCCAGCCCGCAGTTTACAGAACGCCAGCACGCCTATGCCCGCGCCGCCAGTGCGACCACCGTCTATACGCCACAAATGATTATTGGCGGGGTTGATCATGTCATCGGATCGCGGTCTATGCAGGTCATGGATACATTGCAGGCACACAGCCGTGCAGGTAACGCCTTTGATGTCGGTTTAACCCGTCGTGGCGGTAATGTGTTCATCACTGCGGCTGCCGGAAGAGGTGGCGACTATATCGTGCAATTGGTGCGTTACACGCCCGAAGAAACTGTCGCAATCCGGCGTGGTGAAAACGCAGGCCGTAACCTCAGCTACGCCAATATCGTGACATCGTGGGATGTGATCGGGCGCTGGGATGGGCGCGTCGCACTGGCACTTGAGACGAATGCGGCGGGCGATAGCCCTGTTGTTGTGATCATTCAACAAGCTGCGAATGGTCCCATCGTTGGGGCAGCACAACTGCGCTGACCTATTTCCAGCGGCGATGCACCCAAAACCATTGGGCGGGGTTACGCGTGACTTGCGCCTCTAGCCGGGCGTTCATTTCCAGCATCATCTTTTCGGGCGTTGCTGGCACGACAGGACGTTCGACTTCGACCTGAAATGATAACCCGTCTTGCTGTCTGATCCCGAAGTACGGGATGACAACGGCGTCAATTTTCAATGCAATTTCAGCCGCCGACAATGATGTGCGCGCAGGTTGCCCCAAGAAAGGCAAGCGCGCCCCCGGCGCCGAGACATCATAAAGCAGTGTACCCAACCCGCCGCTGCGCAAATGCCGGACAAAGCCCATGGTGCCGCGGCGCCCCTGCGGAAAGACAGGACCGCCCCAGGATGTCATCGTCTTGGCGTAGTGATCATTGAAGTAGGCGTTTTGCATCGGACGGTAGAGGCCGCCAATTGTATGCCCCATCCGTGTCAGAACATGGCGTGGTGCCTCGTGGTTGCCAAAATGAGCGGTGACGAAGATGACCGGACGCTGCACTTTGACGGCTTCGGAAAGGGGCACAAGCCCGTCACCGGTGGCGTGGGTGTTGGCAAGCCTTTCACTGAACTCTTGCCACGAATAATTTTCGATGATCGTGCGTCCGAAATTGTCGCAGCAATTCTCTGCCAACTGGCGGAGATCAATCGCGCCCATATCAGGGTAAATAAAGGCCAGGTTATCTTCGGCCCTTTTACGATATCCGGTCAGTGGCCCAATGGCGCGGCGCAAGGCGCTGCCCATCATTGTAACGCGCGTATCATAGGGCAGGCGCATCAAGGTGCTGATCAGCCCGCGCAATGCGCGATCTGCCAGCCAATCGGCTTTGGTGCCTGTCAGTGCCGTTTGGGTGGTCACGCAATATCCGGTGATTTGGGCAGGCCTGTGCCGATCATGCTGTCGCGCGTGACCAGTGTGGCCAGATCATCCGCATGCCAGCCTTCTGTCCCGGCGGGCCGTGCCGGAATGACGACATAGCGCATGTCCGCGGTGCTGTCATGGACGCGCACTGTCGTGGTGTCGGGCAGGGTGACGCCGAATTCGGCCAGTACCTTGCGGGGTTCCTTGACGGTGCGTGCGCGATAGGCGCGGGATTTGTACCAATCAGGCGGTAGGCCCAGCAGGTTACGCGGATAGCAAGAGCAGAGCGTGCAAACGACAACGTTGTGTTCTGTATCGGTGTTTTCCAGCGCGATCAGCCGCATGGGGCCAATGTCAAAACCCATTTCGCGGGTGGCCGCGCTTGCGTCTTGTAACAAGTCATCGCGGAAATCCGGGTCCGTCCAGGCGCGCGCAACGACTGCCGCGCCATGTGAGGGGTTGCGGGCATCCATCGTGTCAATCTGGGCGGCAATCTCTTGTGCGGTGGTCACGCCCTTTTCGATCAAAAGTTCACGCACCGCGATTTCCATCTGCTGCCAATAGGTAAGCGGATGATCGTCATCGGGCCGATAAGGATGGCCTGATGGTGACAGGTGGTCGTGGTGATCATGTGGCATGGGGCGCCTCCGCCGGTTCAAGCCAATGGCGATAGATTTCAGCGTCTATCGTGTCGCGGGGGCGGTCTGCATCCGCGCCCCAAATATCGGCCATCGTAAAGCGCACACGCATCAAAGGCAGCGGCATAGCCTGCATGCCGTATGCCAATTGTTCGGGGTTGGGGAAGGGGCCCAGCGTCCGTTCGACCCAGCCGACCTTGCCACGCAGGTAGGCGGGTGTGCGTACATGGCCCGGCGGCATGTCGGCCCTGACGCGCATATATTGACGCTCACTCACTTGCGGCCTCGCCATATGTTGTGCCGCGTGCCGCCACATCTGACATCCGTTGCCCAAGTTCGGCGGTGGTATAGACCCCTGCCTCGATCAGGTTTTGGTTCACAGATGCGATCCAGCGTTCGTAGTAGGTCATGGTTTCAAATGCGTCTTCGCTCATGTCCTCAAGCACCCGGCGCAGGCCATCAACAGTGAAGTGCCCCTTGCCTGAGGCGATGATCATCAAAGCGTCAACGCGCTTTTCCCAAAGTGAAAAATCATGCTGATCCGTCGGAACAGGGCCTGCGGCGGTGCCACCCATGTCATGCCAGCGCCGGCCATCGAATGTGGTGTTTTTGGTCATAGGCTAAAGTGTAGACCATTCCTGCGGGGACGTGAATCACTATTCGCTGTTGGTGTCGTCTTCTTCATCGGCCTCATCTGGGTCAATCAGCGTGATCACGCCAGCGTCGGCCATTTCGCGGATGGCTGTGGTGATTGCCGCCATGGCCTTTTCCGCGTCAGCTTTTTTGACATGACCACGTTCTTCAGCGTCTTCGCGCAGCTGGGTTGCCATACGTTGCGATACGCTGCTGAGAATAAATTCCGCTGATGCGACCAGTGCATCGTCCCCTTTCAATGCGGCAGCGATGGCTGTCAGCAAAGTATCGTTATCCACATTTCGGATGGTGTTCGGAATGTCGGTTGGTTTGACGCGGGGGGCAATGTCTTTGAAGGTGAAAATCGCCTTGCGCACGTTGGTGGCAAAATCGACGTCTTCCTGGTTCAGGCCGGCCAGCACATCTTCGCGGGTGTCTGTAACGGTCGAGTTCAGGATCGCACCAAGGCGCTGAACAGGTGCTTTTTCAAAGGCAACATTTGCGGGATGACCGTATTCTTGGGCCAAAGCGGACCCGATACGGCGTACAGCATCGGGTGGAATGCTTTCCGTTTGTGACATGGCATATGTGATTCGACGCGCCCTTTCGCCGGGTGTCCGCGATAAGACCTCTGCCGCTTTTACAACCGGGAGTTTTGAAAGGGTAATCGCGCAAATTGCCGTACTCTCGGCCAGCATGATGGCAAGAATTCGCTCAATACCCAGCTCGGTCACGATGGGCCAATGATCACCATTTCGCACGCTTTCCAACTGGCTGCGCAGGTTTTTGGCGATGTCAGGGCTAAGGTGGTCGGCCAGCGTTGTGATCGCCCCGTCACGGGTGCCCGGCGCGGTCAGACCAATCGCTTCAAGTTCGGTTGTGAATTCTTCGGCGACGGCAGAAACTGTGGCCTTATCGACCAAGCGCAAGGTGCCCAGTTCATCGGTGAGTTTGAGTTGGAGTTGTTCAGGCAACTGCCCAAGCGATATGGTATTGCCGTCTTCCAACAGCATCTGGATAATCATCGCGGCCTTGCGGCGACGCGACAGGGGTGGATCAGATAACGGGGCAGCATGCAATTCCATACCAGCCGTATTATCGACGTTTCGTAAAAATCTGGTTAGTTGCGGGGCGTTAAGAGCCGGGGTGCGTCACCATAATCGACATTTTTTTCAGTTGTTCTATCGTTGCGGGATCAAGCTGTGCTGTGTCGGCCGTGTTTTCGTGAATACGGGCGACATGATCTTCGATCTGTGCGATCTCTTCATCGGTAAATTCGCGTTCAGCGTTTGCAAAGCCACAAATTGTACGACTGTCTTCTGATGCAACAGAAACCACAACACCATGCGTCATACCGTGTTCGGCGGCCTTGATCATGACGCCTGCCGGATCATCAAGGTCAGACCAACGCCGCGCCCCGACTTCTTGAAAGGCCCATGCGACCATGGGATCCGACATAATCAGCCCGTTGCTGGAATAGTAATCCAACCATGCCTTCGGATAGGTCTGAAACATGAATTTTGGCGTCGTATACTCAATATGAATGCCCAGTGCGTAGCCGGTTGGAGCAAGTTTATTAAGCTGCCCCAGCGCCTCGCTAATCTCAAACTGTGTAGAGGCCATTGACTTGTACTCGCTTTCCGGTTGCCAACTCGAACAATATGACCATAAAGTCCGATCACACGATGGGTTTGATCATACTAAGGTGAACTTTGTCGTTGCAACAAGAGCTTTGTGAAAACAACGGCTCGTTGAGGTAGGTGAATGTCGACACTTCTTGGTCCAGATGAGATTGGGCAACTTGCCCCATCGGGCTATTACATCGCGTTGCGCATTGGATTTGCCTTTCCCATGGAAGAAGTGAATGCCTTTCCGCAAGGATGGATCGCCCACTATACCAAGCAGCGATTTATGCTTTTTGATCCGGTCGTTAAGTGGGCATACGGCAATGTCGGCACGATCCGCTGGTTCAAGCTTGCCGAAGATGATCCCAAACGTATCATTGCACAGGCACAGACCTTTGGCATGCGGTTTGGCGTGACTGTTTCTGTGTTTGACAGCAGCGCGGACGCGCAGCGTTCCTTTGCATCTTTTACGCGATCTGACCGGGATTATACCGATCTGGAAGTGAAACTTTTGCTTGCCTATCTGACGCGCCGCCACAACGAAACAGCACCGCCGACAAATTTGACGAAGGCTGAACTGGAAGCTTTGGGCATGGTCAAAGACGGCAAGCGCCTTAAAGAGATCGCGTTTGAGTTGAGTGTGAGTGAAGGCGCGGTGAAGCAGCGTTTAAAGAACGCGAAGCTTAAACTTGGTGCCAAAACAGGCACCCAAGCGGCCGCATTGGCCAACCAATATGGCTTAATCTGAGAATAACTTAAGCCTTTTTTTCTTTATTGTGAACAATTAGAGCTAAATTGTTGATGCGATGTTAACATCAGCAATCGCGGGGGTGGGGACCGTCGCTAAAATGTTTACAACCAGAGGGAAGACTATGGAGAAAATTACTTTTAACCTGACAGAGCTCCACAAGCACGGAACTGCGTTCTTTGAGTTTCTTGCGCTACGCAAACAGTTCTTTGTGGATCAGCTTGGCTGGGACATTCCACATGACGATGATGTGGAGATGGATCAGTACGACAACCCCAAGGCGTATTATTCGCTTGTGCTGAAAGATGGCAAAGTCGTGGGCGGCATGCGCGCGATGGCGACGACCGCCCAATGGGGGTCACATACCTATATGTTGCGCGACGCTGTGGATGGTAAACTGATCGGCATCCCTGCCGACATCATTCCACATGCAGAAGTCACGCCGAATGTCTGGGAAGCCACCCGTGTGGTGATTTCTGATACACTTGGCACACATGCCGAGCGTTCAGAATG
This sequence comes from Roseobacter sp. CCS2, assembly GCF_000169435.1. Lineage (GTDB taxonomy): Bacteria > Pseudomonadota > Alphaproteobacteria > Rhodobacterales > Rhodobacteraceae > Yoonia. The sequence goes on along the minus strand of NZ_AAYB01000004.1, from coordinate 105,318 downwards.
CCTTGGTCTGGTTCTAGACGGTGTCGTGGAACAGGCAACGGCACAGGGTGCCACTGAAATTATCGCGCTTTGCCCGCCTGTTTTTGCAAGAACGTTGCGTCAGCTTGGCTATCCTGCGAAAATCATCGGTGAACCTTATACCAACCTGCACGATGACCGCCGCTATGTCGCCATGGCGATGCCTGCCGTGCGCCGATCCATCGAAAAGGCAAAGCAGGCCGCAGCGATAACACGATCGACGCATATCGCGCAACAACAAGCGGTGCATGCGCCGTCCAAGATTTAGCGTTGTCGCGATAAAGATCTGAACGCCTCTGGTTGGGCTGTCAGATCCATAACCCTCTAGCGTGTCCCAAAGACACGCGCAAAAATCGTATCAACGTTTTTCATGTGATACCCGAGATCGAATTTCTCCTCGATCTCCTCGGGGGAAAGTGCGTCCAGTACATCGGCATCAGCAAGGAGTTCGGTTTTAAAATCGGCTCCTTGTTCCCAGACTTTCATCGCGTTGCGTTGCACCAGCTTGTAGGCATCTTCGCGGCTGACGCCCGCTTGGGTCAGTGCAAGAAGAACCCGCTGGGACATGATCAAGCCGCGAAATTTGTTCATATTTGCCAGCATGTTATCAGGATAAATCACTAATTTTTCGATAACCCCTGCAAGACGGTTGAGGGCAAAATCCAGTGTGACTGTCGTGTCCGGCCCAATGGCGCGCTCAACCGAAGAATGGCTGATGTCACGCTCATGCCACAGCGCGACGTTTTCCATCGCGGGTACAACCGACATACGTACAAGGCGGGCAAGGCCGGTCAGGTTTTCGGTCAGCACAGGGTTACGCTTGTGCGGCATCGCGGACGAACCCTTTTGACCCTTTGAGAAGAATTCTTCGGCTTCCAGCACTTCGGTCCGTTGCATATGGCGAATTTCAGTCGCGATGTTTTCGATGCTTGAGGCGATAACGCCAAGGGTGGCAAAAAACATCGCGTGGCGGTCGCGCGGGATCACTTGGGTGCTGATGGGTTCGGGCGACAGGCCCAGTTGCGTACAGACGTGCTCTTCTACCGATGGGTCGATATTGGCGAAGGTGCCGACAGCGCCGGAAATCGCACCTGTGGCGATTTCTTCGCGGGCGTTTACAAGGCGGGCGCGGCCACGGTCCATTTCCGCATAAAAACGCGCGAAAGTAAGGCCCATTGTTGTAGGCTCTGCGTGAATGCCGTGGCTGCGCCCAATGCGCACAGTGTCCTTATGCTCATAAGCGCGGGTTTTGAGGGCTGTAAGCACGCGGTCCATATCAGCGATCAGCAGATCAGCGGCGCGGACAAGTTGAACATTCAGCGTGGTGTCCAGAACGTCCGAAGACGTCATCCCTTGGTGCACGAAACGCGCGTCGTCTGAACCGATGTGTTCGGCCAAGTGCGTGAGAAAGGCGATGACATCGTGTTTGGTGACCGCTTCGATTTCGTCAATCCGCGCCACATCGAATTCAACGTCCTTGGCTTTCCAAACGGCTTCGGCGTTTTCCTTGGGGATCACGCCGATGGCGGCTTGGGCGTCGCAGGCATGCGCCTCGATCTCGTACCAGATGCGGAATTTTGTTGCTGGCTCCCAAATGGCAGTCATTTCCGGGCGAGAATAACGAGGGATCATGGGCAGGCACCTTATGTCGGGGGTGGGCAGAGGATTCCTGACGCGTCATAAGGTGCAGGGACAGAACCCTCAAGGGAGAGATGCGCATGTTGCGGGGATTGGTGACATCTTGATGGTGACAGCAGCAGAGTTTCTGGGGCAGTGGCGCTTGCACCGCACGATCCGTGATCATTTGAACGGTCAGCATGGCACGTTGGAGGGGCAAGCTGTGTTCACGGCCATTGATGCAGCGCACCTGACTTATGAAGAGACCGGGCGGCTCACGCTTGCAAACGGCGCGCAGCTTGAGGCCACGCGCCAGTATCTATGGCAGTTCACACCGAACACGGTTGTTGTGACCTTTGATGATGGCCGCCCGTTTCATCAATTCGTGCCATCCGGCCATGCCGCCGGAACCGACCACCCGTGCGGCGATGATGTCTACACCGTTCGCTACGACTTTACCGAATGGCCGCAATGGACAGCCATCTGGACCGTTCAGGGTCCGCGAAAGGATTATGTGTCCACATCGACTTATCGCCCGTGTTAGCGCCATCGCGCTTGCGCCGCGCCGCGGCATGGGCAATAAATCGGTAACGCAATAAACAATAGGGGAGAGCGGCACATGGCCCTCGCACTGAACGATAAAGCTCTTGCAGAGGCCTTTGGGCCGTCCGAAGGCACCGCATTGCGCATCAAGCAAGCTGTTATGGTGGTTCTTGGGATCATGGCTTTGGCCATCTTGGCCAAGGTCAAAGTCGCCGTGCCGGGTAGCCCCGTCTACATCAGCATGGGAACCTTTGCTGTGCTGACCATCGGTGCAGCCTATGGCCCACGTCTGGGTCTTGCGACGATCATGGGGTATATGATCATCGGCATGCTGGGCTTTGATATCTTCCAAAGCTCAACCGCCGAATTGAACGGCCTTGCTTACATGCAGGGTAGTACGGGCGGCTATCTGGTGGGGTATGTCCTTGCTACGCTGGCGCTTGGATTTGCCGCGCGCGCGGGCTGGGACCGATCGGTTGTATTGATGGCTGTCGCTTTGCTTGTCGCCAATGCGCTGATCTATCTGCCGGGTGTTGCTTGGCTGGCGGTTCTTTATGAAGACAAAACACTGTCTTGGGCGATTGAGGTTGGTTTGACGCCATTTGTCATCGGTGATGCCCTTAAGCTGGGTCTTGCGGCCCTTCTGGTGCCCGGCCTATGGAAGCTGATTGGTCGCGCCCGGACCTAAGAAAGAACAATAAAGGTTTTGAAAGGCGCAGCGTGATTGCTGCGCCTTTTTTCATGCCAGATGGGTGGATACTGTCGAAGCCCGTTCAAGCGTGCGGTGCACCGGACATTTGTCTGCGATTTCTAACAGCCGTTCGCGTTGTTCGTCGGTCAGATCACCGTCCAGCCTGATGGATCGATCAAAGTGATCGACTTTTGCACCGGGATCAGCAGCATCGGCTGCATGTTCCTTGGCGTGTGTGATATCGACGCTGACGCTTGTTAAAGACCAGCCTTTGCGCCGGGCATACATGCGGATAGTCATTGAGGTACACGCCCCCAAACCCGCTGACATCAGACCATAGGGTGTGAGGCCTTTGTTGGTGCCGCCAAACTTGGCAGGTTCATCAGCGAGCATGTGGTGCGGGCCGGATTGGATATCTTGCAGGAACCCGTTCGCATCAGCTTCGGTGACCCGCATGATGCCTTCCGGGACTGCGGCGAGGGCTTTGGGTTCTTCAAGCTTCAGATAGCGTTTCGACCATGCTGCGATGACGTCTGCCGCATATTCGGCATCTGCAGGCCGTGTGATCAGGTGGTCTGCATCATCAAGTGTCACAAAGCTTTTGGGATGTTTGGCGGCAAGGAAGATATCAGATGCATTTTCAACCCCCACTGTCGCATCACGCGGGGCGTGCAGCACAAGCAGGGCCGCACCAAGCTTAGCGACAGAGGATTTCAGCGATGCCTTGCTGACGTCATCGACAAAGTCTTTGCCAATGCGGAAGGGGCGTCCGCCAAGCGAGACTTTGGCGACGCCTTGATCCACAATTTCGGGAATGGAATCTGAGAAGCTATGCGTGACATGGCCCGGGTCATAGGGCGCGCCAATGGTGACAACAGCCTTGATGCTATCCATCATGGGGGCCGCTTTCAGCACTGCGGCACCGCCCAGTGAATGGCCGATAATCAGCGCAGGCGACATACCACGCGCATCAAGTGCTTTGCACGCCGCGATCAGGTCATCAACGTTTGATGTGAAGCTGGTATTTTCAAACTCACCCTCGGAGTGGCCCAATCCGGTGAAATCAAAGCGCAGCACGGCGATACCCATGGATGACAACCGTGCCGCGATCCGGCGGGCGGCAGTGATATCCTTTGAGCAGGTGAAGCAATGCGCAAACAGGGCGGTCGCCAGATGCGGGCCGTTGGGCATATCAAGACGCGCGGCGAGCGTGTCGCCGGCGTGCCCGGTGAAGGTGAGCTTTTCGGTTGGCATATCGGGACCTTTCTTTGGCCGTCTGCATAAAAACTGCGCAAGACATGGGCGTCAAATACGCATGCGGCAATGCTTATTGGCGACAATCGCGGCAAGGTGAGAGATGTTACTGAGATGAAATTGATGATTTTGGGTCTGAAAGCAGGGGCGTTTTGTCTGCTGCTTGCTGTTTTGTTCGGCTTTGCCGGGGCGCTGCATCCTGCGTTTGACAGCTTGTCATTGCTGCGGTTGCCGCTGGCAGTGCTGTGTTTGCTTGTACTGGTTTTTCCCATGGGTGTGCGCTTGCGCCTGATGTTGGCAGCGGCTGTGCTGTTGGGGGCGGGCACAACGGTGCCGATGCTTGTTGGTACAGCAGATGCGGATGATTTGCGGATTTATTCCAAGAATATGTGGTTCGGGAACCGCGAACTGGATGCCCTGGCTGCTGATATTCGTGATAGCGGCGCGGATGTTGTGACCTTGCAAGAAGTGTCACCCACCAATCGTCCAATGCTGGCAGATTTGCGGGACATCTATCCGCATCAGCATCTGTGTTCTTTTTCAGGGTGGAACGGCATTGCGGTTTTGTCACGCGAACCGATTGTGCAGACCAAATGCTCGCATCGGCGGGCTGTGGCTGCGGCACAGATTAACATGGGGCAGGGGCCCGTTTGGGTGGCCTCGGTCCACCTCAGCTGGCCGTTCCCATACGGCAATGCGCGATCAGCAGAGGTGGCGTCTGATGTGTTGGAAACGCTGGAAAGTCCGGTTGTGATGGCGGGGGATTTCAACATTTTCCCATGGGCGCAAAGTGTACAAAGCATGCAGCACGCGGCGGCGTTGCGGGTTGCGCAGCCGGTGCGCCCGACATTTGATTTACGCGGTGTGCCGCTGTTGCTGGATCATGTGCATGCGCCGGGTGGCGGCACCGCACAGTACCGCGGCTTGTTGGGGTCGGATCACCTTGGCGTTTTGGCTGATGTTTCGCTGACGCGTTAGGGGCAAAGCGCAGTTTTACCCCCAGCTAACCGCAACACTGTCCCAAAAGCGGGACCTGTTCAAAGGGCTACATGGGGGCATGACGCTGCGGTTTAAACACGGATGCGGATGCGTCCTTCGCGAAGCTCGACCTTCACATCCTCTAGCGCGACGCTGCCAGCGGCCAGACCCGTTGATTTGCATCTCGTTTCGCTTCCGACAAGCTGTGTGTCGAGCATTTTGTTGGATGCTTGGTAGAAAAAGGTCAGATTTCGGAACACTGTTTCATCATTCACTGTCACGCTTGACCGCCGCATCAGCTCACGGTTGGCCTCTGAGACATAAGATCTGCCAGCCCCGCCATAGGCACCACAGACAAAAACCTCGCCATCACGTTCGATGGCTGTAAACCGATATGTCAGTCCGCCGCCATCATTATTCCAACTCACCCGCTCGCCGCCAAAACTGGGCGTTACAATTGGGTTGCTGGCTGATGCTACGGCTCTGGTTGCGGTTTGCGCGCCTGAGTTACCATCAGCGGAAGTGCTGCCTGATGTACCCGTTTGGGCGGGAAGACACGCAGATAAGGATAGCGCCATGATGATGGCAGATAATTTTCTAGCAGAGTTGAATAACATCAGGGATTTCCAATCATTTTTCCGATATAACAAATGCCTAACCGCAGGTGTGCTCATTGCCAAGGTCTTGGAAGCGGATCATCGGTGTAGGCCGATGCTTTTTGACTTTTTAATGCCCCATCAAGGCTGGATCATGCGGGTATTTTGTCAGGTTTTCATAGCCATCTTCGGTGATCAGCACCTGATCTTCCAGCTTGATTGAAAAATCCCCATTTTCGGGACTGATCAGCGCCTCAACACAAAGTGTCATACCGGGTTGCAGTTCATAATCGAACGCACCCGGCACCATCTTGTCGGGGTAGGCAACCAAGGGCCATTCATCGCACAGGCCCACGCCATGCATCAGGCAGCCGTATTTCAGCTTTTGATATTTATCAGGCAACACGTGGGTTTTGCGCGACAACTCTTCGATATTCACGCCCGGTTTAAGCATATCCATATTGGTGCGGATATGTTCAACCCCGATCTGCATCGCTTCGATCATATCTGCGCGTGGTTTCTGATCGCCGATCCACCATGTCCGGCTGATATCCACACAGATGCCGTAAGCGCCCACAAGGTCGGTATCAAAGGCCACGATTTCGTTGTTCTGCACGATCCGCCCGCCGCATTCCTGAAACCATGGGTTTGTGCGCGGACCGGACGACAGCAGACGCGTTTCGATCCATTCGCCACCCCGTATGATGTTTTCAGCGTGCAGGACCGCCCAGATATCGTCTTCGGACATATCGCCGTGGGGTACGCCTGCGCGGGCCGCGTCCTCCATCGCATAGCAAGCTGTTTCGCAAGCGTGGCTGGCGCAGCGCATGGCCAAGATTTCATCGGGGCCTTTGATGCTGCGCGCCTTTTCGGTCAGTTCCTCGCCGGGGTGAACGGTGAAACCAACAGCCTCCAGCGCGCGCAGGCCGTGCAGCATGGGTTTATCACGCCAAGTGCCATGTTGCCGCCGCCGTGTTCGATGATCAGATCGCGGACTTGGTTGGCGAAATTGTCGGCGGCCGGTTCCAACTTATCGCCGCGGTCAAAATAGAACAGGTCGGCACCAGTGCGTTGTTCGTTCACCAACGGATTGAATTTGCTAAGGAACATGCCATTCTTATAGTCCCACATCACCATATAACCGTCGGCACAAACGATGCACGCCCGGAACGGGTTGTGGCTGTTCCATAGTTGCATGTTGGTGCTGTCGGTTGCGTAGCGGATGTTGAGCGGATCAAACATCAGTATACCGCCATAGTTGCGGGCATTGACCGCATCGACCAAGCGCTTGTGCCGCCATGTGCGCAGGCTAGGCAGATTAGGCAATTGTAATCCAGCGGCAGCCCATTCGCCAAAAGCCAGTTGGGTGGGTCCAATCTCAACCCGGTCTTGGTCATTGGGGGTGCCATCCCCCAATGTGGCACCGCGTGTCGGGTCGATCTTGCGGGTGTCGCGGTAGTGGGTGTTCATCGCAGTATCCCTTGGCCTTGCGGGGCCAAGTATGCGCGTGCCGCGCCCTAGATCATGTCCGTTTTCGACATTTCCCGGTTTTCGGATGGGTTCAAAGGCCGGGGTCCAATGCGCCTTCGGCAACGAGGGCATCGTATTTGTCGCGTTCAAACCACCAAAAATCCACGTTGCGGAAAAAATCGTAGGGGGCGGGTTCTTCGGGGATGCCGAAGATATCCCAGACGGCAATACGGTGACTGTTGATCGTCCAGCCCGGCACCCAGATGTGTTTTGAGCGCAGAACCCGGTCCAATGCACGGGCGGCGATGTTTAGCTCATCGCGCGTTTTGGCAACCACAACACGTTCTAACAGTGCATCGACAACCGGGTCAGCAATGCCGGTCAGGTTGTTGCTGCCTTCAGCATTTGCCGCTCTTGATCCGTAGAAAGCCCGCAGTTCAGCACTGGGTGTCGTCAATACCGACCAAGCTGTTGAAGACATATCAAAGTCGAAAGCCTGACGGCGTTGCGTCCACGAGCTTGGGTCGATCACGTTAAATTCTACATCAATTCCCAAAGCTTTAAGGTTTTCGGTGTAGGGGATCATAACGCGTTCGAGACTGCGGCTGCTGTCGGGGAATTCCAGTTGCATCGGCTCTCCGGCCGCATTGCGGCGAATACCGTCGTCACCCACGACCCAACCGGCCGCATCCAGCAATTCGCCTGCCTTGCGCAACGCGGCCCGGTCACGTGGGCGGTTGCTGCTGACGTTGGGGACATAGGCAGGGTCAGTGAAAACCTCGGGTGGCAACTGATCGCGAAACTCCTCCAGCAAGGCTAGCTCTGCACCTTCGGGCAGGCCGCTGGCCTGCATGTCGGTATTTTCAAAGAAGCTGTCTGTGCGTTCGTAGGTATCGTAAAAGATCGCCTCATTCGTCCATTCGAAATTGAATGCGTAATCCAGGGCCTGGCGCACGCGGATGTCTTGCATCACAGGGTTACGCATGTTCAGCCAGATGCCCTGCGCACTGCCCGGGCGGCCATCAGGGATCAGCATTTGCTTGACATAACCGGCCTGGGCTGCGGGAAAGTCATAGCCTGTCGCCCATGAGGATGACCGGTATTCAGCGCGCATGTGATACTCGCCAGCCGCAAAAGCCTCTAGCCCGATTGTGTCGTCGACGAAGTATTCGTAATTGAAGCATTCAAAGTTGTTGCGGCCTGCGTTGACTGGCAGGTCCGCAGCCCAGTAATCATCATCTTTGCAAAAGGTGAGCGAACGTGTGGCATCGACCGCAGTCAATTCGTAAGGACCAGAGCCGAGGGGGGTATCCATCCAGCTTTCGTCAAAGGGCGCATCATCGTAGAAGTGTTCCGGCAACACTGGCAGTTCTGCGATGCGCCCCAGAAGTCCGCTGCCAGCACCTGAAGGCAGATCAATGCGCACGCGGTTTTCGGTCTCGGCAGTAACCTCGATCACATCCGAAAGCAGATTGCGATAAAAGGGGTGCCCTTCCGCTTTCAGCGCGTTGATCGTGAAGACGACGTCTTGTGCTGTGACCGGTTCGCCGTCATGAAACCGTGCTTCAGGCCGCATGTTGAAAGTCACATAAGACAGATCATCGGGGTATTCGATCGTTTCGGCAATCAGCCCGTAGAGTGCATCAGGTTCATCATTGGCCCGCACCATGAGGCTGTCATAAACATGCATGCTAACCTCGGGGGCGCTGTCACCTTTGATGATGAACGCATTCAGACTGTCAAAAGTACGATTTCCGAAAACCTGACGCTGGCTCATTGTGCCGCCTTGTGGGGCGTCAGGATTAGCATAGTCGAAATGCGTGAAATCCGGGCCATATTTGAGATCGCCGAAGGTGGAAAAGCCATGGCTGATGGTGACATCGGCAAAGGCAGGGGCGGTGAGCGCCATGAAGGGCAGGGCGATAGCAAGGCGAAGATGCATGGCGTGCTTTCTCTTGGATAAGGCAGGTAACCTATAAAGAAGTTTAGCGCTTATGCGGCGGGCTTCAATATTGCTCTGCGGACGATCATAGGCGCCCATATGTACCATTTAGAAACGAAAATGGCGGGCAAGAGCCCGCCAGTTTCAAGTTATCAACGTGGCTTACCACTGGAAAGAAACACCAGCTTTACCGCCTGCTGTACCGTCTGCTGCCGCAACACCAAGGTAGACGATTGTGCTCCCGGCTTCGCCAACGCGGCCTGATGCTGTAACAGCAAACGCGGATTCCCCGTCATGAAAACCAGTACCAACGTTCAGGCGGAAGTTTGAGCCTGGGTCAGGTGCAAAAACCTCCATGGCGTTCGACATGGCCAAACCTTTGTTCAGGTCGCCGCGCAATTCGGAAAGACCATCCTTAAGGTCGACAATATCTGCGGCATTCGTTGCGATATCGGCGCTGTTTGTAGCGATGTTGTCAGCGTTGGTTTGGATATTGGTGACATTGGTTGCGATATTGTTCGCGTTTGTCTGAATATTTGTGACGTTCGTCGCAATGTTATCCTCGTTTGTTTCGATCTCTTGTTGTTGCGTGACGTTGACAGCGACAGCGCCATCAGCGGTGGATTGGGCGTTTGCAGCGGCGGTTTCATTGGCGTCGATTTCTGTCTGCTGTGTTGTGTTGACCGCGACAGCGCCATCAGCGGTCGTCTGCGCGTTTGCAGCCGTGGTTTCGTTGGCGTCAATTTCTGTCTGTTGCGTTGCGTTTACGGCGACAGCATCATCAGCGGTCGCCTGCGCATTTGCAGCGGTGGTTTCGTTGGCATCGATCTCTGTCTGCTGTGTTGTGTTGACCGCGACAGCGCCATCTGCGGTGGATTGTGCGTTTGCGGCAGCGGCTTCGTTGGCGTCAATTTCTGTCTGCTGTGTTGCGTTTACAGCGACAGCACCGTCAGCAGTGGACTGTGCTGTATCCGCTGCGGTCTGCGCGTTGTCGGCGGCCGTTTGCGCGTTGTCTGCCGCAGTTACAGCACCGTTGGCTGTGGTTTGTGCGTTGTCCGCCGCAGTCTGCGCATTGCTAGCTGCTGTTGTGGCGCCATTGGCCGTTGTTTGCGCATTGTCGGCGGCTGTCTGGGCATTGCCCGCAGCGGTGACTGCTCCATTCGCGGTAGTCTGGGCATTATCTGCCGCAGTTTGCGCGTTGCCTGCGGTTGTTGCGGCACCATTGGCTGTTGTTTGTGCATTGTCAGCGGCGGTTTGCGCGTTGCTGGCAGCTATGGTGTTTGCGTCAATATCAGTTGCGTTCTGGTTCACGTCGGCGACAATCTCGTTAATATCGGACTGATCGCAGACATCGCCACCGGCACCACCTTCACAGGTCACAGCGAGGGACTGCGCATGGGCACTAATCGGTGCCACGATACAAAGTGCTGCAACGGCAGCCACCGTGAATGTCGAAACCTTGGTCTTACTTGTCATTTCCGGACTCCAAATTGGTTAATGAACTTTAATGTTCACGACACTTACGCGTCAGGTCCGGAAATCATTCTCAAAAAAAAGAGGCGCCCGCATGGACGCCTCTTTTTGTCGATGATGTGTAAATATCAGCAGCTGTAATACAGCTTGTATTCCATGGGGTGTGGTGTGTGTTCGTAGGCGTAAACCTCTTCCCACTTCAGTTCCATGTAGCCTTCAAGCTGGTCTTTGGTGAAGACGTCACCGGCCAGCAGGAAGTCGTGATCGGCTTCGAGCGCTTCCAGCGCTTCGCGCAAGCTGCCGCAGACCGTTGGGATCGCTGCCAGTTCTTCCGGCGGCAGATCATAGAGGTCTTTGTCAGATGATGGACCGGGATCGATCTTGTTCTTGATGCCGTCCAGACCAGCCATCAACAGCGCCGCAAAGCACAGGTATGGGTTGGCTGCCGGATCAGGGAAACGCGCCTCGACGCGCTTGGCCTTGGGGCTTTCGGCCCATGGGATCCGCACACAACCGGACCGGTTACGGGCCGAATAGGCGCGCAGAACGGGCGCTTCAAAGCCCGGGATCAGGCGCTTGTAGCTGTTGGTTGATGGGTTGGTGATCGCGTTCAACGCTTTGGCGTGCTTGAGGATACCACCGATGAAATACAGCGCCTCTTGCGACAGGTCAGCATACTTATCGCCTGCGAATAGCGGCTTGCCGTCTTTCCAGATCGACATGTTCACGTGCATGCCTGTGCCGTTATCGCCCGCAATCGGCTTTGGCATGAATGTTGCCGACTTGCCGTAAGCTTGGGCGACGTTGTGGATGACGTATTTATATTTCTGCAGCTCGTCCGCCTGATGCGTGAGCGAGCCAAAGATCAGGCCCAGCTCGTGCTGGCAAGACGCCACTTCGTGGTGGTGCTTGTCGACCTTCATGCCCATGCGCTTCATTGTGGATAGCATCTCGGACCGCATTTCCTGTGCGTCGTCGATTGGGTTGACGGGAAAGTAGCCGCCTTTGACGCCGGGACGGTGGCCTGTGTTGCCCATCTCGTATTCGGTGTCTGTGTTCCATGCGCCGTCCATGGCGTCAACTTCGTAGGACACTTTGTTCATGGAGACGCTAAAGCGCACATCATCAAAGACAAAGAATTCGGCCTCAGGGCCCCAGTAGGACACATCACCGATACCGGAAGATTTCAGGTACTCTTCTGCTTTCACCGCTGTACCACGTGGGTCGCGGCTGTAGGCCTCCATCGTGTCAGGTTCAACGATGTTGCAGTTAATGCAGACGGTTTTTTCTGCATAGAACGGATCAACATAGGCGCTTTCGGCCTGCGGCATCAGTTTCATGTCGGATTGATCAATGGATTTCCAACCGGCAATAGAAGACCCGTCAAACATGAAGCCTTCTTCCAAGAAGTCTTCGTCAACCAGATCAGCCACAACAGTCACGTGTTGCAGTTTGCCGCGTGGATCAGTGAAGCGGATGTCGACATAGTCGGCTTCCTCGTCTTTGATCAGTTTCAGAACAGCTTTGTTGTCCATCTATACAGGTCCCTTTTCGTGTCGTTTGGATTAAAGTGCGTCGTCGCCGGTTTCACCGGTACGAATGCGGATGGCTTGTTCGACAGGTGAGACAAAGATCTTGCCGTCGCCGATCTTGTCAGTCTTGGCGGCACCGATAATTGCCTCGATGGCACCATCAACCTGATCTTCGGCCAAAACCACTTCGATTTTCACCTTGGGCAGGAAATCAACCACATACTCAGCGCCGCGGTACAATTCGGTGTGGCCCTTTTGACGGCCGAACCCTTTGACTTCGACGACAGACAGGCCTTGCACGCCAACCTCTTGCAAAGCTTCCTTCACTTCGTCGAGCTTGAACGGCTTGATGATCGCTTCGATCTTTTTCACGGCGCGATTCCCCCTTTGGTGTTTCGTCAGTGGTGAGACCATTTCTCTTGCATAGGGACAATTCGTAGCGGAACCTGATGGCAAGCTGGCCCAGCGAAAGACTATGTGTTGCTTAATTTTTGTGCAAGTTGGTCGTTTGGTTGGCGAATTGAAAACTTTAGGTGTTGAAACCATGACCGAACTACTGACCGCTGCCCAAATGCGCGCCATCGAACAGGCGGCGATTGCCTCTGGCGAGGTAACTGGGCTGGAGTTGATGGAGCGCGCTGGGCGCGGCGTTGTAGAGGCGATTTTTGAAGAATGGCCTGATTTGCGCGGCAATGGCCATCGCGCCGTTGTGCTGTGCGGGCCGGGCAATAATGGCGGGGATGGGTTTGTTGTGGCCCGGTTGCTGAAAGAGGCCGGGTGGGATGTTGAGGTGTTTTTGTATGGGGATGCGGGGAAGCTACCGCCAGATGCGCGGGTGAATTATGAGCGGTGGGGGGAGCTTGGTGGAACTTCTCCAATTAGTGAATTTAATGCTTGGAAATGTCACTATGAACTCGCCGTTGATGCATTGTTTGGAACTGGATTAACCAGAGCCGTTGATTGTGACGTTGCAAAAATCGTTAATGATGCATGCGCAATTGACCGCGTAGTATCTGTTGATATGCCATCAGGATGTTGTTCAGACAGCGGCAGAACGCTGCTGCATGGCGCAAATGAGGCCTATCTTCCGCAAATAAGACCAAGTCTGACGGTTACATTCCAGTTTGCTAAATCGGGTCATTATCTAGGCGAAGGGGCTGATATTTGCGAAAAGATTGCCATTTCGGATATCGGTTTGGATCGGAATTCAGCATTGATGGAATTGGGTGTTCGACCAAATAAGAATAGCAAGAAAAGACGTGTAGATTTGACGATTGCGCCACGCTTGATCCCGCGCTGGTGGTACGAACCTGATTGTAATTGGAGCTGGTTGGGCAAATTCAGCAAGGATCAACCCCACAAGTATAGCAATGGTCACTCTCTCATAATCTCCGGCTCTGTTGGCAAAGGCGGCGCTGCGCGTCTTGCCGCCCGTGGCGCTTTGCGTGTTGGGGCAGGGGCGGTGACAGTAGGCTGTCCACCTGCGGCTTTGATCGAGAATGCGGCGCAGTTGAATGCGATTATGCTTCGTTCTGTGAAAGGTGTGGATGGGTTGGACGATGTTTTGTCCGACGACCGCATGAATGCGCTTTGTATGGGACCGGGGATGGGGGTGAGCGATGAGAGCCGTGGCCTCATCGAGGCAGGCTTGAAGAGCGGGCGGGCCATGGTGCTGGATGCGGATGCTTTGACGCTCATCGGGCGCGATGCGCCTCTTTTCGCTTTGCTGCATGACACGTGTGTTTTGACGCCGCATGCCGGTGAATTTGCGCGGCTATTTCCTGATATCGCGGAGAAGCTTGTGGCACCTGCTACCAAAGGCCCGGCTTATTCCAAGGTTGATGCGACACGTGAAGCGGCAAAGCGGGCAAGCTGTGTGGTTTTGTTCAAGGGTCCCGATACGGTGATCGCTGATCCTTCGGGGCGGTGCAGTATTAATGCATCCGTCTATGAACGCAGCGCGCCCTGGTTGGCCACCGCCGGTTCGGGCGATGTTCTGGCGGGCTTTATCACTGGCCTTTTGGCCCGTGGTTTTGCCCCGATGCAGGCCGCTGAAACCGGCGCTTGGCTACATACCGAATGCGCGCTGTCCTTTGGTCCGGGGCTGATTGCCGAAGACTTGCCCGAGGAATTGCCGAAAGTCTTTCGCGCCCTTGGAATTTAAGCGATTTTTCCTCTCGCATCCCTGTCATTCCTTTGCTAGACAGCGCGCAACCGGGGGCAGGCCCAAAACCTGCCCCTTTTGATCATGCGGGTGTGGCGGAATTGGTAGACGCACCAGATTTAGGTTCTGGCGCCGCGAGGCGTGGGGGTTCGAGTCCCTTCACCCGCACCAAGTTTGAAAAAAGAAGGACAGCACATGAAGGTCACTGAGACCCTGAACGAAGGCCTCAAGCGCGGTTATGCGATCACCGTCACGGCGGCTGAACTGGATGCCAAGGTTGAAGAAAAGCTGAAAGAAGCGCAGCCCACGGTTGAAATGAAGGGCTTTCGTAAGGGCAAAGTGCCGATGGCGTTGCTGCGCAAGCAGTTTGGTCAGCGTCTGATGGGCGAAAGCATGCAGGAAGCCATTGACGGCGCGCTGTCTTCGCATCTGGAAGAAACAGGTGATCGTCCGGCGGCCCAGCCAGAGATGAAGATGACCAATGAAGATTGGAAAGAAGGCGACGACGTGCAGGTCGACGTAACCTACGAGAAGCTGCCGGAGATCGAGGACGTTGATTTCAGCAAGATCAAGCTGGAGCGCATGGTTGTGAAGGCTGATAAGGATTCGGTCAAAGAAGCCCTCGATAACCTTGCCGAAAGCCCGCAGGCTGTTGATTACCAACCCAAGAAGACCCAAGCCAAAGATGGTGATCAGGTTATTCTGGATTTTGTTGGTAAAGTTGATGGCGAACCGTTTGAAGGTGGCGCTGCTGAGGATTATCCGCTGGTGCTGGGCTCCAATTCGTTCATTCCCGGTTTTGAAGATGGCCTGTTGAAGGTCAAAGCGGGCGACGAAAAAGACGTCGAAGTGACCTTCCCCGAGGATTATCAGGCTGAAGCGCTTGCCGGTAAAAAGGCGGTTTTTTCTTGCACCATCAAGGAAGTCAAAGCGCCCAAGGCGCCGAAGATGGATGATGAATTAGCCAAGAAATTCGGTGCCGAAGATCTGGACGCTTTGAAAGCACAGATCACCGAACGTTTGGAAGCGGAATATACAGGCGCGTCCCGTGCCGTTGCCAAGCGTGGTCTGCTGGATACGTTGGACAAGAAGGTCAAGTTTGATTTGCCAGCGTCATTGGTTGAAGCTGAGTCTAACCAGATTGCCCATCAGCTATGGCACGAAGAAAACCCTGACGTCGAAGGCCATGATCACCCCGAGATCAAGCCGACCAAAGAACACACCAAGCTGGCCGAGCGCCGTGTAAAGCTGGGCCTGTTGTTGGCTGACATTGGCCAGAAGGCTGAGGTCAAAGTGACCGATCAGGAAATGACACAAGCGATCATGAACCAAGCCCGCCAGTACCCGGGTCAAGAGCGTCAGTTCTTTGAGTTTGTGCAGCAAAATGCGCAGTTCCGTCAGCAGTTGCAGGCACCGATGTTTGAAGACAAGGTCGTTGATCATATCTTTGAGCAGGCTGTTGTAAAGGACAAAGAGGTCAGCAAAGATGACCTGCAGAAAGCTGTTGAGAAGCTTGAAGAAGAGTAAGTCTTCGACAGGTAGCTAAAGGAAAGGCGCCCCGAACAGGGCGCCTTTTTTATTTTGTGCGGGGTGCAGTGCCTACATCTCAATACGGAATAGCGCGAAGCCGCTGTCGCTGGTGCCTGCGGGTGTAATTGTCATCCCTTCGACACTGTCGGCATAGGCCGCACCTGCGGGGCCGGTTTCAAACATAAGGGACGTGTCGGGTAGCGGTGCAAAGGACCAGTTGGCGTCTGCCTTGGGGTCGATCGTGCCCTGTTCCACGATATAGCGCACGATGACATCGCGGTTGGTGTCGGGCCCTTCAAAGATGATCGTATCACCCAGCGCACCGGGGAAACTGCCACCGCCAGAAGCGCGGTAGTTATTGGTGGCGATAATGAACTCTTGTTCTGGATCAACGGGTTGCCCATCGAATTGCAGGTTCACGATGCGATTGGCATCTGGGTTGATCACTGCGCCCTCGCGGTCGAATTTTGAGGGCTGGGTCAGGTCGATTTGATATGTCACACCGTCCATCACATCGAAGTTGTAACTGGGGAAGTCAGGGTTCAGCAGGATCGCATCTGTCGCGCCTGCGTCCACTTGGTTGAACATACCCGCGGATCGTTCCAGCCAGTCTTTCACTTGTGCGCCAGTCACTTTCACCGCGCGCACGGTGTTGGGGTAAAGATAGAGGTCGGCCACGTTTTTGATTGCCACATCACCAACAGGAACGTCCGTGAAGTATTCAGGCCCGCCGCGCCCGCCTGCTTTGAAGGGGGCGGTGGCCGATAAAATGGGCAACCCCGCATATTCCGTGCCGGTCAGCTGATCTGCGATGTACCAGAGTTGCGCATTGGACACGATCTGGACCGAAGGATCATCCGCCACCAATGCGAAATAGCTGTGGAGTGGGGCTGCCGTTTTCCCGACGGCGGTGCGCACATAGGCGAGGGTTTCGTCGTGAACGTCTTGGATTGATGCCAGAACCGGTTCGAAATCCTCGACCAGTGGTGTGATGCTGCGGTCTTCTTCGCGGCGCGAGATGGGGCGTGCCTCGGCCGTGTGCGACAGGACGCGCCAGCTGCTGCCATCACGTTCGATCAGCAGATCAACAAGGCCCATGTGACTGCCCCAAAACCCTGCCATGACGCCCGGTTTGCCGCCAATAGTGCCTGCAGCGACATCGACGCCGGCCCAATCGTCATAGTTTGAGGATGGGAAGACAAGGTGGCTGTGGCCGGTCAGGATCGCGTCGATCCCATCGACCGCGGCGAGGGGGATGGATGCATTTTCCATACCATATTCGGCCTCGGCGCCGCCGATGCCAGAGTGTGACAGGGCAACGATAATGTCTGCGCCTTCTTCTATCATTTGCGGCACATAGGCGCGCGCAGTTTCGACGATGTCGCGGGCCTGTACGTTGCCTTCCAAATGTTTGCGGTCCCAGTTCATGATTTGTGGTGGAACGAACCCAATAAGACCAATTTTGATTGGGGCGGCGTTGCCATCGCCGTCGATAATCTCGCGTTCAAGGATCGTGTAAGGGGGCAGGAGGGTCGTGTCGGCGGTTGGCGATGCGCCCATTTCCTTGACCACGTTCGCTGATACGACGGGGAAGGCAGCACCAGCGACCGATTTCATCAGGAACGAGATGCCGTAGTTAAATTCGTGATTGCCCAGCGTCGAGGCATCAAAGCCCAGCGTATTCATCGCTGTGATCACCGGGTGCATATCGCCTTCATTCATGCCCCGCTCATAGGCGATGTAGTCGCCCATCGGGTTGCCTTGCAAGAAATCCCCGTTGTCGAGCAACAGTGAGTTGGTGGATTCGGCGCGGACCCCTTCGATAATACTGGCGGTACGGGACAGGCCGACTGTGTCGACGGGCCGGTCCGCATAATAGTCATATGGGAAGACATGTACGTGCAGGTCCGTGGTTTCCATAAGACGTAAATGCGCCTGACCGGATGCAGCATTGACGGAAAACGGGTGCATTGCGATCAGGCCTGCTGAACCCGCGATAAAGTGACGACGATTAAGACGTAGTGACATGTGAACCCCCAATTTTGAATGATGAGGATAGTAAACGCCTGCCTGTGCATCCTGACAAGGGTGTGTCGACAATCGCGGATAGTATCGGCGAACCCTCTCTTGTTCAGTTCTGCGCCTTATTCGTCGTAGAGCCGGTTTTTTTCGTTGTGCCGCAGGCGCGCGTCGATGTCTTCCTGCGTCAGCCCGCTTTGGCTTTGCGCGAAAAGCGCTTCGCCGTAAGTGGGAAGGCCATCTGTCGGGGCGGCTTGATCCGGTTGCCACAGCTTTGACCGGATGATGGCTTTACCGCAGTGGTAAAAGGCCTCTTCAACCCCGACGATGGTTGCGAAGTCAGGCACACGCCCGTTTATTGCCATGCTTTCGCGCAAGGGCAGGTCACGCACGATCTGGGCACTGCCATTTACGCGGACAACCTCATTGCGATTGGGCACCATAAAAACGATGCCGATGCGCCCGGTTTGCAGGATGTTCTGAAAACTGTCGAAGCGGTGGTTGCCGGGCCTGTCGGGGATCGCGAGTGTCTTGTCGTCCACAACCTTTACAAAGCCCGCAGGGTCGCCTTTGGGAGAGGTATCAAGGTTGCCTTGTGCATCGACGGTGGAGACGATGATGAAGGGACTGCGTTCGATCCAGATACGGCAGTGATCGTCGATATGATCGAGAACCTTGTGCTTTTGGGCCGCGTGAATGCCGCTGATCACCGCGCGGATCTGCGCCTCTGACGTGATGATGTCGGTCGGTTGGTAAGGCATGGCCGTCCTATGCGTTGCAGCAGTTCAGGCAAATCATAAGCGTTTAAGCGTCCATTTATCCAGTGTTTCCCCAAGCCAACGAAAAAGGCCGCCCCGGATAGGAGCGGCCTGATGTTGTGCAAAGATGCGAGAAGATTAATCTTCTTTGGTCTCATCTTCGGATGCGTCTTCTGCAACTTCGACACCAGCTGATTCAGCCAGTTCTTCGTCGTCAGATGCAGCAGCGCCGATATCGTCAAACAGTTCCTGAATTTCGAACTCAGCGGCTGCTTCTTCTTCGGCAGCCAGTTCAGCGATTGATTTACCAGCGGCTTGCAGTTCGGCTTCTTCGGTAGAGCGTGCAACGTTCAGTGTGATTGTTGCAGCGACCTCTGGGTGCAGTTCGACGGATACGTCATGCAGGCCCAGTTCTTTGATCGCGCCCAGCAGGACAACCTGCTTTTTGTCGACTGAGAAACCAGCCTCTGTGGCGGCTTCGGCGGCGTCACGTGTGGTGACAGACCCATAAAGCGAACCTGCGTCAGATGCAGAGCGGATGATGATGAATGTTTCACCGTCCAGCTTTTCAGCCAGCGCGTCTGCTTCCTTTTTGGTTTCCAGGTTGCGTGCTTCCATCTGGGCCTTTTCAGCCTCGAAACGCGCCATGTTGGCATCGTTCACCCGCAGGGCCTTGCCCTGTGGCAGAAGGAAATTACGTGCGTAACCTTGCTTGACGGACACAACTTCGCCCATTTGGCCAAGCTTTGCCACGCGCTCAAGTAGAATAACGTCCATGTGCTTTGCTCCTTACTTGACGGCGTATGGCAGCAGGGCAAGGAAACGGGCACGCTTGATCGCACGGGCGAGGGCGCGCTGGTTCTTTGCACCAACAGCAGTAATACGGGCGGGAACGATTTTGCCGCGCTCAGAGATGTAGCGCTGCAAAAGGCGGGTGTCTTTGTAGTCGATCTTGGGGGCGTTATCGCCCTCAAACGGATCGGACTTACGACGGCGGAAAAATGGTTTAGTAGCCATGATTGTTTGTCCTTATCTACAGATCAGCGGCGTTCGCGGCGATCGCCACGTTCTTCGCGTTTTTGCATTTGCACAGAAGGGCCTTCCTGATGTGCATCGACCTTGATGGTCAGCACGCGCATGACGTCTTCGTGCAGGCGCATCAGGCGTTCCATTTCCTGAATAGCAGGGGCAGGGGCATCTGTGCGCATAAAGGCATAATGCCCTTTGCGGTTCTTGTTGATCTTATAGGCCATCGTTTTGACGCCCCAGTATTCGTTTTCCAGCAACTTGCCGCCGTTGTCGGCAAGAACGGTTCCGAAATGTTCGATAAGGCTTTCAGCTTGCGTGTTGGACAGATCCTGACGCGCAATCATGACATGCTCGTATAGCGGCATGCGTACTCCAGTTCATATATCAGCGCATTTCATAGGATGGGCGGTTTTCCTTGCATGCGTCCCATCCACGAGAGGCTGCGCAGTTCATACATGTTGCAGCAAGGATGGGGCCTTATACTGCCGGATTGTTCTGATGCAAGCTATGAAACACCTACAAAAGCTTTGTTTTTGGCAACAATCGCAGATTTCTTAACCCCGCCCTAAGCTTGCCCCTTTATTGCCGCGTTTAGCGAGGATTCTAGTGTAGATGAAAAGATGGAGTGGGCAGATGGCAGATATGAATGCGACCGTCGCTGATTTTTCGAACGATATTGCGCGGACATCCCCGTTTGAGATTGATGACGTGTTTTGGGGCTATAAGGTGAAATCCGGCAAGGGTGCACCTTTTTCGGTGATGTTTGGTCAGGCGATTTGCTTTTTCTTTGGCGTTTGCCTGGTCACAGCGACCCTGGGCGTTCTGGTGCTTCCAACGCTGTTTTTCGATGGCGGATTGGGTATTATGCGCATTGGTGCGGCGACACTGATGGGCGCTGCGGGTTTTTATCTGTTGTGGTTCGCGAGCCGTGGTACGCTGCCTGAAATCCATGTGGATACGCGCCAAAACGAGGTACGAGAGGTTGTTTGCAACCGCTCTGGCAGGCCCACAATGGTCGCGGCTTACACTTTTGATGAGATCGGCGGCATTTTTCTGGAACCAGATGCTGAAACAGGTCAAAGTCAGCTTCTTTTGGGTTATCGTGATACGGCACAGACGATTGCTGTGGCCGCTGGCACGGAGGCGCAACTGTTACCATTGCGGGACCGGCTTGCGCGGGATTTGTTGGGTGTTGATGCCTTGGCGGGTGTTGAGGCGGCCTGACCAACGCGCGATGCAGCGCTGACCAAACTGCGTAGATGAACAAGTTGTGTTCATTTTTGAAGCTATACAGTGTGTGAAGATGCCCTAAGTGTGTGTGATGTACATATCAACGCTTGGAGACGCATCATGAAATCTTTTATCGCCACGGCTGCCATTGCCGCTGCTACACTGACGACGCCTGCTTTCGCAGCATCTGAAAACTATGTGCTGGACGCCAGCCACAGCCAGATCGTTTTCACTTATGACCACCTTGGTTTTTCGACGACGTATGGCATGTTTTCAGGCTTTGAAGGTGAGATTGCGTTCGATCAGGAAGATCCTGCTGCTTCATCCGTGAATGTTTCTTTTCCTGTGCGCACCATGTTCACCGGCTGGGAAGCACGTTTTGATCACTTCATGAGTGGTGATTTCTTTGATGCAGCCGAAGATGAGATGGTGACATTCACATCGACCGCTATCGAAGTGACCGGCGAAGATACCGCATTGATCACAGGTGACCTGACCCTGAACGGCATCACAAACCCTGTTGTGCTGGATGCCAAGCTGAACCAAGTCGGCATGCACCCGATGGCAGAAAAGCCATGGGCCGGTTTTGATGCGACAACAACCGTGCTGCGTTCCGATTTTGAGGTTGGCAATTTCGCGCCTTTCGTCAGCGACGAAGTTGAAATCATGATTTCAATTGAAGCGATGCAAGCTGAGTAAGCATTTTTAGAACGAAGAAATATTCGGGCCGCTTCCGCGAATGGAAGCGGCCTTTTTTGTTGTCTAGCGCGTTGCCGTCAGCGCGATAGCGACGTTGACCGCAAAGGCCAGATTGCTTTCGTCATTCATGCTTTGCCCGATGTTAAAGGTTCGGCGATCAATCACGACAGCGCCTTCCATCTGGGCCGTCTCCCCTTCAATCACCAAAGTGAAAGGCAGGGTGAGGTCGGCGCTGATGTCTTTGATGGTCAGTGTGCCTTCGGCCAGATACCCGTCCGCCCCGTCAGAGACGATGTCGGCGGCAAAGACCGCCGTCGGGAAGGTGCCAACGTTGAAAAAGTCAGTGCCAAGCGCGTTGTTGGTCACAGACCCCAGCTGCAAAGAGCCGATGGCGATTGTCGTCTCAACACGGCCAAGAACACCTGTGGCGGTTTCATCAAAGGTGATCGCTGCGGTCCAGTCGTTGAAAGCGCCCTCTACCGGGCTGCCCAGTTGGGTGACCGTCAGGCCGATTTCACCCTCTGTTACCGTCCACTCGGATGATACTTCGTCAAGGGCGGCCGTCACGATGTCTGATTTTGTGGTATAAAGCCCGCCCGCTGCGCCTGCCGCGGTCGCTGCGATATAGATCACTACTGCTGCGATTGGCGCTGTGAGGCTGCTTTGATGGGCCCCCGCTGTTGCAATTGACGGCCCGAACCACATGCGCCGTAGCGTGGCGTCTTTGTCAATGAAGTGGTGTTTAAGAGCACCTGCGATATGCAGCAGAATGGATCCAACCAGGATCTTGCTCCAGACCCAGTGCAGCCCTGCGAAGAGCTTTGCGATGCCTTCATCATTGGGCACAAAAGGCAGTTCCTGGCTGATCGGCAAAAGGAGTGGCGCAAAACCTTCGGTGGCAGCGTGATGGATCCAACCGGTCAATGGAACAGCCACAAGTGAGATGTAGAGCAGCCAATGCACCAAGTCCGCCAGCAGTGTTTCGACCTTGCGTTCGGGATGTAATGTGGCCGGTTTTGTTTGTGTCAAAGCCCATATGATCCGGGCCAAGGCAACGACAAATACAATCACACCGAGCGTTTTATGAAAGGAAAAAAGCTGCGCCTTGAAAGCCAGTTGTTCGCTGGTTTCATATGGCAGTCTGTTGGCAACGGCACCCAGCGGAATGATCGTCAGGATCAGTAGCGCTGTGAGCCAGTGAAAGGTTTTTGTGACGATGCCGTAGGTGGCGGCGGTTTGTGTGCCCGACATTGCGAACTCCGATGCTGTGTCTGCTGCCATAGTTAGCACGTCTGGCGTCCCGGCACAGGCCATTGTCTGTGCATCGGTGCGGTGCTTGTGTGCGGGCACGTGGCGCGGTAAGCGTCAAACAACAAAAAACAACGACAAGGGGGCATTTGATGCGCGCATTTGTATTTCCGGGACAGGGTGCACAAACCATTGGGATGGGTCAGGCGCTGGCCGAGGCTTATCCTGCGGCCAGGGCGGTTTTCGATGAGGTGGACGAGGCGCTGGGAGAAGACCTGTCCGGTTTGATCTGGGGTGGTGATATTGAAGAATTGACCCTCACAGCCAATGCACAGCCTGCGTTGATGGCAACCTCGATTGCCGCGATGCGGGCTTTGGAAGCAGAGGGCGTGTCAGTGGGTGCTGCATCATTTGTGGCCGGTCATTCGTTGGGGGAGTATTCGGCGCTGGCCGCAGCAGAAGCTATTTCACTGGCCGATACGGCCCGCTTGCTGCGCGCCCGTGGCAAGGCGATGCAAGATGCGGTGCCAGTGGGTGTGGGTGCGATGGCGGCCGTGCTGGGCCTTGATTTGGGGGCTGTAAAAGAAGTCGCGGCGCAAGCGGCCCAAGGTGAGGTGTGTGAGGCGGCTAATGATAATGACCCCGCCCAAGTTGTTGTGTCCGGGCATAAGGCGGCTGTTGAACGTGCGGTGGATATCGCCAAAGAAAAGGGTGCGAAACGCGCGTTGTTGCTGCCTGTAAGCGCACCTTTCCATTGCAGTTTGATGCAACCCGCCGCTGATGCGATGGCGCAAGCTTTGGCCAACGTCGCGATTGCGGACCCCAAAGTGCCGGTTGTCGCCAATGTCTTGGCTGAGGCCGTGACGGACGGTGCGCAAATCAAAGACTTGTTGGCGCAACAGATCACTGGTGCGGTGCGTTGGCGCGAAAGCGTGATGTATATGGCTGGGCAAGGCGTGACCGAGGTTTATGAAATCGGCGCGGGCAAGGCGCTGTCTGGCATGGTCAAGCGCATTGACCGTGGTCTGACATCTGCCGCTGTGGGCACACCTGAAAACGTGGTGGCTGTTGCTGCTACGGTGAGTAAATGACTTGAAGAAGGGATTTTAAATGTTTGATTTAAACGGAAAGAATGCGCTAGTTACAGGTGCATCTGGGGGTATCGGTGGTGCGATCGCAAAGTCCCTTTATGACGCTGGTGCAACGGTTGCGCTGTCCGGCACGCGGGTCGCCCCGTTGGAGGAATTGGCGGCATCCCTGGGGGACCGTGCGCATGTGCTGCCATGTAATCTGAGTGATGCGGAGGAAGTAACTGCACTGCCAAAGCAGGCTGCTGATGCGATGGGATCGGTTGATGTGCTGGTGAACAACGCTGGCATTACCCGCGACAACATCTTTATGCGCATGTCGGATGAAGAATGGGCATCAGTGCTGGAGGTGAACCTGACGTCGACGATGCGTCTGTGTAAGGGCGTGATCCGTGGGATGATGAAGGCACGCTGGGGCCGTATCGTGAATATATCGTCTGTGGTGGGGGCAACCGGCAATCCCGGGCAGGCGAATTATGCGGCTTCGAAGGCTGGTATGGTGGGCATGTCGAAATCGATTGCCTATGAGGTTGCGAGCCGTGGCATTACGGTGAACTGTGTCGCGCCAGGATTTATTACCACTGCGATGACAGACAAACTGACGGATGAGCAAAAGTCTGGTATTTTGACACAAGTTCCTGCAGGCCGAATGGGCGATGCAGAGGAAATCGCAGCCGCCGTATTGTACCTTTCCAGTCCCGAAGCTGCTTATGTTACGGGCACCACCTTGCATGTGAACGGTGGCATGGCCATGTTCTAGCGAGTCGCCACTTTCGATGACGACAAAGCGTTTGCCATTGCGGAATTCTCTGTTATAGGCCACGCAGATTTGCTGGAACGCGCATGTGACGCTAGGTCAAATGTTGCGCGACGCAGATAAGGCCGCGGTTTTTATTGCCGCATAAGAATGGGCGCAAGCCTTGGGAACAACGGGCGAAAGCCCATAGAAACGTAAGGATTTGATATGAGCGACGTTGCAGACCGCGTACGCAAGATTGTTGTAGAGCATCTTGGTGTTGAAGAAGACAAAGTGACGGAATCTGCGTCCTTTATTGATGATCTGGGCGCTGACAGTCTGGACACTGTTGAGCTGGTTATGGCTTTCGAAGAAGAGTTCGGGATCGAAATCCCTGACGATGCTGCCGAGACCATCCAGACATTTGGTGACGCGGTAAAGTTCATCGACGGCGCACAGTAAGCGTTTTGAAAGATTTATCAGACGGCGTCCTTTGGGGCGCCGTTTTTCGTTTTGTCTTGCAAATTTGCTACGCCCGTTTCGCGGCGGACTGTTTCGACATCCTTGAGCGAGATTCTGTTGTCGAATTTGACGCCGCTGTAGTGCGTATTGCCCCAGACCACTTCGCCATCAATCCATTGATCGCTGATATTGACCCCGATTTTTTCGCCTTTGGGGATTTCTGTGCCGTCGCTGTGCCTTAACTTGGTACCGAAGCAATTGATGTCGATCAGCACGCCGGGAACTTTGAGGTTTTGCCGACAATACCGTGTATTATAGGTCGTTTTATGCCGTTTCGCCCGTCGACGTCGCAGAATAAGCCAGCGTCGTATAATTGGTGTAACGACCGTCACCACAGCAATGAGCGTCAGTGTGAGAAACAGCGTGCGCCATTGAAAAACCTCAGCTGCAAGTGCTGACAGATTTTCGGCGACTTCTGCCAAATCCTCTGCATCGCTTGTTCCACTTATATCGCGGTTACTGTTGAAATCTGTATCGTATGCGATTTGCGCAGCGTTGCAGCGCAGATCAAGCAGATGTTGTCCAATCTTGTCCAGATTGCCACGCCTGACGATGTTGAAATGTGGGCGCACGGACTGTGGATCATCAAGGCTGGCTTGTTGCAGCAAGAGCCGGGTGTTTTGCAGGAATTGCAAAACATCTGCCCCATGTCCGGTGAACCGGTTTCCATTCACAGCGTTGAGAACTTCATCATTGCTGATATCTGCGCTTGCGATGCGAATTTGCCGGATGTCATTTGCAAAGAGGGCGGTTGCAGGATCGCGGGCAAGCCGCGACTGGATCGTATATAGTTTGTCGATCCTGTCGATTAGGGCGCAATCGGCGTGGGCGGGCCCGCTTGCGCCAAACGTGCCGATTGCAAGACTGATGATCAATCCCAGACGTCGCATGCTGCTATTCCTTCTTCGTCTCTGCATCACATCTACCGCCAATGCCTTAAGACCTGATGAAACGCATGTGTCCTATCCTTGCCGATCTTGACTGCTGCCCTTGCCCCTAGACCACCGGCTAGGCTATCAGTGGGCCAAATACGCCAAGAGGTGAGGGCAGAATATGCGTCGTGTTGTTGTGACAGGTCTGGGGTTGGTCACACCCCTTGCGGACGGTGTGGAAAAATCCTGGGAACGGATTTTGGATGGTCAGTCTGGTGCTGGCAAGATTACCGGCTTTGATCCGAGCCGTTTAACCACGCAATACGCGTGTGAAGTCCCGCTGGGCGATGGATCAGATGGTACGTTTAATGCCGATCAGTACCTTGATCCGAAAGAGCAGCGTAAGATCGATACTTTCATTATTTTTGGCATGGCTGCAGCACAGCAAGCCATTGAAGATTCCGGTTGGACGCCAGAAGACCGCGAGGATCTTGAGCGGACTGGCGTGATGATCGGTTCGGGTATCGGTGGTCTGAATTCCATTGCCAATACCGCCGTGATGATGGCCGAAAAGGGACCCCGTCGCATTTCACCTTTCTTTGTGCCGGGCGCTTTGATTAACCTGATTTCGGGTCAGGTTTCGATCAAATATGGCTTTCGCGGTCCGAACCATGCGGTCGTGACGGCCTGTTCGACAGGTGCACATGCGATTGGTGATGCGTCTCGTTTGATCCAGCACGGCGATGCGGATGTGATGATCGCCGGTGGTGCAGAAGCCGCGATTTGTGAGCTTGGTATGGCCGGGTTCAACGCTTGTAAGGCGCTGAGCACAAAGCATAATGATGATCCCACAAAGGCAAGCCGCCCTTGGGATGCGGACCGGGATGGATTTGTCATGGGCGAAGGTGCGGGGATTGTCGTGCTTGAAGAATATGAGCACGCGAAGGCCCGCGGTGCCAAGATTTACGCCGAAGTGCTGGGATATGGTTTGAGTGGCGATGCCCACCACATCACGGCCCCGCCGCCCGATCATGAGGGTGCTGAGCGTGCGATGCGTGCGGCGTGCCGCAATGCGGGGATTGAGCCGAGCCAGATTGATTACGTCAATGCGCACGGAACATCCACCATGGCCGATACAATTGAATTGGGCGCTGTGGAGCGGTTGGTGGGCGATGCTGCGTCATCGCTGAAGATGTCGTCGACGAAATCCATGACAGGTCACCTGTTGGGTGCTGCTGGTGCGATTGAGGCTATTTTTTCGATCCTTGCGATCCGTGATCAGGTTGCCCCGCCGACGATCAACCTTGATACGGTTGATTGCGAGACGGTCGTCGATCTGTGTGCCAATGAAAAGCGCCCTGCAAAGATTGACGTGGCGCTGTCCAATTCCTTTGGTTTTGGCGGCACCAACGCCAGCGTTGTCTTTGGGAAAGTGGACTGATGTGGCGGCATATCGCGTCGAATGCTTTTACGTTTCTGATCGTTGGCTTGTTCCTGATTGCCGGTGTTGTGGCTTGGGGCGCGCGAGAGTACCGCGCTGCGGGCCCGTTGGAGGCCGCGATCTGCCTTGAGGTGCCCGGTGGCGGCACTTTTAGCCGTGTGAGTGCGGATTTGGTTGAGAAGAGTGCTATCTCCTCACCTTTTATTTTTGAGTTGGGTGCGGATTATACCGAAAAATCTGGCCAGTTAAAGCAAGGTCGGTTTCGTGTGCCTGAGGCCGCGTCGATGGAAGAGATCGTGGATATTGTGACCCGTGGTGGCCGCAATACGTGCGGCGCTGAGGTGATTTACCGTGTTGGCATTAATCGCACGATTGTTGACGTGCGTGAATTGGACCCCGCAACCAATCAGTTCGTTGAACTTGCTGGGTTTGTGGTGTCTGACGAAGAACCGCCAGCGGCCTATACTGAGGTCAAAGCCGATGGAAGCGCGACCTTCCGGTTGGTTATTGCCGAAGGTGCAACCAGCTGGCAGATCATGAATGCCCTTGGCGAAATTGATATCCTGCGCGACGACGTGACCGACGCACCCGCCGAGGGGTCTTTGGCCCCGCGCGACTATGACATTTCTGACGGTGATACGGTATCATCCGTGCTGCGCAGGATGCGTGAGACGCAAGAAGCGATCTTGGCTGAGGCTTGGCAGAACCGCGTGGATGGTTTGCCGCTGGAGACGCCTGAGGAGGCGTTGATCCTTGCCAGCATCATCGAGAAAGAGACCAGCGTGCCGGATGAGCGTCGTCAGGTGTCGAGCGTGTTTGTGAACCGTTTGAACCGTGGCATGCGTTTGCAGACGGACCCGACGGTTATCTATGGAATTACGCGGGGCGAGGGTGTTTTGGGCCGTGGATTGCGCCAGAGTGAGCTGCGCGGTGCGACGCCGTGGAACACTTATGTCATCGAAGGCCTGCCGCCCACACCGATTGCCAACCCTGGACAGGCGGCGATCGAAGCGGCGCTTGATCCAGACACAACAGAGTATATTTTCTTTGTGGCTGACGGCACCGGCGGCCATGCGTTTGCGACCAATCTGGATGATCACAACCGCAATGTGGCGGTGTGGCGTCAGATTGAAGCGGAGCGCGCGAACGACGGCTAACGCGCTGCTTTTAATAACAAATTGTTAACCGTGCGTGCGTTGGAGATGTCCAGTTCGGTTGACAATTGACCTGTCAATATTGTAAATTGCCCATTGCTAGAAGACCGGGATCAGTGAACGCGATCCTTGCCGCTCGACCGTAACGGAAGTTTCCTTACAGGTCTGAATTTACAATGAATGAAGAAAACGATGACGGGCTGAGCCCCGAATTCTTGGCTGCCGAAAGGTTAGCCGAGGTTGATGTTCTGTCGCGCGATATTCGCAAACTGCTGGAGCAAATGACTGCTGCATTTAAAGCGGGTGAGGATGTGGCCCTCAAAGACGTTCTAAGCAAACTTAATCAATTACACGCGGCACACCTTCAAGTGGTGACCGCTGAGGAGCGCTTTCATGCCAAACTCGGAACCGACCCAGATGAAGATGCCATCGACTATGACGCCGTCCGGCATGACGTCGGGTGCAGGCTTGATCGCCTCCGCGAAAGCCTCTTGGCAGAAGCAATTTCTGGAGATGTTAACACCGGAACAGTTGGCGACATTGCCCTATCTCTTCGACTTTTGGGCGATGCCCCATCAGATCGCACCAAGCGGTGATTGGCGTACTTGGGTGATCCTTGGCGGACGAGGTGCGGGTAAAACCCGCGCTGGCGCTGAGTGGGTCCGGCGCATGGTGGAAGGGGCTTTACCCCATGCGCCAGGCGCTGCCCGCCGTGTGGCTTTGGTGGGTGAGACCATGGATCAGGCCCGTGAGGTGATGGTGTTTGGCGATAGTGGTATTTTGTCTGTTTGCCCCCCTGACCGACGTCCTGAGTGGATTGCGGGCCGTCGTTTGTTGGTATGGCCCAACGGGGCTGAGGCGCAGGTATTTTCGGCCCATGATCCAGACAGTTTGCGTGGCCCGCAGTTTGATGCGGTCTGGGCGGATGAACTGGCCAAGTGGCGTCGTGGCGATGAGGCCTGGGATATGTTGCAGTTTGCGTTGCGCTTGGGCGATAGCCCGCGTGCTTGTGTTACCACTACCCCGCGCAAGTCGCAGATGCTGAGTGATTTGCTAGAGCGCGACACGACCGTGGTGACCCATGCGGCGACGCAGGCGAACCGCGCGAATTTGGCGGATAGTTTTCTCAAAGAGATTGAGGGTCGCTATGGCGGCACATCGCTGGGTCGTCAGGAGATGGAAGGCGTCATGCTGACCGAAGTTGAGGGGGCGTTGTGGTCCTCGGCCGATTTGGCGGGGTGTCAGGTGGGTGAGGTGTCCGCGTTGGACCGGATTGTTGTGGCGATTGACCCGCCGGGGACGTCGCATGCGGGGTCTGATCAATGTGGGATTGTGGTGGCGGGTGTTGTCATGACCGGATCGCCGCACGACTGGCGTGCGGTTGTGTTGGAAGATGCCAGTATGTCTGCCGCACGCCCGACCGCTTGGGCGGAAGCCGCGATTGCGGCGATGCGCAGGCATGGGGCGGATCGGTTGGTGGCTGAGGTCAATCAGGGCGGCGATATGGTTGAGGCTGTGCTGCGCGGGGTGGATGGCATGGTGCCCTATCGGTCAGTGCATGCCAGCAAGGGTAAGGTTGCGCGGGCGGAACCGATTGCGGCGCTTTATGAGCAGGGGCGCGTGTCCCATGTGCGGGGGTTATCTGATCTGGAAGATCAGATGGCGCAGATGACCAGCCGTGGTTTTGAGGGCAAAGGATCGCCGGATCGTGTCGATGCGTTGGTCTGGGCTTTGTACGATTTGATGATTGAGCCTGCCGCGAAGTGGCGAAAGCCCAGTATTCGCGGGCTTTGAGGGTGTTGCGCGCGCTGTCGCGCGGTGCTGTGTCAATTTCCTAATCCCGCCGAGGCAAATTGTTTTTCGTGAACTGCAGATGGTCACCACCGACCGGCACTAGGAGTTTTGAATGTTTGAATTTTTAAACCGTACCAAGCCAGACACGTCTGGAGTTGAGGTGAAAGCCTCGGCCACGGGGCGTGTGATGGCGATGTCGAGTGCCGGTCGTGTTGCCTGGTCGCCGCGCGATGTGGTGTCGCTGACGAAGGCTGGATTTTCGGGTAATCCGATTGGGTTTCGTGCGGTGAAATTGATTGCAGAAGCGGCGGCGGCTTTGCCAGTAGTATTGCAGGATGCCGACCGTCGTTATGAGACGCATCCGGTGCAGGCGCTGTTGGCCCGTCCGAATGCGGGGCAGGGCCGTGCGGAGTTGTTGGAGGCTTTGTTCGGACAGGTGTTGTTGACCGGCAATGGGTATCTGGAGGCTGTGGCTGATGAGGCCTTGCCTGTTGAGATGCATGTTTTGCGGTCTGATCGCATGTCTGTGGTTCCGGGGGCCGATGGCTGGCCTGTTGGTTATGAGTATATGGTCAATGGTCGCAAGCATCGGTTCAATGTGGCTGAGGGGCTGAGCCCGATTTGCCATATTAAGAGCTTTCATCCCCAAGATGATCATTATGGGTTTTCTGCGTTGCAAGCCGCGGCGTCAGCG
The DNA here is from genome assembly GCF_000169435.1 of Roseobacter sp. CCS2. GTDB lineage: Bacteria > Pseudomonadota > Alphaproteobacteria > Rhodobacterales > Rhodobacteraceae > Yoonia. Next base: position 74,226 of record NZ_AAYB01000004.1, on the reverse strand, counting down.
ATTGATGTGCATAATGCGGCGTCGCGCTGGTCGAAGGCTTTGTTGGATAATGCGGCCCGTCCGTCTGGTGCGATTGTGTATCGTGGGGCGGATGGTCAGTCTTCGCTGAGCAATGATCAATATGATCGGTTGTTGTGCGAGATGGAGACGCAGCATCAGGGGGCCAAGAATGCAGGCCGTCCGATGTTGTTGGAAGGCGGGCTTGATTGGAAGCCGATGGGGTTCTCGCCCTCTGACATGGAGTTCCAGAAGACGAAAGAGGCTGCCGCGCGCGAGATTGCGATTGCTTACGGTGTGCCGCCGATGCTGCTGGGTATTCCGGGGGATGCGACCTATGCGAATTATCAAGAGGCGAACCGTGCGTTTTATCGTTTGACGGTGTTGCCGCTGGCGACCCGCGTAATGTCTGCGATTGCTGTTTGGTTGTCGGATTACGCAGGCGAAGACGTGATGTTGCGCCCTGATTTGGATCAGATCCCGGCCTTGTCTGCCGAGCGGGATGCGCAGTGGCGCCGGGTGAGTGAGGCCGCTTTTTTGACGGATGCTGAGAAGCGGTCGTTGCTGGGACTGCCTGCGCTGGAGGTCGGTGATGGCGCGTAATGTTGTTGGGATGGACGGCAAGCCGCGCCGTGATGGCCCGCCGCCGGTGTCGGATTTCTGGTTTGCGCAGGTTGATGTCCGCTTGGGCCGGATTGAGTTCATGGTGACCCGTTTGGAATGGCAGGTCTGGCTGATTGTCTGCGGCTGCGCCGGATTGTTGGTTTTTGAAATTGTGAAAGCGCTGAGTGGAGCCTGATGATGAATTTGGAACATAAGTTTTGTGCGCTTGGCACTGAGGTGACCGTCACGGATGGCACCGTGATCAGCGGGTATGCGTCGCTGTTTGGTAAGTCTGACCAAGGTGGCGATACCGTTGAGACGGGCGCTTATGGTGCGTCGCTGGCCAAAGGGCGCGGTGTGAAGATGTTGTGGCAGCATGACCCGGCCCAGCCGATTGGTGTGTGGGACGAGGTGCGCGAGGATGCCACGGGTCTGTGGGTCAAAGGCCGGTTGCTGACCGATGTGGCCAAGGGTCGTGAAGCCGCGTCGCTGATTGCGGCCAAGGCGATTGATGGTCTGTCTATTGGCTATCGCACCGTGAAGGCCCGCAAGGATGACAAGGGCGGACGCCTTTTGTCGGAGTTGGAACTTTGGGAGGTGTCTTTGGTCACTTTTCCGATGCTTCCTGATGCGCGTGTGGGGGCCAAGGGCGATGACCCGGCAGCCACTGCAATGCGCGAGATGGCTGCGGCATTTGAGGGTGCGCGCCAAATGATGGCGCGGGACTGAGCCCGCCCGAGCAACGATCAAAGGATTGATTGATGAGTAAGACTGAGAGCAATTCTCGGGCTGGGGAAGATGTGTCTCCTGCCCAGTCTCTGAACACGGCGATTGCCGGGTTTATGAGCGATTTCAAAGACTTTTCCCACGGCGTGAATGCCAAACTTCAAAAACAGGATGACCGGATGAACAAGCTGGATCGAAAGACAATGATGACCTCACGCACGGCACTGGCCCATGCGGCATCTGAGGATGCGCCACACCAGAAAGCCTTTGCCGCTTACCTGCGCTCTGGCGATGATGACGCGCTGCGCGGCCTTGAGATGGAAGGCAAAGCGATGGGCACGGCTGTGGCTGCTGATGGTGGCTATCTGGTGGATCCGCAAACAGCGGATACTATTCAGAACACGCTGTCTTCGACTGCTTCCATTCGTTCGATTGCGAGTGTCGTGAATGTGGATGCGACGTCTTATGATGTGCTGGTTGATCATTCCGAAATGGGTGCCGGTTGGGCGACTGAGGCGAGTGCGGTTGCCGAGACCGATACACCGCGTATTGAGCGCATTTCTATTCCGTTGCATGAATTGTCTGCCCTGCCGAAAGCATCGCAGCGTTTGCTGGATGACAGCGCGTTTGACATTGAAGGTTGGCTGGCTGGCCGGATTGCCGACAAGTTTGCCCGTGCCGAGGCGATGGCGTTTATCGAAGGTGACGGCGTTGATAAGCCGACGGGTATGCTGACCTATGGCACCGTGGCCAATGACAACTGGACCTGGGGCAACCTTGGCTATGTGGCGTCTGAAACCGCTGGTGGGATCACCCGCGCTGATCCGATCATTGATCTGGTTTATGCGCTGGGTGCTGAGTACCGCGCCAACGCGACCTTTGTCATGAACTCCAAGACGGCTGGTCATATCCGTAAGTTGAAGGACAATGACGGTCGTTTTGTTTGGGTCGACGGCATTGCGGTGGGTGAGCCTGCGCGTTTGCTGGGCTACCGCGTGCTGATTGCCGAAGATATGCCCGATATTGATGACAATTCCATGTCTGTCGCCTTTGGTGATTTCTCTGCTGGCTACACTGTGGCTGAGCGTCCTGATCTGCGCGTGTTGCGCGATCCGTTCTCTGCCAAGCCGCATGTTCTGTTCTATGCGACCAAGCGTGTTGGCGGTGCAGTGAGCGATTTTGCAGCGATCAAGCTGCTGAAATTCGCGGCCAGCTAAACGCTGAGGTCGTGAATGGGGTGCTGCGTGTTTCGCGCGGTACCCAGCCCGGGCGCACATCAAGACAATCCTCGCATTGTCTAGCAGTTCCCTTCCGTCCGAGCAATGCGGGGGGCGGGTGCGCCCGGGATCTATCGCCTGAAGTGGTATAAGAGTTTTCGGAGTAATTCCATGATGTTAGTCGAAGAGACCACCGTGCCCATGTCGGCGCTTCCGGTCGCTGCATTTCAAGACCATTTGCGCCTGGGGTCGGGGTTTTCCGACGATGGAGTTCAAGATGCAGTGCTGGAAAGCTATCTGCGCGCGGCGATGGCCGCGATTGAGGCCCGCACTGGTAAGATCTTGATTGAGCGCGAGTTTAGCTGGACCTTGACCGCATGGCGTGATGCCCGCCGTCAGCCGCTGCCTGTGGCCCCGGTGAATGCGATTAGTGAAGTGACGCTGTTGAATATGCAGGGGGCGGAGACGGCTGTGGATGCGGATAGCTGGTATCTGGAGCCTGATATGCAGCGCCCGAGTTTGCAGGCGGCTGGCACGTGTTTGCCTGCGTTGTCTGCGGGTGGATCGGTGCGCATTGGGATGCTCGCGGGCTTTGGTCCTGAGTGGTCTGATCTGCCAAGCGACCTGGCCCAGGCAGTGATGTTGCTGGCGGCCCATTTCTATGAATATCGCCATGATGTGTCGCGCAGTACCCCTGCGATGCCTGTTGGTGTGCTGGCGTTGATTGAAAGCTATCGCACGGTCCGTCTGTTTATGGGTGGTCGGGCATGAGTGCGCCGCAATTAAACCGGTCGTTGGTGCTGGAGGCCCCTTTGAAGGTGGCTGATGGGGCCGGTGGCTATACCCGCGATTGGGAGCCTTTGGGCGTGTTATGGGCCGAGGTGAAAGCCGGGTCGGGCCGTGAGAAGGCAGAGACGGCGACGACGTTTTCGCGTGTGCCTTACCGCATTACCGTCCGTGCCGCCCCTTATGGTGCGCCGTCGCGACCGGTGGCAGGTCAGCGTTTTCGTGATGGGGCGCGGGTGTTTGAGATTTACGCTGTGGCCGAGAAGGGTGTCGATGCCGCCTACCTGACCTGTCATGCGCAAGAGGAGGTGGCCCCATGAGTTATGGAGTGGCTGCGGCCCTGCAACGGGCGGTGTTTCAGCGGTTGCGTGCGGATAGTGCGTTAGATGCTTTGGTCGGTGTCCATATCTATGATGCTTTGCCGACGGGGGCTTTGCCGCCGCTTTATGTGGTGCTGGGGGCAGAGGATGTGCGCGATGCGTCGGATAAGACCGGGGCGGGGGCCTGGCATCAGTTTACAGTGACTGTTGTGACCCAAAGTGCGGGGTTTGCCACCGCCAAGGCTGCTGCTGCCGCGGTGAGTGATGCGTTGGTGGATGCGCCTTTGCCGCTGGACCGGGGATCGCTGGTATCGCTACATTTTCTGAAGGCCAAGGCCGCCCGTGTAGGCAGCGGTGCTGTCCGCCAGATCAACCTGATTTTTCGTGCCCGCGTGGCGGATGACACGTAACCCAACTGATATTTGAGGAGTACGCCTGATGGCTGCACAAAATGGTAAGGACCTGTTGGTCAAAATAGATATGACAGGCGGTGGCATGTTTGAAACCGCCGCTGGCCTGCGCGCCACACGGATCAGTTTGAATGCTGAAACGGTGGATGTGACCAGTCTGGAAAGTACGGGCGGCTGGCGCGAATTGCTGGGCGGGGCGGGTGTAAAAACGGCCGCGATCTCCGGATCGGGTGTGTTCAAGGATGAAGCCACCGATGAGCGTGCGCGCCAGATTTTCTTTGATGGTGAGACGCCTGATTTTCAGGTGATTGTGCCGGGGTTTGGCACGCTGCAAGGGCCGTTTCAGATTACGTCTGTGGAATATGCCGGATCGCATAATGGGGAAGCGACCTATGAGTTGTCGCTGGCCTCTGCCGGTGCGCTGACCTTTGTGGCGTTGATCTGATGGCGAACCCTTGGACTGGTGAAGTGGCGATTGTGATTGATGGGGTGTCCCATGATTGCAAGCTGACGCTGGGCGCGCTTGCTGAATTGGAAGCAGCCCTTGGCGAAGGGTCATTGGTTGATCTTATTCGCCGGTTTGAAGGGGCTGCTTTTTCGGGGGCTGATGTGATGGCGGTGGTTGTTGCGGGTCTGCGCGGTGGCGGCTGGACCGGCACTGCGGCGGATCTGATCACGGCTGAGATTGCAGGCGGTCCTGTGGGGGCCGCGAAGGTTGCAGCACTCATGTTGGCGCGCGCTTTTGCGGTGCCGGAGTAGCCGATGGATTGGGTCGGGCTCATGCAGAGGGGACTGCACCAGTTGCGGTTGAAACCGTGTGATTTCTGGGCGCTGACCCCGGCAGAGTTGCAGATCATGCTGGGTGCGACGGGCGCGCAGGCCCCGATGGGTCGTGTGCAGTTTGATGCCTTGCTGCGCGATTTTCCTGATGACGTGAAGGATGAAGATGATGGATGACATCGACAAGATTGATGCGCTTGAGGCGGATGTAGGGGGCCTGGAAACGGCGCTAGGTGATGCCTCAGCCATGACGGCGGCGTTTGAGGATCGGTTGCGTTCTGTGCAGGGATCTTTGAGTGATACGACCCGTGATTTGGGCAATCTGGAACGTGGCTTTAGCCAAGGGTTGCGGTCTGCGTTTGATGGGCTGGTGCTGGACGGGCGCAGCCTGACCGATGTGCTGGGTGGTTTGGCTGAGAAGATGGTGAATACGACCTATTCAGCCGCTGTAAACCCTGTCACCGATCACATTGGTGGATTGCTGGCGGGTGGTCTGAATGGTGTTGTGTCTGGCCTGATGCCCTTTGCGGATGGCGGATCGTTTAGCCAAGGCCGTGTGATGCCTTTTGCCAAAGGTGGCGTTGTCAGCAGTCCGACGACCTTTCCCATGCGCGGCGGCACCGGCCTGATGGGCGAAGCGGGGCCTGAGGCGATTATGCCGCTGGCCCGTGGTGCAGATGGTCGATTGGGCGTGCGCGGTGCGGGCGGCGGGGCCGTGACCGTCAATATGAATATTTCCACCCCGGATGTGCAAGGTTTTCAGCGCAGCAGCAGTCAGATTGCCGCGCAGATGAGCCGTGTTTTGGGCCGTAGCGAACGCCATAGGTAGGAGCCGATATGACTTTTCATGATGTAAGATTTCCTGCGTCGTTGAGCTTTGGCGCATTGGGTGGCCCTGAGCGCCGGACAGAGATTGTGACGCTGGCCAATGGCTTTGAAGAACGCAATACGCCTTGGGCACATGCGCGTAGGCGGTATGATGCGGGCTGTGGGTTGCGGTCTTTGGATGATGTGGAAACTTTGATTGCGTTCTTTGAGGCGCGTCAGGGCCAGCTTGTCGGCTTTCGCTGGAAGGACTGGAGCGACTATTTGTCGTGTAAACCGTCTTGTGCGGTTGCGGCATCTGATCAGTTACTGGCTGTTGGCGACGAGGTGACGCGCAGTTTTCAACTAGCCAAATCATACCGATCGGGCGATGCCATCTATCAGCGCCCCGTCAAGAAGCCTGTACATGGGTCTGTGCGCGCTCAGGTTGGCGGTGATTATGCGCAACAGGGTGTGGACTATGAGGTGGACTATGACAGCGGCTTGCTGACTTTTGCCAGCGCCCCCGATACAGGGGCTGAAGTGCGGGCCGGGTTTGAGTTTGACGTGCCCGTGCGATTTGACACTGATGTGATCATGACCTCTGTGTCCAGCTTTCAGGCGGGCGAAGTACCCAATGTACCCGTGGTCGAGGTGCGGCTATGAGTGAAGATGCGCTTTATGCTCACTTGCGCTCTGGTGTGAGCCATACTTGCCATTGCTGGTTGATCCGCAGGCGCGACGGTGTGCAGTTGGGGTTTACTGACCATGACGCGGACTTGCATTTTGACGGGATCACATTTAACCCGCAGAACGGGCTAAGTGCACGCGCGATCGCCAATACCACAGGGCTGTCCGTGAATAACACCGAGGCTTTTGGTGTGCTGTCAGATGATGCCATTGCCGAAGCTGATATTCTGGCGGGCCGCTATGATGGTGCCACTGTGCAGGTGTGGTTGGTGTGCTGGGATGATGCCAATGCGCGCAAAACGCTGTTTCGCGGATCTTTGGGTGAGATCACCCGGGGTGCCGGCGGTTTTGAGGCTGAATTGCAGGGGTTGACCGAGGCGCTGAACCAAACCCAGGGGCGATCATATCTCAAGACATGTAGTGCTGTGTTCGGGGATGCGCGCTGCCGGTTTGGCACCGATCATCCGTCTTACCGGCTAGAGCATTCACTGGATGCGCCCAGCGAAGGGCAGGTGTTTACGCTGACGGGTATCAAGAATTTCAATATCGGTTGGTTTGAGCATGGTGTGCTTGAGGTGCTTAGCGGTGCGGCGATCGGGTTGCAGGGGTTGATCAAGTCGGATGTCGGTCTGACTGAGCGTGTGATCACACTGTGGTCACCGCTGAATGCGCCGGTATCGCCGGGTGATGTTTTGCGTTTGACAGCTGGATGCGACAAGCGCCCTGTGACCTGTCGCGAAAAGTTCAGCAATTTTCTGAACTATCAGGGCTTTCCCGATATGCCGGGTGATGACTGGTTGGTGAGTGTGCCGCGTTCTGATCAATCTCATACCGGTGGGAGTTTGACCCGATGAATACGCAGGTGGTTGATATTGCGCGGGGTTGGGTTGGTACGCCCTATTTACATCAAGTTTCGGTTCAGGGCGTTGGCTGCGATTGCCTTGGCCTTTTGCGCGGTATCTGGCGCGTGGTGTATGGTTGCGAGCCAGAGGCGATACCGGCGTACACCCAAGATTGGTCAGAGCCGCAGGGCGCAGAGCGGTTGATGGCGGCCGCGGACCGGCATCTTCGCGAGGCGACGTCGACGCCATTGGCACCTGGTCAAGTGATCCTGTTTCGGATGCGGCAGGGGGCGGTCGCCAAGCATTTGGGTGTTGTTTCTGATGCAGGCGAACTTCCGCAGTTTATTCATGCCTACCAAGGGCATGGTGTGGTTGAAAGCTGGCTTTCGGCCCCTTGGCGCAAGCGTATCGCGGCGCGATTTGAATTCATCGAGAGGTAAGACAGATGGCAACGATTGCACTTTCCGCCGCCGGAATGGCGCTGGGCGGCTCTATTGGTGGGTCTGTTCTGGGCTTGTCGATGGCCACGATCGGGCGCGCGGCAGGAGCTGCGATTGGTCGTCGGATTGACCAACAACTGCTGGGTGCTGGCAGTGGATCGGTCGAGACGGGGCGCATTGACCGTTTTCGGGTTACGGGGGCCGCGGAGGGCGCTGACATTCAGCAAATCTATGGCCGCATGCGTGTGGCCGGTCAGGTGATCTGGGCGTCACAGTTTCTTGAAACGTCATCCACCAGTGGGGGCGGGAAAGGCAGTGCCCCGAAACCAAGCACGACGACCTATTCTTACAGCGTGAGTTTGGCGGTCGCTTTGTGTGAAGGGCAGATCAGCCGGATTGGCCGGATCTGGGCAGATGGAACCGAGGTTTCGCCGGACACATTGAATATGCGTGTTTACGTGGGCACGCATGACCAATTGCCTGACCCCAAGATTGCCGCGGTTGAAGGCGCGGATAACACACCGGCCTATCGTGGGACGGCTTATGTTGTGTTTGAGGATTTGGCGCTGGGCCAGTTTGGCAATCGCATCCCGCAACTGACGTTTGAAGTAATGCGTCCGGGGCAAAGCGAAGGAGTTGATTTGTCGAACGCCGTGCAGGGTGTGGCGTTGATGCCGGGTGCAGGCGAGTACGCGCTGGCGACATCGCAGGTTTATGCATCAAGTGAGTTTGGTGCGCGGACGGCAGTGAACACAAATTCGCCGCTTGGGGGAAGCGACTTTACCGTCTCAATGAACGCGCTTGAGGCCGAGCTGCCAGAGTGTGGATCTGTGATGTTGCCGCTGATGTGGTTTGCGGATGACTTGCGCTGTGGTGTTTGTCAGGTCGCCCCCAAGGTCGTGCAGGGGCAGATTGATGCAGGGGCGATGCCTTGGGTCGTGAATGGTCAGACACGGGCCACAGCGGGCAAGGTTGCCGAAGTCGAGGGCGTGCCGATTGCAGGTGGTACCCCCGCAGATAGAGCCGTTGTCGAGGCACTTGTCGATTTGAAAGCGCGCGGGCTTGATGCTGTGGTTAGTCCGGTCCTGATGATGGATCAGCTTGAAGGTAACAGCTTACCTGATCCGATCACCGGTGGCACCGAACAGGCTGCTTTGCCTTGGGTGGGTGATATGACCATTGCGCTTGCACCTGGCGTTGCGGAATCCACTGACGGAACAGCCGCGGCGGATGCCGAGGTTGCTGCTTTTGTAGGGCAGGCGGGTGTAGCTGATTTTGCCGTATCGGGGACCAGCGTAACGTATACGGGCGCTGCCGAAAACAGCTATCGCCGGTTTGTTTTGCACTATGCGCATCTTTGCGCTGCCGCAGGTGGTGTGTCCGCCTTTTGTGTCGGCACAGAGCTGGCAGGTCTGACCCGCATACGCGGTGCAAATGGGTTTCCGATGGTCGATGCGTTGCGCGCGCTTGCCGCAGATGTGCGCCAGATTTTGGGTGCAGGATGCAAAATCAGCTATAGCGCTGACTGGACAGAGTATCACGGGATGCAGCCCGCTGGGACGGCTGACAAGATCTTTCACCTTGATCCCCTGTGGGCAGACGAGAATATTGATTTCGTTGGTGTGTCAGCCGCATTTCCTTTGGCGGATTGGCGCGACGGGACGGATCACCGCGATGCAGCGGCAGGTGCGATCCATAACTTGTCTTATCTGCGATCCAACGTCGTAGGCGGAGAACATTATGACTGGTCCTACCCAACGCCCGAGGCCAGAGATGCACAGCGCCGCGTACCGATCACAGACCCTGAAGGTGAGCCGTGGATGTGGCGCGCCAAGGATTTTCAAGGCTGGTGGTCGCATCAGCACCATGACCGGATCGGTGGTATTCGGCAAAGCCCGGCCACGGATTGGGTGCCGCAGAGTAAGCCAATTTGGCTAACCTCGGTCGGATGCCCGGCTGTTGAGAAGGGGGCGAATGGGCCGTGTCATGTCTTGTGCGGCAAACCGAAATTACCTTTCGGTTCAAACGGTAGCCGTGATGAGCTGATGCAGATGCAGTATTTGCGGGCCTTTGGCAGCTATTACGCCGAACCGGAAAATAACCCGGCATCAACGGTTTATGGCGGGGCCATGATCGACACGACCCGCATGCATGTCTGGGGCTGGGATCCGCGTCCTTATCCGTATTGGCCTGGTAATACTGCCGCTTGGCCGGATGGTGGGGCCTATGCAACGGGGCCTTGGCTGAATGGCCGTGTGACGCACCGATCGCTGGCGTCCGTTGTGGCAGAGATTTGCGCGCGCTCAGGTTTAACCAATTACGATGTCAGCGAACTTTTTGGGGTGGTTCGCGGTTACACCGTTGGCGAAACCGGCACAGGGCGCGCTGCACTTCAGCCGTTGATGCTGGCCTATGGCTTTGACGCGTTGGAACGTGATGGCATGCTGGTGTTTCGCAATCGTGACGGACGGGTTCATCATTATTTGACAGATGCTGACATCGCCCTTGATCCCGAAACGGATCGAAGCCTTTCGTTGGCCCGTGCCGCAGCGGCAGAGATCGCCGGGCGTGTGCAGTTTGCTCATATCGCGGCCGATGCAGACTATGATGCAGTTGCGGCAGAAATTGTCCTGCCTGATGATCAGACCCACACTGTGACGCGGAGCGAAGCCGCAGTTGTGCTGACCCGTGCGGAAGGCAAAGAGGTTGTTGCGCGTTGGCTGCAAGAGGCACGGATCGGGCGAGAAACCGTGCGCTTTGCCTTGCCGCCTGCACAATCTGGTGTGGGGGCGGGTGACACCGTCGCGCTGGATATACAAAACCACCGGGGCACCTATCGCATTGACCGCATTGAAGAGGCGGGCCTACGCCTGGTTGAGGCGACACGGGTAGAGCCCGAGGTTTACCGCAAACATGCCGTGGCTGAGGAAGGTGTGGAGTTACGGCCTTACGTCGGGCCTATTCCGGCAGAACTGCTGTTCCTTGATCTGCCATTGCTGACCGGTGATGAACTGCCTCATGCACCTTATGTCGCCGCAGCGGGGCGACCGTGGCCCGGTAGCATCGCACTTTATGGCGCGCCACAAGACAGCGATTATGCATTGCAGGACGTCTTGAATGAACCGTCCACGGTCGGTTTGACACAAACGCCGCTTGCCGCAGGACCGGTCGGCATATGGGACCGTCAAAATGGCGTCGAGGTGGCGTTGATCAATGGCACGCTCAGCTCGGCTTTGTATGAAGCGGTGCTTGCGGGGGCCAACACGTTGGCCATTGGTGACGGGTCGGGGGGCAACTGGGAAATTCTTCAGTTCCAAACTGCTATACCACTGGCTGAACGCAAATTTCGTTTGTCAGGCCTACTGCGGGGGCAGGCGGGCAGCCGGGGGTTGATGCCTGATACATGGCCCGCAGGGTCGCAGGTTGTCCTGCTCAATGCCGTGCCTAAGCAGATCACGATCCCCACTGCGGCGCGTGGCACGGAGCGGCACTATCGCTTTGGCCCAGCCAAGCAAGCGATGAGCGATGCGAGTTTCCGGTATGAGACCCATGCATTTGTCGGCAATGGGTTGCGGCCTTATCCGGTGGCGCATCCGCGTGTACTGATGAACGGCACAGATGTAGAGGTGTCGTGGATCAGATGCAGCCGGATTGACGGTGATATCTGGGCTGATGGCGAGGTTCCACTGGGTGAAGAAACCGAAGCCTATCGCATCCGCGTTCTAAAAGCGGGCAACGTCATGCGCGAAGAAGTGGTGACCACGCCTGCCTGGACCTATGCAGGTTCGGATGTGGCAGCGGATATCGGATACGGTTTCTACACCATCGAAATCGCCCAAATATCAGAGCGTTTTGGCGCTGGGCTGACAACCGAAATCCTCAAGTATCTATGAGGCCGGTGCAGCTTGCCGATATTGAAATGACTGCGCGTGTATTGATGCAGGTGCCGGTAGAACGGCGTGTGCGCCTTATGCAAACGCTGATCGGTGAGACTGAGTGTGCAGAGGCCTATAGGCTTTTGCATGGCGCCCCACACCCGCAGTTTGGTGTGGGGTCACTGTTGTCACGCGCAGTACGCATGCAAGCGGCGCCGCGCCCGGCCGCATTAGAATTTGATGCGCTGGATGCTTACTGTGCTGTCGTAAATGCGCTTTTGGCGCATCAAACACATCAAACATTGTGAAATGATCCATCACAGCTTTGTTCTTGGCTTGGCGGCAGTATCTGATCTATGAAAGAGGTCTGATAAACGCGAGGTGAGTGCTATGGCGCAACCACAACCCACAGTGACCGAAGTTGATCCCGTCTGGCATCGTATATGCGAAGAGGCTGAGGCGGCCATTGCCGATGAGCCGCTAATGGGTGGCCTCATCCACGCAGGTGTCTTGCACCATAAGTCGTTTGAGGGCGCGCTAGCTTACCGGATTTCGATGAAACTGGCCTCGCCTGAAATGTCAGAACAGATTTTGCGCGAGATTGCAGATCAGGCTTATGTTGCGGCACCAGAATTGGTGGCGGCCGCCCGTGCCGATCTTGTGGCGATTTATGACCGTGATCCGGCGTGCCACCGTTTTATGCAACCGCTGATCTTTTTTAAGGGCTTCCAAGCTGTGCAGGCCTATCGCCTTGCGCATTGGCTGCTGAATAATGACCGTCGCGATCTGGCCTATTTCATCCAAATGCGCACAAGCGAGATGTTTGGCGTTGATATCCACCCGGCTGCGCGTATCGGGCAGGGCATTATGATTGACCATGCACATTCTATCGTGGTGGGCGAAACGGCTGTGGTGGGCGATAACGTCTCCATGCTGCACTCGGTGACGCTGGGTGGGACGGGCAAAGAGGATGATGATCGCCACCCCAAAATTGGCAATGGCGTGTTGATCGGCGCGGGCGCGAAGGTGCTTGGTAATATCAAAGTGGGTCATTGCAGCCGGATCGCAGCCGGGTCTGTGGTACTGGAAGAGGTGCCACCGATGAAGACCGTCGCGGGGGTGCCTGCCAAAATCGTCGGCGAGGCGGGGTGTTCGCAGCCGTCAATTTCAATGGATCAGATCCTGAAAACATCCAAATAGCAAAACGGCGGCTCAGGATTGAGCCGCCGTTTTTCATTTTTCGAACAGTCGCTTAAGCGAGCATTGTCATCGGGTTCTCAAGGTTGTCCTTGATCGCGTTCAGCAGGTTCGCACCCAGCGCCCCGTCAATCACACGGTGATCGACAGACAGCGTTGTCGACATCACCGTGCCCACTGTCAGCTCACCATCCGCGCCAACGATTGGCTTTTTGGTGCCTGCGCCGACCGCAAGGATCGCAGCATGTGGTGGGTTGATGATCGCATCAAAGTTGTCGATGCCGAACATGCCCAGATTTGAAATCGCAAAGCTGCCGCCCACATATTCATGTGGTGCCAGCTTGCGGTCACGGGCGCGCGTGGCAAGGTCTTTCATCTCGGCTGAAAGCGCAGACAGAGACTTCATCTCGGCATCTTTCAGAACCGGCGTGAAAAGACCGCCTTCGATGGCCACCGCAACAGCAACGTCTGATTTCTCAAACTTCAGCGTCCGGTCACCCGCCCAAACAGCGTTGGCTTCGGGCTCTTGCTGCAACGCCAGCGCACAAGCTTTGATGATAAAGTCATTGACCGACAGTTTCACGCCGCGCGTCTCTAACTGCTTGTTCAACTGGCTGCGGAACTTCAGCAGCGCATCAAGTTGAATATCGCGGCGCAGATAAAAGTGCGGCACCGATTGTTTGGCTTCGGTCAGGCGCGCGGCAATGGTCTTGCGCATCCCGTCAAGCTGCACCTCTTCAAAGGGGCGGTCTGCGTAGGTTTTCATGACAGCGTCTGTCGACGGCCCAGCCGCCATCGCTGGCGTTGCGGCGGCCTCAGGTTTCGCACTTGCAGTTGCGGGTTTTTCGCCCGGTTTCGCGTTTTCGACATCGGCCTTGATGATCCGGCCATGAGGACCGGACCCTTCGATATCGGCCAAATCAAGCCCCTTATCCGCCGCAATCCGGCGCGCCAATGGTGTCGCGAAGATACGTTTGCCATCAGCCCCTTTGCTTGATGCGGGTGCAGGTGTGGCGTCTGTTTCACCGCGTCCATAGCCTTGCTCTGGCGCAGTTTTATCGCTGGCCTTTGCCGGTGCGGCATTGGACGACGCATCGTCTGATTTTGCAGAGACATCGCCGATATCATCCGCGCTCTCGCCATCTTCCAGCAACACGGCGATGACATCGTTGACCTTCACGCCTTCGGTACCCTCGGCCACGACGATTTTGCCCATCACACCTTCGTCGACGGCTTCAAATTCCATTGTGGCTTTGTCGGTTTCAATCTCGGCCATAATGTCACCGGACGATACAGTATCGCCCTCTTTAACGTGCCATTTGGCAAGCGTGCCTTCCTCCATCGTCGGTGACAGGGCGGGCATCAGGATTTCTGTTGGCATTGCGCTGTCTCCTTACCGGTAGGTTACTTTTTTGCAGGCCTCGACGACTTCGTCGGCGGTCAGCAAAGCGTGTTTTTCAAGGTTCGCGGCGTAGGGCATTGGCACGTCCTTGCCTGTGCAGGTAATGACCGGGGCGTCCAGATAATCAAACGCCTCTTGCATGATCACACCGCTAATATAGCCACCGACGCTGCCTTGCGGCCAGCCTTCTTCGACGGTTACGCAGCGGTTTGTCTTGCGGACAGAGGCCAGAATGGTCTCCGTATCCATCGGACGCAAGGATCGCAGATTGATCACCTCGGCGTTGATCCCATCTTCGGCCAGCTTTTCAGCCGCGGCCAAGGCGTATGTCATGCCGATGCCAAAGCTGACGATTGTGACATCATCGCCTGCGCGTTCGATCTTGGCCTTGCCAAATGGAATGGTGAAGTCATCCATCACGGGCACATCGAACGACTTGCCATAAAGGATTTCATTCTCAAGAAAGATCACCGGATTGGGATCGCGGATCGCGGTCTTCATCAGACCCTTCGCATCCGCCGCAGAGTACGGCATCACGACCTTCAGGCCGGGGATCTGCATATACCACGCGGCATAATCCTGGCTGTGCTGCGCACCGACGCGCGCCGCCGCACCATTGGGGCCACGGAACACCATGGGCGCACCCATCTGACCGCCAGACATATAAAGCGTCTTGGCTGCTGAGTTGATAATGTGATCAATGGCTTGCATGGCGAAGTTGAACGTCATGAATTCGACGATAGGCTTGAGGCCACCAAAGGCGGCACCCACACCGATCCCGGCAAACCCATGCTCGGTTATTGGCGTATCAATCACGCGTTTTGCGCCAAATTCATCCAGCAAACCTTGAGAGATTTTGTAGGCGCCTTGGTATTCGGCGACCTCCTCGCCCATAAGGAACACATCCTCATCGCGGCGCATTTCTTCGGCCATCGCATCGCGCAACGCTTCACGCACTGTGGTCTGCTTGACCTCAACATCTTCGTCCCAATCGGGGGTCGCGTCAGGGGTTGGGGCCGGATCAGGATGCGACATTGCCGCAGCTGGGGCGGTTTCAGAGCTTTGCTCTTTATCCGCTGCAACAGGTTGCTGTGATTGTGATGTATCAACCTCTGCGCTGTCCACGTCTTCGCCTTCTTCCACAAGGATCGCGATGACGTCGTTCACTTTCACGCTTTCGGTGCCTTCCGCGATGACGATCTTGCCGATAATGCCTTCATCAACGGCTTCAAATTCCATCGTGGCCTTGTCGGTTTCAATCTCGGCCATGATGTCGCCGGATGAAACGGTGTCACCCTCTTTGACATGCCATTTGGCCAATGTGCCTTCTTCCATAGTGGGCGAGAGGGCGGGCATCAAAATTTCAGTTGCCATTCCTTAAGCCTCCTGCGGAATTTCGGTTGCGTAGATATCTGTCCAAAGCTCTTCCAAAGCAGGCTCCGGGCTTTCTTTTGAAAACTCTGCGGCCTCATTCACAATGGCTTTGATTTCCTTGTCGATGGCTTTGAGGTCATCATCGCTGGCGTGTTTGCCGGTTAGCAGCATGTCGCGGATCTGTTCAATTGGGTCACGCTCATCGCGCATTTTCTGCACTTCTTCGCGGGTGCGATATTTGGCCGGGTCGGACATGGAGTGACCACGATAACGGTATGTTTTCACTTCCAGAATATAGGGGCCCTTGCCTGCGCGGCAGTGGGCGACGGCGCGTTCGCCAGCCTCTTTCACAGCCAGAACGGACATGCCGTCCACTTCTTCGCCGGGAATACCATAAGCGGCCCCGCGTTCCCAAAGGGATGGTGATTTGGTCGAACGTTGTACCGATGTCCCCATCGCATATTGGTTGTTCTCAATCACAAAAACGACGGGCAGGTCCCAAAGTTCGGCCATGTTATAGGTTTCGTAAACCTGACCTTGGTTCGCGGCACCATCACCGAAATAGGTGAAAGTCACACGGTCATTGCCTTTGTATTTATCAGAAAACGCCAGCCCTGCACCCAGCGGCACCTGAGCGGCAACAATACCGTGCCCCCCATAGAAATGCTTCTCTTTCGAGAACATATGCATGGAACCGCCTTTACCTTTGGAAAAGCCACCTTCGCGGCCTGTCAGCTCTGCCATGATGCCTTTGGGGTCCATGCCGCAGGCCAACATATGGCCGTGGTCACGGTAGGATGTGACGCGCTTGTCGCCTTCATCCGCTGCGGCCTCAAGCCCCACAACAACGGCTTCTTGTCCGATGTAAAGATGGCAAAACCCACCAATCAGGCCCATGCCGTATAACTGACCCGCTTTTTCCTCAAATCGCCGGATCAACAGCATTTCACGGTAATGTCCCAGCAGTTCCTCGGCTGAGACGTTGGGTTTCGCGGCGGCCTTTTTGGGCGGCATGGGCTATCCTCCAGCGTGTTCGTATATAGTTTAGTATTAAACTATCTTCTAAACCATGCGTGGAAAAAATGCGAGAGTCAAAGTGACCTATCGTCAAGTGCCGCTGGAATAGCCGCGTTGCACAAAGTGACTAACTGTATTGGATCAGCGGATAACGATCTCATCCGCGCGGATCATGCCAAGCACATCGCGCGCCTGTTGATCAAGAAGGTCCAGATCAAGGAAGTTATCAGACAGACGGGTGGTCAGGTTTTCCATCCGCGCGACCTCGGTCTGCAACGCAGCAAGCTCAACAGCCAACGCATCACCTTCGGCTTTCACTTCAATCCGTTTAAACAGCCCATAATCGCCTTGCACTGCAGCGAACGTGAAATAAAGCCCCAGCATGATCATGCCAAGGAAATAGAACAAAGCGCCAAGTTGTGGACGGCTGCGTCGTGTCATAGGTCTGCCTCTAACGTCACCTCTGATGGGTGACTGAAACAACGATTCGCATATCACGCTGGAAAAGGGAATCCCTAAATGTGTGGACCGCCAATAAACATGCGAGGTAAGTTGCGCTGAAACGCAGGGGAATAAGTGATTTGCGCGATCAGGTCAGACAGCGATGTATGTGTGTTTTTGTCGCGCCGCTATTCTGCGCTCTGTTGGGCGGGCTTATCATCCCCGGCAGTTTATCTGCGCATGATGACGGTCAGTGGTTGCCCGACGATGATACCTATCCCGATTTTGAAAAAGAAATGCCGCGAAAGTGCTTTCTCAACATGGGTGTTGATGACGTGATAGAACATGTGCAGGTCACATGCGAAGAAATGGACGCCGCCAATCGTGATAAGCAGATGTGTATGATTATTGAACGCAAGGATGGGTATCGCATATACTGGCAAATTCCATGTAACCCTTAACCCTCAAACTTCACGACACCCCGGAATTACGCTTTTCCGCGATAAATCTCGACCAGTTTCCCCAGCATCGCCAGCGCATCATCGCGGTCACGCTGGAATGAATTCCGCCCGATGATCGACCCATTGCCGCCGCCGTCACGGATGGCGCGCGCGTCGTCGTAAACGGCGTCAGTTCCCTTGGCCGCACCGCCTGAGAAGACCATCAACCGGCGTCCGTCAAAGGCGCTTTGCACGCAGTGGCGCACGCGGGCCGCTTGGGTGGCGATATCGATCCCTTCGGCCTCGTAAACCTTCTTTGCCTCGGGCAAGCTCAGATGATCGGTGCTTAGTTTGATCTTGATGATATGCGCGCCCAGCAGGGCCGCAATCTGTGCCGCATAAGCGCCAATATCAATTGCTGTCTCGCCGTCTTTGTCCAGCGCTTCACCGCGGGGGTAGGACCAGATCACCGTCGCGATGCCTTTGGCGGCGGCTTCTTTGCGCATCTCGGCAATGTCGCCGAACATGTTCAGCGCAGCCGATGACCCGGGATAAACCGTAAAGCCGATTGCAGAACAACCAAGGCGCAGCGCATCATCAACAGAGGCCGTGATCGCCTGCGTTTTGGGTGCTTCATTCGGGATCAAAGAATTGGCCGAGTTTACTTTCAGGATCGTGGGGATCTGCCCTGCGAATGTGTCTGCGCCGGCCTCAAGCATACCCAATGGGGCCGCATAGGCGTTCAACCCGGCGTCAATCGCCAACTGATAATGGTAGTGCGGGTCATAGCCGGGGGCGTTGGGCGCAAAGGACCGGGCCGGTCCATGTTCAAACCCCTGATCGACCGGCAGGATGATCATCTTGCCGGTGCCACCCAGTTTCCCGTTCATCAGGATACCGGCCAGTTTGGCCTTTACTCCGGGGGTCTCACCCTCATAGTTGGCAAGGATTTTCTGAACAATTCTGGTCGTTTTCATGGCAGGCCCCTTTATGTTGTTACAGCAGCGATAGGCGGGCCTGCGCAGGGTTGCAAATGTGTTAGCGCAATCGGACGGGATGTTATCGCAAACACCGTGTTTTGCATGCCGCCAATACACTTCTCATGTTCAAAAATACCTCGGGGGAGGACCGCAGGGACGGGGGCAGCGCCCCAACAAGCGGTGTTACCGGGACAGGGCCGCAACGCCTGGCAATTCCTTGCCTTCCATCCACTCCAGAAACGCGCCACCGGCGGTCGAGATATAGGTAAAGTCATCCGCCGCGCCCGCCTGATTTAGGGCCGCAACCGTATCACCGCCACCGGCGACCGAGATAAGCTTGCCTGCCGTTGACAGCGCAGCGGCCTTCGCGGCGGCAGCATTTGTCGCGGCATCAAAAGGCGCAATTTCAAATGCACCCAATGGGCCGTTCCATACCAGCGTTTCCGCGTTGTCCAGAACACCGCTGATGTAGTCCACCGTCGCGGGCCCTGCATCAAGGATCATCGCATCGGCAGGGCAAGCATCGGGGGCCAGCGTTTCGCTGTCAGCACCGGCCTTGAACGCGCGCGCGACGACAATGTCGCGGGGCAGGATAATTTCACAGCCAGCGGCCTTGGCCTTGCCCAAAATCTCGCGGGCGGTCTCTGCCAGATCATGCTCGCAAAGCGATTTACCCACGTTGATGCCTTGGGCTGCCAAAAACGTGTTCGCCATCCCGCCGCCGATCACCAAATGATCAACCTTGCCCACCAAGTTTCCAAGCAGGTCCAGCTTGGTTGAAACCTTGGCACCACCGACAACAGCGACCACAGGGCGCTTTGGCGTCCCAAGTGCTTTGTCAAGCGCACTCAACTCCTCTGCCATCAAACGTCCCGCACAAGCGGGAAGCAGGCGGGCAATCGCCTCTGTACTTGCATGCGCGCGGTGCGCCGCAGAGAAAGCATCGTTGACATAGATATCACCAAGGCTGGCCAAACGTTTGGCAAAACCTGCGTCATTCTTTTCCTCGCCGGGATTGAAGCGCAGGTTTTCCAGCAAAAGAACCTCATCGCCTTCCATCTTGGCCACGGCGTCACCGTAGTCGGAATTCACCCATGTGACCGGCAGCCCCAGCACATCGGCGACCGCGGGGGCGATGTGTTCCAACGACATTTCTGGCACGACCTGACCTTTGGGGCGCCCGAAATGGGCCATCAAGATCACCTTGCCGCCCTTTTCCTGAATATCATCAACCGTTGGGATAATCCGCTCAATCCGGGTGGTGTCGGTCACAACACCGTCTTCGACCGGTACATTGATATCCACCCGCACCAACGCGCGTTTGCCCGCAAAGTCCATGTCGTCAAGTGTTTTCCAAGCCATCGGCGTGCTCCCATAAGGTTGATTTTAGCAAGGTGTTGCGGCAATCGGGCGCCCGCGTCAACCGGACCTGCTTGGCAATTGCATCAATGGGCCATATGTCAGGTGCGAACCACAGATTAAGGAGAGCCCGATGGCCGACATCAAAGACCCAGAGAACACCATCATCATGACACTCAAAGACGGTGACGTGATCATCGAATTGTTGCCTGATGTGGCACCGGCCCACGTGGCGCGGATGAAGGAACTCGCGCGCGCTGGCAAATACGACAACGTGTGTTTTCACCGGGTGATTGACGGCTTCATGGCGCAAACGGGCGATGTGGCCAACGGCAACATGGAAGACAATTTTAACATTGGGCGCGCTGGCACAGGTGGCTCTGATATGCCCGATGTCCCTGCCGAATTTTCTAAAATTCCGCATGCACGCGGGTCTATCGGCGCGGCGCGGTCGCAGAACCCCAACTCTGCCAACAGCCAGTTCTTTATCAACTTCAAGGACAACGACTTTCTGAACGGGCAGTACACTGTCTATGGTCAGGTTGTGTCTGGCATGGAACACGTTGATGCGATCACACGGGGCGAGCCGCCGATGAACCCTGACCGGATGATCAGCGTGAAAGTTGCCGCAGATGTATAAGTTTGCAGCAATTCTGGCGATTGCCGCGACACCGGCGCTCAGCGCGGGCCTTGAGATTGATCTTGAGGGTGAGGCCAACGGCACTATCGTCATCGACCTGTTCGAGGAAACGGCACCGCTGCACACAGCACAGATCACGGCCATTGCCGAGGCAGGCAACTATGATGGCGTCGTTTTCCACCGGGTGATTGAAGGCTTTATGGCCCAGACAGGTGATGTGCAAAATGGCGTGATGGGCATGGATTTGTCGCGGGCCGGCACCGGCGGGTCCGAGTTTGCGGATATTCCCGCGGAATTTTCGGATATCCCGTTTGAACGCGGCGTCGTCGGCATGGCACGGGCGCAAAACCCGGACTCGGCCAATAGCCAGTTCTTTATCATGTTCGAACCCGGTTATTTCCTGAACGGACAGTATACCGTGGTTGGCGAGGTCACTGAAGGTATGGAACTGGTCGATCAGATCAAACGCGGCACCGGTGCCAATGGTGCGGTGATCGGCCAGCCTGATATGATGGCCGCCGTCCGCGTGACAGAGTAACGAAAAACGCCAGCCCCCTCACATATCCGCGAGGGGGCTAGGCTGACCCGGCGCAATCGACCACTCTCTGACCGAATATTAAGGAGAGACCGATGCGCCTGATCCCCACCATCGCAGCCTTTTGCACTGCCGCCAGCATGTCTGTGGCAAGCCCGGAGTTTTGGTCTTTTGAATGGCCAAATACTGATTTTGAAACCAACACGGTCGACAGTTGGGTCGAAATTATGTCCGGCGGCCCGCCCAAAGACGGCATTCCGGCCATTGATGATCCAACCTTTCTTGCCGTCGCGGACAAACCCAATCTGGAACCACGCGAACCCGTTATCACGCTAGAGATCGCAGGCGAGGTGCCGCGCGCCTATCCGATCCGATATCTGACATGGCATGAGATCGTGAATGACG
This sequence comes from Roseobacter sp. CCS2, assembly GCF_000169435.1. Taxonomy (GTDB): domain Bacteria; phylum Pseudomonadota; class Alphaproteobacteria; order Rhodobacterales; family Rhodobacteraceae; genus Yoonia. The sequence continues at coordinate 52,946 of NZ_AAYB01000004.1, read as the reverse complement.
TGGTCGGGGGTATTCCGGTCGCCGTCACCTTCTGCCCGCTGTGCAATTCCGGGATCACCTTTGACCGCCGCGTCGCACAAGGCACGCTAAGCTTTGGTGTTTCTGGCAAGCTACGCAATTCGGATATGATCATGTATGACCGCGAAACCGAAAGCTGGTGGCAGCAAGCGATTGGTGAGGCGATTGTAGGTGACCTGACGGGCACCGAATTGGTCAGTCTGCCCAGTTGGATGGAAAGCTGGGAGGCGTTTTCGACACGTAATCCCGATGGGTTGGTGATGGCGCAGCCGCCGTTCAACCGCAATTACGGCGCCAACCCCTATGTGCGCTATGACAGCTCGAACCGTCCGTTTCTTTATTCCGGCGAAATGCCACCCCATGATATTCCCGCATTGGCCCGCGTGGTCCGTGCGGGTGATCGGGCCTGGCCGCTGACGCGATTGTCTGAAGAAAGGCAGCTGACTGAAGCGGGCGTAAGCTTTACATGGACGCAAGGACAAGCTTCGGCACTGGATTCAGCGCGTATCGGATCAGGCAAAGAAGTCGGCAATGTGCGTGTGCGTGATGCGGATGGTAACGATTTGCCCCATGACGTGATGTTTGCGTTTGCCTTTCACGCGTTCTGGCCGGATGGTGACTGGATGCTGGGCAATTAGCGGCTGTAGATGGCCAGAGGAATAATGCATCCGGCGAACGTTTTTTGCAGGTCTATCAAAAGTCAGGGGTTTTGCTTGACAGTTTGATGCTGCGCGCATGATCTGGCGGCAATGGAAAAGAAATCTCAGATTGATCTGTTCGGGGCCGTGGCCCTGACAGGTTTCGCCCTGCTACTCGCTTTCAATCAAGTTGTGATCAAGGTCACCAATGGGGGCTTGCAGCCGGTATTTTTTGCAGGGCTGCGGTCGGCAGGCGCGGTTTTATGTATTTGGTTATGGCTGCGTTGGCGCGGCATTCCTTTGCGCTTTGAAAAAGGCACGCGGCTGGCCGGTTTCACGATGGGATTGATTTTTGCGTTTGAGTTTTTGTGCCTTTTCACGGCGCTTGATCTGACAGCAGTCAGCCGCGCGAGCGTAATTTTTTATTCAATGCCCGTTTGGCTGGCGATCATGGCGCATTTTGTAATGCCCGATGACCGGGTGACACCGGTGAAAGCCTTGGGTCTTGGGCTGGCACTGCTTGGTGTCGCGCTTGCGATTTTGACCCGTGACGATGGGGAAGGCAGCTTTTGGGGTGATCTGGCAGCAGTGGGTGCAGCTGTGGGTTGGGCGCTGACGGCCTTGTTGGCCAAAGCATCATCACTGTCGCGGGTACGTCCAGAGATACAGTTGATGTGGCAGGTGGGTGTGTCCGCGCCTGTCCTGCTGATTGCGGCGTTCTTTTTCGGGCCATTTATTCGTGATCTGGAACCGATCCACTTTGTTGGGCTGCTGTTTCAGATTGTTGTCGTTGTCAGCGCGGGTTTCATCTTTTGGCTATGGCTTTTGTCGATCTATCCGGCCTCTGGTGTGGCCTCTTTCAGTTTTCTGTCGCCGGTTTTGGCAGTCGGGTTGGGCTGGCTCTTGCTGGGGGAAGAGATCGGACCAAATCTGATTGCCGCTCTGGTACTGGTGGCGTTGGGCATTTTGCTGATCAACAGACCGATTAGGTCCCGCAAAATGTCCGCGTAACCTGTTCATCTTTGCTTGGCGCACGTGCAAAGGGGGCGGTGTCGCCGGTCAAGGCGGCGTAGGGGGTGGTGATGGCTGCCAAAAGCGCGTGGAACGGGGCGTAGTCACCTTTGCGTCCAGCAACGATGGCTTCTTCTATGCGGTGATTGCGCGGGATGATCTGCGGGTTGGCTTGCGCCATGATGGATGCTGCATCATCTGATTTGCGCAAATGCCAGCGGTTTGCCCAGGCATCAAAGGCGTCGCGTTTGATGAATTGGTCCCGTGCGCTGGCACTACCCAGACTGGCGAAAGTATTGGTGAAATCTGCCCCGTCTTTCGTCATCAGATCCAAAAGATCGGTAATCAGGGTGCGGTCATCCTCTATCGGGTTTGCAAGCCCTAGCTTTGCGCCGAAGACCTTGAGCCACTCGGCCTCATAAATCCTTGGCATCCGGTGCACAGCGGCGGTGAAATCTTCAATCGCCGCCTCTCGGTCAGGCATCAATGGGATCAGTGAGGTCGCAAACTGCGCCATATTCCAAGCCCCGATTGCGGGCTGGTTGGCATAGGCATAGCGCCCGTACTGATCAATGGCGCTGAACACGCTGTCAGGGTGAAAGCCGTCGATGAAGGCGCAAGGCCCATAGTCGATTGTTTCACCGGCAATCGACACATTGTCGGTATTCATCACACCGTGGATGAACCCCAAACCCATCCATTTCGCGATCAGCTTGGCGTAGCGGGCAATGACCAGATCAAGCAGTTCTGCAGGACCGTTCGCCTGTGGATAGTGCCGCGCAATCACATGATCTGTCAGTGCGTGCAGCGCCATCATATCGCCGCGGCTGGCAAAGAACTGGAACGTGCCGACGCGGATATGGCTTTGCGCCACGCGGGCGATGACCGCGCCGGGAAGAACCTCTTCGCGGTAGACATCCTCACCCGTTGTCACAGCGGCCAGCGCGCGGGTTGTTGGCACGCCCATCGCATGCATCGCCTCGCTTACCAGATATTCGCGCATCACCGGACCCAGCCACGCGCGTCCGTCACCGCGACGCGAATAGGGGGTCGGGCCAGACCCTTTGAGTTGGATATCGCGGCGGATACCGTCAGTGCCAATGACCTCGCCCAGCAGCACCGCGCGCCCGTCGCCCAATTGCGGGTTCCAGTTGCCAAACTGATGACCCGCATAGACTTGGGCAAGGGGGGCCGCCCCATCGGGAATATGGTTTCCGGCAAATACCTGTGCCGCTTCGGGTGTCATCAGGTCCGCCGGATCAATGCCAAGGATCTTCGCCAAATCGACGTTCGCCACAATCATCTGCGGCGCTTTCACAGGCGTCGGCAATTGCGCCGTATACATCTGCGCTGGCAGTTGTGCGTAGGAATTTTCAAAAGGAATATGCATCTTCACAGCCGCGCCAGTCGTGCTGCAAGCAGCGCATAGAACCCAGACGCGTCGATATCTTTCATGAACATCGCATTGGCCGGACGGTCCGTCACACGCCACCAATCCGCGACGGTCATGCCAAGGGTCAGTTCGGCCTCGGTCTCAATTTCCACGTTGATGTGACGGCCTTCGAACAGTTGCGGTTCAATCAGATAGGCAATGGTGCAGGGGTCGTGCAGCGGCGCACCCTCTGATCCGTATTTCTCCATATCGAAGCGTTCGAAAAAATCGGTCCAGGCGGCGACCATGTCGCCCACTTTGGTGTGCATGGACCGGAAGGCGTCAATGCGGTTATGTGTCGTCAAGGCCTTGTGTGTGACATCCAAAGGCATCACCACCAGCGGGGCACCTGCGCCAAAGACGATCTTGGCCGCCTCTGGGTCCACATAGATGTTAAATTCTGCGGTCGGGGTGATATTGCCCACCTCAAAGTAAGCGCCGCCCATCAGAACAATCTCTTGCACACGGTTGATGATATCCGGTGCGCGCTCAAACGCCGTTGCGATATTGGTTAGTGGGCCAATGGGGCACAGCGTGACGGTGCCGCTGGGTTCGTGGCGCAATGTCTCAATAATGAAATCGACCGCGTGCTGGTCTTGCAATGGCATCGTCGGGTCGGCCATTTGCGGACCATCAAGACCGGTCTTGCCATGCACGTGTTCTGCTGTGACCAGCTTGCGTTTCATCGGGGTATCGCAGCCTGCAAACACGCGTGTGTCGGGCTTGCGTGCCAGTTCACACACAATCCGCGCGTTCTTTTCGGTCAGGGGGAGCGGGACATTGCCCGCGACCGCCGTAATCCCCAACACGTCAATATCTTCGGGCGAGGCAAGGGCAAGCAGGATCGCGACCGCGTCATCTTGGCCGGGGTCAGTGTCGATGATGATCTTGCGGGGGGCCATGCTTTTTGTCCTGTCTTGCTTGACCCCAACGTGGGCCGAAGGGCGGGCAGGGGCAAGGGGTCAGACGCGACCTTGTGCCTTTAGTCGCCGATAAAGTGGCACCGATGCTGGATCACCCAGCTCAAGCGCGAAGATATAGGCGTGAGTAAGGTAGAAGCAGGCGGCGTTGATATCACCAGTGCTGTCGGCCGCTTCGGTATAAAGGGCGATTAACGCGGTCTTGTCATCGCATGCATGCGCGTCAAGCAGGCGGTCGTGAAGCATCATCATGCGCGCGCGACGTGATCCGCGATCTTGCCAGCCACCCAGTCATGAAAACAGTGGGTCGGCCCGTCCATCGCGGGACTGAAACGACCGCCGTCGAAACCGGGTGCATAGCGGCCCTTTTGCATGCCTTCGACAACAAAGAGGTCTTCTTCGAAAATCCCGCGCCATTGGACAGTATTCTTGGCGCGTAAAGCATCGTCTGTCTGAGGGGTCGCATAATAAAGGTGAATATGTTCGCGTGTTTCTTCAAAGCTGACGGGTTCCAGCACAATGACAAAGGCATGATCGCGCTGCACGCCGACAAGCACATTGGGGTAGACGGTGATATATTCACCGCCTTCTGCCCATTTGTCATCGAGGTCAGCAAAATCGGGGAACACCGCACCATCGTCACCCTTTAACTGGCGATAGACATAGGTGCCCTGACCCGAAAACTTGCCCTTTTCATCAATGTTATAGTGATCCTCTAACCGGGAATAGCTGTTAAGGCCGGGGTGCACCCAAGGCAGGTGATAGCTTTCGCAATAGTTTTCGACCGCCAGCTTCCAGTTGGTTTTGACAGGCAGGACAAAGGTACTGTCAGCACCGCCATGATACATCGGCTGATCAAAATCAGACCACCGGGCAATCAGATCGGCGTGGACCTCCTCAAAAGGGTCTGCGTTGCCGTCGATATTGATGAACACGGTGTCGAACCAGATATGGCTGCGCACCTCGATCAAGCCTAGCAGGGATTTGTCGATAGCGTCATGGGTATTATGACCGGGACCGCCGACATGGGGTGTGCTGACCAGTTTGCCATCGGTGGAATAACACCACGAATGATAAGGGCAGCGGATCGCGCCTTCGATTTTCTTTGGCTCGGATACAAGGATCATGCCGCGATGGCGGCAAATATTCTGAAATACACGCACCCGCCCTTGGCGGTCGCGGACCAGTAGCAATGGCATGCCAAGAAATTCTATCGGTTTGGCATCGCCGGGTTCGGGCACATCGGCAGCCACGGCAAGGCCCGCCCAGTTGGCACAAAGCACCGCCTGCTTTTCGACGGCAAACACATCAGGGCTGATATAATGCGCGTTTGGCAGCCCGTTTGCGGTCTCGATCGGCTGACGCACTGCATCAAGGGTCTGCGCGGGAATGTCTTTGGCCATGATATACATCCTCTTGGTAGGAAAATCATGGCAGATCGGTCTATCTTGATGCCGTCTGGGCGCGACGGCGACTTTTCTCACAGCGACATCAAAAACCCGCAATGGGCCAAAGTTTGCCACTTGACGCCAAGGTCCTCGGCCCACATTTGCCAGTTAGGACGGCGGTGGGAAATCTCAGCGTGCTTTTGCGCATCACTGACGCAAAATTTGGCGCAAGAACGCCGCAAAACTTCTCTTTGCGGGGGAGCTATGGAAAGATCGCATGAGGACGTCCAATTGTTTCGGTGAAGGCAAAAATGTCTTCTTCATGTCCTAATAGGAGAAAAAAAATGACTCGTACACTTAAGCTGATCGCACCAATTGCAGTACTTTCCGCGCTGGCTGTTCCCAGCTTTGCCCAAGACGCCGCGATCGATATCAACGGCGACGGCATGTACAGCTATCCAGAGCTTCAGGCCGTAATGCCTGAGATGTCCGAGGATGACTTCACAGTTCTCGATACATCCGGCGATGGCCTGTTGGATGCGGACGAAATCGCAGTTGCAACAGAAGCTGGCCTGCTGCCGGCCTAATAAGTGGCGCGTGGCCCAGATCAGCCGCTGATCCGGGTCACCCACTGCGTCCCTCGCGTCACGCCCCAATCGGGCGCGGGGGATTGCGAAATGCGCGCTCAAACCTCCCTTTGGGCGGGCATTTTGTACTAGGCGACAGCGCCGCGCGACAGTGCCGCGACACCCGTGCGCGCAATCTCTTCCAGCCCCAAGGGCCGCATGAGTTCTGCGAAAGCATCAATTTTTTCGGGTGTGCCTGTGATCTCAAAAACAAATGATTCCAAGGTGCTATCGACCACACTTGCCCTAAAAATATCGGCCAGACGGATCGCTTCAATGCGATCATTGCCTGTGCCTGTGACTTTGAACAGCGCCAGTTCACGTTCCACGGACGGCCCTTCGACGGTCAGGTCGTTGACCTTATGCACATCCACGATGCGGCCCAGTTGCGCCTTGATCTGAACGATAATCTGCGGCGTACCAGATGTGACAATCGTGATGCGCGAACGGTGGCCCAGATGATCCACCTCTGCCACGGTCAGGCTGTCGATGTTGTACCCACGGCCAGCGAAAAGGCCGATGACGCGCGACAGCACGCCCGGTTCGTTTTCGACCAGAACGGCAAGTGTATGGCGCTCTTCTTTGTCAGAAAAGTTGGGGCGTAGATCATAGGCGGAGTGGCTGGTCGCGCCTTTTTTGATTTTGAGCGGTGACATGTGATGTCCCTTTATCTTGTAACTAAATCAGGTCAGCGGGGTAGTCGTTAGACCATCACCGCACCATCGGACTTGATCGCATTCGCCACATCCGCATTCTCACCCAGCAGCATTTCGTTATGTGGTTTGCCCGATGGGATCATCGGGAAGCAGTTTTCGTGCTTTTCCACCAGACAATCGAACAGGACGGGGCCGTCGTGGGTCAGCATTTCCATGATCGCATCGTCCAAATTGTCTGGATCGTCACAGATAATACCCTTTGCGCCAAACGCCTCGGCCAGTTTCACGAAATCAGGCAGCGATTCCGACCAGCTGCTGGAATAGCGTTCCCCATGCAACAGTTCCTGCCACTGGCGTACCATGCCCAGCCGTTCATTGTTCAGGATGAACTGTTTGACGGGCAGGCCGTATTGCATTGCCGTGCCCAGTTCCTGCATGTTCATCAGCCAAGATGCTTCACCGGCCACGTTGATCACCAGCGCATCAGGATGCCCCATTTGCACACCGATAGAGGCCGGAAAACCGTAACCCATGGTGCCCAGACCACCGGATGTCATCCAACGGTTCGGGTCTTCGAACCCCAGATATTGCGCCGCCCACATCTGGTGCTGGCCCACTTCGGTACAAATGTACCGGTCGTGTTTCTTGGTCAGCTCTTCCAGACGCGACAGGGCGTATTGCGGTTTGATCACCTTGCCCTTTTGCTCGAACGCCAGGCAGTCGACCTTCTTCCAGTCATTGATCTGGTGCCACCATTTCTGGACGTTCTCTTTGTCGGTCTTGCGCCCGCGGGCTTTCCAGACGTTCAGCAGGTCTTCCAACACATGCGCGACATCACCCAAAATCGGAATATCGACCTTGATCACCTTGTTGATGGAGGACGCATCAATATCAATATGCGCCTTGGTTGATCCGGGGCTGAACGCATCCAGACGCCCCGTGATCCGATCGTCAAAGCGCGCGCCGATGTTGATCATCAGATCGCAGTCGTGCATCGCCATGTTGGCCTCATAAAGACCATGCATGCCCAGCATACCCAGCCAGTTGTCGCCAGACGCCGGATAACAGCCCAGACCCATCAGCGTGGATGTGATCGGGAAACCTGTTGCGGCCACCAATTCGCGCAGCAACTGCGACGCGGCAGGGCCAGAATTGATGACACCGCCACCCGTATAGAACAAAGGCCGCTTGGCTTTTTCCATTGCCGCCGCCAGTTCGGTGATCATCTCCATGTCACCCTTTACTTGCGGGTTATAATGGGTCTCGACCTGACGTGCCTCTGTATATGTGCCGGTCGCGAACTGCACGTCCTTGGGAATGTCGATCACCACAGGGCCGGGGCGGCCGGATGTGGCGATGTGGAATGCTTCGTGCAGGACCGACGACAGTTTATCAGTCTCTTTCACCAGCCAGTTATGCTTGGTGCAAGGGCGTGTGATGCCAACCGTATCGCATTCCTGAAACGCATCTGATCCGATCATGAAAGTCGGCACCTGACCGGTCAGCACGACAATCGGAATGCTGTCCATCAGCGCATCGGTCAACCCGGTCACAGCGTTTGTTGCACCGGGGCCAGAGGTCACCAAAGCAACACCGGGTTTCCCAGTCGAGCGGGCATAACCTTCGGCGGCATGCACCGCCCCCTGTTCGTGGCGGACCAAGACATGCTTGATGCTGTTTTGCTGAAAAATCTCGTCATAGATCGGTAGGACGGCACCACCGGGGTATCCAAAGACTGTGTCCACGCCCTGATCAATCAGTGCCTGAACGACCATTTTTGCGCCCGTCATGGCTTTTGTCATTTGTCTCGCGTCCTATCGCCTATCTTTGCCGTAGTCATAAAAAAACCCCCGAAGTATCGGGGGCGCATGGGATCATTATGGTCTTACCGTTACCGGCCCATGCGCGCTTTTCTCACAATGAGTACGACGTGTGTCATTAGGTTTCCTTCTTATGCGGCGACATTAGTGCGCAGCTCAAGGGGGGTCAACAGCCGTAATGGAGAAAATGTCGCAAAAGAGCGGATTTTCGCAACTTTCTTTCCGGGGTCTATTTTGGGCCTGTCTTCAATGATCTGTTATTTGCATCGGGGCTTGATCTGGATGATGCAACAGTTAGGCAGGCGCCATGACAGTGACGCCTATGGGTTACCTCTTTTTTGCATCCATCCTTTTCGGGGTTCTGCTGATGGCTGGCGTCAGCCGTCGTTGGTCCAAGAATGGCAAGCCTATTGGGATCGGAACAAACCTGTTTTTCGGATTTGTCTTGGTGACGATGTCCACCCTGTTTTTTATGTTCGTGGCTATTGGTGCCCAGTCAATCCATCGCATGGTTGTCTCACCCAAGTATGAAGCAACAATTGTAGGGGTCAGTAGTGCGTGGGAAGAAACCCGTGGCAGCGATGGTTTCACGGAGCGTACTTTGATGCACACCCCAATGCTGCGGTTCACTGACAGCGCCGGGCGCGCAATCACGCAGAAAGGCGATATCAGAAGCGGTGCGGAACCTGTGATCGGGACCAAGGTCACCGTTGCTTATCAAGATGGCAGGCCGTTGCAGGTCATTTCACTTGCGTCAATTGGGCTTTATCTGGGGCTCGTCGTGATGCTGACGATCCTTGGTTATATCTTAACGCAGGTCTTGTTCTTTACACTGGGCCGCAAGTCCAAAAGGCTTGATCAATTCGGTGCCTTTTTACTGATGGATGTCTGTCTTGGCGGTGGCATGCTTTTTATGTTGGCGGCGATGATCTATGGGGTTTACTCGTATTTTCTACCCGGAAGCGACATGCCATTTGGCATTATGCTGTTGTGCGTATTCTTCAGTATCGTTCTTGCCTTTTCAATTTTTGCGATGTTCCGGCTGTCCAGAAATCCGAAGTAGGCGCACCACAAAAGATGCACCTTATGAAAGCTAGCTTTCATCGCCGATCTTGTCCCATGTCTGGGTGTTAAAATCCCCCGCGTCATGCCGTTCGCGCAGTTGTTCAGATGGCGCGCCCCACGCGCGGTTGACCATTTTGCCCCGTTGATAGGCGGGCCGGTCCATCACGGCATCAGCCCAGCGATTGACGTGTTCATAAGATGCCACATCAAGGAACTCTGCCGCCTCATAGACCTGACCTTTGACAAGTGCGCCATACCACGGGGCAGTGGCCATATCGGCGATCGAATATGCGTCACCACCCAGATATTCGCAATCTTCAAGCCGCTGGTTCAGCACATCCAACTGGCGCTTTGCCTCCATCGCGAAGCGGTTGATGGGATATTCGAATTTCTCGGGCGCATAGGCATAAAAGTGGCCAAAGCCGCCGCCAAGATAGGGGGCAGAGCCTTGCAACCAGAACAGCCAGTTCAGCGTTTCGGTACGCTCGGGCATGCTTTTTGGCAGGAACGCCCCGTATTTTTCGGCCAGATACAGCAGGATCGCACCGCTTTCAAAGACCCGCACGCCGGTGTCTTTGTCAAACAGGGCAGGGATCTTGGAATTTGGGTTCACGTCAACAAAGCCGCTGCTGAATTGGTCACCTTCCTGAATGTTGATCAGCCAGGCGTCGTATTCAGCGGCATGGCCCGCGGCCAACAATTCTTCCAGCATGACGGTCACTTTCACCCCATTGGGCGTCGCGAGTGAATGCAGCTGAAACGGATGCTTGCCGACTGGTAAATCCTTGTCATGGGTTGGCCCTGCGATGGGCCGATTGATGTTGGCAAACTTACCGCCACTTTCGGCGTCCCAGGTCCAGACTTTTGGTGGAGTATAGGTGGGGGTGTCAGACATCATTCTTCCGATCTGCTAGAGTATACTTCTGATCAATGTGGGTCGGAATGTCGCAGGAGCAAGGCTGCATCCTTTAACGGCAATAAAAATGTTCCACATGGGTGGGTGATGGTGCCACGCGATAGATGCATTGGACGCATTTTGCGGCAGATTTTATCGCCGAAAAAGTGGTTTATAAGTTTTAGCGATATACTGTCTGATTGGGGTGGCAATAGAGCGACCGTGACACGACACTGTTCACGAATTCGAATTAATGATCGTGGTACGTGCAATTTTGTGTGCTGGTTTTCCCGTCTGCATTATGAAATTATTAATAAGTATTTCACAATAATAGCTATAAAACACTGGGTTTTTCGGCGCTTTCTGCCTGAGGTACGCCCAAACGTGAAAAATTGTCGTGTTATTATTGGTCGAGTTTCCGTCAACATTTCGCCGCTTTTCAACGCATAGATGCGCACAACGAAACCCTAAAGAGCGAGAATCCTCCATGTCCACACTCAATCTGCATCCGCGCGTGACCAAGCGCACCGCTCTGTCATCCACTTGTTTTGCCGCAGCCACAGTCGCCACCGCCGGCCTTATGTTGGGCGCACCACAGACGGCCCATGCACAAGAGCAGTGTTCGACCTACACGGTCGTAAGCGGTGACAGGTTAAGTACAATTGCGACAACGGCAGGTGTGCGTGGCGGATTTCAGACGCTATTTGATGCCAATACAAATGTTCTGGAAAACCCAAACATACTCGAAGTTGATATGGTCTTGGTCATCCCCTGTGCGGATGGGTCTTTGCCCACATCAACCGCGCGCGTCACTGCGGCCTCGACCGGCCCTGCGCCAACAACAGCGATGCCGGACCGGCCGCTGCGTATTACAACCGGCACAGGCTATGCCCCGTTCACCGACGAAGATCTGCCCGGCGGTGGTATGATCACGCGGATGGTGGAACGGTCGATGGAACTGGGCAACCCTGATCAAGCCTATAATTTGATCTTCATCAATGATTGGGGGTCACACTTGGAAACGCTGTTGCCGACCGGTGCCGTTGATATGGCGTTCCCATGGTTCCTGCCAAATTGTGATCTGGTTGAAAACCTGTCCGAGGCCAGCGCCTATCGCTGCACGGATTTCAACCACTCAGAACCGTTCTACGAAATTCTGGTCGATTTCTTTACCCTCGCGGACAGTCAATATGCGGCTGCAACCAGCCACGAAGACCTGTTTGGTGCGCGCATTTGCCGTCCCGAAGCATGGTTTACCTTTGATCTTGAGGCCGAACGACTGGTAGCACCAAACATCACCTATGTGACCCCGGTATCGCAGCAGGACTGCGTCCAGCTTTTGGCCAGCGGCGACGTTGACGTGATGACCTATGACACCTTGCCAGCCGAGGAAGACATCCGCGAATCCGGTTTTGCAGATCGGATTGCCAAAATTGAACCGCTTAGCGGTGCCGTGTCGTCGCATATCTTTGTCGCAAAGGATAACGCCTTCGCAAACGAGGCATTGCCGATTATCAACGCGGGCCTTGAAGAACTGCGCCTGTCGGGTGAATGGTTCAACATCGTGCGCGAAAGCATTCAAGAGACTGTTGAAAACTAATTAGTCACTCTTAGACTGAGGACGGCCCCGCGTATCCCAAGGCGCGGGGCTTTTTTTGTCTGTAAGGGGAACACGATGCTCGAACTTAGACCAAACTGCGAATGGTGCGATAAAGATCTGCCGCCTGATGCGGATGATGCGCGCATCTGTACCTATGAATGTACCTATTGCGCGAAATGCGTGGCCGACGTGCTGAAAGATGTCTGCCCAACTTGTGGCGGTAATTTTGTGCCACGCCCCATCCGGCCGAAAACGGCCTATCACGACACGCCAAAGCTGGGTTTGGGCCATCAACCAGTGGCGACGAAGCGTCATTATTCACGCTGGACGACTGAACAGGTGGAGCGCATGGCCGCACTGTTGAAAGACGTAGCCGCAAAAGACCGCTAAATGCCTGTTCCCTGTAAAACACCGTGTTCCAGCGCATAGCGTGTCAGCCCGGCTGTGGAACTGATGCCCAGCTTGCGTTTGATATTCTTGCGATGCGTCTCGACCGTGCGGACCGAGATATTGAGCGTATTGGCAACATCTTTGTTCGACTGTCCTTGCGCCAATTCCAACAGGATTGTCTGTTCGCGGCTGGTCAGCGTTTCGCGCCCATCGCTGATTTTGGGTTGCAGCGATCCTTTCGCCCCAGTGCACAGATATTCCCCGCCCCCCATGACAGTTTCAATCGCCGTGTGAATTTCTTCGGTAGGCACATCCTTGAGGATATAGCCCCGCGCACCATGGCTGAGCGCTGTTGAGATATATTCAGGGCTGTCATGCATCGACAGGATCACGATCCGGGTGTCTGGTTGTTTCTCCAGGATCATCTCGGTCGCTGCCAGCCCTGAAAGTCCGGGCATGTTCAAATCCATCAAGATCACGTCGGGGCCCAGGGCGATGGCCTGATCCACCGCATCCTGCCCATTGCCCAAGGTGCCGACGATTTCCAGATCATCATAGCTTTCCAGCAAAGATCGGATGCCTTCGGCGACCATGGGGTGATCATCTACGATAAGAACGCGGGTCGTCATGCGCTTTCCTTTGCTGTGTTTTGTGGGCGCAGCATATGGCTCAGGGGCACTTGGGCTTCAATGACCGTGCCGGTTGTTCCCGTGCGCGCCGACAGGATGCGCAGCGTCCCACCCAATTGTTCGATACGTTCCTGCATATTGCGCAAACCTAGACCGGCACTGGGCCGTCGTTCCTGTTGCGGCCATGTCATGCCAATGCCGTCATCCACGATCCGCAGGTTCGCCCCCTTGCGGTTCCCCTTCAGGCTGACCTGTACTGTCCCGGCCTCAGCGTGGCGTTCGATGTTGGTCAGCGCCTCTTGGGCGATGCGGTACAGTGCAATCCGTGCTTCCTGATCAAGCCGGTTGCGGAACACGACGGTTTCGAATTCGACCGCGATGCCGGTCCGGGTTGAAAAGTCGTCTGTCAGCGCTTGCAAGGCAGGGCCAAGCCCCAGATCATCCAGCACACCGGGGCGCAAATCGCGGCTGATGCGGCGGACCTCTTGGATGGTGGAACCCAGACCATCGATCCCCTTGTTCAGGCTGTCGCGGATGCCTGCATCATCGCCAACCTTGCGGCGTGTCAATTCCAACGCATAGCGCACGCCCACCAGCATCTGGCTGATCCCGTCATGCAATTCGCGCGCCACACGTCCGCGTTCTTCCTCTTGGGTATCAAAGATGCGCTGGGTCAGTTGTTTAAGTTTGGCATCTGCCAAGCGCCGTTCGCGCAGATTAAGGAACATACCTGTCATGAAAACAGCAATCAAAGCCGCAATAGCAATGCCAACAATATAATAGCTGGTGGTCGTGATACGGGTTTCGACATCCGCCCGCGCAGCGGCGACATTTTCCAGCACGTCATCAATGAACACACCTGTACCAATGGCCCAACGCCAGTCTTGCAGGCCGTTGACATAGACGATCATCCGCTCGGTCGCGCCAGTTGATGGTTTGGGCCAGTCAAAGCTGTGATATCCGCCACCTGTCCGGGCGATGCGGATCAATTCATCGGTTATGGGGGTGCCGTTGAGGTCTTCGAGGCCAGTCCAGTTCTTGCCAATCAGGTAGGTCTGGCGGGGCGCGACGAGGTTATTGCCTTCATAATCGAAGACAAAGAAATAGCCGTCCTGCCCGTAAAGCATCGCAGCCAGTTCACGGCTAACGGCCAGTTTCGCCTCTTCATCATCAGGGGCGGCACGGCCATAGGTGTTCACGACGGCGGTGCGGGCAATTGACAAATAGTTTTTCAGTTCGGCGCGCTTGGTTTCAATCAACTGCGCTTCCAACGCCTGTATTTCGCGTTCTGCCAACTGGCGTGATTGCGCGCTTACAACCAGCGCAATCAGAAAAACAGCACCGATCAAGGGCAGGGTGGCCAGAAGGAACACCTTTTGTCCGTAGCTGATATTGATCATGTCACGCATGCGCGAAAAAAGGCCCATCATGCGCTGATCGTTAGCCAAGAATCGCTTGCGAATCAAATGCCAAGAATCGCTGATTAACGTAATCGTCACTTCTGTTAACGCCTAAACATTTGGCAGAATTGGTTAGAAAAAGTGACAAAAGCGGCGTTTATACGCAGTACTACGTATTCCACCTTAAATAACGTCGCGCTAGTGTCGCGACACGAAATCCATCTGTGGGCGCCGCTTTGCGTCCCCGTAATGATGTAACACCCGGGAGGTAACTTTATGGATCGTCGTTCATTTCTAAAGAATTCAGCACTTGGTGGCTCAGCGGCAGCCGCAACAGCGCTGGCTGCACCTGCATATGCACAGGGCAACCGCACGCTGACATTGGTCACAACATGGGGCCGTGGCCTTGCTGGTGTGCATGACGCCGCACAGCGCGCTGCTGACACAATCACAGCCCTGTCCGGTGGATCGCTTACAATTGACCTGAAGGCCGCTGGCGAACTTGTCGGTGCGTTTGAAGTGTTTGACGCGGTCACATCCGGTCAGGCCGACATGTACCACGGTGCAGACTACTACTTTGTTGGTCAGCACCCAGGCTATGCCTACTTCACATCCGTGCCATTCGGCATGACGCCACAGGAAATTTCGAACTGGTACTACCAAGGCGAAGGTCAGGCATTCCACGATGAGCTGGGGTCGATCTTTGGTCTGAAGTCATTCTTGGCCGGTAACACAGGCCCACAGGCCGGTGGCTGGTTTGCCAAGGAAATCGCAGGTCCAGAAGACTTCCAAGGTCTGAAGTTCCGCATGCCGGGTCTTGGTGGTCAAGCGCTGGGTCGCATGGGCGCATCCGTACAAAACCTGCCAGGTGCAGAAGTGTATCAGGCGCTGGCGTCCGGTGCGATTGACGGCACAGAGTGGATCGGCCCATGGGCAGATGAAAAGGCTGGTTTCCAGGAAATCACCAAGTTCTACTACACCGCCGGTATGCACGAGCCGGGTGCGGCCCTGTCACTGGCCACCAACCTTGACGTCTGGGACAGCCTGAGCACAGAGCACCAGAAAATCGTTGAGATTGCGTCCGGCGAAGCACACCAGTGGAACCTTGCACAGTTCATGAACAACAACGGTGCAGCGCTGCAGCGTTTGCAGGCCGGTGGTGTTCAGGTTCTGGAATTCCCCGATGCTGTTTGGGATGCGATGGGTACGGCGGCACGCGAAACGCTTGACCAGTACAACGGCGACGACATCTATGATCGTATTCGTGCAAGCTATAACGCATCCATGGCGGCATCCTCTTCTTGGATCCAGCAGTCCGAAGGTGCATATCGCGCGCAACGCGACCGTGTAATGGCCTAAGCCACTGCGGCGTTTCATGATTTCATGATCTAGATCAAAGTGAAGGCCCGATGCGCTGATGCATAAGGGCCTTCACACCAACGGATGCAAAGGGCGTCCGAGAACGACTTCCACGAGGGGGAATTGGCATGAGCTTCGGCGATGCATGGGGTGGAAATGCGATAGGGTGGTTCTTTGGCAACCTGATCGACGCATTCTACAACTTCTTTTACGCACTCTTTAATCCCGGCTCTTGGTTGTCTTGGCTGCCATCCATCAACGGCCCGATGGAAGCCGAACAGAAAGAAGCGCTGATGCGTTTCATCTACTACGGTGCCTCGGTCGAGTTTTTCTTCGTCGTCTTCGCCATATTCCTGATCGTCACGATCATCGGCTTTATCAACAACCGCTTTATGTGGGGCTGCGTGCGCGGCCTTGAAGGGTTTGCCAACATTGTCGGCCGCACAGCCGCTTGGGCCGGCCTTTTGATGGTGCTGCAACAGATCGTGATCATCTTTATGCAACGCGTGTTTGCGGTATCTGAGATCAGCATCGGTTTTGGTGTGACTGTCACCCATGACGTCAGCTGGTGGTCAGAGCAGTTGAAGTTCTACAACGCGATGATCGTCACACTTTGCGCGTCCTACACTTTTGTCCAAGGCGGGCACGTCCGCGTTGACCTTGTCTATTCCGCGATCAGCTACCGCGCCAAGCGGGTGATCGACATGATCGGGTCCATGGTATTGATGGTGCCTGCCGCGATCCTGACGTGGCTTTATGGATGGTTCTTCTTGTGGCGACACTTGGTGGTGCCAAACCCATCGGCCTCTAGTTCCTTGGATCGTTTGCTGACACAGTCCCGCGCGCTGCGCTGGAACGTCGAAACGATTGGCTTTTCGCCCAATGGCTTTAATGCGTACTTCTTGTTCAAGGTGTTGCTGGTGATCTTTACAGCGATGATCCTGCTACAGGCGGTCGCGTTCTTTTACCGCTCTTACCTCGAGTGGAAAGAAGGGCCTGAGAGCGAAGGCAAGAACCTTGATAAAGACAAGATTGGCGATGAAACCGCCGAACTTGCCGCAAATATTCACTAAAGAACGGGCGGTAGACACATGCTTTTCGGATTAGATGGCATCGAAGTCGGTATCATTATCGTCTTTCTCACACTTTTCGCAGGGATCCTGTCAGGTTTCCCGGTCGCCTTTGCGATCTCAGGCTCTGCTGTTATCTCATTTGCGATCATCGCAGCGCTTGATAGCTCGGGCCTGTTGATCCACGCGGCCGTGGATACGAACTCGGCCGAATATGCGGCCCTGATCGCAGAAGGGGTCCGGCCGGATGCGGTATCGGTTTTCCGATATCCAGAGTTACCGCGATACGAGGACGTGCTGTTTCCACAAGGGTGGGAAATCGCCTTGGACCGCAACATCGGCTTTATGGTCAACCGCATGAACGAACGTGTTCTGGCAGGGCAATCCATCGAAACACTGCTTGCTGTTGTGATGTTCGTGATGATGGGGATCGTGCTGGAACGGTCGCGGATTGCCGATGAACTGCTGACAACGATGGCCAAGGTCTTTGGCCCGTTGCCGGGTGGTTTGGCTGTGTCCATCGTGATTGTGGGTGCGTTTCTTGCGGCCTCTACAGGTATCGTGGGTGCAACTGTCGTGACCATGGGTCTGTTGGCATTGCCGACAATGTTGAAAAACGGCTATTCGCCGCAGCTTTCAACCGGGGTCATCGCCGCATCTGGTACGCTGGGGCAGATCATTCCACCATCCATCGTGATCGTGCTTTTGGGTACGCTTGCTGGTGATCTGTATTCAGCCGCCCAAGAAGAACGCGCGCAACTGGTTGGGTGTTCTGATGCGCTGACCTATCTGGGCGAGCCTGCGGTTGTGTCCGTGGGTACGCTGTTCCAAGCCGCACTTTTGCCCGGCATCATGCTGGCTGTGCTTTACGCGGGCTATGCGTTTGTCTTTGCGCTGATCAACCCTTCCAAAGCCCCGCCTGTGCAGTTTGCGGAAACAACCGGCGGCGAAGTCGTCACCCGTAACGATAGCTTCACATGGTTCTTGGCTGTGCCTGTTGGCATCATCGGTCTGGCCATTGGGATGGGGCAGACGAACCTTGTTGGATCACAGGAAGTCATCGTCGATAGTTTCACAGCGTCAGGTCAAACGGCATCGCTGCGCACCAATGTCAGCGATGATTGCGCGGTTGCCATGCAAGAATTGCACGGTGACGAAGCGTGGCAAGCAGCCTTGGCCGAACAAGCGGCAATCAACGACGCTGGTGGGGTTGCACAAGCGCGCGAATTATCGCCAGAAGAACGCGCAGAGCGTGTGATGCAAAAGGTTGATGCGGCAGCGCCAATTGGCACTGGCATTGCGATCTTTGCGGTTCTGATGGGGCTGATGCTGGCCATTGCGCGTGGCGTCGCACCAAGCGCAGATGCGCGGCCACTGATCATCGGTGCGGCCGGTGTTGGGCTGATGTTGCTGGTTGATATCCTTATCATCTCGCCGCTCACGACGGCGGGGCAAACAACGCTGTTCATAGCTATTCCCGTCATCATCGCCTTCTACGGACTACGCTTTGCTGCCAAGCTTTTGGCTGGCAATGAAATCCTGCGCGTGGTTTTCCCACCGCTGGTCCTGATCGTGGCTGTGCTGGGTTCGATCCTGGGTGGTATCACCAATCCAACGCCCGCTGCGGCCTTGGGTGCGGGTGGTGCTATCCTGCTGGCGGCTTACCGCAAGCTGCATGACCAAGGGCGGTCCGGGCGTATTGTCCTGCTGACCGCCGCAGCCATTGTTGTGATGCTGCTTATTGGCGTCAATTTTGATATGCGCCTTGGACAAGAGGTGGTTCTGTTTGAAAACCGGCTGGCCTATCTGGTGGCCTTTGGATGTTTCTTGTTCGCGCTTTTCGGTTTGCTTTGGTCCTGTTGGGTTCTGGTCGCGGGCGGGGTGCTGGCACCGGTTGTCCGCGAGACGGCAAAGGTGACCTCGATGGTCTTTACCATCCTGATCGGATCGCAGTTGTTGAACCTTGTGCTGATCTCATTCGGGGGCGAGCATTACATCCAGCAGTTCCTACGCTCATTTGACAATGAATGGACCGTGTTCCTGCTGGTTATGCTTGTGCTTTTCATGCTGGGTTTCGTGCTCGATTTCCTTGAAATCATCTACATCGTGATCCCGATCGTGGGGCCGGTCATCTATGGCGGCACGTTTGATCCCAAATGGGTGACCATCATGATTGCGGTGAACCTGCAAACATCCTTCCTGACGCCGCCCTTTGGCTTTGCGCTGTTCTATCTGCGCGGGGTTGCGCCCAAGTCGATCACGACCGGGCAGATTTATAAGGGGGTGATGCCGTTCATTGGCATTCAGGTCTTTGGCTTGCTGTTATTGGCGTTCTTCCCTGCGGTTGTCACGATTGTGCCGAACCTGCTGAACTAGACCTGCAAAGCCAGATCACCTTGTGAAGTCAGAGCGCGCAGCGGGAACTGCGCGCTCTTTTTTTGCGCGGGCCGCGAATAAAATGGTTTCCCATGCGTAAACTTGGAAGCAGCAGCAAAAGCTGGTGCACCAATTTTCACAAATACGCTGGATGCAACATGACTTTACCTACATCTTTTCAACGGTCTCAGGCCGTCTCAACGACAGCTCTTATTTTAGGGCTCGCCAGTTATCAGCCTGCCTTTGCACAAGAGGCGGTGGTCATCCAAAACGGGCAGACCGTCACAGAAACCGTGGCGTTGGACGCAGATGGCGATAGCCTGACGATTGACGCAGGCGGGGCCATTGATGTGACAGATCAAGATGGTGTGGTGATCAGCGCCGACGATGTAGTCGTCGTCAACGACGGTACAATCAACACAACCGGGTTTGATGCAGGCGGTATCTTTTCCGGCGGTGTCGGTGCGGTCAGCATCAACAACGGGACGATCACAACCTTGGGCGCACAGGGCGACGGTATTGTGTCGAACCGGGCAGATGCCACAAATACGAATAACGGTCAGATCAGCACAGATGGCTTTGACGCAGACGGTATTTTGAGCTTTGAACAGAACGCGCTGAACACCAACACCGGGTCGGTCAGCACGTTGGGCGGTGGATCCGGTGGTATTTTCTCGCGCGGTCGCGACTCGCAGAATAACAACAGCGGCAGCATCGTGACCCAAGGCGACCAGTCTGATGGCCTTTTGTCTGTAGGCTTTGCCAGCACAAACACCAATAGCGGTGCCGTGCAGACAAGTGGTTTTGATGCCGATGGGATATTGTCGTTGGGGTCCAGCACGCAGAACACCAATACCGGTGACATTGTAACCATTGGCGATGCATCTTCGGGAATCTTTTCACAAGGCCGCAATACGACAAACATCAACAGCGGAACGATTAGGACCAGCGGCGTGGATTCGGATGGGGTTGTTCTGTTGGGTGCGGGGGCAACACTGACCAACACGGGCCTGATTCATGTGACAGGCGAAGACAGCCAGGCGGTGCGGGGCGGATCGGGGTCGCAGACAGTGAACCTGGGTGCAGGATCCGTGATCATCGGTGGCTTTGATTTGGGCTTTGGCAGTGACACAGTGAATTACGACAACAGCGGCGGTGGCGTATCGGCGGTTCTGACGTTTGAGAACGTCGAAAATGTGATTATCAAAGGCGATGATCGTCCGCTGTTTGCAACGGGTGATGTGATCACCGTGGTGGATACAACCGGGTTTTCGGTCTTGAACGACGCGACCGGGTTTTTGGCAGATACTGCACAGCGCACCATTGGACAGCAGGCCGGTACAGATGGGGCTTGGGCCAGCGTAATTGGCGCATCGCGTGACCGGAAAGACGATGGCGTGACCCTGTCTTATCAGACCGGTCTGTTTGGCGTGATCGCAGGTTATGAAACGGATCTGGGCGGCAGTCGCCTTGGGCTGGTCGGCGGGGTATCGACCGGCAAAACCGAAACGGATGAAACGTCCATCGAAATTGCCACCCAAAGTCTTTTCGGCGGGGCATATATCGGGACATCCCTTGGTGGTCTGGATTTGACATCCAGCCTATTGGCCGGGATCGAAAGCCATGACAGCGACCGGGTTGTGGCCGACAACCTTGCGGGGTTTGAAACAGCGACGGCCAAGATTGATGGCAGTTTTGTCACAGCCGGTTTGCAGGCGAAAAGCAGCAGTTTTGGTCTTGGCGGTATCCAGTTTCAACCATCGGCCAGCGCGCAATACACCTTTGCATCCTATGATGGATACTCTGAAAGCGGCACAACAAACGCCAATCTGGATGTGGACAGCCGGACCGCGCAAAGCCTGAATGCGCGCGTGCAGCTTGAGACGTTTTCGACGGCCGGTGCGTTTGAAACGGCGTTTCGCTTTGGTATCGACGGGCGCGCCACGGACGCAGAAGACATCACCATCACGCTGGGTGAAGAAAGCCAAAGCTTTGCGGAAACCGATAGCGACACGGCTTTGGGTGGCTTTCTGGGCGCCCAAGCGGTGTTTTCCGAAACACAGGCAATGCGGGTCGTCGGTGATTTTGAATTCGGCTTTGCAGATGGTGGCGAAAGGGCCGTTGCCGGCGGCCTGAATGTCAGTTTTTCGTTCTAGAACGTCTGATGCGGGGCGGCTTGGCTGCCCCGCGTTTTCTAGCTGCGCCCGTCGGGCAGATCGATCCGGGCCACTTGTTCGGCAATTGGATCGGTCGAAAGCGGGTGCATATCGGCGCTGTAAGCTGCAGGATCGGCCACGGCGTTCCAAACGCCATCCCGGTACACCTCAAGCCCTTTGAACTTGGCCTTATAATCCATCTTGGGACTGCCAGGGACCCAATAGCCCAGATAAACGTAAGGCAGGCCTAATTCGCGGGCGATAGCGATATGATCAAGGATCACGTAAGTCCCAAGCGACAGCTTGTCATTGGCCGGATCAAAGAAGGAATAAACCATCGACAGACCGTCATCCAAGATATCGGTCAGGCAGACGGCTGTCAGGTCTTTTGCATCGGTGTATTCGATCAAACGCGACCGGATCGGCGTTTCTTCGACCATGGCTGCGAATTCAAACATATCCATATCGGCCATGCCGCCAGTGGCATGACGGCCATCAAGGTATTCGCGGAACAATGCGTATTGTTCTTCTGTAGCCCAGGGTGATGTGGCGCGACGGTGCAAATGCGCTGCGCGTTTGGTCACACGACGCTGGCTGCGGCGTGGGGTGAATTTCGACACGTCGATGCGGGCGGACATACAGGCGGAACATTCTGCACAGGACGGACGATACAGCACATTCTGCGATCGGCGGAACCCTTGTTTGGATAAACTGTCGTTCAGCTTGGTCGCGACATCGCCTTGCAATGCGGTGAACAATTTCCGCTCCATCCGCCCTTCAAGATAAGGGCAGGGCTGGGGTGCAGTCACATAAAACTGCGGGGCAATGGGAAGCGTGTGGCGCATGCAAATTCCGGTCGGTTTCGATAAAGCTTAACAATGTGTTGATCATTGGCCAAGCCCCCCGAATGCCGCATGCTTAACGACCGGTATTGATCGCCTCTGTGCCCAGTATCAGATCGCTCAGGCCTTGGCCGCGTGGGGTGGTCAGCATCAGAATGACCGAGATCAGTTGCAGTGGCGCAATCGCCACGCTGATGGTGTAGCCAAAGGTATGCGCCAGGGCCAAACCAGAGCTGAGCGACGCGCCTTGATGGTCGCGAAACCGGATGCCCATCATGCGCATGCCCCAGGTCGAAGACCCGCCCGCCAGTGTAAACCAGCGATAAATGAAGCCGACAAACAACATCAGCGCGGGAAAAAAGAAGATACCGGTGAAGGCGGTGAAGGGCAGCACCAAAGCACAAAGCATGGCGATCATAACAACATCAAAGACCCATGCGAGGCCGCGTTTGATGGTGACGCCATCGTAAAGGCGTGGATCAAAATCAGCGGCGGTGGCGTTATCGGAAGACATGGTCATTTGGGCTCTCGTTGCATCAAAAAATGGAAGGGCGGCCCACTGGGAACTGTGGGCCACCCCTTTGGTCACACGCGGCACTTAGGCCGGTGCAGAACCTGTATTTTCGTCATCAGTGTCAGTCATCTTTTTGGCGCGATCGTCCATGAACTGGTCAAATTCTGCCTTGTCCTTGGCTTCACGCAGACGCTTGAGGAAGGCCTCAAAGTTGTCTTGCTCTTCTTCCAGGCGGCGCAGAGTTTCTGACTTATAAGCGTCAAATGCGCTGTTGCCGGATGATTTGCCCATGTGACGGGTGCGGCTGCGGGTCATTGCATTGCAAGAATTGTTGAACATGCGTTTGCTCCAGATCATATAAGCCAAAAGGGCAAGGCCAACGGGCCAAAAGACGATAAAGCTGACAACCATGGCGGCGATCCATGCGCCTTTGCCACGTTCGTCAAGCCAGCTCTCGGCGCGGGCAAAAAAGCCGGGACGGTGGTCCATAGCCATCGGGGACTGGGATGTGGCGGTGTTCATGGTTGGGCTCCTTAACGATCTGTTTGCGGTTGATGTGAATGCTTTTCACATGACAGATATCGGAAGTATGGCGCCAACCTTCAAGTCTTAATGTAAATGTTTTTTACATTTACTTTTATTTGGAATTAAAATCAGCATGTTACGCCGCGGAAATTTTAACAAGAATGGCGGGATAAATCGGGAAAATATGACGTGGCGTGCCTGTGGCGGCGTAGATCACAGTGAATTCAGCCAATTTAGGATCGAAAAACGCCCGGATCGGGTTCAGGTGGCCATCACCCATTTCAGACTTTTGCTCATGTTGATCCTGATCCTTTTTGGATAGTTTCACCACACGATCCGCATTGACCAGCGCAGATGCGCACCGCAGTGTGCGGGCATGTCCTTTGCTGACCGTATCACCCGTTCGCCATACCCATTCGACCCGGATCGGGGCGACGACGCGCGTGCACTTTTTCCCGGCCTCGCACATGCGATGAAGGAACTGATCGCCGGCACGGCAGGCTGTAGCCCGTATCTGGCAGACCTCTTGCGCCACGAGGCGGCGTGGGTTGGTCCCGCATCCGATGATCCAGAGGCCGCGATTGCGGCGCTTCTTGCCGATATACCCAACACAAAGCTGACCGATCTTGCCGTAGGCCTGCGGCAGGCCAAACGGCGGGTGGCCCTGTTGACTGGGCTGGCTGATCTTGGTGGCGTCTGGCCGCTGGAAACGGTGACACAAATCCTGACCGATTTTGCAGATGCCGCTGTGCAGGCAACAATCACGCAGCTGGTCGCGGCAGAGGTTGCGCGCGGCAAATTACCCGCAGGCGGTGATCCGGCAGATGCGGGCGGAATGGTGGTGCTGGCCATGGGCAAGATGGGTGCGGGCGAGCTGAATTATTCTTCTGACATCGACCTTATTTGCCTGTTCGATGAAACCCGTTTTGATCCCGATGATTATCACGAGGTGCGCAGCGCATTCATCCGCGTGACCCGCAAGATGACGGCGATCCTGTCTGACGTGCGCGAAGGTGGCTATGTATTTCGGACCGACCTTCGCTTGCGCCCTGATGCGTCGGTCACACCGGTGTGCCTGTCAATGGAAGCAGCAGAGCGGTACTATGAAAGCGTCGGGCGCACGTGGGAACGGGCGGCCTATATCAAGGCGCGGGTCTGTGCGGGCGATCAAAAAGCAGGCGCGCGTTTTCTGGAAACGCTGCGTCCTTTCGTCTGGCGCAAACATCTGGATTTTGCCGCAATACAAGACGCTCATGATATGCGTCTGAAAATCCGTGACCATAAGGGGCTGCACGGGCCTTTGGTCTTGGAAGGGCACAACATGAAACTGGGGCGCGGCGGCATCCGCGAGATCGAATTCTTTACGCAGACACGGCAACTGATTGCAGGGGGGCGGGACGCGTCGTTGCGCATGCGCGGCACGCGTGAAGGGTTGGCCGCTTTGGCCGCAGCGGATTGGATACCTCAGAAAGCGGCAAAGCAGCTTTATGACCACTATCGCTTTCACCGCGAGGTAGAGCACAGGTTGCAGATGATCAACGACGCGCAAACCCAAACCTTGCCCAGTGATAAGGACGGCTTTTCAAGGCTTGCGGCGTTCATGGGAATGACGGTGCCCGCGTTACATGACACGCTGCGCGACCGATTAGAGGACGTGCATACACTCATCGAAGGCTTCTTTGCGCCAGAAGAACCCGACAGTAGCGCCAAGTTACCTGACTGGGGGCAGGATGTTGTCGCCCGGTGGCACAGTTATCCCGCGCTGCGTACGACCCGTGCGACCCAGACGTTCGCGCGGATTACGCCAGAAATCATGGCCCGCCTGCAAGAAGCTGCCAAGCCGGAAGAGGCATTGGCCCAGTTCGACGGTTTTCTGGCGGGGCTCCCTGCGGGTGTGCAGCTTTTTGCGTTATTCGAAGCGAACCCGCAGCTGACGCAATTGATCGTTGATATTTGCGCCACGGCACCGGCGCTGGCGCAGCATTTGTCGCGGAATGCTGGCGTGCTTGACGCCGTGATTGGGGGCGCATTTTTTGCGGAATGGCCGGGCAAGGCCGCACTGCATGCGGAACTGACAGAGTTACTGGACAAGGCAGACGACTATGAAGCGCAGCTTCTGACGGCCCGTCGCTGGGCCAAGGAATGGCACTTCCGCATTGGTGTTCATTTTCTACGTGATCTGATTGATGCGGCCCAATGTGGTGCGCAATATGCCGATCTGGCAGAAGCGGTTGCTGCCGCCGTCTGGCCAGCCGTCACGGCCGAATTTGCCCGCAAACATGGCGCGATGCCCGGGCGTGGCGGGGCAGTGATCGCGATGGGGTCGCTTGGTGCGGGATGGTTGACCGCGACATCGGATCTGGACCTGATCATAATTTATGATGCGCAACGGGTTGATAGTTCCGACGGTCGCAGACCGCTGGCAACGCGGACCTATTTTGCGCGGTTGACGCAAGCTTTGATCACCGCGCTTAGCGTGCAGATGGCCGAAGGGCGGCTTTATGAAGTTGATATGCGCCTTCGCCCTTCCGGGCGGCAGGGCCCGGTCGCGACGTCTTTGGCCTCTTTTCAAGGATATCAGGAAAACGAGGCCTGGACCTGGGAACACCTTGCGCTGACGCGCGCCCGTACTGTGGCAGGTGATCCAAGCCTTTGCGCGGATATTGAGACGTTTCGCAGATCACTGTTGGCGGCCAAGGCTGATGGGCCGACTGTTCTGACCGATGTTGCAGCTATGCGGTTGCGCATCGCAGAACAGAAAGCCCAAGCTGGGGGATGGGCCGCCAAGGTTGGGCCGGGCCGCATGCAGGATATTGAACTTTTTGCGCAAACAGTTGCGCTCAAATGCGCGAGCGAGGCAACTAATACGACAGGTCAGTTAAAGGCCGGTGTCGTGGATGGTTGGCTTGATGCCGCTGATGAGGCTGCGTTGCAGGCTGCTTTTGATCTTTTTTGGAAATTGCAGGCTGCCTTGCGGTTTCTGGCGGGCGACGATGCAAATTTTGAAAAACTGTCAGAAGGGGCGCGGCGTTTGATACTGCGGGAAACAGGATCGCAAGACATGGACGATGTGCTTGCGCGTTTGAATGCGGCGCAAGCACAAGCCGGATCCATCATCACACACTATTTGGAGCGATCATGACAGATGATCATCTCTATGATCCGAAAGGATTGATCAAAGACGCCTTCGCGATTGAGGGTATTGCGGCACCGGAATGCCGTAGCATCTTTCTTGACTGGGCGTTGGGGTTGCCGCCGGGACGTGACGTGCAGCAAGATGTAAAACACTTGATCGCACATTACGCTGGCCAGGCGCCGGCCAGCCATCCGATGTGGGATACGCTGAATGCCGCCTTACAAGATGCGGGTCCGCCCCGCCGCCGTGGGGGACGCCAGGGGCGCCAATAAATTATGTCCGCTTGATCTGATCGGATTGATGAAAGACCTTTGGTCCTTAAAAATCCTCCCAATTGGGTCGCGTTGCTATAGCATCGCTCAACGCATCGAAACCTCGGCGATGCGCGCGGTAATAGGATGAAAACCCTAGTGTCTGATGAAGCGCTGGACGCTATATGTCAGCCTTACGACAGCGCTGCCGCTTCTGCTGCAAGTGCTGTGATGCCGTCCCAATCGCCATCGCGCACTTTGTCTGCGGGCGCGACCCAAGAGCCACCAACGCAGAGCGTGTTGCTCAGGCCAAGATAATCATGGGCATTCTTCAGACTGACCCCGCCGGTCGGGCAAAACTTGACTTGTGGGATCGGGGCGCCAATCGCCTTAAGGGCGGGCGCGCCGCCATTGGCCTCTGCGGGAAAGAATTTTTGCACGGTATAGCCACGTTCAAGCAGGCGCATTGCCTCTGATGCCGTCGCGGTGCCGGGCAACAGGGGCAGATCATTGGCTTCACAAGCGTCCAGCAACAGATCGGTCGCACCGGGTGACACACCAAAAGTTGCCCCAGCGGCCTTGGCATCTTCGACGTCTTTGGGTGTCAGCAACGTGCCCGCCCCCACGACCCCACCAGCGACGGTGGCCATTTCGCGGATCGCATCAAGGGCCGCAGGCGTACGCAGCGTGACCTCCAACGCAGGCAAACCACCCGCAACCAGTGCTTTGGCTAAATTGGCGGCGATACTTGCGTCATCAACCACCAGAACAGGGACAACAGGGGCCATAAGGCAAACTTTAGCAGCGGCGGCTGAGGCGTCTTGCGGGGTCATGATGCGATCCTTGGATGTATTGACCGGAGCAGCTGTAGCGCCTCCAGTAGATATTTATGGACAATGAAAAAGCGGATATCACACAGCAACACCCGCACCTTCGGCCGCGAGGCCGACATTTTGGCGAAAGACTTCAAAGAGTTCACGCCCAACACCGTTGCCATTGCCGCTAAGGTCAGCGGTGGCGGGGGTACGGGTCGATAGATCAACATCTTTGACTTCAATGGTTCCGGTTGTCGCGTCCAGCCGAATGATATCACCATCGCGGATCAGTGATATTGGCCCGTGATCGGCCGCTTCGGGGCAGACGTGAATGGCGGAAGGAACCTTGCCTGATGCGCCTGACATCCGCCCATCGGTGACCAACGCAACCTTAAGACCCCGGTCTTGCAAAACTGCCAATGTGGGCGTCAAACCGTGCAATTCGGGCATGCCATTGGATTTGGGGCCCTGAAAGCGGACAACGATAATCGCGTCTTGCGTCAGTTCTTCGGCTTTGAAAGCCTCTTTTACTGCATCTTGTGTATGAAACACGCGGGCAGGGGCCTCAACAATATGCCGCTCCGGTGCGACAGCAGAGGTTTTGATCACCCCGCGTCCAAGGTTGCCAGCCAGCTGCACCAGCCCGCCTTGAGGTTGGAACGCATCTGTGGCGGGCCTTAGGATTTTTTCGTTAAGCGATTTGCCTGCACCGGGGGCGTATTGCACGCGCCCATCAACGAGTTTGGGTTCCTGGGAATAGAGGTCCAGACCCTGACCGGCGACGGTTTTCGTGTCGTCATGCAACAGGCCAGCGTTCAGAAGTTCACCAATCATGTAACCCAGACCACCCGCGGCATGAAAGTGGTTCACGTCAGCCAAACCGTTTGGATAAACCTTGGCCATCAATGGTGTGACCTCGGACAGGTCGCTGAAGTCTTGCAGATCAATGATAACGCCAGCGGCCTTGGCCATCGCAGGCAGGTGGATGACAAGGTTGGTCGAACCGCCCGTGGCCATAAGCCCGACAATCCCATTCACAAAAGCCTTTTCATCAAGAATATCGCAGACGGGTGTATAGTCATTGCCAAGCGCTGTGATCTCAAGCGCGCGTTCGGTGGCGGCCGTGGTCAGCGCATCGCGCAAAGGTGTGCCGGGATTGACAAAAGATGCGCCGGGCAGGTGCAGCCCCATGAATTCCATCAGCATCTGGTTGGAGTTTGCGGTGCCATAGAACGTGCAAGTGCCGGGGCCGTGGTAAGAGGCCATTTCGGCCTTCATCAGCTCATCGCGGTCAATGTTGCCTTTGGCGAATTCCTGACGCACGCGGGCCTTTTCGTCGTTGGGCAAGCCAGATACCATCGGCCCGGCTGGCATAAAGATACCCGGGATATAACCAAAGGTCGCAGCGGCCATCACAAGGCCGGGGACAATCTTATCGCAGACACCTAAGTAAACCGCAGAATCAAAGACGTTATGCGACAGGCCAACACCAGCGGCCAAGGCAATCACGTCGCGCGAAAAAAGCGATAGCTCCATACCCGTCTGGCCTTGGGTGACGCCGTCACACATCGCAGGGACGCCGCCCGCAACCTGTGCGGTGCCACCGGCAGCGCGGGCCGCCTTGCGGATCAGGTCTGGATACGTCTCGAACGGTTGATGGGCCGACAGCATGTCGTTGTAGGCGGTGATAATCCCGATGTTGGGGGTGTGCCCATCTGTCAACTTGGTCTTGTCGTCGCCCATGGCGGCATAGGCGTGGGCCTGATTGCCGCAGGTCAGGTGCGACCGGCGCGGGCCTTCTGCAGCGGCGCGTTCCATTGTGTCCATATATTTACGACGCGGCCCTTCGGAACGGGCGCGGATACGGTCGGTGACTTCGGCAATTTTTGGGTGAAGCGGCATGGCGTCCTCGGCTGTTACGCTTTTTCAAAAATGTACCACGCTGTGTTAGCGCTAACAAGGGGTGATATTGCCGCATGATTGGCTGGAAATTAACATAATTGCGTGTTTTATGCTGTCAAATGGCTGTGACCGGACAGCTGCGTAATCAAGAGTTGATCATTCATGCACCGTAGAACTTTTATCGCCGCGCTTACCATGATTGGCCTTGCTGGCTGCGGGGGTGGGGCTGGCCTGCAAGGGACTGCCCGACCACAGATGGATCGGTCATATGCCTTGCGCGGGTTTCGCTTTGATGCGCAGGCGGGGCTTCGTATCGCGGAAAGTGAATCATTCTATCCAGCAGCTGATGTGGTTTGGCGTGGTGATCCGATTGGCCCGCGTATTCCGCAGATCGCGGTCATGTTTGAAGAGGCTGCAACACGTAACCGTGCCATTCTGAACGGCAGCTTTCCTGTCGATGTCGATGTGACGCTGGTGCGGTTTCATGGTGTGACGAACCGGACGCGCTTTACAGTTGGTGGTGTGTACAATGTGGTCTTTGACATGACCGTTCGCCGGGCCGGAACAGACGAGGTGATTGAGCCGACACGCCGTGTCGCTGGCAACCTTGACGCACCCGGTGGTGAACGCGCGGCAAGACTTGATGCCGCAGGGCAGACCCAGAAGGTCAGGGTGACTGATTTCCTGACCAGCCTGCTGCGCGCGCAACTGGTCTGATCACGGCCCCTTTCCAGCCGCGGCAAGAGCGGGTAGGACGCGGGCATGACAGATCAAACATCCCCCGCACTGCCCGTCGTTCGCCTGATACCCAAGGCCGAAGCACGCGCAATCCGCCACGGTTTTCCTTGGGTTTACGCCAATGAACTGGTCACTGACCGCCGCACCCGCAACCTGACCCCGGGCACGATTGCTCGGTTGGAGGATGCCAACCGTGTCCCAATGGGTGTGGTAACGGTGAACCCGGCATCAAAGATTATCTGCCGCATGCTGGATCAGGACCCGGAGGCGGTGGTTGATCAAGCGTGGTTTGCTGCGCGGCTCACACGGGCGCTGGCGCATCGCGCGCGCCTTTATGATGAACCGTTCTATCGTTTGGTCCATGCAGAGGCCGATGGTCTGCCGGGTGTGATTATCGACCGCTTTGGTGATCTGGCCGTGGTGCAGCCAAATGCGGCTTGGGCCGATGTGCTGATTGGGCCACTGGTTGCAGCACTGCAAGACGTCACTGGCGTCACAACCGTGATCATGAACGGCACAGGACGCGCGCGGACACTGGAAGGGCTTGCGGAAAAAACCGACGTGCTGACCGGCGATGCGCCGCACGATCCGGTCGCCGTGCCAATGAACGGCGCGACTTACATGGCCGATGTCATGGGGGGGCAGAAGACCGGGCTTTTCTTTGATCAACGCCCGAACCATGCCTTTGTCGCGGGCCTGTCAAAGGGCGCACGGGTGCTCGATGTCTTCAGCCACGTGGGTGGCTTTGGTTTGGCCGCACTGGCCGCAGACGCCGCATCTGTTTTGGCTGTCGATGGATCTGCGCCAGCGTTGGAATTGGCCGCAACCGGGGCGTCGAAAATGGGCGTTTCCGATCGGTTCACAACCCGCAAGGGTGATGCCTTTGATGTGCTTGCGGCTTTGGCAGAAGAGGGCGAAACCTTTGATGTCGTGATCTGCGATCCGCCAGCGTTTGCCCCTTCTAAGCCTGCGCTGGATGCAGGTCTGCGGGCGTATGAACGGATTGCGCGGCTGGCGGCCCCTTTGGTGGCTGACGGCGGCTATTTGACACTGTGTTCCTGTTCGCATGCAGCAGATTTGACCAAGTTTCGCAATGCGTCCGCCCGCGGGATCGGGCGCGGCGGCCGGCGCGGGCAGATTATCTATACCGGGTCCGCCGGGCCTGATCACCCGTTGCTGCCGCATTTGGCCGAAAGCGGCTATCTCAAGGCGCTGACGTTCCGCCTATGAGGGTGATGATCGACGCGTGTGTGTTGTATCCGACGGTCATGCGCGAGGTGCTGCTGGGCTGCGCCAAAGCGGGATTGTTTGAGGCGCGGTGGTCGGCACGCATTTTGGAAGAATGGGCGCGGGCCGCAGGTAAGTTGGGACCTGCGCAAGAGGTTTGGGCGCGGGGCGAGATTGCGTCGCTTGGCGCAAGCTTTCCACAGGCCCTTGTATCTTATGACGCGGCGCAAAAACGGCAGTTCTGGTTGCCTGATCCGGCGGATATTCATGTGTTGACGGCGGCTGTGGTCGGATCCTGTGACGGTATTTTGACCATGAACGCCAAAGACTTTCCCAAGAACATACTGGGCGATGCGGCGCTATTGCGCTGGGACCCTGATGGGTTTGCGTTGATCCTGTTGGCAGAGGCCCCGCAACAGGTCACACATATCGCGGCGGATGTATTGGCCGAGGCGAACCGGTTGTCAGAAACACCTTGGACTATGCGGGCGCTGATGAAAAAGGCGCGCATGCCCCGATTTGGCAAAGCATTAGAACGCGGTGGCGGCGCTTAGCTTGCGCCCCATTTCGCTTCATTGGCCTCAATCGCGGCGATACGCTGCGGTGTTTTTGGATGGCTCATGACCCACGCAGGGATTTTGGCACCGCGCGCACCTGTGAGCGTTTCAAGCTTCTTGAACAGTGATTTTTGTGGCTCTGTTCCGATCCCGGCCTTGACCAACAGGGCAGAGGCATAGGCATCCGCCTCAAATTCATCGCTGCGCGACAGGCGCGCGGCCAGCAGGCTCATCAGCCCGTTTGCGATCCACGGGCCGACGCCGGGAATGAACCGGCCCAATATCATCGCCAGTGCGGTGCGCATCGCATTTTGACCGGAAAAGTCAATCATGCGGCGGCGCGAATGACCCAAAGCAACGTGCCCCATTTCATGCGCGATGACGGTTGCCATTTCTTCTGATGTTACTTCGCCCGCCCGGTATTTGTTGAAAAAACCGCGGGTGATGAAGATACGGCCGTCAGGGGCGGCAAGGCCATTGACCGGTTCAATCTCATAGATATGCACCTTGATCCGATCGATATCGAGCGCCTTGGCCATACGGTCCATCAGCACTTTCAGGATAGGGTCGGCAAGCTCTGTCGAATTGGCGTCAAGTTCGCGCTTGGTGCGCCAGATCGAAAAACGATACATGGCCAAACCGTAAAGGACGGCTAGCAGGATAGGGGCAAGTTTGATCATATGTCTGATATGGGCGTGTTGCGCTTTTTCTCAAGGGTTTGGGCGGGGTTGAACGACCCCGATGATTATTTTTCGTCACGCCGGGAATAGCCTGCTATGCTGATGCGTAGACTAAGCACGGCATGTGATTTTGGCCGATGCTTTGAAAGGTTGTATTTGAGATGAGAGTTATTTTGTTGATTACGTTTGCATGTGGCCCGATGGCCTGTAGCGAAACCCCCAAGACCGCGACGATGGACCGTCATTTTTCTTCATCCGAGATGGTATTCAAACAGTAGCGCGACGGCATTGTTTATGCGTCACGCTTACCGCCCCAGCGCTTTCATCCCCGTCTCAATCCCAGCGAGGGTCATGGGCACCATGCGGTCAGCGCCAAAAATCTCTTGGATCATCTGGATGGATTGGGTGTAGGGCCAGTAGCGTTCATCCAGCGGATTGATCCACAGATGGTTGGGCCATTGATCGCGGGCGCGCTCTAGCCAGATATGCCCGGCCTCTTCGTTCCAATATTCGTTCGCGCCACCTTTGAAGGCAATCTCGTAAGGCGACATACTGGCGTCACCCACAAAGATGCATTTATAGTCCGGGCCATAGGTGCGCAGCACATCCCACGTGGGGGTTTGGGCGTTCCAGCGGCGGCGGTTGTCTTTCCAGACGCCATCATACAGGCAGTTGTGAAAGTAGAAATATTCGAAATGTTTGAATTCTGATTTGGCCGCGCTGAACAGTTCTTCGACGACTTTGATGTGAGGGTCCATGGACCCGCCGATATCAAGAAACAACAGCACTTTTACCGCGTTGCGTCGTTCGGGCCGGGTTTGTACATCAAGGTATCCATGTTCTGCGGTGGCGCGAATGGTGCCGTTCAGGTCCAGTTCCTCATGTGCCCCGTCGCGCGCCCAGCGGCGCAAGCGTTTCAGGGCGACCTTGATGTTGCGCGTGCCCAGTTCCACCGTGTCGTCAAGGTTCTTGAATTCGCGCTTGTCCCAGACCTTGACCGCACGCTGATGGCGGCTTTCGTTTTGGCCTATGCGCACGCCTTCGGGGTTATAGCCGTAGGCACCGAAAGGTGACGTGCCAGCCGTGCCGACCCATTTGGACCCACCTTGATGGCGCCCCTTTTGTTCTTCCAGCCGCTTCTTGAGCGTCTCCATCAGCTTGTCAAAACCGCCCATCGCTTCAATCTCAGCTTTTTCTGCGTCGCTCAGGTGCTTTTCGGCCAGCTTTTCCAGCCATTCGGCGGGGATATCAACGGCGTTCAACACCGCTTCATCGGGGATACTGTCCAGCCCTGCGAAGGTGGTAGCGAAGGCGCGGTCGAATTTGTCCAAATGACGTTCATCTTTGACCATGATGGTGCGTGCCAGAAAATAAAACGCTTCAACATCATAGGTCGCAAGCCCCGCTTTCATGCCTTCCAGAAATGACAAGAATTCGCGCAGTGAAACGGGTACACCGTTGCTGCGTAAATTGTCAAAAAAGGGCAGGAACATCTGTTATGTCAGGCTGCGCTGTAGAAAAATCAGGATGAATATACCGATCACACCAAAGATCATGCCGAACACAGCGCCCCATTGCAGCATGTCCTTGCCTTTGCCGCCTTTGGATTTGGCACGCAGTGCACCAAAAATTGCGCCGATAACGATGCCGGAAAGAGGGATCATGGTAAGTAGGCCTTTGTCAGCTGGGCGGAATTTGCGGCACGAGGGATGCAATTTCATTGAGCCTGTCAATGACCTCATCCCGGTCACCGAACCCATAAAGTGCCCATCCTAAACTGTCCAGACGCATGGCCATGCCGGCCTCTGTGTCGCCGCTCAGGTCCAATGCTTCGGCATTGAACATCATCAACAGCGACATAAGTGCCGCGTTTTCATGGCGCCTTGCCACGGCAATGGCGGGCTTTGTGATGGCAATCGTGGCTTCTGCATCGCGTGAAATCAGGGTGAAGGCCGCCAATTGTAACGCGATATGGGCGGAATGAATGTCTGTCACCGGGCTTTGACCATAGGCACGCCCTGCGGCGTTAAAGGCGCCAAGGGCCAATGTCGCGTCGTTGCCGATCTGCAAACGCCCATAAGCGTAGTTGGCAAAGCCTTCACGGGGGCCAGTCCAACCCAACGCCTGCCCGATGGCAATGGCGCGCGCGGCCGCTTGTCTGCGGCGCGTTTCCGATATCCGATCGCCAAGCGCGTCGGTCATGGCCGTGATCCAGGCCCGCGATGTGGCTGACGGTATGCCACCACCGGGCCGTTGGCCGCGCGGGTTCATGCGGGCAAGAATACCGGGCAGGCGGCTGGCCACCTGTTGTTCAGTCATGCCGCTGCGCAATTCCGGCGCGTAGTACGCCCGCAGCATCAACATATCAAAACCGGTCAGCACCGCATGGATATTGTCGTCATTGAAGACGGAATCGGGCAGGCGGTAAAGGTCGTTCAGCGGTCCCAGCGCTTGGGCCAACTCCTCATGCAGGCAATCGCGCACTTCTTGCGGTGTCACGTCAGAGGGAATGAAGATGCCGGCTTTTTCGCGGGTTTGCAGTGTGGCCCAGTTCAGCGTTGGGGTGTCGCGCGCGGCGCGCAATTCCGCCCAGCTTTGCACACGGGGCACGACAAAGCAGGCGGCGTTTGGGGCGGCGCGTTGCAAGGTGCGGTTGGGCACGGCTTCGATCACGATGTTTGCATCCGCATTGTTGGTCAGGCGGATATCAATGCGCGCCTCGCGGCGCAGTCTGTCCAGCAATGCTGCCAGGTCTTCGCGATTTTCCTGACGCAGGTTGCCGACGACCCGCACGGTGATCGGCCCTTCAAACCGGGTCAACGTGGGCAAGGTGCGCCCGCTTTCCATTCGAAACGCCAGATCCACAAAATCCAGTGCCATTTCCGAGTTTGGCCGTGTGGCGGGTCCGGGGCTGGCCCCGGCAAAGCGTTGCACGTCCGGGAACGTCAGACGGATCGGGTCAGGCCCGTTGGGCACTTCGGCACAGGCGGCCGCAAAGGCCAAGGCAAGGATGGCTAAACGCTTCATGTGGGTCTCTGATATTTGATGAAATTGGTCAGCTGGCCAACACGGTCATAAAGCTGGCGGCCCGTGTGGTTGTCGTCTTGCGTCAGCCAATAGACGGAAGGTGCATCAGCCTGATCAGCGGCGGTATAAACCGCCTCGATCAGTTTGCGCCCCACGCCGGTGCCGCGCACGGATGGATCCGCATACAGATCTTGAAGATAACAAACATTTTCTATGCGCCAGCAATGGCGATGAAAAACATAGTGAACAAGGCCCACGATCCTGCCATCTTGTTCTGCGACCTGTCCGTGAAAGTCCTGCGGATCATCACCCAGTAACCGCGCGAAGGTACTGGCATAAACGGCCTCTGGCACGCTGGAACTGTAAAACGTCAGGTAGTCGGTCCAAAGCCTGCGCCAGTCGGCTTCGTCGCCGGATTGGACCGGGCGGATCATCAAACTGTGTATGGTTGTCATCAGGCTGCTCGTTCTTTGTCTTTTGGCGACAATAGCTGGGTTTACGCGCAGGGCCAGTCAATTAGCTGTGGGGTCTTGTTTTGGCCGTACTGCATCTGTTCTATCGGGCTTATGAAAAGACCTTTTATCATCACCGTTCTGGCGTTAGGCATCGCTGGCCCGGTTGTCGCACAACCCTTTAGCAAAAGCATGGCGGAATGCGCGGGGCTTTACGCCTTTGGGCATGACAATGTCCAAAGCGATGATGCGTTGCACCTGCTGGAATACGGTCAGGCCAAATGGATGAATGCGGCCATCGTGCAGGCGCAAGGCGAAGGGGTGTCTGACCCCCGCGATTACGTAGAGGCCGCGATGACAGCGAAATATGAAGAATGGAACGCGCGCGGCGTGACGGCGGTGTTTACCGAAGAGTTCAGTGATTGGATGGATTACTGCCGGTCTTTTGCGCGCGCACAGGATATTGACCTGAACCCGGCTTAACGCTGACCGCGCGCCATAAAGGCCAGACGTTCAAACAGATGCACGTCCTGTTCGTTCTTTAATAAGGCCCCATGCAGCTTGGGCAGCGCATTTGCCCCGTCGCGTTTAAGGTCTTCCGCGGTCAAATCCTCGGCCAACAGCAGTTTTAGCCAATCCAGCACTTCGGACGTCGATGGCTTTTTCTTCAACCCTGCCGTTTCGCGTAGTTCATAAAACTGGGTCAGGGCGGCAGTCAGTAGCTGATCTTTGATACCGGGGTGATGCACCTCGACAATCTGGCGCATGGTGTCCATGTCAGGAAAGCGGATATAGTGGAAAAAGCAGCGGCGCAGAAAGGCGTCGGGGAGTTCTTTTTCGTTGTTGGACGTGATGATCACGATAGGGCGGTGGACAGCCGTGACGGTTTCGCCCGTCTCGTAGACATGGAATTCCATCCGATCCAGTTCTTGCAGCAGGTCGTTTGGGAATTCGATGTCAGCCTTGTCGATCTCATCAATCAGCAACACGACTTTTCCGTCAGCACCAAACGCCTGCCAAAGCTTGCCCTTTTTGATGTAATTGGCCACATCATGCACGCGGGCATCACCCAGTTGGCTGTCGCGCAGGCGGCTGACCGCATCATACTCGTACAGACCCTGCTGGGCTTTGGTGGTGGATTTGATGTGCCATTCAATCATCGGCAATCCAAGGGATGCACTGACCTGCCGTGCAAGCTCAGTCTTGCCGGTGCCTGGCTCGCCTTTGACCAGCAAAGGACGTTCCAATGTTACGGCCGCATTCACAGCCATCGTAAGGTCGTCGGTGGCCACATATGTGTCAGTGCCGGTGAATTGCATGATGTCGCACCCTTTTGATTTCATGGGCAACCTAGCAGGTCATCCGCGATCATCAACACCTTGCGAGGAGGGCAAAATGGGGGGGTGACAGCACCGATTGAAGGGAGTAAACCCGCGTCAAAACTGGGGTGAGGGCAGTGCGGACGCCAGCGTGCGACTGCCACAGTGAAAGGGATTTACGATGAAGGCCGAAGTGTTTCTAGCAGACGACTATCGCCCAGCAGACGATGAGCCATTCATGAACGACAAGCAGACCGAGTATTTCCGCCGGAAACTGCTGAACTGGAAATCTGAACTGATGGAAGACAGCCGCGACACCGTCGCTGGCATGAAAGACCAGACCCGCAATATCCCTGACGTGGCCGACCGTGCGTCCGAAGAAACAGACCGTTCGCTGGAACTGCGCACCCGCGACCGCCAGCGCAAGCTAGTCACTAAAATTGACGCCGCCCTGCGTCGTATTGACGAAGGTGAATACGGCTATTGCGAAAAGACCGGTGAGCCGATTTCACTGAAACGGCTGGATGCCCGCCCCATCGCGACCATGAGCCTTGAGGCGCAAGAGCGTCACGAACGTCGCGAAAAGGTCCACCGGGACGACTGATATGACCCACAACCAAAGCCGTGACATTGCCATTATTGGCGGCGGCATTGGTGGTTTGACCGCAGCACTGGCCTTTGCGCGCCAAGATGCCAACGTCACAGTTTACGAACAGGCACCCGCATTGACCGAGGTCGGGGCAGGGTTGCAGATTACCCCTAATGGCGCGCGTGCGCTGAACGCGCTGGGCATCGACAACGACTTGAACGCCACCGGCGTAACTGCCCAAGCCGTTGTTCCGATGGATGCGGTGCGCAGCCGCGAAATTACCCGCTTTGACCTGTCCACGCAAAACCCGCCCTATCGGTTTTATCACCGTGCGGCACTGATCGACATTCTGGCGCGTGGCTGCGAAGCGGCTGGTGTCAAATTCAAACTGGGTGCGCGGATTTCCGGGCTGAATCCAGATGGCAGTTTTGATATTGGCGACGCTGTCGTCCGGCCTGATTTGACCATTGGTGCCGATGGGCTTCATTCGGTTGTGCGGGGTGTGATCAACAAACCAACAGAGCCTTTCTTTACAGGCCAGGTCGCTTGGCGCGCGATGATCAAGACAGACAAATCTGATCCCGTAGCCCGCATTTGGATGGCACCAGGACGGCATATGGTGACCTATCCGCTGTCAGGTGGTCGGCTGAATATCGTGGCCGTTCAAGAACGTAGCGGGTGGGCCGCGGAAGGGTGGAACCACGCAGATGACCCCGGCAACCTGCGCATGGCCTTCGCCGATTGCGGGTGGGAGGTCAAAAGCATCCTTGGTGAGGTAGAGACAGCAAACCTCTGGGGGCTGTTCCGGCATCCGGTAGCGGAAAAATGGCACAGTGGTTCGGTGGCGATCCTGGGGGACGCGGCGCACCCGACGCTGCCATTTCTGGCGCAGGGTGCGAATTTGGCCATTGAGGATGCGTACACTCTGGCACGCTGTTGCAATGCAGATGCGTCGCTGGCGGCGGCTTTGCAGACCTACCAAGACACGCGGCGCGCGCGCGTGATCAAAGCGGTTGAGGCGGCCAATAAGAACGCACGGAACTATCACCTCAGCGGGGTACAGCGCCGGATTGCGCATGCGGGATTGAAGACAATGGGAAAGGTCGCACCAGCGGCGTTCCTGAATAGGCTTAGCTGGCTTTATGATCACGATGTGACGCGATGAGGTGATTGCGTAAGAACTGTTGGCGACACTTTGTCATCTGTAAATCAGCGTGACAGCAGGATTTGTCGATATCTATGCCATTAAACAGACATTTTCTTTGACTAAGATATGTCAGAGTTGGTGTTTTCAGGGGGTCTGCCATGGTCGCTTTATTAGACTGGTCATCTATCACTGGTACTAACGATCCCAGCACCGTTTTTACGGATAGTGCGACTGGGCTGTCTGCTGATGTGTCGGTCACGTCTTCGTCTGGCTGGACCGAGTTTAATGGCTCTGGCTTTGGCACCACCGGGTTCAACTATTCTAGTGGCGCGACGGCAGCGTCGCCAACAAGTTCTACCATTGATTTTGGTCGCGATGTCGACAATGCGACGTTCGTGTTGATGGACGTCGATGCCAGCCCCGGCAATTTCGCTGACCAAGTCACAATTTCCGCTTTGGATATCAATGGTAATCCTGTCGCTGTGACTTTTTCGAATCTTGAGGCCTATCATTAGGTACCCGATAATGGGGACGGCACCTATACTATCCTCGCAACGGGAAATACCTCGACCAACTTTGACGGCGTTAATGCGGCAGACAGCGTAACGGTGAGCTTTGACGCACCAATCGCGTCTTTCACTGTGGTCCATAGCAGTACGCCGGGGTCCACATCAGGGACTGTGGGCGTAAGCGATGTTTCATTTGATATTTTTTGTTTTTCGCGGGGCAGTCGAATTGAAACCCCGCATGGACCACGCGCCGTCGAGGATTTGGCGATTGGCGACCTTGTTGTGACCAAGGATAGTGGCGTGCAGGCGATCAAATGGATCGGCCGCAAGAAAGTGTCCGCGCAGCGATTGGCAACAGAGCAAAACCTTCGCCCTGTCAGACTATTGAAGGATGCGTTTGG
This sequence comes from Roseobacter sp. CCS2, assembly GCF_000169435.1. Classification (GTDB taxonomy): domain Bacteria; phylum Pseudomonadota; class Alphaproteobacteria; order Rhodobacterales; family Rhodobacteraceae; genus Yoonia. The sequence continues at coordinate 12,866 of NZ_AAYB01000004.1, read as the reverse complement.
TGACGGCATTCCATGTCGCGACATGATGATATCACCGCAGCACAAAATCCTGATATCGGATTGGCGTGCTGAAATGTATTTTGCATCGTCCGAGATATTGGCACCTGCCAAGGGTTTATTGAACGACCGGACGATACGCATCGTAAATGAACCAGCCGATATCGAGTATATTCACATGATGTTTGAAAAACATGAGATTGTGACCGTCGATAACCTGCGAAGCGAGAGCTTCTTTGTTGGTGATAACGCCGTTTCTACGCTGGATCAGGAAGCACGCCACGAACTCTTCAGCCTGTTTCCCGAGCTTGGGGCGGATCAGGCTTCTTTTGGGGCGACCGCCAGACGGGCGTTGAAAGTGCGTGAAGCCAGCGTTCTCAGCCAGTGACGCATGTCTATCTGATGCCAGCCGCAACGGCCAAGGACCTTGGCACGGATCTGGAAAAGCTGCGGATCAAAAACCATGCCAAAATCTTTGGCACTGACGCGTTTGAGATGACCCCATTGTACACACCAAGCGAGCAGGAAGCCTTTGCAATTGAAAACAATTGGTCGGTTTTTATTTTTATCGAAGACGGGCTACTGTTTGAACAAATAATTCCAGAGGTAGTCAGTAAGCGGCAGCAGTGGAAGAAGATTACCAATCCGAAAGTGATTGATACTCTGGTCGCGCGAAAAGCTGTTTTGAAGCGGGCACTTTAGGACCCGGCCTGTTTACCAATTTCGGCTGGCCTGATGCGTTACCCGTTCCAAAACCTCGTGACTGCGCCAATCAACGCGGTAAATCTCTTCTTCAATCCGGAAATAAACCCAGCCATCACTTACCGTGGGCAGGCCGTAATAGCGGGCGTTCATCAGCATAGAATATTTGCCGCGCTCTAACGTTTCACCAATTTCAACAGGGCCGGGCTTTGGTGTCAGGGGCTGCGGTATGGCCACGCAGGCCGTACCAGCCACCGCAATCCGGCATTGCGCATGCGCCAATGTGGGCAGGCTGGCCGCGATAATCGCGGCACTGATGACAGGGCGAAGCATGACAACGTTCCTCAGTAACAAGCAGTCAGTTTAACCGATTTTTGCCTTACGCGGCAAGATCGACCCAGACAGGCACATGATCCGATGGTTTTTCGCGGCCCCGCACGTCGCTTTCGATCCAGCAGGTATTGAGCAGATCAGCACATTGCGGGGTCAGCAGGAAGTGATCAATGCGGATACCGTCGTTCTTGTCCCATGCACCGGCTTGATAATCCCAGAATGAATAATGGCCTGCACCTGCCTCGCGCGCGCGAAAGGCCTCGGTGAACCCAAGGTTCAGGATGCGGCGATAGGCGTCGCGGCTGTCTTGGCGAAACAGGGCGTCATCGCGCCACGCATCTGGGCGAGCGGCGTCTTCGGCCTGCGGAATAATGTTGTAATCTCCGCACATAAGCGCCACTTCTTCATGTGCCATCAGCTGTTGCGCCCGCGCATGCAATCGTTCCATCCAGCGCAGTTTGTAATCATACTTTGGCCCCGGCGCAGGGTTGCCGTTGGGCAGGTACAGACCGCAAATGCGGACCGCCTTTTCACCAACAACCGTGGCCTCGATATAGCGGGCCTCTTCGTCATCGACGCCTTCACGACCGGCGCCCTCCGCGCCGGGCAAACCGCGTGTGACGTCCTCAAGCGGCAGCTTTGACAGGATCGCGACACCGTTGAACCCCTTCTGGCCATGGGTTTCGACGTTATAGCCTTTGTCTTCAAACACCTCGCGGGGAAAACCCTCATCCACCGACTTGATTTCTTGCAGAACAGCAACATCCGGCTGGGCCTCATCAATCCAGTCTGTCAGCGCGCCAATCCGGGCTTTCACACCATTGATGTTGAATGTCGCGATTTTCATATATGCTGTCCCCGTTTGGTGCCTAGGCAGTGTTTTGAGCGAGGGGAAAGAGAAAGGCAACTGCCGTATGTCGCTGGTGGCCGATGACGTTCCGGGTGTGAGAAAGGTATCTGGAGCGATATTTTTCAATTGTTCAACGTCCGCTGAGTGGACAAACCCGCCTTTGGTGTATGCGGCTATTGCTGGCGCAGCAAACATTCGCATTTGCAACGCTGCAAATTCGGCAACTCAGCGGATGTCACCGCACCAGTCATTCTTTAGGAACAATTTCGTCTCACCGGAAACCTTCCCTTCGCCGTAGATAGACACAACGCGAAGGTCGCGGAACGTTGCTAAAATTCGTCCCTAACTGTGGAGGACCGGTTTCTGCGAATACCCTCTAGATTTTGTGTTAGACAAATTGTTGCAGAGAGCTGACGACACGCAATACAATCAAGCTTAGCTTGGACAAGCGTGGCATGGCCTTCAGCGTGGTCGCGGCCACGATGAACTGCCGTTAACTCCAACCTGCGCGGTGCAGCCAACCTAAAGTCGCGTTGGTGCCGGTCTTAGGCCTGTATTCAGCCCCCAATGGGACGTCCCAGCCCAATTGCGAAATAATGCCAAATATGTAGCTATAATTCAGCTCTCCATCATCCGGTGGCCCCCGGTCCGGAACGGACGCGAATTGAATATGACCGATAATCGGCGCGAGAGCCTGAAGACGGCGGCTGATGCAGCCTTCCATCAGCTGGACGTGATAACAGTCAAACATCAGCTTCAGATTTGTGTGGCTTACCGTTTCAATGATGCGGCGCGCCTGATCCGTGGTCGTCAGGAAATAGCCTGGCGCGTCATAGTGGTTCAAAGGCTCGATCAGGATCGTGACGTCTAACGCCGCGGCCTGTTCGCATGCATAGGTCAGGTTTGCCTGAAAGGCCGCAAGCGCCGCATCGCCCTCTGCAAAGCCTGCCATTACATGCACATTGGGCGTGCCAATTGCATCGGCATAGCTCAACGCCTGGTCAATCGCTGCGCGGGCGTCGGCTTCGCGACCGGGCAGCGCCGACAGGCCATTTTCGCCAGCAGCAACGTCGCCGCGCGACGTATTCAGCCCCAGCATCCGGAGATTGGTCTCGGCAAGTGCTGCGGCCACGTCGGGGGCAGGCGTATCGTAGGGCCAGTGGCATTCGACGGCGTCAAAGCCGGCCGCTTTCGCCGCGTGAATTGCGTCGACCAATGACAGATCAGACCACAAGAACCCCAGATTTGCCGAAAACTTCATGTCTCCCATGGGACTTCAAACTTGGTGACAACGTTCTGAACCTGGGCGGCGGTCAACATGCGCGGGTTCAGCCCGCGTGTCAGCATCGCCAAGCGGGCCGTGTCTTCGAGCTCTTCGATCGCGTTACAGGCCGCTTCAACATCCGCGCCAGCGACGACCGGGCCGTGATTGGCCAGCATGACGGCACTGCGTTTCCCGGCCAATCCGCGCACGGCCTCGCCCATCGCGGCATCACCGGGCATGAAAAAGGGCAGCAGCTGCACCTTGCCGAGTTTCATGATGCCGTAAGGGGTCAGAGGTGGCAGAAAATTGTCCGCATCCGCGTCGGGCATCATGGACAGGGCAACCGAATGACAGGCATGTAAATGCACAACCGCTCCGGCAGTGCTGCGTGTGTCATAAAAGGCCGTATGAAGCGGCATTTCCTTTGTCGGCGGATCGCCATCAATCAGGGCGCCCATCGCATCAAACCGACTAAGGCGACCCGGATCAAGCTGTCCGAAACTGGTGCCTGTCGGTGAGACAAGCAAACCGCCATCATCGGTGCGCGCCGAAATGTTTCCCGTACTCCCGCCTGTTAATCCACGATCAAACATTGATTTCGCCAATAGGCAGATTTGCTCCCGAAGAGCGGCTTCAGTCGTCATTTCAGCTCCATTTCCAATGCGTCCTCAAAGAATGTTGCGGCACCGAAATTCCCTGACTTGAGCGCAAGGGCGATATCGCGGCCATCGGTCTGGCAGAACGTCCATGGCACACCGGGGGCAATTTCGCAGCGCACATCCAGTTGTGCCACACCCAACGCCCTGGTCACGGCACCCGAAGTTTCACCCCCGGCGACGACAAACCGGCCAATGCCCATCGTGCGGGCTTGTAGGGCTAGTTGTGCCAAGGCGTTTTCGACAACGGACCCCGCCTGCGCCACGCCAAGTGCGGCCTGACTTGCCTTGACCTCTGCGGGGTCTGCGGTTGCATAGATGATCGGGTTGGCCGTGATCGGCTGTGCGGCAAGCCAATCCAAGGCTGCTTGTGGTCCATCCTTGGCCAGCACACGCGGATCCAGCAGGTAACCGGTCGCGTTTTGCAGATAATGCGCGACTTGCGCGCGCGTCATGGCCGAACAACTGCCTGACAGCACAATAGCGCCACTATCAATGTCCGGCACGGTGCGGGACGCCTGCGATGCAGTGAGCGTTCCATCCTTCAACCAAAGCATGGGCAGCGGCATCGCAACGGCACTGCCCCCGGTCAGCAGGGCCATATTCTGGCAGGCCTCAGCGATCACGTGCAAATCTTCGTCTGCGACCGCATCGACAATAACATGCGCCACGCCCTGGGCCCGCAGATCGTCCAATCGGGTCCGCAATGCCGCCGCACCGCGCGCGACGGTCAACCGATTGGCAAGCCCGACGGGTTTTGTCACTTGTGGTTCAAGCAGGCGCATCAAATTCGCGTCCGTCATAGGGGTCAGTGGATGATCTTTCATCGGGCTTTCATGCAGGGGCTGCGCGCCCACAAATAGATTGCCCATGAAAATCGCGCGCCCATTCTCGGGGAACGCGGGACAATAGATGGTTTGATCGGTTCCGATATCCGCCATCAAGGCCTCGGCAACCGGGCCGATGTTGCCTTGCGGTGTTGAATCGAAGGTCGAGCAATATTTCCAAAAGAACCGCGTTGCTCCCGCAGCCTGCAACCATGCCAACGCCTTTCGGCACTCAGCGACAGCAACATCCACAGGTTCGGTGCGGGATTTCAGGGCGATGACTTCGAAAGCGGCGGTGTTGTCCGGAACCTTGTCAGGAACGCCAATGCGCAATGAAACGGGCACCCCGCTGCGCGCAAGCATTCCGGCCAGATCGGTCGCACCGGTAAAGTCATCCGCAATGCAGCCAAGAAGTGTCGTCATTAAATCAGGTCCTTTGGTGAACATATCGCGCAGCCAAATTACAGCACCTCGCGTAGCATATAGATTGAAGTCACAAACAAGAATCCAGAAAATACAAACCGCAATGCGGTCGGGTCGATCGCATGTGACATACGCGCGCCAATGGGGGCTGTGAAAATCGCCGCTACGACGACTATGACAGCGGCTGGCATATTGACGTTCCCAAGCGACCACGGCGGGCGATCTGCAACGCCCAACCCCGACCAAACAAAGCCAATCACCGCAGGCACAGCGATAACGATACCAAAAGCTGCGGCTGTTCCGATAGCCCGTTTCACGGGGAAAGAAAACAACGTCAGTATTGGCACAGAAAGGGTCCCGCCCCCAATGCCCATCAGCGCTGACAAAAGCCCGATTACACTGCCAATCAGCGACCTTGGTAAAACCGATGATGGCACGCTGTCTGCGATGACAGGGCCTTTGGGTGCAGCCATGGTTAAAGCAACGATCAAGGCAATGGCGCCAAAGATAACGGTCAGTTGTGCGCCATCCACATATTTCGAAGCAAGCCCACCAAGGGCTGCGCCGACAAAAATGAATGGCGCCCAGCTTCTAAAAAGATGGGTATCCAGCGCGCCACGAATATAATGCGCGCGCGCCGAAGAAACAGAGATCGGGATAATCGTCGCAAGCGATGTGGCAACGGCCAGATGCATTGCGACATCGTTTGGGACGTTCAACGCGCCAAACAGAAAAAACAGCACTGGCACAACAAACATGCCACCACCAACGCCCAGCAATCCAGCCAATAGGCCAGACAAAGCACCCGTCGCGAGCAGAATGGCACCGATGATCAGCAGAAACGAAGGCGGCGCAAAATCAATCATTTATCCACCTATTTGGGAACGGAAACACGTGCATCATGGACCAAAGACCACGCTAGGTAACCAAGTGGCAAGGGCCGGAAACAGAGCAAGGATACATAGCATCGAAAGCTGGATCACAACAAACGGGGCGACGCCTGCATAAATGGTGCTGGTCTTGACCTCGGGCGGTGTCACCCCGCGCAGGTAAAATAGGGCAAAGCCGAATGGCGGTGTCAGGTAAGATGTTTGCAAGTTTACGGCGATCATCACGCCTAGCCAAACCGGGTTCAAGTCCATCGCAAGCAGAATGGGTGCGACGATTGGTACAACCACAAACGAAATTTCCAGCACGTCCAGAAAGAACCCCAAAACGAAGATCACGACCATCACGGTAAACACTGCACCAAAGACACCGCCGGGTAGTGACGTCAGAACGTGGGTCACGATCTCGTCCCCGCCAAGCCCCAAAAACACAAGTGAAAACAGCTGCGCGCAGATGATGATCGCAAACACCATTGATGTGATGCGGATGGTCTGGCGATTGACCTCGGCCAGTGTGCCGTTTTGGAACACGCGCCATAAGCAAACGGCAAGACCATAGGCCACAGCGACACAGGCCCCAACAGCGACCCAGATCGCGGCTTTCTCAACCGGTGTTCCAATATCACGCGTGACCCGCATATCCACTTGGGTCACAAGGGCGATCAGAATGATCAGCCCCGCGCACACAGCCAGCACAGCCCCCTTTCTTGCGGGATTGGCGCGGTGACCGCCAAGGACCGTTGCGCCTAGGGCACCCAGTGCGGCAGCCTCGGTCGGGGTGGCGATACCGGACAGGATGGACCCCAAAACCGAAAAGATCAGCACAGCAGGGGCAAGCAGCGCATGCACAATGCGTCGGCCCAGATCAGCTGTCTCGCCTGCATCGGATGCGCTTAACGCCGGGCCAGCAGATGGTTTGATCCAACAATAAATCAGAATGTACAGAATATAGAGACCAACCAGCACCAGCCCAGGCACAAGTGCCCCCGCAAACAGGTCGCCAACCGAAACCGGGTCGGGCGACCAATTCCCAAGTTCACGTTGTGCCTGCTGATAAGCGATCGAAATCTGATCCCCCAGCACGACCAGAATGATCGACGGCGGGATGATCTGGCCCAGCGTACCGGACGCGGCAATGACCCCGGTTGAAAGTTTCGGATCATAGCCGCGGCGTAACATCGTGGGCAGGGCCACCAGACCCATGGTGACAACAGTGGCGCCCACAATCCCCGTTGATGCTGCCAGCATCGCGCCCACTACGGCAACCGATATGCCCAATCCACCGCGCAGCCGTCCAAACAGCATGCCCATCGTCTCAAGCAGTTCTTCGGCCACGCGGGACCGTTCCAACATGACACCCATGAAGATGAAAAGCGGGATCGCGATCAGCACCTGGTTGGCCATCAATCCGCTGACACGGTTGGGCAGTACTGCAAAGAATGACAGCTGAAAGGCGTCCAACCACCACCCAAGCAGGCCAAACAGGATGGACGCGCCCGCCAGCGTAAACGCAACCGAAAACCCCAGCATCAACGTGCCAAAAACAAAGACTATCATCAAACCAAGAAGGATATCGGGATCCAAACCCTATCCCCCTGCATCGCTTTGCGGGTCTTGCCACGCATTTGTCGACAGCACACCGCGCAAAACAAGAACCGAACGCAGCAACAGCGAAACCCCCTGTAGCAGCAGCGTCGCCGGGAAAAGCAAGATGCATGTCTTCAGCAGAAACATCGCCGGGATGCCGCTGGGTTCCATTGATCCTTCCCAGACCGCCCATGACGCGGCCACGTAAGGCCAGCCCGCCCACAACAACAGCACACAAACGGGCGCCAGCAAGAACACGACACCGATGATATCAACCATCGCTTTGGTCCGAGGTGAGGCGTCGCTGTAGAAAATATCAACGCGCACATGCCCATCATGCAAAAGTGTATACCCCGCCGCCGACAGAAAAATGATCGCGTGCAGATACAGAATGCCTTCCTGCATCCACAGGATCGACAGGCCGAATACATACCGCATGAAAACAACGGCACCTTGCAGCAACACCATGGCAATCGCGAGCCACGACAGGCCACGCCCAAACGTGTCGGTAATCATATCGAGATGGTGTGACAGCTTCAGCATGTATTTCATTCAAAAACCGAAAGCGCCCAAGGCAGGTGACCAAGGGCGCTCTCAGCAGGGAGGAACCTGTTAGATATTTGATCCGGCCATTGTGCGGGCATTCAGAAAGCCCTGGATGCCCAACCGCGACCAGCCAATCGATTTTTCGCGAAATGCTTGATAGCTGTCCCAGACGGCCCGCGTTATGGCGTCCGTGTTTGCCACATCCTCCATCACGTCGCGGCTGGCCTTGGCCAGTTCGACCAATAAATCGTCCGGGTATTGATGCAATTGCACGTCATGCTCTGTCAGCAACTTGTCCAGTGCATCGGGGCTGACGCCGTTATATTCAGCCGTTTGCAGATAACATTCGGCTTCCAGTATTGACGTGATGATCTGTTTGTCGGCGTCTGACACGCCTTCCCAGAAATCCAGGTTGATCCCGTAAGACCCGATATTGCCCGGTTCATGGAAGCCCGGCCAATGGTAGTGTTTCACGACCTTGTGGAAACCAAAGGCCAGATCGTGCCATGGGCCAACCCATTCGGCCCCATCAATGGCACCCGACTGCAGGGCTGCGAACACCTCTGACCCAGGCAGGTTGACAACAGCCACCCCTATAGACCGCAAAACCTCGCCGCCTAAACCGGGCATCCGGAACTTCACGCCTTGCATATCATCCAGCGATTCGATCTGCTTATTATACCAGCCGCCCATCTGAACACCTGTGGATGGGCCTGCGAATGGCTTCATGTTGAAACCTTCATGCAGCGTGTCCCACAGCTCTTGACCGCCACCATGGAGGATCCAGGCATATGTCTCTGGCGTGGTCATACCAAAGGGCACGGCACCGTAGATGTTATAGGCTTGGCTTTTGGACGGGTGGTAGTATTCGGACGAATAATACATGTCGGCATTGCCGGCAGCGACCGCCTCAAACACGCCCACGCCGCCAGGCACAAGTGCCCCACGATCATACAGCGCGACCTCGATCCGGCCTTCTGTTGCTAGGTTTATGCGATCCGTGACACGCCGGGCGGATGTCCCCAGCCCCGGAAACATTGTTGGAAAAGACGTCACAAAGCGCAGTTGTGTCTTGCCCTGTGCGACAGCGGGCGACGCAAGTGCGGCAGCCCCCGCCACACCAAGGCCAGCCGTCCTGATAAACCGTCTGCGTTCGATTGATTTCGTCATCTTTCCCTCCCACAAGAACACCGGGAAGTCCGGCATATTCTGCGTTACATGCAGCACGCGTTGTCGCGCGCTCCTCCACCTAGTCATCATACCAGTTGAAAATGTGATCATGTCAAGCCATTGTCTTGCCAAGCGCGTGGTATCTTGATTTTCCACCTACGGCCCAGGTGCTTGCGTGCAACGTGAGAGGATAGAATGACAGCTTGTATTCATGATCATTCGGACTGGCAGCGGGGCGATCCAACGGGCGCCGCGGGCAGATATCTGACACCGGATATGACGTTGGAAGCGCTGTCCTTGGTCAAACAGGGGCGCATCATCGATCTCGGCCGGATCATCGCACCCGGCGCGCCGGCCAATCCAGCGCTGATGACACCTTATGTCATTTCACCCACCGTCCGCGCCTCCGACAACATCGCGATGCGGCGCGCGAACGGGGGCGAAAACGATGCGGGCGCGATATTGGAACGCATTGGTATGACAACCCATGTCGGTACACACATCGACGCGCTTGGGCATTTTGCGCGGGGCGATGCCATGCATGGCGGCAGGTCTGCTGCAGCACTGACAACACCTGTTGGGCTGGCTGATCTTGGTGTCGAAAATATCCCGCCGATGGTTACAAGAGGCATCGCCCTGAACGTCGCCAGCCTGGATGATGGCAATCATCTTCAGCCGGGACGCGCCGTAACAGCGGATGATGTGAAAACAGCATTTGACAGAATAGAAGCCACGCCACGACCGGGTGATGTTGTGTGTCTGCACACCGGATGGGGGCGTTTTTACGACACGGACCCTGCGCGTTACATCGCGGGCGAGCCGGGAATAGATCTGGAGGCTGCAAAGTATCTAACATCGCATGGTGTTATCGCAATTGGTGCGGACACGATGGCGGTCGAGGTTCTGCCCGGCGCAGATTTCCCCAAAATTCAGATGCCAGTACACCTGCATTGTCTGGTCGACGCAGGGGTTAACCTAATCGAGAATATGTTGCTGGAACCACTGATCGTGCAAGATATTTCCGTGTTCTGCATCATCGTCGCACCCGCGAAACTGAAAGGCGCAACAGGCGCACCTTTGCGACCGCTCGCGCTAGTTTAGATGGGTGCGGTGATACAGAACATTTGCTCGGGTCAGATGATCGTGCATCGCCTTGGCCGCGCGTTTTTCGTTCTTTGCTTCGACGGCATCCAGAATGTCGATATGCTCATCAATTGTCAGCTGCTCGCGGCCTGGCAGAATAACGGTATCGGAGTGGAAATCAGCCAACCAGCCGAACATTGCTTCGGCAAGTGCGGTATAGATCGGGTTGCCGCTGGTCGCAGCGAGCGCGCGGTGAAAGTCGCGGTCATGGCTGAGAAAGCTGTCTTTATCCGACATCGCACCGGCTTGCGCCTCAATGATCCGACGCATCCGGTCGAGATCGGACGCGGTGCGCATGCGTGCGGCCTCTTGCACCATCGCTTTTTCAAACGCAAAGCGCGCGACCTTGAGGTGTTCGAGGTTCGCACTTGAGGAGGCGAGCAGGTGACGCATGGTGCCGCTGAAGTGTTCAACCATCTTACCGATAGAAGGCTCGGCTACTTTCGCCCGCTCACCATGACGGATCTCAACCATGCCCATCACCTGCAAGTGCTGCATGGCCTCGCGCACCACCGGGCGGCCTACACCGAATTGCGCCATTAACTCGCGCTCTGACGGCAAGGCGGCACCCGGTCCATAGGCATCATCCTGTAACAACGCGATCAGACGCTCACGTATGTTGTGTGACAGGTTTTTCTTACGGGCTTTTGGCTTTGTTGCGGTCATTGGGACAAATTCATACAGGATGAGAGCTTATTCAAGCGGTTTCGTAAGTCGCGGGACATTTGAGGCGTCGTCGGTAGCGCCTCTATTCTGATCATACCAGTCTTTATATCTGGTGCATTGAGTCGGTAAAAGCAAAGCAGAAGTAACATAATTAAGCGGCATGCCTCAAGCCTAGAAAACAATGATAGTATATCTGTAAGAACCGCAGTATTTTGTTTTATATGGATAAATTATCGCAATTAGGAAGCCCCACACTGCACCCCTTGTGATGACTTGACTTATGAAATCATTTAAACTGGTATGATGAGTGGGTTAATGACTATGGATGTCTGACACCCCAATAGTGTTAGCCTTGGCCCAAATAACTGGTGCCAAAGGCGTTCTTGGGAGGAATAACAATGACCAATTCAAAGATGTTCTGGCAACGCGGTCCTTTGGCTGCCACACTCACGCTTGCCGTTGCCACCGCACCGATAATGCCAACGGCTGTGCACGCAGAAGAGAAAGCATATACCGTTTCCGCAGGTTCAATCAGTGGCAGCTGGTTTGCGATCATGACCACGATGTTCGAGCTGTATCGCAACAATATTGATGATCTAACCTACACAACCATCCCTGGTGGCAGCGTTGCAAACCCGATATCGCTCAGCTCTGGGCAGTCACAGTTTGCGATGTCGTATTCGACCAATCTGTTTGCTGCCGCACGCGGTGATGAGCCTTACGAAGGCCAGCTTGATAACATCCGCGCTATCGCGAATACAGGCCTGTCGGCCTACATGCATGTCTATTTTGATAAATCGCTAGGCATCGAAGAGCTTGGCGACATCGCGGAGCGGCAAATCCCACTCAAAATTGATACCGGTCCGCGCGGCAGTGGTGGTGAACTCGCCGCCGGACGCATGCTGGCCGCCCATGGCGCATCATATGAAGACATCCAGGCATGGGGTGGTTCAATCACCTATTCGCCCTACCGCGAAGCGATGGACCGCGTGAACGACAAACAGATCGATGGCTTCGCGAATGACGACTTGCCAGGTGCGCCGCTGTTTGCCGAATTTGCCGGAAAAGACGACATCACGATCTATTCGCAATCGGAAGAGGCCATCGCGCTGATGGAAAGCGAGTATGGCTACATCCCGGGCGTCATCCCTGCAGGCACCTATGAAGGGCAGGATCAGGATATCATGACGACCTACCAGACCCCGCTTTTCGTCACGACCGCCGATATGGACGAAGAGGTTGTCTATCAGATGACCAAACTGATGTTTGAGAAAACCGATGAACTGATCGCCGGCCACAACGCGTTCACGGCACTTGACGTTAACAAAGCACCATTCGGGCTGACTGTACCTCTCCACCCCGGAGCCGAGCGGTATTACCGCGAAATCGGCGTTCTGGAATAATCCAGCGAAAGAAATGGTTTGGTTGCTCCGCTAAGGCGGGGCAACCTTTTCGTGCATCTGAAATGCCGCAGACACAGTTATCGGGGAAGTAGCGAAATGGCCGTAGAGGTAAGTGGGCAGCGTATTTTGTCAGGCGGTCACGCCATGATATTACGATACTTTACGCTGATCGTGATTTTCTATCACCTGTACACGGTGCAGTTTGGCCAGCCTCAGGTTCTGATTTTCCGGTCCATTCACGTCGGCATGTATACGGCACTTGTCTATCTGGCCTATGGCCTATCCGCACGACGCAACGCGGATCGCATTCCCTGGTATGACTTCGTTCTGGCAGGCATCGCATTGGCGCCTGCATTCTATGTCTACTTTGATTATGACCGCATATCGCTGCGGTATCCTTATGTCTCTGCGT
>NZ_AAYB01000005.1 GCF_000169435.1 Roseobacter sp. CCS2 | reverse complement strand
CCGAAGATTACGTGATCGCAACCGGCAAGCAGTACGCCGTCCGCGATTTCGTCAAATGGTCGGCGGCTGAACTGGGCGTGAAACTGGCCTTCAGCGGAAATGGTACAGAAGAAATTGCGACTGTCGCTGCCGTGAATTCCAACCGCGCCCCAAGCGTGCGCTGCGGTGATGTCGTGATGCGGGTTGATCCGCGCTATTTCCGGCCTGCCGAGGTTGAGACGCTTTTGGGTGATCCGTCGAAGGCGAAAAAGCAACTGGGCTGGACGCCAACGATCACGCCCCAAGACATCTGCGCAGAAATGGTTGCAGCGGACCTTAAAATCGCCCAGCGTCATGCGCTTTTGCGCGAACATGGCATGGATGTACCGGTGGCCCTGGAGGCATAAAGATGCGGATTTTTCTAGCAGGCCATAACGGCATGGTTGGCAGTGCTATTTTGCGCAAACTTGTGGCGACCCGTGATCATGACGTGATCACGGTGGCACACGCCGCGTTGGACCTGACCAATCAAGCCGCCGTGCGGTCTTTTGTCTGGGCCAAAAAGCCTGATCTGGTCATTATCGCGGCGGCCAAGGTCGGCGGTATCATGGCAAATGACACCAAGCCTGCGGATTTCATCCAAGACAACCTGATGATCGCCAGCAATCTGATCCAAGAGGCGCACGCCGCTGGCGTGCAACGCCTGATCCAATTGGGTTCGTCCTGCATCTATCCGCGCGACACCGCCCAGCCGATCCCTGAAAGTGCGCTAATGACAGGACCATTGGAGCCCACAAACGAACCCTATGCGATGGCGAAAATTGCCGCCATCAAGCTATGTGAAAGCTATAATCGCCAATATGGGCGCGATTATCGGTCGCTGATGCCCACAAACCTTTATGGGCCCGGCGACAATTTTCACCCTGACCACTCGCATGTCCTGCCCAGCCTTTTGCGGCGCTATGATGATGCCGTGCGCAGCGCCCAGCGCGCGGTGACGATTTGGGGCACTGGCGCGCCGCGGCGCGAATTTCTGCATGTGGATGATCTGGCCGATGCGGTCCTGTTCACTATGGGCCTAAGCCAAGACCAATATGCCGCCGCAACCAGGCCGATGCAAAGCCACCTAAATGTGGGCACCGGCAAAGATATCAGCATTCTCAAGCTTGCACATATGGTTGCTGATCTAACCGGATTCTGCCGCGACACACATACTGACCCCAGCAAACCAGACGGCACGCCGCGCAAGCTGCTTGATACATCCGTGATGCAAAGCCTGGGCTGGGCACCCAAAATATCATTGCACGACGGGCTTGCGCAAACGTATGACTGGTACCGCACAATGCAGGAGGCGGGCCAAAACCTGCGCGCATCATGAGAATTACGCCTGTGATCTTATGTGGCGGATCAGGCACCCGGCTTTGGCCGCTGTCGCGCCAAAGCTATCCCAAGCAATTCTCGCCTTTTATCGGGGAAGACAGCCTGTTTCAGACCTGCGCCAAACGGCTTAGCAGTGATGCGTTTACATCGCCTGTCATTATCACCGGCGATCCGTTCCGCTTTGTGGTGCTGCAACAGCTTCAGGATATTGGGGTGGAACCCGATACCGTATTGATCGAACCTGCCGGTCGCGACACCGCACCAGCCGTGATTGCAGCTGCCTTGCAGGTCGCAGAAAGCGACCCGGATGCGCTGTTGCTGATTGCACCCTCTGATCACTTGATCCCTGATAAGACAGCCTTTCGCGATAGTATTGATGCAGCCATCCCAGCCGCACTTGCGGGCCAGCTTGTCACCTTTGGGATCAAACCGGACCGACCGGAAACAGGCTATGGCTATCTTGAACTTGCGCCGCAGGTGCAAGACAGTTCAGAACCGGTACCCTTGCGCAGGTTCGTTGAAAAACCCAATGCGGCTGAGGCTGCCGAGATGCTGTTTGCCGGTAATTTCCTTTGGAATGCGGGGATTTTTCTGTTCACGGCCAAGGCCATCATTGACGCCTATTGCACACACGCCAGTGACATCCATGCCAGCGTGAAAGCGGCCCTTGATGATGGTGTGACCGACCTGTCTTTTCTCCGTCTTGCCGCCGGGCCGTGGGCCGACATCGAACCAATGTCAATTGACTATGCCATCATGGAGAAAGCAACAAACCTTAGCGTTGTGCCATATGATGGTGCCTGGTCTGATCTGGGCGATTGGGCCGCTGTCTGGCGCGAAACGGAAACCGACAGTGTCGCGCTGTCTGGCGATGCCACGGCGATTGATTGCACCGATGTCCTGTTACGATCCGAAGTCGAAGGACAAACCATCGTCGGGATCGGACTGCAGAATATTGTCGCTGTCGCCATGCCGGATGCAGTTCTGATCAGCCATAAAGACCACGCACAGGATGTCAAACTTGCCGTCACCACGTTGAAAGAAAACGGGGCCAAACAGGCCGAGCAGTCGCCCCGTGATCACCGGCCTTGGGGGTGGTTTGAAAGCATCGCAAAGGGCGACCGCTTTCAGGTCAAACGCATTGTCGTAAATCCCGGTGCTGCCCTTTCGTTGCAATCCCATCACCACCGGTCCGAACATTGGATCGTTGTGCAAGGCACCGCCAGCATTACGGTTGGCAACAAGGTTGATCTGGTGACCGAAAATCAATCGATCTATATCCCGTTGGGCACGCGGCACCGGCTGGAAAACCCCGGCAAATTGCCGATGATCCTGATTGAAGTGCAGACCGGCGCCTATCTTGGCGAAGACGATATCGTCCGTTACGAAGACAATTACGCACGCGCATAAGCGCAGTTGAACCCGGTCGTTTGACTGCCTAGAACGGTCCCACATCATTTGGAGACAGTCATGCGCGTATTGGTCACGGGCGGCGCTGGGTATATCGGCAGTCACACGTTGTTGGAACTGATGGCGCAAGGCCATGAGGTCTGTGTGCTTGATAACTATAGCAACGCGACGCCAGAGGTCCTGACGCGGGTGCGTTCGTTGTCCAACGGGGTGCTGCATGACTATGTCGGCGATGTCCGCGATAGCGACAAGCTGGACGAGGTCATGCAGGATTTTCAGCCAGAGGCCGTGGTCCACTTTGCCGGGCTGAAGGCCGTGGGCGAAAGCACGCAAAAACCGCTGCACTACTATGATGTCAACGTCGCAGGCACCCTCACCCTTTTGCGCGCAATGGGGCGCGCTGGCTGTCATCGCATTGTGTTTTCGTCGTCCGCCACTGTTTATGGTGAACCGGTCTATCTGCCCTATGACGAAGCCCATCCAACGAACCCAATGTCTGTCTATGGGCGGTCTAAGCTGATCGCCGAACAGGTCCTGACTGATTGGACGGCGGCTTACCCTGACACCACCGCCGTTTTGTTGCGCTACTTTAATCCCGTCGGCGCGCATCCTTCTGCGGATATTGGCGAAGATCCCAAGGACATTCCCAACAACCTGATGCCATTCATCGCCCAAGTTGCGGTTGGCAAGCGCGATGCCTTACAGGTCTTTGGCGATGATTATGACACGCCTGACGGCACCGGCCTGCGTGACTATATCCACGTGGTTGATCTGGCGCGCGCGCATGTCGCGGCCATCAATTACGCCCAAGACGCCACTGGCGCGCGGCCGTTCAACATTGGCACCGGACAAAGCTATAGTGTGCGCGACATGGTCGCGGCATTCGAACGTGCAAGCGGACAGCCGATTGCCACCAAACAAGCCCCGCGCCGAGAAGGCGATATTGCCGCAATGCAAGCCGATGCAAGCCGTGCAAATGCAGAACTGAACTGGTCCGCGACACATGATCTGGATGCGATGACAGCCAGCACATGGGCTTGGCAATCAAAAAATCCCAACGGGTATGACGGGTCTTGAAAATGAACGTGCCTTGCATCTTTCGATGCAAGGCACGCTGAAGACATACCGTTAAACCCTCACCACTCAAAAATATCCCCGGCAAATAGCATACGTATGCAAACCGGTCCGTTCTGTGCGTTTTGTCACAAAACTTAAAATTCTTTATGCGACGAAATCGCACGCATCAGGACTGGTAAAAGCGTCTCTAGCATTTCGCGGGCATCCTTTTTCGACGACGCCTCGACATAAAGCCGCATTTCAGGTGCGTTCCCCGATGGACGCAGGTGAACAATGCGCCCATCCTGCAACGTCATCCGCACGCCATCGGTTTCATCAACTGCCATACATGTACCACCCAAAGCGGTCAAAAAGGCCGCTTTTTCATCGTCATCCTGGCGAAGCTGATCAAGGAATGCAGCCGCAGCTTTCAGATCAACATCCTGCAACCGGTCTGCTGCGGTAAAGCGTGCAGGCTGCTTGGCCACGACCCCTTTGATCCCAATGTCCGGGCTTTGCGCCAGAACCGCGATGATTGGCAACGCCGCATCCCGTGTCATCAATTGCGGCAACGCCCCGGCAGGCCCTTGCGCTTGAAAACCCAAAAGAAAGCCGCCGTTCGCCTCGTAACCAGCAACGGCCCCGGCGTTATCCTGCATCGCCGCAATCACATACGGCGATCCGATCGCCGTGCGCACGACACGTGTAAATCGGTCAGACAGCGTAACGCCGGAATTCGATGAAATTGGGGTCACCACGGTTTGCGCACCCAGTGCCGCGGCAGCGATCTGGCCCAAAATATCACCGGGCACAACTTCACCGTCTTCATCTGTCAGCAACGGGCGATCCCCGTCGGCGTCAGTTGAAACAATTGCATCAAGGTCATGTTCGCGCGCCCAGTTGCGCAACTGCTGGCGCAGATCATCTGGAACCGCCTCAGTATCAATCGGAATAAACACATCTGACCGGCCCAAGGATGTGACCTCTGCACCAAGACTGCGCAGCAGGTCCGACAACCCATCGCGCCCCACAGCGCTTTGTTCGTAAAGCCCAAGGCGCAAACCTGCCAAAGCCTTGCCAAAGGCCGATTGGTATCGTGCTGCATACCGCGCCTGCACGTCTGTCGCCATCGTTATGGCACCTGCGGGCATGGCCAGGGCGGTGTGTCCAAGGGCCTTTTGGATCGCGGCCTCTTGCGCTTTTGTGATCTCGCCAAGTGGCGTATAGAATTTCAGTCCATTCCGATCTGCCGGTATGTGACTGCCGGTGACCATGATTGCAGCGGCGCCATCTGCCATTGCTGCGTGGGCAAGGGCCGGTGTGGGGACATCACCACACAGCGTCACAGCAAGACCCGCCTGCGCGGCAGCCTGTGCGACGATATCTGCCAGACCTGCCGAAGACGCACGCAGATCATGCCCGACATAAAGCCCCTTCCCCACAGGACAGCTGACGATGAATGCCTGTACATAGCGTGTCACGCAATCGGCTGTCAGATCTGTCACAAGACCGCGCAAGCCGCTGGTTCCGAATTTAGGGGGCATTGTGGTCATCCAATTGCTGGGGACGGCAGGGCATATCCCGACATGTCATAAAGGAAAACATAGAGCAGACTTCGCCTCAAATCCAAAATGATATTGAGCAAATTGCATGGCAAGCTTCACACCTGCGCCGCAATTGCGCCGCGCTCCCTCCGCCCGGACCGATCATGTTGATCTCACATCATGAAGACACGCGGTTCCGGGGGGGACCTACCTTATGTCATCACTCTCTTTTTCGTACTATGTCACCGATCCCGGTGACATGACTTTCTCGCATATCACCGACCTGATGGTTGTGGATGTGAACGGCACAGCGCACCTTTATAGCAGCACCCGATACGACGGTGTGCTGCGGCAGTGGGACATCGACAGTGGTGTTCTAAGCATTGGCGAAAGCACCCCATTTGATGGCGGGCTGATGGCCGGTGGAACGGGCAGCATGGCGGCCCTGTCACCAGAAATCGTTCTGGTCGGCGGCAGCGCCGACGGCGGATTGCAAATGGCCACGCTTGGGGCTGATGGTGGGTTTGATAGCTTCGTCAACTTAACGGCACTGCCTTCTGCGTTTGATGGGTTCCAATATGGAACGACCCTGACCCTCGCAGACGATAGCCAAGTCGTGTTTGGCGCATTGGCGGGGCAAACTGGCCTGGCGCGCCTGACATTCGATGCCGGTGGGACATTGACGGGTCATACGGTTTTGCAAGATGCCGCACCAACCACGACATCGGGCATTGTCGCGACCGCAGTCACAACCGTGGCAGGCCAGCATTTTGTCATCTCAACCAGTACTTTTCAAAATGGCGTCACAGCCCGGGCGGTTGACGAAACCGGCAACATCATCAGCGAAACGACAATCGGCGCGGATGACGGGCTTTGGACCAGCGCGCCAACAGCACTTGAAGCCGCAACTGTCGGTGGCGACACCTATCTTATCCTTGCCGCTGCTGGCACAGACAGCCTGAGCGTTGTTGAACTGGGTGCTGATGGCAGCATGATCGTTCGTGATCATGTACTGGACAGCAGGGATACCCGGTTCGGCGGCGTCACATCACTTGAAGTAGTCGAGGCGGATGGCAAAACCTACGTTATCGCTGGCGGTGCGGATGATGGTATCTCTGTGTTTGTGCTGCTGGAAGGTGGCCTGTTGGTGCACCGCCATGCGATTGAAGACACCGATGACTTTGGGCTGGATAACATCAGCGCACTTGCTGCTGCAAAACGCGGTGCGGGCATTGATATTTTCGCAGCCAGCAGCAGCGAAACCGGGGTAACCCAATTACGGCTAGATACAGGGGTGGCAGGGGTGACACTGACGGCTGTCGTGGACGGCGACGACCTGACCGGCACCAACGGTGGCGACATCCTGCAAGGCCATAACGGCGATGATACGCTGAACGGCGCAGCCGGTGACGATATTCTGCGCGATGGGTTGGGCCGTGACAATATGACAGGCGGCGCGGGCGCGGATGTGTTCATCCTATCCGCAGATGGCGCAGAAGATACGATCACGGATTTCACAGCGGGCGAGGACAAGATCGACCTGTCACTCTGGCCGATGTTGCGCGATATCAGTCAGTTATTTATCACTCTGCAAAGCGACGGAATGCGGATCATCTACGGGGATGAGGTACTGAATGTCCGCAGTTCTGATGGCACGCCAATTGATTACCGCACACTGAACACAAATGATCTGATTGGTTTGTCCCGACTTCCTGTCGATCTGACCCCCGGTTATCCGGGGCCTGCGACACCTACGCCAACACTGGACGATACAACAACAGAACCTCCAGTCGATGACTCCGGTGCAAACAATCCTATGACCCCATGGCAAATGATCAAATCAGGCAATATTGATTTGTTGCGCGGAACCATGGACACGTCATCAGATAGCGGTGTGATAGGCGCTGTGATTGACGGAAGCGATGCATCTGAAACGCTGGAGGGCGGGGCCGGGTTTGACCTTATTTTCGCCGGTGGCGGTGATGATATCGTGCGCGGGAATGCAGGCGCTGATGCAATCTTTGGGCGCGCGGGTGATGACACGCTGTTGGGCGGTCAAGGGGCCGACACGCTGCTTGGCGGCGCGGGCGCGGATGTTCTTGATGGCGGATTGGGTCAAGATATGCTGGTTGGTGGCGCAGGTGCGGACACCTTTATCTTCAACAGCGGCACGGATGAGATTGTGGATTTTGAACAGGGGCTGGACCAAATCATCCTTGATCCGTCTTTGTGGACGGGTTTGACCTCTGCCGCGGACCTGCTGTTCCTTTACGGTGACATTTCAGACGGACGCGCGACAATCGACTTTGAAAATGGCGATGTGCTGATCATCAACGGGATCACAGATCCCGCAACATTCGCAGACGACATTGCGTTGTTCTAAGCCCGGGGTCTTGGCCCTAGTTTCTATTGGCCAGCCCAGAAATCGTATTGGTAAGGCTGACCAATGTCAGCGCCGAACCGAGCACGCTTTCGGTGCCGTAGATCAGATCGTCACCTTCCAGCATGAAATTGCTGGCCGAAAACAAGCCATCCGCGCTGGTCAGATCAATGTTAAAGACCACCCGTTCTTGCGGGGGGCCGACAATCCCATCAGCGACAGCGCTGGGGGCATATTCACGTAAGATCAAAATACCTTCGGGATTGGCGCTGCCTGCATTGACCCCGCCAATCAAAGCAAGCGCTTCGAGTGCGGATAATTCAACCTCGGGGAAATCGACAATGGTCTGGGTCCCAGTGGCACCAAGAGTAATAAATTTGCGGTTGTCATCCTCAATATAAATTCGATCGCCGCCACGTATGGCAATATTGGCGCGTGGATCACGCAAAAGCCGTTCAAACGGAATACCGAATGTACGCGACCCGCGGACCAGACGAACCTGCGGCGAGTTCAGTTCTGGGTTCGGCCCGCCAGCCTGCGAAAACAGATCAAGGATTTTCACGTTCCGATCCAACAGCGGGTATAGGCCGGGCGCGGCAAAACCAGACGCCAGATTGGCCGTATTCGACCGCCCCGGTTCGACAGATAATTGCACCTGTGCAGACGGCACTGTGCGGATCAGCTCTTCTTCGATGCGCTGGCGCGCGGTGCTGGGCGACATGCCAGCCACGCGCAGATCGCCAATGTAGGGTACAAAAATCCGGCCATCTGCGCTGACGGCTTCGGGCTGCAAAGGGGTCACACCAGTGGCCCCGAAGATCGAGTTTTCTTCGGCGTCCCAGATCGTGACCTGCACAGTGTCGCCCGTGGCAATCGACAGCGATGCGGGCTGTTCCTGCGCCACGATCCACAGCAGGGTTTCGCCACCTGTCGCCGGCCATCCTTGCAAGACCGGCAGGGTGTTGCGGTTCACCTCATAAACGGTGAAATCATAGACCGGTTCTTCGCCTTCAGCGGCCGTGTTGGCGTTCGACGCGGCCAAAACCTCTGACTGGAAACCAGCACCGCGGGGCAGACCGCAACTGGCAAGGGCAACACAAGCAATGGCGGCAACACATCTTTGGGCGAACAAATCTGATTCCTTTCGAGCAACCAGACTAACCTACACCGCAAAAGACACAGGCAACAGCGCTTGCTTGTTAAGATAAGTGGATAATTGCAAGGCGGCCCAGATCATCAGAAATCAATGGCAAGGCCCTTCTTCTCCCAATCGCCGTAGCGCACAGGTTCTGGCCCGTCGCGCCCGCCCAATTCGGGTGGCAGCGTCTGCGCATCAGCCTTTTTGCGGCGTTCTTCGGCCTCGGCCAAGGCGCGTTGGGCTGCGGCTGGCAGGTCTTTGGGCTGATCGGTCACGGGCGGCACCCTCCTTGTCGATACACTACGATTGATATACGTCCCGCGCACCCAGCTTCAAGTGAGACATCCATGACCCAGACAGGTTTGCCCGCCCGCCGCTCTGCCCATCATCTGCTGATGCAAATCACAGGCGAAGGCCGTTTGATGGCGGAACTGATCGGTGGTGGGGCGCTGGCCCGGCTGGAAAACGACGACCGTGCACGCGCCCAGCGCCTTGCGACGGAAACCTTACGCGGTTTGGACCGTGCTGACCGGATGCTCAAGCCTTACCTGAAGAAGACACCGCCGGATCATGTGATGAACGCGCTGCGTCTTGGCGTTATTGAATTATGCAGCGGGGAAGCCGCGCATGGCGTGGTGAACGCCTATGTCGAAATTGTCGCCCGCAACAAGCGCACGCAAGCAATGAAGGGGCTGACCAACGCGGTGTTGCGCAAGATTGCCGCCGAAGGACCCGAGGGGTGGAACAAACGCGCCATACCGCTGACACCGGGATGGTTACGGCAGCCATTGGTGGCAGCTTGGGGGCGTGATGCTGTGGCAGCCATGGAAGCTGCGCATTTCGCTGGCGCGCCGTTGGATTTATCAGTGAAGGTCGATGCCGCCGCCGTTGCCAAAGCGCTGGATGGGACGGTCTTACCCACCGGGTCAGTGCGCCTGCAAAACGCCGGGCAGGTGTCGACCCTCAAAGGCTATGCGACAGGCGATTGGTGGGTACAGGATGCCGCAGCAGCTATCCCTGTGAAACTGCTGGGTGATGTGACGGGCCTAAAAGTTCTGGACCTTTGCGCCGCGCCGGGCGGCAAAGCGATGCAATTGGCCGCCTTGGGTGCGCAAGTGACCGCCGTCGATATCTCAGAAAAACGGATGGAACGGATTGGCGAAAACCTGACCCGCGTTGGCCTGAAGGCGGACTGCGTTGTGAGTGACGCCTTCACCTTTGAACAAGACGGATTTGATGCCGTTTTGCTGGACGCCCCATGCTCTGCCACTGGCACGATCCGGCGACACCCGGATTTGCCTTATGCAAAGGACGGGTCCGAATTTGGCGCGCTGATCGACCAGCAAGAGGCGATGATAGATCATGCGCTGACCTTACTAAAACCTGGCGGCCGTCTGGTTTTTTGCACGTGCTCACTGTTACCTGATGAAGGCGAAGTGCAGGCGGAAGAGGCGCTTGCGCGGCATCCCGGCCTGACCATCGACGCCGACGCATTGCGGATCAACGGCGTCAACCCAGACTGGATCACGGATGAAGGCGGGCTGCGCCTGCGCCCGGACTATTGGGCTGATATCGGTGGGATGGATGGTTTCTATATGGCGGTCATGCGAAAGCCTGCGTGACTTAGCGTCAGGCTTTTTCTATGGTTTGTGCAAAACCGCATCTTATGCGCGCAATTAAGGCTACAGGCATTGGCCAAAGCAATCACATGGCAGGAAAAGCGCACGCGCTTTATGCATCGCTGGCACGCGCGGCGCGCGGCGCGGGCGGCATTAGCGACTGAATTTGTGTCTGTTCCCGAACCGCGCACCATTGGCGTCCTTGCGCGTGGCCAACAACTGATTGCGGGGCAGTTCCTGTTTTCTGGCCTTTTCGTTGAAGGGCGCAGTTACACGATCTGGGATATTGCTGCGGCCTACCCCGAGGTCGCTGATGAAATCCACGGATGTGCATGGCTGGATGATCTGGCCGCCGTTGGTGACGCACAGGCCCGCGCGTTGGCGCAAAAGTGGGTGTTTGGCTGGATCGACACCTACGGCAAAGGGCATGGCGATGGCTGGACCCCCGGCATCACCGGACGCCGCCTGATGCGTTGGATCAACCACGGCCCATTCCTGCTGCGCGGGCATGACAAATACGCCTCAGCGCAGTTTTTCCAAAGCCTCGCGCGGCAAACGCTGTTCCTGTCGCGCCGCTGGCACACAACACGCGGTTTACGCCGGTTTGATGCGTTGGCCGGGATGATCTATGCCAGCCTGTCGCTTAAAAGCATGGACCGGCATGCCGAACCCGCCATTGCGGCGCTGGCACAGGATTGCGCCACGCAGATCGGGCCTGACGGGGCCATTGAAACCCGCAAACCACAAGACCTGCTGGATATCCTCAGCCTGCTGAACTGGACGATGCAAACACTGCGCGATGCCGGTCGCACGGTCCCGACCGAGATTACAGAGGCTGTCGCGCGCCTGGTGCCAACTTTGCGCGTTTTACGTCATGCCGATGGCAGTCTTGCCCGCTTTCATGGCGGTGGCGAAGGGATTGGCGGGCGTCTGGATGCAGCTCTTTTTGCATCAGGCATCAAAGCACGCCCCGCGCAGGACACCCGCATGGGCTATGCCCGGTTGGCCGCGGGCCGCACAACGGTAATCGTCGATGCCGCCGCCCCACCTGCGGGTGCAGCTTCGGTCGCGGCACATGCCAGTACTTTGGGGTTTGAACTGACCTCTGGCCGCCGCCCGATGATTGTCAACTGCGGTTCTGGTGCGCGCTTTGGTGACGAATGGCGGCGCGCCAGCCGGGCGACACCCAGCCATTCAACAACGATGATCGAGGGCGTATCGTCCTCTCACCTGGGTCCGAAGGGGCGTTTGGCGAACGGGGATGAACTGCTGACAGAACTGCCCACGCTGGTCCAATGCTCTTACGCAGACGACCGCAAGCTTGAGATGTCGCATAACGGTTATCAAGCCTCGCATGGTCTGACCCATGCACGTATTCTGCAGCTGTCCGCAGACGGGCGCACGTTAGAGGGTAAGGATCTGCTGACCACCCTTGGCCCCGAAGACGAGACTGCGTTCGCGACCGCGCAAACATCTGGCGGAATGCCGTTTATCATCCGCTTTCATCTGCATCCTGATGTGGTGCCGGCCATTGATGTGGATCGCACGACCGTGTCACTGACCCTCAAATCAGGGGAAGTCTGGCAATTGCGCCATGATGCAACGACAAAACTCAGCCTTGCACCGTCTGTTTATCTGCAAAACCGGCAATTAAAGCCCATTCCCACCCAACAGGTGGTTTTATCTAGGCGCACAATGGCCTATGCGACGCGTGTCCGTTGGTCCTTGGCCAAAACCCAAGACACGCCTACCGCTGTGCGTGACTTTGCAAAGGCCGATCCATTGGACGCGATAGATTAGCCGATCAAAGGACCACCATGACCAATCTTGCCCCGCTGCGCCGCGCCCTGCTTTCTGTATCTGACAAAACCGGGTTGATTGACCTTGGCCGTGCGCTTGCTGCGCGTGGGGTTGAATTGCTGTCCACTGGGGGGTCAGCCAAAGCGCTGCGCGATGCGGGCCTTGAGGTGCGCGATGTGGCGGATGTGACAGGTTTCCCTGAAATGATGGATGGGCGGGTGAAGACGCTGCATCCTGTTGTACATGGCGGATTGCTGGCGCGCCGTGATCTGGAAGGGCACCGCGATGCGATGGTTGAACATAACATCGGGCCCATCGATCTGCTGGTCGTGAACCTTTATCCATTTGAAGAAACCGTAGCTAAAGGCGCGGATTTCGATACATGCATTGAAAACATCGACATTGGTGGCCCTGCAATGATCCGCTCTGCGGCTAAGAACCATGCCTTTGTGAACGTGGTCACGGATGTTGAGGACTATGACGCACTGCTAGCTGAACTAGAGGCACATGACGGGCAAACCACCCTCGCGCTGCGCCAGCGTTTGGCCCAAACCGCCTATGCCCGCACTGCCGCCTATGACACGGCGGTTAGCACTTGGATGGCGGGCGCGATTGGGGCAGAAACACCGCGTCGTCGGTCTTTCAGCGGCACCTATAAGCAGACCATGCGGTACGGTGAAAACAGCCACCAGTCAGCTGCGTTTTATACCGACGGCACAAACCGTCCGGGTGTGGCAACCGCTGTGCAGCACCAAGGCAAGGAACTATCCTACAATAACATCAACGACACCGATGCCGCCTTTGAACTGGTGGCCGAGTTCGATCCTGCGGATAGCCCTGCCGTGGCGATCATCAAACACGCCAACCCTTGCGGTGTGGCACGCGGCGCGACTTTGCTTGCGGCTTATCAGAACGCATTTAACTGCGACCGCACCAGCGCGTTCGGCGGCATTGTCGCGCTGAACCAGCCACTGGATGAAGACACCGCAAAAGCAATTGTCGAGATTTTCACAGAAGTTGTGATCGCGCCCGGCGCATCGGACGCCGCGAAGGCCGTGTTTGCGGCCAAGAAAAACCTGCGCCTGCTGACAACTGATGGCCTGCCGGATGTGAAAGCCCCGATCACAACCTACCGCCAAGTGGCGGGTGGTATGTTGGTGCAGGACAAGGACACCGGCTTTGTCGGGATGGATGATCTGCAGGTTGTGACCAAAGTTGCCCCGACGGACGACCAAATGGCGGACCTGCTGTTTGCTTGGAAAGTTGCCAAGCACGTTAAATCCAACGCGATTGTCTACGTGAAAGACAAGGCGACCGTGGGCGTTGGCGCAGGCCAGATGTCGCGCCTCGAC
Source organism: Roseobacter sp. CCS2 (assembly GCF_000169435.1). GTDB lineage: Bacteria > Pseudomonadota > Alphaproteobacteria > Rhodobacterales > Rhodobacteraceae > Yoonia. The sequence goes on along the minus strand of NZ_AAYB01000005.1, from coordinate 158,006 downwards.
AGTGCATTGATCGCGGCGAAAAAGGCTGAACGCATGGCTGAAGCAATGGGTTTGCCTGAACCACTGACCAAAGGATCAGCCGTTGCATCCGACGCATTCTTTCCTTTCGCTGACGGTTTGATGGAAGCCGCAGCAGCGGGGGCGACTTGTGTGATCCAACCTGGCGGGTCGATGCGCGATGACGAGGTGATCGCGGTAGCGGATGAGGCCGGCATCGCCATGGTCTTTACCGGCATGCGCCACTTCCGGCACTAGGAGCACAGCAATGCGATTGATGTTCATGACAGCATTCTGGATTTTTCTGCTTGATCAGGTGATCAAATTCTATGTGCTGTTCAACGTCTTCGGACTAAAATGGGCGCAAGTCACCGTACCGTCAGATCAACTGCCTTATCCCCCATTGGTTGAGGTGTTTCCACCCTTCCTAGTGCTGCGCATGGCATGGAACCGCGGCGTCAATTTCGGACTGTTCGCCGACTATGACATGCGCTGGGTCCTGATCGGGGTAGCATTCACGATCACAGCCGCGGTCATCTGGTGGCTGAACAAGGTTGGCGGAACCAAATGGGTCTATATCTCTGGCGGATTGCTGATCGGTGGGGCGATGGGCAATGTGATTGACCGGTTCTTTTACGGGGCAGTCGCGGATTTCCTGAATATGTCATGCTGTGGGTTCAACAACCCGTTTTCGTTCAACGTGGCTGATATCTGTATTTTCATCGGCGCCATCGGGCTTGCCTTCCTTGCCGATGACAAAAAGAAATCAGCGTGACGTCCTGACAGCCATGGGATACACACTGACAACACCCTGAGGGATTTATCATGCGTGCGCTTTCTTTTTCCGTTCTGGCCCTGATTTTGGTGACCGCCTGTGGGAACACAGACAGGCCCTTGCGTGACCTGCGATCTGCCGGTGGTGGCCCAGATGAATTTGCAGTAATCCCCCTTGGTCCGCTGGAAATTCCGCAAACGCGTGACCTGCCGCCGCCTACGCCCGGCGGCACAAACCGCACCGATCCATCACCAAACGCTGACGCCATTCGCGCGCTTGGTGGATCACCATCCGCCCAGATCGCAGGGGGTATCCCTGCTGGCGACGCAGCCCTTGTTGCGCAAACCAACCGCTATGGCGTAGACCCCAATATCCGGGCGGTTTTGGCCGCAGAAGACGAAGCCAAACTGGACCGTGCACGACGGTCGAACTTTTTCAACCCGCTTGGGCGCGACCGTTACTTTCCTGCTTACAGACGGCAAGCGCTTGATGCCTCTGCCGAACGCGCCCGATTGCAGGCAGCGGGCGTCACCGTCGCAGAAATCCCTGCCGAGGTCATCGAAGAACGAGACGCTGCAAACGCCACCTTCTTTGAGCGTCTAGGTTTACGTGAAGGCTGTGTATTCACAACAGCCGGATCGCCTGACGGACGCATGCGCCGTGTCTGCGAAGGCGATGAAACCAATGTCGAACAGGCATCTGGCGCGGAAGGGTCCGCCGAAGCAACAGAGCCCGCACGCACACCTTTTTTGGAGCGTATCGGTTTAGGTGACAACTGCGTCATTACGACAGCCGGATCACCGGATGGACGCTTCCGCCGGGTCTGCGACGAAGATGAAACCGAATAACCACACCTCACATCCGCGTATGGTCACTTGATCCAAGCCTAAAGCAGCGTAGATATCGGGGCAGTCATTTGAAAAAAGGATGCCCATGACACGTTTGTTCGCCGCGCTGGCAATTATGATGTCGGCTGTTGCCGCTCAGGCCGAAGACGTCACGACCTATACACTTGATAACGGGATGGAGGTTGTGGTGATCGAAGACAACCGCGCCCCGGTTGTCGTGCATATGCTGTGGTACAAAGTAGGGTCAGCGGATGAACCCGAAGGGGTGTCCGGTATCGCCCATTTCCTTGAACATCTTATGTTTAAAGGCACCAATGAACTGGCTTCGGGCGAATTTTCGTCTGTTGTTGCGGCCAATGGGGGCAGCGACAACGCCTTCACCAGCTATGATTATACCGCCTATTTCCAACGCGTTGCCGCTGACCGGCTTGAACTGATGATGCAGATGGAAAGCAATCGCATGAACAACCTTGTTCTGACCCCAGAAGAGGTCGAAAGCGAGCGCGGCGTCATTTTGGAAGAACGCAACCAGCGCACCGAAAACAGCGCCAACGCGCTGGCGCGTGAACAATTCCGCGCAGCACTGTTTCAGAACCATCGCTACGGCGTGCCAATTATCGGCTGGAAACACGAGATGGAGCAGCTTGATCTGCAAGATGCGCAGGATTTCTACGACCTTTACTATGCGCCGAACAATGCCATCCTGATTGTCGCCGGCGATGTGCAGCCGGACGAGGTGTTGGCACTGGCCGAACAATACTATGGCGTTATCCCTGCCGAAGATCAGCTGCCCGTCCGCGAACGCCCCCAAGAACCACCACAACGCGCCGAACGTCGGATCACCTATGTCGATGCGCGCGTCAGTCAGCCTTATCTGGTACGGTCTTACCTCGCGCCGGAACGTGACCCGGGCGCGCAAACCGAAGCCGCAGCGCTTGTTTATCTGGCTGAATTACTGGGCGGGTCGCCGTTTACATCTGCATTAGGTCAGGCGCTTCAGTTTGACACACAAACCGCCATTTACACCAATGCGTCCTACAGTGCGTCCTGGTTGGATGATGCGACATTCTCTTTCGCTGTGGTTCCTGCTGACGGCGTCACCTTGTCAGAGGCAGAGGAGGCGATGGACGAGGTGATCAGCGCCTTCATGGAAGGCGAAATTGATCCTGCGCGTATGGAAAGCATCCGCACCCAATTGCGCGCGTCAGAGGTTTACGCGCTTGATAACGTGCAGGGTTTGGCGCAGCGGTATGGTGCGGCACTGACCCAAAGCCTTACGGTTGCAGACGTACAAGCGTGGCCTGATATCCTTCAATCCGTGACCGAAGAAGACATCAAAGCGGTCGCTGCCAAAGTGTTCAATCGGGATCAGGCCGTCACCGGCTGGGTCGTGTCCGATCAAGAGGAGGCACGCTGATGCGACGTATTCTGATTGCTTTGTGCCTGACCATTGTCGCAACAACTGCGCGGGCAGACATTGATATTAAGGAGGTCACATCCCCAGGCGGCATCAACGCTTGGGTGGTTGAGGAACCCGAGATTCCCTTTGTCGCACTGGAACTGCGGTTTCAAGGTGGCCCGGTATTGGACCTGCCCGGCAAACGGGGTGCGACCAACCTGATGGTAGGTCTGCTGGAAGAAGGCTCTGGCGATATGTCAGCGCAAGAATTTCAAGCAAAGTTGGAGGAGCTTGCGGCAAGCATCAGTTTTCGCGCAACCGACGATACGATTTCAGTCTCAGCGCGCTTCCTGACCGAAAACAAGGAAGATGTCGTCGCACTGTTGCGACAGGCGCTGGTTGAGCCGCGCTTTGACCAAGAGGCGCTGGACCGCGTGCGCGCGCAAGTCATCTCTGGCATCGCAAGTGACGCCAAAAGCCCCAACACCATCGCAAGCGATACGTTCAGCGCCGCCGCTTACGGGGATCACCCCTATGGTTCAGCCATTGAAGGCACGATTGAAAGTGTCGGCAACCTGACCCAGGACGATATGCGCGATGCGCATCGCAATGCCTTGGTTCGTGACAGGCTTTATGTCGCTGTTGTTGGCGATACGACAGCCGAGACGGTTGGCGGTCTGCTGGATGATCTTTTAGGTGATTTGCCGCAGGATGGGCCGCCCCTGCCAGAAAACATTACCTACGATATGGCAGGTGGCATCACGGTTGTTGATTTCGATACACCGCAATCGGTCGCTTTGTTTGGTCATGGCGGTATGAAACGCGATGATGAAGACTTTTTCGCAGCTGTGATCGTGAACCGTGTTTTGGGTGCAGGCGGATTTGAATCGCGCCTGATGACCGAAGTACGCGAAAAGCGCGGGCTGACCTATGGGATCAGTTCGTTTCTGGTGCCACGGTTCCATGCAGAGGTGATGTTGGGCAGGGTAGCCTCGTCCAATGAAACGATTGCTGAGGCGATTGAAGTCACCCGCAGCGAATGGGCGCGGATGGCCGAGGACGGGATCACCGCAGAAGAACTGGAAGTCGCAAAGACCTATATGACAGGAGAGTATCCGCTGCGGTTTGACGGAAACGCCGAGATCGCAAAGATCATGGTTGGCATGCAGATGATCGGGCTAACGCCAGAGTATGTAACCAACCGCAACGATTTTGTTGAGGCTGTGACGCTGGAAGATGCAAACCGGGTCGCGGCTGAATTGCTTCAACCAGAGAACCTGCATTTTGTGGTGGTTGGCAAGCCTGTCGGATTGGAAAACACGCCGTCTGAATAAGCGATTTCCGCTCGTAGAATCGCAGCTGGCTATGCTAGAACTTGTGTCATGGCCATCGCAGACCCCCAGATACAGCCGCGCCCGGTGATCCGGCAGCTGGATGACGCCGCAATCAACCGGATTGCGGCGGGCGAGGTTTTGGAACGGCCTGCCTCTGCGGTCAAAGAACTGGTCGAAAACAGTATCGACGCTGGCGCAACCCGGATCGAAGTGGTGATTGCCGATGGCGGCAAAACCCTGATCCGTGTGACGGACGATGGCTGTGGCATGACACCGTCTGATCTGCCCATGGCCATGTTGCGCCATGCAACGTCAAAGATTGATGGCTCTGACCTGTTGAATATCCAGTCCTTTGGGTTCCGGGGCGAAGCTTTACCATCGCTGGGCGCAACGGGCCGCTTGAAAATCACCTCACGCGCCAAGAACGCAGAAGCGGCGATGATCGCTGTCGCGGGCGGGCAGGCTGAAGGTGTGAAACCTGCCGCGCTGTCCGCTGGCACGGTTATTGAATTGCGCGACATGTTCTATGCAACGCCCGCACGTCTGAAGTTCCTGCGCACCGACCGGGCCGAGGCACAGGCCGTGACCGATGTGGTCAAGCGATTGGCCATGGCAGAACCGTTCGTGACGTTCATCCTGCGCGATGCCTCCAAAGGTGATAATCGCACTGTTTTTCGCGCAGATGCCGAAACCGGCGATTTATTTGATGCGCTGCATGGTCGGTTACGCGCTGTCCTTGGCAAAGATTTTGCTGAAAACGCCCTGCGCATTGATACCGAGCGGGAGGGGTTCCACCTGACAGGGTATGCGGCCTTGCCGACCTATTCACGCGGGGCAGCGGTGGCGCAGTTCCTTTTTGTAAACGGACGTCCGGTCAGGGATAAAATGTTGCTTGGTGCCTTGCGCGCCGCCTATATGGACGTGCTGTCGCGTGACCGGCACCCGGTTGCTGCGCTTTTTGTCGACTGCGACCCAACGCTGGTCGACGTCAACGTGCACCCCGCCAAATCCGAGGTCCGCTTTCGTGATCCCGGCACGGTACGCGGGCTGATCGTGTCTGGTTTACGCCATGCTTTGGCCGATGCCGGACATCGTGCCTCGACCACTGTTGCTAATGCAACCTTGGGCGCGATCACACCGGAACGAACCGAACCGCGGGTTTATCAGATGGACCGGCCCAGTTTCAGTGCCCGGTCGATGACCTTTCAGGCGCAGGCACCCGGATTTGGTGAAATGCCTTCAGCGCGCTTTGAACCGATGGTTGAAGATGATCCCGATGATCTACCGTTGGGTGCCGCCCGCGCACAGGTGCATGAGAATTACATTATCGCGCAGACCGAAAATGGCATCGTCATTGTTGATCAACATGCCGCCCATGAACGGTTGGTCTATGAAAAGCTCAAGGCGCAGATGGCCGAAAACGGTGTTGCGGCACAGGCCCTGCTGATCCCTGAAATTGTTGAACTATCGGAAAATGAGGCGGCGCAACTGCGCGACATCGCAGATGACCTGGCTAAATTCGGCCTGACCATCGAACCCTTTGGTGGTGGCGCTATTGCCGTGCGTGAAACCCCCGCGATCTTGGGCGAGGTGAACGCCGAAGCGATGATCCGCGATATTCTGGACGAACTGGCAGACCAAGGTGACAGCGCATCAGTGCAAGCGCGGATCGAAGCAATTCTCAGCCGGGTCGCGTGTCACGGCTCCATCCGGTCGGGCCGCAGAATGCAAGCCGCCGAGATGAACGCACTGCTGCGTGAGATGGAAGCGACACCCTTGTCCGGCCAGTGCAACCACGGACGACCGACCTATGTCGAACTCAAGCTGGCCGATATCGAACGGCTGTTTGGGCGCACATGATCCAGATTGGTGAAAATATCTATGACTTAAGCGACCCGATGGTCATTGGGGTCATTGTCGGCGCGGTTATCACGCTGGTTGTATTGATCCTGCTGATCATGACGGTGCGCCGTGCCGGGAAATCGACCGAGGCGGTGCAGTTTGTGGCATCACAGGTCGGGCGCTTGTCGCAGGATGTGAACGCGCTGGGGCAAGGTCAGCAGCAACTGGCGGGGAACATACGCACGGTCAGCGATGCGCAGGCAACGGCGCAGGTGCAGGTCGTACAAACGATGGAGACGCGACTGGCCGAAGTGCAGGCCCAAATGGCGGAACGCCTGTCAGATAATGCAATCAAATCGGCCCGCTCCTTGGCCGAAATGCAGGAACGGATGAAAGACACGCTTTCTGGCTCATCCGAGAAAACCACAAAAAGCCTGACCGCGCTGCAAGAACGGCTTGCGACCATCGACAAGGCACAGACGAATATTGAAAAGCTGTCGGGCGATGTGCTGTCGCTGCAGGATATTCTATCCAACAAGCAAACCCGCGGCGCTTTCGGCGAAATTCAGTTGCAAGATATCGTGTCCAAGGCCCTGCCCGCCGACAGCTACACCTGGCAAGCGACCCTTTCCAACAACAGCCGACCGGATTGCCTGATACATCTGCCCAATCCCCCCGGCCCAATCGTCATTGATGCCAAGTTTCCGCTGGAAGCTTACGAACAATTGATGGCGGCTGATACCAAGGCTGACCGCGAACGCGCCTTGACCACCTTTGGTCAAGCGATCAAAGCCCATATCAAGAAGATTTCCGAAAGCTACCTGATCGAAGGCGAAACCGCTGATGGTGCGCTGATGTTCCTACCGTCCGAAGCTGTTTATGCCGAATTGCACAGCCGCCTGCCCCATATTGTGCGCGAAGGGTTCAGCGCGCGGGTCTGGATCGTGTCGCCCACGACCTGCATGGCGACGCTGAACACCATGCGCGCGATACTGAAAGACGCGCGGATGCGTGAACAAACAGGTGCCATTCGCAAAGAACTGGCGATGCTGGGTGGCGATGTGGAGCGGCTGGTGACCCGAGTGGGTAATCTGGATCGGCACTTTGGGCAAGCCGCGAAGGATATTGAGGATATCAAGATCTCGGCCGAGAAGGCAGGCAAACGGGCCCATCGTCTGGACAACTTTGATTTCGCAGAAATCACACCCGAGCCTGACCCCAAGGTTGTGCCGATCATGCCGCCAAAGGGCTAAAGCGGCGGCGGTGTAAAAGAGGAATATCGCGCAGTCCGGCGACACTCACACGACTGCGATTTGCATCTTGCCTGTTTTGATCTTATAAGCTTCTGAAAAATATAAATAAAGACTTGAGCGGTTTCAGAATGATCACCCTTATCACCTCGCTTTGGCGCGACGTCTTGCGCTTGTTGTTCCAGCGCCCCAAAAGGTTGCAGGTCGCCGCACTGTGCTATCGTGGCAAAGGCGACGATATGGAGGTGTTGTTGATCACAAGCCGCGACACAGGGCGTTGGATCATCCCCAAAGGCTGGCCGATCAGTGGGCTTGAAACATCTGAAGCCGCACTTCAAGAAGCCTGGGAAGAAGCGGGCGTGCGCAATAGCAAGGCCACACCGCAACCCATTGGCACCTATACTTACGACAAAATCCTGCGTGCCGGACTGCCCGTACCAGTCGAAACACTGGTATACCCCGTGAAGGTCAAAGAGCTTTCTGCCGAATTCCCCGAAGCGGGTGAACGCCAGCGCAAGTGGATGTCACCAGAGGCGGCAGCCGACCTTGTAAAAGAGGGTGAGTTGAAGGAGATTCTGCGCCGGATGACAAATCTCTTTCCTCAGAACGTTCAACACAGTTGATTTCTGCGTCACTTCGCCGCTAGTCCTGTAGCGACGATTCCGGGGGAGTGGCTGCATGACGAACTTGAACGAGGGCGATCCACGCCACCTCGAAACCTTGGATCGCGATCTCGCACGCTTTTCCAATCTTGAACTCGCGACCGGCTATGTCTCGCGTCCGCTTATCGGGATGGGTATTTCGCTGTTGTTTGTGATTATCGCAGGCATTGCCGCTGCACTTTTCTTTGGGCAGGCAAACAATTCTTTCATCGTGATCATGGCCGCCTGTCTGGGCGCCTATATGGCACTGAATATCGGTGCCAATGACGTGGCCAACAATATGGGCCCTGCTGTTGGTGCGAACGCGCTGACAATGGGCGGTGCGATTGCGATTGCCGTTGTCTTTGAAAGTGCCGGTGCGCTGATTGCGGGTGGTGACGTGGTTTCCACCATCGCCAAAGGCATCATCGCGCCCGAAAGTATGGGGACCGCAACGACCTTTATCTGGGCGATGATGTCAGCACTTTTGGCGGCGGCGTTCTGGGTCAACATGGCGACCTGGGTAGGTGCACCCGTGTCCACCACCCATTCGGTCGTTGGTGGCGTAATGGGCGCCGGCATTGCTGCCGCAGGTTTTGCCGCTGTGAATTGGCCGACCATGGGGGCGATTGCGGCAAGTTGGGTCATTTCGCCTTTTCTGGGCGGCTTGATTGCGGCGGGGTTCCTATGGCTGATCAAGTCGCGAATTATTTATCAGGACGACAAGATTGCGGCGGCCCGTAGATGGGTGCCCGTGCTGGTTGGTATTATGGGCGGCACCTTTGCGGCTTACCTTGCGCTTAAGGGTCTTAAGAAGATCATCAAGATCGACCTGCCGACGGCGCTTTTGATTGGTGCTGTGATTGGTGCGGTTATCTGGGTGGTGATGATCCCGGTGATCAGGAAACAATCGGAAGGACTGGAAAATCGTAACAAGTCGCTCAAAGTGCTGTTTGGTATTCCGCTGGTTGTTTCGGCGGCCTTGCTAAGCTTTGCGCATGGTGCAAACGATGTGGCCAATGCAGTTGGCCCGCTTGCGGCCATTGTGCAGGCAGCGCAGTCAGGCGATTTCCTGTCCGCCTTTACCATCCCGTTCTGGGTTATGGTCATCGGTGCCTTGGGCATCTCGTTCGGGTTGTTTCTGTTCGGACCGAAACTGATCCGTATGGTCGGCAGCCAGATCACCAAACTAAATCCAATGCGCGCATATTGCGTCGCGCTTTCAGCAGCAATCACCGTGATCGTTGCCAGCTGGCTGGGCCTGCCTGTCAGTTCCACCCATATCGCTGTTGGCGGTGTGTTCGGCGTCGGTTTTTTTCGTGAATGGGATGCAGAACGGCGGATCAAAAAAGCACGCATGACGATGCCCAACCGCGTCATGTATGCACCCGAAGAAAGACGCCGCCGCAAACTTGTGCGCCGGTCGCATTTTTTAACGATTATCGCGGCGTGGGTTGTCACGGTGCCAGCAGCGGCAATCCTTTCAGCTTGCTTTTTCTTCGCCCTCAGTACCGTCATGAGCTGATACAATCTGAACGAAAAAGGCGTCCAAGCTTTCGCTTGGACGCCTTTTTTGTGAGTGAGTCCCGGTTAAATACCTATGAACTTTTGCGCGATCCGTGGAACAAGACCGTTGAACAACAGCGGCGCATCTGTCGCTGCCAAACAAATGCAGTCCAGACCGTCTTCTGCAACGGGCGTGTGGTGTAAATCTTCGTTTGCCACTTCGACATCGCCTGCACCAAAACGGTCTTCTTCATCCGTGAAAGCACCTTGCAGTACCAGTGTCAGTTCTGTGCCGCGGTGCCCATGGTCAGGCACAGCCGTGCCCGCTGGAATGCGCAGCAAACGCACGCTGGCATCCTTTGATGTGTTCAGCACCAGCTGACTTACGCCGCCACCAACTTTGCGCCATTTCAGGCTGTCAATGTCGCCATTGACATAGTCTTGCAAAGGACCGGGGAAAACGCTGTTTTGCGTCCGAACCGGGGCAGGCTTTTCAGCGACCTGTCCACCGTCAATCATCGCAAGTGTTGCGGCCAATGCATCCTCGGCCACATCAATAGGCTCTGCGTCCAGCATGACTTCGCCGCCAACAGCCTCGTATTCGGCCAAAGCCGCACGGCACGTGTCACACATCGAAATATGCGTTGCCACAACCAGATTAAAGGCTTCTGGCAGCGTTCCCGCAGCATACCCCATTAAAAGAGGCTCGGTCAGGTGGTGTTTAATCTGTTTCATATCGGTCATCATTTCATTGCGTGGCGCAGTCTATCCAGCGCCAATCTAATCCGCGATTTAATCGTCCCCAGTGGCAATCCCGTCTCTGCGGCAATTTGACTATGGCTTAGCTCGCCAAAGTAGGCGCGCTCGATCAGTTTTCTTTGTTCTTCGGGCAATGTGGCAAGGGCCTGCCCAAGTTGTTCTGTTTCTTGTTGTAGACCAATCGCATCGGCCTGATCCGGCTCTGCTTCTGGTCCCCATGGAAGGTCTTCGGGTTCCGGCCTGCGCTGTTTGCGCAGAATGTCGATCTTACGATTTCGGGCGATTGTGAAAATCCATGTGGATACACTCGCCTTGGTGGGATCGAACATATGGGACTTATTCCAAAGGGTCGCCATGACCTCCTGTGTGCATTCTTCTGCCAGATCCGGGCTGGCCCCCGATTTCATCAAAAACGACTTCACCCGCGGGGCGAAGTATCCAAAAAGCTCAGCAAAAGCTTTGCGGTCCTTGGTGTCCCGCACAGCATGCACCTGAACGACCCAAGCCATACGTTTTGCTGATGCTTCAGGGTTCACCTTCGTATTCCTCACCTTGCTCACCCGTTGCGCCTTTACGTCACCATAAATGACGTTCGGCGGCAGCGCATCCGCTTTTGTGAGGGTGTCAGCTTCCGTCAACATATAAGTGTTACGGCGCGGTTTTCAGATTGGATCACAGGACGGGTGCTTTTTCTTGTGATCCATGTAACTAATGGACGCGTAACAATAATAACAAACGATTAAGAGATACTGGAGCCCCCCTGACATGCCATTCGAGACCGGGACAGCCGTTCCCAGAAAAATTGCGGTAATTGGTGCAGGGATTTCAGGAATGGGGGCCGCGCATGCGCTGGCCAAAGATCACCGTGTTGTATTGTTCGAAGCCGAAGATCGGCTTGGTGGTCACGCCCGCACACGCATGGCAGGTAAAAACCGTGATCAAGCCGTTGATACCGGTTTTATCGTTTTCAACTACGCCAACTATCCCAACCTGACCAAGCTGTTTGACCACCTTGATGTGCCCGTCATCAAAAGTAACATGAGCTTTGGCGCCTCTTTCAGCGGTGGGCGTATGGAATACGGGTTGGCCAGCCTGAATGCGCTTTTTGCCCAGCGCAGCAACATCGCCAGCCCCAAGTTCCTGCGCATGGTGCGCGATATTTTGAAATTCAACGCCCAAGGGCTGGACGCCAGCCAGGATGAGACACTGACCATCGGTGAATTGCTTAAGAAGCTGAACCTCAGCGACTATTTCCGCGATCATTATTTGTTGCCATTCTCTGGCGCGATCTGGTCGACACCGAAAGAGAAAATCCTCGATTTTCCTGCCTACGCGATGATGCGGTTCTTTGATAATCACGCCCTGCTGGGTGCGACCGGCCAACATCAGTGGTACACTGTTGATGGGGGGTCGCAGGAATACGTGACGCGCTTGGGGGCCGATATGACGCAACGCGGCATTGATATCCGGCTTGGCGCACCCATCGATGCGGTCCGCCGCAATGCATCGGGTGCCGACGTGAAAACCCATGGTGCTGATTGGGAAAGCTTTGATGAAGTCATCTTTGCCACGCATTCCGATGACACGCTACGCATGTTGTCCGACGCCACAGCCGTCGAAAAATCGGTTCTTGGCGCGGTGCGCTATCAACCGAATAAGGTTGTGCTGCACTCTGACACGTCAATCATGCCAAAGCGGCGTCAGGTTTGGTCGTCTTGGGTTTATTCCGAAGATGCCCAGCGCACCGATACCGAGATCAACTTGACCTATTGGATGAATTCCTTGCAGCCTTGGCTGAAAGGCGAAGACATGATGGTCACATTGAACAGCAACCGCCCGATCAAGGAAGAACTGATCTGGGACGAGGTTATGTTGCGCCACCCAGTCTATGATCTTGAAGCGATTGCCGCACAAGAAGCGGCTGCCGCCATGAACGGATCAAACCGCACGTGGTTTTGCGGCGCTTGGATGAAGAACGGCTTTCACGAAGACGGGCTGTCCAGCGCGTTGGATGTTGTCCATTCGCTCAACGCGCGTGAGCATATACAACACGCCGCAGAGTGACCGGAACCGTTCATCATATCGCAGCTGAAACCTATCATGGGCGACGTGGGGCGACGAAGAACGCCTTTCGCTATTCCATTGACTACGTGCTGACGGATGCAGAGGTGGCGCCGCAGACACCAGCGCTGTTTTCACGTAATGCTGGCAATCTGATGTCACTGCAAGACAGCGATCACGGCGGCGCGCCCAAGCACGGCAAAGGCGCTGACTGGGTCCGTGAAGTTTTGGCCGCACATGATGTGACAGATGCCAAACGCATTGAACTGCTCGCCCAGCCCCGTGTGCTGGGGCATGTGTTCAATCCGGTGTCATTCTGGCTGTGCTATAATGTTGATGATGCACTGACGACCGTCATCGCCGAAGTGACGAATACCTTTGGCGATCGCCATTCGTACCTCTGCCGCCATGAAGATGGCCGTGCCATCACCAAAGACGAAACACTATCAGCCCAAAAGCTGATGCATGTGTCACCTTTCCAGCCGATTGAGGGCGGTTACACCTTCCGCTTTGATATCCAGGCCGACAGCATCGGCATCTGGATTGACTATTCGCGCGGCAACGGTGGGCTGATCGCCACGCTGACAGGGCCCCGCAAGCCGATCACCAATGCATCCATCATCAAAGCCGCGCTTCGGCGACCCTTTGGGTCACGGCGGGTTTTGGCGTTGATCCACTGGCAGGCGATCAAGCTTTGGTGGAAAGGCGCAACATTTCGTTCGCAGCCTGAACCACCCGCAGATGAGGTCAGCAGATGAAAGCCCTATCAGAGCGGCTGCCTGCATACTCGGTCTTTGCGGCCGTGCTGGCCGGGGCCGGCCTACCGATCTACATCTATGCGCCCAAGTATTATGCCGATACATTCGGCGTCAGCCTTGCCGCTTTGGGGGCGCTGCTTTTTGCAATGCGCCTGTTTGATATGATCCAGGATCCCATTTTGGGTTGGATCAGTGAACGGCTTACTTCGTCAAAGAAACTTGTCATAACACTGACTGCTCTCGTCATGGCCTTGTCCATGATCGGACTTTTCGCCGTCGCCCCCCCTATTGACCCGCTCTGGTGGTTCGGGATCACGGTTACCGGGCTGTTCACCGCGTTCAGTTTCCTGTCGATCAACTTTTATGCGCAAGGGGTCAGCAAAGCTGGCAAAGACCCGCAAGGGCATGTGCGGCTGGCTGCTTGGCGCGAAAGCGGTGCACTGCTTGGGGTATGCATCGCGGCTGTTATTCCGACCGTCCTTATCGGCGTTGTGGCGGACCCGTTTGCCGCCTTTGCCTTTGGGTTTGCGGTGCTCACACTCATCGCGGCGGTCTTCATGTGGCCGGAATGGAAAGAACGCGTCAGCCCGGAACCGTCGCAGATTGGCGAAATCCTCCGCGACAATACCGCGCGGAAGTTGCTTATTCTTGCCTTGGTAAACGCAACGCCCCTTGCCGTTTCGTCCACGCTTTTCCTATTCTACGTCGAAAGCAAACTGGGCGCTGTCGGCTGGGAAGGCGCGCTATTGGTCCTGTTTTTCTTGGCTGCGGCGATATCGTCACCAGTCTGGTCCGCGCTCGCAAAGCGTTTTGGGGCCAAGCCTGTTTTGCTATCGGCGATGGTTCTGGCCGTGGCCTCATTTGCCTACACGCTCACTTTATCGCCGGGCGATGTGATCCCTTTCGCGATCATCTGCGTATTAAGTGGAGCGACCATCGGGGCAGACCTTACTTTGCTGCCTGCAATGTTTGCGAAACGTATGGCTGCCATCTCGCCCAATGGCGGACAGGGATTTGGCCTTTGGAATTTGGTGAACAAGTTCACGCTTGCCTTCGCCGCGGTGGTTTTGCTGCCGTTACTGGAACGATCCGGCTTTCAGGCGGGGGCAACCGATTTGCCCGCCGAGGCCATCACCATGCTGACGGTGCTTTACGCACTTGTACCGTCGCTATTGAAACTGATTGCGATTGGCTTGCTGATCGCTACCAAACTTGAGGACTAAACGATGTCGTTTGTCACCTATATCTTGATCGGCGCGGCCCTGATGGGTGTGGCGACGTTTATGAAGACCCGCTATTTGTCATTTTGGGCGCAAAAGTCCGATGATTATGCGGATGGTCCTATCTTCGATATTCGGGAACGTTTTAACGGCCCAATCGTTTGTGAAGGTGTGATTTACGGACCAACGGGCAAAGTATCGTCCCGGTTCGTTGCTGACTTTGAAGCAAGCTGGAATGGCAATGTCGGAACGATGAAAGAAAAGTTCTACTACAACAGCGGGCAGGTGCAGGACCGGGAATGGACCCTGACACTTGGTAATGACGGCCGCATCAAGGCCGAAGCCCCCGATGTCGTCGGCGCGGGAACCGGCCAGCAAAACGGGTCAGCCGTGCTATTGAACTATCGTATCAGACTAACCGAAGAAGCAGGCGGACATGCGCTGGATGTCACCGACTGGATGTATCTCATGTCCAACGGCAACATCATGAACCGTAGCCAGTTCCGCAAATTCGGGATCAAAGTGGCCGAACTGGTCGCAACCATGCGCCCCAAAGACAAGGCCTACGCAGGAGAATAGACGTGAAAAACTGGCAAGGAAAACGTTACTGGCTTGTTGGCGCAAGCGAGGGGTTGGGACGCGAAGTGGCGTTTACGCTCAGCCGCGCAGGGGCCGAGGTGATTGTTTCTGCCAGATCCGAGGACCGACTGAAAGAACTGGTCGCAGAGCTGCCCGGCAAAGCGTCTTACATCACGGTTGACGTGGCTGACCGTGCAGCGGTCGAGGCAGCGGCGAAAGAGGCGGGCGACATCGACGGTGTCGTGTATCTTGCTGGCGTCTATTGGCCCATGAAAGCACAAGAATGGGATAACGAAAAAGCCGACATGATGGGCGAGGTGAATTTCCTTGGCGCATCACGCGTCGTCGGCGCGGTTATCAAGGATATGGTTGCCAAGAACGCGGGGCATATTGTCCTTGTCGGTTCACTGTCCGGCTTTCGCGGTTTGCCCGGTGCAATCGGATACAGTTCGTCCAAGGCAGGCATGATGTCTTTGGCTGAATCGATGCATGCAGATTTACGGACGTCACCGATTGAAGTTCAACTGATCAATCCCGGCTTTATCAAGACGCGCCTGACAGAAAAGAACGACTTCAACATGCCGTTTATCATGTCACCCGAAGATGCGGCCAAAGAAGTGTTCGAGCATATGAACACGGACGATTTCAAAAAGAGCTTCCCAATGCTCTTTTCCTGGGTCTTCCGCCTGTCGCAGTTTATGCCGGATTGGATGTATTACCGCCTGTTTGGCGCCAAGTAACGTATATCACTACCGCGGCATCGGATTTGTCGCACGTTTATACGGCGTCCAGTTCTTGATCTCGGGATAATACCGCTGCCGCCATTCCTTGACGCGTGGGTTCATGATTTTACGCCACGCCAGCGGCACCAGCGCGATCATTGTCATCAGCGGATAACCATAGGGCAGTTGCGGGGCCTCATCATCATCGTAGGTTTGTAACAACGGAAACCGCCGATTGGGTTTGTAATGGTGATCAGAATGCCGCTGCAAATTGATCAACAGCCAGTTCGACGCCTGTTGTGTGGCGTTCCAGGAATGGCGCGGCAGCACATGTTCATATTTGCCATCGCCAAGGTGTTTGCGGGTTAGGCCATAGTGTTCAACGTAATCCACCAACTCTAACTGGAAAATTGCCCAAAACGCTTGGGTGGCAAATAGAAACACACCCCACCAACCGCCAATTGCAGCCGCGATCAGGACAAACCCAGCTTGCAGTACCAGATAGAACCAAAACGGGTTCGAGCGGTGAAACCAAGGCAAAGATTTGCGCGCCAACATCCCTTTTTCAGCTTTGAAGGATGACACAAGTGATTGGTACAGCACACGGGGGAAAAACCGATAAAAACTTTCGCCATAGCGCGCCGTGACAGGATCGCGCGGGGTGCCGATATAGCGGTGATGGACCAACAGATGTTCAGATCGGAAGTGCGAATAAAGGACCGAGGCGAGCAAAATATCCGCCATCCAGCGTTCCAGCTTGGGCTTTTGATGCATCAACTCATGCGCATAGGTGATCCCGATGGTCCCTGACAGAATGCCCAAAGCGGCGAACAGAAACCACTGCTCAATCGCGGTAAGGTGGCCAGACCCAACCACATATATCATGATACCGAAAATCGTGACCAACTGCACCGCAGGCCACAGCAGGGTGATCAACCGATACCACACAAGCTGATCATCAGGCGTTTCCAGATCGGGGTTTTCGTTGTTCTTGCCAACAACGTAATCCAGCCCCGTAAACAAATACCAGGTTGAGGCCGGCAACAGCGCAATCGCCCAACCCCCATACATCGCAGCAAAGATTGCAATAGGCACCAGCCCTAGCGACAACCAGAATGGCAGCGCGGTCGTGACCTTTGCGATCTTTGGTGTTTGAGGCATTGACGTCATCTGGCCCTCACAACTTTAGACTTATGCAGTTTACAACCAGTAAACCTTTTTCTCAATTGTGGCGTAACGTCATATGGGCCAGATCAAACACTTTGCGCATCGCCGTTGGCAGTGCCGCCGGGCTAAATGCGTCTGGCGTCAGGAACTGTCCGCGCAACGGCTGCGTGTCCAAATCAGCTTGAACGATCATGATCGTCAGTCGCAAATGAAAGTGGGTAAACGTATGGCGTGCCTCTTGCGAAAGTGGTTGCCAGTCGGCCTCAAACGGTGGGTTTTCTTCCGGCTGATCCCCCCAATCGGACCCTGGCCATCCCAACATACCGCCAAGTAATCCCTTTTCAGGGCGCGTTTCCAACAGCCAAGCGCCGTCCGACCTGTGCGCCACATAAACGATCCCAAACCGCGTTGGCGTTTTCTTCTTCGGGGTCTTTTTAGGAAGCTCCGCCGCGGTCCCCGCGACCCGCGCCGCGCAATGATCACGCCAAGGGCAAATCCCGCAAGTAGGGCTGCGCGGCGTGCAAATGGTGGCACCAAGATCCATGACCGCTTGGGCATAGTCGCCGGGGCGGCTTTGGGGCGTCAGTTCGCGCGCCTTGGCCGTCAATGCGCCCTTCGATCCCGGCAAGGGGGCGTGAATATCATAAAGCCGCGCCATCACCCGTTCGACATTGCCGTCAACAACCGTCTCGGACTGATCAAAGGCAATCGCTGCAACTGCTGCTGCCGTATAAGGGCCAACGCCGGGTAATTTCAGCAATTCGTCGTATTTTTCAGGGAAAACGCCATCATATTCAGCAACAACCGCACGCGCGCATTTCAACAGATTGCGCGCCCTGGCATAGTATCCAAGACCTGCCCAAGCGGCCATAACATCAGCATCCTCAGCCGCCGCCAGATCGCGCACTGTCGGCCAAATTCCCATAAACTTGCGATGATAGTCACGCACTGCAGCGACAGTTGTCTGCTGCAACATAATCTCGGACATCCAGACGGCGTAAGGGTCAGGCATAACCCCAGCCTTGCGGTCTGCCGGTGACACACGCCACGGCATTTCACGCGCGTGCACATCGTACCATGCCAAAAGCTCTGAACTAAGGTCACGCAATGTTTATTATCCGTATCATCCTGCGCCACAGACTTGGCGTATTTATCATCTTAGAGTAGGGCTTAGATATGAAACGGCCACAGCACACCAGCACTACGCGCGGTTTTTCCCGTGCGGCGACGTTGATGCAAAGCGATATCCGCAAAGCCAGCGAAGATCGCGGGTTTGCGGTGACGCGTTTGCTGACGCATTGGGCCGAGGTGGTGGGCGAAACCACATCTAAAATCGCAACCCCGGTAAACGTCAGCTATGGCAAAGGCGGCATGGGTGCGACGCTGACATTGCTGACAACAGGCGCCCAAGCGCCAATGTTAGAGATGCAAAAAGAACAAATTCGCGAAAAGGTGAATGCCTGCTATGGCTACCGTGCCATATCGCGGGTACGCGTGACGCAGACAGCGCCAACCGGCTTTGCCGAAGGGCGCGTGGCGTTCAGCCCAGCGCCCAAGGTGAAGAAAGTGCCGGACGCCAAGATGCAATCAGCCGCCAAAGACCTATCTAAAGCGGTGGAAAACGAAAAACTGCGCGCGGCACTGACAGCGCTGGGCGCAAACGTCTTAACAAAACAAAACTCTAATCAGAGGTAGATATGAAACGCAGAACTCTTTTGGCCGCTGGTGGCGGCGCTTTGGTGGCCCTTGGTGCCGGTTGGACACTGACACGACCTGATCCGCAAACAGGGCTTCTGCCCGGTGCCGCAATGGCGCAAACCGCGGATGGCGAAGCACCCGAAGTCGTTGAAATGATCCTTGGTGATCCAAATGCGCCTGTCGAAGTGATCGAATACGCATCCTTCACCTGCCCGCATTGTGCGACGTTCCACGCCAATCAGTTCAAGGCGCTAAAAGAAAACTACATCGACACCGGCCGGATCAAATTCATATACCGCGAGGTTTACTTTGATCGTCCCGGTCTGTGGGCATCGATGATTGCGCGTTGCAGCAATGACGCTGACTTCTTCTTTGCCTTCTCTGAACTGCTTTACGCAGAACAGCGCGAATGGGCAGGTTCTGGCGACCCTGCGACAATCATCGAAGAACTGCGTACCTTGGCAAAGACAGCCGGTTTGGATGATGCAACGCTTGATGCCTGTCTAAGCGATGGCGCAAAAGCCGAGGCGCTGTTCACGTGGTATCAGGAAAATGCCGAACGTGACGAGGTGCGTTCAACACCGACATTCATGATTGATGGGCAGCAGTATTCGAACA
Organism: Roseobacter sp. CCS2; assembly: GCF_000169435.1. Taxonomy (GTDB): domain Bacteria; phylum Pseudomonadota; class Alphaproteobacteria; order Rhodobacterales; family Rhodobacteraceae; genus Yoonia. The sequence goes on along the minus strand of NZ_AAYB01000005.1, from coordinate 138,832 downwards.
TGGCGTATGATGAATTCGCTGGTATTCTGGATGGGAAGCTGGGCTAAATCTGGCCTGTGCATGAACTGAAAGAACCGCGATGCAGCCTCTTGCAGGCCTGAAAGTAATTGAACTGGCGCGGGTCCTTGCGGGCCCGCTTGCCGGTCAAACCCTTGCTGATCTTGGTGCCGAAGTGATCAAGATCGAAAGCGCCGAAGGCGATGACACCCGCCAGTGGGGCCCGCCTTTTGTCGATCATGATGGCGAAAAAAGTGCTGCCTATTTCCACTGCTGCAATCGTGGGAAAAAGTCTGTCGTCATCGACCTGCGCACGCCAGAAGGCCAAGCGCAGGTGCGCAAACTGATTGCCGATGCTGATATCCTGATCGAAAACTTCAAGGTTGGCGGCTTGGCCAAATACGGGCTCGACTATACCAGCTTATCGGCATTGAACCCCCGTCTTATCTATTGCTCGATCACCGGGTTCGGGCAAGATGGCCCTTACGCCAAGCGCGCAGGCTATGACTATATCATTCAAGGTATGTCTGGGCTGATATCCGTCACCGGGCCACCCGATGGGCAGCCGCAAAAGGTTGGTGTTGCTGTCACGGATATCTTCACCGGCATCTACGCTTGTACCGGCATCTTAGCGGCTGTGAACCAGCGGCACACAACTGGTAAAGGCCAGCACATTGATATGGCGTTGATGGATGTCGCAACGGCCGTGATGACCAATCAGGCGATGAACTATCTTGCCACTGGCAACGCGCCGCAACGGCTGGGCAATGCACACCCGAACATTGTGCCTTATCAGGTCTTTGATTGTGCGGACGGACATATCATCGTGGCCAGTGGCAATGATGGGCAGTACCAGCAGTTTTGCACGCTTTTGGACTTGCCTGATCTGGCCAGGCATCCTGACTATGCGACCAATGCCGCAAGGTTGAAAAACCGTGACGCGCTGACACTGTCATTAACCGCAAAGACACAGCGCTGGACCAAGGCCGATCTGCTTGCCGCCTGCGAAGAACACGGCGTACCTGCCGGACCGATCAATAATCTGGACGAAACCTTTGCCGACCCGCAAATCATTCATCGCGGTATGCGGGTTGATCTGGACGGCATTCCATCGGTCCGCCTGCCAATCACGTTCTCCGATGCTGATGTCAGCCCAAAAACCGCGTCACCCAAACTGGGCGCCGATCAGGATTTGCTGGACTAAAGGCCAAGCCTGTCGAACGCGGCGTCAACCGGCCCCCAATCGACCAATTGCAGACGGACCGGTAAGGTCAGCACCTTCATGCGAAAACTGTCAGGCAGGCGCACCGCGTCCTTTTCGGTTGTGACCAACTGCGCTTTGCACGCCTCTGCCTCAATTTCCAACCGCTTCATCAACGCATCCGTCAGCGGTTGATGATCGCCCAGCGCCTCTGCCCGGACCAAGGTCGCGCCCATATCGCGCAAGGTGACAAAGAACTTTTCGGGGTGCCCAATGCCAGCAAAGGCCAACAGCTTTAAATCCCGCCACGGCATACCCGTGGGCAAGGGGGCAAGGTGACCAACAAGATGCGGTACCGCAAATAACCAGTCGCTGCTGAACCGGTCTTGGGCATCTGGCGGGCCGATGGATAGCACCAGATCGGCGCGCTGCAAGCCTGCCGTAACCGTTTCACGCAAAGGGCCCGCGGGGATCACCCGGCCATTGCCAAAACCGCGCATGGCGTCCACCACGATAATCGACAGATCCTTTGCCACATCAGGGTTCTGAAACCCGTCATCCAACAAGATCACATCAGCACCTGCCGCCTGCGCAGCCTGCACGCCAGAAGCGCGGTCCTTGGCCACCCATGTTGGCGCAAACGCAGCCAGCAAAAGCGGTTCATCCCCGGTCTGGTCGGCCTTATGCGCGTGCTCATCAACACGCACAGGACCATCCAGATTGCCACCATAGCCCCGCGAAACAACATGCGGTGTCCGGCCACGCGCCATCAAACGTTCAATCAATGCGATCGTCGTCGGCGTCTTGCCTGTTCCACCCGCATTGATGTTACCGACGCAAATCACAGGGACATCTGCATGAACCTTAGGTGCCCGCCGGACGCGCCGCGCTGTCGCCGCGCCATAAAGTGCCGCCAGCGGGCCCAAGGCGCGTGCAACCCATGTTGGCTGATCCGGTGGCGTGAACCAAAACGAAGGGGCGCGCATGACCTACACCAACTCTTCCAGCCGCAGCTGGATAAAGGCTGCAATCCTATTGGTCACGCTTGCCCCGCGCGACGTTACATCCCACGCAGCATGTGCCAGCTGCGCGGCTTTGTCCGCCGCAAGCAAGCTTTCCACATTTGGCCCAAGATCAGACGCAGACCGGATCAAACGCGACGCGCTGGCCGCATTCAGACGCGCGGCGTGCCGCTGATAAGGGGCGACCTGCGGACCATAAAGAACGGCTGATCCCAAAGCAGCCGCTTCAAACGGATCACGGCACCCGCCGCCATCCAGCGTGCCACCCAGATAAGTAATCGGCGCAATGCGGTACCACAGACCAAGCTCTTCTTCGGTATCGACGACATAGACTTGCGTAATTTCCGACGGCGCTGGTTCGGACGAACGCAGGGCCACATTGAAACCGTTCTGGCGCAGCTCATCGGCAATATGCGACGCCATCACCTGATGCTTTGGGACGAAAATCAAAAGCAACCGGTGCGCGCGCCTGCTGGCCACCTGATGGGCAAGCGCGACTTCCTTACATTCCTCTAAAGAGGCCGCAGCGGCCAGCCATACTGGTCGGGTACCAATGGCTGTGGCGATTTCGCTGCGGTCAAGTTCATTGCACGGCAAAGTTGGCGCGCAATCTTCCATCGCACCGGTGACCAAGACGGTTTCAGGCGGCGTTCCGGCCTGAATAAGGCGATCAGCGGCGATTTGATCCATGGCAAAGACAGCCTCAAACTGGGACAAAAGCGACCGCATTGCACCCGGCACCCATGTGCCCGCCACATCATCAAGCCCTTCCGCAGATGCATCAACAAAGATCGTCGGTATTTGCGCGCCGCGCATCTCGGCCAGTAAAATGGGGTCAAGGTCGCTCCTGACCCAAACGCTCATCACGGGTTGCCAATGGGCGATGAAACGGCGGATATCAGCGCGCCCCTGCGGTTCCGGCAGGCATCTGTCCGAAAACACCGGGTTCCAGTCAAGAAGCGTTGCAATCACATGAACCGGGTCGCCATCCTCTGACAGCTTGCGATCAAGCGTTTCTACTGCCGTCAATTGGTCAGGATGGCTGCACCTGGCCCAAATGATCGTCCCTGTGGGGCGTGGCGGTTGCTCTACCTGAGTATTGGGTCGATCCGGCGACCCAAGGCTTGCCAGATAAGCCGCAATTGCGAGGGACCGTGCCATTTTGCGATCCTAATACCCCACGTCAGTTATCAAGCTCTTCGGTAGGCGACGCCTCGGTCTCTTCGTCCCGCAACCGGTGAATATGGGCAATAAAATAGCGCATATGCGCGTTATCAACAGTGCGATGGGCGGCACTTTTCCAGGCATTATAGGCCGTATCATAATCGGGAAACATGCCAACGATATCTATCGCTTCAATGTCCTTGAAAGCGTTCTTGCTGGGGTCGATAAGTTCACCACCGAAAACGAGATGCAGACGCTGTGTCATGGGAATACCTTTGTATGTATACGAGTTGAGGGCAGTCTAGGGGTTTAATTGCTGTGGCTCAAGACGGGCCAGCAGATCACGATGCAAGCCCGATCCCGCGGCAAGCACGCCGGGGACCTGAGGATGCCTGTTATTAAAGTTCAGGGCTGCACCATCTTGATCAGTGATAGCGGCGTTCGCTTCTTCCACGATCAAGGCACCAGCGGCAATGTCCCATTCCCAACTGGGGCGCAAGGTGATCATGCCATCAAACCGCCCCTGTGCAACAAGGCAAAGCCGGTACGCCAGCGACGACCGAAATGCGCGTTTCACTGGCGGTAGCACCCCGTCTTTCCAGAATTTGCCGTCGAAATTCGGTTTAGTGCCCAACAAGGTGGCCCCGTCCATCGGTGCTGTGGTCGCAACAATCGGTTTGCCATTCAGCGTCGCCCCAGCCCCTTTGGCGGCTGCAAACATCAGATCACGCATGGGCAGATAAACAGCAGCGGCGACTGGGGCACCGTTCTGGGCAATCGCAAGTGAATGCGCCCAATCCTTGCTGCCCTCGATAAAGGCGCGCGTGCCATCAATGGGGTCAATGATAAACTGATGGGTTGTATCCAACCGGGCTGGATTGTCTTCAGTTTCTTCGGACAACCAGCCATAATCTGGACGGGCCGCCTGCAGAAACCCCTCAAGCATCGCATTGACTGCAAGGTCGCCTGCGGTCACTGGCCCTGCCCCGTCCGGCTTATCAGTTACATCAGGGTTTTGCTGAAAATACTGCTTGGCAATGTCACCCGACCGGCGCGCCGCCGCGATCAGCAACGCAAGGTCAGTCTCCGGCAAGTGTCAGCCCCTCGACCAGCAAGGACGGAACGACGCGCGACAAATGCATGCGCCCGTCGTTGGCTGGTACAATGGTTTTTAGCACGTCGCGCAAGTTTCCCGCGACGGTGCATTCGTTGACAGGATATGTAATCTCACCGTTCTCAACCCAAAACCCTGCGGCACCGCGCGAATAATCACCGGTATTCGGGTTGATGGTTGAACCAATCATCGAAGTCACCAGCAACCCGGTGCCCATATCTTTGATCAGGTCGGCGCGCGACTTGTCACTTTGGGTCAGCGCCACATTGGTCAGGCTTGGCGATGGTGGCGAACTGGTCCCACGGGCAGCATTGGCCGTGCTGTCCATGCCCAGCTTGCGACCTGTCGCAAGGTCCAGCGTCCAGCCTGTCAGCACACCATCATCGACAATCGCGCGCTGCGATGTGGCTAACCCTTCGGCATCAAAAAGGCGCGATCCGGTGACACGGGCGCGATGTGGATCTTCGATGACCGACAGACCTTTTGGTAATACCTGCTGGCCCACCGCATCGCGCAACCAGCTGGAACCACGGGCGATCATCATGCCGTTCGTGGCCTGCAACAGGCTGCCAATCAATGTGCTTGCGACGCGTTCATCGAAAAGTACCGGAAACGCACCTGTCTGCGGCTTCTTTGCGCCGGCCCGTTCAACCGCGCGTTCAGCCGCAATGCGGCCAATCTCTTCAGCGTCCCGCAAATCAGCCTGAAACACGCGGCTGTCATAGTCATAGTCGCGTTCCATCGCATTGCCAGTCCCGCTGATTGCGACACATGACAGGCCACGGTCACTACGCGCGTACCCAGCCGAGAACCCGTTAGACGCAGCCAAATGAATGCGGCGGCGACCATAACCAGCGGATGCCGATTGAACCTGACTGATCCCTGTATTGCGCAAAGCGGCAGCTTCGGCACGGGTCGCGTCGTCTTGCAGGGCCGCCGGGTCAGGTTCTTCGCTTGGATCGAAAAGCTCTAACGCTTCTGTTGCCGTGTTTGTTGTCAACTGGGACGGATCAGCCAGACCAGCATGGGGATCTTCAGGGGCCTCCTTGGCCATCGCAACAGCACGTTCGGCCATTTGGGTCAGTGTATCGGGCTTGGTATCAGACGAAGATACACAGGCCTGCCGCTGACCCACGAAGACACGCAAACCAATGTCAACACCTTCGGACCGTTCTGCCTGTTCCAAGGCCCCTTCGCGGACGGTGATCGACACGGATGTCCCATCTACCGCTATCGCGTCAGCAGCATCTGCACCAGCGCGCTTGGCAGCTTGCAAAATTTGGTCAGAAAGATCGGAAAGAGATTGGGTCATCAGGTATCCTTTGGTTGATCAATGACCTAGTGCGCCGGGGTCAAACCCGCAAGGCCAAGGCCATGCACAAAAAAAGGCGCGGGTGTTTCCACCCGCGCCCCGTTATTGAATTGAACCGCTTAGCGCACGCGGTTGCCATTCACATTAACCTGACCGTTTGGCAAAACCTCTAAAGAGGTTTCCATCTGATCGTCACCGGTGGACCGGGCAAACATGCCGACCATCATGCGCGCACCCATCACGTCTTGCTCTGGCACCAGACCCATCGCCACGAGGTTATCAAGCAAGCCGTTGAAACCAGTGATCTCAAGCGATGCTTCACCTTCCGGCCGCGGCATCGGTGCAAAACTTTGCATGTCGGTGTTATCGAACGTAAACGCACCTTCGCCGGTCAGCTTGGCGCCAGCCGCATCAACGTTCAACGTATCAAGCGTGACAGACTCCAGCTCGTACGGCAGTTCGCCGCTATCCATCACAGCCTGCTGTTCTGGATCGAACATATCAAACAATGACTTGGCTGTTCCGCTCATCGCAAGCTGGATCGTCGCCGGATCGCGGGGCAGGACATTGCCACCATCAAAAAGGTTCCAGATTGCATCGCTGATGTTCAGATCAACCAGATCAAAACCAATGGCGAAATCAGACGATTCGCCAGCGCTTCCTGTTGGCATCAAAAAGTTGACGCCGTATTGCGCGAGGCTCAGTTCAATTGGCAAAGGAAAGTCGCTGGATACAACATTCAGCACAAGATCATCTGTTTTAGAGGTGTAGCCAAGTTTGCTGCTGCTCATCTCGGCTGACAGCATTGATGACCCCATGCTAAGAGCACCAGACGCCTGATCGCCTTCTGCGTTGACATCAAAGACATAATCACCGCTTTCAATGGTATAGCCACCAGCCATCGCAAAACCACCGTCTACGAATGTATCAGCATCATTGAAATCGGCGTCCAGTGGCATCGACATTTCAGCCTGCATCGTCAGGCTGTCCATCTTGCCCCCACCGGTGACGTATTCGCCATTCCCGCCCGGGATTTGAAAATCGACAAGCAGATCGACCGACGCAACCGTACCATTATAAGAGATGTTCCGCATATCATCGACCGCAACGTTATACGTCAGATCAACGTCGTTCATCGCAATCTCTGCGTCACCCGTAAAGGTGACATCGCCGTCGACCACATCTTGCAGTGCAATCAAATACTGGTCTGCCGTGATGTCATAATCCATCGCATCCGGATCACCGCCAACGATCATTTCCATGTTCTGCTGGCTGACTATAACGGTGACGACCACGCCATCGTCGCCTGTCACAACAACAGGATAGCTGTCGTCCATCGTCACACGCACAGTACCGTCGGATTGTTCATTGAACGTGATCGTATCAATCGTGACCTCAGCTGTGACATCATCATCGGATGCACGCACTGCAAGGTCACGAACTGTCAGCACACCGCTGGATGTTTCTTCCGCACCAATGGTCAGGCTGTCCTCGCCATAAAGGGCCAACTGCGCCTTCCAGTCCTCCCAGACTTGCGCGGCCGTCACGTCGGCGTTTGCAGCACTGCCAGCAATTAACGCGGCGAGGCAAACAGCGCTGCGCATTCCAGTTGAATAGGTCATATAAAGTCCTTTCGTTATCACTCTTTCAGAACGCGCCATGGCTTCCTAATATGCCAACAAAGCGCGTTGCTTTAAGCCAGTAAGTAGCCATACCCAGCGTAATCCGAAAGGGACTGCCATGAAAAATATCAATTTAGTCGGGAAAACCGTACTTATCACCGGGGCCAGCCGCGGAATTGGCGAAGCTGCGGCCCATGCGTTTGCCAAGGCAGGCGCAAATGTGGCTCTTGTCGCGCGCAGCACTGACGATATCGCCGAGATTGCAGGAAAAATCGGCGAAAAGGCGCTGGCGATCCCCTGTGACGTCTCGCGTTACGCAGAGGTTGCATCGGCAGTTGAAGCGACTGCACAAACTTTTGGCGGATTGGATATCCTGATTAACAACGCAGGCATCGTCGACCCCATTGGCCACCTGCAAGACACCGATCCAGAGGCATGGTCGCGCACGATCGACATTAATGTCAAAGGCGTGATGCACGGGCTGCATGCCGTGATGCCGGGGATGATCGCGCAGGGGCACGGCACGATCATCAACATCTCATCCGGCGCCGCACATGGCCCGGTGGAAGGGTGGACAGCCTACTGTAGCTCAAAGGCGGCGGTCTATATGCTGACACGGGCTGCAGACAAGGAATCCCGCGATAAGGGTCTGCGCATCATGGGCCTGTCCCCCGGCACTGTCGCCACCCAGATGCAGCGCGAAATCAAGGCGTCGGGTATTAACCCCGTCAGTCAGCTTGATTGGTCTGTCCATATTCCACCGGAATGGCCGGCACAGGCGCTTTTGTGGATGTGCACGCCGGACGCGGACAACTATCTGGGCGATGACGTGCACCTGCGTGAAGACGACATTCGCAAAAAGGTCGGCCTTATATGATCCGTTGCGACAAGGACGGTGATATTTGGACCGTCACGATTGACCGCCCCGACAAGGCTGGCGCATTGACGCGCGAAATGCTGACAGAGCTTGCAGATATTGCCGAGTGCGCGCAGGCGGCCAAGCTCTTTATCCTGACGGGGACTGGCGGCGTCTTTAGCGCAGGTGCGGATCTTGATGCCGCACGCGCAGGCCTTGCCACTGATCCGGTGTGGGAACGTCTTTCCACCGCGATTGCCAACCTGCCAGGGTTCAGCATTGCCGCTTTGAACGGCACTGTGGCAGGCGGTGCCTTTGGCATGGTGTTGGCCTGTGATCTGCGGATCGCCGTGGCCAAAGCAAAGTTCTTTTACCCCGTGATGAAGCTTGGCTTTCTACCCCAGCCCTCTGATCCCCCGCGCCTTGTTGGGTTGATCGGGGCAGCACGTGCGAAACTGATCCTGATGGCGGGGCAAAAAATCACGGCTGAACAAGCGCAGGACTGGGGCTTGGTGGACCAGATTGTTGCGGAGGATGCGCTGCATGAAACAGCCCTTGCGCTGGGTGCGGACGTGCTGCTTGCGGCACCCGACCATATTGCAGGCATCAAGGGCATGACGGCTTAGTCTTGTGTCTTGAACTGGCAGGCGTCAGAACAAATGAAACGGGATGGGACAGCCCTTATGGAACCAGCAACACTGACCGACCAAGCACGTGACGCATTCGATCAGGCGCTGATCTTGGCGCAAGACTGGCTTTTGTCGCCTGCCGCCTGGTCGCAGTTCGCGCTGTTGATCGGGGCGTACCTGCTGGCGCGGTTGGTCAATCGGATCGTGGCACATCGGATTGCGTTACTACTGACACCAGAGGCGACCAACCAATCCATTCTGGCCAAGGCACGCCGGTTCATTCTGATCTTCCTACCCCTCTTGCTGCCGCTGCTGGCCTATGGTTTCACCGCGATAGGTGAGGTGGTGACCCGATCGCTCTTTGGTTCTGGTGCTGTCATCGCATTCGGCAAACGGGTCTTTTTGTTGCTTGCCGCACGCGCGCTTGCCAAACATATCATCACCGATCCATTTCTACGGACGTTGGCCAAATACGTACTGGTTCCTGTCGCCGCGCTTTATGCGGTTGGTTTCCTCGACGAAGTGATCGCAGCACTTGATGGCGCTCAGGTCAATTTGGGCAACATCAGCTTCTCTGCGCTGGCCATCGTCCGCGGCATTATTGCTGGCAGCTTCTTGTTCTGGTTGGGCCAATGGTCCAATTCGCAATCGTCATCCTATATTGACCGACAACCGATGCGTCCGGCCATCCGGCAACTGGCGATCAAGTCATCCGAGTTTGCGATCTTCGCCATCGCCTTCCTGGTCTTGATGAATATCATGGGGATCAGCCTCAGCTCACTGGCGATCATCGGCGGAGCCATCGGTGTGGGCCTTGGGTTTGGTCTGCAAAAGATTGCATCGAACTTTATTTCCGGTGTGATCCTGATGGTCGAAGGGCAAGCAACCGTCGGTGACTATGTCGAACTGGACGGCGGCGAGGCGGGTACAATCATCAAGATGATGGCCCGTGCGACGATCCTTGAGACCTTTGATGGTCGGTGGATCGTGGTACCGAATGAGGATTTTATCACCACACGAGTGGTCAACTACTCTGATTCCGGGTCGGCCAACCGTTTGGAAGTTCCGTTTTCTGTTAGCTACGACACCGACATCAACAAGGTGCCCGCGATCATCGAAGCGGCTGTTTCAAAACACCCCGGTGTCTTGCAATTGCCTGAAGGTCCAGATTGTGAATTGCGCGGCTTCGGTGACAGCGGTGTTGATTTCGGGGTGGAATTCTGGGTCGAAGGGATCGACGACGGCAAAAATAAATACGCATCCGACGTCCTTTTCCTTGTCTGGAATGCATTAAAGGAAAATGACATCGAAATCCCCTATCCACACCGTGTTGTAGAACTTAAAGGTCCGATCCCCACGTGACAGATGCCGTTGTTATCGGTGCAGGCCCAGCTGGCCTGATGGCAGCAGAAATGCTGGGCAAGGCCGGGCTTTCAGTCACTGTCGCTGATGCCATGCCATCGGTTGGGCGCAAGTTCCTGATGGCCGGCAAATCCGGGCTGAACATCACCAAGGCTGAACCACAGGCTGCGTTTTTAGCCAACTATGGTGGCGACATGCCTGTCGCGCTTAAGACCGCGCTGGACCAATTTGGGCCAGATCAGGTGATTGCCTGGGCGGAAGGATTGGGACAACATGTGTTCATCGGATCAACGGGACGGGTGTTTCCATCCGTTATGAAGGCATCACCGCTGTTGCGGGCATGGCTTGCGCGGTTAAGCGGCTTTGGCGTGCGCATTGAAACCCGTTGGCGCTGGCACGGTTGGCAAGGCGATGCCTTAGTGTTTGAAACGCCATCGGGTCTGCAAAACATGACGCCAAAAGTGACCATCCTTGCCACAGGCGGCGCAAGCTGGGCGCGTCTGGGGGCGGACGGGCAATGGGCCGCGCATCTGCCAAATGACGTCGCGCAATTTGAACCCGCCAACATGGGCTTTATCGTTAATTGGTCCGACCATATAAAACCCCACCTTGGCGCACCGGTGAAATCGGTCGCTCTTATGGCTGGGGGGCAGACCTCGCGCGGTGAGTTCATTATCTCAGAACGTGGGATTGAAGGCGGCGGGGTTTATATGGTTTCGCGCGCAATGCGTCTGGGTGCAAAGCTGACCATTGATTTGAAACCAGATTGGCCACTAGAGAAAGTATCTGCCGCACTGCGCAAACCGCGTGGCAAATCCACCCTTTCGAACCATCTGCGCAAAGTGTTGAAATTCACGCCCGCGCAAACCGCATTGCTCTCCGAATTCGGTCGCCCGTTTCCCGATGACCTGACATCATTGATCAAGGCACTACCTGTCACCCATCAAGGGCCACGGCCGATAGACGAAGCAATCTCGACCGCGGGTGGCGTGCGGTTTGATGCATTAACGGATAACCTGATGATCACACATAAACCGGGCGTGTTCTGTGCAGGCGAAATGCTGGATTGGGAAGCACCAACAGGTGGTTACCTGATCACCGGGTGCCTCGCGACCGGGGCCTTGGCGGGCATGCAGGCCGCTGCATTTGCAACGTAAGCCAACATCACCGCCAGTGCGAAATCAGGCGTCGGCTGCACTCGGACGTCAGAGAATCCCTGCCCGCATGTCACTAAAGTCCGGGCTTTGCCTATTTTTGCGGCGGGAACTGTTGCCAAATTGCACCTATTCTAGGCTGCTTTCGCGGCATATATCGGAAAAGGATCTTGGGTAGGGCAAACGATTGCTTAGACAGAAGATACGTAAGCTACTGTTATAGTTAAATAATATTTCTCACGTTGCGCTTGCTTCGCGATATACATCTATCCTCGGCATCATACCGCGCAATTACGCGGACTGTTCCATCAATTTTCACATCTAGGATTCAGCGCCGATCCCTGATTCAATGTAGAAATGTGGGTAGGTCACGCTTTGACCTCACCGCCCCGTGCATGAATGGAGTATTAATATGCGCTTTACAACAACACTCGCCGCTGCCGCAGCTATTGCAGTTTCCGGCGTAGCCGCCACCGCTGGTGGTATGTCCGACGAAGTTATGGAAGCACCAGTTGTGATGGCTGAGCCAGCACCTGCACCTGCAGCTTCTTCTGTAAGCCCAACTTACGTTGTTCTGGGTGTGCTTGCAGCACTTCTGATCGCTGCGGCCGTCAACGAAGACTAAATCAAGGTCTACGACTTTGATGGAAAAGGCAGGCTTCGGCCTGCCTTTTTCGTGTCAACGCCGCGCCAGCATCGCCAGCCTGATTAAAACACGCTCCATCAGCGCATTAGGCGGCGCCGTATTTGCAGAGCGCAATTGCAAATCTACATCGGTCAGCGCCGTCAGCGCCTTTTCCAATCGGTCGCGGCCCCAATGGCTGGCCTGCCCTACCATTTTATCACGGCGCGGACCAAAGACAGGCGGTCTTAGCCTGCCTGCCCCTGCGGCTGGGCCGCCCGGGTCACTTGCCACCACATGTAATCTGCGGAAATGGCGCATCGCACCAATGCTTAACGTAACGGGCGTGACACCCTGCGCATACAGATTGCGAAGCAACGGTCCCAGACGGTCCGCCTGCCCTGTGGTCACAATTTCAAGCACGTCATCCACATCAACCTCGGCGGATTGCGGTGCATTTGCGGTCAGATCAGCAATACTTAGCGGGCTATCGTCACCGCGCTTATAAAGGCTGACTTTCTCAATCATTTGCCGGAAATCCCCTGGCTCAAGGCTATTGGCCAGTGACATCAGGGTGTCCATCACATCGCGTTCCGGTTGGATCACACCAGCATCTTTCAGCGCCTGCTCGACGTCTGCAATCGTCGGGGGAGCGTCGTACAGACCAATCGACACGGCATTGCTATGCCCCTCAACCACCTTGCGCAGCGCGGATTTGGCCGTCAACTGCCCCGCGGTAATCACCACTTGCGCGTCGCCGGCCTGCCAATCTGACAGGGCTGCTGCAATCACCTTAGATAATCCATCTGTCGCATCTTCGACAAAAGCGACGCGGTGCCCGGGAAAGAACCCCTGCGCCTTAATCGCGTCATCCAACAAGGCAGGGTCTTTGCGCAGATCGGCGGCGTTGATACGCGTCAGGCGCATCTCTTCTTCGCCTTGCGGGCCCACCATCGCGTTGATGACCTGTTGGCGCTTGTCGGCCACGCGCATCGGATCAGCACCAAAGATCAAAAGCGCCGTATGCGACAGGTCTGGCTGACGGAAATAGGTGTTGGCGGCCGCACCTGTCAGCTTCATTGCGGCAGCTCGAGGCCAAGGACAAGGACACGACTGACAATCAGGTCAGCCAGAATAATGGAAAGCCGGGCATTCGCATCGTCCCGTGTTGCTTGGGTTGCGATGGTCGACCCGGTGGCGGAATAACTGGTAAACGCATCAACCTCCCCGCCGTCTATGACCTGCCCGCTATCAAGTGACACCAATGACCACGTCGCCGTGCCAATAACGTTGAAACGCGACGTATCACCATCTGACGCAATCGCCGCCGCCCGTTGGGACGCGCGCACAGTCGTTTTCAGCGCGTATCGCGGTGCTGTACTGCGGCCAAGCCGGTCTTCCAACCGCTGACGCAAACGAAAACCGGCAACGCTTTCGTCAGTTTCGAATAAGACCTGCCCTTTCAGCGCGCTACCATCACCGTATATTGGCGCAAAGCCGCAACCGGCCAGCCCCATCAAACCGATGAGCATCGTACGGCGGGGGATCAGCTTAGATGACAATGTTCACAATCCGTCCGGGGACGACGATCAGCTTTTTGGGTGCCGCACCGCCAAGGGCGGTTTGCACGACCTCCAAATCCATCGCCATCTTTTCAACCGCATCTTTCGATGCATCGGCGGCCACCTGAATTTCGGCGCGCCGTTTGCCGTTGATCTGGATCGGCATGGTCACTGTGTCTTCCACCAGCATCGCCTCATCCGCAACTGGCCACGGCGCATTCGCGATCAGGCCCTCACCGCCCAGCATAGACCAGATTTCTTCGGACAAGTGCGGGGTCATGGGGGACATCAACTGCGCCAGAACCTTAGCCGCCTGCCGCTTGGCCGATCCACCTGCTTTGGATTTCGCCAGCACATTGGTAAAAGCATAAAGCTTTGCAATCGCGGCATTAAAACCAAACGTCTCGACCCCCATGGTCACGTCATGGATCGCCTTATGCATCGCGCGCAGCAGGTCTTCATCATCCGTGCTTGTGTCTTCATCCATGGCGGCAATATCGGTCGCCACGCGATGCACACGGTTCAGGTGCTTGAACGTCGCCTCAGCGCCAGAGGCTGTCCACTCCACGTCCCGTTCGGGCGGGCTGTCAGACAGGACGAACCAACGGGCGGTGTCGGCACCGTATTTGGCGAGGATATCATCGGGATCAACGACATTCTTTTTGGATTTTGACATTTTGGCCGAAGGCACGATCTGCACCTCGGTCCCATCCGCCAGCTTTCCATCAGTGACATCCTCTGGCAGGTGGTAAACCGGACGGCCCTTTTCATCAGTCGTTTGATAAATCTCATGTGTTACCATGCCTTGCGTGAACAGTGCATTAAACGGCTCTTCGGTACCTTGCGGCAGGTGGCCTGTCATTTGCATCGCGCGGGCAAAGAAGCGGCTGTAGAGCAGGTGCAGAATCGCATGTTCGATCCCGCCAATATACTGGTCGACGTTCATCCAATAAGAGGCATCTTCCAGATTTGTCGGTGTGTCGGCGTCAGGCGACGTGAAGCGAGCAAAATACCATGACGAATCCACAAACGTATCCATCGTGTCGGTCTCACGCTGCGCTGGCTTACCGCAAGATGGGCAGGCGCAGTCACGCCACGTCGGATGACGGTCCAGTGGGTTGCCGGGGGTGTCGAAGCTCACGTCATAAGGCAGCTCAACCGGCAGGTTTTCTTTCTTTTCAGGCACCACACCGCAGTCGTCACAATGCACAACGGGGATCGGACAGCCCCAATAACGCTGACGACTCAGGCCCCAGTCGCGCAGGCGAAATTTGGTAACGCCATTGCCAATACCATTGGCCTCGCAGAACGCAATCGCGGTGGCGATGCCTTCGTCGCCCGTTTGCTCGGTTTCACCTGCAAAGCCGCGGATGTAGATCACTTTTTCAGACTTGGGCGGGACGTAAGCGTCACCGCCATCCTCTGGCATCTTAATGCCTTCGTCATTGACGGGGGCATATGTGCTAATCACAGGCAGGTCATATTTGCGCGCAAAATCCAGATCGCGCTGGTCATGCGCAGGGCAGCCAAAGATCGCCCCAGTGCCATAGTCCATCAGGATAAAGTTCGTGATGTAAACCGGCAGATCAGGCTGCCCCTTCAACGGGTGTTTTACTGTCAGACCAGTGTCATGACCCAGCTTATCAGCCTTCTCAATCGCTTCGGCGGTTGTCCCACCCTTGCGGCATTCAGCGCAGAAGGCCGCAACAGTGTCGTCTTTCGCTTCCAATTTCTTGGCCAGCGGATGATCCGGGGAAATACCCACAAAGGACGCCCCCAACAGCGTGTCGGGTCGGGTTGTATAAACCTCAATCTCGCCACCGTTGGTACGCTGAAAAGCAAACTGCAATCCGCGCGACTTACCGATCCAGTTCGCCTGCATCAGTTTCACCTTGGCGGGCCAATTGTCCAGCCCGTCAATTGCACTCAGCAATTCTTCGGAATAATCGCTGATTTTGAAGAACCATTGCACCAGTTCGCGCCGTTCAACCTCGGCCCCGGATCGCCAGCCCTTGCCGTCAATCACCTGCTCATTGGCCAGCACGGTCATATCGACCGGGTCCCAGTTCACGACCGCTTTCTTACGGTAAATCAGGCCCTTGGACAGGAAATCAATGAACAGGGCCTGTTGCTGGCCATAGTATTTGGGATCACAAGTCGCGAATTCGCGTGACCAGTCAATCGACAGGCCCAGCGGCTTCATCTGCGCCTTCATGTCGGCGATGTTGCTATAGGTCCAATCCTTGGGGTGACCCCCCGATGCCATCGCCGCATTTTCGGCTGGCATCCCGAACGCATCCCAACCCATTGGGTGCAGGATATTGTGACCGGTCGCCAGCTTATAGCGCGCAATCACGTCGCCCATGGTGTAGTTGCGCACATGGCCCATATGGATGCGGCCGGACGGATAGGGAAACATCTCAAGCACGTAATACTTGGGCTTATCAGCGCTGCGTTCCGCCTTAAAGGTCTGGGCATCAGCCCATGCATCTTGCCATTTCGCCTCGATTTCGGCGGGAGAGTAAGTCGTCATCTTATCGGTCTTTCGAAAAAAGCAAAACGCCGGGCAGTGGGCCCGGCGCTATTCATAATCGGGCTTGGTGCCGATGGCTATAGTGCGCCGTCGGCAATCCGTAACTGGCGGGCACGTGCTAGGATTGCGTCGGTCACGGCACGTTCGGTTTCAACGGCGACCGGGCCGTTACGGGTCAGCAAACTAACGTTGAGCGAGCGGGCATCCATCGCAGGGTCTTTCACCTGCACGGTGGCACGATAAGCACGGCCACTGCCCGGGGGCGTCCCAAAGCCCGTGGTAATCACACCTGTAAAAGGATCCGCTGTTTGCACTGGCAGGAAGCTTAGCACATCAAGGGATGCCGCCCACAGATAGCGGTTCACAGCCACGCTTTCCGCCCCGCGGGGGGTTGGCGGTGTGCCGCTGCCGCAAGCGACCAAAGCTCCAATCAATGCAACAGATAAAAAAGCACGTTTCGTAAGGAGCATAGCCATCCATTCATCCTATCGCGACCTGAGTTACTGACGGCACCGTGTCGCTGCAAGCCGACAGACCCACTACGTATATAAAAACAAAAACAATCGTGTGGTTTTGCTGTTCATACAGTCTGCGGGGTCTGTTGTGCTTAACAACACGGCTTTTCTGCCACAAGACAATTTTCCCCTTGGGATACGAATACAGCGCCTGATACTGATGTGGCAAAGTTGCATCATAATTTAGTGCTGTGCAGTCTACCCGTCTGTGTAACTTGCAATCGGATAATAAGGGGCAGACAACATCCGCAATCAATTTGGGTGGATCCCAGTTGAGTAAAATGTAACTACCTACGAGGGAATTAAACCATGAAAAAAGTGCTTCTTGCTACGACTGCACTCGTCTTCACAGCAGGCTTCGCCGCTGCGGAAGGCCACGGCGCTTCAATCACAATCTCCGGTGAAGCTGTTGCCGGTCTGAAATATGTTGAAGATGCTGATGAAGAAACAACACAGTTTGTTGAGCTTGATTTTGGCGTTGCCGGCAAGACCACTACAGATGGTGGTCTGGAAGTTGGTGCGTCTTTCGATCTTGATATCGACACGGGTTCTTCAATCGAAGATGGTAACCTTGACTCTAAAGATGGCGCCTTGATCACTGACGAAGAATTCTACGTATCTGCTGGTGGCATTACAGTGACTATCGGTGAACCTGGTGCTGCTGACGACAATGTTGTTGGCACTCTGAGCGATGTTGGTTTTGACGGTATCGGCATTGACGATACTGCAGAAACATTCTTCGACAACAATAGCCAGAACATTCTTGTCAAAGGCGAGTTCGGTGCAATTACCGTTGCTGCCTCTGCCGACATGAGCGAAAACGGTGACGAAGCATCCGAAGACTATGGTGTTGCAGCAGGCTACGATGCCGGAACATTCTCAGTTGGCGTCAGCTTCACAAACGATGAAGTGGGTCCTTTGGGTAACTCCGATGTTGAGACATTTGCCATCGGTGGTTCTTTGACTGCTGGCGGTGCTGATATCGACCTGTTCTTCCACAATGCATCAAGCGATGACTTCGACGCCAATCCTGCCATCGACGCAGATTCGATCTCCGGCTACGGTGCATCTGTAGCATATCCAGTGGGTGCTTTGACCATCGTCGGGACAATCGGTGCGACCGACCTTGACGAAGACGAAGTCGACTTCGGTGTCGGTATTGAGTACGACCTCGGTGGCGGTGTGACGCTTGCCGGTGGTATCGGCCAGGTGGACAGCCCAATCCTCGACGACGACAGCAACACCGTTGCTGATATGGGTATCAAAGTTAAGTTCTAATTCACCTACGTGAATTAAGCTGAAAGAGCGGGCGTTTTCGTCCGCTCTTTTCTTTTGCGCATCCATGTTGCACATAAACGGTGAAAAGGAGGCGCTTATGTCCCTATCCGAAATCACCGCCCGCATGTCCAAGGCTGCCGAAAAAGCCGGTCGGTCAATGCATGAACTGTCTCTCATCGCGGTGTCCAAAGTACAGCCAGACGCACGTGTTAAAGCAGTGCTGGACGAAGGCCACCGCATCTTTGGCGAAAACAAAGTGCAAGAGGCAGCAGGCAAATGGCCTGAATTTCGTGAACACTATACCGGTATCAAGCTTCACCTGATTGGCCCCCTGCAAACTAACAAGACCAAGCAAGCCATGCAGCTGGCTGATGCCATCCATACGGTTGATCGCCCCAAACTGGCCAATACAATCGCACGTCATGCACAAGACCTTGGCTCTTGCCCGGATTTGTTTATTCAGGTGAATACCGGTGAAGAACAGCAAAAGGCCGGTGTTCTACCGGCTGAGGCCGATGCCTTTATTGCTGAGGTCCGCGCGCTTGATCTACCGCTAAAAGGGTTGATGTGTATTCCCCCCGTTGACGAAGAACCATCACTGCATTTCGCATTGCTGGCCAAAATCGCAGCGCGCAATGACCTGACCGACCTATCGATGGGCATGAGCAGCGACTTTGAAAGCGCCATTGCCTTGGGGGCCACACATATCCGCGTCGGATCTGCCATTTTTGGTGAGCGCGTTTACGGGTGAGCGACTACAACCCGCCGCAAGACCCGCTTGTCATCCTGCATGACGATCATCAGGTGCTTTTGGTCGATAAGCCCAGCGGTCTGCTGTCTGTGCCGGGTAAAGGCGAACATCTGGCCGATTGCCTGTTGGCACGCGTGCAAGCGGCCTTTCCGATGGCGCTGTTGGTGCATCGGTTGGACCGGGACACATCCGGCGTGATGATCTTTGCCCTGACCCCCCATGCCCAGCGCCACCTTGGGTTACAGTTCGAAAAACGACAGACCAAGAAAACCTATGTTGCGCGCGTCTGGGGCGAAATGACCGAAAAGACCGGGACAGTCGATCTGCCACTGATCGTAGACTGGCCAAACCGCCCCCGCCAAATGGTGGATCATGAAAACGGCAAGCAAGCCGTAACAGATTGGCGTGTGGTCCGCGCCAAGGATGGCGAAACGCGGGTGCGCCTGATGCCTCGCACCGGGCGGTCACATCAGTTGCGCGTGCATATGCTGGCACTTGGCCATCCGATTTTGGGCGACCCGTTTTATGCGGAAGGCAAGGCGCGGGACCACCCGCGCCTTATGCTGCATTCTGAGACTTTGCAGTTCCGGCATCCTGACGGCGGGCAAGGCATCCGGATTACAGCAAAATGTCCTTTCTAGGCTTTGACAAATGCCGCAATGGCATCAATCTCTGACTGTGCAATCTCGTGCCCACCCGGATGCCAATGCACCGATACATCTGCCCCTTGTGCTGACAGATAGTCAGCTAGTGATTGCGTCAGCGGCGCTGGACAAATTGGATCACGCTCTCCTGCGGTGATCAGGATGCGCCGCCCTGCCAATCCGGGTTGTGCATCAGGCGACCATGGGATCAGCGGGTGCATCAGGATCAGGTCATCAATCAGATCGGGCCGCTGCAGCGCGACCGCCGCCAGAATGTTCGCACCATTCGAATAGCCAAGGCCAATTGTCTTTGACTGTTCGCAAGAGTCTTTCTCAGTCTCTATGAACCCAGCCATGGCCGCTGTCCGCAAAGCCAAGTCTTTCATGTCATAGACACCTTCATCCGTCCGCCGGAAATACCGCAGCGCGCCGTGTTCTGACACATCCCCACGCGGCGACATCACATGCGCACCCGGCATTAGCTGTTCGGCAAAGCCATGAAACTGGGTTTCATCGCCGCCGGTTCCGTGGAAGGTCAGGAACAGCGGTTGACCCGCTGTTCCCTCCGTGCGTTTCGCAACATAAGCCATGTTAGTCACCTAGCGGCTGTAACAAGCCTTCCAGACGGGCACGCAAATGCTCGTGCTGGCTGGGCAGTTTCAGGGCCTCACCCAGATGTGCCGTGTCTTCATCACGATTAAAGCCGGGTTCGTTCGTCGCGACCTCAAACAGCACGCCGCCGGGTGTGCGGAAATAGATCGCATAGAAATAGTCGCGATCGATGACCGGGGTCACCTGATAGCCGGTATCTAGCAACGCCTCGCGCACCTCCAACTGACGCGCACGGTTTTCCACCGCAAACGCGATGTGGTGAACAGACCCCGCGCCTTGCGATGCATGGCCAGCCGTTGGCAGCTCTTCGATATCAATCGTATTCGCGTCATTGCCGCCGGGCACGATGAAGCGGGTCACGTTGTCTTGACGGTCCAGCTTTTCATAACCCATGAACTGCAACAGCTCACCACTGACGCCCGCATCCTTCAGCCGCATATCGGCAGAGTGGAAGCCACGGATGCCCATCGCCTCGCTCACGCCATTCCCGGTCCAAGGGGTTCGGTCATCGTCGCTTTCAACAAGGGCAAATTGGTCCCCATCAGGGCCATCAAACAACACACGCTTTTCGCCAAAGCGGGTATCTTGGCTGACGCCACTCACCTCAAACGTCGCAAACCGGTCCAGCCAAGCCTGTGCAGACCCTGTGGGAATGCTGAACGCTGTGCGCCCCACCTCGCCCACACCTTTTCCGCCGCGTCCCGCATTGGGGAAGGGAAAGTACGTCACGACGGTGCCGGGCGAACCGGCCTCATCACCGTAATAGAGGTGATAAACATCTGGCGCGTCGAAGTTGACGGTCTTTTTCACACGGCGCAGGCCAAGCACGTTTGTGAAGAAAGCATTGTTTTCACGGGCGTCACTGGCCAGCGAGGTAACGTGGTGTAGTCCTTTAATCTGCGTGATCATATCGCTCTCCTATTCCTTTGCAGGGATAGATAGCGGTTTCAGCGATGCACTAAAGGGCAACAAGCGCACTTATTTCGTGCGCCCATGCACATGACGCTACTCGGCACCCCAGCCAGAGATCGCTTTGACCTCAAGGAACTCCTCAATCCCCCAGACGCCACCTTCGCGGGCACGGCCCGACATTTTGACACCACCAAAGGGTGATCCGGCCCCGCGCCCTTTGCCATTCATCTCAACCATGCCGGAACGCAGCGCGCGGGCCATGCGGTTACGCTTGGCCCCGTCTTGGCTTTGAACATAATTAGTCAGGCCATAGGGCGTGTCGTTGGCGATCTTCACAGCGTCCGCTTCATCTTCAAACGGAATAATCGATAGGACAGGGCCAAAAATTTCTTGCTGCGCTATCGCCATATCATTCGTGACATCGGCAAAGACAGTTGGACGTACAAAAAACCCCTTGTTCATCCCCTCCGGCAAACCGGGTCCACCCGCGACCAGACGGGCACCTTCATTCATGCCGACCTCAATCATGTCCTGAATCTTGGTCCACTGCGTTTTGTTCACGACAGGGCCAATATGACGACCAGGCTCAGACGACGGGCCAACACCGACCTTGCTGGCAATCTCTGCCGCAGCCTCGACCGTTTCGTCATAAATAGAACGTTCAACAAGCATCCGGGTTGGCGCATTACAAGACTGACCCGAATTGTTCATGCAATGCAGCACACCGCGTTTGACCGCCTTTTCATCGGCATCCGCAAAGATCACATTGGCGCCCTTACCGCCCAATTCCAACGTTACCCGCTTAAGCGTTTCAGCGGCCGCCGCAGAAATCGCCTTTCCTGCGCGGGTCGAGCCGGTGAAGCTGATCATCGCCACATCTTCATGGCGGGACAACTGACTGCCGACACCTGCACCATCGCCGTTCACAAGGTTGAAAACACCGGCGGGCACGCCAGCATCATGCACAAACTCAGCGAATAATAGCGACGACAGTGGTGCCTCCTCAGACGGTTTCAGCACCATTGTGCAACCGGCCAGCAAGGCCGGGATCACCTTGAGCGTCACTTGGTTCATCGGCCAGTTCCACGGCGTGATCAGACCAACCACGCCAATCGGCTCTAGCGCGATGCGATCATCGGGGGCATGGGCCCCAAGTGGCCTGATCCATTCCATATGCTCCATGGCTTTCAAGGAATTTTTCAAATGCCATGGCAGACAAGGCGCCTGACTGCTGCGCGCCATATCAATCGGTGCACCCATTTCCATGCTGATCGCCTTGGCCATTTCATCGACCCGGGCTTCATATTGTTCAAGGATCCCACGAACATAGCCCGCACGCGTTTCAGGGTCGGTCGCGGCCCATGCGGGAAACGCGGCTGTTGCGGCAGCAACGGCGGCATCAGTGTCTGCCTGATCACCAAGGGAAATGACCGCGCATGCGTCTTCGGTCGAAGGATCAATCACATGATAATCATCCGCCTTAACAGGCGGCACCCATGTTCCGTTGATATAGAAATTGCGGCTCTCAATCATCGCGGTTCTCCCATGGTTTCGGTATTGTGTGGCATCGCAATTGATCTTCCGCAAGCGGATGTGGTGTTGACCTGTCATCATCCCTATATTGAAAGATGAACTCACACGATAAGGAGCACCAAAATGGGTCTGCGCATCAACGATACAATTCCTGATCTGACGGTCGAAACCGATCAGGGCACGATTTCACTGCACGACTGGATCGGTGACAGCTGGGCGATCCTGTTTTCGCACCCCAAGGATTTTACGCCGGTCTGCACGACCGAATTTGGTGCTGTCGCACAATTGGCCGATGAATGGGAAAAACGCGGCACCAAAGTGATTGGTATCAGTGTGGATGGGGTTGAGGACCACAAGAAATGGAAGGGCGATATTGAAACCTTTGCCGATGCCAAGGCCGGTTTCCCAATCATCGCAGATGAAGACCTCAAAGTCGCTAAAGCATTCGATATGTTGCCTGCCGATGCCTATCTGCCCGATGGGCGCACACCCGCAGACAGTGCGACGGTACGTGTCGTATTTATCATTGGACCCGACAAACAGTTGAAGCTGTCCATGACCTATCCGATGAACGTTGGCCGTAACTTTGCCGAAGTGCTGCGCGCGCTGGATGGTTTGCAGACTGCTGCCGGTCAAGGCGTTGCAATGCCAGCCAACTGGAACGTGGGCGATGATGTGATCATTCCCGCAACTGTTAGCGACGATGACGCGAAAGCAAAGTTCGGCGATTTCACAAAGGTGCTGCCATATCTACGCACGACGCAGTTGAAAGACTAAGGCAGGCATTAAACTGGGTATTTCGTTTCGGAGATTTTTGATGAAAGCACTTGGAAGCTACTTTAAACATATGCGCGACGGTGGCAGCAAAGACCGCGGAGGTGGTCTCGCAGTCAAAGCGAGTGATATCGTTCTCACGCTGCCCCAGCAAGAAGCGGAATTGCTGCGCAAGACTTACGGTTCTGGATCGTACATCCTCGAATATGGGTCCGGCGGGTCTACGCTGGAGGCGCTGAAGCTAGGCCGACATGTCACTGCGGTCGAAAGCGATCCGGACTGGGCAAAGGGATTGGACGACGCGCTCGGCAGCTTGGGATATCAAGGTCGTTACGAAATCATTCCTGTTGATATTGGTAAGGTTGGCAAGTGGGGAAAGCCACGGGACGGGTCCGGTTTTGAGAGCTATCACCGCTATGCACTTTCCGTCTGGGATCATCCATCTTTTGTAAACCCGGATGTCGTACTGATAGATGGTCGCTTCCGCGTCGCATGCTTTTGCGCGGTCGTTATGCGCACTGTTAAACCGGTTCGCGTCCTGATCGATGACTATCAGAGCCGCGACAGTTATCATGTGGTAGAACGCATTATCAAACCAACACAGATAGTCGGGAGGATGGCCGTTTTTGATGTACCGCCAGATCTGAACATTAGGGAGCATCTGACGTGGGCAATTGGAAGCTTCGTGGTCCCGGCGTGAGTGAACGGTCAGCACAATACATTTCGGTTATTATCCCGACCTACCGCGATTGGGATCGGCTGGCGCTTTGTCTTGATGCGCTTGCGCAGCAAGATCTCGACCAAAAAAAATTCGATGTGGTCGTTGCAAATAATGATCCTAACGATATTCCACCAAGCAGTCTCGTTCTTGCTGAAAATACACGGATCGTCAACGCACCGGAGCCGGGGTCATATGCGGCTCGAAATGCAGCACTGTACAGCGCGTCTGCACCCTTGCTCGCATTCACGGACGCAGACTGTATTCCCGAAACTGATTGGCTTTCAAGCGCCGTCAAATTTATGGAACAAAACAATGATGTCGGCGTTGCTGCCGGCAGGATAAAGCTGTTCTGGAAAGACGCGAGACCCACCACTGTTGAGCTTTGTGACAGCATTTTTTTCTTGCGTCAGGAAAACTATGCCGCCGCAGGTTACGCAGCGACAGCCAATGTGATTACGCGTCGCAGCATTTTTGATGCTGTTGGAACATTTAACGCAACGATGATGTCTGGCGGAGACAAGGAATGGACGATGCGTGTTGTCGCTGCTGGTCATAAATTGGTCTACGCGCCGCAAGTCGTCATCAACCACCCGGCTCGTCGTTCGTTCGCCGCGATGCAGAGGAAATCGCGACGGATCGCTGGGGGCGTTATTGCCAAAAAGCGCGCGGATGGAAAACGATTTGTGCTACCGCAGATTGATAGACTGATCCCTTCGGTACGCGTTGCGCGCAAGCTTGCCTATCAAGAGCAGCTTTACCTGTGGGATGGCATTCGGGTGTTCGCGTTATTCTACGCCCTACGAGTCACGATCTTGGGCGAACAAATTAGGCTGATGTTGCCCTGGACAAGGTACAAAACCTGAAGGTTTATTCCTACTTCATCAAAAAATGCACCCGGTGAAGACCGCCGGATGCACTTGTGTCGCTGATCTGATTTAGCGCAAGTAGTCAGACTTACTCAGCCGCGTCTTCTTTCTTGATCTCTTCGCCGGTTTCCTGATCAACCATCTTCATGGCCAAACGGACCTTACCACGATCATCAAAGCCCAGCAGTTTGACCCAAACTTCCTGACCTTCTTTCAGAACGTCAGAAGGATGGTTCAGACGCTTGTTTTCGATCTGGGATACATGAACCAGACCGTCGCGCTTACCAAAGAAGTTCACGAAGGCGCCGAAATCTACAAGCTTCACGACCTTACCTTTGTAGATCACACCTTCTTCGGGCTCTGCCACGATAGAATGGATCATGTCGTAGGCTTTCTTGATCGCCTCGGCATCGTTGGACGCCAGCTTGATGATACCTTCGTCGTTGATATCAACCTTGGCACCGGATGTTTCCACGATCTCACGGATGACCTTACCACCGGACCCGATCACTTCACGGATCTTGTCGGTTGGGATCTGCATGGTTTCGATCTTTGGTGCGTGCACAGAGAATTCCTGCGCGCCGGTCAGGGCTTTGCCCATTTCACCAAGGATGTGCAGACGGCCAGCTTTCGCCTGGGCCAAAGCTTTGGACATGATCTCTGGCGTGATACCCGCGATCTTGATGTCCATCTGCAAGGATGTGATGCCGTTCTCAGTACCAGCCACCTTAAAGTCCATGTCGCCAAGGTGATCTTCGTCACCCAGGATGTCAGACAGAATAGCGTATTCGCCATCGTCTTCCATCACCAGACCCATGGCCACACCGGCAACCGGTGCTTTCAGCGGCACACCCGCGTCCATCATGGACAGCGAACCACCGCAAACAGACGCCATAGAGGACGAGCCGTTCGATTCAGTGATCTCTGACACCAGACGGATCGTGTACGGGAAATCGGTCGCGGCAGGCAGAACCGCCTGAAGTGCGCGCCATGCCAGCTTACCGTGACCAATCTCACGACGGCCCGGGCCGGATACGCGACCAACTTCACCAACCGAATAGGGTGGGAAGTTATAGTGCAGCATGAAGTTGGATTTATACATGCCGGTCAGCGCGTCGATCATCTGTTCGTCGTCGCCGGTGCCGAGTGTTGTGACAACCAAACCTTGGGTTTCGCCACGTGTGAACAAGGCAGACCCATGTGTCCGTGGCAGGATGCCAGTCTCGGATACAATCGGACGGATCGTATCAAGCGCACGGCCATCAATCCGCTTACCATTTTTCACGACATCGCCGCGCAGTACTTTGGATTCGAGGCCCTTCAAAGCCGCACCAAGGTTGCCGTCTTCCTGCTGCTCTTCGCTCAGAGCTTCAACAATCTCGGCCTTGGCCGCAGTCACAGCCGCAGTACGCTCTTGCTTATCCGTGATCGCATAGGCGGCGCGCATTTTGTCTTCACCAGCCGCTTTCACAGCAGCGGACAGGTCAGAGTAATCCTCTGGCTGGAAGTCAAACGGCTCTTTCGCGCAATCTTCGGCCAGATCAATTATCAGGTCGATGACCGGCTGGATCTGCTCGTGTGCGAATGTGACCGCACCCAACATCTCATCTTCTGTCAGCTCGTAAGCTTCGGATTCAACCATCATCACGGCGTCTTTGGTGCCGGCAACAACAAGGTCCAGACGCTGCTCTGGGTTCAGACGCAGGTTGTGCATGTCGTCGATTTCTGGGTTCAGGATGTATTCGCCATCTTCAAAACCAACGCGGCAGGCGGCAATCGGGCCACGGAACGGCGCGCCGGAAATGGTCAGCGCCGCTGAGGCCGCGATCATTGCAACCATATCGGGGTCATTGACCATGTCATGCGACAGCACAGTACACATCACCAGCACTTCGTTCTTGAAGCCGGGGACAAACAATGGGCGGATCGGACGGTCGATCAAACGGGATGTCAGCGTCTCTTTTTCAGTGGGACGCGCTTCGCGCTTGAAAAAGCCACCTGGCACTTTACCGGCGGCGTAATATTTTTCTTGGTAGTGGACGGTCAGCGGGAAAAAGTCCTGCCCCGGTTTTTGCTTACGGGCAAACGTGACGTTCGCCATAACGCTGGTTTCACCCAGTGTTGCGATGACCGAACCGTCTGCTTGGCGGGCAACCTTGCCCGTTTCCAGTGTCAGCGTTTCTTCGCCCCACTGAACTGATTTCTTCACTTCATTAAACATGATGTTTTCCTAGTTGGCCCATTTCGGGCCTTTTTGCGTAGGGGGCGTATTCCCCCTCATCCCGGTATCTTGCTATGGCGCTGGGATGCGGGCGCCTGCTTCTTCAAGATTTCCGGGGCTTAGCCTAGTTTTCGCGTTTTGGAAAGAGGGGCGGTTTTGACCGGTAGCGACCCTAACGAAGGCACAACCCCCGATAGCAGTGTCGCAGCGGCATCAATTTATCGTTGAAATAATGGTTAAAATTCGCTTATGCTAAAAACAATTCGGAACTTTCACATGGATATTGGGGACTTTGCCATGAAATATGTACCGCACGCAGCCGCCATTTCATTGATTGCAACGCAGTCTTTGGCAGGTGGTCTGGCCGATGCCATTGTCGAATCTCCTGCGCTTGAGCCAGAGGTTGTTGAGGCGCCGACAGGCAGCTCTGATTGGATTATTCCAGCTTTGATTATAGGTGTATTGGCTATCGCCGTTGTATCAAACGATGACGACGATGATGATGACGATGACGACACTCCGCCAACACCAGGGCCAGCTCCAGCACCGACGCCTCCACCACCACCTCCTCCATAGACAGCGGCTTTGCCATTTCTATTGCTTTGAATCTACGATGGCTGTTTTGATAACAGCAGCCGCGTAGATTTAATGTTGATGACTGAAAGGTGTCAGGTTTGTTTCAAAACGTCCTATGTCTGAACCCATTGGTTGCAGTGATTGACGATGTATTCGATGAAGATTTGGCGCAGCATGTCATTTCACTAGGTCAAGAGGCGCTGGTCCGCGCAACCGTTGTCGATAGCGCCGGCGGCGGAAAGCTGGATGAAAGCCGAACAAACGATTCCGGCACGATTGATCAGTGGTCTGACCCAAAACTTGCATCCCTTGTGACAACAATTTCAGATTTGGTGCGGCTTCCGCCCGAAAATTCGGAACCATCACAGCTTTTGCGATACGAAGGGGAACAAAAATTCGATCCCCACACCGATGCTTTTGACAACACCGTCGGCGGCCGGGATTTTATATCGCGTGGCGGTCAAAGGCTTTTTACAACGATCTGCTATCTCAATAACGTTGGCAAAGGTGGCGAGACGGAATTTCCCGCGCTCAAGATCAAGATTGCGCCCAAATTGGGCAGAGTACTGATCTTTGGAAATACCCGCCTTGGCACGGCGATGGAGCATCCACATTCCACACATGGTGGCCGACCTGTGAAAGACGGCGAAAAATACGCCCTGTCTATCTGGTGGCGGCAATTGGCGTACCATGTCCAGCGTGACTACCCTGCGGAAGAAGGCGATACGACAATTATCGCTTAGCGAAACACCTATAAGTTGCAATAGAAATGCTATTTTCGATCCAAGGTTTTTCTCCAGCCCTTTGTTTTCGCTATTAATTTTTCCAAACGAATACATTTGCCACAATATTGTCTTTTTTCCGATTTATTTCCTCATGTCGTTGTTGGGGGACATCATTTCTGACGCGTTTCGGCAAGTGCTGGCCCACCACACAAGTGAGTAGTCTAGTCGAGAGCGAGTTTAACAATGAGTAAAAATATCACGCCAATTGGCGGTCGTCGTGTCACCTTCCTTTCCATTGCAGCCCTATTGCTAGCAACCTCCGCACTCGCGGACGACGTGTTGCTGCGTTCTGGGGATGGTCAAATCAACCTGGAAGGTGAGTTAGTTTCCTTTGATAATGACGTGTACGTCATCAGGGTGCCCAACCTTGGTGATATGCGCGTTGCAGCAGACGGGGTTACATGCAGCGGGCCGGGTTGCCCTGCTGCCGCCTTTGAACTTGGCGGAGAAGTCATGCTGACCGCCAATGACGGTTCCGAAAGCTTTTCTGGTCAACTGGTTGGCCTTGCAGATGGCGTCTTCAGCGTCGAAAGCGAAGGGGTGATCCTGAACGCGAACGTCGATGACGTGACATGCACCGGCGCAGGATGTCCGCCGCTTGCTGTGCTTGCCAGCAGCACAACCGAAACCGAAAAGGTCGCGCCAATTCGGCTTGAGGCTGATCTGGTTATGGTTGGATCGGACAACGTCGGCGAAGATTTGATGCCTTTGGTGGTCGAGCCGTTTGCAGAAATTCTGAACGCGACGGTATCAGAACCCATCGAATTTCCCGATGACATAGCACAATTCATTTTCACGCCCATTGGCGGTGGTGATCCATTTGTGCTGGAAATCGAATCAAACGACACCGAGGATGGATTTGACCGATTGATTGAAGGCACTGCCGATATCGCCATGGCATCTGGACCACCTGACGCCGGCCGGGTTGCAGCGCTAGCCGCCCAAGGGCGCGGCAATCTGTTTGATCCACGACAAGAATACATCATCGGCGTCGACTCTGTTTTGATGACAATACACAACACCAATCCTATCAATGCCCTGTCGCGTCAGCAGCTGATTTCGATCTATAGCGATGAAACAACCAGTTGGTCACAGGTTGGCGGCCCAAACATGCAGATCATGCCTGGCGCACGTGATGGTGGCTCTGCGCGCAGGAATTTTGAAAACTGGGCCTTCGGTGCTGAACGCGACTTGTCACCAGGTACATCCGAATTGGATCGTGGCCGCGATATGCGGGAATTTGTCGAAACAAACCCCGGCGCCATCGGCTATTCGATCAGTGATAACATCGGTGACACCAAAGCGATTGACCTGATCCTTGATTGCGGCGTTGTGACAGAAGCAACACCATTCAAAAGCAAGGCCGAAGAATACCTGCTGGGTCGGCGTATCCGCCTGTACATCGACAACCAAAACCCCAAGCCTGAGGTCCGTCAGCTTGTGAATTTCATGATTTCACCTGCCGCCGATCCATATGTCGCTGAATCAGGGTATTTCAGCCTTGGCATTGTCGAAGATAATCGCGCGCTCGCGCGGCTGACTGACGCCGCTTTTATTGGCCAGCCACGCGAAATCGGGCGCGCGGTCCAAAACCAGATTGCGACTGAACTGCCCGGGGCAAACCGGTTGTCATTGACGTTCCGTTTCCCAACGGATGTGTTTGTGCTGGACAGCAAGGGGCAACGTGATCTGGACCGTTTGGTTGAATTCATGAGCCGCCCTGAAAACGCCAACCGTGAACTTATCTTCGTTGGTTTTGCGGATTCTGTCGGGCAATACGTCTACAACACACAGCTGTCGCGTGATCGCGCGCAGCAGGTGCTGCAGCAGGTTCGCAACCATCCGAATGCGGGGCCCTTGCGCAGCACACGTATGTCAACTGTCGGCCTCAGCGAAGCAGCGCCTGTTAGCTGCAACGATGACGCTTATGGCCGCTCGCGCAACCGCCGTGTCGAGGTTTGGGTGCGATAAGCATCCTACCGAAATTCAACCTGAAAAGGGGCGGCACCGACCGCCCCTTTTTTACACCTGACCCGATCGACGCTTTGATGTGGACAAAATGTTTGCAAGTCCCGCCTTTGTACAACCATGAAGCCATGCAAGGCCAAAGGCGCACCAAAAACAAAAACGCCCACCAAAAAGGCGGGCGTTTCCGTAATCTGTTTTGGGCAGTATCGCTTAGCGACGCAGGCCCAGACGCTTGATCAGGTCCTGATAGCGCGCTTCGTCTTTTGTTTTTGTATAGTCCAAAAGCTTGCGACGCAGGGCCACCATTTTCAGCAAACCACGGCGACCATGGTTGTCTTTCTTGTGGGTCTTGAAGTGCTCTGTCAGCGTCGCGATGCGGCTGGACAGGATAGCAACCTGTACTTCGGGCGAACCTGTATCGCCTTCTTTGGTCGCAAATTCCTTCATGATCCGTGTTTTTTCTTCGGCAGTAATCGACATCGGGGGCTCCTTTGTATCAAGGGTTAATGGCGCAATCCGGGATGTCGTCCAGAAAAGCCCGTGGAGGGTCCGTGCAGGGCCAACCCTGCGCAGATGCGGTGTAATAGAAGGATTCTGTGCGAAAGGAAAGGGTTTTGTTAGGCTGCAACCAAGGTGATCTGCGCTGTATCCAGATCAGAAAGATCAAGGAAAGTGGCAACCACCGCATCATCCGCCATCAGGACCATGCCTTCATCCGTTTCCGCTGTGCTGAGTATCGGTGGCGTGCCTTCATACGTGATCTCGATCACATCTTCTGCGGCGTCGAAATCTTCAACAATCAAGTCGTTGTCGGCCAATAGCGCAAATGTATCCGCCCCAGTGCCACCATGCAGATTATCACCCGCACCACCCATCAGGGTATCATCACCGGCCCCGCCGTTCAGATAATCCATGTCCGTGTCATCCCGGTCATAAAGGATGTCGTCGCCCGACCCACCGTGCAGTGTGTCCGCCCCGCTACCACCAACAAGCGCGTCATCGCCCAGTGATCCCAGCAGCGCATCATCGCCAGCACCGCCCATCAGAATATCATCGCCGCCGCCACCGTTCAGCGCATCATCACCCGCGCCACCGGCCAGCACATCATCGCCCACATGCCCGTTCAGTTCATCGTTCCCATCGCCAGCATCCAGCACATCGTCACCACGCCCGCCTTGCAGCGTGTCATCGCCCGCGCCGCTTGCCAGATGGTCATCGCCGTCCTCACCATCCAGATAATCATCGCCACCACCCGTCAGCACAATATCATCCAGATCACCGGAAAAAATCACGGTGTCTTCGTCGCTGGGGTCCATTACCTCATCAACCGGCTTTATATCGACGCTGGGATCATCATCCTCTGGCGCGTCGTCATTTGCAGGCACGTCGTCTTCATCCGTGTCCGCCATCGCCACGGCCGCCATAGCGACCCCCATCAATCCAAAAAGAGCGAGCATTTCGTTTACCTGCCACTAACCGAGTCGCCCCCGACCCCGTGAATGGATAACTAGCATAAATAGGGCTGAAATGGCCTGAAAACTGAATGATTGGTTAACGCTTACGACGGATCCCAGAGGATCGGCTGCTGCGTATAGCTGATGTAAAGCGGGTGTTTCGGATGCCCATGTTTGCTAAGGCCCAGTGCGTAAAGCGACCGACCCGTTCCCCGCAGCAAGGCTTCCGTCTGCGGACCACGATCAAGATGCGCGCCATGCGTGCCCCAAGCCGCAATAATTTGATCAGACCACGCCACCGCCAGAAGTATCATCGCATCATTCGCACGCCCCACAGGATCAGCCGCTTTGCGCATCTTGCGTGGATCAGTGTCGCGCCACGCAAAGATATTTGTCACCTGAAACGCCCCAAAGCCTAGCGCGCGGGCGCGCCGCTCACAGCGTTCGACCGTCGGGTCATTTTGGACCTCAGTCGCCTTTGAGGGGTTCAGCATCACAAAAAGCACGCGCTTGCCCGCCTCATCCCACGTCCGCGTCAGCGCATAGCGATAGCGTTCGCAATTGGAATAGACGGCGGTCGAAGGCGCATCATCCTTGATATGCGTCCGCGTAATCACCTAGGCGACAAATACACGGGATGGCTGCAACTCACCGCCGCGGTAGGTGCCAACAGCAATTGCCTTACCCTTAAACGAGGCCCAAACCTCTTCGCCAAATTCAACGTCGCTCGCGATAACCGATGCTGGATTACCGTTGCGCAGCTTGGCCACACTTTCAGCAAGGCACCTGACCTCTGGCAGATCGGACAAACCTACCTCCAACGGTTGAAGGTAGGCATCCAGTTCAAGCGTCTTTGCCATCGCATCAATCTGGTCCAGCGTCACACCTTCGGTAGCCTGAAACGGCCCTGACCAAATACGGCGCAGTGATTTGACGTGGGCCTTACAGCCCAGCGCATCACCAAGATCACGGGCGATAGACCGCACATAACCGCCCTTGCCACACGTCATTTCCAACACCACATGATCCTGATCCGGCCGATCAACCAAAACCAGTTCCTCAACCCATAACGGCCGGGCAGCCAGCGCCATTTCTTCGCCTTCGCGGGCTTTCTTATAGGCCCGCTCACCATCCACCTTTACGGC
Source organism: Roseobacter sp. CCS2 (assembly GCF_000169435.1). Classification (GTDB taxonomy): domain Bacteria; phylum Pseudomonadota; class Alphaproteobacteria; order Rhodobacterales; family Rhodobacteraceae; genus Yoonia. The sequence goes on along the minus strand of NZ_AAYB01000005.1, from coordinate 105,927 downwards.
GGAAAATTGCGGCGGCACCTGCATGATGTCACCTACAAAGGCGCCAAGGGCCGCTTTGATCGCCGCATCATCAGGGCGCAGATCAGAGGTGGCAATCACCTCACCCTCGGCATCATCGGTATTTGTGGCCTGACCGAGACGGACAATAAAACTGTACGCCTTTAGTGCATCAGTGATGTACGGCACCGTCTTTGTCGCCTCACCCAAGGCCACGGCCAGCACGCCTGTTGCCTCTGGATCAAGCGTGCCTGCATGACCGGCCTTCTTGGCGTCCATCGCCCAGCGCACCTTATTCACAACAGCGGTCGAGGTGATACCGGCAGGTTTATCCACCACCAACCACCCCGAAATATCGCGGCCCTTGCGTTTGCGTGCCATATCATCGCCCTTTGTCAGAATGGGCGCTTGCTAGAGGGTCGGGTCGCGCGGGTCAATATGGACAAAGCGTTGCAGTTAAAGCAGGCTGAAGGGACAGCACCTTCTGCTGCGCAAACCCCAGGATAAAACATGGCAACGGCTCTGCTCGCGCGCAATCGCAATTTTCGGCTTCTGTTCAGTGCGGGCGCGCTTACAAACTTGGGTGATGGTCTGGTTATTCTGGCGCTGCCGTGGCTGGCCACGCTGATGACAGATAATGCGCTGATGATTGGTGCTGTTGCAGCAGCGGGGCGTTTGCCTTGGCTTTTGTTTGCAATCCCGGCTGGCGTTGTCATTGACCGGGTGGACCGGCGCAAGTTGATTGCCCGTGCCGACCTTTTACGGGCAGTGATTGCCTTTGCGATCATGTTGCTGGCCATGCAAGACCATGATCCCGGTGCTGTCTGGCTTCTGGCCGGGCTGGCCTTTCTGCTTGGCTGTGCAGAGGTGCTAAGGGACAACGCCGCCCAAACGATCCTGCCCTCCATTGTGGCATCCGAGGATCTGGAAAAAGCAAACGGCCAGCTTTGGAGCACCGAACAACTGACCGGGCAGTTCATTGGCCCACCTTTGGCAGGCGTGCTGATCGCATCCAGCATCGCACTGCCCTTTGGCATTCACGCCGCATTCCTGACGTTGGCCGCAGGGCTGGTTTGGCTGATCACATTGCAACCCACGATCAAGGTGCAGACCGGCTTTTGGCAAGCACTGAAGGAAGGGATCGCATTTATGCGCGGCGACGCATTGCTGTTAAGGCTGGCGATCGTGCTGGGCGTGGCAAATTTCATCGCAACCGCGACAATGACCGTTCAGGTGCTATTCGCCCAAGATGTGTTGAACCTGTCGCCCGCCGTCTATGGTCTGGTTTTGTCAGCTGCCGCGTTGGGTGCAATATCAGGCAGCTTGCTGGCCCCTTGGCTGACGCGGCTTTTTGGGATCCAGCTGTGCCTTTTCGCATCTGTCGCAGGCTGGGGCATTGGCTATGCAACCATCGGTTTGACCTCGCAAGGTATCGTCATGGGCTGCGCCCTTTACGGCGTGATGGCCGCAGCGATGCTATGGAACGTGATCACGGTGTCATGGCGTCAGCGCCGCATCCCGTCCGAGTTGCTGGGGCGTGTGAACAGCATCTACCGCTTCTTCGGCTGGGGTTCGATGCCGCTGGGGGCATTGGCGGGCGGTTTGCTCGTGTCCGTTCTGGAAGATGACCTTGGGCGCGAAATGGCAATCCGCGCACCGTTTCTTTTGGCCGGTCTGAGCTGTGCCGCGTTGCTGGTCTACGCGGTGTTCAAGCTGCGGTTGGATTAACGGGCAGGCTTTATACGGGCTTTTGAGCCTCTCGTGCATAGCGCTCTAGCCGTTCTTGCAGAGTGCCGGTGTGAAGCTCAAACAAGTGGTTATCATAGTCGTGAAAATAGATCGACCGACCTTCTCCCGCGATACGTGATCGTCCCTCGCGGACGTCAAGGCCAAGCGCATTGATCCGCATCAAATGATCGTCGTACTGTGCATCATCCATTTCAAAAGCAACGTGATTGTAACTGCGCGTTGGCAGTGGGTCGCCTTGCATAACAGCCACCCACACTCCGCCAATATCAAAGAACCGTTCAGCCGATAGTGAATGCGATTGCTTGCCGCTGTCATATATCTTTTGAGCATTCAGGACCGATACCAGGATTTGTTCCATCCTGTCCAAATCCTGAACAATAAAGGTGATATGGCTCAGGCCCTTGCTCATTGCCCCTCTTCCAGCACTTCCAAAAAAGCCTCACCAAACCGCTCTGCGTATTTATCGCCGATGACGCGGGTCAGGTTATCCATATCCGCCCCACGCAGTTGCGCCACCTTGGCCAGCATCGACGCAGAGCAACTCATCGGTTTGTCGGCCCCATGCGGCCCGCGGTTCAGCGACGCTTGCACCTGCATCAACCGGTCATAAACCGCCCCTTCATCGCGCCCCGCCAGCTTGCGGCGCATCGGATGCACATCTTCAACCGCGCCGGCGATCACTTCAAGAAACGCGCGCCCGTAGTTTTCCAGCTTTTTGGCCCCGACACCGCCAACATGGGCCATTTCATCCAAGGTCATAGGCCGCTTTTCGGCCATTTCGATCAAGGTACGGTCGTTAAAGATAATATAGGCGGGCACATTGGCCTGCTCGGCCAGATAGCGCCGCTTGGCTTTCAACGCAGACAGTAGCGGCGCGTCTTCTTCGCTGACCAGCATCCGCACCTTAGGGCCAGAACCGCGGGCGGCTTTGATGGTGTCGCGGCGCAGTTCAATCGTTGCCTCACCCCGCAGGATAGGCCGCGCGTGTTCGGTCATCCGTAGCGCGCCATGCCTTTCGCGGTCAGGGCGCAGCAGGTCGTGCCCCATCATCTGCCGGAAAATCGCCTGCCATTGGCGTTTGTCATAATCCTTGCCAACACCATAGGTAGGCAGACTGTCATGCCCGCGTTGCTGAATTTTATCCGTCGAATGGCCCAGCAGAATATCAATCAAATGCCCCGCGCCAAACCATTCTTCCGTCCGCAAAGCCGCAGACAACGCCATGCGCACGGCAGTTGTGCCGTCAAACACCTCAGCCGGTTTATCGCACAAATCGCAATGCCCACAGGGGCCGGGGGTTTCGCCGAAATATTCCAGCAGATTTTGACGCCTGCATCGCAACGCCTCTGCCAATCCCAGCAGCGCATTCAACCGCCCATGATCCGCCGCGCGGCGTTCAGGGGGCGCCAGCCCTTCGTCAATCTGCTGACGACGGTAGCGGATGTCATCAGGGCCAAACAAGGTAAGCGTTTCGGCAGGCGCACCATCACGGCCCGCGCGACCGATTTCCTGATAATACGCCTCAATCGACTTGGGCAGGTCCGCATGCACAACCCAGCGAATATCGGGTTTGTCGATACCCATGCCAAAGGCGACGGTCGCACAAACAATTAACCCATCTTCTTGCTGAAATCGGCGTTCGACGATGCGCCGATCCTCGGCTTCCATCCCGCCATGGTAATGACAAGCCCGGTGGCCTGCATCACCCAATGCCTTCGCAAGCGTTTCGGTCTTCGCGCGTGTCCCGCAATACACGATCCCCGATTGGCCCTTGCGCGCAGCTGCAAAGTTCAAAACCTGATTGCGCGGCCCATCTTTGACGGCGAAAGCCAAATGGATGTTGGGCCGGTCAAAACCACGCAAAAAACTCGATGGTTGCTGCCCGCCAAACAGCTTCTCAACAATCTCTTCCCGGGTTTCGGCGTCAGCGGTCGCGGTAAAGGCGGCCAAAGGCACATCCAACGTGCGCTTCAACTCACCAATACGCAGGTAATCAGGGCGAAAATCATGGCCCCATTGGCTGACACAATGGGCCTCATCCACCGCGATCATGCTGATGCCAGCCCGGCGCAGCATGTTCATCGTCCCACCAGAGGCAAGGCGTTCCGGCGCCATATACAACAGCTTGAGTGTTCCGGCCTCTAACGCGTCCCAAACAGCGTCGGTTTCTTCGGGGGTATTGCCAGACGTCAGTGCGCCTGCTTCAACGCCCGCCTCGCGCAGACCGCGCACCTGATCGCGCATCAGGGCAATAAGAGGCGAAATAACAACGGTGACACCCTGCCGCGCAAGGGCAGGCAATTGAAAACAAAGGGATTTACCACCACCGGTCGGCATGATCGCAAGGGTGTCTTCACCTGCGATCACGGCATCGACGATCTCTTCCTGACCGGGCCTGAAGGCGTCAAAGCCGAAAACGTCACTCAGAAGCGATGCGGTGGACAACGGATACCCTGCTTTTGAAATTTTTGCTGCTCTTGAAGGTCACAATCCCACGCTAAGAATCTGTTAACAAGAGGAAGACGTGCGGCAAAATGCAAAAGGCGGGAACCTTCAGCGCAGACCAACCCAAAGGTGACAACAAAAGACCCCGTAAGATTTCTAGGACATGATTAGTGCGCCGTGAATTCGACGCCTTTGATGCGTTGCCAACCCCCGTCACACCTCGTAACCCTGTGGGTTCAGGAGGAATATGATGGGCGAGATCATTTTAGTCCGGCACGGACAGGCCAATTCCGGCGCAACGGACGAAGAAAGCTATGATCGGCTGTCTGATTTGGGCCATCAGCAGGCCAAATGGCTGGGCGATTACCTATCAGACCGCGAAGGGGCCTTTGACAAGGTGATTTCCGGCAGCCTGCGCCGCCATAAAGAGACCGCCACTGGTATCGGTTACACCGAACCGCAAATCGACCCGCGCCTGAACGAGATGGATTATTTTAATCTAGGTCAAGCGCTTGAAGACGTGCACGGCGTGCCTTTCCCCGGCCCCGATGAATTTGCCAGCCACGTCCCGCAAGTGATGGAAGCCTGGCACAAGGCCGAGATTATGGGCGTCGAAACCTTCGCCTCTTTCGAGGATCGGGTGACATCGGTGCTGCAAGAGGCCGCCAATCCGGGTGTCCGGGTGTTGTGCGTCACATCAGGCGGGGTGATCGGTATGATTATCCGCCATTTGCTCAACCTCGACCCCACCCGCATGGCCCACGTCCTGCTGCCCATCATGAACAGTTCCCTACACCGGGTCCGCGTGATCCCGCAAGGACCGATCCTTGCCAGCTTTAATGCCGTGCCGCACCTAGACCGCGACGACCGGCTGCATGCCCAGACACATTACTAAAGGACCGCACCCATGCTGAAACTACATTACGCACCGCGCACCATTTCCGTTGCTGTTGCCCTTGTTCTGGAAGAATTGAATATCCCCTATGAGGCAGTCCGCGTTGATTTCGCCACAGCAGAACAGACAAAACAAGACTATCGCGAGATCAATCCAAAAGGCCGGGTGCCCGCCTTGGAAACCCCCGACGGCATTTTGACCGAAACGCCTGCGATCATCGAATACGTCGCCCCGCAACTGGTGCCGGAAGATGCATTCGCTGCCGCCAAAATGCGCGAACTGATCTCATACCTGAACGCGACCATGCACCCGCACCACGCTCATGGTCTGCGCGGTGAACGCTGGGCGGACGAGGCAAGCTCGATTGCAGACATGAAGCGCAAAGTGCCGGAACGGATGAACGATTGTGCGGCGCATCTGGAAGAGTTTCTACCAAGCCTGCCTTTCACCACAGGCACGTTAGAGGTGCTGTCTGACGCCTATCTTTATGTCGTGCTGACATGGTTGCCGGGTGATGGGGTCGACGTCACGCACTATCCGCGCCTTACCGCGTTCCAGCATAAAATGAACACGAAAGCGTCGGTGCAAGCCATCTTTGAAAAAGGCATGCTGTGATGACGCATATCTGGGTACGCTCCGAAGCCCGCGCGCATGAAGAACGGGTTGGGCTGACACCACAAGGGGCGGCCAAATTGCTTGCGGCAGGGTATCAGGTCACGGTTGAGGAAAGCACACAGCGCAGTCTGCCCATTGCTGATTACGCCGCAGCCGGATGCGACGTCACGCCAGAGTTTTCCTGGGTCGATGCACCGGATAATGCAATCATCTTTGGCCTCAAGGAATTGCCCGAAGACGGCACACCCCTGCGCCACCGCCACATCATGTTCGGGCACGCCTATAAAGGGCAGCCATCAGGCAAGGTTCTGTTGAATCGGTTCAAGGCAGGGGGTGGCACGCTTTATGATCTGGAATACCTGACCGAAGAGGACGGGCGCCGGGTTGCCGCATTCGGCTATTGGGCTGGTTATGCGGGGGCTGCCGTATCATTGATGTGCTGGATGGCGCAGCAGAACGGCAAGGTCGCCGGACCGGTCAAAGCCTACCCAAGCGCAAACCATCTACTCATGGAACTTCAGCAAGACCTGATGGCATTGGGCACAGACCGGCCGACCGCATTGATCATCGGGGCCTTGGGGCGCGTCGGCACAGGGGCCGCCGACCTGTGTCAGGCAATGGGTGTGGGAACAACAAAATGGGACATGGCCGAAACTGCATCTGGCGGGCCATTTCCGGAAGTGTTGGCGCACAACATCTTTCTCAACTGCATCCTGGCGCGGCCCGGCACGCCGGTCTTTGTGCCTGCCAGCGCCAAAGTGGCGCCACGCGCGCTTTCGGTGATCGGCGATATCGCTTGCGACCCCGACAGCGACTTTTCCCCCATTAAGGTATATGACCGCACAACAACATGGGGGGCGCCTGCCCTGCGGGTGCATGACCGGCCCGTGCTGGATGTAACAGCAATCGACAACCTGCCGTCCTTGTTGCCTGCCGAAAGCAGCGAAGATTTTGCAGAACAACTGTTGCCGCACCTGATGACGCTGTCAGATATCAGCAAAGGTGTTTGGGGCCGGGCACAAGGCTGGTTTGATCAAGCGACCCGATGATCGCGGTAAGGTGGATCATGATCCACCTTACTAGGCCGGGCGGTAAAGATCATCCTCTGCCGTTGACGGATCAACGCCAAGGGCCGCCATACCAGCCTCAAGATGATCAGCCAGATGCGGCGACCCTTTCAGATAATCCGCTGTCGGCGTTGTCGCCTCGCGCTCTGCGGTTGCCAAGGCGTCGCCCAGATCCTCTGGTTCAAAACTCCCGCGTCCAATCCAAAAGACAGCGACCAGCCCGACCTTTTCATCATCGGCAAGCTGATCGACAAAACCATCAAACTCGTTTTCGGCGCGGTCAAGCTCGCGCGCCAGAATGATCACCTCGGCGATCTTATCAGCAGTGATTGGTAACATCGGATATCCTCCTTTGCGCCCATCATGACGAAAGAGCCCACGCGCAGCCTTGATCTGGCGCAAGAGACAGCTGATGCTGTACGACCTTACTTTTTGTCGCGCGCCGCTTTTTCTTCCTTGGTCAGCTTGTTGTTCCAAACATTATTGCTCAGACCCAATTCAGCCGCCAAAGGTTTGGTTTTGCCAACACTGACCTTGCCACCTTTATTCAGGAATTCCTGAATAAGAGCATCATCGGTGTTTTCTTTAGGAACATGTTTCATGGTGATAAGGTAGTCGAGGATCGCGTTGAGGGCAATGACTGCTATGCGGACAAAGCTACCGTTCAACATTCGTGTACTAACGACCACTACCAGCCCAAAGCGGCGATTGAAATCAAACACCTTGGCGGAAGGGGACCATTCGCTGCGAGCGCAAGACTTCACCGCGCTCAATCGGGAGCGGTCATTTCGTATTGTTAAACTTACAACGCTAACGAAAGATAGCACTTAAATCCAAATGCGCCGTAATGGCCCAACCAAAGAATCCATAAGCAAGATCCATATTTGATTTACCATTGGAAATTTGCATGGAACTTCACAATCTCTCTCGTCGCTTAACAAAATCATAACAAATTCTAACGATGGCTTTGGTCTTTTGATAATGCAGTCCTGAAAAGCGGAGCCAACAAATGTGCTTCTCTTTGGCTCAAGTGGTTCCAGTCAATCATCCTATATGAGCCGTCTTCTGCAATGGGGTTGAAGTTATTGCCGTTTGCGAAAAAGACGTCTGCGGGATCGACAATAGTGACCATGTTCTCAAATTTTGCAGCCACAGCTTCAAAGGACGTTTGCTGGCGTGATCGCGTTCTTAAATCCTGTTGCTTACTCACTGTACACGCGGTGGTGCCCCATAGTCGAACCTGTAGGGCACATGTCTCAACTTGCGTAATGTAAGAGAGCAGAGGCGTATCCAACACCAAAATCAGACGAACCTCTCTGGCAACTAACTCATGCGCAAGCCTTTCTAGATTATGACCAAGGTTTTCTGATTTTGAGTTAGGTGAAGTGTCTGCTGAAACATCCAGATGCATATCGCGTTTTGCATTTAGATGGCCCCTATGGAACGCTAAGACTAAAGTGTCCCCAGAGTCTACATTCTGAAGTGTTCGGCTCAAAGCAGGTCCCCACGGAGCTTCACGTTGGGCTAAAAAAATGAAAGGGAAGTCGCCTTCGCGGTCCGTGTTGATAAAATATAGCGACGATCCGAGCTCATCGGTGATTTCTTTCAATGGGAACGTAAGTTGAGCTGCATGGCTGTCACCGAGAAGGAAGATATCAGCGGGCAATAAATTTGGTCCAAAGCCAAGGCATTCCGACAAAGGATCGCTTGCCGCTGCAATGCGGACAGCACCGTGGCATGGTATCACATCCCACGGTTTATGCGGAACAACGCCAACAGAGTCAAAAACTGTCCAAGGCATTCTTTCTGCGGCTTTGGGACCAGCTATGGCGACAAACACTCCGACATACGACGACAGGACTAAACTGATCGCGATGTACTTGCTGTCAGATCTCTTTGAGCTTGGTCTTCGAAATGGAATTTCGATCAAATGATACGAGGTGATTGCCAAAAGAAATGACAGGCACAGCGCAATCAGAAAGGCTTGTGGACTGTTTCCTATGGTGACAACTGAAATTACTTGGATCGGCCAATGATACAAATAAAGCGAGTAAGAAATGCGACCGATGTAATTAATTGGCTTTGCGTTGAGGAAAATCTTCCAACCTAGCAAACCGTTATTCGTTATGCTGAGCAGAAGGAGCGCTGTACAAAAGCAGGTCAGTGCAACCTGCGTCACTGGAAAATCGGCCTTCCAAAAGACACAAATGGCAAGCACCGCTAAAATAAGGCTATCCAGAGCCTTCGGCCAAGTGACCTGATATTTTGATTGGTGCACGAGAAACGCGATACAGCCGATCAAGAGTTCCCAAAATCTAAATGGTGAAAGGTAAAAGGCCGCTACAGAGTTTGCGGAAGCCATCCAGGCGTACGAAACAAACGACAACAACGCCAAGCAAAGTAGGATACTCAAAGCAGCGTTTGAAACCTGTCGACGGGAGGCTCCAAAAACGCCTATGGAGAGCCCCAATAATGGGAAAATCAAATAGAATTGTTCTTCGACTCCCAAGCTCCATGTGTGGGTAAAGGCATTGATCTGGCTGCTTAGGGCAAAATAGTCTGCGTTTTGTTCAAACAGGACTATGTTTGATAGCCCAAACAGAGCGGCGCCACCCGTAAGAAAAGCATCTCTTGATGGACGAATTGTGAGCACCACGAGCGCCAATGTGCTGAACAGTGCGCAACCTATCAAGGCAGGAAGAATTCTTCGAAACCTCTTGGCGTAAAACTTTGCAATGATTTCCCTATGCGTAAGCTCAGAGGAGTAGTTAAAGAGCGATCCAGATATCACAAACCCCGAAATAACAAAGAAAATATCGACACCAAGAAAGCCGTTAGGCGCAAAGGATGGGAAGTAGTGGTATGCAATCACCAGCAGCACAGCAATGGCACGAAATCCATCGATCTCAGGGTAGTATTTCATTGATTTTAAACCGGAAAATACATATTCAAGTCAGTCTCTGATCGCTATGCTATCAACCTAGCGCTATACACAAATCCTAACAATGCCTACTGGTCAGTTTAACTTCTTAGTGGTGCGAATGAATGTAGTCTTCGTCCGCGCCGCGGCCGTCGAGCCATCTTCAATTTTGTGCTTACAGCGAATGTCTGGTGTGCGGGCTCAGACCGCAAAACCGTGAAGTTCAGTCCAAGGTCCAGCTTTCACCATTCGCAAGACTTTGCAAAGTCCGCTTTCTGCGCATGGCCGACGTTAGAACCTCGTGGGGCATCGGCCACCATGAGCTCAAACCGGGCATCAGATCTACGCCCGCTTTTCCAGCGTTGCAACGCCCAGCACTTCTAGCACTTTCGCCTCTATATGCTCGGCGTTCATCCCTGCCACGTCATACATTACCTTGGGGCTTGCTTGATCAATGAACGTGTCAGGCAGCACCATTGAGCGGTACTTGAGCCCGTGGTCGAACACGCCCTCATCCGCCAACAGTTGGGCTACATGAGACCCGAAACCACCCACGGCACCTTCTTCGACAGTGATCAGCGCGTCATGATCGGCCGCCAACTGCAAGATCAGCTCTCGGTCCAGTGGTTTGGCAAAGCGCGCATCGGCAACCGTCGGTTTGATCCCCTTTGCTTCAAGCGCTTCACAAGCCGACATCACTTCTTGCAATCGTGTTCCAAAAGACAAGATTGCGACCTGAGCGCCCTCGCGGATCATCCGCCCCTTGCCAATCTCGAGCAGTTCGGGGGTCTCAGGCATCTCAACGCCAACCCCTTCCCCGCGTGGAAAGCGGAACGCGATGGGGCCTTCATCATGTGCTGCTGCGGTGGTGACCATGCGCACCAATTCCGCCTCATCCGCGGCCGCCATCACCACGAAACCGGGCAGGTTCGACAGATACCCCACATCAAATGACCCCGCATGGGTTGCGCCATCGGCCCCGACCAGCCCGGCCCGGTCAATCGCGAACCGGACGGGAAGGCGCTGAATGGCCACATCATGCACAACCTGATCATAGCCACGTTGCAAGAACGTTGAATACAGCGCACAGAACGGACGCATCCCGCCAGCGGCAAGCCCTGCACTGAACGTCACAGCGTGCTGTTCGGCGATACCGACGTCAAAACAGCGACTGGTGTAGCGTTCCATGAATTTCGTGAGGCCCGTACCATCTGGCATGGCTGCGGTCACCGCACAAATCTTGGGGTCATCAGCAGCGAGCTTGCACAGGCTTTCGGAAAACACAGACGTGTAAGACGGCGCATTGCTGGGCGCCTTCTTCTGCTCGCCCGTGATCACATCAAACTTCGCCGTCGCATGGCCCTTGTCGCTGGCGCGTTCAGCGGGGGCATAGCCTTTACCCTTTTTGGTGATTGCATGGATCAGGATCGGGCCATCGGCGCGGTCTTTTACGGTACGCAGCACCGACAACAGCTGTTCCATATCGTGGCCATCAATCGGGCCCAGATAAGAGAAACCTAGTTCCTCAAACAGCGTACCGCCCACGGTCATATGTTTCAGCATATCCTTGGCGCGCTTGGCCCCTTCGCGGAAAGGTTCTGGTAGCAAGGACACAGCACCTTTGGCCGCCGCCTTGAATTCCTGAAACGGCTCGCCAGCATAAAGACGCGACAAATATGACGACATGGCACCAGTGGGCGGGGCAATCGACATTTCATTATCATTCAGGATCACGATCAACCGCTTTCCCAAATGGCCTGCGTTATTCATGGCCTCATAGGCCATACCTGCCGACATCGCGCCATCACCGATGATCGCAATCGCATCACCACCGCCCGCACCCAAATCACGGGCCACAGCAAAGCCAAGGGCTGCAGAGATCGACGTGCTGGAATGGGCAGCACCAAACGGATCATAAGGACTTTCAGAGCGTTTGGTGAACCCGCTCAACCCGCCCTCGGTGCGCAGCGTGCGAATACGGTCACGGCGGCCTGTCAAAATTTTATGCGGATAACACTGGTGGGACACGTCCCAGATGATTTTATCCTTGGGTGCGTCAAAAACCGCATGCAACGCAACCGTCATTTCAACCACACCAAGCCCGGCACCCAGATGCCCGCCTGTCACCGACACCGCTGCAATCGTCTCGGCACGCAGTTCATCGGCCAGTTGGCGCAATTCGGCGTCTGACATGCCTTTCATATCATCAGGCGTGTTGACGCGATCAAGAAGCGGGGTGTGGGGTTGGTCTGACATTATGGCCCTTCTGGGCGACCTTTCTTAATGCGTGCGCGCAATCACAAACTGTGCGGCCTCTTTCAACGTATCAGCGTCGTCACCATAAGGAGATAGCGCATCGCATGCCTCCTCCACCAGTGCGCCCGCGCGACTTTTCGCCCCATCAAGACCCATCAAAGACACGAATGTGGCCTTGCCGGCGGCGGCATCCTTACCAACGGCTTTGCCAACTGTGGCCGCATCACCTGTCGCATCCAGAACATCATCGGCAATCTGAAACGCCAGCCCCAGGTTGGCGCCATAAATCGACAAAGGCTCACGCTCGGTTTCCGCCATGCGCGGGCCGACAAGGGCGGACCATGAAATCAATGCACCGGTCTTGGACGCCTGCAAATCCATGATCTGTTCCAAATCAAGCGGCACCGCAGCAGTCTCAGCTGCAATATCAGCGGCCTGCCCGCCAACCATGCCACGCACACCGGCGGCGTTGGACAAGGACATCAACAGGTTCAGCTTGGCACGCGGCGCGCATTCGGCCTGTATTAGCAGTTCAAAGGCCAGGGCCTGCAAGCCATCACCGGCCAGCACTGCGGTCGCCTGATCCCACTTTTGATGTACGGTGGGCTGACCACGGCGCAGATCATCGTCATCCATGCAGGGCAGATCGTCGTGCACCAGCGAATAGGCGTGGATACACTCAATCGCTGCCGCAGCACCTGCCGCAGCAACCGGATTGATCCCCAGCATGCGGGCCGTTTCCAGCGCCAGAAAAGCACGCAGCGCTTTGCCACCGGATGCCGCATAAAGCATGGCCGCAGGCACATCGCCCTCAAGCCCGCTCAGCGCAAAGCCAATCCGCGCCTCAGCTATTTTTGAGGCCTGCGCCAGCGCATCCTGCAACGGTTTGCGTTGCAACGCGGCGATCTGATATCCCTGCGCACCCTCAGCCATCGAGTGGGGCCGTCCCAACCGGTGCACCACCTTCGCCAAGCGTAATTTTGGCGACCTTTTCTTCGGCTTCTTTCAATTTCGCCTCACAGCGGGCCTTCAGGGCTGCACCACGTTCATAAAGTGCGATGCTTTCATCCAAAGCCACATCGCCACGTTCAAGCTGACCAACCACTGTTTCCAGCTCCTTGATCGCATCTTCAAAGCTCATGTCTTTCACGTCGCTCATCGGCCTCTTTCCTCCAATACGGTCACGTGGGCGGCGGCAGATGCGCCCAACGCAGCTAGGTCATATCCGCCTTCCAGGCTTGATACCACCCGGCCTTGGCAATGCTTATCGGCCACATCACATAAACGTTCCGTTACCCAAGCAAAGTCTGCGGTCGTCAGGTTCATACCCGCCAATGGATCATCCATATGTGCATCAAATCCAGCCGAAATTATGACGAGTTGCGGAGAGAATGCATCAACACGCGGCAGAACGACCCGCTCCATCACATCCCGAAAGGCCTTTGACCCGGTACCTTCGGGCAAAGGCACGTTCAGCACATTATCGACGCCAACTTCATGCGCGGCCCCTGTGCCGGGATAAAGTGGCGACTGATGTGTGGAACAAAAAAGGATGCGCGGATCATCCTCGACCAGATCCTGCGTGCCATTGCCGTGGTGCACATCAAAATCCACAATCGCGACACGGTCCAACCCGTGATGGTCCAGCGCATGTTTGGCCCCGATCACGACATTGCCAAAGAAACAAAAGCCCATCGCTGTCTGCCGTTCCGCATGATGGCCCGGCGGGCGCACAGCGGCAAAGGCGTTCGCCACCTCACCACCCAGCACCATATCAACAGCCCGGACAACGCCACCGGCAGCACGGTAGGCCGCCTTCAAGGTGCCAACGGACATATGCGTATCAGCATCCAGCGACCGCCATCCTTCTTGCGGGGCTGCGGCGTGGATCGCATCAACATGCGCCTTTGGATGGGCACGCAGCAGATCGTCCTCGGCGGCCAAGGGTGCCTTCACGCGCTGTAAATCGAAACCTTCCAACGCGCCCAGAACCGCATCCAACCGGGCCACCTGTTCAGGATGGCCGGGTGGGGTCACATGATCCGCGCAATCTTCATGAGAAATCAAAGCTGTTGTCATGCCCCCAAAAGACGAGATTCAGGGCAGAAGCACAACCGTATTTGTGTGCATACTTGTCGATGCCCTATGACGCGTTAAGCTTGCAGCATGATCCGCTTCATACTGCATACCATGATTATCCTACTGCTCACCGCGCTGACACAAATCGGCGGTTTGGCGTGGCTTGTCGCACTTGCATTCCGCAAAAGGCTGCTGTCCTTCCTGCTCATCTATACCGTGATGACCGTAGCGACCACGCTGATCGCACCCAGCTTCGGGCGCACAGCGCTTAGCTGCACTGCAGATGGCCCGCTACAAGTACAAAGCTGGATGTATTGCGCGCTGAACCGCAACTACGTGACCCCCGAACTGGCCGATGTTCTTGAACAGACGGCCACCGCACTGGACCAACGCTACCCCGGCACCACAACACTGGTACTGGACGCGAATTTCCCGTTTTTCGACAATTTCCCTCTGCTTCCGCATCGATCGCACGACGATGGCGAAAAGGCTGACCTCGCTTTCTACTACCGGGATGAAACCGGCTATCTGCCGGGGGCCACCCGATCACCCATCGGCTACTTCGCTTTCGAACAAGGCCCCAGCGACTGCGCGGCAAGATGGCCGTCACTCAGATGGAATTTTGCAGCGCTGCAACCCTTATGGGCAAACTACACGTTAGAGCCGCAACGCAACCGGGCCATGCTGCAAATCCTTTCTGCTGACCCGCGCATCGGGCGTATTTTCGTCGAACCCCACCTGGTGCAAAGCCTAGGCGCAGCCAATCCCAAAATCCGCTTCCAAGGATGCCGCGCTGCACGCCACGATGATCACATCCACCTGCAACTCAGATAAAAATCTGACCATACATCTTCTCATGTTCAAAAATACCTCGGGGGAGGAGCGTAGCGACGGGGGCAGAGCCCCTATTCGGGTGCCAGCATATACCCTGCCCCACGCACCGTCTGCAAATAGCGTGGCTGCTTGGGGTCCACCTCAATCTTGCGACGCAATCGGGTGATCTGTACATCGACAGCGCGCTCTTGTGTCTGACCGCCGGAACGGCTCAACTCTTCCACCAGACGCATGCGGGTCACAGCCTCGCCCGGGCAACCAGAGAAGATGCGCATCAATTGACTTTCGGTCGCGGTCAGGCGCACCAGTTTTTCGCCGTGCCACATCTCACCGCGTTCAATGTCATAGCGGACAGGACCCATATTCAGGACCTTGGGCAAGACAACAGCAGGTTCTGTCGCGGGCATACGGCGCAGAATGGCGTTGATGCGCAACAAAAGTTCCTTTGGCTCAAACGGTTTGGCCAGATAATCATCCGCCCCCGCCTCAAGCCCGGTAATCCGGTCGTCGGTGCCACCCTTGGCGGTCAGCAACATAATTGGGGTCGTGATTGTCTTGCGCAGGTCACGGCACAACGCCATACCATCTTCGCCCGGCATCATCACATCCAGCACGATCAGATCAAATTCTAACCCAGATAGGATACGGCGGGCATGGGCGGCATCGCGGGCGGTACTGACCAGAAAACCGGATCGCATCAGGAACTTTTGCAGCAGACCGCGAATACGCTCATCATCGTCTACAATCAGCAGGTGGGCGTCATCGTTACTCATTCCATTCTATCCTTCATCGCCTCATAATGGTGGCGCGTTTCTTCATCCATCATCGCTTCCAGGACCTGCCGAAATCCAGCAACTGCATTCGGCCCAGCCGCACGATAAGCCGCGCGCATCCGGTCGCGTTGGGCATCGGACAATTCGCGTTCCAACGCTGCACCGGCGTCTGTCAGATGCAAATGGCGTTCACGTTTATCCCGCTGCCCTACGGTGCTGGCTACCAAACCGTCTTCGATCAACGTGCGCAAGACACGATTAAGCGATTGTTTTGTAACGCCAAGAATAGACAACAGGTTATTGACGGTCGTTCCCGGACTGCGATGAATGAAATGAATGGCCCTGTGGTGGGCACGGCCATAGGACTTTTGCATAAGGATACGGTCAGGGTCAGCCGTAAAGCCACGATAAGCGAAAAACATCGCCTCGATCCCTTTGCGCAACTGCTCGTCCGTCAGGAAAAGCAGGCTTTGGCCCATCTG
Source organism: Roseobacter sp. CCS2 (assembly GCF_000169435.1). Taxonomy (GTDB): domain Bacteria; phylum Pseudomonadota; class Alphaproteobacteria; order Rhodobacterales; family Rhodobacteraceae; genus Yoonia. The sequence goes on along the minus strand of NZ_AAYB01000005.1, from coordinate 89,815 downwards.
CGGCGGCAACCCGTCACTCATGCGCGTCCTCCCTTGGTCTTGAAATCCACAATACGTCAGCTTTGTTGACATTCCAAGAATCAACTCGTAAGAAAACGCAGAAACTACGCAATATTATGTCCGAAACGGACCTAAATGCGTAATAATCGCAAACGGAGTGGAGGATACGATGGCCGGTGCATATGATGACAGAGATGGGAAAATCTGGATGGACGGCCAATTGGTCGACTGGCGCGATGCAAATGTGCACATTCTGACCCACGCCATGCACTATGCATCTTCGGTGTTTGAGGGCGAGCGCTGCTATTCCGGCAAGATCTTCAAATCGCGCGAACATTCTGAACGCCTGATCAAATCCGGCCAGCTGATCGATTTCGAAATCCCCTATACCGTGGACGAAATCGAAGCGGCGAAACAAGCGGCCCTTGATGCAAACGGGCTGACCGACGCCTACGTGCGCCCGGTCGCATGGCGTGGGTCAGGCGAAGACATGGGTGTCGCTGCTGCGAAAAACCCTGTCCATCTGGCCGTCGCCGTTTGGGAATGGGGCAACTATTACGGTGATGCCAAGATGAAAGGCGCCAAGCTTGATATCGCCAAGTGGAAACGCCCCAGCCCTGAAACCGCGCCGTCACAGGCAAAGGCGGCGGGTCTTTATATGATCGCCACCATGTCCAAGCACGCCGCAGAGGCAAAAGGGTGTTCAGACGCAATGATGTTTGACTATCGCGGCTACGTGGCCGAAGCGACCGGGGCAAACATCTTTTTCGTGAAGGATGGCGAAATCCATACGCCCAACGCCGATGCGTTCCTAAACGGGATCACCCGCCAAACGGTCATCGGCATGCTGAAAGACAAAGGGCTGACCGTGCATGAACGCGTCATCATGCCCGAAGAACTGGAAGGGTTCGAACAATGCTGGCTAACAGGCACCGCGGCCGAGGTCACGCCCGTCGGCCAAATCGGCGACTATAACTTCGAGGTCGGTGCGATTACGCGAGAGATTGCAGAAGACTATGAAAAGCTGGTGCGGGCATAGGGCGATCACTAACATAACTCGAAAAAGGGACGCTCTGGCGTCCCTTTTTACGTTCTAAAGCTCCACACCATGCGCAAACTGCGTATAGAACTTCGCACGCTGGTCCCACTCTCTTTTGCGGCGGCGGCGCTGCAGCGCGAGCGTTGCCTGATTGGGGCGGCCTTGGCGTTCTATTGCCACGGCACGCTTTATCATGGCCGGCGAAACAATCTTTGGTCGGTCGAAAACATGTTTTGTCATCTCATCCTCCAATTTGGCCCCTTACTATACCATATTTCGCAAGGATTCGCGCGCCTGTCGGCAAAACCCAGCCAATAGTAGCTTTTCTTGCGTCAACGGTTGCAGAAGGGCAAATTTCGTAAAATTGTATCCATTCTTGCAACATTAAATGCTTGAATGTGTTCTGCGCAGACAAAGTTCAGACTGCTTTCAATGAAATACCTACAGTGTTCAATCAGTAAAAAGTGCCATGGTCCTTCCTGACAACGTCAACGCATCTTCAACGCCCAACAAACCAAAGCTCGCGGACAGCGAGATGCTTTTGCGTCGTGCGCTCAAATCATCACCCCAGGATGTCTGGCTCGAAACGCTTCGACGGACCCGGGGACCACAACATAACAGTTTGGTCTATTGGATGCTCAGCCAGACGGAATGCGACTTTGCGGTCGCAGTGCATGCCTTCTATCGCAGCGATCCGGCACGGTACTTGGACGATCCGAAACCGCTCCCGCAGCGCCCCGGACATGCGGACCTTTTCGCGCTTATCCTGCTAAACTGGGACACAGGGTATTACCGGACACATCGCATTCAGGTCGATCCGGTTGATGCAGACCCGCGCGCCATTGCCCGTACAAAACAAAAGCTGATGGTGCACTCACAAGGGGCATTGCCATTCAAGATACCGCAGCGGTTTCTTGAACCCACAGGCGGCGCAGCCATCAAGGTGCCGGCCCATTTGCAACCGGATCAAGCGCCACACCTATGGCCACTTTTCGCAGAGTTGGGTCTGGACGTCGACGCCGCGCCACCCGGTTTCGCCCGTAAGATTGCACGCGCAAAGGCGATGTTTCGCAAATTCAAAATAAGTGGACGCCGCGCCTAGTTGCCGACATTTCCGGTCGCTTTACGCTGTTGGGCGCGTTGCAGGCCCAGCGCACGTTCGCGCCAGATAATCAACACGCCAGCGGCAATCACGATCGCGGCGCCGATCAGCATCGTGCCGGTCGGCACCTCATCAAAGATGAAATACCCAATAAGCAGCGCCAAAATCATTGATGTATAGTCAAAAGGTGCGACCAGCGACGCATCCGCATACCGATAACTGGAGGTCAGCAATATCTGCCCAACGCCACCTAGCAAACCCGCCATAATCAGCATCAATGCGACCTGCCAAGATGGCACAACCCAACCCCAAGGCAGGGTAAACAGCGCCATGACGGACGACGTGATCGTGAACCAGAACACAATCGCCGCTGTCGTTTCAGTCGCGACCAATTTGCGCACAAACACCTGCGCCAAGGCCGCCAGCACCGCACCCATCAGCACCACAACCGCGCCCAATGTCTCTGACGTGTTCAGCGATGCCCCAACAGACAGCCGCGGGGACAATACGATCAACACGCCCACCATGCCCAAAGCGACCGCAGACAAACGGAAGGCACGTACATTTTCATTCAGGAACATCGCCGCAAACACGACCACCAAAAGCGGTGCGGCATATCCGATCGCTGTGACCTCTGGCAGGGGCAGCAGCCCCAGACCGGTAAACCCCAGCCCCATCGCCGATGTCCCCACCAGCCCGCGCCAGAAATGGCCCATCGGGTTTTTGGTTTTCCAGCCGGTACGCAGTTCATGCCGGATCGCCAGCCACCCCAGAATGATCGGCAGCGCAAAAAACGACCGAAAGAACACGGCCTGACCGGGGGGCACATCAACAGATGCCGCTTTGACCAGACTGGCCATCCCCATGAACATGCAGACCGACATAATCTTGAAAATGATGCCCCGAAGCGGCTGCATGGTCTTTCCTCTCAATGGCACACTATGTCGCGAGGTGAACACAATGAAGCCTTTTTCACTTGCTAAAGCCTGCCGTTAGGTTATCCGAAAGTAACTCAGGCTAAGAAGCAGTATATGCAAGATAAAAACCAGACCCCCGCCAATATGACCCCCCGTGACTGGGTCCAGATTTTAGCAAAGTATCGTGAGCCAAGCAGCATCCGCAGCAGCTTTGAACTTGCGGTTAGTTTGATCCCCTTTGTGGTGCTTTGGGTGCTGGCCTGTTGGGTCGCACAATACAGCTATCTGGCGGCGTTTCTGATCTCTGCAGCGAACGGTCTGTTCCTGCTTCGGCTTTTCTGCATCCAACACGATTGCGGGCATGGGTCGTTTTACGGCAACCGCGACGTTAGCGATTGGGTTGGGCGCGCCTTGGGCGTTGTTACGCTTACACCCTACGACGTGTGGCGGCGCACGCATTCGATCCATCACAGTCACGCGGGTGACCTTGATCAGCGCGGTATCGGCGATGTGATGACGCTGACGGTTGAAGAATATCACCAACGCACGAAATTCGGCCGCTTCCTTTATCGCGCCTACCGACATCCGTTTGTGATGTTTGGCCTTGGCCCGACATATCTGTTTTTCCTGCAAAACCGGCTGCCATTGGGCTTGATGAAACAGGGGCGTAAATACTGGATCAGCGCGATGGGCACGAACGCCGCGATCCTCACTATTCTTGGCACAATTGTCTATTTCGGCGGCTTTCAGGCATTGTTTCTTGTCTTCCTGCCCACAACACTCATCGCCGCGTCCATTGGTGTTTGGCTGTTCTATGTGCAACACCAGTTTGAAACGACCCACTGGGAACAAAACGAAGACTGGCAATTGCACGAGGCCGCGTTGCACGGCAGTTCACACTATGACTTGCCGCCAATCCTGCGCTGGTTCACCGCGAATATCGGTATTCACCACATTCATCACCTTTACAGCCGCATCCCATTCTACCGGCTGACAGAGGTGTTGCGCGACCACAACGAACTGGTCGAGGTCAGCCGCATGACAATCGCGCAAAGCATCAAATGCGCGAGCCTTGATCTGTGGGACGAAAAGTCAAAGCGCCTGATCTCATTCGCCGCAGCGCGCAAACTGGCCGCTTAACCGGGCGTCACCCGCAGCACTTCACCTGCATCTAGCAGCACCAAAACAGCGCCGTCATCCAGGACCTCCACGTCTCGGATACGGCCAACATCAGTCAGCATCCGCTCTTCTCCGATCACACGGCCCCCTTGCATTTTCAGACGCACCAAACCACCGGGGTTCAGCGATGCGATCAATAAGTCGCCTTGCCAATCAGTATAGGGGCCATCGTAAAACATCATGCCACCGGGTGCGATCACGGGGTCCCAATAGTAAACGGGTTCTACAAATCCAGCACCACGCGCGTCGCCTTCGCCCACATCTGACCCACGATAGTTGATCCCATAACTGACCACCGGCCAGCCATAGTTCAGCCCGGCTTGCGGTTGGTTCAACTCGTCGCCCCCGCGCGGGCCATGTTCAATCGTCCAAAGCCCACCGGGACCAATCGCAGCGCCCTGCATATTACGGTGGCCAAGCGACCAAATCTGATCGTCCCCATCACGACCGACAAAGGGGTTATCGGCAGGCACCGTGCCATCCGCATTGATGCGAATAACCTTGCCATGGGTGCTGTCGATGTCCTGCACCAATGTGCCACCATCACCTGCGCCACGATCGCCGGTCGTAATCCAAACGGTGCCATCCGCCATCGGAATAATCCGACTGCCAAAGTGACGGCCATTGCGGGCAGGGTTATCTTGCACAAAGATATCAACAACCTCACCCACGCTTCCATCCGCAGCCAACTGCCCACGTGCCGCAGCGGTCACCAAACCACCACGCACAGACTTGGAATAGGTCCAAAAAATCGTTCGATCCTGCGCAAAACCGGGGGATACCGCCACATCCAGCAACCCACCCTGACCTTGCGCTGCGACATCAGGTAATCCAGACAAAGGGCGGCTCACACTGCCATCAGGGTTGATCAATCGCAGATCACCCGACTTTTCAGTCACCAAAAACTGACCACCGCCCAGCGGGGCAATCCCCCAAGGGCCATCTAACCCTTCTGCAAGAACCTCAACCGAGATCGAGGTCTCTGGCAAGGCCGGCGCGCGGGTCTGTTCGGCAAAAGCAGGGGCAAAATCTGCGTTGGCCCGTCCCTGTGCCACCTGCGCATTGGCCGCCAACGGTAACATCATCAAAGTCAGAATACGGATCATGATCAGGTCTCCTTTAACCTCAAGATAGCCCAGCGCGCCGCGTCTGCCACCGCAGGATCAGGATCATCAACCAAAGGTGAAACAGATGCTATCAATGCAGCCTCACCCGAATTCCCAATGGCATAAGCCACATTGCGCACAAAACGGTCCCGGCCAATCCGCTTGATCGGTGAACCAGAAAACATCGCCCGAAACGCCGCATCATCCAGCCCCGCTAACCGATCCAACGGGGGTGCGACCAAATCATCGCGCGCGGCCAGCTTTGCATCACGGCCCTCATGGGCAAACTTGTTCCATGGACAAATCGCCAGACAATCATCGCACCCGTAAATCCGGTTGCCCATCAGCGCGCGCAGTTCTTCATCAACAGGGCCTTTATGCTCAATGGTCAGATAAGAAATACAGCGGCGGGCATCCAACTGGTAAGGGGCAGGAAACGCCGCCGTCGGGCAAATATCCAAACACGCGGTACAAGACCCGCAATGGCTGACTTCAGCCGCATCAGGGTCCAGATCAACAGTCGTGAAAATCGCCCCCAAAAAAAACCAATTGCCCAGATCACGACTCAGCAAATTCGTATGTTTGCCCTGCCACCCAAGGCCAGCGGCCTGCGCCAGCGGCTTTTCCATCACCGGGGCGGTATCCACAAACACCTTAATCTCAGCGCTGGGAACCTGTTCAATCAACCACCGGCCTACACGCTTCAAACGCTTCTTCACTACATCATGATAATCCCGGTTTTGCGCATAAACACTGATCGCCGCCCGATCCGGTTCTTCCAGTACAGCCAACGGATCATGGTCAGGCGTATAAGGCTCGGCCAACATCACAACCGACCGCGCCGCAGGCCATAATGCCGCCGGATCACTGCGCCAATTCATCCGCTCGGCCATCCAGCCCATCTGCCCATGCATCCCCGCATCAACAAAAGCTTGCAACCGGGCAGGTAATTCCGGCACCGCATCAGGGCGACATACCCCCATAGATGCAAAACCCGCCTCCTGCGCAAACGCAACAAGCTGCTCTTTCAAGCTTCTCATGTTCGAAAATACCTCGGGGGGAGGAGCGCAGCGACGGGGGGCTGGCCCCCTTTAAAAATCCAGATCTGCATAATGGGCCGCCGGCTGAAACCCCGGCACCTCATCGGCCAAAATCGACCGAAAAGCCGGGCGGGATTTGATCTTGGCATACCAATCTTTCAGCACCTCATGCCGGTTCCAATCCACATCACTGGTATAATCCAGACAGGATAATTGCGCCGCAGCCGCAAAATCCGCCATCGTCATGTCGTTACCCGCCAGCCAACGGCGCTCGTCCAACAGGCGCGCCATATAATCAAGGTGATATTTAATCGCCTTTGCGCCCGCTTTGACATTTGTGCTGTCGGGATATCCGCGTCCCATGACTTTGCGATATACCCGTTCACCGGTCAGATTGATGGTGACCTCATGATAAAACTTATCGTCAAACCAGGCCACCAAACGGCGCACTTCGCAGCGCGCATCAGGCGCTTTTGGCAGCAAGGCGGGCGTTGGATGTGTCTCTTCGATATATTCGCAAATGGCCACGCTATCCGACAACGTGCGCCCATCCATCTTTAACACCGGCACCTTGCCTGCTGGGTTGCGGCGCAGGAAATCCGGATCTTCTTCCCAATATCGTTCCTCGACCAACCCCACTTCGATCTTTTTTTCGCCAAGGCATAAACGGACTTTGCGGGAAAACGGGGACAGGGGATAATGGTACAGGGTGTTCATGACAGGCTCGCTTCAGGGACTGCCCCTTCAATGCCGCAAGCCGCGTCTCTGATCAATGGGCAGGTCAGTTTTCAAAGCAATCCGCGCGTCCGTCCGCCGCTATCGTCGCAGCCCCGCTCATGATTGACGCGGCCCTGTTGCGGGTAAACGTGCTGGGGTTACTGGCCGATCGGTTCTTGGGTGACGGCAGGATGGCCGCCAGCCGCGCAGACTGGATCGGCGATAAATTCGACGCATCAACCCCAAAATAGTGCCGCGCTGCGGCCTGCACACCGAATACGCCCTCATCAAATTCGGCAACATTCAGGTAAATTTCGACAATCCGGCGCTTGGACCAAACCGCCTCTGTCAACGGCGTCCAAACCGCCTCAATCGCTTTGCGCGACCAGCTGCGCCCATGCCATAAAAACACATTTTTCACGACCTGTTGCGAAATGGTCGACGCACCACCGCGCCCCCGTTCCACCGCCGACTGGATCGCATTTACATCCAACCCCCAATGCAGGCAGAAATTTGCGTCCTCTGCCGCCACAACAGATCGGGCCATCACCGGGGCGATATCTGCCATATCAACCCATTCCTGTTTCACATTCACCAGACGATGCGCTTCGGCGCGCATGTAAGGCGTGGTCGGCGGGTTGATCACCGCATAAAGCAGCGTCCACATCAGCGCAAAGGAAAACACGGCCAACGCCCCCCAAAGAACCACCCGCCTAAAAAACCGCCGCACCCGCGCCACTAGCCCGAGTTTCTTGGTCTTCTTCGCAGGTCTCTTCTTAGGTGCCGGCTTTTTCGCCGGTTTCTTCTTTGCTGTGCTCGTTTCTGCCATCGCATCTATAAGCCACGGCAGCCGTTAACAGGTCAAGAAGACCAGCCACCCCCGCGCGTATTTTGGCGCAGGGGCGTGTCATTTATTCCGCAGGGATCGCCGCATCTTCGATGCTCAACGGTGCGGGCAGATGCACCAGCATCTCTTTCGGGCAGACCTGCACGAAGTTCCCTTTCTCAAGGTCCCAATGCTGCAAGATGTCGGCTGCCTTGCGGCTGCCTGTCTCTTGCGCATGCTGCTGAATCAGGCCTTTCAGCTGAGCGTGCCAGTGGTCCACCGTCACCGGGTTCGTCACCAGCGTTTCCATATTGATCAGATCAGCCACTTGCGCCTGAGGATCATAAAGATACGCCATTCCCCCAGTCATCCCGGCGCCAAAGTTGGCCCCAATCGACCCTAGGATCACCGCAACACCACCGGTCATGTATTCACACCCGTTGGTCCCGCAGCCCTCAATCACCACTTTCGCGCCAGAGTTCCGCACCGCAAAACGCTCGCCCGCGCGACCGGCGGCAAAGAGGTAGCCATCGGTCGCCCCATAAAGCACCGTGTTGCCGATAATCGTGTTGTCAGACGCCACTAGCGGGCTAACCATCGGCGGACGCACAACAATCGTGCCGCCTGACAGGCCCTTGCCGACATAGTCGTTGGCATCACCCGACACTTCCAGCTTTAGCCCCGGTGCCGCAAAGGCCCCAAGCGATTGCCCGGCAGAGCCGCGCAGTTTCACTGTCAGGTGGTCCGGCTGCAACGCATTTCGCATCCCGAACTGCTGGACAATATGCGAAGAGGTCCGCGTGCCAATCGTCCGCAACGTGTTTTGCACCGCATAATCCAGCTGCATCTTCTCACCATCATTCAGGAAGCGCGCGGCGTCCTTCACAATCTGCGCATCCAGCGTGTCATCGACAGCATTGCGCGGCTTGTACCGATCATAAGTAATCTTATTCGCACCATCGACGGTGATCAGCAGCGGGTTCAGGTCCAGATCATCCAAATGCGCCGATCCGCGCGACACTTGGGTCAGCAGATCAGCACGGCCAATCACATCATCCAAGCTGCGCGCCCCAATGGATGCGAGGATTTCACGCACTTCGGTCGCATAGAACGTAATCAGGTTCACAACCTTATCGGCGTTGCCGGTGAACTTATCGCGCAATGCCTCATCCTGCGTACACACGCCCACAGGGCATGTGTTCGACTGGCATTGACGGACCATGATACAACCCATCGCGATCAGGGCAGCCGTACCAATCCCGTATTCTTCGGCCCCCATCATCGCGGCCATCACAATGTCGCGCCCTGTGCGCAGGCCACCATCGGTGCGCAGCGTAATCCGTTCGCGCAGGTTGTTCATGGCCAGCACCTGATGCGCTTCGGTCAGGCCCATTTCCCACGGCAAACCTGCATATTTGATCGACGTGGCAGGCGATGCACCGGTCCCGCCATTGTGCCCAGAAATCAGGATCACATCGGCCTTGGCCTTGGCCACACCAGCGGCAATCGTGCCGACACCGGACGACGACACCAGCTTAACCGTCACCTTACAGCGCGGATTGATCTGTTTCAGGTCATAGATCAGCTGCGCGAGATCCTCGATCGAGTAAATATCGTGGTGCGGCGGTGGTGAAATCAGGGTCACACCCTTGGTCGAATGGCGCAGACGGGCAATCAGGTCAGTGACCTTCATTCCCGGCAATTGGCCACCTTCACCGGGCTTGGCACCTTGGGCAACCTTGATCTCAAGCTCTTCACAAGCGTTCAAATACTCAGCAGTCACACCAAAACGACCCGACGCCACCTGCTTGATCTTCGCAGATGGATTGTCGCCATTGGGTTCCGGGTGGAAATGCGCGGGATCTTCGCCGCCTTCGCCACTGTCGGATTTCGCACCAATGCGGTTCATGGCCACGTTCAGCGTCTTATGCGCCTCTGGGCTCAGCGCGCCCAGTGACATACCCGGCGTTACAAACCGCTTACGGATCGCGGTGATGCTTTCAACTTCCTCAATCGGGATCGCTGTGCCCAATGGCTTAATCGCCAAAAGATCACGCAAATGGATCGGCGGGTTAGACTGCATTGATTTGGAATACTGCTGCCACATCGCATAGCTCGCGTTATTGCACGCCGCCTGCATCATATGCATGGTCTGTGCTTCCCAAGCGTGCTTTTCGCCAGAACGGCGGGCTTTGTAAAAACCACCAATCGGCAGTACGTCAGAACCACCTTTCCAGCCTTTCGCATGGACCTCTTCCAACTTGGTCTGAATACCGTTCGTCCCAATCCCTGAAATACGGCTGTGCATACCGGGGAAATATTCTGCCACCATCGCACGGCTTAACCCGACAGCTTCAAAGTTCAGACCACCGCGATAGGACGACAGCACCGAAATCCCCATCTTCGACATGATCTTGAGCAGACCCGCATCAATCGCCGCGCGATAGCGGGTCATCGCATCGGTCAGCGTGCCATCAATCAGCCCGCGACGCAGACGGTCCGCGATGGAATCCTGCGCCAGATAGGCATTCACAGTGGTTGCACCACAGCCAATCAGCACAGCGAAATAATGCGGGTCAATGCATTCTGCGGCGCGCACGTTGATCGAACAGAAGGTGCGCAAGCCTTTCGCCGTCAGCCCCGAATGCACCGCAGAGGTGGCAAGGATCATCGGCATCGGCACCTGATAGGGCGACTGGTTCTGATCGGTCAGCACAATGTGCCCTGCGCCGGACCGCACCGCATCCTCTGCCTCAGCACGAATACGCTTCAATCCTGCGTTCAACGCACCGGAACCGGGTTCAAAGATACAGTCGATGACGGCGACGTTGTCACCAAAGTGGCTGACCATTTCATCAAACTCGGCATTGCCTACAAACGGGCTTGCCAGTTGCAAAATCTCGGTTTGTGAACTGTCTTCGTCCAGCACGTTCTTCAGGTTTCCGAACCGCGTTTTTAGTGACATCACCCGGCTTTCGCGCAGTGAATCAATCGGCGGGTTCGTCACCTGGGAAAAGTTCTGCCGAAAGAAATGCGACAGCGGACGATAGGTTTTGGACAGCACAGCAGAGGGCGTATCATCACCCATCGACGCGATCATTTCCTTGCCATCCTCGGCCATCGGGGCCAGTACCTGCTCCAGCTCTTCGATGCTGTAACCGGCGGCCATCTGGCGCTTGCGCAGCTCATCACCCTCAAAAAGCGCCTTTTCTGGCACGTCGCTCATGATGTCGTTAAGGTCGACAACCTTTTTGACCCACTCACCAAACGGCTGGGCCGCGGCCAGTTTGTCTTTCAATTCTTCATCATGAAACAAGCGGCCCTCTTGCATATCCACGGCAATCATTTGCCCCGGACCAAGCGCGCCTTTTTCGACGACAGTGCCTTCATCAATCGGCACCATGCCCACCTCGGACCCCGCGACCAACAGACCATCACCCGTCACAACATAGCGCAGCGGGCGCAAACCGTTCCGGTCCAAACCACCGCAGACCCAACGGCCATCGGTCATCGCCAAAGCGGCGGGACCATCCCAAGGTTCCATCACCGCATTGCAATAGCCATACATATCCTGCCACGCTTGGGGCATTTCCACGGCCTGCTGCGACCATGCCTCTGGCACCATCATGGTTTTGGCCATGGGCGCATTGCGGCCTGCACGAACCAAAACCTCAAACACGGAATCCAAGGCCGAACTGTCAGACGCACCCGACGGAATGATCGGTTTGATATCCTCGGCCTTATCGCCAAACGCCCCTGACGCCATGCGGATTTCATGGCTTTTCATCCAGTTGACGTTGCCTTTCAACGTGTTGATTTCACCATTATGGGCCAACATGCGGAACGGCTGCGCCAGCGACCATTGCGGAAAGGTGTTCGTGGAATAGCGCTGGTGATAGATCGCAAAGGCGCTTTCAAAGCGGACATCCATCAGGTCGGGGTAGAATTCCGCCACCTGTTCAGCCAGCATCATACCTTTGTAGATAATCGACCGGCAGGATAGCGAACACATATACATGCCAACGATACCAGCGGCGGTCGCTGCCTTCTCGATCCGGCGGCGAATGATATAAAGTTCGCGTTCGAACTTTTCTTCATCCATATCCTTTTCGCAGCGGATCAGGATTTGCTCAATCTCGGGGCGGGTGGCGTTCGCTTTGTCGCCCAATACCTCGGTGTTGACGGGAACATGACGCCAACCATAGATATAATGGCCCATGCGCAGCACTTCGGTTTCCACAATAGTTCGGCAACGTTCCTGCGCCCCGAAATCTGTACGCGGCAAGAACACCTGACCAACCGCGATCAGTTCACCTTCTTTGGGTTCATGGCCGGTACGACGGATCTGATCCTCAAAGAAAGGCACCGGGATCTGCACATGAATACCCGCGCCATCGCCGGTTTTGCCATCGGCATCAACCGCACCGCGGTGCCAAACGGCTTTCAGCGCATCGATGCCTTTTTCCACAACATCCCGCGATGGCGTGCCATCAATGGACACCACTAGGCCCACACCACAAGAGGCATGTTCATCGTCGTCTTTATAAAGACCGTTTTCAGCCATCCACTGACGCTTGGCTTCCTCGGCAGCGACCCAAGTTTCGTCATATGTTGTCATGTTATGTCCTTTCGTAGGCGGGGCCATCACAGGGGGATGGACTTGCATTTCTGTTCTTAAGAGATTGCGACGCCGCAACCGTGTTTCGGGCTGCTGCTTAAGAAACCCGGCTCACCGGGATAGATAAACTCGACCGGGCGATTGCTTTGCTCAAATTCACCGTTGGACGTTGTCACCACGCCTGTACCGGCGATGAACATGCGCCAGTTGCGGCTGATGAATTCGTTGCCTTTGGACGACCAGACCTCATTGCCAGCCTCATCAAGTGCGGTGATGTCATAGGTGGTTTCGGCCAGCGTGACCCCATCAATGGTAATCTCGCGACCCGTCAATGTGTCTTGGCCGACATAGCGGGTCGTCCCGATCTCGTCAGAAAACGTGCGGAAATCATAGTCGTCCAACCCAGTCTCGATCAGGTCAGAAATGGACGCAGGTTCAGCAGGATCACTTTCCAACTGTTCGCGATGCCCGCTGCGCACATGAAAACTGCTGATCCACTGGGTTTCGCGATCAATCACGCCGGCATAGGTCACGCCTTCCTCATCAAGGCTGACGCGGCGCTGGTGCCCATCAGGATCACCCTGGCATGTAAAGTGGTGATCCACCTGACAGCTTTCACTTTGCACTGTCAAAAAAGCATCACAGCCTGCAGGCAGTACGAACGTCTCTTGCGCCGCAGCGGGGGCGGCGAAACAGATCAGGGCAAGTGCTGTTCTCATGGCTGAAACCCCGCGTCGATTTCATTGCACTCATACTTCGGCAAATCCGCGAAAAAGCCCGGTTCATCGGGATAAATAAACTCTACCGGGGACATATCAATGATCTGTTCGGGGTTATCCTGCGGCCAGCTTTCGCCAAAAAAGAACAAGCGATGCTTTTCGCTTACAAATTGGCGGCCATTACTGGCGTCAATTTCATTGCCTTCACCATCAATGGTGCGACCCTGAAATTCAGTGTTCAACAGCACCTCGCCATCAATTTCCGTGGTTTCGCCAGTCAGCAGATCATAGCCCACATTCCGTTCAGTCCCTTCATCAGTTTCAAGGGTGAAATCCCATGTATCAATCTGGGTGTCGAAAAGTGTGGTCAGCGACGCAGGATCATCGGCAGGTGTGATCAGACGTTGATTGCCAGTGACTTTATAGGCCTCGACCCACTGAAACTCTGCATCGACTTTTTGCACGCTGAAAACACCGGCCTGCGTCAAAAGCGCGATCCACTGATCACCCGGATCATCAGCTTCACAGCGCCAGACATTCGTCATGACGCAGCCCTTATATTGAACAGTCAGAACTGCCTCGCATCCTTCTGGCGCGGCAAAGCTTTGCTGAGCGGTGGCAGGTGTGGCCGCAACCAAGGCGGTCAGGATCATCCAAGGCTTCATCATTTCTTTACCTTCCGGGTCAGTCAGTATGACCTACTCAATTCATCTGTATGGCGGCGTGTACGTACAGGATGTGTACGCAATCTGTACGACCATATCTGGCGTTATTCAGCAGCCACATCGGCGGCCTGCCCCAAGTATTCCAGCATTGCCGTCGCCGCGTCACGCCCATCGCGAATAGCCCAAACAACAAGCGACGCACCGCGCACAATATCACCTGCGGCATAGACACCCTCTAGGTTGGTGGCACCTGTGTTAAAATCGGCTTTTACGGTTCCCCAACGGGTCACTTCCAACCCATCAACGCCCCACAGCTTTGGCAGGTCTTCGGGTTCAAAACCCAGCGCCTTGATCACGATATCCGCACCTTCGACATAGTCGGACCCTTCAATCAGCTCAGGTGCCTGCCGGCCTGTGGCATCAGGCGCGCCAAGACGCATCTTCTGCACTTTTACGCCAGTGACAGCGTCACCCTCGAAACCATTGGGCGCAGACAACCAAACAAATTCAACGCCCTCTTCTTCGGCATTCTGCACTTCACGCTGCGACCCGGGCATATTCGCGCGATCACGGCGGTACAGGCATTTGACGCTTTCGGCACCTTGGCGCACGGCAGTACGGACACAATCCATCGCGGTATCACCACCGCCAATAACAACGATGCGCTTGCCTTCGGCGTTCAATTCACCACTGTCAAATTCCGGCACATCATCGCCAAAGCTTTTGCGGTTACTGGCAGTCAGGAAATCAATCGCGTCAACGATGCCATCCGCGCCAGAGTCGGGCAAATCACGTGTTTTATAGACGCCTGTCGCGATCAGCACCGCATCATGCTTGCCACGAATAGCATCAAACGACAGGTCCTCACCAACGTTACAATTCAAAACAAACTGCACACCGCCGTCTTCCAGCTGCGCCATGCGTTGCATGACGATGTCTTTTTCCAGCTTAAATCCGGGGATACCATAGGTCAGCAAACCGCCCCCACGATCGTAGCGGTCATAAACGGTGACCTGCACACCCTGACGGCGCAGCATGTCAGCAGCGGCCAAACCACCGGGGCCCGCGCCTATGATACCTACGCTTTCGCTGCGTTCGGCATGCGGGCGGATCGGCTTGACCCATCCTTCTTCAAACGCAGTATCGGTGATGTACTTCTCGACCGAACCGATGGTCACCGTGCCATGACCGGATTGTTCGATCACGCAGTTGCCTTCGCACAGGCGGTCCTGCGGGCAGATACGGCCGCAAATTTCGGGGAACGTGTTGGTGGCCTGCGAAATCTCATACGCTTCTTCCAACCGGCCTTCGGCGGTCAGGCGCAGCCAGTCAGGGATGTTATTGTGCAATGGACAGTGGGTCTGGCAGTAAGGCACACCACACTGGCTGCACCGACTGGCTTGCTCGGCGGCCTTGTCGCGGGCGTACTCTGCATAAATCTCGCCGAAGTCTTCTTTGCGTAGGTTCGGCGGGCGCTTTTCGGGCATATCCCGTTCAACCTTGGTGAACTTCAACATCTTCTGGCCAGCCATCGGCGAACCTCCCATATTCAAGAGCGAAATGTCTTTTATGACGGTGATCCGCAAATGAAAAGGCAGTAGTACTGACCTATATGTGAGAAAATTCACTCTCGAACAAGAAAGTGGCTGGGAAATATTAAAATATAGGTCCGGTATGCGACCTATATCCGCTCTTTCACCTAAATTCAGGCAGGTTAGTTTGCATCTGACGAATCAAAGACCGGATCAATGACGACATTTCATCTGCTACTTATCGCACTGATCCAAGGGATCACCGAATTCCTGCCTGTGTCTTCATCCGGGCACCTGATCCTTTTGCCGTCCTTGTCAGGTATGGACGACCAAGGACAAGTGATTGATGTCGCGGCCCATGTGGGCACGTTGGCCGCGGTGATCTTATACTTCTGGTCGGACGTTAAACTTGCCCTTGGCGGCAGCTTGCGCCTGATACGCGGCAAGATCGACACAAAAGGCGCGTTTCTGGCACTTTGCCTGATCATCGCAACGGTGCCTGTGATCATTGTAGGGCTGATCCTGAAGGTTACCGGCCTGTCAGACGCGATGCGTGGAATTGCTGTTATTGGCTGGGCGATGATCATCTTTGGGATCTTGCTGTATTGGGCAGATCAGAAGGGGACGACGGAAAAGACAGCGCCGCAATGGTCATTGAAAGACGCCTTTCAAATGGGGCTCTGGCAGGCAGTCGCGCTAATCCCCGGCACATCACGATCAGGCATCACAATCACTGCCGGGCGGATGTTGGGTTATACCCGCACAGACGCAGCCAAGCTGGCCATGCTGATGTCGATCCCGACGATCATCGCCTCAGCGGCATTACTTGGGCTGGATGTGATCAGCACCGGCGACATCGGTGAAATCCGTGATATCGGGATCGTTATCGGGATGTCATTCGCCGCCGCATTGGTTGCACTGACACTGATGATGCGCTTGCTTAAATCCGTCAGCTTCACGCCTTACGTGATTTACCGGATCGGGCTGGGCATCATCCTGCTGTGGATCGCTTATACTTAAGTCTTAAGGTTCTTGGCGGATTCTTTGATCGCGTCGTACTGGCCTGACGGGCGGAAACGCCACAGATAATCAGGCAAAACGGCCTCCATCGCGGTGGGCTGCATGCCCAATGCGGCAAAGCTGCGCGCATCGTCAGCGACGACATTGTCAACAGCCAGATTGATAACCTGATCCTTGGTCACAGGGCCTTTGATCAACCCAAATGACAGTTTCCGTACAAGACCAAAACCAAACGCCATCACGCGCGCCATCCAGAACGGCGTATTCACGATCAAACGACGGCGGCGGATCACATCCAGCATCAGCTGCATGAGTTCGCGGAACGTATGCACATCAGGACCGCCCAATTCATATACGCCGCCTTCAGCTTCGCCCAGCACACCCTTGACGGCAGCAGCGGCGACATCATCGACATAGACCGGCTGAAACCGCGTATCAGCGCCAATCACAGGCAGAACAGGGCCCAAACGGGACATGCCGGCAAAGCGGTTAAAGAATTGATCCTCAGGACCAAAAATAATGGACGGACGCAGGATCATCGCGTCCGGCATATGCTGTAACACGCCGGATTCACCGGCGGCTTTGGTTTTTGAATATTCACTCGCTGCGTCGGCATCTGCACCGATAGCCGAAATATGGACCATCCGGGTAATACCATGGGCCGCAGCGATCCGGGCGATACGCGCAGGCCCTTCGGTTTGCACAGCTGAAAACGTGTTCTTGCCCACCTCATCCAGAACACCAACACAGTTTACAACCGCATCAGCACCGTTGATCACGGCCTCAACGCTTGCGTCGTCGCGGATATTACAAAAAACAGGCTCAACCTGGCCCACCACACCGTAAGGGCGGACGAACATTGCCTCATTGACGTTGCGAACAGCGACGCGGACGCGCCATCCCTCTTTTGCCATGCGACGGGCAATATAACGCCCGACAAAACCGGAACCGCCAAAAATGGTGACAAGCTGAGACATCGCTGAAGCCTTTGGATAAGTAGCTGGGTCCGGGTTTACCCCTCTGCGCCACATTAAGACAAGGCGCAATGACCCTGAATTAAACCACCATCGGCTTTTTGTCCTCGAATCGCGTTGACACAGCGGGGAACGGCGCGTAAATCGCGGCACACGTGACCTGCCCAGGTGGCGGAATTGGTAGACGCGCCAGCTTCAGGTGCTGGTGTCTGTATGGACGTGGAGGTTCGAGTCCTCTCCTGGGCACCATTTGTCTTGATTTATGTCAGGAAATCAAAAAGATATGCTGCGTAAATTTCTTTTGTTCCCCGAATATCCCCCGTTCTTAGACCATACCGCACGGCTGAGCGTTGTCGATGTTGGACAATAGCAACGACTTATTCCCATACATTTCGAGAATTCTTTTGTTCGTCTAACGCGTTCTTTTTTGATTGTGCAATCGATTCCACAGTCCCATATCCGAACGCTGCACAACCAACTCGTCCCTATGACGAGTTACACTTGTCCAAGTAGTGCTTTCGCCAAATGTTGCGTCCACATTGCGAAGGAACTGCGCTTCATCAGCGTTTCGTGCCCTAATTCCACTAAATCATCCACTATTAGGAGCCGACGGCAAAACAATATTGTAGATATCGGTTTGCGTCCGCGCAAAAGTGCCGTCTGGCCTTTGAATTACTGCAACACCATCGGTATCAAGCCCCCAGCGATTGCCGCCCGTCAATGTTGGACGAGCAACTCCAACACTATCATCTAATAATCTGTAGCCATCGGGCAATGCCGCAGTATCCGGAACATCCAGAACACCCCCGCGTGATCGGCTCAAGAGCCCGCCAAAGTTGCGTGCGGCGTTCGGTAGGGCACCCACACCACTGACTGTACCCGCCGTTACGCGGTAAACCTAAACCACGCTTACGAAGAGCTAGAAGGAATTGTCGAACAGGTTAGCGTTCAGTTGGATATTGGGTGCGTGGTCGAGAATTTGGAGCGGTGATTAGCTTTACATAATCCGCCCAAATAAAGCCTGTCGGATGCCATCCTGCACTTTGGCTGTGGTTTGATCAGTGAAGAGGTCAGTACCAGCGCTCAGCTTCCAGCAAACCTCTTTTGTAAGCTTTACATCTGCTGGAAGCAGGTCAACGACCTTTTGCGCTGTGTTATTGACCTTTTCCCAAAACCCAGCTCCAAACCACATCGCTGCTGCCGCTACTTCCACGTACCCTTGTCCCAAAATAAATCGGCCCGGGTTTTGGCTCGTATCGACGATTTTCTGCTCTAGTGGGAACGGTAATCCGTTCGATTTCATAGGCAAATCATCCATTGAAAGTCCAAGTGCTTTGAACTGTAGCGGGTCAAAGATATTCTGCAAATGTTGGTAGTTTGCATCAAAGAGATGAGCCTGTGTGAAGCTTGGATCACCTGCGATTGTCATGTTTAAGAGTTCGTCACAAAAGCTAGAATTCAGGATGGCTGATTTTGCGTTTATGAATACGCTATCATAATTGTGGCCGCCATCTTGACCATACATAAAACTGCAGCCATCTCCTTCAATTTCAAACGATTGCACATGGGCACCATCAATGATCTCTTCGATTTTTGTTACTTTGATCGAAGCTCGGTTGATTTTGGAAGACCGAAAAGAAACTGACATATCGTTTGGAAGCCCCATGTACTGAAACTGCGACCAGATTGCCGAAACATCTAACTGCTTCTTCTCTCCGATAATCCAAAGTTCTCGATCAAAAAGATCAGAATTCATTGATCCTCACCGTTATTCCTCTTGCTGCCCCATATGCTTCAAGCGAACGTGCGACATCCGCGCCACCGGATTGAACCCTTATATCCAAAACCTTCGTAGCGTTTGAGTTAAGACTTGTCCAAGTTCTAAGTTCGTCAATATGTGACCGCATTGAAGACTGCCATCCAGTTCCCGCAGTATCAACGGTTTTCAAGCTCACCCAAGTAGAACCTTGATTGAAATCAAATGCGGGTGAAAACCCGTTATTTTGAGCTCCTACACGTGTCCATCCACTGTATTCCGTTACGGCGAGATGATCTTCAATCAAATTTCCACGCTGAATTGGCGTAAACTGCCCTCGATCCCAAATACCATCGGGTCCACTATTTGTAGCATCTAAACCGACACTAAAACCCAAGCTGGTCACATGGGGTTCATGCCCATACATGACAATACCGTTGCCACGCTCGGCAGCAGCAGCACCTGTGAATGCGACATTGGCCACTGTTGCTGGTGGTGCTCGTGCTGCAAAATGAACATCAGCGTGTTCAGCTACAGCAGCTGGTTGATGTGGGAATAACTCAGCTTGAGACGTCGCTTCAGGTGCCATTGGCATGGCTGCTACGCTCAACGCAGAGAAAATCAAAGCGGCGATCAAGCCAATGATATGACGTAAAAAACTCATATGGTTGTTTAGCACATAACGGTCAGAAAAACCATCCTCGCCAGCTTCATCGGCAACCCGCATTTCGGCAAAAGCTATGCCGTCAATCTCAACCATGCACACGAAGAACTCCAAGATTTGGTTGACCGTGTGACGATTGAGCTGGAGCTGATGAACGTCGCTAAAGAGTTGGAACGGTGATCAATAATCTTCCGGCCAATCCAATTTGTTGGCGTCTATCCATTCCACGCAGTTCGGCAGGTTATGCGGCTCACACAAAAAGTGTTCGACAATAGGCCAAGCAGCTTCAAATGGGACAAAGCTGCCAAGTGATACGGTGACACCACTATCAGCACACTCAAAGCTGTTTATTTCTGATGGCTGGCCCACGCTCAGCATTGAGCGGTTCCGACTAAAATTCGCCTTGTTGTAACGGTCCAATGAGAACGCCAAGCCATGCCCTTGTTTGTAGTTGATGATCAATGAGTGCTGTTCACCATCATCATCAAAATACTGGATCGACCCGCTTTGTTCGCTGTCCCACTGGATTTCATTCTCTTTGCTGAACGCTGACTTCCATGCTTTCGCAGAAAAGTCGTCCTTATGCCCAAGTTCGTAGAATGTGGAATGATATCTGCTCATGTTAGTCCAACCACTCAAAAGTGCCATTTCGGATCACACCAGATCTTCCGCTTGAAAAACTAAGATTCAGATTGGTGATGCCCATCTCATCAGCCATACGTGGCAAGTAGGTTTGACACACACCACAAGAATTTCGGTCCACATACAGTGTTAGATTTGATGGCATGTTGCCATTGGTGCGCTCGTAAGCACGCATCAATGAGTGTGCTTCTGCGTGGAACACAACTTGATCTTGTCCTCGTGTTAATCCTAACCGATCCCGCCACTGACGACCTAAGTTTCGATCAGCATCACTGAGATTGGTGGAGTTAACACCGAAATAACGCTGACCATTGATTTCTGCTACAGCTACGGTGCCCGTTCCGCCTTGCGCATCAGTAATTGTGGTTCGGCTTCTGAAATCCGATATCGCACCAAACGCTTCGTCACCAAAACCAAAGAGTGCCGCTACCGTTTCTTGCCCATACAAAGCAAACGAACCGCCTTGCATGACAGTGACATCACCTATGGTAGCAACATTGGCCGCTGCCAACGGTGGCGCACGTGCCGCAAAGCCAATATCACTGGCTTGGTTGGTGTGATATTGGTTCAGTTGTCGGTATTGAACATCCAAGGCCAAAGCAGGTGGTGCCAACACTGGCCCTACGCCAAAAGCAATGACCAGTAAAAATCTTAATGTTCGGATCAGATTATAGATCATGGGCCTAATCTCGATCACCGTATTATGGATCCATCATCAATCATCACTAGACAATCACTCGAGCGTTTTTCTAGTCGGATCCGAATGACATCATTTAGCCAATCAACAGAAAAAGGATACGTTCGTTTGGAAGGTTCGTACCCTTTAGCTTCCAGCACATCCGAAAACTCTCGTTCATCGGCTTTGTCCAGCACTTGACGGTCGAGCGTATCAGTCGATCCAGAAAAGATCCCACAATTCTCCGGACCTTTCGTTAAATAGAGGAAAACGGTGGTTAAACGTTTATCTTGAAATACAAGTTCAACACCGTCTCCGATCAATCGAAGATAAGTTCTGTGCATCGGCACATCTTCTTGTGTACTGACCACATGTGCAGCCAGCATTTTATCTAAATCTTGAACAGCTCCCCCCAAAGATAATTCGAGAGTATTAGTAGCGAATCTGAGTTCCAAACTGGGTGTTAATGTCATCGATAATAGTTCCATTTAGGTTATGTAGACGTGTTCTTGCCGCATTAATTTGAGCGCTTGTCATACCACTAGCCTGAAAATCAGGGATCATTGCGTCAAAATCAGCATCCGCAGCAGCACGTGGGTTAGCTGCATCATTCAAAATTCTGCTTGGAGTGTTGCGACCGCCGAAAGTGTTAGATAAGGCACAATGCCCTCCGCCACTAACAATTACACACCCCGTTGAATTTCTTAGCTGGGTTGCCTCTGCTTGAGTGAGAGGTCGACCAATATCAGCTTCCACACGCGATTGTAGAGCAGCACGTGATGGCATGTGATCCCCAGTTAAACCATCGCCGACCACCGCACGTCTCGTACTATCACCAAAAGTCGTGGTCTCACCAATTCGCACAGGTCCCGTATTTGTAGCAATCCGCGGTGCAGCCCCCATCAGATCGGCCGTCCGCCCTGTAATCACCACGCCGCCCGGTGTTACCACCCGGATCGCGCCACCGCTTTCCGTGATCACTGACCCGGCTAGGATCGTTTGACCGTCTGGTGTCGTGATGTTCTGATCCAACCGCACTGTGCTATCGCGTACGATTGCAGATCCGCTGGGCACTTCTGAATTCCCGACACGCATACCTGTCGTGACACCAGGACCGTCCATCGAAACGCGCGGCGACCGCATCATACGGATGGTCAGCGCACCAGCCGAGACTGCGCCCACAACAGCTGCATCAAGTAGATTGTCTTGCTGGGTGGCCCAGAATACGTTTGTCGTTCCATCAGGATTGAATTGAACGCCTGTGGCACTGCGCACCTCAGCCAAGCTAACGTGCCCGTCCTGTATCAAACGGCCCAGATTTCGTTTGTTGATCTGCACGACGCCAGCACCTGCATCGCGGAAACTGCTGGCACTATCTCCTATTGAGACAAAATCAGTGTCGTCGATCAAACCAGTGCGATAGTCCTGTTCCAGACCCTGCCCGATACCAGCATAGACACTGCCCCAAAGGCGGTTTGCCTCAAAGAAACCTTCCGCCTCAGACCGCGCGTAGGTGCCTCTGAATTGCGTTAAATCCGCGCCCGCGCCTGATGCTGCTGCACCCAAGAATGTTGGCGCAAATGGATCTACATAGTCCCAGTTCGGATCGTCAACGCTAAGGTTCAGCGCCCGGTCGAATGCAGCGATGTCAGCCCCGAACAACAGCGCATTAGTCCGCTCCATATCGCGCATATTGATGGTTGAGTTGCGGTATTCTTCGGACTGTCTATCCAACTCACCAAACAAGGTTTGGCCATCGACGACTTGCCCTGCTTGGTCCAGTCCATTCAAAAACGCCCGGGCGGCCGCGTTGCTTTGCAGATGTGTGAAATCGTCGGATGCGCCAATCAGCGTTTCCGCTGTAAGAAGTGCTGTCGCTTCCTCCAGACTGATGTTTTGCTCTTGTGCGAAGACACCTGCATAAATTTCAATCAGCTCTGCTTCCTGAATATGAAGCTGTCGGTTATACGTCACCGCTGATTTTGCGACGGACGCCCCTTGGTTGACGTTCACTGCGTTTCCGCCCGAGGTCAGATAGCCCAAGGCCGCCCCGATCAGCTCTGCGCGGTTTTGCTCGAACGCCCGTCGTGCTGCTTCTTGTGCGCCAGCGTCCGTGCCGGGATCGGCTTCGAAATTCGCCGAGAGTTGCCCTGCGATAATCTCGGTCGTGAACCCGGTCGCAAAGCCTGAGCCGCAATCGCCGTCAAAGGCTTCGTTTGCCGCACACCCAATCGCCCCGTGTAGCAAGGCCGCGCCAAAGCCACCATCGACCAGATCGGTCCCGGCTTTCAACTCACCCACACCAAATTGCAGAGCACTCGTCGTTTGATTGATGGCAAAGCTTCGCAGGCTTGCTTTGAAGCTATCAGCGAAATCGGTGTCGTAGACGGCACTACTGAGACCCGCTGTCAGAACCGCATCTGTCATCGCATCCAAGATGCCTTGTGTGGAAAAAATGGCCGGGCCATTAGCTGGGTTTATGTTGATCCAGCTTTTCGTGCCGGTGTCGCCCAGCCAGGCGCCACCGTCGATACCAGCCGTCAGCCCTGCACTCACCCCTGCAAAAGCAGCTTCACCCAGAATGTCGCCCATGTCGATGTCACCGGCGACGGCGCCATCCAGCACACCGACAATCGTGGTAGCCGCCGCCGCGTTTACGGCCAGACCTGTGGTTGTGACAGTCGCCGCGGTTGCCGCAGATGTTGCTGTTGCAGCGGTCGCGGAATTCACCATCCCCAACTGCCCGGCCAGCCCGCCTACCCCGGCCAGCCCTTGCGTTACGGCAATCGTCAGTAGCGCCTTAAACGCCGGGCTAAGCGCTTGTTCCTTTTCGTAGAAGTTGTAGCTGACCAGCTCAATCGGGTTGTTGATCGTGCTGTCGCGGCCAAGAACGCCCGCGAGGTAGGCGTATTCAGTCCCGTCATCACCTGTGGGCAATGCGACTTGCCGCACAAGGAATTCACCTTCCTCAGACCATTCGCCGCCTTCGCGCCAGTGTGGATCGTTGCTGGCTTCGTCCTCGGTGCTTTCGGTTTCATCGGACCCGCCCAGATACGCATCGGCAATATTGAACCGTCCGCTATCTTCATTGTCGGCGACCCAGCCACCTGTTTGGATGCTGTCAATCAGGGGGTTGCGCACCCCGGCCAATATGATCTGCGAGTTCACATCGAAGTTGACCCCACCTGCGGCCTCGATCGCGTTGAACGTCACGCTTTCGGTCAGATCCTCTGACCGGATATCGGTCATGATCACGCCGTTGTCTTTGTGCTCGGTCAGACTGTGGTATTCCACATCAATCGCGGCGAGCAGATAGGTTGTGCCAGTGACCTTGGTCACAAATTCGCCGCCCGCGGTGAAATCAACAGAGGTCAACGTGAGGTCAGCGCCAGAGTTGATCGCAATATCGCCCGCAGCATCTGCCACGGCGCCTACGCTATCAGTAATCAACGACCGTTTATCGCGCGAGTTGGTGATCAACCCACCCAAGTACCGTGTACTTTTATAGCTGGAACGTGCACGGACGTCCGTTGGTGCCGTGAACGCTGTTCCGCCATTCACAGAGACAAGCGCCAATTGCCCCGGTGCCAGATCGGTGTTCGCAACGCCCGGAATGGTAAAGCTGCTGCCTTCGACCAAAATATTGTTGTCAGCTACGCCGGTAATGGACGCACCGGTGATAGATGTCGTCTGGTTTGTGACGTTCAGTGTCTGCTCACGCCGGATTTTCTTGCGGAGGAATCCGCCGCTTTTGCGTGCATAATCCTGAAAATACACGTCAGCGACCGACGCGAGGATCAGATCGCCACCCTGCGCGATCAACCCGACATCGCCACCTGCTGTCACATTTGCGCCTTCCAGAACGATGTCATTCTGACCAGACACATTTCCCGAGGACAAAATCATAATATCGCCATCAGCGCTTAGGCTGGTGGTCAGGTGATCGAAACGTTCAATCCGGTTGCGGTTGGACCCGCTGGTTTTGCCTGTCTCAGACGCCAGCGCCAAAGCACCGATGGTGATGTCGCCACCGGCAAGCAGTGTGATATTGTCACCTGCCGTAATCTGCGCACCCGCTGTTGTGATTGCATTGCGGGCGGTCAGTACAATGGTGCTGCCAGCGGCGAAAGTGGCCGTTTGCAGTGCGCGGTCTTCGCGATCGGTCCAGCTTGCGCCTGCCAAAAGGCGGCTAAGCATAGGGTTTCTAACCGGCAGCTTTACCAAACGAATACCTTGTTCGGTCACAACCGTCCGTGCGTCTGTCACGATTTCGATGTTATTGCCAACGACGGCGATATTTTCAGCAGATACCGTACCCCCGGTGGACCGGAAGGTATCGCTGACGACGATGCTGATTTCATCGGTGGCCCGGATGCTGCCAGAGTTGTCAAAGTTATCCGTCCGGAAGTTAACGTTTTGACCGGTGATCATTGCCCCGCTTAGACCGGCAAAGCGGATTTCGGGGTTGGCCAGGTAAACCTTGGGCGCCAGCACTGTCTGGCCATCAATAACCGTTTCTTCAAGCCAGATAATATCGCTTGTCAGCGCGCCAATCTGGTTTGGGGTCAAGGCCACGCCCGGTGTCAGGTCAAGGTTTTCCAACGCGTTGATCGCGTTGTCATACATCGCCTGAATTTGCGCTTTTTCGTCAATGCCCGTGGTCAGGATCAACTGACCCAGAAGTTCCTGCAATTGTTTGCGGATAAACAACGCCTCTGCATAGGCATCGCCAAAGCGCTTCAGATCCGGGTCGTACTGGATAATGTCGAGAAAGTAATCGGACGACAGGAACTGCCCCAGATCGACAAACTCTGTCCGCGTTTCGACAAGAAATTCTGCATCAGGATCGACATTCACGACGATCAGATCAGGGTTGCCAATGGAATCCACATCAATGTCAGAAATGTCAGTATTGGTAGAACCAGTCAACTCTGCCGGTGACGCCAGCGCTGTTTCCGCGCCATTGATTACATAGCCCGTAATGGTAGTGCCATTGATGGTCCCGCCTGCTTCGATCACACCAAAATCGGCGCCGATAAATTCAAGGCTGCCAACACCGTTATCGCGGTAATAGTTCTGCCCGACATTCGTCAGGCTGTTTGCTGCAATATTAATATTCCCAAAAGCCGAAATCGTGCTGAACGCGTTAACCGCATCACCCGCACTGATTGTGATATTTCTGGCCGAGATGATCCGGGATGGATCATAATCATAGGTGATCTGACCCGTATTCCTGATCTCTGTATAGCAGGTATCGCCGTCACAAACGGCATCCGCAGGGTCGCCATCGGTCCGCACGCCATCAGCTAAAATTGGGCCATCGCGCAGGTTACCAAAGCTGACTGCGGAAATGCTGATATCGCCTGCAATCGTTTCGACCACACCACCAAACTGATTGGTAAAGGCCGCCGCGCGGGCGTTTGTTTCACCACGGATCGTGATATTCCCGTTGGCAATAATGCTACCACCGTTATTCAGGATCGACGCATCGCTAGCCAGCGTGACGCCGGTATCACCGAACATCAGACCTTCGTTGGTCAGATCAAGGCTGGTGGTGACCAGCAAAGCACCATCTGTCGACGCCAGTGTGCCAAAGCTGTGCAGGCTGCCTGCGTCGATATCAGCCGTCTGAACCGAGACAACATCTGCGCCATTGCCGACGCGAAAAGCGCCCGCCACGTCAAAATCAAAGCGGTTCGCCGCGATCTCGGCGTTCGTGCCAACATTCAGATCACCACCAACCGCAAGAATAGCCGCACTTTCGGCGATCAGTTTGGCGTTGGCTTGCAACACCAGATCTTCGGCACTGGTCACATCTACGGTCTGCGCAACCACATTGCCCTGCACCTCAACCCGGTCCGTGCTGGTGACCGTGACGTTCTGGCTGGCTGTGGCGCTGTTCATCACCAAGCGGCCATCGGCTGTAATCGTCATACCACCGGCATTCGCCGCCATATTTTCCGGGGCGCGCACGCCCACACCATCCTCGGTCGAGGTGATTGTGATGGAGTTTGCGAACATACCGCCAAAAGCGGTGGAATCGATGGCCAGTTCGGGTACTGTGGTCCCGTTATCTTCTTTTTCGGTTATTTCACCTGTCGCATAAAGCACGTCATTGCGGCCCGCGACCACGCGGATACGCTGGCCAGTCACAGCACCGGCAACGGTGATCTGGCGCGAAATCAGGTCAAACGTTGTGGTGTCAGATGCATCAAGGCCGCCTCTACCAATCTGCACAGCACCGCCATCAACTGAAAAACCGGTCAGATTGCTGCCCTGGATCGTCGGTGTGC
Source organism: Roseobacter sp. CCS2 (assembly GCF_000169435.1). Lineage (GTDB taxonomy): Bacteria > Pseudomonadota > Alphaproteobacteria > Rhodobacterales > Rhodobacteraceae > Yoonia. Next base: position 62,330 of record NZ_AAYB01000005.1, on the reverse strand, counting down.
CGGTTGTCAGTGTGCCGCGGTTGGTATTGATAAACCCGCAGCCATCGCAGGTGATCCCGTTAGGGTTGGCCACAATCACATCAGCACGCTGGCCTGCGACCTCAAGAAACCCGTTCAGCACCGACGGATTGCTTGAAGTGACCTCATTAAGGATGATGTTGGCCGCGCCACCACGCAAATTGCTGTTACCATGCACCAAACCACCCAAGTTGGTCATGGCAGTATCGGTATCGACATTGTTCAGGATCGCGCCACCCGGTCCGACGCCAAATTCGGTAAAGGTGTTATGGGACAGGCCACCGGCACCGGGTGTGTTGATCATCACCATCGGCGTCCCGTTGCGCGTGTCAATGACCTGCGGACCATTACCATCAGCCACAATAGACTGCGCCATAACAGGCTGGGCGCTGATCAACGCGATACACAATGCTGAAACCGCATTGTTCAGATATTTTGTCATCTTGCGTGTCATAATATTAACCTTCGTCAAAATCTGGCTGAAAGAGAAGCAATAAAAATACCGTCGGGTGGGCTGGTATCATTGGGCATGCGCAGCACTTCCTGATAACCCACATCAACTGAAACAGTGCCACCAACGGTGCGCACCCCAACGGCGGACCCCACCAAGGGCCGCGCTTGGTCACTGTCATCAACGCGCAACGTACCTGCATCCAAAGCGGCATAGGTCTGCAAACTGCCAAAAAGTTTTGTCGCCCCGGCCTTTGACGTCCAGGCGAAATCATTGCGCCAAACAGCACCTGCGTTGCCTGCAAAAAGGCCTGCGTCAGTTGCATCAAAATCCAACGTTTTTGCACCGCGCACCGATGACAAACCGCCAATCGCCAGCGTATAGGCACCGTAAAGTGCATCGTCACTGTACTGCCCGCGCAGGACCCCGGTGTAGCTGATTTGCCCGCTATCCAACTGCCATGGCCGGAAATAGCTTAATTCAAAATCGCCCAGTTCAAACTGCGGATCAGAACTTGAAAATTCGTCATCAGGCTCTTCCGCGCCAAAGGCCGCGATACCCTGTTCATAGCCCAAGCGGGCCGTCAGGCTGCCACCCCAAATGCTGCGTTCATGTGCCAGGTCAAGCCGCGCACTCGCTAGGGTCCGGCTTGATGCATTGATTTCAATCTCGGCAATCCGGTTCGCGTTTTCACGATATTCAACCGTGCTGGACACCGTCGTTTTACTGTTCTGATTGCGATGGACCACACGGGCCAGCCCAACATCGACAGTATGGGTCCATCCATCGGTGCCAATCGTCGTGATCGGGCCAACGGTATCGGTCTCATAGCTGGAATATTTGTAGTTCCCCGTCAGCGTCCAACGCCCATAAGGAAACCGTACCGATCCACCAATATTTTCGGTCGCGGCACCGCCGGTATCGGGTGAGAACGGAAAGGTCTCGACCCCGCGCGTATAGCTCAGTGACCAGCTTTCATTCAGCCCCAGCAGGTGATCATAGGTCAGGTCAACCGTGCCCTGATATTCACCGCTACCTTTGGTGCCTTGGTTGTTGGCGCCAATTCGTGCGGTCCACGGGCGTTCGGCCACAGCCGTCACCTCAAGCACAGACTGCCCGTCTTCCGCACCGGCGCTGACCTCCATTGTGGCGGTATAGGCGGGCATCGACCGGATAATCTCTAACCCCTGTTCGATTTCACGCAGGTTGGCCGATTTGCCGATCAGGTTGGGAAAGACGATCGCCTCCCAGACAGGTTTGTCCTCACCGTTGAAGGTTACAGCGGCCAATTCGCCCTCAACCACCGTAATGTCCAACGACCGGTCCGCGATATTCTGCTCTGGCAAATACGCCCGCGCAGTCACATATCCCTTATCCACATAAAGGAACGTCACCGCCTCAAGTGCCGCATTGATCCCCTCAATATCAAGGCATTCGCCACGAAAGGGGGCAAGGGCCGCGTCGGTTTCCTGCGCAGTCAACAAAGTGACGCCGGTCACGTCAATCGTATCAATCGGAATACAATTGACCTGCGCTTGCGCAGTGCTGGCCAATAGCCCAACGGCTCCGCCCAAGGCGGCATATGTCACGCAATGATGCACAGCAGTGATCAGTTCCCGCCCGCGGCGTTCTCTTCCAGAATACGTTCTTCCGTCCATGTGCGGGCCAATTCCTGACCGGCGACAACCTGCTCTGCTGTCAATTGCGCCTCGATCTCATCGCGCAGCACACCCGCGTCCGCCAGACCGCGCACAACGGCCAGATTGGCATAGGAATAAGCGGTCACCGGATCAGACTCTGCCCCGATCATCAACAGCTTGGCGTATTCATACATGCCACCCGCGTTGCCCAGATCGGCCGATTGCTTGAGATGCACAGCCGCCTGTTCAATGTTGCCGGAATTCAAAGCTGTCTGTCCCAGTACATTCATCGCCAGAATGTTGCCTTGGTCCGCGGCCTGCTGCCAATAGGATAAGGCGCGCACATCATCAGGCGCTACACCGCGACCCGCCCGGTAAGCCAAACCGCAGTTCAACTGCCCATCCGCATCACCGGCATCAGCAGCGGCACACAGCAAGCGGGTGCCCTCCACGTAGTCGCGCAACAGGATGCGGCCTTCATGATACATCAGCCCCAAGCGGACCTGCGCCTTAGCTGATCCGCCCTCGGCTGCCGCCGAATACAGGTTCGCTGCGCGCATTTCATCCTGTTCGGTGCCCAAACCCAACTCGAACAACCGGCCCAGATAAAATGCACCTTCGCCATCGCCGGCCTCATAGGCCGCGGCAAATTCAGTGGCCGCCCCGGATACATCTCCTGCGTTCAGCAACTCAACCCCTTGTGCGACATCTGCAGAGGCGGAAACTGTCAACAAGGACGAAACAATAACGGCAGAAACGGCAGAAAAACAACGCATTTGGGGACCTATCGGTTGGAAAATATGGCAGGGAGGTAAAACAACCAAAAAGAGAATCGTCAACAGTCTATTAACTATTTCGCAACGTTGACGATGACGGGCAACACCACCTATCCCGCCACCAATGAATAGCTTGTTCTGCGTTCGCATGCGCCGTCTTTACACCACGCGGCCAGATTTATTGGTGCTGGAATATTCCGATACGGACATTACCGCCCTCAAAGGGATGGATCGTGACGCACCACAGATGCGCGATGGCAGGACTAGAGGTTCCATTTTTCGCTGACAGTGATCTTCCTCAAAAGCACCCAACTTTTGTAAAAATGTCAGACATCGCTTTCCGTACAGCACCCTAACTTAGTTCAGCGATATATTGATCCATGAAATCCGAACGACCAATGGGGCCACAAGTGCTTTCCCAATAATCTACGATAATCGATGGTGTGATATCGTCGATCAGTTCAAACGCTTTTCGCAAAGCTGAAAGTTCATCATTGCTGCACACACCCACATCATACCAGATATTGGTAACATATCGCAGGCGGGTTTCTATCTTGATAAACAGGTGTTTGCCAAAGCCAAAGCAATAGGCGCGTTTTTGCAGCTTGTGAAACGGGTTGCCGCGCCCAGCGCCTACTTCGAAATACTTAATCCGGGGTAGAATGGTGATCAGCTGGTTCGCAACCGCCGAGACCTTTATCTTGTGGCTGCGATAGTTGGCGGCGGGATTTTCGATCGTATGTATGTCCGTCCAACCCACGCCATCAGCCGCACGATTTTCCGCTGCATTCTGTGCGGCTTTATGCAGGTCACGCCGCACATCATCCATCGCTGCGACCGGGTAAAGGCAACGCATGCCTTCATCGTCTTCGTGAATATGGATTTTGGTCATTGGCAAAGATATAATGCGAAAGCTTCAGTTGTTGGCAGGGAAATTCGTACAAGAAGTTGGCCTGTAGTCAAATTATGACATTACAGCAGATGGTTCTTCGCTATCAATTCCCTTAGAACCTGCGCATGAGCATTCGTATCACCCTCATTGGCATGCCCGCGTTGGATATATCGACTTGGTCGGAAGACCTGCCAGACGATACCCTTGAATTACATGCGAATAATCTGCCGTTATTCTGGCTCGCGCTCTTTAATGAAGATGACATTCAAATGCGCGCAGAAACTTGCGAAAATGATGACGGGACAGGCGCACCGTTCAAATATCCGTTTTTGGGGGTAAGTGTTCAAACGGGCGTTTCGCGCGCCAAGGCACGCAGGATCAAACTGCTCAACACACTCGGTTCAGAATATGCAGCGCTTTATGATGCCTTTCTGGACTACATTCAAAAAACGACATCGCCCTATATTGTCATGGACACATTCGATATGGCGCAGGCAAGTGAGGATATGGACAGCCTTATCGAAGAGCTGCGCAAACAGGTTAGCAGCTTTGAGATAGAACCTTTGTGGCCCGGCTATCTGGAATTTATTCCTGAACAACCAAAACCAGTCCAAGAGGTTATGTTGGCCGGTCAATCAGACGATTTCCCCCCAAATGCGCATTGGCACCATCCCGTCTGGCAAACAACAGATGAAAGCGCAGCACCTAAACCTGGTTTCCTGGCGCGCCAATGGTCAAACAGAACCGATCACGCGTTATCACTTCTCTTTGCAGCCATGGTACTTGGCCTGATGTGGTCGACCGGCTCACTAATCTTCGCAATTATTGGCGGAATAGCTGCCATGACTGGCATCATAATCTGGCGCGAAAAAAGAAAATAAACCGATATGCACTGAAGCGTAGCGCTTGATTAGCTGTGTGCAGAAATGCGGGAATAGGCGACCCTTGATCACCGCCCCATCCTTGACCATGTCCAAGCCGTGAACGCCACGCCTTTCAACGTGCGATGGCTAGTGTGACGGATCGGCCGGTGCCATTACAGTCTTTGTGCAGATGGAAATGCTTGAGGCGCGGTATGCTGACCCGAAAGTGACTATTGAGAATGACGCATTTTCAGACACTCAAACAAGTATTTAACCTGCGGTAAGCTTTGTACATTTACCGATCCAAAGTCACCGATTGCGCTAGTCGCACTGCGGTCTGGCCGCGCCAAAGGCGTTTGGACGGCATGACGAGCATCGTGTCATCTGCTGGTGTATGCACCGGGACATCCCCATCGTGTCCGATCAAGGTCCCCGCGTGGGGGATGATTTCGCCGCCCATGAAGTTTTCGGAAAAGCGAAAATCGTCGGTGGCGATCGTTACGGCTTCGCTTACTGAAAAGTAGCGCTGCGGTGGCATCGCGTCTGACTGAACGCCAAAACTGGCCAAATCGATCAAACCCAGTGTTGCAAGAAAGCGCAGTGCACTTTCGCGCGCCAGATGCCCCGCCGATACCTGCCAATGCTGGCCGCATTCAATAAGCAGTGCGGCGCGCTGTGACGTTGGATCGTCGAAAGCACCAAAATCACGCATGCGCCGTCCTGCTTTGTGGCCAAAGTCAGCAACCACCCGTTCAGGAATACCAATCTGTGCGGCCAGATGCATCGCTTTCTGGTGTCGCCCTGTCATCATCAAGGGCGGGGCCAAATGCTGCATCGTATGGATATCAAACAGATAATCGACATCTTCCAGCACGGGCCGGACGGCGCGGGCGCGCCGCAATTCGATACTGTCGCGTGGGCCATCAAGAACATCTGTATCCCAGACCCGATTCATGTCTTCTTCGACCCAGCGGCTGGCATTTGGATCATTTGCATCAAATGCTTCGTATGCAGCGATATTCATAAAGGCCAAGGTCAGTTTACCTTGCAACGGGCGGACCTGCTTTTGCAGCATCCAGTCCAGCGCAATGGCCCCCGCTGGTTCATTACCGTGAACAACCGCACTGATCATCGCATGTGGGCCGTCTTGGCCGCTGTCAAAGGTCCAGACATAATCAATGCCGGTATTGCCATTTGCATAGGCTGAGATGTCAGGCGCTGCGACTTCGATAGGGTAGGTATTGGGGATGTCGATTTTTTGCATTCTGCCTGATCCTTGGGGTTGGCCGGTGACGGTTTCAGCCGTCTGTTGAGTAGCTGTCTCTTGGTGTGGTGATACGAATAAAATTCATGAATTGGCGCGCAGCGGTTGTCGCCGGTTGGCCGGCAGGCACTGCAAAGCAAGTTTGATAGGTGATGGCCGCATCAAACGGGCGCACAATGATGCCGGGATATCCTTTTGACAGGATCGGAAACGGATTGAGCAAGGTTAGCCCCAGCCCTTCGCGCACCAGTTCAAGCGCGGATACGTTACTTGCCGTTGCCGCGACCTCGCGCGGGGCGATCCCATGCTGCGCAAAGATTTGTTCGGTGGCCGCCCGTGTGCCCAGACGGCGCAAAAAGGTGATCATGCTTTGGCCGTCCAGATCCTTGGCCGTCACGATATCGCGCTGCGCCAGAACATGGCCTTCCGGCATGGCGCAAACGATGGATGAGGTTCGCCACGGGATCAGGGTGACGCCGGACCTTTGCGCCATGGTGCTGGTCAGGCCCAGATCGAAACGTTCTTCAAGGATGCCGGTGACGATGTTTTCGCTGGCCTGAATATCGAACTGAATGCGATATTTCGGGTTTTGTTCGATAAACCGGGCGATGCGTGGCATGATAAAGTGATGGGCAAGGCTGGGTGGGACGGCCAAGCGCAGTGGTGTGTCATCCAACGCGGCCCATTTGGCGCCTTCAATTTCTGACAGCGTATCGAAAATCGGGTCCAGACGCCCGTTAAGCCGCAAGGCTTCTTCAGTGGCTTCGACCCGTCCGTTGCGCCGCATGAACAGGGTTCGTCCCACCCGCGCTTCAAGTTGCGAAATCGCGCGGCTGACCCCTGATTGCGAAACACCCAACCGTCTGGCTGCACCCACGGTTGTACCGCTGGTGACCAATGCGCGCAGCGCTTCTAACTCTCGAAGTCTGTATCGATGCGATGTCATGCCTTCTTTTCCTTCATACTGTCGCCAACCACCATATTGTTGCCTGAATAGGTCTATGCAAAACCGCATAGGATATGAACTTGTTAATGAAAAAAATGCGAGTAGCGTATTTGGCAATGGACCGCCTAAGGCCCTGCGGGGCTGTCGCCGTTCGTCACACCGACTGTAGGAGAAAACTTTGAAACATCTTATTTTGGCAGCCGGGCTTCCGTTCGCTGTTCTCGTCGCAGGGGCGCAAAGTGCCACAGCCGAGACGCTGACAATTGGCCTTGCCGCAGAGCCGACCTCGATTGATCCGCATTTTCACAATGTCGGGCCGAACAATGCAATCGCGACCCATATCTTTGACCACCTTGTCAAACGTGATGAAAACCAGCAGCAGATGCCGGGTTTGGCAGTGTCCTGGGCCCCGATTGATGATCTGACATGGGAATTCAAGTTGCGCGAAGGTGTGACTTTCCACGATGGCAGCGCCTTTAACGCCGATGATGTGGTCTGCACGTTTGAGCGCGCGCCAAACGTACCTGACAGCCCGTCAAGCTATGGCACGTTCACCAAGGGTAAGACGGTCGAACGGATTGATGATTTCACAATCCATATCAAGACCGAAGCGCCTTACCCGTTGATGCCAAACGACATCGCGAACGTTGCGATTATTTCCGACGACACGGGTTGCACCGCAACCACAGCAGACTTTAACGATGGATCTGCCGCGATTGGTACCGGCCCTTACCGTTTTGCCAGCTTTACCCCCGGTGAAAACCTGACATTGCAGCGCAATGATGATTACTGGGATGCGGCACCTGAGTTTGAAACGGTTGATTATCGTTTCTTGAAATCCGGTCCAACCCGTGTTGCCGCCCTGTTGTCGGGTGATGTTGATATGATCTCCGGTGTTCCTACGACGGATATTGCGACCCTGCAAAACAACGACGATATTTCGCTAAGCCAAGGTGTATCCAACCGCGTAATCTATCTGCATATGGATCAATTCCGCGATGTATCGCCCTTTGTCACCGGACCCAATGGTGAGGAAATTCCAAACCCGCTGCGTGATGTCCGTGTGCGTCAAGCGCTAAGCATGGCCGTCAGCCGCGATGCCATCGTTGACCGTGTCATGGAAGGCACTGCGATCAAAGCAGGCCAGTTGTTGCCCGAAGGCTTCTTTGGTATTTCGCCAAACCTGCAACCTGTTGAATATGACCCTGAGGGCGCGCGCGCCTTGCTGGCCGAAGCGGGTTACCCGGACGGTTTCACCATGACAATCCATGGCCCGAACGACCGCTACATCAACGATGCCCGCATCGCGGAAGCGTTGGGTCAGATGTTCTCGCGCGTTGGGATCAAGACATCAGTCGAAACGATGCCGCGTTCCGTCTATTTTTCGCGTGCGTCCAGTGGATCACCGGAAGGCGAACCTGAATTCAGCTTTATCCTTGTAGGCTGGGGCGCGGGTTCCGGCGAAGCGTCATCGCCACTGCGGTCTTTGGTACACACATATGACAGCGAACGCGGTTTTGGATCGTCCAATCGTGGCCGTCATTCGAACCCCGAGATTGACGCGATCATTGAACAGGCTCTTGCCACGGTTGATGATGCCGCCCGTCAGGATCTGCTTGCGCAGGCCATGGAAATGGCGATTGAAACGGTTGCGGTTATTCCGACGCATTTTCAGGTCAATACCTGGGCTGCACGGGACGGGCTTTCCTACGTGCCACGCACGGATGAGTACACGCTGGCGATGAGCGTGACGAAGGACTGATCCCTCTGGCGCGGGCTGCGTTCCCTCTCCCGGTGGCCCGCGTCAATTTATAAGGTTTTCAAATGACTGTCTTTATTATCCGCCGCCTGATGCAGGCACTGGTCGTCGTATTCTTGATGTCGATCATCGTGTTTTTCGGGGTCAATGTTATCGGTGATCCGGTGGCAATGTTGATCAGCCCCGACGCCGATCAGGCCGAAATGGAGGCCGCCATTCGCAGGCTTGGGCTGGACCGCCCGATCCATGAACAATATTTCGCGTTTATCAAGGGTGCGGCAACAGGTGATTTCGGGCGCTCGTTTATCTTTGGTGAACCTGCTCTCAAGCTGATCCTGTCGCATATGCCAGCAACGCTTGAACTGGCTTTCACTGCCCTGTTCCTTGCCGTGGCGATCGGCATTCCCCTTGGTCTTTATGCCGGTTTGTATCCTGATAGTCCGATCTCAAAAGGGATCATGGCGGGGTCAATTTTGGGCTTTTCACTGCCGACGTTTTGGGTCGGCTTGATGATGATCATGCTCTTTGCGGTCCATCTGCAATGGCTGCCTGCCACTGGGCGCGGCGATACAGGTACGTTTTTATGGTTCGAAACCAGCTTGGTAACCCGTGATGGCCTATCGCATATCATGCTGCCTGCACTGAACCTCGCGCTGCTGAAAATTTCGCTCGCGATCCGTTTGACCCGCGCTGGTGTCCGCGAGGCGATGGGACAAGACTATGTCAAATTTGCCCGCGCCAAGGGCCTGTCGCCGCGCCGCGTGATCCTTGTGCATGTAATGAAAAACATTCTGATCCCAGTCGTGACCGTGATGGGGCTTGAGCTGGGTAGTCTGATCGGGTTCAGCGTAGTGACGGAAACAATTTTTGCCTGGCCGGGCATGGGTAAGCTGTTGATCGACGCGATCTTGCAGCTTGATCGGCCAATTGTCGTGGCTTACCTGATGATCATCGTCTTGTTCTTTGTTTTGATCAACATGATCGTCGATATCCTTTATTCTATTCTTGACCCCCGCGTCCGGCTTCAGGAGCAGGGTGCATAATGACCGACACACAGATCATCGCCCCCGTGCCTGCGAAAGCTGAAACGCCTTTTGCCCAATTCCGGGCTGAGTTTTTTGAAAGCAAGATCGCTGTTGGCGCCTTGATAACGTTAGGCATCGTTGTGGTGTTGGCGTTACTGGCACCGTGGATCACCCCGCAAAACCCTTACGATCTTGCGCAAGTTGACGTCATGGATGCGCGACTGCCGCCGGGGGAAGAGGCGTTTTCGGGATATACCATGTGGTTAGGCTCTGACGGGTCGGGGCGTGATCTGTTTTCTGCCATTCTGTATGGGTTGCGTATCTCGCTTGCCGTTGGTGTGGCCTCTGGCGTAATTGCCCTTTTTATCGGCACATTCGTGGGGCTTTTTGCGGCCTATGTGGGCGGGCGGGTCGAAACTTTGATTATGCGCTTTGTCGATCTGCAATTGTCGTTTCCGGCCTCGCTTGTCGCATTGATGTTGGTGGCGCTGCTGGGCAAGGGGGTGGATAAAATCATCCTCGCGCTTGTCGTGTCCCAATGGGCCTATTACGCGCGCACCGTGCGGGCGACAGCACTGGTTGAGCGGCACAAGGAATACGTCGAAGCCGCGATTTGTCTGGGGCTATCCAAGGCGCGGATCATGTTTCGGCATATCCTGCCGAACTGTCTGGGACCGTTGATTGTTGTGGGCACGGTTCAGGTCGCCAGTGCGATTTCGCTTGAGGCAACGCTGTCATTTCTGGGTGTCGGCCTGCCGCAAACCCAGCCAAGCCTTGGCGTGTTGATCGCCAATGGTTTCGAATACATGCTGTCGGGCCGCTACTGGATTTCGGTGTTTCCCGGTCTGGCCCTGTTGCTGACGGTTGTGTCGATCAACCTGGTCGGCGACCATCTGCGCGATGTGCTGAACCCAAGGATGAAGAAATGACCGAAATTCTAAAGGTCACAGGTCTGTGCACCCATTTTTTCACAAGGGCAGGGGTCGTCAAAGCGGTTGATGGCGTCGATATCAGTTTGAACCGTGGTGAGGTGTTGGGGCTGGTCGGCGAAAGCGGGTCAGGCAAGTCAATCACTGGTTTTTCGATCATGAACCTGATTGATGCACCTGGACGCATGACCGGTGGCCGCATCAGTTTCAAAGGGCGTGATCTGTCGCAACTTTCCGAAACCGCATGGCAGGACCTGCGTGGCAATCGGATCGCGATGATTTTTCAGGACCCGATGATGACGCTTAATCCTGTTTTGCGGATCGACGTTCAGATGATCGAAGCCATTCAAGCGCACGAGAAAGTCAGCCGCACGACCGCACGCGAACGCGCGCGCGATACACTTGGCATGGTTGGGATCCCTGCACCTGATGAACGGCTCAAGGCCTATCCGCACCAGTTGTCTGGCGGAATGCGCCAGCGCGTCGCCATTGCGATTGCATTTCTGAACAAGCCAGATTTGATCATCGCCGATGAACCGACAACCGCACTTGATGTCACGATACAATCGCAGATCATTCATGAAGCACAGAAACTGACCCGCCAAACCGGCACTGCCATGATCTGGATCAGTCATGATCTGGCCGTGGTCGCCGGAATAGCAGATCAGATTTCAGTGATGTATGCAGGCCGAATTGTCGAACATGGCCCAACGGATTATGTCATCGATAACCCGCGTCATCCCTATACCTACGGATTGCTGGGGTCTGTGCCATCAGCCAACAAACGCGGGGCGCGCCTGTTTCAGATTGATGGGATGGCACCCAATATGCTGGCTTTGCCTCGGGGCTGCGCATTCGGTCCCAGATGTGACCGCGCGGTTGATGTCTGCGCTGCGGCACCGGGCATGTCGCAATCATGTACACAAAAGTTCCGGTGCCATAATCCGGTTCCAGAAGCGGTAAAGGTAGCCAAATGACCCCGATCCTGGAAATTGAAAACGTCTCAAAACGCTTCACTAAAAAACTGGATGCGGCCGGCAAGATCGCAGCACGGCTTGGCGCAAACATTCGCGAAGAAACCGTGCATGCTGTTGATAATGTCAGCATGTCAATCATGCCGGGCGAGGTTCTGGGTCTGGTGGGCGAATCCGGGTGTGGCAAATCCACACTTGGCCGTGTGGTTGCCGGTATTCATCCGCCCAGCGCGGGCCAGCTGCATTTGGACGGCACGCCGATAAACGACCTAAGCGCGCAGGACAAACGGCGCGCCAATCTGGATATCCAGATGATTTTCCAGGATCCATCATCCAGCCTGAATCCGCGTATGCGCGTCGAAGATATCATCAGCGAAGCGCCCCGCATGCACAAGATGGTGTCTGGCGCATCTGAAACATCGGATTTTGTTGATGACCTGATGCGCAAGGTCGGCCTTGATCCGGTTATGAAGCGGCGGTATCCGCATCAGTTCTCGGGTGGTCAACGTCAGCGGATCGGGATCGCACGGGCGCTGGCCGTCAAACCGCGTTTTCTGGTCTGTGACGAAGCCATCGCAGCGCTTGATGTGTCAATTCAGGCGCAGGTCATCAACCTGTTTGCGGACCTGCGCGAAGACCTTGGGCTGACTTATCTTTTTATCAGCCATGACCTGAGCGTGGTGCAGCATATCACGGATCGGGTGGCCATCATGTATTTGGGACGCATCGTAGAGATTGCGCCAACAGATGATATTTTTAGCACTCCGCGCCATCCATATACGCGCGCACTTCTTGATCAGGTGCCGCGGCTTGATCAACGCAAACAAGACTTTACACCGATCCGCGGTGAAATCCCATCTCCGCTGGACCCACCAACGGGTTGTCATTTCCATCCAAGGTGCCCGCATGCCACCGATCTGTGCAGACAAAACGCGCCACAATTGTCCACGGTATTATCCGGCCATATGGCGTCATGTCATCACCTCGAAACGCTGGGTGTTTGATCCGTCGGTGCGATCAGGGGTGCTTTGTGATTACTTGAACCAAGCATTGCAGTCGCGATCACTGTATCATGGATTGGCTGTCAACGATGGCGCTATGGGATTGGCAATATCTGAGCAGGTTTTCGAGTGCACCCCGAACCGGCCTTTAACAAAGGCATAGATATCTATGTGTTTGCCCGTCATCGACCCTACCATGATGGTGTCGCCAGATTTTGGTCTGGATCGACGGCTGGTCAAACGTTCGACCAGCGCGGCCAGAACGTGCATGTCATCGCAAAGACAGTTCAACACATTTTGGATGACGGCTGTAAGTGCGCGTAAAGCGGCGGCATCCCGCGTTAGGCGGACCTCACTGCCCTACGCATTGATTGCACCCGGGCGATTTGTAACCGCCCGGGTGCAAAGATCATTTACGCGACAAGATCGAAACGATCATTGTTCATCACCTTGGTCCATGCCGCAACGAAGTCACGCACGAACTTTTCGGCGTTGTCATCTTGGGCATACACCTCGGCATAGGCGCGCAGGATCGAGTTTGATCCGAACACCAGATCGGCGCTTGTGGCGGTGAACTTGACAGCACCTGTGGCACGATCACGCAATTCATATGTGCCACCGTCAACTGGATGCCATGTCATCCCCATATCGGTCAGGTTGACGAAGAAATCTGTCGTCAATTGGCCTGCACGGTCGGTGAACACGCCGTGGCGACCACCGCCGTGGTTGGTGCCAAGCACGCGCATACCACCCACCAGAACCGTCATCTCTGCGGCTGTCAGTCCCAGCAGTTGTGCGCGGTCCAGCATCATAGCTTCGGGTGAAACTGAATACTCTTTCAGCTGCCAATTGCGAAATCCATCTGCCAATGGTTCAAGCACGGAAAAGCTGTCAGCGTCGGTCTGTGCATCGGTCGCATCCCCACGGCCCGGCGTGAAAGGCACGTCCGCGGCAAAGCCAGCAGCCTTGATTGCCTGTTCAAGCCCAACATTGCCCGCAAGAACGATCACATCCGCGATGGATGCACCGGCATTCGCGGCGATAGGCTCTAGAATGCCCAGCACTTTGGCCAGCCGCTCTGGTTCGTTGCCGGCCCAGTCCTTTTGCGGGGCAAGGCGGATGCGGGCACCATTGGCGCCGCCCCGTTTGTCAGAGCCGCGATATGTGCGTGCACTGTCCCAGGCTGTGGTGATCATCTCGGCGGCACTCAAGCCGCTTTCTGCGATCTTGGCCTTCACCGCATCAACATCATAGCCGGTGTTGCCAGCCGGGATCGGATCTTGCCAGATCAGTTCTTCGTCAGGCACGAATGGGCCATAGTAGTTATCGCGCGGTCCCATATCGCGGTGGGTCAGCTTGAACCACGCACGGGCGAAAGCATCGCAGAAGAATGCCGGGTCAGCCATGAACTTTTGGCAGATCTCGTTATAGATCGGGTCCACTTTCATCGCCATGTCCGCATCTGTCATCATCGGCATGCGGTGCACAGCTGCGTCTGTCGGATCAACCGGCTTCTCTTCCTCTGGCATATCCACAGGCTGATATTGATAGGCCCCGGCAGGTGATTTGGTCAGCTCCCACTCATAGCCGAACAGATAATCAAAATAGCCCATGTCGAACTTTAACGGCTCTTTCGACCACGCGCCCTCAATCCCGGATGTAAAGGCCATGCTTGCCTTGCCGCCCTGATCGGGATTGCTCCAACCAAAGCCTTGGCTGTGCACAGGGCAACCTTCCGGCTCTGCGCCGATATTGTCATCAGTCATGGCACCGTGCGCCTTGCCCACTGTGTGGCCGCCGCAAGTCAGTGCCGCTGTTTCCACATCATCCATCGCCATGCGCGCAAAGGTTTCGCGGATATGCAGGGCTGTGCGTGCCGGATCGGGGTTGCCATTCACACCTTCAGGATTCACGTAGACCAGACCCATATGCACAGCCGCGAGCGGGTTTTCCATTGTGCCGGGCGTGTCCAGATCGCCATAGCGGCTTTCCGACGGGGCTAGCCATTCGTTTTCAGAACCCCAGTAAACATCCTTTTCCGGGCCCCAGATATCTTGGCGACCAAAACCGAAACCAAAGGTTTTCAGACCCATCGCTTCATACGCCACGGTTCCGCTGAGCAGGATCAGATCGGCCCATGAAAGCGCATTGCCGTATTTCTTTTTGACCGGCCAAAGCAGACGCCGCGCCTTATCCAAGCTGGCGTTATCGGGCCAGGAATTCAACGGCGCAAAGCGGATGTTACCGCCACCGCCGCCACCGCGACCATCACCCAAACGGTACGACCCGGCAGAGTGCCACGCCAGACGGATCATCAAACCGCCATAGTGCCCCCAATCGGCAGGCCACCAATCCTGACTGTCAGTCAACAGCGTTTCAACGTCAGCGCGCACCGCTTCGAAATCCAGCGCTTTGACGGCCTCGCGGTGGTTGTACCCTTCGTCCATCGGATCGGTACGGCGATCATGCTGATGCAGAATGTCGAGGTTCAACGCCTCGGGCCACCATTTGGTCACTGCGTTGTCGGTCGCCGTATTGCCGCCGTGCATAACGGGGCAGCCGCCACCCGTTTTGTGATTGATCGGATTGCCGTCCATGAGATCTCTCCTCTGTCGATGATTTTCGGTGCTTGCGTCCCGTTTAGAATGATTCAAGAATAAGCTCCAATACATTCTACAAATACCAATGATAAGTTTTGCAAATGAAGTCACTGACGCTCAAACACCTGCGTTATTTTGAAGCGCTGGCCAATCACGGCCACTTTGGGCGTGCCGCAGATGCCTGCATGATTTCGCAACCAGCCTTGTCTTTGCAGATCAAGGAGTTGGAAGGGGTCATGGGCGGTCCCTTGGTCGAACGCGCCGCACGGCAAATCCGCCTGACCGCATTGGGCGAAGATTTTTTACTGCGCGCCCGCGATATTCTGCACCGGATCGAAGACCTCGATGCTTTGGTGCGCAAGCGCGACAGCCCTTTTTCGGGACGTCTGCGCATTGGGGTCATTCCGACGGTGGCACCTTATCTTTTGCCCAAGATTATCGGCGCGCTTTCGGTGCGCTATCCTGACCTTTCGCTGGAACCCAAGGAAACCATCACGCAATCGCTGGTACACGAAATCCTTGCGTCGCGGCTGGACGTTGCCATCGTCGCTTTGCCTGTCTCGGAACCTGATTTGCAGGAATTCACTTTGTTTGATGAAGAATTTCTCTTGGTCCGCCCGGCAGGTGATGCCGCCCTGCCTGTTCCTGATGCATCAGCGCTGCCAGCGATGCAGCTGTTGTTGCTGGAGGAAGGACACTGCTTTCGCGATCAGGCCCTGTCGTTTTGCAATTCCACCGGGACGCGTGCACGCAACATCATGGAAGGCAGCTCGCTTTCGACCTTGGTGCGTATGGTCAGTGCGGGGATCGGGGTGACCTTGATCCCTGAAATGGCACGACCCTTTGAAACCCGCTCGGCGGATGTTTCTGTGCAGCAGTTTCCCAATCAACCGCCGCGCCGCACCATCGGAATGGTCTGGCGCAAAACCAACCCGTTAAGCGAAGAGTTGATGGAAATCGGAGCGATCGTGCGCAAAGCGTCAGATGAAATGCCGGATTACTAAGCGGCGCCTGAAAGGGTGGGTGCTGCGCCTTTCGCTGTTATTTAAGTCCTGATGCCGATGGTGCTGTAACCCACCCCATTTTTGATGAGGCCGTCATTAGAATCCAAGTTGCTTTCAATTTCTGTATCGGGGTCATCTCGCCGATGCCTACGTATTATCTTTGGGTACGCTTGTCGGTCATCAAATCACGCCATCGATCTCGCTTTATTTCTGCCTGTGCAAGTGTATAGGACCGAACTGATTCAAGTCCCAGTTCGCACCGTTTCTTCAAAAAAGTGTAACGGAACATCCAACTGCCCTTAGCGTGTCCTTTTGCATCGCGTCTTGTGATGAAAAGGTAAGGACCTCCAGCGTCGGCATGCTTCCCGACCGTCGTGGTCTTTAGAACATTTGGTGCCAGCTTTGCTAGTCAATTCATTCCCCGAATATCCCTAATTTCTGGGGAATAACCCCGCATATCGTGATGCTTAGTGAAACAGACGGCAAGATCAAATACTATGTTGTTATGGCAGCTATGTGCGCTAACGAAACAAAGTGGAACTGGAAGAAACATGTATTCGTGCCTCTCTTGGACACTATTTCTTTTCTATATATGCTACTTCCAAAGGTATCAGGCAGTTCTGATCGCACCCTGATACCGTCTTATTTTCGTGATAAGGTTTAAAAAAGCCAGACTTTCAGCTGGCGTCAGGTCGGTCGTCTGCACCGCGTTTTTCCATAAACCGGCTGGCTGCAAGCAGCGATGCAGCAAGAATGGCGCAGGCCACGGCAAACATTCCAAACCCTGCGCCAGCTGCCAAGCCAAGCGCGCCTGCCACCCAAAGGCTGGCTGCTGTCGTCATACCCCCGACTTTTTGGTCGCCTTGGATAATGGCCCCTGCTCCAAGGAACCCCAGGCCGCCAACCAACCCTTGGATCACCCGCGTTGGATCAGCTGCAAGCCCCTGTGCGACCATGTTCGTTGACATTTCAAACGATACGATCGTGAATGCTGCGGAACCCAGCGACACCATCATGTAAGTTCTGATCCCGATCCGGCGGTGCCGCACTTCGCGGTCAAGTCCGAGGATCGCACCGGCCAGCAGTGCAAAGATCAGTCTGACAAACCAGTCGGTTTGCGACATGCCAAAATCCAGAAAACTATGCCACTCTGCCATCGCTGCTCTTTCACAAATTGCGAAACGGATGTCGCAGTATCACACGTCACCCATCATATTTGAAACTATAGGTGCATTACGGCAGAAAGATCGCGTTAGCATTGGCAATTCTTTCATACGGAATGCGTGGGTTGCGATATCCTCATGTGTGCCAAAGTTAGTGGCCGGGGGCTTGAGCTGCTGAAATCTGCTTCAACGGGGAGATGCAGCAGATTTCAGCAGGCTGGATAAGCCAGCAAATAGACCGGGACATGGCCTGTTATGTGAACTGAACCCAGCCGATCCAAATTCGTTCCCGCACATCCAAAAGAAGTTTCTTTCGCATCAAACGGAACTTACGCTAACACCAGTCGTTCATTCTTGGTGCGCCGCAAGAGATCAGCGCAAACAACCGTGGCCCGCGATGGCCTTTTCTGACAAGGAATTTCTGACATGGACAAACGTGCCATTATTTTCGGCTCAATCGGAACGATTGTTGAAACCTCTGCCATGCAGCGCGAGGCCTTTAATCAGTCTTTCGCAGAGGCAGACCTTGATTGGCACTGGTCAGAGGAAGAATATATTTCACTTTTGAAAAAATCCGGAGGGCGGCAGCGCATTGCTGACTATGCAAATGCCAAGGATGCAGATGTATCTGCCAGCGCGCTACACAATCGCAAGACCGAGATTTTTAACGAAATGATGGTGAAAGAAGGTCTTAAACCGCGCCCCGGTGTGCTGCCGCTGATCCGGTTTGCCAAAGAACAGGATATGAAGCTGGGCTTCGCAACAACAACGTCGAATAACAACATATGCGCGATATTTGATGCCTTGGAAGGCGCGTTGCATCGCAGTACGTTCGATTTTGTTGGTGATGCTGATGAGGTCGCCAAGTCAAAGCCAGATCCCGAGATCTATTATCGTGCCATGACAGCACTGACTGTCAACGCCGATCAGTGCCTTGCAATCGAAGATACTGCTGTGTCAATGCAAGCCGCAACTGCCGCCGGCATTGCATGTGTGGCATTTCCCGGTGCTTACGCTGGCGCCAATAATTTCGAGGATGCTTACCGGATCGTGGATCAGTTGGATCCGCATCTACTGCCGGTTTTGACATCAGACGCGGAACGTTAGGCGCGGCCTAGGCGTTGACCTCTTGCAATATTTTGCGAGGAGACACCAATGTTGAACCGACGCCATTTTCTGAAACGCACATCTGCGCTGTTTGGCGCGGCTGCTTTGCCCGCATTTGCAGCTCAACCCGCTATGGCGGATCGCAGCAATTGGGCGCGCTGGGATGCGCAGGTGACACCGGATGGTTATATCCCGGAAACGACAAACCCATGGGACATTCACCCGCGCTTTTTGCCGGCCCGCGTTGAAGCCAACGCTGGCCTAGTCCCCGGTGACATCCACGTCGATCCTATTGCGCGCTATCTTTATCATATTGAACCAGGCGGCACAGCGATGCGCTATGGCGTAGCGATTGCCAAAGGCAACCTTTATGAACCCGGTGTTTATACCATTCGCCGCAAGGCACGTTGGCCGGGTTGGACGCCCACAGCAGATATGATCGCGCGCGAGCCAGAGGTTTATGAACGCTTTGCGGACGGCATGCCCGGTGGCCCGCAAAACCCGCTAGGGTCGCGTGCATTTTACCTGTTTGAAGGGAACCGTGACACATATCTACGCATTCACGGCACGAATGAACCTTGGACAATCGGCGGCCGCGCCAGTTCTGGCTGTGTGCGCATGATCATGGCCCATATCAACGATCTATATACCAACGTCAGCACAGGTGGGCGTGCCCATCTTTACAGTACGGAACGATTGGTTACAGCGACAAGCTAGCCCGCGCAGATAGGGCGGCCCTCGATTGATTTGAGTGGTAATAACGTTGTTTCGACCGGGCCCGCGTATTCGTACCAATAACAATTATCAGCCTCGCGCAGCCTTGCTGTCGCGAGGTTTTGTCTGGGGTCTGCGATCGCAATCACCGCGTCAGGCACTCCGTTTGGTTCCTGCGGCTCTGGGCTGGCGCAGCCAGCAACGGTAGCTAGGGTAAGTAGCGGAATAAGTTTTGAATAAGTCATCGTTATTACTCTTTTTTATCGTCAGATATCGCGTGTTGTAACGTGGGTAGAATATTAGAATTGGCTTTCGTCACTTACACCAAGTTCAGGCCAACTTAAGCTATGATCACAAACGCTAGCTATGCTGTCGATCGCCCAAGTTATCAGCCTTTTCCGCGTCGCGTGACCCCATTGGTCTGTCTTGGCCAACGGTTGTGTCGTGGCGGGTCTGCGCTTCCATCTCTGCGTTTAGTTCAGCACCAAGGATGATGACATATGCAGAAATCCATAGCCACATCAGCAGGATAACAACGCCCCCCAAAGCGCCGAAACTTTCATTGTAGGATCCAAAGTTTGCAACATAAAAGGCAAAGCCAGCAGACCCTAGCAGCCAAAGAAAGCAGGCTGCAATTGCACCGGGTGTTGCCCATTGCATTTCTGCCGCATCGCGTGACGGCCCGTACCTGTAAAGCACAGCAAGGCCGACAAGCGTCAGACCCAAAAGTACGGCAATAACAACAACTGTGCCAAGTGTTTCTGTTACCACACCAAGACTAAGCGCGTTGATCGCAACCGGGACTGCGATCATTGCAGAAAGGCCAATCAGTAAACCAATAATAAGAAGCAGGGTGAGGCCCAGAGTTTCCAGTTTCAGTCGGATGAATCCGCGTTCTTCGATCTCGTCATAAGCGACATTCATACCGTCCATCAGACTTCCCATGCCTTTGGACGCAGAATAAATCGCCAATCCGATGCCCAAGAGTGCAGCAAGACCCAAACCACCTTCGCGCGATCCCGCAACTGCTGTTGCTTGCTCTGTGATAATGGTCATGGCGGCCTCTGGGACGATACCGGCCAATGCTGAGAGTTGTTCAATGATCTGGTTCGGTTCAACCAGAAGCCCGCCAATGGCAAGAATTGCTGTGATCGCAGGAAATAGCGCCAGCAATCCATAAAAAGCCACTCCCGCGGCGATCAGACCAACCCGATCTTCGCTGACTTCGTCTTTCAAACGCAGGGCAATATCTTTCCAGCCCTTGCCAGGAATATCGGATGGGGATGATGCGTTCCGGCCGCGGGACATGGCGGGTCTCCTAGATGTTTGGGGTTCAGGCTGCGGCTTTATTGATGCCACCTTTGGCGATGTCCGTCATAGTGCGGTCGCCGTCGTAGGTATTATCAAGGCATTCTTGCAGCACCGCGCCATCGTCATCGTGACCCAGGCGGTTGGCAAAGGCGACCAAGCAGCCATAACCAGCAAGCGCATAATGTACCATGCGCTGGTATTGCGTGATGATCATTGCGTCGCGCACGGCGTCATCACCAAAATCGGCGTCAAGCACGTGGGCTTTTGCTTCAGCCACAAGGCCTTCCATGCCTTTGCAGTGTTCGCCATTGGGTTTGATATCGTGCGTATTACAAATCTCGGCCAGTTTTTGCAGGCCATCGTTCATGCCGTTCACCCCGGCGATCAACGCCTCGGACAGGTCCTTGTCTTTCGCGGCGCGGCCCAGTTGGGTGACGACATCGACAGCTTGTGTGTTTGCACTCCATAGATCTTGCAGTTGATCATGATAGACATCTTCGAGATTTTCCATTGGCATGATATGCCTCCTGTTCTTTGCGTTCGACTTGAAATGATAACGCAAAGCGGGGTGGTTGGTTCCCCTAGCCACCTTGAGGGAACTGCACAGGGTCTTTCGCGTTGGTTCATCAGACTAATGAGAAAAGGAGACCCCAATGGATACCGGATTTATCGTCATCCTGCTGGCGCTCTTCACTTTATTGGCCTTCGTTGTGATAGCGATTGTCAGTAAACGGAAGACCGAAGCACGGATGGAAAATGACAACGCCGAGAAATCAACACTCGCCGCTGATAAACCATCCGACGGCAAACCAGCAGACGTATAAGACAGACGCATGGCTGCTAAACTTGCCCTTGCGCGCATGACCCACACGGTTGAGCGTACTTTCGACAAAGTCAGACGCGGCCCCGCCCGCGATGATCCGATTATCGATTGTTATGGTGGATATACCACCGCAACACAGATCATCATAAGGGGTCGCGTCTTGGCCAAGGCCCGCGCCATCAGCGCAGAAGGGCCCCAATCAATCTGGCGAAACTTTACTGATTTTCTTAATCTATTTTATACTGACGAATTACGCGATGTTGTCATCACAACGACGGATGGCCAGGCACGCACTGTAACTGACGAAGAAGGCTTTTTCTTCCTCACGCTTGATGCCACAGCGCCAAACATACCTCAGATCGTTGAGATTCAGGCAGAAGGTGCCGCAGAAACGCATCATGTTCCCATTCTTTCCAGCCATGACGCCAGTTTCGGCGTGATTTCCGATATTGACGACACTTTGCTGCGCACTGGCGCATTTTCATTGCTACGCAATTTGTGGACATCATCCACAGGCAACGTTCACACCCGAGAAATCTTTCCCGATGCAATCAAGTTATTGCAGCAGTTCGCAGAACATGACGCGTGTTTTTTCTACGTCAGTTCGTCGCCATGGAATTTGTACGACTATTTGCAGGCGATTTTTCTGCGAACGGGCGTACCGCGCGGCCCGTTTTTCCTGCGCGATTTGGGGATCTCGGACACGCAGTTCATCACCGGCACCCATGGAGATCACAAAACCGATGCTATCGAAAAGGTGCTGCTGGCAAATCCGTATCTGGCCTTCACGTTGGTGGGCGATACTGGCCAGCATGATCCGCATATCTATGCAGATATTGTCGTGCGGCATGCCGGGCGGATCAATCAGGTGATATTGCGCCGCCCCAGTGATGCCGACCTGCCTGATGAAGTGACCAAAGACATCGCCCGCATACGTGATGCAGGCACACCCGTGCATTTGGATTTTGACTATCGAAAACTGCTTGACGATGTCGCGGTCGAATAAGACAGCAAAAAGGGGTGGCGTTATACGCCACCCCTTTCAATTCATTCTACTTATTGACTAAGCGCGAAGTTTTGCAGGCGTTGTACCGACTTTATCTGCCAATGCGGTTTCAGCCTGTGCCTTGGCTTTCAACATTTCTTCTTCCAACGCGTTGCGCGCATCAGCCATCAGTGCATCACGACGCGCACCCAGCAAAGCATCCTCACGTCGCGTTCCAGGCAGCAACGACCCGGCAAGTATACCAAAGCCCAGCGCAAGCGCGCCTACGGTCAGCGGCTGTTCGTAAACGAAACCTTTGGTTTTGCGTGCAGCCACACGTGTCTGACGCTCAATGCTTTCTTGGGCGGCGATTGCAGCTTCGCGTGCTTTTACAACGCGTCTGCGGGCGTTTGGCGGCAGTTGATCCAAGCCAGTATTCAACGCTGACTTCAGCTTGGATGCCTGTGGTTGCGGCTCTATCTCGCCGGTCATGTTTTCACGCATCGCCACGTCAGCTGCGGCAACACGGTCATCAAAACCATCCATCGCTTCATGAGGATGATTTGCCGTAGTTTGCGGTCTGGATACAGGCAGCGGTCGGCGCTGTGACCCTGCGGCCAGCAAACCCATACCGATTGTAACTAAAAGGCCACCGGCAGGCTGGTCGCGCAATGCATTCCACGCTTTCAGCGCCAGATCACCGCCTATGTCGGTTGCGGCGGTCGTTGCTTCTTGTGCGATAGCTTGTGGTTTTACCGTATCGGTCAATGCGTCCAGTGTACCTGCTAGGCGGGCGCGGTCAGCTTCAACCTGTTTTGAAATTTCGTCGATGTTAGACATTTGATGCCTCCTTGATCGCTGTAATGTCGCTGCGCAAACTGTCTGCTGTACGCTCTGGTGTCAGGGCATCAGCACTTAGGCGGGATTTGCCAGCCATTGCAAAACCGATTGCTGTGATCAGCAAAATGCCACCCACAATCAATGCAGCCAGCCCGACAGACACGCCATTTGCAGCGATGTAAGCCACTGCCGCGCTTGCCAACACATTAAGCGACACCAGCGCCATCAACATTGCGATTGCAATGAACATGATGCCAATGCCAGCCCGTGTTACAATGCGTGACATCTCGGCACGTGCCAGCTGCAATTCGCCTTGAATAAGTGACGTAAACTGGCGCAAAGAATCCACCAGAAGCGACGGCGCGTCTTGTAATGGGTGCTTAGCCATAGTTCCGCTCTCCATTCACGCGACCGTCGGCGTCTGGTTGGTTCATACGCTCCAGACGCGATGACCAAGGGTCGGTGCTGTGCGCATAAGTCATCGTACGAGGCTCACGTGCTTTCAAAAAACGTGCGGCGGCAAAACCTGCAACAGCTGCTCCGCCAATAAACAATAATGGATTACGGCGCGCCATATCAGTCACTTGACCGGCAAGTTCACCGATATCGGCATCGCGCAATTTCACGGCAGCATCTTCGATGCGATCTGCCACTTGTTGCACGGCTTGCGCCTGCGGTGATGCGGGATCAAGTTCGCGCGCGGCGGCATCGGCTGAATCAGCGGCTGCCTGCATCTTGCTTGTGGCTGTATCCTTGATCTGGTCGGCCTGTGCGACCGCCTCTTGCTTGGCCGCGGCCTTTGCCTGCGTACCCAATTCTTTGACGTGTTCTGTTGCATAACGGCTGAGATCGGAAGTGTCTGACATTTGTTGTCTCCTCTTCATTCCTTGTTTCAAAGAGATAACGCCGCGTAGCGCTGTTGGTTCCCATAGAATGGCAAGGGAACGAAAGGGCATTCGCGGCGTTAACAAGTAACAGCAAATAAAAAGAGAACACGTTATGGATCTGCTACGTATCATCGTTGCCGTCATTCTGCCGCCCTTGGGCGTTTTTCTTGAGGTCGGCCTTTCACGTCAATTCTGGCTTAATATTCTGCTGACGCTGCTAGGCTATATCCCGGGCATCGTGCATGCCGTCTACATTATTGCGCGTCGTTAAAGTGCGCCCTGATCTTGAGAAATATGAACGCTGGGCCGATGCGTTAGACACTAAATTCAGTATCTTCGGTCTTCCCGTTGGCTGGGATTCGATCCTTGGCCTGATACCGGGGGTTGGTGATGCTATTACGGTCATCCCGGCCGCTTTGATGATGAAAGACGGATATCGCGCTGGCATGCGCAAACGCGCGCTGGGGCGGATGGCGTGGAACACCGGTTTGGACCTGACCCTTGGGTCAGTGCCATTGGTGGGCGACATTTTTGATTTCGCATTCAAAAGCCACAAGAAAAACGTGGCGGTTCTGCGTGCTGAGATGGAGCGGACCGATCAGATGGTAGCGACACAACTATCAGACTAACACTTTGCCATATATCACGACGGGATTGCACGGTGTCGTCCCCTCGCTAGCCTGGCAAAGACCATCCCGAAAGGCACCGATGAACAAAGGAGATTTCAGATGAACTGGGAACAAATCAAAGGAAACTGGACACAAGCCAAAGGTCAGCTGCGTGAAGAATACGGCGAATTGACCGATGACGAGATGGAACAGGCCAAGGGCGAACGTGAACAGTTGGTCGGTCTGATCAGCGAAAAATACGGCAAGGCCAAATTCGAGGTCGAAAAAGAGCTTGATCAATTGTTCAACAAGAACTGATCAATGATCAAACTATGCGATCATACAAAGGGGCTGGCCAAACTCGGGCCAGCCCTTTGTCGTTCTGCAATAATAGGAATACTGAATTATGAAAGCCACCCATCTTATCGGGCATGACCTGCACCACACGACAGATCCTGATATTGCCGGAAAAATCACGGATATCGTGTTTGATCAGTCGCTTAAGGAAGCTGCGTATTTCCTAGCAGAAATTACCGCACCCGCAGCAACAGCCACCATTTTGCTAAGTCCCACGGTTCTGAACCTGGTGGACGACAAGATCGAAATCAGCGCATCGGCAGAGGATATTGCGGAACGGATTGATGCTTCGATCCGGCGCACATCGGTTGATGTCGACCCGACAGCGCTGCCCAGCACATTGATCGGCCCTTTCGGGAATACAATGTCACCAAGTTTGATTGCTGCGCTTTTTAATGCACGTACTGGTCCGGAAAAGGTAAAGGCACCGATTGAAGGTGGCGGCGTTTGGTTCACAGATCTGAAAGGCCACGCCGTTCGGGCGCATGTAGCTGATATCGGCCATGTCAGCGATGTTGCTTTGCGCCCTGACCTTACAACTTGTGACGTGATCGAAGTAGCGGCGTTTGATGGCGATCATATGACGTTACCACCTGCAAATATTCAAAGTGGGCAGAGTGCAGACGGTGGGTTGTTGTTGTCAGTTAGGCAGGATGGTGAACGAACCTAAGCATCGTCTAAACCACCAAAAAAAAGCCGCTGCAAAATTTGCAGCGGCTTTTTTTTCAAGCGCGTCGATGTTAGTCGCGACCGCGCAATGCCAACCCAAGTAAGATACCTACGCCCAAAGCGCCGGCTACAGCGGCACCGGGGTTTTCACGGACAAATTTTGTGCCGGATTCAGTCAGCTTTTGGATCTCATCAGTTGCTTGCTCTGTCACTTCGGCGATCTTTTCCTGCGCAACTTCAACGCTCTGCTCAATGCTCTCCACGGCTTGGTCTTTCATCGCCTTCGCGGATGTGCCCTTGTTGTCAGCAAGGCCTTTTTCGATTGCTGCATTCTGTGTCATCGTGTCTCCTTTCAATGATACATGCCGCAACCAATGCTGATCGCGGCATGTATTCTAGCTATTCTTAGCTTTCGTCTTCTTCTGGGCTTTCGATATCCACCGTTGGTACTTCAACAGTGACCTCTTCTGTGCCCACTTCGATATCACCAACATCGGCATCGAATTCTGGCATATTGCCACCCTCGACGGATACATCAACGTCAGGCAGACTGCCTTCTTCGGTCTGGTCGATATCGATCATATATACACCAAAACCGATGGCAACGGCTGCGACGACGACTGCGATTACTGACATCATTTTCATTTTATCATTCCCTTCAATTAGGTTACGGAAAGACAACAAACGCCTTCGACAAAAGTTCCCACAATTCAGCAGTAAATGCGAAAATTAAAGGATCGGGCGTTTTTCAACGCTACAATCATCCAACAACCCGATGTCTGCCAGCGCATCAATGTCAGTGATGCTTAATGCGCCGTCTGACCAATGCGCAAGCTGGCGGCCCTTTAGGGTCGCGAGGGTCTTGTTTGTATGAACAAGCGACAATCCCAATGCATCAGCCAGATCTTGTTGGCGGTAAGGGAACGGCATCTGGCCGTTGTTGACGAGATTGAGTGCTTGACCGCGCAAGAACACCTTGGTCAGCGCCCAAGCAACTGCTTGTAGTGCATCACGCTGTCCGACCGCCGCCAGCGCGTCACCCAAAAAGTGTTCTTCGACAGCGGCCAACCATGTGATCGAAAATGCACGTTTGGGATTGTCTTTAAAGAAATTCCAGATTGCAGATCTGTTGAAAACGCACAACGTCATCTTGGTTGTGGCCTCGACCGAATGCCCCATTTCGCCCATCACGCCTGCTTGCAGTCCGATGAAGTCACCGGGCAAGATCAGGTTCACGACCTGTCGCTTACCATTTTCAAGGTATTTGTAACGCAGCCCCATGCCATGAAGCGCCGTAAACAGCTGTGGGCTGTTGGAACCTTCCATCAGGATTGGCGCGCCTTGATCCACGACAAGTTCGCCGACTTTGAAACGCTGCATCGCGGCCACCTCATCACGAGACATATCGGTAAAAAGATCACGTTTACGCAAGGGGCAATGTTCACATTTTGTCGCCAACTTTTTCGTCTCCTTATGTCATAGATTAATGCGGCGTCATTTACGGCATGTTAATTCTTGTCGGTCTGAGGGAGCTATATGTCTAAGACCTTTATCATTTTGGAACCTGACCCGGTTGTTGCCATGGATTTGGAAGGGGCGCTGATCCAGCGTTTTCCAAGCTGCCATGTGACCGCCGGTGCGTCGCTGCAAGAGATTGGCGCGGCGATCCACCAGTGTGGGCCCGATACGACAATGTTTGTAAAAAATACGCTCTTTATCGGAGACGATGATTTCAAACGTGTCGTACAGACTGCTGCGACCCGTGGCAGTCATATTGTGACGATTGGCGCTGTAGAAGATTTAGATGTCCCCTCGACTTTCGTAGAAATGCCTTTCACAACTGACATGGTGATCGCGGCAGTCGACCACGTAACCTCAGCACCCCTTCAAAGTTAAGTTGTTCATCGATGGCGGGGCTTTCGTGTGCTTTGTATCATGTGACATTTGATTTCCCTTGGTCTGACGTTGGCTGATGGTCCAACGCGGGTAATGCAATTTGGTTGCATCAGACGTTTATGGAACTCTTTACAGTTTTGCCCGTTAATTTCGCGAAGTGTGCTGTGGCTGATCCACGGTGCCCAAGCTGGAA
The DNA here is from genome assembly GCF_000169435.1 of Roseobacter sp. CCS2. Lineage (GTDB taxonomy): Bacteria > Pseudomonadota > Alphaproteobacteria > Rhodobacterales > Rhodobacteraceae > Yoonia. The sequence continues at coordinate 34,635 of NZ_AAYB01000005.1, read as the reverse complement.
TAAGGAGTAAACCATGTTATATTATGCACTCGCATTTCTGTTAGTTGCGATCATTGCAGCCATATTCGGCTTTGGCGGTATCGCTTCAGCTTCGGCTGGCATCGCACAGATTCTGTTCTTCGTTTTCCTGGTGCTTTTCTTGGTGACAATTGTCGTGCGAGCATTGCGCGGCTGACATTCATCAATGTCAATAAGATTACAGAAGAGTATCAAATGACATACAAAGCTGATGTCATCAGTGAGCCACAAGACATCACATCTGATCTGTGGTCGAGAGCAGCAAAAAAGCGATGTAATACTCAATCCGCTAACCGCTAACTGAAAAAGCTTAGGTCCTGTAGCGATTACGCTACGGGGGACCTTATTTCAGGTAATTCCTGTAAAAATGAGATAGAAAATAATGCTGTAAGGCACCATGCCAAGCAGCAAGGCAAGCCCATCGCGTGCCAACATCCCAAGCGCCAACAAGGCGACACCAATACCCATGATCGAGGATGTGAATGGAATGAATTCCAACAATGGCATGCAGGCGCCAGAGATTGCGCAGACCATTTGTGGGACGAAAATCATTGGACGCCTTACAAACAACCGCAACCGTTTGTCAGTACGATCATCCAACCAAGCGGCTGCCGGTCTTAAATATGCAAATGCCTTGCTGACCACATCGCCTTTGACATTGCGTCGCAAAATCCATTTGGGGAGCCATAACCTATCACGTCGCAACAGCATTTGTAGCGAGATGAGTACGATCATTAATCCCATCAAGGATGAAAAAAGGGGTATCCCGCTTAATGGGGTGGCCACCGCCAACGCTGGCAACAATAGGACCGGCGCAAAGCTTGCGTCACCAACCGCGTCTATGACATCGCGGACAGTAACCACTTCCGCTTCGCCGGTTTTGATGACCTTTTCAACTATTTCGGTCAGGCTTGGCAAAACAGGTGGGTTTTGTCGCGCAGAAGGCGTCACAACCGCCCCCTGCCCGGGATCAGTCGACATTCCTGTGCCTCAGCCTTTGAGCGTCGCAGTTGACGCAAAGAACATGGCCTGGCTGACCGCAGACTGAACCTGCGCTTCCTGAAATGGCTTTGAGATGAGAAATGCCGGTTCCGGACGATCACCGGTCAACAACCGTTCCGGGAATGCCGTGATAAAGATCACCGGCACATCCATTTTCTTAAGCAGATCATTCACAGCATCAATGCCAGACGAATTATCTGCAAGCTGAATATCAGCCAAAATCAAATCCGGTTCTTGTTCGTCGCCCAGCGCCAGCGCTTCGGTGTGGGTCCGTGCCACGCCGGTTACGTCATGGCCAAGTGTGGTAACAATATCGGTCAGGTCTGCGGCGATAATTGGTTCATCCTCAATAATCATCACCCGGCCCTGCACACTTTGGGACAGTTCGTTATTGGCTGTCGTGATCAGGCGGCGCACCTCGTCATCGTCCACATCCATAATTTTTGCGATGTTTGCGATGCTGAATTCCTCAATCGTGCGCAGCAAAAGCGCTTCGCGTGAGTTCGCAGTCAGCTTGGACAAAAGGCCATGGGCACGCCCACGCAAATCATCGTCCGGGTCGGTAAACAATTGGCCGGATGATGCCCAAATGGCGTGAAAACACTTGAAAAGGTTCACTTTCATCGGGTTGTCGTTGTCAAAATCGCTTCGGTCCTTCAGGATTACCTCAAGCGTGGCAACTGTATATTTGTCGCCCCGTGCCTGCGACCCCGTCAACGCACGCGTGTAGCGACGCAAGTATGGCAATTCTGCCGCGAGAAGATCGGAAAACGTTGTCTCCGGTGCGATATCGTGCATTTTTTTACCTTTTTAGTATTTTGTTGGAACCAAACGCATACATAGTAAGTTAGTTCCGTGCGTACAAAACTATTTTTAAGATGAGGCTCGGCGAGTAAATGACAACAGAAAACGATCCAAAGCAGGAAAGGATCGATCGCTACATCGACCAAAACCTGAAGAAGGTTTTTTCTGATCTTGAGAAAGATCAGATGCCCGATGAAATCGTTGATCTGCTATCGGTGCTTCGCGCGCAAGATAAAGAGATGCAGGCCGACAAATGAGCGAAGTTGATCCCAAGGATGAGCTGGTAACACATTTACCAGCGCTCCGCGCGTTCGCGTTGAGTTTGACGCGCAACCGCGCGACAGCTGACGATATGATGCAAGACGCGGTGTTGAAAGCTTGGTCAAACATGGACAAATTCCAGCCCGGTACAAATATGCGTGCTTGGTTGTTCACTATTTTGCGTAACAATTATTACTCATCTCGCCGCAAGTTGAACCGTGAAGTTGCCGATGTTGATAACGCATTTTCAGACACGCTGGCGGTGAAACCGGATCATGATGGTCGCTTGCAAATGATGGATTTCAAGAATGCGTTTGCACAGCTGGCAGACGAACATCGCGAAGCATTGATTTTGGTTGGGGCATCTGGATTTTCTTACGAGGATGCGGCTGAAATGTGTGGTGTTGCTACCGGCACGATGAAAAGCCGTGTGAACCGTGCCCGCGCAAAACTGACAGAAATATTACAGCTAGAGGATGATGAAGCGATGGAATTGACCGACACAGCCACCATGGCGGTCGTAGGCAGCCCTAACCTTCCATCATGATCCCAACCCAATGGTACAAGCGTCTCAACGTGCAGTTGGTTGTCCTTTTGACACTTGCCCTTCTGCCATTGGGTTCTGTCGCTATTTTTCAAACCAATCGTGTCGCTGCAGAAGCTGACCGCACCGCTGGACTAGCATTTTTAGGGCTAACTGACCGCGCGGCGCGCGCAGAACAGGTGTTGATCGAACGCGCCGTCGGTGCGGCACGCCTGCTTGGATCGATTGCACCAGATCTTTTGGATGCGCCCGACAGCTGTGTGCCGGTACTGTCGCGGTTTGTTAAGGGCAGTCCAGATTATAGTTTTGTCGGTATATTGCCGCCTTCAGGGATTGTCGCATGTTCGTCCGTCGAAGAGATCATAGATTTTTCAGCTTACCCAAACTTCGAAACTAGGATGGCGCAGCAGGAACCTACAATCGTGGTTAATCGCAGCGCCAGCGTAAGTGGTGATTCTGTCTTTGTGATTTCTGAACCATTTAATGTGGACGGTGAATTTGGGGGCTTCGTTTCCGTCTCAATTCCGCACACGCGGCTACCTGAAACGACACAAGCGCTTGAAGCGCAGGGGCTGGTCGAACTGATTACGTTCAACAATGATGGTGCGATCTTGACGACCCGGTCAGGATTCGGCGAAGCAGAGCCGGAGCTACCCAGCGGCCTACAGTTGGAAAATCTTTCGCTTGATGAGGCACAGACCTTTCGAACCCAAAATCGTCGCGGTGTGGAAAGGCGTTATAGCATTGTCGCCATCGAAGGCAGCCCCGCTGCTGTCATGGCAATTTGGAATATCGAAGAAGGCCCGCTTAGTAGCCTATCGTCAGATATAGCACCTGCGCTTTTTCCGATCCTGATGTGGTTTGCCAGTATGGGCGTTGCAATGCTTGCTATGCACACGCTTGTCCTGCGACACCTTAGCCGTATCAGGACCAAGATGGATCATTTTGCAGACACGCGGCGGGTTGTAGAAGTCGACGGCGACACCGTATTTACACCGCTTGAGATTGAAGATCTTGAACGAAATTTCGAACGTATGGGCCAGGAAATCATGCGCGACGAAGCCACGCTGGAAGGTGCGTTGCGCGAAAAAGGTGTTCTGGTGAAGGAAATCCACCACCGCGTAAAGAATAACCTACAGCTGATTTCATCGATCATGAACATGCAGATCAGATCCGCGAAACACGATGAAACCCGCGATATTCTGCGCCGTATTCAAGACCGTGTACTTAGCCTGGCCACGATCCATCGCGATTTATACCAGTCCCAAGATGCGGGCCGCGTGAATGTGGGTACATTGATCGCAGAAATCGTCGAAAAATCGGTTGAGCTCGCGATTGCAGATGGCAGTAAGATCAACGTTCAAAGCGACATTGACCCGTTGTCATTATACCCTGATCAGGCTGTGCCGCTGTCCCTTTTGGCGGCCGAAGCCGCGACCAATGCTATGAAATATATCGGTGACGCACGACAAGACGCGGCAAAGATTGATGTGCAATTGAAACAGAATGGTTCGTCCTGCATCTTCGTTTTCTCAAACACGATCGGGAAGGCTACGCAGCAGGAAAGCACAGGTCTTGGTGCCAAGTTGATGAACGCGTTTGCGCTTCAGCTTGGCGGCCAAATAGATATCGACCAGACCGATGATCTTTATACGATGACGTTGACGTTCAATGCGCTTGAATTCGAACCAGAGGCTCGGGATTATTGACCACGACAGAAGAACAACGTGACTTTGAAGTTCTGATCACAGCCGCGGAGGCTTATCCGCGTCTGGAGCAGGAATTCCTGTCTGCACGTTCTGAAATTGTGGCTGGCTTTCGGTTGTTCGACCCGTGGACAACGTTACGATCAAAAGAGGCCCAAGCGCAGGGTACAGATTGGTTTGACCTGATCGTGCACACCCTGAATCGCGGTGTCAAAATTCAGCTTGTGATCACCGATTTTGATCCGGTGGTGCGGATGGATATGCACTATTATGCGTGGCGATGTCTGCGTGGCCTGATTGCGGCAGGTGAAGCTTCCACTCATCCCCAAAATCTGAACGTTCGGGTTGCGATGCACCCTGCACGACTAGGGATGCTACCGCGCACCGCACTTTGGTGGCGATCTGTAAAAGAAATCAAGGCACAGATAGATCGCATTACGGGTCAAGACGACGTCACGGTTCAAAGTTTGCTGGAAACGGCCCCGGACATCCGCAAACTAACCAAAAAAGAAGGTGATACGCTAAAGGCGCGTATTTTTCCGCCGCCTGCCTTGGTGCCCGTCACCCACCACCAGAAACTGGCGGTGTTCGACAGCGCGCGGCTTTATATCGGGGGGCTTGACCTGAATGACCGTCGCTATGACACGCCAAAACATCAGCGTGACAGCGAAGAGACATGGCATGATGTACAGGTGCTGGTCACGGGCGATGTCGCTGTAGAGGCGCGCACCCATCTTTTGCAGATGGATGATGGCTTTAACGGGCGCACCCCTTATCGCCCGAAAAAGCTGCTGCGCACTATGTCAGCCAAGCGCCGCTTTGCACTGCCCTATATGTCGCCCCGCCCTATTATCAGCGAAATTGCGGATGCCCATCGTACAGCCATCGCGCAGTCAGAAGACCTTATTTACTTCGAAACCCAGTTTTTGCGTGATGAGGACTTGGCCCGTGCACTTGCCGCGCGTGCGACTGAACAGCAGGCACTGACCATGATCATCATGCTGCCCGCAGCGCCAGAAGATATAGCCTTTACAGATACCTGGGGCCCTGATGCTGCTTTTGGGGAACATTTGCAGGCCAAATGCATCGACATTATTCATGATGCCTTTGCCGAACGCGTCTTTATCGGATCACCAGTGCAACCCCGCACCCATGTTACCGATGGCCGCGATACCCATTTCAACGCGCCAATCATTTATCTTCATGCCAAAGTGTCGATCTTTGACGATCACACAGGCATCTTGTCGTCAGCCAACTTGAACGGTCGCAGCCTGAACTGGGATACAGAAGCCGGCGTTCAGACGGAAACAGCAACAGAAGTTGCCCAATTGCGGCAGCGATGCTTTGATCATTGGCTGGGTGATGCCGCCGCGCCAGAGTTTTATGACCTAAAACAGGCTTATGAGGCTTGGGCAGTGCTGGCGGCGCGTAACGCGCAAAAGGCGCCTGAAGATCGGCAAGGATTTGTTGTTCCCTACCGCGTAGGGCCTGGCAAAGAAGATGCTCAGTTCCTGCCGGGTGTACCTGTGGAAATGGCCTGATCGTCAAAACCTTTGGCCACCGTTAATATCCAGATTAATAGCGGGATCGCGATGATGCCGCCAATCGGGCCCCAAAGCCAAAGCCAGAAAACCAAGGACAGAAATACCAAAAGCGGATTCACTGACAGGCTTTTGCCGACAAGTGTCGGGGTCACAAACTGCGCCTCGATTGCGTTCATCGCGATATAGACGGCCGCTGGCAGAAAGCTAGCAGCGCCATCGAAAACGACAATACCCATCACCGTCAGCATCGCAATCAACAGGGCTGGTCCCAGATACATGATAAAATTCAGAAGAAAGGCCAGTAGCCCCCATATCATCGGGGAAGGTACACCGATAATCTGCATGACCACAGCAACCAGCGCGCCAAGCGCAAGGTTTATTGTCGAAATCGTAAGTACATAGCGTGACACCTGTTTTGCAGCGCGCTTGAGGTGCATGTCAGTCAGGTAGCTGATATTGCTGCTTAGCCAATCATAAACCGCATCGCGGGCCAGCAAGAAGAAATACAGTGTACCCGTGAAAATCAGAAACTGTGCAAGGAACTGTGGGGCGTAGAATAAAGCGTCTGTCAGCGATGGCAGCGCGACAGCTTCGTCTGTGGCATTTTCAACTACAGCATCGTTTGGTTCAATCGCTGCGGCCATATCCTCAGAAATTTGTTCAAGCCCACGCAGAATACGGCGCATTTCGTCAACGGTTGCCCGCAATTCTTCGCGGATCACAGGACCTTGGCTGATCGCTTGGGTAATGTAGGGTTCAATCAGCAAAAGCAGTATCAAAATCGCGCTTAGCGCTAACAAAACCGATAAAGCCGCAGCGACCGCAGCAGGAACGCGCAATCTGTCCCATAAATCCGACAGTGGCGTCATGACGATGCCCAATAGGATCGCTGCAAGGATTGGCGCCATCAGATTTCTGGTAATATGAAGTGCAGCAAGCGCCACAACAAAGGTTAGCGCCACAAGGCAGACCGTATTGATCTTTGACTGCATTGCTATCGCTCCTTCAGCATCAAACACGCCAAACCGACAAAAGTTCCCTGTCAGGGAACGAATAGTCGGTTCTCGCGTTAATCCACCAACAGTAGATAAAGGAGTTCATGATGTCAGCGTCAGAAACCAACATCGAAAAACAGGCGAAACGGCACCGCGGGCCGCTTGCAGGGATCGCATTTGCGCTTCTGTGGGCAGGCGTACTTTTCGCCGGTTTTATGATCTGGACCGCATATCAGGGTGATAACCCAACAGCGGAAAGCCCAGCGGCTATCGTTTCAGAGTAGATAAAATTAAATGAGTGTAGAAAAGGTGCCGGTTGGCGCCTTTTTTATTGGCACCGCGGGATGGCACACAAAAAAGAGGGCGCGTGTTTCCACGCGCCCTCTTTCTATAAATTCTGTTATCTTAGGCCGCTACAGCGGAACCACGTGGTCCTGCGATCAGCCAGATGATGAAGCCGATGATTGGCAGTACCAGCACCAGCAACGTCCAAAGAACCTTGCTTCCGGTTGATGCGCCTGAGCTAAAGATTGAGATGATCGCCCAGATGTTCAGGGCCAGTACGATCAGTCCACCAAGTCCAGCATATTCCATTTTAAAAATCCTCCGTTCTACGGTTTCTTCACCAACACAACACAATACGCCGCGAATAGTTCCGTTATTTCTTTCGGGCCCCTTCAGGAAGTTCGCGACGGACCTGACCAAAGGCCAGCAAAGCAAAGATCACAGTACCACCCAAGATATTGCCAGCCAGCACAGGCAGGAAAAACCCAAAGAGCGCGTCACTGAAGGGTAACATGCCCTGCACCATCAAAAATGCCATCTCAACGCTGCCAGCGACGATATGGGTAAAGTCGCCCGCCGCGATCAGCCATGTGAAGACAAGGATCACAAAAAAGCCAAAGCCGTCGCTTTCCGGTAGCATCCAAACAATTGCGGCCACCAGAATGCCCGCAGGTATCGCCCGCTGAAAACCTTCACTGGCACCAAAGCCAGTGGCGTGTTCGGACAGTTCGGTTATTGCCGGAATAAGCTCAACCGGGATAAAACTGCCGTAAGCAAAGGCTGTCGCCACACCAAACGCCCCAATCACGTTTGCCAGCAACACAATGCACCATAAGATGACAAGCCGTTTGAACATGGACCAAACCGGGTTGTGCATAACAGGCAAAACGGTGGTAATGGTATTTTCGGTAAAAAGTTGCATGCGCCCCAAAATCACCACCAGAAATCCAAGGCTGTAACCAAGGTTTTCCACCAGATACGACCACTGAGCATCAGGTAGGTACGTGCGGAAAATAGCCTCGCCCAAAACCGAAAGTGAGATCATTAAACCAGCTGCAATACCTGACCAGAACAGCGATCCATTGGGACGTTCAAGTTCTTCCTCACCATCGCGCCGGATGATTTCGAAGATATGTTTTGAGGCTAGCCCTTCGGTTTTTTTGATCAAATCTTCGTCTTCATTGGATGTCTGGTTCGGGTGCGTCATACAAAAGCGTCCTCAAATGTCAATTTATCCCCAACGCGATGGGAACGCTTTTGGTTCCGGCGGCGTTTAAGTCTTTATGAAAGATACATCGCAACATGGTTCAGGTTTGAATAAGGTAAAGCGTAACCAAGGGCCGGGACTAACGATGGGAAAACGCGCATATCTGTATAAGCTGTTGCAGGATCTGCGCGCCAGCTACTGGTTTTTGCCGTCTATACTGGTGTTTGTCGGATTGATCCTTGCCAGTGTAATGGGCTGGATTGATCAAAACCCTGACATGGTCCCCTTTACATTGCCAGACAGCCTTTTGGATACGCAGGCTGATGGCGCGCGATCAACTCTCGCGGTGATTGCCCAATCGATCATAGGTGTGACCGGCGTTATGTTTTCAATGACCCTTGTCGCCGTGTCATTCGCATCGGGTAACTTTGGGCCACGTTTGATTGGCAACTTTATGCGCGACCGGGGCAACCAGATCAGCCTTGGTATTTTGATTGCGACCTTTGTCTATGCGCTGACGGTGTTACGCACGGTGCAAGACGGCAACGAAGGTGACGTGCTGCAATATGTGCCGCAGTATTCCATTTTAATGGCGCTGGCGCTGGCGTTGCTATGTATCTTTACGCTGATTTATTTCGTGCACCATGTGCCTGAAACGATCAATGTCTCTCGTATTTCGGCCAGCATTGGCGCCCGGTTGGAACATCAGATTAAACATTTGATTGATGCTCACGAAGATGCCGGAACGCCGCCAGATATCCCGCACCGTGCACCTGATGATGTGATTACGTCTGACACCTCTGGCTACATCCAAACGGTGAACTTTGATCAGTTGAATGATCTTGCCGAAGATAACGATTGGCAAATCAGAATGGCCTCGGCGATCGGAGCTTTTGTGACCTGTGAAACCCATGTTTTTGATATTTGGTCCAATGATCCCATCAGCGACAGTGACCATGCGGCGATACAAGGATGCTTCGCTGTTGGTGCCAGCCGGACCGAGAACCAGAACCCCACGTTTTTGGCTGAACAACTGGTGGAAATGGTGGCACGCGCCTTGTCCCCGGGCGTTAACGATCCTTACACAGCGATGGATTGCCTTAACCGGCTTGCCGCCGCTTTGACGGTTGCGGCCTGCTATGAAGGTGGCTTGCAAGACCCTGCCCATCCGCGCGTTTCATTTGATCACCTGAGTTTTGACAGGCTTTTCGCTGCCAGTTTTCCCTTATGCCGCCAATATATCAAACCTGATGCGCTGACCCTGCAACATGCCCGCGTGCTATTGGACAATCTGCATGAGGTTGCCCGCAGTGAAGACCGAGCCATCATCCAGACCGAAATTGAAATGCTGTCGACCACCCACTAGGGAACCAAAGGTGGCACTGCGCGGTTTGTTTTTCATCAAGATGAAGGAGCAAAAAATGAGCTATCAATCTGGCGATAAAGTTGAATGGGATTGGGGCAACGGCACCGCAAACGGCGAGGTCGAAAAGACACATGAAAGTTCGATCACACGGACCATCAAAGGATCCGAAGTCACCCGTAACGGGTCAAGCGATGATCCCGCCCTTGAAATCAGTCAAGACGACGGCACCAAAGTGCTAAAACTGGCGTCAGAGGTGCGCAAAGCGTGACAAAGGGCCAACTGGTCTACTTTCCGGACACCGAACCGGGGATTGGCCGCAGGCGGCGCGGCAAGGGGTTTTCTTACGTCGACCCCCAAGGTGCGATAATCACTGATAAGGCTGAACGCCAGCGCCTTGCGTCATTGGCTGTACCACCAGCCTATGAAGCCGTCTGGATGTGCCCCACACCTTTGGGCCACCTTCAGGCGACGGGCCGCGACGTCAAAGGCCGCAAGCAATACCTTTACCATCCCGACTGGACCGCACAGCAAGCACAGGCAAAGTATGATGCCTTACCGGATTTCGGGCGCGCATTGCCACGCTTGCGGCGACATGTGCAGGACGATTTGAACGAAGAAGCAGGCGAGCGCGAATTTGCCTTGGCTGCTGCCGTTACGTTGATTGACCGCACAGCACTGCGCGTCGGCAATCCGCAATACACCGATGAGAATGGCAGCTATGGGGCGTTAACCCTGCGCAACCGCCATATCCAGATGACGGGCAACAGGATCAACTTACAATATCGTGCCAAAGGCGGGCAGCGCGTGCGGCGGCGGCTGTCTGACGCCAAACTTGCGCGTGTTCTGGGTAAGATCAACGATCTGCCCGGTGCTACCTTGCTGTCGTGGATTGATGATGACGGCACAGCACAGATGCTCAATTCAGAGGCGCTGAATGCCTATATCGCCGATGCTGCTGGCACCGAAGACGTGACCGCCAAAACCTTTCGCACATGGGCAGGCAGTTGCGCAGCATATGAGGTCGCGTCGCAAGGGGGTGCCACGATCAAAGATATCGCGACGGCTGCGTCCACGGTTTTGCACAATACCCCCACGATCGCGCGTAATAGTTACATACACCCCGCCATTATTGACCTGGCGGGCAAAGACATGATTGATGTTCAACCTGCTACTTTGACGGGCTTGCGTGTTAGCGAACAACGCTTGCTGGGGTTTCTGGACACGCAATGAACCACGACCTTTTGTGAACTTTTTGAACGATGACGCGTTGGGGCGTGCAAAACCAAAGGAAACTCCTTGTCTAATTCTCGTGATCTGACGTCCGGTGCGACGTGGAAGAAACTATTGCAACTGGCCGGACCGATGGTGTTCGGGATTATTGCAGTCATCTCTGTCTCTTTGATTGATACATATTATGTGGGCCAGCTGGGCACACAGCAGCTGACAGCGCTTTCATTTACATTTCCGGTCACTCTAACTGTATCCAGCTTGGCCATCGGCCTTGGCGCTGGTGCATCATCAGTTGTGTCCCGGGCCGTTGGCGGGGGTGAGGATGACGATGCCAAGCGATTGGCAACCGATAGTTTGGCACTTGCCCTGATCCTGGTCATCTGCGTGGCGACAATTGGTTATTTCACAGTTGATCCATTGTTCGCGATGCTGGGCGCCAGCGGCGAAGTGTTGGATATGATCGGGCAGTATATGCGCATCTGGTTCATGGCCATTCCGCTACTTGTGGTCCCGATTGTGGCCAATTCCATTGTGCGGGCCGTTGGTGACACATTTTGGCCAAGCGTTGTGATGGTCAGCTCAGCTGTCACAAATATCGCGATCACGCCGATATTTATCTTTGGGTGGGGTCCGGTCCCGGCATTCGGCATTGAAGGTGCAGCCATTGGTACATTGGTTGCGTGGCTTGTGACCGTCTTTGGCGCCTTCGCCCTTGTTGCTGTGCGTGAGAAAATGATTGTTTTTAAACTGCCCCCAGCAAGCGCCTTGTACAAGTCATGGAAACGCGTGCTTGCCGTTGGTGTGCCTGCATCGGTCGGCAATGCTGTGAACCCTATAGGTATCGCCGTTGCCACCGCGATTTTGGCAAGCTTCAACGAAGTGATCGTCGCGGGATTTGGCGTGGCGACGCGTATTGAATCCCTTTCTGTCATCCCGATGCTTGCACTATCTTCTGCTATTGGCCCTTTCGCGGGTCAAAACTGGGGTGCGGGCAAGTGTGGCAGGGTCGCTGAGGCGCTAAAGGTCAGTTACATCGTTTGCGCGGTATGGGCGGGTGTATTGGCCCTGTTTTTCTGGATTGCGGCAGAGCCTATTGTCGGCGTGTTCTCTCAAGAAGCCGAAGTGATCAGCGCTGCCACGACTTATCTTACTATCGTACCGATCAGCATTTGGGGCTATGGCGTCGTGATCATCACCGCGGGTGCGTTTAATGCATTGGGCCGTTCCCATTATGGCTTGGGCCTTTATCTGATCCGCACAGCCGTTCTTTATGTGCCGCTATCTTTCGTTGCATCGCTGTTGGCAGGGTCTGAGGCCGTGTTTTATGCCATTGCCGTGGCCAACGCGCTGGCTGGTATCGCAGTGGGTGCATTTGCGTTGCATTGGCTGTCAAACCACAAAGCGCCAGAGCCTGCGCCTGCATAATGCAGGGAACCAAACCGGATTTTGTTCGTTACATTATCGAATAAGATGAAGGGATGAAGCAATGACATACGACGTCAAAGGTATTTGGTATAACCCTGCGGCAAGCGCCTTTGAGGGGCGTATTGACATCCACCGTGGCGGGAAATCGTTCCGCTACCCCTGTGCTGTTGAAGGCCCAATGGACATGTGCCCTACCGAGGTACGGCAGCGCATGCAAACCCAAGCGTTGCGTATGTCCGACAGCAAACCAACGTTGTTTTCAAAGCGCTAAGAAGAGACACGCGCGACAGCGTGGTTCAACCGTAAAAGGAGAATTCAAATGGCAGAGCATACGCCAAAAGTCCAATACCCGGAACTGAAGGGATCAGAGCAGCACTTTGATCTGAAAAACGATCCTGGCAAAAAGGGCGATCCGGACCATGCTTCGGATGATGACCTGAATGCTGACAATGACGAAGGGATCGTCAGCAAGACAGTGGATAAAATCAAATCCAAGTTCACGTCAGGTTCTGATAATTAAGACCACGGATTGGTACAAAACGCCGCTTTCATCCAAAGGATGCGAGCGGCGTTTTTGTGTGGATGGCTTAAATACTGAACTCAGTCAGATGATCGGGGTTGAAATGTGACATATTCATGAGCGCGTTGACGTCATCCAGGCGCACGGCGTCACGGGTAACTGTCACCAGATTTGCATCACGTAATGTCTTTAGCGATCTATTGGTATGCACCAGGCTAAGCCCCAGTGTGTCGGCCAGATCACTTTGCGTCATTGGCATGTCAATCCACGTGCCGTCTACCTCATTAATCAGATCTAGACGATGCCACAGTTCAAGCAGAAAATGCGCCAGACGCTCTGGTGCAGCCAAACGACCCAACCTGACGGTCTGATCACCCAAGATCGCAAATTCGCGTGCAGTGCACCAGCTAAGGCCGGCGGCCAGCACCGGGAATTTTTGCGAAATTTCAGTCATGCGCCGGGGATCAATCGTCGCAACCTTCAAGGGCGTTAAAGCCGCAGCACTATATGTCGCCTGAGCGCGAAAATTGATATGCAGTCCGATAATATCACCGGGCAGCGCATAGCTTAGAATCTGACGGCGACCGTCTTCAAGCATGATATAACGGACGGCCCATCCCTCAGAAATGACGCAAGTGGTGCGCAGGTCGCTACCTTCTTCGACAAAATCGCGACCCTTTTCGATATCGACAATATGATTTTGCAGACCTTCCATGAAGGTGATTTCTTCGTCTGACATCAGACAAAGGGCACCCAGTTTACGCACTAACGCCGAAGACGCGTTATCCGGCAGCGGAATATCAAGCGCTTCACTCGGCATCGGGTCGCCAGCAGGAAACCCAGTCGCTGAAACATTGACTTATAACATAAGTTAAATCCATTTTGTGGTCTCGCTCATATGACACATAAGCGTGTCTATGTTTTCTGACATACCTTATCTACGTATGAAACAACAGAAAATCCTCATCTGCCGTTCTGGCAGACAAGGATGTCGGATGTCCTGCGGTTTGAATTTAGGCACATGGCCCACATGAAATGACGTGACGCCTATTGCGTGGCGTCAAACAGTGGGATCGTCGCGATTGACATTTTGGCTGATCCATCCTGCACCTCGCGGGCGTGGGCGATGTAAATCAGAGTTTGGTTGCCTTCGTCAAAAATACGCTTCACTGAAAGTGATTTCCAGATGATTGAGCGCCGTTCCGAGAAGATGCTTTCGCCTTCGTCAGATCTGTCAATATCGCCGATTTTTATCGGTCCGGTCTGACGGCATGAAATGGCAGAATTCGACGGGTCTTCGAACCAATTGCCATTTTGCAGCCGGTCAATCAGCCCACGTTCGAAATAGGAAACGTGGCAAGTCACGCCATCCACATCGGGATCACCAAATGCCTCGATGATGATGTCATTGCCAAGCCAATCAACATCGACATTGCCGACGGTTTCGGCCGATGCAGCGCTGCCCAAGGAAAAGGCCGCCACCGTACAAAACGCCAAAGATTTTACATAGCTCATATGATTAACCCAGCTTTGGCTGGTTTTCGTCCAGAGGGTGCGCCCCGACGAATTCCCACGCCATTTCAATGTCTTTTGCCTCAAACGCGCCAGCCTCAACCGGAATGATTTTGTTCATCAGGGTAATCATCTTTGCGGCACCATCCGGTGCACCGACGACACCATAGCGTTTCACATGGGTCAGGGCACGAAATCGCGACTTGATCACATCGGTGTCCAACATGCTGTCCCAATCGCTGCCCGTGAAATCGCTAAGATCCAGTAGCATGCTGACAGTTCCCCGCGCGTCAAAGACGGCGTTCATAAACTCGGCCAACGCCTCTGATGCGTCATCATCAATGTGACCGGATACCTTGAATGCGTAGACGTCGGGATTGTCGGTTGCGATCTGCGTGATCACGCCTTTTGAAAATAGGGGCATCGTTTTCTCCTGTCGGAATGTAATAAAGGGCGGGAAAAATCCCGCCCTTATCATTGGTTCACAGTTGGTTTAGCTGTCTTGATCCATGGTGTTTGTCAGCTGATCGTATTCGTAAGTTGGCGCATCCTGAATACCAACTTCGGTGGCTTCGACAACAAGGAAGAAATCGTCGTCTTCGCCCTCTTCACCCACAAAGCGGATTTCAGACATATTTACGGCCACGTCTTTTTCGCCAATGCCCAGAAAACCACCAACACCAACGATAACAGACTGAATATCCCCGGCGCGTGTAAGGACAATCTCATTGATCTCGCCAATGTCGTCCCACTCTGTTTCGCCGCCCGCAGGGATCACCATCTCGTTCTCGATGCTGGCTTCAGATGCATAAACACGCATACCGATCATTTCAGAGGCGTTAATGTTCATCTTGGGATCGAACTGCATGTCCGAAAAGACGCTTGAATGACCGTCTGCCATTGCTGTTGTGCCAAGTACGATTGCGGCTGCGGTTGTTGTGAGAAACTGTTTCATATTTTCCTCCATTTTTAGTTGCGCTGTTTTCCAGCTTGATGGGGTCACAACGCAGCCCTGTCCGATATCGTTCCCGACTATCCGTGCGCTTTGCAGACTTCTGGAACGGTCGGGCACACATCCGCGTTGCAATTGTAAGGGCTGTTGCAAGGCCAGCTAATTTTATAAAAAGGACATTGAAGATGAACGAGATAAAGCGCCGGATCGAGCATAATATTCAGCCAAATCTACTGATCTGGACAGGTTGGTTTGCGATCGCCGGATGTGTGATTTTTACTATCTCGATCCTTATCGCCGACTTCGTCGTGCCTGATCACGATTGGATTGCCGATACCATCAGTGACCTTGGCGCCGGGCGGTACGAATTTATCGTTGATATCGGCATCTATGCTTATTCTGCCGCTTTGGTCGCAATAGCGCTTGCTGCCGCCCATCTTCACCTTGGCGGCCCACGTTGGAGCATTGGCGTTGTCGGGCTAAGCATGCTGGCGTTGTTGGTGTTCTTGATCGGCGCACGTAACGAATATGGGGACAATGATAATGAAGGCGTCGTGATCCACATCTATCTTGTCTATGGGTTGGGCGTATTGATGGCTTTGGTCCCTTGGTTGATGTCAGGCGGGGCCAGCAAAGTGGACCCGGCGGCTGGCAATGCGTTGATCGGCATATCTATTGTCTGGACAATCTCAGCACCTGTTTTCTTTTACCTACCAACAGACGTAGACGGCATCTTTGAACGCTATCTAGGCCTGATCAGTTTTGCGCTGGTCATCGTTCTGGCGCGTGTGTTGGGGCGGGCTGGCCGCCAGTTGTAACGCGAAACGGCGATGGTACATCCCTTGGTTTGGCACGGCGTAAAGCCTTAGCAACACGCCGCATGTTGGCGCTTCGGATCCTATATCAGGAACGCATTCGCCCCGCATACGTTGTTTCCATATCAACATTCAATTCCAGAACGGGAGATCAAAATGCCTAACATTACGAATGCCAAGATCCTGATCATGTCGACGAACGGGTTCGAACAATCTGAACTGATGGAGCCGCTTCAGCAGCTGAAATCCAAAGGGGCCACTGTCCATGTGGCGACACCTGATGGTGAAAAGATCACCGGTTGGGACCAAAATAATTGGGGTGACAGCGTTGACGCTGATCTGAAGATCGCGGACGTTAACGTCGATGATTATATCGCACTTGTGCTGCCGGGTGGTCAGATTAACCCTGATATTCTGCGCGCTGACGAAACGGCAGTTGAAACAGTACGCAAGTTTGTCACAGGCAATAAAATCGTCGCAGCAATTTGCCACGCACCTTGGTTGCTGATTGAAGCAGGCGTTGCCGAAGGACGCGAGATGACCTCTTATGGTTCTATCCGCACTGACCTGAAAAATGCAGGCGCCAAAGTGGTCGATCAGGATGTCGCCATTTCCAACGGCATTATTACGTCACGCAGCCCAGAAGACCTTGATGCGTTTATCGCCAAGATCGTGGAAGAGGTCGAAGAGGGTGAACATGAACGCCCAGCGGCCTGATTGATTACTAAGACCCCTTCAGAATGCTCTGAGGGGGTCTTGGTTTCGCTGACGAATAATCAGTAGACACAAAAAAGCAGGCCCCGCGGGACCTGCTTTTTTTGTAGGGCTTGCACGTGATCAAAGATCAGATTGCACATCCTGGCTTTCAGCAGACAGTGCATCGCCTGCGTTCGAAATATCCTGGCCTGCGCCTTGTACCGTTTCACACGCTGCAAGTGCGAATGATGATACGATCATTGCGATGATAAATGGAATACGCATGGGAAAATCCTTTGCTTTGAGGTGAGGTTGATCGTTTTCGGGCTGGGAGATTTACGCCAATCCAACGAACGACAGAACGGCAATAACAACGACGATAAGGCCGACGATATAGATGACACGGTTCATAGGAACCTCCTTTGTTCATTTTACTCTGTGGTGCTGCCAATTCTGACGCTCCAATAGCGTACAAACGTTTGCGTGTCGGATTGGTTCCCATGGCGCGTGGTTAAACCGCATGTCTGGTATGGAACGAAAGCCACCCCTGCCGTGTTAAAACGCTAAGTGGTTCTAAAAGGTTTTCGTATGTGCAGTATCATATCGGTCGTTCGTTTCTTTCCAATCACCACTACAATGCACGTAGATCCGATACACCATAACGCGATTGCCTGATCTGACTGACGAAAGGCCCAATACCTATGGAACCTGTCCAAATCCTGACTGAACAACTGCAAGAAATCGCGCGCGGCGCGGTCGAACTGCTGCCGCAAATCGTTGTTGCGATTGTTGTCATTGTGTCTACGGCCTTGCTTAGCCGATTGGCCAAGGCAATGGCAGGGCGCGTTCTGAAACACACCAAAATACGGCAAAGCCTGAAAGAGCTTGCGCAACTTTTGGTGTCTATCTTCATTTGGATCATGGGTTTGATGATTGCTGCGGTCATCGTTTTTCCGGGTTTGACGCCCGCCAGCATTCTGGCCGGTCTTGGCATCGGATCGGTGGCGATAGGTTTCGCATTCAAGGATGTGTTCGAGAACTTTCTGGCAGGGATCATCATTCTGTTTCGGCGCGAAATGCGCATCGGCGATCATATCGAGTGTGAAGATATCGAAGGTAAGGTGGCCCACATCGCCATCCGTGAAAGCCATATCGAACGCACCGATGGGCAGCTTGTTATCGTGCCCAACTCCATGTTGTTCAAAAACCCTGTTGTCATCCGCACGGACAAACCGCACCGCAGGGTGACCATCATTTGTGGCGTGGCCTACGACGTTGATGTTGATGAAGCGCGCGACGTGATCAGACAGGCGGTTGTGGCTTGCGACACTGTCGAACAAGACAACAAGCCCATCCAAATTTTCGCGCAGGAATTTGCGTCTTCTTCGATCAATTTCGAAGTGACGTGGTGGACAGGATCGACCCCGGTCGAGGTGCGTACCTCAAAGGATCAGGTTGTGGCGGGCGTCAAACGCGCGTTGGATGATGCCGGTCTTGAAATCCCATTCCCATATCGGACTTTGACCTTCAAAGAGCCGTTGCCTGTGGCGCCACAAAGTGATCAATCCGAGCACAAGCAAGATCCGTGAGGATCGCTGTTTACTGAACCGACCGGGCAATCGTTTTACCAGTCGACATCGAATTTTTTGACCACGGCCTGAACATGCGCTTCTGTCAGCGGTGTCGGGTTCATTCCGCGCGTCAGCATGGCTAGTTTGGCTGTTTCTTCAAGCTCTTCCATCGCAAATGCGGCGGCCCAAACATCTTTGCCCGCGACCACAGGACCGTGGTTCGCTAAAAGGACGGCAGACCGTTTGCCCGCCAGACCCCGCACTGCATCGCCCATCCCCGGATCACCGGGCAAAAAGAACGGTAGCAGCTTGACCTTACCGACCCGCATGATCGTGTAGGGCGTCAAGGGCGGCAGTACATTGTCGGGGTCCGTTTCAGGCAACATCGAAAGGGTTACTGAATAGGTTGAATGCAGGTGAACAACAGCGCCCGTGCCACTGCGTGTTTCGTAAAATGCCGCATGCAACGGCGTTTCTTTTGTTGGTGGGTCGCCAGACAGCAATTTGAAGTTCTGGTCGAGGTGACTGATTTGTGCAGGGTCCAGAAACCCCATCGCCCGCCCGGTTGGCGTGACCAAAACCGTTCCGTCCGACAGCCGGGCAGATATGTTGCCAGAGGACTCACAGGTCAGCCCGCGGTCGAGCATTGACTTGGCCAAAACACAGATGTCTTCGCGCAGTTTGCTGATCTCAGTCATGCGGGGCCTTCATCAATGTCAAGGCTTTGCCAAAGAAATCCGATCCGCCAAAGTTACCTGACTTCAGCGCCAGCGCGACATCGCCAAAACGGACCAAAGGCACACCCGCCGCCGCACGCGGGCCAATGGTCAGCGCATCGGCCCCAAGGCCGGTCACCACAGCGCCAGAGGTTTCACCGCCTGCCACAGCCAACCGACGGACCCCACCTGCAATGACCGCGGGGGCCAGTTGCGCAAAAAGATTTTCGATGGCTGCCGCCGCGACACCCGGCCCATGCGCGTCTTGTGCCGCTTTGACCACTTTGGGGTCAGCAGATGAATAAACCAGCGGAGGCACGTCTTGCGCCACGACCCAATCAGCGATCTGGCCGATGTTATACTGCCCCTCAACTGCTTTGGCCGGGTCAATCTGAAAGGACGGCGCGGTGGCGGCATACGCTTCGACCTGATCGCGCGTGGCAATGCTACACGACCCTGAAAACACAGCGCCCGGTCCGGTGATCGCGTGCCATTCCGGTGCTGCTGTCTGCACACCGAAATTGGCGGGCAATCCAAGCGCAATACCTGATCCACCGCATAGCAAAGGCAGACCTTTGGCAGCTTGGCCGATCGCAAGCAGGTCGGCATCTGTGATGGCGTCAGTGATCATATGCGCATCAGTGGTCAGTGCTGCTTTGATCGCATCGCCACCCTGCAACACTGTCAAGGCCGGGACATGGCCGATCTGACGCACAGACTGCGCTGCCAGAACGCGCCGCAGATCAGCGTCCTTCATCGGGGTCAGCGGATGATCCTGCATCCCGCTTTCGTGCAGCGGCCTGTCAGCGACAAAAAGGTGGCCTTGATAGACACTACGACCGTTTTCGGGAAAAGCCGGGCAAACGATGACCGGCCCCGCGTTCAGCCGTTTGGCTAGGGCATCAAGAACGGGACCAATGTTACCTTTTGCGGTGCTGTCGAAGGTAGAACAGACTTTCAAAACGACCTGCTTTGCCCCTTGCGCCATAAGCCAATCGCATGCCGCGAGCGACGCAGACACGGCATCTTGAACAGGGGCGGTACGTGACTTTAACGCCACCACACCAGCATCAAGCGTCGGGTCCGCAGGCCCGGCGGGAACACCGATGAATTGCGCCACAGACATGCCCGCCTCGGCCAATGTCAGCCCGATATCTGATGCACCGGTAAAATCGTCCGCAATAATCCCCAGTTTCATCGGGGAATCTCTTTGATCGGCCCAGCGTCAAGGCGAAAGATATGCGGCGCCATAGCCTGCGGGAAATAGATGCGCACCAATGGATCATGGCCCGGAATGATCAGGCCAGGATCAGAGGCAAGGCGATGCAGGGTATCAAAACCATCCAGCATGTTCTGCAAATCAACCACAATGGGAAACGGTTTGCGCGCAAAGATGTTTTCGTAAAAGTGGCTGGCGTCAGATGCCAGCACCATCCAACCAGCCTTAGTGCGCACGCGCACGCATTGAAGCCCACGGCTGTGCCCACCAATGCAATGCACCGTCACACCATCCGCGACCTGCGCATCACCATCGTAAAATACGACCTTTCCGGCATAAAGGCGCTTGATCGCTTCGCAGACATGCCCCGCGGTATAAGGCATCTTCAATGTCTCATGGCACATGCAAGGGCCTGTGGCGAAGGCCATCTCAGCGCTTTGCAAGTGCAGTGTTGCGTTGGGAAACAGGTGCAAGCCACCCGCATGATCGTAATGAAGATGGGTTACGATGACTTGGGTAATATCCTCTGGCTGCAAGCCAAGCGGTTGCAATGCGGCGGCGGGGTCCAGCCGAATAGGGCGACCACGCGCTTGCCCTTCTTCTGTATCATATCCGGTGTCTACCAGTATCACCTCAGCGCCGCGTCGCAGGACCCACATGAAATAATCCATAGGATGCGGTGCATCATGGTTGTCGTCGAAGATAAAACTGTCCGCCCGGGTGCGTGTGTTCCGGTCAGCGTATTTGATGCAATAGATTTCCCAATCGCTCATGTGATGACATCCTGGTATGTGCGCACAACTTTCGCTGTGATCATTGGTTTGGTCTTCGCATCAAAGACTTTGAAATGATCGCTGGCAAGGTGAAGGTCAAAGGCAGGCCGGTCCGTATAGAGTTCATATAGAAAAACATCGTCCGGGTGCATTGGGTCCGTACAGATATCAAACTGATGGCAACCTGCCTCTTGCGCAAGCGACATGGCTGCATTTTTTCGCATCAACGGCATGAATGCAGGCATTTCATCAGCTACGACCTGAAAGGTGACAATAACAGCGTACATGCAGGTTTCCTTCTTGGCTGTATTGCCAGTTTCAGCACCACAAAGATGCCAGCAAGTGGTCGTATTGCAAATAAAAATTACGGTAGCTCAAATGGCATCTCTCTTTATTGCATTTAGTAATGCATGCATTAATGTGTGAATTGTCAGTGACTCGATTGTTCGAACCGAAAGAATTACCGCGCAGGAAAGGCCCTGAATGACCCAAAACTTTGATATCGCAGTTTTCCACGGTGACGGGATTGGGCCGGAAATCATGGCGCCGACAGTGCAGATACTCAAACGTATGGCCGCCGCCTCTGACGCTTATGCGCTGTCATTTACAGATGCCCCGGCCGGGGCCGCGCATTATGCCCAAACCGGAGTTTCGCTACCCGATACCTCAATGCAAATCGCACGGTCATCCGATGCGATCCTGCTGTCGGCCATGGGCCTGCCTGATGTGCGCTATGACGATGGCACAGAAATTTCACCACAGATCGATCTGCGCAAGGCGCTAACGCTTTTTGCCGGGGTGCGCCCTGTTACGGTGCGTGAGGGGCAAGGCACACCGCTGCGTCTGCCGCCGGGACGCGAAATTGATTTTGTGCTGATCCGTGAAAGCACCGAAGGGCTGTTTCACACGCAAGGCTGCGGCGAGGTAAGTAAGGATGAAGCGCGCGAGACGCTTTTGATCACGCGTGATATCTCGGAAAAACTGTTCCGGTTTGCTTTTGATCTGGCGCAGACCCGCAAAAACGCTGGCCGCGGCATTGGCAAAGTGACCTGCGTGGACAAAGCCAACGTCTTTCGCGCCTTTGCTTTCTTTCGCGAGATGTTTGATGCCGAAGCCGCCAATCATCCTGATATCGTTGCCGATCATGCCTATGTGGATGCAACCGCCCTTTGGATGGTGCAAAAACCGTGGGATTTCGATGTGCTGGTCACCGAGAATATGTTCGGCGACATCCTGTCCGACCTTGGGGCGGGCCTGATGGGCGGGCTTGGATTGGCACCATCCGCCGATATCGGATTGGATCATGCTGTGTTTCAACCATGCCACGGATCGGCCCCCGATATTGCCGGGCAGGGCGTGGCAAACCCGTTTGCGATGATCCTGTCTGCGGCCATGATGCTGGATTGGCTAGGGGTCAAACATGATAACGATGCGATACGCGCCGATGGCACACGCTTGCGTAAAGCCGTCGAGGCCGTTGTTGCACGCGGCGATGTGCTGACGCGTGATCTGGGTGGGGGACATGACACGAACGATGCGGCGGGCGCGGTTCTGGACGCGTTGTTTGCCGTATGACGGATAATCAAAACCTGCGCATTGCCTGCGTTGGTGCGGGTTATTTCGCCCAGTTTCATTACGACAGCTGGGCACGTATGGCGCGGGCTATCCTTGTTGGTGCGTGTGATCGCGATTTTGAAAGGGCAAAGGCAACCGGGTTGGCCGCCTACACCGATCTGGCGCAAATGTTGGATGAACAAGCACCCGATCTGCTGGATGTGATTGTGCCACCTCAGGCACATGCCGATACGATCCGCATTGCGCTGGCCGCAGGTGTGAAATGGATCATCTGCCAAAAGCCTTTTTGCCTGAACCTGACTGAAGCACAGACTGTCGTTGCCGAAGCGAAGACCGCGAATGCCACGATTGTGGTGCATGAAAACTTTCGCTTTCAACCCTGGTACCGCACGATCAAGACAGCCCTTGATACCGGTACAATTGGCCAAGCGCATCAGGTGACATTCAGGCTTCGTCCCGGCGACGGTCAAGGCCCTGATGCGTACCTTGATCGACAACCCTATTTCCAGAAAATGCCCCGTTTTCTGGTGCACGAAACCGGGGTGCATTGGGTGGATACGTTTCGTTACCTTCTAGGCAATCCGACGGCTGTTTATGCCGACCTACGTCAGATAAACCCGGCAATTGTAGGCGAAGATGCAGGATATATTCTGTTCGATCACCCCAACGGGGTCCGCGCCTTGTTCGACGGCAACCGCCACCTTGATCACAAGGCCGACAATCTGCGCCGGACCATGGGCGAGGCCCTGATCGAAGGCACGCTGGGCACGATCCGGCTGTATGGCGATGGGTCCGTGACGCATCGCGACTTTGCCGATGCCACCGAAACAACGCTTTTGGGCCCCGATACATGGGACGGCTTTGGCGGTGATTGCGTGCATGCTTTGCAAAGCCATATTATGCGGGGCGTGCTGGATGGTGCGCCGCTGGAAAACACGGCTGATAACTATCTGACCGTGATGAAGATCGAAGAACAGATTTATGAAGCTGCACGGACAGGACAAAAGCAAAGGATAAAGGGCTGATGCAGTGACAGAAAAGCCGATTTCAAACGCCCTACGCGCCCTTGCTAAACTGCGCGAAATGATTTTTGCCGGTGATCTGCCAGCGGGATCAAACCATCTTGAAACCGAACTTGCCGCACAATTGAATATGTCGCGCACGCCGGTGCGCGAAGCGTTGTTGATGCTGGAAGGTCAGGGCCTGCTGGAACTGCAACCGCGCAAAGGTGTCCGTATCCTGCCGATTTCACCACGTGACATGGCCGATATTTATGACGTGCTGACCGAGCTTGAAAGCCTCTCGGCCGAACAGGCCGCCAAGGCGGGCCACTCTGACAGCGCGCTTGCACTGCTTGAGGCTGCAATTGACGATATGGACAAAGCCATTGCCGCTGGTGACCTTGATGCATGGTCCGAGGCCGATGATCGTTTCCATAAGGAATTGGTGCAGCTGGGGGGCAACGGCAGGGTCAAAGCCATCGTCGATATGATGAGCGATCAGGTGCGCCGCGCGCGCGCCATTACTTTGGCGCTGCGGCCCTTACCGACAAAATCAAACGACGATCATCGCAAGGTGTTTCAGGCAATCAAGGATGGTCAGGCCAACATGGCCCGCGACACCCACCGCGCCCACCGCTGCCATGCAAAAGAAATCATTGTGGGTGTCTTGGAAAAACATAGGCTGCGTTTCATTTAAAAAGCCCCACCGCCAACACTGGGCGATGGGGCTTTTTGTATTTCGGCAATACGTCTTCTAGTCGAAGACAGCCGCCAGTTTATCAACGCTGACACCTTCTTTGATATCACGCAGGCGGGCATAGATCAGGGCGGCGCCGATACCGGACAAGCCGTAGGTCAGCCCGTTCACCAGTGCGAACAGCAAAATACCAATGCCAAAGCCAGCCGCGTTCAAACCGATGATTGGCACGATCGCCGACACAAGGAAGGTGGTGACAATTCCCAAACCAGCGGTACAGATCCCCAGCAGGATCAAGGCACCAACAACAGGCCAGCGATAGTCTTTTGTCAGCGCCGCAGAACGACCCATACCGCCAAAGCCTGCACGCTCGATCATGATTGCGGGCGTCGTCACGCAGAAAACCGCATAGATGTAGAGGCCCGGAATAATCAGCAGGACGAAACCGATACCCGCCAGAATACCGATAACGAGTGACAGCACCATGATTGGCACGATCGCTTTGATCGCGGGAGAAATATAGGCGATTGGTGTAATTGCATTGCCCAGCTTTGCGTCATAGGCCAACTGCACCAAAAGCGCGATTGTCAGACCCTGAATAGCAAATTGAACGATAACGCCAACAAAGATCATGGTGGGTGATCCAATGGCCAATGCTTCTCCGGTATCAACACCAAGTGTCAGGCCAACCCCGTTCATGGCGACAGACACAAGCAAGCCGATCAATGAAGGGATGAACGCCACGATCATGACCGCAATCAGATTGCGAAACAGGATCGAAAAGCTGTTGGAAACGATGGCGCCAACGCCGAGGGACGTTTTTTGGCCAGTGATAGGTGTGCTCGTCATGAAAAATTCCTAATGACAATTATAGAAGGGGCAAAAGGCAGAACGCGCTGCCTGATGTGATCGGATGTGCCGAATTAATAACGCGGTTTCTAGACAGGATTGTGGCACTGGCCAAGGTGCCCATCGCAATTGCAGCAAATATGCATCAGTTCTTTTCGTCCTGATTTGCATGGAATTTATCCTGCCGCCGTTCACCAAAAAGCTGTTTTTTCTCAAGATGCGCCCGCTGCGCATTATAGAACGCCCGCAAGAAGGCGACCCTGTCCATTGGATCAACTTTGTCGGCATATCCGATCTTGTTGCGGATCTTTTCAATCACGGAATCCAATGTTGCCTTGTTGCGCGTATCTGTTTGCATGCTGGGTCGGTTCTCTTGTGCGCGCAACAAATCCTCAAGCGTTTGCAACTCCAAGGCACCATAATGATCAAGCTGGTGTGACAGGAACACGAACTTGTCCTTCACTGGTTTGGGTACAGACTGCGCCAAATCTTTTAACAGAATCGGCGTTGGCAGGTCGATCACATAGGTCCCCGCAATCATATCGCCCAAACGCTGCCGCCGTTTATTGGTCAGCGGTACTGCCAGCGTTCCGATAATCCAGCCCAGCGCAATCAATGAGCCGATGGGCGACGCCGCATCCAACGTCAGCAAAAGTGTGCCGGGCAGAAAAATCTCGGCCTCTTTCATCAGGTTGCGCACCACAAGCGCATGCGCACTAAGTGACAATCCATCGCGCGAGACAACTTTGATCTTCATAATTCGCTTGCCAATGGTCTGCCCATTCCAGGCCAGTTCTGTCAGCACGTAATAGGGAATGCGGAGGATAAAAAAGAGCAGTGCCGAAATCGCCCAAAGCGTTTGTGGCGACGTCAGATCCAGTACGGCAAGCAGGATAACAAGCGCCGCAGCCCCAATCACCGTAATCAGAATATCGGTGATTTGCGCACCAAACCGCGCGCCCATGCCAGCCACCGCCAGATGCAATGGCACGCCTTCTGGGGGCAATAACACATTGGGATCGGGTGCTGGCGTTTTGGGCTTTCGGCGCAATTTCATGATTGCGCCCTCCCGGTCCGAACAAACCACATCAACCACAAGCCGCCGATGGTCCAGCCGATGATCAGCCGTGCGTTGCGATCTTGGATCAACTGCCGCCCGAACCCTTCGATCAAGGCAGCCGCGACAAGCATAAGGGCCGCAACAATTGCCAGTTTGGCCGCATCGCGCCCCGCAATCCGCAACGCCTCGGCCCGTGTATTTTGTCCCGGGAACAGCACCGCAGCCCCCAATTGGATGCCACCGCCACAGGCAATGCAGATCGCCGAAAGCTCTGTCACGCCGTGGATGGACAGCCAGCCAAACAGGTCCCATCCAAGACCCCTGTCCACATGCAGCGCCACAAAAACACCAATGATCAGTCCGTTATAGAAGGTCAGCAAAATAGCAGGGGCGCATAGGAACACGCCAAGCCCAAATACAAAAATCGCAATCCTTGTGTTATGCGAAAAAAGATACGTGGCAAAGGCACCTAAACCTGACGCGCTGGGGTCATCATCATAGATCACCGATCGCAGATAACCTGTTGTTGCATCCGGGTTGCGCCCGCCTGCCAAATCGCCCGGCATCAATACATAGAACCAAGCTGGATCATCGAAATAGAGCAGATACCCCGCCAGGCCGCCCAACCCCATGCTCAGGAACCCAAGCAGTACAAAGAACCACGATTTGCGCATCGCCACAGGGCCGCTTTTGCGTAAGAACCGGGCAATCACGCCCCGTGCGCTTTCCTGCGGGGCATAGACCGACAGATAGGCGCGTGCGGTCAGTGCCTCAAGATACAGCAGTAGCCCCTTATCAAGCGAGATTTCACGCGCAATCGCCAGTGACGTTGTCGCCTCGCGGTAAAGTGCAGCCAGATCGCGCGCCTCACCAAAGCTCATCCGGCGCAGACCTTGGGTTTCTGCCTTGGTCGCCAACGATTCCAGCCGCAACCAGTCGTCCTCGCGTTCCTTGCGAAACCGGGCAGAGCGGATCAGATCGGTTGGTTCTTCCATCAGATCAGCTCTTTCGCTTTGATTTCTAGGTAATGCGAGATGAGCTGCGCGGTGACTTTGCCGGGCTCTGTATCAATTACCGTTACACCCATCCGCGTCAAACGCTCCATCACGATGCGGCGTTCATCAATGGATTGGTTGGCGGCGACCAGTTCGGCAACGCCGTCCATACTTTCAGGCGCTTTGGCGACCATCTGTTCCAGTTCAGGATCGCGCAGAGTGACAAAGATCACCAGATGACGTCGGGCAAGGATGCCGATGTTTTCGATCAGTAGCTCGGCCGAGGTCGTATCAACAAAATCAGTGAAAATGATGATCAGGCTGCGCTTGGGCGTGCGCGCGTTCAATTCTGTCATCGCAAGCGTGTGGTTTGTTTCGCGGCTCACATAATCCAGGTCCGCAGTGCGGCTGCGCATGCGGGCAAAGGCTTTGCGCCCCGCGGTGGGCGCAGAAAAGATGCGGGGGCGCACGTCGTAGGAATAAAACCCGACCAGATCACCGCCAATGGCAGCGGCCCATGCGGTGGCCAATGCTGCGGTAATCGCATGGTCAATCCGGGGCATGCCCCCGATTTCTTCGCGCATCAGATACCCGTTATCGAGGGCGATAATGACGTGGTGGTTGCGTTCGGCACGCAGTTCTTTGGCGACCAAAGACCGTTTACGGGCTGATCTTTTCCAGTCGATTGTTTTGACATCCATACCTTGGACAAAATCCTGCAACTGGTGAAATTCAGATCCTTCGCCGATGGCACGATTTTCTTTGACGCCAAACAATGCGGAATTGACCGAACTTGTGATCTGCCCGGATTCAATCAACCGAATGTTGGGTACCACGCGCAGCTCTGCCCCCAATGTCAGCTTTGGGACATATTCAAAGAACCCCCAGCGCGAGGTCCAGATCAGCCAAAGATGGTCGCAGGCCCATGTCCCACGGCGCACAGCGCGGCATGGAATCACCGCGCGGGCGATGTTTTGATTGTCTGCTGTAAACGTAATGTCGGTTTGCCCGCTGATACCATCTGGCCAATCAATTTGGCCCGATAGCGCCGCTGGCGCGTTGCCGACGGTCAGTTTCAAATCAACCGTTTCGCCAACAAACACCTCTGATGGGAAATCGACGGTAATCTCTTTGCGCCCTGTCCGGGACATGACCACATCTGCCAGCACAGCAATTCCCAACACCAGCCACAGCCCCGCTGCCGCAGCAAAGGGGGCATCGCCCACAAAGGCGATCAGCATCGAAATCAGCAGGGCGGCCCCGCCAACTGTCAGCAATCTGCGCGATGGCCGTATCAGTGGGGTGCCTCTACCTGATCAAGGATGTTTTCAAGAACCTGAACCGGTCCGCGTCCTTCAATTTCAGCCGTTGGACCCAGTACAATGCGATGACGCAAGGCCGGGACAAAGAGGCGTTTCACGTCATCAGGGATCGCAAAGTCACGGCCTGCCAAGGCAGCAGCTGCGCGTGCTGCACTGGCAATCGCATCAGCGGCACGGGTGGATGCACCGTAAGAGATTTCATTGTTCTCGCGCGTCGCGCGCACCAGCCGCAGGATGTAGGCTAAAATATCATCTTGCAGGATAATCCCGTCGATAATCGTGCGGCATTCCGCAAGGATCGCTGCATCCATGACCTTGTCTTGGGCATCCATCGTGGCGCGCGTCTCGATCGGTTCTGCTGCATGTGCCTTTAGGATTTCCATTTCGATGTCTTGCGGCGGAAAATCGACGACCAGTTTGAACAGGAAACGGTCCAACTGCGCCTCTGGCAAAGGATAGGTCCCTTGCTGTTCAATCGGGTTTTGGGTTGCAACAACTAGAAACTCATCCCCCAGCAAATGGTCGGTGCCATCAATGCTGACCATGCGTTCGTTCATCGCCTGCAACAAAGCAGCCTGCGATTTGGGTGGGGCGCGGTTGATCTCATCTGCCAGTAAAACCTGACTGAACACCGGTCCTTTGGTCAGGGTGAAATCATTGGTCTGGAAGTTAAAGATCGACGTCCCCAACACATCGCCCGGCATCAGATCAGGCGTGAACTGAATACGCCCGAAATCCAGATCAAAGGCGGCGGCGAAACTGCGGGCCATCAGCGTCTTGGCCGTTCCCGGCGGCCCTTCCAGCAGGACATGTCCGCGCGCAAACAGGGCGACCAGCAGCAGGTCAATGACCTCATCCTGCCCCTTTACGGTTTTGCCGATCTCTGCGCGCAGGGCGTCTGCGCGGGCGCTGAGTGTTTCAAGTGTCATGGGCAAGTTGCTCCAAAGTAAGTTCAAAGGCTTCGACATAGGAAATGGCGGCGGTCGCCGGCAGATGTGCTGGCAGGTTGCGCATTTCGTTCAAAAGGGTGGTCAGTTTTTCGGTCAGCGCAGGATTAAGGCGCTTCATATGCTTCAGATAGGCCTGTTCTTTCGTGGCCGTGCCGGAAATCACAGGGCCAAACAGCGCACTGCTGACCGCACTCATCCGGGCGGTGACATAGTCATCCAGCAACGCGCCGTCCTGTCCGGTCATGCGCATCAACTTGGCCCGCGCACTGATCGCCTGGCCCTTACGCGCGCTCAGTTTCGATACCGCATCAACAATCGGGCCATAGCGCAGACCTGCGCGCCAAAACGTGATCAACATTAGGATCGCACCACCGATCCAAAGTACAGAAAATGGATATTCGAGATAGCGCAGAAAATCGGACCAACTGCGTTCGTGCTGCACGGCCTCTTGCTGTTCGGTGATCCAAACGTCTTGGCTATAGTCGATCAGAATGCGCCCACCATCCGCCAATTGCGGCAATAGGCTTTGGGCGATCAGGGCATTGTCGCCCAAACGCAGGCCATGATTGTTCAGCAAGTCGGGATCAGACAATACCAGGATGTCATCCCCGGTATTTTCCACAGTGCAGAACCCCAAAATCATCTCGCCCACATCGCCGATAATGGGGTCACAGCCCTGCCCTTCGAACACTTGCGCGACATAAAGTCGGGCAGTCAGGCGGTCACCATCCGAAGTCTGATAGCTGAAATCACTAAAAGGTCTGCGAATGTGACCCACAGCACCGATACCTTCGCCGGCGATAAGGTGTAGCGCGTCTTGGGTCCTTTCGGGATCAACCAACAGCGCGGGGTGGCTAAGGCCCGTTAGTCGCACGCCGCTGCGCCACTTCGGCAGAACCACCATTGTTTGCGCAAGATAGGCGCGTTCTTCGACCTGCCAAAGCCACATGTCGTATTCGTCCTGCTGGAATAGCAGTTCTTCTTTGGTTTGCGGGCTGGCACGTTCCTCTGATAAATCACTATCGTAAAGCGGGGTGATCACCAGACCCAGCGTTTCAGCGCTGATCGTCCAGCCGCCTGCAAAACTTTGGGCATCGTGCCCCTCGGATGACAGCCAAATGTCCAGCCCATCCATACCTGTCGCTGAACTGCGCAACTGCTGTTGTTGCTGGCTTGAGAAATAAAGCAGCACAGCAATGCCGATTGCGACGAAAACACCGATCAGGATCAGTTCAGGGCGTTGTTTGACGGGTTGAGTTGTTGTGTCGCTCATGTCGCCAACTCGCGAAACAGCGGGGTGATCTGGGTCACGTGATGCGCAAACTCTGGTTCGGTCACGTCACGACCACCAAATTGGACACGCTCACTGGCGCGGATCAAATCGCGCAGGGCGCTGAGATGGCGTTGATCGGCTGGCAGACGGCGCAGCGCCTCGCGGTCAGTCCAGCTTTGGCGCAGCAAGACACCGTTGGCTGTAACTGCCTTGCGCAGCGCGTTCTGCGCCAGCGCGACAAGGGCCGCACGCCGATCCGCCATACCCGTGATCTCGGACAGGTTGCGGGGTTGCACATCTGCTGCGCTTGAACGCGCATGTCGCGGGCCTCTGCGCGCCGCATGCGGGTTATCTGCCGACGGTTGCAGCATAATGCCAATGTTGCCACCAAACCGTACAAAAATGAGGATAACAGCAACTAAAATTATCGCCGCAACAAGGCCGAAAGGCCACGCCTCTCCTGGTCCGTCCCAACTGCGCGAATTGCGCCCGGGTTCTTCGACAGCGGCCAGGCGTTCCTGCGTTGTCAGCGCCGGGGCAGCAGCCGTTGGATCAAAATAGGCGACGTCACTGTCAATACGCTGGCGACGTATTGCATCAAGATACGCCTCACCCGATGTCGTCAGCTCAGGCGTGGTCAATGCACCATCCTGCGCAAAGGCGAAGGGTGCAGTCAGCAGCGATAAAGCAAGAACGGCAAGCAAAGAAAACAGACGCATGCGCCATTGATACGCACGTTGAAAATCGCGCTGCAAACAGGTTGTCTTTATCGCCGCAACAGAACCACGCGGATGTGACAAGAATACGCCAACTTTTCTGCGCTGACTGTATGGGGCGTTAGTCTGTGCCGCTCAGGCGCGCGGACCTGCGGCGCAATATCTCTAGGGTGAACAGCATCGCGGCAGACAGCACGACCAACAAGGTCGCAACCGCCAAAATTGTCGGGTTAATCTGTTCGCGTAATCCTGAAAACATCTGGCGCGGGATCGTGCGCTGTTCCGGACCCGCAAGGAACAGCACCAAAACGACCTCATCAAACGATGTCACAAAGGCGAACAGCCCGCCGGATATCACGCCGGGGCGAATTAAGGGGATAACGACATCCCAAAACACTTTCACCGGTGACGCCCCAAGGCTAAGACCCGCCACAAAAAGCGAGCGGTCAAAACCGCTGAGTGTTGCAGTGACCGTAATGATCACAAATGGCACGCCAAGCGCCGCGTGGGCGATGATCAGCCCCGCAAAGGTGCCAACCAGATTGAACTGCGTGTAGAAAAAGAACATCCCCGCCGCGATAATGATCAGCGGCACGATCATCGGCGACAGCAGCAGCGCCGTGATCAAGCGCTTATAAGGCATCCAAGGGGACGCCAGACCAACAGCGGCCAATGTACCCAGCGTTGTCGCAATCAATGCCGCCGCAATACCAACGACAAAGCTGTTACGGATCGCGATACGCCATTTTTGGTCATCGACGATTTCTTGATACCAGCGCATTGAATACGCTTCGGGATCAAGTGAAAGCATTCCTTCCGTGAAGGTAAAAAACGGTTCTGCATTGAATGACAGCGGCATGATCACAAGGATCGGCATCATCAGGAACAACAACACGGCAAATGCGGTTACACGCAGACCGTAATGCCCTGCGATATGCCAAAAGGAATAGTATTCGGGAAAGCGTTTCATGATCTATCCCAGCTTCAGGTTGTCGGTGCCGACGAAACGGTCAAACAACCAGTAAAGGACCAAGATCAGCACTAACAAAAGCGATCCCAATGCCGCTGCAAGTTCCCAGTTATTGGACACCTGCATATGGAACGCGATGATGTTCGAAATCATTTGTCCATCTGTACCACCAACCAAGGCAGGCGTGATGTAGTAACCGATTGAGATGATGAAAACCAAAAGCGCGCCGGCGGACAGACCCGGCAAGCTCATCGGTAAATAAATTTTTGACCATGCCCCAAGCGGTGTGCTTCCCATCGAAATCGCAGCGCGCATATAGCTGCTGTCGATCCCGCGCATGACCGCATACAGCGGCAAGACCATGAACGGCAGCAGGATGTGCGTCATCGCAAGGATCGTCGAAAACTCATTATACAAAAGCTCAAGTGGTTCATCGATCAGGCCAAGCCAATCCAAGGTAGAGTTCACCACGCCATTCGTTTGCAGCAAGGCAATCCAAGCGGTCGTGCGTACCAACAGCGATGTCCAGAAAGGCAGCAGTACGAACACCATCAGGAAATTGGCCAAACCGCTGGACGCATGCGCCATAAAAAATGCCAGCGGATATCCCAAAGCAATGGTCAGGCCGGTGATGATCAGCGCCATTTTTAACGTCTTGGTGTATAACTGCACGTATATCTGTGTGTCACGCTGCACGATACTGCCATCAATATCCCGCTCTAGATCAACAGATGTCAGGTAATAACTGGAAGAATAGACCGGCCCTGCGTTGCGTAATGCGCGCCATGTTGCGGCATCACCCCAACGATCGTTGGCTTCTAACAGCAGTGCCGCCCCATTTGCCGCAATATCAGCATCTTCGACACGGCGCAGGGCACGGGCGGTTGATTTGGTCACACTGGACATGCCGGGTAGCGCGCGATTGATTTCATCGGCAAGCTGACCAGAGGTGCGATCATTTGCCATGCGTTTCATATCGGTTGCAAATTGGGTCAGGACCGCGTCATCTGGCACACCTTCACCGGACCAATCCTCTAGTGCGGTCAGGGTGTCCGGTATCAGATTTGCAACCGTTGGGTTGTGGACGCTGCGATACAGCATCGTTGTGATTGGCGCGACAAAAGCAAAAATCAGAAATACCAATAATGGCACCACGAAAAAGAACGCTTGCAGACGACGCTTGCGCACTTCGCGGGCGGCGTTACGGGCGTCTTCTGGATCAAGGGTTTGGGTGATGCCGGACATATTGGGTTTTATCCTAGGGTGCCCCCTGCGCCAGAAACTGGCGCAGGGGAAAGCTGTTTACTGCAACAGCCATTCGTTGAACTTTTCACCAAGGCTTTCGCCGAAGTCAGCCCAGAAGATACCGTCCGCTTTTAGACCTTCATCAAGGTGCGCTGTTGGCAGATTTTCCTTCACACTTTCAGGTAAAAGGGCCTGCGCAGAGGCGCGGGTCGGGCCATAAGCCACATCCTGCATACCGGACAAAGGCACGGTACGGGTTGCGGATTTGATGAAATCCATCGCCAGATCCATGTTTTCTGTGCCCTTCATGATCGCCCAGACATCAAGATCATAGACATGGCTGTCCCAAACAATTTCAAACGGGGCACCATCATCTTGGATCGCAGCAAAGATACGGCCGTTTGCGGATTGTACCATTGTGGCACCACCATCATTCAGCAGAACGGGGGCTTGTGACCAGCTATCGTACCAGACGATGTTTTCTTTAATGGTATCCAGCTTGGCAAAGGCACGCGCCTGCCCTTCTTCTGTGGACAGTGTTTCGTAAACATCCTCTGGGGCCACACCATCGGCGATCAGCGCCCATTCCATGTTCACCTGTGGACGCTTGCGCAAACCACGGTTACCGGGAAACGCCTCGACATCGAAAAACTCTGCGATGGTCTGCGGGCCGGGGCCATTTTCGGTGTTGGTCGCAAAGACGACAGACCAGACAATGTTGCCCACGCCACATTCATTGGCAAGCGCTTCTGGAATAAAGTCATCGGCAGCGGCCACGCCATCATCGCCATCAGGCAGAACAGATTGGTCGATCACTTCCA
>NZ_AAYB01000006.1 GCF_000169435.1 Roseobacter sp. CCS2 | reverse complement strand
TTTTGCGGCCAGATGTTGGGCAACCATGCTTCCGAACGAATATCCAACCACATCGAACCGGTCATACCCGGCCATGACACGCGCTGCATCTGCGACATAATCGGCCATGGTCCAGGCCGCGTTCGGTGTGTCCGTCTGGCCAAGGCCCCGCTGATCAAAGGTCGTCACACCTGCGTGGGGCGCCCAATCAAACGCCACACGGTCAAATCGCAAATCCCATGACGACCCGCCAAGAAACAAAAGCGGCTGACCGGACCCGCATGTTTCGACATGTATGTGCATCGACTAATCCCAATCCTTGCGCGGTATTCGGAATAAAGGTTCGTTGAACTGATATGATCAGTCAACCACGCAACTGTTACACGCTTCATCGTAAAGGAATGTGATTCCAACAATATCGCGCAGCATTCGACTATACCCTAAAGTCTATGAACTTGGTATGGACACCAACACATCATACCAGTTACGCTGGGTCAGTCAGGATCTGCAATGTCAGATTCCAAAGAATGACAAACTCTGGGAGGAAACAAAATGAAACTCAAATCAGCGTGCAGCGCAGCAATCATCGCCTTGGCCGGACCGGCTATTGCAGACTTTCCCGAAAAACCGGTGACGTTAATTGCGCCATTCAACGCAGGCGGCGGCACAGACCTGCTACTGCGGGGCTTTCAGGAACCCTTTGCAGAGGCGCTTGGCGGTAATGCCGTCGTGCAAAACATGGCCGGTGGGTCGGGTACTGTCGCGGCGTCGCATCTCGCGGGGCTTGACCCTGATGGGTACACGCTGGGCTACTTGTCGATTACTGTTTCGACAATCCAGCCGCAGATCAAAGACGTGCCTTACGACCGCGAAAGCTGGACACCGATTTGTTCCGTCGCGGCCTCGCCCACCATGTTTTTTGTGAACAGCGACAGCGAATACAACAGCCTCGCTGACGTCAAGGCAGACATTGAAGCGAACCCAAATGCGTTGATCTTTGGCTCGTCCGGGCCGGGTGCGATCACGCATCTGACGATGGTTGCCGCGATGAACGGCATGGGCGTGATGGATCAGGTCAAGCACCTGCCGCATCAAGGCTCTGGCCCTGCGATGCAATCCATGGCCAGCGGCGTCATCCAGTTCTTTGGTGATACCGAAGTCATGATGTCCCGCTACGACCTGAAACCGCTGGCTGTGTTCGCCGATGAACGGATTGCATCGCTGCCCGATGTGCCAACCGCAACAGAGGCGGGCATTCCCGCGCCGCTGAACGAATTGTATCTGTGGGGCGGCCTATTCGCACCAGCAGGCCTTGATCCTGAGGTTGCCGAAACGCTGGCCGCGGCTTGCGAAGTCGCCGTGCAGTCAGATGCATTTCAGGAATTTGCGGACAACACCGGCACTGTCATCAACTATCGTGGACCAAGCGAATTTGACGCTTTTTTCCGCCAGCAATGGGATGCAAACAGCACCTTGATCGAAGCATCTGGTCTCTGAAACAGCGGTGCAAAGCAACCTAAACCACAGCCGGGGGCCCAATGACGATCGGATTGAATGAACGTGTCGTCGTCGCTGGGCTCCTTCTGCTCGTGCCAGTAGCACTTTTGCTGGTGTCGAGCAGTGCTGAGTTTGCATCACTTGGCGGTGCATTTTCGCCGATGTTCTTCCCGGTTTCTGTCCTGTGGGGCTGGATCGGGGTCGCTGCCCTTACGCTGATCATTGAACTGCGCACCGCCGTTGCAGTCGCAAACAAAACATCTGCCAAAAGATGGTTTCAGATTGTTGGCGTCATGCTTGCGATGGGTCTGTTCGTCTATGCGACCACGCGGTTGGGCTTCCTGCTCAGTAGTATCGGGTTCATCTTGGCAACACTTCTTATCCTGCGCGTGCGCAACCCGGTCTTGGTGATCTGTTATTCTGTCACTGTCCCCGGCGTATTGTTCATTTTGTTTCACCATGTGCTGGGATTGCCGCTGCCCACCTCACCATTTTCGTATCTGTTTTAATGCTTGATGCCCTGCCTGCAGCACTTGGACTGCTCCTCACGTTTCAAGGAATGACCGTGCTTGTCATCGGGACAGCCCTTGGGATTATTCTGGGGGCGATGCCGGGCATTGGATCGACAGTCGCTGTTGCCTTGGTGCTGCCGTTCACTTTGTCGATGGAACAAGCCCCAGCGATACTGCTTTTATTGGCCGTCTATGCGGGTTCGGTCTATGGCGGCTCGATCTCGGCCATTCTGATCAACACGCCCGGCACGCCAGCCGGGGCCGCCACAGTGCTGGATGGAACGCCAATGGCGCAGGCGGGCAAAGCGGGGCAGGCATTGGGATGGGCCACAATAGCGTCTGTTGCGGGTGGGCTTTTCTCTGCGGTGCTTTTGCTTTTTGCCGCCCCGCAACTGGCTGCTTTCGCATTGCGGTTTGGTCCGGTTGAAACATTTGCGCTGATTTGCCTTGGGATGACCTGCATCGTGACCGTGTCTAAAGGATCGGTCCCGAAGGGGTTGGTTGCGGGCGCACTTGGCATCTTCCTTAGCACGGTTGGCGGTGATCCGATCACAGGTGAAGTCCGCTTTACCTTTGGGCATTACCAGCTGATCGCAGGGTTCAATCTGCTGGCCGTCGTCATCGGTGTTTTCGCATTTTCCGAAATCCTGATCCGCATTTCAGATGGCGCGTCAGATGGTGGCACCAATGTCAAATTCGATGGCATCGTTTTGCCACGGTTGCGGCAGTGGAAAGGACGGATCAAGGGCCTGATCAAATCTATAGCAATAGGGTCCGGCGTCGGCGTTTTGCCGGGTACCGGTAGCGCCACAGCCGCATTTATATCATATGCAGAGGCGAAACGATCCTCTCCCAACAGTAACAATTTCGGCAAGGGCGAACCTGACGGGATCATTGCCGCCGAAAGCGCGAATAATGCCGTGACCGGGGGGGCGCTTGTGCCGACAATGGCGCTGGGTATTCCAGGCGACGTCATTACCGCTGTCATGCTCGCCACCTTCACATTGCATGGGATAACCCCGGGCGTGCGGCTGATGGAGGACAACCCTGTCCTGATGTCAGCGATCTTTCTGGGCTTTTTCATTATTAACATTCTGTTGCTGCCGCTTGGGCTGGCGCTGTCCAAGGTCGCAGCACCCATTTTGCGCATCCGTGAGCCGCTTCTTCTCAGCGCGATTGGCGTGCTTTGCGTGCTGGGCGTCTACTATGTACGCGGCAACCCGTTTGATCTTTTGATCATGTTCGGCGCCGGTGTGGCCGGTCTGTTTTTGCGCCGTGCCGGATATCCGATGGCGCCACTGATCATCGGTATGGTTCTTGGCCCCGCGTTCGAGTTGAGCTTGCGGCAAGGCCTGATCATCACCGATGGTTCATTCTTGGCGTTTTTTGATGGCCATCCCATTGCGGCCGTCCTTTTGGCCGTCACGGCGGTCGGGCTGTTATGGCCCTTGGTCAACACTATTCTCACCTGGAAGAAGGACAATGCCCGAACATGACCACAGACATCCTAATTACAGGTGCCGCTGGCTTTATCGGAAAGGCCGTCCTGACCGAACTCTCGTCCAAAGATCAAATCGACATGGATGGTGCGCCGCAAACGATCGGCAATATTCTGGCGCTTGATCTGTCGACAGACGCGCTGTTGGATTTGGCGGACCATGATCCACGGATCAGGCTGATCAGCGGGTCACTTGCCGATAAAGACATCCTGCACCAAATCGCGGCGGCGCAACCCAAGGTGATCGTACATCTGGCGGCTGTCGTCAGCAGTGCTGCAGAAGCGGATTTTCGGCTTGGGGTCGACGTCAATGTGAATGCAACAATTGGACTGATTGACGTTGCCCGTCAGTTCAATGCAGCACCTCTTTTCGTCTTCTCGTCCTCCGTCGCCGTGTTTTCTTGTGCTGACAATGACACCATTGACGAAGACACGCTGCCGCGTCCCATGTCGTCTTATGGCACGCAAAAATTGATTGGCGAGCTTATGGTGCGGGACGCCTCGCGCAAAGGGATGATCCGTGGCCGCACGCTACGCTTTCCAACGATTTCAGTCCGTCCCGGCAAACCAAACGCTGCGGCCTCGAGCTTTGCCAGCGGTATCATTCGTGAACCGTTGGCGGGCCGGCAAGCTGTACTGCCTGTTGGCAAAGATCTCCGCTTGCATCTGGCGTCCCCTGAACGGGCCTGTTCAAACACATTGACCGCAATCGCGTTGCCACAGGATGCATTGCACGCAGAAACCACAATCACTTTGCCAGGAGTATCGGTGACCGTGGCCGAAATGCTTGAGGCCCTGCAAAAAATCGGCGGCGATGATGCCGTCGGACGCGTGATAGAGCAACATGATACGAAGGTCGCGCAAATCGTGCGCAGTTGGCCCGGTGAGATACGGACGCCTCGCGCAGAACAGATGGGCTTCAAAGCTGATGAAAGCATTGAACAAATCATTGAACTGCACGCCTCTTTGATGCCGGAACGAAGCAAGTCCTGACGCCTTTGCCGCAGGTCATCTATTTGGATGACAGAAACCCCCGGGAAATTCGGTCAGTCTGGCGTAATTCAACGACAACGTCTTGCCAGTGAGAGCGTTTGGCGCTGGTTACGCAATAACTTGAACGTGACATGGTGCAGTTTGCGTAGCCTACCACCCGCTTCTGCGCACACGGATGTTACGGGAGTATTGCGTTTGGTAGTTGACACAAACACATTGTGCCAAGTGCCACTTTGGGATCGACACCGGCTGAAAGTGAAAAGTAGGATTGTAGTACGGAATTTCGTTTTCATCTGCTAGAAGCGGCGCGCGCAAAGCTCACAGTAGAATGACCGTTATAATGCTTCTAACCTGAAGTTGGGCCATAATATTTGGCCGTAAGCTATCTTGGTTCAATCCTGAAAAGTCGGTCGTGCGTCATCTGTCGCATCACTCAAGGATAGCATATTGGAATGACAGTCCACATTGCGTGTAAACCTACCGTTAAGTCCGAAATGAAAAAGATCAGGTTTGTCCGCGACTTGATCCTTGGCCGACGTTTCTTCAAATCTCACCCCCGAAAATGCTTCGACAGTTTCAACCCTTGCCCTTGGTAATTCGACTTGATTTCGCGCCCGTAGAGTGCCGCTGGCATCGCTGCCATATGCTCATACACCAAACGCCCCACGACCTGTCCGTGCTCCAGCACAAATGGCGCTTCATGGCAACGCACTTCCAGCACCCCGCGTGACCCTGATCCGCCTGCGTCAGCATAGCCGAACCCCGGATCGAAGAAGCCTGCGTAGTGCACCCGGAATTCGCCGACCATCGCCAGATAGGGGGCCATTTCAGCGGCTTGCATGGGCGGGATCACAATCGCTTCGCGGCTGACGAGGATGTAGAACGCGCCGGGATCAAGAATGATCCAGCCGTCTTTGGTATGCACCTCTTCCCAGAACTCTGCCGGGTCGTAGTGGTTGAGCTTTGAAAGGTCGACAACACCCGTATGCGGCTTTGCACGGTAGCCAACCAATGTGCCGTCATTGGGCCGCAGATCGACAGAAAACCCCAAGCCGTCGGAAATAACAGGCTCGCCCGAAACAATGGGCGTCTGCGCGTGCAAGCCGCGCAGATCATCGTCTGACATCAAGGTCTTACCCTGGCGAAAGATGATCTGGTTCAGCATCTGACCGGGTTGTGCAACGACCGAAAAAGAGCGGGGGCAAATCTCGACATACAAAGGGCCATCGTAGCCTTCGGGCACGCGGTCGAACTCGATCCCATGATCGGTAATGATCCGCGTCAGCAGGTCAAGCCGCCCGATGGAGGATTTGGCGCTGGCGGCTGCCGTCATGCCTTGGGGCAGGGTAAGCCGTTCCATGAGCGGGACAACATAAACGCAGCCCTTTTCCAGCACAGCGCCGCCTTCCAATTCAACCGCATGCATCTGGAAATCTTCCAGACGCTCTTTCACAGTGCGCTGGCGACCAGCCAAGAAAGATGCACGCACGCGGTAAGCGGTTTGGCCAAGGCGCAGATCAAGCGAGGCCGGTTGAATTTGGCCATCTTCGATTGCGGCCTCAGCGGCAATGCTGCCAGCGGCGATCATGTCGCGGATTTGGTGGTCGGCCAGAACGCCCGTCTGTGTCATCTTATCCCCCATTCGGATGTCAAAACGCCCGCCGTGCGGACGCACAGGCGGGCGGTTATGATTGGTCGGGCTAGCAGGACTCGAACCTGCGACCTTCCGTCCCCCAGACGGACGCGCTACCAGGCTGCGCCATAGCCCGACTGGCAGCGTTCATACCCCAAAACGGTGCAAGGGCAAGCCCGAAAAACATGTGTCAGCCGCGCATCCGTTCGCGAACCGCATCCAACCGGGCCAAGAGCGGTGCAATCTGTGCCGCCCGCGCCTGCAGTATGGATGGATCAGCGGGCGCGCGGCCAATCAGACGCGGGGCCGCCGCTGGCAATCCCTTTGGCGGTTTTGGCAAATCGATGGTTAATGCAGAAGGGGCTGCCGCAGGTGCTGGCATGTCGAACGGAAACGCATCTTGCTGTGGGGCGGGGGTAGGGGGCTTCGGCGTCGGCTTGACCGCAGCAACCGCTGGTTTGGCTTTGGGTGCGGGTGCGGTCATGGACTGCCCCAGACCTGCGACATGTTTGACGCCCTGTTCGCGCAGCAGTTTCTGCGTGCCTTTGATGGTCAACCCATCCTCGTGCAGCAGTTTTTTTATGCCGCCCAACAGGTCCATATCGGTGGGGCGATAGTACCGCCGTCCACCGGCCCCTTTGACCGGTTTGATCTGGCTGAACTTGCTTTCCCAAAAGCGCAGCACATGGGTGGGAGTGTCCAACCACTCAGCCACTTCGCTGATCGTCCGAAAGGCATCTTTGGCTTTGGCCATGGGTTAGCTTTTGTTGCCTGCCGCCACGCGATCTTTCATCAGATGCGACGGGCGGAATGTCAGAACGCGGCGGGGATGGATCGGAACCTCTTCGCCGGTTTTGGGGTTGCGGCCGACGCGAGCGGCCTTGTCACGCACCGAGAATGTGCCAAAGGATGAAATCTTGACCGTTTCGCCAGACACCAGACTATCAGAAACATGCGACAGTACGCTTTCAACAAGATCGGCACTGTCATTGCGAGAAAGACCAACCTGGCTATGTACCGCGTCTGCCAAATCCATCCGTGTCAAAGTCTTATCGGTCATTATACACCCTCTCACAATTTATCACTGAGCATAGGCGCGCGGCAAATTCAGAGTCAATAACAACGGCTTGGCAATCGTGGTTAACAGTGCGTTTCCGCGGACCAGATCGGATTTACCAGCGGATGACCACCGCACCCCATGCCAAACCGCCGCCAATGGCCTCGGTCACGACAAGATCACCTTGTTTAATCTGGCCATTTGCAACGCCCACGGACAAAGCAAGGGGAATCGATGCAGCTGACGTATTGCCATGGTCCTGAACCGTCACGACAACCCGGTCCATGCCAACGCCCAGCTTTTTCGCTGTCGATTGAATGATGCGTATATTGGCCTGATGAGGGACAACCCAGTTGACGTCATCGGCAGAAAGCCCGGCCTTTTGTAGCGCGCTATCAGCGGTCTGCGCCAGTTTCTCGACCGCATGGCGAAACAGCTCACTGCCTTTCATGCGCAACATGCCGGTGTTCTGGGTCGACACACCCCCATCGACATAAAGCAGGTCTTTGTAGCGCCCGTCAGAATTCAGATCGACAGACAAGATACCGCGATCACTGGTTTCACCGGTCCCTTCTTCAGCCTCAAGGATCAAGGCCCCGGCACCATCGCCAAAAAGGACGCAAGTGGCGCGATCTGTCCAATCCATGATCCGGCTAAAGGTTTCAGCCCCGATTACAAGAACGCGGTCGGCCTGACCGGATGCGATCAGCGCATTTGCATTGGACAGCGCATAAACAAAGCCTGCGCAAACCGCCTGTACATCAAAGGCATAGCCTGATGTGTTTCCAATCGCGGTCTGCACCATGGTGGCAGCGGACGGAAAGGTCAGATCGGCTGTTGATGTCGCCAGAACGATGGCGTCAATGTCATCGCCGTCCATATGCGCATTTGCGAGTGCGGCTTTGGCGGCCTTGATGGCAAGGTCGGATGTTGTCTGCCCTTCGGCTGCAAAATGCCGCCGCTCAATTCCAGAGCGTGTCTTGATCCATTCATCCGAGGTATCGAGCGTTTTTTCGAATTCTGCGTTGGGGACCACTCGTTCGGGCAGGTAATGACCAACCCCTTTGACCACTGCGCGACGCGTCATGCCTATTTGCCTGTCTTTGTATTGAGACTGTCCGTCTCACTTTCTATTCCGGCATCTTGGGCAAGGGATGCCGCGGACGCAACCCTTGCGGCAAGTTTATCTGAAAAACCACTTTGCGCGAGGCGATAAGCCAGGTGCAGGGCGGCGGCAACGCCTGTTGCATCGGCTGATCCATGGCTTTTGATCACCGTTTGGTTCAGCCCCAAAAACACGCCGCCGTTC
The DNA here is from genome assembly GCF_000169435.1 of Roseobacter sp. CCS2. Taxonomy (GTDB): domain Bacteria; phylum Pseudomonadota; class Alphaproteobacteria; order Rhodobacterales; family Rhodobacteraceae; genus Yoonia. Next base: position 147,074 of record NZ_AAYB01000006.1, on the reverse strand, counting down.
ACCCGACGCGGGTCAATTCGTTTACGCAGACTGCTTAGTGAACCACGCGCAAGCACCGCACCCAAGGCCGACCATGGCGTCTTGGTAAGCGCACCGCGCAACAGTTCACTGATCAGCGTTGCAGTGCCTTCGCCGGTCTTGAGGGCGACGTTGCCGGTAAACCCATCGGTAACGATTACATCAACTTTGTCAGAGGGCAGATCACCGCCTTCGATAAAACCTACATAATCGAAATCGCCAATTACCGCAGCATTTCCAATAAGTTCATGGGCGACCTTCAACTCGGCGCGGCCCTTATGTTCTTCGGTGCCAACGTTCAGCAGGCCGACACGCGGGCGGGCGATATCCAGACCGTTGCGCGCGTAAGACGCCCCCATCAGCGCATAGGTCAGCAGATCATCCTGATCGGCGCGGATATCGGCACCGGCGTCGAGCATGACATTGAAACCTGACGGATTGCGCGACGGCCAAAGGCACGCGATGGCGGGGCGGTTCACGCCCTCGGCCTTGCGCAGGCGCAGCATCGACATGGCCATCAATCCGCCTGTGTTGCCACAACTGATGGCAACGGCGGCTTGCCGCTCGCGGACCGCTTCAATCGCGGACCACATAGAGGTTTTCTTGCCGTTGCGCAGCACATGGCTGGGCTTGTCGGTCATTTTCACAATGTCACTGGCGTCGTGGATTGTGACCCGATCCGCAATGCCGTTCTTGGCCACCAGCGTTTCAAGTTCGGCTTTGGGGCCGTGCAGAATGGCGCGCGCCTGGCTTTTGTCGCTTAGAAACTTGGAAAGGCCCGCAACAACAGTTGCAGGCCCTTGATCTCCGCCCATGGCGTCAACGGAAAGCACATCGTTGGCAGCATGTCCCTGCATCGGAGCGGTGTCCGTCTGGGGTGTTGTCATGCCATTGTGCCTTTACGCTACTTTATGCAGCGTCGTCGTCGAGGTCGATTTCGGTGGTATCTGCGATCACTTCGCGTGTCGCATAGTGGCCGCAGGACGGGCACACGTGATGCGGGCGCTTCAGCTCACCACAGTTGTCGCATTCGTTGGGGTTTGCCGCAACCAATGAGTCGTGGGCGCGCCGGTTGTTGCGGCGTGATTTGGATACTTTATTCTGCTGGACAGCCATGTCTCAACCCTATGATATAAAGGGGCGCTGCCCCAGATTTCTTTGCGTCTGGCCGGGTCCTACGCCATTGCGGCAGCCCTGTCGAGACACGATGTAAAAGAGGCCGCGAACATACTGCGATTTGTGCTTTGTGCAACCCTTTTTCGCCCTTGTTTTAAGGGGCGCTATTTATCTTTCTTTTCAAGGCTTTCGCGCAGTGCACCCAGCCCCGCAAAGGGCTTGGCGTCATCATCTGACATCGGCTTTATCCCGGGTTCGGTGAAAACGGCCTGCGAAAGATCTGCGCCTGCTGCGCGCGGATAAGGCGGCAGGGCCAGCGCCAACGCCTCGATCATCACGTGTGCCAGATCCAGCGTCTCTGGCAGGGCTTCGACAGTGTCATCTTCCGGCATCTCCACCTCAGAGGCCTCGATTTCAGGAATGTCAGAGACATAGCTGCGGGTGACCGCCTCATCAATGCGGGTCGTGACCGGGTCCAACGTCACGACACAGTCTTGCACCACAGTTGCGCCCAATTCAGCGCTTAACGTCCAATCCTGGCGGCCCTGCGGCGACAACGCGCCTGAAAACCGCAGCTTTTTGACAGCGACAATATCCAGTTCTGCCGCAATCGCCTTGCGTTCATCCGCCGTGGGCGTCAGTTCAAAGGTGGTTGGCTTCCTTGTGCCAAGATCGGTCAAACGCAGATGTGATTTCGGTAACTGAGGCATTGCTACTTTCGATTCTTGAACAGTGGCGGGGTGTGATGTATCGGGGATAAAAGGCGCGCGGCGCCAAGGCAAGAGGCGACGGGTATGAGTGTGATGACAAGCAAACTGCGCAAAACAGTCAAAGTAATGGGGCTTGTTTCTGTGCTGGCTATTGCGTCAGGCTGCACGCAGTTAGACCGTTTTCACGGCTTCATCCCGCCGGAAGAAGAACTGGCAACGCTGAACGTCGGGTCAACTACGAAGGCAGAGGTGATCGCACTTTTCGGACCACCCCGGTCAGAACGCGGACTGCAAAACAACACAGTCTATTACGCGTCCAGCCAATTCCGCCGGTTTGGCCCCTTTGCCCCTGAAGAAATCGACAGACAGGTGCTGGCCATTGATTTTGACGGCAACGATCGCATCCGCAATATCTCGCGCTACACATTGGAAGACGGGAGGGTCGTCGTCCTAGACCGCCGCGTCACCGAGGACGGGATCAACGACATCACGTTCCTTGCGCAATTGCTGGGGTCGTTTGGGCGCATCAATGCAGAACAGTTGTTGGGTGCGGCACCTTCGGACGATACTTAAACGCTGGAAGGTTCAGGCCTACGCGCTGCCGCATGAATTTTTACGTGCCTTTGACTAGAAATTCACCGCGCAGCTCCCGCCATAAATGCCAATCAGATCAATATCGACACGTCACACCAGCATGACTGCCCTATTCCTCCGGCTCAAACGCCAACGCTACCCCATTGATACAATACCGCAGCCCCGTTGGCTGTGGGCCATCAGGGAAGACATGGCCCAAATGTGCATCGCAGCGGTTACAATGGACCTCGGTCCGTTTCATAAAGAAGCTACGGTCCACTTTTTCGCCAACCATTTCTGCATCGACTGGTTGATAAAAAGATGGCCAGCCTGTGCCGCTTTCAAACTTGGCATCCTGATCAAACAATGGCGCGCTACAGCAGACACACATGTAAGTGCCTGCACCTGCTGGAAAATCTTCATGGGTGCCCGCCCTTTCGGTCCCATGTTTGCGCGTGACCTTATAAGCCATGTCTGAGAGTTGCGCGCGCCATTCGGCATCTGATTTTACGACCTTATCCATGTAGTTCACCTTTAATGCAGCCTTTGTTACACCTTATCTAGGGCGACTGGCCCCAATCGCCAAGCCGTGGACTTGCGCTTATCACGTCACTGTCATAGCCACGCGGACATGGCCAAAACACCCTTACTCCAAGTTTCTGATATCGCGCTGACCTTCGGCGGCGATCCTGTATTTGAAGACCTGTCTTTGGTCGTGCAACCGGGCGACCGGGTTGCATTGGTCGGGCGCAATGGATCAGGCAAATCGACGTTGATGAAGGTGATGGCAGGCCTTGTGCAGCCTGACAGCGGCACGCGCGTGGCGGCGCCCGGTGTGCAGGTTGGCTATATGGAACAAGACCCCACAATGGCAGGGTTTGCCACCTTGGGCGATTATGCCGCCAGCGGGCTGGATATTGATGAGACCTATAAGGTCGACATGGTGGCCGAAGGGCTAAAGTTCGATCCCGCAGGTGATGTGAACACCGCATCCGGAGGAGAGCGCAGGCGCGCCGCCTTGGCCAAATTGATGGCCGAAGCGCCCGAACTTATGCTGCTGGACGAGCCGACAAACCATTTGGATATCGAAGCGATTGCCTGGTTGGAAGATGAACTGAAAACAACCCGTGCGGGCTTTGTGCTGATCAGCCACGACCGCGCCTTCCTGCGCGCGCTGACCCGTGCGACGCTGTGGATCGACCGTGGCCAAGTACGCCGGGCTGAACAAGGGTTCGAACACTTCGAGGCATGGCGCGATAAACTGTGGGAAGAAGAAGACCAGCAACGCCACAAACTGAACCGCAAGATCAAGGCCGAGGCGCGGTGGGCCGTCGAAGGTATCTCTGCCCGGCGCAAACGTAATCAAGGCCGGGTGCGTGCCTTGCAGGAATTACGCGCGCAACGCGCCGCACAGATCACGCGGCAAGGCACGGCAGCGATGGCCTTTGAGGGTGGGTCGACCTCTGGCAAAAAAGTGATGGAGGCGTTTGGACTGACCAAGGCCTTTGACGACAAATCCATCGTCAAAAACTTCGATCTAACGGTGCAACGTGGTGACCGGATCGCCTTTGTGGGCCCAAACGGTGTGGGCAAAACGACCCTTATCAAAATGCTGCTGGGGCAAGAGGCACCTGATGAAGGGTCCGTGAAACTGGGCACAAACCTTGATATCGCGGTCTTTGATCAAACGCGTGCGGCACTGAATGAAGATATGACGCTGTGGGAAAACCTCGCCAACGATCCTGAACTGGGTGTGTCAGGCAAGTCTGATCAGGTCATGGTGCGGGGCAACCCCAAACATGTTGTCGGCTACCTGAAGGAATTTCTGTTTAACGAAGCGCAAGCGCGTGCGCCGGTGCGGTCGCTCTCTGGTGGTGAAAAGGCGCGGCTGTTGCTGGCGCGGTTGATGGCGCGGGAAAGCAACCTTTTGGTGCTGGACGAACCGACCAATGATCTGGATATCGAAACGCTGGATTTGTTGCAGGACATCTTGGGCGATTATGACGGCACAGTGTTGTTGGTCAGTCACGACCGCGACTTTCTTGACCGGGTCGCGACCACCACGATTGCAATGGAAGGCAACGGGCAGGCGGTGGTCTATGCGGGCGGCTGGTCCGATTATCGCGCGCAACGCGGCGGTGACTTTGTTGAGGCAAAAGAAGCAAGCAAGCCTTTGGCGAAGAAGGAAAGGCAGGCCCAAAAGAAAACGGCCCCGGGCCTGTCCTTTACTGAAAAGCACCGCTTGGACGAACTGCCCGACGTGATCGACAAGATCACGGCAGAGATCGCAAAACTGGAAGAACTGCTGGCTGATCCGGAACTGTTTACCCAGCAACCGGTCAAATTCCAAAAGGCGACAGATGCGTTGGTGGCGCGACAAACAGCACTGTCTGACGCGGAAGACGAATGGTTGATCCTTTTGGACAAGGCAGGCTAATCTGGCCGAAGGTTCAAACAGCCAAAGGTGCGCGCAAATGTCTTTCCCCAAAATCGGTTTCGCCCTGACAGCCATCTTTCTGGCAGCTTGCGAAGCGGGGCCCATAAACGGGACCTCCGACAGTCTGGCCAATCGGCTAGAGGTCGGCATGACGCCAGCGCAGGTCGGACGGATCATTGGCCAGCACCAGTTCGAAAGCCGGGCATCAGCAGATGATGATCGGCTGTGTCGGTCCTACATTTATGACGAGGCTATTGACTCAAAGTTTGTGCATGCAATTTTTGATGATGATCAACTTGTGTCCGCCTCTGATCGGCATCGCACGGCCTGCGCATTGCCTTAAGGCATCCGCAACGCCCCATCCAACCGGATGGTTGTCCCATTCAAATAGTCGCATTCCACGATGAAGCGGGCAAGTGCGGCAAACTCTGCCGGGTCGCCCAGACGGGCAGGGTAGACCACATCCTCTGCCAGCCCATCCATCACCTCTTGTCCAAGGCTTTCCAGCATGGGTGTGCGAAAAATGCCCGGTGCAATCGCCATGACACGAATGCCATTGCGGGCCAGATCGCGGGCCATTGGCAGCGACAGCCCCGCGATCCCGGCTTTGGACGCGGCATAGGCGGTCTGTCCCTTCTGCCCGTCAAAGGCCGCGACCGAGGCCGTGTTGATGATGACACCGCCATCCTTCATCCGCGCCGCAGCAAGCCGGGACACGTTGAACGTACCGTTCAGATTGATATCGACGGTGCGCGTAAAACTATCCTGCCTGTGCGGACCATCGCGCCCCAGCGTTTTTTCCGCAGTTGCGATGCCCGCGCAATTGATCGCAACATTGACGGCACCCGCCTGATCCAGCCCCGCAGCAACACTGGCTTCATCGGTGACGTCAACCTGCGCAAACCCCGCACCGATCTGTGCTGCAAACGCGGCTCCTGCCGGATCACGATCAAAGATCGTCACCTGCGCACCTGCGGCCACAAAAGCCTGCGCCGTCGCAGCGCCCAAACCTGATGCACCGCCTGTAATTACGGCCACAACGTCACTTATCTGCACGACACCCTCATCTTCTCATGTTCCAAAATACCTTCGGGGGGCCCGTCAGGGCGGGGGCAGACAGCCCCCTCAAGACACCCCTCACGCATGTTTCTCAGCGGCTTTCACCTGATCCCACAGCGCATCCATTTCCGCCAAATCACTTTGGGCAGGTGTTTTGCCTTTGGCTTCCAACGCATCCTCAACACCGGCAAACCGGCGGCTGAATTTCGCATTCGTGCCACGCAACGCAGCCTCCGGATCTATGTCCAAATGACGGGCAAGGTTGGCCACGACGAACAACAGGTCACCGAATTCATCTTCGACCTCTACTTGGGTCATATGATCACGGGCCTCGACCAATTCGCCGGCTTCTTCAACAATCTTATCAATAACATGGGTCATATCGGGCCAGTCAAAGCCAACCCGTGCGGCACGCTTTTGCAGCTTCACCGCGCGCGTCAGGGCGGGCAGACCTGTTGCCACCCCATCCAACGTCCGCGTTTGCGCTTTATCAGCGCGCTCTGCCGCTTTGATCTTTTCCCAATCGGCCACCTGCTGCTCAGTCGACTTATCGCGCTGTTCGTCGCCAAATACATGCGGATGGCGCGCGACCATCTTATCGCTGACCGCCTTCACAACGCTTTCAAACGTAAAATGACCCGCCTCAGCGCCCATCTGCGTGTGATAGACCGTCTGCAACAGCAGATCACCCAATTCGCCCTCCAAATCATTCCAATCACCGCGGGCGATGGCATCAGCGACTTCATAAGCCTCTTCAATGGTATAGGGGGCGATCGTGTTGAAATCCTGTTCGATATCCCAGGGGCAACCCGTGTCAGGGTCGCGCAACCGGCGCATAATTTCCAACAGGCGCGGCATACCGCCGTCAGGGTCTTGGATCAGGGGGTCGTCAGTCATGTCACCTCGCACGGATTGGCGCGACGCTAGCGAATTGCGGGCGTCGCGCCAAGGTGCAAGAGGTGTTTTAGAAGTTAAAGGCGGCACGGACGCCGAATGTTTCGAATTGGGTGTCAACGCGTGCGTTGAAGAACTCATTCACATCGTCTTCAGCGGTCAACTCACGGATCAGATACTCTGCCCCCACAGTGAATTGTTCGGTCACCCGGTAATCAACACCAAAACCATAGTTAACACCGGTTGAGGTCTCGAGGTCGAGGCCTTCAAGATCGTCTTCATCAATATCAAGCAGGCGCGATTGCGAAAACCCGGCAACGCCATAAACCAGCGCATCGCCTAGATCATAACCAACGCGGGCTTTGACATCGACAAGACGAACATCCGTGTCCAAACCGTCAACATCTTCAAAGCGCACACCATTGGCCTGCCCAAGTGATAATTCACCGCCGATGACAAAATCACCTTGCTGAAGCTGGTATCCGGCAAACCCGGATATAATAGTATCTGTCTCGATCACATCTTCGAATGACTGCGCTGCGAAACCGAGCGATACCTCGTCACCTGTCAGGACGTCCAATTGCGCACCGGCATAAGCGCCGCTCCAGTCCGCTAAGGCGACTGTTGGCGACAAAAGCAGCGCGCCTAGCATTGTGTGCTTCAGCAATGCTTGAAATTTTGAGTGAGCCGTTTGTAATGTTGGCATGTGTGTTGTTCCTTAGATTTATTGCTGAACAGCCAAAAAAATGCTGTCCCTTAAGGGCTACGCGCGGGCCGCCCAGAAAATTCTTAAGAAAACGTAAATTTATTTTGGACCTGCCGGTGCGATCAGCCATTGCGCGCGCACGCGCCTTGCAGTCAACTGTCTTTGCAACCCGACACGCCACGGAGCCGCCATGCCCATTATCAACCGCATCGCTGACTATGCCGATGACATGATCGCTTGGCGCAAGCATTTGCATATGCACCCTGAATTGCAGTTCGAATGCTTTGAAACAGCCAAGTTTGTCACCGAAAAACTGCGCGCCTTTGGTGTGGATGAAATCCACGAAGGCATTGCCACTTCGGGTGTTGTGGCGATCATCAATGGCCGCTTGGATGGGCCGACCATTGGTTTGCGCGCCGATATGGACGCGCTGCCGATGCAAGAGGAAACGGGGCTGCCCCATGCCTCGACCATCCCCGGCAGAATGCATGCCTGTGGGCATGACGGACATACAACTATGCTGTTGGGTGCGGCCCGCTATCTGGCGGAAACCCGTAATTTCGCAGGCCGTGTCGCACTGATCTTTCAACCCGCCGAAGAAGGCGGGGGTGGCGGTGCGGTCATGGTGCAAGAGGGCGTGCTTGACCGCTTTGATATCAAGGAAGTCTACGCCTTACACAGTGGTCCTGGCGATGCTGTCGGATCATTCTACACCACACCGGGGCCTATTCTGGCCGCAGTGGATACCATTCATATTCACATCACCGGGGTCGGTGGTCACGGCGCGTATCCTTACGAAACGGCTGATCCGATTGTCGCGGCGGTTGGAATGGTGAATGCGATCCAGACCATCGTCAGCCGTAATCACAAGCCTTACGACGATCTGGTTGTGTCCATAACGCAAATCCACACCGGGTCGGCCGATAATATCATCCCCGAGAAAGCCTATATCAACGGCACAGTCCGCACGATGTCCAAGGACACGCAGGCCATGGTGCACAAGCGGTTGTCCGAGATCGTCGCCGGCCATGCGGCGGCGTATAACGTACAGGCAGAGCTTGATTATGAATACGGCTATCCCGCGACGATCAATGATGCGGCGAAGACAGCTTTTGCCGCCGATGTGGCCCGCGAAATTGCGCCTCAGGTTGATGATGCGCGTCAATACGAAATGGGGGCAGAGGATTTTTCGTATATGCTGAATGAACGTCCGGGTGCTTATGTCTATGTGGGCAATGGGGACAGTGCAGGACTGCATCACCCACGCTATGATTTTGCAGATGGTGCCGCACCTGCGGGTGCATCGTATTTTGCGCGATTGGTCGAGCGTGCGTTGCCGGTGGGATGATCAAAATTCAAAGGCCTTTGGCAAAAGTTTGAGTGGACGAAGAAAGAGGTGGCTGTGTGACGTTGGATAAAGCAAAAGAGGCGGTGGACGGCGCGTTTACGGCCAAGGATCGTCGCGGATTGGCTTACGAAAACGCCTTTGGCGGTGCGACCTCATTTCTGCGCCGGACCTATACCAAGGATCTGGGCGAGTTTGATCTGGCCGTGACCGGCGTGCCGTTTGATCAGGCCGTCACCCACCGCCCCGGCACCCGTTTTGGGCCGCGTGCGATCCGCGAAGCATCCAGCCTACAGCCTTTTGATCCTCCTTATGGCTGGGATGGATTTGATCCGCTGAGTGAATTTGCCATCGCAGACTATGGCGATATGGCCTTTGATTACGCCGATGTACCCGGCGTGCCAGACCTGTTGCAGGCCCATATTGCAGGTATTCTGGCGCAGGGGTGTGGCGCGATCACACTGGGCGGCGATCACTTTATCACACTGCCGATTTTGCGCGCTTATGCCGAAAAATACGGGGCTTTGTCGGTGGTCCAGTTCGATGCCCATTCTGATCTTTGGCCGGACGACGACATGGCCCGCATTGATCATGGCACCATGATGTACAAGGCGGTCAAGCTTGGGATCGTGGATGTGACACGCTCAATCCAGATTGGTATTCGGACGGAATGCGATGATTATCTGGGCATGCCTTATATTGATGCCCGCACCTGCCATGAGAAAGGCAGCATTTGGGTGACAGAGCAGATTAAGGCACGTGTGGGCGATCATCCGACCTATGTCACTTTCGATATTGATGCGCTGGACCCTGCTTTCGCGCCGGGCACTGGCACACCGGTGTGGGGTGGCTTGGCTTCGTGGCAGGCGGCCGCGATGCTGCGGGATATGGCGGGGATCAACATGATTGGTGGTGATGTGGTTGAGGTATCGCCGCCTTATGACACCACGGGCGCGACAGCGATTGCGGGCGCCCATGTCGCGATGGAGCTGTGTTGCCTTGCGCTTTGGAACAAAAGGAAAAAGTGATGCCGAACCAGCCGATTTCTGGCAATGATCTGGCGCGGTTTTCAGGACCGCAATCCTTTATGCGGCTGCCAGAGGCTGCGACTGCCGAAGGCCTGGATGTAGGGTTCATTGGTATCCCCATGGACATTGGCACATCTTGGCGGTCGGGCACCAGGATGGGCCCCAAGCAGTTGCGCGAACAATCGGCAATGATCCGACCTTATAACATTCAAACCGGGGCAGCGCCTTTCGATGCGTTGCAGTGCGCCGACCTTGGTGATGTGCCGATCAATACGTTTTCGCTAAGCGATAGTATTGACATTATTACAAAGACTTACGCAACACACCTCAAGCATAATGTCATCCCGATGACCCTTGGCGGCGATCATACGCTAACGCTGCCGGTCTTGCGCGCAGTTGCGGCCAAGCATGGGCCGGTGGCGCTGGTGCATGTCGATGCCCATGCCGATGTGAATGATGAGATGTTTGGGATGCGTGAAACCCATGGCACTGTTTTCCGCCGCGCCTATGAAGAAAAGATTATCAGCCCGGACAAGGTGTTTCAGATTGGGCTGCGGGGCACGGGATATACTGCAGATGACTTTACCGAAGCCGCTGGATGGGGGTTTAATCAGTATCTGGCACCTGACCTGTGGCATAAATCATTGTCGCCTTTAGCCGCTGATATCAAAGCGAAAATTGGCGATCAGCCGTGTTATATCACCTATGACATCGACAGCCTTGATCCTGCCTATGCCCCCGGTACAGGCACGCCGGAAATCGGTGGGCTGACCACGCCGCAAGCGATGGAATTGATCCGGGGGTTGCGCGGGGTGAACATTGTGGGCTGTGATCTGGTTGAAGTTTCGCCCCCTTATGATAGCTCGGGCAACACGGCGTTGACGGGGGCGAATTTGATGTTCGAGATGCTCTCGATCCTGCCCGGTGTGCCGTACAGATAGCGTACACATTGCGTACACACCCTGTACATACGCGATACAGACGAAAGTTGGAGACCCACTTTGCGCATATTGACCGTTCTTGTCGTTCTGATCCTTGGTCTGATGGCCTATGTCCGGTTCGCGCCCACGGATGCAGCACGCTGGCATCAGCCACTGATGTTAACCGCGCCTGGGGATTACCCTGAGGAGGGTGGTTTTCTGGTTGAACGTAAGATTGCAGCACCGGCACCCGAGGTCTTGGCCGCTGTTGAAAGCCGCGCGTTGGCGACGCCGCGCACACAGGTTATCGCAGGCAGTGTTGATGAAGGTATGATCACCTTTATGACCCGATCACGGGTTATGGGATTTCCTGATTATACGACTGTTGCAGTCTATAATGACACGCTGGTGATCTATGGCCGTCTGCGCTTTGGCCGGTCTGATATGGGCGTGAACAAGGCCCGCATTGAAAGCTGGCTGGAAACGCTTGGCCCCTTGACCGAACCGCTTTGATAGGTCAGGGCACATCCCATGATTGCAGCAGACCGCATAGAACAACTTATCGACCGGTTCCAGTTTCTGGAGGCGAAGATGGCGGATGGGTCGGCTGGCAATGAAATCGCCGCCCTGGGCAAGGAATACGCAGATCTGCGACCGGTGGTCGAAACGGTGACAGCATACAAGGACTTGGTGCAGCAGATTGATGAAGCCGAAGCGATGCTGGCCGACCCCGAAATGAAAGAACTGGCAGAGGCCGAGCTGCCTGATTTAAAGGCGGCTTTGGCAGCATCCGAGCATGACGTGCAGCTGGCGCTTTTGCCAAAAGATGCCGCTGACGCGCGTCCTGCGTTGTTGGAGATCAGACCGGGGACAGGCGGTGATGAGGCGGGATTGTTTGCCGCTGATCTGCTGCGCATGTACCAACGCTATGCCGAAGGGCAGGGGTGGCGGTTTGAGATATTGGAAGAAAGCCTGAGTGAATTGGGTGGCGTGAAAGAGGTTGTCGCGCGCATTGTGGGTGATGGTGTTTTTGCGAAGATGAAATACGAAAGCGGCGTGCACCGGGTGCAGCGTGTACCCGAGACCGAGAGCGGTGGGCGCATTCATACGTCTGCTGCGACCGTTGCGGTGCTGCCAGAGGCCGAGGATGTGGATATTGAGATCAACGCCAACGATCTGCGCATTGATACGATGCGCGCGTCTGGATCCGGTGGGCAGCACGTCAATACCACGGATTCAGCTGTGCGAATTTTGCATATCCCAACAGGTATGATTGTCGTCAGTTCCGAGAAATCGCAGCACCGCAACCGCGAGATTGCGATGCAGGTGCTGAAAACGCGATTGTTTGATCTGGAACGGCAGAAGGTTGACGATGAACGGTCCGCTGATCGCAAGGCGCAAGTGGGGTCGGGTGATCGGTCGGAGCGCATTCGCACCTACAACTTCCCCCAAGGCCGTATGACGGACCACCGGATTAACCTGACGCTTTATTCGCTGAACCAAGTCATGCAGGGCGATCTGGAAGAGATCGTGAACGCGTTGCAGGCGGATGCGCAGGCGACGCTGCTGGCGGAAATGGGCGCGTGAGCGACCAAGTGACGGGCAGCCAATTACTGGCTGCTGCGTCGAAGACATTGACCAAAGCCGGTGTGCCTGATGCGGCGCGGGATGCGCGCAAGCTGTTTGCTTTTGCATCAGGCGTGGCGGCTGGCCGACTGACGCTGATCTTGCCAGAGCCTGTGAATGATGCCGTGAAAACGCGGTTCGACGCGCTTATCGCGCGCCGGTCCCGGTTTGAGCCGGTTTCACATTTAACGGGAACACGTGCGTTTTATGGGCGGGACTTTGAGGTTACGAAAGATGTTCTTGATCCGCGGCCCGAAACGGAAACCCTGATCGAGGCGGCGTTGCGTGATCCATTCGCGCGGGTGCTCGACCTTGGCACGGGATCGGGTTGCATTCTGGTGACATTGCTTGCCGAGAACCCAAAGGCTGTTGGTGTTGGCGGTGATGCGTCGGCTGTGGCGTTGACGGTGGCGCTGCGCAATGCCCAACGCCATGGTGTCGATGACCGCGCGACATTTGTGCAAAGCGATTGGATGGCAGCGATCAAACGGCGCTTTGATTTGATTGTGGCGAACCCGCCCTATATTGCCGCAGACGAAATGGCAGGGCTGTCGCGCGACGTGCGCGAGTGGGAACCGCGTATGGCGTTAACAGATGAAGCGGACGGCCTGTCTGCTTATCGCACCATTATAAAACAGGCAGGCGATGCGCTGATACCGGGTGGGCGTTTGATGTGCGAAATTGGCTCTACCCAGGGGCATGCGGTGGCAGAGTTGATGATCCGTGCCGGTCTGCGCCACGTCGGTGTGATTCCCGACCTTGATGGGCGCGACCGCGTTGTAACGTGTCAGATGGCGGATTTTGACCAAGATACACCACGATAACAGGCGAAATAACGCTTTTTTCGTAGTTTGGTCTTGTCTTGGGCCCGCCCACATGCTTATTCAATGACATCGGACGGGAAGAGGCTCGCCACTGACCTCCCCCCGATTAGTCGCCAAACATTGCAAGGCCCTTAGATTTGAACCGCGCGAGAATAGCGCGACATGGCCCAGCGTAACGACAGCCAAAGGCTTGAAAGCAATTACATGAGATCATCGAAGTCACGGTCGCGGAACAAAAACCGCAATAACCGGCCCTCGGGCGGGAATATCATCAACCGGGTGTTTGACAGCTCGGGCCCGGATGGCAAGGTGCGCGGCACGCCGCAGCAGATTATTGAAAAATACAACCAGCTTCACCGCGACGCCGTTTTATCGGGCGACAGGGTGGATGCGGAAAACTTTGCCCAGCACGCAGAGCATTATACCCGTTTGCTGGCCGAAGCGCAGCGCGAGGTTGAGGCCAAGCGTGAAGAGCAGGAAGAACAAAACCGCCAACGTCAGGCCGAACGTGACCGCGAGCGTCAGGATCGCCTGAAGGCACAAGAGGCCGCGGCAAACGATCCGTCCCAGTCCGATCAACCCGATGTGGTTGACGCTGCTGGTGAGCCGGAAAGTGGCCTGGTGGATACCCCCGAAGAAAAACCGCGCCGCCCGCGCAGGCCACGCAAGCCAAGGACAAACCCTGATGAGGGAAACACGCCAGAGGCCGCAGAGTGATTTTAAAGCCCTCCGATTTCGGGGGGCTTTTTTAATTGTCAGGTGCCGATACCTTCGGCGGGTGTTTGACTGAATGACGAACGTCTGTTGTTCAGTGCGCGTTTAACTGACGGGCCAAGGCGCAGAACGCCTCTAATCCCACCTGTTCGGCCCGTTCGGTGGGTTTGATCCCGGTGGCGATCAGGTGGTCCTCGATATCCGGGCTGACGGATTTGAGCGCGGAACGCAGCATTTTGCGCCTTTGATTGAAGGCCGCGGCGACCACTTTATTCAGCGTGCCGGGATCGGCTGCAAACCGTGGCGCGGGCAGGGCTGTCAGGTGGACGACTGCGGAATTCACCTTGGGTGGTGGGCTGAACGCCTCTGGCGGCAGGTCCATCACGATTTTCGGATCGGTCCGCCATTGCGCCAGTAGGGCAAGCCGCCCGTAGGCCTTGCTGCCCGGTGTGGCCACGATCCGTTGGGCGACTTCGCGTTGGAACATCAATGTCAGGCAGTCCCAGAAAGGTGGCCATTCTGGTGGGGTCAGCCAGCGGACCAGCAGTTCGGTACCAACGTTGTAGGGCAGGTTGGCTGCGATCTTGATGGGTTGGCTAAGGTGTTCCAGCGGGTTCACGGTAAGCGCATCGCCGTTGATCGTTTGCAAGCGACCGGGATAGCGGGCGGCGATGTCGGCCAAGGCGGGCATGCAGCGCGGGTCTTTTTCGATCGCAAGAACACGGCGTGCGCCTTCGGCCAGCAGCCCGCGTGTCAGACCACCCGGACCGGGCCCAATTTCCAGCACATCCGCGCCTGAAAGGTCACCAGCAAGCCGCGCAATTTTGGCCGTGAGGTTGAGATCAAGCAAGAAGTTTTGGCCAAGCGATTTCTTGGCAGCGAGGTCATGCGTGGCGATGACCTCGCGCAGGGGTGGCAGGTCGTCAATCACCGCGCGTCGGCCATTTGCGCGGCCATGCGGATGGCGGCGATCATGGATGTGGCGTCAGCTATGCCTTTGCCTGCGATATCAAAGGCGGTGCCGTGGTCGGGTGATGTGCGGATGAACGGCAGACCCAATGTGATGTTTACACCGCCCGAAAAATCGAGGGTCTTGATCGGGATCAATGCTTGGTCGTGGTACATGCAGACGGCCACGTCATAGTGCGCGCGTGCGCCTGCGTGGAACATCGTGTCGGCAGATTGGGGTCCGCTGATATCCATACCTTGCGCGCGCAAAGCATCGAGGACGGGGGTGATCATCCGGGTCTCTTCGTTTCCCATTTTGCCATCTTCGCCTGCGTGCGGGTTCAGCCCTGCCACCGCGATGCGCGGTTTGGCGATGCCAAAGTCACGGCGCAGGGCGGCGTGGGTGATTAGCAGCGTATCGGTTAGCAGACTGGCAGTGAGTGTGTTGCGCACCTCTGCCAGTGCGATGTGGATCGTTGTCGGGACAACGCGCAACGCGTCGCAGGCCAACATCATGACAACCTGATCGGTGCCCGCCAATGCGGCCAGGTATTCCGTATGACCGGGGTAGGCGAAATCAGCGCCGTCGATCAGGGCAGCCTTATGAATGGGGGCTGTGCACAGCGCACGCGCAGCGCCGGATTGCACCAAAGCGACACCATCTGCGATGGCCGAAATGACGCCCGCCGCATGAGACGGGTTTGGCTGGCCCGGTACGGCGGGGCTTGCGAAATCGCGCGCAAGGACGGTCAGTTTGAACGGGTGAATATCGGCCGGATCAGTGGCCGCGTGATAGTCTGTGCCTTCGGGCAGATGCTGCGGATCACCCAACCACAAAAGCGGGACCTCGTTTTTCAGGGCCTGCCACGCGGCCACCGCAATTTCTGGCCCGATCCCTGCCGGTTCACCACAACTGATCGCAATGGGTTGCATCAGGGGCGGATGACCGCAGAGGCCCGCAGATCTTCCAGCAGCGCATCAGCAAGTGCGTTCAAACGTTGGCTGCGGATTTGGTTGCGGATGGCGTTACGGTCCGTCGTGCCGGCCCCCGCGCTGTTACGGGCGCAGAGCATCAGGAACACCAGCGTTTCGCCGTTGTTGCGGGTCAGGTTGTAAGACACCTCGCCGGGATCAAGACGGGCCAGTTCGAGGGCCACATCATTGGAAATTGCAGAAGGTGCTTCGGTCAGGCGGTCCAGCGTTTCGGCTGGCTGGTTGCGGGCGACACCGTAAAGGTCGTCGCAAGTGTCAACCTGATCGCGCACTGCGGCGGCTTGCGCCAGACCTGCATCGGTACGTCCGCCAGGGATATAATAAGCGGCGTATTCGATACTAAGCGGTGCGGCGGCAGGCAGCACAGCTTCGCGTGTGCCGCGCAATTGGAACAAGGCGATAGCGTTGGGTATTTCGATAGGGTCGGTCACCTCACCACGGTCCAGATCAAGAATGATACTGCGAATTTGTGGTGGAAAATTGCTCACCGGGGTCCAATCCAGCCGTCCACCATTTTCGCGCGATGGCAGGGCAGAAACCTGCCGGGCTGCGGCCTCAAATTCAGCAAAGGACCGCATGCGCGAGATTTGATCGGCCGCTTGGGCCGCTGCGGCCTCGCGGCCCGGTGGTGGGGCGATGATGATTTCGTTTAACAAAACCTCAAGCTGGGATGTCGTATTGCCTTGTTGCACGATGGCTCGTTCGACATCGGCATCCGTGATCGTGATCTGACGGTTAAACCGCGAGCGGATGAAGTCACGCCACAGGATCCCCACCTCGACAAAGTCGCGCAGTGTGCTGATATCGATGCCGTCCTGGGCAAGCACACGGGTGAATTGCGGCAACGACATATTTGCGCGACCGGCGAATTCTTCCATGGCTTGCTGCAGGGCATCTTCAGGTACTGATACGCCAAAACGCGCCAGTTCCTGCTGCTTGAGCCTGTCTTCAATCAGCGCATTACGGGCGGCTTCGTTCAGGTCCCCGGGGGTGCGGAACACCTCTAGCAGGCGGATGCGTTGGCTAAGTTCATATTGGGTGATCACCCGATCATTGACCGTGATCACAGGTGCAAGCTGGCCTTGCGCCATCACGCCGTTGCCCAACCCCAAGCTTATGCATAGCGCTGCGATTGCGGCGGTTATTCGTCTCTTATGCATCCCAAAACTCTTCATTCGTCTCAATTTCCGCATCCTGTTGCGGGGCTACCGGCGGTTTGCCCTGAAGCAAAGCTGCCGATAGAGCCGGTTATCCCAAAAGTCGTTGTCGCATCAACCGTACTGGAAGACGTAAAGCGGCGCGAGGCCGAAACGTTCACTGTCACGCATTCGTTTTGCCATTGCAGGCCAACACCGGCGCGCGAAGGTTCATCTGCGGCAACATCATAGCGTCCATCAATTTCAAAGGTCCATGCGTCGTTCAGCACAAAGGCTGCATCGACGGTCCATTCTGAAATTGTGCTGTCGCGGTCTTCGCCTGCGTCAGGGCTGAGCCAGACGTAATTTGCCCCCAACGCCACACGGTCATTTTGCCAAGCGACCCGGCTGTCAGCGACGGTCAGCCCGTCGTTGTCATCCCACAGGCTGCGCGCATCAATCAGGAAACCACCCGGGGCGGTGACCTGTGCTGCGACCAGCCAGTCCGATTGCTGCCCGTTCAGACCGGATGTTGCTGTGAACCCGTCTTGTGTTTCCTGCCGGATCACGCGCCCAAAGCTGAGCGTTGATGTGACCCCGCCAGCGCCAAAACGGGTCCAGGTCAGCCCTGCGGCGGCTTGCGCGCCGGTTTCAATGCGATCTTCGCCCGCAAAGCGCGACACAGCCGTCAGGTTCGCCCGGTCTAGTTCTGTGCGCAGGCCGTCTTCATTGGGGTGTGTGCCGCCAAAGCTTTTTGACCAGGTCAAGCTGATAACGGGTTCCAGCAGATGAGATGTGCCATTGCTGCCGACCCGCGCTAACGGCCAGCGCAGGGTCACCCCCGTTGATGGGGCCACGCGCAGGTCTTCTTGCGCGAAGGCGGTGTCGTCATTCACGACATAAAGATCCGCGCGCAGACCGATCTGCGTATCTGCAATAATGCCGTAGGGAAGGACCCGACTGTCGGACCAATCCCCTTTTGCGCCCAATCTGCTGACATCGCGCCCTGTGTCACCATCCGTGTTGCTGGTGCGATAGGCCATATCAAAACTGGTGCCATAATGTATCAGACCGCCAAAGACCGGCGCAAAGCTGTCTTCATAGGCCACATCTGCAATGAAGGGTGGCAATGATGCGTTTGTTTCATCATCGCGCAGGGTTTGGTAATAGGTCAGCCGCGCATTATAAAGGGCCGTATCGTTGACCCGCAGAAGCTGGATCGCACTATCAAGGCGGTCTTTGTCAGCATAGCCATAGTCAAGCAGATAAGCCTTGTCGCTGACCGTTTCGATATCAAAAATCAGCTGATAACTGTCGCGCAGTTCAAACCGGCCATCTGCAAACAGGTAAGAGCGGTCGCCTGCAACCAGCGTGTCATCGCTGACAGCGCCTTCGGCCGTGATCCGTCCGTTGGTAAAGGCCTGCCTGTACCGCAGTTCCAACGTGGTGGTTTCGGGCGATACATAGGGCGTCACCGTCAGATCACGGTGATCGCCCAAGGTGATGAAATACGGAAGCTTCAGGCCAAAGCCAAGCTGTGTGGTGTTGCGTTGCTCTGGAAACAACAACCCGGTTGATCGTTCAAGTGCGGGATCAGGCAGACGCATATATGGCAGCCACAACACAGGCACGCCGCGCACACGGAAGGTTGCGTTGCGGAAATAAATCTGCTGATCTTGCGCGTCATAAACGACCCGTTCGGCGCGAATGTCCCACAAGGGTGGGCCGGTGCCGCAGACCCGGCACGACGTGGCCGTTGTTTTGTAAAGTTGCGAAAACCGCCCATCGCGCTGGTCGATTTGATTTGCCGCCAGTTGCAATTGTTGATCCAGCACAATCCGCGCGCTTTGCAAGATCCCGTTTTCAAGGCGGGGGTCAAGCGTTGCGCTGCTTGCGGTCAGGATTGTGCCGTCGCTGGCCTGAATGACAATCGGACCCACAACGCGTAAGGTATCGCTGGGCTGGTCATAGGTGATTTGACTGGCGGTCAGGCGGCTGCCGTCGAACAGAACTTCGACATTGCCGCTGGCGATCAGTTGATCCTCACCGTTCAGCGTCACATTGTCGGCCACAAGGGTCGCGGCCCCTTGGGCGCTGGCCATCACCGGGCCAAACAGCAAAAACAATACGAAAAGAACGCGCATTACCCGTCCTCGTGGTGCAGCAGGAATCCCATTGAAATCCCGATCGCCGCAAAGGGCGGTGCCCATGCGGCCAACAGGACGGGCAATTGACCGTTTTCGCCCAGGACCTGCGCGAAGTTGCGGATAAAATAGGTCACGAAAGCCAAAAGAACGGCAAACATCACCATCATACCAGTGCGCCCGCCGCGCTGGTGGCGTAGCGTAAAGCTGGCCCCGATCAGCACCATTGAGACCAGAAAGATCGGCAATGCCAGTTCGGTGTGAAACCACACCAGATGGCGTTGCGCGGAAAAGCCAGCCGTTTGCAATCGGTCGATAAATGCGGGCAATTCCCAGATCGGGATGGATGACGGTGTGCCGAAGCTGTCTCTGATCTGGTCGGGGGTCAGGGTGGACTGGACTGTGCGTTCGGCGTCTAGCTGCGCGCTGGCTTCTGGTGTTGTGACACCGGCCAGTTGCCAGGACTTTGCGTCGCGCAAGACCCAAGCGCCGGTTGTCAATTCGGCAGAAGCCGCGCTGATCCGTGTGATCGGGTTGCCATCGGGGGCGAAGGTCAGAAATGTCACGTCTGTCAGCAGCGTGCCGTCAAGATTGGCGCTTTGCGCGCGGATCACCGTTTGCCCGGTGGCGTTACCCTGACGCAACCAAAGCCCTGATGACCCAAAAGACAGGACCGAGCTGTCACCGCGCAGGGCGTCGCTGCGCGCCTCGAATTCTTTCGATGTCCCTGCAACGATGGGGTTCATCACGCCAACGGCGAAAATCCCCACAAGCAAGGCAACGGTCAAGGGCGCAAGCAGGGAATGCAGCGCCGAACGCCCTGCCGCCCGTGTGACGACCATTTCTGACGATCGTGACAGGCTGAGGAAGAGTGCAATCGTTGCGAGGATCATGATCAGTGGCAAAATCGCATAGAAAGCCTGCGGAATGTTCAGCAGGCTGAGCATCAACAGATCGACAAATGTCGCATCTTTGCTGCCAAAGCGGCGCAGTTGATCGACCAAATCCACAAAAAGCATGATCAGAAAAAACACCATCCCCACACCCAGAAAGCTGCGCAGAAACCGGCTGGCAAAATAGCGGTGCAGGATCATGGCGCGGCCACCTCTTTGATGCGGCGCTTGAACAGGTATGGCCGGCCGGCCCAGAACAGCAGAAACCAGATCATGACGAAACCAACCGCACTTTGCAGATATGCCACCATCCACAGTTGCGGGTCACTGCGCGCAATGCGCAGGCCGGTGGTTTCGACGGCTTTGACGACAATGATCAGGAAAATCGCACCGATGATCTGTTTCCACACACCAAAGCGGCTGTACCCGCCGACCATCAGCGCCGAAAAGCCAAGCAGGGCTGCGACAATCCCCAAGATGGACTGGCTGAACCGGTCATGCCCAAGCGAAATCAGGCGAGCGGCATCGCGCCCCGTTTCCGCTTCTAGCGCAGGGGTTGGGTTCAGCAATTCCCATGTGAATAGATACGCGTCTCTGCGCCCACGATTGCGCGGCTGGCGGATCAGGTCGCTGATGTTATAGGCAAAATCGTCAAATGTCGTTGTGAACAGGCGTTGATTTTCGGTGCGCAAGGTCTGCACCATGCCATCAAGCATCACCAGTTGGATGGTGTCGTTATCACGCACCAAGAATGCCTTCGTCGCGGTGTATGTGACCTGCTCTGCGTCAGAGCGGGTGTCGGATAGAAAGATATCCTGCAATTCACCGGCAGGCGTAATATCGCGGATGTAAAAGGTGACACCGTTGATAGGTTCCAGAAACTGCCCTTCGGTCAATAGGCGGGCGGTGATGTTTTGCGCAATCTCGGCCTGCCGGTCGGCAAGGCGTGCCGCGCTCATCGGAACCAGAAAATGCATCAAAGCCGACATCATCAGCGCAACAATGATCCCAAAATACAAAACCGGCCGTGCCAAGCGGAACGGCGAATAACCCGTCGCCTGCACGACGGTCAGTTCCGATTCAGTTGACATGCGGTTGGTAACATAGACAGCGGCGGCAAAGGCTGCCAGCGGCAAGGCCAGCCGCATGACAGACGGCAGGGAAAGGGCTGTAAATTCAAGGAACACACCTGCCGATTGCCCATCCGCGATCAACTGGTCAAACAGCACCACGGCCCGGTTGATCCAGTATATCAGGATCAGCACCAGACTGAAAAAGCCGAAAAGCACCATCAGTTGCGACAACATATATCTGTCAAATCGCGCCAATTGGGGGTGTCCTTTGTGGTGCCTGTACGTTTCTTTGCGTGCAAACTAGCCTAACCCGGCGGGGGACCCAACAGCTATCTGGTCAAGAGGGCGGGTGCGGGCTACCTATTGTGCGACAGACACTCATGCCGATAGGAGCGACCATGACCACACCTGCCGAAATCCAGTTCAAAGAGGTTGATTTAGATGCGGTGGCCGATGCCCCCGGCAAGGTGGTTGTCTTTGTTGATGCCGACGGAAAACTGGATGCTGGCGCGCGCAAGGTGAACACGCTGACGCGCAAGGCGCTGGCCCGGTTTTTGGACAGTGCGGCGTTTGAAAAAATGTCGGCAGGGGATGTATCATCGCTGGGCTATCCCGCTGGAATGGATGCGGCGGCTGTTTGTGTGGTCAAGCTGGGGCGTCGCCCCAGCAGCCAAGAGGCGCGCAAAGCAGGCGCGCAACTGGCCAAGTCACAAGGCGGCAAGGATTTGCTGGTCATGGCGGGCACCATTGCGCGTGCGGATGAAATTGCCCTTGGGCTGGCGCTGCGTGGGTATAAATTTGACGCGCATAAAACCGCGGACAGCACGCCTGCAGGCGGCGTGACTTTCATGGTGTCAAAGCCTGAAGAGGTGGCCAAATCAGCCGCACCGATGGCTGCGATTGCGGAAGGTGTGTTCTTTACCCGTGATTTGACCAATGAACCTGCCAATATCCTGACAACAGATGATTTTGCAGCCCGGCTTGCCGCGATGCAAGAGCTTGGATTGGACGTTGAAATCCTGGAAGAGGATGAACTGGCCAAGCTTGGCATGCGCACGCTTTTGAGCGTCGGACAAGGTTCTGTCAGCCCGTCCAAAGTGGTTGTGATGTCTTGGAATGGTGGCGGGAAGGAAGCGCCGTTTGCCTTGGTTGGTAAAGGTGTCGTTTTTGATACCGGGGGCATCAGCCTAAAACCACCCGCAGGCATGGAAGACATGACAATGGATATGGGCGGTGCGGGCGTTGTGGCCGGCGTGATGCGCACCTTGGCGCTGCGCAAGGCCAAGGCCAATGTCGTGGGGCTCGTCGGCTTGGTTGAGAATATGCCGTCTGGCAACGCGACCCGCCCCGGAGATGTGGTCAAGTCCATGAAAGGCGACACGGTTGAGATTATCAATACCGACGCCGAAGGGCGTTTGGTGCTGGCGGATGTGCTGTGGTACGCGCAAGAGCGGTTCAAGCCTGTGGGTATGATCAATCTGGCGACGTTGACGGGGGCGATCTTGGTGGCGCTGGGGCACGAGAATGCGGGGCTGTTTTCAAACTCGGATGAGTTGAGCGATGCATTCCTGAAAGCAGCCAAAGCCGAAGGCGAGGGCGCGTGGCGGATGCCCATGGCCCCGGCTTATGATGATCTGCTGAAATCGCGGATTGCGGATATGAAAAACGTCGGTGGGCGTATGGCCGGGTCGATCACGGCGGCGCAGTTTTTGCAGCGCTTTGTGAAAGAGGATGTGCCGTGGGCGCATTTGGATATTGCGGGCACGGCCAGCGTGAAAAAAGAAACCGGGCTTGCACCTGCGGGGGCCACGGGTTGGGGTGTGATGGCGTTGAACCGGTTGATTGCGGATCAGTATGAACAGTGATGTGGGTGCCTGTGGACAGGGCAGAGGGGGCTGTCTGCCCCCGCCCGTGCCGGGCCCCCCGAAGGTATTTTCGAACATGAGAAGTTGGGTGTTGGCGACGATCAGACGGGGTGGCGTTTGATGGGCGCTGTGTTTTTCTATCATCTGACCGATAGCCCGTTGGAGGCGACCTTGCCAATGCTGATTGGCAAGGCACGCGGTGCGGGCTGGCGTGTTCTGGTGCGCGGGCGCGATGAGGCCCTGTTGAGACTGCTGGATGATGTGTTGTGGCAAGGCCCCGAAGATGGGTTTCAGCCGCATGGCATGGCTGGTGGGCCGCATGATGCCGATCAGCCTATTTTGCTGGGTGATGTGCCAAGCGATGGGTTTGGCTGTGTAATGAGCGTGGCGGGTGCGGATGTCACAGCCGATGAAGTGAACGCCTTAGAGCGGGCCTGTATCTTGTTTGCCGGGCATGACGATGCTGCGTTGGAACACGCGCGCGGGCAATGGAAGACGCTGACCGATGCGGGATGCGCTGCGCAATACTGGGCGCAGGATGGCGGGCGCTGGACAAAGAAAGCGGAAAAAGGGTCCTGACCTTAACAGACCAAGCTGGGCAAGTTACGGATCACATCAGCGTTGCGCTGCGCCCGTGCAAGTGTCCATGATCCTTCCAATGACAAAAACAGGCGTTGCGCGTTCAGTGCCGCGTCTGGTGCGGGTTGGCCCAGACGCACAGCGTGGGCCGTGATCCGGGCCATCCATTTTTCGAATATGCCCTTGAGCGCATCGCGAAACGCCGCGTCGTCGGGCCCGCCCAGCAAGGTGGCAGAGACCGGGCATCCGATCTTGCCTTCGTGAATGTCGAAATACTTGGCCAGTTTGTAGCAGAAGGTTGTCACACCTTCCTGGTAATCCTTTGCCGTTTCAAAAGAGGCGTCTATAATCCGTAAAACCTCGGTCGCGGCGACGTCAGCGGCAGCAAGTGCCAGGTCGGCTTTGCCGTTTGGAAAGTAGTGATAGAGCGATCCTTTTGGCACGCCAGCCCGTTCCAGTATCTGCGACAGGCCAACGCCGTGATAGCCTTTTTGCTGGAACAGATACCCTGCTTCAATCACCAATCTGCTGCGCGTGTCTGTCATAAAACGTGGTATTGCATGAATAGACCGTTTGGTCTATCCCTTCTAAATATAGACCGACCGGTCTATTCCTATAGGGAGAGCGCAGATGAATATGCATGTTGAAATAGAGTGCAAAGAGCAGTGGTTCTATTCCGGTGGCCGCAGGTTGTCGGCGCGTGTCTTTCTAACGGCAGAGCCCCCGCGCGCTGTTGCGGTTCTCAATGGGGCGACCGGTGTGCCGCAACGCTATTACGCGGATTTCGCCCGGTGGTTGGCCAAGACGCAGAATATCGTTTGTATGACCTTCGACTATCGCGACTTCGGCACATCGGCCCGGCGCAGTATGAAGGCGTCAGACGCGACAATGGTTGATTGGGGGTTGCATGATCAACAGGCCGCCCGTGACCATCTGGCAGAGATGTTTCCCCAAACACCGCTTTGGGTCATTGGACATTCGCTGGGTGGCTTGCTGATGCAGTTTCAAAAGGATCTTGATCGTATTGACCGCGTCATCACCGTGGCCTCGGGCCCCGTGCATATTACTGATCATCCGTTTCCGTATCGGTTTACTGCTGCGGCCTATTGGTTTTTGGTTGGGCCACCTGCGACGGCTATTGCGGGTTACATGCCGGGCAAACGTTTGCGGCTTGGGACAGACATCCCGGCGGGTGTGTTCTGGCAGTGGCGGCGTTGGTGTACATCGCGCAGCTTTTTTGCAGCAGAGATGGGCCGGACATTGCCGCTGCCGGATGGTACCGGGTTAAAGGCACCATTGAAGGTCGTTGCGATCAAGGACGACGTGTTGGTGCCGCCGCATGCCGTGTGGCGTTTGATGGATTATCATCAGGGTGCGACACGATCACAGTTGGTTGTTGATCCAGCCGCATATGGTTTGACTGAGGTTGGCCATATCGCGCCTTTCGCGGCGCGCAATAAGGCGATTTGGTCAGACTTAATCGCCTGACATGTTGTGGGGCAGAAAAAACGCAAAGCTGGGGTCAAAATCTTCGGGCAGTTCTGTGGGTTGCGGGGTGCAGGCCGCAAGGCCCAAAAGCAGTGCAATCGCGCGGATCATCTGTTTAACACCAATTCGCCATTTGAGATTTCGATCCGGTCATACAGCCCCAGATAGGTCATGCCCAGCAATGATGCATCCATCGCGCCGCCGTTGACCACCGCCGGAATATTACGGTCGGTGATGCCGCCCAAAACAACTTCGTCCAGCATGACGGGGGCGGTGCGCACAACGCCATTGGCGGTATTTGCGCTGCTAGAGTAGTTGAGCGCGGCAAGGTCAATGCCGATCCGTCTGGCATCTTGCTGTGACAGAACAACTTGGCTGGCACCTGTATCGACCACGAACGCAACAGGGGTGCCGTCAATGTCCAGTGTCAGGTGATAATGCCCGTCGTTGCCGCGTGGCACCGCGACGGTGCTGTCGTCGATGATTGCCTGGCGTGGGTTGACGTCACCGCTGATGTCTTCCCACAGCCCGTAGGCCCCGATCACGCCGATAAAGATCAGCGCCCATATGGCGGCTTGTTGCGCCATTTTGCCCATATTGCTGCGGCCCGCCACGATGGCGCTGCCGCCAATGGCCGCACCCAGAAGGACCAGATAGGTCAATTGCATGATTTGGTCTGTGCTCATGACATTGATATAGGCATTAACCGCCGATCCCAAAACCCCTGAGGCCATCAAGCACGAATTGCACAGCAAGGGCGGCCAGCAACATGCCCAAGACGCGGGTTACGATGTTCAGCCCGGTCTTGCCCAAAGCCCGTTCAATTGCGGGGGCAACAAGAAAGGCGATCAGCACGATCAACAACACCCCAATGATGATCCCGGCGATGGCGGCCATATCTGCGGCCCCCTGTGCTTCGCCTGCCAGCAAGATCACTGTGGTGATCGCCCCGGGTCCCACGATCAGTGGCAGGGCAAGGGGAAAGACCGAAGGATCATCTTCGTGTTCGGCTTGCCCTTCGGCGGCGTTGTCTTCGCGTCGGGCCTGGCGGCGTTGGAACAGCATATCAAGGGCTGTGAGGAATAGGAGGATGCCACCTGCGATCCGGAACGCATCCATTGAGATACCGATGAAGCCCAGCACCGCTTCGCCCAGAAACAGGAAGACCATCATCAGGCTGCTGGCCACAAGGAAGGCGCGGATCGCAATCGCGCGTCTTTGCGCGGCGTCCATGCCTTGGGTCAGCGCGATGAAGACAGGCGCCAGACCCGGCGGGTCGATAATGATGAACAGCGTTGTGAAGGCTGCGATAAGAGCAGGGAGTTCGGTCATGGTGTTCTGTCTGACAGATGCTGGCGCTGGGACGCAAGCGTTGTGAAGCCTGTGGCAAAAGTTTGAAGGGGCGAAGAAAACGGAGGATTAGCTATTTTGGGCTTTTTCAAGCTTTTCAAGTGCTGCCATCCACATGGTTTCGGCCCGTTCCAGACCATCCATAACTTCGGCGTATTTCTTGTTCCATGTCGCAAGTTCGCCTGCTTTGCCATCCTCGTAAAGAACCGGATCGGCCAGCTTTTTGGCGAGTTTATCGCGCATGTCGTTGATCTTTTTAACCCGCTCTTCGTTTTTGCGCACGTCTGATCGCAAGGCCATCAGCGCTTCGCGGGATGGTTTTGCGGTTTTGACCGGGGTTGGCTTGTCTTTCTCGCGTGGCTTTTCCGGGGTCAGTAGCATCTTGCGGTACGCTTGCAGGTCTTCGTCATAGGGGTTCACATGCCCGTCTTTGACCAGCCATAGCCGGTCGGCCACCATCGACAGCAGGTGCATGTCGTGGCTGACAAGGATAACGGCGCCGGAATAGGCGGTCAGCGCTTCGACCAGCGCTTCGCGGCTTTCGATATCAAGGTGGTTTGTGGGTTCGTCAAGGATCAGCAGGTGCGGGGCGGGCAGGGTGGCCAGCAGCAGCGATAGGCGGGCTTTTTGCCCGCCTGAAAGACGCCCGACTTCCGTATCGGCCTGGTCTGCGCCCAGCCCGAAACCGGCAAGGCGCGCGCGCAGTTTGGCTTGCCCTTCGTTCGGGCGTTCGCGGAACAGGTGATCAAGCGGGGTTTCGTCGATCCGCAATTCATCCACCTGATGCTGCGCGAAAAAGCCGATGCGCAGTTTATTAGATGTCGTCATCTTGCCGCGCGCGATGGGCAACCTGTCAGACAGCATTTTCGACAGCGTTGACTTGCCTTCGCCGTTGCGGCCCAGCAGCGCGATCCGGTCATCCTGGTCGATCCGCAAGTTCAGGTCATGCAGAACGATGTTGTTGCCATAGCCCACCGCTGCGCCTTCGGTGGCAATGATGGGCGGCGACAGTTCTTCGGGTTCGGGGAAGGTGAAAACGGTGCGCGCGGCATCTTCGGGCGCGCGGATGGTTTCCATCTTTTCCAGCATTTTGACGCGCGATTGCGCTTGTTTGGCTTTTGATGCCTTGGCTTTGAAGCGGTACACGAAGGCTTGCAGGTGCTCGCGCTGCGCGGTTTGTTTCTTGGCTGCCGCCGCTTGCACCGCGCGGTTGGCCGCGCGTTGTTTGGCGAAGGTGTCGTAAGGGCCCGTGTAGTAGATCAGCCCTTTGTCTTCGAGATGCAGAATGCCGCCGACGGACCGGTTCAGCAGTTCGCGATCATGGCTGACGATCAGTACGGTGTGGGGGTATTTGACCAGATACGCCTCAAGCCAAAGCGCACCTTCAAGGTCGAGGTAGTTGGTCGGTTCGTCCAGTAGCAGCAGGTCGGGCTCAGAGAACAAGACTGCGGCGAGGGCCACGCGCATCCGCCAGCCGCCCGAAAAGGCAGAGCAGGGCATTTGTTGTTCTTCATGGGTAAAGCCAAGGCCGCGCAGGATGGTGGCGGCGCGGGCCTCTGCCGACCATGCTTCGATATCGGCCAGCCGCGTTTGCACCTCTGCAATGCGGGCGGGGTCTGTGGCGGTTTCGGCCTCGGCCAACAAGGCTTCGCGTTCGGTGTCGGCACGCAGCACCGTATTGATCAACGAAACTTCATTGCCCGGCACCTCTTGGCTGACGCCGCCAATTTTCCAGCCTTTGGGGATATTCACAGTGCCCGTGTCCAGCACCATTTCGCCCCGGATGATCCGGAAAAGCGTGGTCTTGCCAGACCCATTGCGCCCTACAAGCCCGACCTTGTGGCCGGTGGGAATTGTGACTGTCGCGTGTTCAACCAGCGTGCGGCCTTCAACGGAGTATGTGATATCTGAAATCTTGAGCATGGGGCGGCTATGCTTGATCGTTTGGGCGGGGTCAATCACCGGTTTTCATCCAAGGTGCGTGATGGGTGGATGGCGCTTGTACAATGGGGTTGCTAAGCACCCTGCATGGACAACGCACGCAGCATATTTTGGGCCAGTCTGATCGTTGTCTGGTTTGGCGTTTTGTGGGGGATTTATTGGCTGCCGCTGCGCCAGATCGCGGCGCTGGGGCTGACAGGACCTTGGGGGACGATTGCGATCATATTGGTTGCGGTTGTTGTGCTGCTGCCATGGGGGTGGCGCGGGCGGCATGCGCTTTTTGCGTCGCATCCCATGGCAATTGCTTCGCTGATCCTGGGTGGCTGTTCGCTGATGTTTTATTCGCTGGGTCTGCTTTATGGTCGTGTCGCGATCATTGTCATCTTGTTCTACCTCACACCAATCTGGAGCACGATAATTGGCCGCTATCTGTGCGGTTGGCCGATCACGCGGGCACGGGTTGCGGCCTTGTTGGCAGGCCTGATCGGGTTGATATTGATGCTGGGCGCGGATGGTGAGGTGCCGTTCCCGCGCGGATTGGGGGAATGGCTGGGTCTGGCAAGCGGGTTTGCATGGGCGGTTGCGTCCATCGGGATCAAGGTCAAAGCCACGGCAGGCCCGGCGGAAAGCACGTTTCTGTTTGCCGTTGGGGCGTTGCTAGGTGGGCTGATTTTGGCCCCGGCACTTGCACCACTGCCCGATGTGGCTGGGCTGGCCAGACCCGGTACTATGGTGCTTTGGGTGATCATCACCGGTGTGGTGTGGTGGGCAGTGTCGATTGTTGGCCTGCTGTGGGCCACGACCAAGCTGGAGCCAGCAAGGCTGGGCATTTTATTGATGTCAGAGGTGCTGGTCAGCGTGCTTTCGGCAGCCGTGATCGCAGGCGAGCTTTTTTCGGTGACCGAGTTGATTGGCGGGTCTCTTGTGCTTGTCGCCGGTGTTTTGGAGTTCTTGCCCGACCGTGACAGGCGCGCGCACTAGCCGTTGGTGGGCCAAGCATGATGTTCATCATCAATTACAAAGGCATGGGCATGGTTGCGGCCAGTTTCCTTTAGATGAGGATGATCAGGCGGCAGGTCCTTGTGGGTGTGCGGGATCACGACAGGGTCGCCTTCCGGCCAGAGCTTGAGGGCGAGCGCCACGCCGATGGCACCCAAGATGCCAAGAATGCCAAACGTCGGACCCATGCCCCATGCGGTCATCGCTTGCCCCGCCAGCGGGTAGGTGATCAGCCAGCAGGCATGTGACAAGGCAAATTGCGCGGTAAAGGCGGCCGGTCTGTCGTCGGCATGGGCGGACCGGCGCAGAAGGCGCCCTTGGGGGGTCAGCGTTGCGGAATAGCCGATGCCGGTCAGCGCCCAAAGGATCAGGAAGGTGGACCAGCCCGGGGTGATAACCGCTTGGGTCAGCATCAGGACAGTCAGCAGGGACGCACCAAAAAGCATTACAGGCCGGTCGCTAAGCCGTTTGAGCAAACCGGGCAAGGC
This sequence comes from Roseobacter sp. CCS2, assembly GCF_000169435.1. GTDB lineage: Bacteria > Pseudomonadota > Alphaproteobacteria > Rhodobacterales > Rhodobacteraceae > Yoonia. The sequence goes on along the minus strand of NZ_AAYB01000006.1, from coordinate 117,207 downwards.
AAGGGCGGCAAGCATGGAGCCACCGCCAAAACAGGCGAGCGCGATCGCGACATCCCCGTCAGTACCGCCAAAGCCACTACGCACCACAACCACCGTGTTCACGATGATGAACGCGCTTGCGGCGGCCCCGGTAAGCGTGAGAGCAAGCAGACCGCGCAAGCGCGGTGTCGCCAGATAAATGCGAATACCCCGCGTCAGGCGGCTGCGAAATGGGCGGGCTTTGCCGGGTTTGCGGCTGGGGAATGTGATGCCTGTGATCAGCAGTGCTGAGAAAAGGAAACCGATGACCGTGCCACCAAACAGCCAGTGATAGCTGATCACCAAAAGCAAAAGACCCGCCAGCGCCGGGCTGATCAGGTTTTCAAAATCATAGGCGAGGCGGGACAGCGACAAAGCACGTGAATAATCGTCCTCATCCGGTAAGACATCGGGGATTGTGGCTTGGAACGTTGGCGTGAAAGTGGCAGAGGCGGTTTGCAGCAGGAAGATCGCCACATAAATCTGCCAGATGTCGGTGATGAAAGGCAGGGATAAGGCGACCGCGGCGCGCACGATATCTGCTGCAATCAACACAGGTCTGCGCGGCAGGTGCCCAACCATTGCGCCCACAATGGGGGACAGGCCGACATAGGCGAGCATCTTGATGGCGTAAGCCGTGCCAAGGACAGCGCCCGCCGCCGCACCCGCCAGATCAAACGCCAAAAGGCCAAGCGCCACGGTAAGCAACCCGGTGCCCAGCAATGCCACGACCTGTGCGGCAAAAAGGCGGCCAAAGACGGGGTGTTTGATCAGGGCCCACATGCAAGCAGGCTATACGATGACGCGTATCATCGGCAAATCACGGCTTTTCATGTGGAAATCTGCGTGGTAGGGCGCAGCCATCAATGCATCGGGACGCGTCCCGCCCTTAAAACCAAGAGGCTCCACATGGCTATTCAGCGTACTTTTTCCATCATCAAACCCGACGCCACAAAGCGTAATCTGACAGGCCAGATCGCGGCCAAATTCGAAGACGCAGGTCTGCGCATCGTGGCCTCCAAGCGCATCCAGCTGACATTGGCACAGGCGCAGCAGTTCTACGGTGTGCATGCGGAACGTCCGTTCTTTGATGAGCTGTGCGAATTCATGATTTCCGAGCCAATCGTTGTTCAGGTTCTCGAAGGCGAAGACGCGATTGCAAAGAACCGCGAAGTCATGGGTGCAACCAACCCAGCCGACGCCGCACCGGGCACAATCCGCAAGGAATTCGCACTGTCCATCGGCGAAAACTCCGTGCACGGGTCCGACGCGCCAGAAACAGCGGCAGAAGAGATCGCGTTCTTCTTCTCCGGGCTTGAACTGGTTGGTTAAGTAAAACGCCGGGGCAGGCCCCGGTTTATGCGTAAGATATTTGAGCTGCCCGCACCGATTTGGCGTGGGCGGCTTTTTTGTTAAGATTACGCTCTAACGCACGGTAATTGCGGATGTTTGCGTTGTAGATGACGTCGAAGATATCACCAATCACAGGCACCATGCCGACGAAAAAGTCCAGCACCGTGTTCAGTGTCATATAGGCCAACGTGCCGGGCGATGCGCCCAGTTTGCGCGCCTCGTTGATCAGCCACAGCGATGGCAGCGCAGTCAACGCGTCACCCACAACAGGGACCAAACCGACAATGTTATCCAGACCCACCGAAATATTGGTCCGCGGGATGTAGAATAATGCGTCCATGCGCCACGCGACTTTGCGCAGGCGGGCGAGTTCGAAATCAATGTTTTGTTCTATGTTCATGCTATTAACATACACGATTCGAAGGTGTATGTGAAGGGTATTTACTTTTGGGTATGAGGATGGGGCTGTAGTAGGGAAAAAGATGTCAGGCCTGTAGGGTGATATCAACGCAGAGATAACCGAGGTTTGCCCGGCCGTTTAAGAATGCAGCAAATGTCTGGTTTGAGCTCAAAGTGCGTGATGCTGCGGTTTAGATAAATGACGGCTTTTGGGAAGCGACACGTTGTTTATTGCTCTCGTTGACCACCGAGAATTCTTTCAATCTGTGATAGGCCACGAGGGCCTTCATAGAGTTCAGCGCGAGAAAACACTGGGTGAGCCAAGGCTTCGTCAACCGTAATGAACGTCCAGCCCTGAGCTTCATACCAATCAAGGAGCGTTCCTAGGTGATCCGCGTTGATCTGATTGAGATGAACAAGTAGGATATGATCGACATCTCCGCCAAGCTCATCAACGGCAAGTGTTTGGAAGTGGGACGTGCGTTCCTGCATGTGGGCAAGGTAGTTTTGGCCGATGATCGCGGCGGCATCGGTGTCGCCATCGGCCATAGCCTCCGTATAATCAGCATTAAACTGCCATTCATCGTTGTCGATGGTGACTGGCACATTCTGATAGCCAAGATTGGTCAGGATTTCTATCGCGGCCTCTCTCTTGGCGGCAGTTTCGCCTTGGCGCAGGTAGGGAAATCGATAGTATTTTGGCCCATCAATCCACTCTGCCAAGACCTCATCCGTCTGGCGCGTTTCCTCAAGAAATTCATCAGGGGTAAGATTACCATAATCCGGGTGGGACCAGCTATGGTTCCCGATCATGTGGCCAGCGTCGGCAAACGCTTGTAGCGCAGGACGCGTTTCTGCATTGATATTCCGCCCTATGACGAAACCGGTTGCCACGATCCCGTGTTCTCCAAGGGCTGATACAATGCTCTCCGAATATCGCAGGCCGTCTTCGGGACTTGCCCCTCCAAACGTAACGTAGGGAAGATCGTCAACGGTAATGGCAACGCGAGATGGGCTTGTTGAGACCGGAACGGCTGGGACACTGGATACTGGCCCGCTATCGTCCTCGTTGCAGGCGGTCAGAAAAACACCAAGCCCCAGCAACAAAGAAAATCCACAGAGTTTTCGAATAGCCGTTCTTCTTAGCATGTCCGTTACCTGCTCGTTTTGAATTTGTTTAGCCGGACATTAGGGGTTCAACTGGGATGCGACCAGCCACATCTTCTTGAAAAGCGGTCATTGGCGCAGACGCAGCGAAAGCTCACTAAGTCCGCAAAGCCGCCGTTTCAATCTGCCCTACGGGTCAACTTCAACCACCCCGATCTGGTTCAAAATCCGTTCTAACTCAGACCGCGTTTCATCAAAGCTCCCAGCCTTGATCTTGTCAAAACGTATACGCAGCGCCTTTTTCTCATCGCCCTTGCAGTCATTCCATGGGCGCCCTTGCAGCGCCATATGCAAGACGTAGTAGCCGATGAAATGAGGCTTCGATCCAGCTTCAAGCATCTTGGTATAGGCCGCATCTGCGCCAAGCGCGCGCAATTCCTCTGCTGTGGTGATGCCTGCGGATTTCAACGACGCCTCAAACGCGGGGCCGATATTTTTGATGGATGTCAGCGCTGCCATGCCCCGATTGTATCGGGACTGGGAAAAAAGGCCAGTGAGGTCAGCGGTGGATCGGGGAGGGCGATCCTGCGGCAGCGGCCTCACCGGCCAAAGACGTCTCGTAAACCTTAGATACTCGCGAAATCGGTATAAACGGGTGTCTGCGGTTTGCCTTGCATCTGCGGTGCCGGGGTCGCGGGTTTCGGCGCTGCAGGGGCAGGCGGCGTATTGGGTTTTGCTGTGGCCATTTGTCTGGTCCTTAAGCTTATGCGTGACTTTACACTACTGAACGTAGTTGCAATCTGACGAGAGGGTTGGCCCGCAACATGCTTGTGACGTGACAAAAATGTGACCAATGGGTCAGGTTTTAGGACTTTCCGCGCCGGGGGGCTGCGTTGCCACCTTTGCCTAAGCCCTTGCGCGGCTTGGCTTTTCCGCCCGGTGGAACGAACCTTTTTGAGGTATCTTTGGCGTTACCGGCAGGTTTGCCGCCTGGCTTTCCGCCACCGCCCCCACGGGGTTTTGTGTCAGAGTTGTAACCGGATTTGCCCTTTGGGCCCGGTTTCTTGCCGTCGGATTTGCCTTTGTAAGGTGGCTTGCCGCGCTTTTCGGTCAGTGCTTCGCCGTGATCACGGCGGGCTGGCTTGTGGCGTGGCTTGCGCCCTTTATAGTCGTCAGCCGCACCGGGGATCGGTTGAATTGCAGCAACATCATCTTGTTGCGATGGCGGTGGCGGGGCCTGATCGCGCGGCGCGTTTCGTTTGGGTTTGTCACCGTAGTCACGCTTTGGTTTGCCGCCTTGCTTGGGCCTGTCATCATAGTCGCGTTTGGTTTTGCGCGGGCCGCGTTCGCCCAGTTGCGGCGCGCCATCCAGCGCTTTGAGCGTGCCTTGATTTTCCAACTTCATGTCGCTGCCCACGGATTTCAGGAAACCCGGGACGGCGGGGGCAGAAATTTCGATGAAGGCTTCATTGGGCTGAATGCGGATCGCGCCAATTTCGTTCTTGGTAATGCCCCCGGCCTTGCAGATCATCGGCAATAGCCAGCGCGCCTCGGCCTTGCCTTCGCGTCCGATGTCGATGCTGAACCATTTGGATGGGCCAAAGGATTTTGCCTCGCGCGGTTTGCGTTCCTTGGCGGCAGGGCCGTCTTTGTATTCTGAGATAAATTCAGGTGCCGATTGCTTGCCTGCATAAAGGCGCAGGTAGGCGGCGGCAATTTTTTCCGCGTCGTGCTGGTCCAGCAGGCGTTTGGCAAAGGCTTGTTCGTCTTCGGTGAAATCGGCGGACCATACCTCATCCGTCAGTAGGCGTTCTTCGTCGCGGGCCTGCACCTCTTCGGCTGTGGGCGGTGTGGCCCAGGTCGCCGTCAGCTTGCCCCATTTCAGCAGGTTTTCACCGCGCCGTTTCATTTTCGCAGGCACGATCATCGCCGAAATCCCCTTGCGCCCTGCGCGGCCAGTCCGGCCAGAGCGGTGCAGCAGGGTTTCTGCGTTGGTGGGCAATTCGGCGTGAATGACCAATTCTAGGTTTGGCAGGTCGATGCCACGTGCCGCGACATCTGTTGCCACACAGACCTTGGCGCGGCCGTCGCGCATGGCCTGCAGCGCGTTGGAGCGTTCGGATTGGGTCAGTTCGCCAGACAGGGCCACAACCGAGAAACCCCGGTTCGACAACCGCGTCGTCAGCCGTGTGACCATCGCACGGGTGTTGGCAAAAACGATGGCGTTGGGTGCATCATAATAGCGCAAGACGTTGATGATGGCTGCGTCTGTGTCATGGTTGGCGACAGATAGCGCGCGGTATTCAATATCGCTGTGCTGCTTTTCCTTGGTGGCGGTCGCGATGCGCACGGCGTCGCGCTGGTAGGATTTTGCAAGGGTCGCGATCATCGGCGGCACGGTGGCCGAAAACATCAGGGTGCGGCGCTCGGGTGGTGCTTCGCCCAGAATGAATTCGAGGTCTTCGCGGAAACCCAGATCAAGCATCTCGTCGGCTTCGTCCAGCACAACGGCCTTGATATCGGACAGATCAATCGTGCCGCGCATGATGTGGTCGCGAAGGCGGCCCGGGGTGGCCACGACGATATGCGCACCACGTTCCAGGCTGCGCCGTTCATCGCGGAAATCCATGCCGCCGACGCAAGACGCGAGGGTAGCACCTGCACCTGCATAAAGCCACTGAAGCTCGCGTTTGACCTGTAGGGCCAATTCGCGGGTTGGGGCGATGATCAGCGCATGCGGGCGACCCGCAGGGCCAAACGTGCCGTCCTCGGCCAAGATTGTCGGCCCAATCGCCAGTCCGAAACCAACGGTTTTGCCTGACCCGGTTTGTGCCGATACTAAAAGATCCTGACCAACAAGCGCATCATCCGTCACGGCCTCCTGCACAGGTGTCAGGTCGGTATAGCCTTGTTTGGCAAGGGCATCGGCGAGGGTCGTGATCATATCAATAGGCTTTCTGGCGGCGTCAGACCTGCGCCCTACGCCTGTAGTCCGTGTTTGTATAGTGTAAATAGCGGGTGCCGCTGCGTTTGACACAGCTGTGCATCAGGTCAGCCGTTTGAAGAGCTGTGGGCGTGTGCCACGCCTAGCGGCGGGATGGTTTCTGGGGCGAGATGGGTTTTGGTTCATCATCGGCCGGGGCATCGGTTTGCAGAAACTCGTCCAGTGTGTTGAGCACATCGGCGAACGCGGCGTCCTCTTCGGTTTGCGGTTCCGTGGCTTGCGCTGGTTCAGACGCGCTGGCTGGCATTTCGATTGCGTCGCCGTCAACCGCCTCTGCGTCGAAGGTTTGGTGGCCGTCAGTGATCATATGGGACCCGACTTTGAATTTGCCGGATCGTTGTGTCAGCAGTTCGCGGGCCCGTGCCTCGGCGCGGCGGACGCGGACGGCTGTCAAAAATGCCTCTTGCAGGGTTTGTGATGACGCGCCCAGAATTTCGCCGATGGTGTCCACGATGTGATCATCGCCGGACATGCGTGCATCCGCCAAGGTCAAATCGGCAAGTTCACCAGCAACAGTTTGGACGTAGCTATCGGCCATGGTTAGCGCGTGTTCTCTGTCAGGCGGCGGCGTACGTAGGTGCGCACAGTGTCGATCATAGGGTCCATATGCGGATCCTCAAAGAAGTGTCCCGCGCCTTCCATTTCATCATGTGTAATCGTGATACCCTTTTGTTCGTGCAATTTGTTCACAAGGCTGACGGTATCGGCAGGTGGGGCGACCCGGTCATTGGACCCATTGATGATCAGACCCGATGACGGGCAGGGCGCCAGAAAGCTGAAGTCGTACATATTGGCCGGTGGGCTGACCGAGATAAAGCCCGTAATTTCTGGCCGGCGCATCAACAGCTGCATCCCAATCCATGCGCCGAATGAAAAGCCTGCAACCCAGCAATGTTTGGCATTGTTATTCATGGACTGCAGATAATCGAGGGCAGAGGCCGCATCAGACAATTCGCCGACCCCTTGATCGTATTCGCCCTGACTGCGGCCTACGCCACGAAAGTTGAAGCGCAGCACGGTGAAACCCATGTTGTAGAATGCGTAGTGCAGATTATAGACCACACGGTTGTTCATGGTGCCGCCGAACTGCGGGTGCGGGTGCAGTACGATCGCAATCGGCGCGTCCCGGTCTTTTTGCGGGTGATAGCGGCCTTCAAGGCGACCTTCGGGTCCGGGAAAGATGACTTCGGGCATACGTGTTTTCCGTTACTGCTATTGGTCCTTGTCGCATTCTTGACGAAAATGCTTGGACACCTTAGAAAGATTCTAAACTAGGGCGATGGCCTTAATTGTCGTGGTCACGGTGGAGTAATGATGCAGCACCGCGCCGTCAATGAAATTACGCCTGTATTTCGGGGGGATGCTGATGAAACTAAGCACCAAAGGCCGCTATGCGATGGTCGCTTTGGCTGATCTGGCGCTGCAAGACGGCAATGCGCTGGTGAATCTGACCGAGATTTCGAAGCGTCAGGATATTTCGTTGCCCTATCTTGAGCAGCTTTTCGTCAAGCTACGCCGTGCGGGATTGGTAGATTCTGTGCGGGGGCCGGGTGGTGGATACCGTTTGGCGCGGCCTGCCGCAGATATTCGGGTGTCTGAGATTTTGGGTGCGGTGGATGAAACCGTATCAGCCATGCATAAAGGGGCAGGGGCGTCCGGTGCGGCCTCCGGTTCGCGTGCGCAGTCGATGACGAACCGGTTGTGGGAAGGATTAAGCGCGCATGTTTATGTGTTTTTGCATCAGGCGCGGTTGTCCGATGTGGTGAGCAATGAATTGGCCCCGTGTCCGGCGGTGCCAGCGTTGTTTGAAGTGGTTGATGAGGTGACATAAGGGGCGCTGCCCCCGGCCTTCGGCCTCCCCCGAGGTATTTTTGAACATGAGAAGATATGAGAACCTATCTGGATCATAATGCGACCACGCCTTTGCGGGCAGAGGCGCGGGCGGCGATGATTGCGGCGATGGATGTGGTCGGCAACCCGTCTTCTGTGCATGCTGAGGGGCGTGCGGCGAAGGGGATTGTTGAAACGGCGCGTGCGCAGATTGCCGATGCCGTTGGCGCGTCCGGTGCGGATGTGGTGTTTACGTCTGGAGCGACCGAGGCGGCGGCGCTGGCTTTGGCGGGCCGTGGATTGCATGCGGCCCCGATTGAACATGAAGCGGTGCATGCTTGGGTTGATCCATGTTTACCGGTTGTGCATGGCGCGGTGCAGGTGGATGATCCGGCGGGGTCTGCGGTGCAATTGGCGAATTCTGAGACAGGGATTGTTCAGGCATTGCCGCGAGGATTGGCCGTCAGCGACATTACCCAAGGCTTTGGCAAAGTGCCCTTTGCGTTTTCGTGGTCTGGCATCGGGATGGTTTTTCTGTCCGCCCACAAGTTTGGTGGCCCCAAAGGTGTTGGCGCGTTGATCTTTCCACAAGGCACTGATGTTGCAGTTCAAATCAAAGGGGGCGGGCAGGAAATGGGCCGCCGGTCCGGTACCGAAAACGTGATTGCGATTGCTGGCATGGGTGCTGCTGCGGCGGCTGCACAGGCTGATTTGGCAGCAGGAAAATGGGACCGGGTTGCCAAACTTAGAAATATTCTAGAAACAGCCATTGAGGCCGCCGAAAAGAGTACTATTTTTGTCGGGAAAGGGTTGGATCGTCTGCCGAACACCAGTTGTTTCGCCTCACCGGGGTGGAAAGGCGAAACGCAAGTGATGGCGATGGATCTGGCGGGTTTTGCCGTATCAGCAGGCTCTGCCTGTTCCAGCGGCAAGGTCAAGACAAGCCGGGTGCTACAAGCACTGGAATTGAGCGATGAGGTGGCATCAAGCGCAATTCGCGTGTCACTGGGCATCGAGACGACGGAAGATGAGGTCATGCAATTTGTGCAGGCCTGGAGCGAAAAAAGAGCGCGGCGCAGGGCCGCTTGAGAGGATGACAAGATGACAGCTTTGGATACCGTTGAGGTCAAAGAAGGCGTTGATCAGGACACCGTGGATGCGGTCAAGGAACTCTCTGGCAATTATAAATACGGCTGGGAAACCGAGATCGAGATGGAGTATGCGCCTAAGGGCGTGAACCCCGATATCGTGCGTCTGATTTCATCCAAGAATAAAGAACCAGAGTGGATGACCGAATGGCGTTTATCGGCCTTTGAACGCTGGGAAAAAATCGAAGAACCCACATGGGCGATGGTCAATTATCCTGACATCGACTTTCAGGACATCTATTACTATGCGCGTCCCAAGAGCATGGAAGAAAAGCCGAAGTCCTTGGATGAGGTCGATCCGAAATTGCTCGCCACCTACGAAAAACTGGGCATCCCACTGAAAGAGCAGATGATTTTGGCGGGTGTTGAAGGTGCCGAGGATGCGCCTGCCGAGGGCCGCAAGGTCGCTGTGGATGCGGTGTTTGATAGTGTGTCTGTGGGCACGACCTTTCAGGCTGAACTGAAGAAAGCGGGTGTAATCTTTTGCTCGATCTCCGAGGCGATTGAGAACCACCCTGAGCTGGTGAAGAAGTATCTGGGCACCGTCGTGCCGCCGTCTGACAACTTTTATGCCACGTTGAACTCGGCTGTCTTTTCCGATGGGTCCTTTGTCTACATTCCGCCGGGTGTGCGCTGCCCGATGGAGTTGTCCACCTATTTCCGCATCAATGCCGAAAACACCGGCCAGTTTGAGCGGACGCTGATCATCGCCGATAAGGGGTCATATGTGTCCTATCTTGAAGGCTGTACTGCGCCCAAGCGTGATACAGCCCAGCTGCACGCGGCTGTGGTTGAAATTATCATCGAGGAAGATGCCGAGGTGAAATATTCCACCGTCCAGAACTGGTATCCCGGTGATGAGGATGGCAATGGCGGTATCTATAACTTTGTGACCAAACGCGCAGATTGCCGCGGTGACCGGTCCAAGGTGATGTGGACGCAGGTGGAAACGGGGTCAGCTGTGACTTGGAAGTATCCAAGCTGCATTTTGCGCGGCGACGACAGCCAAGGCGAGTTTTATTCCATCGCGATCGCCAACAATATGCAGCAGGCCGATACCGGCACAAAGATGGTGCATCTGGGCAAGAATACGAAATCGCGGATTGTGTCCAAGGGCATCAGCGCGGGTAAGGCGCAGAATACCTATCGAGGTTTGGTGTCGATGCACCCCAAGGCGCAGGCGTCGCGCAATTATACCCAATGCGACAGCCTGCTGATTGGCGACAAATGCGGGGCGCACACGGTGCCTTACATCGAGGTCAAGAACAATTCGTCCCGGGTGGAACATGAGGCGACAACATCTAAGGTCGATGACGATCAGCTGTTCTATTGCCGCTCGCGCGGGATGGACGAGGAAGAGGCCGTCGCCTTGGTCGTGAACGGGTTCTGTAAGGAAGTGCTGCAAGCGCTGCCGATGGAATTTGCGATGGAAGCGCAGGCGCTGGTCGCGATTTCGCTGGAAGGCTCTGTCGGCTAGTGATGCCACACGTTAACCACGATATTTGTCGCGTCACCGTCACGGCGCGGCCCATTTCTTGCCCTAGTTCGATGCCATTAAGCATTGAACAAGCAATTCATGGGATCGTGGCGCATGGGCATGGTGAAGCAGGATATCAACGACTTCAACGCGCGGGTAAAGCGGATCAAGAACCCACGCAACAAGTCGTATTACGATCCCGACTTGGGGATGCATATCCCCAAACGCGTGCCGCGCGACCAGATCAAGAAAAAGGTGCAACACGACGAGGATTCGTATCTGGGCAAATTTATTGTCGCTATGGTCATCGGCGCCGTGGCGCTGATGTTCGCGCAGGTGGTACGGATCCGGTTCTTTGGCCTCAGCCTCGACAGCGACGTCATGCTGGCGCTGGAGCTTTTTGTGGCATTTTGGGCCATGCTTTTGTTGTCAACATTGCTGCGCAAGCGTCATATCTTCGATCGGATCGGCCAGTTGGCGGGTATCGGTGCGATGATGGTGGCCGGGCACAACCTGATCTGGCGGTGGCCAGAGCAGATGGCGTATATCTACACCGACGCGCATGTGCAGCAGGTTTTGCAGCAGACCGAAGAATTAAGCCTGGTTTGGGGTGCGGCCGTACTTACCCTTTAGGGCAATCCAGCACTGATGCAGCCGTTTGTGACGGTGGAGGTGCCTCATGAAAGTGATGGCCGCCATCCGCACGAATATGTGGACGCAAGCAGAGATTGATCTGCTAGAGCGCCTGAAGCATGTCTTTGGCGATGATGTTGCTGTTGTTTTCCACAACCGTACCGACGCGTTGAACCTTGATGTGCCGATTATCGACATCAACGACGACTGGGTGCAGGCGCAAGGCCTGCGGATTACGCCGGACTGGGGTTGGCGGTGTGGCGATTATTTTTACTATGCGCTGCGGCAGGCCTTTCCGAAATATGATAACTATTGGCTGATCGAACCGGATGTCGTGTTTACCGGTGATCCGACATCGCTGTTTAGGGCAGCCGAAGCGGATCATTGTGATATACTTGGCGTTAGTCCGTCGCCGTTTAACCAGCCTTTGCACCGTTTCACCCAAGCCCTAAAACCGCTTGAGCCGCATCGCGCGATCTTTGCCTTGACGCGGTTTTCGGGCCGTGCCCTTGATCGGTTGTTTGCACTGCGCCAAGAGACATCAAAGCAAAAACTGCGGGCGTTCAATGTTCCGAATGATGAGCTGTTTACTTTTACTTATGCGCATGCTGACCCGGAATTGACGATTGGTGATTTGGTTCCGCTTGCCCCCGCATGGTTTGTCAACGGTTCGGTTGAAACCGATCCGAATATCTTGATCCACGCCATCAAAAATGATCCTGACCTTCGCGACAGCGTCTTTCATCCTGTGCTGCAAAAAGAGGTGTTCAAGACCAAGCTGGCGGCACGTATGGCCAAAGGAAATGGGTTCATCAAACGTAGTACCAAATCATTTTCGCACCTGCAGGACAGTGACCTGGAGGACATTGCAGAAGCTGCAAAGCAACGCCTTTTGGTGGCGTTGCGGCATGTGCACACCATTGCTGGTCCGCCAGGCCAATAAGGAATAAGACCGGTGGCTGATCTTTTTGACGGACGCCTGAAACAACATCGCGGTTGTACCGCCCGCAGAAATATAAGGAGCATGACATGCTGAACATCAAAGGCCTTGAGGTCAAACTGGAAGAAGAAGACAAGCAGATCCTCAAGGGTGTCGATCTGAAAATCGAACCCGGTACGGTGCATGCAATCATGGGGCCGAATGGATCTGGCAAGTCGACGCTGTCTTATGTGCTGTCTGGCAAGGACGGCTATGAAGTGACGGGCGGTTCTGCAGCCTTGGAGGGTGAAGACCTGCTGGGTATGGAACCCGAAGAGCGCGCGGCAGCGGGTCTTTTCCTTGCATTCCAATATCCTGTTGAAATCCCCGGCGTGGGCAACATGACGTTCCTGCGGACGGCTGTGAATGCGCAGCGCAAAGAGCGTGGCGAAGATGAGATGAGCGCGGCTGATTTCCTGAAAGAAGTTCGCGCCAAAGCAAAGAGCCTTAAAATTGATGCGGATATGCTGAAACGCCCCGTGAATGTGGGTTTCTCTGGTGGTGAGAAAAAGCGCAATGAAATCCTGCAGATGGCCATGCTAGAGCCAAAGATGTGCATCTTGGATGAAACGGACTCCGGGCTGGACGTTGACGCCATGAAACTGGTGTCCGAAGGCGTGAATGCCCTGCGTTCTGAAGGCCGATCTTTCCTTGTGATCACACACTATCAGCGCCTGCTGGACCATATTAAGCCTGATGTCGTGCATATCATGGCCGATGGTCGCATCGTGAAATCCGGCGGCCCGGAACTGGCGCTTGAAGTTGAAAACAATGGCTATGCCGATATTTTGGCAGAGGTGGCCTGATGGCGTTGGCGAAGCTGAAAATAGAGACCACAGAGGCGCGATTGGCCGATGTGGAGGTGCCGCAGGACGGCGCTGCTTGGGGTAATGCGGCGCGGGCAGATGCGATGGCGCGTGTGCGCCAGATGGGCCTGCCGACAAAGCGTGATGAGTATTGGAAATATACCGATCCAACGTCTTTGACGACGCTGGCTGCGCCAGAAGCCGCCCTTTTTCGCAATGACGAAGGCCCGCTTTTCGATGCCGTTGACCGAGTGAAAATTGTCTTTGTCGACGGTGTTTTTGATTCCGAAGCTTCGGACGATCTAAGCGCGGAAGGGGTTGAGATTGACCGCCTTGCGGATGCAATGACCACCGATATTCATTGGGCCAAAGACCTTTATGGCGTTTTGGAATCCCGCGGGCAGACGCCGGTGGACCGCCCCTTAGCGGCGTTGAATACAGCGCTTGCAACTGATGGCGTGGTGATCCGTGTGACAGGCAAGGCCACCAAGCCGATCAACTTTATCTACCTGCATAAAAACGTGTCGTCCGACGCGATTTTGCACAACATGGTCAAGGTTGAAGCGGGCGCCGAGGTCACGCTGTTGGAAACGGGCCCGGCTGCGGCGCGTTTTTCAAAACTGCTTGAGGTTGACGTGGCCGAAGGCGGCACCTTTCACCATATCCGTGCCCAAGGGCGCGATCATGAACGCCGGGCTGTAACGCATTGTTTTGCAAGAATTGCGGCCAATTCAACGTTCAAATCCTTTACGCTGACATTCAACGGTGTGCTGACACGTAATGAATGCGTCTTGGAAATTGTTGGCGATGATGCGGTGGCGCATGTGGCTGGCGTTTGCGTCGGCGACGGCACTGATTTTCATCACGACGATACGGTATTCATCACCCATGACGCGTTGAACGGCGAAAGCCGTCAGGTGTTCAAAAAGGTGTTGCGCAACGGGGCGACAGGCGTGTTCCAAGGTAAGATTTTGGTCAAGGCCGGCGCGCAAAAAACCGATGGCTATCAGATCAGCCAATCGCTTTTGCTGGATGACGACAGTGTCTTTCTTGCCAAGCCAGAGCTGGAAATCTACGCCGATGACGTGGCCTGTTCACATGGCTCGACCTCTGGTGCGATTGATGAAACTGCTTTGTTTTATCTGCGCTCTCGCGGTGTGTCGCATGACGACGCCCGCAATTTGCTGACCTTGTCGTTCCTGGCCGAGGCTTTGGACGAGATTGAAGACGAAGGATTGTCAGAAGAACTGCGGGACCGGCTGGAAGGCTGGCTGTCACGGCACAGCTAATGCCTGTCACAAACGACATAGTACGGACCTGGCGCAGGCCGCGTGCCGTGATGCGCGATTTGCTGGGGCAGGGTCGGCGTGAAGACCGTGCGATCATGTACCTTATGGTCAGTTGTTTTCTGATCTTCGTGGCGCAATGGCCGCGCCTGCGGCGTGTGGCCGATGGATACGAGCCATCGCCATGGCCACCAGAAATGAACTTTGAGGGGATGATGACCTATACGTTCTTCAGCGCGGTTATTATTCTGCCGCTGTTCATGTACGGCGTCGCGGCCCTGTCGCACCTGATTGCAAAGGTTTTTGGCGGCAAAGGCAGCTGGTTCGGCGCACGTCTTGCATTGTTTTGGACGTTGCTGGCGACGTCGCCGCTTTTCTTGTTTTACGGGCTGGTGCGTGGGTTGATCGGGCCGGGCAGTCAGGCCGCACTTGTTGGTGTGATTGGTGCGGTTGTGTTTCTTATCATATGGGTTCAAACCTTGCGCGAAGCTGAAAGCAAAGCATGACACTAGATTTTCAAACATGGATGCGGGCCGTCTGGATCAGCATCATGGAGCCGTCTGACAGCGCGCGCAAAGTCATCGAAATGAACGTTCCACGGGATGCGTTATGGACGGGTTTGGCGCTTGTTGCTGTGCTCAACGTGATCCTTGTGGTGCTGTTGCAAATGATCTCGCCTGCGCCGGTGGCCTTTCAGGAAGAAGCTTTTGCCGTGTCGCCCTTCGGGTTTGTTGCGATCATCAGCATCTTTCTGGTGATGTTTGTGTTCGGCATTTTCTACGCAGGCCAAATCATGGGTGGGGCAGGCACTTTGCATGGCTCGCTTACCATCATTGTCTGGTTCCAATCTATCAGCCTGACACTTGAGGCGGTTCAGGTCGTGCTTGTTCTGATCAGCCCTGCGATTGCATCGATCTTTGGGTTGTTGTCATTGGGCGCTTTGATCTGGTGTTTCATGAATTTTATCAATGTGCTGCATGCCTTTAATAATCTTGGAAAGGCGCTTGTCGCGGTCTTTCTGGCATTGATCGGCACAGCCCTTTTGGCGGGCATCGCATTGGCTATCTTGGGCATTGGCCCAGCAGGGGGTGTCGCATGAGCCTTGATATTGCAAAAATCCGTAGTGATTTTCCGATCCTGTCGCGCGAGGTGAACGGCAAGCCGCTGGTCTACCTTGACAATGGGGCCTCTGCCCAAAAACCGCAGGTGGTGATTGATGCGGTCACGCGTGGCTATGGCGAAGAATATGCCAATGTGCACCGCGGTTTGCATTACCTGAGCAACCTGTCCACGGAACGCTATGAAGGCGTGCGCGGGATTATCGCGCGCTTTCTGAATGCGCCGTCCGAAGATGACATCATCATCAATTCCGGCACCACCGAAGGCATCAATATGGTGGCCTATGGCTGGGCCATGCCGCGTATGCAAGCCGGCGATGAAATCGTCCTGTCGATTATGGAACACCACGCCAATATCGTTCCGTGGCATTTTCTGCGCGAACGCATGGGCGTTGTGATCAAATGGGTTGATGTGGATGCCAATGGCGATCTGGATCCCCAGAAGGTGATTGATGCGATTGGACCAAAGACCAAACTGGTGGGCGTGACTCATATGTCCAACGTGTTAGGCACAGTAGTGGACGTCAAAGCAATTACGGCAGGCGCCCATGCGAAAGGCGTGCCTGTCTTGGTCGATGGCAGCCAATCGGCCGTGCATATGCCCGTTGATGTGGCGGATATCGGCTGTGATTTTTACGCGATTACGGGACACAAGCTTTATGGGCCATCCGGCTCTGGTGCTATTTATGTCACCAAAGAACGTATGGCTGAAATGCGTCCGTTCATGGGGGGTGGTGACATGATCCGCGATGTGACACGCGATGCGGTCACATGGAATGATCCACCGATGAAGTTTGAGGCGGGCACACCGGGGATCGTGCAGACGATTGGTCTGGGTGTGGCGTTGGAATACATGATGGATATCGGCATGGATCAGATCGCTCTGCACGAACAGAGTTTGCGCGATTATGCCCGCGACCGGCTTGATGGGCTAAATTGGCTGAATGTGCAGGGGCAGTCGGCCACAAAGGGCGCGATCTTTTCGTTCACGCTGGATGGTGCTGCACATGCGCATGATATCTCAACCGTGTTGGACAAAAAGGGCGTCGCGGTCCGCGCAGGCACCCATTGCGCAATGCCATTGATGGAAAGCATGGGCGTGGGGGCGACCTGCCGCGCGTCTTTTGGCGTGTATAACACCACCGACGAGGTTGATGTGCTGATTGATGCGCTTGAACTATGCCATGATCTTTTTGCCTAAGATGCGTCATTGCCGTTGCGAGGGGCAGGGCGCACAGCTATAGACACATCTAAGCACCCGTAGCTCAGCTGGATAGAGCGCTGCCCTCCGAAGGCAGAGGCCAGAGGTTCGAATCCTCTCGGGTGCGCCATTTCATAGACCGAGTGTTTTCAGTCGCGCCATTTGTCGCTGTGCTAATGCATCAACCTCTGATCTGCTTACCGCACTCAGTGATGCGCCGGGTTTGCGCAAGCTGTCGTGCGCAATGACACCGCGTTGCGCCAGCGTGTATTTGCGGATCGCCAGCCCCAGCCCCGGTTGTGCCTCATAGCGCACCATAGGCATATAGGCGTCAAAGATGTCGCGGGCGTGATCCAGATCTTTGCCATTGTAGGCGCGCACGACCTGCGCCATCATTTCGGGGTAGGCAAAGCCGGTCATCGCCCCGTCCGCACCGCGCAGCATCTCTTCCAGCAGATAAAGTCCACCGTTTCCGCACAGGATCGAAATGCGCCGGGCCCCAGCGTCAGAGGCGGCGCGCAACGTGCTGATCTTTTCCAGACCGGGCCAGTCTTCATGTTTGAGCATCACACAGGTCGGGCAGTCTGCCACGATTTGCAGGATTACTTTGGTCGGGATCACCACATTCGTGACCAGTGGAAAGTCCTGCAACACGAAAGGGGCATCGCCCAGCACCTCGGCAGTGTTGTGATAATAGGTCAGTATCTGATCGTCTGTTTTCAGGCTGCCGGGGGGCGCGACCATGACGCCTGCCGCACCAAGGTCCATCGCCGCATCGCTGAGTGTTTTCATCGCCGCAAATCCTGGGGCCGAAACGCCCACGACAATCGGCACTGTGCTGCGTGCTGTGACACGTTTGACCACAGCGATGGATTCGTCGGCTGTCAATTTGCCAGCTTCACCCATCATGCCAAGGATCGTCAGGCCGGTTGCGCCTTTCTCGATGTAGAAATCAACCATGCGATCGACGCTGTCCCAATCCAAAGACTCATCGGGCAGGAAGGGTGTGACTGCAATGGTAAAGACCCCTTTGGCGGTTTCATCCAGCATCATTGGTTCCTTTATGGCTGAGGTTCAGGGCAATCTGGCCAAGCGCCATCGCGACGGCCGCTTGGCAGGGTTCGACAATGGGTAGTCCGGTTTCAATCTCCAGCGCACGGCGATAGTGCGCCATCCCAGCGCATCCCATAATCAGCACATTGGCCCCGTCTTCGTCGCGCAGGCGTTTGCCAGTGGCAATCATCGCACCAAGGCTTTTGTCCGCGTCAGCGAGGTCGGCCACCGAAAGGCCCAATGCGCGGTCACCGGCGAGCCTGTCCAATACGCCCATAGCGCCAAAGGCGCGTAAATGGCGGGGGATCGACGCGGGCCGTATCGCAATCACACCAAAGCGCTGCCCAAGTGTGAGGGCGGTCATCACGGCGGCTTCCTGAATACCGATGACGGGCAAGGCCGTTTGGTCGCGCAGTGCGTGCAGCCCCGGATCGCCGAAGCATGCGATGACGTAACCTGCCGCGTCCTTTTGGCTGGCGGCAAGGCGCAGCATGGGGCCAATCGTCATGTCGCCTTGTTGCTGGGTTTCGATGCCCGGTGGCCCCTCTTTCAGGGTCAGACAGCGGATGGGCGTGCCGAATTTGCGCAAAGGGTCGATGGCCAGTTTGATCCCATCTGTCACGGTCTGCGAGGAGTTGGGGTTGATAACAATCAGTGTGTCGCCACTCATGCGCCGACCCGCGTCGCTGTTTGGATTTCAACCTGATAGCCTTCGGGATCGTTGAACACAAAGGCGCGGATGCCGATTTCATCATTGATGAAAAGCTCTGACAGACCGTCGAGGTTTTCTTCCTTTGCGTAGGAATACCACGCGTCCACATCCGGCACGCGGATGCATAGCTGCACCGTTTTCACCGGCTGCCATTTGTTCATACCGCGGGTTTCATCAACCAAGCCGACATGCGCGCCGGGGCAGATTTCGTAGATTTTGCACCAGCCCTGATCAATGGCCAGAGGCAGGCCAAGCACGTCTTCATAAAACCGCATCGCCGTGGGCAGGTCGCGGTAATAGAGAAAGGTGATGGCAAGGGTGTTTGGTGTGTCGGGGCGGGGCATGTCTATCCTTGGCGTTGGGGTTCAGTGGGTTGCGCGGCCAATGTCGGGCGGTCAATCCAGGCGCCGCTGCCGGGTTTGGCGGTGAACGCACAGTTTTGAACGATCTGCGTGCCGCGCAGCCAGACATCAGTGGGCCAGCCGGTAATCCTGCGTCCAACCCACGGGTTATAGCCGACGTTGTCGTGCAGATCATTCGCGCCATAGGTGACGATTTTTCGGGATCCCAAAGCGTGATATCGGCATGCATGCCCACAGCAAGGCGGCCTTTGTTTGCAGCCCGTAGATTTCGGCAGGCGCGGTTGCTGTGAGTTTGGCGAATGCCTCTGGCCCGCCGCGTCCTTGGCTGACCATTGCATCGAACATCAGTGGCAGGCGTGTTTCCAGCCCCGGTAAACCGTTGGCGATATCTTGAAAGGCGGCATCAGGCCCGGCCGAAAGTTTGCCGGTTTCATCATAGCGGTAGGGCGCATGATCTGAAGAGACGACTTGCAGGTCACCTGTGTTCAGCGCATCCCACAAGGCCTCTTGATCGGCTGCTTGTCGTTGCGGGGGTGAGCACATCCATTTAGCACCCTCCAGCCCGTCTTGATGTAGGATGTCTTCGGTCATGAATAGATAATGGGGGCAGGTTTCGGCCCAGATCGGTGCGCCACGCGCACGGGCGGCACGCACGGCAGCGGCCCCTTCAGTGGTGGAGACATGAAAGATCATCACCGGTTGCCCAAGGTATTCGGCAAAGCGGCACATGCGCTCAATCGCTTCGATTTCCGCCATGCGCGGATGGGATGCGGCATGATAATGCGGTGCGGTTTTGCCAGCGGTGATCAGGGCTTCTTTTGCCTCTGCGATGATGGCGTCGGTTTCGGCGTGTACACACACCAACGCGCCCTGCGCGCGTGCGATTTGCATGGTGCGCAGGATTTCTGCATCGGAGAGTTGGATGTTGTAAGTGGTGAAGACTTTGATCGAACGGTGGCCTGCTTTGATCAGGTTTGCCAGATCATCCGCAAAGTTGGGCACGTCGGTATCGCTGACAATCATATGAAACGCATGGTCAATCATCGCGCCGCGCTTTGCCAACGCGGCATAGTCTGCCACCGTGTCAGACAGCTTGGCCCCTTTGGCCTGTGCTGCAAACGAAATGACGCTTGTAGTGCCACCCATCGCGGCAGAGCGTGTTGCGCTTTCAAATGTATCGGCGTTCATCACACCCATGCCGGACATTTGTTCAATATGTGCGTGGGGGTCGACGCCGCCGGGCATGACGAATTTGCCGGTGGCATCAATGGTCTGGGTCGCTGCGCCAAGCTGCGGGCCAATTGCGGAAATCACCTGACCCCGGATGCCCAGATCGCCGGTGACGATGCCCGTGGGTGTCACAATCTGGCCGCCAGTGATCAGCAGGTCAAATGGATCGGACATGGTGACGGCTCCGCAGGAATAGTTGGTTGCCTTATGTTGCCCGCCAGATCACCGCTTTCGCAAGCGCTTTAGGCGCTATTGTCCGGTTTATCGTGTGTCTTTTTCAAATCACTTACCGATGCGCGCCCGATCATATGTGCACCAATCGGTGATGTCAGCATCAAGAACACGATGATCGCCACAACACGGGCGGTGATTTCCATTTCTTGCAGGAAAATCGCACCCGCGATCAGGATCAGGCTACTGCCAAGAACGCCGGCTTTGGTGGATGCGTGCATCCGCATCAACACGTCTGGCAGGCGCAATATGCCGATGGCTGCGATCAATGCAAAGAAACCACCCAGTAGCAAAAAGATCGAGATGATGATCTCTGTCATGCGTCGTCTCCGTTCTGGCGCACATCGCGACGTTCGGCATAGCGGGCCAGCGCCACGGTCGCCAGAAAACCAACCAGCGCCAGCACAAGGGCCACGTCCAGCATGGCAAAGACCCCGGTGGCAACGGCCACCACACCACATACTGCGATGATCAGGATCGTCATCATGTCCAATGCGACAACGCGGTCAGCAAGGGTCGGGCCCTTCGCCAAGCGGATAAAAGCGATAGCGAGTGATAGCATGACCATCACGAAGGTCGCGTAAATCGACCAATCCAAGATTTCTGCGGGTGTCATGCTTCGAATACCTCTTTCACCATACGTTCCATGCCGGATTTCAGGCTGTCGATCACCTCTTGCGGATCGTCTGCAAACATTGCGTGTACGATCAATGTCTTGCGATCGGGTGTCACATCAAGGCTTAGCGTGCCGGGCGTCAGCGAGATCAGATTGGTGACCAGCAGGATTTCAATATCTGATTTGACATCCAGCGGCATTTCCAAAATCGCGGGGTTGCTGTGATCGGTCGGCGTCAGCACGTCATATGCGACGCGGATACTGGACACGCAAAGATCGTAAATGAAGAACAGGATCAGCCGCACGATCCGGTAAGCGCGCAGGTAATATCCACTAGGCCCGCCAAAAAGTGGTTGTGCCACCCAAAGCGTTAGAAACCCAATCACAAAACCAAAGGCAATTTGTGTCAGTGTAAAGCTGCCCCAGAACCCGGCCCAGACCACAGCCAGCAGAAGGTTAAGAAGAAACAGGTTCATGGCGTTTCCCCCAATACGGTGGTGATATAGGCGGTTGGGTCCAGCAGTTGTGCGGTCGTGCGTTCAGCGAAGATCACAAAAGGTTCGGGGTTCAGACCGATGATGATCGTAAGGATCGCAAGGCCCGCCACAGGAATGATTTGTGCGGGCTTGTTGGGCAGCGTTTTCAGATCTGGTTCGATCCCATCGGGGTGCGGTTTCCAGAACGCCTCGGCCCAGATTTTGGTCATCGAATAAATCGTCATCAGCCCCACGGCAAGGGCGATGAAGGCCACAAACCACATCTCAACATCCAGCGTTGCTTTGACGATGATGTATTTCGCCCAGAACCCAGACAGTGGCGGGAAACCTGCCAGTGAAAACGCGGGGATCAGGAACAGGATGGCCAGGAAGGGGGCGGATTTGTAAAGGCCGCCAATCTGGTAAACTTCCGTGCCGCCTGTCAGTCGCTTTGCGATACCCGCAATCAGGAAAAGGTTCGCTTTCACGATGATGTGGTGCACCAGATAGAAGACCGCGCCGACCAAGGCGAGTGGCGTCATCAATGCCAGCCCAAGGATCATATAGCCGATCTGGCTGATGATGTGGAACGACAGAATTTTGCGAAAATCAGATTGTGCCGCGGCACCCAAGACGCCGATTACCATGGTAAAACAGGCGACCCAGAGAAGTACCGTATGCGTGAACCCGATATCATGGTCAAAAACCATCGTGAACATGCGGATCAAAGCGTAGACGCCAACCTTTGTCAGCAGACCCGCAAAGACGGCTGAAACCGCAAAACTGGGCGTGTGATAAGCGGCGGGTAGCCAGAAGAAGAGCGGGAAGACGGCGGCCTTTACACCGAAGGCCACCATGAACATCATGGCCACAACCGTCAGTAAGCCTTGGTTTTCGACCTCTTCGACCTTCAAGGCCAGATCGGCAAAGTTCAGCGTGCCGGTCATGCCGTAAAGCAGGCCGATACCGGTCAGGAACAGAATTGTTGAGATCAGGTTGAGCGCCACATATTTCACGCCGCCGTCAATTTGTTCTTTCCCGCCATTGAGGATCAACAGGCCGAAAGAGGCGATCAACATCACCTCAAACCAGACATAAAGGTTGAACAGATCGCCGGTCAGGAAGGCGCCTGTCACCCCTGCCAACAAGATTTGGAACAGGGCATGATAGCCCAGTTTTGCCTGCCGTTCGGTGATGTCGCTCAAGGCGTAAATCGCCACCGCAAAGCCTGTGATCGCCGTGATCAGCACCATGACCGCCGACAACAGGTCAGCCACCAAGGTAATGCCGAAAGGTGCAGGCCAATTGCCCATTTGCCCTGCAATTACACCTGCGTCCAGCACCACCGCCATCAGCGCGATGGACGCAATCAGCCCAAGCCCCGATCCAATGATCGACACCCATGCGCCCAGCGGCGAGGACCGCAGCAAATACGCGATGATCGACGCCACAAAGGGAATGACCAGAGGAAGGGTAAGATACCAGCTCATGTCTTAGTTTTCTTTAGGTTCGGCGACGCGCATCTCGTCGGTATTCAGGGTGCCAAGGCTTTGGTAAGCGCGGAAGGCAAGGATGAGGGCAAAGGCAAAAAGGCCAAAGCCGATAACAATCGCAGTTAGCACCAGCGCCTGGGGCAGGGCGTTCGCCACGTCACCGATAGGCGCGTCCATGCCATCGGGCACCAATGGCGGGGCGCCCGGTGTCAGGCGTCCACCGACAAAGATCGTCAGGTTGGCGGCATTCGACAGCAAGATCAGGCCAAACAGGAACCGCAGCAGATTGCGGGCCAGCATCAGATAAACCGCAGAGGCCACCAGAATGCCGATCAAAACAGAAAGTAATTGTTCCATCAGACAGCCTCCTCTAGCGAAAAGGCAATCGACAGGATTGCGCCCAAAACCACCAGATACACACCGATGTCAAAAATCAAAACGGTGGACAGGGGGATACCCTTGTCATCCTCGGTCTCGCCAATAAACAGCCATTGCCCGGTGAACAGCGCGTCACCCCATAACGCCGCCATAAGGCCCGCGAACAAGGCAATGCCAAGCCCCGCACCGGCAATGCTGCCGGGGTCAAACCGCAGCGCCTTGCGCGCGTCAGCGGTGCCGCAGGCAATCGCGTAGACAACGAACCCGGTCGCGGCGATTAGCCCGCCGATAAACCCGCCACCGGGCGCATTATGCCCGCGCAGCAGCATGTAAGCTGAGAAAACCAACAAAAGGACCGCTTGCAGGCGTGCGCCCGCGATCAGGATGACAGAGTTCATTGTTCTTCCTCCTCAGGCTTGGCTTTGAGCAGGGCAAAAATGCTGATTGCGGCAATCAGGACAACCGCGATTTCGCCAAAGGTGTCCAGCGCGCGGAAATCGACAAGGATCACATTGACGATGTTCTGGCCAAATGCCTCGGGCCAGCTGGCAGTTTCAAAGAACGTGGTCAATTCACGATCAATCGGGCCGGTCGTCACTTTCAGCAAAATAACGGTTGTGACAACACCAAGACCGATCGCGATCAGGGCGTCCAACCAGCGCTTGCGCAGCGGCTCTGGCGTCAGATGCGGCAGTTTCAGCGCCGCGGCCGCGAAAAGAACAACCACAAGCGTTTCGACCAACAGCTGGGTAATCGCCACGTCAGGCGCGCTGTAAAGGATAAAGATCATCGCCATGCCAATGCCAACCACACCAAGACCCGCGATGGCCGTGATGCGTGAATTGGTCACAAGGGTCAGGATCGCCCCCAAAAGCACCAGCACAAACACCAGCCAATCCCACAATTCCACCTGCGGCACACCCATGGCCGGGATACCAGTGCTGCGGAACCATAGTGTAACGGCAAGGACGACAAGTGCGGTGCCGAACGTCACAACCATGTAATGATACAGAACACCTGTCTGGATCATCCGCGTCAGCGCCTTTGAACCAGAGGCGATACCCGCCATCAGTTTGTCCCAGCCATTATCAAAGCTTGGACCGCGCGTGGTCATGCCGATCAGGATCTCGCGTAGTTTCTGTTTGTAGAAATAGAGCGTGAAGCCCAGCACAAAGGTTGCGATACTTAAGAACAGCGGCAAATTCACGCCCGCCCAAAGCTGCAACTCTTTTGCATCCTCCGCATTGCCGATGATCGCCGCGACGGTTGGGTTGACCAAAGTCGTGGCCAGCGTTTCAGGGAAAATCCCAAAAAATGCACCCAAGATGGCAAGGACCACAGGGCCGACAAGCATCGGCCAAGGTGCTTCTTTGACGTTGGGAATGGGTGTGCCTGACTTGCTCCAGAAGGGACGGAAAGACACAATACCGGCGATGGTAACCATCAGCGCGCTTGATATTAGAACAGCGCCAGCCACAAAGATCGGCTCTGATGCGACCGCAATGGCGCCAGCATATTTCAGCTCTTTCCCGATGAAGCCCAAGAAGGGTGGGAAGCCTGCCATCGAAAACGCCGCGATCGCCGCAGCCGTCGCGGTGATTGGCAAGGCACGGGCAAGCCCAAAAAGACTATTGGCATCACGTGTACCTGTCTGCGCATCCAGAATGCCAACGACAAGGAATAGTGCTGCTTTATAAAGCGAATGCACCACAAGAAAGGTCGCGGCGGCCGTAATCGTATACCCGCTTTCGTTGCCTAACAGCAGCGTCAGCGCGCCAAGTGCCATGAGCGTTGTATAGGCTAAGGCCAGTTTCAGATCGGTTTGGCGCAGGGCCATGACGGACGCAAAAACCATCGTAATCGCGCCAAAAACCGTCAGCGTCCAAAGCCAGAAATCAGTACCAGCCAGTGACGGATGCGTGCGTGCCATCAGATAGACGCCCGCTTTTACCATCGTGGCGGAATGCAGATAGGCGCTGACCGGGGTAGGTGCCGCCATGGCATTGGGCAGCCAAAAGTGAAATGGCATCTGCGCCGATTTGGTAAATGCACCAGCCAGCACCAACAGCACGATGGGCAGATACATCACGCTGTCTTTCAGGACACCGTCCATCGCGTTAATCTCTGACATCTCGAACGTGCCGGCGGTGGTGCCGATCAAGATGATGCCTGCCAGCAATGCCAGCCCGCCTACGCCTGTCATCATAAGAGCCTGTAAGGCAGAGCGGCGCGCCTTGACGGTGTCATGACTAAAGCCGATCAGCAGGTAGGACGTAATTGTCGTCAATTCCCAAAAAACAAACAGTGCCAATAAGTTATCGGATATAACTAATCCGATCATGGCCAGCATAAAGCTTGTTAGATAAAGTGAGAAACGGGCCTGATGGACGTGACCAGCCAGATAACGCGCGGAATATAGCATCACCAGCGCGCCGATCCCGGTGATCAACAGTGCAAAGGTCAGGCTAAGCCCGTCAATATAGATACTGACATTGACCCCAAGGCTTGGCACCCATTCCCACACATAGCGCAGCGTATCACCGCCGCCGATCACCGGGATCATCTGGGCGAACCAGATGAATAAACTGCCAGCGATGATAACAGGAATAAGGCCGGCGGGCGTCATCCAGCGAGTAGGCGTTGAAGTATCCAAAGTGATATTCCGGTCAGCAATAATTATACGCTTAGAGGTGAGTTAGCGTCTTTCAAGGCACAGGCAACAAACGCGTTGGGCGATATCATCAGCCATCTTGGCGCGGGTTGATCCACAGGTACCACTACAGATAATCGTATGGGTTTACCATTAGCGTCAGTTTGACGGTTTTCTGTTCGCTGCATTTTTGCCCCCAACCTGCTTTTGTTTATGCGCGACGCGCAAGTCTTTGCAAGGCCGTGTCTTTCTTTACCAACCTGCGACTGGATGTAGCACCTTCATTGATATAGGGAAGTCAATGAGACACGATTTTTTGATAGGAAAAACCTATCAAGCGAGGAAAAGATGATCAATCTGCCAAGCATACGTCAGCTTCGTTATATTGTGGCCTTGTCAGAGGCGCGCCATTTTCGCAAAGCGGCAGAAGCCATGGGGATCAGCCAACCTTCGCTAAGCCTGCAGATTGGCAATTTGGAAGACCTGTTGGGGGCCCGTTTGGTCGAGCGGGGACGGGGGCCTGTGACGCTGACGCCAGAAGGGCGCGAAGTTGTCGCGCGGGCATCACGTATCATGGATGAGGTGCGTGGGATCGTTGATTTGACAGCATCACTGCAAACCGGGCTGACGGGCACGATCAGGCTGGGAACAACACCCACGATTGGCCCTTACCTGATGCCGTTCGTCGTTGAACGCTTGCATGCGAAATACCCTGATTTGCGGCTTTATATTCGCGAGGTCGCCCCCCGCGACCTGCGGGGGGATCTGCTGGCCGGCAGTTTGGATGTGATCCTGACGCAATTTCCCGAAAGCGGGGCCGATCTGACGTCACAACGCCTTTTTCGTGAACCTTTTTTGTTGGCGATGCCGGATGACCACCCGCTGGCAGACAAAGAGCAGGTGACCGAGGCGGACCTGGCCGACCAGAATGTCCTTTCATTGGGGCCTGATTACGCAATGCATGCCCAGATTGCCGCCCTTTGTCAGCAGCATGGTGGCATCATGGCGCGCGATTACGAGGGCACCAGCCTTGATGCGATCCGGCAGATGGTTGGCATGGGGATGGGGGTGGCTTTGTTGCCACGGCTTTATGCGCGATCAGAGATTGATAGCCGGTCCAGCAATGTTGTTGTCCGCCCATTTCGGCGCAGTACGGTGATGCGTTCTATCGGGCTGGTTTGGCGCAAGGCTGCCAATGCTGGTATGTTTGAGCGGTTGTCGGATGTGATCAGGGATGCCGCCCGCGCAAACCTGCAAACGGGTCAATCACCTGTGATCCTTGACTGAAGCTGGGTCGGTTTAGCCGCGCCAACTGCGGACCGGGCCGCAATCCATATGGACAAAGTTTGAACCGTTGTAGCGCCCGACACCACCAGCACGGCATGCAAGGGCCGCATTGGCCATCTGTGCCGTGGACCGACCTGTCAAACGCAAATCAGCTGCCTGCCCACGCATGTGCAGCGAATTGCGTGCAACGCCGCGGGTGTTTGAGCTTAGCATCTGGTTGGTGCGTGGTGAGCGATAGCCCGACAACAGCAAATAAGGCTCCGTCGTGTCCATCAGGTTCAGCGCCGCAGACATAATGTCGATGGTGCGCAAATCCATTTGGACAGCTTCGCCGGTACGCCAATCACGCATATGCATGTTAATCTCACGCACGGCCTCCGCGATATATTCGCCTTCGATCCAGTAAATCGTTTCCAGACGTTCACCTGTGCGGCCAGAATGCAATGCAATGCGGCGAATATCGCCTGCGCCGCGCAGAAAGCCTGCTGCATTTGAATATGTTGGTGTGGCGGCAACGGCTGTTGCGGCAAACGCGCCCAACAATCCACGCCGGGTTAACCCAGAGGAGTTTTTTTCTGTCATGTGTTTCGCGCCTGTCCCGTCGCTCGACTTAGATTTCCGCCGCTTTACAGCGGCTTTGTGCCCACATCTCCCCAGATGTTGGGAACATATGACATATTTCGAATCGTTGACCAAGGCCTGTTTAGGGGAATTCCCTTAACAAGTGAGAAATTGGCGATTTTTTGCGCAGATGTGGCGATCAGGACTCTATGACACTTCTTAGGGCTGCAACGGTGCAACACTCTTGCGTCGGGATGTCCTGTCTCGTTTTTGTCAATAGACACCGGTTTTGGTAAGGATAAGCATACTCTTCAATGCCATATTGCTGCGATATGGTCTGTCAAGCTTCAGGGAACCCAGTGATGTCTGCTTATTTAGTACGGTCAAATCATTTTATGCGCCTTATACCCGCAATTTTGGCGGCGTTTGTTTTGTTGTTCAGCGTGCCGCAAGCACATGCGCAAGTGACAGAGTTTCGTCAGGCCGTCGCACAGGCGGCATCAAACGATCCCGATCTGCTAAGCTTTTACCGCGAACGCAACTTTGATGGCATCTGGAGCACACGTAACGACCGCAATCGTCGCAATGCGCTGCTGACAGCCTTTAGCGAGGCGGGAAATCACGGTTTGCCAAGTGACGGCTATGATGCAGAAGGATTGATTGCACAGTTGCAGGCTGCCACCACCGTGCAAGAGCAGGGGCGTCTGGAAGTCGAACTTTCACGCCAGTTTCTTGACTACGCGCGTGATATTCAGACCGGCCTGCTGACACCGTCGCGAATTGATTCAGCAATCCATCGTCAGGTGCCTGTGCGGTCGCGCCTTAGCACCATGCGCGCCTTTGCGCAGTCTAATCCGTCAGCGTTTATGCGTGCCTTGGCGCCAAGCGCGCCGGAATACACCCGCCTGATGTCTGAAAAGATGCGGATGGAGCGTTTGATCGGGCAGGGCGGCTGGGGGCCAACCGTGCCTGGCCGCAAATATGAACGGGGCGACAGTGGTGCCGGTGTTGTTGCGTTGCGCAATCGTTTGATCGCGATGGGCTATTTGCCGCGCACCAATACGCAAACCTATGATGACGCGATTTATGGCGCCATCACGCGCTTTCAACAAGCGCACGGGCTGGCCATTGATGGCACGGCTGGCGCTGGCACCTTGGACGAAATCAACGTTCAGCCAGAAGCCCGCCTGCGGTCGATCATTGTGGCAATGGAACGTGAGCGTTGGATCAACCGTCCGCGGGGCGAACGCCATGTCTGGGTGAACATCACAGATTTTACCGCCAAGATTTACGATAATGGTGTTGAGACATTTTCGACCCGTTCAGTCGTCGGTGCCCGCGACCGTGATCGTGTCACGCCCGAGTTTTCGGATGTGATGGAGTTTATGGTCATCAACCCAAGCTGGTATGTCCCGCGTTCGATTATCACCAAAGAATTCCTACCACAGTTGCAAGCCAACCCGAATGCGGTGCGCAATCTGGTGATCACAGATCGCAATGGCCGTGTCGTTGATCGCAGCACTGCGGATTTCAGCCAATACACACCGACAAACTTTCCATATTCCTTCCGCGAACCGCCAAGCCAGGGCAACGCGCTGGGTCTGGTCAAGTTCATGTTCCCTAATCGGTATAATATCTATCTGCACGACACGCCGTCAAAAAGTCTGTTTGGCCGTGAAACACGCGCCTATAGCCATGGCTGTGTGCGCCTCGCTGATCCATTTGATTTCGCATATGCTTTGCTGGCCAGACAGGTAGGCAACCCTGAAGAGGTCTTTCAGGGCCATTTGCGCAGCGGGCGTGAACGCCGCGTCGATCTAGAGACACCGGTGCCAGTGCATCTTGTTTACCGGACGGCCATTGTGCCTGCCGATGGTAAGGTCCAATTCCGCCGTGATGTTTACGGACGTGACGGTCGCATCTGGAACGCGCTTGCGCGCGAAGGGGTGGCTCTTCGCGCCGTTCGCGGGTAAATCTGACCTCGGATTAAACGCCGGGGGCAGTAATGGCACATCAGATCAAATACATCGCAGCGGCGCTAGGGGCAAAGGCCTTTGGCGCCGTTGATCTTTTGGTGAACGGCGCAGCAGAGCCTGCAACAGCAGGGCGCGATGATCTGGCCTTGGCGATGACCCCCGCTTATGCTGACGCCTTGGGCGATGGCAACGCACGTGCCGCTGTTGTCTGGCCCGGCGCGGATTGGCAGGCTTTGGGGTTAGAGGCCGCCATCATTGCGCCGCGTGCGCGATTGGCGATGGCGGGGCTAACGCAGATGTTGGACCGGGATTTGCCACGGGACGGGATCAGCCCGCATGCGGCTGTGGATCCATCGGCGCGCATCGGCAAGAACGTTACCATTGGCGCGTTTACCGTTGTTGGCCCTGACGCCATCATCGGTAACAATACTTGGATTGCGGATCAGGTCAGTGTTGCTGAAGGCGTGGCAATTGGTACTGACTGTCAGATACATGCGGGCGTGCGATTGCGCCGTGGCGTGCGCCTTGGCGCGCGGGTGATCTTGCAGCCCAACGCAGCAATTGGTGGCGATGGGTTTTCTTTTGTGACGGCTGAACCGTCCAACGTGGAAAAAGCGCGTGAAACGCTGGGTGAGGGTGATATGGAAATCCCTGATGATCCCACATGGCATCGCATTCATTCACTGGGCGGCGTGACCATCGGCGATGATGTTGAGGTGGGGGCAAATTCCTGCGTTGACGCGGGCACGATCCGGGCAACGCGTGTCGGGGCTGGCACAAAGATCGACAGCCTTGTGCAGGTTGGCCACAACGTGATCGTGGGGGAACACTGTTTGCTGTGCGCGCAGGCCGGGGTGGCCGGGTCGACTGTGATCGGTGATCGTGTTGTTGTCGGCGGCAAGGCTGGCGTTGCTGACAATCTGATTGTTGGCGACGATGTTGTCCTTGGTGGCGGTAGCGTGGTGCTGTCCAACGTGCCCAAAGGCCGGGTCATGATGGGCTATCCTGCGACCAAGATGCAGACGCATATCGAAGGGTACAAAGCCTTGCGCCGTCTGCCACGCATGCTGCGTGAGATGGCGAAACGTCAATAGTCTGTTTCAAATTGCCGCCAGAGTGACTACATCCACGCCAAACAACATGAGTGTCACGAGATGAGCATCAAAGATCAGGTCATCGCGATTATTGCTGACCAGGCCATGGTAGAGCCCGGCGACATAGCCATGGACAACACGTTGGAAGACATCGGGATCGACAGCCTTGGGTTAGTCGAAAGTATCTTTGCGATTGAAGAGGCTTTCGACATTAACGTGCCTTTCAATGCCAATGACCCGCAAGCCAGCGATTTCGACATTTCATCCATCGCGGCCATTGTTGCGGCGGTTGAGAAACTCAAAGCCGAGCAGGCGGGATAAATGAACCGTGTCGTGATCACTGGGGCAGGGACGATCAATCCGCTGGGGGCGGATGTGCCTGCGACCTTTGCTGCCATGCAGGACGGGCGTTGTGGGATCGGCCCGTTGGAAATTGCGGATGTTGACCGCTTGTCCATTCAGATCGGCGGACAGGTCAAAGACTATGATGAGAAGACACATTTCAACCGCCAGCAAATCGCGCTTTACGATCGGTTCACGCAGTTTACCTTGCTGGCCGCACGCGAGGCGGTTGGGCAGTCCGGGCTGACGTTCACGGGTGAGTTGGCGGATAAATCCGGCGTCGTACTTGGCACGTCCGGGGGCGGTCTGAACACGCAAGATGACAACTACCGCGCTGTGTATGAGGCCGGTAAGAACCGGGTGCATCCTTTTATCGTACCCAAGTTGATGAACAATGCCGCCGCCAGTCATGTGTCAATGGAATGGAACCTGCGCGGGCCAACCTTTACTGTGGCGACGGCCTGTGCGTCGTCTAATCACGCAATGGGGCAAGCCTTTAACATGGTGCGCTGTGGCATGGCAAAGGTCATGGTCACCGGCGGATCAGAGGCAATGCTGTGTTTTGGCGGGATCAAGGCTTGGGAAGGCTTGCGCGTGATGTCCAAGGATGCGTGCCGCCCGTTTTCGGCCACACGCAATGGCATGGTGCAAGGCGAAGGGGCGGGCGTTTTTGTCTTTGAAGACTACGCCCATGCCAAAGCGCGGGGGGCTGCGATATTGTGCGAAGTGGTTGGGTTCGCGATGTCATCCGACGCATCTGATATCGTGATGCCTTCCAAACAAGGGGCCGCGCGGGCGATTGCGGGCGCTATCAACGATGCCAAACTGCCGAAAGAGGCGGTGGGCTATGTGAATGCCCATGGCACCGGCACCGCCGCGAATGACAAGACCGAATGTGCGGCCGTGGCGGATGTCTTTGGTGCGCATGCGGACAATTTGATGATATCCTCGACCAAATCCATGCATGGCCACCTGATCGGCGGGACGGGCGCTGTTGAGCTGTTGGCCTGCATCATGGCGCTGAAAGACGGCATCGTGGCCCCCACAATCGGATACGAAGAACCGGACCCTGAATGCGCACTTGATGTTGTTCCCAATATCGCGCGCGATGCGGATATTGAGGTGGCGTTGTCAAACGCTTTTGCCTTTGGTGGTTTGAATGCGGTCTTGGCGCTGCGCAAACATTAAGCGCAGCACCAACGCCAATCACTCGGCTTCGGCTTCGGTTGACGCCGTAAATCCAGCAGTGAACCCTGTCAGAGAGACATTTAGCACAACTTCTTCGTCGGGGGCGGCTGCGGGCACCAAACGAATGGTTGCTGCATTGCCGCGCTTCAATTCGTCCACTTCTTCTTGTGTGAACCCAAGCCGGGCAACGCATCCGGCACGATTACAGAACGTAAACGGATACCGGCGCGCATTCTGCCCATCAACCGCAATGGTCAATTGCTGGGTCAACAGGGTTTCAAGCGGCACAACAATCGTGGCACCTGCCGCAGCACGCTGCTGGCCTTCGGGTAGTGGAAACAGGTTAAACTCGGCAACGGCCACGCCGTCAGCGTTGCTGAGAAGTTGATAAAGATTGCAGGGGTCAGGCACGCCGTCTTCTGCCTTGATGCAGCGTAAGGCCCAGTCCCCGAACTCATCACGTACATAAGGTTCACCCACCTGCGGGCCGACGGGTTGCCCCAGTGCAAGATCATCCGTTGCTGCGGGTGCTTCGGTGTCTTCCGTCGTTTCCTGAGCGAGCGTGACGGTTGGTTGGCCGAGCATGGCGACGATAAAAAGGGTGATGAGGATACGGCGCATAGGTCTTGTCCTTTTGGCTTTTCCGGCGGCTTACCATGTGCGGCTGGGTGTGTCAGCGCAAAAAACCAGCCTTTGCGCTGTCTTTCGCTCACATTTTTGCGGGGGTCAAAAAACGAAGAAGGGCCCGCAAGTGGCCCTTCTCCATGTTCTCCCTGCCGGACTTGGCCGACTATTTTCACGGAAGCTACGCAAAGCCAAACAAGGCGTCAACCGGAAACCTTTGACAAATTGGTGATGCAGGCCACGCCGTTCCGGCAAAAAAACCGTGCCCGAAGGCACGGCAAGTCTAACAGGGAGGTCGTATGCCCATCCGCGGCAAAGACTGCGGTTGGACGCGCTTTATTGTGGCATGAACTGGTTAACAATGTATTTTGCTTGGAAAATATGTGTGGGGGATGGCAGTTTCATGTCTGAGAATATCTTTATTGGCGGCGGTGGTGAAGGCTATGGCGCAGCGCAAAACCTTTTGCTGGACAAGGCGAACCGTCATGGGCTGATTGCCGGGGCGACGGGTACAGGTAAGACCGTTACCTTGCAGATCATGGCCGAAGGATTTTCGGCTGCGGGCGTGCCGGTGTTTTTGTCCGACGTAAAGGGCGACCTTTCTGGTCTTGCAGTCAGCGGATCACCCGATTTCAAGCTACATGAACCGTTCATGTCGCGTGCCGAAACCATTGGTCTTGATCTGCAATACGACAGCTTTCCGGTCACGTTCTGGGACCTTTTCGGCGAAAAGGGTCACCCGATCCGCGCCACAGTGGCCGAGATGGGCCCACTTTTGCTGTCACGCCTGATGGATCTGACGGATGTGCAGGAAGGTGTGCTGAACGTGGCGTTCCGCGTGGCGGATGAAGAAGGTCTGCCGCTGTTGGACCTTAAAGATCTGCAAGCCTTGCTGGTTTGGGTTGGCCAGAATGCCAAGGCATTGTCTTTGCGTTACGGCAATGTCGCGTCATCCTCTATTGGCGCGATCCAGCGGCAGTTGCTTGTGTTGGAAAACCAAGGTGGCACAGCGCTGTTTGGTGAACCTGCGATGGACCTTGCCGATATGATGCGCACCCGCGATGGGCGGGGCGAGATTAATATTCTGGCCGCGGATCAACTGATGGGCAGTCCGCGTCTTTATGCGACTTTCCTGCTGTGGCTTTTATCAGAGCTTTTTGAAGAACTGCCCGAGGTCGGCAACCCCGATAAACCCAAGCTGGTGTTCTTCTTTGATGAGGCACATCTGCTGTTTGACGATGCGCCAAAGGCGCTGGTGGATAAGGTCGAACAGGTCGCGCGCCTGATCCGATCAAAAGGGGTGGGCGTTTATTTTGTAACGCAAAATCCCGGCGACATTCCTGATGATGTGCTGGGCCAATTGGGCAACCGTGTGCAGCACGCGTTACGCGCGTTTACCGCCAAAGACCGTAAAGAGTTGAAAACCGCCGCCGAAACTTATCGTGACAACCCGGCCTTTGACACAGCCGCCGCCATTCAAGAGGTCGGCACCGGTGAGGCGGTGACGTCGTTCCTTGATCGTAAAGGCATTCCGCAGGTTGTTGAGCGGACGTTGATCCGCCCGCCATCATCACAGCTGGGACCCATTGATGGCCCCACGCGCAAAGCGATCATGTCCGCCTCTGACATGGCAGGTAAATACGACAAGACGCTCGATCGCGACAGCGCGTTCGAGATGCTGACGAAACGGGCGGAGGCCGCGGCGAAAGCAGCAGAAGAGGCCGAGGTCGAAGAAGAACGTTTAGAAGAAAAAGAGCGCGAATTTAAGGCCGCACGCCGTTATGAAGGTGGCCGTAGTTCGCGCAGAACGACCACCGCGCGCAAGTCGTCGGGTGGTGGTTTTGGCGGTGCGCTGGCATCCGTTGTTGTTAAGGAGTTGAAGGGGACCACCGGGCGCAGACTGGTGCGCGGTATTCTGGGAAGCTTCTTTAAGGGACGCTGATTTTAATGGATTTAACCCGTGAATGGTTAGCCACGACACAGGTCTGACTTGGCCAGCTTTTGCTGGCCAAGCGATGATTGATCATTCTGAGATGATTGATGTCACAAGATCATAGATTTCTTGTGCCGGACGCCCTTCTGCACGGTTACGTGCAATCCAGTTTTGCGCGGCAGGTGCAGCGACAGCTTGGTCGATTGCAGCAAGAATTTCATCATTGATATCCAGTTCCATGATGAAGTTCTCTTTCAACGCGGGACCCCAGGCTGCCATTGTCACACCGTTATAGTGATTGATATAGTGATCAAGCGCTTCATCCACAGACGACAGCAACGCAACGCGGTTGGGTGTTGATAAACCGTTCAGCGCGTCGGTGTTCACGACCACAGGACAATTCGATGTGCCGGGGTTGAGGTTGGATGTCCACCAGACGCCACTTTCGACGGTGTTGAATGCCATATGTGCGTGCGGTGCGAACGCCACAGCCTGAACGCTGCCATCTGCCAGTGCTTCGCTGACTTGGGGGGCTGGTATTGTAATGGATTGAGCACCCAGCGCTTCAATCGCCAGACCGATCCCGCCAGTTGAACGGATGGTCATGTCACGAAAAGAGCCAAGCGACATGGGGGGTTGGCCAACGCCCAAAATGTTGTTTTGCGGCTGCGGTGACGGCATCAGCAAGGTGGCATTCCAACGGGCCAAATCCGCTTTCACTGCGGGATGGTCGTAGACGGCCAGCGACAGTTCCAGTTCTTGCTCGAGCGAAGAAACGCCCAAGAATGGCAATTCGAGCACTGACAGCATCGGCGTTTTTTCGGGGTGATAGCCTGAACAAAACTGTGCCATCTCAAAAGTGCCGATTGAGATGTTGTCAAGGTTTTCGCGGCTTGGTGACAGACCGCCATATGAGATATTCAGCGTGAACTCACCGCTTGTTTTTTCGTCCACCAATTCGGCCAGACGTTCAACATGTTCGGTGAATGCCCGGCGGCTACCCCACAATGAAACGTCCCAAACGATAGGTCCAACAGCGCTTATTTGTGTGGAACCTTCTGCTGGGCAGACCGCACCAACGCAAGTGAAGACATCACGTGAAACGCGCATTGGTCCCAGTGTTGAATCAATCACGAAAGATGTCTCAGTCACTTCAAGAAGTGTCCCGGTCAATTCGGGGCCAGCATTGTTTTCCATTTTAAGCACGACGTCCTGTGCCGTCGCAGATACCGATAGCGCCAGTGTCGCCATCACCGCGCCGGTAAAGATGCGCTTTGTATTAACCCAATCCAACAATTTCTTTTCCTCTTTCGAAAACGCTTGCA
Source organism: Roseobacter sp. CCS2 (assembly GCF_000169435.1). Taxonomy (GTDB): domain Bacteria; phylum Pseudomonadota; class Alphaproteobacteria; order Rhodobacterales; family Rhodobacteraceae; genus Yoonia. The sequence continues at coordinate 81,317 of NZ_AAYB01000006.1, read as the reverse complement.
TCGTCGATCACATGACCGAGAAATATTAAATCAATGCTTGCTTCATGACTTTATTGTCTCTCGTCTGAAGAATGAATGCGGCCAAAATAAGAGTAAATTTTGATAGATGGTTGACCACAGGCTGTTCGGTGTGAGGCGGGCGATCTCCGTCCGCTCAACAGCATCCATCGCAAGACCGGGCTTTACAGCTTTCTGATCTTCAAGGTCGCGATCCTGTTTTCGTCTTTTGACATCACTTCAAATCGGAAGCCATGGAACGAAAAGACCTGCCCTTCGATAGGGATCAACTGCGCCTCGTGGATCACCAGACCGGCAACGGTGTTGGCTTCATCATCCGGCAGGTTCCAGTCATGCGCGCGGTTCAGGTCGCGGATCGTCATCACGCCGTCAACGATATAGGCACCATCTTCGGTCGCGGCGATCTGTTCTTCTTCGTGGGTGTCGAATTCATCGGCAATTTCGCCTACGATTTCTTCGAGGATGTCTTCGAGCGTGATCAGACCTTGCAGTGCACCATATTCATCCACCACCAGCGCAAAATGCGTTTTACGCTTCAGGAAGTTGCGCATTTGATCATCAAGCGTCGTTGTTTCAGGCACAAAGTACGGCGGCATGGCCACCTTGGTGACGTCAAAGGCGGCAAGCCCCTGTGCGTCTTCCGGCCCACCACCAAGCAGTTTATGCATCGCGCGCAGCAAATCCTTGGAATGGATCATACCGACGATGTTTTCCTGATCATCGCTGTAAAGCGGCAAGCGTGTATATGGGCTTTGCAAAATCTGGGCAAGGATGTCCTGCGGGGGCAGGGCGGCATCAACCATTTCGATCCCGGAACGGTGCAGCATGATTTCTTCGACCGTGCGTTCATTCAGATCAAGCGCGCCCAGGATACGGTCGCGGTCTTCTTTCTGAACGATACCTTCGGAATGGCCCAACGACAGCGCGCCGGCGATTTCTTCGCGCACCGCAAGGATGTTGCTGTCAGGGTCCGTGCGGACGCCGAACACGAACAAAACACCGCGCACAAGATAACGCACCGCCGCAACAATCGGTGAAAAGAAAATCACAACCAACCCGATCGGGCGCGCCACCCGAGAGGCGACCGTTTCAGGGTAAGTGATGGCAAGTGTTTTGGGCAGCACCTCGGCAAAGATCAAAACCAGCAAGGTCATAATCAGCGTGGCCGCGGCGACGCCGTTTTGACCAAAAAGCTTGGTCAGGACTGCGGTAGCCAGTGATGTCGCAAGAATATTGACGACGTTGTTGCCCAGCAGGACCGAACCAATCAGCCGTTCGTTGTCTTCGGTGATCGTCAGCGCACGATCTGCCCCTTTTGACCCTTTGTCTGCTGCGGAACGCAACTTGCCACGGGAGGCAGCCGTGAGCGCCGTTTCAGAGCCGGAAAAGAAGGCCGAGAGGACAAGGAGAACTAAGATGGCGCCGGCGGTTACCCAGAATGCGGCGTCGAGGGATGCGGTTTCCATTAGGTGCTTTCAGGCAAAATCATGCGTTTTATGTAGGGTCTAAGTGTCAGCTTCAAGGTTTGGTTGCTTTTGCAAGGGGATGGTGATCCAGCACAAGCTCTTTCAGGCGTTCATCAAGCACATGCGTATAGATTTCTGTCGTCGCCACATCGGCATGGCCCAGCATCGTCTGGATCGACCGCAGATCGGCACCGCCAGCCAGCAGATGCGTGGCAAAGGCGTGGCGCAAGGTATGCGGCGTGACCTTGGCGGGCGAGACACCACCAGCAACTGCGAATTCCTTGATCAGCCCAAAAAACCTGTGTCGTGTCAGATGCCCGGATTTGCCGCGTGAAGGGAAGAGGAACTTAGAGGCAGGCTTGCCGTCTTTGCGGCCTGCGTCCTCGGCCTTGTCGCGGGCGGTAAGGTAAGTTGCGAGCGCTGCGCGGGCAGGGGGTGAAAGTGGCACCAGCCGTTCCTTGTCACCTTTGCCGCGCACCAAAAGCATACGCGGATCACCTCTGGCCGCTGAAACCGGCAGGCTGACCAATTCGGTCACGCGCATGCCTGTGGCATAGAGCAATTCCATCAGACAGGCGTTGCGCAATGCCTCTTTTGGGGTGTTGCGGGCGGCGTCCAGAAGACGGTCGACTTCTTCTATAGATAAGGTTTTAGGCAGCCGTTGTTCGCGCCCCGGCCCTTTGATCTGGATCGCAGGGTTGTCATCGCGCCAGCCTTCTTCAAAGGCAAAACGATACAGTTGCTTGATCGCCGACAAGCGCCGCGCGCGGGTGGATTTGGCTAACCCTTCGGCCTCACAATCAATCAGATAACTTTCCACGTGATCGCGCGAAGCATCGCTGAAATGCAGCCCCTTGGGGCCCAACCAACCCGCAAAATCTTGCAAGTCGCGCGCATAGGCCAGTTGCGTGTTTGTCGTGGCGTCCAGTTCAGCCGCTTGCGCTTCGAGAAAAACCTGCACCCAGCGGGCCATGGTTTGATTGGTCTGGCTCATGTGGCCCGGTCCAGGATCATCAGTTGAAGTGCGGCACGCCGCGCCACATCCTCTAGGCCGACGGATCGCAACAGTTTGAGCGCGTCTGTGACAGATCGCAAATCGCCGTCTGACCCAGCCTCAAACAGTGCCAGCGCGCGCAGCAACGCTTCGCCGAGTTTACCTTCTTCGACCTTATTCTGCAGCTCAGACGGCGGTGGTGTGCTGTCGAATGCCTCTTGAATGGCCTGTGTGCGTTGCGAATTGGCCGGAAGGTTCTGAGGGGTGCCACGCGCAATGCCGATCAGGAAAGGATCGAAACCTGCGTTGGCATCTTCTGCGGCAATCGCAACGGCCTCATATTCAGGTGACAACAGCCCAACTTCAAAGGCGATAACCGCTGCCTCACCTGACAGCGGCAGGTCTTGCAGGGCTTGCCCATATAGTTTGGCAAACTGAATTTCGGCGCGGGCTTGCTGCATTGCTGCCCAGGCGGCTGGCAATGTCCGGGCAACGCCTGCGGCGTCACCCGCCGTCATGGCCACATCAAACCGTTGGATCGCCTCGGCCCGGTCCCAGATCCCGCCAGAGGCAGCGGGGGTGCGCGCAGTATAGTTGCGCAGCACAACGTTTTCCGACACCGCGCCATGGCGGGCCAACCGCTCTGTCGCTTCAAGCTGCGATTTCCATGCGGCAGTTGATTGCAAGTCGGCATGCGAAAAGGCCAAAGGCAGGTTTGCCGTGATCAGCGGTTCACCAATCGCGGCATGCATGCGGAACGTGAGGGGGCTGACGCGGGCAGGGGGCGTCAGGGCAGGTTCACCTTCGTAAAGTTCAGGATCAAGAAAGCGCGACAACAGCGCCTCTTCCTGCGGGGTGATGTCGCCCAACACCCGGTGGGTGTTTAAGGTAAGTGCCGCCGCAGGCCAGTCACCGTTGCGGGCAAGGCAAAAGATACGTGCCGAAAATGTGGGGGCGATGGAAGGGGTGTCGCGCATTGCTTCGCATGCGTTGTCTTCGGTGCCGGTCAACAGGGCCACGTCAAACCAACGGCGAAACAGCGGGCCAGTATCCGGCTCTGCCTGTTCGATCAAAGATTGGGCTGGCTCCAAGGCGCCCAAGTCCAGCAATTTGTCCACACGGGCCAGAAATAGCGCCCCTTCACCGGCTGCGTCCAACGGCGGATCCGCTTCGGCCAGCATCAGCACTTTAAGGAACTCTTGCAGCGCGGGCAGGGTATCAACGCGTTCTGCGCGGACCAAATCAACAAGAACGGCCTCTTCGCTGGCCGACCAGATGTCACGCGGCAGTCCGGTGACTTCGGGCGGTAGCAAACCAATAGGGTCTTTGGAAGGGCGATCCAGCGGTGTGACTGTTACATCCGGCGACGTTGCGTTGCCCACGGATGGTGGTTCAAACAGCGGGGCCATTTCCACGCTGCGCGATAGCCAGTCGATCGCTGACAGTGGTTCACCTTGGGGTTCGCTTTGCGCGGACACCAATGTGCCCGTTAAGCAAAGCGCGGCCCCAAGTGCCTTAGTTTGTTTCCAGCGTAACAGGGCGCGTTACCTCTTCTGAGGGGGCGGCGAAGTCGCCGGGGAAAAATAATGGTCCGACATAGGCATAAGCCACAAGACCTATCCCCGCGAGTATAATCAAAAACAATAGCGCCTTGATGAACCGCCACATAGCCTGCCCCAATCCTTAAATCTCAGCCTCAATATGTGGGTTATTTCCCACTTGTTGAAGGGATTATATATGGCCTTTCGTGCAAGATCACGGCATTCATTCATTAATTTTCGCGTTCGGCGCTGGTTGGCCGAATAGAAAGGCAGTTTTTCATGGCCGAAGGGCAGCCATATCGCCTGAAGCGGACCGTTGTGCTGGTCGGCATGATGGGATCTGGCAAGACCGCTATCGGGCGGGCCTTGGCGGCTGCGCTGGATGTGCCGTTTCTTGACAGCGACGCCGCGATAGAAGAAGCCGCCGCTGCAACCATTGCCGAGATTTTCGCGCGTGACGGCGAAAAGTTCTTTCGCAAACGCGAGGCGGAAGTGCTGCGCAGGTTGTTGTCTGGGCCACCGGGCATTGTATCAACCGGTGGCGGCGCGTTTCTGGCCGAGGCAAACCGCGACGCCATCGCAAAAATGGGCGTGGCCGTTTGGCTGGACGCGGATATTGAGATTTTATGGGACCGGGTCAGGCACAAAGATACCCGCCCGTTGCTGCAAACAGACGACCCCAAGGCGACGCTGATGAAGATTTATAACGAACGCACGCCGGTTTATAACCTTGCCGGGCTTAAGATCGGTGTCAAAAACCACGCCAGCATTGACCAAACAATGCATATGGTGCGCGATAAACTTGCCAGCCGCCCCGATATTCTGGAGACCAGATAGATGACCGCAAAAGTCCATGTTGATCTGCCGGGGCGCGCCTATGATATCCTGATTGGTCCCGATATTTTGGCGCAGGCGGGCACACATATCGCGGCCATGGGGGGGCGGCGTCATATTTGTATTCTGACAGATGAAAATGTGGCGGCTTTGCATTTGGCGCCGTTGCAAACCGCGTTTTCAGATGCTGGCTTGACCTCGGACGCGCTGGCTTTGCCTATGGGCGAGGCCACAAAATGCTGGGCGCAGTTGGAACGTTCGGTGGAATGGTTGCTGACGCAAAAGGTTGAACGCGGTGATATTGTTGTCGCTTTTGGCGGCGGCGTGATTGGTGATCTGGCAGGCTTTGCCGCTGCGATTTTGCGCCGCGGTGTCCGGTTTGTACAAATTCCGACATCGTTATTGGCGCAGGTTGATAGTTCTGTTGGGGGTAAGACCGGGATCAATTCGCCATCAGGCAAGAACCTGATTGGTGTGTTTCATCAGCCCAGCCTTGTGCTGGCCGATACGGCGCTTTTGGCCACGCTCACACCGCGCGATTTTCTGTCGGGTTATGGTGAGGTCGTGAAATACGGGCTTTTGGGTGATGCCGCTTTCTTTGACTGGTTAGAGGCCGAAGGCCCCGCCTTGGCTGGCGGTGATATGAACGCCCGCGTGCGTGCCGTGACCCGATCGTGTCAGATGAAAGCAGATATTGTGCAGCGCGATGAGACTGAGCTGGGGGACCGCGCGCTTTTGAATCTTGGCCATACATTTTGTCACGCGCTAGAGGCCGCAACTGGTTATTCCGACCGGCTGTTGCATGGCGAAGGTGTGGCCATTGGCTGTGCGCTGGCGTTTGAGCTGTCAGCACGTATGGGGCTTTGCAGCCAAGAGGACCCAAGCCGCGTGCGTGCGCATTTGCGGGATATGGGCATGAAGGTGGATATTCGGGATATCCAAGGCGATTTGCCAGATGCGGCAGGCCTGCTTGACCTGATGGGACAGGATAAAAAGGTGCTTGATGGCAAGTTGCGTTTCGTTCTGGCGCGGGGAATTGGCGAGGCGTTTATGACGTCCGACGTGCCGAGAGAGGCGGTGTTGGCTGTGCTGGACGACGCTTTGCGCGCTTAGGTGTCCGGTCGCCTGATTACCATTGCGGTCTTGTCCTCCGCGCTGAAACCAACGGATTCGTAAAAACCCGTCGCCGCACGTTTTTGGCCCGTCATCAGCATGATTTTGAACGCATTTGCCGCCCAGGCCTGTGCGATGGCGTGTTCCATCAACTGCTTGCCTATGCCGCGTTTGCGGTGGGTGGCGGTTGTGATCACGTTCTCGATCAATGCATAAGACCGGGCATTCCATGTGACGTTCGGCAACAGATGCAGGGTGAGCATGGCAACCAACGCATCTTGATCAAATGCGCCATAGATGGTTGTTCCGGAATGGGCAATCACACTGGCAAATGCAGCTTGGTTTTGTGACTTTGGACCAAAGGTCAGCTCGTTGTAAAGTGTCAAAGCTGCGCTGCTGTCAGTGATCGACAGCGGTTTGATGGCAACGCGGCCGGTCATTCGGGGCCATCGTCGTCGCGGCCATCAAGCCGGATACCATGTGCCTTGGCAAATCGCAGAAACAACGGGATTTCGATGACTGCGTAGCAAACGATTGTGAAGATCGCCCAATTGGTCTCATAAAAAAGTAAGGTGAACTGTACGCCTGTGCCCCAGAACCATGCGCCCGCAACGATCAGCGCGAGCACATTCAAGCCAAAGTCAATCAGCATCAACTTGTTCAGCGTCTTTTCCCGAAGCGTCGGAAAAATGCCCAGATAAGTGACGGCCAGTATCAGGCCGACCAGGATCAGGATTTGCGCTTCGGGTGAAACGACCATCGCACTTAGAACGGGATTTCGTCGTCCATATCGCCGCCGCCACCGCCGCCCGATGGCGCACCACCGCCGCTGCTGCCGCCGCCGCCGTAACCACCGCCCGATGATCCGCCACCATAACCACCGCCGCCGCCATAGTTGCCGCCACCGCCACCGCCGCCTTCGTTGCGGCTGTCTAGCATGGTCAGCGTGCCATCATAGCCGTTCAGCACAACTTCGGTGGAATAGCGGTCTTGGCCGGACTGGTCCTGCCATTTGCGGGTTTGCAGTTTGCCTTCGATATAAACCTTGGAGCCTTTTTTGAGGTATTGTTCGGCGATACGCACAAGACCTTCCTGAAAGATCGCGACAGTGTGCCATTCGGTTTTTTCCCGACGCTCGCCGGTGTTCTTGTCTTTCCAGTTCTCAGAGGTCGCGATGCGCAGGTTGGCCACCTTGCCACCGTTCTGGAATGTCCGCACTTCGGGGTCGGCCCCCAGATTGCCGATAATGATAACTTTGTTCACTGATCCGGCCATAATGGCACCTCCGACGATTCTACTTTGCCGTTTAATCGGCTCTCGATACATGGCGTAACAAGGTTAACGGGAGGTTTCCAGAGGCAGGCTTGGCGGATCGTTAGAAAAGGCCTAAGTATGACGGATCATAACAAGCGAAAGCAGCATGACGTGACCAGATTGATCCTGACAGCAAGTTTGACAGCCGCGCTTATCACGCATCCTGTCTTGGCGGACGAACAGGTTTCAACCATGTCGCGGTCAGGCCTGTTGAAAAGCCAAACGTCGGTTCTGGATGGGCGTGCTGCCGCGCAATATCAAAATTCGGTGCGTTTGCAGCCGCCACGTGGCGAAGGCTTTACCATGACGCCAACCTATACCGGCAACTACCGTGGCCCATTCATGCGGCTGGCGCAAACGGCGGCAACCAAGCACGGTGTGCCTGCCGGGTTATTTTTGCGACTGGTTGAGCAGGAAAGCGGCTGGAATGCCTCTGCGCGTTCCGTCAAAGGGGCGTTGGGATTGGCGCAACTGATGCCCGCGACAGCACGTGCCTTGGGTGTTGATCCGCTGGATCCCGTGCAGAACCTTGAAGGTGGTGCACGGTATTTGCGCGCACAGTACGAGGCATTTGGATCATGGCCGCTGGCACTGGCTGCCTATAACGCAGGGCCGGGGGCCGTTGCACGGTACAGCGGTGTGCCGCCTTTTGCCGAGACGCAAAATTATGTGCAGGTAATCTGGGGCGCTAACTAAGTTTCTGAGCAACCGTCTTGATACCAGGATCAGCCAGTCGTGGCACAACGCGGTAAGCTGCGTTGACGAAAAGAAAGAGTGCAAAGCTCAACAGCCCCACGCACAGCAGTGTGACAAAGATCTGCCCATAGACTTGTTGCGATAGCCAGCTAAAGGTCTGCCCCAAGCCGCCTGCTTCTGCGGGTTCTGCAGTCCACGCCGCATAGCTTAGGAAGATGCCAATGATGGTCACGACAACACCTTGGGCTGCAACGCCGAACCGCAATGCCGCATTCCAATGCGTTGTAAAATGATTGGCGACAAGCTTTTCGCGGTAGGATTGCGACCAGGCCTTGTGCAAGTAATATAGCCCGGCACCTATTGTTGCCAGACCAGCCAGTCCAACAACAAAAACCCCAAATGGTACAGACATCACCGTTTGCGTGATGGACACGATATGGCTTTCGCCGCCGTCTTGCCTGCTTGATCCGAAGGCAAGAAACAATGCCGCAGCACCGATCACACCATGAAGCAATCCGGTCACGGCCATGCCAATGCGTGCGATCAGGCCGGTTGCGTCGCGGCCTTCGTCCTCAAGATCGGCAATACTGTCCAGCAGCCGCCACAGCATGTAAAACAAAAGACCTAAACCAATAATGCAAAGCAAAAGACTGCCAAAGGGCGTTGTTTCAATCGTTTTCAGCGCCTCTGACGTGCCTTGTGCTGATCCGCCTTGCCATATCGTCCACAGCGACAATGCCGCGATGGTCGTGTAAGTCACACCGCGACCGGCATAACCGGCACGCATTACGGGCACGGCCCAATCCAAGCGGCTATTTGACATCAGCTTTGTTCCTGTGTTGCTTACGGAACAAAGTCTTTCATCGCCAAAAGGTTCCGCTATTCAGCTGCGATTTGAATAACAGGTTCCATATCGGCCAAGTCTGCGTCGCTAAGGTGGCATTTGATTTGATGACCCTCAGACAGCACGCGCACCGGTGGGACCTCTTTTTCACAAAGCCCGCCAGCCACTTTTGATTTCCAGTTACAGCGCGTCTGGAATGGGCAGCCACTGGGTGGGTTCATCGCAGATGGGATATCACCTTCTAGGACGATGTGCTTTTTCTTTACACTGGTATCGGCGATGGGCACGGCTGATAGCAGCGCTTCGGTATAGGGATGATAAGGCGGTGAGAACACCTGATCGGTGCTGCCCAATTCAACCACATGCCCCAGATACATAACCATGACGCGATCCGACAGATAGCGAACGATGGACAGGTCGTGACTGATGAACAGCAGCGTGGTTTTATGTTCGCGCTGGATTTCCATCAGCAGATCGGTGACCGCCGCCTGCACAGATACATCAAGCGCTGAAACAGGTTCATCGGCCACAACGATGCGCGCATCGCCCGCAAAGGCACGCGCAATGCCGACACGTTGCTTTTGACCACCAGAAAGTTGCCGTGGCATTCGGTCGGCAAAAGCACGCGGCAGTTTGACAAGGTCAAGCAGGTTGAGCATCCGCTCGCGCCGTTCATAGTCATTTTCGCCGATGCCAAAAATCTCAAGCGCGCGCATGATTTGGCGACCCACAGTCATTGATGGGTTCAGGGTGTCAAAGGGGTTTTGAAAGACCATCTGGATATCGGCGACGGTTTTGGTGTCGCGCTGTTCAATCGCGGTATTTCCGATGGATTTGTTGTCGAGCAGGATTTCACCTTCGGTCGCTGTCTCTAACCCCATCAGGACCTTGGCGAAGGTGGATTTCCCGCAACCGGATTCCCCCACAATCGCCAGCGTCTCACTTTCCCGCGCCTCAAAGCTAAGGGTTTCGTTGGCTTTGACGACCTTTTTGTCGCCACCACCAAACAGCGCATTCGCCGCCACCTCGTAATATTTTTTCAGGTTGTCCATTTTTAGAACGACCTGACCGGGTGCCGGTTTGGCGGTTTGTGGCCCGGCGTCGATCGGGGCCTGCCAGTCGATTTCTTTGAATTTCAGGCAGCGTGATTGATGGCGGTCATTGCCGGGAACGGCCTCCATCGGGATAAAGCCCGCGTCGCAGCGCCCAACCTCAAAATAGTCGCAACGGGGGCCGAAGTTGCACCCTTGCGGACGTTCATGCGGCAAGGGGAAGTTGCCCGGAATGGCCACCAAGGGCCGGGCGTTTTTGTCAGCGCCGGGCAGGGGGATCGAACGGAACAAGGCCTGCGTGTAAGGGTGCTGCATTTCATCAAAGACGTCTTCGATGCTGCCCCGTTCCACCGCTTCGCCCGAATACATCACGCAGATGCGGTCGCAGGTTTCCAGCACAAGCCCAAGGTTGTGGCTGATGAACAGCATCGAGGTGCCGTATTTCTTGCCAAGGTCTTTGACCAGTTCTACGACGGCGGCTTCGACCGTCACGTCAAGCGCTGTTGTCGGTTCATCAAGGATCAACAAAGACGGTTTTGACATCAGCGCCATTGCGATGACGATACGCTGTTGTTGACCGCCAGAGAGCTGGTGCGGATAGCTTTGCAGCATCCGTTCGGGGTCGGGCAGCTTCACGTCTGTGACGACTTCGAGCGCGCGCGCGTAGGCTTCTTTTTCGCCCACACCTTCGTGGATCATCGGCACTTCCATCAGTTGCTTGCCGATGCGCATCGCGGGGTTCAGCGACGCCATGGGTTCCTGATAGATCATCGCGATTTCTGATCCGCGAATGTCGCGCAACTCCTCCGGTGTCATTGTGCACAGGTCGCGGCCTTTGAACTTGATGGACCCGCCAACGATGCGGCCATTGACGCCAAGGTCTTGCATGATCCCCAATGCGACGGTGGATTTACCGCACCCGGATTCGCCGACAAGGCCCAAAGCCTCGCCCGGCATCACGTTGGCGGAAAAATCCATCACGGCGGGGATTTCGCGTAGCCGGGTGAAGAAGGAAATCGAAAGCTTGTCGATCTCAAGGATAGGTTGGTCAGTCATCGAATTAATCCTTCAAGCTTTCTTCACGCAGGCCATCGGCCAGCAGGTTGAGACCCAAGACAAGGCTCAACAAGGCAGCGGCTGGTGGCAGGGCAGGGTGTGCGAAAATCAACAACAGCTTGCGGCCCTCGTTGATGGTTGACCCCCAGTCAGGGCTTTCTGACGAAAGGCCCAGACCGAAGAAGCCCAAGGTGCCCAGCAAGATGGTCGTATAGCCAATGCGCAGGCAAAAATCGACGATCAGCGGGCCGCGTGCGTTGGGCAGGATTTCCCACAGCATGATGTACCACGCGCCTTCGCCACGGGTTTGGGCGGCGGCAACATAGTCGCGGGTGCGCAAATCCAGCGTCAGGCCGCGCACGATACGAAAGACGGTCGGCGCGTTGACGAAGACGACCGAGACGAAGACCACAAGGATCGAGATATCGAACAAATCCATCCATGCGGGCAGAAAGTCGATGACCGTGCCTCTTTGGTTGATGACCGACAGATAGAGCCAGCCCAAAATACCCAACACCGGCACCAAGATCGCTGTGCGTTTGGCCGGTTGCGTATAGTAGCGTGAGTTCAGCAGCACACCGAAGAAGATCAGCGGAAAGATGAACAGGAACGCAGCCATGTAGGACGGGATACCTGTTTCCACAATCTCTGGCGTGACCAGCAGGTAGAACAGCAGGATGACCGGAAAGGCGAGGATCAGGTTCGCGACAAAAGACAGGAACGTATCCAGCTTACCGCCATAAAAACCCGCAGGCAGGCCCAGCGTGATGCCCACCATAAAGGCAAAGATCGTGGCCAATGGCGCAATCGCAATCACAAAGACCGATCCGCGCACAACGCGGCTAAAGATATCACGCGCAAGGTTGTCGCCACCCAGCAGATAATGCGGGATCAAGCCTGCCGTGCCTTCGGGAACCGGCACGCCGGGGCCTTTGTTTTTGAGGCCGGACACAACAGTAAGATAATCATGCGTCGCGATCATGTCGAAAACGGCGACAAAGAATGCGGTGAACACCCAAAACATCACCAGCCCAAAGCCGATCATGCCGACAGTGCTGTCAAACAGTTTACCGTAAAGACCCAGCTTGCGTTTGTAGATGATTGAAACAGCAAACAGCGCGATCAGCGAAATCCAGACCGGCAGGAACCGTTTTGAGATTTCGCCGACGATCCCGGCTGATCCATAGGGCATGACCTGCGGAACGACGATATAGGCGATGACAATCGCCAGCACGCCAAAGAAGGTGTATTTCACACCTGTTTCCGCCAGCCCCAAAGGCCCGGTGGTTGCTGCAATCGTCCCGTCAGGGTTTGATTGCAATGTTTGCGCCGGGGCGAAGAACCCCAGAATAAGTTGCGCCACGATTGCGACGGCCAGCAGGGCCAGCAGTACCATAAGCGCAGGATTGAGGATGGTGCCGAGGCTGCCTGTCCATGTGAGAGCTTCCATAGGTTCAGCCTCCCTTTAAGAAATGCGAATGCGTGGGTTCAGGAACACATAGCCGATGTCGGATATCAGCTGTGTCACAAGGACCACGAAGACGGAAACGATGGAAACACCCAGCAAAAGCTCGATGTCGTTATTGCCGGCGGCCTGCACCAGCACCCAGCCAAAGCCCTTGTAGTTGAACAGGGTCTCAACGATGACGACACCGTTCAACAGCCACGGGAACTGCAACATGATCACCGTAAACGGGGCAATCAGCGCGTTGCGCAGGGCGTGCTTCATGACGATCTTGGGAAAGCTGACACCTTTCAGGCGGGCTGTGCGGATGTATTGCGCGGTCATCACCTCGGTCATTGAGGCGCGCGTCATCCGCGCGATATACCCCATGCCGTAAAGGGCGATGGTGATGACGGGTAGAAAGAAATTCTCAAACGTTGCATCATCCATCGCACCAGTTGCCGTGCCTTTGAACCATTGCATGCCAAAGGTCGCGGTCGCGAAGACCGAGATGAAGACAACACCGGATACGTATTCGGGCGTCGCGGTGGATACGATGGACACGGTGGACAGGCTGCGGTCAGTCCGGGAGCCTTCGCGCATGCCGGCCAGCACGCCGATAATCAATGCGCCGGGGACCATCACCATCATAACCCAGAACATCAGTTTGCCGGTCAGGCCCAATCGGGTGGCGATGATGCTGCCAACCTCGTCCTTAAAGACCGTGGAATAGCCCCAATCCCCTTGCAGAATGCCGCAAAAGCTGGATGCCTCTTCAATCGGTTGACCCGGTTCTGCGCAACGTGCGCGGACCTCGCCATCCGTGCCTTCAATCACATAACCGGGTAGAACACCGAGCCATTGGCCGTATTTGATCGGCAAGGCTTGGCTATAACCACGGTTTCCCAGCCAGCTGACCACAGCTTCGTCCGACATGCGGGCGTTGCCTTGGGTTTTGGCAAGTTTTTCAAGGTTCGGTGCAAGGTTCGTCAGCCAAAACACGATAAATGTCAGGCAAAGTGCCGTGAGGAGCATGACCCCAAGGCGGCGCAAAATAAACAGTCCCATAAAGGCCCCTGTTGGTGAGCAGCGTCAGGACATTGCCTGACTATAAACTTACATTGCGGCCCCGGTTTTCCGGTGGTCCACATCGGCAGTAAAAGGGCCGCCCAAGCGGGGCGGCCCTTTGTTGTGTCAGATTAGGCGGCGAGCGCGACCTTATACATCTGCGGCAAGTATGCGATGTGCATATCCCAGCCGACGATGCCCGGCTTGGCGTGGCGGTAAAGCGAACGCCAGTATGGCTGGATCGTCACACCTTCGTCGGTCATGATCGCTTGCAGCTTTGCCATCACCTCGCGGCGTGCATCTGCATCCGCGATTGAGTTGGCTTCGGCCAGCAGCGCGTCAAACTCTGCATTTGAAAAGCCGCTTTCGTTCCAAGCTTCGCCAGACCGATACGCCAGACCCAGAATTTGGGTGTCCAGCGGACGGTGGTTCCAGTTGGTGGAAGAGAACGGATACTTCGTCCAGTCGTTCCAGAAGGTCGAACCGGGAATGATGGTCCGCTTGACGTTAAAGCCCGCATCACGCAACTGTGCGGCAACAGCGTCAGTTGTGTTCTTGCGCCAGTCATCGTCAATCGACACGATTTCCATTTCAAAGTCTTGCATGCCCGCCTCTGTCAGCAGGGCAAGCGCGCCTTCTGGATCGTATGGCATGCCCGGCACATCTGCCCATGCAGGGTGCATTGGGCCCACGTGTTGGTTACGCGCAACAGAACCAAGATTGGAATACCCCAGTTCAAGACAGACAGCGTTATCAACGGCCATCGCAATGGCCTGGCGCACGCGCTTGTCGGCGTATGGCTGCATACCATCAACTTCCGCCTGTTGGTTTGGACGGATGGCAATTGTGGCCGCCGATGCGATTTCAGAGCGTTCCCAACCGATGCTTTCCACAACTTCAACAAAGTCGCCAACAGTTTCATAGAACATATCAACTTCGTCAGCCGCCGCAGCAGCCACCCAAGCGGATGGGTCTGTGCCGTAGTCGATATATTCGATCCGGTCGAGGAAGGCGCCGCGGTTTTCGGCATAGCCCCACCACTCAAACCCTTCGTTACGAACCAGCACACCTTTAACGCCCACTTCAAGGCTTTCAGGCAGGTAAGGGCCGGTGCCAACAGGATTGCCGGTCATATTATCTGCATCAAAGTCAGCAGGCACGATGGCCGCAGGATAATCTGCCATACCCGCAATCAGCGAGATGTCGGAACCCGGCAGGTTCAGGCGGACTGTCAGGTCGTCAACAACTTCGATCCCGCCTTCGACGGCCATGCCGGTGGCGTCGTCGATCAGGATCGCGAAACGGCCAGCCATGGAATTGCCTTCCATGTTTTTGTCACACCAGCCTTCAATATTGCGGGCCACATCAGCAGCGGTAAAGTCGTCGCCATTGTTCCATTTCACGCCCGGACGGACGTTCAATGTGTACACTGTCGCGTCGTCGTTCACGTCCCAGCTGGATAGCAGCATGGGTGTGAAGGAACCGTCATTGTTATATTCAACAAGATATTCCAGCCAACCATGCGAAAAGAACGCAATCTGCGTCCAGTCATAGGTGCGTGGATCTTTCAGTGCGCGCACTTCCATCTGCATGCGGATTGTGCCGCCTTGCTGTGCGTGCCCAGCGGCGTGTGCTGGTTGTGCAGCACCGATCAGCCCATAGGCTACGGTCGCTGTCACACCAAGCGCGGTTGAGCGTGCGAGGAATTCGCGGCGGTCAATTTTGCCCGCTTTCGCTTCCTCAGCATACATCAACGCTGCCGGATGGATTGGTTTTTGTGAGTGCGTCATTCGTTTCTCCCTGTGACACATTACTAGTTGTTGCAAAGGGGTGAACACTGCCAATCGTTCGTTAACGTGCAAGACCATCCCCTGTCCGCGGGCCATTCGGCACAATTTTTAGACAGAGGTCAACCGGACGTTTCACAATTCGTATGACAATTGCGACATGAAGATCGCCAAAAAGCGACATCGGCGCGTGTCACATTCAAAGCGCTTTGATGCTGCGGCGCAGCACTCAAGGCGTATCACGACCGCGTTAAACTTGCACTTTTGCGCCGAAAATCCCGTGGTGCCTGACCCGACTTTTCTTGAAAACTACGCGTAAAGTAAGCCGGTGAACCAAAGCCAAGACGAAGGGCGATATCCTGAATAGGGATCTGTGTGTCGCGCAGCAGGGTGCACGCCTCAAAATATACCCGATCGTTCAATAAAGACAGGGCCGAACGCCCACAGGTCTTGCGACAGCTGCGCGTCAAATGCGTTGGTGTGACACCCAAAGCGGTCGCATAGCTGGCAACGCTGCGATCGGACCTGACATCTTTGGCAATCATGCCGGTGTACTTTGCGACCAGTCGTGCGGCGGCTGTCTGACGCCGTGCATCGGCTTGGGCTGGATCACGGTTGCCCAACTGCCGTTCAACGAAGATACTCAGCAGTCCGAAGTGACAATTCGCCGCGCGCAAATCACCATTGGGTTGAAGCTCGCGTTCGATTGCCTCGATCAGTGTAACCAGTTCTTTTTGTGGATCAACGTCCAGCAGCCGCAAGTGAAACGGTGTATCGGGCCAGCCGGTCACATCCGGCAAGGT
Source organism: Roseobacter sp. CCS2 (assembly GCF_000169435.1). Lineage (GTDB taxonomy): Bacteria > Pseudomonadota > Alphaproteobacteria > Rhodobacterales > Rhodobacteraceae > Yoonia. The sequence continues at coordinate 65,287 of NZ_AAYB01000006.1, read as the reverse complement.
GAGTGTTTGGCCAAAAACCGTTGGTCCGACCTCGATGCCGAACATCGTGTGGGGCGGAATATAGATCAGGTTGTTGGGCCCATAACCATTGGTCAGCCCGGCGACGGTGATCCGACCTTGACCTTTGGTGATATGGATCAGCCGCCCGGTTGCATGGCTGCGCATGGCCTCGGTACGCCATCGCGCGGCTGGTCCGCAATAGCTGACAGTTGCCAGCGCAAGGGCTGGTTCTTGTGGTGTCATCATATTCATCAACTTGCCTCAATGTTGATTTTTAGCAAGCCTGTGCAAAAACCCGTTTGAGATCAAGCCTCTGGCAAATCCGCGAATCGCAGTGTTGCAGATAAGTCAGGGCAATCGGCAGGGATATGATGCCAATCCTTCTGCCGGGCCCGAAACCAGGTGCGCTGGCGTTTGGCATATTGGCGCGAGGCGATGATGGCCGCGTCGCGTGCGTCCGCGAGCGTCATGTCACCTTGCAGATGGGCGATCAGTTCGGGTGCGCCGATTGCTTTTGAAGACTGATGGTTGGGGTTCCAGTGCGGCAGCATGGCGCGGGCTTCGTCCAGCGCGCCGTGGTCCAGCATAACGTCAAAGCGACGCGCGATCCTGTCATTCAGCCAGTCTTTGGGTGCATCAAGGGTGATGCAGGCCGCGTCGGTGGTCGATAGCAACGGCGGCGGGGTGTCGTCCTGCCATGCAGCCAGGCTTTTCCCGGTTGTTTTCAGCACCTCCCATGCGCGCTGGACCCGCATGCGATTTTGCCGGTCAATGCGACTGGCCGTGTCCGCATCCAAAGCGGCAAGGAGTTCTGACAGGCTAAGGGCGTTGGCCGACGCGCGAATGCTGTCTGGCGTTGGCGGAATATCGGCCAAGCCTTGGGTGAGGGCGTTGAAGTTCAAGCCGGTGCCACCCACGATGATTGGCCGTCGCTGGCCATCAAGGTAGGGCGTGACGTCGCGCAGCCAGTGCCCGACAGAGTAGTCAGCATCAAACGGCACATGCCCGTAAAGCGCGTGCCGCGCAATGGCCAGATCCGCGTCATCAGGGCGGGCGGTCAAAATGCGCCAGCCATCAAAGACCTGTAGCGCATCAGCGTTGATAATCACCCCGCCTTGGGTCTGTGCGATATGCAGCGCAAGTGCCGATTTTCCGCTGGCCGTTGGCCCGGCGATTAATACCGGGCGGTCAGGTGTGATCGGCAGGTGCGCCGCCGCATGGGGTTTCGCATTGCCGGTCATCGCCGGTGGCTGGGTGGGCGCGCTGTTGTTTTAGCGCGACCCTTGGAAGGCACCTTGTTCATACTCTGGCCCACCTCCGGCGAATTCGAAATCGGCATCACCGGCAACCTGACCAACGGAATCGCCATCATTAAAGAAATTACCAGTCAGATCGACAGTTGCATCAAACGCGGTTCCACCTTGCTCCAGGTTACCTGATAGCTGCATTTCAAAGTGGTCGCCGTCGCTGCCGACATCCTGTGTGAACGTTGAACTGCCGAACATCCGACCGCCGACTTCGCCATCTTCGCTGTGAAAGAAGTTGCCTGCGATGCCATCAAGGGCATTTGTGTCTAGGTCGGCGGTGATTTGCAGTTGCCCAATCAACGTGCCCGCATCACTGGTCTGTTCTGCGATGATCGCGCCATTGTAGGTCACGGATCCGGTGGTCAACGTGTCAAAGTCATCGCTGTCAGAGATGTTGCTGTTGGCAAAGCTGGTCAACGTGCCGTCTTTTTCTGCGGCCGCTGAAACATCAGGTGCAAGGGCTGCATTAATCTCTGCAAAGGAATTGAAGGTTGGGTCAAATTCGAAAGCCTCGGACGCGCCGTCACATCCGGCCAGGCCAATAGTGCCAATTAGAAGAAGAGATGTCTTTGTCACGCGATTCATGGTCGTTCCTTCGGTCTGGTATCTGGCGCGCGATGCGCAATGGTTAAAAATTCGTTAATCTGCTGCGGCGACCATAGGGCGCGGCATTCGTACTGGTCAACGCCGAACCGACCGTTTGTGGCGATTGTGGCATTGAAACTATTACCAATTTGAGACAGATTGCGCCGTAATTCATATATACAAAAGGGTGGGCCATGAGCGCGACTGAGAAAACAGCATATAAACGTGTCATGCTCAAAATCTCGGGGGAGGCGCTGATGGGGGACACCTCATTCGGTTTGCACCCGCCGACAGTGCAACGTGTCGCCCGCGAAGTGAAATCGGTCCACGATCTTGGGGTTGAGATTTGCATGGTGATCGGCGGCGGCAACATCTTTCGCGGCTTGCAAGGCTCTGCCCAAGGGATGGAGCGAACAACTGCCGATTATATGGGCATGCTGGCCACGGTGATGAACGCATTGGCCGTACAGTCGGCCTTGGAAGAACTGGGTATTCATACCCGTGTTATTTCAGCCATCACAATGAACGAAGTGGCTGAACCCTATATCCGTCGCCGCGCCGTACGTCACCTTGAGAAAAAGCGGGTTTGTATCTTTGCAGCAGGCACCGGCAACCCGTATTTCACGACCGATACCGCCGCCACGCTGCGTGCCAGTGAAATGAACTGCGAAGCGATCTTTAAAGGCACCAAGGTTGACGGTGTCTACGACAAAGACCCCGCCAAACATGCCGATGCCGTGCGGTATGACACGGTGTCTTATGATGAGGTCCTGCAAAAGCATCTGGGTGTGATGGATGCCAGCGCCATCGCATTGGCCCGCGACAATGATCTGCCGATTATCGTCTTTTCACTGGATGAACCGGGTGGTTTCCAAGGCATCTTGGCGGGTGAGGGCACGTATACAATCGTGAAAGACTGAACATCAGGGCACGTCAGCTGCGATACTGGCGCTTATAGCCCAGCAATGCGTTTCTGCATATTATCTGCATGACTCATTAAGATTTGCCCGACTATACATTGTTAACCCTATGGCCTAAAACGGGGAAAACCGTGGTTCATCGCGGTGAGGAAGAGCAAAGAGAATATGTCTGACGATTTTGAACTTGATACCGATGATCTGACCCGCCGCATGGAAGGCGCTATTGCAAACCTGCGGGTTGAACTTGCGTCTTTGCGAACCGGCCGCGCATCTGGGTCCATGCTGGAACCGGTGATGGTGGATGCCTATGGATCCATGACGCCCATCAACCAGGTTGGCACCGTCAACGTGCCAGAGCCGCGGATGGTCACGATCAATGTCTGGGACAAAGGTCTGGTCGGAAAAGTTGAAAAAGCTATTCGTGAAAGCGGGTTAGGGATCAATCCTCAACTCAACGGTACGATCATCATGCTGCCGATCCCGGAACTGAACGAGGAACGCCGCCGCGAATTGACCAAAGTTGCAGGGCAATATGGTGAAAGCGCGCGTGTCTCGATCCGCAATCTGCGTCGCGACGGGATGGACAAGATCAAGAAGGCCAAGACCGACGGTCTGTCCGAGGATGACCAAAAGTTCTGGGAAAGCACGGTACAGGAAGTGACCGACGCCCATATCAAAATCGTTGACGAAACGATTGAGAGCAAACAAGCAGAGATCATGCAGGTCTAAGCCAAGCAGGAAAGGGCACCCATGCCCAAAGACGCAGACGCCAAGACCACACCGGGCCACGTTGCCATTATTATGGACGGCAATGGACGTTGGGCCCAACAACGCGGACGTCCGCGCCTGTTTGGCCATCATGCCGGCGCACGGCGCGTTCGCGATGTGCTGACAGCATGCCCCGAATTGGGTGTGAAGTATCTGACGATCTTTGCCTTTTCGACCGAAAACTGGAAGCGCACCCAAAGTGAAGTTGCCGGACTAATGGCGCTGTTCCGGCGTTATCTAGAGCGTGAAGCGAAAGAGCTGCATGAAAGCGGTGTTTGTGTGCGCTTTATCGGTGATCGTATCCGTCTTGATGATAAACTGGTGTCGCTGATGGACGAGTTGGAGTTGCGCACCGCCGATAATGACCGCGTTCACCTGACCGTTGCCCTGAACTATGGTGGTCGGGATGAGGTGACGCGCGCGGCCAAACGTCTGGCCTATGAGGTTGAACAGGGGCGTTTGACCCATGAAGATGTTGATGCCGAAACTCTTGCCGGTTTCCTTGATACCCATGTGCTGCCTGACCCCGATTTGGTGATCCGCACAAGTGGCGAAGCGCGTATTTCCAACTTTCTGTTATGGCAATCAGCCTATGCCGAGTACGAATTCGTTGACACGCTCTGGCCTGACTTTACGGCGGCGGAGTTTGCAAAAGTGCTGAAAAGCTATGGCACGCGCGAACGTCGTTTCGGAGCAGTGCGAGCCTGACGATGAATACCCCCGTACCACCACCTGCAAAATGGGACGACCTGACGGTGCGCCTGATCTCAAGCGCTGCCATGGTGTTTGTGGGTGCAATCGGCGTGATCCTTGGTGGCGTCTGGTTTCAGATGATGGTGGTTTTCGTCACCGCAGTGATGGTCTGGGAATTGTGGATGATGATCCGCCCCGACGAACCAACCAAAGGCATGCTTCTTGCCGCGTTGGTGGCATCAGTCATGTCGGGGCAATTGGCCGAAGACTCTGCCTTGGGGTTGCTGTTGTTCTTGATCGTGCCAGTGATTGGGGTGACGCAACTTAAAACAGAGATAAAGACGTTCTTTATCTTCGCTCTGGGCATTCAGCTGGCCGGCTGGGGCTTGGTGCATTTTCGCATGGATTTCGGGTTCTTTTGGCTGTTGTGGCTGATGTCTGTTGTGATTGTGACCGATATCTTTGGGTATTTCGCTGGCAAGGCCTTTGGTGGTCCAAAGTTCTGGCCCAAGATCAGCCCCAAAAAAACCTGGAGCGGCACAGTTGCCGGCTGGGTTGGCGCCGCTTTGGTTGGTTTTGTGTTCACACTTTTCACAAACGCCGGTGTCTGGATCATCCTGATTTCTATGGTGCTTAGCTTTGCTGGCCAGATGGGTGATATCGCAGAAAGCGCGTTGAAACGGCGCATGGGTGTCAAAGACAGCTCAACCCTGATCCCTGGCCATGGTGGGTTGTTTGATCGGTTTGACGCACTGTTGGGGGCGTCGCTTTTCCTAATTATTGTCGCTGATATCGCTGATGTGCCCGGGGTCGTTTGGTGAGACGGATCACGGTTTTCGGGGCGACAGGGTCTGTCGGGCAAAGTGCGCTTGATCTGGTGGCGCGGGACCATGACGCCTATGATGTCGTGGCACTGACGGGGGGGCGTAACCTGGCGCAACTGGCCGCTGATGCGCGCCGGTTGAATGCCGATTTGGCTGTGACCTGCTATCCTGAATGTTACAACGATCTGAAAGACTTGCTCGCTGATACGGATGTAGAGGTTGCCGCTGGGCCGGATGCGATTGCACAGGCGGCTGCGCGTCCGGTGGATTGGGCCTTGTCAGCGATTGTCGGCGCGGCCGGGCTGGTGCCGGGGTTAGAGGCTTTGTCGCACGGCACGACGCTTGCATTGGCCAACAAGGAATCGCTTGTGACCGCAGGCCCGCTTTTGTTGGGCCGCGCCAAAGCGCATGGCGCGACGGTATTGCCGGTCGATAGTGAACATTCGGCGGTGTTTCAGGCCCTTGTGGGCGAACATATGGCCGCGGTTGAACGCGTCATCATTACCGCTAGCGGTGGTGCGTTCCGCGATTGGCCTATTGAAAAACTGGCGACCGCAACCTTGGCCGAGGCATCAAGCCATCCCAACTGGGATATGGGGCAGCGGATCACGATTGATAGCGCGTCGATGTTCAACAAGGCCATGGAACTAATTGAAACAAAAGAGTTTTTCAACGTTCCGCCTGATATGATCGAGGTGCTTGTGCATCGCGAAAGCCTGATCCACGCGATGGTGGGCTTTAACGATGGTGCCTTGATGGCGCATGTCGGCCCGCCTGATATGCGTCATGCGATCGGGTATGCGCTGCATTGGCCAGAACGCAAGACGCTGCCTGTCGAACGGCTTGATCTGGCCAAGATCGGGCGCCTGACATTTGAAGCGCCTGACAACGCGCGCTATCCCGCCCTTGGCATCGCCAAACGGGTTATGGAAGAGGGCGGTTTATCGGGTGCCGTGTTTAATGCCGCCAAAGAACGCGCATTGGATGGGTTTATCGCCGGTGACATCGGGTTCTTGGATATGTCGCGGGTGGTTTCTAGGACGCTCGACAAAATGTCATCACAAGGTGGGCTGCAAAACGCGCAGATCACCCTAGATACCGTATTAGAGACAGACAGGGTGGCGCGCATTTACGCCGCCGAAACCTTTAGCCAATTGGGATAACGCTTTGGATCTGATGCAGTTTGTGCCGATGTTCGGCAATTTCGCCTTTATGATCGTGGCCTTTGTGGTCGCGCTGTCGGTGATCGTGGCGATTCATGAATATGGGCATTACATCGTCGGGCGTTGGTGCGGCATCCACGCGGATGTGTTTTCGCTTGGTTTTGGGCCCGTGATCTACAGCCGCATGGATAAGCGCGGCACCAAATGGCAGATCGCAGCACTGCCTTTGGGTGGCTACGTCAAGTTCATGGGCGATGCGAACGCGGCCAGTGTCGGCAGTGATGGTGCCGTGTCCGAGGTAGATATGCGCCGCACAATGATGGGTGCGCCACTTTGGGCGCGGACGGCAACAGTTGCCGCAGGCCCGGTTTTTAACTTTGTTCTGGCGATTGCGATCTTTGCAGGCTCGATCATGTATCAGGGCCGGTCGGCAGAACCACTTACCTTTGGTGAGCCGCGACCATTGCCTGCCAGCTATGCATCTGATCTGCGCCAGGGGGACGTCATGGTTGCCGTCGAAGGGGTGCTGTTCAACGATCCTGACCGCGAAGGGCAAATGTCAGATTTCGTGCCGCTGCAAGAGCGGCTGGACTACACCGTGCTGCGCGATGGTGACGAACTGACAATTAAGGGCCCGTATTATTTCCCGGCGGCTGTTGCGAGTGTCAGTCCACGGTCGGCCGCGGATGATGCTGATATCAAGATCAATGATGTGATCACCGCGATCAACGGGGACACCATTTTTGCGTTCACGCAGGTGCAAGAGGTTGTTCTGGCCGCAGATGGTGCGCCGCTGGAATTTGAAATCTGGCGCGATGGTGAAACGCTGACCAAGACAATCGCGCCGCGCCGCGTTGATCTGCCAACGCCGGAGGGTGGCTTTGAAACCCGTTGGTTGATTGGGATCACCGGCACAATCTTTTTTGACGAAGAAACAGTCAGCGTCGGTGTGGTAGAGGCGACCCGGCTGGGTGCAGAAGGGCTGTGGAATACGGTCACCACATCATTGTCAGCGATGCAGCATATTTTGTTCGGTCAGATTTCAACCTGTAACCTGTCAGGACCTGTCGGGATCGCGGAAACCAGCGGGTCGATGGCAGAGCAGGGCGCGCAAAGCTTTATCTGGTTTATCGGCGCGTTATCGGCTGCGGTTGGACTGATAAATTTGTTTCCGATTCCCGTTTTGGATGGTGGTCACCTTGTCTTTTATGCCTACGAGGCGGTCACGCGGCGCAAACCTAGCGACCGGGCGGTGCAGGTCTTTATGTTTGTGGGCCTGTCTTTGATCCTGTCGTTGATGATGTTCACGATCCTGAATGACACAATTCTATGCCCGTAAAATAAGATTGACGCTAGGGTAAAATAGACCGTCAGTCTTTTTGACATCCCCGCGCATTGCCGATACTCAAATGCGCAACGGTGGTATAAACACGGGCGGTCAAAATGAAGACAGGTGTGGGGCGCAATTTCGCGCAGTTTGGTGCAAGCGTGCGGTCGATTTGGATGGCGCTGTGCATTGTGGTTTTGGCGGCAGGTGCTGCAAACGCGCAGAATTTCGCGTTCAATACCTTTAACGTCGAAGGCAATCAGCGTGTCGCCGATAGGACGATCCTGACATTTGGCGGGTTGCAGCCCGGTGCCGGGTTATCAACCGCCGCGTTGAATGCCGCAGGGCAGAACATTCGCGAATCCGGTTTGTTTGAAAGCGTCGATCTGGTGCCACAAGGGCGCACATTGCTGATCCGGGTAGTTGAATATCCGACCATCAACCGCATCAACATCGAAGGCAACAGACGTCTGCGCGATGCAGAATTGTTGTCCCTTGTGCAATCACAGCCCCGCCGGGTTTTCACGCCCGCGCAGGCCGAGGCTGATACCGCCGCGATTACAGAAGCCTATGCACGGCAAGGCCGGATCAACGCGACCGTCACACCACGGATTATTCCGCAGTCTGAAAACCGCGTCGATCTTGTTTTTGAAGTCGTCGAATCTGCGGTTACCGAAATTGAACGCATCACGTTTATCGGAAACCGCACTTATTCCGAAGGGCGCTTGCGTCGCGTGCTGGAAACCAAAGAGGCGGGTATCTTCCGTGCCTTGGTGGGTCGCGATACGTTCTCGCCAGAGCGTGTGGCGCAGGACCGGGAAGTGCTGACTGATTTTTATCGCTCGCGTGGTTTTATTGATTTCGTGATCCAGAACGTCGATGTGTCACTGACGCGTGAACGTGATGCTTATCTGGTGACGTATAATCTGCGTGAAGGGCAGCCGTATTCGATTGCCAGCACGACGGTCACAAGTGAGATCAGTGGCGTCGATCCGACCCAATTTGAAGAGGCCGTGCGCCTGCGAACGGGGGCAACATATTCGCCCGTATCCGTCGATAATGATGTCACCCGGATCGAACGTTTGGCTGCACAGCGCGGTATCCGTTTCGTCGAGGCAGAAGCACGGATTACGCGCAACCCCCGCGATCTAAGCCTGAACGTGAATTACGTGCTCGTCCCGGGCGAGCGGGTCTTTATCGAGCGTATTGATATCGAAGGCAACGGCACCACCCTTGACCGTGTGATCCGCAACCAGTTCCGGTCTGTGGAAGGTGATCCGCTTAACCCCCGCGAGATCAGGGAAAGTTCCCGCCGCATTCGTGCGCTTGGGTTTTTCCAAGATGTGAATGTCGGCACACGCCCTGGAACAACAGCTAACCAACGTATTGTTGATGTGGACGTGGTCGAAGGTCCGACCGGTACTTTGACTTTTGGTGCGAATTTCAACACCGATACCGGCGTAAGCTTGGTGGCGGCTTATCAGCAAAGCAATTTTCAGGGCCGTGGTCAGGCATTGGACTTTGACATTTCAACCGCGGAATCAAACCGGCGCTTTAGCTTTCGTTTCACAGAACCGCAGTTGCTGGGCCGTGATCTGCGCGGTTCGATTAACTTGGCGTATAGCACAACTGACAATGAAAATGCGCTCTACGACACCGAAACCTTGCGGATCAGCCCCGCGATGAGCTTTCCGGTGAGTGAGTTGGGGCGACTTTCATTGTTTTACGCATTGGAATACAACGACTTGTCCGATGTTTCCTCATCCGCCAGCGAGGTGATCCGGCAAGAGGCCGAGGCGGGCGGCGTTTGGACCAATGCCCTTGGCTATACCTATAGCTACGACAACCGCCGCACCGGGTTGAACCCCGATGTCGGGATCGTGTTGCGTTTCGGCCAAGAATTTGGATTTGGCGATACGCAGTTCATCAAGACAACAGCCCTAGCTGGCGCAGAAACCAGTATCCTTAACGAGGAAGTGACTTTGCGCGCCACCTTGGAGGCGGGTTTGCTCAGCTATCAGGATGGCAACAGCCGCGTGACGGATCGCTTCTTTCTTGGCAGTCGCCTGATGCGCGGGTTTGAGGCGGGCGGGATTGGCCCGCGCGATAACGCCACGGACGACGCTCTTGGCGGCAATGCGTTTTCGGTACTGCGGCTTGAGACCGAGTTCCCCTTGGGCCTGCCCAGCGAATACGGTATCTCTGGCGGTGCATTCATTGATGTCGGTTCTGTCTGGGACGTGGGCGAAACCTTTGGTCAGGACGTGATCCTGAATGATTTTACCGCGCGTTCTGTCGCGGGTCTGTCGATTTTCTGGACAACACCCATCGGTCCGCTGCGGTTCAACTTTACCGAACCGCTTGACGTGCAGGATCGTGATGAAACGCGCAGTTTTGATGTGACAATCTCAACGAGCTTCTGATGGCGTTCTTGCATGCGATCCTTGTTTGGTTGATTCTGGCGCTGCCGGCGTCAGCCCAACAAACGTCGCCGCCGGTTCTGATCATTGATAGTGAACGGCTTTTTGTCGAAACACTCTATGGGCAGCGCTTGGCGTCAGAGCTTGCACAGCAAGCTGCTGAATTACAGGCCGAAAATGACCGCATCGTTGAATCCCTGACGCTAGAAGAACGCAGCCTGACAGTGCGCCGTCCCGATATGGCGCTGGATGCGTTCCGCGAAGAGGCGGATGCCTTTGATAGAAAGGTGCAAGAGGTCCGCCGCGTTCGTGATGCCAAGAATGTAGAACTGCAGGTGGCCAGCGCAGAAGCCCGTTCGCAGTTTGAACAACAAGTGCAAGGGATTGTTGCCAATATCATGTTGGAACGTAATGCAGCGCTGGTTTTAGAGCAGCGTAATGTGGTGCTTTCGATCCGCGCGGCCAACATCACTGACGACGCCATCGTGCGCATTGATGCTGAACTAGGTGACGGCACACGTTAGCGCATGCTTGCCGCTTTTGGCGGGGCTTGTTAGTCATGTCTCACGGCGGCCCCGGCGCGCCAATATCAACAACAAGGAGCCGCCCGCCATGACCGAACCCGTGACCACTGCCGATATCCAGCTGATCCAGAAAATTCTGCCGCACCGCTACCCATTCCTGCTGGTCGACAAGGTGCACAGCATCAATGGTACCACATCCGCTGTGGGCATCAAAAACGTCACGATGAACGAGCCGCATTTTCAGGGACACTTTCCCGGTAACCCGATCATGCCGGGTGTGACGATTGTTGAGGCGATGGCGCAGACGACTGCCGTGATGGTTGGTGCTTCACTTGGTCTGACGGATGGTAACTTACTGGTCTATTTCATGGCGATTGATGGCTGCAAATTCCGCCGCAAGGTCGTGCCCGGTGACGTGTTGGAAATGCATGTTGAAACAACGCGCGGCAAACCGGGCGGCAAGGTTTGGCGCTTTAAGGGCGTTGCCACGGTGGATGGTGAAATGGCCGCTGAGGCCGAGTTTACCGCAATGATGGATATGCAGGGCTGATGGCCGATATTCACCCATCTGCCGTGATCGCCGAGGGCGCGCAGATTGGCGCAGATTGCATCATTGGCCCGTTCTGCGTCATTGGCGCGGATGTGGTGCTGGGCGACCGTGTACACCTTAAAAGTCACGTGGTGATCGACGGTGATACACAGGTTGGCGATGACACCGTTATCTTCTCATTCGCGGTGATTGGTGAAATCCCACAGGATCTAAAATTTGGCGGTGAAAAATCCCGTCTGCGCATTGGTGCGCGCAACCGTATCCGTGAACACGTGACAATGAACACCGGCACGATCGCCGGTGGGGGCGAAACACGCGTCGGTGATGATGGGCTGTTCATGGCAGGCTGTCATATCGCGCATGACGCGCAGATTGGCGACCGGGTGATTGTCGTTAATTCCTCTGCCGTGGCCGGGCATTGCGTTATTGAAGACGATGTCATCATCGGTGGTCTGTGTGGCGTGCACCAATTCGTGCGGATCGGGCAGGGTGCGATTATCGGGGCTGTGACGATGGTCACTAAAGATGTGGTGCCTCATGGTCTTGTGCAGGCGCCGCGTGGCGCGTTGGATGGTCTTAACCTTGTGGGGCTCAAGCGCAAGGGTGTGGCTCGTGCAGATATCACGGCTATGCGCGCGGCGTTTCAGATGCTTAAAGACGGTGAAGGCACGTTTCAGGACCGTGCGCATCGGCTGGCCGATGAAAGCGAAAGTGCTTACGTCCAGCAAATGGTCGCCTTTATTTTGGGCGATACCGACCGCAATTTCCTGACGCCGGGCTGATGCTGGCGCTGATTGCGGGTACCGGTGATCTGCCGCCTGCGTTGGTCGCGCGGTTGCCCACGCGCCCATTGATCTGCGCGATGGATGGCTTTCGGCCAGCGTTGACACCCGATGTGACCTTTCGGATCGAGCAGTTGGGCAGTTTTCTGGCTGATCTAAAAACGCGCGGCGTGACCGACGTTTGCATGGCAGGTGCGGTGACCCGGCCACCCATTGATCCAACCGCGATTGATGCGGCGACCCAACCGCTTGTTACACGCATCATGGACGCAATCGGGCAGGGCGATGACGGTGCCTTGCGGGCGATCATTGCAATTTTCGAAGAGGCCGGGCTTTCGGTCAAACCCGCCCATCAGATCGCCCCTGATTTGCTGCCACAGACGGGCGTCCTCAGCCGTAAACCTGTGACGATCGACAACCGACAAGATGCCGTGACCGCCGAACACACCATCGCTGAGATGGGCCGGGCAGACGTGGGGCAGGCCTGTATCGTGCGAAATGGCCGCGTACTGGCCCGCGAAGGGCAGGCGGGCACGGACGCGATGTTGGCACGGTTCGCACCAAGTGACGATCCGCTGTGGGGGGCTGTCGATGGGCTGGGCGCTGTCCTTGGCGGTGCTGCTGAATGGTTAAGCGGCGCAGAGGGTGAACCAACGGATGCGCGCGGTGCGATCCTTTTCAAAGCGCCCAAGCCGGGACAGGACCGTCGCGCCGATTTGCCTGTGATCGGGCCGCAAACAGCCCAAGGCGTTGTGGCCGCCGGGTTTGCAGGTGTGGTGATCGAAGCTGATGGCGTCATGGTTTTGGAGCTGGACGCTGTGCTGTCTATCCTTGATCGCGCGGGCCTGTTCCTGTGGGTGCGGCCCAGAGGTGGGGCGTGAAGGTCTTTGTGATCGCGGGCGAGGCGTCGGGTGATAAACTGGGCGCGGCGTTGATGGCGGGGCTAAAAACGCTGCGACCAGATGTGACATTTGATGGTGTCGGCGGGCCGCTGATGCAGGCCGAAGGGCTGGAAAGCCGCTTTCCCATGGAAGAACTGAGTGTGATGGGATTGGCTGAAATCTTGCCAAAGTATCGCGCGCTCAAGGCACGTATCCGGCAGATGGCAGATGTGATCCTTGCTGATCCGCCAGATGTGTTGATCACCATCGACAGCCCCGATTTCTGCTTGCGTGTTGCCCGTCTGGTCAAAGCAGATAGTAATATTCGTACCGTCCATTACGTTGCCCCAACTGTTTGGGCGTGGCGCCCGAAACGGGCCGCGAAGATGGCGCATCATATTGATCATGTGCTGGCCCTGTTCCCGTTTGAGCCGCCTTTGATGCAGGCCGCAGGCATGGAGTGTGATTTTGTGGGGCATCCAGTGGTCGCGGAACCCGTTGCCAGCGATGCTGAGGCCGCGGCCTTGGGAGACGGTACGGTCGTGCTGGTGCTGCCCGGCAGCCGCAAAGGCGAAGTGTCGCGCTTGGCCGACCGTTTTGGTGAAGCGGCGTCAGAAATCGCGGCGGCCGTACCGGATGCTCAGTTCGTCATCCCAACAACACGCGGCGTGCATGATCTGGTGCAGACGCAGGTCGCGGGCTGGCAGGTACCCGTTACTGTGTTGCCGCCCGGATTATCTGACAAGGCCGCTTGGTTCAAGCGGGCGGATGTGGCCTTGGCCGCCTCTGGCACGGTGTCGCTGGAACTGGCGGCCAGTGGAACACCGATGGTTATCGCCTATGATATGGCATGGCTGAGCCGGATCATCATCAGCCGTATGCTGATGGTAGATACGGTGACGCTGGTGAATTTGGTCAGCGAAACGCGCGTTGTGCCTGAATTTATCGGTGCGGATTGCGCGCCGGGTCCCATCGCTGACGCAGTGCGAAAGGTGCTGGCGGAACCAGAGGCGCAGCTTCAGGCGATGGCTGTCACAATGGATCGGCTGGGGCAGGGCGGTGAGGCACCGGGCCTACGCGCGGCGCGCGCGGTGTTGCAGCGCCTTGAAGACGCGGCCATCAAGGATCACTAATCCAAGCGCAAGAATCGCAAAACCAATGTAGGCGCGCAGGGGCAGGTCCTCTCCCAAAACGACGGCCCCAAGGATGATGGCAACAGGTGCCACCAGCAAGGTGCACAGCATCAGGTTGCCACTGCCCGCCATGGCCAGCACCCGGTAATACAGCATATAGGCGATCGCGGTTGCGACAACCGCGTAATATGCGATGGCGGCCCAGGTTTGGGGGGCAAGGGCAAGGGTGATCGGCCCCTCTACCAACCACGCGGCAGGGATCGTCATAACACTGGCCCCGGTCAGCATGCCAGCGGCAGCCATTTGCGGCGTCAGATGGCCAAGCATTTTGCGCGCCCAGACACCTGCCAGCGCATAGCTGATCGTGCCACCAATGACGGCAAGTTGCCCAAGCGAGCGGATGTCGAAATCTTTGAAGGCTGCCAGGCCAATCGCGGTTGAAACCCCCAGAAACCCCAGTGTGACGCCAATCGTCTTGCGTGTGGTCAATCGTTCATCCGCAAAGAACACCGCCGCCGCGATCACGCCAAAGATGGCAGTCGCGGCATTCAGGATTGATGTCAGCCCTGTCTCGATATGCAGTTGCCCCCATGCCATCAGGCTGAACGGGATGACGTTGTTGAGCAGGCCCATCACAAGAAACGCACCCCAAACCCGCAGGTCTGTTGGCACGGCCAAGCGGCGTATCAACACGTAGGCCCAAAGGATCAGCATCGCCCAGCCGGTACGATGGGCGACCGCGGTTAAAGGCCCAATTTCATCCAACGCAATACGGATCGACAGAAAAGACGCGCCCCATATCAGCGAGAGCATCATCAGTTCGCCCCACGCACGGGGGGATATGGTTTTTTGGATTGGTGCCATGGGGACGACATGATCGGTTTGAGTTGCGCTACGCAACCCGGATCATGCGAGAGAGCAAAGAAAAAGCTCCGCCGGGTAGGGCGGGGCTTTCTTGTCTAAAAGTAAAGATTGGGCTTTAGAAGCTGTACCCAACCTTAAAACCAATGGCGATTGCGGTGTTGTCTTCCATCTCAGCAATGGCGGTATCTATGCCCAGTGGCGTGTCTAGCTCTGGTCGAGCATCACCAATAACAACATAGCGAATGCCGCCGGACACTGTGATGTTATCATCAACTTTGTACTGACCACCCAAACCGATGGAGTAGCTGCCATTTTTAGGGGCCAATGGTGATACCAGATCATCCTCACCCTCAGTATCGTAGGTGGCACTTACAGATGCTGAGAACACATCGCTAAAGCGACGTCCAACACCGAGCGTATATGTATACCCGTCCTCAATGTCGGTAATGGAGACCGGAAGCGGAGTAGGTTGGACCTTCACAACGCTGTATTCCGCCCAACGGACTGAGCCAAACAAGAGGGTGTCTGCTGCGATACCCGTTTGGAAATCAAGGTTGACAGCTTGCGGTGTTGTCACCTTCGTTTCGCTTTCCACAACACCGCTAACTGTCGCGTCAAACTCGTGTTCAATTTCGGAGAAATAGGTTAGAGCGACGCGCAATGCGATATCTGGGCGCTCATAAGCTCCGCCGATTGCATAGCCAAATGCCAAACTATCTTCCAGCTCTACTGTCGTCGCAGTGGACGGTAGCGTAATATCAGCGTCAATGCGCTGTGCACGGATGCCACCGTGTACACTAAAGGTATCGTCGATCTTGTAGCGTGCCAAGCCAGTCAGTGCGATCGCGTTCAATTCTGCTGCGGTTGGTTGCAGTAGTCCGGGGGTGTCGGAAGGGTAGTCAATATCTGCGCCGTAGGGTTCATCGACGATGATTGCGAATGACCATTGTTCATTAAGGTCTGCCTTATAGCCCAAGCCAAATTGGGTGTAGTCCTCTGCTACATCACCAATGCTGCCACTTGGTTGACCAAGTGCACCCAGTTCAATCGCATCGCCCGTTACTTCAGGCATGACATAGCCAAAGCTAAACTCGGCGTAATTGCCTTCTTCAAAGATAATCCCAACCGGTTGCCCAGAACGGTCAAGTCCAACCGCCTGTGCCATGCTGGTTGTGAGCAGCAAGGCTGCCCCTGCTGTCATTACGTTTTTCATGTCCTCATCCCTGTCATGAACAAATTATGTGCCGACCACCCTATGGAGTGCCTAAGCTTTACGTCAATTATTGACGCCGCGTCATTTGCAAGACCACTCCGCTGCGTCACAAAATTACAATATTTTATGTCGTCTTGCAGTTTAATTAACTTCGGGGCGTCTGCATCGCATAGGTGATGTTAAGATAATTGGCCCCGAAAATCAAAATTGCCCCAACGAAAACCCATATTTCCAAAGGTTCTTGGTAAAGCAGCACACCCACGATGGCGATTGTGGGCAGGCGGACAAAGTCGATCGGCATCACAATGCTGGCGGGTGCGATGCTCAGTGCCTTCGTCAGACAGAAATGCGCCAGCAGCCCCGCACAGCCGATCAGGATCACCCAAGGCAGTGCAACAACAGACGGCACGGCGATATCCCCGTCATAACCTGCACAGATCAGCCCAAAGACAGCCTGCATCACCGTCAGGTAAAACAGGATCGTCGTGATTGTTTCGGTTTGTGTCAGCTTGCGCGTAAAGATCGCGGTAAACGCGAAGAAGACGGCGCAACCGGCGGCGGCCATCAGCCCCACGCTGATATTGGCGGGGTCCGGGCGCGCGACAATCAGGATGCCGACAAAACCAATGGCTGCGCTAAGGAGGCCAATTGCGGTGATCCGCTCTTTCAAGATCAGGGGCGACAGCAGGATCACCCAGATCGGTGTGGTGAATTCCAAAGCAAACACCTGAGCGAGCGGGATCATGGTGATGGCATAAAACCACAGGTTCTGTCCGGTGAAGTGAAAGATGTTGCGTGTGGCATGAAGCCCAAAGCGGCCCAGATTGATTTGGCGAAATGTGCCGCTGGCCATGGCAACGCTGACAACGATGGCGATGCCGGTCAGACTGCGAAACAGCATGATCTCAAAGGTATCAAGCTCTGCACTGACCGCACGACCGGCGATTGCCATCAGCGTAAAGGACGTGATCGCCCCGATCATCCAGGCGGCAGCTGTGACAAGCGTATTCATAAAGCGCAGTTGTCATTGCGGTGCCGGATTTTGCAACCCCCGCCAAGATGTGTTTGGCTGATGCGTATCGAAATGAGGTGCCATATGCTGAAATGGGTTATGGCCTGTGTGTTTGCCGGGCAAATAGTAAGTGCTGATCCGGTAGATCAGGTGACGCTGGCGGCGCAATCTGCCTTTGATGGGCTGCCGCAAGTGCGCCTTGTCGATCAGATATCGGGGCAATGCGGTGCTGATGAAACCGTGAACCAGACGGTTGCCTATTGCACCACGCGCAACCAGATATTCCTGACTGGCCCGGCTGTAGATGACCCGCAGACCCTTTATATGCTGGCCCATGCTTTCGGCCACGCGGTGCAGGTGCGACATGGCGTGGCTGATTTTGCCCTTGGGCAGATTAGGCGCCGGCGCGCTGAGGAAGCCATGTTGCGTGGTCTTGTGACCCGGCAAGTAGAGTGTATTGCAGGCTTTATCATGTCGCGGGCCGGGCTGCCGCACACAGACCTGACCGATTTGTTCACGGATGAGCCGTTCACCGGCAGCCATTGGGGCCGCGATCCTTTGCATATCGGGCCCAAGGTATCGATTGGACTGGCCGCGCGGGCAGAGTGGTTTGCTATCGGGCAGCAAGGTGATCTTGCCGCCTGCGCGCCGGGCGAATTTACGTCTGATTTGCTGATGGATGCATTGAACCCTTAGGTCGCGCGCGTTGCAAAAACATTGCCGTTCATTTGCATGGGGTCGCTGACCAATGTGCCGTCCGGATGGGTCAGGGTGAATCCCAGATTGTCCAGAATGTCAAAAACCTTGTGATGGTTGCGCGACACTTCGATCATCAGGCTGCGCACGTTCTGTAATACCTTTGTTGCGCCACGAAGCACGGCCAGCTCAGCCCCTTCGACGTCAATTTTCAGGACAGCAGGCCAGACATTATGTGCGACAGCATAGGCATCAAGTGTGATGGTATTCACCTTTCGTGCCCGCACCTTCAGCGTGCTGCGCTGTGCGCTGGCGATATCGCTGGATGTGGCAAAATCGGCCTCAAGTGAATTCATAAAACCGCCAAGGTTTTCTTCATAGAACATGGCCTTGCCGGTCTGATCGCTGACAGCGGCGTTGATATGTACGCATTGCATGCAACGGGCGATGTTTTTGCGCAAAAACTGCTGGTTTTGTTGTCCCGGTTCAAACACATGAACCTGCCCGGTGTGCCCTACCTTATGGGCGAAAAACTGTGTCAGATAGCCGATATGCCCGCCCACTTCGAACACTTTGTCACCGCGCCGGGTCAGTTGCGAAAGCCGCCGCATGGTCAAGCTTTCGCGATGTTTCCCGTAAAACCAGTATCCTTTGTGCGTATAGCTGAGCAGATGAAACGGCAGCCCGGAAAACGGGTTCTTTATCGTGACGGGGCGATCAATGCGACGCAGCAATGGCAAGGCAATGGATCGCAGCAATCGGCTGGCAGCAAGGCCTTCACGGAAAGGGCGGGACGGTGTGTTTGTCAAGGTTGTTTGCACGTGGATTACTCTTCAACTACTGGTTGTGCAACTTTCCTTCACAAGTGTTAATAGATGGTTAAGCGATTAACAAAGACCGAACGATTGATCATTCCCATTCAATCGTACCCGGCGGTTTGCTGGTGATATCATAGGTCACGCGGTTAATTCCCTGTACTTCATTAATGATCCGCGTGGCGGTTTCACCCAAAAATTCATGGCTGAAAGGATAGTAGTCAGCGGTCATACCATCAACCGACGTGACAGCGCGCAGCGCACAGGCAAAATCATAGGTCCGCCCGTCGCCCATCACGCCAACGGTGCGTACAGGTAAGATCGCGACGAATGCCTGCCAGATATAATCATACAGCCCGTGTTTGCGGATTTGATCAATGTAAACCGCATCAGCCTTGCGCAAGATTTCCAGCTTTTCGCGGGTGATCTCGCCAGGGCAGCGAATGGCAAGGCCGGGGCCGGGAAACGGGTGGCGTCCGATAAAGGATTTCGGCAAGCCAAGTTCAACACCCAAGGCGCGCACTTCGTCTTTGAACAACTCGCGCAGTGGTTCAACCAATTTCAGCCCCATCTTTTCGGGCAGGCCACCGACGTTGTGATGCGATTTGATTGTAACCGATGGACCGCCAGAAAAGCTGACGCTTTCAATGACATCGGGGTAAAGCGTGCCCTGCGCAAGGAAAGCGGCATCTTCGATCTGATCAGCGTATTTCTGGAACACGTCGATGAACAGTTTGCCGATGATCTTGCGCTTGGTTTCGGGGTCGGATTGGCCTTCCAGTTCGCCCAGAAACAGATCGCTTTCATCTGCGTGAATAACCTTGAGGTTCATGTTGTCGCGGAACATGCCCACAACCTCTTCGGCTTCGTTCAGGCGCAACAGACCATGGTCGACGAAAACGCACGTTAACTGGTCGCCGATGGCTTCGTGCAGCAACGCGGCGGCAACGGAAGAATCCACACCGCCAGACAGTGCGCAAATCACATGCGCATCGCCCACCTGTTCTTTGATCGCGTCAATCGCTTGTTCGCGGTAGGCACCCATGGTCCAACCGCCACTAAACCCAGCGATACGCACGAAGTTTTCATAAAGTTTCGCGCCGTTTGGTGTGTGGTGCACTTCGGGATGGAATTGCACTGCATAGAAGTTACGCGCCACATCAGCGGTGATCGCATATGGGGCGCTTGGGGACGTACCATAAACCGCAAAACCCGGAGCAATTTCAGAGACATGGTCGCCATGGCTCATCCAGACTTGTTCTTTGTCGGTCATGAACCAGCCGTCCAGCAGGGACAGCTTGCCTTCGGGGGTCACATAGGCGCGCCCAAACTCGGCTGTGCCTTCGCCGCTGACCACTTTACCGCCCAATTGTTCCATCATGGTTTGCTGGCCATAGCAGATGCCAAGCACCGGGATGCCCATGTCGAACAAGGCTTGCGGCGCGCGGGGTGATCCATCGCGCGTCACGCTGTCAGGCCCCCCTGAAAGGATCACCGCTTTGGGCGCAAAATCCGCTAAAAAAGCATCTGTGACGTTCTGATAGGGATGAATTTCACAATAGACGCTAAGTTCACGCAAGCGCCGCGCGATCAGTTGCGTCACCTGGCTGCCGAAATCAATGATAAGAAGGCGTTCGTGGGTGCTGTTTTCCATGGCGCTTCGGTAATGGCCGGGCCGCATTTGTGCAAGAGGGGGCGGCGATATTCGCGCGGGCAAATTTGTGCTAAGATAGAACTATTGTTGAAAGGAATTTTGAGATGCAGATTTTTGAACACACACTGGCGCGCGTCGCCGTCTGGAACCTTGCAGGCTTTGGCGGGATTGATTTTGACCGGATGAAACGACAGGCCGAAGGACTGGCCTTGCTGGATGCAGAACTGGTGACTTTGGTCGAGGTCAATCCGGTCAGCTATATTGATGCGCTGGCCGCTGAGATCGGAACTTACGGGTTGCATTACGACACGACGATCCTGCCTCAACCGGGTGGTCTGCACATCGGGTTTTTGCACAAAAAAGGTGTGGAGGTGAAGAATGTGACGTTGGTGCCGGGGTCCGAAGGTGCCTATCTGAATGGCCGGCGGGCTGTGTCGGTTGACGTGAAGATGGGCAAGTTTTCCGCCCATGTACTGGGTGTTCATCTGAAATCGGGCCGCGATAAGCCGGAACAGAAATTGCGCGATACACAGTGCATCGCGATTGGGAATTACCTGACCAACCTGCGCAATACGCCAGGTTTCAAGCGTAAGACGTTGTTGTTGATGGGTGATTTCAACATGATCCCCGGACAGGATGTCAGCAATTTTCATCATCTGGGTGGCGATGACCTGATGGATTTCGTCTCAAGCTGGGATTTGCAGGATCGGTTCAGCCATATCCTTGATAAGGGGCGTGCCAATCTGCTGGATGGGTTTGCTGTGTCACGTACTTTTGCCACAGACTATGTGCGCGGATCTTTGCGATTGTTCCCAATGCATTGGACGATGGATATGGGGCGCGAGCGTTTCAGGGATGAAGTATCCGATCACCTGCCATTTGTGGCCAGTTTCAAGGTTTACTAACGACACATGTCGTTTTCGCGTCTCAGGGGCCGCTATTTGGGCAAGGCCGCGCTGACTGGGGTTGTATCAAGCGTCAACCAGCCAGCGAACCTATGGGGGACGGATCATGTCGGACGCAGCAGCACCAGCCAAAGCAGGACGCAGAGGGCGCGGTGGCGGCGGGGCCGCGCGGCGGGCCGAGCGGACAGCGGTGAGTGTTGAAACTGCCAAGTATATTGAACGCAACGTCCCCAACTACGAGGTTCTGACCGAAGATACGCTCGACGTGATTGAGGCGAATGCCGAAACGGTGCTGGCCGAGATTGGCGTTAATTTCGTCGACAACCCCGAAGCGTTGGAACGTTGGAAAGCGGCAGGTGCGTCTGTAGACGGCGAACGCGTGCGTATTCCGCGTGGTCTGGCGCGCAAGCTGTGCGCGACAGCCCCGTCTGAGTACACACAACATGCCCGCAATCCTGATCGGAACGTTGTTGTCGGCGGCAAAAACCTTGTGCTTGCACCCGTTTATGGCCCGCCATTTGTGCGCGACGCCGAAGGTGGCCGCCGCTATGCAACGATGGCCGACTTCGAAAAATTCGTAAAACTGGGCTATATGTCCAAGTGGTTGCATCATTCTGGCGGGACGGTGTGCGAACCCACCGATGTGGCGGTGAACAAACGCCACCTTGATATGTTGCTGACCCATATGGTTTACAGCGACAAGCCCTTTATGGGGTCCGTTACCGAACCAAGCCGCGCACAAGATAGCATCGAGATGTGCGAGATCCTGTTTGGCAAAGAGTTCGTGCAGGATCACACGGTGATGACGTCCCTGATCAATATCAACTCGCCGCTGACGTTTGACAGTGTCATGATGGGTGCGTTGGAAATATTCGCCAAGAATAACCAAGCGTCGATCATCAGCCCATTCATTGTTGGCGGTGCGATGGCGCCGGTGTCGATTGCAGGAACGCTGACGCAGGTCTTGGCCGAGGTGCTGGCAGGCGTCGCCTATAGCCAGATCATCCGCCCCGGTGCACCCGTGGTCATGGGCACATTCGTGACATCTATCGACATGAATTCCGGCGCGCCAACGTTTGGCACACCAGAGGCAAGCCATATTACCTATGGGGCAGGGCAGTTGGCCCGTCGTTTGGGGCTGCCGTACCGTTCCGCCGGGTCGTTTTGTGGATCGAAATTGCCCGATGCGCAGGCGGCGTATGAGACCGCGAACAGCCTGAATATGGGTTTGCTGGCCGGTGTGAATTTTATGCTGCACAGCTGTGGCTGGTTGGAAGGCGGGCTGGTGGCGTCCTTTGAAAAGTTTGTCATGGACGCCGATATGCTGGGCACGCTGCATCACTTTGCGCAAGGCGTGGATATGTCTGAAAACGGGCAGGCCATGGGTGCGATTGAAGAGGTGGGACCGGGTGGCCATTACCTCGGGTGCGAACACACTCAGGCGAATTTCAAAACAGCGTTCTGGCGGTCTGATCTATTCGATTACAAACCGTTCGAGACATGGGACGAGGAAGGCGCGCGCGATACACAGACGCTGGCGACCGCACGGGTGGCCAAGCTGCTGGACACCTACCAACAGCCCAAACTTGACCCAGAGGTTGAGGCAAAGCTGCGCGCCTATGTGGCCGAGAAAAAAGCAAGCATGCCAGACGCGTTCGGCTAAACCAATTGCGGGGCGGTGGCGCGCATCAATTGTGCCTCTCCGAGAATCGCAATCAGAACCTCGACATGACGGGCCGGGCGATAGTGTGCGGCATCGTCTAGGCGCAGGCCATTCATTTCAGCTTCAATATCCAGTAATTGCATGATGGCTTTGCCATGCCGCGGCAGTGCATCACTGTGCAAAATACGGCGCAAATGAACGTGGCGGCGATAATCATCGACCCCAAACCGGGCGGCGCGGGCCAACAAGGTTGGGCGCTGTAGCGTGGCGATACGCGTGTGTAGATCAAGCATGTGTCAGTATCCAATTACAGAAGTGGTCGTTCGCCCAACATGACACAACCATAGCGGGTGTTGCGGAATCACCATGAGATAAGAACGCTGCCGTTAGGATTGTTTATCTTTTAGAAAGAATGGTTGACGGGCAAATTGGACCGTTAACAAATGGGTAACCATGCACGCTCAGGTAGTATGCCGTCATGTGCCTATGAATGTGGCGGTCGTCTGTTGCGTCGGTAATTTCGGCAAAAGGATGAGTGACCATGACAGCATCAGAAGGGCAGACTGCCTCGCCCCATTTACCACGTTGGGTTCCGGATGCGGCCCGCCATTACCTTGTTCACACAGAAACTGGCCTTTCGATCCGTGCGCTCGCACGGGCCAGTGACTGTCACCCGTCAACAGTTCTTCGGCAGGTACGCCGGTTTGAGGGGCGCCGTGATGATCCGCTGATTGATGCGGCATTGCGGGCGCTCTCGTCGCAGGTTTCTGCGCGCGACATCTTAAAAAAGGGGAAAACGAAGACCATGAATATGCAGTGTTTGAAGAGTGAGGCACATCAGCCAGTTGGATTGACACAAACGCGAATTGATCAAGAGGCGAAACGTATTTTGCGCCGCCTGTGCGAACAAGGGGCCGTCTTGGCCGTCGCGCGTGAAATGGAAACGGCCGTTGTTGTCCGCGTCACCCCTGAAGGGGAACAGGTGCGCACCGGCGTCGTGGAGCGCGAGATCGCACAGGCGATGGCGCTGAAAGACTGGATCACATGCCCTGAACCTGACGGGCGGATCGCACGCTATTTTATTACCAACACTGGCCGCGCGGCGTTGCGCCGCTTGACCGCAGAGGATGAAAACCGCGCCAGTGGTTTCGCCGAAAAATCCACCGCCCCCCAAGGGGATGCCGGATGGGATATTGCGGCCATCGAAGGGGGCAACCGCCCGTCCTTTCGTGGTTATCCAAATGAAAGCCCCTTGGTCGGCTTGTCCCGCCGCAAGGACCGGGATGGCAAACCATTTTTGCCGCGCGACCTGGTCGCAGTGGGGGAGCGCCTGCGCGAAGACTACGAATTGGTCGAAGTTGGCATGGGCGGCACCGAAAGCTGGGAAGGTTTCATGAACGGCGAAACCCCGGCAGACGTCACAGAGGGACCCAAAGGTGCTGTTGCCGCACATGGCCGGATTAAAGATGCGCTTGCGGAATTGGGGCCGGGGCTTGGTGATGTGGTGTTGCGCTGCTGCTGTTTTCTGGAAGGGCTGGAGCAGACTGAAAAGAAAATGGGCTGGTCTGCGCGCTCTGGCAAAATCGTTTTGCGTATCGCGCTACAGCGGCTCAAACGGCATTATGAAGAAACGCAAGGGCGCTATGGACCGATGATTGGGTGAAGCGCACGTCATGCATGCGGTGCAGGCCCGTCATGCGCGACAGCGTGAACATTGGACATATGGCAGTGACAACGTTAGGTAACTGGCAACAAGACCGGAGCCTGATATGCCCACACGCGACCTGAAAATTCCAGCACAGCGCCACCCTGAAAAGCAGCGCCGCCCAGATGCGCCGCAGCCGAAAAAACCTGATTGGATCAGGGTCAAGGCGCCGGTGTCGGAAGGCTATAAGAAAACCCGCGATATCATGCGCGACAACAAGCTGGTCACGGTCTGCGAAGAAGCAGGGTGCCCCAATGTCGGCGAATGCTGGTCACAAGGTCACGCCACCATGATGATTATGGGCGAGGTTTGCACGCGGGCCTGTACCTTCTGCAACATCGCAACCGGCAAACCGCCGGAGGCGCTGGATGTGTTTGAACCGGGGCGCGTCGCTGACGCGGTCAAGAAACTAGGTCTTAATCATGTGGTCATCACATCTGTTGACCGCGATGATGTCGAAGACGGCGGTGCCGAACATTTTGCCCAGACAATCCGTGCTGTGCGCCGCCAGTCGCCTGATACGACAATTGAAATCCTGACCCCGGATTTTATTCGCTGCGATCCATCCGTTTTGGAAATTGTCGTCGCAGCGCGCCCTGACGTCTTTAACCATAACCTTGAAACGGTCCCCGGCCTTTATCCAGAGGTCCGTCCCGGCGCGCGCTATTTCCATTCACTGCGCCTGTTGCAGCGGGTGAAAGAGCTGGACCCGACGATGTTTACCAAATCGGGTATCATGGTGGGCCTTGGTGAAGACAAGCAATCCGTCTCCCAAGTCATGGAAGATATGCGCGCCGCCGACATCGACTTTTTGACCATCGGTCAGTACCTGCAGCCGACGCCAAAGCACCATAAGGTTGACCGGTTTGTAACACCCGAGGAATTCAAGACCTATGAACAGGCGGCATATAACAAAGGCTTCTTGATGGTTTCTGCCACGCCACTGACCCGATCATCCTATCATGCTGGCGATGATTTTGCACAACTGCGGGCCGCGCGGCAAAAGAAGCTGGGGTTGGCTTAACGCCGCCGCATATCATTTGGGGTGAGCCATGCAGGCCAGCCCCAAATGCGTTCAATCGCAAACATCACAAAACAAACCAGCAGTATCCCCGCCACAAATTTGATCTTCGCAGGCGAGGGCGGGTTCTGCGCCCAGCGCTTGAATTTGAGAAGCCAGCGTTGGTTCATGCGTCTTCGACAAAGCGGACCTTGCCAATAAAACCAAGGTTGCGATTGCGTTGCGCAAAGTCGATGCCGTAGCCCACGACAAATTCATCGGGGATTTCAAAACCGGTCCAATCCGCCTTCAGGTCCACCTCGCGGCGGGCTGGTTTATCGAGCAAGGCAATGGTTTTCAGCCGCGCAGGTTTACGGTTGAGCAGAAATTTGGTGACATGCGCCAGCGTGTGCCCTGTATCAACGATATCTTCCACAACCAGCACATCGCGCCGTTCAATTTGGCCGCGTAAGTCCTTGAGAATACGTACTTCGCGCGTGCTTTCCATACCGTCGCCATAAGACGACGCCTCTAGGAAATCGACCTCAACCGGCAAGTCCAATTCACGCACCAGATCAGCGATGAACACAAACGACCCGCGCAGCAGGCCGACGACAACCAGTTTGTCGGTGTCAGCGAACTCGGTTCTGATCGCTTTTGCTAACTCCTCGATACGTGCGGCGATGGATTTGGCGCTGATCATTTCGTCGATCACGTAGTTTGGGTGCGGCATAGGGGACTCAGTTCCGGGAAATGGGTTGATTTTCGTGGCTAAGTTTACGACATCCTGTGCCGAAGTCACCCGTGAAAGACCCCTTATGCCAAGTCATTCTGAAACCAAGTTTCTGCCGTATACAGCACAGCAGATGTATGACCTTGTGGCAGATGTCGACAATTACCCGGAATTCCTGCCTTGGACCGCGGCTGCACGGGTGCGCAGTGTTACTGACAAAGGCGATCATCAGGAAATGCTGGCTGATTTGGTGATCTCGTTCAAAGTCTTCCGTGAAAAGTTTGGCAGCCGAGTGCTTTTGTGGCCAGAACAGATGAAGATAGACACCGAATATCTGGACGGCCCGATCCGGCATCTGGAAAGCCAGTGGGCGTTCAAGGATGTGGAAGGCGGCTGCGAAGTGTCCTTTGCGGTGGACTTTGAATTCAAAAGTCGCCTGCTGCAAGGTGCCGCTGGGATGTTTTTTAACGAAGCAATGCAGCGTGTCGTGCGTTCGTTTGAACGACGCGCAAGGACATTATACACCTAGGCTTGCAACCCAAGCAGGTGATTTCAACGGTAGTTTTATGACAAGACGACAATGGCTTTCGCTGCGTTTTGATCGCTAGAGAAGCGTGTTTACAACGAATGGTGAGGTCACGACCTCTTATCCTCCGCATGCAGCATCGTGATGGCTTGGCAAAACAGTGCCAGCCCGTGATCACGTGCGGCTGCGCGTACCTTATCGCGGCCCAGCGCGCCAAATTCGACCGTTTCGGTGACGACACCAGCGGGGCCCGCCACTGCGAAACATACGCGCCCTTCTGGTTTATGCTCTGATCCGCCGGGGCCGGCGATCCCGGTGATGGCCACGGCGATGTCAGCGTTGGAATGCGCCAGAACACCCTTTGCCATTTGCGCCGCGACCTCTTCCGAAACGGCGCCATAGGCATCAAGCGTCGCCTGTTTAACGTCCAACATCTGCATTTTGGCGGCATTGGTATAGGTCACAAAGGCGCGGTCGAAAATGGCCGAACTGCCGGGGATATCGGTGATGGCGGCGCTTAACATGCCACCTGTGCAGCTTTCTGCGGTGGCGAGCATCACGCCTTTTGCTTTGGCGGCTGTCAGAAGGTCCGCCGCGTTCATATCAGAACGATGTGATAAAGTGCGGCCAGCAAACCGACGCCGATTGCCGCAAAGATACCGGCGATGACATCATCCAGCATGACGCCCGTTGGCCCATGCATACGGTCAGCCCAACCGACCGGACCCCATTTGGTAATATCGAACAGACGAAACAGGGCAAAGGCAGCGATCCAACCGGGCCAGAGTGCCAGAATGCTGACGTCTTGTCGTGCCGCACCAAAAGCAAGCGGGAGTAGGGCGATCCATTGGCCACAAATCTCGTCAATCACGATTTCGGATGGGTCGTGGTTGTCTTTGCCTTTGGTCTCGACCCCGGTTGCCCAGACGCCCAGCGCATAGGACAGCACAACGCTGGCAAGAAGGCCCCAAGGACCGAAGAGAACATAAATCACCCACGCCGCAGGCAAGGCCGCCAGCGATCCCCACGTACCGGGGGCAGGGCGCAGGTGGCCCACGTAAAAGAATGTCGCGATCAGGTGGCTCATGCTTTGACCAACGTAACCGTCGCGATCGCGGCGATCCCTTCTTCACGACCCGTAAAGCCCAGCTTTTCAGACGTCGTTGCCTTGACGCTGATCCGGTCGCTTTCAAGCCCCATATAGGCGCCCATCACGGCTTTCATTGCATCCTGATGCGGTCCGATCTTGGGCAGTTCGCACACCAGCGTGCAATCGACATTGCTGATGGTAAAGCCTTCGGAACGGGCAAGCGCCACTGCATGTTTCAGAAAGATATGGCTTTCGGCCCCTTTCCATTGCGGATCGGAAGGGGGGAAGTGTTGCCCGATGTCACCTTTGCCCAGCGCGCCGTAAATCGCGTCAGTGACAGCATGCATGCCCACATCGGCGTCAGAATGGCCTTGCAGGCTGCGTGTGTGCGGCACTTGCACACCGCATAGCCACACATGATCGCCCGCTTCAAAGCGGTGCACATCATAGCCATTGCCAACGCGTATATCCATGTCCAACCCCATCAGTTTGGCGGCCCGCGCGAAATCGGCGGGCGTGGTGATTTTGATATTGTCTTCATCACCCGGCACGATGGCAACGTCCAGCCCCGCGGCGCGGGCCACAGCCACATCATCAGTTTCCTGCCCTGTGCTTGTGGCATAGGCTGCAAGGAGGGGGGTAAGGCGAAACCCTTGTGGCGTCTGCGCGCGGTAAAGCCCGTTGCGGTCTTGCACGCCTTGCACAGCACCGCCATCGCCATGCCAAAGTGTATCTGTGACTGCGACAGCGGGGGCAGCGCCGACATGATCGTCAAGCGTGTTCAGGACACGTTCAATCAGCGCATCACTGACCAAGGGGCGTGCGGCATCATGGATTAGGACTTTGTCGATGTTACCGTCAACGGCATTAAGGCCCGCCAGCACGGAAGCGGCCCGCGTCGCGCCACCAGTTGCAATCGTCGCTGCGGGATCTCGCGGCCACAAATCGCTGTCGATGTCGTCAGGGTGCACAACTAAAACCAGCTGCGATACCGCGGGATGTGCTGCAAACCGGGCCATCGCATAACCCGCCACAGGCTGATCGCCCAGAGTTTGCCATTGCTTTGGTTGGTCGCCGCCTGCGCGTGTGCCACGCCCGGCAGCGACAATAATCGCCGCGACTGTCATCTCTATTCCATCATTGTTCAGCACAGGTTTAGGGTGCCGACCTGCGCGATGCAATTCGTCAGTTTTCCGGGCGAAATGCACAATAAATAGGCAGTTGCCAATTAATCGGGAATAACGCCCCTACATTTCGTTGAGAAAACACAGGATTAGCCATAAACCAAGCGCAACGCGCAACAGATAAGCGAATGATTATTCCTTTGGCACCGACCGAATCTCTGGTTCTTGATACCGTGACGCTGACCCCGCCGGTCGCACTTGCGCCGTTGGCGGGTATCACCGACCTGCCGTTTCGGCAGTTGGTTGCGTCTTTTGGCGCAGGCTGGGTGGTCAGTGAAATGGTGGCCAGTCAGGAAATGGTGCAAGCCAAACCGGGCGTGCGTGAACGTGCAGAGTTGGGCTATGATCAAGCGGGCACCGCCGTGCAGATTGCAGGGCGCGAAACGTATTGGATGGCCGAGGCCGCACGGATGGCCGCAGGCAACGGCGCGGCAATCATTGATATCAACATGGGATGCCCCGCCAAAAAGGTGACCAACGGCTATTCCGGTTCTGCGTTGCTGCGCACGCCGGATCATGCGCTTCGTCTGATGGAGGCGGTGGTGAACGCGGTTGATGTCCCCGTGACGCTGAAAACACGGCTGGGCTGGGATGACGATAGTCTGAACGCAGCCAATGTGGCAAAACGGGCCGAAGATGCGGGGATCAGACTGGTCACCATCCACGGGCGCACGCGGTGTCAGTTTTACAAAGGTGCCGCCGATTGGGCCGCCATTCATAAGATCAAAGAGGCTGTATCGATCCCGGTCATCGCCAATGGCGATATCGTGGATGCGGGCACCGCACGCAACGCGCTGCGCCTTTCAGGTGCGGATGGTGTGATGATCGGGCGTGGTGCGCAAGGGCGACCTTGGGTATTGGCGCAGGTCGCTGCCGCACTGCATGGCACGCCGCAACCGCAAATCCCACAAGGGCACGCGTTGATTGAGGTGGTTTGCAAGCACTACGAGGCAATGTTGTCTTTCTACGGTGATGCATTGGGGCGCAAAGTTTCGCGCAAGCATCTGGGGTGGTACATGGATGATGCTGGCACTGCGCCCGCATTGCGCAAAGCGATCTTGACCCACGCGAACCCAGCCGACGTGCTGCATGATTTGCCCGAAGCTTTGAACATGCAGGTGGCTGCATGATTTTGGGACAAGCGCTATGGTCGTCTCTGCCGGTGCCATCCTTGATGCTGGACGGCGACGACATGATTACGATGAGCAACCCCGCCGCTGAGAGTTTTCTCAATATGTCGGCCAAATCCTTGGTTGGCGAAAAGCTGTGGGAAAAGGTCATGATCGACGCACCGCTGGAGGCCCCCTTTACGCGGGCTCGCGAAAACCGCACCTCGCTTTTTGTCAATGACGTCGATGTGGGCAGCGGTGAACGCGCGCCAATGCTGTGCAACCTGCAATTCGCACCGTTACAAGGCAGCGGTGACACAATGATTGTCATGATCAGTCCGCGCGAAATTGCCAGTCGGATCAATCAGAACCATTCATCCGGCAAGGCGGCCAAGTCAGCGATTGGCATGGCTGAAATGCTCGCCCATGAGATCAAGAACCCGCTGGCGGGGATCACGGGGGCGGCGCAACTGCTGTCGATGGGCCTGACCCCTGAAGATCAGGAAATGACCGATCTGATCGTCGAGGAAAGCCGCCGCATTGTAAAACTGCTTGAACAGGTCGAACAGTTTGGCAACCTGCGCAAACCTATTCTCAAACCTGTGAACATCCACGATGTGCTGGATCGGGCCCGACAATCCGCCGCCGTTGGCTTTGGCGCGCATATGCTGTTTGTAGAAGAATATGATCCCTCTTTGCCACAAACGCTGGCGGATGGTGATCAGCTTTTGCAGGTCTTTCTGAATTTGTTGAAGAATGCATCAGAGGCCAGCGAAGAGGCAGGCTCAATCCGGCTGCGCACGTTTTATGATACAGCCCTGCGCGTGCACCGGTCCGACGGCACACAAGCCCGCCTGCCTTTGCAGGTCGAAATTATCGACGACGGCCCCGGTTTGCCGCGCGAAATTGCAGACGATATTTTTGAACCCTTCGTCTCTGGCAAGGAAAATGGCACCGGCCTTGGCCTGGCCTTGGTATCGAAATTGATTGGCGACGCTGGCGGCTGGATATCGGTGGACAGCGTGCCGGGGCGCACGGTGTTCCGGCTTTCATTGCCGGTCGTGCCAAAAGACTATGAAACAGGAGAAGACTGATGGACGGGACAGTACTTGTCGCTGATGACGACCGGACAATTCGCACGGTGTTGACCCAGGCGCTGACCCGCGCGGGCTGCAAGGTGCATGCGACGTCGTCCATTGTGACCCTGATGCGTTGGGTTGATGAAGGCAAAGGCGATCTGGTGATTTCCGATGTGGTGATGCCAGACGGGAATGGGCTTGATCAGCTGCCCAAGATTGCAGAGGCACGCCCGGGCATGCCTGTGATCGTGATTTCGGCGCAGAACACCATCATGACGGCCATTCAGGCCGCGGAAGCGGACGCCTATGATTACCTGCCCAAACCGTTTGATCTGCCTGACCTGATGAAACGCGCCGCCCGCGCGCTTGAGGTCAAACGCCGCGCGCCGGTAACACGCACACCTGATGTGACAGCGACAGAGCAGGGGGGTGATCTGCCCTTGGTAGGCCGTACACCCGTGATGCAGAACCTGTACCGCCTTGTGGCACGGGTCATGAATACGCAACTGCCTGTGTTGATCACGGGTGAAAGCGGGACGGGAAAATCCCTGATTGCGCGTGCTGTGCATGATTTCTCTGACAGACGCAGTCTGCCATTTGTCGTCGTTTCTGCATCCGATTTGGAAGGTATGGATGGCCCTTCAACCGTGCTAAGCCGGGCCAAGGGTGGATCCATCCTGTTTGATGAGGTCAGCGATTTATCGGAACAAGCGCAGGCGCGCATTGTGCGGATGCTGGACAGTTTGGGCGACAATGCCCCCCGGATCATGGCAACATCACAATCAGACCTGATGGCACGGATGGAAGACGGGCAATTCCGCGAAGACCTGTTTTATCGCCTTGGTGGTGTTACGGTTGACGTGCCGTCGTTGCGTGAACGTGTGGACGACATCCCGCTGTTGGCCGAACACTTTCTTGCGCGCGCCGAACGTGATGGCGCGCCTTTGCGGCGCTTTGGCGATGCCGCGATTGATCTGGTACGCGCCTATAGCTGGCCGGGAAATGTGCGTCAGTTGGAAAATGCCGTCCGCCGTTTGGTCTTTACGGCTGCTGCCGAAGAAATCACCCGCGCCGAGGTTGAGATGGTGCTGGGCAACCAGCCTGCCATCGAACCGCTGCGCTCGGGTGGTGAGGGCGACAAATTGAGCGCGAGTGTGGGCAAACATCTGCGCCGCTATTTTGATTTGCACGGGGGTGTTTTGCCGCCGCCGGGCCTTTACAACCGAATCCTCAAGGAGGTTGAGGCCCCTTTGATCGAGATTGCGCTGGATGCGACCGGGGGAAATCAGGCAAAATGCGCTGATTTACTTGGAATAAACCGCAATACATTGCGCAAGAAGATCACTGACCTCGATATCCGCGTGACACGGCGCCGCAAGTTGATGTAAAACCGCAACAGAACCGTGGCACTGTTACGTCAGCGTATCAGAAAGACCACAGCATTTGGCGGTACCGTGGGGGCGACCTCACCTCAATGACAGGGCTTTGCGCGTGAGGCGTACCCTTCTGGGCTTGAATATGACGCGACTAAACCGCTGGTTCCGCCAGCGGCATGTGCAAAGCGCGTTTACGATGGGGTTGGTTGTCGCCGCACCTGTCCTTGCCTTGCTGACCTATATCATCGTCGGCCCGCTGGACCGCGGCGCGTCTTCGAATTCATTACGCGCGGTTTTGTTGCTTGATCTTATCTACGTCTTGATTGTCGCGGCCCTTGTGATGCGGCAGGTCGCGCGGATGGTGTCGGCACGCCGGGCCAAGTCGGCGGGATCGCAGCTTAGTTTGCGGCTGACCGGTGTTTTCGCTTTATCCGCACTTGTGCCTATCGTTTTGGTGGCCGTCTTTTCTGTGACATTGATTTCCATCGCATTAGACGGCTTGTTTTCCGAACCGGTCGGCAATGTCTTGCGCACGTCATTGACCACCGCGCAGGCCTACGAGGAAGAACACCGCCAAGAGTTGACCCGCGATGGGCGTGGACTGGCCGCCTATCTGAACCGGGAACGGCAGGCGAACCTTTTCATGGACGATGGCGAAGTCCGCCGCGCCTTGGGTGATGTGCAGGCGCAGGTAGAGCGCGGGTTGACCGAGGCTTTTGTTATTGATGGGCTTGGTACGATTACCGCACGCGGGGCGCGGTCCTATGAATTTGGCTATGAGCGCCCGTCTGCGCAGGATTTCGTCCGCGCGGACGAGGCCGGCCTTGCAATTATCCAAGATTTTGCAAACAACGAATTCCGGGCGCTGATCCCGCTGACTGCTTTTCGTGATCGCTATCTTTATGTGACCCGTCCTGTCGATGGCAATGTGCTGTCGCTGCTGGACGACACAACCGAAACCGTCGCGCAATACGAGGAATTACAAAACGAACGTGGCCAGCTCTTGTTTCAGTTTGGTCTGCTTTACATGGGGTTTGCGGTGGTCCTGATCCTTGGTGCGATCTGGGGTGGGCTGTGGTTTGCAGAGCGTCTGTCGCGCCCTGTGGGGCGGTTGGTGTCTGCGTCCCAGCGCGTCGGGTCGGGTGATCTTGATGTGCGCGTGATCGAGGATGATGGCGATGACGAGATTTCGCAACTGGGTCACTACTTTAACCAAATGACCAGCCGCCTGAAGGGGCAACGCGACCAACTGATTGAAACCAACCAACGGACCGAACGGCGCGGGCGATTGTTTGATAGTGTGCTCAGTTCGGTCACATCCGGCGTGGTGGGGTTGGATCCACTGGGGCGCGTCACATTCGTGAACCCCTCGGCCCGGCGTCTGCTGACCGTCAGTGATGACCCCCAAGAAACCGCAATCGCGGTCGCGATCCCGGAGTTTGCTGATCTGTTCGCGCAGGTCTGCGAAACCGAAACGGAAAGTGTTCAGGAACAGATCAACCTGATCCGCAAAGGACAGCAAGAAAGCCTGCTGGTGCGCATGGCCCAACGCCGTAATAATGATGGCACGCTTGAAGGCTACGTTGTGGCCTTTGATGATGTGACCGATCTTGTCAGCGCGCAGCGTCTGGCCGCGTGGGGCGACGTGGCCCGCCGGATCGCGCACGAGATCAAGAACCCGCTGACACCGATCCAACTTTCGGCTGAACGGATCAATCGCAAGTTTCATAAACAAGTGGGTCTTGATGCCGATAAGCTGGAACAGATGACCGATGTGATTGTCCGGCAAACCAACGATCTACGGCGCATTGTCGATGAATTTTCAAAATTTGCGCGGATGCCAGAACCTGAACTGCACCTGAACGACATGACCCAACTTGTACATGACGCGCTATCGCTCCAGATGGCGGGACAACCGGATGTGCATTTTGCAGCCAGCATTCCAGAAGAGGCCGTGCTGGTGGATATGGATGATACAATGATCGGGCAGGCGCTGACCAACCTGCTGAAAAACGCAGGCGAGGCGACCGAGACCTATGTTCAGCGTCACGCGCCCGACAGTTATCGCCCCGAGATCCAGTTGCGCATGTCTTACGACAACAACAACGTCACCATCAAAATCGCGGACAACGGGATCGGCCTGCCGCAAGACCGTGCGCGCCTGTTTGAACCCTATGTGACGACACGGGGCGAGGGGACGGGCCTTGGCCTGCCTATCGTCAAGAAGATCATCGAAGAACACGGTGGCACACTGACCCTGACCGATGCCGACCCTTTTGCAGGCCACGACCACGCCGGGGCCTGCGCCATCATTCAACTACCCGCCGCTGCGCAATCTGCGCGGGCCCCAAAAATTCCAGCATGAGGTAAACCCATGGGCGATATTTTAATTACAGACGATGAACGTGATATCCGTGAACTGATCTCGGAAATCCTGATTGATGAAGGATACACCACCCGGCTTGCCGGAACATCTGACGAATGTATGGCCCAGATCGCGGCTGAACAGCCTGCGCTTATGATCCTCGATATCTGGCTCAAAGACAGCAATATGGACGGGATTGATATTCTCAAATCCGTCAAGCGCGACCATCCGGATGTGCCGATTGTCATTATTTCGGGTCATGGCAATATCGAGATTGCAGTCGCGGCGATCAAACAAGGCGCTTACGATTTTATCGAAAAACCCTTTAATATTGACCAGTTATTGGTGGTCATTCGCCGTGCCATGGAAACATCGCGCCTTCGCCGCGAGAACGTGGAACTGAAACGCGGTGAAAGCCACACCGCCGAAATGCTGGGCGACAGCGCCGCATTCCGCACGCTGAAATCGCAACTTGATAAGGTGACGAAATCCAATGGCCGGGTCATGCTGACCGGCCCTGCCGGTGCCGGGAAAGAAATTGCAGCGCGCTACATCCACGCCAATTCAAACCGTGCCTCTGCGCCATTTGTTGTCGTCAACTCTGCCTCGATTGAACCTGAACGCATGGAAGAGGTGCTGTTTGGTCGCGAGGACAGCGGACGCGGTGTTGAGCAGGGCCTGCTGGAAGAAGCAAACGGCGGTGTAGTCTATTTTGACGAAATCGCAGATATGCCGCTTGGGACTCAATCCAAAATCCTGCGTGTTTTGGTGGAACAGCGCTTTCAGCGCGTTGGAGGCAGCGACAAGGTGCAGGTTGATCTGCGGGTGATTTCCAGCACCAACCGCGATCTGAACATAGCTATTGAAACGGGAACATTTCGGGAAGAACTGTACCATCGTTTGAATGTTGTCCCAATCGCGGTGCCATCGCTGGAGGAACGTCGCGAGGATATTCCACTGCTGGCCGAACATTTCATTGAAACCTGCAACAAGGCGCAGGGGTTGCCTTTGCGCAAACTGGCCGAAGACGCGCGCGCGCTGCTGCAAACCATGCTGTGGCCTGGAAACGTGCGCCAGTTGAAGAACGTCGTCGAACGCGTTCTTATCCTTGGCGAAAACACCGGTGACATTAGCGCCAAGGAACTGCCGAACAGTGAAGAAGGTGGCGGCGAAGAAGGCCGTATCGTTCTGGCTGGTGGGCTGGCCACCTTGCCATTGCGTGAGGCGCGCGAGTTGTTTGAACGCGAATATCTGCTGACCCAGATTAACCGGTTTGGCGGCAACATCAGCCGCACGGCAGCTTTTGTGGGCATGGAACGATCAGCGTTGCACCGCAAACTCAAATCGCTGGGCGTTGTCACAACCAACAAGGCCGGGGGCCGGGTGGCCTATGTCGAAGGTGACGACGTATGAAAGTGATCATCTGCGGCGCGGGGCAGGTTGGTTGGCAGATCGCCCGGCATTTGTCGGGTGAAAACAACGATGTCACTGTCGTTGACAACAATCCCGAACTGGTGCGCCGGGCCACAGATACGCTTGATGTTCAAGGGATCGCAGGCAATGCCAGCTATCCTGATGTTTTGGACCGGGCAGGTGCCTCTGACGCCGATATGGTGATCGCTGCGACCTATTCGGATGAGGTAAACATGGTCACCTGTCAGGTGGCGCATTCGGTGTTTTCGGTACAGCGCAAGATTGCGCGTCTGCGTGCGCAAAACTATCTTGATCCGGCCTATGCAGATCTGTATCGGCGCAATCACCTGCCGATTGACGTTGTTATCTCGCCCGAAAAAGAGGTGGCAGAGGCGGCATTGCAGCGACTTGCGGCCCCCGCAGCCTTTGACACCGAAAGCTTTCTTGAAGGTCGCGCGCAGCTTTTGGGTATCACGATTGATGAAGATTGCCCTGTCATCAACACGCCGCTGCGCCAGTTGACCGATCTGTTTTCGACGCTTCGCGCCGTGGTGGTGGGCATCCGCCGCGAGGGGGCGTTGTTTGTGCCATCCTCTGGCGATCAGATTTTCCCGCATGATGAATGTTACGTTTTCACTGATACCGAAGATATGACGCGGACGTTAGAGATTTTCGGAAAAACGCAATCAAAACAAGAGCGTATTGTCATTATTGGCGGGGGAAATGTTGGTCTGGGTGTGGCACAAGCGCTAGAGGCGCGGACGGAGCGTGTGCGCGTCAAGATGATTGAAAGCCGCCGTGAATGTGCAGAAAAGGCGGCCGATGCGTTGGACCGCACGATCGTTTTGAACGGCGATGGCCTGGACAGTGCCCTGCTGGAAGAAGCAAATATCGCCACAGCGGATGCGGTTTTGGCCGTTACGGACGATGATAAAACAAACCTCTTGGCCGCAGTGCGCGCCAAGGAAATGGGCTGCGCCATGGCGATTTCACTGGTCAATGACCCCACGCTGATCCCGCTTATGGGGCCGCTGGATATCGACGCCTACATCAACCCGCGTGCAACCACGGTCAGCTCAATCCTGCGTCACATCCGCCATGGCCGTGTGCGGGGTGTCTATTCGATTGGTGATGCAGAGGCGGAGGTCATTGAAGCACA
This sequence comes from Roseobacter sp. CCS2, assembly GCF_000169435.1. Lineage (GTDB taxonomy): Bacteria > Pseudomonadota > Alphaproteobacteria > Rhodobacterales > Rhodobacteraceae > Yoonia. The sequence continues at coordinate 27,849 of NZ_AAYB01000006.1, read as the reverse complement.
GGTGCTGAGTACGTCACCCATCGCAGGCCAACGGGTAAAGGATATTGATTTCCCAGAAGGCACGTTGATCGGCGCCGTTATGCAGCAAGGCAAGGTCGTGCGCCCCACAGGCGAAACACGGATCGAAGAAGGCAACGTTATTGCGATTTTTGCGATGTCGGATGATGTCCCCGAAGTGGAACGCCTGTTGCAGGTCTCAATAGACTTTTTCTGATGGGTTGGATTGTCCGCCTACCGTTTTTTGTGATCCTGATGGGGTTGGGCGCGATTGCGATGATCGTGCCAGCGGCGCATGGCGCCGTCATGGAAGACTTTAACACCATGCGGGTGTTCTTTTACGGGTTTATCCTATTTTCTGTACTGACCCTGATGATCGCGCTGGCAACCGCAGGCTATGCGCCCCGCAGCGTTGCACGCAGTCAGCTGGTGGGGCTGCTTGCCGCCTTTAGCGTGCTACCGATCATGTTTGCGGTGCCATTTTACGAGGCGGTGGGCAACACAACCTACCTCAATGCCTGGTTCGAGATGGTTTCGAGCTTCACGACAACCGGGGCCACGGTTTATGACACAGCAGGGCGGTTAAGTCCATCGCAACACCTGTGGCGTGGGCTGGTCGGCTGGATGGGTGGTTTGCTTGTTTGGGTCACTGCGGTGTCAATCTTTGCACCCATGAACCTTGGGGGGTTCGAAGTGCGCGCCGCCGGGAATGCAGGCAAAGGGGCCAGCGGCGCATTTTCCCAGATCGCCCAGATCGCTGACCCGTCCGAGCGTTTGGTGCGCTACACCCTGACCTTGACACCGATCTATGTGGCGCTGACCGGTGGGTTATGGATTGGCCTCGTTATCGCGGGCGAATTTCCCTATATCGCCTTGATGCATGCCATGTCGACGCTGTCGACCTCGGGTATTTCGGCCATCGGGGGGCTGTATTTCGCAGCGTCAAGGTTCTGGGGCGAGTTGCTGATCTTTTGCTTCTTCATCTTTGCCCTGTCACGACTAAGTTTTAGCCGTGGATTGATCGGCGAACGTGATCAGGGGCTCAGGCGCGACCCGGAGTTTATTACCGCGCTGATCCTGATCGGCACGGTCACGATGTTGCTGTTCCTGCGGCATTTTATCGGGGCGGCAGATCAGGCCGAACCTGCCAGCGCGCAAGAAATCGCGTCGGCGTTTTGGGGTGCGCTTTTTACCGTCACCTCGTTCCTGACGACAACCGGGTTTGAATCGCACTATTGGGACGGGGCCACTGCATGGTCCGGGCTTAGCACGCCGGGGCTGTTCTTGATCGGTATGGCGTTGATCGGCGGCGGTGTGGCGACGACGGCAGGCGGGGTGAAACTTTTGCGGATCTATGCGCTTTACCGACATGGCGAACGCGAGCAGGACAGGTTGCTGCATCCGTCGTCGGTGGGTGGCGGCGGACGGGATGCGCGGCGTATTCGCAAGCAGGGGGCCTATATCTCTTGGGTTTTCTTTATGCTTTTCGCGCTTAGCATCGCGGCCGTCATGTTGATGCTGTCACTGACGGGCGTGCAATTTGAAACCGCCATGGTATTGGCCGTTTCCGCGTTGTCTACGACGGGTCCGCTGGCGTCGGTTGCTGCAGAAACACCCATCGCCTATTCCGGCATTCCGGACGCGGCCAAAGTGATCTTGGCCTTTGCGATGGTGCTGGGGCGGTTGGAAACGCTGGCGATTATCGCGCTCTTCAATCCTGAAATCTGGCAGCGCTAAGCGCTTCTTTTGAATTGCATTTTGGGGGTGGAAAGTCCCTGAAAGCCGCGACATACTGTGAATAATTACTCTGGGGGGCCGTTGCGCGGCCAAAAAAATAAGAAAAAGGGTGTCGCGATGGCTGCCGATAAAGCAAATCTGCAAGATGCATTTCTGAACCATGTCCGCAAGGTCAAGGTTCCTGTGACGATCTTTCTGGTCAATGGCGTAAAGTTGCAAGGCGTGATCACATGGTTTGACAGCTTTTGCGTGCTTTTGCGCCGCGATGGTCAATCGCAGCTTGTTTATAAAAGCGCGATTTCAACCATCATGCCGGCACAGCCGATCAGCCTGTATGAAGGTGAAGAGTAGCATTGCTCGAACATGACCGCCCGGTCACACGGGCTTGGGTGCTGCATCCCGATCTCAAAACAGACCACACGCGCCGCGCGGCTGAACCCGCGTTGGAAGAAGGCGTGTCTTTGGCCGCCGCTTTGCCCGATTTGGATGTCGTCGGTGCAGACATCGTGCGCCTACCGCGTATTCACCCCGGCAAGCTGTTTGGCAAAGGCAAGATCGCAGAGCTGAAACAGGTGTTCCACGATGCCGAGGTTGAACTGGTGTTGATCGACGGCCCGGTCACGCCGGTTCAGCAGCGCAACCTTGAAAAAGAGTGGGGTGTAAAGCTGCTGGACCGCACTGGTCTGATCTTGGAAATCTTCAGCGATCGCGCGCGCACGTCAGAGGGTGTTTTGCAGGTTGAAATGGCTGCATTGTCCTATCAGCGCACAAGGCTGGTCCGCGCCTGGACACACCTTGAACGCCAACGCGGCGGTTTGGGTTTTGTTGGTGGCCCCGGTGAAACCCAGATCGAAGCGGATCGGCGCGCCATTGATGAACAGCTGAACCGGTTGCGCAAGCAATTGGCAAAGGTCGTTAAAACCCGCGAACTGCACCGCGCGTCCCGCGCTAAAGTGCCATTTCCGATTGTGGCTTTGGTGGGTTACACCAACGCAGGCAAGTCAACGCTGTTCAACCGGCTGACCGGCGCGCAGGTCTTTGCCAAAGACATGCTGTTTGCCACGCTTGACCCGACAATGCGCAAAATTGTCCTGCCGACGGGGGACGAGGTTATCATGTCGGACACCGTGGGTTTCATCAGCGATCTGCCAACCGAATTGGTCGCAGCCTTCCGCGCGACCTTGGAAGAGGTGCTGGATGCAGACCTGATCGTACACGTGCGTGACATCAGCCATCCGCAAACCGAAGAGCAAGCCGAAGATGTGCATGCCATTCTGCAAAGCCTTGGTGTGGCCGAAGAAGCGCCGATCATCGAGGTTTGGAACAAAACAGACCTGCTGGAAGGGGATGCGCGTGATGCGGTGCTGACCCAAGCCGCCCGCACGGATGATCTGTTTGCAGTTTCCGCGATTACGGGCGAGGGGATGGACCCACTGTTGGCCGCGATCCCCGATAAACTGAAGGACCCGCGCAGCGAAGAACATCTGTCATTGCCGTTTGCTGACGGCAAGAAACGCGCGTGGCTGTTTGAAGCAGGTGTCGTGACGGACGAAGTACAGACAGAGACAGGTTATGACCTGACTGTCTTTTGGACGCAGTTGCAGAAAGAGCGGTTTGTGCGGTTGTAGATTTCAGTTTCTGCTATGCGGGACGAAGTTAACTTTGCCGCCTCTGTTGCCAATGTCCGCTTTTCAAATCCGCACCTGCGATGAAACCATCAAGGGAGGTTTGCGGACCTTCGCTGCAGGCGCGAAGCCGTCAAGAATTGTTGCTAAGCAGGCCTTTGTATCTATCAATATTTGCCTAGGCTTCCCTAACCGACACTACGGCGCCAAGCTTTTCAAGATCATTCGCTAAGATACAAATAAGACTAAACGTATCGCTTCCAGCAGGCAGTTCAATAGCTATCCACGGCAACTCGGGAATATCTTCCGGCTTCTCAATGTCGCCGGCAAAGAAGATGTCCTCTATAAGGAAATCGATAACCGCCCTTGGTTGATTTCCGAGCTCTTCGAGCCAAAGCTGATAGCTAGAAACAGGTTTCGCTCGGTGCTCGCGCAGGAACCGGCTCGCTGTGTTTTTGAAGAATCTAGTGAGCGACTCCATGATTTTTGCTGTCTAACTTTTGGTATTTTAAGTTCTTAAACTGTACCGACAACATCAAATCAAGCCGAAATTCGATACAAGGCTACAGGATACTTATACGGCAGCTTAGAAAGCTGCAAAGCAGCGAAGTTAGGCCTAGTTGGAGTGCGCTATGGGCCGTGATTTTCGAGCCAGTTTTTTGTCCGTTTTCTGAAACCGGACTTTAGCTACGATGCAGAATATAGGTTAAAAGGCTCAAACCAGTCATTCAGCGGGCGTCAACACTGTCACCCCAACCGCTGCCGCTCTTGCCAGATCGGGATCAAGTGACATTGGAATATACTCGCCGCGCCGCCACAGCTCGCCCAGGTTGTCATAGTGCCGCGAAAGTGGGTGCCCGGATTGTCCGGTGGATGTGATAAAGACCGAACTGTCCGGGTCAGCGAAATCATAAACGCCCCGATAGGCCCCCGAATGAACGTTGTGAAACGGATGAGGATCGACGCCAGATGTTTTGGCCCGTTGCAGCGTGTGGTCCCCGCCGCTGGTCGATTGCCGGATGTTCACAACCCATTCAAGGATCGGCGTATTGCCCAGCACCGGGTGGTCATGTGTGGCCACATGCGCATCCCCCCAGCGCACGGCTTCGACTGCGTCACCGTGGTTTTCGGCAATCCATAACAGCGCATCATCCAATGCCTGCCGCGCGATGTCTGTGCAGGTTTCAATCGGGGCGGATTGGATGACGTCACACCAGGCACTCGCGCCGTCGATATCGCGGAAGACGCGTTCGATGAAGACAGGCTCAATATGGGTGAACTCCTCGGCCAATGGCCCCAATTCATCCCGGATCAGACGCTGTTGAAAAGCGCGCACCCAAGCCGAATAGATCAGCGGCTCTGGCAGGTGTTCATTCATTTCGCCGTTCCATGCCGACAGCAGGTTCAGCGCGATCTGGCGCTGGCGTTCGGGTGTGCCATCGGGGGCCGCATTGCCGGTGAACCACAGATCAGCCCCCATCAGGGTTGAAAGGGTGCGCGCCGTGAAGCTGACCGTATCAAGCTGCGCTTCGATAAAGCTGTCGCGCGTGTGCACCTCGCGCGCTTGCATCAGACGCCGCCAGCGATTGATCCGCTGGGTGTCGCCCCATTTATGGGTGACATGGCGGGGAAAGGGGCGGTCAACTGTCTTGTTGTTGGTATTGCCCAAGATGCCACCCGGTGGATCAAGGAATTCGGGGTTTTCGCTGTAAGGGAAACGCCCTTGCCAGCGGTTCTCGGCCAGATAGCCGAAAGCGGGCAGGCGACCCTGACTTTGATGGTTGGCGTCGCGGGCAGGGATCGCGCCAACCGTTTTCATGGCGATCCGGTTGCGGTCTGCCAACGTCAGGTTCTGCGCGGGTGCGATAAAGGCATCACCAGCCGTTATCGCCTCTTCCACCGTGCGGGCATGGTTCAGTGCAAAGGCAGCTGACATGGTCGTGTCACGGTCTGACAATGCGGTCCATGAAATCGCAGTCACATGCCCCGGCGGGGTGATGGTGCCCAGATTATATGTGTCGCGGGGCATCACCGGCCCATTGGCCGTCCAGCGCAAGCGCAGGGTCACGGCAGAGCTGTCTTTGACGTTAATGATGCTGTCGCGCGTACGAAACGGGACCCAGCCATTGGGGCTGCGGTATTCTTCGGGGTTATCTGGGTTGACCTCTTCCACCACGATGTCGACGTCATCAACTTTTGCTGTTGTCACACCCCACCCCAACTGGTCGCTGCGCCCGCTTAGGATCAGCGGCATACCGGGGATCGTGCCGCCGATCACACCACCGGTTTCAAGTTCCAACCGTGCCAGATACCAGATCGATGGTGCGGTCAGCCCCAGATGAGGGTCGTTGGCCAGCAAGGTAGACCCTGTCGTGGCGCGCGACGCACTGGCAGCCCAAGCATTCGATGCCCCCCGCAAAGGGCCCGGTTTGATTGGTGATAGCGGATCATAGGCCAAGCGCATATTTGGCGTGTAAGGCGCCACACCCGGAACAAGGCTGGCGTATTCGGGCAATGCCGCAATACCGCCGGTTGGATCGTCGGGCAGAATGTCACGCAGCCGGTCATTGTCGAGCAAAAGTGAGGTACGGGCGCGCAAGACCTCGTCTTCCAGACTTGAGGTCAGATCAAGCGCCATGAGTTTGAGCAAGGCGATGGAATCTGCCGGTTGCCATGGTGCAATCGCATGGTTGAACAACCACATTTCCGGCGCACCGCGCCCAAGCGCGCCATTGTTGACCTCGTTCAGCCACGCGTTTACGCCGCTGGAATAAGCCTCAAGATAGGCGTTTGCTTCATCCGTTTGCGCATCCACCGATGACACAGACAGGGTGTAAAGGTCAAAGCGGCGCAGCACCTCATCAATGCCAACGGTGCGTTCGCCAAACAGCTCTGACAGTCGCCCTTGTGCCGTGCGCCGCAGCATTGTCATCTGCCACAGCCGGTCCTGCGCATGGGCGTAACCCAAGGCGAAATAGACGTCCTCATCGGTCTGCGCAAAGATATGCGGCACATTGGCGTTGTCGCGCACAATCTCGACCGGGGCTGCGATGCCGGCAACATCACTGTTGGCGTCATAATCGGGCAGCGATCGTGACGCAAAATAATAGACCAGCGCAATCGCAGCGACGCACAGTACAATCAGGGCAGAGGCAAGCCGGACAAGCCAGCGAAAGATCAGCGCCATTGGATCCTCGGGGTGTTAGGTCTGCCTTGTTTTAGCAGCGCAGACAGCAAGGACAAGCTAGCGTTCCGGGATCAGGCCACGCGGGCTGAACCGCAGGACCAGTAGCAGAACAACACCCATGGTCAGCAGGCGCATGTGCGCAGCGGAATCGATCATCCGTTCTTTCAATGCGCTGCCATCTTCGAGCCCGCTGCTGAGGATGTTCATCATGCCTAGGCCCAGCGGTTCGACCTGCACCCAAAGCCACCAGATCAGCATACCACCAAGGACTGCGCCAAAATTGTTACCTGACCCGCCGACGATCACCATGACCCAGACAAGGAAGGTAAAACGCAGCGGTTGATAGGTACCGGGTGTCAACTGCCCATCAAGCGTCGTCATCATCGCACCCGCCACGCCGCACACAGCAGAGCCGAGGATGAAGATCTGCAAATGGCGGCCTTTGACGTCTTTGCCCATCGCCTCGGCTGCGGTTTCGTTGTCACGGATCGCGCGCATCATCCGGCCCCATGGGCTGTTCAACGCCTTTTGGGCCAGCCAAAGGATGATCAGCAGAACGATCGTGAACAGGATCGCATAGCCAATTTTGGTATAGAGGGTCGACGCTGTCACTGGGTCCAACCCAAGGCTGGCGGCGCGTTCCACAAAACCGGGGTCCTGTTGCAAGTCAATTTCGTAAGGCACAGGCCGGTCCAGACCGATGACATTCTTGACGCCCCGCGCCAGCCAGTCTTCGTTCTTGAGAACAGCGATGATGATCTCGGCGATGCCCAGCGTGGCAATCGCCAGATAATCGGATCGCAAACCAAGAGCCGTTTTGCCAATGACCCAAGCCGCACCGGCGGCCAGCAAACCGCCCACAGGCCAGCTAAGCAGGATCGGCAGGTTCAGACCGCCAAGATTGCCGCTGACGGCCGGGTTCACCGCTTCAACGGCAACTTTGCCGGGATCGAACACGGCGCGATAAAGAAAGAAACCACCGACAAGGATCACCAGCGTCGCAATCGTTTTGGTTCGGCCTTCCAGCCGCTTTTGGGCTTGGACGGCAGCAACAACCGTCAGCGCACCCAGTGCCAGACCGGCAAAGATGCGCAGACCACCGGCTTGCCACGCTTCTGGCACAGGATCGGTTGAGACCAGCACGGCGGCCAATCCACCCAAGGCAACAAAGCCCATGACACCGATGTTAAACAGTCCCGCAAAACCCCATTGCAGGTTCACACCTAGCGCCATAATGGCCGAAATCAGACCCATGTTCAGGATCAACAAGGCCGAATTCCAACCTTGGATCATCCCCGTCCCAATCAGCAGAACGGCGACAAGCCCGAAAAGGGCGGTATCTCTGACGTTGGTACTCATACCGATTGTCCTTTGAACAGGCCCGTAGGTTTGAACAGCAGCACGATGATCAGGATCGCAAAGCTGACGGCGAATTTGTAATCGGTGGACAGAAGTTGGACCAGGCCATCCGGCTCAAGGCTTTCGGGCATCAGATAGACCAGCACCTTTTTCCACGCATAGGTGATCGTGACCTCGCTGAATGCAATGACAAAACCACCTGCGATAGCGCCCAAGGGATTACCAAGGCCGCCAACGATAGCCGCAGCAAAGATCGGCAACAGCAGCTGGAAATAGGTGAACGCCTTGAAAGATTTATCAAGCCCGTAAAGCACGCCAGCCGTGGTGGCGAGTGCGGCAACAATCATCCATGTAACCTTGACAACCCAATCCGGATTGATGCCGGAAAGCAAGGCGAGGTCTTCGTTATCCGAAAACGCGCGCATCGATTTGCCGGTCCGCGTTTTGTTCAGGAACCAGAACAGTAGCGCCATAGCGATCAGTGCGACAACGACGGTGATCGCTTGGGTTGTCTTGATCGCCAAACCTTCGTTCAGGCCGGTCATATCCCTGAATTCCCGCGCGGTGATGATGAAACGCTCACCATCAGCGAACCGAATATCGCGCACACCAATGATAAACCGCACGACGCCATTCATCACAAACATCACACCCATTGACACGATGACAAGGATAACCGGGGACGCCTTTTGTTCGCGGTAGAACCGGTAAACCGCCCAATCCGTGCCCAGTAGCAGCAGGATGGTCGCGATGATCCCAAAGGGCAGGGCCAGCAGGGCGGTTGGTAACGGACCAAAGGAAATCCCCAAAGCAAGAAAGCCCCAAGTGATCCAGATAGTCATCGCAGTGCCAAAGGCCATCGTGTCGCCATGGGCAAAGTTCGAAAACCGCAGGATGCCATAGATCATCGTGACACCCAGCGCACCAATGGCAAGCTGCGCACCGTAAGCAAGGCCAGGCACGAAGACAAAATTCGCAAAGGCGACAATCGCGTTAAGGAAGTCCATTGTTATAGATTACCCTTGAAAATCATTACTTTATTCATTGCAGCACCTCGCAGGTGCCTGTCAGACGTTCGCCCGCGCGCGTGTCAGCGTAAACCGCTGACCCATCGCTTTGCATCACCATCATTACGTCCGATCCGCCCATGCCTTCGGCCCAGAACCCACGCACGTCACCCATGATAATCGGTTCGGCGGGAAAGGCGGCGTTACCCATTTGCACGGTCGTCGCGCAGCGTTGCGTCGGTTCGTTTTGATTGATGGCAGGTGCAAACTGTGTGCGGTCGATCTCAAACCGGACCGGCACGCCGGATAGATCGCAAGACACAACCTCGGCCATCATCGGACTTGCCATTGTGGCACATAGAAGCGCTGGCATCCTCATCCGCCCAAGAAACTCCGCCGGACTTGTTCGTCGGCCAGCAGTTCTTTGCCCGTACCGGTGTGTGCGTTACGCCCCTGCACCAGAACATAGGCTTTATCTGCAATTTCAAGCGCTTGCCGGGCGTTCTGTTCCACCATCAGGATTGGAATACCCGTACGGGCCACTTCGATAATTCGGTCGAAAAGTTCGTCCATCACGATGGGCGATACACCCGCTGTCGGTTCATCCAGCATCAGCACCTTGGGTTGGGTCATCAGCGCGCGCCCGACGGCGACCTGTTGGCGCTGACCGCCTGAGAGTTCACCCGCAGGCTGGTTGCGCTTGTCTTTCAGGATGGGAAACAGGTCGTAGACCTGTGTCATCGTATCCTTGAAATCATCGCGCCGGATGAACGCGCCCATTTCCAGGTTTTCCTCAACCGTCATCGACGTAAAGATATTCGAGGTCTGGGGCACAAAACCCATACCTTTTACCACACGCTGTTGTGGTGACAGATGGGTGATGTCTTCACCATCCAGCCGCACAGCACCTTCGTTGACGTTCAGCATGCCAAAAACGGCTTTCATGGCTGTTGATTTACCCGCGCCATTGGGCCCGACAATGACAGCAATTTCGCCTTTTTCGGCGGCAATGGTACAGGCATGCAGAATGTCAGGACCCTTGCCGTAACCACCGGTCATGGCGTCACCGATCAAAAACGGCTCACCCGTCTGGGCGACGCTATCGCGGGCGGCATTTTTGGCTGCCGTCAGCGTGCCGCCACCCGTGTTGGTGATTGACCGGTCCTTATTGCCCCGGTCATCTTGATAGGGGCTCTTGGTCACGGGGTAATATACTCTTCCAGGAAGGGCGCATAGGTCAGCAGCGTATCGCGCATCAAAGCTTGTTCGCCCACATCCGCGTGATTGACATAGATATAATAGAAGGTCGCAGCAGAGCCGAGGATCGCCCCCAGAAGGACAGTCAGGAGAAATTTCATGTTATCGTTCCCTTATCGTGATGCGGTTCGTGTGGTGAAATTGGCAAAGTTTAATCCTGCACTTTGATGTTGGACAGGAATTCTTCGTGTAATTCCCGGTGCTGATCGGTGAATTCTGCGCCGATTGCGTAGGTCATCAGCTGCATGGTTTCGCGTGGCGATGTGCTGACGCCGTTGGCAAACACTACGTCCATACCTTCAAAGTCGACCAGGTAGACGATTGTTTGAATTTTCTGTCCGGATACCTCGGAGGGAAAAACATCAAGCACCGGGATATCCGCGACAGACATGCCAGTCACCGAAGCTGCGTTCTGGATTACGATTTGGCGCATTGCTTTAAACGTCAAACCATCTTCTTCGCCCAAACCTTCGATTATCATCTGGCCATAGTGGCGATCATCGAACCGATAAGATGCCGTAATTTCGGGCGTTTGTGGTGGGATGGGTTGCCATCGTGATGCCTGACCACAGAATTCAACACCACGAGAAATAAGCGCGCATTCCGTGGTGCCGGTGTCGTCATAGTCCCATGTGCCGTCAGCAAAAATTACAATGCCGCGTCCTTCAACCATGGAACGCCCCAAGACGTTCTGCGCATGGATCAGCGTTGGTAGCGAAACTGCGGCTGTGACAAGCAATGCGCGCATCATGATACCATTTCCTTGTTCTTCAAACCAGTGCCAAGGTAGGCTTCGATCACCTGCTCATTGGCTTTGATTTCGGCCAAGGTGCCTTCGGCCAAGACGTGGCCTTCTGCCATGCAAATCACCGGGTCACACAGGCGGCCAATGAAATCCATGTCGTGTTCGATCACGACGAATGTGTAGTTGCGTTCTTTGTTCAAACGGATGATTGCATCGCCGATGGTGTTCAGCAGGGTGCGGTTCACGCCTGCGCCGACCTCATCCAGAAACACGATTTTGGCGTCCACCATCATGGTCCGCCCCAGTTCCAGAAGCTTTTTCTGCCCACCTGACAGGTTGCCTGCTTTTTCTTCTTTCAGGTGATCAATCGTCAGAAATTCGATGACCTCATCGGCCTTGGCTTGTAATGCGCGTTCTTCCTCGGCGATGCGGCGGCGGCCGAACCATGTATTCCAAAGCGCCTCACCTGATTGCCCGCCGGGGACCATCATCAGGTTTTCGCGCACTGTCATGGATGAAAACTCATGTGCGATTTGAAAGGTCCGCAGCAATCCTTTGTGAAACAGCTCATGTGGGGGCAGGCCGGTGATATCTTCACCCTTCATGGTGACGCGCCCTGATGTTGGCTTAAGAACACCTGCGATCACATTGAAAAGGGTCGTTTTTCCAGCGCCATTAGGGCCGATCAAACCGGTGATTGTGCCTTCCTCAATGGTCATTGTCGCGCCATCTACGGCGCGGAAACCACCAAAGGTTTTGACCACATCTTCCACGACAATCATGTCTTATCCCCTCGCGCGCGGGCCTTTGGACCCGTCTTGTTTTGCAAAACGGCGCGGGAAGAACCCGCGCCGTTTTTTGTCAGATCAACCGATTAACGGTAGTTGATTGTGGAATAGACACCATCAGCGAATTCGATTTCCTGATAGTTGCCAGCGCTTTCGCCGGGTCCGATTAGTTCCACCGCCGATGCACCAACATAGTCGATGTCATAGCCAGCGGCGACCAGTGTCAGGCCTTCGGCCAACTGGCCTGGCATGATCTGGATGCCCGGTGCGTTGGCCACATCAAAGACGTGGTCTTTGTAGTCGGCGGAATCTTTGGATTCTGCCGCTTGCATGGCCAGCATGATCAACGCTGCCGCGTCATAGCTTTCTGGCGAAAACGCGCCTGTGCCGTCAAAACCAGCAGCTTCGGCCAGTTCAACGAATATACCAGCGCCTGCGTTATCTGTGCCGGGGTATGCACCGTAAGACCCGTTCAGTTCTGCGCCGAAGTTGTCGTTCAGAACCGCACCAACCATGCCGTCTGGCAGGTAGAATGTGTCAAACGCGCCGCTGTCGAGTGACGAACGGATGATGCCGGACCCACCTTGATCAACGTAGCCTGCAACAACCAGCACTTCGCCACCGGCAGATGCCAATGCGCCAACTTCCGCAGAATAATCGGCTTTGCCGTCTTCATGTGCCGCAGAGATTGTGACGGTGCCACCCGCAGCTTCGAATTCAGCCTGGAACGCATCGGCAAGACCCTTGCCATAGTCGTTGTTTGTATATGTCAAAGCCACTTCGTTCACGCCACGATCCTGCAGGATCTCGGTGATGATCACTCCTTGGCGGGCATCGGACGGTGCTGTGCGGAAAAACAGACCGTCGTCGTCTGCACTGGACAGGCCGGGCGATGTGGCGGATGGCGAAATCATCGCAACACCGTTGGGGCGGGCCACGTTTTGCAGAATGGCACCTGTGACACCGGAACAGTCAGCGCCCATGATGGCATCAACGTTGTCTGAAGTGACCAGACGTTCGGCCGCAGCCGTTGCTGCACCTGCGTCGATACATGTGCTGTCACCGCGGACGGATGTGACGGTCGCACCGCCTAGAAGTGCGCCGGATTCTGTGACTTCTGCCATGGCCAGTTCTGCGCCGGCACCCATGGCGGGTGTGATGGATTCAAGCGGGCCGGTAAAGCCAAGGATCACACCGATTTTGACTTCTTCGGTGTGCCCGTCAGCATAGGCACCGCCAGCCATCATAGCGACAGCAGATGTCGCCAAAAGTAGGTTTCTCATATCGTTCTCCCAAGTTGGATTTTTTATCCTGCGCGCCAATCTAGCAGGCCGTTTCCAAAAGGAAAGTCGGAACCATAGGTCATTCTTCCTTTAGGATAGGCTGCGGCAGGCGATTGGACTGCGACCCACGACTTTGGCCTGAATTGCGGCTAGTTGCTTTCCAGTGTCATCTCGACCGCGTCCCAGTTTTGGGCAATCATATCTTCTTCGGTGATCCAGAACTGCACGACACCTTTGTCGCCCCACATCCAATTTACCAACTGGTCTGAATGCAACTGCAACAGCAGGTGGTGATGGGTGTGGTCCGAAACGGCTGTCTGGATTTCAGAGCCCAGACCGAACATCTGGTGCCAGCGCCCTTTGGACGCAATCCGATACTTTGTGTCGATGTCATCGCGCACAATAAAGGGTAATTCCGCAAAGACGTCGGGGCTGGCATTGGCGGCGGCAACCAAAGTGGCGGTTGTGGCCTCTTGCCCGCTGAGCAATTCGCCTTGGGTGAACTGATAAAAGGGCTTGAAGGGGGCCGGTTGCCCGCCGATGTCGCGCACCTGTGCAAAGTATCTTTCCAGCGTGGCAACATCGTCTGGCAGCATACGGTCCCATGGCTCGTGCGACACTGCCCATATACTGACCTCATCCACGAAGGCCGAAAATTCATCTTGCTTGTTCAGCAGCGTATAAAGCGCTGGCTCGTAAGTCGCGCCATAATCCGTGACCCGTCGTTCGTTTTGGGCAATGGTTTTGACAATGTCGTCGCGTGCCAATCGAATTGACATGGTAAACCGATGCGCTGTGTCCCAAAACCAAGGCCGCGCAAATTCGGGCAGGGACTTGCGATAGTTTGTTGGCGAAAGGTCTTCTGAGGATTGATGCGGCAGAAGATCGGCTATCAGTTCATGCGCATCATCGTCTTTCTTCTGGTCCGTCAGTGGCAGAAGCACAAACTCAACAGGCCAGCGCGGAAAGGTGTCGGGGGCGTTTTCGCGTGCATGACCCTTGACATAGTAGCCCCAGTTCGGCCCGTCATAGATTGGAACCAGATCGCGCGGCGGTTCCGTTGCCGTATTCCCGATTGTTGGCAGGTAGATCACTTTGCCGTTGCGCGGCCCGTCGGTTGCAGTTGTCATGAAAAATGCCATGGCACCCGTTGTTGGCATGCCTTCGGGCAAAAGCGGATTGGGCACGGTGCCAAGATCAATTTGCGCCAGATGATGCATTGCGCGGCCCAACTCGTCACGTGGCCAAGGCGTGTCGCCCAAGATGGGAAGACCGCCAAGCCAGCTTGTTCCGCCAAATTCCACATCCAGATCAAAGCGTTGCAGACGTACAAGTGCGACGCCAGGTGTGCGCACAAAGGTTTTGCCGCGCAGATCACGGCGATCAATCTCTTTGGCGAGCCTTTCGATATCTTCGGGCGGTAAGGGGGCCAGACGATTTGCAGCGACGATCTTGTCAACATTATCGCGAAACGCTTCACCGGTTTTATAGCCCGCCAGACGCGAAAAGACGATGTAAAGCTCATCGTCTTTAATCTCTTCGTGGTCTTCCTCCAGTTCAGGTCTGGGTTCAGGTTTGGCCTTTTCAGCCGGCTGTGCCGGTTTTGGTGTATAGGTCGGCCGCCCAAGGGGTTTGGGGGTGGACTGCGCCCCTTTTGGTGCCCCCCGAAACATTCCCAGCGCAAAAGCAGCAGCCACAACGATAGACAGCAGGCTCAGGGCCGTCAGCCGCAAGTCACCGTCTTGCGTCGTCTCGGCATGGATTGCCAGACCAATCGTGAAAATGGCCCCGATCCAGACGAGTACTTTGAAAAAGCGAAAGACCATCGCGCCCGATCAGACCGAAAGCCGTGCGGCATGGCTGCCGCGTTCGCGGTAAGGCGTGGTGTCGTAATGCGACCGGTAGCATTTGGAAAAATGCGATGGTGACGCAAAGCCACAGGCCAAGGCCACGTTGATCACGGTCATATCCGTTTGCATCAACAGATTGCGGGCCTTTTGCAGCCGTAATTCCATGTAATACCGCTTGGGACTGCGTGACAGATACCGCCGAAAAAGCCGTTCAAGCTGCCGTGTCGACATACCAACCTCTTTGGCAAGGACCGCTGGGCTGATGGGATCTTCGATGTTTTGCTCCATCATTTGAATCACACGGCTCAACTTGGGGTGACGCACCCCGATACGGGTCGGGATCGACAGGCGCTGTGTATCCTGATCGGTGCGGATGGACGAATAAATCAGGATGTCGGCGACAGCATTGGCAAGGTCCTCACCATGATCATCTGCGATCAGCTTGATCATCAAATCAATGGATGCGGTGCCGCCAGCGGTTGTGATCCGATTGCCATCAACGACAAAGACAGACTTTGTCAGCTCGACCTCTTCAAATTCTTCGGAAAAACTATCCTGGTTTTCCCAGTGGATCGTCGCTTTCTTGCCGTCCAGCAGCCCTGCACGGGCCATCGTATAGCCCGCTGTGCAAAGCCCTGCGATGGTCACACCACGGCGCGATTCGCGTCTGACCCAGTTCAGAATGCGTTTTGTCGTGGCTTGTTGCACATCAACACCGCCGCACAGCATGATCGTATCGTCACGGTCCAACTCGCTCAGGTCGCTATCAACCCGGAACACACAGCCGTTTGAACACGACGCTTCAACGCCATTTTCGCTCATGATGGTCCAGCTATAAAGCGGCTTGCCAGCGGTGCGGTTGGCGATGCGCAGGCTTTCAACCGCGGCGGCAAAGCATAGCATTGTGAAGTTTTCCATCAGCACAAAAACAAACCGCCGAGGCTTGCCTTCGTGATCAACTTCCACAATTTGGGGTTCCATTGACATCGCCGTATTCCGTGGTCGCGTATTCCGAAAAAGACCTCATCAGGTTTGCAAGCTGGCGACAAGGAAAAAGTCACGCATGCTGTGCTTTGTCTGCCCTGTTGTTGCACGCTATTTTCCCATTGGCGCGCCGCCCGCTGCGCGCTATACGCAAAGCCTGATAACGCTAACCGACCTCGATATGGAGCAAGATGATGACTGACTGGCAAAAATCTGACTGGCGCAAAAAGCCCCGGGTCCAGATGCCTGAGTATACTGACGTAGCAGCGCTAAGCGCTGTTGAAGGTCGTCTTGCCAGCTATCCGCCCTTGGTTTTTGCCGGTGAGGCCCGAAAACTGAAAGCCGAATTGGGTGCTGTCAGCCGCGGCGAGGCATTCTTGCTGCAAGGCGGTGATTGCGCCGAAAGCTTTGCCGAGTTTGGTGCAGACAGCATTCGCGATACCTTCAAGGTCATGCTGCAAATGGCGATGGTTCTGACCTATGGCGCGAAAGTGCCAGTGGTGAAAGTGGGCCGCATGGCGGGACAGATGGCCAAACCACGTTCGGCCCCAACCGAAACGATGGATGGTGTGGAATTGCCCAGCTACCGTGGTGACATCATCAACGGGTTTGATTTCACCCCTGAAAGTCGCATTCCTGATCCAGAGCGGATGAGCCAAGCCTATATGCAGGCCGCCGCGACGCTGAACTTGCTGCGTGCTTTTTCGACCGGTGGTTTTGCCAATGTACATGAAGTGCACAAGTGGACCCTTGGTTTTACCGACAGCAATGAAGTGCAAAAATATAGCGATATGGCGGGACGCATCAGCGACACGCTGGACTTTATGGAAGCGGCGGGTCTGACGACGGATACCAACCACGAACTGCAAACCGTCGATTTCTACACCAGCCACGAGGCTTTGTTGCTGGAGTATGAAGAGGCGCTGTGCCGTCTGGATTCGACATCCGGCAAATGGCTGGCCGGGTCCGGTCACATGATCTGGATCGGCGATCGCACACGCCAGCCTGATGGCGCGCATTTGGAATTCTGCAAAGGTGTGCAGAACCCCATCGGTCTGAAATGCGGCCCGTCGATGACCAGTGGCCACCTCAAGGCGCTAATGGCATCGTTGAACCCTGAAAACGAAGCAGGGCGTCTGACATTGATCGCACGCTTTGGGGCCGGGTCTGTGGGTGAACATTTGCCCCGCCTGATCAAAGCTGTGGAAGAAGAAGGTGCCAATGTTGTTTGGACCTGTGACGCGATGCACGGCAATACGATCAAATCTTCCTCTGGCTATAAGACCCGCCCGTTCGAAAGCGTGCTGCGCGAGGTGAAGGAATTCTTCGCAATCCATAACGCGGAAGGCACTGTGCCGGGCGGTGTGCACTTTGAAATGACAGGCAAGGACGTGACCGAATGCACCGGCGGCGTGCGTGCTGTGACGGATGAAGATCTGTCCAGCCGCTACCACACAGCCTGCGATCCGCGCCTGAATGCATCGCAATCACTGGAACTTGCGTTTCTTGTCGCGGAAGAGCTTTCGGCCCGTCGCGATACAATCGCGCAGGCCAAAGCAGGCTGATCAACCGTTATTGACCACAAGTTTCAGGGCCGGGCGTGCAGCGTCTGGCCCTTTTGCATGGACGCGCGGGATCAGTTGGGTAGTGGCAAGTTGTACGCCAATCGGTTCATGCCGAATGCGCGCACCTTGGGGGATTATAAACCGCCGGGGCCGGGTGCCACCGTCCTGATCTGTCACCAAGGCGCCCAACATGCGCGTCGCGTTGTTTTCGCGGTCGCGCAGCGGCAAAAGCAGCATCGTTCCGGTCAGTGGCGGGCGCAGCATTGTGCCCGGTGACGCAAGCGGAATACTGACGATCGCCGGGCCGGTAAACGCCGCCTCAAGAAGGTTTTGCACCTGATCACGGGCCTCTGCCTGAAAAAGTGTGGTCAACGGCATGCCGCGCGCGTCCATCTTCAACAGATCATGCAACCGCTGCCCGGCGACCCGGAACCGTGCCGTGCCGGGGGCCACCCGTTGCAGGATAAAGGCGTGGGGCAGGGCGCGGTCGATCTTGCTGGGTGCAATTTCGGTGCGGGCTGGCAGTTGCTGGGCGTGGCGCAATGTTTGCCAATACTGCTCAAGGCTTTGCAAAACAGGTGCGTTCTGTCCCGGCTTCAGGGCTTGGCGGCGCTCTTTTAATTGATCACTGATATCCATACTCGTGTCCTCGTTCCTTGCCCCGATCGGGGGTAGACTGGTTGTGCTTTAATAAGTTTTTAACAAACTCTTTCGCGTTAACCATTTAACAAAGTGTTAAGTGGTTAACGGCGCAGAGGTCGCACCCTCTTGCTCCGCCCCTCAGATTGGCTTTAGGTGCGGGGGCAATAAATGACAGGCGGCCAGACCCGATGACCTATTCCATGACAGCATTTGCAAGCCGTACCGGCACCCTTGGGGCCGCATCATGGAGCTGGGAAATGCGGGGTGTGAATGCACGCGGTCTGGATCTGCGTTTGCGGACACCCGATGGCATCGAAGGGTTGGAGCCTGCGCTGCGCGGCGCGCTGACCAAAGCGTTGGCGCGCGGCAACGTCACGGTGAACCTGCGGCTGCACCGGGAAGAAACGGGCGGGGCATTGGCCGTTGATGAGACCTATTTGGACGAGGTGCTGAAAGCCTTGGATCAGGTGCAGGAGCGCGCCTTTGCAATGGGTGTAACGTTGGGCCAGCCAACAGCGGCGGACGTCTTGGCGCAGCGCGGGGTGCTTGTTGCAGGCAAAACCGACGATGAAACCAGCGCACTGGCCGCGGCATTGATTGCTGATATCGGCCCTTTGGTCGCCGACTTTGTGGCGATGCGTCAGGCCGAGGGTTCGGCCCTTAAAACCGTGATTGCCGATCAATTGGATCAGATTGCCGAATTAGTCGCGCAATCAGAAAAAGCGGCGCAAGCACGGGCACCGCAGGTCAAGGAAAACCTGACAGCAGCCCTGCGCCGGGTGATGGATGATGTCGCAGAGATTGAAGAAGCCCGGGTCGCGCAAGAACTTGCGCTGCTGGCCGTCAAATCGGACGTCACCGAAGAGATTGACCGGTTGAAGGCCCATGTTGCGGCCGCCCGCGATCTGTTGGCGCAAAATAAACCCGCGGGCCGCAAACTTGATTTTCTTGCACAGGAATTTAACCGCGAAGCGAATACGCTGTGCGCCAAAGCACAAGCGCCCGCGCTGACGGCCATCGGCCTTGACCTCAAGGCGGTCATCGACCAAATGCGCGAGCAAATTCAGAATGTGGAGTAACTGATGACCCGACGCGGCCTTTTGATCATCCTGTCGTCACCTTCAGGGGCTGGCAAATCTACCTTGGCAGGTCGGTTGCGCACATGGGATGAAACGCTGCAATTTTCTGTTTCCGCCACCACCCGCGCCCCCCGCGCAGGCGAGGTGGACGGGACGGATTATTTCTTTGTGTCGGTCCCGGAGTTTCAGGATCAGGTCGCACAAGCAGGCATGCTTGAGCACGCGCGCGTCTTTGGCAACTATTACGGATCACCCAAAGCACCGGTTCAGACCGCCATCGAAAGCGGACGAGATGTGCTTTTTGATATCGACTGGCAGGGGGCGCAGCAAATCAGCAACTCGGCCTTGCAGGAACATGTGCTGTCGATCTTTATCTTGCCGCCCTCAATCACGGAATTGCATCGCCGGTTGGTCAGCCGGGGACAGGATGCGCCGGATATCATCGAAGGGCGCATGCAGAAAAGCTGGGATGAAATCAGCCATTGGGATGGCTATGATTATGTTCTTGTGAATGATGATCTGGACGCCACGGAAATGCAGTTGAAAACCATCATCAGTGCAGAACGTTTGCGCAGATCGCAGCAACCACAGTTGGTCGACCACGTGCGCAGCTTGCAATCGCAATTCGGAGAACGGACATGAGCCTTTATGCCCTTGGTGATGTAAAACCTGTTGTGGCGCAAAACGCTTGGGTCGCGCCGGGGTGTTATGTGGTGGGTGATGTCGTTCTGGACGACAAGTCATCAGTCTGGTTTGGATGCACACTGCGCGGGGATAATGAGCGGATCACGGTCGGGGCAGGCACCAATGTGCAGGAAAATGCTGTGTTGCACACAGACATGGGATGTCCGCTGACCATCGGTGCGGGCTGTACGATTGGGCATAAAGCGATGCTGCATGGCTGCGTGATTGGCGACAATTCACTGATTGGCATGGGGGCGACTGTGCTGAATGGCGCTGTGATCGGAAAGAACTGCTTGATTGGCGCAGGCGCGTTAATCACCGAAGGCAAAGTTATTCCAGACGGGTCTTTGGTGATGGGTGCACCCGGCAAGGTGGTGCGGGACCTGGATGAGGCGGCCATAAACGGTTTGCGCCTGTCCGCACTGAATTATCAGGAAAACGCAGCCCGCTTTGCACGCGACCTTAGTCCGTTATAATCCGGTTGTCGTTCGCAACGGGCGGCATGACAAGAATATCAAAATCCAGGTCCGGCGCATGCGCGCGCACTTCTTTGCGGATCATTTCGGCGTCAGGCAGGTTTTCGGTGATGGCGCGGTAACGTCCGTCGTAACCGAAAGTCACCAGACGCATCGCAACGTCCAGCACGTCAAAATCATCACCCATAAGCGGGGATAGAATGACCGATGGCGATAGATCATCAAGGGTCGTTTTCGTCAAAGCGCGCAGTTCACTAAACTGGATATGTGCAGAAGACGCAGTTTGACGACCTTCGGCATTCCAACGCGCAAGGTTACCTATCACCAAGGTTTTTTCGTCAAAATCCGCATCGGCTTGCGCCCTCAACTGGGTCCCGCGCCGTTTAGTTGCTTTGTCCATACTCGCTATCCAGTCTACTCAATCTACCTCACTCTCAACCGTGGGATATCACCTAAGGGTCGTAAAGGTATAAGCAACCATATCATCCGCAAAATTTGCTTTGTTGTGCGAGACATTTTGTCTCAGCTCTTCACATGGTATTGAAAAACCGTAAGAAAGCAGAATGACCTCTGAACGTATTGCCTCCGTTATTGACGCACTTTCGCTGCCTGTGTTGCTGATCGGCCCGGATGAACGTGTTCGGGCGACAAATGGGTTGGTTGATGCGATTCTGGGTGCTGGTCTTGTGGGCATGCATTACATCACTGCTTTGCGCCAACCGGCATTGATCGCGGCTATTGCTGATGCCATCGCCAAGCGTGAGGCCTGTGTGGTCCGCTATACCGGGCGCAATGGGCCCAAGAATACGGTTTATCAGATCAATATTGCCGCAACAGACGATGATATCCTGCTGACATTCGAAGACCAGACAGCTGCCGAAGATGCCAGTCAGATGCGCCGCGACTTTGTTGCGAATGTCAGCCACGAATTGCGCACACCGCTGACCGCGTTGTTGGGATTTATCGAGACGTTGAACGGGGCGGCGAAAGATGATCCCGTGGCGCGGGACCGTTTTCTTGGCATCATGGCAAACGAAGCAAACCGCATGACCCGGCTGGTGGATGATCTGATGTCGCTGAGCCGGGTGGAAGAGGACGAACGGGTGCGCCCGCGCGAACACGTGGATTTGGGCGCGCTGTTGTCGTCAGTGATCAAAGGGTTGGAACCACAGGCCAATGCGGCTGGTGTGACCGTGACGCTTAATCTGGTCACCACTGATGAAATGGTGCCGGGCGATGCAGGGCAGTTGGTGCAGGTGTTTACCAATCTTGTTGAGAACGCGATCAAATACGGTGCCTCTGGTCAGGTCGTCACCGTTCGGCTGCTTCCGCGTGCGATGAACCAACGATTGCGGTGTGATGCTGTTCAGATCAGCGTCAGCGACAAAGGTGACGGCATCCCGGCGCATCACATCGCGCGGCTGACGGAACGCTTTTACCGCGTCGATAATCACCGGTCCCGCGAAGTAGGCGGCACCGGTCTGGGGCTTGCCATTGTGAAGCACATTATCAACCGGCACCGTGGTCGGTTGCTGATCGAAAGTGACGAAGGGCAGGGCACGCAGGTCTCTGTTTTTCTGCCTACCGGCCCACTGTCATGAAACTTTTACATTCCTGTCACAAAAGGTTCGGGCGCGGGGCCTAAACGGATCGCGATGGTGGGGCGGCTCGCGCTCTGCCGATGTCTGACTGACAGGAGTAAACGGATGTCTTTCATGAAGCTGACCGCGACAACAGCGGCCATTGCCCTTACTGCCACAACATCTTTTGCACGCGACAACGTACAGGTTGCCGGGTCTTCCACGGTGCTGCCATATGCAGCCATCGTCGCCGAGATTTTCGGCGAGAACTTTGATTTCCCGACACCGGTTGTCGAATCAGGCGGATCTTCCGCCGGTCTCAAGCGGTTCTGTGAAGGCATTGGCGCCAACACATTGGACATCGCCAACGCATCCCGCGCGATCCGCCCCGCCGAGATCGAAGTTTGCGCCGAAAATGGCGTGACAGATATTATCGAAGTGCGCATCGGTTATGACGGCATTGTGTTTGCATCCGACATCAACGGGAACTCGTTCGAATTCACGCCAGAGGATTGGTACAAGGCGCTGGCAAACGAGCATTTCATCGACGGCGCACTTGTTGCCAACACGTTTGAGACATGGGACCAGGTCAACCCTGATTTCCCGGCACAACCCATTCAGGCCTTCATTCCTGGCACCAAACACGGCACACGCGAAGTGTTTGAAGAAAAAGTCATCCTTGCTGGTTGTGAAGACGGTGGTTTTTTTCAGGCCATGCTGGATGCGGGTGTTGATGAAGACACTGCCGAAGGCAAATGTATGGCGATCCGCACAGACGGCCGTTCCGTCGATATTGATGGCGATTACACCGAAACGCTTGCACGTATCGAAGCTGACACAAACGGTATCGGCGTCTTTGGTCTGTCATTCTATGAAAACAACACTGACAAGCTGCAAGTGGCGACAATGAACGGTGTTGTGCCAACAACCGAAAGCATCGCAGCGGCCGAATATCCTGTGTCGCGTCCGCTCTACTTCTACATCAAGGCAGGGCACATCGGTGTCATCCCTGGTGTAAAAGAATTCGCGGAATTCTTCGTTTCTGACGATATCGCCGGTCCAGATGGCCCATTGGCTGAATACGGCCTCGTGTCCGATCCAGAGCTGTCAGAGGTTCAGGAAACTGTCATGAACGAAACCGTTATCGGTTCCGGCTCGTAAACTAAACGCATCTTTCGGGGGCGTCGCAGGATGCCCCCGAAACACCACATGTTATGGAAAACACCCCATGCAATCGCTGACGACACCGCTTCTTTTGATCTTTGCGCTGGCCGTCATTGGCTATTTCCTGGCAAAGTCCCGGGCCCTTAAAGTGGCAGGCGGCGACGTGCGTGCGCTTGTGTCCCTTCCCAATCAGCATGCGTTGAACACGGCACTTTCGACTGCTGTGCCACCCGCTGCTGCCGTTCTTTTGTTCGCGCTTTACGCCCGATTGTCGGAAGGAGAACCGAACTGGCTGTTTTCATTGGTCATTCTGGGGCTTGGCGTGACCGGTTGTGCGCTGTCGCTGATCGGTATCAAAACAGAAACGCGTGCCCGCACTTATGCAGAGCGCTGGATATTGGGTCTACTGATCTTTGCCTCCAGCATCGCGATTATGACGACCGTTGGCATTGTGTTTTCGATGCTGTTCGAAACATTCAACTTTTTCGGCCAATACGACTGGCGTGATTTTTTCTTTTCACTGACGTGGTCACCGAATTTCCGTGGCGATTCTGATCTTGGGATTATCCCGCTGCTGTGGGGCACGCTTTACGTCAGTTTCATCGCCCTGCTTTTTGCAGTACCGATTGGTTTGTTCGCCGCGATCTACTTATCCGAATACGCAGGCCCACGTCTGCGGTCGGTGGCCAAGCCCGCGATCGAGGTTTTGGCCGGCATCCCGACAATCGTTTATGGCCTGTTCGCCCTGATCACCGTCGGTCCGCTGTTGCGGGATTACTTTGCAGAACCAATGGGGTTCGGGCAAAGTGCGTCATCGGTGATGACCGCTGGTCTGGTCATGGGCATCATGCTGATCCCCTTTGTAAGCTCGCTCTCTGACGACATCATCAACGCCGTCCCTCAAGCCATGCGCGACGGATCACTGGGCCTTGGTGCGACACCATCTGAAACCATCCGTCAGGTCGTGATCCCCGCCGCATTGCCGGGCATTGTGGGGGCCGTGTTGCTTGCTGCATCCCGCGCGATTGGTGAGACGATGATCGTGGTGTTGGGGGCAGGGGCCGCCGCCCGATTGTCGCTGAACCCGTTTGAGGCGATGACAACCGTAACTGTGAAAATCGTCAGCCAGTTGACCGGTGATACAGACTTTGCCAGCCCTGAAACGCTCGTGGCCTTTGCGCTTGGTCTGACGCTCTTTGTCATCACCCTTGGTCTAAATGTCTTTGCCCTCTACATCGTGCGCAAATATCGGGAGCAGTACGAATGAAAACCTCCCTTCTGGCGAGCGACGCACGCACCAAGAAACGCAACGCAGCAGAGGCGCGGTTCAAGGCCTACGGTCTGTCGGCCATTGTGGTGGCCATGTTGGCCTTGGCGATTTTGCTGACCTCTGTTTTGACAAACGGCCTGAGTTCATTTCAGCAGACTTTTATTTCGCTGCCCATTGAGCTGGCAGAGGAACGTGTTGACAAACAAGGCAACCGTGACCCGGCTGAGATGGCAAGAACCACAACCATCGGATATGCGCCGCTGTTGCGTGCCGCGATTGTTGCAGAGGTTGAACGCCAAGGTTTAACGACGGAACTGTCAGACAAAGATCTGGGCGACATGATCTCAAAAGAGGCGGCAGCGACGGTCCGCAACCGAGTGTTGGCCAACCCTGATCTGGTCGGCGAAACGATCACGTTCGATCTGTTGGCCGCTGGCCGTATTGACGGCTATTTCAAAGGCCGTGTGACGCTGGAAACGGCGGCATTGGATGGCAACACATCGCCAGAGGCATTGATGGTCGCGCAGGCATTGGCCGATGCGGGCGTGATCGAGACCAAGTTCAACTGGAACTTCTTTACCGCACCTGATGCATCCGTACAGCGCCCAGAGGCCGCGGGCCTTGGTGTGGCAATCCTTGGTTCGCTTTACATGATGCTGGTGGTATTGTTTCTGGCACTGCCCATCGGCGTCGCCTCATCCATTTATCTGGAAGAATTTGCGCCCAAGAACCGGATCACGGATATTATTGAGGTCAATATATCGAACCTCGCCGCTGTCCCGTCGATTGTTTACGGTATCTTGGGCCTTGCGATTTTCATCAACTTCATGGAATTCAACCAATCCTCGCCCTTGGTCGGTGGCTTGGTGCTGACCTTGATGACCTTGCCTACGATCATCATCTCGACCCGTGCAGCGCTTAAATCCGTGCCGCCGTCGATCCGCGATGCGGCATTGGGTGTTGGGGCGTCGAAAATGCAGTCGGTGTTTCACCATGTCTTGCCACTGGCCGCACCCGGCATCTTGACCGGCACGATTATCGGCTTGGCACAGGCCTTGGGCGAAACGGCGCCGTTGTTGTTAATCGGTATGGTGGCCTTCGTGCGCGAATACCCGGCAGCTTACACGCCAGAAGCAGGGCTGTTTGGTGAAGCATCTACTGCGCTGCCAGTACAGGTCTATAACTGGACCCAACGCTCTGACCCGGCGTTTGTCGAACGTGCATCAGGTGCGATCATTACATTGCTGGTGTTTTTGCTTATTATGAATGCGGTCGCGATTTACCTGCGTCGCCGGTTCGAGCGGCGCTGGTAGAGGAGTGAAGAAATGGAAGATTTAACACATGTGGATCGCGCTATGAGCACCGCCCAAGACATCAAGATTTCCGCAAAGGGCGTGCAAGTCCATTATGGTGACAACCACGCCATCAAAGACGTGAATGTTGAAATTGATGACAAGACAGTCACCGCTTTTATCGGCCCATCCGGGTGTGGAAAGTCAACTTTCTTACGCTGTATCAACCG
This sequence comes from Roseobacter sp. CCS2, assembly GCF_000169435.1. GTDB lineage: Bacteria > Pseudomonadota > Alphaproteobacteria > Rhodobacterales > Rhodobacteraceae > Yoonia. The sequence continues at coordinate 2,048 of NZ_AAYB01000006.1, read as the reverse complement.
GATGAACGACACAATTGATGTGGCACGGGTGACCGGTGATATCCGTATTGACGGCGAAGATATCTATGATCCCAAGGTTGATCCGGTGCAGTTGCGGGCCAAGGTCGGCATGGTGTTTCAAAAGCCAAATCCGTTCCCAAAGTCGATTTATGACAATGTTGCCTATGGCCCCAAAATCCACGGATTGGCCCGCAACAAGGCCGATCTGGATGAGATCGTGGAAAAATCACTGCGCAAGGCCGCCCTATGGAACGAAGCCAAAGATCGGTTGGCGTCGCCCGGCACCGGCCTGTCAGGTGGCCAACAGCAGCGCCTGTGCATCGCGCGCGCGATTGCGACGGCCCCCGAAGTGCTGTTGATGGACGAACCCTGTTCGGCGCTGGATCCCATCGCCACCGCCCAGGTCGAGGAATTGATTGATGAATTGCGCCAGAGCTTTTCTGTTGTGATCGTCACCCACTCGATGCAGCAGGCGGCGCGCGTTAGTCAAAAGACGGCGTTCTTCCACCTTGGCAACCTTGTGGAATACGACGACACCGACAAGATTTTTACCAACCCGCAGGACCCGCGCACGGAAAGCTATATTTCCGGCCGGATCGGGTAAGGAGCAGCCAGAATGAACGAACATATTTCATCAGCTTACGATCGCGATCTTGAAGGGATCACGACACTGATCATGAAGATGGGTGGTCTTGTCGAAGAAGCGATTTTGAAAGCGGCCAAATCGCTGGCTGACCGCGATGTTGAATTGGCCGAAGAAGTGCGCGAAGGCGACAAAATCATCGACGCCATCGAAATGCAGATCAACGAAGAGGCGGCGCGCACGATTGCCCTGCGCGCGCCCGTTTCCAAAGACTTGCGGTCGGTGCTGTCGGTCTTGCGTTTGGCCGCATCGCTGGAACGCATTGGCGACTACGCCAAGAATATTGCCAAACGCACAAGTGTGCTGGTCGAAATGACCCCGGTCAACGGATCTGACGCCGCCTTGCGCCGCATGGCCCGCGAGGTTGAGGGGATGTTGAAGGACACGTTGGATGCCTATGTGCGTGGCGATGCGGCACTGGCCGAAGACGTGCGTCAACGCGACCATGAGGTCGATCAGATGTATAACGCGCTGTTCCGCGAATTTCTGACCTTCATGATGGAGGACCCGCGCAATATCACGGCCTGTATGCATTTGCATTTCATGGCCAAGAACATCGAACGCATGGGTGATCTGACCACAAACATGGCCGAACAGGTGATCTATCAGGTAACAGGCGAGATGCCGGATGACGCCCGCCCCAAGGGTGACAAGACCGCTTTCGTGACAGCTCCGAGCTAGGGTAATGGCACAACAACCTCACGTTCTGATCGTTGAAGATGAGGCAGCCCAACGAGAAGTGTTGGCCTATAATCTGGAAGCCGAGGGGTTCCGGGTTACCCGTGCCGAAAACGGTGACGAGGGGCTTCTTTGTGTTGAAGAAAACGCCCCCGATGTCATCGTCTTAGATTGGATGATGCCAAACCTGTCAGGCATCGAGGTCTGTCGCCGCCTTAAGATCAAGCCAGAGACGCGCAGCATTCCGATTATCATGCTGTCCGCCCGATCCGAGGAGGTGGACAAGGTGCGCGGGCTGGAAACCGGGGCGGACGATTATGTCGTCAAACCCTATTCCGTGTCAGAGCTGATGGCACGCGTGCGCACACAATTGCGACGTGTCCGTCCGGCGACTGTGGGGCAGGTGCTGACCTATGAAGATATTGTGCTGGATGCCGAAACCTACCGTGTGACGCGCGACGATAACCCGTTAAAACTGGGACCAACCGAATTTCGCCTGCTGTCTACGTTCATGGAAAAGCCCGGCCGCGTCTGGTCGCGCGATATGCTGTTGGACCGGGTTTGGGGGCGCGATATCTATGTCGATACGCGCACCGTTGACGTTCATGTGGGCCGGTTGCGCAAGGTGCTGACACAACATGGCGGTAGCGATCCTGTGCGCACCGTGCGCGGCGCGGGATATGCCTTGGGGTAGGCGGGCCAGCATGACCCGCCGGAATATTTTAGT
>NZ_AAYB01000007.1 GCF_000169435.1 Roseobacter sp. CCS2 | reverse complement strand
TTTTGACCGGCAGCATCGACAATGACATCCAGCATCGGTTCGCCGGTGTCAGGGTCGGTTGCGCGCGCGACTTTACCCGATATTTCAATCAGGTAGCTGCGCAGCGGGCCTTTGTCCCACCTTGCGAAAGTATCGGCGATGCCGGTGGTGTCCATGCCCAGACCATCACGCATGATGCCGTAAACTTCGGCGATCATCTGCATGTCGGCGTATTCAATACCGTTGTGGACCGCCTTAACGAAGTGTCCAGCGCCTTCTTCGCCCATCCATGTCGCGCAGGCCGCATCTTTGTGTTTCGCCGAAATCGCAGTCAGGATATGGGCAACCCGGTCCCAATGCGCACGTTTGCCGCCGCCCATGATCGAAGGACCAAAGCGCGCCCCTTCTTCACCCCCAGATACCCCAATCCCCAGAAACGGAAGATCGCCTGCTTCTGCGGCGCGGCGATTGGTGTCGTGAAAATTGGCATTGCCGGCGTCGATGATCATGTCATCGTCATCCAGCAGGGGGCGAAGCGCCGCGATCTGATCGTCGACCGCCTGTCCGGCAGGCACCATCAGAATAATCGCGCGCGGTGATTTAAGCGCGCCAACGAATGCAGTCAGTGTTTGCGTGGGTGTGATCCGTTTTGCCAGATCACCTGCATCTTTGTGGAACGCTTTTGTTTTCTCGCCGGTCCGGTTCCAGACGGCGATGTCAAAGCCATTGTCGGCGATGTTCAATGCAAGCGCTGACCCCATTGTACCCAAGCCGATTAAGCCGATCTCTGCTGTGCTCATGTCTGGGGTCCTTTTGTGTGCTGTGTCGGGCCAGACATATGTGTTCGTGCACCAAATGAAAACGGGCAGACGGTCATTATATCACCGCCCAATCTTTGTACTATCGAAGGCGTCGGCGACGATTACAGGTGTATGTTGAAGACTGCGACGCCGGAAATGCCTGGATTGCATTACGCCAACAGGTTCGCCCGGCCACAGGGATGCCCAGAAGGGTCAGTTCACCATTTGCGGCTGTAGATATTGGGCCGCAATAAACACCACATAAGCCACCATCATCGCAATCCCGATCGGCCGGGTCAGCTTGCCCACCGCGAACATCCATGCTGAGAAGACGACAGCGACCGCGACAGTTACCCAAAGTTCCATGCCCAAAAGCACAGGATCAACATCCAGCGGTTTGATCGCCGCAGTCAGGGCGATGATCGACAGAATATTAAAGGTGTTTGACCCGATAATATTGCCAAGGATCAGGCCCACGGATTGCTTGCGCGCCGCTGCGATACAGGTGGAAAGTTCAGGCAAGGATGTGCCAAAGGCCACTACAGTCATGCCGATCACCGCTTCGGGCACACCAATGGCCGACCCGGTTTGCACCGCACCTTTGACCAACAGTTCCGATCCGACGGCCAGTGCTGCAACACCACCCAGCAAGATGACAACCGCGCCTTTCATTGTGGTAATGCCGGGGCCTTCGTCGTCATCATCGTCCTCTTCAAGCACGATACTGTCGGTTTTGTACTGATACACAACAAAGGTCACCAGGATCGCAAACATGATCAGGCCAAAGACCTGGCTGAAACTATCGGTCAGCATGCCGTAAACCATGATCGCCGTTGCAAACAGCATCATGGCAAGGTCTTTTGCTAAATGTTTGGGGTCAGCGGTGACTTTGAACACAAAGGCCGTCGCGCCCAGAACAAGCAAAATGTTGGCCACGTTGGATCCCAAGACATTGCCCAGCGAAATGCCCGGATACCCTTGCAGGTTGGCGTTTACGGATGTGAACAGTTCGGGCACAGAGGTGCCGAAAGATACGATTGTCGCCCCGATAAAAAGTGGTGAAAGACCGGTGCGTTCGGCCACGAACACGGCGGCATCGACGGTCCAGTCACCACCTTTGATCAGCAAATAAAGACCAAACGCCATCGCGCCTGCGGCCAGCACAAAAAGCTCGTAAGTGGTGAGTTCAATCAAAGCATATTTCCTGATTGGTGATCATTTCTGGGCAGCAGGCTGCGGGCGGGGATAGCGTATTTTGCGGCAGAGTGTAATAGCCATTTTCGCAGCCCCTTGATCTGACACCTCAAAAACGCCTCTCGCGCCATTCGCCTTTATGTAGCGTGTTGCGCAGGGCTTTAAAGGTGTTGTGCAAATGTCCGCTTAAAAACAAAAAAAGGAGCGTGGCTTTCGCCACACTCCTTTTGCAGTCAGTCGTATCGGTATTACTGTGCCGCGACCTTTGGCTTGGTTATTTGGGCAACGACGTACAGCCCAACCGCACCAGCAATCCCGATCAGGTCTGACATCCAGCCACCTTCAATCATGAAGAGCGCAACCAGCAGCAATGCGATCCGAATGGGCCATGCTGCCCGGTCGCCGACCCACCAGCCTTGCACGCCAGAGGACAGCAAGAACACACCGAAGACGGCTGTGATGCCAGCACGGATGACCTCAAACCATGTCCCATCCATCAAAATGGCCCCGTTGTAGAAGAACATGAACGGCACGATGAAGGCCGAAATGCCGATCTTGAACGACGCCACAGATGTGGCCATTGGGTTTGATCCGGATATGCCTGCGGCCGCGTAACTTGCCAAGGCCACAGGTGGCGTGATCGCGGACACAACGGCAAAGTAGAAGACAAAGAAGTGTGCTGTCAGCATCGGGATACCAAGCTGCACAAGACCCGGAGCGACAACTGACGCTGCAACCGCATAGGCCGCTGTTGTCGGCATACCCATGCCCAGCAAAATTGCGATGCACATGGCAAAGAAGAGGGCCAGCAACTGGTTCGCTTCGGCAATGTTCAGCAGCACCGAAGAGAAACGCGCGCCGACACCGGTCAGTGAGATCACACCAACGATGATCCCCGCACAAGCACATACCGCGATAATCTGGATCGACATGATCCCTGCCAGCTCAAACGCTTTGGATACTGATCGGATACCCATGCGGTAGGGCGTGAACCAGCTGACCACTGCGGCAGAGGCTGTCGCCAACGTCCCAGCGCGGATCACCGAATACCCCATAAAGAGCGCTGCAATCAGAATGATGATGGGCAGGAACAGAAAGACGCGACGCACCAAATCTTTGAATTTGGGCAGTTCGTCTTCACGCATGCCGCGCATGTTCAGTTTGGCCGCCTCAAAATCCACCATAAAGTAGATGGACACAAAGTAGAGCACGGCCGGAATGATCGCGGCGATTGCGATGTCTTCGTATGGAATGCCTGTAATCTCGGCCATGATGAACGCACCGGCGCCCATAATCGGTGGCATGATCTGACCACCGGTTGAGGCTGCGGCTTCGACAGCGCCTGCTGTCGTTGGCTTGTAGCCTACTTTTTTCATCAAGGGGATGGTGAGTGAACCTGTCGCCACCACGTTACCTGCGGATGTGCCGTTGATCATGCCCATGAGACCAGAGGCGAAGATCGCGACCTTGGCCGGGCCACCGCGTGCGCGCCCTGCGCAAGCGAAGGCGAAGTTCACGAAATAGTCCCCAACCTTGGAGGCCTGCAAGAAAGCCGCAAAGATGATGAACAGAATGATATAGGTTGATGACACAGCCGTTGTTGGCCCAAGGATGCCCGCATCAGTGTAAACTTGGCTGAAAAAGCGCTGCCAGGTGATGTCGGGCGCGTTCAGGAACCCAGGCAGCAGATCACCCACAAAAACGTAGGTCAGGAAAACACCTGCGATAATGATAAGCGCCAAACCAGCAACGCGGCGGGTCAGCTCCATAATCAGGGCAGACCCGGCGACCGCAGCGATACTCATGCCGATGGGGGCAAATTGCGTCCCTGTCGAGTTTCGCATCAATGTGCCGAAGATCGTGATCAGGTACGCGGCAACAGCGATACCACAGACGCTAAGCACCAGATCAGCCGGGGCAATTGTGCCGCGCACGCGCGGGCGCATCCAACCAAGCACAATACCAGCGATCGTCGCAATTATCAGCGGATAGCCGTAGTGGTAAATCTCGGCATTGCGGATGCCGGCGTCCATGCCGTTCCACATCACCCCGTCGCGGATTTGCGCGGCAAAGCCAAAGGCGGTGTAGCAAGCATAAATGGCAGGAAGGAGCGCGGCATAAGCAAGGTAGTCGAGCACACTATTCTTATCTGCATCTTTATCCGGAAAGGCGCGCGCCGAATACAACGTGAAACCGAGGATCAGCGCGCCAGCAATGTGAATGATGCGGAAATTCCAGGTTTCCATCGGGAAAACCGGCAGGAACGGAATATCAACACCTGTCCAGCCACGGATCGACCAACCATTCAATGCAGCCATATGGAACAGCGCGTAAAACGCCGACATTGCCGCGATGACCAAATAGGCCCGCCCGGTAAAGATGCGACGGTTATGTTCAACCGGTTCTTCGTCCACACCTTCGGCGATCACAGGGCCTTCGGTTTGGTCGTCTAATGTCTTGTCGGTTGTCATGGTGTGGTCCTCGCATGCGTCAAGAATGCCCTGACGGACCTCAAGCGTGCATCAATCGTGTCGAAAAAATCAAGAGTATCGAGGCCGCGTGCGTGACGCGACCTCGGGGTGATCAAGGCTTAGTTGCCAAAGATCTGATCTGCTGGGATGTCAGCGTCTGCGTTCTCAATGAACCACTCGGCTGCACCGGGGTGCCATGGCAGCACGCCTGCGTTCTTTGTGTAGTTCTCTGGCAGGGTCGAACGGGCGGCACGGTGGATGTTCACCATACGCTCGTTATCAGACATGACCACATCCACAGCTGCTTTGACAAAGGATGCTGGCAGGTCGCAGTTTGCGATTGCAAAGTTCCACATGGACACCGAACGCGCATCTTCGGTCAGCGTTGTGTATGTGTCAGCCGCGATATCAAATGCAGCTACAGGGAAGGCCGCCTGAATTTGGGTCTGCTCTTCTTCTGTGAACTCGATGATGTTCACGTCTGTTTGCACTTCCAGCTGCGATACAGCAGGCACAGGAACACCAGCCGCAAACGCGATCACGTCCAGCAGGCCATCCTGCAACTGACCACCAAGGTCAGTCCAGCCGCCGTTGCGACGTTCAAAGTTCACGCCCAGTTCTTCCATCATGCGTGGAAAATATGTGTCGGATGTGGATCCAGCAGGGCCAAAGCCGATGCGCGCGCCATCAGGGATATCCGCAATGGTTGTGATGCCGGATGACGACAATGCTGTGACCGAAAACGGTGTCTGGTACATCGGGAACATTGCGCACGCATTGGTCATTTGCAGACCGGGTGCGATTGGGTTTGTGCCGGCAATGGATTCAGCCGCTGGACCCATGGTTGTCATGCCGAACTGCGCGTCACCTGTGTGCACCAGCGCCATGTTCTGCATGGGGCCACCGGTGACTTCGCCACCGCCTGTCAGGCCCAGCTCTTCTGCTACAAGGTTCGCCCAACCGGACCCATAGGCGAAATATGTCCCGCCTTGGGATGCGGTGCCCACGGTAAAGCTTTCGGGCCAATCGGCTGTGTGACCGTCGGCGAATGCTGTTGTGGCCGTCAGGGCCGTTGTCGCGATAAGCGCTGCGAATTTCATAAGGGTCGTCCTCCACTAAAAATTGCTGATCTCTCCGGGATCAGGTCGTGACTTACTGCACATAAACGCAGTTAAGCCGGATGGACGAGGTTTCCACTGACCACACCGGGCATGACAAGAAGGGTTAACCGATGTTTGCGGTAACAGGCGGAAAATGGACCATTCAATGGGTCGCTTAGGGGGCAAACCGCCCGATGTGTGGGTCGAAAAGGGGACAGATCAGGTATCGCTATCCGCATCTGCTTTGGAAATGCCATGCTTTTGCATCTTTTCATAAAGCGCTTTGCGGGACAGACCCAACGCATCGTAGGTCTGTTTCAGACTGCCGTTTTGTGCTGTCAGTGCCGCCAGAATCAACGATTTTTCATGGGCCGCCATTCTTTGGGCAAGGGTTTCCGGCGTATTGCCCTGTGCTACGTGGGGCGTGGGACTAAGGCCCAAAACAAAGCGATCAGCGGCATTGCGTAATTCGCGCACATTGCCGGGCCAGTCTTGGGTTGCCATCGCAGACAGAACATCTGCGGGTACATCTTCAAGCTGCTTGGAATAGCGTGCTGCCGCCTGTGCCGCGAGGTTCAGGAACAGTGACGGGATATCGTCACGCCGTTCACCAAGAGGTGGCACATGCAGGGTAACAACATTGAGACGATACAGCAGGTCCGCGCGGAACGTGCCTGCCTCTACAGCCGCAGCAAGATCAGTTTTCGCCGCCGCGATAATGCGAATATCAAGGGCGACCGGATCATTGGCACCCAACCGAGTAATCTGGCGTTCTTGTATCGCATGCAACAGCTTGGCTTGCACGCCCACCGACAGGCTGTCGATCTCATCCAAGAAAACAGTGCCTTGGCGGGCGAATTCGAACTTGCCAAAGCGCGCGCGCATGGCACCCGGGAAAGCGCCTGCTTCGTGGCCGAATAGCTCACTTTCGACCAGATCAACGGGCAGGGCGGCGCAATTGATATGCACGAATGGGTGTGGACCACGCGCAGAAAGATCGTGCAGCGCATGCGCTGTCACGTCTTTGCCAACGCCTGTATCGCCCGTGATCAGCACATCGGCATCGGTCGCGGCAATGGTCCGTACCTGCTTGCGCAAGGCGACCATGGCATCGGATCGGCCAATCAGCCGCGCCTCTAGTTTATCACGGCCTCCAACCTCGCGCTTCAGCGCGCGGTTTTCGATCGTGAGCCTGCGCTTATCAAGGGCGCGCTGGATGGTGGATACCAGACGCGACGGGGCAAATGGTTTTTCGACAAAGTCGTAGGCCCCTTCACGCATGGAACTGACGGCAAGGTTGACGTCACCATGACCTGTCACAAGGATCACCGGAAACTCTGGATCGACCTCCAGCGCTTTGCGCATCAGCCACAGACCATCGTTTCCGGGCATCCGGATATCGGTGACCAGCACACCGGGGAACCCGCGGCTGATTTGGGCAAGGGCAAGTTCGGCTTTATCAAGAATGGTCGCGGGGATATCAGCCAGCATCAAGGTTTGGCGGGTTGCGTGCCGCAGCTCTTCTTCATCGTCAACGAACAGAACGGTTTGCTTCATTGGGCCGCGACCTCAACCACCGTTGCGGGCTGCAACGTGACAGAAAACACGGCACCGCCATCAGGATGGTTCGCCGCAGAAAGCGTGCCGCCGAAGTCGCTGACGATGTTGTACGAGATCGACAAACCAAGCCCAAGACCCTTGCCCGGCGCTTTTGTTGTAAAGAACGGATCAAATATGTTGCGGACTTTTGTCGGCTCAATGCCCGGCCCGGTATCGCGCACAAGCAATGTGGTGTCCGCAAGCGTAAGCGTGACCACAGGTTGCGATTGATCCTCCATTGCGTCGAGTGCATTGTTGATCAGGTTCACAATCACCTGCTGCAAACGTACATGGCCACCTACAACCCAAATTTCAGCCTCTGGTGGCGTGTAGGCAACTTGGCCGCCTTCTGACGTCAACCGCATCTCAATCACGGCAAGCGCGTCTTGAATAACGGCATTGAACAAAAGCGGCCCCGTCGCTTGCTGTGGTCGCCTTGCAAAGTTGCGCAGATGGGCGGAAATTGTCGCCATGCGATCCGCCATCTTTGAGATGCGAGAAATGTTGTCCTGCGCCTCTGGTAAACGGTCGCGTTCAAGAAACTCTGCGGCGTTATCGGCATAGGATTTTACCGCTGCCAGCGGTTGGTTGAATTCATGGCTAAGCGCTGCTGACATTTGCCCCAGCGCGGATAGCTTTCCAGCTTGGATAAGGTCGGTTTGGGTGCGCTCGAGATCCCCCAAGGCGGTCTGTAAGTCTGCCGTGCGTTCCGCAACAGCGGCTTCCAACACGCGTTTGGCCTCTTGTTCTTTTGCCAAGGCTTCGGCCTGTCGCGCCTGTTTCAGAAGATACGCAAGAAGTGCCGTCAGGGCCAGCAGGGCCGTCAGCCCCACGATGAGGAGGGTATTGAGCGCACGCAAAGTAGCGGGCCTGCGTGGCGATAGCGCAGACATGGTCCAATCCAGATCGGTTAGATGCAGGGACGTCAGCACATAACTCTCGCGCGGTTCGCCTTCGATATAGACTTGTTGGGCGTCGTCGTTCAGCGGGGTCGATGTGATCGGCAAAAGGTCAATCCGGTCGATAGGATATTGTAAGTTCTGCGCGATCAACCGAAGCGTTGCGTCGCTTAGCGGGCGCATGGCGCGAAAGTGCCAATCAGGGCGCGAAGACATGAATACAAAATCGTTGCGGTCCGCGACCATGAATTCACTGTCGGCACCACGCCAGATGCTCTCAAAGGCCGAGATGTTAAATTTGATCGCAAGCACACCAACAATACGTTCGCCATCTTCAACGGGGGCTGCATAGAAATAGCCGCGTTCACCCGTTGTTGTGCCGTAGACAGAGAAACTGGATAAATCACCGTTCAGTGCTTGGGTAAAATAGCTTTGATAGTCAAAGTTACGGCCCAGATAACTGCCCGCTTCGCGGTAGGATGCAGCGGCGATCGTGCGCCCCGAGATATCCATCAGATAAACGTCAGACGCTTTCACGGTGGCTGCTGTCTGGCGCAAGTCTTCGTTCACGGCGTTGATCAGTGCAGGGTCATTTGGGTTGTTCAACAACCGCGTCAGTTCAGATCGTTCGGCAATCAGTGCGGGCAGGGGGGCGTAACGTTCAAGGGCCGCGCGCAGACCCTCAGCAGCAAGGTTGAGCGGGACGGCATCCTGGGCCGCCTGCTGGCGCATGTACTGCCGCTCAAGCGCTGGAAATGACAGCGCACCCACCAACGCCGTGATCAGGGCGATGGCTGCGACCAATCCAAAAATGCGGCGGCGGGCAAGCGTCATACGCCCGATTATGCGGCAGACCGCGACGCAGGTACACCGACAAAACACCTATAGGCACCGTATTCTGATCCTTGCCACACAAAATGCAACCGGTTGCAAAAAAATGAATCGGCGTTAAGATAACTGACAGTATCGGGGGGCGTTTGTTCAAAACTGCTGTCTTGGCTGAACCAGATCAGGGGACGATGGGCTGCAAAATCAATGAACTGCGGCAACCCCTAAATCTGCGCAGCAGCGCCCCGTTCAATGAACCAATCGCCTCAAACAGAGGTCCCGGTTTTAGTATCTCGTGCGCCGGGCGCGAACCTTGGGAGGAAACCATGAAGAAGATTCTACTGGCCGCTGGCCTTTCAACGCTCATGCTGGGCACAACTGCGATGGCGCAGCAAATTGGTGTGTCGGTCGCGCGTTTTGATGACAACGGTCTGACCGTGATGCGCAACGGCATGACGGCACATGAGGCCACGCTGGATGGCGTTAGCCTGCAAATCGAAGACGCGACTGATGATGTGGCCAAGCAGTTGGACCAGATCAATAACTTTATCGCGTCCGGCGTTGATGCGATCATCGTGAATGCGGTGGATACAAATGCAACCGAAGCCATGTCCAATGCGGCCGCCTCTGCCGGTGTGCCGCTGGTTTACGTCAACCGTCAGCCGATCAACATGGATACCTTGCCCGATGGTCAGGCGTTTGTTGCGTCCAACGAGATCGAGTCTGGTACGCTAAAAGCGTTCGAGATTTGCAAGAACCTGCGGGCCGAAGGTAAATCCGGCGGTGCGACGGCGTACATCCTGATGGGGCAGCTGTCCAACCAGGCGGCTGTGCAGCGGACCAAGGATGTCGATGATGTGATCGGCATGGATATGTGTAACTTCATCACCATCATCGACCGTCAGACAGCGAACTGGTCACGTGACGAAGCCTCTGACCTGATGACGAACTGGTTGTCCTCGGGCGAGCCTTTCGACGCTGTTTTCGCCAACAACGACGAAATGGCAATCGGTGCGATTCAGGCGATGAAATCATCCGGAATTGATATGGATAGCGTGCAGGTGGGTGGCGTTGATGCGACGTCTGATGCGCTTTTGTCCATGCAGGCGGGCGATATGGACGTCACCGTGTTTCAGGACCTTGCCGGTCAGGGTGCGGGGTCCATTGATACGGCGATTGCGCTGATCAACGGTGAAGAAGTCGATAAAACCGTCTTCATCCCGTTCAAGCTGGTCACACCAGACAACGTGTCTGAGTTTATTCAGTAAGCAAAACACCTGTGCGAGGGCGAGACACTGCCCTCGCGCGGCCAATAAGCAAATGATGACAGGGGAGGGATCTGACTGATGTCAGACAACAGTGACAGCGTCGGCGGACTGACGTTCGATAAATCAAAGCGCCAGTGGCCCAACGAATTGAACGTGTTTGGTGCCCTGATCCTGATCATCATTATCTTTGAGGTGCTGGGCGCGATCTTTGTCGGACAAAGCCTGCTTTTCGATACGAACGACCGTTTTGACAGTATCTTTAACGAGGCGCGTTTGCGCATCATCATCATTCAGGTCGCCATTATCGGGATTATCGCCATTGGTGTCACGCAAGTGATTATCACTGCGGGGATTGACCTGTCTTCTGGTTCTGTCGTGGGTGCCGCAGCCATGATTGCCATGAGCTTTGCCCAAGTGGCAACCGTGAACGGCGCACCAAACCCCAAAGCTATCTTTGGCGAATGGGCGCTTGATTTACCCGTGATCGTGCCGGTGTTCGTGGGTCTTGCAGTGGGTTTCGCCGCCGGTCTGATCAACGGCATACTGGTGGCCTATTCCCGCATCCCACCCTTTATTGCGACCCTTGGTATGATGCTGTTTGCGCGCGGCGTGGCACAGTGGTGGTCGCTGGGTAACCCGGTGTCTTTCCCCACAGAAAGCTATGCAAAGATCGGTGCGGGTATGATGCCTGTGATCATCTTTTTATCGCTGGCCGTGCTGTTTCACATCATCATGAACTATACCGTTTACGGCAAACACACCTACGCCATCGGCTCAAACGAACAGGCCGCCCGCATGTCCGGCATCAACGTGCCGCGCCATCTGGTGCTGGTCTATGTCATCGCCGGTATGCTGGCGGGTCTGGCGGCGGTGATCCTGACCTCCAAGAACCTGACCGCGCAATCCGGTATGGGTCTGACCTATGAGTTGGAGGCGATTGCAATGGCTGTGATCGGCGGTGTGTCACTGTTTGGGGGGCGGGGTTCGATCATTGGCACGGTCATCGGGGCGCTGATCATCGGCGTGATCACCTCTGGTTTCACCTTTTTGCGCCTTGGCGCATTCTATCAGGAAATGGTGCTGGGGATGATCATCGTGGGTGCGGTGGCATTGGATCAATGGCAACAACAACGTGCGGCAGCGCGGGCTTAAGGGGGCTAAGATATGTCAGACACTATTCTGGAAACCAAAGGCCTGACCAAACACTATGGCGGTGTACATGCCCTTGAAGACGCTGATTTTGTCCTGAAACACGGAGAGCACGTGGCGATCATGGGCGACAACGGGGCAGGGAAATCCACCTTTGTGCGCCAGATCACCGGGGTGGAACAACGCACACGCGGGACCGTGGTTTTTGACGGTAAAGAGGTCAATTTTGGCGGACCTTTGGATGCGCGTGAAGCGGGGATTGAGACGGTGTTTCAAACGCTGGCCTTGGCCGATGATTTAAACGTACCCGATAACCTGTTTCTGGGGCGTGAAAAAACCAAGTTTGATTGGCTGGGGCCGTTCCGGTTTCTTGACTACAAAGCGATGCGCGACGACACGTTAAAGGGCTTGGTAAAGACGGGTGTGAAAATCCCAAATATCAAAAACACCATCGCCAATATGTCGGGCGGTCAACGTCAATGTGTCGCCATCGCACGCACCGCGACCTTCGCCAGCAAACTGACCATCATGGATGAACCCACAGCCGCCCTTGGCGTGCAGGAAACTGCGCAGGTTGAAAATATTGTCCGCACGCTGAAGGATCAGGGCGAAAGCCTGATCCTTGTGTCGCACAATATGCGGCAGGTGTTTGATCTGGTCGACCGGATTATCGTGTTCCGCCGGGGCCGTATTGTCGCCAACCTCAATAAAGAGGATACTGACGGGCAGGATGTCGTGGCCTATATCACCGGCGCAAAAACCGGAGCAGAATATGAAGGCGCCGCCTGACCGCCCGAAACCGAAATTCTTTGACCTTGCGGTTCCGTTCTTTCTGCCCGTATGGCGCAGGGTGCTGACGGCCGTTGTGCCCATTCTTTGGGCAATGGTCGAATTGGCGAATGGTCAGGCCTTCTGGGCCTTGATATTTTTTGCCTTAGGCGTCACGGCAATCTGGAAGTTTTATACGGCAGATTGGGCGGCAGTGGCCGCACAAGCTGAAAAGGACGCAAGGGGAGGCAGATAAGTGGCGGTGACGCTAAAAGATGTCGCGATGCGCGCGGGTGTGTCCCGCTCTGCTGTGTCACGCACCTATACCGAAGGCGCTTCCGTCTCTGAAAAGACGCGGGCCAAGGTTGAAAAAGCCGCAACAGCACTGGGGTATAGCCCCAATGCGCTGGCTTCAGCGATGACAACCGGGCGGACCAAGTTGATTGGATTGGTGTCCAACAACTTTCACAACCCGATCTTTCTAGAGGTTTTTGATCTGTTTACCAAAGGGTTGCAGGCCCGTGGCTTGCGCCCATTGCTGGTGAATTTAACGGATGAGGTGGACCCTGAAAATTCAATCCGCATGCTGCGTGCCTATTCGGTTGATGGCGTGATTGTCGCCTCATCCACATTGCCCGCAACCTTTGCCGAAGCGTTCAGGGATGCTGGCGTGCCGGTGGTCCATTCCTTTGGGCGGCAATCGCCCAGCCCCAAGGTGAACGTGTTGGGGATCGATAATATTGAAGCGGGGCGCATGGCCGCACAAACGCTGATTGATCGGGGTTACAAGCGTGTCGCGTTTCTGGGGGGGCCGAAATCGGCGACTTCAACGCAGGACCGTTTCGCCGGGTTTGCCGAGGTATTGAAGACGTCCGGTGTTGAGATGACTGTGAGCTACGCCAGCAACTATTCTTTCGATGCGGGCCGCGAAGAGATGCAGCGCCTGCTGCAATCAGCGCCCGCAGAGGCGTATTTCTGCGGCGATGATGTGCTGTCCATCGGGGCGCTATCGGCCATTGAGGATGCAGGTCTGAGCGTCCCGCAAGATATTGGGATCATTGGGCTAAACGATATGGAGATGGCGGGGTGGGCAAATATCAACCTGACCACGATCCGAAATCCGGTTGAACAGATTATCGCGTCTTCGATTGAGTTGATTGAAGCATCCCTGAAAGACGACAGCCGCTACCCAGAGGCGCGGCTGTTTGCCTGTACGATTGTGGAACGGGGCACTTTGCGGGCTTTGCCTACCTGAACATCGGTGGACGCGCATCCAGCCATTGACCCGCTGCTTTGCCGGATTCAGCCACCGCGTAAACCGCAGCCATCGACCGCAACCCATCTTCCGCGCGTGGATAAAGGTTCGCCGCTGGATCCATCGTGCGGCCTTCCTTGCGCGCGCTGATCGCCTCGGCCAAATCGGTATAGATGTTGGCAAAGGCCAGTGGCATCCCTTCGGCATGGCCGATGGTCACGCGGGTGGTGCGGTCGGCCTCTGGTGACAGGTTCGCTTCGCCACGTTCGATGATCTGCAAGCGTTCGCCCAGCGGCATGTAGTAGAGTTGATTTGGCTGCTCTTGCGACCAGCGCAGACCACCGGTTTCGCCAAAAACCTGAATGCCCAGACCGTGCTGTCGTCCAATCGCAACCGAACTTGTCCAGAGCCTGCCAACAGCCCCACCATCCATACGGAAGTTCACCATCGCGTCGTCTTCCAACGTGCGCACATCAATGCAAGACACTGTATCTGCTGATAATTTCGTCACTTCCTGACCTGTCACAAAGCTGGCCATATGCATCGCGTGAATACCGCAATCAGCGAATTGCGCCGACACGCCCGCTTGTGCCGGATCATACCGCCAGCGCACGCGCGGGTTATCGGCATCGGTTGCATCGGCGTGGTGTCCATGCGCGAATTCAGCATTCACCAAACGGACCTTGCCGATGTCGCCACGCGCAATCATCGCTTTCATGTGACGGACCAGGGAATAGCCGGAATAGCCATAGTTTACCGCACAGATATTGCCAGTTTTCTTGGCGATTTCGACAATCTCTTCGCCTTCTGCGACCGTCATCGTCATGGGCTTTTCGCACAGGACGTGAAAGCCGTTTTCGAGGAACGCTTTGGTGATTGCAAAGTGGGTCGAGTTAGGTGTCGCGACGGTGACCAGATCAACGCGATCGTCGCGCTTTTTCTCACCCTCAAGCATCTCTTCCCAGCCGCCATAGGCGCGGTCGCCAAGGCCCAGACGCTGGCCATAATCGATGCCGTATTCAGGGCGGTGATCCAACGCGCCGGCAGTGAATTCAAAGAGGCTATCCAGCCCTGCACCTAGCCTGTGTGCCGGTCCGATTTGGCTGCCTTCGCCGCCGCCGATCATGCCCCATTTGAGTTTGGTCATCGCAGTAGTCTTTCTTTCAGAGGTCTATTTTGTTGGTACACAGTGCGTACACATCCCGTACACAAGCTGTGCATACGGGGGGTCTGCATCAAAATCCGATGGATTCGAGGTATTTGCGGTTGCTTTCGGCGTCTTCCAGTGGCGTGCCGGGCATGGATGGGTCGCAGTCTTGCTCGACCGTGCACCAGCCTTTAAAGCCCGCGTCCAGCAGCACTTGCCGCACAGCGGGGAAATCCACATCGCCTTGGCCGAGGTTGCAGAAGATGCCCTGACCGCAGGCTTTGTAGAAATCAGTGCGTTTGGCGACGACGTCCGCCTTCACCACAGGATCGATATCCTTGAAATGCATATAGCTGATCCGGTCGATGTGCCGCTTCATAAACGCGACCGGATCGTAGCCCGCATAGGAATGGTGGCCTGTATCGAAGCAGATTTTCAGGATGCTTTCATCAACTTCATCCAACAGCCGTTCCAGCTCTGGTTCAAAGTCGATGAAGCCTGCGGCATGGGCGTGCATGCCCACGGTCAGCCCATATTCCTCACTTCCCATCTTTGCGATGGTCGCGATGCGATCACGAAAGGCGGCCCATTCGGCAGTGTCCATTTGTTCGGCTTCATCGGCGCGGCCTGCGGTCGGGGCGCGGCGGGGCGAAATACTGTCGATCAGCACAAGGTGCTGTGCGCCGTGGGCCACAAGCGCTTCGCAGGTGCGCTTTGAGGCATCGACGACTTCGTCCCATTTTGCCGGATCATGGAACGGGCGGAAGACCACGCCGCCAATGATGTTTAGGTCGTTCTTGGCCAGTTCATCACGCAAAATCGCAGGGTCCTCTGGCATGTAGCCAATCGGCCCCAACTCGATCCCTTTGTAGCCTGCGCCAGCACATTGGCTGAGCACAGATTGCCATGTGGGGTAGGCGGGGTCGGATGCGAATTCGATACCCCATGAACAGGGCGCGTTGCCGATTTTGATGGTCATGGCAGGGCTTTCATTAAAAGTCAGAAATATTGCGCCAGCTGCGCGCGGTGGATGAGGCGTGACAGGCGGCGACGATCTGGTTCACCTCCATCCCGTCGCGGAATGTGGGCCAGAGGTTTTGGCCGGTATGGATGGCGGTCAGAAAATCCTTGGCCTCGATGATGATCTGATCCTGATAACCAGTGCCGTGACCGGGCCCGAGGCAGAAGGGTTGATAATCAGGGTGTGCAGGGCCAGTCAGGATTTTGGTGAAACCGCGCTGCGCCTCTGGTCCAGTGATTTTATAAAGATGCACGGCGTTCTGGTCTTCGCCGTCGAAATAGATGGCACCTTTCGTGCCCGTAATCTCGTATTTATAGCCCATCTTGCGCCCGGTGGCGACGCGACTGACATAGATGTTGCCCAACACGCCAGAGGCAAAGCGGCACATGATTTGCGCATGATCATCGTTGGTGACCGTCCCGCCGGGGCGTTCGGGGATCACGGTTTCGACCTCTGCAATCAGCTCGGTCATGGGCCCTATCAGCCGCAGGGCGCAGTTGATCGGGTGGGGGGCCAGATCGCCCATGCAGCCGTTGGCCTGACCTTGGCTGCGCCATGTGGCAGGCTCGGCCGGGTCGGCCATGAAATCTTCGGTGTGTTCGCCACGAAACCCTGTGATATCGCCGATTTCGCCTGCGTCCAGCATCTGACGCACGAATTGGGACGCGGGTGTGCGGATGTAGTTAAAACCGGACATGTTGATCTGGCCAGAGCTTTCTGCCGCTGCGACCATTGCGCGGCTGTCAGCAACATCAACACCCAAGGGTTTTTCGCAGAACACAGGTTTGTTCCGCGCAAAGGCAGCTTCGGCAATGGCGCGGTGGGTCGACTGAGGAGAAGCGATAACAACGGCCTCGACCCGTGGGTCGTTGACCAATGCCTGCCAATCCGCAGTGCCGCGGGCAAATCCATAGGCCGCGCGGTATTTTTCGGCAGAGGTGGGGTTGCTGGCGCAGACCATTTCCAGCCGCGGACGGAGCGCTGTATCAAAGATGGCGCCAACGGCGGAATGCGCGACAGCATGCGCTTTGCCCATGTAGCCGCCGCCAACGATGCCAATGCCAATCTCAGTCACGATGATCCCCTTTAAAAACCAGTTGCAACCGGTTGCAATTTTGGTATCGTTCTTTTAGGTCGCAGGTCAATATGCAATCGTGGCCAAAGCACACTTCGTGCGCCTTGCCGGGGGAATTATCATGGGTCAAGCCACTGAAACTGTGACGCTGACAACAGCACAGGCGATTGTCCGATATCTATCCAACCAATGGATCATTGCCAATGGTGTCGAAACGCGGGTGTGCAGTGGTGGTTTTGGCATTTTCGGGCATGGCAATGTGACCTGTCTGGGCGAGGCACTTTATGATCATCGCGCCGAACTGCCGCTTTATCGTGGGCAGAACGAGCAGGGAATGGGATTTGCGGCGGCGGGATACGCCAAGGCGTATAAACGCCAGCGGTTCATGTTCTGCACGGCCTCTGCGGGCCCCGGTACCGCGAACCTGCTGACGGCCGCAGCACTGGCCCATGCGAACCGTTTGCCGATGTTGATGTTGTGTGGTGATGCCTTCCTGACCCGTCTGCCTGATCCAGTGTTGCAGCAGTTGGAGCATTTTGGAAATCCGACCTTTGGTGTGAATGATGCGTTCAAGGCGGTCAGCCGTTATTGGGACCGGATCACGCATCCGGCGCAGATTTTGCAATCTTTGCCAGCCGCATTGGCAACGATGCTGGACCCGGCTGATTGTGGCCCTGCCTTCATTGGCTTGCCGCAGGATGTGCAGGGGTGGACCTATGATTACCCTGTCAACTTCTTTGATAAGCGCGTGCACCGTGTGCGGCGTCAGGCACCAGATGAATATGAGGTTGCGCAGGCTGTTGCGTTACTGAAATCTGCGCAACGGCCCATGATCATCGCAGGTGGCGGCGTGCAATACTCTGGCGCTGTGGCAGAATTGACTGCTTTTGCTGAAGCGACGGGCATGCCTGTGGTCGAAACCATCGCGGGCCGTGCCAATATGCTGCATGACCATCCGCTTAATATTGGGCCGATTGGTGTGACTGGGTCGGACTCAGCGAATATGATCGCAGAACAGGCCGATGTGATCCTTGCCGTTGGTACACGTTTGCAGGATTTTACGACAGGATCTTGGACGGCCTTTGCCCATGACGCTCGGATCATTGGCCTGAATGCCGCGCGCCATGATGCGGCCAAGCATTTGTCGACCACTGTTGTCGGTGATGCCCGCCTCGGGTTGGTGGCTTTGACGGCTGATTTGGCGGGGCATCACGCACCAAAGGATTGGACTGCGACGGCCAAGGCAGAACGCGCCAAGTGGAACGAATACGTGGCTGAAAATACCCGCGTCGGCAATGGCCCGGCGTCCTATGCGCAAGCGATTGGCGAGGTGAACCGCCTTTGTGATCCGCGTGATCGTGTTGTCGCGGCGGCAGGTGGTTTGCCCGCAGAGGTGACAGCAAACTGGAAAACACTTGATATTGGCACGGTGGACGTGGAGTTTGGGTTCTCTTGCATGGGCTACGAGATAGCAGGCGGTTGGGGCGCGCGCATTGCGCAAGCGCAGATGGAGCCTGAGCAGGATACGATTGTCTTTACCGGGGACGGATCGTATATGCTCATGAACTCTGACATATACTCTGCTGTATTGACTGAGAAAAAGCTGATTATTCTGGTGTTGGATAACGGCGGTTTTGCCGTCATCAACAAGCTGCAAAATAACACTGGCAACGAAAGCTTTAACAATCTGATCGCCGATACACCAACGGCGACAGCGAATGTCGGTGTTGATTTTGAAGCGCATGCATGCGCAATGGGTGCTGACGCGGAAACGGTCAGTTCACCGGCAGAGCTTGAGGCGGCTTTCATGCGGGCCAAGGACGCCACGAATACCTATGTCATCTGCATGAAGGTTGACCCTTACGAGGGCTGGACCACCGAAGGCCATGCGTGGTGGGAAGTTGGCACGCCGCATATCACCAAATCCGACAAAGTCCGCGACGCCCATATTGATTGGGAAAGCAGCCGTTCCAAACAGCGGAAGGGCGTCTGATGCTACGGTTTACACCTGATACGGTTGATCCTGACAAGATCGCGCATGAGCTGATGCACGGCAAAGGCGCTGTGTTGCTGTCCGGTTTGTTTTCGGATGCGCAGATTGCCGAGGCGCGCCAGATTATCCACCATCATTCGGCTGAGGTTGATAAGGTGACCCATTTCCAAGGGCAGGCTGAAGAGGACGGCGCGCTTCACTTGCAGCGCCGTGTCTGGAACCTGCTGGCCAAGGGTGATGTATTTGCAAATATGGCCGCCCATCCGGTGATTATGCAGGTTTTGCGTAAATTCCTTGGTACGGAATTTATCATGGGATCCATTGCCGCAAACCGTATCTTACCGGGCGGGCCGGGTCAGGAGCCCCATATCGATTATCCTTACTGGGATATGTATAAGGCGGAAACGCACCCTATTGGGCTTAATGCGTCGTTCCCGATGAACGCGCAGGTGTCGATCTTGCTGGATCCATTTACGGAAGAAACCGGTGCCACGGCTTATATGCCGGGGTCGCAAAAAGAACTGCGCTATCCCACGGAAGCTGATGATTTCTATGGGAAATGCGAACGCATGTTGGGTGAACCCGGTGACGTGGCGCTGTTCTTTGGGGCGGCTTGGCATTGTGCGATGCCCAATACATCGCAGATCGATCGCAGTGCGGTTTTGATTAACTACGCCCCGAAATGGCTGACCCCGATTGAAGAAATGCATAACGCCTTGCCAGACGGGTTCTTGGACACCGCATCGGATGATCTGCGCCAGTTGTTGGGGCTGAATTACCCACATCCGCAGGCCTTTGATGAGGCGGAAGCGCAAAATACGATTGGCCGGAAATGACCAAGTTATTGGACGGGATTAAAGCGAACACCTTTGTCGTCGTGGGGCGGGCCGGGATTGATCTGTATACTGATCCCGGTGTCGCAACCGAAAATGCAGAGACTGTGACAGTAGGCCTTGGCGGATCATCCGCCAATATCGCGGCTGGCATTTGCAAGCTGGGCGGGCAGGCGTCGCTGGTCACGCGTGTGTCTGATGACAGTATCGGCAGTTATTGCGTGCAGCAGTTGAAGCGTTACGGCGTGGGCACGGAATATGTGACGCCAGTGGGGGGTGAATATCGCAATTCGCTAGCGTTCTACGAAAGTCGGGTCGAGGGGCACCGCAATGTGCTATACCGCAATGGGGCGGCTGATTTTCAAATGGATGCAGGCGATGTGGCGGCGGTTGACTATGCCAAGTTCGGCGCGCTGATCACGGCTGGTACGGTTTTTGCCGCAGAACCATCGCGGTCAGCCACGTTTGATGCGTTTGCACGGGCCAAGGCCGCAGGTCTGCCGATTATCTTTGATGTGGATTACCGCCCATATTCCTGGCCGTCGCCGGACGTTGCCGCAGATGTCCTCAGCCGTGCGGCGGCGCAATCAGACATGATTGTGGGCAATGACGAAGAGTTCGGGTTTATGGCCGGTGGCATTGACAAAGGTCTTGCGAAGGCCAAAGCGCTTGCCCAAGACACCGCGACTATTGTCGTCTATAAGATGGGCGAAAAAGGGGCTGTGACCTTTGCCGGTGACGCGGAAATCCACACTGGCATTTGGCCGGTAGAAGCGCTGAAACCAACAGGGGCAGGGGATAGCTTTATGGCCGGCATGGTGACTGGACTGGCCGAAGGGCAAAGCTTGCACGATGCGATCTTGCGCGGCTCTGCCTGTGCCTCGATCACAGTGTCCCGTCCTGGCTGCGCACCTGCGATGGCCGATACGCCAACATTGACGAAATTTATGACCGATCATCCCGGTCCGACTGACGCCGCATAAGGAACCAGAAACATGCACATCGCCCCATTTGATAACCAAAACAAACCGATTGTGGATGTGGATGACCCGACCGTGCCACTGAACTATTTCAACATCGTCAAGCTGACGAAGGGCCAGGCGTTTGAATACGCCGTGCCGGGCTATGAAACCTGCATCGCGCCTGCAACCGGGACGGTTGATGTTGAGATTGAAGGGTTCAAGGCGGACGGCATCGGCAACCGTGTTGAAGACGTTTGGGATGGCGAGCCAGAGGGCGTTTATGTGCCTGTAGGCGCCAAGGCTGTGATGGTGTGCACGTCGGACGAAGCTGAAGTGTTCGTGTGCGGTGCGCGTTACGACAAGGTGCTGGATCCATTTGCTGTCCGCGCGGATGAGCTGGATTTGGTGCAATATGGATCGGACGACACGAAAACCCACCGCAAGATCAAGCACATCCTTGGCACGAAATACCACGGTAAGGTTGGTCGATTGCTGGTGTCTGAACTGTTCACCGTGGGCGAGGGCGGTTGGTCTGGTTTTCCTTCACACAAGCACGACACCGATCGTCTGCCGGACGAGACGCGGCATGACGAAACCTATAACTTCCGCTTCAAGCCGAACCACGGTTCAGGCGTGCAGATGTTGCAGCGTGAGGATGGGAAAGCAGGTGATGCCTATCACATCGTTGATGGGTCCACGATTTGTCTGGATAGTGGCTATCACCCTTGTGCTGTGCTGCCGGGGTATCAAATGTATTATTTCACCATTCTGGGCGGGCTGTCGCAGCGTTCACTGATCCAGTATTTCCAGCCAAGCCATGCCTATCAGATCGAAACGATCCCGGGCATCAAAGATATGATCGCCAAGTTTAAATGACGCTCGTGACGCTGAAAGATGTGTTGCAGCCTGCGTTGCGGGATGGTTATGCCGTTGGCGGTTTGGTCTGCCTGGGCTGGGAAGACATGCGCGCCTATGTTGCGGCGGCGGAGGCTGAGAATTGCCCGGTGATCCTGCAAGCGGGGCCGGGGTGTCGGGCGCACACGCCTTTGCCTGTGTTGGGTAAGATGTTTCGGCATTTGGCCGAAGAGGCGACAGTGCCGGTCGTGGCGCATTTGGATCATGGCTATACCTATGATGAATGTTCTGAGGCGCTTGATGCGGGCTTTACATCACTGATGTTCGATGGGTCGCGCAAGCCGCTGGTAGATAACATTAAAGAAACGCTGCAAATTGTTGAAATGGCGCATCGTTCAGGAATTTCCTGCGAGGGTGAAATTGGGTTTGTAGGGTACTCTGGCGGCGAAGAGTCCGCGGGAACGGATCCGGGCGAGGCCGCGCAATTTGCCGCTGAGACAGGTGTTGATGCAATGGCGATCTCGGTCGGGAACGTTCATTTGCAACAAGATAAAGAAGGCGGGCTGGATGAGCCGCGGATTGCGGCTATTCAGGCGATGACATCGGTCCCTTTGGTTATTCACGGTGGATCAGGGGTGCCAATTGCGCAGCGTAACCATCTGGCGAAGAACACAAATATCTGCAAATTCAATATCGGAACAGAGCTGCGGATGGCCTTTGGGGCTGCGATGCGGGACGCTGTGAACAGCGATCCTGAGAGGTTTGATCGGGTCAGCATCCTGAAGGAAACGCATGATCCCGTGATGGCCGCAGCCCGCACGGTGCTGCGCAACCTGAAAGGTTAGGAGTTTGATTAATATTGGTATTTTGGGCTGCGGACGCATCGGGCAAGTGCATGGCGCGACTTTGCGCGGCATGACCAACGCGCGTGTCGCAGCAGTTGCTGATGCCATGCCCGAAGCGGCTGATGCACTGGCGGTCGCGACAGGTGCGAACTTCATGGATACAGAGGCGTTGATCAATGATCCGGGCATTGATGCGGTCATCATCGGC
The DNA here is from genome assembly GCF_000169435.1 of Roseobacter sp. CCS2. Classification (GTDB taxonomy): domain Bacteria; phylum Pseudomonadota; class Alphaproteobacteria; order Rhodobacterales; family Rhodobacteraceae; genus Yoonia. The sequence continues at coordinate 96,307 of NZ_AAYB01000007.1, read as the reverse complement.
ACCCCGACCACGACGCATTATGATTTGATCCATGCCGCCGCACACGCCGGAAAAGCGATCTTCTGCGAAAAACCCATTGATCTGTCCGTTGACCGGATCAAAGACTGCCTTGCGGTGATCAAGGGGGCAGGCGTTCCGTTCATGACCGCCTTTAACCGCAGGTTTGACCCCAGTTTCGCGCATCTGCAGCGCCAGATTGCGGATCACGTCATCGGCAAGGTTGAGATTGTGACGATCCTATCGCGTGATCCAGCGCCACCGCCCATTGGATACATCAAGACCTCTGGCGGTATATTTCGCGATATGATGATCCACGATCTGGATATGGCGCGGTTCTTGCTGGGCGAAGATCCCGTCGAACTTACCGCGACCGCGTCCTGCCTTGTCGACCCGCAGATTGGGCAGGCGGGTGATTTTGATACAGCAGCCGTGACGCTGAAAACGGCGAGCGGGAAACTTTGCCAGATTTCAAATTCGCGGCGCGCGACTTATGGCTATGATCAGCGGATTGAGGTGCATGGCAGCGCCGGGATGCTGCGCGCAGACAACGTGTTTGAAAATACGGTTGAGCTGTCGAATGGCGACGGCATGCGCAAGGCGGCAACGCAGCCATTCTTTCTTGAGCGTTACGCCGCGGCCTATCGCGCGGAAATGGCGCATTTTGTATCAGCGCTTGAGACTGGAACACCCGTGACGCCAACTGCAGAAGACGGCCTGAAGGCACAGATGCTTGCAGACGCAGCAGACGCCGCAGCACGAGATGGATTGGTCAAAGCGCTGTCAGCAGTCTGATCTTATCCAGCCGATACCGTTTGCCGGGCGACCCGCTTGATGACCAGCCATAGGCTTATCCATGGCTAGGTTCAGGTATATCCTGCACTTCAGCAATATTCGTTTTTGAAAGACGCTCAATCAGGCTGCGTTCAATCTCTTCCATCACCGCGGTGATCTTGTTCTGCAGGCGGTGTTCGACGACGCAGGTTGGCACGTCATCATTCGGGCTGGACGCGACCAGGCGCTCATCCAATGCAAGGTAAACATCCGCTAGCGTAATGTCTTGTGCCGCGCGGGCCAACCGCCAACCACCGGCGTGGCCTTTTTCGGATGTCAGCAGCCCAGCCTCTCTCAGCTTTCCCAAAACGCGCCGCACAACCACAGGATTTGTGCCCGCATGATCCGCTATATCGGCCGAGGTCCGCATATGCTTTGAATCTGCGGCCATGTGGCCAAGGGTATGAAGCGCAAGAGACAGGCGCGAATTTCGTTTCATCTGCGGTTTTCCTCTACACGGTCAGCACTCGTAACTTTTGTGGTTGCATTAGTAAAGTAACTACGTAAGTTGCGTGACTGAATGGATTAGATTTGGAGCAAGATATGTCAGACAATCGACTTCCCGTCACGGTGCTTTCCGGTTTCCTTGGCGCAGGTAAAACGACGCTTTTAAACCGGGTTCTGAACAACCGCGAGGGGCGGCGGGTTGCAGTGATTGTCAACGATATGTCCGAAGTGAACATCGACGCCGATTTGGTGCGGGCAGATACGGAACTGAGCCGGACAGATGAAACTCTGGTCGAAATGTCAAATGGCTGCATTTGCTGCACCTTGCGCGATGATTTGTTGGATGAGATCCGCAAACTCGCCGCTGAAAGTCGGTTTGATTATCTGCTGATTGAATCGACTGGTATTTCCGAGCCTTTGCCAGTTGCTGCCACCTTTGATTTCCGAGATGAATTTGGTGATAGCTTATCTGATGTGTCGCGGCTGGACACAATGGTGACAGTTGTTGATGCCGTGAACCTGCTGAACGATTATTCCAGCCATGATTTCCTGCGCGACCGTGGTGAGACGCTGGGGGAAGAGGATGATCGCACACTGGTCAACCTGCTGGTGGAACAGATCGAATTTGCCGATGTGGTCATTCTGAACAAGGTCACAGATGCAGGACCGGAACGCACGGACGCCGCGCGCAAGATCATTCGCAGCCTCAATGCGGATGCAAAGATTATCGAGGCCGATCATTCGGATGTTGCCGCAGACGCGATCTGAATACTGGCATGTTTGACTTTGAAAAGGCGCATGAGCATCCGATGTGGGCGAAGGAATTGTATGGCTTTGCCGATCACACACCGGAAACAGAAGAATATGGGGTGGCATCGTTTGTCTATCGCGCGCGGCTGCCTTTCATTCCTGAAAAAATCCTCAGCGTTTTGAACGGTGATCTGCCCGGCGTGATCCGCGCCAAGGGCCATTTCTGGATTTCGACGCGCCCCGGTTGGGTGGCCGAATTTTCGCTTGCTGGTGCCCTGTCCAGCGTTAAGCCGCTGGGCACTTGGTGGGCTTCGGTCCCAAAGGAAAACTGGCCTGACCACGAAAGCGCGCGCGCGTATATGCAGGAACATTGGCAAGAGCCTTGGGGCGATCGGCGACAAGAGATTGTGTTCATCGGCGCAGGCATCGATTGGCCCGCGTTGAAAGACCGCCTTGATGCCTGTCTTGTACCAGCGATGGCAGCCACCGGGCCTGACGGCCTACCAGATTACCCTGATCCGTTTCCCGTCTGGCGCCGCGCCGAGGAAGCCGCCTAATGTTTGCTCATACTATGGTAAAAGATGCGGTCGCCGGTGTTGCGATCGCGGACAAGTCAGAAGATCTGAATACCTTTCTGCAACCTGCCTGTGCAGCAGCGATCTGGCGCAGGCAGCCCGCGCCAGCGTTTCAGACCCGGATTGATACGCTTGACCCTTTGCTGCTCCCGCAAGGGCGCATCATTCTGCGCCCAGAGGCTGTTCCATTGGCAGTAAACGCACTTTGTGACACTGCGCAAACACCAGCGTGCGCTTAACGTGACCAACTGGTTGGCGATATCAGCGCCTTGGCCAAAATTTTCACCGGTTTGATGCGCACGCCATACCTGCGTCTGCGCCTGCAGGCTGTCACCACAAACGCGTGCCGAAAGTTTCATATCGACGCAATCACAGCACGGCTTGTCTGCACCTATCGCGGTCAAGGCACGCAGTATGGGGTTTCGCGCAACGGTCGGGATCCCGCGCGGGTCTTCTCAGTTGTTACGGGTGCGCCGATCCTATTGCGCGGAACGCTTTGGCCAGCGAAACCGGCATCCGGCCTGCTTCATCGGTCGCCACCAATTGCAGGAACGGGCGAAACACGCCTTGTTCTGGTGCTGGATGCGGTTGACGACCCAGAGGATGAAATATGACGCCGGGAAATCCGATTTCAACATAGTTGTCCTCATGATGTCGCTTCTCAGATTGATCAGATCAGTTATTTTTATGATTATCTTAGGGTTTCTGAGACCATGCGTTTAGATTTATGCATGGACGCAACAAAAGAAACCAACCGGCTTTCAATACTGCGGAAGATTTAGATTAATTTATGAATATGAAACTTTGAGCTTTGCAGGTTTCCCGGGTCTTGTTCGAAAAGTTGACCTTTGGAATGTTGCCGGAATGTGTTGGTAGTGCCGACAGATCAAACCTTCGCCCGTGGTTTATGTTAGTCGCCACAGCGGTAAGTAGGTCAACGCCGCTGCGGTGCATCGCTTTAGAGCGTTGCGGAGTGCTTTTACCAGCAGTGACAATTGGCGTCTTCCCGCGATATCAAATTTGATTTTACTGCATTAAGACGGCAACCCCGTTTATATCGGCCTCCTTACGAGAAAATATCCTCAAATGATCCATTTATGAGGCCTCGGTTCCGCAAGGTGTCGACAGGATATTCGGGATCATTCAAAAACCGATCGAGTGAAAAATCGTGTTCTTTTTGACGCAACAGATCGAACTGCACCTTGGCGTCATCGATCCGGTTTTCGTGCAGGTAAAGACCCAAGAGTTGCCGGCGTGGCGCAATAAACTCTGAGCATCCCGCAGATGCGCGTTCAGCGGATACGAGCGCTTCGCCGGTTTTGCCGACCGCGATGCAAACTAATGCGTGATATAGATCCCAAAGGTGGCTGCTGTCATCCTCGGGCAGGAATTTTTGACACGATTTAGACAGCAGATAGGCACGTTCCAGTTGGCCCGCGTTACTGAGTGCCAAGGCCATGGCCTGTCGCGCAAAGAGGTTCATGGGGTTCATTTTCATGGCCCGCTTTGCCAGTTGCGTGCTTTCAGCCGGATCAAGCTGGGCCATACTGCGTGCGATGGCGACCAATGCTACCGCAAGAGAATTGTCGCCCGATAAGGCGAGTGCCTCGTTTGAAAGGGCACGCAGATCGTCCGCTTTGCCTTCGGGGTCTTCGGCAACGTTATCAACCAATTGGGCCATGCGTATAAACGCCTGCCACGCAACAAAGACGCCTTGTTCGTGGGCCTGTCGGGCATGAGACATAAAGCTATATGCCTCCTCCAAGTTCTCGGGGTCAAAGGTCATCAGTCGCTGTTTGCCCAGATGCGCAAAGCCAGCGGCAACCCCTTCAGAGCGGTCTACACCCAGCAAATGTGGGAGTTTGGATGATACCTTGGATGCGGCTACGTGAACGATACCGCCCACCAGTTCTTGATTAAGTGCTTCAAGCGGGGATCCAGAAAAGCCGCCTTGGCTGGCGTACAGAATGCGGCCTGTTCCGATATGAGATATTTTAACTTCAAGCGCGCACATACCATCATCTTGCATGACGTTACATGATACTTCCAAATCAGCGGCACCGGCTGCGTGTGAAACGTCGTTAGAGAGCAGCCAGGAGCCAAACCATTCCTCAAAATTAGTGGCGATGTAATCAGCCACAAGTTGCGAGGCCATGCTTTCCGCGCGGGTCGTCGCATGGCCGGCCTTGCTGCGCACCAAAATACCTTTGGGCGGACGCGCCAAAATAGGTTGTGGTGTGGCTAGTGATTGTTGCTGCGGCAAACCGCTGTTATCAAATTGCGCCCGCGTATTTCGTAGCCAATCTTCGAACTCTGGATCAGGGACATCAAGGCCCTCAAGAAACTCTCGATGCGTTAGACCGTTCGACGGATTATTACGTGTCGAAACCAAAGTAGAATCCAACCAGATATCGCTGCGATTGGCACCCAGAATATGCGCGTGTTTTCCCAAATCTTTGCGCAACATTCGCAACGCTTCGCGAAAGCTGCCACTTGCTTGTTTCTGACCGCGTGTACTCCATAAACGGTCTTCGATCCAACGCCGTGAGCGGCGCAAATCCTCTGATGATGCAATCAATGCCAGCAGTGCCCTGTGGCGGGGCTGAGAGGGGGTTAGTTCGTCGCCATCTGGCGACAATATCCGAAAATTTCCAAATAAGTGGATCGTGTAGGTCATACAGCTCTCCGGTCATGAAAGACGCCGATACCTTAATTACGGTAATCAATTTTGCCTGTTGTCGGTTGAAACGTCAAGTTTTCGTCAAATCCGATGCGCATTGCAGTTCATAATTGACTGGGTTCCGATCAATGCGCCAAATTTGTCAAACAATTGAACAAAGGGGATGTGTCATGGTCACTTTAGCGGGGCGCGCTGGACGCGCGGGACGAGCCGGGCGTGCGGGTCGAGCAGGACGCGCCGGTCGGGCAGGGCGGTCCGGGGAGGATCTTTTTGACGATATAGGTGGCAGTTCTGCGGATGCGTTATTAACGACCCGCGAGGGCGAGTTGCCGGTCTGGAACGGTGAGGCCGATCCTGCGCTGAAACCTAGGATCGAGTTGGATCCCTTTCGACAACTGGACCAATTGGCTAAGATACCGCGGGAAGTTGTTATCGACACGCGGTTATTTCCCTTGTTTCAGGCGGTGGATGGCAACGTTCAAACTCCGCTTAAGACGAATGTGGCGCCACCGCTGGTTAAACTCACGCCACCTGATCCCGTCGTTGATTTCTGGCGCAAGGCCGAGCTGCGGCATGTTCGAGATGCCGCTGATCTTCGCAATGACCGGTTAAACGAAATCACCTATCAGATTGACGATATAACGTCTTTTTTTGCGGCCGCCCTCAGGCTGGATGCAGACCGATCTGAATGGACGTTGGAATGGCTCGAAGCAGTTGTGCGTTTATGTGGTTATGTCGAATTTCCGTTGAAATTTACCCATAATATTCCACGTCCTGCTGATTATTCCTCACGGGTCTATCCTGTTGTTGAAACACCCAAACACGGCACTTGGCCAAGTGGCCATGCGACAGAAGCCTTTGCCATTGCAACGGTTCTGTCCGGACTGGTATTTGAGATCACCAATCCGGGCAACGCACCGTTCAGAGTGAAGGATGCGATTGCAGGGTCAACCACAGTGGCTAATCTGCTATTCCGTATTGCTACACGCATTGCTGACAATCGCACAATTGGCGGGTTGCACTTTCCGACGGATAGTTATGCCGGTGCGTTTTGTGGTATCGGGATCGGCGAAGCCTTGGTCAACCACATGCGTAAGGCGCGTTGCACGACGGTGATCGATTATGCACCCGTCGAAGCAACATCGCAGGATTTTTCCTTGGCACACCTGCAAGCCGCAATTCCGGCAACAACCGAAAACCTGAACCAAGCTGATCCAGATGATCTGTTGCTTGCCATGTGGAAAGCCGTAATAGCCGAGTTGCCGCGTCAGGCATAAGCAGAACGCGCTTGGTCCAGTCGGAATCGCTGGACCAAAGGCACACACATCACGTCCGGCGACGTACGGCCCTATTGTCTAAAATCACTTGTGATCCGATGCGCGCCCGATCCAGACCAAAGATCGGTCTAATATCGGCAAAACCCACGCCGAGGATAGCTTCCAACGCATGGCGTAAAGCAGACGCTGATGCCGTGCTTGTGCCGCTCATTCGGGCCGTTCCATTGGAAAACGTCCCCGCAGCAAGAAGTCCTGGCAGAACCGCGCTCTTTTCGGTCGCAGCGCCTAAGTCGGGTTCACTGCCTGACCAACCAGTGCCCTTGGCGGTGTAGTGCGCTGGTTTGATCTGTGGTGTTTGACCCGGATCTTCATGCGCGCGAACCATAGCGCCGCCGACGCTCGTGACATTGGTATGATTGACCTCTGTATAGGCAGAATTTGTGCCAAGATACACGACAGGCCCTTCATCGCCCAAGGCGGTGAACTGGCGCGCGTCTTGGTCATGATCACGTGTATTCGGTCCTTCAAAATACGCCTGATACGCGCCTGGCAAAACGCCTTCGGGGCGATCATCGCGCTGCATTTGCAACGTTAGTGCAACCGCGCCTTTGGGGGCCGCAATGGTGAGCGTCCAACGTCCTGCGGGGCAGGGGCGCGCGCCGGGAAGGGTCATTTCAGGATTGCTGCGAGAGGGGGCAAATGCCACAATCAAATGCTGCCTTCGGCCACGTGCGGGTACATGACTGACAGTACCGCAGGTCACCCCGTTCATGACAATATCGCTATTGATGGTGCCCGATGCGTTGGCGGTCACGGTCTGGGTCGTGCCCGCCGGGGAAGTAAAGGTCAGTTCCAGTTCGTTCAGATCGTAAGAGCCGCCGTCCAACTGTTGAATTTCAAAATAACCTGGTGTCAGATCATTGGGTTGAATTTGCCAATGAATGGGCTTTGGTTCTTCTGGTGTCACGCAAAGCTCGGCTGCAAGTTGATCGTGATATGCATTGCCGTATGGTAGGAAGACGTCTATTTTCAGACCCAACATCGCTGCCATCCTGATGGCATCGCGGATGATAACCTCGACCTGCGATGTCCCGTCTTTCGGGCCGGCAGTGATGCCAAGGCTAATATTAACCATGAGATGCCGACTGCCCTGAAACCAGGCCGTCAGCCACAAAAAGAAAAGACCACGTTGCAGGTCCGGCGTGATCCCCGCACCACTGGTATCGTCATAGGATTGCGGCCTAATCTGTACGCCAAGAAGATCAATGTTTCGAACCGGATCAGTCGGGTCCGCGGGATCCGCCCCCGCAGCAAGATCAAGCATATGGGTACCGTGGGTCCGCATGCTCAACATCCTGTGGCGCGTGCCGGGCAGATATGCCTGTTTGGCGAGCTGATTGTAGACTTCGGCTTCGGTCTTGGTGTTCAAGTCCGCCGCGAGACTTTGAATAGGCGAAAAAACGGCCGCATTCGCCGGGTCTGACATGATCCAATGCGCTGCAAAACGCGATGTGGTGTCGCGCATGAACCGTGCGTTCAAAAACCCGATACCATCATCGATGATGCCAACCATCGTCTTGGCAGTGGCCTTAGCTGGAGCGTCCGAAAAAGGGGAACGCTTGGAGAAAAGCATACCCGCAGTGGCGCGATCATTCGTGACCTGCGGCAGTTGAAACTGCGTGATCGGTGGATCAAAGCGCAAAATTCCAACATAATCTGGGAATGAGACCACAGGAATATCTTGGGCGTCGATTTTGACATAGACGACGACATCCCAAAACTCGGGCTCTGCGAAGGCCAGAACTTCAAACTGCCAGTTTTCGACGACAAGATCAGGCTGGCGATTATCGTCCCTAACGTCTTTGCTGGCGTAAGCCTCTTGGAATGCGCCCAATGCTGAGCCCGCGATGCGAATGGATATTGGAAGCCACAGGGGCAGCTCGGCCAATTGTTTATCGCTGATAGGCGGCACCGCGTTTTGTAGCCTTAACCGGCTCGGATCTTGGCGAAACAGGCGCAAAGGCCAATCGACATAAGGGTTACCCGTTGGTCTGTTGGGGCCATTGTCGCGCTTATCGTCGTATTTATTCATTCAATCGATCCCCTTGCAGCCAAGTTGCTTCAGTTTACGATTTTTGAACTGCACGGCTTTCAAAAAAATAGATTTTGACAAATTTCTGACGATAGCATCAGGTCAATGTATATCGCCAGTGTCGGATGGTGCACTGTTGGTCTGCGCAGATATTCTTTGTCAAAAGATAACATACGTCAAATCCATGGCGCATGGATGGATGCGGCCTCGCTTTAGTCAATACTTGCTTCGACATCCAGTTCGATTGATGTCACCGCATCCATGGCGGCAATCTTGACAAGCGTCTTGGCGTTAACATTTGTTGTGACCAAGTTCAGTTCGTCGATTACGGTAAAACCATTGTTTTCCTGCTCCTTCAGCACCGCAACGACAGGTGCGCAATTATCGTTGCACATGATTAAAACCGGAAACTGCTGTTCAGGTGTTTGGGCGGCTGCTACGGCCTGTTCTAGACTGTGATCAAGTTTTGTCATGAGTTCGGTCCCTTCTGTCTGGGCCAAACAAAGAAGAACCGCGGGGATAAATGCTGGGTGTGGCATGGGTGCGATAGTCTTTGTTTGAGTGGAATAAATATACATTAGAAATATAGGACATGGCAAAATCAACTGCCATGTCCCGTGTTGTTTGCGTCTAGCGGACAGCGCGATAGGCGTTTACCAGACCGTAGCCATAGGCGATGTCACGACCGCGCGCGCCGATGTCAGTGGCCGTGCGCCACATGTGGACCCGGATACGGTCACCGCTCCAAGATGGATGACGCCGTTTGATGAGTGCCGCAACCCCGGCCACGTGTGGGCTCGCCATGGACGTCCCGTTGAGTGAGCGATAGCCGCTCTGGGGGTATGTCGAGACGACACCAACACCGGGTGCGGCCATTTCCACTTGCGGTCCGTAGCACGAAAAGCCCGCGCGCCGGCGATTGCAGTCAACGGCAGAGACCGCCATGAAGGACGGGCAACGCGCTGGGTTACCGACCGGTCCGTTTGAGTTCCCAGCCGCGGCGACAGCCAAGATCCCCTTGCGGCGCAAAAGACGCCCGGCCCGTTCGTAGGCTGCACTGTAAACACGCGGGTTATGCGTATTCGCACGGCTGCCAAGGCTAAGGTTGGCCACATGCATATTGGTGCGGTAGCACCAGATCAGACCATTTATGATCCAGCTTAGCCGTCCAGAACCCCGGGAGTTGAGTACTTTGACGGCATAAAGCCGTGCATGTGGCGCAACACCCACCACACCGCGGTTGTTTGCAAGACCGGCAACGGTTCCGGCGACGTGTGTGCCGTGACCTTGATCGTCTGCCCAAGAACGGACGCCGGGCACAAAGCTCGCACCGCCATAAACACGCAGATCTGGGTGACGCGGTGCAATACCGGTATCCACGATCGCGACACGAACGCCTGCGCCTGTTGAGTACCGCCATGCATACCGTGCATAAATGATCTTCAGACCGCAGGTAATGTAGTCGCGGATTGCCTGAGCAGACACATTGTCAGATGCCACACCTTGTTCGGCCATTATGCGAGACACCATAGCGTCATCTACGGCCTCGGCGTTGGCTTTGTCGCCACCCAATTCGGACATCGCACATTTTACGACGCAGCGGATGAACTTGAACAGTTTGTCGCGGTCAATTCCTGCGGCATCTGCCGTATCCATCACAATCGGATCAGTCGACGCGGACAGGGCGAAAGCCTGACCTTCCTCATCGAAATCGATCTCTGGTCCAGTGAACTCTGTGGTGATAGCGTCGGCAGCACGGGCTGATATGTCTTCGTCTGACATTTGTCCGTCAGCCTCTTCGATTTCCGCTTGTGCATCATCGATCTCGGCGCTTGCTTCAGGGTCTTCATCAACAATATCGCCAAGCGAGTCATCCGTGTACGCCTCGTTCCAGACATCATCTTCAATAGTCGTCACACCGGGTTTGTCAGCAAGCTCTTTGACTTCTTTATCAGTCAAATCAACTGTCAACGTGTTGATTTCGTCGCTGATCAGTGCGCTGTCAGATGCGATTTCGCTTACTCCGATGAGAGTTGAAACGGAATCCACCGCATTGAGCCCTTTGCGCACGGATGAAACCTGTTCCATCCCAGCATCTGCAACGTTCAGGTCGTCCTCCATCAGGACCAGTCTTGGGGTGCGTTTGGTAGCCATTGATAATACCTCCTAAAAATATGATTTGGGTCTAATAAGTGACCCGCGAAATGAGCGCCCGGGGATGCCGGTTCTACGAATTATTAGGTACTAAAAGGCAATTTACCAATGCCCCCGAACGCCTCCAATGACCATGCGCCAACCATCGTCAGGCCCGGATCAGTGGTCCGTCAGGCTTTCGTCAAAATTGACGATCAAACAGGACATATTTCGTTATTTCGCGGATTTCCTGCGTGGAAATGGAAACAAAACGCCTCAACCATCATGGGTCATCTAGATTGACAAGCTGATGACCTGAGCCGCTTTTTGCAGTCTATCAATTTGACAGTGTGCCAACCGTGGTAAAATTCCGCGCTCAAGTCGCAAGTAACCTGATTAGTGCTTCATTGAGCGCGGAGTTTTTGAACAGCAGTGCTACTTTCGGACGCTTTGATATCGTCAAAACACTGAAATTTAGTATCTTTATAAAGAGCCTAGAGGTTCAGTGCGTTGGAGACATTTTGCCGACTGCCGATAGCGGGGCTGCTTTCGTTGTGAGTGAGTGGAGTGAGTGGAGTGGTCGTCTGTGATAATTGCGTTAGCGCAAAGGTGGATTAGTCAAAGGGATTGGCGTTTGCGTTTATCTCAAGCGCGCGGTCAACAAAGCTTGCACCAATCGCTGGCTTGAACTCGTCAAAGATTGGTTCGAACGCGTCGCGCCATGCCTGCCGTTCCTGATCCGTCAATCTGATGACGATACCATCGTCCTCAATAATGTTCTGACGGCTGATCTGATTTAGCTCAAACGCGAAGCGGTTCCGCTCGTGCGAGACAAGTTTCATGGTGTCGATAAAGATGTCGCGCGTTTCGGCGTCAAGGCCGTCAAGAAACGATGAGGTCGTGAACACCAGATATCCCAGATAGTGGTGGCTTGTCTCGGTGGTGGCGGCCTGCGCTGTGTAGAAAGCTTTGGAGTCAATGTTTGAGAAGGTGTTTTCCTGGCCTTGGACCTCACCGGATTGGAGACCACCAAGCACATCGGCAAAGGCCATCTTTTGCGGTGTGACACCCATCGTATCCAGCATGGCCGCCATGATCGGCGATGACGATTGAACGCGGAAGGTCAGACCATCAGCATCGCGTGGCAGGCGCATCGGGCGTGTGGCTGAGAAATGGCGCATGCCATTTGACCAGAATGTCATGCCATAAAAGCCATCATCTTCAAGCTGTTCATATATCTCCTCTGTCGCATCGGACGTCAGGAATTCAAGCGCGTGAAGTGGGCCGTCAAACAGGAATGGAAGATCAAAAAGTGCCAGTTTGTTGGCGAACTGCGTCATCTTTGTCGGGCTGGGTGCCGCAAAGTGGACCTCACCATCCAGCATCGCCTGCCACAGGTCTTCGTCGTCGGCGTGCATCTCGCTATTGCCGATCACCTCGATGCAATAGCGCCCGTCAAGCTGGGTGTTGATCGCATCAGCATAGGCGAGGGCGGATTCGCCCTTTGGATGGCCTTGCAGCGACGTGATAATGCTGAAGATAAGCACTTCTTCCCCTGGATCGCATTGTGCAGTCAGTTGTGCTGGGATGACGGCCAGGGCGGCCAGTGTGAGTGTTTGTAGGAATTTCATCGTTTTGTCCTCATCTGGAGGTCTGCTACGCGGATATCGGGACAGCTGTGTGTCAAATCCGTGGTGTTTTGTGTGCGGTGGGGCAGGCGGCGCATCAGTTGCGCGCCACCACATCGCGGACCCAGACCTCGACCCGGCGGTTGATCCGGCGGCCGGTGTTGGTCTCGTTGCAGCCCAGTGGGGAAATCTCGCCGTAGCCGATGGTTTGCAGGGCCACATTGGATTGCAGGTCTGGATTTTCATCCAGCAGTTCCTGCACAACCTGCCCGGCACGGCGTTCGGACAATTGCCGGTTTAGTTCAGGATCACCGACCGAGTCCGTGAAGCCCACGAATACGGCTTCTTTGTTGCGGTAGGCATCACTGCTCAGCAGCCGGGCCAGACGCACGATATCGTCTTGGGCGCGCGCATCCAGATTGCTTGACCCTGTCTCAAACCGGAAGGTTGTCGACAACCGGTCAGAGCTGATCAGCTGTTCCATCATCTGCTGCAATTGCGGGAAGGTGGAAAAGTCGCGGTTGGCCACCACCGCCGAGGCCACACGCAGGCCCTGACTGTCAACCGAGGCTTCGCGGATCGTCTGGTCAATGAACCCGGCCTCAGAGATCAGGCCTTGCGCCTCTTCGGACAGCGCAAAATCCAACATACCCTTCGCATGCTCTGGCAGCCTGTTGCTGGCTGTGTACATGTAAAGCAGGCGGGTCAGCGGGTATTCTTCGGTTTTGATGGTAAAGGCGTTGGGCGGTGTTTGCAGCCCGCAGACCCCTTCGATGGCCAGCGCCTTGGCGCCATCCCCATCGGCAAAGTTGGTAAAACCCAGCCCGTTGGGATCCACGGCCACGATCTGGGACAGGGCCTCATCGCTTTGCACCAGAATGACGTTATTGGCAATTTGCAGGCCGTTGGGGCGCATCAGCAGGTTGTCAAACACTTCGCGGATGCCGGAATTGGTGTCGCGCACGTAGATGTTGATCGGCGCATCGGGACCACCCAGTTCGGCCCAGTTGGTGATCCGCCCGGCAAAGGCCAGGGCCGCGTTCTGCTCGGTGATCGCGCGCACCGGATTGTCAGGTGAGGTCACCAGCAACAGCCCGTCCAGTGCCACGATATGTTCGTTTTGGGTCGCGCGGATATCGCCCAGACCGGCCTCTTCAAAGGCGCGGGCCTCGCGGTTGCGGGCCGGGCGGGACGCCAGAGCGATCGTCGCCTCACCGCGCAGCAGATCTGACAGACCATCGGTCGTGTTTGAGGGCGCGATATCCACAGCGGCGATCATGTCACCAGAGGTTGAAACCACCTCATAATTGGCCGCGCCAGCTTGTGCCGCTGTGCGGTTAATCTGGCCAAATGCGTCAATCTTGTCGCTGCCATAAGTGCGCAGCAGGCTTGGGATCAAATCCTTGCTCAGCGTGCGTGACCCGGAAATCCGAAACTCTGACGCCTGAGAGGTTGTGACAGGACAGCCCGCACCATCGCAGCGCACCATATCCGCATCCAGCGTCAAAGTGCCCAGCACAGTGCCCAACGTATAAACCGCGCCATCAAACGACAGCAACTCACCCTCAATCGTCACATCGCCATTCAAGGCCGTTAAAGTCACGTCTTGGGCAGAGGTTGATAGCGTCGTCGCCATCAACAGGAAAGTGGACGTATAAAGGTGTTTCTTCAAATTCATTGTCTTTGTCCTCGTCAACCATTTCAAAAGATTCCGGGCATAGTCATTTGCATTCGACCATGCGGGTATCACTTTGCTGAGAGTTGGCGGCCCAAGTTGTCAAAGATGAGGCACATTAATCGTGGTTTCTTATAAGTTTTTTGGTATTAATCTTAATGTTGTTATTAGGAAGCCACTAAATACAGGTGTTGGCTGCTAAACCCCTGATATTCATTCGCCCATTAATATCAATGTGGCTCGCATGCGCCTTCGCGCTAAACATTCTGCCTTTCCCTTTGGCCCGCATTGGCACCCACGGCGGCTAAATCGGTCGGCGGCAACAAAGTCGATGGATGCGCAAACTTATCTACGCCAGTTGTTTCCGACTGAATCATATCAGCGCCCTATCAACATTCCAGAGGATCTCGACGCGCTCGAACCGGGCGAATTTTTGGCTGGGCTAAATGACGCCCTTGATCCCATAAAGCGGAGATTGTCTTTGCTTACTCTGCCGAGAACAAAACACGGCATCCATACAAAATGGCTAAGGCGGGCAGGCGGCAACTGCGCTGTTGGAGATAGCTTCAGCCAACAACCTGCCTTGGCGTGGTGTCCGCGCTGCCTCCTGACTGACCGGCTCGAAGGCGACCATCAATTTCTCAGATTGTCGTGGAGGATGATCACGCGAACATTTTGTGTGACCCACAGACGACCTCTCACAAGCCATTGCCTGGAGTGCAATGACAGACAGGCTGGGATGTCGTTCATAATTGAAAATGGGATTATTGCTCTGGCGTGTGCCCACTGTGGTTCATTCTACGCCAACCAGCTGGGTCTTCCCGATATGTCGGCTCACACGGCAAAAGAAGTTGGCAGGAACAATCGGGCTCAAGCGGCATGGAACAATACGATACAGTTTGAAAAGGCGCTCGAAGCGAGTTTGTCAGATCGGTCAAAAAAGAAAAATAAGAGCGAGTTTCATGATTTTGCGTTCGCCTTTGCAAATATCTTGATGAAATCACGTCATGATGGACGCGCGCCGATCGATCTATTTGCAAGCGCTGCGTTCCCTGCACGGCGTAACCCACGCAATATCACTGCAATGGACAGGCCATATCGAGCGTCGTCCATGGCGGTGCAACGAAAAACGCATGGCCTCATGGCCGCACTTTTGAAATGCCGCGTGAACCTGTTTTCAATCAAAGGGCTGGAGCAAGCTAGATGGGGCAGGGACCCTACTTTTCAGGAACTGCGTGCAGATCTTGAGCCCGAACAGAATGCTGAACTTGACCGATTGTTGCTGAGGTTTCCTGCAAAGTGGTTCTGAAACTTGGTTAGCGGACGTTATGCGCCGTGGTCCTTTGATCTTGTTATAGCTTACAGCTTGTAAACCCCTAAGACTGAAAAATAGATCATAAGCTTTAGTAATCGCACCTAAATTCCACAGTGATGGCTTAGGGCAAGCAACACCATGAGATTTTTTCTTGTCTGATATTCAGACATACGATATACCAATGACTGAAATACGAACGAGAAGGGGGTCCTTATGTTCCCACTAGCTACGCTCGAAGCCGCTATTCGAGATGAAATCACATCTGCAATTAACGACCGGCCCACCGAGCGCGGAGCGTGGGAGCCAGAAGTCGATTCTTTAATTATGGTGCGGGTGGTTTTACGTGTGGAAGAAGAGATAGCTCTCGACCTTCCGGATGATGTTATGCCGCAAGGTGGTTTCGACGGTGTGGATGACTGTGTAGCAGCGGTTGTCGCAGTATGTCGCGATCTTTGGGCTGCAAAACAACCTGTCACGGAGAAAGTTTGATATGGCACGAACTCCCGCTGGATTTGCAGGACTGGACCCTGAGGCTTTACAGCTTGGCAAACGCTTGAAGCAGGCGCGTGAATATATTGGCGTCACGCAAGAAGAAGCAGCGACGCACCTTAAAGTACGCCGCTCAGCAATTTCAGAAATGGAGGCTGGCAAACGTGGTGTGGGTGCTTTGGAGATGAAAAGTCTCGCATCCCTATATGAGCGCCCAACTGCTTGGTTTACTGGCGAAACAGATACGCCTGTGCCTGAGGACGTCACATTTCTAGCCCGTACCGTCAGTGATTTGTCGGAGAACGATCGTGGCGAGTTGGCAAATTTTGCTGAATTTCTGCGTTCTCGATCAAAGGTCAGCAAGGATGGCTAGAGGTCCCGCACGCAATGCAGTTCTGAAAGGAATGCGCGCCGCACTGCGGCTTCAACGTGACCTTGGGCTTGATCGAGGGCAGGCGCGCGGTCATCGCGTGGATGTTTTCGGGGCTATTTATAAAGAGAACGTGCCTCTCCTTTTTCGGGAGTTGACGTCATCGCAAAAGCTGACATTGGCGCGTTGCGCAGCATCGGTGCCTCTGGGCTCTTCAATAGCATTCGCTGCACCGGCCACGAGTGGCGGCTTCAGGAAACCGCGTCGTTCGCTGCACGGTGCACGAACTGGTAAGATGCGGACAAAGCTACCCTAGGATTCTGCCAAAGATGCTATCGCCAGCTTACCATCCCCCGGAAATGTTGACAGATTGAAGTTGAAAACTGACGACTTTGGGTCGCGTCTGGATGAGTTGTTTGCAGCCAAGACCCCAAATTACAGAAAAAAAGGTGTGACCGGTTTCCAGGGAACTACGCATAGTGAGGACGTTCAGGCTCGCTTTGGTTCCGTCATCCAAGGAGGGGTTGATGCAAAGAGCAGGTATCCTCGCTTGGCATGGGATCGCCCCGCTCCTACTTTACGTGCGGGTACAGGATCTGACCGAGGCTCTTTTCAAGCTGCTAGACCAATACATCCGGATGAAGCCAGAGTTATTAGCATCCGAGAGGCGGCCAGAATTCAAGGTTTTCCTGACTGGTTCGATTTTCACCGCACGAAATGGCATAGTCATAGAATGATAGGTAACAGCGTTTGTCCGATTGTTTCTCATGCTATTTTCTCAAGAATTGCGGCACACCTCGCCGAAAGTCGGAAATAGTTGCAATCAATTTATGACACGCATCGACTGGTGGGTAGCTAAAACCCAATTTGTCTGCGATGTATGAGTTGGGTGAAGACCGAAGTTTGCGCTTGCAGCGAATGACGGGAATGCGGGCTGCGACTGCAGCATCCGGAGACCGTGCGCAAGGTCGGCAATGGGCCGAGAGAGCATAACCCGGCGGATAGCCCGAGGAGTGGGGTAGGTGCCGACAACTACTATGGCTGGCAACAACAGGATGTCACGGTGGTTCTAGCTTTGATAAGCCAACTCGCAGCGCTGAGTACGCCAGCACCAATGCTCACGAAACTCCGGCGTGTCAATTCTGTGCTGCCTTTGAGACGCTAGACTTGCCAGCAGAAGCTGTAGAGTGAGGTTTTAAGCTTTTGAGATGTTTAGATGGTCAAAATGGCGGGAATTCTTATGTGGTTGATACCAAAGGGGAAGGAGTCTCATTAATTCAGTCCTATTATTTAAGGATTCCGACACCTTTCAACTAAAAGAAGAAAAAGTCGCATAATCAGTATTATGTAATATATTAGAACACAAACATCTCAATCGAACGTCACTTCACGTTTCTTGGTGTTTGGTACCGGTGCCAGTGTTGGGTCTATTCCATATTTGGTGAGTTGATGGCCAATGTAGCTGTACGGCGGACACAGCCCATCCATGCGCGCGGCAGAGACTTTCTTGATTGGTGCCCACATGTGGATCGTGTGGCTGTCGTCGGTCAGATAGTGCAGCGTCTTTGCCGGACGCTTGAACAAGATGTTTCGTTCACTGAACGGCACAGGGTAAAGTACGTCGAGGCTTTTGGCGTGTGTGTATTCACCGGTCTCGCGGGCAAAGGCGCTGATCCCGATTGGACCCCAAACACCCCAAGGCAGTTCACCAACATGCATCGGATCACCGGCTGCGGCGCGGGCTTGCATCTCGGCGTGAAAACGCTTGGGGATCCATGTGGGCTGCGGATACTCATCAGTCATGAAATCGAGCATCTTTTGCAGCAGCAACGATTCTGGCGGCAGCCGCAGGATCGCGCCGTTGATCCGCCATGCCTGTGGATTGCGGTATTTCTCGTAGCCGAAAATATACGGATCTGCAAAATCCAGCGGCTTGAGGCAGAACACATCGGTGTCGATATAGATAATCTCTGGGATGGCCTTGATCATGTGAAACCGGAACAGATCGGAAAAAAGTGCCACGCTTTGTGACCGGCTGTGCAGGACGAAATTGTCGGTTTCCAAGATCTCGCGGCCGTTGCGTATTTTGATGCCGTCTGGCACGTTTTTGACGTCGCCATAGGTGAACAGCAGCACTTCATGCCCATGCTTTGCAAAGGATTTCAGGCAAAGCTGTTCAAGCCAGGTCAACGACCCGCCGATCCATAGTGCGCCAATTGTGGGAAGCGTTGACATGTTTTGACCTGTCGCTGATTGCGGCACTTTGTGTTTTAGCGGCACCGACTTGTCAAGCGTGCGACACGGTGTTGTACGCGGTCAAACACTGGTTGTTTTACCTTTGCTCGGGTAAAGTATGATCAAGACGTCGCAGGTTGCGACGGTAAGGAGCGTTATGACTGTTCACACCCACCAGATGACGCGCGCAGAGCATCTTTGCGCGCAATATGAACTGGATTTTGCAGAGGTATTTTCACAGCAGTTTCGGGTTGAAAAAGGGGATGCGCGGCCCCTACCCGGCTTTGCCCTTCACCGCTTGGGCCATTGGCACGTGCAAGTCGCGGCTGGTCTGCCGTCTGCTGTGGCTGAGACACAGCAAGGAACCCATGTGGCGTTGTTGGGTGTCGCTGTAGACGCCAATGGCGACGTTGTTACCAAGCAGCATTTGTCCCGTCAAACGTCTGCTGACGACCTTATTACCTATCTGAACGCTTGTGCGGGTCGTTTCGTTTTTATCGTTGTGACATCGCAGTTTAGCAGGCTTTATGGTGACGCGGTTGGCAGTCTTGGCGCTGTGTATGATCCGCAAGACGGATGTATCGCGTCAACGATAAACCTGGTTCTTACCCGTGAGGTGGTTGAAAATGACGATTATCCGCTTGCCGCGCTTGCATCTCATGCCAAAGCCCGTTTTGCCTTTGGGCATACCGCAGACAAATACGTCAAACGGCTGTTGCCAAATCACTATCTGGACATGGAGGCGCTGACACAGCACCGGTTCTGGGACGGTCAAGGTGACATCACGGATATCGCCCCGTCGGATACGCCCGCTGTGATTGATCAGATTGCTGATCGCCTGACCCAAGTCATGGCAGGTCTGGCCACCTATTTTCCTGATACGAAATTGCCGATCACAGGTGGGTTGGATAGCCGTGTCCTTTTGTCCTGCGCCGAACCCTTTGTTGATAAGCTGTTTCTTTACTCGCACGCCGAAAACATGATGGGCCGGCGGGATACCCGCATTGCTGGCCGTCTGGCGCAAATTCTTGACCAGCCCATGGCGGTGTATGATCCGGGACGCGATCCTGACTACGCCATCGACGATGCAGTGCGGCTTATGACGTTAAGCAATGCCAGCCAGATCGCAAATGGCGAAGGTGTGCTTGGCACGCAGATATCACAGGTCCGTCTGGAGGTTCTGCAAGCCCCGCCCCGCGGCGGCATCGTGATGCGCGGCAACGCCGGAGAGCTGATGCGCGCCATGCTGTGGCGCCGCGCGATTGTCGAGTACAAGAATAACACCACCCATGACGTACAAACCGGGCTGCGGATGATGATGCTGACCGACAATGAGATGCTGAAAGACCTTAACCCGACAGACCGCGATAAGCTGATGCAGGACTATAATGCATGGTATGCAGATTTTTCAGGCACACCAGCCAAGCGCGTCTTTGATTTGCTTTTTATCGAGCATTTCCTGTCACACGGTCAGGGCAACCATTTCTATGCATTCACCCACAACTTTTATCTTTACCCCTATTGCGACCGAAAGGTTCTGTCGCTTATCACCTCCCTGCCCCCGGATCACCGTGCAGAATTGCGCTATACAGAGGCGATCATCGCGACGCGTGCGCCAGAGCTGCGTGACATGAAATACGGCCGCAAACCAGTTACGGTACATTTACGGGCTATGCGTAATGAAGACCCAAACTGGTTTTTCAATCGTGATTAGATAGGGTTACAGATCAACGCTTATGCACAACAATAACCTGATCGCGCCTTTGCTTTTGGTATTTGACCTGAAAAACAAAACAGCCTGACATGTCTTTGCGCAGCCCGTTGAATTCGTCGGCCACGTCTGTATCGACATGCGCAAACTCTCTGTTTTGCTGATACGACTGGAACAAGGCAGCGGTCTTGGTGATTCCGTCTTTTTCATAGGCTGGCGGCTGCCAACGCAGATCTTCAATGATATAAAGCCCGCCTGAACGCAGCTTTGGAAACAGCGTCAGAAAGGCGTTTTGCTGGTGATGCGAGGCATGTGATGCGTCATCAATGATGATGTCCATCTGCGGCAAATCGGCTGTCGCTTGCGCAATCCCGTCCCTTGTGTCCATGTCGCAGCGCACAAATGAAAACCGTTCGTGCGAAAACCACGAGAAATCAGAGATATCAAGGCCGGTAATCTGGGCCTTTGAAAAATACTCCAACCACATGCGGATAGATGGCAGGTCAGTGGTCTTGCGATCTGCGTCGATCCCATGCTCTGGCCCGCCGATCAGCAGCCCCATTTCCATAAAGTTGATCTGTTGGTCCGCAAAAGGCTGGAACAGCATATGGTAGAGTTCCGTATAGCGATGCTTTTTGGAACCTTTATCTGACCCGTATTTGTCAGCAAGATCGGTAAGATTGGTCAATGGTCGGCCCCTTGCGTTTGCGCCTTATCTGATTTGTTCCATATGGCGGTATAGTCGCCCTGATGCGTCTTGGTGATCTGCGTCGCTGCGTTGGCTGTCGGCAGTTTCCGGATCACGTAATAAAGATACCATCGCCCTCCCAGCCCCTTGGATCGAAAGCGCACGCCGCCTTTGCCGGTATCAGCCACATGTATGGTCGGCTGTGCGGGATCAATGCATACTGCAGCACAGGTTTCCACAGCGCACCGCCGGGTGTCTTGCCAATAGCGCCAGACCAGTTCTGGACTAAATTGGTAAAACCCGTGTCCCGCCCAACCCGTCATACCGTTGATTGAAATAAAGATGCCATCGTCCTTAAGCATGTGAAACACATTATCGAGCGATTGTGGCGTGTTGAAAATATGCTCGATCGTGCCACCATCAATAACCACATCGAAACGGCTATGAAGGTCATCAGGCAACGGGTCGTTCAGGTCATGCGCGATATCGCACCCCTCGTAAGGGGATGCATCCATAGAGATTACAGGTGGAAAGCCGATGCGATCAAAAAACGTTTCGGAATAGCCGTCCTCTTGTTGGTAGTGGCTATATCTGAGCGGCAGGTCAGCGGCCCGCAATGCCTGCTTGAAATAACGGCGTTCGCCGCGCCGGACTTTCAGCGATTGCCGTCCCAACATGACAGCCGAGGATTTGTCGGCAACAAAGGATCGCGCTTTGATCAACTGAATTCCGAATGCACTATCTATCGCCACACGCAAGGTCCCGGACTATGATTTGCTAGCTTCTAGCATGCGATGGGCGGCGGCCCAAGTACCGATCTGTGTTGTAAGCGCCCTTGAATGATATGGACAATCAAGCCATCACAGAAGCCAAGCAACGCCAATCTTGGCTGGTCTTGAGGGAATGACGATTACAATGGAAGATGATGACGCCACAATCGAAACGCCGGATGCGTCGGTCTTGTCTGCCATTGCGCAACCATTGTGGTTTGCGGAACTGTCCCCGGGGGGCACCGGGGAAGGGTTTTTTGAAAAGACGTCCCGGCATGCGCTGATGTTTGTGCGGCGTGTGCGCCCGGTATTGTTTGTGTCCTTCGACAACCTGTCAAACATTGGTGACAGCAGCCCCACGCGTGAACCGTGGGCGTTTAAGTTTGCGCGTGATTTATCCGTGTCGCACCTGGGTGTCATGGCTTACGGCAAGATGTGGTATCGCGATGCGGACCTGATCGCGCGCATGCACAAGCTGCGTGATGAAGGGTTCTTTGACGGCTACGACCGTGTGGTTTTTGCGGGATCATCCATGGGTGCTTTTGCGGCCCTCGTGTTCGCTTCGCTAGTGCCGGGCGCGCATGTGCTGGCGTTCAACCCGCAATCCACGCTTGATCCTGCATTGGTGCCTTGGGAAGAACGGTATTGGACGGGGCGTCGCCAGGATTGGACCTTGCCGTTAAGTGATGCGCAAGGTGCGTTGGCGCAGGCTGGACGGGTGAGTGTGTTCTATGACCCCTACTTTGCCCCGGATCGTCAGCATTTCGAACGTATCGCAGGCCCCAATGTGACGGGCTATAAATGCTGGTATTCAAGTCATAAATCAGCCGTTTTTCTGCGCAAAATTGATGCGCTGAAACCCATCATGACAGCCGGTTTGCTGGGCGAGGTCACACAACCCATGTTCTATCAGCACTATCGCCGTCGCCGCGAATTGCGCTGGTATGCCGGGGCATTGGCCGAATATTATACGAAACACGGACGCGATGACATGGCGCGCCGCACGATGAAGACTTTTCGCCAACTAAAACGCGCCCGCGCCGCCGAGGCAGAGACCCAGAATGACTGATCTGAACTATACCATTGTCACCACGATGAAGAATGAGGGCCCCTTCATTCTGGAATGGATCGCATATCACCGGTCCATTGGGTTCACTGACTTTACGGTGTTCACAAACAACTGTGACGACGGCACCGACAAGATGATCCTCCGTCTGGAGGAGCTGGGGGTCGCAACCCATGTGGTCAACAAGCTCAAGCCCGGTCAAAGCCCGCAACGCAAGGCGCTGCGCCGCACCCAATGGCATGATAAAACGCAAGAGGCCGACTGGCTGATGTGTGCCGATGTGGATGAATTCCTGATGATCCGGACAGGTGACGGGCACCTGACCGATTTGATGACAGCAGTAGGCGATGTTGATGCAATATCGTTTTGTTGGAAGTTATTCGGCCACGGGCAGATCGAAGAATTTGAGCCGGGCTTTGTAACGGAACAATTCCTTTGGTCCGCCCCCGAAGACAGCTATCCCAATCAGCGCGCGTCGGGCATGAAGACGATGATGCGCAATAACGAAAAATTTGTGCGGTTGAAAATCCACCGCCCGCTGGTGGCTGACGATCCCAAGGACCTGAAATGGGTCGATGCGGGCGGGCAACCGATGCCGGAACAGTACATACGTTCAAAATGGTCAGCGCATCGCAAGTTTTCGCATAAATACGCCCGCTTGCACCACTATGCTGTGCGGTCTGTCGATAGCTTTTTGGTCAAACGCGACCGTGGGCGCACGAACCACGTGAACGGTGATCAGGGGGTTGATTACTGGCAGTCAATGAATGCCAATTATGAGTATGACGATTCAATTCTGGCCCGGTTGCCTGCCGCGCGGGAAGAGTATGATCGCCTGATTGGTGATCCCATCTTATCTGAACTGCATCAAACGGCTTGCGACTGGCATATCGCCAAGATCAAAGAGCTGAAAGCCCGCGACGGCTGGCCTGCGTTCCGCGAACAGATCGCAGCGATTGATCAAGGCGCGGCGTGGCGTGAAACGCACGCTGATGACTGAACCCTACACAGTTTTGCATGGTGGCTTTCACAAAACGGCAACGACGTTTCTGCAAAAGTCATTACAGCGCAATAAGGGGAAACTGAAGAAAGCAGGCGTGCATTATGTCCCCCACCGGGAAATTCGCAAAAAGTACACCGTTCCTTGCCAACAGAATGCAATGTGGGAAATGGGGCTGCCCCGTAAGACCTTGATTGACAACAATACATTACACGATATGGCAACAACCTACTTTGCGCCTTTGGTCGACGATCCCCCCGATCGGTTGATCCTGTCGGATGAAAACCTTGCCGGGCACTGTGGAAACTGCGTGAAGGTGGGCAAACTTTACCAGTTCCGTCATCAATTTATTGGGGCCTTCGCCAAAGAACTCCCTTTTCCGGTGCATGAAATTTACTTTGCGGTCCGAAACTATGCGGACTTCTTTGCTGCAGCATATGTGGAATATTGCAGGTCCCTTCAGGAAGTCGGGCCGCCCTATGTTTCGTCTCGTAAAATGTGTACGCGTGTTTTTCATCATATGCATGGTTGGAATGGCGTAATCAATATCGTCACACGACACTTCCCGCATGCACATATTTATCTTTGGCGGTTCGAGGATTTCGTCAACAACGACAGCATGGCGCCTGCCATCCTGCAGCGCTTGGTGGGTGAAATGGTCGATGTGCACAAGTTTAACGCCCCGCGCGGCAACAGCAAAAGGCAGTCAGCGTCGGCCCGCGCAATGGCAGAGCTGGAATTGCTTGCACTGACCGAAGGTCTGCCCGCCCTTGTCGCGCAACGGCAGGATATCCAAAGCCGCTATCCCCGCAATGCACAGAATGGCCGCTTTGACCCATGGTTGCCGTGGGAGCGCGCACATCTGAACCGGCTTTATGCAGATGATATCGCGCGGCTGCAGACCAATAAACATGTCACCCTGTTGGACCCTGCAACGCTTGGAGTCTTATCTGTCCCATAATCTATTTTGATCAACTGGTTAAAGCTGTTAGAGACAGTTCATGACGTGTTCGATCCTCATTCTGAATGGTCCCAACCTTAATCTGCTTGGCACACGCCAACCCGAGGTTTACGGCCCAACGACCCTTGCCGACATTGAGGCGCTTTGCCAGGCAAAGGCCACTGATCTTGGGGTCGATATTACCTTTACGCAAAGCAATCATGAGGGCGAACTGGTTGATCTGTTGCATGCAGCACGCGGGACACATGCGGGGATTATCCTGAACGCAGGTGCTTATACCCACACATCAGTCGCGCTGATGGATGCGATTTCCAGCATTATGGTGCCGGTCATCGAACTGCATTTGTCCAATATTCACGCCCGTGAGGCGTTTCGCCAGAAATCCTATATCGCCCCCGTGGCCGTGGGCCAAATCTGCGGCTTTGGTGCGGCGGGATACCCATTGGCGATTGATGCGATCCTGTCCTACATCGGAGAAGCGACATGACATCGCTTGTCTCCCACCTTGAAAAGCTGACCAACGCCCGCACCGTCGAGGAGTTGTGGGATGTCCATAGCCGCCAGATGGAAACCTATGGTTTTGATCGGTTGATGTATGGGTTCACGCGATATCGCACCTCTACCGGTCTTGGGGATCCGCAGGATTGGGTGCTTTTGTCCACGCAAAGCCCTGAATATATGAAGGTTTTCTTTGATGAAGGTCTTTATTATCACGCGCCGATGCTGCGATGGGCGCTGGCCAATAACGGGGCGTGTAGCTGGCGCTGGATGATGGACATGAACCGTGTTGATAACCTGACCGCAAGCGAACGGCGGGTTATGGAATTCAACAAATCGATGGATGTCACCGCCGGATACACTGTCAGTTTCCGTTCCATTTCTGAGCGGACAAAGGGGGCGATTGCATTAACAGCAAAGGCTGGCATGACGCAGGACGCCGTCGAACAGACATGGACCAAACACGGTGAGGAGATCATTGTGTTGAACAATGTCATGCACCTCAAACTGTTGACCCTGCCCTATTCTGGCGAACGCAACCTGACCAAACGCCAGCGCGAGGTGTTGCAATGGGTCGGCGATGGCAAAACCACACAAGATATCGCGCTTTTATTGGGCCTGACCCCTGCCACCGTTGAAAAGCATCTGCGGCTGGCCCGCGAAGCATTGGATGTTGAAACAACCGCCCAGGCGGTGCTGAAAGCGGCGTTCTACAATCAGATGTTTGTGATGGACCAAGACGCTATCTGAGCAATCTTATTGCGCACGACGTTAGGTCAAATTTTCGAAAATTTTTCCAAATGGTCAGGTTTCCCATACTTTCGTGACGTCAGGTAAAATGACACGATACAGATGTTCCGTGAGTGGTGGCCTTAGGCCTGGGAACGTGGGGTTGATATTCCTTGTGATTTCAAGGCTCTGTAACCTTACTCCGGGAAACCGGACGTTGGCGTGGCGGGTTTGCTTGTCACGTCAGCACACACGATAGATGTCGAATCCTCGTCCCGAAACTGGACCGGCATTTTATCGTGGCAGCATCGACCGTCTTCCCGGTTCGGTGTTGTTCTTTTCTCCCCTGAAAAGGGAAAGCGGCCCGCGCGTATGTACTGTTTGCGGGCCGTTTTTCGTTTTCATGCGTGGTTTAGACAAAGTCCATCGAGAGAAAATCAAGATACTCCGCAGTCAGGTCAAGCGGATTGACATAGGTGGTTGTCATCGGGCCATCAGAGCCATACTCAGTCAGCCGCACACCCCAACTTGGGTTGCCTTGATCATCAAGACCATCGGCATCAATCTCAAGAAACGCGGAAAGCACACCAGTTTCGAAGACTTCATAGGTGACATCATCATCATCGAAGACCACAGCTTTGACGCTTACGTTTCCGTCTTCATCGAATGTCGTTGACTTGGTATCCCAAACTTTGAAATCGAATACATCCTCTTCGGTTGTCGCGATTAACAGCCCGGCCTCAAATTGTTCGACTTTTTCTACACCATCGTCGAAGGTCGTCTCGCGCTCAGAGATCACACCGTCGAAATCATAGCGCGTGATGATCTCTTCCCACGGCTTTGCCCCACCATCGAGCGGCGGATTGCCGAACAGATCGACGTTGTCCAACTGTACCGTCTCTGACCGCGTCCCGTTGTCGAACAACTCAAACCGCTGTGTGCCATCGTCGAAGGTCGTCTCGCGCTCAGAGATCACACCGTCGAAATCATAGCGCGTGATGATCTCTTCCCACGGCTTTGCCCCACCATCGAGCGGCGGATTGCCGAACAGATCGACGTTGTCCAACTGTACCGTCTCTGACCGCGTCCCGTTGTCGAACAACTCAAACCGCTGTGTGCCGTCGTCGAAGGTCGTCTCGCGCTCAGAGATCACACCGTCGAAGTCATAGCGCGTGATGATCTCTTCCCACGGCTTTGCCCCACCATCGAGCGGCGGATTGCCGAACAGATCGACGTTGTCCAACTGTACCGTCTCTGACCGTGTCCCGTTGTCGAACAACTCAAACCGCTGTGTGCCATTGTCGAAGGTCGTCTCGCGTTCGGTGATCACACCGTCGAAATCATAGCGCGTGATGATCTCTTCCCACGGCTTTGCCCCACCATCGAGCGGCGGATTGCCGAACAGATCGACGTTGTCCAACTGTACCGTCTCTGACCGCGTCCCGTTGTCGAACAACTCAAACCGCTGTGTGCCGTCGTCGAAGGTCGTCTCGCGCTCAGAGATCACACCGTCGAAGTCATAGCGCGTGATGATCTCTTCCCACGGCTTTGCCCCACCATCGAGCGGCGGATTGCCGAACAGATCGACGTTGTCCAACTGTACCGTCTCTGACCGTGTCCCGTTGTCGAACAACTCAAACCGCTGTGTGCCATTGTCGAAGGTCGTCTCGCGTTCGGTGATCACACCGTCGAAGTCGAATGAAGTGGTGATGGTTTCCCAGTTGAATACGTCAGCTATGTCACTGCGCTCGGATGAGATACGGACACCATCCTCAAAGTCGGTCATCTGCACGACGCCATTGTCGAAAATAACATTTTCCGAAAGGCGTGTGCCGTTTCCGTCGAATTTTGTGTCGATGAATTCCCAATTCCGGGTCTGAGAATAATCATAGCGTGTCTCGCTCACCCCTGGCAGGAAGATATCAAGCGAAATGAGACCATTATCTAATTTGGTCATGCGTGTGGCGATGTTCCCTTCTGCATCATGGGTAAGGGTAATTTCCGCCCACGCCTTGGCGCCATCACCAAAGAAACCATCCCGCAAGAGGGTCTGCGTGCGAATACCGTTTTCAAAGCTCTCGGTCACGCGCAGATCATCGGCATAAACCGTTCCGATTGAGGTGGGTTGACCATTCACATCATATTCAGTGACACGACTTGTAAATCCTACAGTTTCGATGGTTCCAAGATTAATATCACGTACAAGAATACCGTTTTCGAATGTGGCGATCACCTCATTGCCAATGTCAAAAAGAGTGCGCGTTGACACGACTAGCCCAGTATTGGTGTCAATTGTGGTTTGGATGCTAACCCATGGAAATTCATTGTTGGTGTCAAATATGGTAGATTGCTGAAGTGACATAATAATCCTCTGGTTGAATGCTATTAATGTTTATTTAACATTTTTACACACCCATTAACCACCTTATTCGAAATAGTTTGGTGCTTAAAACGAAACAGCCCACCGGCGGAACCGATGGGCTGTCTTGGTAATTTTCAGGCCGTATCAGCCGTTCAGCTTGGCCACTTCGGCAGCGAAATCTTCTTCGACTTTCTCGATGCCTTCGCCGACTGCCAGACGGGTGTAGCCTGTAATTTCAACACCTGCTTCTTCGGCCGCTTTGGCCACTGTCAGATCGGGGTTCACAACGAACTGTTGGTTCAGCAATGTGACTTCGGCCATGTATTTCTTCATACGGCCGACGATCATCTTTTCGATCACCGCTTCTGGCTTGCCGCTTTCGCGGGCGATGTCCATCTGGACCTGCTTTTCTTTTTCAACAACAGCCGGGTCGAGGTCGGCTTCGGACAAAGACGCAGGGTTCGCAGCCGCGATGTGCATGGCCACCTGACGGCCAAAGGCCTCATTATCGCCGGTCATTGCGACCAGAACGCCGATGTTACCCATGCCGGGTGCGGCTGCGTTGTGCACGTAGTTCACCACGGATGCACCTTCCAGCGCGACCATGCGGCGCACGGACATGTTTTCGCCAATCACGGCAACCGCGTCAGTTACGGTTTGCTCAACCGTCTTGCCGCCCATATCAGCGGCTTTCAGACCGTCGATGTCGGATGTGCCCAAGGCGACATCTGCGATGCCAGCAACCATTTTCTGAAAGTCGGCGTTTTTCGCAACAAAGTCAGTTTCGGAATTCACTTCAACCGCAACGCCTTTGCCGTCTTTCACAGCAACAGCCACAAGGCCCTCGGCTGCGGTGCGACCGGATTTCTTTGCAGCCTTTGCAAGGCCCTTGGTGCGTAGCCAGTCAACAGCCGCTTCCATGTCGCCGTTGTTTTCTGTTAGCGCCTTTTTGGCGTCCATCATGCCTGCGCCTGTGCTGTCGCGCAGCTCTTTCACCATTGCAGCGGTGATTGCCATGTTACTTCTCCTTTGGAGGTATTTCAGGGGGTATGGGCGGGGCGCGTGGCCCCTGCCCTAGAACGTATGCGGCTTATTCAGCAGGTGCAGCTTCGGCTGGCGCTTCTTCAGCAACAACTTCTTCTGCCAGATCTTCCATCTCGCCCATGTCGATGCCAGCGGCACCCATCTGTGCTGTCATACCGTCAAGTGCTGCGCGTGCAGCCAGATCAGTATAAAGTGCTATGGCGCGTGC
Organism: Roseobacter sp. CCS2; assembly: GCF_000169435.1. Taxonomy (GTDB): domain Bacteria; phylum Pseudomonadota; class Alphaproteobacteria; order Rhodobacterales; family Rhodobacteraceae; genus Yoonia. The sequence goes on along the minus strand of NZ_AAYB01000007.1, from coordinate 66,773 downwards.
GGCGTCGTCGTTGCCGGGGATGACATAATCAACGCCAGCCGGGGAACAGTTGGTATCGACGATGGCCACAACCGGGATGCCCAGCTTGTTGGCTTCGGCGATGGCCAGGTCTTCTTTGTTGCAGTCGATGACGAACAACAGATCAGGCACGCCGCCCATTTCGCGGATGCCGCCCAAAGACGCTTGCAGTTTGCCCTGCTCGCGTTCCATGCCAAGGCGTTCTTTCTTGGTCAGGCCAGCGAAACCGTTTGCGGATGCTTCATCAATCGCTTTCAGGCGGTTGATGGACTGCGATACTGTCTGCCAGTTTGTCAGTGTGCCGCCCAACCAGCGGTGGTTCATGTAGAACTGCGCTGATTTTTCAGCCGCTTCCATGATGGGTTTTGCTGCCTGACGTTTGGTGCCAACGAACAGAACGCGGCCGCCTTTGGCCACTGTGTCACGCACAACTTGCAGCGCCTGGTCCAGCATTGGAACAGTCTGCGTCAGATCCATGATGTGGATGCCGTTGCGTGATCCGTAGATGTATTGATCCATCTTTGGGTTCCAGCGCGCTGTCTGGTGGCCAAAGTGTACGCCTGCTTCAAGCAGCTGACGCATGGAGAACTCGGGTAAGCCCATGTCGTATTTCCTTTTCCGGTTTCAAGCCTCAGCGGGGGATCAGCGTTTTGCCAACCGGTGGATGCCTTGGGATTTCTCCCCAACACACCCGCCCCCGCCTGCGGGATTAAGTGCGCGCCGTATATGAGAGGTTTTGCATCTGCGCAAGCGGTCTGATTGCACTTTTATCGTTTTTCGACCGCGTCAGTTGATCAAGACGACCAATACGGCGCCACGGCCCTAGCCAGTTCACAAAATCTATGTGAAAAAATGGGATGAAACAACGATATCTATCCGGCTTGGCGGTCTGCTTTGCACTTACCGCTGGTCAGGCAAATACGCAGCCTTTTCAAACACTGATTGTCACAACGACGGCAGATAGCGGCGCAGGCAGTCTGCGCACGGCTTTGAATGCCGCAAGTGCCGTGAATACACCCACACGCGTTTTGATCGCGGTGGAGGGCGATATCGTGATCGCGTCCGGCCTGACGTATGACGGAACCGCCCCAATCGAAATTGCAGGTCGGGGAAATCTGATCCGGACGGAAGAGAATGTAACGTTGCTTTTGGTGCCCAATGGGGCTGATCTGACTGTCACGGATTTATCGTTTCGCGGTCCGGGCGGGTTTAGCGCGGAAAACCGTGGTGATCTGAATGGAACCGCTGGAAAAGGCATCGCGGTGGATGTGCCAGCCGACGCCAGCGGAAACGTCACGCTAAAGCTGACTGACGTGACGGTTTCAGATGTTGCAGGTCACGGTGTTCATATATCGGATTGTTCGTTGGCGCATGACTGCAGTCAGGGGCGCTATGGGTCGGCTGCGGGGCTGAACATTATGCTCACGAATGTCGTGGTTGAAAACGCGGGGCATGGCCGCATTGATGCTGATGGTCTGCGTGTTGATGAACGCGGCGATGGCAGTATCAGGTTTACAGCAATCGGGACCTCTTTCTTGGGTGCGGGAGGAGATGGCGTTGAACTGGACGAAAGCGGCGCAGGCGATATTTATGCCGATGTTGTGCGTTCAACCTTTACTGACAATGGCAGCTATTGCCAGCCACAGATTTTCGACGCTTTCATGCCAGCCGCATCAAAGGGCGAATTCAGAAACAATCAAATGGCCGAAGATGCAGTGCCCGGCCCTGTCATCCAATCCCCCGACAATACCTGCATTGAACGCGAGGTTGAGCTGTATAGCAGCGGTTTTGTCAAATCGTATGCATTTGTCATCGACCTTGAAGATGGCATTGATCTGGATGAAGCTGATGACGGATCAATCTACGCCACGATGTTTGCCTCTGTCATCGCAAGCAACCTGGATCAGGGTGTGGACTTTGATGAAGAAGGGTCAGGCGGGATCAACGTCAGTTACGCCGCCACACAAGCGCGTTTCAATGCCGATGATGGCTATAAAGTATCCGAGGAAGGCGCAGGCGACGTGATTGGCAGGGTTGATATGGCTTTTGCGACTGACAACGGCGGAACAGGTTTTGTTTTCGAAGAAGAAGACAGCGGGAATCTGAACGTGGCCGTCAATGCAGCCACGGCCCTTGGCAACGATGTGGGCATCAAAGTTGTGCAAGAAAACGGCGGTACAGGCGGCCTGACGGTCACAACATCTGATATTGACGACGGCATTGATGCCGAAGACGTCATCGTGCGCTAAATGTCTGGGCCGGACCACATTGTGTAATCCAGCCCAGCTGAGGCTTGTTTACAAAAATGCCCGTTCAATGAACCAGTAAACACCGATGGTTGCGATAAAGACGGAGGCAGGCACCGCAACGATGCGGCGGTATGCGTCCACGTTGTAGCGCATTTGGATGGATGCGATGCACAAAACAGCCATCGCAGGCAACGTAATCGCCAGCAGAAGGCCCGGATTTTCAAGTACGCCAAGCGGCGCGCTGAGCAAGCTGGACACCCCATCAGCGTTTGTCGCCAACAAGCCAATCCCGACAAGGAACAGGACACCATACAGCACAAACCCGCGCCCGACCTCGTTTTCGCCGCGGTCAATCCGCAGCGCCTGCCAGACAATCAAGAACATCACGGCAATAACTGCCAGTTGCCCGACCTCTACACCCACATTAAAGCCGATGAGGGCAGCGACAAATGTCTCATCCGGAAGACCGAATTCTGCCAATACCGATGCAAAGCCCAAGCCATGCAGCAAACCAAAGATAAAGATCACAAAGGGCCGCCACGGGCTGATCCCTTTCATAAAGATATTCTCAATCGCGACATAGGCGATCGAAAGCGCGATCAATGGTTCCACGATATCAATGAACGCGATGCCAAACTGATCTTGCGTGAACGTATCCATGAATTGCGTGTAGCCAAGTGCTGCCAATGCCAGCGTGATTGTATGGGCCACCGTAAACAGCGACACTTGCAAGATCAGCGGACGCAACCGCGCTGCCAGAAAGAACAGGCCAAGCACGAAAAGAATGTGATCAAGCCCCTTGGGTACGATGTGATCAAACCCGACGGGAATATAGTCGATGAAGGTTTCCCAACCTGTCGCCTGCCCGCCACCGGCCAGCGGGATCGGATCAGACAGCGCGCCCGCCTCAAGATACCCGTCATAAGGCGCTGGCACATCCATTTGCCGCAGGACCAAAACACCAAACTCTGGATTCCAGCCAATCTGAACATTTTCGGCACCATCCGGCAAAGCCGCAGAGAAGGTAAAGGTCGAAGCGCGTACAATTTCTACATCGCCAACCGGGTCAACACTGACCGACGTCAGCGCAGGCGTCAGCGGTGCGCCATCTGCAGTCAGCGTGATACCCTGTGCCATCTGCGGCCAAAATGCCTCAAACTGTGCAGCAAGCGCTTCGGGCGGCAGTGCGCGCAATTCATCATAAGTCGCGGCTTGGGCGCTTTCGTTTGTATCCGCTGTTTCGGTCAGGTTGATCCCGGCCACAAAGCTTTCAAGGTTTGCGCGGACATCAAAGGTCACCTCGCCATCAATGACGCGCATATCACCGATTGAGGGGATCACCTCATGGGCTTGGGCTGTTGACAGGGTCGTGACCCAAAGCAGTATCGCGCTTGACAAGACCCGTAGAAAGGCCACCCTTACATCAACAAAAAAGGAAGTTTTCATGCGCGTTCTCGCCCTCATTCTTAGCTTGTTTTCAGCGCCGGTCGCGGCCCATGAATTCTGGATTGAACCGACGGATTATCAAATTAACGCGGACACTAACTTGGAGGCAAATATTGTCAATGGAGAGGCGTTTGCAGGTGCCAATCTGTCGTTCTTGCCGCAGCGTTTTGTTAATTTCGCCCTGTTTTTAGGCACGGAGTCTGCCCGCGTCGAAGGTCGCCCCGGTGATTTGCCCGCATTGCAACAAGCGCCAGTCGGTGAAGGGCTGAATGTTGCGGTCTATCAAGCCAAAAACCAGATCGTAAGTTACGAAGAGTGGGAGAAATTTCAAAGGTTTGTGGATCACAAGGATTTCGGCGATGTGCTGCGCCAGCATGAAGCCCGCGGTCTGCCGCTGGATGATTTTACCGAGGTTTATTCCCGCCACGCCAAGACGTTGATTGGTGTTGGGCATGCCGAAGGCAGCGATCGCCGGGTTGGATTGGAGACCGAAATTGTCGCCTTGACCAATCCCTATACTGGCGACCTAAGCAACGGCTTTCGTGTTCAGGTATATTATCGCAACAACCTGCGCCCCGATACCCAGGTTGAAGTGTTTGAAAAGGCCCCTGACAGCCGCGTTTCCATCGCACTTTATCGCACCAACGCAGATGGGATCGCGACCTTTCCCGTAAAGCCGGGTCATGCTTACATGGTTGATGCGGTGGTGCTGCGCGTGCCTGATGATACCTTGGTAGAACGTTCAGGTGCCGTTTGGGAAACGCTTTGGGCGAATTTGACGTTCGGTGTGCCTGAGTAAGGCTTGCCCTTCGGTTTTTGCTGGGTCAGAACGCGCGCATGACCAAGACCCCTGATATTTTATGCATCGGTTCTGTCTTGTGGGACGTCATCGGACGATCCGCGAGCCATATGCGTGTGGGGTCAGACGTGCCGGGCCGTATTACGCGGCTGCCCGGTGGTGTGGCGATGAACATCGCGATGACACTGCGCCGCTTTGGCATGACCCCTGCCCTGCTGACAGCCATCGGACGTGATGCCGAGGGTGAAGAGCTGATCGGTGAAGCGGCGCGCATGGGTATGATCTGTGATCATGTCTACCGGTCCGAAGACTTGCCGACCGATGTTTATATGGCGGTTGAAGGGGCGAACGGGTTGGTTGCCGCAATCGCAGACGCGCATTCGCTTGAAGCTGCCGGTGAAAAGATCCTGCGCGCGCTGGACAATGGCGATCTGGGGTCAGAGGCCGCACCTTTTGCGGGGCCGGTCGCACTGGATGGCAACCTGACCGAAGAACTGCTACAAGTCATTGCGCATTCACCGCTTTTCGCAGCGGCCGATTTGCGCGTGGCCCCTGCATCGCCTGGCAAGGCAGAACGTCTTTTGGCGCTGCTGGGTCATCCATCCGCCACGCTTTATGTCAACCTCGAAGAGGCGGGGTTGCTGTGTCAAACAACATTTCCTGATTCCATGACCGCCGCCAGCGCCTTGATCGCGCGCGGCGCACATCGCGTTCTGGTCACTGATGGTGGCAATGCGGCATCCGAAGGCACAGCCGCCGATATCATCACGCAAATTCCACCTGCGGTTATGGTGACCCGCGTGACAGGTGCAGGTGACACATTCATGGCCGCGCACATCGCCTCAGAGGCGCAAGGCATGGGGCGTGACGCTGCTTTGACACGCGCGCTTAACGCTGCCGCGACCTATGTTTCAGGAGAGACCCCCTTATGATCCCCATCCAATACAGTGCAGAGGTCACGCAGGCCCGCGATGCCGGTGCGCCAATTGTAGCGCTTGAAAGCACCATCATCACGCATGGTATGCCCTTCCCCCAGAATGTTGAGACAGCGCAACAGGTCGAAGCGGATGTCCGTGACGCTGGTGCTGTGCCTGCCACGATTGCGGTCTTGGCGGGCGCATTGCACGTAGGGCTTGAGCCTAATCAACTGGATACATTGGGCCAGGCGCAAAACGTGGCCAAGCTGTCGCGCGCCGATATGGCCGCATGCATTGCGACAGGTGGCACCGGGGCCACGACGGTTGCTGCGACAATGATTGCCGCACATCTGGCGGGTATTCATGTCTTTGCGACAGGTGGCATCGGTGGTGTACATCGCGGTGCGGAAACCAGTTTTGACATCTCGGCTGATTTGCAGGAATTGGCGCAGACCCCTGTGACGGTTGTGGGTGCCGGGGCAAAGGCGATCCTTGATCTGCCAAAGACGTTTGAAGTGCTTGAAACATTGGGCGTTCCCGTAATTGCCTATGGGCAGGATGTGTTGCCAGCGTTCTGGTCTGCCACATCTGACCTGCCTGCCCCCTTGCGGATGGACCATGCCACCGACATTGCCAAGGCGCAGCAGGTTCGAACAGCCATGGGTCTGCGAGGTGGACAGTTGATTGCGAACCCCATTCCCAAAGACGCTGAAATTCCGGCCGAGGCGCTGAAACCCGTCATTGATCAAGCGCTGCAAGAGGCCGAAACCCAAGGGATCAGCGCCAAGGCTGTCACGCCGTTTCTGCTGGGGCGGATATTTGAACTGACCGATGGCCGGTCATTGGCCGCCAACATCGCCCTTATCCGCAATAACGCACGTCTGGCTGCACAAATTGCCATCGCAATGGCAAATTAGCGCGCGATTTTGGTGAGATAGCTTGCTGTGGTCGGTATCAGACCATAAGTGTGCAGCAAGCAATGGGTAAAGCGAAGACCATGGTTGATCCAAAAACTGAAGACGGCAAGCGACGGGGCAAGCCCGGTATCATCTCGCGCCTGCGCAGCAACTTTCTGGCAGGTTTGATTATCGTGGCCCCGATCGGCCTGACGATCTGGCTGATCTGGACGGTTGTCGGCTGGGTCGATAGCTGGGTCTGGCCGTTTATTCCCGATGCCTATCAGCCTGCCGCGTTGCTGAATGATTTGCTGGGGCGCGAACCCGGTAACGAGATTGAAGTGAACGTGCGCGGTGTCGGCGTTGTTATCTTTCTGATCTTTACCATGCTCGTCGGTTGGGTTGGTAAGGGCCTGATCGGGCGATCCTTTTTGGGTATTGGCGAACGTCTGGTGGACCGGACCCCTGTTGTGCGTTCAATCTACAACGCGGCCAAACAGATCGCCGAGACAGTGTTTTCCCAACGCGAAACATCCTTTGATAAGGCATGTCTGGTGGAATATCCGCGCAAGGGCATTTGGGCCATCGCCTTTATCTCGATCAATGCCAAAGGCGAAATTGATGCAAAACTCAGTGATGGCGAACCCTTTGTGACAGTCTTTTTGCCTACAACACCAAACCCCACGTCCGGGTTTTTGCTGTTTTTGCCGCAACGTGATGTGAAACCGCTGGATATGACGGTGGAAGATGCCGCGAAACTGGTGATTTCAGCGGGGCTTGTCTATCCCAACGGCAAGGACGCCGTTGAGGTCAGCAATCCGTCGGCGTAACGTATGATTGTTCCTGCACTGACTGGCTTTTCGGCCTCTGCCGCCTTTATTTTGGCAATCGGTCCGCAAAACACATTCATATTGCGCCAAGGTCTTGCTAGGTCGCACGTCTTTCCGTTGGTGCTGTTTTGCGCGCTGTCTGATGCGATCTTGATCACCGCAGGCGTTGCTGGTTTTGGCGTGATCGTCGAGATGTTTCCGTCGCTTCCTGTCATCATGACCTGGGGTGGGGCTGCTTTTTTGTTCGCCTACGGCGCGCTGCGGTTCTGGGCGGTCTGGATCAATGAATATACCGTCGAAATAGAAGGAAAACCTGTTGGTCTATGGGCCGCGCTTGCCGCATGTGCGGCTTTCACCTGGCTTAACCCGCATGTCTATCTTGATACCATCGTATTGCTTGGCGCGATCTCAACCGAATTTACACAGGTTTCACAGAAAGTCGCCTTCGCCATTGGTGCGATGTTACCGTCATTTCTGTTCTTTTTCGGCCTTGGCTATGGCGCCCGGCTTTTGGCACCTGTCATGCAGTCGGCGCGGGCGTGGCGTATCCTTGATGTGTTGATTGGTCTGTTGATGTGGGCGTTGGCGATCAAACTGATCAGCTGAACATCTCGGTCAGGTTGACAGAACTGCGTTTGCCAAGGTCTTTTTTGTGGGACTTGAGGAAAGTATCCGCTGCAGCTTCACCGGCTGATTTCAGGCGCGATAGGATCACAGCGGTTGGAATTGTTTTGGTGGCCACATTCAAGTCGTTCATCAGCGCATCGTCCGCGATCATATGCACCAGCACATTTTTCATCGTACCACGCTTGATCGACCCGTCAGCAAGCAGGCGTTTGACAAAATCAATCGCACGCAATTCGCGCAACAAAGAGGTGTTAAAGCTGATCTCATTGACCCGGTTTTCAATGGATTGGCTGTCAACAGGCAGTTCTTCACGGTGCAATGGGTTGATATTCACGATCAGAATATCATCCGGTAAGTCACTCACAAACAACGGATAAAGCGCGGGGTTTCCGGTGTATCCACCGTCCCAGAAAGCCTCTACCTTACCTGTTGTCGGGTCTTCAAATTCGACCGCCTGGAACAGACTGGGAAGACAGGCCGAGGCCATAATCACCTCTGGCATAATCTCATCCCCGGTAAAGACGCGGATTTTTCCGGATCGCACGTTCGTCGCACAGATATGCAGATCGGGCCCGTCTGTGGCGCAGACAGAATCGTAATGGAACTTTGCAACGATATTCGCCAAGGGGTTCTGCATCGCCGGTCCGTAGACATAAGGCGACAACATGCGTGTTGTCATATCAAAGGCCGTATAGGCGGGTGAGTATTTCATCGCCTTCGCCCAAATCTCGGCCGTTGGCAACGCAGCCCCGATCCAAGGCGCAAACATCGGGTCAGTAATGGCGCCGATCTGCCCCCAAAGCCATTCGAGGTTTTCAATCGCCCCTTCACGCCCTTTCGCCACCCAGCCCGACTTTAACGCAGCCGCGTTCAAAGCACCCGCTGAGGTGCCAGAGATTGCAGCGATCTCGATATCTTCCTCTTGCAGCAATCGACACAGAACGCCCCAGGTGAACGCGCCATGCGCCCCACCCCCCTGCAATGCGAGGTTAATCTTCTTCACAGCGCGGTCCAGCCGCCATCAACGCTGATCGTCGTGCCGGTGATCTGCGCCGCAGCGTCCGAGCACAGGAAAGCAACCGTGCCGCCCAACTGTTCGGTGGTGGCAAATTCTTTGGACGGTTGGCGTTCCAGCATCACGTTCTTGATCACATCCTCGCGGGACATGTTGTATTCTTTCATGGTGTCGGGGATCTGTGCCTCGACCAATGGCGTCAGTACGTAACCGGGGCAAACGGCGTTGCAGGTGATCGGATCTTGGGCTGTTTCAAGGCCAATAGTCTTGGTCAGGCCAACGATGCCATGCTTGGCGGCGACATAGGCGGATTTGTAAGGTGACGCCGTCAAACCATGGGCCGAGGCGATATTCACGATCCGGCCATAGCCGCGTTCACGCATGCCGGTGACGGCAGCGGCGGTCGTATGAAACGCGGAACTGAGGTTGATTGCGATGATCGCATCCCACTTCGCCGTCGGGAAATCCTGCACAGGGGCCACATATTGAATGCCCGCGTTATTCACCAATATATCGCAACCGCCCGCTTCAACGACCAAGCGGCGACAATCATCGGCTTTCGACATATCGGCAGCCACATATTTCGCCTTAACCCCTGTCACATCGGCGATTTCGGCAGCCAAAGCGTGATCTTCGTCGCGGTCGGTGAATGAGTTGATGACCACATTCGCCCCTGCTTTGGCCAGTTCACGTGCGACCCCAAGGCCAATGCCAGAGTTTGATCCGGTGATGACGGCGGTTTTTCCTGACAGGGACATGGTTTTTCTCCGATTCTGCTGTGTTGCGACTCACCTTATATGCTGCAACTGCGAAAGCCACGATACGCTTCCGTGAGCCATAAAAAAAACGCCCGCACAAGGCGGGCGTAAAGTTATTGAGGCAGGTTTCATACAGGCAAGAAACCTATCGAGCAGTGCCCTTGTTATAAGCAATCCCTTGCCCGCCTCCAAGCTAAAAGTTTGAAAAGGTTGATAACCCTCTTTACGGTTTGGTCATAATAATGATCCGAGCAGTGAAAGAGGCCTTAAAATGACACGTCCATTTGGCAGTAGAACACGCGCAATCGCAGCCGCATTCGCCTTGGTGTTTGCTGGTGGTGTCACCAGCGCAGAGCCGCAGCATGGCATAGCTATGTATGGTGATCCTGCCCTACCACCGGATTTTGTGTCCCTGCCCTACGCAAACGCAGATGCGCCCAAAGGTGGGCGGATCGTCACGGCAGAGGTCGGCAGCTTTGACAGCCTGAACCCGTTCATCCGCAAAGGGTCGGTTCCATGGCAGCTTAGATTTTTCCTTGGCGAAAGCTTTATGGGCCGGTCATTGGACGAACCCTTCTCGCTTTACGGTGTTCTGGCCGAATCGGTTGAGACAGGACCGAACCGCGAATGGGTCGAATTCACCCTGCGCGAAGAGGCCGCGTTTTCGGATGGCAGCCCTGTGACCATCGAAGATGTGATGTGGTCCTACGAGACTTTGGGCACTGTCGGTCACCCCCGCTATCTGGGGTTCTGGTCCAAGGTTGAAAGTCTTGAACAAGTGGGCGACCGGACGGTCCGCTTTACCTTCAATACCGAAGACCGCGAATTGGCCTTGCTGGCCGGTCTTCGTCCGATCTTGAAAAAGGATCAGTGGGATGGCGTTGATTTTGCCGAAAGCACCACAGCAATTGTGCCGATCACATCGTCCCCCTATGTGATTGATGATTTTGATCCAGGTCGCTTTGTGTCGCTGCGCCGCAATCCTGATTATTGGGGCGCCGATGTGCCGTTCCGTGTCGGCACCCACAACCTTGATGAGGTGCGTTTGGAGTTTTTCGGTGATGAAACGGCCGCGTTTGAAGCGTTCAAAGTGGGCGAAGTCAACGCCACACGCGAATTCAACGTCGTCCGTTGGGATACACGCTATGATTTTCCTGCCGTCCAAAGTGGCGACATCGTAAAAGAAGAAATCGCACATCAGCGGCCCTCTGGCATGACGGGCTTTGCAATGAATACCCGCCGCGATCATCTGGCCGACTGGCGCGTGCGCGATGGGTTGATCCATGCTTTCAACTTTGAATTCATTAATGAAACGATGACGGGCTCTGCCCAACCGCGCATCACGTCGTATTGGTCAAACTCCCCTTTGGGCATGGACAGCGGCCCCGCAACCGGGCGTGTCGCTGAATTCCTGACCCCTTTTGCAAATGAACTGGTGCCCGAAACGATCGAAGGGTACGCCCTGCCCGTCAGTGACGGATCAGAACGCAACCGTGCTGGCACCGGCAAAGCGTTTGAGATGTTCGAGGCCGCAGGTTGGACCGTGCAGGATGGTGTCATGCGCGATGCGGACGGCAATGACTTTGAATTAGAGATATTGCTGGATCAGGGCGCCACAGAAATGCAGTCGATCATTGATCTGTATATGGAATCCCTTGCCCGGATCGGCATTACGTCAGTCATGACGGTCGCCGATAGCGCGCAATTCAAAGAACGCACGGACGCTTTTGATTTTGACATGGTTTACTACCGTCGCGGGCTTTCTTTGTCGCCCGGCAATGAGCAGTACAATTATTACGGGTCTGAAAACGCAAACGAGGTTGGCGGCCGCAACCTGATGGGTGTGCAATCACCTGCCGCGGACGCCATGATTGGCCGCTTGCTCACGTCGGAAAGCCAAGATGATTTTGTCGCGGCCGTCAAAGCGCTGGACCGTGTGTTGACCGCAGGTCGCTATGTCATTCCGATTTATCAGTGGAACATCAGCCGCATTGCCCAAGCCAAAGAACTGAAACATCCAGACTATATCCCGATTTTTGGGGATTGGCCCGGTTGGCAGCCTGATGTCTGGTGGTACGAGGAATAAGTGCCTATGGCCTGCCTTGTCGTTTAATTGTTACATTTGGCGGCTAGGCGGGCCTGACATGACATGAAGGCCCAAGATGAATATCCTTGTTCTGTGCACCGGCAATTCTGCCCGGTCTATCCTGCTTGAAACAATCCTCAACCACCGCTCTGACGGGCGCATCAAAGCCTGGTCGGCAGGATCAAAGCCAGCTGGCCAAGTGCATGTGCAATCGCTGCGCCTGTTGGCCGACAAAGGGTTTCCGACCAGTGGTTTGACATCCCAAAGCTGGGATGACTTTGCCAAACCCGATGCGCCGGCGATGTACGCCGTTATCACTGTTTGTGGTTCAGCAGCTGGCGAAACCTGCCCTTATTGGCCCGGCACGCCGTTGCGCGCCCATTGGGGCGTTGAAGACCCTGCCGCAGCCGCCCCTGATGATCAGCCTGCCGCTTTTGCCGAAACCTATGCCATCTTGTCTGCGAAAGCTGACGCTTTGCTTGCCTTGCCCTTCGAGGAGATGACACAAGAGGATTTGCAAGCGGTATTCGACCGAATTGGGGCCTAAGATGCACAGATTGTTGGCCGAGGGGCTGGGAACGGCATTTCTGCTGATTGGTGTTGTGGGTTCTGGCATCATGGGGGCTGCACTTGCTGATGGGAATGTGGCGATTGCCCTGCTTGCCAATGCGATTGCAACAGGCTGCATCCTTTATGTGATTATCACGACCCTTGGCCCCATTTCTGGTGCGCATTTCAACCCGGCTGTAACGCTTGCGTTTCTGTTGCGGGGCGAGATTAGCACTGGTGACGCAATCGCTTATGTTGTCGTGCAGATCATCGGTGGCATTCTTGGCGTATGGGCGGCTCACATCATGTTTGATCTGAGCATTTTGCAAGCCTCGACCACGGATCGCACGGGCGTCGCGCAGTGGTTCTCGGAAATCCTCGCGACCTTTGGTCTGCTCTTTATAATTTTCGGTGGGCTAAAAAGCCGCCCCGACGCGGTGCCGACGCTGGTGGCGCTGTATATCACCGGGGCATATTGGTTCACATCATCAACCAGCTTTGCTAACCCTGCGGTGACGATTGCGCGCGGGTTCAGTGACACATTCGCAGGCATCAACCCGGCCCATATCCCGATGTTCATTGCCATGCAGATTGTGGGTGTGGCCATTGCGGCGTTGGTTTTGCCGCGGCTTTTCCCAAAGGACTAGCTCAGCGATGTCACCCAAAGGATCGTCGCATCCTCAGCGCTGATCGACACCACATTATGGCCCATCGCCGCATCATAATAGGCGCTGTCACCGCGTTTGAGTTCAACAGGTTCATAGAATTCGGTGTAAAGCCGAACCTGCCCTGTCAGCACATACAGAAATTCCTCACCGTCATGACGGACCCAGCCATCAAAATCTGCGACATTGCGCGCGCGCACGCGGGTGCGATACGGCAGCATTTTCTTTGTGGTCAGTGTTTCCGCCAATAACGCGTGTTCGTAGGTTGTCGTGACCTTCTCTGCTTCTTCGCCATTCCGGGTAACAGACATACGGCCATTCACCTGACCTTTTGAAGGCGGCGTGAATAGCTGCGGCACAGAGATTTCCAAACCAATGGCCAGCTTTTTCAGCGCATCATATGTGGGCGACATCTGCCCGTTTTCGATTTTGGACAAGGTCGAACGCGCAAGACCCGCCTGCTGTGCCGCTTGTTCCAAGGTCCAGTTGCTTGCCTTGCGTAACTCGCGCACCCGCGCCCCAAGGTCGAGCGGTTGCGCCACGCTGCTTTCACCGCTTTCGCGCGCAATACGGATCAGGTTATCTGGGTCGCTATCTGCCATAGGCACGTCATAAGCAGGCATCGGGTGTCTTGCAACCTAGGCCCCACATCGCTAGCCCATGAAATATGCTGTCGCTTGTGCAATCAGACGGATTTTCCCCTGCCCCGCAGCCTTTCAATATGGCGGCTTATGTGTTGGCGCATGCCGACCGGTTGAGTGACAAGACTGCGTTGCGGATCATGGGCAGGGACGGCAGCGACAGCTTTGACTATCGGTTCGTGAAACGTGCAGTTCTGGGAACGGCCACCGGACTGCTTTCCTTGGTAAAACCAAATCAGAGGGTCATCTTGCAGCTTGGCAACACACCAGAGTTTCCAATTGCATTCTTGGGTGCGATTGCCGCAGGCATCATCCCGGTTTCATTGTCGAGCGCCCTATCAGGACATGAATATGCAGAGGTCGTGAAAACGATCCAACCTGCGTTGGAAATCCGATCCGCAGGTGCGCCGCAAACGTTACGCAGTGCGTTACCCTTTGCGGCGTTGCGCCGGTTTTGGACGTTGCCCCAAGCCAGCTTCGCCTATGGCGACGCAAATCGCCCCGCGTATATTATCTACACCTCGGGTACAGGCGGCCACCCAACCCCTGTGGTTCATGCCCATCGCGCCATCTGGGCACGCCGCATGATGTGGGATGGGTGGTATGGCTTGCGCGAAGATGACCGGATGATGCACGCCGGTGCGTTCAACTGGACCTATACGTTAGGCACCGGGTTGATGGACCCGTGGTCCATTGGCGCGACCGCCCTGATCCCCGGCCCGGATATACACCCCAATCAATTGCCGGATTTGATGAAAGATCACAACGCCACTCTGTTTGCTGCGGCGCCGGGTGTGTTTCGCAGGCTTTTGCGCGCAGACATGCCCGATATGCCGCGTTTGCGTCACGGCCTTTCAGCAGGCGAAAAAATGGCCGCGTCAGTGCGTGCCGATTGGGAACAAAAGACCGGAACGATGATGTATGAGGCGTTCGGCATGTCTGAATGTTCAACCTTCATCTCTGCCGCGCCGGACAATCCTGCACCTGATGGTACGGCGGGTTTTGTCCAACCGGGGCGCACGGTTGCCTTGATGGGGGATGATGGGCCTGTTCCGCGGGGCAGGGTCGGCACAATTGCCGTACATAAAAGCGACCCCGGCCTCATGCTTGGCTATCTTGATCAACCAGTGGAAACGGCAGCAAGGTATCAGAACGACTGGTTTATGACCGGTGATCTGGCCAGTATGGACGGGCGTGGTGCCATAACCTATGCCGGGCGTGCCGATGACATGATGAACGCAGGCGGACACAGGGTTAGACCTATCGAGGTCGAAGATGCGCTTACCGCGCATCCCCTGATCGTTGAGGCCGCAGCATGCGCTGTGCAGGTGCGCACAGGTGTTCACGTGATTGCGGGGTTTTACGTGGCCGCAGACGTGATAGATGAAGGGGATCTTCGTGCATGTCTTGCCGCGCGATTGGCCGACTATAAAATGCCCCGCCTTTTGATCGCCCGTGATGCGCTTCCCCGCGGGGCCAACAACAAACTTTTGCGCAAACATCTGCGCGCCGAATGGGAGACCACGCATGGTCAAGCTTGATATCATTTCCGACCCGATCTGCCCGTGGTGCTATATCGGTAAGGCGAACCTTGATAAGGCGTTGGAACAGTTCCCTGATCACCCGTTCACCATCGAATGGCATCCATTCCAGCTAAACCCCGACATGCCCGCCGAAGGCATGGACCGCCGCGCCTATCTTGAAGGCAAATTTGGTGGCAAGGATGGCGCCGTCAAAGCCTATGCGCCTGTGGTCGAACATGCCGAACGCTCTGGCGCGCATATCAACTTTGATGCGATAAAGAAGACACCGAACACCATCGACGCGCATCGCCTGATCCATTGGGCCGGGATCGAACAGCGCCAGTCTTTTGTGGTTGATCTGTTGTTCAAAGCCTATTTCGTTGATGGCCGCGATATCGGCGATCATGAAGTGCTGGCCGATATCGCCGACACAGCCGAAATGGATGCCGCGATGGTGACCAAGCTGCTAGCCTCGGACTCTGACGCTGACGATATTCGCAAGCGTGATGCGCATAGCCGCGAGATGGGTGTCAGCTCTGTTCCGACATTCATCGTGGCCCAGCAACATGCCGTGCCGGGTGCACAACCGCCCGAAATGTGGGTGGGTGTTATCGAAGATATCATGAAGCAGATCGAAGCCGCCGAATGACTGATACCAGCGCTGTCTTGCGAGAGCCAAAGCGTTTGCCGCAGGCAGAGTTTATCGCGCTTACGGCCATGCTGGCGGCAACAATCGCGTTCTCGATTGACGCGATGTTACCCGCTTTGCCAGAGATCGGCGCAGCACTTTCACCCGATAACCTGAATAACGCGCAACTGATCATTACCAGCTTTGTGTTGGGCATGGGGATTGGCACGCTTTTTACGGGGCCCTTGTCGGATGCATTCGGTCGCAAGCCGGTGATGGTTGGCGGTGCGATTGTTTATATCATCGCGTGTGCGGTTGCCTGGGCCGCCGCAAGTTTGGAAGTCATGTTGGCGGCACGGATCGTCCAAGGGCTTGGGGCTGCCGGGCCGCGTGTTGTTGCAATGGCGATGATCAGGGACCTCTATTCAGGTCCAAATATGGCGCGCATTATATCGTTTTCGATGGTCGTTTTCTCACTGGTTCCGGCGCTTGCACCCACGCTGGGGCATTTCATCATTCTGGGGTTTGGCTGGCGCGCTATTTTTGCGGCGTTCATGATTTTTTGTATCATGACAACGCTTTGGCTTTTGATCCGACAGCCGGAAACACTGGCCCCTGAAAACCGCAGGGCGATCAATGTCCGGTCAATGGGTGTGGCGGTGACCGAGATGTTTGCGCACCGCACGGCGCGCTTGTCGATCTTTGTGCAGACACTCGCGTTCAGTATGCTTTTTGTGGTGCTGTCATCCACACAGCAGGTCTTTGATGTCACCTTTGGGCAGGGTGCACAGTTTCATTACTGGTTCGGCGGGATCGCTATCATTGCAGCTTCTGCAAGCTTGCTGAATGCGCGCATTGTGGTGCGACTGGGCATGCGGGCGATCATCAAGGCCATGTTTACGGTGCAGATTGCAATCACACTTGTGATGATAGCGATTACTGCCGCCGATGGGCCATATTGGCTCGCCTTTGGGACGTATGTTTTCTGGGTGACTTCAATTTTTTTCCAAGCGGGCCTGACAATCGGCAACCTCAACGCGCTCGCGATGGAGGAGATGGGACATATGGCTGGCATGGCTGCAACCATCATCGCTGCGGTTGCAACGGTCGGCGCTGTCGTGATCGCGGCCCCCGTCGCATTGTTATTTGACGGCACCCCGATGCCAATGGCCGTTGGTACGCTGATCGCCGCGGTCCTTGCGCTGTGGCTGACAACGATGATCCGGCGCCCGGGTGAAATCTGACCTTAGCCCAATATCGCTGGTCTGACCGAAAGCGGCAAACGCAAGTTAGCCAGCCTTTTTCTTTTCTTCGGCCAGCTTTTGCGCCAGATCACGCGCAATATTGAACGCACCTTGGATCTTGTCGCGTTCTTTGGCCCAATCGCGGCGCACAACGATCTTGTTGTCTTTGACCTTGGCCATGCCGTTTTGCGCGCCGATAAATTCAACCAACCCTTGCGGTGAGGCGAATTTGTCATTGTGAAACTGGATTGTCGCCCCTTTTGGCCCGGCATCCAGTTTCGCAATCCCGGCGCGTTTACACATCGCCTTGATCCGCACCACCAGCATCAGGGTGTTCACCTCGCGTGGCAGCTTGCCAAACCGGTCAATCAGTTCGGCTGCGAAACCTTCCAGTTCGACCTTGGTCGTCAGTTCCGACAGGCGCCGATAAAGCCCCAGTCGCACATCCAGATCAGGCACATAATCGTCCGGGATCAATACAGGCACGCCAAGATTGATCTGCGGCGCCCATTGCCCATCATCAATAATGCCTTCGGCCTGACCTGACCGGATGGCGGCGATCTGATCTTCCAGCATTTGCTGGTAAAGTTCATACCCCACTTCGCGCATTTGCCCTGATTGTTCTTCACCCAGCAGGTTACCTGCGCCGCGAATATCAAGGTCTTGGGACGCCAGCGTAAAGCCCGCACCCAGCGTATCAATCGACCCCAGCACACGCAGCCGTTTCTGTGCTGTATCGGTCAGTTTCTGGCGCGGTTTCGTCGTCAGATACGCATAGGCGCGGGTCTTGGACCGACCCACCCTGCCCCTGATCTGGTACAGTTGGCTAAGGCCGAACATATCAGACCGCCACACGATCATTGTGTTCGCCGTTGGGATATCGAGGCCGCTTTCAACGATAGTTGTCGCCAGCAGTACATCATATTTACCGTCGTAGAAGGCGTTCATCCGGTCATCAAGCTCACCTGCCGCCATTTGACCTGTTGCCGAAATATAGGTGACTTCAGGCACCTCGCGTTTAAGGAAATCCTCCATCTCGGCCATGTCGCTGATCCGGGGCACAACCACAAAGGATTGCCCGCCACGGTAATGTTCGCGCAAAAGCGCCTCGCGCACAGTGATCGTGTCGAATTCACTGACGTAGGTACGGATCGCCAAACGGTCGATGGGTGGTGTGCCGATGATCGACAGATCGCGAACGCCTGACAGTGACAATTGCAGCGTGCGTGGAATGGGGGTCGCGGTCAGCGTTAAGACATGCACATCGGTGCGCAACTGCTTAAGCCGCTCTTTATGCTGTACCCCAAATTTCTGTTCTTCATCAATGACAAGCAAGCCAAGGTTCTTGAACCGCACGCCTTTGGCCAGCAAGGCATGGGTGCCAACAACGATATCGACAGTCCCTTTGGTCAGGCCATCACGAGTTAGGTTTGCATCTTTCGTCGACACAAAACGCGATAGCGGGCGCACGGTAACGGGAAAGCCCCGGAACCGTTCTGCAAAATTCTGATAGTGCTGACGCGCCAGCAATGTTGTCGGCGCGATGATCGCCACCTGCACACCGGACAGCGCTGCGATAAAGGCCGCGCGGATGGCAACTTCGGTCTTGCCAAAGCCAACGTCGCCGCAGATCAGCCGGTCCATCGGTTTGCCCGATCCCAAATCGGTCAGCACATCTTCAATAGCCGCCAATTGATCATCGGTTTCAACGTATGGAAAGCGCGCCAAAAACTGATCCCAAAGCCCGTCTGGCGGATCAAGTGCCGGTGCCGTCCGTAATTCCCGCTCTGCCGCAACCCGGATCAGCCGTTCGGCAATCTGGCGGATACGTTCTTTTAGCTTCGCCTTTTTGGCCTGCCACGCGCCACCGCCCAGTTTGTCCAGCAGCCCGGTTTCGTGCCCATACTTCGACAGCAGTTCGATGTTCTCAACCGGTAGATAAAGTTTTGAATCTTCGGCATATTCCAGCAGCAGGCATTCATGTGCTGCACCAAGGGCGGTTACAACCTCCATGCCCGTATACCGACCGACACCGTGGTCCACATGGACCACCAGGTCGCCGGGGCTCAGGCTGTTGGCCTCGCTCAGGAAGTTTTCGGCCCGGCGTTTGCGTTTGGTTTGCCGGATCAAACGGTCGCCCAGCACGTCCTGTTCTGAAATCACAGTCAGGCCCGGTGCTTCGAACCCATGGTCCAGCGCCCAGACGGCCAGATGCACGCCCCTTTTGCCGATCCGGCTGAAATCTGTGACGCTGATGGCCTCAACCACGCCTTCGTCCTCAATCAACCCTTCCAGACGTTCGCGCGCACCTTCCGAGTATGAGGCGATCACGACCGGTCCATCGTTCAGTTTTGTCTTCACATGATCGGCCAAAGCACTGAAAAGACTGATTTGTTCTTGCTGCCGTTCTGGCGAAAAATTCCGCCCAATCCGCCCGCCTGCATCAATTACACCGGGGCCGGTGGCCTGTTTGAGGGGCGAAAACTGCATAACACGGCGGTCCGCGACAGCAGCTTCCCATGCGGCATCATCAAGATACAAAAGCTCAGGAGGTGCGGGTTTATAAACGCTGTCCATACGGCCTTTTTGGCTGAGCGCATGCATCCGCGTGCCATATTGATTGGCGATGCTATCCCAGCGCGCAACGCGCATTGGCGTCATCTGGTCATCAAGGGTCACTGTGGCCTTGGGCAGGTAATCGAAAAGCGTTTCCAGATCATCTTGAAAGAACCCTAGCCAGTGTTCAACGCCCGCATGTTTGCGCCCGGCTGAAACTGCTTCGTACAAAGGATCATCGGTGCCTGCCGCCCCAAATTCCAACCTGTAATTCTGACGAAAGCGGGTGATTGCGGCCTCATCCAGAATAACCTCGGACACAGGGGCCAGTTCAACCTCTGCAAGCTTTTCGGTGGTGCGTTGTGTCGCGGGATCAAAGCGGCGGGCACCATCAAGGACATCGCCGAAAAGGTCTAACCTGACAGGGCCAGATTGGCCCGGCGGATAGATGTCGATGATACCGCCCCGGATCGCATAATCACCTGCCTCCATCACGGTGGGGCTTTGGGTAAAGCCCATGCGGACAAGAAACTGGCGCAACGCCTCTTCATCCATCCGCTTACCGACTGTTGCCTGAAACGCTGCCTCGCGCAGCAGGCTGCGTGCGGGCACGCGTTGGGTGGCCGCTGACAGGGTTGTCAGGATGATAAATTGCTCTGGCATCCCATGTACCAAAGCAGCAAGTGTCGCCATACGGGCGGCTGAAATATCGGTGTTTGGGGAAACCCGATCGTAAGGCAGGCAATCCCATGCGGGGAACACAAAAATCGGTGTTTGCGGCGCAAAGAATGCTAGCGCCGACTGCATCGCCGCCAGCCGTTTATCATCACGCGCCACATGCAAAACAGGCGTGCCTTTGCCAAGTTCGGCCAAGATCAGTTGCGCATCATACCCTTCGGGCGCGCCGCTGACGGTGATGTGTTTGGGATCAGACATGCCGCTGACCTACCCCGCGCGCTTGTGGTGTCAACCGATTAGAAGAACTGCTGCGCGGAAATGACAACATACATTCCGTACATCGCTGAAAAGAACAGTGCCAGCATTGCAACGACCTGGGTCCAAAGCCGCACAAGAAACAGACGTTTGACAAGGGCACGTCCATGCAAAGGCGTATGGTGCAATTGATGCGCCAGCCGCACGTTGATGGCCACAACAATGGTCAATGGTGCCGCCAAGACAAACAGCCCCTGCGCCAATTCGAACCCGTAAACAAAGCCAGCGACACCCAGTGAGCATAGAAAAAAGCCAATCAGACCTGCCGCTGATATCCCGAACACATGATCAGTCCGAACAATCCGGCGGGCGTTGATATCTATCAGCGCCTCCAGGTCGGCCAATTCCTGTTCGGCGCATTTGCGCGCCCGAAACAGCATGTCGAATGGCACACCGATCAACCAGTTTCCGGCAATCGACCATGTGACAATCACAACGAGCCAATACCAAAAGCTGGTAAATGTCTGTAGGTCAATCAATCGCGCCAGTGCGAGCGTCCAGTCCAAGCGTCTTATCCAGTCATAATGCGTGTCTTGCGCGGAACCTAGCGCCCTGTTCCCGACTTGCCCAGCCTTGTGATGCGGCAAAATCCATGCCACCAAGAAATTACCACTAAAAGAGGCTGCTGACCCATGAAACCGACGATTGCCCCCTACCCTGCGACACGGCTGCGCCGGATGCGGCAAAGCCCCGCGCTCCGCGCTTTGGCCCGGCAGAACACGCTGACTGTGGACGACCTGATCTGGCCCATCTTTGTGATGGACGGCAAGGATGATGAAACGCCAGTCGCCTCTATGCCTGGCGTGGTCCGCCGCACGGTAGACCGCGTCGCATCAGCTGCGAAAGAGGCGCAAGCCCTTGGTATCCCCGCTATTTGTGTCTTTCCCTATACCGGAATGGACGCCCGTACCGAAGATTGCGCAATGGCGTGGGATCCGAACAATCCGGCAAATCAGGCCATCCGCGCGATCAAGGATGCCGCCCCCGATATCGCCGTGATGACCGATATCGCGCTGGACACCTACAACATCAACGGCCACGACGGATTTGTTGAAAACGGTGAGATCGTCAATGACCGCTCGGTTGCGGCCTTGGTCAAAATGGCACTTGCGCAAGCAGAGGCCGGGGCGGATATTCTGGGACCGTCGGATATGATGGACGGGCGGATCGGGGCAATCCGTACAGCGCTTGAAGCAGATGGTCACCAGAACGTCGCGATCCTGAGCTATACGGCGAAATACGCATCCAGTTTTTATGGCCCGTTCCGTGATGCGGTTGGGGCCTCATCCGCGCTGACCGGCGACAAGAACACCTATCAGATGGACCCCGGCAATAGCGACGAGGCATTACGTCTGGTAGAGCGTGATTTGTCCGAAGGTGCCGATATGATCATGGTTAAACCCGGCATGCCGTATCTGGATATCTGCCGCCGTGTAAAAGACAGTTTCGGCGTGCCAACCTATGCTTATCAGGTCAGTGGGGAATACGCGATGATACAGGCGGCCGCGCAAAACGGCTGGCTTGATGGTGACAAGGTCATGATGGAAAGCTTGCTGGCGTTCAAACGCGCAGGTTGCGACGGCATCCTGACCTATTTTGCACCTGCCGCCGCAAAGCTAATGCGAGGTTAGAGCAACGCAATCAGTTGTTTCGTCATATCGGGATCGCGCGATGCCGGTGGAAGGTTGCGATCATACGCGGCCTTCAGAAGTTTGCGCATGTCCTGACTTGGCGCCCAGACATCATCTGTTTGCTCAACAACAGGCTTTTGCAAAACACCCAGTGAAAAATTCAAATGTGTTAGCAAAACTTGCGCCATGCCAATGCGCGACGGGGCATAGTCCTTTAGACGGCTGCGCATATCATAGACACCAAGCGCATACAGGATACGGCCGTCATCATCATAAATGAACCTGCGAAACTGCGTCGCTTTCGTTGCCTTCATATGTTCAGTCAACTTTACTAGATCGAATATGTGATCGACGCCAAAAGGCATATTTAACAGCGCATCCCAGCCATCAATGAAAACAAAGATACTGTTTGCATGGTTCTGCTTGGTTGGCTGTGAAAAAGCGTGATCCGTTATCCCGGTGATGGTTTCATAAGCCGCATCAAAAGCAGACTTCATTTCTGGTCCGGCACCCAAAAGTTCAGGAACAATGGTCTGCCCCCAACGCGCAAAACGGAACCTACCACCGTGCTGCTGGAAACATGCATTCAAGTACTGTTGGTTCATATTTCAGCTCCAAATCACGCTGTCTGTTTCACAGGGTTCACGCCTTATGCAAAATTGCGACAGATCAGCAAAAACCACTGAATAATAATTTAAATCAAATTTTTCATATTGACACAAAGGCTGCAAAATATTGTCTTAAAGTTGTGTGATGAGGCCAGTGCTCTTCTATGTTAAAAGGAAATGAAACATGAAATTCAATAATATCGTCGCGATGATTGCTGCAACCTGTGGTGTTACAACTGCACATGCAGGCGGTCTTTCCCCTGAAATCGTGGAGTCGTCACCGGTTGATCCCGCGCCAGCCGCCGCTGCATCATCTGTCAATCCGGCGTATATTGTTGTTGGTATCCTCGCTGCGCTGCTAATCGGCGCGGCAGTGTCCAGCGATAATGACTCAGGCGGATCCGACGAACCTGAGGAACCTTTATGCGGACGTGGATCCGAATGCTAATTCCTAACGGAATATAGCGACTTTATTTTACCGAAGGGGAAGTGGATTGTCGCTTCCCTTTTTGGTTTCGCCAGTTTCACTTTATCTATCTTGCAGGTGCGATACACAGCGTAATGGCGATCTTAGTACTAACACTTCCCAAGCGAGACTTGAATGTCGCGAAATACATGACATGGGTTCAGCAGCACGGGTATCGCGACCGCGTCAAGCAACTGATTGATCTGGTGCGACTGGGCCGCCGTCGTGGTTTCGGAGCCAATGAGTATTTTCTTTATGCATTCTTTGCCAAAGAAAGGCCTGTTGAAGCTGCCAAAAACTATGTTTCGACCCGATCGTCCCGGCGATTGTCCCTAACGCTGTCCCCATTCGGGATTAACGGTCAACATGGCTTGTTTAACGACAAGGCGTTGACCGGAGTACTGTTGCGCAGTCTGGGTTTTCCCACGTCGGTTGATCTGGCGATTTATCACCCAACCAGAGCATTTCCGCATGCGACTGGCCTATCTTGCAAGCAAGACATTCAAAGATTTCTAGGCGACGCACAGAATTATCCGTGTTTTGGCAAACCGCTTAATCTATCGCGAAGCATCGGGGCCGTCAGTTTGTTGGATGTGTCCGATAATGCTGTCGAAATTGCCGATGGCCGCGTTGTGCCATTGGATGAACTTGCAACTGAAATCGCCACGCAGTTTCCCGACGGCTATCTTTTTCAGCAGTGCTTGCAGCCGCATCAGCGACTCCGCGCTATCACCGGACCAACGGCGGCAACTTTGCGTGTCGTGACCCTTAGAACCAGCACCGATATATCATGCCTTTATACGGTACAAAAACTGCCACCCGTGGGGGCAATGACCGATGGTTTTGCAAGCCACGGGGCCAACGCGATGTGCTGGGTCGACCATACCACAGGCACAATCAGGCGCGCCCAGAATATGGGACGGATGAACATTAATGCGCTGGACACGTCACCCCATGGCGATCTGCCATTAAACGACTATAGCTTGCCTGATGTACCGGCAGCCGTCGATATATGCCAATCAGTGCACGCGTTGATGCCGCAGCATGGCGTGCTTGGCTTTGATATCGTTCTTTCAGACCAAGGCCCCGTCATCAATGAAATCAATGCTTTGCCAATTCATGCCATCTTTCAACGGGCCGCGGACCAAGGGATCATGAACGATGAGCGCTCTGAAACCATCAATGACGCGATCGCGGAAACCAGACGGCTGGCAAACGCACTTGGATGATGCTTGCAAAACATAACCGACAGGGGCTTACACTGTTGTATCGCCTTTTGGCTTCTTGCGTGACAGCGCGACGCGCCTGGCTTATAGTCTTTGCATAAGGGGCGAAAAACGTCCTCATCACAGGCAAATAGGCGGATCTATCATGAAAAATATATCAAGGCGCAGTTTTGCGTTGGGGACTCTGGCGGCATCAACGCTGGCAGCATGCAGCAATGGCATCGGCAGCCCCGGTGCGGCGACAATTGATGCACGTGTCGACACCACATTGAATGGCATGTTTGCAGAATTCCCGGGAACACGAAACTTAGCCTCGCAAGCAGCGGGCATCTTGGTGATGCCACTTGTGACCGAAATCGGCCTTGGACTGGGTGGATCCTTCGGGCGTGGTGCGTTGCGTGTCGGATCATCGACAGTGGACTACTATTCAGCCACGTCTGGCAGCGCTGGTCTGCAAATCGGCGCGCAGCAGTTCAGCCATGTGTTATTCTTTATGACACCAGAAGCATTGCTGGAATTCCGCCGTGGTCCCGGTTGGGCGGCGGGTGCGGATATCGAATACGCGTTCCG
The DNA here is from genome assembly GCF_000169435.1 of Roseobacter sp. CCS2. Taxonomy (GTDB): domain Bacteria; phylum Pseudomonadota; class Alphaproteobacteria; order Rhodobacterales; family Rhodobacteraceae; genus Yoonia. The sequence continues at coordinate 41,832 of NZ_AAYB01000007.1, read as the reverse complement.
CGATCAAAGCGAGATGCTGCGCGCAGAAACGACCACATCGCTGGCCCCTGTCATCGCCGTTGTATTTGCGCAGACCGGCCTGCGCATTGGTGCAACGCTGGAAGGTACGAAGTACACGCGCATCATTCCTTAACCGCGCAATCGTTTCCCGGCGGGGTCAAACGGTGGCTCCGCCAGAACCACACCGCGATGCGGTTTGCCAAGGATCATCACATCAACGGCCGTACCCGCAGCGACGTCTTTGAGGTATCCAAGCGCCAGTGATTTTTTCACGCTGTAGCCATAGGTCCCCGAGGTGACGCGCCCGACCGGCGTGCCATCGGGCAGAAAGATCGGCTCGCCTCCTGTTGCGTCAGCGTTGGTGATATCCTGCACCTCGATCAAGGATAACATTTCGCGCGGTACGTTATCTTTGATCTTCAGATAGCTGTCTTTATTGAGGAAATTTTTATCCAGCTTTATCAAACGATCCAGTCCAACCTCTTGTGGCCAGTACTCTGGTGAATATTCGCGCCCCCAACTGCCGTACCCCTTTTCAATACGCAACGACATCAGCGCGCGCGACCCGACCGGGCCAGCGCTAAGATTTTTGCCCGCGTCAAGCAACGCCTGATAAAGCTGCAATTGATCGCTTTGGGCGCAATGCAACTCCCATCCCAGATCGCCAGTAAATGAGACACGCAAGGCGATCACATCAATGCCCCCAACAGTCATTCTTTGCGAGCGCATGAAAGGAAAAGCATCGGTGCTTAGGTCTGCATCGGTCATGGGCGACAGCAAAGCGCGCGATAGCGGGCCAGCAACATTGAAACCGCACATGCCATCTGTGAGGCTTTCAAAACGTGTACCTTTCGGTAGCGGCACGTCTTTCCAGAACCGCTGATGATAGCGTTCTGCGGCACCACCGCCGATGATCATAAATTCGTCGTCCGCAAGTCGGGTGACAGTAAAATCGCCCGCAATGCCGCCGTTTTTCCCGATCAGGGGCGTCAAACAGGATCGCCCAACCGTTTTTGGCATGATGTTGGCAAAGACGGCGTTCAACCAACTTTCGGCATCAGACCCTTTGGCGATGTATTTGGCAAAGTTCGAAATATCAATGATACCAGCCGCCTGGCGCAGCATGCGTGCCTCATTGCCAACAGGTTCGAACCAGTTTTGGCGTGTGAACCCATTGGTGTCTTCGGTTCCGGGCGTGTCAGCAAACCACAACGGATGCTCCCATCCATAGTTCAGGCCAAAAACAGCGCCCATCGCCTGTTGCGTCTCATAGGCCGGACGCGTGCGCACAGGCCGGCCGGCCGTGCGTTCTTCGTTGGGAAAATGAATGGCAAAGCGTTTGGCATATTGGTCGCCTACACGCGCCTTAGTGAATGCCGCATCGGCCCAAGGCCCGAACCGCGCGACATCCCAAGCGAACATATCATAGTCGCTTTCGCCGTTGATGATCCATTGCGCGGCCATCAGGCCCATACCGCCAGATTGACTGAACCCCGGAATGATTCCGTTACAACAGAAATAATTGCGCAAATCGGGATGCGGGCCGTAAAGCACGTTGCTATCGGGCGACCAGATCATGGGGCCATTGATCACCCGCTTAATCCCGGCCTCACCTACCGCAGGCACACGGTCAATCGCGCGCATCATGTTGTCTTCGATCCGTTCCAGATCGTCTGCGAACAGCTCATGACCGAACCCTTGGGGGGTGCCATCCTCAGCCCAGAACCGCACGTCCTGTTCATATGCGCCAACCAGCAACCCCTGCCCCTCTTGGCGCAGGTAGTATTCGCCGTCACGGTCGGCAACAGACGGCAGACGGCGGTCCATCGCTGCGATTTCCGCAATGGTTTCTGTCACAAAATACTGGTGTTCCGTCGGCAGCAGCGGCAGGTCAATGCCTGCAAGCTTGGCGACCTCGCGCCCCCAAAGGCCTGCTGAATTGATGACCCATTCGGTCTTGATATTGCCTTTGGGTGTTTCAACCACCCAAGACCCATCCGGCTGCGGCACAGTCGCTGTCACGGGCGTAAAGCGATAAATCTCTGCCCCTTTTTGCCGCGCGCCAATCGCGTAGGCGTTGGTCACGCCGGACGGATCAACATTGCCTCCATCAGGTTCAAACATAATGCAGCGAATACCATCGTAATCGACCAGCGGGTGCAGGCGTTCAGCTTCGGCCCGGTCGACCTCATAAAAGTTCATGCCATAAAATTTGGCTTTCGCTGCCTGTAGACGCAGCTGATGTTCGCGCGCTTCTGTTTGCGCCAGATACAGCGATCCGGGCTGGAAGACACCGCAGGACTGTCCCGTTTCCTCTTCCAGCGCGTTGTACAGGTTCATCGTATAGTGCTGAATGCGGCTGATATTTGTGCTGTCATGCAGCCCGTGAATGTTGGCGGCGGCGTGCCACGTGGACCCGGATGTCAATTCATCGCGTTCCAGCAAGACAACGTCGGTCCAGCCTAATTTTGCCAGATGGTAGAGGATGGAACAACCGATCACGCCGCCCCCGATGACAACGGCTTGGGCATGTGTGCGCATCGGAGAAACCTTTCGTTTGATGACATCTTCACCGTCTGCAATGGTGCGCGCAAGCGATAGCCATTCACCGACACCTCATGTCGCTTTCTGAACCGCTTGTGGTTTTTTCAACGGCATATTGTCTGAGACAAAGAAGAGGAGTGTGCATCATGAAAACCACAAGCAGAGCCGTGATTATCGGAGGCGGCGTGGTAGGTGCATCGGTGCTTTATCACCTGACAAAACTGGGCTGGTCGGATGTGATGCTGGTGGAGCGATCGGAGTTAACGTCAGGGTCTACATGGCACGCCGCTGGTGGGTTTCATACGCTCAATGGCGACACGAACATGGCGGCTTTGCAGGGCTATACCATCAAGCTTTATCGTGAACTGGAAGAAATCACAGGTATGTCCTGCGGCTTGCACCACGTCGGTGGCGTGACCTTGGCCGACAACCAAGACCGTTTTGATATGCTGGTCGCAGAGCGCGCCAAGCACCGTTATATGGGGTTGGAGACCGAGATTATTGGCCCCGCTGAAATTGCCAAGATTGCGCCGATCACGAACCTCGATGGTATCGTCGGCGGCTTATATGATCCGCTTGATGGGCATCTGGACCCTTCGGGAACCACCCATGCCTACGCCAAGGCGGCACGCATGGGCGGGGCCACCATTGAACTGCACACCAAGGTAATTGACACCAACCAGCGTGCAGACGGCACATGGGACGTGGTGACCGACAAGGGGACGATCCATGCAGAACATGTGGTGAATGCCGCAGGTCTTTGGGCGCGCGAGGTCGCGGCGATGGCAGGATCGTATGTGCCGCTGCACCCGATGGAACACCAGTATATCGTCACCGATGATCTGCCAGAAATTTACGAACGAGACGCCGAACACCCCCATGTGATGGACCCTGCCGGCGAAAGCTATCTACGCCAGGAAGGGCGCGGGCTGTGTATCGGGTTCTATGAGCAGACGTGTGTGCCTTGGGCTGTGGATGGCACGCCATGGGATTTTGGGCATGAATTGCTGCCCGATAACCTAGATAAGATCGCGGATTCGATTGATTTTGCCTACAAGCGCTTCCCTGTGCTGGAACGCGCTGGCGTGAAATCAGTGATCCACGGCCCCTTCACCTTTGCCCCGGATGGCAATCCACTTGTCGGGCCGGTTCCCGGTTTGCGTAACTACTGGTCCGCCTGCGGTGTCATGGCGGGGTTCAGTCAAGGCGGCGGTGTCGGATTGATGCTGGCGCAGTGGATTACGATGGGCGAATGCGAACGTGATGTGACCGCGATGGACGTGGGGCGTTACGGTAAATGGATCACACCGGGATACACGCGACCAAAGGTGATTGAGAATTACCAGAACCGGTTCTCTGTCAGCTATCCGAACGAAGAACTGCCTGCCGCCCGCCCCCACCGCACGACGCCGATGTACGATATCTTCAGTGATCTGGGTGCCGTTTGGGGGCATCAGTTTGGGCTGGAGGTGGCCAATTACTTTGCCCAAGATGGTGAGCCCAGTTATGAAACGCCCACTTTCCGCCGCTCGGATGCATTCGCCGCGACCGAGCGAGAGGTGAAGGCGGTGCGCAGTGGCGTGGGCATCAACGAAGTGCAAAACTTTGGAAAGTTTGCGATCACAGGCAGCGGCGCACGTGCTTGGCTAGACCGGATCATGGCGGGCCGCATCCCACAGCCGGGCCGGATGTCACTGACGCCGATGCTGTCACCCAAAGGCAGGCTTTGGGGTGATTTCACAGTGTCTTGTCTGAGCGAGACAGCGTTTCAAATCACTGCTAGCTATGGCGCGCAAAATATCCACCATCGCTGGTTTATGCAAAATGCCAGTTCAGACGCACATGTCGAAAATATCTCTGACCGTCGCACCGGGTTTCAGATTGCAGGGCCAAAGGCGCGTGATCTGCTGGCCGCCTGTACCCGCGATGATGTATCAGCGATAAAATTCATGGATGTGCGCCGCATGACCGTTGGCCAGGTGGACTGCATCGTGCAGCGCGTCAGCTATACCGGTGATCTGGGGTATGAGATTTACTGCGACGCGATGGACCAGCGCCAGTTGTGGTGGGCTTTGTGGCAAGCGGGTCAACCGATGGGGATCACGCACTTTGGTATGCGCGCCATGATGTCACTGCGGCTGGACCGGTTCTTTGGCTCTTGGTTGGCAGAATTCTCGCCCGACTACACCGCGGCTGAAACAGGTATGGACCGCTTTATCAGCTTCAAAAAGAACGTGAATTTCATTGGTCGTGCCGCGGCAGAGGCCGAGCGCGCCAATCCCCCTGCCCGCATATCTGTCGCCTTTGAGGTTGACGCTGATGATGCCGATGTCGTGGCTTATGAACCGGTGTTCATCGACGGTACCGTGCAGGGCTTTTGCACATCAGGCGGGTATTCGCATCATGCTGGTAAATCCATTGCGCTGGCTTTGGTGCCTCGTGCCTTGGCCACAGATGATCTGAAAGTCGAGATTGAGATTATGGGCCAGTTGCGCCCGGCCTGCCGGATCACAACACCATTGTTTGATCCTGACTGTACGGCAATGCGCGGATGATCCCGATCCTGATCCTTGCCGCTGGGCAGTCAGCGCGGATGGCAGGCCGCGACAAACTGCTTGAGGATGTGGGTGGCATACCGTTGCTGCGCCGACAGGTTCTGATGGCGCATAATACCAGCCAGCCAGTATATGTTGCCTTGCCGCCGGATGCGGAAGAAAGGCAACGGACGATTGCCGATATCGACGTGTCTATCATAACTGCGCCATCAGCGAATGACGGCATGTCGGCGACCATGCGTGACGCGGTCGCAGCCCTGCCAGAGGTGTCGGCTTTTATGATCACACTGGCTGATCTGATCGCTTTGGAAACATCCGATCTGACCGCAGTGATGGCGGCGCGCACGACGCATCCCGATTTTGTGGTTTGGCGTGGTGCGACGGCAGATGGCAAACCAGGGCATCCGATAGTGCTCGATGCATCCTTGCGTTCTGATTTTGCTGATCTGCAAGGCGACAATGGTGGCGAAAGTATCGTCAAATTGATACGCGACAAAACCTATCTGGTGAAACTGCCGGGCAACCGCGCGCGCTTTGACCTCGACACGCCAGCGGAATGGGCGGCCTGGCGCGCGTCTAAACCTTGAACAACAGTTTGGATTCGCGCCGGCTGAGTGTGCGTCGCGCGGCACCATAGGCGGCAATACCGTCCGAGGTTTCAAGCTCTGGAAACAAAGCAAAAAGCTCTTCCCGCTGCTCTGTATCAAAACCCTTGAGCGTAAAATCAGCGGGTTGAAAGCTTTCGCTCCACGCGCCATCGGACAGCACGATCTCGTGATTTTGGCACATGATATGGATGTAGGTGATGTAGGGTTGGTCGCAGACATCCACCCCCTCCATCCCAAGCATATGGCGGGCGGCGACCAGAATTTCTGACTGGCCGAAATAAAATTCGGCTTGGTGCGACACGATCAACATGCGGTGACTGGGTGATACCAGCATGTCACGTTCGGGCATGTTGTCACCCAGCGCACCGGCCAATATCTTGATCGGGCGTAGTTGAGGTGCGGTCTTTAGGTCAGCGAAATCAAGGCGTTTTGTCCCAACCCAGCTGATGGTTTGGATGCCGTTGTCGCGCGTCAGGATACGATCACCTGATCTAAGCTTTTCGACAAGAACCTCACCATTAGGCGTTGCAATGGCGGTGCCGGGCGTAAAACATGGGACAACGCGGTCAATTTCGGCAAACGTCATTGTGTTGCCATTGGTAAAGGTGACCACCCCGGCATCAGGGTGTGCTGCATCAAACGTGATGAAATCGACGTCGGCCCCGATCAATTTAAGAATGTCGAGACCGGCATCATCAGCATGAAGGCCCGCAGACGCATGACCATTCATGCTGGCGATCAACTGACCACCTGCAATACGTGTCATTGCCTGTCCGTTCCGGGATTTCTGGGGCATCTTCACTACTCTGTCTTATCCACGCGCCGACCTTTGCGGGCCGTCGCTTTATCACTTGTACACCAGACCCCTTAACAGGTCATATCGATCACCCAGCTGATCTTAGGTTTCTTGATTGGGCCAAAGCCCCCTCGCAGTTTACCCAATCACACGACAGATCGACATATTGCCCATCTGCCTGTCAATTGATCGTCGGCATTGCAAGCAGAAACCTACGCTGCATTTCCCAAAGGAAAGGCTAGTTTCCTATTTTGTGATAAAGATGGCCGAATTACGCTTATTTTGTAGCGAGATCAAACACCGCCACCACAATTAGTGGGCGATGGATTTACTTATTAAAGGGTAGTTGGTGCCGATGGAGAGACTCGAACTCTCACGATATTGCTATCGGGGGATTTTGAATCCCCTGCGTCTACCATTCCGCCACATCGGCAACCGCCGTCGTCCTAATCCGCCAGCACGGGCGCGTCAATCGGGTTTTGCTACAAACGATTGGTTGAAAACGTATCGCATGCCGTCAGGTTGCCGCTTTCCAGTCCGCGGCGGAACCAGCGCTGTCTTTGTGCGCTTGTGCCATGGGTGAACGTGTGTGGCTGTACGCGCTGTCCTGCGTTGCGCTGTATCATGTCATCACCGATCTGGGCGGCGGCATTCATTGCCTCTGCGATATCACCTTCCTCAAGGCTCCCAAATTTTTGTTGGGCCCTGCGCGCCCAAATCCCTGAAAAGCAATCTGCTTGAAGTTCGACCCGCACGGACATCGCGTTCGAATCCGTTTCGCTCATCTGCGCGCGTAGCTGATTGACCTGATCCAAAATCCCCAATTCGTTCTGCACATGGTGCGCGACCTCATGTGCGACGACATAGGCCGCCGCAAAATCACCGCCCGCGCCAAGACGGTCTTCGAGCGTTGTAAAAAATGCCGTATCCAAGTAGGCCTTTCTTTCAGGCGGACAGTAAAATGGCCCCGTTGCCGCACTGGCACCACCACAGGCCGATCGGGTTTCCCCTTTGAATAAAACAAGCGTCGGGGCGTCATAAGGCTGCCCGACCTGGCGGACAAAGATATCGGCCCAAACCTCTTCTGTGTCGGCCAACGTGACTGAGACGAACTGTGCCGCGCGTTCATCAGCAGGTGTAATCTCGGCCGGACTGCTTGATTGCACACCTGTGCCGCCAAGGTCGACGAATTCGCTTGTGTCCACGCCAAAGTAAAGGCCTGCAAGCAAGACCAGCACACCTGCAATCCCGCCAATGCCCCCTGCCCGGCGCACACCACCACGCCGCCTGCGGTCCTCAATATTGCTGCTGCCGCGCCGTCCTTGCCACTTCATTTGACGAACCCCCCTTGGTTGACGGCCAGTTTAGGCGCATTCAGGCGTGACACAAGCTTGACGCATGCCGCCGCACATGGCCTAAGCAGATCAAACAAAAGAGCAAAGCATGTTACGCAGGCTATACGACTGGACAATTTCGCTGGCACAATCACCGCACGCCTTATGGGCGTTGGCGATCGTGTCATTTATTGAATCGTCGTTTTTTCCGATCCCCCCTGATGTGCTCATGATCCCGATGATCATCGCACGGCCGTCGCGCGCTTTTCTGATTGCGGCTGTGGCAACAGTTGCATCAGTCGCTGGTGCGCTTTTGGGATATTACATCGGCGCCGCCTTGATGGAGACAGTCGGCCAGCCAATTCTTGAGATTTACGGCAAGGCCGACAGTTTCGAAGAAATGTCAGCGGTGTTCAACGAATATGGTGCCTGGGCCGTGGTCGTGGCGGGTGTAACGTTCCTGCCGTTCAAAGTGATCACAATTGCATCGGGTGTGACAGGCCTGCCGTTGGGTGTGTTTATCGTGTCGTCCATCTTCGCCCGTGCGTTGCGGTTTTTTCTGGTTGCCGCCCTGTTGTGGAAATTCGGCGCGCCGATCCGCGATTTCATTGAAAAGCGCCTTGGCTTGATGTTTATCCTGTTTTGCGTGCTGCTGATTGGCGGATTTGCTATGGTTGGTTTGCTATGACCCGAAACTTGATGATCACATTGTCTGCGGGTGGTTCTGCCGCACTTTTGGCGGGGGCCTTTTTGTTTCAAGCGTTGGGGTATCCCCCTTGTGCGATGTGCCTGTGGCAACGTTGGCCGCATGCGGCGGCCATTGTCATTGGATTGATCGAGCTAAAGATGCCCGGACGGGTATTCCCGATACTTGGCGCATTGGCCGCTGCAACCACGGCTGGCATTGGTGTGTTCCACACCGGCGTCGAACGCGGGTGGTGGGAAGGCCCCAGCAGCTGCACTGGCGGCGGCAGTCTGAACGGGCTTAGCGGTACTGATCTGCTTGCTGTTGAGGGGCCCCGCCTTGTCATGTGCGATCAGGTCAGTTGGGAGCTGTTTTCGCTGTCCATGGCAAGCTGGAACGCGGTTGCGTCTTTTGCGCTGATGATCGGCTGGATCATCGCGGTCCGTCTTAGCGCCGGGTCGACAACAACAGGTTCGTCTCGGACCGTGTGACGCCATCCAGGCGGCGGATTGCAAAAAGCACTTGATCGAAGTGTTCCAGCGTATCGGTCCCGATCTCTGCGATCAGATCCCATGTGCCGTTGGTGGAATGCACCGCCTGGACCTCTGGTATCCGTTGCAACTGTTTCATGGATTTCTCAGCGCCGCGCCCTGCGATTTCCAGCATCATCAGGCCACGTACCGGATCAGGCCGCACGTCAGAGCGTGTCAGCACCGTAAACCCTGCAATTTCGCCACCCTGTACCAACCGATCAAGACGCACGCGTATCGTGCTGCGGGTCACACCAAGGCGATCTGCAAGTTCTGAAAGTGATGCACGCCCATTGCCTTTCAGCGCTGCAATCAGGTGTCCATCCATTTCGTCCATTTCAACTGTCCGTTTTGTGCAATCCGATGCCATTTTGCACAATTTGAGGGCTTAACCCACCCCTTGTTTTGCACAACACTTTGTCCATGACACAAAAACACTGCATATTGGTCGGCGCGCCTGTCGACTGCGGTAAGCGCCGCCAAGGCTGCCTGATGGGGCCTGATGCCTACCGTACCGCGGGGATCGCCGCGGCGATCACCAAACTGGGACACACGGTCGAGGATATTGGCAATCTGACGCCCAAAGATATCACCGTAGCGGACCCATCCAACCCGCTGGTGCACAAACTGGCCGAGAATGTCGGCTGGACACATACATTAATGGATGCCGCACAAGACACGGCGCAGCGCGGCCTTCCCATCTTTTTGGGTGGCGATCATGCGCTTGCTGCAGGCACAGTCGCCGGGATGGCGGCACATGCCAAAAAGGAAGACCGCCCATTCTTTGTCCTGTGGCTGGACGCGCACAGTGATATCAACACCCCCATCACCACAGACAGCGGCAATCTACATGGCACCCCTGTTGGTTACGTCACCGGGCGCGACGGGTTTGATGCCTACCCTGACCTGCCTGCCAAGGTTGAAACACAAAACATCTGTATGATCGGGCTGCGGTCGGTTGATGCGCCGGAAAAGGCCATTTTGGCAGAAGCAGACGTTATGCTGGTCGATATGCGCCGCATTGACGAAGAAGGGATCAGCGCGCCCTTGAAAACCTTTCTTGAGCGTGTCGCGGCCGAGAACGGTATGTTGCACGTCTCGCTTGATGTGGATTTTCTTGATCCGTCGATCGCGCCTGCCGTCGGCACAACCGTCCCTGGTGGCGCCACGGTGCGCGAAGGGCATCTGGTGATGGAGATCCTGTCGGACAGTGATCTTGTGACCTCGCTTGATCTGGTTGAGCTGAACCCCTTCCTTGATGACCGCGGCAAAACCGCGAACCTGATGGTCGATTTGACCGCCTCACTCTTCGGTCGTCGTGTATTTGACCGCCCAACAAGGGACAAACAATGAGCTTGAAAGCATCCAAACTGGCCATGGTGCCATTCGTGAGCGTCGATAACATGATGCGTCTGGTGCATAATATCGGGATCGAGACGTTTTTGGCCGATCTTGCACGCGAGATTGAGGCAGATTTCACCCGGTGGGAGCTGTTCGACAAAACCCCGCGTGTCGGCAGCCATTCGGATGTGGGCGTCATCGAATTGATGCCGACATCGGATGGTGAACTTTATGGGTTCAAATACGTCAACGGCCACCCCAAGAACATGAAAGAAGGTCTGCAAACGGTAACGGCCTTTGGTGTGCTGTCTGACGTGGATAGTGGCTATCCCGTGTTGTTTTCTGAAATGACCATTCTGACCGCCCTACGCACAGGTGCAATGTCTGCCGTGGCGACCAAACACCTCGCTGCCCCAGATGCGAAAACCATGGCAATGATCGGCAATGGCGCACAGTCAGAATTCCAGTGTCTGGCAATCAAAGCTGTCTGCGGGATCGAAAACATCCGGCTTTACGACATCGACGATGCCGCGACCGAGAAATGCATGAACAACCTTGCTGGTCTTGGTTTTCACATTACACCCTGCGCCACACCAGAAGTGGCAATCGAAGGCGCTGATGTCATCACTGTGGCGACCGCAGACAAGGATATGCAAACGATTCTGACCGACAACATGGTTGGCGCAGGCGTTCATATCAATGCCATCGGCGGCGACTGCCCCGGCAAGACAGAATTGCACCGCGATATCGTGGCCCGTTCATCGGTTTTCGTTGAATACCCGCCACAAACCCGGATTGAAGGTGAAATTCAGCAGATGCCCGACGATCACCCAGTGAAAGAGCTGTGGCAGGTCATCACCGGCGCACAAACGGGGCGCCAATCTGCAAGTGAAGTGACGCTGTTTGATGGTGTTGGTTTTGCCATCGAGGATTTCAGCGCGCTGCGATACGTGCATCAAAAGATCAAGGAAACCCCATTTTATATTGATCTGGACCTGATCGCCGACCCCGATGACCCGCGCGACCTGTTTGGGATGATCAAGCGCGCCCGTTAAGCGGAAACTAGCGAATGCGATGGTAACCTATTGGCCAACTCTGTGGGTCAGGCTAATCTGATTTGCAGAAGATAAAGGGACACCAATGCACAAACGACTGATCGTTATCCTCGCCCTAATGACGCTGGCGGCCTGTAATCCGCCACCGCGTGATATTCCCTTGATCCCCCAGCCTGCTGCGGGGCAATTTTAATCACATCATGTGATCTGTATTTTTCGGCATAGTCCCGTGAAATGTTTGTGACTTAGTATCAATAGGTTAGCTTATTCCTAAGCCTGCAATGCATATTGCATGGCATCCGCCGTTGCGCGCTATATCAAGTGTCTGATAGGGTAATTACAACCAAATATAGCAGTATAGAATCCAACAGGCGGATCACGTGAACGACACCCCAGAAACACCTGAAAACGAAGACGAAATGCCGCCCATGCGCCCTGCGTATGATGGCCCTTCTGTGACAATCGAACACGAGCTGAAAACCAGCTACCTTGATTACGCGATGAGCGTGATCGTGTCGCGCGCTATTCCAGACCTGCGTGATGGTCTGAAACCGGTGCACCGCCGCATTATCTATTCGATGTATGAAAAAGGGATCACGGCTGACAAATCCTATCGTAAGTCGGCGAAATCCGTTGGTGATGTGATGGGGTCATATCACCCGCATGGTGATAGCGCGATTTACGACGCACTTGTGCGTATGGCGCAGGACTTTTCCATGTCGCTGCCTTTGGTGGATGGTCAGGGTAACTTTGGGTCGATGGACGGCGATGGTGCTGCCGCGATGCGCTATACTGAATCGCGCCTTGATAAGGTTGCAAAATACCTGACGGATGATCTGCTGAAAGATACCGTCGATTTCATGGATAACTACGACGGCAAAGAACGCGAACCCAGCGTTCTGCCTGCACGGTATCCCAATATGCTGGTCAATGGGGCCGGTGGTATCGCGGTTGGTATGGCCACGAACATCCCGCCGCATAATCTGGGCGAAGTTATTGATGCAACGCTTGCCTTGATCGACAGCCCCGATATGTCGATCGAGGAAATGATCGAATACATCCCTGCCCCAGACTTTCCGACAGGCGGGATTATTCTGGGCCGCACCGGTGCGCGCAAAGCGTATATCGAAGGCCGCGGATCGGTGATTGTACGCGCGAAAACAAACGTCGAAGAGATCCGAAAGGATCGCTATGCCATTGTGATCAACGAAATTCCCTATCAGGTGAACAAGGCGGTGATGATCGACAAGATCGCCGAGGCGGCGCGCGAAAAGAAAATCGAAGGCATCGCCCACGTCCAGGACGAATCCGACCGGAACGGTGTGCGTGTCGTGATCGAACTTAAGCGCGATGCAACGGCTGAGGTCGTGCTGAACCAATTGTTCCGCTTTACGCCGATGCAAACCTATTTTGGCTGCAATATGCTTGCCTTGAACGGCGGCAAGCCCGAGCAACTGACACTGCGTGCTTTCTTGGCGTACTTCATTGATTTCCGCGAAGATGTCGTCGCCCGCCGAACCGCATTTGAATTGCGCAAGGCCCGCGAACGCGCCCATGTGCTGTGCGGTTTGGCTGTGGCCGTCACCAATATTGACGAAATCGTTGCAACAATCCGGTCATCTGCAGATGCGACAACAGCGCGTGAAAAACTGATGACGCGCAAGTGGCCTGCGCAAGATATCCTTGAATACATCAAGCTGATTGATGACCCGACCCATACGGCCAACGAAGACGGCACCTATAACCTGTCTGAAACACAGGCCCGCGCGATCCTTGAGTTGCGCTTGCAGCGTTTGACCCAGATCGGCGTCAAAGAAGTCACCGATGAATTACAAGAACTGGCCGGTAAGATACGTGAATACCTTGAAATTCTCGGCTCGCGTGAACGCATCATGCAGATCATCCGTGATGAGTTGACCGAAGTTCGCGATCTGTTCGCTGTGCCCCGTCGCACAGAAATCGTCGACTGGTCCGGCGACATGGAAGACGAAGACCTGATCGAAAAAGAAGACATGGTCGTGACCGTGACCTCGGGTGGGTACATCAAACGCACCGCCCTTGCCGATTTCCGCGCGCAGCGGCGCGGTGGTAAGGGGCTGTCGTCGATGGCGACCAAGGAAGAGGACGTGGTCACCACCCTTTTCGTGGCCAATACCCATACACAACTGCTGTTCTTTACGACCGATGGCATGGTCTACAAGCTGAAAACGTGGCGTCTGCCGCTGGGCAGCCGGACAGCCAAAGGCAAAGCTATCGTGAATATCCTGCCAATCCCGCCGGGTGTGTCCATCGCCGCCATCATGCCCGTGGACCGGCCAGAGGAAGAATGGGACGACCTGCAAGTGGTTTTTGCGACCTCGGCTGGTACGGTGCGCCGCAACAAGCTATCGGATTTCACCAACGTTATGCGCAACGGCAAGATCGCAATGAAGTTCGAGGATGATCACGCAGAAACCACGCTGATCAACGCACGCATCGCATCCAACGATGACGATGTGATGCTGGTGACAGATAGCGGCCGCGCGATCCGCTTCCCTGCGACTGACGTGCGTGTGTTCAATTCACGTAGTTCTGTTGGGGTCCGCGGGATCAAGCTGCAGGGCGACGATAAGGTCGTATCGATGTCGATCATCCGTCACTTCAAAGCCGAAGCTGAAGAGCGCGCGGCTTATCTGAAAATGCGCCGTGCAATGGCTGGGCTTGCTGATGATGCGGAAACCGATGACGAAGAAGAGGCTGTCGCCGGTGCGATCAGCCAAGAACGGTATGCCGAAATGTCAGCGGCGGAAAATCTGATCCTGACGATTACGGCGCAAGGGTCCGGTAAACTGTCCTCTAGCCATGACTATCCTGTGCGGGGTCGCGGTGGCATGGGCGTCGCGGCGATGGATAAAGCGATGCGCGGTGGCGCTTTGGTGACGTCCTTCCCTGTGGAAATTTCTGATCAGATCATGTTGGTCACATCGACAGGTCAATCCATCCGCGTACCGATTGAAGGGATTTCTTTCCGGTCACGCGGTGCAGGTGGTGTAAAGGTGTTTGACACCGGCAAAGGCGAAACCGTGGTCAGTGTGGCTTGGATTGCTGATCAGGGTGATGCTGAAGAAGACGCCGACATCGCGTAAACGGCGTGGCAAGTGCCGGCGCAGATGATTTTGCTACATACGGTGTGTCCGATGTGCGACAGCGCAACTATTTGGTGTGTAACGCATTGCTGCGCTGCCGAATGACAATTATCGCATGTCCAATAGTATCTTACAGGAATTGAACCTATGAAAACGCAAATTTTTGCAGTCCTCGCCGCTTCGACAATCGCAGCCGGACCCGCTATGGCCCAGCAATTCAATGGCGCCACCGTATCCGGAGCCTTTCAAAGCTTGGATGATGAATCCGTTGGCGAATATGAGGTGACCAGCTTTGCCGGTGGCGTAGAGTTTGGAATATCAACTGATTTTGCTATTGGTGCAAATGCCGAAATCATTAGCAGCGACGATTTTGAGGATGATTTCTTCATCGGGACCGTCCATGGCATGTACACTGCAGCACCCGGGACCACTTTCGGCGTATTCTACGCGTCAGAGACATTCGACGATTTCGATACCGACATATTGGGTATTGAGGGCGCTTTCACCACAGCCAATAGCACGTTTGAAGGCTACCTTGGTGCCGTCGACAGTGACTATTTTGGTGACCAAGATGTTTTGCGGATGTTAGGGCTCAGCCTTGAATTTGGTGTCGGCAGCGGTGTGTCATTGGGGATTGAATATGAATCCTTTAGATTGGAAGACGGCGGTGTCGTCGTAGACACAGGCGAGCGGGAAGACGCGAGCCTGACAGACACCGCATTGTTTGCCAGATATAGCTTTGCGCAGGGTGCGTCAGTCTATGCAAAGGCTGGGCGTGAGCGGCTTTTTGGTTCTGATCGGGACGACAATCTTCGTTTGGTGGGTGTCAATTCGACAGAATACGTCACAGTTGGCGCTGAGTTTGATTTTGGTGCCGGAACAACATTCGGTTCACGGTCACTGTTCAACTTTGGCGGCTAACGCAGCCTCAGCACAAAACGATATAGGCCCGCAGATTTCTGCGGGCCTTTTCTTTTGCCGCGGCCCGCATTAAATCAGCGCCATGGTACAAACACTCAATATTATCGGCGGTGGCATGGCCGGATCAGAGGCCGCTTGGCAGGCCGCAAACGCAGGTTTGCAGGTTGTGATCCATGAAATGCGGCCCAAGGTCGAAACCTTCGCCCATCGCACCGGTAATCTGGGCGAAATGGTCTGTTCCAACTCTTTCCGATCAGATGATCATGAACAAAACGCCGTGGGCCTTCTGCATTGGGAAATGATGCAGGCCAATGGTTTGATCATGCAAACCGCTTACAAACATCGGCTGCCTGCTGGTGGCGCGTTGGCCGTTGACCGCGACCCATTTGCCGAAAGCGTCACGGCCGCTTTGATCGCGCACCCCAATATTTCCGTTTCATATGAAGAGATTACGACCCTTCCTGAAGACGGCAATTGGATTATTGCGACCGGCCCCCTGACCTCTGGCAGCTTGGCAGAGGCCATTCAAAAAGAGACCGGAGCCGAGGCCCTTGCATTCTTTGATGCCATCGCCCCCATCGTCTATCACGACAGCATCAACATGGATGTTGCATGGATGCAGTCGCGCTATGACAAGGGCGACACAGAGGCAGAGCGGACAGCATATCTGAATTGCCCGATGGGCAAGGACCAATATGAGGCGTTCATCGACGCGCTGTTGGATGCGGATAAAACCGCTTTTAAAGAGGGTGAGACCGCAGGTTATTTTGATGGGTGTCTGCCAATTGAGGTTATGGCCGAACGCGGTCGCGAAACACTGCGGTTTGGCCCAATGAAACCGGTTGGCCTGACGAATGCGCATGATCCTGAAAATAAAGCATATGCCGTGGTACAGCTGCGGCGCGACAACGCACTTGGGACACTTTATAACATTGTCGGCTTTCAGACAAAGATGAAGTACGCAGCACAAAAGGCTGTTTTCAAAACAATTCCCGGTTTGGAAGAAGCAGAGTTCGCACGTCTTGGCGGCATTCATCGCAATACATTTATCAACGCACCAACATTGCTTGATGATGAAATGCGCTTGCGCAGCCGCCCAAATATTCGCTTTGCCGGGCAGATCACCGGTGTCGAAGGCTATGTCGAAAGTGCTGCCATGGGTTTGCTTGCAGGCCGGATGGCTGTGGCCGAAATGACCGGTCAAACTCTTGCGCCGGTGCCAAATACAACAGCGATGGGCGCCCTTGTTACGCATATCACGGGTGGCGCGGAAGCAAAGACATTCCAACCGATGAATGTGAACTTTGGTTTATTTCCCCCGCTTGAAGGCGTCAAAAGTGGCCGCCGGAACCGCAAAGATCGCTACAAAGGCTACACCGACCGCGCCAAGGTGGATTGGCAAGCATGGCTTGGTCACACCGCACTGGACGCGGCCTGAACGCTGCTTTTAGACTATCCCATATGACAAATAAGAAAGACGTCCTGCGCCCATCCCTCTGGACCCCGCGCCCGGTTGACGAAACGATCGCGGTTTATGCAGATTGGGCTGACAATTACGATGCCGACGTATCGGCGCGCGGATATAAAACACCAGATCGGCTTGCGACTGCGCTAAAGGCCCACACGACACCGGATGTGGCTATTCTGGATTTCGGATGCGGTACAGGTATCGGTGGGGCTGCCTTGCGGCGTGCGGGATTCAAGACCATCGACGGGACAGACGTAACTGTCGAGATGCTGGATAAAGCGACAAAGCGCGGCATCTATCGCAAAACCTGGCACAGCAGCCCGGATAATATGGGGTTCGATGTTGGCGCCTACCCTGTGATCATTGCGGTTGGCGTGGTCAGTCTGGGTGCGGCCCCGCCGCAAACACTGGCCCCCCTTGTCGCCCAACTGAACACCGATGGATTGCTGGCGCTGTCATTCAACGATCCGACATTGAACGATCAGTCATACATTGACGCGCTTGATGCAGAGGTTAGCAAAGGCCGTGTAGAAATCATATTCCGCGACCATGGCCCACATTTGGAAGACGTCGGCATGGGCTCTGACGTTATTATCCTGCGCCGCCTGTGATCACACGGTTCGCGCCATCGCCCACAGGGCCGCTGCATCTGGGGCATGCCTATGCCGCATTGACCGTATGGAAAGTTGCACAGAACTTGCGGGGTACAGCCCTTTTGCGGATCGAAGATACCGACAGCACACGGGTGCGGCCTGCGTATGAGGCTGGGATCTATGAAGATCTGAAATGGTTAGGATTAGAATGGCCCACCCCCGCACGTCGTCAATCCGCGCATTACGGCGAATATGATGCTGTGCTTGAACGATTGGCAGCGGATGGTTTAATTTATCCTTGCGGATGTACGCGTCGTAATATTGTTGATGCAGGCGCACGGCCAGGTGCGGACGGCATGGTTTATCCCGGCACGTGTCGCCATCGTGCAATGTCTGATGCAAATGCAGGTGATGGGATCAGGCTGAACATCCGCAAGGCACTGGACCGTGTCAGTGGCAAGCTGTCTTATATTGAGATTAGGTCAGGTCAGCCGCAGACCATTGAGATCAACGATAAGACGTTGCTTGACGATATCGGCGATCCCATTCTCAAACGTAAAGATACCGGCGATCCGGCGTATCATCTGGCCTGCGTGCATGATGATGCAGTGCAAGGCATCACGCATGTGGTTCGCGGGGCGGACCTGCGTGATCTGACACCAATCCATGTCTTGATCCAACGGCTGTTGGGTTACGCCACGCCTATCTATGACCACCATCGCCTGATAACAGATGACAGTGGAAAACGACTGGCAAAGATCAGCAAAGCGAAGGCAATTTCAAAATTTCGCGCTGAAGGCCTGTCATCAGCGGACATCAAGAACATGATTGGGTTTAAGGATTAAGTACCATCCATCGGGGTGAGAATTTCGATCTCTTCGCCGTTCTGCACTTCCGTATAAAAGCAGCTGCGGCGCCCCGTATGACAGGCGGGGCCTGTTTGATTGACAGTCACAAGTAAGCAATCCCGGTCGCAATCCACACGGAAATGAACCAGTTCTTGCGTGTTGCCGCTGGTTTCCCCTTTGATCCAGAATGCTTGCCGTGAGCGCGACCAGTAGGTCACGCGACCTGTCTCCAACGTCTGCGCCACAGCTGCTGCATTCATCCACGCCATCATCAGGACCTCACCGCTGTCGGCATCCTGCGCAATTGCGGGGATCAGCCCTGCGTCGTTGTAGCGAAGTGTCGCGGGGTCGAAGGACATATCAAAAACCTTTGCAAGCGGTGCGGTCAGGACTATCTAATAAGTGGTAAGCAAAAGGGCAACGCGATGTCGGCGGAAAACGATCTGATCAAACTCTACTCGGGGCGCATTCTGGCGCTGGCCGCTGATATGCCGCGCACCGCAAGGCTGCAAAACCCAACTGCGACAGCCAAGAAGCGCGCGCCACTTTGCGGATCAACTGTAACGGTTGATGTGACTGTCGTGGATGGCGTGATCACCGATTATGGGCAAGACGTAAAAGCCTGCGCCTTGGGTCAAGCAGCGGCAGCTGTTGTAGGTGCGAATAGTGTTGGGCTGACCGTGGAACAGGTGCAGGCGGCGCGTGACGCACTTTACGCGATGCTGAAATCTGATGGTCCGGTGCCGCCTGCCCCGTTCAGTGATCTGGAAGTTCTGCAACCTGCCAAAGACTATAAAAACCGTCATGCATCTATCATGCTGGCCTTTGATGCCACATTGGACGCCCTGCAAACACAACAGGCCAGCGCATAAAAAACCGCCGCACATCCGGAAAGATGGCGGCGGCAGGTTTGAAACGATCAAGGCCCGGTCCAGTGTTCCTTGGGGAGAGGCAAAACCCCCACTAGGGTACGTCAGACAGGCAGGTCATCAATCATTGCATTCTTGGGACAGGGCAATGTGATGGACCGGACCTAGGATCGTCCGGCACGTTAGATCAGCCCGGGCAAAGCCAATCCAACAATCAGCATGACCATCAAAGCAACCACACCCAACGCATCAGCGATAATCGTGTCGCGTGAACGCGCGATTACGGATTTGATCTCTTCTGCCATGGCTTATGTTCCTTTAATGTTCTGTTGCCACTTTGTTCTCACATCGTTAACGCTATGTAAAGAACTTTTATAGAACATTTGCGAACATTTCAGATCAAGACGGTTTAACCCACTGATATTAAACGAATCGCTTTATCCTGCTCCATTAACCAAAGCAGCGTTCTGGCGGCTTTACCGCGTGCAGTTTCCAGTTTTGGGTCGGCATTCAGCAGCGCACGTGCGTCAGATTGCGCGACAGCCATCTGCCCGGCCTGCCGTTCCAGATCAGCGATGCGAAACCGCGGAATGCCCGATTGGGCGGTGCCAATCACGTCGCCCGCGCCACGCATCGCAAGATCTTCTTCCGAAATCCGAAAACCATCTTCTGTCTCGCGCAAAATTTCCAACCGCCGCCGCCCGCTTTCGCCAAGCGGTGGCTGATAGATCAGCAAACAAGATGACGCCGCAGAACCGCGCCCGACCCGCCCCCGTAGTTGGTGCAGTTGGGCCAAACCAAACCGGTCCGCATGTTCAATCATCATGATCGAGGCATTGGGCACATTGACCCCGACTTCAATCACGGTTGTTGCGACCAACACTTTGGTTTCACCCGCCACAAACCGCGCCATCGCCGCATCTTTTTCAGCGGGCGGCATTTGCCCGTGGACCAGACCAACCACGCCTTCACCCAAAGTGGCACGCAACCGCTTGAACCGCTCTTCCGCCGCCGTCATGTCAACAATTTCGCTTTCTTCAACCAATGGGCAGACCCAATAGGCCTGTCGCCCTTCGGCCACCGCATGGCGCAGCTTTTCAATAACCTCGTCCATTCGCGCCGCTGACACCAAGGCGGTCTGCACCGGCGTGCGACCGGGCGGTTTTTCATCAAGCACCGAAACATCCATGTCGCCATATTGCGCAAGAGCAAGTGAGCGTGGAATAGGTGTGGCCGTCATAACCAACACATCCACCGCCTGACCCTTTGCGCCCAATTCCATGCGTTGGGACACACCAAAACGGTGCTGCTCATCAATGATGGCCAACCGCAAGTCTTTGAACACAATATCTTTTTGGAAAACAGCATGGGTGCCGACAAGAATATTGATTTCGCCGTCTGCCAGCGCCTTTAACTTGGCCGCACGCCCTGATCCCTTATCGCGGCCAGTCAGGATTTCCAGAACAACGCCCGCGCTTTCCGCCAAGGGGCGCAAACCGTCCAGATGCTGTCGCGCCAAAATCTCGGTCGGGGCCATCATGACGCCCTGCCCGCCCGCTTCGACCACATCCAACAGCGCCATGAGCGCCACCAAGGTTTTGCCCGATCCAACATCGCCCTGTAACAGCCGGTTCATGCGCAAGGGCGTGGCAAGATCTGCCGCAATCTCGGCAAAGGCGCGTTGCTGTGCGCCTGTGGGTTTATACGGCAATGACGCCAACACCCTGCCCGACAAGTCACCTGTCGCTTGTGATGCAATCCCTTTGGCTTTGCGCGTCGCAGCCCGCGCCAAGGCCAATGTCAGTTGATGCGCCAACAACTCATCATAAGCTAGACGTGCACGCGCTGGCGAATGCGGCGAAAGATCAGAGGTCGCCTGCGGGCCGTGCGCCTTATGCATCGCATCGGCCCAATCGGGCCAATCCTCTCGTGCTTTCAAAGCCGGATCAATCCATTCAGGAAGTTTCGGCATCAGACCCAAGGCCGATCGCGTTGCTTTCCACATCGCCTTTTGCGTGATCCCGGCATGTAGCGGATAAACGGGTTCAAACGCGGGAATATCTTCTGCCTCGGCCACGGGCAGCACATGATCAGGATGCACGATCTGTGCGATGCCATCAAAGATTTCCACCTTGCCCGACACAACGCGTCTTTGCCCGGTGGGCAGCAGTTTTTGCAAATAATCGCCGCGTGCATGAAAGAATACCAACTGGAAAGATGTCTCGGCGTCTTCAACATGCACCCGGTAAGGATGGCCACGTGTGCTGGGTGGATAATGATCACCCACCGTCACCTCAACCGTTGCAACGCTGGGTGCGACCACCTCGCGAATACTGGCGCGCCTGTGCCGGTCCACCCCCGAAAGTGGCAAAGTCATCAGGATATCCAGTGGTTTGACCACCCCGACACCGTCCAGGGTTTGGGCAGATTTAGGCCCGATGCCGTCCAGCTTGGTCACCGCCCCAAAAAGCGGAAATAGGGTTTCGGGGCGTCCACTCATGCGTCGCCGATCAGGGACAGCCAGGCGTCTTCGTCCATGGTTTCAATGCCCAAATCCGCAGCTTTCTTTGCTTTCGAACCGGCACCGGGGCCAGCGATCAGGATATCTGTCTTGGCGCTTACCGATCCTGATACCTTTGCCCCAAGGGTTTCGGCCCGCGCTTTGGCCTCAGCGCGCGTCATGCGTTCCAAGGTTCCGGTGAAGACCACGGTTTTGCCTGCAACCGGGCTGTCGGTCGCGCGCGCCTCGGCGTCTTGTACGTCAAGCTCTTTGATCAATTGATCAATTGAAGCGCGCTCTGCCTCTTGCTGCATCGTCGTTATCAGTGACGTCGCCATGACGGCCCCGACACCATCAATATTGTTTAGTTCATCCCAGGCGTGGCCTTCGCCAATTTGTGCGGCGGTCATGGCCTGCTCAAAGGCAGTCCAGGACGTATAGTGATTGGCCAAAAGGGCGGCACTGTTTTCGCCCACATGCCGGATGCCCAGCGAATAAATCACGCGCGCGAGCGAGATTTCGCGTTTCTCATCAATCGCATCAAAGAGGTTCGCCGCGCTCTTGTCACCCCATCCTTCACGGTTCTTAAGCTGTTGCAGGCCTTCGCTAAAGCGCACGCGCAGCGTGAAAATATCCGCAGGCGTCGCGATCCAGCCATCCGCGTAAAACTGTTCAACCTGCTTGGCACCAAGCCCCTCAATATCAAAGGCTGTGCGCGAGATGAAATGCTTTAGCTTTTCAACGGCTTGCGCGGGGCAAATGATGCCGCCCGTGCAGCGGCGCACCGCATCCCCTTCCTCGCGGATCGCATCGGACCCGCATTCAGGACATCGCGCGGGCATTTGGTAAGGCATTGCATCCTTTGGCCGCCGCGCCAGATCAATATCCTTGACTTTCGGGATCACATCGCCTGCGCGGTACACCTGCACCCAATCACCCACACGGATATCGCGCCCTTCACGAATTGGGTCACCATTGCCATCGCGGCCCGCGATGTAATCTTCGTTGTGCAGCGTTGCATTTGACACCACCACACCACCGACAGTGACAGGCCGCAGCCGCGCCACGGGCGATAGCGCCCCTGTGCGCCCGACCTGAATGTCGATGGCCTCCAATACCGTCCAGGCAAGTTCGGCCGGGAATTTATGCGCGATCGCCCAACGCGGTGTGGTAGACCGAAAGCCAAGCCTGCGCTGCAGCGTCAGATCGTCCACTTTGTAGACAACACCGTCAATGTCGTAGCCAAGGTTCGCGCGTTGCGCCTCTATTCCTTTGTAATGTGCAATCATTGCCGCGGGGCCATCACAGGCTTCGGTCAACGGGTTGGTTGAAAATCCAAGCGTCTTTAATTTGGCGATTGCGCCCGATTGCGTTTGGGCCAAGCGCGCGCTCAGATCACCCCACGCGTAAGCAAAGAAACGCAGGGGGCGTGATTTGGTAATCTCTGCATCCAGTTGGCGCAAAGATCCGGCAGCCGCATTGCGCGGGTTTGCAAAGGTTTTACCGCCAACTTCGGCCTGCCGTGCGTTCAGCGCGGTGAAATCATCGTGGCTCATATAAACCTCACCACGCACCTCAAGCACATCTGGCGCACCGTTCACCTTAGCAGGAATATCGGCAATTGTGCGTGCATTGTTGGTCACGTTTTCGCCGGTTTCACCGTCGCCACGGGTTGCCGCCTGAATCAGTTTGCCATCTTCATAGCGCAACGACAGCGACAGACCGTCGATCTTTGGTTCTGCGGTATAGGTCAGCAGGGCATCCGCTGCCAATCCAAGGTATTTGCGGATGCGCTGGTCAAATTCGTGCACGTCATCATCGTCAAAGGCATTGCCCAATGACAGCATGCGCACGACATGCTTAACCTTACCGAAACCTTCAGCAATTTGGCCGCCGACCGTCTCACTCGGGCTGTCTTGCCGCTTGAGATCAGGAAACTGCGCTTCAATCGCGGCATTGCGCCGTTTCAGCGCATCATAGGTCGCATCGCTGATATCCGGCGCATCATCACGGTGATAGGCAGTGTTGGCCGCATTCAGTTGCGTGGCCAACCATGACAGTTCCTTGGTTGCCTGCTCTGGCGACAAGCTTGCCACAGGAACGTCACCGGTTTGCGGATGCTGTGTTTCGCTGTTTTGAACCATGTTGGCACCCCGCCCTCTGACGCCCCGTTCGGGGAAATTCACGTCATAATTAGGCGGGCTGCCTTACGGCGTCCAGCGTGGAGTTTATCTTTCGCTTTCCCAGAGCCAGCGCTAATCAGGCACCAATCGCGATAGGTTCATGCGCGGTACTCGGCTCAGGATCACGCAGCACATAGCCACGCCCCCAGACCGTTTCGATGTAGTTTTCACCCATCGTCGCCTCGCTGAGTTTTTTGCGTAGTTTACAGATAAACACGTCGATGATTTTCAGCTCTGGTTCATCCATCCCACCATAAAGATGGTTGAGGAACATCTCTTTCGTTAAAGTTGTTCCCTTGCGCAGGCTAAGCAATTCCAGCATTTGATACTCTTTGCCTGTTAAATGCACCGTGCTGCCTTCAACCTCGACCGTTTTGGCGTCAAGGTTCACGGCAATCTGACCGGTCTTGATGATCGATTGTGCATGCCCTTTGGATCTGCGGATAATGGCATGGATACGCGCCACGAGTTCTTCGCGGTGGAAAGGTTTTGTCAGATAATCATCTGCGCCAAAACCAAAGCCTTTTAGCTTGCTTTCTGTCCCATCATCCCCTGAGAGGATCAATATAGGCGTATCAATTCGGCTGAGGCGCAGCTGGCGCAGCACCTCGTGCCCGTTCATGTCGGGCAAGTTAATGTCGAGCAGAATGAGATCGTAGTCATACAGTTTCGCAAGATCGATCCCTTCTTCCCCCATATCCGTTGCATAGACGTTCAGGTTGGCATGGGTCAGCATCAGTTCGATGCTTTTAGATGTCGTTGGGTCGTCTTCAACAAGTAGGACTCGCATTACAGTGCTCCGCTCTGAGTTCGGTGCATTAACCTAAAACATGAAAGGTTAATTAGCCGTTACCCCCAACGTACTTATGCACGCAGCAACCTATGGTTGTCTATAGCGTTGCAATGATGTCGCTTTCAGCGCTGCTTCACCGTGCTGATCAACGGCTGTTTCCCATTCAGAAAACTCTTCATCCGACAGCGCATAGCGTTCCAAAGCTTCTTTGCGCAGAATCAGCCCTGCTGTCACCGCGCGCACGACCGCCGCTTTACGCGACGCCACCCAGCGCCTTGTTTTTTCGCTGGGCAGGTCCGCCCGTGTCATAATTGTTCCATCTTGCAAGGTCACCGATCTTGGTCCTTCGACTTTACGTAAGTACATATTTGCACCCCTTTGTTTCACTCCGCCGGTAAATATCGGGTGAAGGACTTAATGAGTGGTATAACTGCCCCTTGAGAGTATGTCGCATTTTCCTATATTTCATGGCGAAACCGTCGTTTCCGGGAAAAACCAATGTCACTTGATTCGCCGCTGAATTCTCTCGGCTTTGCTAAATCACCTGCGCAAACGCGCGTTGTCGTCGCCATGTCTGGCGGCGTCGATAGCTCTGTCGTGGCTGCAAAGCTGGCCGAAGAAGGTTATGATGTGGTGGGTGTGACGTTGCAGCTTTATGATCATGGCGCGGCCTTGGCCAAAAAAGGGGCCTGCTGTGCGGGGCGTGATATTCACGACGCCCGCCGCGTGGCCGAGGAAATGGGCTTTCCTCACTATGTGCTGGATTACGAAAACACCTTCCGCGAAGCGGTGATGGATGAATTCGCCGATAGTTATCTGGGCGGCGCCACACCTGTGCCCTGCATCCGCTGCAATGAACGCGTGAAATTCAAGGACCTGCTGGAAACCGCCAAAGACCTTGATGCCGATTGCATGGCAACCGGCCACTATATCCAACGTATGATGGGGGCGAACGGCGCTGAACTGCATTCCGCAGCCGATCCGACCAAAGACCAAAGTTATTTTCTGTTCTCAACCACACAAGATCAGCTGGATTACCTGCGTTTTCCATTGGGCCACCATGCATCCAAAGAGGAAACACGCGCGCTGGCGGCCAAATACGGGCTCAGCGTGGCGGACAAGCCTGATAGCCAAGATATCTGCTTTGTGCCCAACGGGGACTATGCGGCAGTGATCGAAAAACTGCGTCCCGGCGCCGCAGAGCCAGGCAATATCGTCGATACCGATGGGAAAGTGTTAGGCACGCACAAGGGTGTGATCCACTACACTATCGGACAACGGCGGGGTTTAGGCATCGGCGGTTTGGCTGATCCGCTTTATGTGGTGAAATTGGATGTCGATCGTAAAGAGGTCATTGTGGGGCCCAAAGACCTGCTTGCCACCCGCCGCGTGCCAATTCGTGAAATTAATTGGATCGGTGACGGCAATTTAATGGATATGGGCGAGCGGCAGATCGCCGTGCGGGTTCGATCAACCCGGCCGCCGACGGATGCCGTGCTGCGCCCGATCTCGGAAACCGAAGCCGAAGTCGAGTTGCTGGTTGCCGAACAAGGAGTGTCACCAGGGCAGGCTTGTGTCTTTTATGACCCTGACAGCACACGCGTTTTGGGCGGTGGGTGGATCTGGCGCGGGGCGTAAGCCTGTTTGCAACGAAAGGTCACATGTCTGTGTGGGCTCTAGCTTTTGCAGGCAAGATTGCCTCATTTGGGATCAACGCAACCCCAAATACTCAATCCCGGAGACCACCGCCATGCATCTGACACGCCGTAGCCTTTTCACCCTTGCCCTTGCCATTCCCGCAACAGCGGCACTCGCCCCGCGCGCAATGGCTGCATCCCCCGAGGTTTACAACGAAGATGGCGTAGCTGTTGATGGGTCTGATGTTGTTGCCTACTTTACCGAAAGCAAACCTGTTGCGGGTGATGCGGCCATCACCCATGAATACCTTGGCGTCACATGGCGTTTCTCGTCTGAAGAAAACCGCGACCTTTTTGCCGCCGACCCAGCCGCCTACGCCCCGCAATACGGTGGGTATTGTGCCTATGCCGTCAGCCAAGGCTACACCGCCTCCACCGTGCCAGAGGCTTGGACAATTGTGGAAGACAAGCTGTATCTAAACTTTTCAACCAGCGTCCGCCGCCGGTGGGAGCGTGATATTCCCGGCCATATCATGGCAGCAAATGCCAACTGGCCCAGCGTTTTGAGCTAAGATTTGTCCGTTAGCAGACCTGTTGTCGGGGTTACTGCCCAACACGGTGCGCCTGTCATCCAAGATGGGCACGCGGTGCTGAAACGCACCTTCCGCTGGTTGATCGGGTAAGTTGCGCAAAAACCACTGGAAAACGCAGAATTGTGCGGCTACCCACGCAGTATGATTTACGCATCCGCATCAGACTGGCGCAACGCCCCGCAGAAACGTGTTTTGCTGTTTGCCATGTCCGGTCTGGGCAAGACCTATCTGTCGAATATGCTGCGCGGCACTGGCGATTGGTTTCACTATTCCATCGATTACCGGATCGGCACGCGGTATATGGGTGAACTGATCGCCGATAACGCCAAGCGCGAAGCGATGAAAGTGCCATTTCTGCGTGATCTTCTGCGCTCTGACAGCATCTATATCGGCTCAAACATCTCGTTCAACGATCTGCGCCCGATGTCGTCTTATCTGGGCAAGCCCGGCGATCCTCATCTGGGTGGGCTGCCATGGGATGAATATACCCGCCGTCAGGACCAGTTTCAGCAGGCCGAGATTGCAGCACTGCACGATACAAGCCATTTCATTGAACGGTCCAGCCGGCTTTATCAATATCCGCATTTCGTATGCGACACCGGCGGGTCCATCTGTGAATGGGTAGATGCGGACGATCCGCATGATCCCATTCTGACCGATCTGGCGTCAAAGAACCTGCTGGTCTGGATCGAAGGCACGGATGCACATACCGCCGAACTGATCCGGCGGTTTGATAAAGAACCAAAGCCCATGTCGTACGATCCGGCCTTCCTGCTGGCAACGTGGCACGCTTATCTGGCTGAATTCAGTGTGGCCCCGGACAAGGTGAACCCTGATGATTTCATCCGCTGGGCCTTTGCCAAGGCGCTGGCGCACCGCCAGCCGCGTTATAAGGCGATGGCCGATAAGTGGGGCATCACTGTGCAACAATCCGCTGTTGAACAGGTCAAAGATACGGAGGGCTTTGTTGGCATGATCGCCGACGCCCTTGAGATGTGCAGCTAAGCCGCCTATCTCTGCCCTCCTATCAGGATACAACCGATGCCCATTAAACTGCCCTCTGCCCTGCCCGCCTATGACGTTCTAAGAGACGAAGGCGTCATGGTGCTTGATGAAGATACCGCCGCCCGTCAGGATATTCGCCCGCTGCGGATTGCGTTGTTGAACCTGATGCCCAAGAAAATCCAAACCGAAAACCAGTTCGCGCGTCTGATCGGGGCGACACCATTGCAGATCGAGCTGTCCTTGATCCGGATGTCCGAACATCAGACCAAGAATACCGCCGCCGCGCATATGGAAGAATTCTATCGCCCATTCTCTGACATGAAGGACCAGAAATTTGATGGGCTTATCATCACCGGCGCCCCGATTGAGCATCTGCCGTTTAAGGATGTGACCTATTGGGAAGAACTGACAGAGGTTTTCGCGTGGACGCAAACCCATGTGCATTCCACCTTTGGCGTCTGCTGGGGGGGCATGGCGATGATCAATTACTTCCATGGCGTCAAAAAACACATACTGGATCACAAGGCCTTCGGCTGTTTCCGGCACCATAATGCGGCCCCTGCCTCACCCTATTTGCGTGGATTCTCTGACGATTGCGTGATCCCCGTGAGCCGCTGGACCGAAATGCGGCAGGACGAGATTGATGCAGCAGGCGGGCTAACCACACTGATCACGAGTGATGACGCAGGCCCCGCGCTGGTGGAAGATAAGGCGCATCGCGCGCTCTATATCTTTAATCACTTTGAATATGACAGCGGCACGCTCAAGCAGGAATATGACCGCGATATCGGCAATGGGACGCCGATTAACGTGCCAATGAACTATTATCCGGGGAATGACCCGGCGGAACAACCACAGAATAGGTGGCGAAGTCATGCGCATCTCCTATATGGCAATTGGATAAACGAGATTTATCAGACCACGCATTTTGAGTTGGATAAAATTGGCACTTAAAACACTCACCGTTGTTATTGGGCTTGGCGCTTTGGCCACTGGGTTGACCGCGCAGTATCGCGCGTCGCAGGCCGAAACCGCCTTTCCTCCGCTTGGTCAATTTGTCGACGTGACCGGCGGCCAAGTGCATTATGTGCAGCAAGGTAGCGGACCGCATCTGATCCTGTTGCATGGCGCTGGTGGAAACCTGCGCGAGTTCACCTTTGATCTGATGGGGCGCTTGTCTGATCGCTACACCGTGACCGCCTTTGACCGCCCCGGTCTGGGATATACTGACCGCGTGCCCGGTGTTGCCAAAGGGTTGACCGCGACCGAAGGCGACAGCCCGCAAGCGCAAGCGGCAATGCTGCGCGAAGCCGCCGCGAAAATCGGGATCACCGACCCGATTGTGGCCGGACACAGCTTTGGTGGGATCGTATCTTATGCTTGGGCGGTCGCCGGTCTGGATGAAGACAGCCCTGTGAATGCCAAAGCCGTCGTTTCATTTGCAGGCGTGACCATGCCATGGCCCGGCGATCTGGATCGATACTATCAGGTCAACGGCAGTGCTTTTGGGGGTGTTGTCACAATTCCGGCGATCTCTGCTTTTGTGCCACCCTCCGTTGTGGATAGCAGCATTGCCGCGACCTTTGCCCCGCAAAGCCCACCAGATGGCTATGCTGACTATATCGGCGCGGGCTTGACCCTGCGGCCGGACAGCATGCGCGCGAACGCGCGTCAGGTGAATACATCGCGACCGCATGTTGTAGAACTTTCACAACGCTACCCGGAACTGACCCTGCCGATCGAGATTGTGCATGGTGAAGAAGATAAAACCGTCCCTATTCACATCCATGCCGAAGAAATCGAAAAGATCGTACCGCAGGTGAACACCGTTCGGCTGCCCGGTGTGGGCCACATGCCCCATCACGCCGATCCTGACGCAGCAGTGGCTGCCATTGACCGCGCAGCGCAAAAGGCCGGTCTTTAGCAACCACGCATATGAATTGCGCTTTTCGCCAATAGCCCCCATATGTTGTGCAAGACGTTCGGGAGAGTTTTCATGGATTTACCATTTGATGGCGGGATCAGCCGCTATTACAAAGAAGAGGCTCCTGTTGATGTGCGCGCCGCGGTGAAAGCGGCCAGCAAAGGTGATATCATCAATCCCGACTATCCCTACGACAGCCGCTGGAAGCGCCGCGAATATGATGACGCATTGGCGGCATTGCAAATTGAACTGGTCCGTATGCAGGCTTGGGCACGCGAAACCGGGCAGCGTATCGCGATTGTCTTTGAAGGCCGCGATGCAGCAGGAAAAGGTGGAACAATCAAGCGGTTGCGGGAAAACCTTAATCCACGCGGTGCGAAACTTGTCGCCCTGTCTAAACCTACTGACGTTGAAGCGGACCAATGGTATTTTCAACGCTACATCGCGCATTTGCCTGCAAAGGGTGAAATCACGATTTTTGATCGCAGTTGGTACAATCGCGGCGTGGTTGAACATGTTTTCGGCTTTTGCACACCCGAACAGCGCGAACGCTGGTTTTCCCAGACACCTGAATTTGAGGATATGTTGGTCAACGAAGGCATCAAGCTGGTGAAGATCTGGCTGAATGTTGGGCGCGCCACACAGCTGAAACGCTTTCTGGATCGTGAAAAGGATCCGTTAAAGCAATGGAAACTCAGCTGGATCGACGTTGCAGGCCTTGCCAAATGGGATGACTACACTGCCGCGATTGGCGAAACGCTGGAGCGGACGCATACCGATGTGGCCCCGTGGACGATTGTGCGGTCCGATGACAAACGCCGCGCGCGGGTGCAGGTGATCCGCCATGTGCTGCGTCAACTGGATTACGCGCGCCACGATCCCGACGCGCTTACCCCAATAGACGACAAAGTCGTAGGAGGTCCCGACCTCTGGCATGCCTAAACGTGGTTATCATCATGGCAATTTGCGCGAGGCGCTGATTAACGGCTGTCTGAGGCTGATTGAAAAGCGCGGGCCGACTGGTTTTACCCTATCAGAGGCCGCGCGCGAGGCAGGTGTGACCCCCGCCGCTGTTTATCGCCATTTCGAAGGGCGTGAAGACCTGATCGCTGCCGCGGCGCACCAAGGCTACGAGATGTTTGGCGATCTGATGGAGCATGCCTACGGCGACGGCCAGCCGTCGGCACTGGCTGCATTTGAGGCAACCGGGCGTGCCTACCTTGCCTTTGCGCGTAAATACCCCGGCTATTACATCGCCATGTTTGAATCCGGCATCTCGATCAACCGCACACCTGAACTGAACGCTGTCGCCACCCGCGCCATGGGTGTTCTGGAAAAAGCGGCCGAAGAATTGTCCCGACATATTCCTGCCGAAAAACGTCCACCGCCGCAGATGTTCAGCGCGCATATTTGGGCCATGTCACATGGTGTTGTTGAACTTTTCGCCAGGTCCAACCCCGGCACACAAAGCCCGTTCCCGCCAGAGGATTTGCTTGAATCAGGGATAGGTATCTATCTGCGTGGGCTTGGTTTGATCGCACCGGATAGCTGAAAGATAACAAATGGATAGCCGATTTGCCGTATTCTTTTTCATCCTTGGTGGGACCGATACTTACCTGAATGATTGCCCGAGCGACTGCCTTCAGCAATCGCAAGCGCCCGAACGGTTTCACATCCAATATGGTGATACCTATTTTCAGGAAGACGACATCGGCGAAGAGATTTTTGTCAGCTACGATCTGCCGAAACGCTATGGCGCCGTGCAACCGACATTTGGGGCCAGCCTGACAACCGATGACGATTTCTGGGTTGGTGCTGGTGGGAAATGGTCAACGGAACGGATCAGCGACAGCCCCATCTTTATTGAGCTTTCATTGATGCCAGGCGTCTATTTTAATGGCGACGGTCCGGACCTTGGTTTTCCATTGCAGTGGCGCGGCTCGCTTGGTGCTGGGGTTAACTTTGGTGATACTGGCAGTATATCGGTATTTTTTGACCATCGATCCAATGCCAATGCGACAGAGGTCAATCCGGGGATCGAGACGGTCAGCATCAGATTATCTTATCAACTACAATAAATACGCGACAGCATTGCCAGTCGCGAGATGATATTGGTTATTTGCGCTCAGGCTTAGACCGTCAATTCGCGAAATATAGGTTCAATCACATCCACCCAACGCTTGTAGCCAAGCCCGTTCAAGTGCAATCCATCCTGTGTCACCTCCGCACGCAAACTGCCTTCGGCGTCGGCCAATACGGCGTTGAGATCGACGAAAATGATACCGTTTTGCGCTGCATACTGCGCAAGCAGAAGATTAAGTTCCGCCACATCCTTAATCCGATCGCCACATGTCGCCGCACGACACGCCAGAGTGCTTTGAATGATCGGCGTGATATCGTTTGCCATTAATATGTCCAAAACGGCGGTGTAGTTTTCGAAAACCTCTTGGGTTTCGACACCGTAGCTAAGGTCATTGATCCCAATCATCGTGAAAGCAAATTTTGGTTGTAGGTTCAAAACTGAGTCCATGCGACGAAGCACATCATCCGTTGTGTCACCGCCGATGCCCCTGTTGGCCACGCTGTAGTTGGGCAGGAATTCGGTCCACAGACCGCGATGTGTAATGCTATCGCCGATCATTACGAATTCTGATTGCGTTGCAAACTGTTCAAACAATTGCAGCCGCGTACGTCGTTCCTCAACATGGTGGGGTGAAAAGCGCGCTTGGGTGTCCGTGCTTTGTGATGTCCGGGCACTTGTCAGGCCGACGCCCAAGGCGACCGAGATCGCGAGGAAAACCGCTAAGGACGTATACTTGCTAAGCTTGATTGTCATGCGACGCCATTCCATCCACGCGAACCATTTCCAAGGCCAACTTCAGCCCGGAGACTTGTCTATCTTGGCGGGTGTTTCGTCGCGTATCCAAGAAACGAAAAAGCGCAGTAAAAACTGCGCTTTTCCAAATACCTGACTGAACCCAGCGATTAACGCTTGGAGAACTGGAAGCTACGACGCGCCTTGCGCTTACCGTACTTCTTGCGTTCAACAACACGGCTGTCGCGCGTCAGGAAGCCAGCAGCTTTCAATGCTGCGCGCAGTGTTGGATCATAAAGTTGCAGTGCCTTTGACACACCATGCTTGACCGCACCGGCCTGACCAGACAGGCCACCACCAGCAACAGTTGCCATGACGTCGAACTGATCGACAACACCGGCCACCTGAAACGGCTGGCGCAGGATCATTTGCAGAACAGGACGTGCAAAATATGTATCCATATCCTTGCCGTTCACTGTGACCTTACCGGAACCCGGCTTGATCCAAACGCGGGCAACCGCATCTTTTCGCTTACCAGTTGCGTAAGAACGACCAAGATCGTCGCGCACAGGTTCGCGTGTAATCGCCGTTTCAACCGCAGCTTCGGGTGTAGCTTCCACACCTTCAGCGACCTGGCCCAGCTCTTCGAGCGAGTTTACTTGATCAGCCATTATGCACTCCCCGGTGTGCCGGTTGTATCGGCTTTATGCTGTGTACGTGTGTTCTTTTTGTTCATGGATGCAACATCCAGAACCTCGGGCTTTTGGGCGTCCATGCCATGCTCTGTGCCTGCGAAAACGCGCAGGTGGGTCATTTGCTGGCGGGACAGCTTGCCACCGGGCAGCATGCGCTGAACGGCTTTCATGACGACACGCTCTGGGTTTTTGCCCTCAAGGATCTCAGCCTTGGTTTTTTCTTTGATGCCACCGGGATGGCCTGTGTGCCAATAGTACTTTTCATCACGCTTGTTGCCGGTCATCTGGATTTTTTCGCAGTTGATGACAATCACGTTGTCGCCCATATCCATGTGCGGCGTGAAAGAAGGTTTATGCTTGCCGCGCAAGCGTGTTGCGATAATCGACGCAAGACGACCCAAAACAACGCCTTCAGCGTCGATCAGGATCCATTTCTTGTCAATATCCGCAGGAGTTGCGGTAAAGGTTTTCATATTACACCAAAAATCTGGGGTGGTTTGCACCACGTGTCATTCGATTGGGGCGTTATATAGGGGGCGCAATCGCAGTCAAGCGTTGTAGACGGGTATAATATAAGCAAAAACAGTATGTTATAAATTAGGTATTATTTTACCCCATTAACTTTCCATCGTTCCGGCAGGATTTGCCAGCAATGTGTTCATATCATCCAGCGCCTGTAAATAACGCGGCTCTGATACGCATGTGGTCGCCGCCAGCCGTACAGCATTGGGCGCACGTTGGTCAGACAACACAAACTCATCCGCTGGACGCACCGATATGCCCTTACGCTCACAAGCCAAAGCAAAGCTGGAGGCCCGCCAGCCTTGCGGCAATTGCAGCCACAAAAACGGGGCATCCTCGCGCCAGCGCACATCCCACCCACCCAAACGGTTGACCGCCAATCGCACCCGTTCAGCTGTATGGGCGATCACCTTGTCCTTAATCCGCCCTGCATCCCCAGATGTGAGCAGATCTGCGCAAACATCCAACATCGGCTGCGCGATCCCATGGAAAGAGCTTTGCGCCACCACCTGCAAATCCTTGAACCGATTGACTGGTGTGACAGCATAGCCAAAGCGCAACGCGCCACTCACGCCCTTTGTTAAAGACGAGATGAAGTAAGACTGTTTGGGCAAGATGGCCCGATATGCGGGAACCTCTGTCGGTGCGATGCTATGGCAGTCGTCTTCGATTATCGTCAGGCCGAAGCGTTCGGCAAGCGCCGCGATTTCCTTTTTGCGCGCATAACTGGTTTGGGTCGTCGTTGGGCTATGCACCTCTGCCGAGGTTAACAGCACCTGCCCGCCATGTGTCCGGTATGCGTCGGCCAGCGCCGCGGGGATGATCCCGTCTTCATCCATCGCAACGCCGATCAGCTGCGCACGCACCAGACGCGCTGCATGACGAACACCGGGATAAGCCAGCTCATCGGTCAAGATCACTGGATGCGCGCCGTGCAATTCAGCTTGCAACGTCAGGATCACGCAGTTCTGCGCCCCATTTCCCAGCACCACATGCTGTGCATCAATATGACCGGCGCGCACTGGACCGATCCAATCCACCACAGCTTCGCGGGCCTCAATATCTGTGTTTGGTGTGGGATAATTGATATGCCGCCGGCGGTGCGATTGCCCCAGCCGGATCAATGCGTCATCTATCAACAACCCCTGCCCCACATCCGGCACGCGGCTGCTGCGAAAGTCAGCGGTGCTTTCATCGACAAGATGCACCAAGGATGGCTCCTCAAGCGCCCGCTCTGTACGGGTCGCACCCGCCACATATGTCCCACGCCCCACCTCGGCGCGCAGACGCCCCTCGTCTGTCAGCAGGCTGTATGCCCGCGCCACTGTCCCCGGCGTCACGCCAACACGGTATGCCAGATCGCGAACTGTGGGCAGTTTGGACCCTTCGGCCAGATCACCCGATGCGATGCCATCACGTATTGCCTGAGCAAGGGCTTTGTATTTTGATTTACCGACGTTTGAGAGGTTCGGCTGCCAAATTGTATCCGATACAATCATTTTGTAGACCCATTACGAAACACTTTGTATCAATATTACATAGCATTTCGCTATATTGTGTCAATACAATTTAAGGAGTTGTCCCATGTCACACGCGCTCCACACCGCGCAGATCAATGTTTTGAACGCCCAAGCCAAGCTGCCTTTGGTCGCTGGTCTTGCAGTCAAATTCGCGGTGGCGGTCACGTCTTGGGATACGCGCCGTAAAACCCGCCGTGCGTTGATGGGGCTAGAGCCACATCTGCTTAACGACATCGGTTTGGACCGTCTTTCTGCCCAAGCAGAGGCGGCCAAACCGTTCTGGCAGGATTAATCCCCTCCTGCCTCTTCCTGACTGGGCCGGACCTGTTCCGGCCCCTTTTTATTTGGGTGGAATAGAATACGTCAGTGATGCACGCGCGACCGGGGCCGCCTGACCTGCGCTATGGATCATCGCATCCCCCACAGCCAGAACGCGCCCCAACTTGTGCAGCCGCGTTTCGCAAATCAAATCCGCACCGGCGGCAGGTTTGCGCATGAAATCAATGCTGCAACTGGTCGTCACCGCCAAGGCCACAGGTCCGATCCGCGCAAGGATCGCCAGATACATCCCCACGTCAGCCAAAGCAAACATAGATGGCCCAGATACTGTGCCGCCGGGGCGCAAATGACGCGTCCCCACCTGCAGACGAACGGTGACACCTTGTTCGTTCAGGCTCTCGATCACGAAATCATCGCCTAACTGCGGGAATTCGCGGGCGACAAAGGCTTGAATGGCAGGAATATCCATCTTTGGTTCCATCTTTACGCTCCCCGGCATAGTCTGCTGACAGATCAACATGAGAGCCCGGTCATGACAATCCTTATCCGAGAAGACGCAGCGTCTGTTGCCACCCTGACAATGAACGCGCCAGAACGGCTGAACGCCTTATCCGACGCCATGTTAGCGGCGCTGCATGGTGCCTTTGATGATATCGCCGAAAATGAAAGCGTCCGCGCAGTTGTCTTGCGCGGTACTGGCAAAGCCTTTTGCGCGGGTCATGATTTGAAAGAAATGCAGGCTGGGCGGCAATCGCAGGATGGCGGTGCGGCCTATTTCAAAGACCTCTTTGATCGCTGTGCCGCCATGATGCAGCGCATTCAATCCATGCCACAGCCTGTCATCGCCCAAGTGCACGGAATCGCAACCGCTGCCGGGTGCCAGTTGGTGGCCACGTGCGACCTGGCCATCGCTGATGATGAAACGCGGTTTGGGGTAAACGGCGTCAATATCGGCCTGTTTTGTTCGACCCCTATGGTGGCGCTTACCCGCAACATCCACCGGAAAGCCGCCTTTGAGATGCTTACAACCGGTCGTTTTATCAGCGCGCGCGAGGCACAGGACCTTGGGTTGATCAACCGTAGTGTTCATTCCGATGCGCTTTCCCGGGAAACGGCAGAAATCGCACAAAGCATCGCAGCTAAGCTGGCTTCGGCCGTCAAGACCGGCAAGCAGGCGTTCTATACGCAAGCCCAGATGACAACGGCAGAGGCTTATGCCTATGCTGGCGATGTCATGGTCCAAAACATGCTGGTCGCCGATACAAACGAAGGCATTAATGCGTTTCTGGAAAAACGCGACCCGAATTGGTCCTAGGTTTTAAAGCGTCCGTTGGACGAGTTTCACTTCACAACCCGTAGATACCGCCAAATTTCCTTTCTAGATAATCCAACAACGGCCCTTCATCAGGGGTCGCGCCCGTTGCATGTACAATCGTCTCAACCGGCGTCCGCAACCCACCAAATTGCTGCACGTTTTCACGCAGCCAGCCCGTAGCCCGCGACGTATCACCGCGCGCCAGATCATCATCCAGCCCCGGCACCGCCTTGCGCAGCGCCACATGCAGACATCCAGCATAGACGTTGCCCAGCGTATAGGTCGGGAAATATCCAAACAGCCCTTCGGACCAGTGCACGTCCTGCAAGACCCCGTTCGAGGGCTTGTCCACGGCATAGCCAAAATCAGCGGCAAAGCGGTCGTTCCACGCGGCTTCAAGATCAGTCACCGCCAGATCGCCGGACATCAACGCGCGTTCCAGATCGAAACGCAAAAGAACATGCAGGTTATACTGCACCTCGTCAGCCTCTGTCCGGATAAAGCCATCATGTACACGGTTTACCGTGGCATAGAATGCATCTTCATCTGCAATCCCGAAGTCACCAAACTGATCACGCATTTGACCGTAAAGCCAGCCGGTAAAGGCGCGGCTTCGGCCCAGTTGGTTTTCATAAATCCGGCTTTGGCTTTCGTGCACACCCATCGACACACCGCGCCCCAATGGCGTTAAAAGGTGGGCGTCATCGATGCCCTGTTCATAGGCGGCATGGCCCACCTCATGAATGGTCGAATAAAAGCAGTTGAACGGATCAACCGGGTTCGTCCGTGTCGTGATCCGCACATCAAGGCCGGACCCTGAAGAAAACGGATGCACGGCCTTGTCAATGCGCCCGTGATCGACGTTATACCCAAAGGCCAGCGCCAGCTTTTCCGAAATAGCCAGCTGTGCCGCCTCATCAAACGTGCCTGACAAAGATTGCGGTGCCGGTTGATCCAGGATCGCCGCGCGCAGGGCAACCAAACGCGGACGCAGCGCGGCAAACATCGCACTCAGGCTTTCGCCCGTCGCACCCGGTTCATAATCGTCCAGCAGCGCGTCATAGGGATCCGCATTGCCTGCGATCGCCGCCGCTTCTTCACGGCGCAGATTAACCACCTTTTGCAGCATGGGCAGAAAGGCCGCGACATCCTCATCCGCGCGCGCCTGTGCCCAGACACGATGGGCCAGCGACGTGGTTTTGGCCAGTTCAGCAGCCAGCGTCGCAGGCACTTTCGCGGTTCGTTCAAAATCGCGCTTGATATGGCGCAGGTTGGCCGCTGCCACGTCATCAGCAGGCTTTGCCGCGGCCAGCCAATCGCCCACGCGCGGATCAATCCGGCGGGCATGCAGGATATTGGCCATCGCCCCATGTTCTTCTGCGCGTTGCGGGGTGGCCCCCTGCGGCATCATCGTTTCCTGATCCCAGCCTAAACGGCCTGCAATCTGACCCAACGCTTCGGTTTCGCGTTGGTATTGCATCAACTCAGCGTATGCAGTCATGGCATCAGGCCCCTTTGATTGTTTGTGCAAGCGGGTATTGCGCCACAAAACGCGCCCGCAAAATCAACGCCCAAAGGATCACGGCAATCAGCTGATGCACAATCGCGATTTGCCATGGCGCGGAATAAATCACCGTGACAATGCCAATGACAACCTGCAAGACCATCACGGCCATCACAGCATTAAAGATAAAGCGTGTGTTTTCATTGGCCGACCGGCGGGCGCGCAACCAAACGAAGATCGTAAAGGCAAAAAGCGCATAACCTGCCATCCGGTGCATAAATTGGACCAGTCCGGCATCTTCAAAGAAATTTCGCCAAATCGGGCTGAGCGACAAAGGCTCGGGTGGTAGGAACCCGCCAGCCATCAGCGGCCAATCCGGGAAGGCCCGTCCGGCGTCAATACCAGCCACCAAAGCACCGAGGATAATTTGCAGGAAGGCGAACCCGATAAGGATGCTGCCAAATCGTGCAAGCCCAGCATCCCCGCCCCGCCGTGCCTGTAACAGGTCAGCCTGACTGCGGCCCAGTTGATAGATGTACCAAGCGATAAAGCCAAAGATCACAAAAGCCAGCCCAAGGTGGGTCGCCAAACGATACGATGCAACATCAAGCATCCCTTCTTCCAGTCCGGATGATACCATCCACCAGCCGATAAATGCTTGCAGCCCACCCAAGGCACCGATGAACACCAGTTTTGGGGTCCATCCGGTCGGAATTTTGCGGGTCGCGGCGAAGAACACAAAACCAGCGGCCCACACCAAGCCAATGAACCGGCCCAACTGACGATGCCCCCATTCCCACCAGTAAATCACCTTGAATTCGGCCATGGTCATACCGCGATTCTGCAACTGGTATTCGGGGATCGCGCGATATTTGTCGAACTCTTCGGTCCAGGCAGCCTCTGACATTGGTGGCATCGCACCTGTGACGGGCTTCCATTCAGTAATTGACAGGCCACTGTCTGTCAGGCGCGTCAGCCCACCGACGACGATCATGACAACCACCAGCCCGAATAGCACCATTAGCCAGCCCCGGATCAATCCGCGCGCACCCTGGCCTGCGCGGTCAATGCCGCCGGGGGCTGCAACTTGTTTTGGTGTGTCGCCCACGTCTTCGAAAATACTGCGTTTGGTCGCCATCTTTGGCCTCCGGTTGATCTTGGTGATTACCTAGAACTCAGCGCAGTGATCCGCAAGCGTCAGGTTGCCACAGCCCGGACATGTAAGGTTGATCATGATCCACCTTACCCCCGCTCTTTCCAGCGCACCATCTGGCGCATCATGCCATGCAACATCTGCACATCAGCCCGTGTCATCGGCATCCGCGACCACATATTACGCAGGTTCAGCTTCATATTCTCCGCCTTGTGTTCAGGATAAAAGAACCCAGCCGCCTCAAGCCGTTCTTCATAGTGCTCGCTTAATTTCTCAATCTCGATCTGTTCGGCCCAATCGCCCGCCGCATCCACCCGCGACGCGTCAACCTCCACCGCCTCTCGCTGCCATTCATAGCCTGTCAGCAACACACATTGCGCCAGATTAAGCGATGGAAAATCAGGGTTCACCGGGACCGAGATGATGGCATTTGCCCGGGCGATGTCATCATTCTCCATGCCGGACCGTTCGGGGCCAAACATCACCGCAACCTTTTGCCCTTGTGCCGCGCGCGCGCGTGCATCCTGCATTGCGGCCTCTGGTGTCAGCACCAGCTTTGTCAGCCCGCGCGGACGGGCCGTGGTTGCATAGACATAGTCGCAATCGGCAATCGCGCCTGCTGTGTCGT
This sequence comes from Roseobacter sp. CCS2, assembly GCF_000169435.1. Classification (GTDB taxonomy): domain Bacteria; phylum Pseudomonadota; class Alphaproteobacteria; order Rhodobacterales; family Rhodobacteraceae; genus Yoonia. The sequence goes on along the minus strand of NZ_AAYB01000007.1, from coordinate 1,494 downwards.
CGAATATCTGCGCTTCATCCAACAGCCGCCCGGCCCCGCTGGCCATCGCGACTGCCTTTTGGTTTGGCCAGCCATCGCGCGGCGCGATGATCCGCATCCGATCAAGGCCAAAGTTCCACATGCCACGGGCGGCCGCCCCGATGTTTTCACCCATCTGGGGGCGGATCAGGACAAACGCGGGCTGGTGTTCGGCGCGGGGCATGCGGCTTCCTTTTTAAAGCGTGCCGTCTGATACGCCGCTGCGATTGCCAAGACAAGAACACCCATAGCCATTCCATAGTTTCCCCGCTAAAACCGCGTGACAGTTGAAAGAAATCGGAACGCCCCCATGTCGGACGCCCAGGATCACCCGCAAATCTATCTGATCAGCCCGTCTGAGTTCGACCTGTCGACCTTTCCGGCGCAATTGGCCGCCTGCCTTGATAGCACCGAGGTTGGCTGCGTGCGCCTTGCCCTTGGGTCAACTGATGAAGGGCGGATTGCGAAAGCGGCTGACGCCCTGCGTGAGGTGACCCATGAACGTGATGTGGCACTGGTGATCGACAGTCATATTCAATTGGTCGAAAGGCTGGGTTTGGATGGCGTGCATCTGAACGATGGTGCCCGCTCTGTGCGCCAAACCCGCAAAGACCTTGGTGATGATGCGATTGTCGGCAGCTATTGCACCAACTCGCGCCACGATGGGATGACGGCGGGTGAATTGGGTGCCGACTATGTCAGCTTTGGGCCCGTGGGCGAAACGCCATTGGGCGACGGGCGCCGGGCTGAGCTGGAATTGTTTGAGTGGTGGTCGATGATGATCGAAGTTCCCGTCGTTGCCGAAGGTGTACTTGATGCTGATCTGATCCGCGCGCTGACACCGCATACCGACTTTTTCGGCATTGGCGATGAAATCTGGTCTGCTGATAACCCTGCCGCGGCACTGGGTGATTTACGGCGCGCGATGCTGGGTTAAACCTGTGCGCACCTGATCTTCCATAGCTAGCGCCAAATCCTTGCGATTTGCATAATCTGTTACCCTGACCGGTGGGTGATAAACCACGTGGACCGCCCCTTGCCGTCTTGCCGCCAAGGTGGAAAGCAAATGTGGCCCGAATGTCATGTCGCCCCACCAGCCGTAAAATCGTGGATCCTGTCCCTTGGGTGCCTGATAGACAACCGACACCGCTTGCATCTGGAGGCTGTCTTTGAGCGCGGGATCAAAGAAGGCGGCAAAAAGTGCTGGTTTGAACGGCAGGACCTGCTGCCCGTCTGTCGATGTGCCTTCGGGAAAGAATAACAGCTTGTGACCGACGGCCAATCGATCGCGGAACATCGTGATCTGGTTTTGAACCTCGCTGCGGTTGCGTTGAATAAAAATGGTCCCGGTTGCCCGCGCTAGCCAACCGATACCGGGCCAGCCTGCAACCTCTGATTTGGAGACAAAATAGATCCGTTTGCGTGCATTCAGCGCAAAGATATCCAGCCATGACGCATGATTGGCCACGACGGCCC
>NZ_AAYB01000008.1 GCF_000169435.1 Roseobacter sp. CCS2 | reverse complement strand
CTGCTGGGCCGTCAGGTGGGCATCCCCTACATGGTTGTCTACATGAACAAGGTTGATCAGGTTGACGACGACGAGCTGCTTGAGCTGGTTGAGATGGAAATCCGCGAGCTGCTGTCCTCATACGAGTACCCTGGCGACGACATTCCTGTGATCCCGGGTTCGGCTTTGGCCGCAATGGAAGAGCGTGATCCGGAAATCGGTGAAAACTCCATCCGTGCGCTGATGGCGGCTGTGGATGAGTATATCCCGACACCGGCCCGTGCGGTTGACCTGCCGTTCCTGATGCCGATCGAGGACGTGTTCTCGATCTCTGGCCGTGGTACTGTTGTGACGGGCCGTGTTGAGCGTGGCGTGATCAACGTGGGCGACGAGATCGAAATCGTTGGTATCCGCGACACCACGAAGACGACCTGTACTGGCGTTGAAATGTTCCGCAAGCTGCTGGACAGCGGCGAAGCTGGCGACAACATCGGTGCGCTGCTGCGCGGTGTAGACCGTGAAGGCGTTGAGCGTGGTCAGATCCTGTGCAAGCCGGGTTCCGTGAAGCCACACACCAAGTTCGAAGCCGAAGCCTACATCCTGACCAAGGAAGAGGGTGGCCGTCACACGCCGTTCTTCGCCAACTACCGCCCACAGTTCTACTTCCGTACAACTGACGTGACCGGCACGGTTGAGCTGCCAGCGGGCACAGAAATGGTGATGCCGGGCGACAACCTGAAGTTCAACGTCGAGCTGATCGCACCGATCGCAATGGAAGACGGCCTGCGCTTCGCCATCCGCGAAGGCGGCCGGACTGTTGGCGCGGGCGTTGTGTCGAAGATCGTTGAGTAACCCGTAGGTCGGGGCCTGCCCCGACTTCACGTGACAGAACATACGAAAGGCCGTCTCGAAAGAGGCGGCCTTTTTGTTTTTCGTAAAAGTTGTGTTTGGCTAGAGGCTTGACGACGAAATATGAATAAGAAATGCAAGTACAGGTAGTATGGAGGCGGCAAGATGAACGATGAAATTGATGCGGTAGATAAGCCGCCGATTTGGGAAGCATTTTGTACTGCGCTCGGTGCCGAGTACCGAGAAGCAACTGAGATTGTTGGTGCGAGCGGTTTGGTACATCCTATTCAAGCTTTGGGAATTGATGAAACTAAGAACCGTCTTATCGTTGTTTCCGGTGATTACAATCCACGCATAGCCGCCATGCTGCGCGTCGACATACAGCAGACGTTACCAAATATGCGGGTTCTGGTAGCACGTCCTATGGCTTTGGATTTAGCGCATACTGCAAGAAAGGCCTTTTTCTTGCCAAACGGCAGTCTGGACGCTGCAAAGCTGGTTTCGGTAGCATCTTTAAATAGTTCGCCAGGTACCGAGGAAGCTATGAAAGAGCAATTAGTCGGCGTATTCGGCGAACCGGCTTCTAAGATGTGGCGAAACGCGCAGCGCAGCACGCTACCAACCAGCAATCACATGTTTAATCTGATTGAGCAATTTCAGGCACTTGATTGGGATAATATGTTTAGTGGCGATGAGACGAGTGATCTAAGCCAGCTCTTTATAAATGTACTAACTCAGTTTTCGATGACGGACACGTTGGCGGCCGATCGTGAACACGGCATTTGTCCAGTGCCTACTTACGAGTTGTCAGAAAGCGATTGGGACTTGTTCGGGACGACGAAAAATATCGAAGAGGTACAGAGTAGACTAAAAGACCTTCAGATATATCAGTACTTCTTTCCTCCTGCGGATAGTCTCGCTCTTGGTTTGATCGATAGAGGAACTACAAATCAAACAGCAATCGGTACTGGGTTTGATTTAACTGCCGCGCAGGGCCATGAAGTATCCAAGAACTCAATTTTAGAAGAAACTCTGGGGATCAATGAGATGATGGAGGCACTCAAATCAAAAGGATATATCATGGAGGGCGAGTTCACTATGGAGTTGACCGAGGAGGGAAAGACTGTCCGAAAAACAGTCAACATCCGCCCGAGCGAAGGACTGATAGCGCGTATCTCAAAGATAGTGTCTCTGAAGATGGACCTGAATCTAAAAGATATACTAGGATCCAAAGGGCAATAACCCTTTACACCTCCCCCGACTCCCCCTATAGCACCCCAATCCAACAAGGGTACGCCACGCGTGCCCTTTATACGTTGGACTAAAGACGCGATGAGGGCTTTGGATGAGCCACGGTCCTCCTCTCCGATCTAGGCCCTAATCAAAGGGTGATGACATGGCAGCCAGCCAAAACATCCGTATTCGCCTTAAGGCGTTTGATTTCCGGGTGCTTGATGCAAGCACACAGGAAATCGTCAGCACAGCAAAGCGCACAGGCGCAAGCGTGCGTGGACCGATCCCACTTCCAAACAAGATCGAAAAGTTCACCGTTCTGCGTGGCCCCCACGTTGACAAGAAATCCCGCGATCAGTTCGAGATCCGGACGCACAAGCGCCTTCTCGACATCATCGACCCAACACCACAGACCGTGGACGCGCTGATGAAGCTCGACCTGGCTGCCGGTGTTGACGTTCAGATTTCTGTATAAGGAGTTTCACAGATGCTCCGTACAGGATTGATCGCAAAGAAAGTCGGCATGACCCGGCTTTTCATGGAAGACGGCAAGCAGATCCCTGTAACCGTTCTTTCCCTCGAAAACCTGCAGGTTGTGGCACAGCGTACTGCTGACACCAACGGCTACACAGCTGTTCAGCTGGGTGCAGGCAATGCTAAGGCGAAACGCACATCCAAAGCGATGCGCGGTCATTTTGCCGCTGCTAAAGTAGAACCCAAGCGCAAGGTTGCTGAGTTCCGCGTTGCCCCTGAGAACATGATCAATGTGGGTGAGACGCTGACAGCGAACCACTATTTCGAAGGTCAGTATGTTGACGTTTGTGGTACATCTATCGGTAAAGGTTTTGCCGGTGCGATGAAGCGCCACAACTTTGGTGGTTTGCGCGCGACACACGGTGTTTCGATCTCACACCGTTCGCACGGTTCCACTGGCCAATGTCAGGATCCGGGTAAAGTCTTTAAAGGGAAAAAGATGGCCGGTCACATGGGTGCGGCGAAAGTCACAACCCAGAACCTGCAAGTGGTTAAGACAGATGCTGACCGTGGTGTCATCATGGTGAAAGGCGCTGTACCAGGCTCCAAAGGTGGCTGGGTCACAATCAAGGATGCGGTCAAAAAGCCGACACCTGAGAACGTGATTTACCCTGCTGGTCTGAAATCTATGGCCGAAGAAGCAGAGCGTTTGGCCGAGGAAGCCGCAGCAGCCGCAGCCGCTGAAGAGGAAGCCGCCGCAAAGGCCGCAGCCGAAGCGGAACAGGCCGCCGCAGATGCAGCAGAAGCTGAAATCGCAAATGAAGCCTCGGCAGATGATGCCGCGCCAGAAGAAGGTGATAAATAATGAAGGCTGATGCAATCAAACTGGACGGCAAGAAAGCTGGTTCCGTCGAATTGAACGACGAAATCTTCGGTCTTGAGCCGCGCAAGGATATCCTGCACCGCGTCGTCCGCTGGCAGCGTAACAAGGCAATGCAAGGCACGCACGATGTGCTGGGTCGTTCCGAAGTGAGCTATTCCACCAAGAAGATCTATCGCCAAAAAGGCACAGGTGGCGCGCGTCACGGCTCTCGTGGTGCGCCGATTTTCCGTGGTGGTGGTACTTACAAAGGGCCAACACCCCGCAGTCACGCCCATGATCTGCCAAAGAAGTTCCGCAAGCTGGGTCTGAAGCATGCTTTGTCTGCAAAAGTTGCAGCGGGTGAGCTGGTGATTGTCGATGACATCAACGTCAAAGACAGCAAGACCTCTGCTCTGGCGAAACAGCTGGGCAGCCTGGGCTGGAAGCGCGCGCTGATCATCGACGGTTCTGAAGTCAACGCTGACTTCAAAAAGGCCGCCGCCAACATCACAACCATTAACGTGCTCCCCTCACAGGGTGCCAACGTTTACGACATCTTGCGCAGCGACACACTTGTCCTGACCAAAGCAGGTGTCGAAGCTCTGGAGGCTCGTTTGTCATGAACGCCAAAGCAGAACATTACGATGTGATCCGCAAGCCGATCATCACGGAAAAAGCAACAATGGCTTCTGAAGCCAATGCCGTTGTTTTCGAAGTGGCGATCGACGCCAACAAACCGATGATCAAAGAAGCTGTTGAAAGCCTCTTTGGTGTGAAGGTCAAAGCAGTCAACACATCCATCACCAAAGGTAAAGTGAAGCGCTTTCGCGGGTCATTGGGTACACGCAAAGACGTGAAGAAAGCCTATGTGACGCTGGAAGAAGGCAACACAATCGACGTATCGACTGGTCTGTAAAGACTGACGTCGGATGAATTGAAAAAGGCCCTCGGTGCGAACCGGGGGCCTTTTTTGTTGCTGCGTCTGCTGTTTGTTAGCCAGGTCCTTTGAGGTAACCCTGCCCCCATCCAAATAAAAAAGCCCCGGTTTTTGCCGGGGCTTTTGCAATACGCTTTGACCAGTCTTAGTGGCCCAAAATCTGGCTCAGGAACAACTGGGTCCGGTCGGATTTGGGGTTGTTAAAGAACTCTTCTGGTTCGTTTTGTTCCACGATCTGGCCTTGGTCCATAAAGATGACGCGGTTAGCGACCTGACGGGCAAAGCCCATCTCGTGCGTCACGCAGAGCATGGTCATGCCTTCCTCGGCGAGTGAGATCATGGTGTCGAGCACCTCTTTGATCATTTCTGGGTCAAGCGCCGATGTGGGTTCGTCAAATAGCATGATCCGTGGCTTCATGCACAACGAACGCGCGATCGCCACACGCTGTTGCTGACCACCAGACAACTGACCGGGGTATTTGTCGGCCTGTTCGGGGATCTTGACCTTCTCAAGGAAGTGCATCGCGGTTTCTTCGGCTTCCTTCTTGGGCGTTTTACGCACCCAGATCGGGGCCAGCGTGCAGTTTTCAAGGATCGTCAGATGCGGGAACAGGTTGAAGTGCTGAAAGCACATGCCAACCTCTGACCGGATCTTGTCGATGTTCTTGAGGTCCGAGGACAGCAAGGTGCCATCCACGACAATCTTGCCTTGCTGGTGTTCTTCCAGCGCGTTGATGCAGCGGATCAGCGTGGATTTACCGGACCCTGAGGGGCCACAGATCACGATCCGCTCACCCTGATACACCGACAGGTCGATGTCGCGCAACACGTGGAACGAGCCATACCATTTATTCATATTCTCAATGGTAATTGCCAGCTCGTCCGAGACTTGGAGTTTGTTTGCTTCGGCCATTTGATCAGCCTCCTATCATCGGTGGTCGGTTGCGAGCCTACGCTCCAACCATTGTGAGTATTGTGAAATGCCGTAGCACACGACGAAGAAAAGAACCGAGGCCGCCATAAACAGCTCCCAATACACGCCGTTCCATTCGGTTGACGACAAGATGGGACCGCGGATCATGCCCAGCAGATCGAACATCGAAATGACCGAAACCAGCACGGTGTCTTTGAACAGACCAACAGCGACGTTCACGATGCCCGGGATCGAGATTTTGAGCGCTTGCGGCAGGATGATCAGGCGCATCGCCTGCGCATAATCCAGCCCAAGGCTGTCTGCGGCCTCGTACTGTCCTTTTGGCAAAGCGGCCAAGCCACCCCGGATCACCTCGGCAATATAGGCCGCCGAGAACATGGTGATCATGATGATCACCCGCAAGATCAAATCGAACGTCGTGCCCGGCGGCAAGAAGAACGCCAGCACCACGTTTGCCACGAACAGCAAGGTGATCAGCGGGACGCCGCGGATGAATTCGATGAAGACCACGCAAATCCATTTGATGATCGGCATGTCCGACTGACGGCCCAGCGCCAGCACGATACCCAAAGGCAGCGACAGCGACACGCAGACCACGCCAAGGATCATGTTCAGCATAAAGCCACCCATGTTACGCGACGCGACAGCCTCAAGAAACGGCTCTGCCGGGGCGATGGCATCAACAATGTATCCGCCGATGAACCACGTGATAAACGCGGCAATCACACCCCCGAAAAAGCCCATTGCAAAGCTGTCTTTCACATAGCGGCTATAGACCAGATACCCCACAACAACGCCCGCTAGTGCGAACAGCGGTGTATAGATCGTGCCACCCCAGATCAGCCAGAAGGCAATGAAGGGATACAGCCCTGTGAAGATCAGCATTTTGCGCGGCAGATCAAAGAACATGACCGGCGCTGCCGCAACAAACAACAGGATAAAGGCAAGGCCCGGACGCCAGTAAAACTCGGTCGGGTAGCTGAACCCGAACAACAGCTGGTTCCAGCGTTCCGAAATCACCGAGAAGCAGGCCCCTGTTGCACCGTCAAGTGCCGTGCGGCACTCTGCCAGCGAATCCGTGTTCCAGATGCCGTTTGCCATCCAAGGTGCCACAAAGGCCACCAGAAGGTAGATCACGTAAAGCGATACCAGTGTCAGGATGCTGCTGGGAATGCTTGAGAACAGGTTCTGTTGCATCCATTTGACCATGCCCGTTTCACCGGGTGGCGGTGGCAATTCTGGCAGGGGTTCGGTGCGGACGAAAGCGACTGAATGCGCATGTGTATCTGACATATCAGCGCTCCTGCAACTTAACAGAATTGTTGTAGACGTTCATGACGCCCGAGATCAGCAAAGAGATCGTGAGGTAGAACAACATCAACAGCAGGATCGCTTCAATCGCGCGGCCTGTCTGGTTCAGGGTGATCCCGCCCAGAGTAGAGGTCACATCCATGTAACCCACTGCAATCGCAAGCGAGCTGTTCTTGGTGATGTTCAGATACTGCGAAATCAGCGGCGGGATGATGACCCGCAACGCCTGTGGCAGGACCACAAGGTTCATGATCCGACCGGGGCGCAAACCAAGTGAGGCCGCAGCCTCTGTCTGGCCTTTTGAAATCGCCTGAATACCAGCCCGCACGTTTTCCGCGATAAACGCACCCGTATAGATCGCCAAAGCGAACCAAAGCGCGATCAATGATCCCCGCAGGTGTAGACCACCTTGGAAGTTAAAACCTTGCAGCGACGGGTAATCCAACGTGATCGGACGCCCCAAGATGAAATAGACCAAGATCGTTGGCACAAAGAACATGGCAACAGATGGCCAGAACGTCGGCAACAGCTGGCCCGTATCGTACAGCTTTTTGGTGGCAAACTTGCGGTAGGCAAAAATGCCGATGATCGAAGCGATAAAAACGCCGACCACGATCCAACCTGCCGCACCATCAATGACAGGCGCCGGTGAATAAACGCCCCGATTAGTGAAGGCGAAGGATTCAAACAACATGCTGGATGTTGCGTTGTCCCCCCTGAACGCGCGGGGTGCCGGCATGGCGACAGTCATGATCGAAAAAATGATGATGATCCAGATCAGCACCGGGATGTTCCGGAAAATCTCAACATAAAATGACATCAGTTTGCGCACGACCCAGTTGCTGGACAAACGCAAAACGCCTGCGGTTACGCCAAAGATGGTCGCGGTCACGCAGGCCAAGAAGGCCACGATCAGCGTGTTCAAAATACCGACCACCGCAGCACGCAGGTGCGTCGATTGGCTGTCGTATTCGATGGGGCGCTGGTTGATGTCATACCCCGCCGGATCGCCAAGGAAACTGAACGAGATGTTCAAACCCTGGGCGGCAAGGTTACGCACCAGATTGATACCCAGATACGCCATGAAGGCGATCAGCAGCACCAGTGCAATGAATTGGAATGTGTAGGATCGATAGCGCGTGTCGTTGAGTAGCATCGACAGGCGGAACGACCCCTGTGGTGGGTCTGTGACCGACGTCATTATATTTTCCCCGTTACTCCGGCACTTGTTATATTGGTTGCTTGGGCAACTCGTATGCGCCGATTTTTATGATCGTCTTGGTGAAAGGGCGCGGTCGTAACCGCGCCCTTTATTCTTACCCGAATTCCTTAGCGGAATGGTGGGGAGTAAAGCAGACCACCGTCTGTCCACTGTGCGTTCAGACCGCGTGCCAGACCGATTGGTGTGTTCTCGCCGATGTTCTTTTCGAACAATTCGCCGTAGTTACCACCAGCGGCAATCGCGTTCTTTGCCCAATCTGCTTCCAGACCCAGCATCGCGCCCAGTTCACCTTCGGTGCCCAACAGGCGGTTCACTTCTGGGTTACCAGTTGGTGCGGCTGCCAGCTCTTCGATGTTGGCAGATGTGACACCCAGCTCTTCAGCTGCGATCAGTGCGTTCAAAGACCAACGCACAACGTCTGCCCAGTCATTGTCGCCGTGGCGGACAAGCGGGCCGAGTGGTTCTTTGGAAACGATTTCCGGCAGAACAACGTGGTCTGCAGGATTTTCAAACGCTGCACGTGTCGCAGCCAGACCGGATGCGTCAGTTGTGTAAACGTCGCATGCACCAGCAAGGTATTGCTGCTGACCTTCAGCGTTGGTTTCAATTGGCACAGGCTCGTAGCTGATGTTGTTGGAACGGAAGTAATCCGCCAGGTTCAGCTCTGTTGTTGTGCCTGTCTGGATGCAGACAGTTGCGCCATCAAGTTCTTTGGCGGACGAAACGCCAAGATCACGTGGGACCAGGAAACCCTGACCATCGTAGTAGTTGATGCCAACAAATTCGAACTTCAGGTCGACGTCACGGCTGAATGTCCATGTTGTGTTACGTGCCAGCATGTCGATCTCACCAGAAGCCAGCGCTGTAAAGCGTGTCTTACCGGTTGTTGGTACGAACTCAACAGCATCGCTGTCGCCAAGAACGGCAGCGGCAACCGCGCGGCATACGCCAACGTCGAAACCGTCCCATACGCCGTTCGCATCAGGTGATGCAAAGCCAACAAGGCCAGTTGTTACGCCACAGTTCAACACGCCACGCTCTTTGACGTCATCCAATGTCGCGGCAGAAGCCATGCTTGCAGCAAAGCCAGCAACAGTTAGTGCGCCATAAAATGCGGTTTTTTTCATTTTTACCTCTTCCTGAGTTTCCACCCCAACGCGGGGTGGTCATTTTTTCCCGTCCCGATAGACAGTCACGATGAATAAGTTGGAAGCTTCCAACTCAATGGACAAAGACTTTGTTTATTCTGGCTTGGAGTCAAGGGTAAGTGACATAAAACGGCGACCAAATGACGCGAAATTAGGCACTTTTTTGGTGATTTCGCCGTAAACAGTGCGTTTCCATCACGTCAGCGAAAGTTGATAAAAGCGGGCAGCATCCTGGAAAGCCGTTTTCTTGGTCAGTTCCGCGGCTGCGGCCTCTTCATCGGCGCCCCATTGTTCGATTTGCCAATGCTCATCTATGCGCGACAGCAGCCATGCGTCTTCAACCGCGATCGCATCTTTGGTGATGGCAAGGGCCAAGATCAATGATCCTGACAGGCTGATCAGGTCATGCACCCCCGCAAGCGCGAAATCATCAAATGTCGCAACCTCTGTTGTGAGTTTGGACAGCACATCGGGCTTTTGCGTGACATGCATGACGCCTTCGCCCACAAAAAGCCGCGCGCCCAGCGTATCAGCCGCCCAATCCAACATTGGATCCCAGCCTTCGGCCTGCCGTTGGATCAACCCTTCCGGCCCGGCGGCACGGTAACACAGCAAATCGCTGTCGCCATATTCCGCAAGCAAGGCAATCACTTCGCTTCGTTGCGTGCGCACCTTGTCAATCGCGGCATTCGCCCCGCGCGTTACCGGCATCGTGCGTGGGTCGATCAGTTCTTCCTGCGCATCCCATTCCGTTGCAATCGCATCCGCCATGGCCAGCGTTGGCACCGTCAGCGCCGCCTTGGCCGGGGTCCGCACCAGACGACCGTCCAGCTTAACGGTAAACCCACCTTCGCATACCTCTGCCTGTGCCTGTTTCCAGAACCGTTTGGGTTGCCAATCGCTCATCGCATCAAGACCCTATCAGTTGGTCCACAGCACCCGGTAGCGCTGTGAAATCTTCAATCATTGCATCAGGTTGCAGGGTGTCGGCGGCATGATAGCCCCATGTCACCCCGATCTTTTTGATCCCTGCCGCGCGCGCCATGTCCATGTCATAGGTCGTGTCACCCAACATGACAGCCTTTTCTGGGGTAACTCCGGTTTCATTCAACGCCGTCAGGATCATCGAAGGGTGCGGCTTTGACGGATGATGATCCGCCACCTGTTCGGAATGAAACACACCCGTCAGCCCATGCCGTTCCAGCACCTTATCCAAGCCCCGCCGTGATTTGCCCGTCGCCACTGCCAGCAAGGTGTGATCCTGCGCGCGCAGCAAATCCAATGCGTTCATCGCGCCGGGGAACAGTGGGCCCATTTCCTGATTGTCACTGCGCAAGCTGACAAAAGCATCCTTGTAGGCGTCGACCAGCCGCGCGCGCTGGGGCGCATCTGCCGTTGGGCAAAGTACAACAAACGCCTCTGCCAGTGACAAGCCCACGATGGACAGGACCGTCGCGCGATCCGGCAGCGCCAACCCTTCGGACTGAAACGCCAGCGTCATCGCCGCCATAATCTCGGCCTGACTGTCGACAAGCGTGCCGTCGACGTCAAAGATCACCAGTCGCAAATCACGCATCGGGCATATTGAACGGATCAACCGGCGCGTGGCCCACAACCCACCCCACGAAGTCCCACGTGTTCTGCATATGCTCTGGCAGTGGTGCGGTCAGATGCAAGGTTGCCCCTGTCGCGGGGTGTTCTATCGTCAAACTGCGTGCATGCAAATGCAGCTTGCGCCCAATTTCACTGCCCATACCAGCGCCCCAGCCATCGCCAAGGTTTTCCTGGCCCGACCCGCCGTATTTGCCATCACCCACAATCGGATGCCCAATTTCGGCCATATGCGCGCGCAACTGGTGCGTGCGGCCCGTAATCGGGACCAAAGCGCACCATGCGGCACGGCTGGCCAGCGTATCCATCACCGCATAATCAGATGTCGCGCGCTTTGCGCCCTCAACACTGTCCAGATCACGCGGATGCACGCAGCGCATCTTTTCATTCTCGCCACCGCGACCGTGACCGGGGGCTTTCACCAGACCATATTTGATCGTGCCCGCGCGCGGATGCGGGACACCCGCGACAGCCGCCCAGTAAATCTTGCGCGTTTCGCGATGTTTCAGGTTCTCGGTCAATTGCTTGGCCATCATACGCGTGCGGGCCAAAAGCAGCACACCGGATGTATCCTTATCAAGGCGATGCACCAGACGCGGTTTTTCGTCGTAGTCAAACATCAACGCCTCAGACAGCCCATCCACATGGCGCGTGGTATTTGTACCGCCCTGTGTGGCCAAACCATGCGGTTTGTTGATCGCGATGATATGGTCGTCTTTGTAGATCACACAGGACTGGATCAGCTTGGCATCCGCCTTGGTCACACCATGCTTGGCGAGTGATGCCGCCGCAGCCGCCTCTTCCTCGGTTGGCAATGGCGGAATGCGGATTTTTTGGCCTACCTCAACGCGCGAATTCGACTTCACGCGACCCCCATCGACGCGCACCTCACCCTTGCGGCACATCTTTTCAATCCGCCCTTGGGTCAGATGCGGGAACAGGCGGCGCAAATAGCGATCAAGCCGCTGGTCGCCATCATCAGGGCCAATCACCCGGGTTTGTACGCCGCTCATGTTGTTATTCCTCTGGCAAGCCATAGCCCTGCGGCACAAGCGAAAATAGAAAGGATGACAGAGGCCAGGATATATCCGCCAGCCGCAGTAACCCGGCCCGCTTCGACAAGGCGCATCGTATCAAGCGAGAAAGCAGAGAACGTCGTAAAGCCGCCTAACAGCCCCGTCATCACAAACGGCAACCAATGCTGCAAACCACGCGCGGCCAGCAAAACCCAGACCAGCCCAATCGCAAACGATCCGATCACATTGACCGCAAGCGTGCCCATTGGAAAGGCCACGGCTAGCCCAACAAGGTAACGCAGCACAGCGCCCAAAGCCCCGCCAAGAGCCACAGAGATCACAGGTGTCATCATGCGGGTGCTGTGGCGGTTCGGTAGCCGTTTGTCAATTCTTGCGCGCACAGCTGCGCGGCCTCTTAGTTTTTTTCGCGCTTGGCACGCAGGCCCGCAAAGAAATCAACGCGCTTTTTCAGCTCACGCTCAAACCCGCGGTCCACGGGGACGTAGTAGACGCCACGCTTCATCGTCTCTGGGAAATAGTTCTGGCCGCTGAACCCATCTTCGGCATCGTGGTCATAGTTATAGCCTGCGCCAAACCCCTGCTCTTTCATCAACGTCGTTGGCGCGTTCAGGATATGGGTCGGTGGCGGTTCAGACCCAGTCTGCTTGGCCGCCGCAACAGCGCCCTTATAGGCCACATAAGTCGCATTCGATTTCGGCGCGAGCGCGAGGTAGGTGACGGCCTGCGCCAAAGCGAGTTCACCCTCCGGGCTTCCAAGTCGCTCGTACGTCTCCCAAGATTGCAGACACACGGCCTGCGCCTGCGGATCGGCCAGCCCGATATCCTCAACCGCCATGCGTGTGATGCGGCGGGCCAGAAACCGTGGGTCTTCGCCACCTGCCAGCATCCGGGCGAACCAATAAAGTGCTGCATCCGGGTCAGAGCCGCGCACGGATTTATGCAAGGCGCTGATCAGATTGTAATGCTCATCCCCCGATTTGTCGTATTTGACAGCACGTTTCATTAGGCGTTTGGTCAGATCGTCGGTGGTCAGCCTACCATCCGTTTTCCAGGCACTGATCTGCTCAATCAGGTTCAACAGCGCACGGCCATCACCATCGGCCATCTCGAGCAAGGCATCGCGGGCGGGGCCATCCAAAGGCAGCGCTTTGCCCAATTCCTTCTCAGCCCGTTGTGCGAGCAACTCAAGGTCCTTGAGGTCCAGCCGCGTGAGGATAAACACTTGGCTCCGGCTCAGCACCGCGGCGTTCAATTCAAAGCTGGGGTTTTCTGTCGTCGCCCCCACCAACAAGATCGTGCCGTCTTCCATGTAAGGCAGAAAGCCATCCTGCTGGGCTTTGTTGAAACGGTGGATTTCATCGACAAACAGCAAGGTCCCTTTGCCATTCTGACGGCGCATCTTGGCGGCCTCGAAGACTTTGCGCAGGTCAGGCACACCCGTGAAGATCGCACTGATCTGGACGAAATGCAGGTCCGTCTCGTCCGCGAGCAACCGCGCAATAGTGGTCTTACCTACACCGGGCGGACCCCAGAAAATGAGCGACGACAACGACCCCGAGGATAGCATCGTGCCCAATGGGGCATCTGCACCCAACACCTGTTGCTGGCCAATGACCTCGGACAACGCCTTGGGCCGCAACCGATCCGCCAGCGGGCGCGGGCCTGCGGGGGTGTCAGTGGGTGTGGTGTCGAAGAGATCAGCCATGATCCCCAAAGATATGTTCGGAGCGCTGGATGATTGCAAGCTATCTGATTTGGGGAGGCTTACCGGAGGACGCGAAGATGGTTGGCTATGTGGGACGAAGCTGCCGCTTGTACTCAAGGTCTATTGAACCATCTTTCAAAACTCAAAATAGAACTGCAAGATCGGTAAAAGGATTATCCCTACTGCCGAAATGATGACCGATTGCATCCACATTCCACGCTCGATTTTTTGTTGATCGTCAAGTTTTGAATGGTCAGACAACGACAGTGCCCACGCATAAAATCTGTAGGAAATGGTTTTCCGATTTTTATGCAATGACAGGAAAGACCTATCGTTCAGGCTTCGATGAAAAGCTCTTTCAGTAATCGACAGAAATCTAGTAAAAATGATTAAGCGGGGCGGCACCCACCTGGCTCCTTTGCCAAGCTTATAGCCTGCGCCCCAAAGACTAAAAATAAGACAGAACATCAAGTAGGCGAGCGGTTGGATCATTTTCTACCGTGTAATACTATTTGTCCAAATTGCACATTAAATTTGATGCTAGTGTAAGGGGAAATGTTAGGGTTTCTCTGCACTCTGGATGCAACCCAGCCACTCACCAAAACAAAAGGCCCCGCAAACATGCGAGGCCTTTCAAAATTCTTCAGTCAGAAAACCTTAGTCTTCGACGTTCTCATACTCAGCCAGACGCGCCTTGTCGGCCGCACCCTTCGCATCAACATCGCGGTCGACGAATTCGATGATCGCCATCGGCGCCATGTCACCATAGCGGAAGCCCGCTTTCATGATGCGGATGTAGCCGCCCTGACGCTCTTTATAGCGCGGGCCGATGACGTTGAACAATTTTTCTGCGTGCATTGCCTGCTTCAGCTGCGCGTTTGCCTGACGGCGCGCGTGATCGTCGCCGCGTTTGCCCAATGTAACAAGCTTTTCAACGATGCGGCGCAGTTCTTTGGCCTTGGGCAATGTTGTTTTGATCTGCTCATGTTCAATGAGCGAGCCTGCCATGTTCGCGAACAGCGCTTTGCGGTGTTCATGTGTGCGGTTCAGGCGGCGGTAACCTCTTGCGTGACGCATGTGATAGTCTCCATTTTGTAATTAGGGTGGGCTGTTGCGCTGCGTGACGCCAGCTCCGTTATTGGGGCGGGATTGCCCGGGGGGTAAGGTGGATCATGATCCACCTTACGTTGAACTTAGAATTGGTCTTCAAACTTCTTGGCCAGATCTTCGATGTTGTCCGGCGGCCAGTCCTCAACATCCATGCCAAGGTGCAGACCCATGCCTGACAGCACTTCCTTGATCTCGTTCAAGGATTTGCGGCCAAAGTTCGGTGTGCGCAGCATTTCTGCTTCGGTTTTCTGGATCAGATCGCCGATGTACACGATGTTGTCGTTCTTGAGGCAGTTTGCCGAACGCACAGACAGTTCCAGCTCGTCCACTTTCTTGAGCAGAAGCGGGTTGAACTCTAGACCATCATCATCCTGACCTGCTTGTGCTGATTCAGGCTCATCAAAGTTGACGAAGATCGACAGCTGGTCCTGCAAAATGCGGGCTGCATAAGCGACCGCATCATCAGGTGTCAGCGACCCGTCTGTTTCGACCTTCATGGTCAGCTTGTCATAGTCCAGAACCTGACCTTCGCGGGTTGGCTGCACGTCGTAGCTGACTTTTTTGACAGGCGAATAGATCGCATCGACGGACATCATGCCGATCGGTGCATCTTCTGGCTTGTTCTTGTCTGCGGATACATAGCCCTTACCGGTGTTGACGGTCAGTTCCATGTACAGATCAGCGCCATCATCAAGGTGGCAGATCACGTGATCCTTGTTCAGCACCTCGATCCCCGCAGTCTCCGAAATATCCGCAGCGGTCACAACGCCGGGGCCTTTGGCCTGAACGGACAAACGCTTCGGCCCTTCGACTTCCATACGGATCGCGACACCCTTGAGGTTCAGCACGATGTCGGTGACGTCTTCACGCACACCAGACACGGATGAAAACTCGTGCAGGACGTTGTCAATTTGCACGGCAGTGATGGCGGCACCCTGAAGGGAGCTCATCAAAATGCGGCGCAGGGCGTTGCCCAATGTCAGACCAAAGCCACGCTCAAGTGGTTCTGCAATGACGGTTGCCTGACGCGCGGGGTCGTTGCCCGGCTTTACTTCCAATTGAGTTGGCTTAATCAACTCAGCCCAGTTTTTGTGGATCATATGTCCCTCCATACTAGTCTGCCTTCATGTCCAAAAAGGCAAACGCCCGAGGTTAAAATGACGGATTGGGACCGTGTGTAAAACACGGCCCCAAGGCGTTTGGATAATACTTAGACGCGGCGGCGCTTTGGTGGGCGGCAACCGTTGTGGGCCATTGGGGTCACGTCACGGATTGATGTGATGTTGAAACCAACAGCGGCCAATGCGCGCAGCGCGCTTTCACGACCGGAACCGGGGCCCTGCACTTCAACCTCGAGCGTTTTCACGCCGTGATCTTGTGCTTTCTTGCCTGCATCCTCAGCAGCCATTTGGGCCGCGTAAGGTGTGGATTTCCGCGAACCCTTGAAACCCATTGTGCCAGCAGACGACCATGAAATGGCGTTGCCCTGCACGTCAGAGATCAGGATTTTTGTGTTGTTGAAAGAAGAATTCACATGCGCAACACCAGCTGCGATGTTCTTGGAAACCTTCTTTTTGGTGCGTTTTGTATCACGTGCCATTGATCAAGCCTCCCTTATTTCTTCTTACCGGCAATGGCCTTTGCAGGACCCTTGCGTGTACGTGCGTTTGTCGAAGTACGCTGACCACGCACCGGCAGGTTACGACGGTGGCGCAGGCCACGGTAGCACCCAAGGTCCATCAGACGCTTGATGTTCATCTGTGTCTCGCGACGCAGGTCGCCTTCAACCATCAGGTTGGCGTCAATGTATTCGCGGATCGACAGCACTTCTGCATCAGAAAGCTGGTTAACACGGCGCGCGCGGTCGATCTTGACCGCTTCGCAGATTTCTTCGGCTTTGGCGTTGCCAATTCCGGTGATATAAGTAAGGGCGATTGGAACCCGCTTTGCAGTCGGGATGTTTACGCCGGCAATACGTGCCACGTGTGCAATTCCTTTTCGTTGCGGGTCCGTCATTCCAGACCCTTTTTTCACAACGGAAGCCCGGACCTATAAGGGCGCCGGGCTGCGTCATATCGAGGTGTTCTGTGATGCCGGGGGGCGACCCCTTAACCACAAATTGATTCCCGCTAGGGATGGCGCTGTTTAGGGGGCATTTCCCATAGGGTCAAGGCACCCGTGCAGCCATGTGTGAATTTCAGGTAACTATTCGCTTTTGCGCAATGCAGACGCGATACTGGTCGCCACATCATCCATGCTGGCAAGGCCATCTACAGACTGTAAATCACCTTTGGCATGATAATAGCCGATCAAAGGGCTGGTCTGTTTGTAATAGGCCATCAGACGCACCCGCAGGCTTTCTTCGTTGTCGTCCGCGCGCACGGGCTGACCAGCCGCTTCGGCCTCTTTGGCCCGGCCGACAATCCGCTCAACAAGAACATCATCATCAACCTGCAGTTCGATCACCGCATCCAGGTTTTCGCCCATCTCGACCAGCAGATTACCCAATGCATCGGCCTGTGCCAGTGTCCGTGGGAAGCCATCAAAGATATACCCGCCCTTGCCTTGATCGCTTTCCAGCTGTTCGCGGATCAGGCCGATCACAATCTCATCGGTGACCAGATCACCGCGGTCCATCACGGCGGCAACCATATTGCCCATTTCGGTTCCACTGGTTCGGGCCGCGCGCAACATATCACCGGTGCTGAGTTGCACCATGTTGCGTTTCTCCACAAGCCTGGCTGCCTGTGTCCCCTTACCCGCCCCAGGCGGTCCCAGCAGAATGATATTCATCGACGCGATGGCCCTTTACGTTTTCCATTACGCTTGCCACGCAGTTGAGACTTCTCAATCAGGCCTTCGTATTGATGTGCCACCAGATGAGACTGGATTTGTTGGATGGTGTCCATACCCACCGACACAATAATCAGGATCGACGTACCGCCAAAGTAGAACGGAATGGCCAGCTCAGCGCGAATAATCTCTGGCAGCAGGGCGACCAGTGCCAGATAACCTGAACCCAGCACCAGAATACGCGTCACCACATAATCCAGATATTCCTCGGTCTTTTTCCCGGGGCGAATACCGGGCACAAAACCGTTCTGGTTCTTGAGGTTTTCGGCCACGTCCTCTGTCTTGAAGGCAACCTCACGGGTGTAGAAATACGTGAAGAAGATGATCATGCCGCCAAAGAACAACAGATAAAGCGGCTGGCCTGGGCCAAAGAGCGCGAGGATCGTCGACATCAGCGGCCCGGACGAGCCACCATTGAACGTACTGATGGTCGTCGGCAGCAACAGCAAGGCAGAGGCAAAGATCGCAGGGATCACGCCCGCCGGGTTTACCTTGATCGGCAGGTGGCTGGTTGAGCCATCATAGACCTTCATCCCGCGCTGCTGGCGCGGATACTGAATGTGGATCTTGCGCAATGACCGCTCCATGAAGACCACAAAGGTCAGCACGACGATCAGCATGATGATGATGCCCACAACGACCGGCGTGCTGATCGCACCCGAACGACCTTGGGACAGGAACTGGGCCATCGCCGCAGGGATTTCAGCAATGATGCCGACAAAGATGATCAGCGAAATACCGTTACCGATACCGCGTGCTGTGATCTGTTCACCCAGCCACATCAGGAACATGGTGCCGCCCACGATAGTGATCACCGTAGAGGCCTGGAAGAATGCGCCAGGGTTGGCTGCAAGACCACCGGCTTCAAGGCTGACAGCCAAGCCATAAGCCTGCGCTGTGGCCAAAAAGACAGTACCATAGCGAGTATATTGGTTCAGCTTGCGCCGCCCCTGTTCGCCCTCTTTCTTGAGGTTCTTGAGCGGTTCCCACATGGAACCCAAAAGCTGCATCACGATGGAGGCCGAGATGTAGGGCATAATCCCAAGGGTAAAGATCGCCATCCGGGACAACGCACCACCGGTGAACATCGACAAAATACCGCCGATGCCCGCTTGGGCGTCTTCCATGAACTGTGACAGTGCAAGGCCATCAATGCCGGGCACCGGAATGAACGTACCAAGGCGATAGATGATCAACAAACCAAGCGTGAACATGATCCGCTGGCGCAATTCAGTTGCTTTGCCGAAGGCGCTCCAACTGACGTTGGCTGCCATTTGCTCTGCTGCAGAAGCCATATGGGTCTCTTTTTATAAGAAACGCCACGACACCGTTTCCCGGTGCGCGGCGTTTGGGAAAACATGAAGAGTTATGTAAGCGACGGGTGCGCCGCTCACAAGGTCTTACTCAGCCGCTGCCGGTGTTGTGACAGTCAGTGAACCGCCCGCTTTTTCGACAGCTTCTACAGCGCCCTTGGAGGCACCGGTCACTGCGATCTTTGCTTTGGCTTTGAAATCGCCTTTGGCCAGAACGCGGATACCGTCCTTTTTGCGGCGGACCAGACCAGATGCAACCAGCGCATCTTCGGTGATGTCCGCTTTGACGTCGATCTTGCCTTCGTCGATGAATTTCTGGATCAGACCAAGGTTGATGACAGCAAATGTCTTGCGGTTCGGTTTGTTAAAGCCGCGCTTTGGCAGACGCTGATAAAGGGGCATCTGACCGCCCTCATAGCCTTTGATGGCAACGCCGGAACGGGATTTCTGACCTTTGATACCACGGCCACCGGTCTTACCTTTGCCGGACCCTGCACCACGGCCAATGCGTTGCTTTGGCTTGGTTGCGCCCGGGTTGTCGGATAGTTCATTCAGTTTCATGTCGCTTCTCCTCTTGCCGGAATTGGCCCCCAGCGACGGGAGCGGCCAAACACGGCGTTACATCTGAGTCGGGGGCGTAAGCCTGCCGACTAGCGGCGTATAGACGGATGGCGGGGGTGGATCAAGTGGGAGATGCAACAGGCGGTGCGGTGATTTCATGGATTCGGCATAATTGGTGGAAATTGTAGTTAACAGGCATAAAAAGAAGGGAAGTGCGGCGTACAGATTGCGTATGCAAAGCGTACATAACCTGTACGTACAGTAGTAAGGGTTTTGCTGGGTTAAAGGTGCGCACGATGGGATGGGTTAACGCGGCGTTAGTGATTAGCGAGACGGTAGGGCAGCGGCCGACCTGGAGGCCTCGAAACATCCGTTTGACGCGCGCCCTCAAAGTAATCGTAAATGTCAATTCATGGTGAGACGTTGCAAAAGCGGCCTCCTGGGGGAGGTCGGCCGCTGCCCGGCAAGCCGGGCGAGGTTTATCGGCGTCCCGCCATCGGCATCTTCTGCGTCGGTGTTGGGGCATTAGCTTTTTCGGAGTTTTTCTTTTTCTCATCAAGGTTTGTTGCTTCATGAACTGAAGGTTTAAGTGTCATCGGAATGGAAAAGGCAACGCGACTAACTTGCTCTGCGTTCTTGGCTATGTCAGCACCTCCCTGCAGCGACATTGACCAAACTTTAATTTCTGCCTTTCCACCACCAGACGTTTCAGATGATGCGGTTACTGCGACATCAAACTGTACATTCTGAACCCGTCGTAGGGTATAATTCTGGCTATTCGGCTGAAACACATCAGTGCCCGACAGCGCTGAGGGCGGATTAATTACTATGTCATCGTCGGCATACTTCTCTTGCAACTCATTTGTAGCGTCAGCGATGGCGCTAACAGTCTGCGAAATAAATTCCTTCAGATCCATTTTCAGTCCTCCTGAATATGAAGTTTACAATTCAGTACACGATACATCCAAAACATAAAAACGCCCCGCAGTTTCCTGCGAGGCGCCTAATCCATCAAACCGTAGGTCGGGGTTCACCCCGACTCCCGATTTAACCTTTTTCTTCGATGATCTCGACCATGTGGCTGATCGAGTTGACCATGCCGCGCACGGAAGGTGTGTCTTCCAGTTCTTTGGTGCGGTTCATCTTGTTCAGGCCCAGACCGATCAGCGTGGCACGCTGTTTGGCGGGGCGGCGGATCGGGGAACCGATCTGCTTGACGACGATTGTTTTAGCCATTGTTCAGATCTCCTTACGCGTCGGCTGTGGCTTCGGCGGCTGTGGTGTTGTGGGCCACATCGCTTTGCTCATCAACGGTTTCACGCTTGGGCAGAATGTCAGCAACTTTTTTGCCACGGCGCTGTGCGACGTTGCGGGGCGATTGTTCTTTGCCAAGACCATTCATGGTGGCGCGGATCATGTTGTAAGGGTTCTGGGACCCGATGGATTTGGACACAACGTCCTGCACACCCAACATTTCAAACACGGCACGCATTGGACCACCGGCGATGATACCGGTACCAACGGGGGCTGTGCGCATGACCACTTTACCGGCGCCGTGACGGCCCTCGATGTCGTGGTGCAGTGTCCGGCCATCGCGCAATGCAACACGGATCATCTGGCGCTTGGCTTGCTCGGTCGCCTTGCGGATCGCTTCAGGAACTTCCTTCGCCTTACCCTTACCAAAGCCGACGCGGCCTTTTTGGTCGCCAACAACGACCAGTGCAGCAAAACCAAAGCGCTTACCGCCTTTGACTGTTTTAGAAACACGGTTGATTGCGACCAGACGGTCTGCAAACTCTGGTGTTTCGTCACGGCGGCCGCGGCCACCCCGGTTATTATCACGTTCTGCCATAGTGGCGTCCTTTATGTCTGGCCGGTTGGCCGATTGTCCAATCACGGTGGCACATGCCCCGGATCATCGAAGCCGGGGAAGAACCCCCGGCCTACGCTTTTCTTAGATCTTCAAACCACCTTCACGGGCTGCATCGGCCAAAGCCTTGATCTTGCCGTGAAAGAGGAAACCACCACGGTCGAAATACGCAACCTCGACACCGGCTTTCTTGGCGCGCTCTGCAATTGCAGTGCCCACTTTGGAAGCGGCTTCGACGTTGTTTTTGCCGACCACGCCCAGATCCTTTTCGAGCGACGAAGCGGACGCGAGTGTCACGCCGTTCACGTCGTCGATCAGCTGGACGCTGATGTTCTTGTTTGAGCGGTGCACCGAAAGACGCGCACGCCCTTGGTTGGCTGTCACGCCCCGCAGTTTGTTCCGAACGCGCATGCGGCGCTTCAGAAACAGAGTTCTTTTGCTGTTTGCCATTTGTGCGTTCCTTACTTCTTCTTGCCTTCTTTGCGGAAGATGTATTCGCCTTTGTACTTGATGCCTTTGCCCTTGTAGGGTTCGGGCTTACGCCAAGCGCGAATATTCGCCGCAACCTGTCCAACCTGCTGCTCGTCGATACCTTCGACCAGAATTTCAGTTGGCTTTGCAGATGTCACTGTGACACCCTCAGGCACTTCAAAGTTAACATCGTGGCTGTAGCCCAATGACAGTTTCAGGACATTGCCCTGCATCTGTGCACGGTAACCAACACCCGACAGTTCAAGCTCTTTCTTGAAACCTTCGGAAACGCCAGTGGCCAAGTTCGCAACCATTGTGCGGCTCATGCCCCACTGCTGGCGCGCGCGCTTGGATTTGCCGCGTGGTTCTACAGTAACGACGTTGCCATCAACACTGATGGTGACGTCGTCGGTGGCTTTGAAAGTCCGGGTCCCTTTGGGGCCTTTCATTTCAACGGTTTGACCTGACACAGAGGCGGTAACGCCTGATGGCAGCTCAACCGGTTTTTTACCAATACGAGACATGTTATCCCCTTAGAATACAGTGCAGAGCACTTCGCCGCCGATATTGGCGCTGCGTGCTTTTGCATCCGACATCACACCTTGCGAGGTGGAGACAATCGACACACCCAGGCCCTGACGGACGGATGGGATGTCATTGGAGCCCAGGTAAACGCGGCGGCCAGGCTTTGAAACCCGCTTCACTTCGCGAATGACCGGGTCACCCTCGTAATACTTCAGCTCGATCGAGAAAGCAGGATGACCGTCTTTGCCGTCCTTCTTTTCGTAACCGCGGATGTAGCCTTCGTCAGACAGCACATCCAGCACCCAACCGCGCAGTTTGGACGCAGGTGTTTCCACCGCTGCCTTGCCGCGCATTTGGCCGTTGCGGATACGTGTGAGCATATCACCGATAGGATCGTTCATAATATGTGCTCCTTACCAGCTTGACTTGACCATACCGGGAATTTCGCCATTGGAACCAAGGTCCCGCAGCGCGATCCGGCTGATCTTGAGTTTGCGGTAATAGGCGTGTGGACGCCCGGTGAGCTGGCAACGGTTATGCAAACGGGTCGCAGAAGAGTTCCGTGGCAGTTTGGCCAGTTCAAGAGTTGCCTTGAACCGGTCTTCTACGGGCTTTTCTTTGTCATTGATGATTGCCTTCAAGGCGGCACGCTTTTCGGCGTATTGCTTGACCAGCTTTTCACGCTTCACTTCGCGTGCAATCATGGATTTCTTAGCCATATCTAATGTCCCCTCAGCTGTTGAACGGCATGTTGAAAGCTTTCAACAGTGCCTTTGCTTCAGCGTCAGTATTCGCTGTTGTGCAGATCACGATGTCCATGCCCCAGTTTTCATCGATCTTGTCGAAGTTAATCTCTGGGAAGATCAGGTGCTCTTTGATGCCGGTGGCATAGTTGCCGCGGCCGTCGAAGGATTTGCCAGACACGCCGCGAAAGTCGCGGATACGTGGCATAGCAACCGTGATCAGACGATCAAGGAATTCAAACATACGGTCGCCGCGCAAAGTCACCTTTGCACCAAGCGGCATGTCTTCACGGACGCGGAAACCAGCGATGGATTTCTTGGCGCGTGTTGTCATGGCCTTTTGGCCGGCGATGGTTGTCAGATCTTCCTGCGCGGTTTTTGCTTTCTTGCTGTCACGGACAGCTTCTGCACCGCAGCCAATGTTCAGAACGATTTTGTCCAAACGTGGGATCTGCATGTCGTTTTTATAGCCGAACTCTTCTTTCATCGCACCACGGATAGTGGATGCATAAAGGTCCTTCAGACGCGGGGTATAGTTTGCAGTATCAAGCATTAGATCGCATCCCCTGTTGTCTTGGCGAAACGCACCTTGTTGTCGCCATCCATGCGGAAGCCGACGCGGGTTGGTTTGCCGTTGCTGTCAGTGATCGCAAGGTTGGACAGTTGGATCGGCATCGCCTTTGGCGTGCGGCCACCCTGTGTTGCCTGAGATTGCTTTGTGTGACGGATCGCCATGTTGATACCGTCCACAATGGCTTTGCCAGACTTAGGGTCGATGCTGGTGATTGAACCAGTCTTGCCTTTGTCCTTGCCAGTCAGAACGACAACATTGTCACCTTTGCGGAGCTTAGCAGCCATTACAGCACCTCCGGAGCAAGTGAGATGATTTTCATAAAGTTCTTTGCGCGCAGCTCGCGAACAACTGGGCCAAAGATACGTGTACCAATGGGTTCGTTGTTGTTGTTGAGGATGACAGCAGCGTTGCTGTCAAAACGAATGGCTGTGCCATCGTCACGGCGAACTTCTTTGGCGGTGCGTACGACGACGGCCTTACGGACGTCACCTTTCTTTACGCGACCGCGTGGAATGGCCTCTTTCACCGAAACGACAATGATGTCCCCAACACTGGCGTAACGACGGTGAGAACCACCCAGAACCTTGATGCACTGAACACGGCGTGCGCCGCTGTTGTCAGCAACATCCAGATTGGTCTGCATCTGGATCATTTGGTTTCCTTCCGACCTATGGGCAAGTCCCGATTTCTGTCCGGGGGCCCAGGGTTTCGATTGAACCGGGTGCTACTACCTTAAGAGGCAATAACCTCCCAGCGTTTCGTTTTCGACTTTGGTGCACATTCCTGGATACGAACTTGGTCACCAACGTTGAATGCGTTCTGTTCATCGTGAGCGCGATATTTCTTCGACTTACGAATAGTTTTCTGAAGCAGCGGGTGCTTGTAACGACGCTCAACCGATACTGTGACGGTCTGAGCATTTTGGTTGCTTGTGACAACCCCGGCTAGGATACGCTTAGGCATAGATTAAGCCTCCTTGGCAGCGGACGCTGCTTTTTCGTTCAGAATTGTTTTGACCTTGGCAGCGTTACGGCGGGCCGCACGAATACCGGCTGTGTTTTCAAGCTGACCAGTGGCCTGCTGAAAGCGCAGATTGAAGGATTCTTTTTTCAGGTTCACCAGCTCTTCACGGAGCTGATCGGGCGTTTTGTCCCGCAGTTCATTGGCGTTCATGCCATATTCCTTTGTCAACATCATCGGCAGGCCGTGAAACACGTCACCCGATTCCCGATGGAGTGGGGGGGTAGAAGTGGACCGTATAGGGAGGTTGCGGGTGTGTGGCAAGGGGGTTTCCCCTGCTTTAGCGTGAAATCGTCTCGCAAACTAACATACTGGTCTTAGATGAAAAGAAATCAGGTTCGTAAGGTAGCTGAACACCCAATTCCTCAGGTGTTTGCTCAGCACATATACGTGCCATATCGCGATCTACATCAAGCGTTCCGTTGAATATCGGTGTTCCCCTGACATCTGGGCTTGGCGTTTCCCAAATTGTCACGCCATCGGCCGTTAATCGGAAACCTGTTTGTTCACAAAGCCCACATCTTCCGGGACGCGGCGCTGCGACATAGTCCAACAATTCGAAACGAACCAGCACACCATCTATAACGCATGATTCTGGATTATCCTCTATCGCACTGACGTGGCGTGGACCATCAGCTATAGCTTTTTCACGGTAGAACTGACCACCGCCAACCTCCGTCCAGAATACCCGAACAAAGAAGTGCTGTTGGTACTGTCGGTCATCCAGGTCATAGCAGTGTGAAATAACAACCGAACCCCATTGATCAGCTTTCAAGGGCCCTGCCAAACTCAGCAGGCAAAAAACCCAAAACAAAACGGCGGAAAATAGCTTCATCTAAAACCTGTGCCAGCGAAACCTCTATTCATCAAACTAATCATGAATTTGTACTTCACACTAGATTAAGTAACGACTGACCTCATCCCTATACCTTGGCGCAATGCCCGGATATGAAGTCTTCATGTCAGATATCAAATCCCTCTTCGCGACCCGCCTCTACCACGCCAAGCTGTCCGCCCATGGCGCACCCATAGACCCTTCCGAGCTTGAAAACTCTTGCCTTGTCATCGCCGATGAAGATGAAGCGGGGCAAGACTGGTGCGAAGAGAACGGCTTTCCGGGCTACACCTCTTATGCGTCGCTCAGCGATCTGCCATGGCGGTTCCCGATCTTCAAAGATCTCGTTGCCGCCCTCGACGCCCATGTCGCGGCGTTTGCTGAGGACTTGGCTTTCGACTTGGGCGACAAGAAACTGCAACTCGAAGATATCTGGATCAACATCCTGCCCGAAGGCGGTATCCACACCAGCCACATCCACCCGCATTCCGTGATCAGCGGGACGACCTATGTCGCCATGCCCGACGGCGCGAGTGCGATCAAATTCGAAGACCCAAGACTGGCGATGATGATGGCCGCCCCCACGCGGGTGAAAGACGCGCGGGACGAGCTGCGCACATTCTTCTACGCCAAACCCGCAGTCGGTGACGTGCTACTGTGGGAAAGCTGGCTGCGGCACGAGGTGCCGATGAATATGAGCGAAGAAGAGCGGATATCGGTGAGTTTTAATTATAGGTGGGACTGATCGCAGACCAATCTGTATTCCGCCCATCATCTGAACCACTGTCCCAAAACAAGTGGGAAAACCCTTAATTTAATCCCCTTGGGCCAAAGGCCCCACATCGGCTAATGTCATATCTCCCCAGAAATAAGGAGATATTATGTGGCGCAAGGCCCTTCTCAGTTTATTTGCCGGTGCATTTTGCTACGTCATCGGTTCAATCTTCGCCGTGCCTGCGAAAACCTTTTTGGATACGTCCGAACCTGCCACACTGATCGTTCTGCAAGTTGACGAAAAATACAATAACGATGGCGACCGTATGTATCGGCCCGTCTTCGGACTTGTCACAGAAATGCGCCCAAGACCGGAATACACCGGGTCCATCTGGACGCGCCCCAAACCGCACCAATCAGGCGACATCGTCGAAGGCCGCTATAACGCCGAAACGGGTGAAATGCGTAGCACCCACATGGTCAATCGCACGTTTCGGGCGGGGCGGATCGCGCAGGCCATTGGATTTGTGTTATTCGCGCAAGGCGTTCTGATGCTCTTCGGGTTTCCCGAGATCATCCCCGTGCGGTTCCGCGGGCGACGACGCTACCGAAGATGGTGATGGCTGCCCAAACACGGCTAAAGAAAGCGTCGGTATGCAGCCGGTCGCTTGGCTGCATATCGAACATGCTTAGATCGTATCAGTTGTTGACGAGAAAGTCGCCAACGATGGTACGGTTCTCGGTCACCTCTTCAGCGTCGACCCCGTCAAAGGGATTTTCACCCCGATAAAAAGTCTCGTCAAAGTTGGCTTCGAATGTACCACCGACACCTTGGGCGTCATATCCAAAGAATGTTCCCTCAGCATCCTGAGAGTTCATAACAACAGTAGACGGCAGAATATCACCCTGCGGCCCAACGCCACCATTTATCTCTTCGCGTAGATTGCTACTGGCAGTTGTCATGACATTGATATCACCGGTAAAGCCAGACCCATCCACAACAGCATTCTCAAGCGTGACTGTAACGTCATGTGTCACAGAACTATTTCCATTTTGGCGGTCATCAATGGTGCTATAGCTACCATCAAATAAAGTCCCCGAAACGATCCCCGTACTGAAATCAGCCGAAATGCTAACGGTTTCACCGCCAGTTTCCACAACGCGTTCAACCCGATCAAAACTACCGTCATCTTGTTCGACCCAATCGGTTGCCGTAATCAACATCCTTGAGCCGAAGTCTGAGCTATAGTTGACGCTGCCAGTCAATCGGTTCTCAGGGGTCACAAACCCAAAGACGCCTTCGGCCAGCGGCAAATCAGGGTTCGCTATAGATGAATTACCAATGGCAATACCGCGCGCGGCCTTTGTTACCCGATCTAGTCGCAGATCTTGCAATAAACCACCACCCGAATTCGATGCGCCACTTGTCCAGTTTTCCTGACTAAGGGCGTTGCGATAGTTAAACTCTGTTGATGTCCCATTATAAGTGATGATCGCTTTATCCGCGGTTACATACTCAATCGATGCGGTCTCGCGGCGCGGAATTCCACCATCTCTTGCAGAGCCGACAACCAGTTGAATGGGAAATGTTTTGCCGATAACGCTTTCGCGCGTGACAGGCTGGTCATCTGCATAGACCAAATCTGGGTTTGGGGTAATGTCCGGGCCGCCGCCACCTGGATTATCGCCGTCACCTCCACCGCCACCACCGCCGCAAGCAATAAGTATAAGCAAAGATGATTGAACGACCGCATTGCGCAATGAGAGCATGGATATGGTTTCCTAAATAGAGATATGAAAGGGAAACGCTAAAAGTGGCTGTGCCAAAACTCGTCTGGAATTTGCATACGATAGTACACATGGTCTAAACAACGGCCTGTTTGATGTAGGCAACGGCACTGTTTCTAATGCTGACGCGATCAATACCCGATGACCTGTTTTGTACTGATGGCGACAACAGTCTAGGCGGGTTTGCGCCCAACACTGTCCACATGGCAAAACGGATGTAACGACTTGTTTTTAATAAATTGTATCGAATTTCAAAATATGGAATTCGGAATTGTGACGTGGCTGCAACCACATTTCATATCAAAATTGGCGATGGTGATAGCGGTCCCTACAAACCCAAAAACAAAAAGCCCCCACCGATCTCTCGGCAGGGGCTCTTTATGTTTACCGTGTACGGCCCGCGAGTTTGCTGCGCAAATTCGCTACACCGTACCCCGTCAAATCCTTCGGGTTTAACGGTTTACCAATCTTCGCGAACGATTGTTCGTGTCTTGATCGGCAGCTTCATCGCGGCAAGGCGCAGGGCCTCGCGGGCGATGGGTTCACTCACGCCGTCGATTTCGAACATCACGCGGCCAGGTTTGACCTTGCATGCCCAAAAATCAATGGAACCTTTACCCTTACCCATACGCACTTCAACGGGCTTGGACGTTACTGGAGTGTCCGGGAAAATCCGGATCCAGACACGGCCCTGACGCTTCATGTGACGCGTCATGGCACGGCGTGCGGCTTCGATTTGGCGGGCTGTGATCCGCTCGGGCTCAATGGCTTTGAGGCCATATGTGCCGAAGTTCAGATCAGAACCGCCTTTGGCTTCACCACGGATACGGCCTTTGTGCAGTTTCCGGTGTTTTGTACGCTTTGGCTGTAGCATTTAAATCAGCTCCCCTTAGCGACGCGGGCCGCGAGGGACAGCGCCCTCTTGCAGCTCAGCATGTTTGCGGTCGTGCGCTGATGGATCGTGCTCCATGATCTCACCTTTATAGATGAAGACCTTGATGCCGATGATCCCATAAGGCGTCATCGCCTCATACAGCGCATAGTCGATGTCGGCGCGCAGCGTGTGCAGTGGCACGCGACCTTCACGGTACCATTCGGTACGGGCAATTTCAGCACCGCCCAGACGACCGGCAAGGTTAACCCGGATACCCAGGGCACCCATGCGCATGGCGTTCTGGACCGAACGCTTCATCGCGCGACGGAAAGACACACGGCGTTCCAGCTGCTGACCAATGCTTTCGGCAACCAGGGCTGCGTCAAGTTCTGGCTTGCGGACTTCAACGATGTTCAGGTGCAGTTCGCTGTCTGTAAGTGCAGCAAGTTTCTTGCGCAGACCTTCGATGTCTGCACCTTTCTTGCCGATGATCACACCAGGGCGTGCTGCGTGGATCGTGACGCGGCACTTTTTATGCGGACGTTCGATGATCACGCGGCTGACGCCGGACTGTGCGCATTCTTTCTTGATGAAGTCCTTGATACGCAAGTCTTCCAACAAAAGATCGCCATAGTCTTTGGTGTCAGCGTACCAGCGGCTATCCCAGGTACGGTTGACCTGAAGACGCATACCGATCGGGTTTACTTTGTTACCCATTATGATTGCTCCTCAACTTGACGCACCTTGATGGTGATCTCTGCAAACGGCTTGATGATCTTGCCAAAACGGCCACGGGCCCGTGGGCGTCCGCGCTTCATGGTCAGGTTCTTGCCGACATACGCCTCTGCGACGACCAGTTCATCGACGTCAAGGTTGTGGTTGTTTTCGGCGTTGGCGATGGCCGACTGAAGACATTTCTTCACGTCGTCCGAAATCCGCTTTTTGCTGAAAGTCAGGTCAGTCAATGCCTGCTCAACTTTCTTGCCGCGGATCAGGCCAGCAACGAGGTTCAGCTTTTGCGGGGAGGTACGGAGCATGCGTAGTTTTGCCATTGCTTCGTTATCGGCCACGCGGCGGGGATTTTTATCCTTGCTCATGGCTTATTTCCGCTTCGCTTTTTTGTCAGCGGCGTGACCATAGTAGGTCCGTGTTGGTGAATATTCACCGAACTTCTGACCAATCATGTCTTCGCTAACGTTAACAGGGATGTGCTTCTTGCCGTTGTACACACCAAAGGTGAGGCCAACAAACTGAGGCAGGATAGTAGAACGACGCGACCAGATCTTGATCACTTCGTTGCGGCCGCTTTCGCGGGATGCTTCTGCTTTTTTCAAAACATAGGCGTCCACAAAGGGGCCTTTCCAGACGGAACGAGCCATATTTAACGACCCTTCTTCTTGGCATGACGCGAACGCACGATAAGGCGCTGCGATGCTTTGTTTTTGTTACGGGTGCGCTTGCCCTTGGTATCTTTACCCCAAGGTGTGACAGGCGTCCGACCACCAGATGTGCGGCCTTCACCACCACCGTGCGGGTGGTCGATCGGGTTCATGGCAACACCACGGACACTTGGGCGGATGCCCTTGTGACGGGTCCGGCCCGCTTTACCGAAGTTCTGGTTTGAGTTGTCGGGGTTCGACACAGCACCGACAGTGGCCATGCATTCCTGACGGATCAGGCGCAATTCACCAGAAGACAGACGGACCTGCGCGTAACCACCATCACGACCCACAAACTGGGCGTAGGTGCCGGCTGCACGGGCGATCTGGCCGCCTTTGCCTGGCTTCATTTCGATGTTGTGAATGATCGTACCGATTGGCATGCCGCTGAATGGCATGGCGTTGCCGGGCTTAATGTCAGCCTTGGCAGATGCGATCACCTTGTCACCAACAGCGAGGCGCTGCGGGGCAAGGATGTAATTCTGTGTACCGTCTTCGTACTGAATCAGCGCGATAAATGCGGTGCGGTTCGGGTCATATTCGATCCGTGCGACAACAGCGGACATGTCCAGCTTGTTACGCTTGAAATCGACGATGCGGTAAAGACGCTTTGCGCCCCCACCAATACGACGCATAGTGATCCGTCCGGTGTTGTTCCGGCCGCCCGATTTAGTCAAACCCTGAGTAAGGGATTTGACAGGACGTCCTTTCCAAAGCTCCGAACGGTCGATCAGCACCAGCCCACGCTGGCCCGGCGTCGTCGGTTTGTACGACTTGAGTGCCATGTTAGCTTCTTCCGTTTGCTTGGCGGGCCACTTGCGCGACCCTGATGTTAAAGGCCCCCGTAGGTGCCCGATTTAGAGGTGTCGGAGAGAACCCCGACCTACCGTGACCCGCGTGTAACCGTGGGCTTTGGCAATACCACAAAGACCCCGGAACGAATCCGAGGCCAAGCGATTGCGGGGATGTAGCAGGGAGGGGTGTGGGTGGCAAGTAGGATTGAGAACCTAGCAGTCAAGCATTTCTATGCAGCAAAGCGCCAGTCTCCAGCCTTGCCTATGTCATTCTGCCGCCTTACCTATAGTTGCAATGGTTATTCTATTCAGTAGGCACAATGAGTTTATTCCCTAGACGCTTCCATTGCGCAAAGACACAAAATAATTCATTGCTTGCATGTGCCTTGTTCCTTTGCAGCGGCTGCATGGGTGGTGGGGACAGTGGTGGTTCAGATGGATCGATAGATGGAGGTGGTGCTCTATTCGTTGGCGCTGCGTTTCTCACCTACGCCATAATACAGGCACAAAACTCATCAGACTCAAGCAACGACGTCATTGCGACGACCCGAATGTACGGAGGTATGACCCAATTCCCGCCCGAGGAATTCTACGCTTATGGTTTCGTAGCTTTTCCGACTTCACCTAACGCCTCAAACCGTGCACGGTATAAGCTTGCGTGCAACGCCTTTGATGCGGGTCTTGATCCAATTACTGCCAGTACCCCCCAGGTTGCCGACCAAGCAATAACGATGTGGCCGACTTTGGGCTGGGTTAGAGACTTTGAATTTGCGGCTGATAACAGGTGCGACAGAGCTATAGACTCCTATGACGTAACTACCGCAAGGAAACTTATTGCGCTCGGTGACGATCTTGGCTTTCGAAAGAAACCTGATCGAGGTCCCTATCTGATCGCAATGAGCCCCGGCAGTGTTTGGTCTAATGCGGATACTTCCGACACAGTTGCCTTCAACTCGTTGGACCTCAGCGACTGCGATGAACGCCAAGACTTTGATCAAGCATTTAGAGAGTGGTCGCGGACACTACGTATGCCCACAGACAAATGGAACCGAAATCAAAATTCACCTTGTGGTAGATGGTGGGCGCTGGAAGCACTAGACTTCTTGGGTAACTCGGCGAATGAATACATTGCGCAGACTCAATGAGATCAACATGACTTTCTGGGACTTCATAATGAAAGTTTGGGTTCGAGTGACCGTTGCCTATTTGATGGCTTTCGCATGCTCCGCCTTTGCATCAGTAAAATATGAAATGCTTTCAACCGGTCACTTTCTTGCATTCTTCAGCTTCTTTTTTCCTTTGTTTCTTCTTGTCGTTCACTCCGCAACTTTTCTACATAGATTTCGGTGTCTCTTCGCAGGCATTCTTTCTAAACTACGGTTTATGAAATAACATGGTGTTGGGGAAATCGAGCGCCAAACGTAAGTTCTCACCGCTTCAGCTCGCCCTTCCTGCCAAAACCTTCCTTCGAAATTTTGTCATCCACGCCACCCGTTTGGCAGACGTTTCGGCATAGGTGGCTGGCATAAATCGCGCGACAGCGACGTGACCGATGCCAACCCGCGGGCCGTCGTTGGCCCTTTCGTATAAGGCAAGTGTTGGATTGCCGGGGAGAACCCCGGCCTACGTAGGTCGGGGGCTCCCCCGACACACCCCTACCCGCCTTTTTGGCGCATGGGTCAGGATGGGCTTCCGCAATCCCCAAATTGTCGTGGAAGGAGAGCTGCATGTCTGAGACTGACAGCAAGATAGAAATCGAAAGCATCACATCGCCACAGCGGACGGACCGCGTTGATCGCGTCAAATACATGGCTATGCGTGAAGCACTGATGCCGGTTTTGCCCAACACAGCACCCGGTATCACAGTTGCCGAGGCGAAAGCGGCGCTGCTTGAGCATCTGTCAGAAGATGTGTTTCCGGGCGGTGCCAAGGCGGGTTGGTGGCTTAAAGCTGTGCAGCTGGATTTGGAGGCCAAAGGGCTGATCGCACGAGGGTCAACCAAGCCCGTTAGGCTTTATCGTTGCGAGGCATAGCTTTGCACGGTGATCATGGGCCGGTAGCCCTGATCTTCAACGCCTTACTCGGTCACTGCAACCATTGGCCCCAGCGACTGAAATCCAAAGTCACTGCGCCCTTGGTCGCGCGCGTACAGTCGCGACACTTTTCCATCAAAGTACAGCGCGTTTGGCAGTTCCAGATAATCGCGAAAGAAGCTGCCGAATTCATGGAACGTCACGCTGTCGTTGGAAATCACAAAAACGGCAGTGTCGCCATCGGTTGTTGTGCCCACACCGTTGCGGATGAACCGCGATGTGCTGTCCACCAAGAACCGTGGATGTAGCGCACCATTGATGACCAGCATCGGCCCGGATTGCGTCGCATCACGGCAGTCAGGCGCGCGGGCGATATAATCAAGCGTCTCGTAAACCTGCGCGCTATCATCATTGATGCAAAACACCCCATTGGGCAGCAGACCAAAGTTACCGGGCCCTGCGTTTGGAATGACGCGCATCGTCTCGATACCATCCTCGCGGTAATGCCCCACCGGGGACCGATCATCATGGTACATGCCTGCGTTCATCGCAAAAGACAGACGGTTTATTTCAGGCAAATCTTCGATCCCGCCAAAGCTGCCGATCAGGGTGCCATCGGCATCGCGGTGAAACAAGCTCAGGCTTTCGGACGCGACATCAACCGTGCAGGCTGTATAGCTAAGACCCTTATAGGTCACATCCTCGCAGGTCACCGCTGCTACGGGCACGGCCCAGAACAGCAGGACGCCCACCAGCCAGCGCATCAGTCGTCCAGATCCTGACGGACATGATCCTCTGCCAGCAATGCGCGCGTCGCGTCGATCTGGTCAAACGTCCCGTCAATTTCAAACCGTAGTTCAGGCGCGAATTTCATCGTGCCGCCTTTGACCACCAAATGCCGGATTTCGTGGCGGTTGCGGCGTAATGCCTCTAACGCCTCTTGTTTCCCATGCCCACCCAAGGGCAGCACAAAGGCCGTCGCGATCCGCAAATCGGATGTCATCCGCACCTCGCCGACCGTAATGGACATGCGCGCCAGTTCATCGTCATGCACGTCGCCGCGTTGCAGGACTTCGGACAGGGTGCGGCGGATCACTTCGCCCACGCGCAACATGCGCTGGGTGGGGGCTTTGCCGTCTCGATTTGAATTCTTTGCCATAGGGTTCATTTAAGCGCTGTGGCAGCCGATGCCAAGCAAGGCTTTGCGTCAGCGGCGATCCGGCGCTAAACGAAGGTCCAAGAAGAGGGACAACAACATGACAGATACACCGGGCATCGTGATCACAGGCGGATCAGGCAAAATGGGGCAAATGCTGATTAGGTCAGTGCTTGCGTCGGATAAATGCCATCTGGTGGGCGTCTTGGAACGGTCAGGCCACGATTGGGTCGGGCAGGATATCGGCACTATGATGGGTGGACAGCCGATTGGTGTTGATGTGACCGACGACGCGGTCGAGGTGTTTGCAAAGGCGCAAGCGGTGATTGACTTTACCGCGCCTGCTGCGACGGTCGATTTCGCAGGGCTGGCGGCACAAGCGCGCGCGGTGCATGTGATCGGCACCACTGGGCTGTCCGAAGATGACCTCAAGGCGATCAATGCCGCGGCCCGCCATGCCGTGATTGTGCGCGCTGGCAATATGTCTTTGGGTGTGAACCTGCTGGTCCAGTTGACCAAACGCGTTGCCGCAGCCTTGGATGATGATTTTGATATCGAAGTGATCGAAGCGCATCACAACCAAAAGGTCGATGCCCCATCTGGTACGGCCCTGATGCTGGGCGAGGCCGCCGCCGAAGGGCGCGGCGTATCCCTGAGCGACGTCAGCGACAGCGGGCGTGACGGGATCACAGGTGCACGCAAAAAGGGTGACATCGGGTTCAGCGCCATTCGGGGCGGCGATATCGTGGGCGAACATGATGTGCTGTTTGCCGCCGCAGGTGAACGGATTGTGCTGCGCCACCTTGCGACAGACCGTGCAATTTTTGCGCGTGGTGCGCTGAAAGCCGCCCTTTGGGGGCAAGACAAAAACCCCGGCGAATATGACATGATGGATGTGCTGGGCATTTGATAGCCGGCCAATAAGGATCAGACCCCATGACCAACAAACGCGTCGTTCTTTCCAGCGATCACGCCGCCATCGAGATGCGTCAGCAAATTGCGGACCATATCACTGCCAAAGGATGGGAGGCGGTTGATATCGGCCCCACGACACCCGAAAGCACACCATACCCCGCCCATGGTGAAGCTGCTGCGCGGCGGGTCGCGTCAAGCGATTGCACGTTCGGGATTATCTTGTGCGGGACCGGTCAAGGGATCATGATGGCCGCGAATAAGGTCAAGGGCATCCGCTGCGGCGTATGCTCTGACGTGTTTTCGGCGCAAATGATCCGCGAACACAACGACGCAAATATGCTGGCGATGGGCGCACGGGTGATCGACAACGCCACAGCGCTTAAGATTGTGGATGCGTTCCTGTTCACCGATTTCGGGGGCGGACGCCATGCCACGCGTGTGGACATGATCAAAGCGCTGGAAGACTGAAACAGCTACTTTGCGTCCCAGATTGGGAAAACCCGCCCAAAAATAGGCAATCCCTGCCGTTTCAACATAAACCCGATCGCCAAGAGTGAACCAAACGGCAGATCACTGCGTATAGATAACATCCTGCTGATAACGGAGGCACCGATGAAATACGCGATCCTATCTTTGATCTTTGCAACCGCTGCTGCACCTGCGGCCGCTGACAGTTATGTACCTGTAAAAGATCAAGCGACTTTCCTGTCGCTGGTCCAAGGTAAAGAATTGCGCAACTTCTTTTACGGTGTTCGCCTTCAAGTTTTGCCCAACGGCGATATCGACGGATCTGCCATTGGCTGGGAAATTGATGGCAACTGGAGCTGGCAAGACGGTTATTTCTGCCGCGAATTAAGCTGGGGCGGCGACCCTATCCCTTACAACTGCCAACTTGTGGAAGCGCGCGGAAATGACCGTGTGAAATTCACCGTGGATCAGGGCGCTGGCGATTCTGCATCCTTCCGCTTGCAATAACGAAAGTCATCGATTTGAATTTATCTTACCGGGGCAACGTGTTTGTCCCGTTTCGATAATTGCGCAGATTTACTGAAATTCTTCTATACTCTACGCGTACGCTCTATGATTTCGGCACAAAAAGAACTGTCGCGGGGTCAACCTGCAATTAACCTTGCCATTTGTTCGGTGGCATCAAAAGATATCCCCATCAGCGCATAACGCGCCCCATTGTAAATGATTGCGTCGCCAAAGACGCAACAAAAGGGAGATATCACATGACACTCAGAACCAGACTGCTTGCAACCACCTCTGCCGTATTGATTGCCACGACCGGCGCGCTTTATGCCGACGGCCATGCCACACACCCCGAGACCGGCGAAACGCTCGCCTCTGATCAATCGTTTACCTACCGCGTTGGGGACGAAAGCCCGTCGATTGATCCGGGACTTGTTGAGGATGTTGATGGTGCCGATGTCGTGCGCGACCTGTTTGAAGGTCTGTATAATCAGGATGCCGCCGGCAATTTGATCCCCGGTGTCGCGCTAAGCCATGAGATGAGCGAAGATGGTTTGGTTTACACATTCACCCTGCGCGACAACGCCAAATGGTCGAACGGTGATCCTGTGACAGCTGGCGATTTTGTCTATGCGTGGCAGCGGGCCGCGTCACCTGAACTGGCGTCCCCCTACAGCTGGTACATGGACCTGATGTCGATTGAAAACGGCGGTGCCGTCATCGCCGGTGATATGGACCCATCCGAACTGGGTGTCACTGCTGTCGATGATGTCACGCTTGAGGTCCGCCTGACGCAACCCCTGCCGTATTTCCCGCAAATGGTGACGCATGGCACGACCTTCCCCGTTCATCAGGCCACCATCGAAGAACATGGCAGTGACTGGGTTTTGCCGGAAAACATGGTGTCCAACGGCGCCTATGTGCTGAGTGAATTCGTGCCACAAGAACGGTTGGTACGGACCCGGAACCCAATGTACTGGGACAACGAAAATACGATCCTTGAAACAGTGACAAAGCTGGTTATCACCGACGAAAACGTAGCGTTGACCCGTTATCTAGCCGGTGAATTGGACCGCACCGATATTCCCGCAGGTCAGTTCCCGCGGCTTTCCGCCGAATTCCCTGATCAGGCCAATTCCGTGCCACAGGCCTGTTCCTACTACTACATGTTCAACCTGCGTGACGGCGCACCCGAAGAACTGCAAGACCCTAATGTGCGCAAAGCACTTAGCCTCGCCGTCGACCGTGATGTTATTGCGGAAAACGTATTGGCCGCCGGGCAAAAGCCTGCCTACACCTTCACGCACTGGGCGACTGCCGGGTTTGAAACGCCCGATATTCCCATGGCGACCATGACGCAGGCTGAGCGGAACGAGATGGCGCAAGAGCTGCTGACCGAGGCTGGATATGGCTCTGACAACCCGCTGAGCATTGATCTGGTGTATAACACCGACGATTCCCACCGGTCTGTCGCGATTGCAATCAGCCAGATGTGGAAACAGACGCTGGGTGTGGAAACGACGCTGGCCAATCAGGAATGGCAGACATTCCTTGAGGCGCGCGGCAACGGCGACTTTGATGTGGCCCGCGGTGGTTGGTGTGCCGACTATAACGAAGCATCCACCTTCCTTGATCTGATGCAATCCGAGTCAGGCTATAACGACAGCAAGTACAACAACCCCGAGGTTGATGCGCTGCTGGCCGAAGCCAAAACATCAGACAACCCGCAAGCCAACTATGACCGGGTTGAGGAGTTTATCGCGCAAGATACGCCGATCATTCCGATCTATCACTACGCCGCAGACTATATGTATGCGACAGACCTCGAAGGTTGGCCCTACGAGAACTTTGAACAGAACTGGTACTCCAAAGATCTTTATAAGATCGCTGAGTAATCACATCACGTGATAAACCGCGCCCCATCTGAGGCGCGGTTTTCCCATTCTGTTAGGACACCTGACATATGCTGAGCTTTGTGATCCGACGCCTTGCCGTCGCTATTCCGACCCTTTTGATACTGGTCGTCTTGTCGTTCATCCTGATGTATGCGGCCCCCGGCGGCCCCTTTAATTCCGAGCGTCCTTTACCGCCCGAGGTGCTGGCCAATATCGAAGCCAAATACGGGCTGGATCAGCCGTTTTGGAAACAGATCATCAACTATGTCGTCAGCGTTGTGACGCAGTTCGATTTCGGCCCGTCGTTCCAATACAAAGACCGCACCGTGAATGAAGTTATCGCCCAAGGGTTCCCGGTGACGCTGACTTATGGGTTCTGGTCGTTTGTCGTGGCTGTCACCGTTGGTGTGTCCCTTGGTGTTGCTGCGGCAATTAAACAGAATTCATGGATCGACTATTTTGCTGTTGGCGTATCCATCGGCGCGCAGGTGCTGCCGAATTTTGTGATGGCCCCTATCCTGCTTTTGGTCTTTACCCTTTGGCTGGGCTGGTTGCCCGGTGGCGGCTGGAACGGCGGGCAATGGCAGTTCCTGATTATGCCGGTGATTGCGCTATCCACATCCTACATGGCATCCATCGCCCGGATCACCCGGTCGTCGATGCTGGAGGTGCTAAACACCAATTTTATCCGCACCGCCCAAGCCAAGGGCCTGCCGATGCGCCGCGTCATCTGGCGGCACGCGATGAAGCCGACGATTCTGCCGGTCCTGTCCTATCTGGGCCCCGCTTTCGTGGGCATGATCACCGGATCGGTGATTATTGATGTGTTCTTTTCCACCGGCGGCATTGGCCAATTCTTTGTGAACTCTGCCTTTAACCGCGACTATTCCGTCATCATGGGGATCACCATTCTGGTGGGCACCCTGACAATCCTGTTCAACCTTGTGGTCGATATCCTTTACGCATGGATTGACCCCAAGATCCGCTATTAAGGGGGTCTGAGATATGTTTCCCAACAGAGCAGCCGTTGAAGGCATCGGCGACGCCGCACAATTGGCCGAGGTCAAGGGCCGGTCCCTGTGGGCCGACGCCCGTATCCGGTTTTTCCGCAATCGCGCGGCGGTGATTTCACTGGTCATGCTGGGCTTGGTGGCAGCCTTCGCCCTGTTCGGGGGCATGTTTGCGCAATACGAACCCGATTTCGTGAACTTCAGCTTGATCGGCAGCAACGCCTATCTGGGCGTGCCTTCGCTGGAAACCGGCCACTATTTTGGCACCGACAGCAACGGGCGCGACCTGTTTGCGCGCACGGCCATGGGCACCGGTATTTCACTGATGGTGGGTATAGTTGGCGCGCTTGTCGCCGTGATCGTCGGTACGCTTTATGGCGCGACGGCGGGGTACTATGGTGGCCGTGTCGACGGGATCATGATGCGGATTGTCGATGTGCTGATGTCCATTCCCTTTATGTTCGTGCTGATCCTGATGCTGGTGATTTTTGGCCGCTCGATCTTTATGCTGTTCCTTGGCATCGGGCTGATTTCCTGGCTCGATATGGCGCGGATCGCGCGGGGGCAGACCCTAACGATCAAGAACAAGGAATTTGTCGAGGTCGCGGTCGCCACCGGTGTGCGCCCCAGCAAGATTATCTTGCGCCATATCGTGCCCAACCTGCTGGGCATCGTGATTGTCTACGCCACCCTGCTGGTCCCCAATATGATCATCTTTGAAAGCTTCATCAGCTTTCTAGGATTGGGGGTACAGGAACCCGCCACATCGCTGGGTGCGCTGATCAACGAAGGGTCACGCACCATGCAATTCGGGTACATGTGGCAAATCTCTTTCCCGCTTTTCTTCTTCGTCGTTACCATCTTCGCCTTCTTCTTTGTCGGCGACGGGTTGCGCGACGCGCTAGACCCCAAGGACCGTTAGAAACATGCCTATTTTGGAAATCGAAGACCTGATGGTCACATTCGACACCGCCGACTGCGATGTGCATGCCGTCAACGGGCTGTCGTTCAACATCGACAAGGGTGAAACACTGGCCATCGTCGGTGAAAGCGGGTCGGGCAAGAGCCAGACCGCTTTTGCGATTATGGGGCTTTTGGCTAAAAACGGACGCGCGACCGGTGCGGTTCGTTTTGACGGAATCGACTTGTTAACGCTGAAACAGAACGCGCTAAACAAATTCCGCAGTCGTCAGATTGCGATGATTTTTCAGGACCCTATGACATCGCTCAACCCCTATATGCGGATCAGCGATCAGATGGCCGAGGTGCTGACCCTTCATTATGCTATGAGCAAGTCGGACGCTGTGAAAAAGGCTGTGCAGATGCTGGATGCCGTCCGCATCCCCGACGCCCGCGCCCGTGTCACGATGTACCCGCATGAATTTTCCGGCGGTATGCGCCAGCGGATCATGATTGCGATGTCGCTGCTTTGCCAACCACGCCTGCTGATCGCGGATGAACCGACGACTGCACTTGATGTGACGGTGCAAGCGCAAATCATGCAGCTTTTGGGCGATATCCGGCAGGATTTCGGCACCGCTGTTATCCTGATTACTCATGATCTTGGCGTGGTGGCCGGGTTCTGTGACCGTACGTTGGTGATGTATGGCGGGCAGATCATGGAAGAAGGGACCACCGAAGGCATCTTTGCCAGCCCGACCCATCCTTATACCAGCGGTTTGCTGAAAGCGGTGCCGCGACTGGACGTCGACGAAGGCGAATTAGTGACGATCGCGGGCGAGCCGCCTGATATGTCCAACCTGCCGCCCGGTTGCCCGTTTTCGCCGCGTTGTCCGGTCAAGCTGGATCACTGCCGCAGCGACCGACCACCGCTTGAACTGCATGAAGGACGCCGCCGCTCATGCCACTTACCTGTCAGCGAGGTGGCATGATGGAGCCGCTTTTATCCGTTCGCAATCTGTCGGTTACGTTTGATGTGCGCCGCCCGGGATCATGGCCGTGGACACCGCCGCGCAAGCTGCATGCTGTATCCGAGGTGTCGTTCGACATTCAACCGGGCGAATGCCTTGGGATTGTGGGCGAAAGCGGGTCGGGCAAATCGACCATCGCCCGCGCAGTTGTTGGCACGCTGCCATCGTCGGGTGGGAATATCATGTTCGAAGGGCATGACCTTGCCAATATGAGCCCGAGCGAACGCCGGGTGCACCGGCGCGACGTGCAGATGATTTTTCAAGATCCGCTGGCCGCGTTGAACCCGCGCATGACGGTGGGCGAAATTATTGCCGAACCGCTGGTTACCCATGAACCCAATACATCGCGCAAGGACGTCAAAGCGCGCGTTGGCCAGATCATGGAACGGGTGGGCCTGCTGCCCAATCTGATCAACCGCTATCCGCATGAATTTTCAGGCGGGCAATGCCAGCGGATCGGAATCGCGCGTGCGCTGATCCTGAAGCCCAAACTGATTATCTGTGACGAACCCGTCTCGGCCTTGGATGTGTCGGTGCAGGCGCAGGTCATCAATCTGCTGATGGAATTGCAACGGGACATGGGGCTGTCGATGATTTTCATCGCCCATGACCTAAGCGTGGTGAAACATATCAGCGACCGCACGTTGGTGCTTTATCTGGGCCGGGTGATGGAAACGGCAAACAGTCATAAGCTGACAACCTTGCCGGAACACCCTTATAGCCAAGCCCTGGTCGCATCAGTACCGATCCCTGACCCCATCTTGGAAAAAGCACGACCGCGCCCAATCCTTGAAGGGGAACTGCCCTCGCCGCTGGCCCCGCCATCGGGCTGCGTGTTCCGCACCCGCTGCCCCAAGGCGCAAGCGTCTTGTGCGCAGGCGCGCCCTATACTGGAGGATATCGGCGGCAATCACTTTGTCGCCTGCCCTTTTCATGAGGCAGAGCATGTGCTGGCCGTGGGTGAGTAGCGCAGGTCAGGTGACTTTGGCCTTCACGCCTAATTTATCATTTCGGGGGCGCCGCAATCACGCCATTCTGGCGCAATGCATCAACTTCATCTTCGCTATAGCCCAAATCACGCAGAACAGATTCACTATCGCAACCCAATGACGGTGGCGTGTCTGTATGCTTGGCTGTCGCCTCGCCCGCAATCGCGAAGGGTATGCCGACACCATTGGCTGGCCCCCTTGACGCAAATTTGCGGGTGGTTGCTGGTGCCAACGCCAGCGCCTCGGGAAGTGTTCGCAATCTTGCTGCGGGCACTTGTGCGGCGATCAGGACCTCTTCCCAGTGTTCTGCACTTTGCGTTACCAAAACTGCGACTAATTCTTCGGCCAGCAACGCCTGATTTTGGTCCCGTGCAACTGCGGTGGCGAACTTGGGATTATCCAGCCAATCCGCGCGTCCGAGTGCGGTGGCCATCCGCCTGAACTGTGCATCTTCATTGACGCCCAAACTGATATGCCCGGACAGACACGCAAATGTCCCCGATGACGGAGAGCGGCTGTTTGCGGCGTTTCCACGTGGTTTCGGTGGCGTCCCGGTCATCTGATAATCTGTGATGGTCGAACTCATCAGGCTGAAAGCGGTCTCTAGCATTGATACGTCGACAAAAGCACCTTCGCCTGTTGTGTGCCGCTGCATCAAGGCGGCGGTCACAGCCAATGCGCCTGCCAGACCGGTGGCGTAATCCACGATTGGCGCGCCGGTACGTATCGGCCCACTTTCGTCAGTGCCCGTCAGTGCCATCAAACCACTGATCGCTTGAATGTTGACGTCATATGCGGGGACATCCGCCATCGCGTTGCCACGTCCGTACCCTGTCATCGCGCAATGGATCAGGCGCGGGTTAATGGCCCGCGTTTGCGTCTCGGACAGGTCAAGATGGGCCAAGGTCGAAGGACGGTGGTTTTCGACCAACACGTCCGCTGACGTAAGCAGCCGATGAAAAACCGCGCGTCCAGCGTCGGTTTCAAGGTCCAGCGCAATTGATTGTTTGCCTGCACCTTGGGTCTGGTATGCCGTGCTCATCCCTGCGGCAGCCAGCGCCGCATCAGTACCGCCACGATGCCGCATCGCGTCACCTGTTAGGCT
The DNA here is from genome assembly GCF_000169435.1 of Roseobacter sp. CCS2. GTDB lineage: Bacteria > Pseudomonadota > Alphaproteobacteria > Rhodobacterales > Rhodobacteraceae > Yoonia. The sequence goes on along the minus strand of NZ_AAYB01000008.1, from coordinate 50,406 downwards.
TTCGACCTTGATCACCTCGGCCCCCAGAAGGCCAAGATAGTAAGAACAGGCTGGCCCTGCCAAAACATGGGTCCAGTCGATCACGCGCATACCATCCAAAGGAAGCGGCATCATGCATCCTCCAACGCGACAGCGCGCGCTTGTCGGTTCAGGCTGCGGACCCGCACCGCCAGCGCCGCCAGCCCGATCAAAAGGAACAGCAGTGCGATGGGCCGCGTCACAAAGATCATCAGGCCATTGTCAGACAACAAAAGCGCTTGTCGAAAGGCTTCCTCGGCGCCGCCGGCCAATACGAATGAGATAACGAAGGCGGCCGGATTGAAATCAAGTTTACGCATAAGCCACCCCAGAAAACCTGCCGCCACCATGACATAAACATCAAACAGGTTCCCCCGCGATGTATAGGCCGCCACAAAAGAGGTCAAAAAGATTACAGGGTACAGCACTTTGGTCGGAATGCGGGTGATGAACCGCCCCACAAAAGCGGCGCCATAATAGCCAATAATACCGTACATCACGATGCCGATCAGACCACAGGCAAACAGCGCGAAAACCAGATCACGTGAGGTCAAAAACAGTGTCGGCCCGATCTGGATGCCATGGATCAGGAAGACCCCAATCAGGATTGCACCAATTGTCGACCCTGGAATGCCCAGCGTCAAAAGCGGCGCCATGGACGGACCGCTGACCGCATTATTGGCCGCTTCGGGTGCAGCGACCCCTTCCAGCGCGCCTTTGCCCCAGTCATCGGGGTTTTTCGCGCGTCGCTTACCTTCGCCGTAAGCCACAAACGCTGCAATGGCTGAACCAAGGCCGGGCAGCATTCCGATGAATGATCCAATGAAGGACGACCGGATCACATGCGGGATGCAGGGCCGGTATTCCGCCCAGGTCAGCCCGTTGCGTGCCGCATCATCGCCATCCGGCACCATTTCGGTGGTTTTGCCGCGCTCTTCGATCTGGGCAAACACCTCGCCCAGTACAAAGATCCCAATCATCAGGGGCACAAGGCTGATCCCATTGGTCAGATCAAAGCTGCCAAAGGTAAATCTTTCGGTTGAACTGATCGGATCAAGCCCGATCATCGCGACCAACACACCCAGTGCCGCTGATGCCAGCCCACGCGTGACGGATTTGCCAATCACGGAACCGATGACAATAAAGGCCGCAAAATACACCGCAAACAGCTCTGGCGGGCCAAGTTTAAGTGCGATGGTCGCAATCCATGCGACGCCGACGATCAACAATATCTCGCCAGTAAAATCACCGATGACGGATGAAATCGTGGCGACTTTCATCGCCTTGCCTGCTTTGCCTTGGCGGGCCAGCGGATACCCATCCAACTGTGTGGCCGCTGATGCCGCCGTGCCGGGGGTGTTAAACAGAATAGCCGCAATTGACCCGCCATAGCGCCCGGATTTCCCGATCACATATAAAAATGCCAGCGCAGGGAGTGGCTCCATATAGAAAGTCAGCGGCAAGAGCATGGCAATCGCAGCAGAGGCAGTGAGCCCCGGAATTGCGCCCACGATCATGCCAACGATTGCAGCCAGAAACACCCAGCCCAGCAGGACCGGATCGCCTAGAACGCTGGCGAGTGCGGCAAAAATTTCCATTGTTCAATAACCACCAAAAACATCAAGCAAGTCAAACCAACGCCCCAAGGGGGGAAAGACACCCAACAGTTCAAAAAAGACCAAGTGATAGATCGCAGGGCACAGCACAGCAGCAGCGCACAGCCCAATCACATTGCGCACGCCAAAAATCCACAAGGCGATCGGGGCGGCGATAGCGGTGCTGATCAGATAACCAAACTGCGCCATGACCCAAACATAGGCGATCGCCAAGGCCAAGAGGGCCGCAATCGCTGGCAGATGTGCCCGGTTCAACGCAGGTGACGCAGGCCTGCCGCGTGCGCCCCACCATTCAGCAACGCCAAGCGCCACCAGTGACAGCGAACCGGCCAAAGGAAAGATGCGCGCGCCCCAGCGCCCGTATTGATCCAATGCGATGTTCATACTCGTAAACGTGGCACCGACCCCCAAAAGGATCAGTGCCACGGCGACGGTCCGCGAGGCGGGAGTGGGACCTGCGGACAATTCTAGCCCTGCTCTGAAAGCGCGTCGATTACGGGCTGTGTGTCTACTTGCATCTGACGCAGGCGGGCCTCGGTTTCGGCACCGCTCAGGAAGGCAGGCACGTTGCCGCGTTCCAGCATCAGATCGGCAAACTGCTGCGTTTCGGTGATTTCCTTCAACGCGGCCTCCATGCCGGTGATCACTTCGGGATCGGTGCCATTTGGTGCAAAGAACACGATGGGCGAGGACACAGGCACATAATCGAACCCAAGCTCAGGCAATGTCGGGACATCATCACGGACCGGATCACGCTCTGGTGCGGCCAGCGCCAGAACCCGCAGTTCGTTTTCAAAACCGGCGGCCTGTTGGATGCCGACAAAAGCAAAATCAACCTGTTCACCGATCACAGCAGCACGTGTCGGGCCGCCCCCTTTGAACGGCACATCCTGCGCTTGCAGGGCGTTGCGGTTCAAAAAGCTTTGTCCGGCCACATGGTGGAAACCGCCACGCCCGTTATGCGCCCACCGCAGGCTGCCAGGGTTTGCGTTTGCCGCATCCACAAGGTCTTGCACCGACTGGAACGGGCTATTGGCAGGAACGATAACAGCAGGTGTCAGGTTGCCGATCTGGGCAATGATCTGAAAGCTGTCAAACGGGTTCACATCCGTGTCGCGCAACATTGAGGTCAGCAAGAAAGACCCCGCTGACGTGACCATAACGGTATTGCCATCCGGGCGGGCAGCGGCGGCTTCGGTCGCACCTGTGATACCGGATGAGCCCGGCTTGTTCACGATCACCAAAGGTACTGGCAAAATGCCGTCAGCCGATGCAGCCGCGGCACGGGCCAACGCATCAGTGCCGCCACCAGCAGAGTACGGCAAAATGGCGTTGATCGGGCGGCGCGGCGCCCATTCGGCCAATGCAGGTCCAGCCCCAACAGCAATCGCAGCGGCAGAGACACCGGTTTTAATGAATTCACGACGTTTCATGTTTTTCCTCCCAGAAACAACTGGTGCGTCTTGGCGCACCTTCAAACTATCACTGGACCTTAATCGCCGCCATAGAATAGAAAAAACGCAATTATCAGAATTATAGTTCGGATTTTTCGAATATGAACCTCAAGAGCCTCAAGATATTTGCCCTTGTTATGGAAGAAGGCACGCTTGCGCGCGCTGCTGATCGCGTCAACCTCAGCCAATCAGCCGCCAGCCGCCTGCTGCAAATTCTGGAAGAAGAATTTGACGTCACACTTTTCCGACGGGACAAAAAGCGGCTGATCCCCACCCCGGAAGGTGAGCAGTTCTACCCGGAAGCCTTGCGCATTCTTGCGCAGGTGGATCAAATCCCTGATTTCTTCGCACAAATCCGCAGCGATGCCCCGGTGCCCCTGCGCCTGATCTGTCACACCAGAATCGTAAACGGGCTGGTCCTGCCCGCCATCGCGCAGTTTGCAAACGTCGAACCCGACACGCCCGTCAAGCTTGAGATTTATCCCAGACGGGACCTTGGCAGGCGCATTATGAACGACCGGTTTGACCTTGGGATTTCGGCGCTGCCAGTACCGGTCGAGACGATCAAACCAAATGTCTTGGGCAAAACCGCGTTGCAGGTCGCGCTGCCGAAGGATCATCCTTTGGCCCGTCGCGATATACTGGAGCCAGCCGATCTGGTTGATGTGCCTTATATTGCATTGGACGACACGACCGTCATCAGGCGCATTGTGGATCAGGTGATGCACCGGGCGGGTGCGCCGCTGACCATCAAACACGAGGTCTCTGTCGGGTCGGCGGCGTATCGGTTGGTCAAAAGCAAACTGGGGTTCACTTTTGCCGATTCTGTGGCGCTGGATCCTGAAGTGGCGCAGGACATCACGCTTGTGCCATGGCGCCATGAAATGAATGTGCCGTTTGGATATTTCTTGCCGCCGCGGCGGGACAGACATCCGCGTGCTGACGCGTTTGCGCGTGTGTTGCAGGATGTCTTTGATAGCAAGCTGGCAGGCTGAAACCCAGAACGCGCAGCGCGCAAATAGCGCGCCACGCATCCCGTGGGATTAGTTGAAGGGATCAACCGTCGCGTTGACCTCGACCGCGGCATCAATCAGATCGCCGCCAATGGACGACCGGAATTGATCCCAGACCGGTTTCATCTCGGCGCGCCAAACGGCCAGCTCTTCTGGTGTCAGCCGGATGATCACACCGTCATCATCCAGAATATCTTGCCGCCGCGCCTGATTGATTTCATAGGCAAAGCGGTTTCGCTCATGTGTGGTGAGGGCCATGATATCGACAACCGCCTGTCGGGTTTCCGGGTCAAGGCTGTCAAGAAAGGCCTGTGACGTCACCACCAGATAACCGATATAATTGTGGTTGGTTTCAGTCACCGCGGCCTGTTCCAGATAGAATTCTTCCTTCTGGATATTTGCCCAGGTGTTTTCCTGTCCCTGCACCTCGCCCGAGGCGAGCGCGTCGTAGACTTTGCTGAACGACAACTTGACGGGCGTAATTTCCATGCGGCGCAGCACTTCTGCTGTGACAGGCGAACTGGAAGACACACGAAAGCTTAGCCCGGCTGCATCACCCGGCAGGCGCATCGGCACAGTGGCCGAATATTGACGCATGCCGTTGGCCCAATATCCCAGTCCGACAAAGCCGTCGTCCGTGATGCCATCAGTCATGCTTTGGGCGGTTTCCGTTTCAAGGAACGCCATGACCTGCAAAGGGCCGTCAAACAGGAAGGGCAGGTTGAACAGTTCAAACTGGTCCGAATAGGCGCCGAATTTGGTCACACCAGGGGCGGCAAATTGCACGTCGTCGTTCAGCAAAGCGTCAAAGACGTCGTCATCATTGTAAAGCTCACTGCGGCCATACACCTCGACGCAAAGTGTCCCATCAAGCTGTGTGTTGATCTGCTCGGCAAAGGCCATGGCTGCTTCGCCTTTGGGATGGCCTTGCAATGCAGTGATCAGGCTAAAGCGCGTCACGCGCTCCCCTGGGTCGCATTGTGCAGTCAGTTGTGCTGGTATGACGGCCAGGGCGGCCAGTGTGAGTGTTTGTAGGAATTTCATCGTTTTGTCCTCATCTGGAGGTCTGCTACGCGGATATCGGGACAGCTGTGTGTCAAATCCGTGGTGTTTTGTGTGCGGTGGGGCAGGCGGCGCATCAGTTGCGCGCCACCACATCGCGGACCCAGACCTCGACCCGGCGGTTGATCCGGCGCCCGGTGTTGGTCTCGTTGCAGCCCAGTGGGGAAATCTCGCCGTAGCCGATGGTTTGCAGGGCCACATTGGATTGCAGGTCTGGATTTTCATCCAGCAGTTCCTGCACAACCTGCCCGGCACGGCGTTCGGACAATTGCCGGTTCAGTTCCGGATCACCGACGGAGTCCGTGAAGCCCACGAATACGGCTTCTTTGTTGCGGTAGGCATCACTGCTCAGCAGCCGGGCCAGACGCACGATATCGTCTTGCGCGCGCGCATCCAGATTGCTTGACCCTGTCTCAAACCGGAAGGTGGTCGACAACCGGTCAGAGCTAATCAGCTGTTCCATCATCTGCTGCAATTGCGGGAAGGTGGAAAAGTCGCGGTTGGCCACCACCGCCGAGGCCACACGCAGGCCCTGACTGTCAACCGAGGCTTCGCGGATGGTCTGGTCAATGAACCCGGCCTCAGAGATCAGGCCCTGCGCCTCTTCGGACAGCGCAAAATCCAACATACCCTTGGCGTGCACCGGCAGCCTGTCGGTGGCTGTGTACATGTAAAGCAGGCGGGTCAGCGGGTATTCTTCGGTTTTGATGGTAAAGGCGTTGGGCGGTGTTTGCAGCCCGCAGACCCCTTCGATGGCCAGCGCCTTGGCGCCATCCCCATCGGCAAAGTTGGTAAAGCCCAGCCCGTTGGGGTCCACGGCCACGATCTGGGACAGGGCCTCATCGCTTTGCACCAGAATGACGTTATTGGCAATTTGCAGGCCGTTGGGGCGCATCAGCAGGTTGTCAAACACCTCGCGGATGCCGGAATTGGTGTCGCGCACGTAGATGTTAATGGGCGCATCGGGGCCACCCAGTTCGGCCCAGTTGGTGATCCGCCCGGCAAAGGCCAGGGCCGCGTTCTGTTCGGTGATCGCGCGCACCGGATTGTCAGGTGAGGTCACCAGCAACAGCCCGTCCAGCGCCACGATATGTTCGTTTTGGGTCGCGCGGATATCGCCCAGACCGGCCTCTTCAAAGGCGCGGGCCTCGCGATTGCGGGCCGGGCGGGACGCCAGAGCGATCGTCGCCTCACCGCGCAGCAGGTCGGACAGACCATCGGTCGTGTTTGAGGGCGCGATATCCACAGCGGCGATCATGTCACCGGAGGTTGAAACCACCTCATAATTGGCCGCGCCAGCTTGTGCCGCTGTGCGGTTAATCGCGCCAAAAGCGTCAATCTTGTCGCTGCCATAGGTGCGCAGCAGGCTTGGGATCAAATCCTTGCTCAGCGTGCGTGACCCGGAAATCCGAAACTCTGACGCCTGAGAGGTCGTGACAGGACAGCCCGCACCATCGCAGCGCACCATATCCGCATCCAGCGTCAAAGTGCCCAAAACCGTGCCCAACGTATAGACCGCGCCATCAAACGACAGCAACTCACCCTCAATCGTCACATCGCCATTCAAGGCCGTTAAAGTCACGTCCTGGGCGACCGATGACGTGGCAAGAAGGGACATTGCCGTTCCGACTAAAAGGCTCTTTTTAAGTGACCAAAACATTTAACTAACTCCTTGCCATGATCTGTTCTCAAGCTGTGGACATTTTGACCACATCTTCGACAGCTGATTTTTCCGGAGAATTCGTTCTAAATATGTCAGAAAAAATTAATCACTAGACATTAAGTTGCAAAAAACGCAAGAGTGGATGCGCTTTGCTGAGGAGCGTTATTTTGGCAATCCGATCATGGACGCCCTGACGATCATCGTTTCGACATGGGATTACGTTGAAGGTCGGCGTTTTCAGCCTGCCCGATCAAAACGCTGCAAATGCGTCTGTCATGCAATCAATAAAGGTTTCTGTCGCAGGTGATATCGCGGCACCGCGCGGTGTCAGGATGCCAAACTCAAGCGATAGGGCATCGGCCAGTGGGCGCACGACAACCGGCCCGCTGGCGCATGAGGCTGTGAAAACATCCGTGATCGTATACCCCCAGCCCTGCCCCACCAGATTAATCGCAATCAATGATGACGAGGTCTGAATACCGACGCGTGGTTTCACGCCCGCGATTGTAAATGCGGCATCAATCTGTTGTTGCAGCAATGTATCGGGGGTCAGTGACAGCAATTCCTCGTCCAACAGATCGCGGATCGACACCTTGTCCCGCGCACCCAAAAAATGTCCTTTCGGTAGAACAACAACCGCCTGTGTGCTACCAAGCGGGCGGATATCAAGCTTTACGTTGTCATCAATAGGCAACGGTCCAAACCCAACGTCGAACTGACGGCCTGTCAACCAGCGCTCCATTTCGCGACGATGGTGGGTCTCTAGCGTCAGGGCGATGTCAGGCATGATTTTGCGGAACTGTATCGCGGCACGCGGCAGCACACTGTTTGCCAAGCGTGACATCGCGACAACGCGCACCTGCTGACCGGTCCCTTTGCGAATATCGCTGGCGATATTGGCCAATTGCTCAATCCCGGCGAGGATACGTTCGGCTTCCTGAAAAAAGCGCCGTGCCTCGTCCGTTGGCCGCAATGCGCGTCTGTCCCGATGGAAAAGTGCGAAGCCAAGTTCATGTTCAAGATTTGAAATCAACCGCGACACCGCAGGCTGACTAAGGTTCATATCGGTCGCAGCACCCGCCAATGAACCGCGACGCATGATCAGACAGAATGCATTGAGTGCCTTTGGAACCATCTGACCATTTAGCGCGAACCAATGCCGGACCGCAAAAACAATCTGCTTAATTTGGCAATGACAGGTGCGGTTTGGCGACAGAGGACGATCAACACCAACAACTATTCAATCGAACGCCGCAACGTCCCGCCTTGTCGCCACGTCAATGCGGGGGTTCTGGTCGGCGTCCCGTAAAGGCCCGGTTCCAGACCGTCAAAGGGCCCACTGGTTCCCAACCTGTCTTCAAAGCCTCGGTCAGCGCACTGCCGCGTTCATAGCCGACAACGGGCCGACCTTGCCCAAATCCGGCACAAAGTGCCGTCGCGGATGCCCGCGCATTCGTGCCAAAGCTGTTTGAAAGCCCCACACAGTCATCCGACAGATTGGCGATGACCCCGGCATCGAACCGGTCACCGTGCTGGCGCCCCCAAATGCGCACATCCGCGCGTGACAAAATCGCGTCTGGAAATTGCCGTTGATCAGTGGGCGCGTTGTCGCCCCATCCCTGTTCCCAGCGCGCAAGCGCGGCGGGGGTATCGACCTGCACCCAATCGCTGACATCCACCGTAAAATCAGGTGCGTGCCAAAGCCACGTCGCGTTGAACATCTGCTTTAATCCGATGGCGGTCAGATCGTGTTGCCCGGACCCATCCTTCACCGCGAATCCCGGTTGCCCCAACAGTGGCTCAATCATCGCCCTGATCGGCGCATCAGGTACTGTTGTCGCCCATCCATGATAGGGTGGTGGCGGATCAATTGCGCGAAACCCATGCCTGTCGCGGATATAGCGCGACCCGCGCACGTCCCACATCATCGCGTACCAATCCGCGTTGTTTTGGGCCGCCAGCATCGCACGGCCTGCGGTCACGCTAGTAATCCCGCTCAAAAAACAGACCGATCCCTGTTTCACCGTCCTGATCGACGCTGCCTTTGGCCGTGATCTCATTGGTGATATCAAGGTTCAGGTTGATCTCAGTCTCGCCCTCGCTGGTCACGGTCACGTCGGTATAGACGTTTTCCGACAGATAGGCCCCGGCACGCACCGCGGCGTTCCCTTCGTCGTCCGTGGTCACGTCAAAATCATCCAGACCGATGCTTTCGCGGAAATCGTTCAACGCCCCGCCACCGCGACCCGCCAACGTACTGATTGCCGATGCCAGCTGGACGGCCTGCAAGGGACTGATGCTATCCAGATCGCGCCCAAAGATCAGTTGCGACAGCACCTCGTCCTGTGGCAACTCGGGAATAGAGGCGAACGTGACCTCCGGTTCCCCGGCGGGACCTTCGACAATGATGCTGATCACGGTGCCTGTGTCAGTTTCCGTGGTGGCTACCAGACGGATGTACGGATCAAAGTCGCCTTGAAGCGTTGCAGTCCCCTCATCCAGCTCGAACCGCTGTTGCAGGATATCAATCCGGCCCCGGATCAGTTCAAACCGACCAACGGGGATCACATTGTTGGATGTGCCACCAATGGTCAAACGCCCGCCCAGTTCTGCGTCCAGACCGCGCCCGCGAATAAAAATCCGCGAGGGTGCGTTGATGACAATGTCCAAAGGAAAGGCGCGTCGGTTTCCGCCACTACCGTCGCCATCACCGCCATTGCTTTCCAAAAGTCCGGCACGCGCCAATGTCCGCCGCACCGCTGCCGTTTCACCCACATGGGTGACATCAGGCAGATCGCCCAGCGAACTGATCGAGGACGACGGCACCTGAATGTCCGTTTGCCCCAATTCCAGCCGGCCCGAAATGCGTGCGCCCCCTTGTAAAGGTCCATCAAGGTTGATCGTACCTGCAATGCGCGACGAATACAGTTCCGGATCCTGCAAAACCACGTCATTCAAGGTGACGTCGATATCAGCCTCGTTTGCCCCCGTCAAGGCAACGGGCCCGTTAATGCTAATGCTGCCGCCGCTTTCCACGCGTGTATTCAGGCCGATCTGCGCGTTTCCGTTCGTCAGGCGAACCTGACCGCCGATATCGGTCAAAGCTTCACCAAGGTTAGGGGCTGCCAAACGCCCGTTTGTAAAGGTCACTTCACCGCTAAGCGACGACAGTGCAGGCGGGCCGTTCACGTTCAGATCAAAATTCGCCAAGCCGCTTAGGCGGCGCGGATCAAGTGCTGCGTTCGCCAGCGCCAAAGGCGCGCTGCCATCCACATCAATGGCAAGGTTGCCGTCCTGGCCAACTTCGCCCACGACATTCGCCGCCAAACCGCCGGGGCCTGTGCCCGTCGCATCAATCCCCCAGTTCCCGTCTTCATCCAGCGACGCCGCACCGCGCGCGCGGACAGGCCCGCTAATCTGATCGGTCAGCACACCCACATCGCGCAAACTGGCGTTGAACCGGCCTTGGCCAAAGCCTGACGCGCCGTTCAATGCACCAACGATCGACACCTCGCGGGTTGACACTTCCAGCGTGCGCACCGCCAGAACCTCATCCGCAAATCCAATTGTCGCATTGACCCTGCCGGTTCCCGCCAAAAGCGGATCAACCGTCGGGTTACCGATACGCAGGTCTTCGCTGCGCAGGTTCACTTGGCTGTCAAAGCGGGTCAGATCAGGCAGCACACTTCCCGACGCGGTCAGATCAATGCGACCAGCGATAGGTTGCCCGACCAGCGGCGCAAACGTCGCAAGGCTTTCTACCTGCGCGGTCAATTCACCGGTAATTTCGCGATCATTCGCGGGTGACGCGACCACTGCATCAAGTGCCACATCAGTACCCGGCCCCAGAATACGCAAATCTACGTCGGTTGCGTCGGTGTCTGCCGGAACTGCTTGTAGGTTAAGTGTAATTGGCCCGCTCAGGCTGGCATCCAGCAGGGCGGCATCATCGATGCGAAACAACAGGTCAGCGGTATTGGACCCGTCCAAGGATACATCCGCATCACCGCGCAAGACCATCGCGGGGGTTTGCACCAGTAAATCCGCAACCCGGAAGCGCGTGTCGCCCGTGCGCGCAACTGCGGTTGTAAAGGACCCTTCCCCGTTCAGCAGCGGATCAATCCGCGCTTCGCCGGTGACCAAATCCTGCGTTGTGCCGCTCATGTTAAGGTCAAACCGCTGCCCATCGCCAAGAAGGACGCCATTGCCAGTCACGCTTACAGCGCCCGACAGGGGCCGACCGGCCAAAGCAGCATAGCGGCTTAGGTCACGCACATCTGCGGACAGCGCCGCATTCACCGTCTGCCCCTCTTCGGCGGGTGTCACCTCTCCGCTGGTTTCAAAGGTTACTGCGGGGCCAGTCCCATCCAGTGCAAATGCTATCACGCCATCTGCACGCTGGACGACTTCTCCCGCAACGGCGGCGGGGCCTGACACATCCGGCAGAACCAGTGCAACATCCCGCAAGCTGGCGTTCAGACGTGCCACCGCACCTTCGCTTGTCAAATCCGCATTGGCGCGCAGGTTGGCTGCATCCGTCTGCACACGCAGGTTTTCCAAACGTGTGCCATCGGCGTCGCGCACGGCTGTTGCAGCAACGGTGCCGCGCCCGGCAAGAACGCGATCTGCCTCAACGATACCAACGGACAGATCGTCAGTCTGGCCAGACAGCACAATGTTGAACAGACCATCAAGTGGCGTGATATCGGCCTGAACAGCAACCTCTGCCCCACCGCCAATATCCTGACCGATCAAAGTCGCGAAACGCGACAACCCGGCAATTTCAGCATTTAGGTTTGCATTTGTACGGAAACCCGCATCGGGGCCATCGATCGTGGCTTGCGCCTGTGCGTCAAGCCCAGCGCCGCTTAAGGTGAAACGCGAGATTTCGGTTGGTTCACCTTCAGCGCGACTGGCGCTGAAAACGCCCCCGATTTCATCGCCAAACGCCTCTGACGCGCCCGCCTCGGCCAATTGCAGGCCGGACGCGCCATATTCCAGATCTGCGGTCACCAATCCTTCCAGCGCACCTTCGCCGGATCGCAAAACACCACCCCCGGCAAGACGCAATTCGTTGATCGCCAATCCGGGGCGATCAAAACCTTCGATCGTGATATCAGCGCGCCAGTCTTCGGACAGCGCCGCGTCATAATTGATGGCCAAATCCATCCCGTCCACAAAGGTTCTGGGCCCGGTCAGCGGCAGCAGCACCGGTTCATTGCCCAGCGGCGTAATACCCCCAGTCAGATCAATCAGTTCAGGCCATCCCTGTCGGCCGATCTCAATCGCACCATTCAGCGATACGCGCCCTGCATCCAATGCAAGCTGGCGAACATCAATGCGCCCGTCAGCGGCCTGTAAGACATCGGCACGAAGGCTGGCATCATTGCCAAAGAACCCTTGATATTCAGGGGCGAACAAGGGTGAAATATCGCCGCCTACATCAAGTGTGATTTGCCGCGTACCATCTTCACTGGTCAGGCCGAACGTACCAGACAACCTGTCCTCGCCATCGGTCGCAATGGCCAAAGTCGCCTCGTAATCATCAAGGGGGGCATTACCCGCAACCTCAAGCCGGACAGAGGGGCGCCCGGGCAGATCAAGAACACGCGCGGCGATACCGTCTGGGCCTTCTTGCAGGTTGAGCAGCAGATCAAGCGTGCTGGTTTCATTCACAAAACTGCCGTTGATTTCAAACAGCCCGGTTTTATCGCCCAAGCGTTCCGCAACAATATTCGCCGTTCCTTCACCGTCACCCAACTGCGCATTGCCGCTCAGTGAGACCGCGATCGGTTCGCCCAGAAACGGCTCACCCAATTCCACCCGGCCAATCCGCAATTCGTCCAGCGATACGCTGACAGGCAATTCCGGCAGAGAAAACGGCTGCGCCTCGGGCGATGGGCCTGTATCTTCGGAAACGGGTGGCCGCGAAATGACGATGCGCGCGGCACTTAATTCTTGGACGTCAATTGCTCCACGTAAAAGCGCGCTTCGGTTCCAATCCAGCACGATATCTTCCACCGTCAGCCAAACACCGTCTGCATCGGCAATCGTCAGTACATCTATCGTCGCCTCAGAGCTGAGCGCCCCATCAAACCCCTGGATCGTCACCTCGCGGCTGACACCGGACAGATTGTCTTCGATCAGTTCGGTCAGATACCCTTTGTCTTCGTCTTCTTGCGTCTGGGCAGCCCCGGCAACCGGGGTCAGACACAGCGCACCTATGATCAATAACCGCTTCAAAACGCCTGCCCGATCCCAATATAGACCTGCAAGTCTTGGCCTGCATCATCACCACTGGCCTGCGTGCCAAGATCAAGGCGGATGGGCCCGATCCCTGTGTTATAGCGCAGGCCGATACCGGCACCGGCATGCCATTCCGCATCTTCGCCGGGGATCGATGTCGTACCCACCTGACCAAAGTCATAAAAGCCCACCAAAGCGATATCATCGGTAAACGAATAGCGGGCCTCCAATTGCGCACCTAGAAACGATGTACCACCCGTTGTCACGGTTTCTGTTCCCTCAAATGTGTCTACACCCAGCGACTGATAAGGCTGGCCGCGCACAGTGCCGCCGCCGCCAGAGTAGAACAGAAAATCAGCGGGCGCTTCGGCCACATCGGCCCCAAGCAGGCTGCCCACCTGAACGCGTCCGGCCAAGGTCAGCGCCTCTTTTTCGCCAAGGGTCAAATACCCTCGGACGTCGCCAAACAGGCGTGATCCGCCGATGTCACCATCAATGCTGATGAACGGTGTCGCATCAAGATCAATGTAATATCCGTCGCTGGCATTTGCCGGTTCATCGCGCCGGTCCAGTGTCGCGTCCAAAGGCAATGTCAGCAGCGTATATTCGCGTGTTTCCAGTGCCGTTTCTTCCCGCGCGCGCAAAATGCCGACACCAGCACGCACGGTCAAATCATCGCTGAGGATCCGTGAAAAACCGGTTTCGACTGAAATCTTATCAAGCAGAAACTCAGGCTCATCTTCGCGGGAAATTTCACCGCTCAGGAAATATTCGGTATCGGGGCCAAAGGTTGCAGGACGGGTAAATGTGGCACCCAACCGATAATCAATACCGCCTGTTTCACCGCTGATCCCTGACACTTCGCCATCCACACGGAACCGCTCAGCACCACCTAAAAAGTTCCGGTGCAACCAAAAGGTAGACACAGTCAAACCCTCGATTGAATATAGCTCCAGCCCAAATCCAAAGCGGCGCGGCTTGGCCTCTGACAGTTGCGCGTTGATCGGCAAGGTATCGTTTGGTCCAATCTCTTTGCTTTCGGTCAATGCGACACTTGCAAAGGTGCCGGTGCGCCGCAGACGGCGTTCAGCGGCTGCAATTTCAGATGGGGCAAACACGGTGCCTGTGGGCAATCCGGCGATCTGCCGGATACGGTCATCGCTGACGTTTTCATTGCCCGACACATTAAGCGCGCCAAACCGCAGGCGCGGGCCGGTATCCAGAACAATTGCGACATCAAGCTTGGCATCGGCATGCCGTGCAACAACCGACTGGTCAGTGACACGCGCCTTGGCATACCCTAGATCGCGCCATGTGCGGATACTGCCCGATACCGCCGATTGAATCCGCGCTGAACGCGCGGTGTTGCGCGGCCCCAGATCTTCGGCGACGATTGTCTGTGGCGGCAAAGGCGAAATCTGAACATTGCCAAAGGTAAAACGCGGCCCCGGATCAACGTCTATCCTGACCTCTTCAATCGCACGCGGGGCGGCCAGTGGGGCGATATTCGCAGCCTCAATCCCATCTACCGTGATCGAAATTTGGCCCGCATAATACCCTTGCGCATAAAGCACCGTCAGCAGGCGGCGATAATCCGCGCGCGCCGCCGCGATATAGTCCTGTGGGGCAGCTTCGTCATCAATATTGGTTAGCAAAGAGGCTTCTTTCAAAGCGCCCCGCGCTGCATCAGCGTTCAGTCGCACCTCTTGCGCCGCGCCCGGTGTGGCGCTGATCAGCAAGGCGGCGCATATACGTTTAAACATTTTTTGCGACGCCTCCTACACCGTTTAACGCATCCAGATACCAGTGGTTCCCAGCCGGTTTATCCAAGCCATCCCCAATTTGCCAATCACTTCGTCCGGATGCGTCGTTTTTGTACTATGTCACAACCGCGCAAGCGTTTAGATTACGTTTCATGAAAGACATAGCGCCCCCACTACAAATGCCACTGCGCCTGCCTTCAACTGTCATGCGGTTACGGCGGATGGGCGCCGCATTCCCGACCCGGCTGTCATTCCTGCGCACATTGATGCGCGCACTGGCTGCCGATGATGTGAACGTGACCCGATCAGTCTGGAACATGGATGCGGCTGGCTTTGGCCATGCTGTCTATACGTTGCGCTTTGATGGATATGATTATGCACTGGTCGCTGTGTCCACTGATCTGCCACCGGAAATGCGCACCGACCGGGTTATCGCAACGGCGTGGGATACCGCTTACGTACTTTACGACGGCATCCCCGACAAGGCAGAGGTTGACCGCATCGTCGCCACCGCCCCCAAGCAAGAGGCCGCCCGCTTTACCGCGCGCGATCTGGTGCTTAGCCGTGCGAACAAATCTGTCCGGCTGTTTGATCATGTGACCGAAGCGTTGAAGGCAGGCCGTCAGCCTGACCCGCAGAAAATACGCGACACCGGCTATCTGATGCGCACCACTGCGGTCTATGGCAACGGCAAATTCGGCATCGCGGATCGCGGCCATATTGCCGACCGTCCCGGCATGGGCGGGCCATTCATGGCCGAGATGCTGACCGTCTGGCTGATCCGTGGCTTTACCCATGATCTGGCAGAACACGTCGGCGGCGGGACACTGTCGCGCGAGGCTAAGCGGCACCTTGGGATCGGCAATTCCACCGGGTTGGGCATGGCGCCTTTCTTGGTCAATCATCCGCTGTTGCTGGATGCATGGATGTCGGTGCGCGAAACCGCCATCGCGCGGGTGCGCGCGATTGAAAGGCTGGATGAAGACCAGATCGGACGCATATACGAACTGGTCATTCGTGCCGCACAGTATTTGGCCGAATGGAATGTGCCCGATCAGATCGCCGCTGACCGCATTGAAACAATGCGACGTGAATGGCCCGTATTTGCGGCGACCCTGACGCCCGAAGTGTTGTCGGCAGAACAGCCCATCCATCAGATCATCACCCAAAGCGCGCAGTGGTCTGTCGACACACAAGAACTGATCGCGGCCCTGATGCTGGAACCCTTTGGAGAGCTGATCGACGGGCTGACCGACTGTATGGCGACGCCTTTTGTGCCAGAGTTGGACCCGACCATGCCCTGCGCTGATCTGAAGGTGTTGATCGACACCGATTGGAATTGGGCCTGTGATGTGGATTACGACGCGCCAGCGGAATGCGCGCAGTTTTGGTACGTCTCTGAAGACAAGCTCGAACCACGTTTGGGGCAGCGGCACAACGAACCGGGGGCGGAATTGGAAACCCCGCTTGATATTGGGCGGCAGGTCAAGGCGTTGGCGTCTGATCTGACGGGCGACGCAACACCCGTTGGCCAATTTCTGGCGCAACATCCCCAACATCGCGCCGCCACGCGCCGCGTGCAATCGCTGGCGCGGCATCCTTACGGTGAAATCCGCGACAATCTGATTGGCGAAAAATGCCTGCCGATCGACATCCTGCGCTGCAAACTGGCGTTCTTTGGCGCTGGCAAATTTGACCCCAAGTCAGACCGCTGGACCCGCATCACCCTTGCGCAAGGTGCACCGCTGTTTGATGAGTTGGACAACGCTGACGACTGGTGGTTGCCGGTTGCAAGTATCTGATGTGGGCACTGAACGAAGTTGAAGGGCTGGTCAAAAAGGCCGCACGCGGTGCGGGCTTTCCCGTTGGACAGGCCGAAGACCTTGGTCGCGTTGCCGCTTTCCTTGCGGGGACGGGCGGCAGTATCGCGCCGGTGACCGCAGCGCTGCAAGAACCGATCAGCGGCGTCGACGTCAGATGGGACAATGATCAGGTGACGGTCGTGCAAGGCCCCGCAGCTTTGATCGGTCCGATTATTCGCGATGCCTTTGCCATGGGATGCAAGACCGCTGTTCTGGCCAAACTGGCCCATACCCCTTTGGTTGGCGCGTTTTTGGCCCAATCCGGCGTGGCCCAGAAATGGGACGGCAAAACCGTTATGCCCAGCGACACGACGGTCCTGACACCGACCTGCAAAGCCGTCGCGATCCCTGACGCCGATTGGCAGATTTGGTTGGATTTAGCTGCAAAAACCTATGTGCCGGAAACCGCAGCGTCGCGTTTGGCGGGGGCCGGTGCTGGCCTGACCGACAACGACTAGGCAAACGGATTTTCGGGGTATTTTACAGCCGCCAGATACAATCCTTGCGGTGGGCATACCGGCCCACAGGCGCTGCGATCCTTTGCAGCAAGCGCCTTGCCTACATCATCGGGTGTCCAGGCCTCTGCACCCACCCGTTCCAACGTGCCGACAAAGCTGCGCACCTGATTATGCAGGAACGACCGCGCGCGGACATGGAAACGGTATTCGGTGCCATTGGCATGCGGCAACGCTTCAACCCGTAACGCATCCAGTGTTTTTACAGGGCTTTTGGCCTGACAGATCGACGATCGGAAGGTCGTAAAGTCATGTTGCCCCAGTAATTGATCGGCACCTGCCTGCATGGCATCGGCATCCAGCGGGTGCTTCACCCGCCACATCTGCCCGGCATCTGACGTCAGCGGCGCGCGCCGTGACATCAGGCGAAACAGGTACTGCCGTTCGACCGCATCGAACCGCGCGTGCCAGTCGTCCGCGACTTGCGCACAGTTCACAATCGCCACCGGCGCGGGCTTAAGATGGAAATTCAACGCCTCGGATAACCGAAACGGGTCCCAGTCGCGTTCCATATCGCAATGGGCCACTTGGCCTGTCGCATGCACGCCCGCATCGGTGCGCCCGGCGGCGGCAATCGTGTGGTCGCGCGGTTCCAGCTTGGCCAATGCCGCTTCAATCGCGCCTTGCACCGACGGCTGATCATTCTGCCGCTGCCACCCGGCAAAGGGCGCGCCGTGGTATTCAACAAGAAGGGCATAACGTGGCATCCGCCCCGATTAGGGGGAGCATCGCGCAAAATCAATCCCTACACATCGCGGACTTGCGCCCCTATCTTGCGATGGAAGCAGTGAAAGGGCCCGTCTTGGTCATCTCTACCATCGCAGATCAAATCGCACGCACTGTTGAAGGCATGAGCGATACATTAAGCGCGCCTTTCACCGATCCTGTGATTCGGCTGGGTGTCACCGGGCTGTCGCGCGCAGGCAAGACGGTGTTCATTACCTCTTTGGTTGCGAACCTGATGGACCGTGGGCGGATGCCGCAATTAGAGGCCGCCGCAACCGGTGCGATCCGCACCGCATACCTGCAACCGCAACCCGACGACACCGTGCCGCGCTTTAACTTTGAGGCATATCTGTCGCAACTGACCGCCCCCGAACCCAGTTGGCCAAACGGCACACGCCAGATCAGCGAATTGCGCCTGTCGATGCGCGTACAGCCCAGCGGGTTGCTGGCCGGTATCTCTGGCCCGCGCACTGTGCATATCGACATTGTGGATTATCCGGGCGAATGGTTGCTGGACCTTGGGTTGCTTGATCAGACGTATGCGGAATGGTCCGAGGCGGCTTTGGCCCGCGCCAAAGGACGGCCCGGCGGTGATGATTATGTGGCACTTGTGGCAGGCGTTGATCCGACCGTACCGTTGGACGAACCCGAAGCGCTTGTTCTGGCCGAACGCTTTACCGCGCATCTGCAAGAGGCACGCGAAGCGGGGTTTTCTGACTGTTCACCGGGGCGGTTCCTGTTGCCGGGCGATCTGGCAGGATCACCGGTTCTGACCTTTGCGCCCCTACCGACCACCCGCTATCCGCGCGGATCATTGGGGCGCGAATTTGAACGCCGCTTTGAAAGCTATAAACGCAATATCGTGCGGCCCTTCTTTCGCGATCATTTCGCCAAGATTGACCGCCAGATTGTGCTGGTCGACGTGCTGGGTGCCATTCATGCGGGGCCTGTCGCGCTGGATGATCTGCGCAGTGCGATGGCACGTATCCTTGGGGCCTTTCGCCCCGGTCGCAACGCCTTTCTGACCCGTATCTTCCAAGGGCGACAGGTCGAGAAAATCCTGTTTGCTGCGACCAAGGCCGATCACCTGCATCACAGTCAGCACCCGCAATTGACCGCGATTACCGAGGCATTGTTGCGCGAAGCCAAGGACCGCGCCGATTTTGCCGGGGCACAGACCGCGGCAATGTCCGTGGCGGCCCTGCGCACCACGGTTGAAGAAACTGTGGATCACAAGGACGGCTCGCTTGATGTGGTGCGTGGCCGATTGCTGGACACCAATAAACAAGCCGCGTTCTATCCCGGCAAACTGCCTGACGATCCCGCACATCTGCTGACACCGGCGCGTGAAGGATCTGACACATGGCTGGACGCGGATTATAGCATCATGAACTTCGCCCCTGCCCCCATCACGCGGCGACCGGGTGACGGCCCGCCCCATATCCGGTTGGATAAAGCAGCACAGTTTTTATTCGGAGATCGGCTATGACCCGCGGCCCCGTATTGATTGACCTTGACGGCGCTGAGGCAGCCCAACCTGACGCAGCCCCCGCTGTTCAAGATGATGCGGGCGCGCCCCAAGGCGTGGCAATGCAACAGGTTGCAGCGCTTGCCGCGCGCCGTCCGTCACGGCTGGCACGCTGGTTTTGGTCACTGACGGTTATGTTGGTGGGATTTGTCGCCTCGCTTGCGGCATGGGATTATGTGACCGGCCTTTTGACGCGCTCACCTGTTCTGGGCGGTATTGCCACGGCCTTAATCGGACTTTTGGTACTGGTTCTGCTGATCATCGGCCTGCGGGAACTGGCGGCTTTTGGTCGGTTACGCAAGCTGGACAGCATCCAGCACAACGCAAAAGACGCGCTGGTATCACTGGACCTGAAACAGGCGCGCGGCGTTGTGGGTGATCTGGAAGGGCTTTATGGCAACCGCGAGGATACGGCGTGGGGGCGGGCCGAGCTGAAATCGCGGCAAGGTGACGTTCTTGATGCCGACGGGCTTTTGGGGCTGGCAGAGACTGCGTTGCTGACCCCGCTTGATGCACGCGCCCAGCGCGAGGTCGAAGCCGCCGCACGGCAGGTCGCAACCGTCACCGCGATTGTTCCGCTGGCGCTGGCCGACCTTTTTACCGCCCTGACTGCGAACCTGCGCATGATCCGCCGGATTGCCGAAATTTATGGCGGGCGGTCGGGTACCTTGGGCAGTTGGCGGCTGACCCGTTCTGTCCTGACCCATCTGGTCGCCACAGGTGCCGTTGCTGTCGGCGATGATTTGATCGGGTCCGTTGCAGGTGGCGGTGTTTTATCGAAAGTGTCTCGCCGCTTTGGTGAAGGTGTGATCAACGGCGCGCTGACCGCGCGGGTCGGGGTGGCAGCCATTGAAGTCTGCCGTCCGCTGCCGTTTCATGCCACCAAGAAGCCATCGGTCAGTGGCCTTGTTGGCCGCGCGATGAGCGGGCTTTTCAGCCGGGGTTAGTCACTGCGTTTTGCCGATGCAAAAGGCAATCGCATATGGATCGCCAGACCGCCCAGGTCTTCGTCCTGCGACAACAGTATCTTGCCGCCATAAGCGTGGATAAGGTCATGCGCGATAGCCAGCCCAAGGCCCGTGCCCGGTTTGGATGTATCAAGGCGCTGGCCACTTTGGGTGGCCTTTGCGATTTCTTCTTTGGGAATACCCGGCCCATCATCCGTAATGGTGATCATGATTTGACCATCGGCACTTTCACCGGCCTTCAACTGCACCTCTGACGCCGCCCATTTCAACGCATTGTCCAAAAGGTTGCCCATCACCTCTTCAAAATCGCTTTGGTCCATGCGGACACGCAGGCCATTATCATAATCGGCGGTAAAGGTTTTGCCTTCATTGCGGGCAAGCGCGTTAAAGGCGCGCTGCATCCGGCCAAGCGCTGTGTCCAGTTCGGTTGCCACGCCAACCGTCGCGTCGGTGCCATCGGCCCGCATGCGCGCAAAAGATCGTTTGAGCTGCGCATCAAGACGATCTAATGCATCAACGGCTTCTTGCACCTCAGCGCCTTCCATCATCAGGTTGTCCAGCTCATTACGCATGATCGCCGAAGGGGTTTTGATCGCATGCGCAAGGTCGGCGGCCTGTCGGCGTGACCGACGCATGATATCGCGGTTGCGTTCCATCAACGTGTTGATGTCGTTGACCAAGGGGGCAACCTCAATCGGGTAGCTTTCAACCTCAAGCTTGTCGTCCTGCTCCCACCGCCCCGACACCTCGTGCCGCAGCTTGTTCAGCGGCTGCAAAACAACTGCAACTTGGGTCAGCGCACCCAGAACGCCAACAAACGAAACGAACGCAAAAGCAGTCAGCAAGGTGTTGCGCAGCACAACCTGATCTTCCTCAAAACTGCGCAAAGACGAGGCCACCTGAACATGCCAAAGCGACCCGTCGCTGACCGAAACCCACTGCCCAATGGTAAAGACCGTTTCATCATTGGGCCCTGCAACTTCGCGCATCCGACGTTCACCCGAGCGTCCAAAGGGGCTTGGCAACCTCTCTTCCCCTAAAGAAGGTGAGGCGTATATCGCGCCCACATCAGTCTGGACCTGCCAATACTGGCCCGAATTGGGCACCTGATAAACCAGATCACCAATAGCGCGCACCAAATCACTGGTCGAATCGCTGTTGTTGGACACCGCGACAATCGCTTGTGCATGGCGTGTTTCCAGCACCTCGATAAAACGCGCCTGGGTTTGTGAGGTCAGATAGGATGACACCCCTGCCAAACCCAGCACGATGATGGCGACAGCCCACAGGATACCACCCGTCACCGCACGGGCGCGCAAGGATGTCATGTGGTTGCTTTAATCACGTAACCTCTGCCGCGCACGGTTTCGATCAGATCGCTCCCCAGCTTTTTGCGCAGCCGGTTCACAAAAACCGCGATCGTGTTGGAATCGCGATCACCGTCATGCTGATAAATGTGGTCGGATAATTCGGTCCGCGACACCAAGCGGCCAGAGTTATGGAACAGATAAGACAGCACGGCAATTTCCTGCGAGGTCAGGTTCATGGGAACGCCATCGACCATAACCTGATTGGTGCGCGTATCAAAGGTGACATCATCCTTGGAAAAGACAGGTGTCGCCTTGCCCGCCTTACGACGGATCAGGGCGCGCACCCGGGCCGACAGTTCGGCCATATGGAACGGTTTGGTCAGATAATCATCAGCGCCCGCATCCAGACCATCGACCCGGTCGGTCCAGTCATTGCGGGCCGTCAGGATCAGGATTGAAGTATCATTGCCGCCACTGCGCAGGTTCTTCAACACGGTCAGCCCGTCCCGAATGGGCAAACCAAGGTCCAGAATGATCACATCATAGGGTTCAGTTTCACCAAGATACTGTGCTTCGGCCCCATCGACAGCGACGTCAACGGTCAGCCCTTCGGACATCAGTGTTTTCTTCAGTTGGCTGGCGAGCACAGGCTCATCTTCGGCAATCAGGATACGCATGAAAATGCGGTAGCTTGGCGAGGTGGCAAAAGTTTGGCAAATATACGACGGCACACTGTTAAATCCAGCCACCTGAGGACCGCAATGCACGAATTGTTTCCAAAATGGCAACAACGGCAAAACTCTCGTTTCAACGACATGCGGCAAAGTCAGCTCATCAACTTTGCTTCGCTCTCTTTCCAGGCTGTCACTGCATCTGGCAATGTCACCTTCGGCTGTGCAACGCCAAGTGCCTGGAATGACACGTCGTTGGTCACAAGGCCGTCGCGCGAAACAGCAGCACCTTTGGAATACCCCGCGGCGCACAGCGTGCCATCCAGTGTGGTAAACTGAAAAGAAAGGTAATTCCAATGCGCATCACCACCGGTCCAGCAGTAGCGTAATCTGTATTTTTGCCCCAGTTTTAACTGTCGTCTAAAAGTGATGATTGTACCGCCCAGCACCGGTTTCCATTTGTTTCGGATCAGCGCTTTCAGAAAACCGGTGCGTGCGAAAAATTCAACAATCATGAGGTCGGCGACCGTGAGGTAGCGACCATTGTTCATATGAAAATTAACGTCAATATCGTTGGGCCAAACCCGAAATTCACGGGCAAAAGGCTCTGTAATCGACAACTTGGGAATCCACCATGCCCGCAGGAGCGTCCAAATCAACCTCAGGTATAAATTCATACCAACCTCTATATGGTTCATTTTTGAACTATATAGATCAACTTTGAACCATTCAAGACTTTGGTTATAAGACTGATATGACAGTTACACCCACCCTTGCCGATGACGCCACATCCACTGCAACAGACGCGTGGCTGGCTGTTGTGCAGGCCTACAACGAATGCACCATGACATTGGCGCAACGCCTTGCCCCACTGGGTTTGTCGTTACTTGAACATGAAGTTCTGATGAACCTTATGCGATCTGATGACCTGACCCAGCGCCAACTGTCGCAACGGTGTTTTTCAGCCAAAAGCGGGATCAGTATGCTTGTTTCACGCTATGAGGCCGATGGCCTGATCCACCGCCGCCGATCAGCAGTGGATCAAAGGGCGTGGTGCCTTTCGCTGACCCCCAAGGGTCAGGCGATTGCCCACAGGGCGCTTGGCGTCCAAAACGAGGTGGTGAATGCAATGGCTGACGCGTTCTCTGACGCTGAACTATCGCTCGTCAGAACGCGCATGGAGGCAACCGCAAACCGTCTAAAAACCATGCGAGACGATTGAATAGCAGCAGCCCCCTACCATCATGCTGCGATTGACAAGAATTGAACATACGTTCATTTTTTCATGCAATGTTGAAACGATACGCAACTCTTGCGCAAACACGACACCGCTTTGCTTGGGACATTCCCCAAGCGTATAATATCGGTGTCGATATCTGCGATAAACATGCCGATACGGCCCCCGATCACTGCGCCATTGTCGATATTAATGCGCAGGGGCGGGCGACTGAATACAGTTTTGGCCAACTCAAGGATCGCTCCAACCAATTGGCGCATGCGCTGTCGCAGACCTGCGCGCCTAACGACCGGATCGCCGTTCTGTTACCCCAATGCTTTGAAACGGCTGTGGCCCATGTCGCCATCACGAAAATGGGCTGTATTTCACTGCCGTTATTCACGCTTTTCGGGCCAGAGGCCCTGCTGCACAGGCTCAAAGATTCTGGCGCAAGCACAATTATCACCAACGCGGCAAGCGCAGCAGTTCTTGACCCACTTCGCGCGCAACTTCCTGACCTGAAACGCATTATCTGCATTGACGGCACCCCGCCGGGCACAGAGAATTTTCACGCGCTTTGCGATAGCCAATCCACAAAGTTCACCCCTCATCCCACCAAAGCGGATGACCCCGCCATCCTGATCTATACCTCTGGCACAACCGGCGCACCCAAGGGCGCCTTGCACGCGCACCGGGTGCTGTTGGGCCATCTGCCCGGCGTGGAAATGAGCCATGATTTCTTTCCCCAGCCCGGTGACAAAATCTGGACGCCCGCTGACTGGGCTTGGATCGGTGGCCTGCTGGACGTGCTGATGCCCGCACTGCACCACGGCGTGCCTGTGGTGGCCTGCCGGTTCACTAAATTTACTGCAAAAACAGCCTTTGATCTGATCCGTGACCACGACATTCGGAATGCGTTTTTGCCACCAACCGCGCTTAAGCTTATGCGGCTAGATACCCCCGATGCGCCAGTCCCCATGCGGTCGGTCGCCAGCGGCGGTGAGACATTGGGAAAAGAGCTGATCACCTGGGGTCAGCAGGTGTTCGGCACGACAATCAATGAATTCTACGGGCAGACCGAGTGCAATATGATCGTGTCATCCTGTGCCACATTGGAACCGGCAGAGCCCGGTATCATGGGATTTGCCGTGCCCGGCCACAAGGTCGATATCATCAACGAAGACACAGCCACACGCTGCGAGATCGGCCAAGAAGGCAGCATCGCGGTGCGCGCGCCCGATCCGGTGATGTTCCTGAAATACTGGAACAACCCCGATGCAACAGCCGCAAAATTCATCGACGTTGCAGGCGCAAAGTGGCTGCTGACCGGCGATAAAGGCTGCAAGACGACCTCGGGCCGCATCCAGTTCATTGGGCGCGACGATGATATCATCAGTTCCGGCGGTTACCGCATCGGCCCCGCCGAGATTGAGGATTGCCTGCTGACCCACCCTGCTGTGCAATTGGCAGGGGTTGTGGGCAAGCCTGACCCGATCCGCGGGTCTGTCGTGGCCGCCTATATTCAACTGGCCGACGGCTTTGATGGGTCCGACGAACTGGCCGCTGATATCGCGCATCACGTCAAATCCAAACTCGCCGCCTATGAATTTCCCCGTGTTGTGCGATTTATCGACGATATGCCGATGACCACGACCGGCAAGATTATTCGTGCTAACCTGCGGGCACGCGCTGAAAAGGAAGCCGCACATGAGCAATGAAATCGTCCTTGTCCACACCGAAAACGGTGTTGCGACAGTCACCCTGAACCGCCCCGATCAGCGCAACGCGATCAATCCAGAAATGTGTGACGCCATCCGCGCAGCCTTTGATCAGGTCGAGGCGGATCCAGATATACGTGTAGCCATCCTGACCGGCGCTGGCACGCTGTTTTGTGCGGGCATGGACCTGAAGGCGTTTGCCGGTGGTGCTGGCGATACGATCCTGTTCGGCAAATACGGCTTTGGCGGTTTCGTCAAACGGCCCCGCACCAAACCTGTGATTGCCGCAGTCGAAGGTGCCGCACTTGCCGGCGGGTTCGAGATGATGCTGGCGTGTGATATGGTTGTTGCGGGCCGTTCCACACAATTCGCCCTGCCCGAAGTCCGCATTGGCCTGATCCCAGGTGCGGGTGGTGCGGTGCGCCTGCCCGTTTCAGTGCCGCGTGTGCGTGCCAATGAAATCCTGCTGACCGGGACACCTTTCGGCGCACAAGAGGCCGCTGATTGGGGTGTGATCAACCGTGTCACCGCTGATGGCGAAGCTTTGCAAACAGCGCAATCCATCGCCGCTGATATCGCCTCTAACGCCCCGCTTGCCGTGCGGCATACGCTAGCTATCGCCAATCGCGCCCATGCGGACAATGATGCGGCACACTGGCCAGAAAACGACCGGATCATCACAGAGATTGCCCAAACCGCAGATGCTGCCGAAGGCGCGCGCGCCTTTATCGAAAAGCGCAAACCAGTCTGGCAAGGCAAATAGAGATGCAAAGTGATGTCGTGATCATCGGTGCAGGGCTGGCCGGACTGGTTGCTGCGAATGAATTGATTGAACGCGGCAAGACCGTCACGATCCTTGATCAGGAAGGGCGGCAAAACCTTGGCGGGCAGGCGTTCTGGTCGCTGGGCGGTCTTTTGATGATCGACAGCCCCGAACAGCGCCGGATGCGGGTAAAGGACAGCGTGGCACTGGCCACCAATGACTGGATGGGCTCCGCACAGTTTGATCGCCCCGAGGATCACTGGCCGCGCCAATGGGCGCAGGCCTATCTGGACTTTGCCGCAGGTGAAATGCGCTCTTGGCTTTATGACCTCGGCATGCGCTGGTTTCCTGTTGTGGGCTGGGCCGAACGGGGTGGCAGCTTTGCCAACGGGCACGGCAATTCCGTGCCACGGTTTCACATCACATGGGGTACTGGCCCCGGTGTGCTACGGCCCTTCGAGCAGCGCGTGTTGGAGGCTGAAAATCAGGGCAAAATCACCTTTGGCTTTCGCCACCGTGTCACTGGGTTTGACATCACAAATGGCAAAATAGCGGGCATCACCGGTGATATTCTTGCACCGGATGACGCCATACGCGGGGCCGCAACCACCCGCGATGTGATCGACAATTTCGATATTCGCGCGGATCAGGTCATCGTCACATCCGGCGGGATCGGCGGCAACTTTGATCTGGTGCGGCGCAACTGGGATGCGTCCAAGTCAGGGCCATTGCCCGACAAGATGGTGTCCGGCGTGCCAGAGCATGTTGATGGCCTACTACTGGATATCGTCAAGGATGCGGGCGCGGAACTGATCAACACAGACCGCATGTGGCACTACACCGAAGGCGTACAAAACTGGGATCCGATCTGGCCACATCACGGCATTCGTATTTTGCCGGGGCCATCATCAATGTGGTTTGATGCGACGGGCGACAGGCTGCCTGCGCCGTGCATGCCGGGGTTTGATACGATGTCGACCCTGCATGAGATTTGCAGGCGCGGGCATGACCACACGTGGTTCGTGCTGACCCAAAAGATCATCGAGAAAGAATTCGCCCTATCAGGATCAGAGCAGAATTTCGACCTGACGACAGGTGGTTGGAAAGATGTGCTGAAAGCGCGGTTGGGCAAAGGGGCGACCCCCGCAGTCGAAGCTTTCAAGGAAAAGGGCGAAGACTTTGTCGTCGCAAATGATTTCGATACGCTTGTGGCGGGCATGAACCAGCTTGGCGGCAATCTGATCGACCCTGCCAAACTGCGCGCCCAGATCGAAGCGCGTGATGCGCAGATCGACAATCCTTTCACCAAAGACGCGCAAATCACGGCTATTCACACGGCGCGGAACTATCTGGGTGATAAGCTGATCCGCACGGCCAAGCCGCATAAAATCCTTGATCCCGGCAAGGGGCCGTTGATTGCTGTGAAACTGCATGTGGTCACACGCAAAACACTTGGCGGTATCCACACTGATCTTGATGCAAAGGTTTTTGCGCCGGGCGGGCAGACCATTGACGGGCTTTATGCGGCAGGCGAAGCGGCGGGTTTTGGTGGCGGTGGCTATCACGGCAACAACGCGCTTGAGGGGACATTCCTTGGGGGCTGCATCCACTCTGGGCGACGCGCAGGGCGCGCCGCAGGCTGATGTCACTGCCTGTTGTCGGGGGCATCCGGCACCAGCAGTTTTAGCCAAACCGACAAATCACTCGTAATGCGGGCTTGGAAGCTGGCCAAACACGCATATAGTGTATCCGTTACGGGCACAGGTGATTGTATGAGCGACCCAAAATCGGCCAAGCCGACCGCCCCTTCTGGGGAACGCAAACAGATCACGGCCGTATTCATGGATATCGTTGGGTTCAGCACCATCGCCAGCACAACAGACCCCGAAGATTTGCAAGATTGGCTTGAACGGTTTTATGCACAGGCCCGCGATGTTGTTACCGCACATGATGGAAAGGTGACAGAATACCTTGGCGATGGCATCGTTGCCTTGTTTGGTCTGGACCACGCAGATGAACTTGCGGCGTTAAAGGCCGTGCGGGCCGCTATGGCTGCATTGGATCGCATTGACGCCAGCCCTGACAGCGGCATCACATTACAATTGCGAATTGGCGTCGCAACCGGCGAGGCGGCAATACGCGCGGTGGGCGAAGACGGTCAAGGGCCCCGCGCAACAGGCGTTGTCACAACTCTGGCGCACCGCATTCAGGAACGGGCGGCCCCCGGCACTGTCATGATCGCGCAAAGCACGCAGGATCTGTTGCGCGATCGGATCACCACGCAAGATTTCACCAATGAAAACCTGCGCGGCTTTGCGGAAACCCAGACATTGTTTCGCCCTCTAACGGTGCAGACGGCCATACCGCCTGCCAAAAGTACCTTTGTCGGACGGGCGGGCGTATTGCAGCGTATCCGCGACACCGATGGCCCCCCGCTGTTGATCGGTCCGGCAGGGATCGGAAAGACCGCAGTTGTAAAGCAATTGACGGCCCAGGCGATGACCGCAACATATCTTGCCGCAGATGGTGTGAATACGCACGCCAGCTATCACCCTTTTATCCATTGGATATTGCGCCAAACCGACCGCACCTTGCCGGATTTTGCCGATGTGTCAGCGCGGTTTTCTGCGCTAAGTGACACTGCCCAACAGGCCCTTGCCTTGATTTTGGGCCTGCCCGAAGGCCAGCGGCTTTTGACCGAACGCAGCAATGTGGCTTTGAAAACCCTGATTGAAGAAAGCCTTTGGCAAGCGCTTCAAGCCGTACAGCCGCATGGGCTGCTGGTTTTTGAAGATTTGCACTGGTTGGACACGGCAAGCCTTGGCGTCCTGACGCATATCATCCAAAGCAAACAGGTCCGCGATTATACGCTTGTGATGACAAGCCGTGAAGACGCGCGGATCGACGCGTTCTTTGGTGGGCTGCCAGTCAATACGATCCGGCTGGGACCATTCAGCAGCAATGAAGCAACGCAACTGTTGAACGCCCTGTCAGCAGGACAGATTGCCCCCCACCAAAGGGCGATGGTCATTGATTATGCGGCGGGTATTCCGCTGTTTATCGAACAGCTTTTTCAACGCGATGAAGCGCAACCAAGACACCGCCGCAATGTTCCGGGATCTTTGAAAGACCTGCTGACCGAACAAATTGATAACACCGGCGCTGCAAAACCCGTGTTGCAATGTGCTGCCGTGATCGGGCAGCGCTTTGACACCGATATGCTGCGCGCTATCGCCGCTGATCATGGCCCGTTGGACCCGCACCTGCGCATGGCGCAAAAACAGGGTGTGTTGCGTCAGATTGATGATGATACATGGGGCTTTGCGCACGCGCTTTTGCTGCGCGCCGCCTATGACAGCATGCTGCGGCCCATGCGTGTGGATTATCATGCGCAGATTGCGGCCCACTTGCAGAACAATCATGCTGATGCCGTCAAACGTAACCCTGCGCTTTTGACGGAACATCTGCGTCTGTCGCAACAGTATGTTCCAGCGATCCAGAACTATCTGTCCGTCAGCCAATGGGCGATGTTCCAAGGTGCCTTTGACGATGCCGAAGCGCATGTACTGGCCGCGATTACGCTGTGCGAAGAGGCCCCTGATAACGTTGATGTCAACGCGCTTGAGGTCGCATGTTATACGGGCCTTGGGTCTATTCGCATGCAAACCCAAGGTTTTACAGCCACGCCCGTGAAAGACGCCTTTGATAAGGTCGTGCAGCGCGCCAAAGGGCAGAACGCGTATACAGCCGCCAACGGCCCTGCGTTCTATGGCGGCTTTACCCATGCGATCATTTCGGGCGACAAATATGCCGCCGATCAGTTTGCCGGAATGTTGCGTGATACCGCAGCGTCCGACCCGCAGGGTAATCAGACCAAGGAATTGCGGCTGGCATCATTGAACGTCGATACGTCGCTGCACTTTTACACCGGCAGGTTTGATCAGGCCTCTGCTTCTTTTCGGGCGTTGCGCGATGATTATGATATCGCACGGCACGGCACGATGATTTCCAGCTACGGGGCTGATACCTATGCCGCCGCACAGATGTTTGAAAGCGCCACGCGCGCTATATGCGGTGATGCGCATCTTATCCCTGCACTTGTCGCGGAAACAGACGCCCATCAGGATCGGCTGAACATGCCCATCATGCAGTCGTGGGCCCATATCTGGGGGGCGGTGCCGCTTTATTATGCCGGCCAGATTGATGCCGCGATCAGCCGGGTCCGGCGCGGGATCAACATCGCGGATCGTCAGTCTGCCGTATTCTGGCAGGTCACCGGCGCGGCCTGGCTGAATACCATGGATGTTTCTGAAACCTATGACCTGAACGGGCTAGAGACATTCTTTGCGGTGATAAAATCGCATGAAACGATCGGTGCCAATGTGGGGTTACCGTATTTTCGGGCGCATTACGCAGTCGCATTGGCAAAACACGACCGCGTTGATGATGCCTATCAGGCCTCACTCCAAGCGATCCGCGAAAATGAGGCAAGTGGCTTGCATTGCTGGTATCCAGAAGTGTTGCGTCTGCACGCCCGCATCTGCGCACAACGCGGTGGCGCGTTGGGTGCCGCACGGTTCCGCAAGAAGGCAGGACAGATCGCACATGCGCAAAACGCGTTGTTGTGGCTGCTAAGGGTGCGACTGGACCAGCACCAGGCCAAAGAAATCGGGGATGCAGCGCTGCGTGCTGTTCTTAACCGTATTGACCCGGCTGCCAAGACACCCGAGGCTGTATCGGCGCACAAACGGTTGGCCTTTGCATGACCCCTGAAACACTGCTCAGCTATGATTTACCTTTGTTCAGTGGTCTCAAACCTGCCGATTTTGGGGATATTCCGCTGGGCGTGACCGAACAGACACTGAAACCATGGCAGACCATTTTCAATCAGGAAGACAAATCATGTGATCTGTATTTCCTGCTGTCGGGGTCGCTGTTAGCGGTGTTCTGGACGACGCAGGGCCGCGAGATCGTATTTTCACGGTTTCCTGTCGGCGCATATTTTGGCGAACTCGCAGCCTTTGATGGCACACCCCGGTCGCTGGCCGTCGTTGCCAAAAACGATGCCAAGGTGCTGGCGATGCAGCGCGAAAGCTTTTTGCAGCTGTTCAATGAAGTCCCGGTAATCAGGGAACGGATCACCTATAATCTGGTAGACCGCATTCGTACTTTGACGCGCCGCAACATGGAGATGACGACCCTGTCTGTTGAACAGCGGGTGGGGAAATTCCTGCTGCGGCTGGCGGCAGAACACAGCAAACTCACGCATGGCGCCGTGATTGACGACGCCCCGACACATGCGGAAATTGCCGGATCTATCGGGGCCAACAGGGAAATGGTCAGCCGGTCGATCAGCAAACTGGCCAAGCAAGGTGTGATCAAATCAGCACGCCAAAGGATTGAAATTCTTGACCCAGAGGCGTTGTCAAAAGGTCTCGCCTAATTTTAATCCCATTTTCATCATTTTCGCCAAAACTCAGCCATGATCATGAATTAATCATGCGTTAATAAAAGCGAAGGTGAGCAGATTGGCACGTATTTTTCGTACCTTAGGTGGTGAAGTCACGATGATGTTGGCAGGCGGCACAGTTGGATTGATTTTGCTGGTTGCTGGCTAACCTGAACCGGTTTTGCGGTCCCTTACTGCAAAGCATGGACACCGGCAGGCAATGCCAGAACTCTGCCGAAATCGAACACTCTAAAAAATTTCCCTTGGGTCAATCACAACCCTTGGGTTACACCGCATCCATTCGATCCCGAATCAAGGAGACTGCAATGATCAGAAAGGTTCTCAATCCCCGCTGGTGGTAACCACCGCATTGCAGTGCTGTTGCGCCTGTGGGCGCATCGCAATTTTCTCTAAAAGATTAAAGATCGGATACATCCATGCATCCCCCGTTTTACACGGTCGATCACAAGATCGGCCCCGATATTCATCACCATAGTGACACAAAACCTGTCACCCGGCGCAGCCTGCCCGAAAGGTTGTCATTGCGGCCAAGCGCGACTGGTTGGCCACCAGTGCCCTTGTCATCAGGGGCATTTATCGACAATGGCGCGCTGCAATTGCCAAGCGGCGCCATGCTGCCACCGCAGGCCGCCTTGCGGATTGTACCACCGCCGCAACGCACGTGGCGTCACATGATCGGTCGGATGCTGATCCGGGCTGGGCAACGTATGATCATGGAAAACCGCGTCTGAGGGAATTGACCCTCGGCGCGGAACCCTTACCTGTAGTGTGCATAACCAAACAAGGGATGGCGCATGTTTTTTCGATCTGTCGCAACCGCTTTTTTTGCTTTCACGGCGCTGCCTGCCGCCGCAGCCTGCGTCGGTGAAAGCTATCTGGACCGCATGACGCCAGACCAGCAGGCGCAATTGTCGGCTGCTGTCGAAGGTATGCCTTATGCAGAAGGCCTGACCTGGACCGCAACCAAAGAAGACGCGTCGATCACCGTGGTCGGCACCATGCATATCTATGACCCAAGGCTTGAAGATTTGCGCGCAGATCTGGCTGACACCATCGCATCTGCTGATCTGGTCATGCTAGAGGCCACACCCAAGGAAGAGGCAGAGCTGCAAAACCTGATCGCGACTGATCCCAGCCGCTTGTTTATCGTTGATGGCCCCACCCTGCCAGATTTACTGGATGAAGACACATGGCAAATGATCGCCGCTGCCGCCAGCGAACGGGGCATCCCGTCATTCATGGCGGCGAAAATGCAGCCCTGGTATCTGTCACTGACCCTTGCGGTGCCATCCTGCGCGATGTCCGATATGCTGGCGGGTGTGCGTGGCTTGGACCACATGATTATTGAAGATGCAGAGGCGGCAGGCGTGCCGATGCAAGCGGTCGAACCCTACACCACACTGTTTGATCTGTTCAAAGACGACAGTTTTGACGAACAGGTCGATATGCTGCGCGTCAATATGCTGGTTCCTGAACTGCAAGAACAGATGTTCGTTGCCATGCTTGATCGCTATTTCGCGGAAGACATCGGGCGGCTTTGGGAAATGTCACGCATCGCCATGTCTGATGTCCCTGATCTGGACCCGGCCGAGGCCACGACGATGTTTGACGAAATGGAAGAATCGCTACTGAATACCCGAAACAGAAACTGGATTCCGGTGATTACAGAAGCCTCTGAAACCTTTGACGACATTGTCGTCGCGGTTGGCGCAGGGCACCTGATTGGTGAAGAAGGCGTTTTGCAACTGTTGGAAAATGAAGGTTGGGCAATCTCGCGCCTGAATTAGGACCGGATCAAACATCGCCGTAATCGTCCAGCCCCTTGCGCCCCACGTCGGTCAAATCATAGACGCCACGCGACACCCGGTTGAACCAACCATAATGGTCAGCCGCCATGATTTGCGTGGCTTGCGGCACCTCGGCCCATTCCTTGACCTTGGCCCCTTTTGACGGCCCATGCACCGCCAAGAACCGCGCGCAACGCAACGCATCTTGCCGATACCCCGTGATAATCCCATGCCGGGTGGCACCCCCGTCGTTGGGATCGCCCTGCAACCGTTCAAACGCGCGTAAAAGCCTTGTCTTTTTCTTTTTCGATTGCCGCGCCGCATATGGCCCCGGATCGGCCAGCACCTCGATATGCCCGTCGCGCAGGCGCACGGTCATGACCCCCAGCCCGGCGCGGCGGGCCAGTTTCACATTTGCCTTAAGCGCCTTTGCCTTTCCGCCTGACGGCACGGCCAGATAAACATGATCAGTGGTCAAAAGCCGCTCTACCCCTTGATGAAACAGCGCCAACGAAAACCCCAATTTGAGTTCAACAATAACCAGATCATCACCCCGGCGCCCGACAACGTCGGCGGCACCCACCTCGCCTTTCACGTCATAGCCTTGCCGTTGCAGGTAAGCTTTGATGGGGGGATACAGATCGGCTTCGCGCGGCATCAGGTGTCCTTTCCGGCGCAGCCAAATGGAAAACCCCTGCGATGACAAGCCCCGCCACGCGTAGCAGCGGGGCCCTTTTTGCTATCTGCCACCCAATCGTCCGGGAAACTTGGGCGGACGTC
The DNA here is from genome assembly GCF_000169435.1 of Roseobacter sp. CCS2. Taxonomy (GTDB): domain Bacteria; phylum Pseudomonadota; class Alphaproteobacteria; order Rhodobacterales; family Rhodobacteraceae; genus Yoonia. The sequence continues at coordinate 16,257 of NZ_AAYB01000008.1, read as the reverse complement.
GATCAAACCGTTTGTCGCGGGTTACACCCTGCGGCGCGCGCGGCGGTGTACCTTTGGGGTCAGGGCGTGCAGCGCGGCGGTTTTTTGGTGTGGGCATAGGGTTCAAACCCGGCTTGCGGGGTTTTGGTGTTTTGCGGGGCATCTTGTGCACCTCTCGTCTGAAAGTGGTCATCGGGCCAAACGGCCCAGCGGTTCGCCAAAACGGCGTTACGGCGCCATGTCCATTGTCAGGGTGTCCTTCTATCGGAATACGTGCGGGCCTTTGCCCGAGGTCAAAGCGAGCGGGTTAAACTTGCTTGTCCATTGTCAGCGTCCTCCTGTTGAGTGTGGTTAGGATAACGCCCGCCACCGCACCCGTCAAACCGACAGGATGGGGTGACACTCTGCCCGCGCGCTTCTATATACAGGCGAACATTTGATCCCATGGAAAGTGATGCACATGACAACGCGCGTATTTGGCCACAAATCCCCTGACACCGATAGCACCGGATCCCCCTTGATCTGGGAATGGTTCCTGAACCACACCGGGATCGACGCAAAGGCAGCCCTGCTGGGTGAGCCGAACACCGAAGCGGCGTTTGTTGCCAAGCGTTGGGGCTTTGACCTGCCAGAGATTATCAAAGGTGTTGAGGACGACCAGTCCTGCGTCATCGTTGATACAAATAACCCGGCTGAATTGCCTGCCAATATCAACAACGCGGATGTGCTGGCTGTTATTGATCACCACATGCTGGTCGGTGGGCTAGAGACGAAAAAACCGATCAACATCACGATCCGCCCTTTGGCATGTACTGCCACGATCATGCACCAGATGATGGGCGATCACGCCAGCGAAATGCCCGAAGGCGTCAAAGGCCTGATGCTGTCCTGCATCCTGTCCGACACCCTTGCCTTCCGTTCGCCCACAACAACCGAAATCGACAAGGACGTGGCCGAAGCACTGGCCAAAGACCTGAGTATTGATATTGAGAAATATGCGGGCGAGATGTTTGAAGCGAAATCCGATGTCTCTGCTTTCTCTGACGCGGACCTGCTGCGCATGGACAGCAAGGAATACGCCGTCGATGGTAAAAAATTCCGCGTTTCGGTGCTGGAAACCACAGCCCCGCAAATCGTGTTGGACCGCAAAGAATCTTTGATGAAGGAAATGCCAAAAGTCGCAAAGGCCGACAAAGTGGATGAAGTCCTGCTTTTCGTCGTCGACATCATCAAGGAAGAAGCCACGATGCTGATCCCCAATGACATGGTGAAAACCGTGGCCGAGAAATCCTTTGACGCGAAAGTTGAAGGCGACAGCGTGGTTCTGCCCGGCGTCATGAGCCGCAAAAAGCAGATCATCCCCGCGCTCAAGGTTTGACGCCACTAAGTTCCGGGCCCTCTAGGTTGCACATGCGTATGTACAGCTTGTGTACAAGCTGTGTACGCAAATCATACCGTTCATAAAGGTTAACACATGACCCAGATTATCGACCAATTCGCCGACATCTCGGGTCAGTATGACGCCGCTTTCGTGGACCTGTGGGGCTGTATGCATAACGGGATCGAGGCGCTGCCAGATGCCGTGACAGCCATGCAAAAATACCGCGCGGCAGGTGGCGTTGTGGTGCTTGTCACCAATTCCCCCCGTCCGTGGGATAGCGTCGCGCGTCAGATCAACGACTTGGGTGTGCCAGATGATGCGTGGGACGCGATTGCGACCTCTGGCGACAGCGCGCGCGCGGCGATGTTTCGGGGCATAGTTGGTGAAAAGATTTGGTTCATGGGGGAAAGTCCACGTGATGATGACTTCTTCAAGCCTTTGAAAATCATTGATGATCCAGTGAATATTCAGAAGGTGCCGTTGGAAGAGGCCGAAGGGATCGTTTGTTGCGGCCCCTTTGATCCGCTGGCGGATGTGGACGTCAACCGCCCTGAATTCCTCTATGCGAAAACCAAAGGGCTGAAACTGCTGTGTGCCAACCCCGATATCATCGTGGACCGCGGCGAAGTACGTGAATGGTGCGCTGGTGCATTGGCCGCGCTTTATACGGAAATGGGCGGCGAAAGCCTTTATTTCGGCAAACCGCACCCGCCGATCTATGACCTCGCGCGCCGCAGGCTCGCTGCATTAACACATGCGCCATCTGATCCGCGTATAGTGGCCATCGGGGATGGCATCGGCACCGATATTCTGGGTGGATTGCAGGAAGATATCGACACGCTGTTTATTTCCGGCGGTTTGGCGGCAAAGGAAACGAAAACGGACCGCGATCCTGACCCTGATGCGTTGAAGGCGTATTTGGATGGCGAACAAACAAGCGCGACCTACACAATAGGGCAGTTGCGCTAGAGGAATCACTTGATTTTTCTGCATCCGCGAAGTAATAAAATTTCAATATAGGTGTAATACCTGAACTTTTGTTATCTTACGGAGCTTGATATGTTGGACAACGCACCCCGCGGGACGATTTGTATCGAAGATATCGAAATCGGCATGACCCGATCGCTGCGTAAGGTAATCACCGACCGCGATATTGAGATGTTTTCCGAAGTGTCCACTGACAGAAACCCGGTGCATCTGGATGAAGATTACGCGCAAGACACCATCTTTGGTGGGCGCATCGCACATGGGATGCTGACCGCTGGTTTGGTCAGTGCGGTGATTGGCGAACAACTGCCCGGGCATGGCACGGTCTATCTGGGCCAAAGCCTGAAATTTCTGGCCCCGGTGCGCCCCGGCGACATGGTTCTGGCCGAAGTTGAAGTGACCGAAATTGATCATTCCAAACGCCGTGTGACGATGAATACACGCTGTCTGGTGAACAACAAAAAGGTGCTGGTCGGTGATGCAACCGTCCTCGCACCTTCGCGGAAATTCGACTAGCGCTTATCAAGCCTGCGGCTTTCTGCGCGAAGAGGCCCGTAAGGGCTGATAAGCGGCGCTTGCACGGGCTTGCGCCGTCCGTTACCCAAAGCCATGCACATCATACGTGACACTATTTATATCGATCCTGCCGACCGTGGCGCTGCTGCAGCGATTGGCAATTTCGATGGTGTGCATATTGGGCATCAAGCGGTTATTGACCTGACACGCAAGGCCGCGAAAGCCGTGAATGCGCCCTTGGGGATCATGACGTTTGAACCACACCCCCGCAGCTATTTTTCGCGTGATCCCAACCCTTTCCGCCTGATGAACGCCGAGGCCCGCGCCAATCGGTTGGCCAAGCTTGGTGTCGAAAAACTGTATGAGGTGCCATTCAACGAAGCCCTCGCCGGCCTGTCCCCACGCGCATTTGCGCAGACGATTATTGCCGATCAGCTAGGCCTGAAACACGTCGTGGTCGGTGCAGATTTCTGTTTCGGCAAAGGGCGCGCCGGAACTGTGGACGACTTGCAAACCTTTGGTACTGAAATGGGCTTTGGCGTGACCATCGCACCGATTGTGGCGATTGATACCGCGAACGTGTCTTCCACCGCGATCCGGCAAGCCTTGACCGATGGCAAACCGCGTGATGCGGCTGCCATGCTGGGCCACTGGCACCGGATTGAAGGCGAGGTTATTCGCGGTGATCAGCGCGGGCGCGATCTGGGCTATCCCACCGCCAATATGTCGATCATGGATCTGCATCCGCCGAAGTTTGGCGTTTATGCGGTGAAGGTGGATATGCTGGATGGACCCCACAAAGGCACCTATGATGGCGCGGCTTCTATCGGCGTGCGTCCGATGTTTGGGGAAAACATACCCAATTGCGAGACGTTTATTTTTGATTTCAAGGGTGATCTTTATGGATCGACACTGTCGGTTGCATTGGTTGATTTCCTGCGACCAGAGCTAAAGTTCGGCGACCTCGATGCGCTGATCACGCAAATGGACGCAGATTGCGTTTCCGCCAAAGAAATCCTTGCCGATGTCCGCTGACATCCCCCGCGACGGGCTGGCCCCGCGGTTCTGGGAAACCAAACCGATGGCAAAACTGAACCAGCAAGAATGGGAAGCGTTGTGTGATGGCTGTGGCAAATGCTGCCTGAACAAGCTGGAGGATGACGACGGCACCGTCGCCTTGACCCGTATCGCCTGCCGCCTGTTGGACGGCGACAGTTGTTTGTGTAGCAACTATGCCAACCGGCATCGCTATGTGCCAGAATGCATCGTGCTAAGCCCCAAGACAATCGAGGACAATCTGTATTGGCTGCCGCTGACCTGTGGCTACCGTCTGGTGTATGAGGGCCGCCCGCTTTATGACTGGCACCCCCTAATCTCGGGTGATCCGGCGTCGGTGCATCAGGCAGGCGTGTCCGTGAAAGGCATGACGATCCCCGAAACCAATGTCGATGAAGACGACTGGGACGACCATATTATCGAGGAGCCACTTTAGATGTATTTTGCTTCGGATAACGCAGGCCCCGCCCACCCCAAAGTGATGGAGGCCATGGTCGCCGCCAATGAAGGCTACGCCATGGGCTATGGCGCGGACCCGATTATGGACGCCGTGCGCGCGCAGGTGCGCGAGGTGTTTGAGGCCCCAGAGGCCGCCGTTTATCTGGTGATCAACGGCACCGCTGCGAATTCGGTCTTATTGTCAGCCATGACGAAACCGTGGGAAACCGTCTTTTGTACCGACTGCGCACATATCCACGAAGATGAATGCAATGCGCCAGAGTTCTATACCGGGGCCAAGCTGACGCTTGTGCCAACCGCAGACGGAAAGATGACAGCAGATGATCTGCGCGCAAAAATCATCGGCGAGGAAAACCGAGGTGTGCATGGCCCCCAGCGTGGCCCCGTTTCAATCACGCAGGTGACCGAAAAAGGTACGATCTATACGCTGGATGAAATCGGCGCGCTGACCGCCACCGCGCAAGAGTTTGGCATGCAAACCCATCTGGATGGTGCGCGGTTTACCAACGCGTTGGTGGCACTGGGATGTTCCGCAGCTGACATGACGTGGAAAGCAGGCGTTGATACGGTCAGTTTTGGCGGCACCAAAAACGGCCTGTTGGGTGTCGAGGCCTGTGTGATCTTTAACCCCGATATCGCGTGGGAATTTGAGCTGCGGCGCAAGCGGGGTGGCCATTTGCTGTCAAAGCACCGTTATCTGTCAGCGCAGATGCAAGCCTATCTGACCGACAACCTTTGGCTGGATATGGCGCGGGCGGCCAATGCGCGTTGCATGCAATTGGCGGATGGGCTGCGTCAGCACAATACGGCCAAGATGCTGTTTGAACCGCAAGCCAATATGATCTTTTTTGAGATACCGCGGAGTGAGCATAAACGGATGCTGGATGCAGGTGCCGTTTACTATGTGATGAATGGTGATCCCGCGGTCGGCGACCCTGATGCGCGGTTGACCGGGCGGCTGGTCTGCGATTGGTCAATGACCGAAAGTGGCGTTAGCCAGTTTCTTGATCTGCTGCACGGATAATCGCCGCGACATCATCGGTATGGGTGATTGGCACCATATGGGCCGCACCAGCGATCACATGATCGGTGGCGTTAGGGATGCGCTTTAACAGCGTGTCATGGATAGCCTTGATTACCGGTTGGGTATTTGCACCACGGATCAGTGTCACTGGGATATCCAATGCGCCAAGCCGCTTTGCTGATGTGATCTTGGCGGCATCTTCTTCGATGGCACCACCGCCCGCGACAATCAGATGTATGCGTTGGGTCAGCTTTGCCTGCATGCGCGCAGGAATATCCGCCCAAGGTGTGGCACCCCACAGATCGTTGAAGATTGCAGCGGCGCGTTCCTCGTCCCCCGTCAGCATGGCGCCAACAAAAGGGCGAAAGGATTTGGCGTGTGCGGCATGTTCAGGCGTACCTTTTGCAGCGGCAAAATAGACCGGTTCGATCAGCGTCAAACGGTTCACGAAATCGGGACGTTCAACCGCCAACCGCAATGCGGCCGTGCCGCCAAAGGAATGCCCGATCACATGAGTGGGACCATCACAGCAAGCGGCGGCGGCATCCACCACTAGCGTCTGATAGTCATGCTTTCCGTCCCAATCATCACTGCGCCCATGCCCCGGTATGTCGATCAACGTCACTTTTCCATCCATCGCGTCTGCCAATGGCAGCAAGGCGTCATGCCGCGACAAGGCACAGTGGATCATTACGGCGGGCGCACCTGCGCCCACCGTGACTGCATGCACATGATGACCGGAAACGTCAGGCACTAAAGCGTGCCAGACAGATACGCATCCAGATCGTCAATCCGGTCTTCACCCCAAAAGCGTTCATCTGTGTCAGTGATGAAGAAAGGCGCGCCAAAGGCCCCGGCATTGATCGCATCCTCTAGGTTTTTGCCGAAGGTTTCGGCGCTGGTCAGCATGTCCTTGTCAGCCAGCGCGGGATCAAACCCGCATTTTTCCAGACAATCGCGCACGACGTCGTCCTGGCTGATGTCGCGTTCCTCTGCCCAGCAGGCAGCGCCAAATGCTTTCACCAGTTCCGCGACGTCTGCGCCGGTGTTCTGCGCAGCGATGATCGCATAAGCAGATGGCGCGCCATTGGTTGGCCAGAACATCGGTTTCAGGTTCAGCGGCATACCCAGCCCTTTGGATCGGCGCGCCATGTCTTGCAGGCGGTATTCCTGCCGGTTGGGGTGGCGATCCTTGGGCGGCGTGCCACCCGTGCGCCCGAACAGCGCCATGATATCAAGCGGCTTATAGGTGATCGTGGCCCCATGTTTTTGCGCAATTTCGGCCGGGCGTGTCCCGCTCAGGTAGGTGAACGGTGACAGAGTGGCGAAGTAATAGTCGATATGGGGCATTTTGCGGCTCCTTTGCGCGCTGAATTCTTTGCGGAACGGTAAGCTTGTGCTACCCGGTGTCAACGCCACGAATCTGTTACATCTGCGTAGCAGCACCCTTCTGCCAAAGGACACCACCCCATGCCCACAATGATCGAGCCAAAGCTGATTTCCGGTAACGCCAATCAGCCGCTTGCCAAATCAATCGCGCGTCGCATGTCGATGCATCGTGGCATGGAAGTGGGGCTATGCGACACCCGTGTGGAACGGTTCAACGATGGTGAAATTTTCGTCGAGGTTTATGAAAACGTGCGCGGCGAAGATATGTTCATCGTCCAACCAACATCAAACCCTGCCAACGACAACTTGATGGAACTGCTGATTATCGCGGATGCCCTGCGTCGTTCCTCTGCTGCGCGCATCACGGCGGTCATTCCGTATTTTGGCTATGCCCGCCAAGATCGCAGGTCAAAGGCCCGCACGCCGATCACGGCCAAGCTGGTGTCGAATATGATCGTAGAAGCCGGCATTGAACGCGTTTTGACCCTGGATTTGCATGCAACGCAAATTCAGGGTTTTTTCGATATTCCGGTGGATAACCTTTATGCCTCGCCGATTTATGCACTTGATGCGATGCATAATTTCCGGGGCAAAATGGATGATGTCATGGTCGTATCCCCCGACGTGGGCGGCGTGGCCCGTGCCCGTGATCTGGCGCAGCGGATTGGTGCGCCCCTGTCCATCGTTGATAAACGCCGTGGGAAACCCGGCGAAGTGGCTGAGATGACAGTGATTGGTGACGTGAAAGACAAGGTTTGCGTGATCGTGGATGACATCGTGGATACGGCTGGCACATTGTGCAAAGCGGCTGAGGTGCTGATGGAAAATGGTGCGAAAGAGGTGCACTCCTACATTACGCACGGCGTGCTGTCCGGCCCTGCCGTGGACCGCGTATCAAAATCCGTGATGAAAAGCCTTGTGATTACCGACACCATCCAAGCGACTGAAGCTGTGAAAGCCTGCAAGAACATCCGTATCGTGCCGACCGCACCGATGTTCGCGCAAGCCATTCTGAACACATGGAACGGCACGTCTGTTTCGTCACTGTTTGATCACAAGACGCTGGGACCGATTTATGAAGGGCTTTATGCCGCCGAATAGGCGCTAGTAAAGTTCCCATCCATCGTCTTGGGGAAGTTCCCCAAAGGACGTCCAAGCAACGCGGACCCGCGCCACCTGCGTATCGGACCACGTGCGAAAGACGATTGTGAAACCTGCCTCGGTGATATCTTCGGCCTGCACATCGGCGCGGATGTTGGTGTTGTTTGAAATGTCCCACATCGACATAGATACCTGCACATGCGGCGGTGTCGCGTAGGTTTGCGCAAAACGAACTGTGGCCCGTGACTGGCGTGGGCCTTCGCCACGCCACATCTGTCCGTCATCCTCAAAATCAGAGAACAGCACCACATCGCCGTGGTCTATACCTACCGTGCCACTCTGAAACCGACGCATCTTCTATCCAACGTTTCCTTAACCCATAATAACACTTGGTTAATGAATCACTGATAACTCAACCTGAACGATTTTTAAATGTTAGGTGAGTTGGCGTCGTGAAACATCCCGTAGTTCGATCCTTGGCAATTTCTGCGTTGATCCTCGCACTTTCGGCTTGTGGCGGTGGAGGTGGCACTTCAGCAGCACAGGATACCGGAGGCGGCGATGATAGTGACGATGATGATACCGGCGGCGGTGACACAGGTGGGGGTGACCCGCCAACAAGCCCGTTCACACGACCGACCGAGGCGCAGGCGCTTTACTTTGTGACCCAAATGCCAGCTGAATTTCAAGGCGTGAAGGATAACTACAACAACGGCGGATTTACCCCTTTTACCGATCTGCCCGCGGCGACCACCGTCACTTACGAAGGCTTCATGGAACTGGCCTTTTTCACCACACCCAATGCCAATATTACGAGCCAGACATCGGTTTCGGTAAACATGCAAACGGGCGCAACCAACGGTACCGCGTCAGAGTTCATGGGCTGGGTCATCAACCCCGCAACCGGCCTGGAAGAACTGGCCGTTTATGAAGGCGATGTTGTGATGTCTGGTGGTAACATTTTTGCGGGTAGCATTGGCCAGACCCAATACAACATGCAAGTCAACGGCGCGCTAGATAACGGTGAACAGAATTTCACTGTAGATGGGCAATTAGATGGTTTGATTTACGGACCAGCCGCAGAAGGGGTCTATGTGGCGGGCAGCGACTTTGGAACCAATAGCAATCTGGACTTTACCGTGGATGGGCAAGGCGTTTCTGGTACTGCCGCACTTTGGGGGCTGGAAGACTAGTCACAGGAATCACCTTATAAAAAGTTCCAGATGACTAAACCAGCAAAACGGATTTTCTGCATTCCTAAGGATGCGAGGCTATTTGCCCAAATTCCATGGTCGGCGCCACTTACACACACACCAAGACGACCGCAAATTGCGGCCGCCTTTTTTTAATTCAACGCCTTAATACATATTCAAATAGGATCATCGTTCAGCGCAATACCACCAACTAGTACCGCGTCATCCGTATTTCCGGCAAATGCTGCCGTAATCCCGTCTTGACCTATGACACCAGCAATGTTCGCATTAACACCACCGTAGGTAGCCGTACCGCCCATGTCAGTATCCGTAAAAGTTCCGTTGATTTCCAACGTACCATCCGTCCCGACACCGCTTCCAACGACAGTCCCTGAAAACGCATTCGCAGTAAGAGTGATCGATCCACTATCACCATCGATCTGAAAACCGCCATCTGTGCGTTCGCCGATATCAAGATTGAAACTACCAGAATAATTCACAGTACCAGCTGTGACTGCGTCGCCATGATTGACATCTGGGTTCACTCCTGCAACCCCGAAGACCTCGTTCGTGCCATCCAGTATACCTATTTCCGTGCTGATATTGTTGACCTGTCCGCCTGTGGAGCCACCGTCAAATTCGACCCCGGAAAAGCCACCGCCAACATCAGGCGTCATAAGTTGAGAAGAAAAAGTCACATCCGAGTCTGGATGTATTTGGACCGGAACTCGAACCACAAGCAGCTAACAGGACGATCGCAAAAGTCGAAACAATCTGAGTTTGGTATTGCATTGGTAGATCCTTTTCTGTGCCCCCATGCAGCGGTATATGAGCCAAAAAAAACGGTAACAATAATATGATTTGGAATGAGCGTTTTTGCGCCGGTTTATACTGAAGTAAATCTTTGAATTTTCACAAATAAATACATGATACTGAAGTTAGAGTTATCTTACGTTTCGCAACAAAAAGGCCCCACAAAAGTGAGGCCTTTTGTATTCTGTTTTGCCAGTTTAGTTCTTGGCTGTCAGACCAATATGCCCGCCAATTGCAACCATATCTGACAACAGCTTTGCTGCATCATCTACAGGGCCGGGTTCGTTCTTGAAGGTCTCTTGCGCGCGCCCATAAGCGGCTTTCGCATCTTCGACCATCTGGTCATAGACCTCTTGCGTGACCTCATCACGTGGCAACGCCTGTTCGGCCAAAACCGATACGCTTGCCGCTGTAATCTCGGCAAAGCCGCCGGACACCACATAGGCATCAGACCCGCCGCCATGCACCACGGTCAAAATACCGGGGCGCAATGTTGTGATGGTGGGGGCATGGTCAGCCATGGCTGTCATGTCGCCGTCTGCGCCGGGGATCTGAACCTCGGACGCCTCGACCGACGCCAAGCGGCGTTCGGGCGAGACCAGATCGAATTGTAGGTTTGCCATCTTGGCTCCTTACGCCGCGTCTGCGGCCATTTTTTCGGCTTTTGCTTTTACTTCTTCGATGCCGCCAACCATGTAGAAGGCACCTTCGGGGAAGTGATCGTATTCGCCTGCGACAACAGCCTTGAACGACGCGATTGTGTCTTCCAATGGCACCTGAACACCGGGCGAACCAGTGAACACCTGTGCCACGTCAAACGGCTGGGACAGGAAGCGTTCGATCTTACGCGCACGAGCAACTGTCAGTTTGTCTTCTTCTGACAGTTCGTCCATGCCCAGAATGGCGATGATATCCTGCAAGGATTTGTAACGCTGCAACATCTGCTGCACGTCGGCGGCAACGGCATAATGCTCTTCCCCAACAATCGCTGGGTCCAGCAGACGCGATGTGGAATCCAATGGGTCAACGGCAGGATAGATACCCTTTTCCGAAATCGCACGGTTCAGAACGGTTGTCGCGTCCAAGTGCGCAAACGACGTCGCTGGCGCGGGGTCAGTCAAATCATCCGCAGGCACGTAGATCGCCTGAACGGATGTGATCGAGCCGTTCTTTGTGGATGTAATGCGTTCCTGCATCTGGCCCATGTCAGTGGCCAATGTTGGCTGATAGCCCACCGCGGATGGGATACGACCCAAAAGCGCCGACACCTCGGAACCCGCTTGTGTAAAGCGGAAGATGTTATCGACGAAGAACAGAACGTCAGTACCGGACTGATCGCGGAATGATTCTGCCATGGTCAAACCAGACAGGGCCACACGCATACGCGCACCCGGTGGTTCGTTCATCTGACCATAAACCAGTGCCACTTTGGACTTGGTCAGGTCTTCGGCGTCGATAACACCGGATTCGATGAATTCGTAGTAAAGGTCATTCCCTTCACGTGTACGTTCGCCCACGCCCGCAAAAACGGAGTAACCAGAGTGCACTTTCGCGATGTTGTTGATCAGTTCCTGAATAAGAACGGTCTTACCAACACCCGCACCGCCGAAGAGGCCGATTTTACCACCCTTCGCATATGGGGCCAGCAGGTCGATGACCTTGATACCTGTCACCAGCACTTCGGATGCAGTTGACTGGGCCTCAAATGGTGGCGCTTCCGCGTGGATCGACCGGCGGTCTTTCTCACCGATCGGGCCTTTTTCATCAACGGGGTCGCCAACAACGTTCATAATGCGGCCCAGTGTGGCATCGCCCACGGGCACGGTGATTGTGGTGCCTTCGTCAGACACGTCCTGACCGCGCACCAGACCTTCGGTTGAGTCCATCGCGATGGCGCGAACGGTGTTTTCGCCAAGGTGCTGGGCCACTTCGAGCGTCAGCTCTTTGCCGTTGTTGTCTGTTGTCAGGGCGTTCAGAATTTCGGGGAGGTGATCATCGAACTGCACGTCGACGACAGCGCCGATAACCTGCGTGATCTTGCCTTTTGCGTTTGCCATAATGGTATTCTCCGGGGTCTAGAGCGCTTCCGCGCCCGAAATAATTTCAATCAGCTCGTTGGTGATCACAGCCTGACGTGAGCGGTTGTATTGAATCGTCAGCTTGTCGATCATTTCACCAGCGTTGCGTGTCGCGTTGTCCATTGCAGACATACGTGCGCCTGCTCTGACGCGGCATTTTCCAGCAAAGCGCTGAAGATCGCCGTGGCCACACCGCGCGGCAGCAGATCAGCAAGGATTTCTTCTTCGCTTGGCTCGTAGTCATAAAGCGTGACGTCAGCATCTTCTTCCTGCTCAAACTTGGCAGGAATGATTTGCTGTGCGGTCGGGTGCTGCGTGACGACGTTTTCAAAGCGGGCGAAAAAGATCGTCGCGACATCGAATTCCTCGGCATCAAAGCGGCCAAGAACATCCTTCGCGATACCTTGCGCGTCGGCGTAACCCACACGTTTCACCTCGGTGAGGTCAACATGACCGACGAAGTGATCGCTTAAGTCGCGCTTCATCGCATCACGGCCCTTCTTGCCGACAGTGATGATCTTCACTGTCTTGCCTTCAGCCAGCAGTTTTTGCGCATGCGATTTCGCCAGCTTTGCGATGTTGCCGTTAAAGCCACCGCACAGCCCGCGTTCCGCTGTCATAACGATCAAAAGCTGCACTTGGTCGCTGCCCGTACCGGACAACAATTTTGGCGCACTATCTGATCCGCCAACCGACGCGGCAAGCCCACCCATCACGGCGTTAAACCGTTCTGTGTAAGGGCGCGATGCCTCGGCTGCATCTTGGGCGCGGCGCAATTTGGCAGCCGCGACCATCTGCATGGCCTTTGTGATCTTGCGGGTCGATTTGACCGACTCGATCCGATTTTTCAGGTCCTTAAGACTTGGCAAAGCAAAGTCTCCTTTGTCTCAAAGATTAAGCGAAGTCTTTTGCGAAAGCGTCGATGGCCGCTTTGATTTTATCTTCGGCTTCACCTTTGATCTTCGGGTCTTCCTTGGTGATCATGTCCAGCACGTCAGATGCGTTTGTGCGCATATGCTTAAGCAAGCCCGCCTCAAAACGACCTACCTCTTTGACATCAACCTTATCAAGATAGCCGTGTGTACCTGCATAGATGACGCAAACGATCTCGGCGTTGGTTAGCGGCGAATACTGGGGCTGCTTCATCAGTTCGGTCAGACGCGCACCGCGGTTCAACAGTTGCTGTGTCGCAGCATCCAGATCGGACCCAAACTGCGCGAAGGCAGCCATTTCACGGTACTGTGCAAGCTCAAGCTTAACAGGGCCCGCGACCGACTTCATCGCGTTTGTCTGCGCGGCAGACCCCACACGCGACACCGACAGACCGGTGTTCACCGCAGGGCGGATACCTTGGTAGAACAATTCAGTTTCAAGGAAGATCTGACCGTCGGTGATCGAAATCACGTTGGTCGGAATAAACGCGGACACGTCACCACCTTGGGTTTCGATGATCGGCAGCGCCGTCAAAGACCCGGAACCGTTATCTTCGTTCAGTTTCGAAGACCGCTCCAACAGGCGGGAGTGAAGATAGAAAACATCACCGGGATAGGCTTCACGCCCTGGTGGGCGGCGCAGCAGCAGGGACATCTGACGATAAGACACAGCCTGCTTTGACAAATCATCATAGATGATCAGTGCGTGGCGGCCATTGTCGCGGAAATGTTCGGCCATGGCAGTTGCAGCATATGGTGCAAGGAACTGCATCGGCGCAGGGTCAGATGCGGTTGCAGCCACAACGATGGAATAGTCAATCGCACCCGATTCTTCGAGCTTTTTCACCAGTTGCGCCACGGTGGAACGCTTTTGACCAACCGCAACGTACACGCAGTACAGCTTCTGGCCTTCTTCGGTCGCCGCGTCGTTATACGACTTCTGGTTCAACATGGTATCAAGCGCCACAGCGGTTTTACCAGTCTGACGGTCACCAATGATCAATTCGCGCTGGCCACGACCGATTGGGATCATCGCATCAACCGATTTCAGACCGGTCGCCATTGGTTCATGCACCGATTTACGTGGGATGATGCCGGGGGCCTTGCTGTCAGCCACAGCGCGCTTTTTGGCGTTAATCGGGCCTTTGCCATCCAGTGGGTTGCCCAAGCCGTCAACAACGCGGCCAAGCAGTTCGTCACCGATTGGCACATCCACGATGGATTTGGTGCGCTTGACAGTGTCGCCTTCTTTGATGTCACGGTCGGAACCGAAGATAACAACACCCACGTTGTCAGCTTCAAGGTTCAGGGCCATGCCGCGGATACCACCGGGGAATTCAACCATTTCACCGGCTTGAACATTATCAAGACCGTAAACACGGGCGATACCGTCACCTACGCTCAATACGCGGCCAACTTCGGCCACTTCGGCTTCTTGACCGAAGTTTTTAATCTGGTCCTTTAGGATCGCAGAAATTTCAGACGCTTGGATCGCCATTTATCCGACCTCTTTCATTGTGTTCTGGAGTGCGTTGAGCTTGGAGGCGATCGACGTGTCGATCATCTTTGAGCCCACTTTGACAATAAGACCGCCAATGATGCTTTCATCGACGGTTTCTTTGATGGTGACAGATTTGCCCACTTGGGCTTTGAGTGTTTTGGACAGCTTTTCGGTCTGCGCCTTTGTCAGCGCCTTGGCTGTTGTGACTTCGGCAGTCACTTCGCCGCGCTCTTCGGCCAGCATATCCTGCAGCACGGCCAAAAGCTGTGGCAGCACAAACAAACGGCGCTTGCTTGCCAGCAGCGCCAAGACATTGCTTGTGGTGTCAGAGAGTTTCATTTTCTTGGCGATTGCAGTGATCGCGCCAGACTGTTCTTCACGGCTATACAGCGGTGAGGTCAATAAAGTGCGCAGATCGGCGCTTTCGGCCATCGCTGCTTCTAAAGTCGCAACATCTGATTCGAGTGCTTTGATCGCCTTGCCTTCGCGCGCAAGTTCAAAGACGGCAGTGGCATAGCGCGCGGCGATGCCTGTCGAAATACCAGCAGTTTCGGACACGTGGAGCCTTCCGATATCTTGGGCCCGGACCCGCAACACGCGTCAATGACGGGCAACGGATGGGCAACTTCTTTGGCCCTCACGGTTGCAAGAGCGGCAAAATCTTGCGCGATGTAACAGAGCCCTCTTGGTGTCGCAAGCACTCTGCGACAAGAATCCATCGCGTTGACCCGCATATGGTGCGTTCCGTGCGAATGAACAGGGATTTGGACCAAAATATCGTCTGTTTCTCGCATTATTGGCGCAAACACGAAAAAGCGCGAGGCCAAACTGACCTCGCGCTTGTTTCATATCGACCCCGATCACCAGATCGGGGGGAATCGCTGATTGCTTGTTAGACGCCTGTACCCGCCAACGTGGCCCAAGCCGCCCCGGTGAAGACTTGCAATTCCGCATCATCCTTCACCCACGCCATCCAGCCTTCGCGTGGGGTGACAAAAAGCCACCCGCCACCGCGCCATGTCGCGATATGGCCGCCGTGGCCGGACCAATCACCTGTGGGCGATGATGCCAGCGCCCAGGCCTCACCTTCGCTGGGCAATCCTGGCGGGGTTGTCGCATTGCTGGCCTCCAGCGTGAGCTGCACAATCATATCAAGCAATTCGATCGCCTCATTGTGGGTGACGTGCTTTTGCGCCTGTGCAGGCATGATAAATGGCAATGCGAGGTTTGGGGTTTGGTCTGACATGAACGTGCGCCTTCCGTTGAAAATGGGTTCGCGCGCAGTATTTCAGCCGATGTGTCAGAAAATTCTTACAGCACCGTGCGTAAGTTAACCTTAACTTAAGACCTCGCAGCGCTACTAAAGTTAACAACAGCTTTACGAGTGATGTGAGAACCAGATGCCTAAACGTGCGCTTATCACCGGGATCACCGGACAAGACGGATCTTACCTTGCCGAGCTTTTGCTTGAGAAAGGGTATGAGGTGCATGGTATCAAACGCCGGTCATCTTCGCTCAATACCGAACGGGTTGATCACCTTTATCAGGACCCACAAACCGATAACGCGCGCCTGATCCTGCATTATGGCGATTTGACCGACAGTTCGAACCTCACACGGGTTCTATCAGAAGTGCAACCTGACGAGGTTTATAATCTTGGCGCGCAAAGCCACGTCGCCGTCAGCTTTGATACCCCCGAATACACCGCCGATGTTGATGCGCTTGGCACCTTGCGGCTGTTAGAGGCGATCCGCTTTCTGAAGCTGGAAAAGAAAACGCGCTTTTATCAGGCCTCGACCTCTGAACTTTATGGGCAGGTCCAGCAAACCCCGCAAACAGAACTGACGC
>NZ_AAYB01000009.1 GCF_000169435.1 Roseobacter sp. CCS2 | reverse complement strand
GAAAGCGTCATCGTCAGCAGATACATATAGTATCGCGCACGTTTCGGCAGCGCGAGCGGGACCAGATCCACATTCACATGGCCGCGAAGCCGCTGTACATATGGCAGCCCGACCAACGTGGCGCCAATCGCAAGGTAGACGACACATTCGGTCTGCCAGACAGTTGATCCATTCAGTACGAAACGTACAAAAATCATTTGGCATGTGATCGCGACCGCCGCGACAATCATGGCCGCAGAACACCAACCAGCAAGGGTAGAGAGGGCCGCAACACCGCGCAAAAAGGGATTGTTTCCCGTGCGCGAAGTAACGGCTGAGCTTTGGCCAGCCATATCAGCTTCCTTTCAGGAATGAGAAGATTGTCCGCAAGGTATGGTGACCACCTGACAAAGGTGGTCACCAAGGCTTTCAATCACTCGACAGCAAGAGCCATGTCCAGCAACGCTTGACCGTCAGGTACTTCTTCCACGAATGCGGCATAAGAGGTTTCCTGCGCCAGCGCGCGCCATGCCTCAAAGTCCTCGGTTGTCATTTCAGCAATCTCTACGCCGGCCTCGCGGAACACATCGACAGAGGCAGCATCCTGCGCCTTGGCTTCTTCGAGGTAGTACGCTTCGGCTTCGGCCGCAGCAGCAAGAAGTGCGGCCTGCTGATCTGCGTTCAGACCATCAAACGTTGATTTGTTCATCAACAGCGGCTGATACATGAACCAAAGGGCCACATCTTCGGTGGCGGGGGTATAACAGGCGGCTTGCTCGTAAATCCGATAGGACACGAACGACGACGATGATGTGTTGGCAGCATTCAAGATGCCTGTTTGCATCGCGTTGTAGATCTCGGATGACGCCATTGACGTAATTGACGCGTCTGCCCCGGCAAGCATCTGTTCGAACGATTTGCCCGCCGCGCGTGTCTGAAGACCTGCAACATCGTCGGGATGTGTGATGCAGCCATCGGCGCCAACGAAACCACCCGCAAGATAACCATGGACAAGAACCATGACGTCATCTTCGGCCATCTTTTCTTCCAGCGCTTCCATGAACGGTGAATCAGCAAGGCGTGCTGCATGGTCATGGTTTTTCACAAGGCCGGGCATCAAAGTCAGGTTGAACGCGGGTTGCTGACCACCGGCATAGCTAAGCGGCAGAACAGTCATATCAAGCTGACCACGGCTAAGCGGGCGGTACTGTTCGCGCGGTTTAAACAACGACTTGGAGCCAAAAATCTTGATCTCAAGATCAACATCAGCCGCAGCAACGCCGTCAGCGACGATCTGTGCAACTTGGTGGCGAATGTCTTGGTTCGACCACTGGTGCGACAGACGAAGCTCCTCTGCGCTTGCCGTCGAACCGATGCTCATTGCCGCGAGCATGGCGACTGTCGTTAGAAATTTCGTTTTCATTATTTCCTCCCAAAGGTAAGCCGACTCTCCTCAGATGCGGCGATAATCTATCATTGCTTCATTTGCATCCTCGGTCAATATTCTTGTATACAAGATAATAATTATTGCGTTCTACGTCTTCAGCCTAGTATTGTTTTACCATGGAATTGAAGCGCGCCGAACAGATCGCAGATTCTCTTGAGCAACTCGTCTTTCAAGGCAAATACGAGGACGGTCAACGGCTTGACGAAATCAAACTTGCCACGCATTTCAGTGTTTCACGCACACCAATCCGCGAAGCGCTGCAACGGTTGGTGATGTCGGGAATGGCCGAACAGATTCCGCGCCGCGGTGTCTTTGTACGTCAGCCCGGGCCGGTCGAATTGCTCGAAATGTTTGAAACGATGGCAGAACTTGAGGCTGCATGCGGCCGCTTTGCCGCAGCACGAATGACTGACGACGGTCTGGTCCGTCTGGCTGATGCAAACGACAGATGTCGCAGTGCCGTCGAAAGGGAAGATGCATCCGGTTACTACCTGGAAAACGAAACCTTCCATCAGGAAATCTACCGTGGCGCTACAAACGCGCATTTGGAAAGCGAGGCTTTGCGACTGCAAAACCGGCTAAAGCCTTATCGGCGCGTCCAACTGCGCGTCAGAGGCCGCATGACACAATCACTTGCCGAACACGATGAGATTATCGACGCACTTAAGGCCGGGGATGCGCAACGCGCTGCGGACCTGTTAAGGTCTCATGTTACCGTTCAAGGCGAAAGGTTTCAGCAACTGATGGCAGGGCTCAAAAACTAAACGATAGGCCGCAAATTCGCGCCCGCGATGATCTGTGCGACGACGCCCGTGTTGCAGATATCAACACGCAGGATCACCTTGGATGCAGTATTTTGATCTCAGATGCTATCCTTGAAACTCCGAACGGATCACCACATCGCGCAGAAAATCGATCCGTTTGGCGGCATATTCCGCACGACAAAGAGCGGCACCACCATCTTGTGCGAACACTAACGGCAAGTACACTTTGCAGTCGCTGGCGCGCGTGTTGCGCCAATTGTTCTGCGACGCTTGCAAGTCATTGGCAAAGTCTTGGCCTACTAAATCAGTGACTGCGGCAAGGGCGCTGGACATTTCTATCGCTAATTGCGCGTCCCATGCGGCGGCTTCGGCAGCCCAGCAATCTGTTGGGTCTTGGCCGCGGATACATCCGTTTTCGCTGACTTCGATATCACCAACGACACCAAGGCAGCCAACGGCATTATCGGCAGCCGCTAAACAACTTGCCAACGCGTCAGAGCTGTTTGTGGCAACAGGCGTGTGCAATTGGCCAATTTCCTCAATAGTCAATCTGCTGTGCTTATCTGCGTCAATTGTGCGGCCATGCCACGTCACCCTGAAACTCTCAGCCCCGGATTGCGCCGTCGTGTAATAGGTTGCCCACCCATTTGCGAACCCTTTTTGCGTCCCATTGATATTCGAACATACAAACGAAAGCGTCGTCTCATCGCAGACGTCATCATAGCAAATGCGATATTGCGGCGCGGGTGTATTGGGCAGACTGTTATCTTCATAGTCGGCGCAGCCTGCCGAAACCATTGTGCCAACACTTAAGAACATCGCGCAGAAAAACAGTAATTTCTTCATCCATATAAATCCTGAATATGCGTCCTTGATATCAATATTCTGTATGATCTCATATTGATTGATCTTCGTCCACTTTCACACTTGGCTTGCTTCTAAAACGCTCAGGACTTTTCGATAGAGGGGCCGACGCTCACATATATAACGCAGCACTGGCCTTGTTATCCTCAAACCAGACCGAGGCCGCGCGATGTCAGCCAATTGCAAACAGACGCTCAAACTCTTTCGCACCCGTCTTTGAAAATAAGACGACGCGGGTTTTCTGATCTCGTTTGGCCCAAGACAGTTCTTCGAAACGGGTCAGAAATGCGCGGCCAAGGCTGCCCGCCAAATGCGATCTGCGTTCGCTCCAGTCTAAACACTCCCGGCACAGCAGTGATTTGTTTTTGCGCAACGCTGCCAGATCAATTTTAAAGTCTGCCGCAAAGATTTCGCCAGAGCTGGTCAACGTCAGGTCGTCACCCTTAAGCGACAAATGGCCTTGCGCCATGAGACTGTCGAACATCTTTGTGCCCATGTCCCCGGCCAGATGGTTGTAGCAGACACGGGCCTGCCGCAACTTGGCGTCTTGCGGCCCGGTGCGCTGACGCAAATGGCCTGATCGCGCCGCCAGCCCCATCAAACCTTCAAGGACATGCGCAACGTCATCATTGGCAAGTGAGAAATATTTGTGCCGCCCCTGTTTACGTGGGCGCAGCAGGCCGCCTTCATCAAGTTTGGACAGATGGGAACTGGCCGTCTGGATGGTAATACCTGCTTCTTCGGCCAGTTCGCTGACAGTCAGGGCCTTCCCGCTCATCAGCGCGGTCAGCATGTTGGCGCGGGCGGGATCACCGATCAGCGCGGCTAAATGAGCAATATCAGGACCTTCTTTCATAGTTCGATCTTAGTCGAAGCATCCCGCATTCGCAATCGGCTAGACTCAGCGAGACATACAAGAAGGAGCCTGTAATGCTAACCTGTATCATTCGCTATCAAATCGACCCAACAAAGAAAGATCAGTTCAATGAATATGCCCGCAATTGGGGTCAGGCTATCCCGCGCTGTGGGGCGGACCTAATCGGCTATTACGCACCCCATGAAGGGTCTTCGACGCTGGCATATGGTATCTACAACGTGGCCAGTCTGGCAGATTACGAAGCCTATCGCGCACGACTGGCAGCGGACCCGTTGGGCCGTAAAAATTATGAGTTCGCACAGAAAGAAAAGTTTCTGCTGCGCGAAGACCGTACCTGGCTTAAATGCGCCTCAGCGCCGCATGGTGACAGCGCATGATTGCAGTCATTTTCGAGGTTGAACCGGCAGAGGGCCGCAAGAACGACTATCTTGATATCGCCGCAGAAATGCGTCCGATGCTGGATGAGGTTGAAGGCTTCATCTCGGTCGAGCGGTTCCAGAGCCTGACTGATCCAAGCAAGATCCTGTCATTGTCGTTTTTCGAGGACGAGGATGCGATCGCCCGTTGGCGTAATCTGAGCGCGCATCGCGGTGCGCAGACAAAGGGCAGGGCCGGGGTCTTTGCGACCTACCGGCTGCGTATTGCCGGCGTGATCCGTGATTACGGCATGTTCGACCGCGCTGAGGCCCCAACTGATAGTCGACAGGTGCATGCCACATAAGTCCGTCCAATCTGTGAACCAAGCGACCATCCTTTGCGCTTTATGATAGGCGGCGACAGGCCTTTGTTCAACGCCGTCGCCCCATCAGGGTTTCAGTGTCACCAGCAGCACAATCAGCGTCAGGATGACCAGGCCCGCAGGCAGAAATATTCTGCCACCAGGTTTGGTGTCACGCGGGCTTTCCCAGATCGCGCGGCGTAACCTGCCGACAAGCGCGCCGTGCAGGCCTGAAAGGGCCAGCACAAGAACGATCTTTCCACCTAACCACGCAGAAGAAAACCACCCGCCCTGCACGCCCAAAAGGATGCCGAATAAAAGCGCGGCGATCATGGCCGGGGTCGTCACAGTGCGGTCGTATGCTTTGAGAGGCGTCAAAAAGTTACTGGATGGATATCGCAGCGCCAGACCAACGGCGACCATGCCACCGATCCACACAAACAGCGTCACAAGATGCGCCGCTTTGGTCAACTCATAAAGCATCACGCTCTCCTTCTTCATATTGACTGCGCAGCCAGCGTTCGTTGATAAATCCGGCCCCCGGTATTGATGCACCGATCAGCAGGCGCAGCGTTCCGAAAATGTCGATGATACCCTCTGCCCAGGATCGGATCACGAACCATACGAACACCATGAACATAAGACCATGGATCGGCCCCATGACAGACGTCGCCTGCGCGATACCGGCCCAATACTTCAGGGGCATGGCGACACCGAACAGTAGGATCAGCGTCCATGCCTCAAAAATGGCGGCGCGGCGCAGACCAGTCATGCGGACAGGCCAATAATCAAAGTGGGGCGGGGTAAGGTCATTGTATGGATCCGGGTTGCAGTTTGTACGGGCGGCGTCACATAACGCGCGCCCCGTGCTGGTTGCCCCTTTGTGCAACTGCACGACCCTGCCGCGCTACCAACTTCACAGAACTTTACGTTTGCTACAAACGCCAGCAACACAGGGCGCATAAATACGGGTCACCATATTCATCAACCCAAAAAGGCAGGACATATGACCCACCAGAAAACCATCGGCAAAAAGTGGTACAAGACCGGACGGGGGCGTTTGATGACAGGCATCGCCGCGGCGGTCTGCATCGGTATTGGTGCGCAAGCCATCGCACAAAGCCGCCCCGCGCAACACGTCGCACAATTTGTCACTGACGGCGGCGCGCCCGACTTTGTGCAGGCAGATTTTCGGTCAGGCCACAGATTTGGTGCAGGCCGGGGCAGCATGTTGGACGATATGACTGATGCGGAAATGGACGGGATGATCGCGCGCGGCGTGGCCCATGCGGCCATCGAACTGGACGCCACGGACGCGCAGCGCGACGAGATCACGCAGATTATCCTTGATCTCGTGGCAGACCTGCGCCCCGTGCCGGATGGTTTCCGCGCCGCAGGTACAGAAATACGCGAGTTGCTTTTGGCAGAAGAGGTTGACGCAGCCGCACTCGAAGCCCTGCGCGCAGACCGCATTGCCGAGGCCGACCGCGTGAGCCGCGAAATGATCACGGCAATGACGCGTATTTCAAACATTCTCACGCCCGAACAGCGTCAAACCGCCGCCGACAGGATGGCGTTCTTGCAAGAAATGCGCGAACGTCGCAGGACGCGTGATTGATCGCACACAGGCAAGAGGCCAAATGACCGACGCGGTTTTACTGGTAGAAGATGACACCCGCCTCGCCGAGATGGTCGCAAGCTATCTCGGCGCGAATGGTTTTGGTGTCACGACCGCCAAGACCGGCGAGGATGGGTTGGGTGTATTGGATGACACACCGTTCAAGGCTGTTATCCTTGATATCAACCTGCCAGGTATCGACGGGCTTGAGGTCTGCCGCCGCATGAAAGCGCGCAGCGAGACACCGATCATTATGCTGACCGCCAAAGGTGATCCAATGGATCGCATTATCGGGCTTGAAATTGGCGCAGACGATTATTTGCCCAAACCATTTGAGCCACGCGAACTGCTGGCACGATTACGCGCCATCATGCGCCGCGGGCAAACACCCACGCAAACTGTAACCACGCCACTTCAATTCGGGCGCTTACAGATAGATCCGGGGTCAATGCTGGCAAAAGTCGATGGCCGCAGCTGCGATCTGACGTCCCATCAGTTTCAGCTTTTGTTGGTGCTGGCCCGCGCGCCGGGTCGCGTTCTTAGTCGTGAACTTTTAATGGATGCACTGCGGGGTGAAACGCTTGAGGCGTTTGATCGCTCGATTGACGTGCATATCTCTCGTATCCGGGCCGAGATTGAAGATGATCCGAAAAATCCACGCCGGATCATCACCGTCCGCGGTGCCGGATATGTCTTTGCCCGCAGTCAGGATGGCGGTGAACCTCATGGATACGCGTTATGATCCGCCAAAGGCTTTACCTTCAAATCTATCTGACAATCATCGCGGCCCTCGCATTGACGGTCTTGACGACCTCCTTGGTTTTTTCGCGCCTCGGGTCTGAGGACCGCCCGAGTGCGACAGCTATCAGCCTTGCGCAACGTGCGGTCGCACAGGCTCTGCCTCCTGATACGGCCACCGCCAGCGAACAGGCCGTTGTCCTTGCCGAAATTGCGCATGGTTTGAATGTTGAACTTGCGCTGTTCGACGCAAATGGCGTCTTGATTGCGACAGATCAGATAGAGGGGCGTGCTGACTGGACGATTGAAGAAACAGATTTGCACAATGGTCCGTCCGGACTGTTTATAATGGCCGATGGGCGGATGGTGGCAGCCCGCGTGCCATTTCCGCGTCTGGGTGGCATCAGGGCACTGGTCTTGATCCTTGCGACCACCGCGATTGCGGTTGGCGCCGCGTCGTACCCGCTTGTTCGGCGCATGACAGGCCGGTTGGAACGGCTGCAACGTGCCGTTGAGCGTATCGGCGGCGGGGATCTTGCAACGCGCGCGGACATCCAAGGTCGTGACGAAATTGCAGCCTTGGCACATAGTTTTAATGACGCAGCGGACCGGATTGAGGCGCTTGTTGATGCCCACCGTGTGCTGTTGGCGAATGCCTCGCATGAACTGCGCACGCCGTTATCGCGCATCCGTCTTGGGATTGAACTGTTCCGTGATACAGGTGCGACAACACGTCTGGAAACTGTCGAAATGGACATCGCGCAACTGGACCAACTGATCGATGAAATCCTGACGCTCAGCCGGTTGGACGCAGCGCCTGCTGCATTGGACGCTGACATAGATCTGTTGGGACTGGTTGCAGAGGAATGTGCAGATGCCGGCGTGTCTGTTACCGGGCAACCTGCTGTCATCCGGGGTAATCGGGACTTGCTGCGGCGATTGGTTCGTAATCTTGTCACCAACGCCGAAAAACATGGCGCACACCCGATTGAGGTTGAAATTACGCAAAAGTCCGGCGAAACGACCCTATCGGTGCGCGATGCAGGCAAAGGCATTCCTATTGCAGATCGCGAAAAAGTATTTGAACGGTTCTTTCGTGGACGCGACAGACAAAACGTCGACGGCTACGGCCTTGGTCTTGCTCTTGTGCGTCAGATCGCAGAGGCACATGGCGGTCACGTTGAAATTGCGGATGGCAAAGGCAGCATGATTGTCGTGACATTTGCCGATCACTTGCACCACAATGAAGACAAGCCAGTGTTCACAGCAGCGCGCCGATTTGCGGGAGAATAAGAAAAGTGAGCAATCAAGTTATCAATTTCATTGTTCCCATCGCCTTGAAAGAAATGATGGAACACCTTGTCCCCATCTACCAGCATGCAAACGGCGTAACTATCAACGTAGTGCACGTCCTGAACCCAGAAGTGCCCGGACTGATCGCAGATAAGGCGGCGTGGGATATTGCGATAACAAATCCGTGCTATGTCGAAGGCATCATCATAGCAGGGCATGCAAACAGATCGTCGTGTCACACCTTCGCCCGTGCACCGTTGGCGTTTTGTGCGAAAGGTGCGCACGGTCCCGCTGCACAATCCGTCGATGTACTGGTACGCATTTTAAGGTCTGCACGCAGCATTGCCTTGACCGGTACCGGAACAAGCGGTGATACCTTCCGCGATGTTCTGCGCCAACTTAATCTTGGTGATGATCTGTCCGAACGATTGCTGTTCTTGGAAGGCGGCGGCCCGATGAAAGCCGTTCTTGACGGACGCGCAGAGCTGGCAGCGCTTCCACTGACCAATATTGCGCCTATGGATGGGGTGTCAGTCGTTGCGATCTGCCCAACTGAATTGAATGCGCATATCGACTTTGCGCTTTGCATGTCACCATCGGCGGCCAAGGTAACGCATGATTTCAGCGCTTGGCTTTTGAATGAAGCCTTGAATGAACAATTAGAACAGTTAGGCGCAGTACGCTGCAATGAGCAGTGATAGGGCTGCCTGCGAAGGCAAAATGCTAGAAAAACGGCATATAAAGCTGCATTCAGCAAACTGTGTCAGCCGCACCGCGCCACAAGCGCTGCATCCTCGTGCAAGTGCGACGATCTGCTTGCGCCTAGGATGCTATCTTCTGAAATAACAGTAAAAATTGCATTTCTCCCTTTTCAAGCGCGCTCGCATTGGTCACATATTTACCAGCTAAATTTCGGGAGTTGCTGTGTCTCTCTTCTTTATTGTCGCCTTGCCTTTCTTTGGTGCCTTGCTGCCGGGGCTGATGAATCCGGCCGGTCGGTCTGCTTGCGCTGGTGTGACGTTTACCGTCACATTGGCCGCGTTTGTTGGTTTGCTGACCAACCTGCCAGCCATCCTTGGCGGCGATATCGTGACCGCCCGCGTTGATTGGATGCCGGCCCTTGGTCTGAATTTCACTTTGATGCTGGACAGTTTGGGTTTTTTCTTTGCCTTGTTGATCCTTGGTATTGGCCTTTTGATCATCGCCTATGCGCGCCAATATCTCAGCCACAAGGATAACATGGGTGAATTTTTCACCTACCTACTTTTGTTTCAGGGTGCGATGGTGGGCATCGTCCTAAGCGATAACATCTTGCTTTTGCTAATTTTCTGGGAACTGACGTCGCTGTCGTCGTTCCTGCTGATCGGGTATTGGAAACATCTGCCAGAGGGTCGCCAAGGCGCGCGTATGGCGCTGACTGTCACCGGCATGGGCGGTCTTGCGATGATCGGTGGTATGCTGATCCTTGGCCAGATTGTGGGCAGTTATGACCTTAGCGTTATTCTGCAAAACCGAGAGCTTATTCAGGCTGATCCGCTGTATGTGCCTGCGTTGATCCTTATTCTGCTGGGCTGCTTTACGAAATCAGCGCAGTTCCCATTCCACTTCTGGCTGCCACACGCCATGGCAGCACCCACGCCAGTGTCGGCCTACCTACACTCTGCCACCATGGTAAAGGCGGGTATTTTCCTGATGGCGCGGATGTGGCCGGTGCTGTCTGGCACAACCGAATGGTTTTTGATCGTGACAACCGCTGGGTTAATCACGATGGTGTTGGGCGCGGTGATTGCGCTGTTCAAGCATGATCTCAAAGCGCTACTCGCTTTCTCAACCGTCAGTCACCTTGGCCTGATCACTATGCTGTTGGGGACCGGCACAGCCTTTGGCGCGATGGCGGCTGTGTTTCACATCCTGAACCACGCGACGTTCAAAGCGGCCTTGTTCATGTCGGCGGGCATCATTGATCACGAGGCGCATACCCGCGATATCAGGCGCTTAGGTGGTTTGCGTACCCTGATGCCAGTGACTTTTGTGATCGTCATGCTGGCGGCGCTGTCTATGGCGGGTATCCCGCTGCTCAACGGGTTTCTGTCCAAAGAAATGATGTTGGAAGAGGCAAATCACACCGTCCTGTTCAACAGCCCTTGGCTGGTCCCTGTGCTGGCCACTGTCGGTTCACTGTTTTCTGCTGCTTATTGTTTCCGGCTGATCGGTCATGTGTTCTTTGGCCCTGTGCGTGATGACTATCCCGCCAAACCCCACGATCCGCCTGCGGGTATGTGGTTGCCACCTGCGCTGTTGATCATTCCGGTGATTGTGATTGGCGTTGCCCCGTTTGTGGCGGAACCATTCGTCAAACTGGTCACGGCCTCTGTGCTGGGGAACGCCGCAGAGATGCCGTCAGCGCATCTGAAAATCTGGCACGGTTTGGTGCCTGCGCTTTATATGTCGATCATTGCTGTCTTGGGTGGTTTGGCGATGCTGGTGATCTTTAAACCCGCCTTGCGCGTGTGGGATGCCGTACCACGGCCCGAGGCGAAAACGATCTTTGACGCCGTCGTCGCCGCGATCGTCCGATTGTCGCAGGCCTTGATTCTGCCGCTGCACAATGGCGCGTTTACCCGATATGCGGCCGTTGGCACGGTCGCTATCGTCGTGGCAGGATACTATGCTTGGACGACCGGCACGGTTGGTGCGCCAATGCATGAGATGCAAAAAGCAGACCCGGTTTTGATCTCAGGCTGGGGTATGTTGGTGGCGGCAACGATTGGTATGGTGTTCCTACACCGCAATCGTTTTCTGTCACTGATACTGATCGGAATTGTGGGCTTGATGGTGTCGATCGGTTTTGTCTTCCTTAGCGCGCCTGATCTGGCAATGACCCAGTTCACGGTTGAGGTGGTGACGATCATTCTATTGCTTTTGGCGCTAAATTTCCTGCCCAACCACACGCCAATTGAAAGCACGGTTCTGCGCCGGATGCGCGATGTGGCTGTCGCGGTTGCTGGCGGCTTGGCCAGTTTCGCGCTGGCTTATTACTATATGCTGCGCGATCCGGTCAGCACCCCAATCTCTGAATTCCATCTTGCGAATTCCTACAAAGGGGGCGGCGGCACCAATGTGGTCAATGTCATTCTGGTCGATTTCCGGGGCTTCGATACGTTTGGCGAAATCATCGTGCTAAGCATTGCGGCTTTGCTGATCTACGCCTTAACCGAGGCACTGTTAAGCGGCCCTGTGCGCATGCGTCTTTTGAACCGCAAGCCTGATCAACCCCAGGCAGGCGGTGTGCATCCGATGATGATGGTGGTGCTGACCCGTGGGATGATGCCAGTCGTGATGATGGTCGGGTTTTATATTTTCCTTAGCGGGCATAACGAACCGGGCGGCGGTTTTATCGCCGGTCTGATCGTGTCGATTGGTGTTGTCATGCAATATATGGCCAGCGGTTTCTCGTGGACCTCTGCGCGATTGCGATACCCTTATCACGGTGTCATCGGGGCAGGGGTCCTGGTCGCCGGGTTTACAGGGATCGGGTCATGGTTTGTAGACAAACCTTTCCTGACATCAGACTTCACCTATGTCCGCATTCCGCCTTTTCAGGAATTCGAACTGGCGACTGCTGCTTTGTTCGATGTGGGGGTGTTCTTGTCTGTCGTGGGCGCTGTGATGCTGTCACTTGAAAGCTTTTCACGATTGGCGCGCCGTAAAGACGCGGTTGAAAGCGAACATCCAATGGATATTGACCCGTCACGCGATGACCGCCCCCGACAGACAGTAACGGAGGGCGCGTAGCATGGAATTCCTGATTGCATCCGCCATTGGTGTCATGACAGCCGCCGGCATTTATCTGGTTTTGCGCTTGCGGACGTTTCCGGTGATTTTGGGTATCTCTCTGCTGACTTATGCTGTGAACGTCTTTTTGTTCACCTCTGGTCGTGTTGTGGCGGGGGCGCCACCTGTGCTGCGCGATGATATCAACACCTACACAGATCCTTTGCCACAGGCGTTGGTGTTAACAGCGATTGTGATTTCCTTTGGGATGACGGCCGTGGTTGTGATGATTGGCCTCGGCGCATTCCTTGGGTCTGACGATGATCACGTGGATGATCAGCCGGAGGGTAAGGTATGACCCATTGGCTGATTGCACCGGTTGTTTTGCCAGCGATGCTGGCCCCTTTTATCGTTCTGGCGGCGCGTTATCACATCGGCATTCAGCGCGTGTTCTCGGTGACGGGTGTTTCAATTCTGGTCGCGATCTCGGCCGGACTGGTGATGGCGACCGCTGATGGA
Source organism: Roseobacter sp. CCS2 (assembly GCF_000169435.1). Taxonomy (GTDB): domain Bacteria; phylum Pseudomonadota; class Alphaproteobacteria; order Rhodobacterales; family Rhodobacteraceae; genus Yoonia. Next base: position 75,565 of record NZ_AAYB01000009.1, on the reverse strand, counting down.
ACCGTGATGCTTTATCAATTGGGCGATTGGGCGGCACCTTTTGGGATTGTTCTGGTGGGTGACAGATTATCGACCATGATGATCCTGCTGACATCGGTACTGGCGCTTTTTGTGCTGATCTATGCGATCAGTTCGGGCTGGGATGACCGGGGACGGCATTTTCATGCCCTGTTTCAGTTTCAATTGATGGGGATATTGGGGGCGTTTCTGACGGGTGATCTGTTCAACCTTTTTGTGTTTTTCGAGGTTTTGTTGATCGCATCCTACGGCCTGATGATCCATTCGGGCGGCACGGTGCGCTTGCGCGCTGGTGTGCAATATGTGCTGTTCAATCTTATTGGATCGACGCTGTTCCTATTTGCGCTGGGCGCGCTTTACGCCGAAACCGGCACGCTCAACATGGCCGATCTGGCCAACCGTGTGACCCTGATCAGTGCGGAAGAAACGGTTGGCATTCGTGTGGCTGCCGTCTTGTTGCTGTTGGTCTTCGCGATCAAAGCAGCGCTTGTGCCGCTGCACTTCTGGCTGCCATCCAGCTATGCAGAGGCACCGGCACCAGTGGCGGCCTTGTTTGCGATCATGACCAAAGTTGGGGCCTACGCCATCATCCGGGTCTATACGCTGATCTTTCCGCCGGAATTGGAAGTGACGGCAGGGTTGCATGATACATGGCTTTTGCCCGCTGCATTGATTTCACTTGCGATCGGGATGATTGGCGTTCTGGCAGCCAAGCGGTTTGACCGGCTGGTGGCCTTTTCCATCATCGGATCAATGGGCATGGTACTGGTGTCCATCGCGCTTTTCTCGCCCGAAGGGATTGCCGCCGCATTGTATTATATCGTGCATTCGACCTTTGCAGGGGCGGCCTTGTTCTTGATCGTGGATTTGGTCAGGTCACGCCGCGCAAACCTTGATCTGACAGCGCAAGCACCCATTGCGGGTGCCACGATCACGGCCAGTCTGTTTTTCATCGCAGCCATTGCGATGGCAGGTCTGCCGCCCCTGTCAGGGTTTTTGGGGAAACTCCTGTTGTTGGATGCTGCATTCGGGACCGACCTGATGGTGTGGGTCTGGGCAATCGTTCTGGGGTCCAGTCTGATCAGCATCGTTGGTTTTGCACGTGCGGGCAGTGTCTTGTTCTGGAAAGCGCAAAGCGTGGCGCTGCCCGAGGGGGAAAACACGACGTCACCGCCCGCAACGATGTGCTATGTCGCGATTGGTGGGCTTATCACGTTGCTGGCTTTGCACACGATCTTTGCCGGTCAGGTACACCGCTACACAACGTCCGTTGCGGCACAGCTGTTCAGCCCAGAACCCTATATCTCGACTGTGGTGTACACACCGGGCAAGCTAAGCAAACCAACGACGGAGGATCACTGACATGGCGCGCGCATTCAACTGGTTGATCCCGCATCCGCTTTTGACGCTGATCCTGACGATTGTCTGGATGTTCCTGCAGAATGAGATTTCGGCGGGAATGATCGTATTTGGTTTCATCCTTGGTATCATTATCCCATGGGGTACGTCCGTTTGGTGGCCTGATACGCCCAACAGCTTTCGGGTGGGCAAGATGATCAGCTACAGTTTTGTGGTGATCTGGGATATTGTTGTGGCCAATATTGAGGTGGCGTGGATTGTACTGACCGTGCCGACCTCCAAGCTCAAGCCTGCTTGGATCATTGTTCCTCTTCGGCTCAAACAGCCAGAAGCCATCACGATGTTGGCGGGGACAATTACGCTGACACCGGGCACCGTTTCGGCTGATCTGTCAGATCATGGGCACAGCCTGCTGGTGCATGTGCTGCACACTGATGATGCCGATGCTGTGCGCGAAGATATCATCACCCGTTACGAAGCCCGGCTATTGGAGATTTTTGCATGATACTCGCAACGCAGTTTCTGAATGTCGCACTGGCGATTGCCTTTTTGGCGCTGGCACTGGGGCAGGTGATGTCGATGGTGCGCTTGGTTCTGGGGCCAACATCAGGGGACCGGGTGTTAGCTTTGGATACAATGGTGATCAATGCCTTGGGGCTGGTGATCGTTCTGGGCATCCACCAAGGCGTGCAGATCTATTTCGAAGTCGCTTTGCTGATCGCGATGCTGGGCTTTGTGTCAACCGTGGCGATGGCCCGGTTTATCCTGCGGGGGGACATCATCGAATGACCGCACAGATTATCGGAACATATTTTGTAAGCTTATGTCTGGTCATTGGGGCAGGGTTTGTACTGGTCGGCGCGATTGGCCTGTTAAAGTTCAACGATCCGATGACCCGCCTGCATGCCCCCACAAAGGTAGGGACAGTGGGGATTGGGATGTTGTTGGTGGCCTCAATCGTGCATTCCTTCGATATCGGCAAACCATCGACACATGAGGTGCTGATCATGATCTTCCTGTTTGTCACGGCACCGATTTCGGCCAACTTTATTGGTAAGGTGAACATCCATCGCCGTGCCTGCGAAACGCCGCCTGAACCACCAAAAGATGATACGTGGTCAACACTCAGCGTGCCCGATTTTGATAGCGAACGGTGAAGGCGTTTCATCGGGCTTGGTGGCATTCGCGCCACGCCGATGCAGGTTAAACGGGTGTTTAAGGTGGTTTGTGATACCGTGTTCAAGGTAAAGAACTTTGCAAGCCGGGCGATATCCGCGCGGACAAGATTAGGGCGTAGCGACAACCATGTCTGACCAACAGACCGCAAAAGGCCGGGCAGAACTGCTTGAGACCCGCAAGAAAAGCCGCACGCTTTACTGGGTCGTGGGTGTCTTCAGTTTCTTTGTGAACCTGCTGATGCTGACAGGGCCGCTTTATATGCTCAATGTTTATGACCGTGTGCTAAGTTCGCGGTCTTTTGAAACGCTATTGGCGCTGTCTGTGCTGGTCGCCTTTCTTTATGCGATGATGGGTATTCTGGATTTCACCCGCGGCCGGATTATGGGGCGCGTTGGTGCGCGGTTTCAGGCCAGCCTTGACCGGCGCGTATTTGGGGCTGTGCTGAAGGCAACAACCTTGCACCGCGCCCCACATGAGGCCGCAACGGGCCTGCGTGATCTGGAAGCGGTGCAGCGTCTGATCACATCGCCCGCGTTGATGGCGTTGTTTGATCTGCCTTGGGTTCCGCTTTTCTTTCTGGGAATCTTTATCTTTCACCCGCTGATGGGCATCTTGGCTGTCGTGGGTGCCGTAATTTTGCTGATTGTCGCGCTACTTAATCAGGTGACGACCCGCAAACCGCTGCAGCGGGCCAATGCGGCCAGCTTTGCCTCGGAACGATTGGGCGCACATATCCGCGATGAAAGCGAAATGGTGCATTCGCTTGGTATGCGCGGGGCGGCTTTTGATCGCTGGCAATTGGCGCGTGGCACGTCGCTGGACACCACGATTGATGCTGCTGATGCCTCTGGGACATTCACGGCACTGACCAAAGCCTTCCGCCTGTTCCTGCAGTCTGCCATGCTGGGTCTGGGTGCCTATCTTGTCTTGATCAACGAACTGTCGCCGGGGGCAATGATTGCAGGCTCGATCCTGCTGGGTCGCGCGCTGGCCCCGATTGAATTGCTGGTTGGGCAATGGGCGGTGTTCCAGCGTGGTCGCGAAGGGTGGCGCAATCTGTCTGTATTGCTGGGACAAATTCCCGCCGATACGCCGCGCACGGCACTTCCCAGACCAGCAGCTCGGATCATGGCTGAACAAGTCACCGTGGTCCCGCCGGGTGAGGCGCAGGCGGCCCTGCGCATGATCAGTTTTTCCGCCGCACCGGGGCAGGCAATTGGCGTCATCGGTACATCGGGCGCTGGTAAATCCACCTTGGCCCGGGTTTTGACAGGTGTCTGGCAACCGGCGGGTGGTAAGATCAGGCTGGATGGCGCGGCACTTGACCAATATGACCCTGATGTACTGGGCCAGCACGTTGGCTATCTGCCGCAGCGGGTGCAGCTTTTTGATGGCACGATCAAGGAAAACATCGCACGGATGTCGATGGCGCCCGACGATGCCAAGGTGATTGCCGCTGCCAAAACCGCCGACGCACATGAGATGATCCTGCGGTTGCCGGATGGATACGATACCCAAGTTTCGGCAACCACCGGACGTTTGTCGGGTGGGCAAATCCAACGGATTGGTCTGGCGCGCGCGCTATATGGTGATCCGGTGATTGTGGTGCTGGATGAACCTAATTCAAACCTTGATAACGACGGATCAATGGCCCTGAATAAGGCGATCAAAACGCTGAAGGCGGACGGCAGGATCGTGTTTATTATGGCGCACCGGCCGTCTGCCATTCAGGAATGCGACATGTTGCTGGTCATCGAAAACGGCGCACGCCGCGCCTTTGGCCCCAAGGACGAGGTGATGGCCGAGATGGTTAAAAACCATGGCGATATCAAACGCAGCGCAGGCAAGGCCGGGGGTGTGTCATGACCGATGCGATTGACCGGCGCTGGTCGGCGCGTAAGCACTTTACCATCGGTGCGCTGACACTGTTGATCCTTGTGGGTGGCTTTGGCACTTGGGCCGTGATGGCGCAGATATCCGGTGCGCTGATCACAACCGGGCAGATCGAGGTCGATCGTAACCGGCAGGTTGTGCAACACCCCGACGGTGGCGTGGTCGAGGAAATCATCGTGGATGAAGGCGACACGGTCGCGGCCGGTGATCTGCTTTTACGATTGGATCCAACGGTACTGCAATCGGAATTGGCGATTGTTGAAGGGCAGTTGTTTGAAATCCTGGCGCGTCGTGCCCGCCTCGAGGCTGAGCGCGACGACGCCCCTGTGCTTGCTTTCAGCGATGTCCTGCATGAGGTCGGCACCCCCGAAGTGCAAAGATTGATGGACGGACAAGACCGCCTGTTTCAGGCGCGCCTTGAAACCAATCGCGGCTCTGTCGAACAGCTGACCCAGCAGCGTGCTCAGATTGCCAGCCAGCTTGCTGGGATTGCAGCCCAACAACAGGCGCTATCCACCCAGCAAGAGCTGATCGCGCAAGAACTGTCCGACCAACAAAGCCTGCTGGATCGCGGTTTGGCACAGGCCAGCCGTGTGTTGGCCCTGCAACGTGAAGAGGCCAACTTGCTGGGCACGGTTGGCGATCTGACCGCACAATCGGCGCAAGCCGGGGAAAGGATGACAGAGATTGAGTTGCAAATCCTCGGTCTGGCCGCCAGCCGTCGCGAAGATGCCATTACCCAACTCAGAGACTTGCAATTCAACGAATTGGAACTGTCAGAGCGCCGCCGCACGCTGCGTCGTCAGCTTGAGCGGTTGGACATTCGTGCGCCTGTTTCTGGTGTGGTCTATGGCTTGCAGGTTTTTGCCCCGCAATCGGTCATTCGCCCGGCTGATCCGGTGCTGTTTCTGATCCCGCAAGACCGCCCTCTTGTGATTGCCACGCAGGTGCAGGTCGTTGACATTGATCAGGTTTTTGTCGGCCAAGAGGTGACATTGCGCTTTTCGGCCTTTGATCAGAAACGGTCACCTGAATTGCAAGGGACAGTCACGTTGGTGTCAGCCGATGCCTTTCAAAACGAAACGTCCGGTTTGTCGTATTACAGGGCCGAGGTGCAGTTGGAAGAAGGGCAGATGGCCCGTTTGCCTGACGATATGACGCTGATCCCCGGTATGCCCGTCGAAGCCTTCGTGCGTACTGCGGATCGCAGCCCGCTGAATTTCCTGATCAAGCCACTTGCCGATTATTTTAACAAAGCCTTCAGAGAGACCTGAGATAGGGTCATGATGCCTTGTGGTCGCGCCGCGCATCAGCCATAATTTTGCTATGCCTGCCCCTTGTCACCTGATGGTTTTCACCGATCTCGATGGAACGCTGATCGACCATACGACGTATGACTGGGCCGCTGCACAACCCGCTTTGGATGCACTGCACGACATGGCCGCCGGTATTGTGCTGGCCAGCAGTAAAACCGCAGCTGAAATGGGTCCACTGCGCGCCAAGATGGGTGTGCAGAAATGGCCTGCTATCGTTGAAAACGGGGCTGGCATTCTGCCACCATTCAAGATGCAGGCGCCCGCTGCAGAAGATTATGCCAAGGTACGTGCGGCCTTGGATGGCGTACCGTCTGATCTACGCCAGCAGTTTCGCGGTTTTGGGGATATGACGGCACAGGATGTTTCTGACTTGACGGGCCTATCGCCCGATGATGCCGCGCTTGCAAAGCAGCGGTGCTTTTCCGAACCCGGCCTGTGGTCGGGCGCAAAGGCTGACAAAGAAGCGTTCCTTGCAGCCTTGGCTGATGATGGTATCACCGCGCAACAAGGCGGGCGATTTTTGACGCTATCCTTGGGGCGCAACAAAGTGGATCATATGCGCGACATCATCGACCTTTATCAGCCGCAGCATACGGTTGCCCTTGGGGATGCGCCCAATGATATTGCCATGTTGGAACATGCCGATATCGGGGTGGTCATCGCAAACCCCGCGCGTCAGCCGCTACCGCCCCTTAAGACCGAAAAAGCAGGTCGTATCATACGCACGCAGGATGCGGGCCCTGTTGGTTGGAACTGGGCTATTCTTCACCTCATTGACCGCTTTGAACAGAGTAGGACACCACCGCATGGCTGATTTCCACCAAAACGGAAACATCACAACGTTGCACAATCTGCGCACCCGCGTCGTTGGGGAAATGGAGGCAGAGTTGAACGCCTTTGCGTCCACCCGCAAAATTTCTCTGATCTTGCCGTGCCTGTATTCAGAGCTTGAAGGCGATGCGATGCCCCATATCCTGACCGAACTGTCCAAGGTGAACTATCTGCACCGGATCATCGTTGGATTGGATGCCGCTGACGAGACGCAGTTCCGCCATGCCAAATCGTTCTTTCAGGGGCTCAATCAAGATCATATCGTGATCTGGAACGATAGCCCGCGCATGTTGGCGCTGGGCGCGCGTTTGCACGAACTGGGTCTGGCACCAAACGAGCAGGGCAAAGGCAAAAACGTTTGGTCATCGCTGGGCTATCTGATGAGCTGCGCTGACAGTGCGGTTATGGCGATCCATGACTGCGATATCCTGACCTACGACAAGGAAATGCTGGCCCGGCTGGTCTATCCGGTCGCCAACCCCAATTTTCCTTATCAGGTCGCAAAAGGGTACTATGCCCGCATCGGTGGCGGCAAATTGAACGGTCGGGTCACACGCCTGTTGGTCAGCCCGCTTTTGATTGCCCTGAACCGTGTGATCGGACCGCGCGATTATATCGATTATCTGCGCAGTTTTCGCTACCCGCTGTCAGGTGAATTTGCCATGCGCACGGCCATCCTGCCTGACCTGCGCATCCCATCCGACTGGGGGCTTGAGATCGGGGTATTATCAGAGGCTTGGCGCAATCTGGCACCCAAGGCGGTGTGTCAGGTCGAAATCTCGGATGCTTACGATCACAAACATCAGGACATGGCCGCGGATGAGGCCGGGTCAGGCCTGAACCGCATGTCTACCGATATCTGCAAGGCGATTTTTCGCAAGCTGGCGGCGGATGGTACGGTCTTTACGCCCAACACCTTCCGCACGTTGAAAGCCACCTATTACCGCTGCGCGCTTGATCTGTTGGACGGATACTATAGCGATGCCAAGATGAACGGCCTCGCGATTGATCGCCACACTGAGGAAAACGCGATCGAGATGTTTGCCGAGAATATCATGCGTGCGGGACAGGTGTTTTTGGACAATCCGCATGAAACGCCCTTTATTCCCACATGGAACCGCGTCCATGCCGCCGATCCGACGTTCCTTTCTGATATGAATGCAGCGGCGCAGGCGGATGCGGCAGATTATCAATGATCAGCCTTGGTTTGTGATCCAACGGCATTGGTAGGGGGCCAGCGTCACGGCCTCTTGATCCATATCGAGCGCTTCGCCGGTCAGCAGGTCGAACCATGTCTCATCTGCGATTAAATTCATCGAAAGTTGAGACAGAACAACCGTCTGATCGCTGACATTGTGCAGGGCAAAGATGGATTGACGCCGGTCCAGGCTTTGCCGCCAAACGCCAAACACCTGATCGCCCAAAGGCATGGTGAACTGTGTGGCGTTGGGGTGGAACGCCGGTTGTTGTGCGCGGATACGCAGCCGCTCTGACACCGCAGCCAATATCCGCGACTGTGGTGTTTCAGGATCATCCAGCATCGCATTCAATGTCGGATAATCCCACCGGTGCCGATTGATCGCCCGGTTCATACCGCGATGTGCGACCTGGGCGTGATCGTTAGGGGTGGCCAGCATCGAATGGATGTAGAAGGCAGGTATGCCCTCAAGCGACATGACGATGGTTTGGGTACAGATGAAGCGGTCAAAGTGATGGTCATCCTGACCGGCGAAAGTCTGCGCTGTTGCTTCATAGAAGGTCGTGTTGATTTCATAAGGCGCCTCGCCCCCATCGGGCAGGGCACGCATGGACACAAGGCCGCCAATGTTCTGGATTGTTTCAATCATCCGCGCCTGTTCGTCGGCAGGCAAAATACCTTCAGCGGGGCGCATCCCGATCCCGTCATGGCTGGCCGTGAAGTTCAGATAGGCGCAGCCCATCTGCGCCGGTGGCATCCCGCTTTGCCAATGGCGCAGGTAATGGGCTGAACCGGACATGACCGCGTGCAGGATCAGCGGAGGCAGGGGGAAATTATAGATCGCGTGCGCTTCGTCATGCGCGCCAAAATAGCTTAGGTTTTCGGCCTTGGGCACATTCGTTTCGGTCAGCAGGATAATCGTCTCGGATGCATAATCACACAGCAGCCGCATCAGTTTCACAATGGCATGGGTCTGGGGCAGGTGGATTGAGGATGTACCCGGTTCTTTCCAAAGAAAGGCCACCGCATCCAGCCGGATGATCTGCACGCCGTTGTCCACATGCAGGCGGATGATCCGCAGGAATTCCAACAGCACTTCGGGATTGCGGAAATCAAGGTCAATCTGGTCGTGGCTGAACGTGCACCAGACATGGCGGGGGCCGTTGGCGGTTTCGACCTTTTGCAACAGCGGTGTTGTGCGCGGGCGGACAACATCACTGACGTCATCATCAAGGCTGGCTTCGAAAAAATACCTGTCAAAAGGTGACTGCCCCTGCCGGTATCCGTTAAACCATGTCCCTTGGCTGGACACATGATTCAGCACCAGATCGGACATCAGATGAAAATCTGCGCTGATCCGGTTGATATCGGGCCAATCGCCCAACTGCGGGTTTACGCTGCGAAAATCCGACACGGCAAAGCCATCGTCCGAGGTATAGGGGAAGAACGGCAGGATATGCACGCCGTTCACCACGCCTTTCATGCGCCGCAACAGAAAGTCGTGCAGCAGATCAAGGGGCTTATGCGCGCCATCGATGATTGAATTACCATAGGTGATCAGCAGCGCGTCCTTTTCGGTCCACAAATCATTGCTTGGCGTGCGCCCGCGTTTGCGCCGCCGTGTCCCATCTGGCCAAAACGCGTTCTGAATGTTTTGCGCCAGCACCTCGGCATCCTGATCAGGATAGACTTGTCTGATCAGCGACGTGAGCCGCTTTTGAAAAGAGTGTGTCTTCATCATCTACACGTCACCTGTTTTCCCAAGGCATAGCTGACCAAATGGCTGGCCCAAGGTCAATCGCGCAAGGGCTAGAGTGCAAGGTCAGCCATCAGGCTTTGTTTGGAATAGCTGTCTTTTGCGGCGCTCTGCTTGATCCTGCCTTGTTCCACAACAGTGAAGGTATCAGCAATGCGGTAGGCAAAATCAGCGTTCTGTTCCACCAGCACAATCGCCATTTGCCCTTGGTCGCGCAGCGTTTCCAGCGCATCGCCGATCTGTTGAATGACATTGGGCTGAATGCCTTCGGTCGGTTCATCCAGCAACAAGACCTGCGGTTTGGTGATCAGCGCCCGCGCGATGGCAAGCTGCTGTTGTTGACCGCCAGACAGATCACCGCCACGACGGTTTTGCATTTCGCGCAGCACCGGGAACAGATCAAAGATAAAATCCGGCACGTTATGGTCGGGTTTCGGCAGGCAGGCAAAGCCTGTTTCAAGGTTCTCGCGCACCGTCATCATCGGAAAAACCTCGCGCCCTTGCGGGACATAGGCGATCCCTGCACGCGCCGAATGAAACGCAGAAGACAGCGACACCGCCTTGCCCCCGACCAGCACGTCACCGCTTGCCACCGGATGCCGCCCAGATATCGCTTTCAACAGGCTGGTTTTGCCCACGCCATTGTTGCCCATCACGGCTGTGATCTGACCGATCTTTGCCGTGAAAGAGACATCGAACAAGATCTGGCTTTGCCCGTATTTCAGATCAATATGACGAACTTCAAGCATGGGCGCGTCCCAGATAAACGTCGATGACAGTCTGGTTCGAGGTCACATGATCAAGGCTGCCTTCGGCCAAAACTGACCCTTCGTGCAACACGGTCACTTTGCAGTTCAGACGGCGTACAAATTCCATGTCATGCTCAACAACGACAACGGCGCGGGTTTTGGCCGCCTCTTTGAGAATATCAGTGGTTTTCTCACGTTCCTCTGGTGTCATGCCAGCGGCAGGTTCATCAACCAGCATCAAGCGCGGTTCCTGGGCTAGCAACATGCCGATTTCCAACCATTGCTTTTGCCCATGGCTCAGTTCACCGGCCACGCGTGTCAGGCTATCACTCAACCCGATCTGGGCTGCGACCGCTTCGATCCGTTCCGCATTTGGTTTGGTCTTTTTATGCATCAACACAGCAAACGGCCCGCGCGGTGTTTTCAGTGCCATGGCAAGATTTTGGCGCACCGTCTGCGCCTCGAACACGGTGGGTTTCTGGAACTTCCGTCCGATCCCTTCGCGTGCGATCTGGCTTTCGGACATGCCAAGCAGCGAGATGTTCCTGTCGCCCCAAATCACCTGTCCTTCATCCGGTTTCGTTTTGCCGGTGACGATATCCATGAACGTCGTCTTACCTGCGCCGTTTGGCCCGATGATCGCCCGCAGTTCCGCCGGGGCAAAGTTGATTGATAGGTTGTTGATCGCCCGGAAACCATCAAAAGAAACGCTGACCCCCGATACCTCTAGCAGCATGCTCATTGCGGTTTCCTGACCAGATAATCAAACAGGCCGCCGATGCCTTTGGGAAAGAACAGCGTGACCGCAACAAAGGACAGACCCAGCAAGACCAGCCACCAATCTGTCCATTGGATCACATAGAGCCCAAGGTCGATGTTGGGCGCGCCGCCCCCGGTGAACCAACTTGAAAGAAGCGAGACAAAGGCAGCCCCAATGACAGCACCATAAAGCCGCCCGCGTCCGCCAATAGCGACCCAGACCGCTAGGTAGATCGATGCGATAGGTGCGATTTCGCCGGGGTTGATGATGCCCGCTTGGGGATAATACAGCGCGCCCGCGATGCCCGCGACGACGGCAGTCGTGGTAAAGATGAACAGCTTATAGCTTTCCACATGATAGCCCAAGAACCGCACCCGCGCTTCGTTATCGCGGATGCCTTTGACCACACTGCCCATCTTGCCTGATACGATCCAAGCAAAGAAAGCGTAGCCCGCACCAAGAGCCACTGCCGACGCAATAAAAAAGATGATCGACACGGTCGCCTGAGGCACGTCTTCGTAACCGGGGATGTTTTGCAGGCCTGACAGGCCGTTGTTCCCGCGCAACCCACTGTCGTTTTGGAAAAGGTACAGCGCCAGCGCCAAGGTCATCGCTTGGGTCAGGATTGATAAATAGACGCCAGTTACGCGTGATCTGAACGCCAGCCAGCCAAAGACCAGCGCAAGCAATCCGGGCACAAGAACGACCATCAGCAATTGCAGCGTCAAACTGTCTGCAAAGGCCCAGATCAGCGGGAATTCAGAACTGCCCACGACCCCGAATATCTGGTTGCCAATGGCGTCGGATATCTCTGCCGGTGTGGGTGGGATAGGTTGCCCGGCAAGGCTTGTCAGCACGATCCCTTCGGTGCGCGCATACATCAGCCACATGCCGATGGCATAGCCGCCGATGCCGAAAAAGGCGAAGTGGCCCAAGGACAGGATACCGCAATAGCCCCAGACCACGTCCATCGCGATGGCGACAAGGCAAAGGCAGAGGGTTTTCCCCAAGGTTTTGACAAAAGAGGTTGAGATCAGGTCGACACCTGTGACCTCGGACAGAACAGTCACAATGACTGTGAATATGCTTAGGATAAGGATGAACCAAAGCACGGACGGATTGCGGGCAAAAAAGCTGGCTGTCACGTCGCGGCCTCCGAAAACGGAAGGGTTAGTTCAGTGTTAGCGTGTATTGATCGTCGAAATAGGCTTGTGTGGCGATGATGCAGTCGTCCTGTTCGGAAAAGGCAAATATCGTGGCGACTTCCGCGACCAGCGAAAGCCGGCAGAATGCGCCCTCGACCTGCATGCTGTCGGGGCACGCATCCATATCGGTATGCGGAACGCCGATTTCGAATACGTCGTAGCTTAGGGGGCAACTGTCCTGTGCAAAGACAGGCGCTGCCATTAGGCTGGCCGCAGCGGCCATAGTGATAATTTTCATCAAGGTTTCCTTTACTGTTAGGCGTCGGACAAAGATCCGCCACCTCGCAAGGATATGTATTTCTTACTAATTTAGTCAAGAATATAATCTCCAACCTAATCCGCCGCCGCACGGCCCTTAAGGGCGACGATGCCCTTGGGCCGGAATTGAATGAACAGGATGATAAACAGGATCATATAGGTCTGTGCCGCCAGCGTATTGGACGGGTTCAACCACTCGATGCCCTTTTGCAGGAAGCCAATCAGCGACGCCCCGGCCAACGTCCCCCAGACATTGCCAACGCCGCCAACCACGACGGTCATAAAGCTTTGCACGATATAGGATGCGCCCATTTCGGACGTCACTTGAGCGTATAGTCCAATAGCGACTCCTGCGATCCCGGCGATCCCGGACCCCAACCCGAATGTCAGCATGTTGATCCGGTCAGGGTTGATCCCCATGGATGCCGCCATGCCGGGGTTCTGTGTTACGGCGCGGACTTCCAGCCCCAACCGGGTACGTTTGAGGATGAACAAGATGATACATAGGAAAACCAGCGCGAGCACGAAAATCGCAACCCTGATGTAACTGATCGCCACAACATCGTTAAATATCAGCGCCCCATCCAGCCATTCTGGCGAAGTCAGCGGGCGCGCTTGGGTGCCAAAGATGTTCTTGGCCAGTTGTTGCAGCGCGATGGATATGCCGAAAGTGGCCAGCAGCGTCTCCAACGGACGGTGATAAAGGTGACGGATCACCGTACGCTCCATCAGCACGCCCGCGCCGAAGGTGATCACAAAGGCCAAGGGCAGGGCGATGATGATCGACAGTGTGTAATCGGGCACGAATTGCTGCACGACAAAGCCGGTGTAGGCCCCCATCATGATAAACTCGCCATGCGCCATGTTGATCACGCCCATCACCCCAAAGGTGATCGCAAGCCCAATGGCCGCAAGGAAATAGATCGACGCCAGCGATAGCGCATCAAGGCCAAGATCAGCCGCCTGACTGAAACCGACTTTGGTTTTAATGGCGGTCAGTGCCGTGCGTGCAGCATCGGTGATGGCTGTATCAGGCTCTGCGTATGCGACATAAAAGCTATGGGCGGCGATGGCCTCGGCCCGTGTGGTTTCATCGACGCGGGGCGGCACAATGCCATCTGCGGCAAGCAGGTCGTAGGCCAGCGCGCGGGCGGCGTCTGTATTCAAGGTTCCGACGGGGATGCCCGCCACAGTGTCGCCATCAATATTAGCAATCAGCGCGTCGCGGATCTGTGTTTTGGTAATCAAAGGGTCTGCAAGGTCGGCGATAATAAGGCGGTCATAGGCCTCGGTCTCGGTCAGATCCGCGCCCACGACCAGCATTTGCGCGACATTGGTGCCACCAGGAATGGTCGCCGCCACAGTCTCGGAACTTGCAAGAATAGTGTTCAGCACAGCGCGCACATCAACCGAAAGATCGCCAGATAGCGCTTCAATCGCTGCCACACGCGCGTTAGTCGTGTCGGCAAACAGCGCACCCAGCATACCGGCAAGGCGGGTTTTCGTTTGTTTCAATGCAGCATCGGGTTCGCCTTCAATCGATGCGGCCAAGGGCGCCAATTGGCTGGCGTCCATGCTGCGCGCGATGGCCGCGACTGCCGCTTGGCGTTTGGCGATATCGGGATCGGACAGTTGAAACTGGACCAGCGCATCACCAATCGCGCGGCGCACACCGCCATTGGGCCGAGATTCGGTAAAGCCATCGGCGTTGGCGGTCAGTGTTTCGCCGGTGTCGAGGTCCTCTAAGGTGACTGTGTCACCGTCTTCGGCCACACGGAAAAACAGGCCATCACTGTCGCGTTGCACAATTTCGCGGTCACGCCAGCTTTCCAGAAAGGGCAGGGCTTGGGGTAATCCGCTGGCAATCAGATCGTCCAGCACCACGCCAACTGTGCGGCGCCCGGGTTTAAGAACTTTGTCTTGGTGGGTTTGCAGGATGTCCTGAAGGGACTGGGCCGTTGCGGCAACAGGCACGGTTAGAAAAAGCGCAAGCGCCAATGAAAGCAGTCTGATCATGGGGTATCCGGGCCGATCTGTCAGGCAGGTTCAGGACAGAGCGCGAAAGATGCGCCCTGTCCCAGATAGTTTAGTAGTTTGAGGTCAGCTGAACGCAGGTTTCGGTTTCGGTGTTGTACATACCGCACCCCAGCTCTTGCCAATCCGATTTCAGGACCGCTGATTCAGGTAAGAAATCGGTCCACGCATCACCGGGCACTTCTTCGGTCTGGCTGATAATATCAAACTGACCGTCGGCTGTGATCTCACCGATCAGAACGGGCTTGGCGAGGTGGTGGTTCGGCAACATGACCGCAGTACCACCTGTCAGGTTCGGGAATTCCTGCCCGTACATCGTCTCGCGGACCGCATCGACGTCTGTCGTACCAGCCTCGGTCACTGCATTCACCCACATGTTGAAGCCGATATAATGGGCCTCCATCGGGTCATTGGTGACACGGTCTTCGCCCATCTTCGCTTTCCACGCGGCAACCCATTCATCGTTCAACTCAGACTCTGCGGACTGGAAGTAGTTCCAGGCGGCCAGATGACCAACAAGGTCGGAGGTATCCAGACCGGACAGTTCTTCCTCACCAACAGAGAAGGCAACAACCGGAATATCATCGGCAGAGATACCAGCGGCAGCCAGTTCTTTGTAAAAACCGATGTTCGCGTCGCCGTTGATGGTTGAAATCACACCGACCTGTTTGCCATCAGCACCCAGTGCGACGACGTCGGCGACGATGGTTGCCCAGTCTGAGTGGCCGAAGGGTGTGTAGTTTACGAAAATGTCCTCGGCGGCGATGCCATTGTCCTGAAGGTAGGCTTCAAGGATATTGTTCGTGGTGCGGGGATAGACATAGTCGGTGCCCAGCAACGCAAATTTTTCCACGCCAAGTTCTTCCAGAAAATAGTCCGTGGCCGGGATCGCCTGCTGGTTTGGTGCGGCACCTGTGTAGAACACATTGCGCGAGCTTTCCTCGCCTTCATACTGCACCGGATAGAACATCAAACCATTCAGTTCTTCTAAAACAGGCAGGGCGGATTTGCGGCTGACGGATGTCCAGCTGCCAAAGATCACGTCAACTTCGCTGACGGTCAGCAATTCGCGCGCTTTTTCCGCAAATAACGGCCAGTCAGAAGCCGGATCAACAACGACTGCTTCAATGTCGCAGCCCAACAGACCACCGGCTGCGTTTTGGTTTTCGATCAGCAGCTCCATCGTGTCTTTCAGCGTGGTTTCGGAAATCGCCATAGTGCCAGAAAGCGAGTGCAAAACACCCACTTTGATCGGATCGGCGCATTCAGCCGCAGCCATGGCGGTTGTGCCCAGCAGGGCGGTCAATGCAAAAGCAGAGGTTCGTAATGTCATAGGTCTTAGGTCCCCGTTGTCGCTGCGGGCCGTTACGGGGGCGCAGTCACCCCTTTTCAACGCTGGACCAACCAAGGTAGGCAGGACCCGCAACAGTGATGTTGTCGTCGCGCGAGGGGTTGCATCGTCCAAGATTTGCCCTTCGCGCGGCATTCATGCTCTTTCGAGCACCCGTAGTTGGTGCTGCGGCGCAGAATTAAGCCAGAAATTTCTGAATGACCGGGTTTGGGTCTGGGTTTGTGCGCAACAAATGCGCTAAAAATGCGCTGTTGCTCATTTTCAAAGCGTTCGCCACACGGGTTGAGCATCTTTGTGGTATGAGAGCAGTCAATCGCACAACAAGTCAGCGCCGTTTGTAGATGATAGCTGCCAACTGCGTTCCCAAAAACCAGATCACTGACCTTTATCGATATTTGGACGAACAGGTCAGGATCCCTGCGCGTTAATCCACTAAGCCTTTACACGTCGCTCATCACCCCATTCAGAACCAACGCGAGATGCGCATCAAAGTAGCCGTCAAATTCCAAATCACCGGCTTTGCTGAACATCATATTGTGAAGCGCAAAGAACATCGCCGGTGCGATGATAACTTGCGGATTATCAATGATCGCATTCGGGCTGACTTCACCGCGGTCGACGCCGCGTTTCAGGATGCGGCGCAAAAGTGATGTGCCGCGTTGGATTGTCATGGCGTGATAGGT
Organism: Roseobacter sp. CCS2; assembly: GCF_000169435.1. Taxonomy (GTDB): domain Bacteria; phylum Pseudomonadota; class Alphaproteobacteria; order Rhodobacterales; family Rhodobacteraceae; genus Yoonia. The sequence continues at coordinate 58,975 of NZ_AAYB01000009.1, read as the reverse complement.
GCTGACCGCGTCTGGAATGCGGTCGCCTTCGGTGATCATGATGCGCATGACAGACTGCGCATGACCTTCGGCGAACCGGTCATAGACACTGCGCAGCAGACGGGTCAGCATTTGTTTGGTGGTGCCGTCGAAGGTGTCTAGAAAATCTTCGTTTTCGGCCATTGTAGCGGTCATATAGGTTTCGACCGCCGCCAAAAACAACGCTTCTTTGGATTCGTAATAAAGATAGATCGTCGCTTTCGAGATTCCGGCGTTGCGTGCAATGCGATCCAGCCGCGCGCGGGCATATCCGTATTTTGAAAATTCGGTGATGCCAGCCGCGATAATCTCAGCTGGGCGGGCCTCTTTGCGGCGACGTATTTTGGTTTTGTCGGTTTCTTTCATGACAGATGCACGGCCCTCCCTTGCCATTTTCGTAGGCTGCACCGGGATTGCGCAATTTACAACGGTGATCCAAGCGCCGCTCAAAAGCGTAACACATGTAGTTTTTGCTTTACTGACCCATGGGTCAGTTGTTAATGACTTACGAGTCACTAATTGAGGATGATGAAATGCGCAAGGTCTTGGAATGGGTGATCCCAGCTATCCGCGAACTGTTCTGGATCGGGGCCGCGATTGCGATTATCGCAGGTGGCTATTTTGGGTTTCAGTACCTTGGCGACAATCGCACCGTGGTCGAGGCAGAGCCGATAGCACGCCCTGTAACGCTGGTTGAGACAGGTGAATTTATGCCGGTCACAGGTCCGTTGCCCATCAGGGGGGAAGGGTTTGTTGAACCTTTCCGTACCGTTGCCCTGTCCGCGCCAGTCGGTGGTCGCATTGTGACATTACATCCCGCCATTACTGACCGTGGCAGTTTTGTCGAAGGTGACATTCTGGTTGAAATTGACGCCAGCACGGAACGCGCCCAGATCAGACAGGCCAATGCCGCAATTGCCGCCACAGAAGCGCGGCTTGCGTTGCTCGAAACGCAGTTGGCGCGCGCGGTCAACTTGCTTGAACGTAACGCCGCGTCGCAAGCAAGCGTTGATGACCTGACCGGGCAACAGCAAGAAACACGTGCAAACCTTGATGGGCAGAAAGCCCAGCTTGCCTCGGCCGAAATTGCGCTTGAAAATAAAATTGTTCGCGCGCCCTTTGACGGCAGCGTGCAAACCAAATTGGCAGAGATCGGCAATGTGGTTGCTGGCGGCAGCGCGATTGCACAGATTTATACCCGTGACCGTATGGAAGTGAGCGTGGCTATCCGTGAAAGCGATGCTGCGCTGATCCCCGGGTTTTTTGAGGGCAGTACAGCCCCGGCGCGCGTCTTCATACGGTTTGCAGGCGTCGACAAGGAATGGCAGGCCGAGGTGGTGCGTGTTGATCCATCGCTCGATCCGCAAACCCGCACACTGACCGCGACGGTCGCATTAACCCAGCGCGTCGAAAGCGCGCGCGACCTTGCGTCGGGTGCGCCACCTGCGTTGATCAACGCATTTGCAAGGGTCGTGATTGATGGGATCACGCCGCAAAATGCCTATGCTATACCGTCAACGGCGGTACGCAACGGCGATACCGTTTGGATTTTGCGCGATGGTGCGTTGGATATTCATCCCGCAACGCTTATCCACGTTGATGGCGAGACATCCTTTGTGGCGATCCGCGACCTTCGGCCTGATGATCGTCTTATCCTGACCACGCTTGCCGCACCGCAACCGGGTACATCGTTGCGTGATATCGCTGATGAAACCCGCAGCACCGCTGTGACGGAATAGGGGTGCGATCATGAATACCGCAATCAAGTGGATGACAGAACACCCCGTCGCAGCATGGTTATCAATGATCATGTTGGTCGGGTTGGGCGTGTTAACCGCGACAACCTTGCCGCAAAAGACATTCCCTGAATTCGCGCTTGATGCTGTTTCGATCTCGGTCAGCTATCCCGGTGCGTCACCGTCCGAAATACAAGACAGTATCGTCCGCCCGATCGAGGATGAGTTAGGTGGCGTCGACGGTATTGATGACATCACTGCAAATATCTCTGAAGGACGGGGTGGTGTGACCGTCACGTTTCTTGATGGTGAGGATATCGACGCAAAGCTGGACGAGGTGAAAACCGAAATAGATGCGATTGATGTATTCCCCGAAGACGCAGAAGACCCCGTCGTTGTGCGTGCAGACAATTCAACCCGTGTGTTGGAGATTGCACTGCACGGAGCCGCAAGCGAACAGGTTCTGAAGGAAGAGGCGCGTCGCCTTAAAAATGAGCTGACGGCAATTGACGGTATTTCTTTTGTCGAAGTCGCCAATGTCCGTGACTACGAAATCAGCATCGAAATTGACCGCGATACGTTGCGTGCCTATGGCCTGACATTGGGTGAAGTGGCGCAAGTGGTTGGCTTGAACTCGCTTGAGCTTCCGGGTGGATCAATTGAGACCGATAGCGTTTCCATTCCAATCCGCACTTTGGGGCGCAATTACACACGCACCGATTTTGAAAATATCGTCATCCGCAGCAGCGACACCGGCGCGCAAGTCTTCTTGCGTGATATTGCGACGGTGAATGATGGCTTTGAAGACAGTGACCTGTCGTCAAGTTTTAATGGCGCATCTTCTGTATCGGTCAATGTGTTCCGCGTCGGTGACGAACAAATCCTGCGGATCGTCGATCTGGCCGAGGATCATCTGCGCACGCAGTTCCGTCCGTCGCTTGAACAGGGGATTGAAGCGACGATTTGGCAAAACGAAGCCACGCAACTGCAATCGCGGATTGACCTGCTCACCAAAAACGCGGTGATCGGTCTAGCGCTGGTGATCCTGTGCCTTGCGTTGTTTCTGGATATCCGGCTTGCGTTTTGGTCCGCGGTAGGGATCGGCGTCAGCTTTGCGGCGACATTCATCGTGATGGGCGCGCTTGGCATGTCGATCAATATGATATCCTTGTTCGGGTTTATTTTGGCGATTGGTATTGTGGTCGACAACGCGATCGTCGTGTCGGAAAATATCTACAAGAACGGTGAAGATGGGGTGCCGCCTGTGCAGGCGGCCGTCAAAGGAACGCAGCGTATTGCGGTGCCTGTTATCTTTTCCACATTGACCACGCTGGTCGCATTCTGGCCGTTGCTGCAAATGCCCGCGCCTTTGGGGTCTTTCTTGGGCGATATCCCGACCGTTGTGATGATCGTTCTGTCTTTGTCGATGTTGCAGGCACTTTTGATCCTGCCGCGAAACCTGACCAATCTGGACATGGGCCAGGATTACCGGCCTAATCTGGTGTTCCGTTTTATCGGCTCTATCCGCGGTTTCATTGATCGCGGTTTGAAATGGTTTATCCGCAATCCATTGGATGCGATGCTGCGGTTTTGCGTAAATCGGATATTCATACCGATTGCATGCGTAATCGCCATGATGATGCTGACGATCGCGTTGATCAGTTATGGCTACGTCCGATTCAGTTTTTTCCCGGAAATTCAGGGGGAATTTGTGACCGCCGCTGTGGAGATGACAGACGGCACGACATTTGATCGTACCGAGGCAGTGGCCGAAGATTTGCGCGTTGCGGCCATCCGCGCCGGGGACCGCCTGCAAGACACGCTTCCCGATGGGGCGCCGCCTGTCGTGATTGGACAATATCTTGTTGTTGGCATTGGCGCAGGCGGCGGTGGCCCAACCGGAGAAGCAACACCGATTTCGCCAACTGTGGCGCAGGTTGTCGTTGAAATCACAAAAGCGACTGCGCGTGATTGGGAATCTGCCGCCTTTGAACGGCTTTGGCGCGAAGAGGTTGGCCAGATCGCGGGCATCAATACACTGACCATCTCATCGTCTTTGGTCGAAGCGGGCGATGCAATCGCGGTTGAGCTATCCCTTCCCGGAGATGCCGACATTAGCCCCATCGTTCAGGATTTGCGCGATAGCCTCGGCGCGATCCCGGGGGTATTTCAGATCCTTGACGACAATTCATCGGGCAAGCTGGAATATAAGCTGGAACTCAAACCCGAGGCGCGGCTTTACGGGCTGACCTTGCAAGACCTTGCCGTCCAGACGCGCAATGGGTTTTTCGGGATCGAGGCAACAAGCGTGCAGCGCGGGCAAGACAATGTATCCGTCATGGTCCGTTTCCCATCACAAGACCGCGATAGCCTTGCCGACCTGTTGGATACCCGCATCGCCACGGCAAGCGGCGATTTGATACCCTTGTCTACCGTTGCGACGCTGGTCGAAGGTTTGTCACCGTCCGAAATACTGCGCCAAAACGGGCGGCGGGTGACAACAATTACAGCGGATGTAGACGAAAGCATTATTACCAATAGTGAAGCAAACCGTATCATCCGCGAAGATCTGCTCCCCCCTCTGCTTGCAGAACATCCCGGATTGAACGCGAGTTTTGGTGGCGAACAGGAAACCCAGAACGATGCGCAGGCCGCACTTAGTCAGGCGTTGGGTATTGCGATGTTCGTGATCTTTGCGCTGCTTGCACTTGTTTTTCGAAGCTTTGTGCAGCCAATTGTCGTTATGCTGGCCATTCCGCTTGGTCTGATTGGCGCGGTGACAGGGCACCTGATATTGGGTATTCCTCTGGGCTTGCTCAGCTTCTTTGGCATCATTGGTTTGGCGGGTGTTGTGATTAACAACTCGCTTGTGATGATTGATCTTTATAACGAATACCTCTCAAACGGCTATAGCGTGAAAGACGCTGTTGTTGAGGGCACAAAGGACCGTTTTCGTCCGATCTTTCTGACATCTGTCACAACGTTTTTAGGTGTCTATCCGTTGATCATGGAGACGTCATTGCAGGCGCAATTCTTGATCCCGCTCGCGGTTTCTATCGGTTACGGCGTATTGATCGGTACATTTGTCATCATATTCGCGATCCCTGCCGTGTTCATACTGGTGCATCAAGTGTCATCTTTCGTGGCAAAACTGGCCTCTGGTTTCACGGCGACAGCAGACAAAACCAAGCCTAAGCCAGACCAACCTCAACGCCGCGACGCGATCGACGATGCAGAACCGGTGGACGCATCATTAAAGGCTGCAGAATAGCGATGGTGCCTTGGGGTGCCGTCAATAAGCCGGGTCAAAAACCACCAATCCCATTAAATTTTAAGGGAAGTTACAGTGGCGGAGGAGGTGGGATTCGAACCCACGGTAGACTTTCACCTACGTCGGTTTTCAAGACCGGTGCATTCGACCACTCTGCCACTCCTCCGACACGGCTCTGTTAGCTGTTCGTTTCTGATTCGAAAAGCACGTTCACAGTTTGGGGAAATCCGCCGACAAATTTCTTCAGACTCTTTCAAATTGTGCGATCAAACGCTATCGTTTCGCAAACCGTCGCATCGGACATATTCTTGGCCGCGCGGCAAGGCCCGAGAAACGGGTGTAGAGCGGCAACAAACAGGGCTGAATAACAGCAAAGGCGCGCACAAGGTTGCGGGCAAAAGAGGGGCAAAATATGACGGGCTTAAGAATTTTGAATGCCAAGAGGTGGCCACTCTCGTTGGCAGTGGTGGGTGCGATGGGATTGGCCGCTTGCGATGAAAACGGTGAATTTGCATTCCCCGGCGCACAAGACGCCACAGCGCAGGCGCCCTTGCCCGCCAACGCGCTTAATCAACGCCCGCAACGCGATATTGATGTTGAACGTCCCGATATTTTTGCCATCACGGACACGGGCCTTTGGGACGGGCGCCCGTCGCTTGGTGGCGTTTGGGTGGCGCACCCCGAAGTGACCGACCCCGAACGGGTCGTGATCCGCAACACTGACAGCGGGGAAGAGATAATCGGCGCATTGTTCCGCCGCGAACGTGAAAATCCGGGCCCGCTGTTGCAGGTGTCGTCGGATGCCGCCGAAGCGCTGGGGCTTTTGCCCGGCGCACCAACCCGGCTTGAGGTTGTTGTGCTTCGCCGCGAAGAGGTTGAGGTGGAAGAGCCAGAGAACCCGGTTGTGGCCAGTCTTGAAAATCCGGTTGCCGTCGCAGAAGCACCTTTGGAACCAGCAGATCAGGCCGCGGGTGAAGATGACACAGCCAATGGCGCTGTGGCCGCCGCTGTGGTGCTGCCCGCCGCGGTTGAGGCCGCAACGACAGCTGTCGAAGCAACTGCCACTGCCGCAGCAGAGGTCGCGACTGAAACCGCAGATGCAATTGATGTCTCTGCTGTGCTGGCTGCCACGTCGCCGCTGCCCGATGGCAGCAACGCGCAGATCGGTATCTACAGCGTTGAAGCCAACGCAAATCAGGCCGCAAGCACGATTACGGACGCTGGTATTGATGCCGTTGTCACCCCGCAAGAATTGGGTGGCCGTACCGTTTGGCGTGTGACCGCAGGCCCATTGACCGATACTGGTGATATTGCGCGCCTCAAGGGTTTGGGCTTTGTCGATGCTTTCGTCTTGGAAGATGCACAGTAGCCTAAAGGCGGAAAGGACAGCCATGATGTTGCGATTGAGACGACTGGGCCGTTTGGCAGTGATGGCCTCTTTGGCTTTCGCCCCGGGCTGGGCTGCGGCGTTTGAAACCAACGCCACCGCCGCCTACATCTATGATCAGACTACTGGCACGGTGCTGTTGTCGAAAAACGCTGATACGCCTTTGCCGCCTGCCTCTATGTCCAAGCTGATGACAATCTACATGGCGTTCGAGGCCGTAGCCGACGGGCGGCTTGATATCAACGAAGAGCTTGCCGTTTCCAGCCACGCTGCCAGCTTTGGCGGCTCTTCGATGTTTCTGGACACAACCGACCGGGTTTCGGTCGAGGATTTGTTGCGTGGCGTGATCGTGGTGTCTGGCAATGACGCCAGCGTCGTTTTGGCCGAAGCGCTGTCGCCTGATGGCACTGAGTCCGGCTTTGCCCGGATGATGACAGATCGTGCGCGTCAGATGGGTATGATGAATTCGACCTTCGTCAATTCAAGCGGTTGGCCTGCCGCCGGGCATCGCATGTCGATGGAAGATCTTGGCATTCTTGCCAATCGCCTGATCACTGATTTCCCAACATTCTATCCGCTTTTTGCCGAGACAGAGTTTCCCTTTGATGGCCGCGTTCCGTCAAATTCGCGCAACCGCAATCCGGTTTTGTCAATGGGCATCGGGGCGGATGGGCTTAAGACGGGTCACACTGAAGAAGCAGGTTTTGGGCTTGTCGGGTCTGCAAAACAGGACGACAGGCGCATCATTTTTGTGATCACCGGATTGGACAGCCGTCAGGAACGCTCTGAAGAATCCGCAAAGATCATTAACTGGGCTTTTCGTCAATTTGCCCAGAAAGAAGTGGCCGAAGCCGGAACACGCATCGCGTCGGCAGATGTTTGGATGGGTGAATTGCCAACCATTGGGTTGACGGTGGCGGATGATTTTTCGCTTCTTGTTCCTGTCTTGAACCAAGGCGATATTGAAGCAGAGGTTGTCTATGACGGGCCAATCGAAGCGCCAATTACAGCCGGTCAGCAGTTGGGTGAGTTGGTGATCAGCCTTGATGAGTTGCCTGAAAAACGTATTCCATTGGTCGCCGAAGCGGATGTCGCACGCGGTGGTTTTGCCACGCGGATGCGCACGGCGGCCTTGGTCTTGTGGCAAAAATTCGGTCCCGGCAGCGGGGATGAGGTGCCGGAAGAGGCATGAACAAGCCCCGCTTTATTACGTTCGAGGGCATCGACGGGTCCGGTAAATCGACGCAATCCCGCCGCTTTGCCGACCATCTGCGCGCGCAAGGCGGCGATGTCGTTCTGACCCGTGAACCGGGTGGCAGCCCAGGTGCTGAGGAAATTCGCCAGCTGGTTTTGACTGGCGATCCTGATCGTTGGTCCCCCGAGACAGAGATTTTGCTGTTCACCGCATCCCGCCGTGACCATCTGGAAAAGACGATTGAACCGGCCTTAACGGCTGGGAAAACCGTGATCTCGGATCGTTTTGCTGACAGCACACGCGTTTATCAGGGTGCGACCCGTGGCGATCTGCGCGCCATGGTGGACAGTCTGCATCGTCTGATGATCGCACGTGAGCCGGATCTGACATTTATCATTGATATGGATCCGGCCACCGCGCTGGAACGCGGATTGGCACGCAAATCAGGCGAAGACCGGTTCGAGGACTTTGGCCTTGGTTTTCAGGAAACGCTGCGCCACGGCTTTCTGGCGTTGGCCCATGATCATCCCAAGCGATGTGTCCTGATTGATGGCAACCGCACGCCAGATCAGATCGCCAGCGAAATCGCAGCTTACGCATGAGCGACGACGATATCCCACAGCCAGATCAGATCGCAGGTGCACCGCACCCACGCGAGACCAGACAGCTATTTGGGCAAGATAAGGCGCAAGCGGATTTCCTTGATGCGTTCGGGGCAGGGCGGCTCCATTCAGGCTGGCTGATCACCGGGCCACGCGGGGTAGGCAAGGCGACGCTGGCGTGGAAAATCGCCACATTTCTTTTGTCAAACCCAGAGGCTGGATTGTTTGGTGACCCTTCACTGGACGTTGATCCCGAACATCCAGACGCGCGACTGATCCAGTCGGGCGCGCATCCCCGGCTGTCATTGATCCGCCGCCCCTGGGATGAGAAAACCAAAAAGCTAAAATCTGAAATTACAGTTGATGCGGTCCGCAGTCTAAAAAGCTTTTTCCAGATGTCAGCGGCAGATGGTGGGCGGCGCGTCGTGATCGTTGATGCCGCGGACGAGTTGAACCGCAATGCGGCAAATGCAATCCTGAAAGAGCTTGAAGAGCCGCCGGCAAATTGCACAATTTTGCTGATTGCACATCAGCCGTCGCGCTTGCTGCCCACAATTCGTTCGCGCTGTCGCGAATTGCGATGCGCGCGTTTGAACGCAGATGATTTGCAACGTGCGTTGACGCAGGCCGGGCACCCGTCGGAACAGTCAGATAGCCTTGCCGCATTGGCCGGTGGCTCTGCCGGTGATGCAATCCGGCTTTTGAACCACGATGGTTTGGCGCTTTATGCTGAGCTGATTAAAATCTTCGATAAGATACCGCGCCTTGATCGGCCGTCAGCATTGCGCCTTGCGGACGGATGCGTGGGTAAGGCAAACGAAGTGCGCTTTGGTATGACCCTTGATTTGATTGATCTTTTCTTGTCGCGTGCGGCCCGTGCAGGGCTTTTGGGTGAACCCTCTGCCCAAGGTGCGCCGGGCGAGGCACGGTTGCTGACACGCATTTCGCCAGATGATCGTGCAGCCCGCAACTGGGCGCAGTTGCAGCAGGATTTGACAGACCGATCACGGCATGGTCGCGCAGTGAACCTTGACCCTGCCGCATTGATCCTTGATATGATTTTCAAGATTGAAGAGACGGCACAAGGGACCGCCGTCGCCTGAAAGCCGTGACATGACCCAAGCAAGTATCGTTGACAGCCACTGCCACCTTGATTTCCCTGACTTCGATGGTGAGCGGGACGCCCTGATTGCGCGCGCGATTGATGCAGGCGTGACGCGGATGGTGACGATCTGCACCAAGCTGCGGTTGGAACCGCAGGTACGGGCGATTGCCGAAACCTATGATCCGGTTTTCTACGCTGCGGGTACGCATCCGATGAGTGCAGCGGACGAACCGCTGGCCACCCTTGATGAACTCATCGCCTTGGCAGAGCATCCCAAGTTTGTGGGCATTGGTGAAACTGGTCTTGACTATCACTACACCGCCGAAAGCGCTGATATCCAACAACAATCCTTGCGCGTCCATATCGCCGCAGCACGCGAGACGAAGCTGCCGTTGATCATTCACGCGCGTGCCGCGGACGATGACATGGCGCGTATTTTGCGCGAAGAATACGACAAGGGCGCCTACACTTGTGTGATGCACTGTTTTTCAAGCAGTACCGCCTTGGCGAAAGCAGCGTTGGAAATGGATTTTTATCTGTCCATGTCCGGCATTGCCGCATTCCCCAAAAGCCAGGAATTGCGCGACATCTTCGCGACGGCACCGGTTGACCGGGTGCTTGTTGAAACCGACAGCCCCTATCTTGCGCCGCCGCCTTTCCGGGGCAAGCGCAATGAACCCGCATACACCGCCCATACCGCGAAGGTAGGGGCAGAGGTCTTTGGCCTGTCTTATGAAGACTTCGCCAAGCAAACGACAGCCAACTTTGACCGCCTGTTCTGGAAAGCGGCCGCATGAGTGATGAGCTTCATTTTCGGATTCTCGGATGCGGGTCATCGGGTGGTGTGCCGCGTCTGGGGGGGCTTTGGGGCGCGTGCGATCCCACCAATCCCAAAAACCGACGCACACGGTGTTCGCTGCTGGTCACACGCACCCGCGGCGATCAGGTGACACGGGTCCTGATTGATACATCACCCGATATGCGCGCCCAGCTTTTGGAGGCAGAAATCGGTACGCTGGATGCCGTCGTCTATACGCACAGCCATGCAGACCATGTGCATGGTCTTGATGACCTGCGCATGATCGTTTTCAACATGCGTGCGCGCCTACAGGTCTGGGCTGATGGGGATACCAGCAACGACCTTTTAGGGCGGTTTGGTTATGCCTTTGTGCAGCCCAAAGGATCGTCCTATCCGCCAATCTGCGAGCTGAACGCGATCAAGGGCGATATCACGATCGGCGGGGCCGGTGGCGATATTGTTCTGCGTCCTTTTGAAGTCGATCACGGCAGCATCGAGGCGCTGGGGTTCAGGATAGGTGACGTCGCGTATCTGCCGGATGTCTCGGACATACCGGACGATGTTTGGCCGACCCTCGAAAACCTCGATATCTGGATCGTCGATGCGCTGCGCCGTGATCCGCACCCGACCCATGCGCATTTGGCCAAAACACTGGACTGGATTGCCAAGGTCGCGCCGAAGCGCGCGATCCTGACCAACATGCACAATGATTTGGACTATGCGACCGTCGCCGCAGAAACGCCCGATCATATCGCGCCTGCCTTTGATGGAATGACCATCTCGGTGCCTGCACCCTAAGAAGGAGCCGCAATGGCCGCGCTCATCGATGTCATTTTGCCGGTCTTTCTGGTCATCGGTTTCGGCTATATCGCTGTCTGGAAAGGGTACTTCAGCGATGCAGGTGTTGATGGGTTGATGAAGTTCACCCAAGGGTTTGCCATTCCTTGCCTGCTGTTCCGGGCGATTTCGACCCTTGATCTGGAACAGAACTTTGATGTGGCACTGCTGGGCAGTTATTATACTGCTGCATTTGCCTGTTTTGTCGTTGGCTTGCTGGGCGGGCGGTATCTGTTCAACCGCGATTGGGAAGATAGCGTCGCCATCGGGTTTTGCTGCCTTTTCGCCAACTCACTGCTTTTGGGGCTACCGATCACGGAACGCGCCTATGGCGTCAGCGCGCTTGAAGCCAACTATGCCATTATCGCGATCCATTCGCCGTTTTGCTATTTGGTCGGCATCACCGCGATGGAGATCGTGCGCAATCACAGTGGCGGTATCGCGGCCCTGCCGGGCAAAGTGCTGAACGCGATGTTCCATAATGCCCTGATTGTCGGGATCAGCCTTGGATTTGTGGTGAACCTTGGTGGCATTCCATTGCCTGTTGTATTCACCGATGCGGTTGACCTGATGGTGCGGGCGGCACTACCTGCCGCGCTTTTTGGGCTGGGTGGCGTGCTTTACCGGTATCGACCAGAGGGCGATATGCGCACAATCCTATTTGTGGTTGCGGTTTCACTGGTTCTGCAGCCAGCGCTGGTGTGGTGGCTGGCTCAGGCGAACGATCTGTCAGATGGCGCGTTGCGGTCTGCGATCCTGACCTCAGCGATGGCACCGGGGATCAACGCCTACGTTTTTGCAAATATGTACGGCAAAGCGCGCAGGGTTGCGGCATCGTCGGTGTTGGTGGCGACGGGGCTGTCAATCTTGACGGTGTGGTTGTGGCTGGCTGTGCTGCCCTAAACGCCCTCAACCAAAACAATCATGCTTGATGCGTTATCGCGGCGAATTTGGGCGGCCTTTTGATATTCAGGATCGTTGTACAGCGCCTTGGCCTGCGCGAAATCATCGAATTCAAAGATGACGTGGCGGGCAAATTGCGGCCCCTCGGGTTCTTCCGATACGCCGCCGCGCACCAATGGTCGCCCGCCATAGCTTTCGATGATTGGGGTGTCGCGTACGATATACTCTTGATACGCCTCCGCTTTGTTCACGGTGATATGGCCGATGATATAACCCTTGGGCATTGGTTCAGTCCTTCAGATGCGCGTTTCATCAGCCAAGCTTGCGTGACGGTGTGTGAAAGGCAAGAGCTGGCGCGCAACCAAACGATTGCCCAAAGCTTAGGCAATCGCCGTGATCTTGTGATGAAGGCCGCCCCATTGTCATTGGTTTCGTTGACTTTGCGCCCACCAAGCTACCTTAGCGTCAGCCTATAACGGAGTAGAGCGATGCGCTTTCTTGGTCTTTTTGCGGTTTTGTTAACCTTCTTTGCCACCATTTCCATGGCACAAGGCCGTGCTGCGGGCGTGGGCGTGCAAGAGGTAGAGATGCGCGCATTGGCCGAAACGGTGCCGGTTTTTGCCGAGGTGACAACCGCACGTGACGGCAATGTGGCAGGCCGCGTTGCGGGCAACGTGGAAAGAGTGATTGTTCTTGCCGGATCGCGGGTTGCCGAAGGTGATCTGCTGGTTGAGCTGAACGATGATTTGCTCACGATCCAGGTGGCGCAGTCAGAGGCGCAATTGGCCGAAGCAGCGGCTGGTATTGAAACGGCACGCGCCCGCGTAGATCGGGCGCGCATCGGTCTGGACCGGATTGAAGCGCTGCGCGGCGGGTCATCCTTCAGCCAAGGCCGGTTCGACGACGCACAAGCAGATTTTCTGGAGGCCGAAGCGCAGTTCGTCGAAGCACAAGCACGCGAGAAAAGCGCGCAATCGCGGCTGGCTGAAACGCGATACCAGCTTGAGCGCAGCAAGATCCGCGCGCCATTTTCCGGCGTCGTTTTGGAAGTGAACACCATCCCCGGTGCATTCATTCAGGCAGGCACCCCAGTTGTGCGTCTGCTGGATACCGACGCATTTGAGGTGCAGGCCAACGTCCCGTCACGCTATACCTCGTTTCTTTCACCGGGCCAGATGGTGACAGCAAGCACTGAATTTGGCACAGAGTTGACGTTGCAGTTGCGCGCCGTACTGCCCATTGAAAACCCGTCCACGCGCACGCGGGCCGTCCTGTTTTCGGCGCCCGCATTGTCTGATCTTAGCACAGCAGCCGTTGGCCAATCTTTGACCGTGGAAATCCCGGTGGGCGAGGCCCGCGAGGTATTGTCGGTCCCCAAGGACGCGCTGGTGCAAGGGCGTGGCGGCTGGACCGTCTTTGTTGCCGCCGACGATCAGGCACAGCCGCGTCCGGTGACATTGGGCGTTCCATTAGGCGACCGCTATGAGGTGGTAAGTGGGCTTGCGCCGGGTGATCTTGTTGTTGTGCGGGGCAATGAACGGTTGCGCCCCGGTCAGGCAATCACAGCCAATCTGTTGGAGACAAACTGATGGATTTCATCCGGTATTCCATCGAGCGCCCCGTCGCCGTCATCGCGGCCGTTTTGATGGCGGTGCTGTTTGGTGCGCTGGCTCTGACACAAATTCCAATCCAACTGGCCCCGGACGTGCGCAAACCCATCGTCGTGATCTCAACCAGTTGGCCGGGCGCGGCCCCATCGGAAATTGAGCGAGAGATCGTGAACCCGCAAGAAGAAACCCTGCGCGGCCTTGATGGTCTGGAAATCATGACATCGCGGTCGCGCACAGGCGAGGCCGAGGTCACGCTGGAATTCGCAATCGGCACCGATATGAGCCAATCGCTTTTGCTGGTATCCAACCGTTTGGACCGTGTTGGCGGCTATCCGGCAGAGGCGAATGAACCAACGCTGAATACCTCTGGCGCGGATGACAGCCCTATTGCGTGGGTGCTGATCACCGCAGCCGAAGGAAACACGCGATCGATCCCATCCTACGGGGATTTTCTAGAGGATATCGTCAAAGACCGGGTTGAACGCATTCCCGGCGTGGCCGCAGTCAATGTCTTTGGCGGGGTGACACGCGAATTGCAGGTTGTGGTTGATCCGCAACGCCTGTCGCGATTTGGTCTGACAGTGCCAGAAGTGGTGCAACGTTTGCGCGCCGAAAATATTTCTATTTCCGCAGGCGACGTGGACGAAGGCAAACGTCGCTACGTGGTGCGAACCGAAAGTAACCTGAACACCGAAGAAGCGATCCGCAATGTCGTGCTGCGCTCTGACGCCACGAATGGCGGAACAGGGCGGGTGCGGGTCAGCGATGTGGCTGATGTGGCGTTTGAATATAAAGAAGCAACCGCGCGGTTGCGGTTCAAAGGCGAGCCGGGGTTGGCCTTTAATGTGGTGCGCGAATCCGGTGCGAATGTGATCACCGTGATGGAAGAATTCCGTGCTATGCTGGCCGACCTGCAAGCAGGGCCGGTGGCCGATCAGGGCCTGATCATGGATCAGGTGTATGATGAAACGATCTATATCGAAGGCGCCATCGACCTTGTCACACAGAATATCTACATCGGCGGTGCGTTGGCGGCCCTAATCCTGATGCTGTTTCTGCGATCACCACGCGCGGTTGTGATCATCTCGCTTTCCATTCCTGTTTCTATTGTGGCGACTTTTGTTGTAATGGCCGCGACAGGACGCACGCTTAATGTGATCTCATTGGCGGGTATCGCTTTTGCGGTCGGCATGATTGTCGATGCGGCGATTGTTGTGCTCGAAAATATCTACCGATTACGCGAAAAGGGATATTCCCGGCGCGAGGCGGCGTATCTGGGGGCCAAGCAGGTTTGGGGTGCGATCCTGGTGTCAGCGCTGACAACCGTTCTGGTCTTTGTGCCCATCCTGATCATGCAGCTTGAGGCGGGCCAGTTGTTCCGCGATATCGCCGTGGCGATTTCAGTTTCGGTCCTGTTGTCGCTGGTGGTCGCTGTCACGGTGATCCCGGCTCTTGCCAGCCGCCTGTTGCGGCGCGACGATCAAAAGGCGATTGGCATTTGGGGTATTGACCACCTTGCGCGGGGCTTTCGCGAATTGGTGATGGCCTATGTGCGTATGACAGTGCGCTTTCGAACGATTGGCATCTTGATGGTCGCTGTTATCGCAGGCGGGGCGGCTGTCGCCAGTTGGACGTTCCTGCCGCGCCTTGAATACCTGCCAGAGGGGAACCGGAACCTTGTCTTCGGCCTGATTATTCCGCCTCCGGGTTATAACCTTGATACCACGGAAACGATTGCCCAGCGGATCGAAAATGTGGCCGCCCCGTTGTGGGACGCTGCACCTGAAACCGAAACTGCGGATGGTATTCCAACGATTGATAGCTTTTTCTTTGTGGCCACGCCCGGCAATTCGTTTGTCGGGGCAGGGGCGGTGGACAGCCAGCGGGCGGGTGAATTGATCCCGGTTCTAAGCCAGCCAATCTTTGCCGAACCCGGCACCTTCGGGTTTATGACCCAGCCATCGCTGTTTGGGCGCGGTGTCGGCGGGGGCCGCACGATTGAATTGAACGTATCGGGACAAGAGCTTGAGGACATTCTAGGCGTTGCGGGCCGTGCCGCTGGCATTGTCTCAGGCCTCTTGCCCCGGTCCGAAGGACACCAGTTCCGCCCTATTCCGGGGCTTGAACTGGGTGCGCCAGAGGTCCGTTTGATCCCGGACCGGTTGCGCCTTGCTGATGCAGGGCTGGACAGTTCCGCGCTTGCCGCCACGGTGGACGCGTTCAACGACGGGCTGCGTGTGGCCGAAATCACGGTGGGCGCTGAACGGGTTGATCTGGTGCTGAAAGGCGATCCATCCATCAATGAGGCCGCGCGCACGCAAGATGTGGGCAATTATCCGGTCGTGACACCCAATGGCCAAATTGTGCCGGTGTCGGCGTTGGCGGATGTCATGCTCACCGCGGGTCCGACTGAAATCAGGCACCGCGAACGGCTGCGCACCGTCACGCTTGAGGTGCGGCCTGCGGATAACTTGCCGCTGGAACAAGCGGTTGAATTGTTGGAGACACAGGTCGTCGCCGTCCTTGAAGAACAAGGTATCCCCAATGATATCCGGCTTAGCGTATCGGGCACCGCCGATCAGCTTAGTCAGACATGGTCCGCCATTCAGATTAATCTGGTCGTGGCGCTGATCATCGTATTTCTTGTGATGGCGATCTTGTTTGAAAGCTTTGTGCTGCCACTGGTGATTATGATCGCGGTTCCCGTTGCCGCCGCTGGTGGGGTCGGGGGGCTGGCGGTGCTGAACCTATATCAGACGCAACCCATGGATATGCTCACCCTGCTTGGGTTCGTTATCTTGGTGGGGATTGTGGTGAACAATGCAATCCTGATCGTGCACCAAACGCTGTTTCACCTGCGCGACGAAGGGATGGACCCGGTCGATGCGATCGAAGAGGCGACGCGCAACCGGATCAGGCCGATTTTCATGTCCACACTGACCAGTGTGTGCGGCATGCTGCCCTTGGTCGTCTTCCCCGGCGAAGGATCAGAGCTGTATCGGGGGTTGGGTGCTGTGGTTGTTGGCGGGCTGTCGATGTCTGCGTTTCTGACGCTTTTGACCGTGCCGCCTTTGTTGCGCCTTGTATTGCGCAAGCCAGAGCCGAAGGAAGAGACGCTTGGCGCGGTGGCACCTGCTGAATGAACACTTGCGGTTCGGTCAAGGGATTTGCCGGACCGCATTTTTTGATCAAATTCAACATCCTGTGAGACTTTGAGAATAATTCTCATTTAGATTTACAATTGCGAATAAGTCGCATAAGCAGCTTTTTGATTGACACCCTTCTTTCGAAAGGACACTTGAATGAAGATGATGAAATGCCTCTCTACCGCAGCTTTTGCGACCCTTTTGTCCACTGCCGCGGTGGCGGATGACGACAAATTCAAAGCCGTTACCACCTTTACCGTGATCGCCGATATGGCCCAAAACGTGGCTGGTGATGCGGCTATTGTTGAAAGCATCACGAAAGCCGGGGCCGAGATACACGGCTATCAGCCAACCCCGCGCGATATTATCCGCGCGCAAGATGCAGACCTGATCTTGTGGAATGGGCTGAACCTGGAATTGTGGTTTGAACAGTTCTTTGGCAATCTATCCGATGTACCCAGTGCGACCCTGTCTGAAGGCATCGCCCCGATGAGCATCTCATCAGGTGAATACGATGGAAAACCCAACCCGCACGCGTGGATGAGCCTTGAGAGCGCGCTGATCTATGTCGACAATATCCGCGACGCTTTTGTCGAACACGACCCCAATAACGCCGCAATCTATGAAGCGAATGCCGCGGCCTATAAGGCCGAGATTACGGCGACTCTTGCGCCTTTGCGTGAACAAATCCTTGCCGTGCCTGCCGACCAGCGCTGGCTGGTCAGCTGCGAAGGGGCGTTCAGCTATCTGGCCCGTGATTTTGAAATGCAGGAACTGTATCTTTGGCCAATCAACGCTGACAGCCAAGGCACCCCGCAACAGGTGCGCCGCGTGATTGATACGGTGCGCGACAATGACATCCCTGCGGTGTTCTGTGAAAGTACAGTCAGCCAAGCACCGGCTGAACAGGTCGCTCGTGAAACAGATGCCGAATATGCAGGCGTTCTTTATGTTGACAGCCTGACCGCGGCGGATGGCCCTGTGCCGACCTACCTTGATCTGTTGCGCGTCACCACGGAAACCATTGCAGCAGGTCTGACGGAATGAGCGAAACCCCCGGCATCATCTCGCACGATGTGACCGTGACGTATCGCAATGGTCACACGGCATTGCGTGGCGCTAGCTTTGAAATACCAACAGGGACCATCACGGCCCTTGTCGGTGTGAATGGTGCCGGGAAATCCACGCTGTTTAAGGCGATTATGGGTTTTGTGCCCGCCGCCAAAGGCGAGATTTCGGTGCTGGGCATGCCGGTAAGCGAGGCTTTGCGCCAAAACATTGTCGCCTACGTCCCGCAGTCCGAAGAGGTCGATTGGACCTTCCCGGTGCTGGTTGAAGACCTGGTGATGATGGGCCGTTACGGGCACATGGGGTTCTTCCGCCGCCCCAAACAGGCCGATCACGCGGCAGTGACCGATGCGTTGGACCGCGTCAACATGACTGAATTTCGGGACCGCCAGATTGGCGAGCTTTCGGGCGGTCAGCGCAAGCGCGTTTTTCTGGCGCGCGCCTTAGCACAAGAGGGTCAGGTGATCTTGCTGGATGAACCCTTTACTGGCGTCGATGTGCAAACCGAAGATGCCATTGTCGCGTTGCTGCGCGACTTGCGCGATGAAGGACGGGTGATCTTGGTCTCGACACATAACCTGGGATCTGTGCCTGAATTTTGCGACCGGACCGTCCTCGTCAAAGAAACGGTGCTGGCCTACGGTCTGACAGAAGAGACGTTCACCCGCGAAAACCTTGAACTCGCCTTTGGCGGTGTCCTGCGCCATTTCGTGCTGGGTGGGTCCGATTTGCATGATGACGATGACAGCCGCCAGATCCGCGTGATTACCGATGATGAGCGACCTTTTGTCGTCTATGGCAACGACACCAAAGACAAAGAAAAAGAGCCGCTTTAATGGATTGGCTGCTGGAACCTTTCAGCTATGCCTACATGTTCAACGCCATGTGGGTCAGCGCCTTGGTGGGTGGTGTGTGTGCATTCCTGTCGGCGTATCTGATGCTGAAAGGATGGTCGCTGATTGGTGACGCGCTCAGCCACTCTATCGTGCCGGGCGTTGCAGGCGCTTACATGCTCGGCTTGCCTTTCGCACTGGGCGCTTTTGCGGCTGGCGGATTGGCGGCAGGGGCGATGCTGTTCCTTAATCAACGGTCGGGGCTGAAAGAGGACACGATCATTGGTCTGATCTTCACATCGTTCTTCGGCTTGGGCCTGTTCATGGTGTCCCTGTCACCGACGTCTGTCAGTGTGCAGACCATCACCTTGGGCAACATCCTTGCGATCACACCATCCGATACGCTGCAACTGGCGATTATCGGGTTCGTTACGCTGGCGGTGCTGCTGGCCAAATGGAAGGATCTGATGGTCACTTTCTTTGATGAAAACCACGCGCGGTCGATTGGGCTGCGTCCTGACATCTTGCGGATCGTCTTCTTTACCTTGCTGTCAGCGTCCTGCGTTGCGGCTTTGCAAACCGTCGGGGCCTTCCTTGTCATTGCCATGGTCGTCACACCGGGTGCGACGGCCTATTTGCTGACCGACCGTTTTCCCAAGTTATTGGTGCTAAGTGTCACTATCGGGGCAGGGACCAGTTTTGTGGGCGCCTACCTTAGCTACTTCGCCGATGGCGCGACCGGCGGTATCATCGTCTCACTGCAAACGTTGATCTTTCTGACCGCGTTTTTCTTCGCACCTAAACACGGCTATCTGGCCGCGCGCCGCCGGGCGGCTGCGGTGTTAGAGGCGAACTGATGGAAACGCTTTTGTTCCCCTTCCAGTTCGCTTTTATGAACAATGCTTTCCTGATCATGGCGATCATTGCCGTGCCAACCAGCCTGCTGTCCTGCTATCTGGTCCTCAAGGGTTGGTCGCTGATGGGCGATGCGATCAGCCACGCGGTGCTGCCCGGGATCGTGATTGCATTCCTGCTGAACATCCCATTGATCATCGGGGCTTTCGTGGCGGGCATGTTCTGCGCGCTGAGTACCGGATTTCTGGCCGCCAATAGTCGGGTGAAACAGGACACGATCATGGGGATTGTGTTTTCAGGGATGTTTGGATTTGGGCTGGTACTTTACACCAAGATCACCACAGATGTGCATCTCGACCATATTTTGTTTGGGAATATGCTGGGTGTCAATTCCCAAGATTTGCTGACAGCAGGTGTGATTGCGGCGTTGGTGGCGCTTGTCGTGCTGGCCAAACAGCGTGATTTCATGCTGCACGCGTTTGACCCTGTACAGGCGCAAGCTGTTGGGTTGCGTGTGGGTTGGCTGCACTACGGCTTGCTGGCGCTGATTTCGCTGACGATTGTGGCAACCTTGGCTGCCGTCGGGATTATCCTGGCCATCGGCTTGTTGATCGCACCGGGTGCGATTGCATTTCTGCTGACCAAGCGCTTTGCACTGATGCTGCCTATTGCGGTGGGTGTGACGATGGTATCCGGCTTTTCCGGTGTCTACCTGAGCTTTTTTATCGATAGCGCCCCAGCGCCAACGATTATTCTGGTGCTTACCGCGATCTTCATTGCGGCCTTCATTCGCGCCAACATCATGACGCGGCGGGCGACAAACATAACTGCCAAGACCTAACGCCCGAGTGTCGCTGCGATCTGTTCGGCCAGTTTCAGCAATGCCGCTGATTGCGCGGCTGATATACTGTCAACTGATGCGTCGGCCATCGGCTCTGATATCTCAAAAATATGGCTGCTGTCGCGGAACGTGATCGCTTCGCTGGCGACAAAGAACTGACCGTTCAGCTCAAACGTGCCATCGGTCCCGCCTAACATGCGCGACACCCGGATATCGACAGACACGTCCGGCAAGCCCACAAAAGGCCACGGATCGGGGCCCACGTCGGTATTCAAAATATCGCTGAGCGTGCGTGTCAGGATCAAGGTCACCGCGCGCTCAGGCTCATCCGCCCACAGCACATCTTCGCGAATCATGATGCGGCCTTGCGTCGTTTCAAAGGCGATTTCTTCAACCGCGGCATAGGTGGGCAATGATACAGTGCGCACCATTGCACTGCCCACTAAGGGGCGTAACTCAAGCGACGATGACACCGGGGTCAGTGCAACCCGATCTGCAAGTGGCGCACAGGCGGCAAATGCGGTGACTGCAAGAACCAGAAGACGTGAAAACATGATTTACCGTCCGATCAACAAGGAATTGGGGTTACGTTCAATTGCGCGCGCCAGTGACGAAATCGCATCGGATGCTTCCTGAATATCGCGCAAAGTGGCCAGTGTTTCGGCGCTGAAGCGCGACCGTTCGCCATAGCTGTTCACAACTGTTTCGGTCTGTGCGACCAGTTCGTTGGCGCGTGCGGCCAAAGCGGGTAGGGTGCTGACGGCCTCTTCGACCGCGCGGGCGGCCTCATTGGCCGATGCAAGGGCCGCGTTGACGTTTGCGACGGCACCGCCTTCGCGCACTTCATCAAGCAAAGCGCGCATGGTGGACAACGCCGCATTTGCTTCGGCGGGGAAGGCCGCCGCATCTTCTGTACCAAGAAAGGCGTCAATCGCGTCAAGCGATGCAGTGGCGGATGTCACCAACGCTTCGAGTTCCAGTGCATTCGCGCGTGCGGTGAAGGTTTCGATATTTGCGGTGATCTGCGGCAGGTTTTGGGTCGCAGCCTCAATATTGGTAGCAACCTGCGCGGCTGATGCGACGGCTGCATCAAGATCTGCGACAAGGCCGGCTTCGTCTGCTTCGGCGATCAGGCTGTCCAAATCGCCGATGACATTCCGGAAATCCCTGGGGATCGCCCGCATATCTTCGGAATTGATCAATTCACGCGATTCGTCCAATAACGCCACCAAGGCCGCTGGTGTGGCCCGCGTATATTCATCGTTTGCTAGCCGTTCAAAACTATCCATCATGTCAATCGCACCGTCCATCAACTCTTCTACGGGAAGCGCGTTGATACGGGCCAGCAGACCTTCTGCAGTGGCGGCCACATCTGATATGTCTGAATCCGTTGTCGGAATAACCGGGAAATCACCGGATGTAAGGTTCATGATCGCAGGCAGGGCATCTTCGACCTCGACCAGCTCTACAAACAGTGTTCCGGCCAGAATATTGCCAGTCACCATACGTGCCCGCAGACCGCGTGTGACAAAATCAGACAGCAGCGCCAATGCATCATCTGTCGTCGCGTCAGGACCCATGCCTAATCGGGACGGTTCCACAGCAAGCACGGCTTGCAAGCGCACCTGTGCGTTATCACCTTCCCCCACAACAATCGCATTCAGATTGCTGACCTCGCCGATACGAATGCCCTGAAAACGCACTTCAGAGCCTTCGGCCAAACCGCTGACAGATTGTTCGAACAACACGGCGACTTCCAGCACTTCGGCGTTGGGATCGGTAAAGAGGCTGTCGCGCGCCGTTTCCTCGCTTGGGAAAATATCAAAGCGGTGCCCGTCGTTGATCGGGTTGCCACCAGAAACAACCGTATCAAAAGCGATGCCGCCTTCGATCACTGAGGCCAGTGAACTGACGTCTAATGACACGCCACCGGCACCAAATGACAAACTAAAACCAGAGGTGTCCCAAAACCGGGTGCTGCTGGTGATGCGCCTGTCGTAAGGGCTTTCGACAAAGGCATTTACGACAACCTGACGGCCGTTAAAGGACAGTTCCGGTTCTTCCAGATACCCAACCTGAATGCCCTTGTGCAGGATGGGTGCGCCAGCGGCGATGCTGCCGCCATCGTCAGCGCGCAAAACAACACGCGTGCCACGTTGGCCGGCGCGGGTCAGGATCGGTTGTTCCAGACCGATGAATTGGGTTTGGGCCACATCTGCATCCGTGTCCCAGTTGCCCTCGATAAAGACACCGGATAAAACCGTTTCCAACCCTGTGATGCCACGCACCGACACATCCGGGCGCACGACCCAGAACTGTGCATCATCGTCCAGAAAGGGCGCCACCGTCTTGTTCACACGCGCATGGACCAAGACATCTGTCAGCCCTTCAGAAAATTCCACGTCTTCAACTTCACCGATCGTTACATCGCGATATTTGATCGTCGTCTCGCCAGCGCTGATGCCTGCGGCGTTTTCAAAACTGATGGTGATCAGCGCGCCACGATCTGCATAGCTTTGCCACGCAGCCCAAAGCGAGATACCGAGTGCCACCAACGGCACCAGCCAGACAAGCGACAGGCGTTGCCAGATCCGTTTCTTGACGGGCCTTACATCGAAGGGCGCGGGGCCAGTGTCATTTGTATCGCTCATTCTTGGGTCCTGGCTGCATCCCAAATCAAACGGGAGTCAAAGGCTTGCGCCGATAGCATGGTAAAAATTACCGACAAAGCAAAGCTGACAGCCGCAATGCCGGGGTTCACTGTTGCAATAGTATCGAGTTGCACCAGTGCCGACAGGATTGCAACGACAAAGACGTCGATCATGGACCAGCGTCCAATGAATTCAACGACCTCATAGGCCTTGTGCCGCTCGTGTTGGTTTGCATTGGATCGCCGTTGCACACTGATCGCCAGATAGATGATGGCCACGAACTTCCCCACCGGGATCATCACCGAGGCCGCAAAAACGATGGTCGCAATCCCCCAAGAGCCGTGTTCGAACAACTCGACCACGCCGCCGATGATCGTGCTTTCCGACCGTTCCACCAAGGTTGAGGTTAGCAGCATCGGATAGATATTGGCTGGAATATAGGCGATTATCCCCGCAATCAGCCATGCCCAAACCTTTTGCAGGCTTTCAGTATCACGGCTTTGCAGCCGCCCTTCACACCGTTTGCAGACCTGTGCACCCATGGCATGCACCTGTCCGCATTGCTGACAGGCCACCAGTCCGGCGTCGCGCGCTGTGATCAGTTTGTGGCTTTGTCCAGCGCTTCCCAAATTGAATACCTGCAAATAAGTTGATCTTTGAGGACGGTAATCACAACCACCCCTGCGAAGGCCCAGAATGCAGGGCCAATTGTGACGGCGGCAAGACCTGCCACCTTAATCAAGGCGACGGTCACGCCTACGACAAAAATTTCTGCCATGCTCCAGGGTCGTAAGCGTTCGGCCAAGGCAAAGGCCTTGCGCGCGCCCCGTCGCGGTTTTTGCTCGCGCACCAGCGGACCAAGGGCATAGATCAGCGCGCTAAGTCGCATGAGCGGGATGACCACGATAAAGAAGGCAACCGCAACGGCCAGCGGAAAGGCATAGCCATCGTTGAACGCCAATACCGCATCAATCACCGAGGTTGCGTTGCGCAACCCACCTGCATCCAGCGTCAAAAACGGGAAACTGACAGCAGCGATCATCATGATAAAGGCGGTCAGGGCAAGGCTAAGGATACGGGCCATTGCCGCCGGTTGTGACGTTACCAAAACGATCCCGCATTGCTGGCAATGCGCGCGCACATTGTCCGGCAACGCGCTTGCCACATGCAGCGTGTCGCACTGCGGGCAGGCGATCAGATCGTCAAGTGGCGTTGTGTGCATTGTCACGCGGGTTCAGGCTCCTAGCCATCAATGGGACTTGCCCCACAGATATCGCGAGGTTATCGCGTTGGTATCAGATATGCTATGGCCACGCCCACTTCAACGCAACGCGTAGAGAGAACCATGACAGACACGATTTTCCCACCACGTCCAACACCCGTCATTCCTGTGCAAGGGGGCGGCAGTTTTCCCGTTGGACGTATCTTTTGCGTAGGCCGCAACTATGCCGATCACGCGGCTGAAATGGGCCACGAGGTTGACCGTGAAGCGCCGTTCTATTTTACCAAATCCGCGCATGCGGTGCTGCTTTCAGGCCAAAACATGCCATACCCGCCCCGGACGCAAGACCTGCATCACGAGATGGAGTTGGTTGTTGCTATCAGCGAAACAGCAAAAAACATCGCCAAGGCGGACGCCATGAATGTGGTCTTTGGCTATGGCTGCGGTTTGGATATGACGCGCCGCGATCTTCAGGCGGCGGCCAAAGAAAAGCGTCGTCCTTGGGATACCGGCAAGGACTTTGACAACGCCGCGATTATCGCACCGCTGACGCCAAAGGCGGATACCGCAGATATCGGACATCTGGCGATCAAACTGGACGTAAACGGCGAAACCCGCCAACAGGCCAAACTGTCCGATATGGTCTGGTCGATCCCAGAGGTTATTACCGACCTTTCAACGCTTTACACCCTGCATCCCGGTGATCTGATCATGACAGGCACGCCCGCAGGCGTTGGCGCTGTGGCAAAAGGTGACGTATTACGCGGCACAATTGGCGATTTCGCCGCAGTTGAGACGACGATCATCTGATTGAATACGCCTTGTAGCGGCGGGGTTTCCGCCGAAGATGCTGTTGAATTTTTGCCTTATGGAGAAAGATCATGACACTCACCCGCCGCGTCTTGCTGGGCGCCGTTGTCGCTGTCAGCTTTTCGACGGCTGCACTGGCCCAAGAGGTGACCTTGCGCCTGCATCAGTTCCTGCCGGCGCAAGCCAATGTGCCAGCACATATCCTTGATGTCTGGGCCAACAACGTAGAGGCGGACAGCAATGGCCGGATCAAGATCGACCGGTTCCCTTCCATGCAGCTGGGCGGCACGCCGCCGCAACTGATTGATCAGGCAATCGACGGTGTGGCCGATATCGTCTGGACCGTCGCTGGGTATACACCGGGCCGTTTCCCGCAGTTGGAAGTGTTTGAGTTGCCGTTCATTTCACCCGATGCCGAAGCGACCTCGCGTGCGTTCTGGGAATTGGCCGAAGCGCGCATGTTTGACACGGATTTTGCTGATTTCAAACCGCTGGGCCTTTGGGTGCATGGCCCCGGCGTGATCCATGCCAACAGACCGATCATAGATATCGCAGATCTGCGCGGGTTGAAACTACGTGCGCCAACACGGACAACGACGACGCTTTTTACACAATTGGGCGCGACGGCGGTTGGCATGCCAGTCCCAGCCGTGCCTGAATCTTTGTCACGCGGGGTCATTGATGGCGCGGTGATCCCTTGGGAGGTCGTTCCAGCGCTCAAAGTGCAGGAGTTGGTCAGCCATCACACTGAATTTCCCGGTGATGCACTTTACACGCTTGCCTTCATCATGGCGATGAATCACGACGCCTATGATGCGTTGCCGGCTGATTTGCAGGCTGTGATCGACGCGAATTCCGGCCTCGAATTCTCGGCTTTTGCAGGACGTACGATGCAGGAATACGATGCGCCGGGCCGGGCCTTGGCCGACGAGGCGGGCAACAACATTATTACGCTTGATAAGACCAAAGTTGCTGCGTGGCGCACGGCAGGCCAGCCGACAATCGACAATTGGATTGCCGAAGCGACGGCGGCGGGCCTGGACGGGCAGGGCATTTACGATGATGCCGTGGCCTTGATCGCCGCGAACAACACAGGCAACTAGGGCAAGGACGTGCTGCACACCGCGATCCAGAAACTTGCGCACGTCATGGCATTGCTCGGGGGGGGCGTGCTTTGTCTTTTGGTGCTTATGGTTTGTGTAAGTGTCAGTGGGCGTGAACTGAGCGATCTTGCTTATTCCGGTGCGCTACGCAGCCTTGGGGATTGGCTGATCGACCTTGGTGTCGGTCCTATCCTGGGTGATTTTGAACTGGTTGAAGCGGGGGTTGCCTTTGCCATTTTCGCGTTCCTGCCACTGACGCAACTCAGCGGTGCGCATGCCAAGGTTGACGTCTTTTCCAAAGGCATGGGTAACAAGGCAGACCGCGCCTTGGGTAAATTTTGGAGTGTGGTGATGGCCGCGATCATCGTGCTGATCACATGGCGGCTGTTTGTCGGCATGCAGGATAAAATGCGCTATGGCGAGACAACCTATCTGATCCAATTTCCGATCTGGTGGGCTTATGCCGCCAGCCTGATCGCGGCGATCACAGCCAGCATCGTCAGCATCTATTGTGCTGCCATGCGCCTGACAGGTCAGCGTATCCTATGACTGATCTTGCGCTGGGCTATCTGTCGTTTCCCGTCCTTTTGCTGCTGATCTTCCTGCGCGCACCTATCGGGCTTGCCATGCTGCTTTGCGGGATTGGCGGGCTATGGCTGGCAACGGACGGCACAACCGTCTTTATGGCGCGGCTAAAGTCCGAGGTGTTTTCAACCTTCTCAAGCTATAATCTATCCATCATTCCGATGTTCTTGCTCATGGGACAATTTGCGACCTATTCCGGCATGTCGCGGTCCCTGTTCAAAGCGGCAGAGGCATGGCTGGGCCACCGCAAAGGTGGCATGGCGATGGCATCCGTGGGTGCGTGCGCGGGGTTCGGGGCCATCTGCGGGTCGTCGCTGGCAACTGCGGCCACCATGAGCAAGGTTGCCCTGCCGGAACTGCGCAGATACGGCTATTCCGGCGGGTTCTCGACGGCGACGCTTGCAGCGGGGGGCACATTGGGCATCCTGATCCCGCCTTCGGTAATCTTGGTGATCTACGCCATCCTGACCGAACAAAATATCGCGAAACTCTTTGCTGCTGCGTTCATCCCCGGTATCCTTGCCGCCCTTGGTTACATGCTAACAATCGCCATCTACGTGCGCCTTTACCCAGACCAAGCAGGCACGCGAGCGCGCATGCCCCATGCTGAACGCATCAAGGCGCTGGGTGCCGTCTGGCCCGTGCTGATCGTCTTCGGGCTGGTTGTGGGCGGCATTTACAACGGTTGGTTCACACCAACCGAAGGGGCCGCTGTCGGTGCGATGGGCACTGGCCTGATCGCGCTTTTCTCTGGGTCACTCAATTGGCAAGTCTTTCGTCAAAGCATAACTGAGACCGCGACAGGCACTGGCATGATCTTTTTCATCGTGTTGGGGGCAGGGTTTTACAACGGGTTCCTTGCGCTGACGCAAGTGCCACAAGAACTCTCCGCGTGGGTGACCATGCAAGGGTTCAGCCCATGGATGGTCATGGTGCTGATCCTTGTGTTTTACCTGATCCTTGGCTGCCTGATGGACAGCTTGTCGATGATCCTGCTGACTGTGCCGATCTTCTGGCCGGTGATATCCGGCCTTGATTTTGGAATGACCACGGAAGAACTGGCGATCTGGTTCGGGATCATGGTGCTGATCGTGGTTGAGGTGGGCTTGATCACGCCGCCGGTGGGCATGAACCTGTTCATCATCAACAGCATGGACAAAGAAACGCCGATGACAGCGACCTATAAATCAGTACTGTTTTTTGTGGGCTCAGACGTTGTGCGCGTTTTCATCTTGCTGATGTTCCCGGCAATCACGCTGGTCTTCGTCTAGCTGCTTCGGGCCGGTTCGCCATTCAGATCAACGTCGCAGGGCAAGGCGCGGTCGATGACCCGTTGCGCATTGGGGATATCGTTGCCTTCGGCACGGCGGGTCGCAACAGCAGAGGAATAATTCAGGCTTAGCCAGCGGTGGATTAACCGGGCGCGCAGTTCCGGCATCGGGACATTCACACGCACAGACAGGTCCCAAAGGCCGGCAAGTGCGGACCAAGGGGGTTCATCAAACATCAGGTAATTGCCTTCGACAATCACCACTTTGGTCGCCGCAGGCACCGCAACCGACCCCGCAATCGCCAGATCACGGGTCCGGTCAAAAGAGGGGGCAAACACCTCTTCCCCTGTTTTCAACGCATGGATCAAACGCAGAAAGCCGGGTGCATCAAAGGTTTCAGGCGCGCCTTTACGGGGGCGCAAACCGCGCGCTTCCAAGATCATGTTATCAAGGTGAAACCCGTCCATCGGGACCACAATCGCCTTGCGTCCTTGGGCATTCAAACGGCGGGCCAGTTCGCTGGCCAGGGTGGATTTTCCACAGCCTGGCGCGCCGGTTATCGCCACCAACATGCGGTCGCTCTCTTTGGCCAAGACACGCTCTGCCAGCGTGTTGGTATGTGCGGTCAGGGTGTTCACTGCATCTGCCTCTGGTTTCAGGGTTTGCCCCTGTTTTATGAAATCCTAGCGCGTGTAAGCCCCCGACGCGACACATTTCTGCAACCGAAGCGGTCAAATGCCGAAGGTTGCAACAGTGCCTTGCCAAGAAAAGTGGCGATTGCGGGTTCTTTGCCCTAGGTTAAACCGCAGAAAGCGGAAAAATGGTGGGCGGTCAAAAGCGTGGCGACAATTCTAAAGGTTTGGCGTGTCTTGGTCGCGGTATGGACAACTGCGGGGGAAAAGCACCTTGGCCTGATCGCGGCTGGTGTCGCGTTCTTTGGCATGTTCGGGATTTTTCCGGGCATTGCGGCGGTTATTGCGATCTTTGGGTTGATCGCTGATCCCGTTGTTATCGCCGAGCAGTGCCTTGATGGAAGATATATCCCCCCGATGCCTACAATCTGATCGCGAGCCAAGTCTTTCGCTTGTCGCGGCACCGGCTGATGCGCTGGGTGGGCGACGGGTGTGTCAATCGCGCTGGCGCTGTGGTCTTGTCGGGCCGGGGTTGGGGCCCTTATCGGTGGGCTAAATGCAATTGCCGGGCAGCGGATGCGTAACGGGATCTGGCAGATGGCCGTGGCGTTGATGCTGACGGTGGCTTTGGTCAGTCTGGCGATTGTCGCGTTGACCGTTGTTGTGATCGTGCCGATTGGTTTGGCTTTCATTCCGGTTGCCAATTCAACTGCTTGGTTGTTGGAAGGCATCCGTTGGCTGGTTGCCTTGGGTGTCCTGATGACCGGCCTTAGCCTGCTGTATCGCTTTGGTCCTGCACGCATCGGCAGCAGGGGGCGGTGGATCACCGTAGGGGCCTTTGCTGTCGTGGTGCTATGGGTCGCGGCCTCGGCTGGCTTATCATATTACCTGACGAATTTCGCCAGCTATAACGAGGTTTACGGGTCTATTGGTGCGGTCATCGGTTTGCTGCTGTGGCTTTATGTCAGCGCGTATCTGATATTGCTGGGGGCCGCGCTGAACGTTGAGGTGCATGGCTATGAAACCCCACCCGAAGCCGAAGACACGACATTCATCTAAGTTACCCGCGCGACCTGTTTGTAAGTGGGATCATCCCACAGCCTTTGACCCATCACATCGGCAATCACATCAATGGCGACATCCACGTCGCCTGCATCAATGAACAGGGGACAAAACCCAAAGCGCATGATATTGGGCGCACGGAAATCGCCAACCACATTGCGCGCGATACAAGCCTGCATTGCGGCATAGCCATCCGCAAACGCAAAAGACACCTGACTGCCGCGTTGCTGTGGATTGCGTGGGCTTGCGAGGGTCAGGTGCGGGCAAGCGGCTTCGATGCCAGCGATAAACTGTTCGGTCAACGCGATAGAAGCAGCGCGCAATGTGTCCATATCGACGGTGTCCCAGATATCAAGCGACGCATCGAGTGCCGCCATTTGCAAAACTGACGGCGTGCCAACGCGCATCCGCTCAATCCCCGTCCCGGGCCGATAGTCAAGGTCGAATGCGAAAGGCGCTGCATGTCCCAGCCATCCTGACAAGGCAGGTTGGCAGTTGTCGATATGGCGCGGTGAAACATAGATGAACGCTGGCGCACCGGGCCCCGCGTTAAGGTATTTATACGTACAGCCCACCGCGAAATCTGCGTTGCAGCCTTGCAGATCAACCGCCATTGCCCCGGCAGTATGCGCCAGATCCCAACAGGTGACCGCGCCAACCGCCTGCGCCTGCGCCGTCAGCGCCTTCATGTCGTGCAAACGCCCGGTGCGATAATCTACCTGTGTCAGCATCAGGACCGCCAGATCATCGTTGATATGGTTTTCTACATCCTCGGGGGCGACCACGCGCAATTCATGCCCGCGCCCCAGCGATTTGATCAACCCTTCGGCCATATAAATATCCGACGGGAAATTGCCGCTATCGGTCAGGATCACCTTACGATCCGGCACCAGATCAATGGCCGCCGCCAGCGCCTGATAGACCTTGATGGACAGTGTATCGCCCAACACAACATGGCCCGGTTCAGCCCTAATCAGCCGCCCGATGCGGTCACCCAGTGCGGTCGGTTGCGCCATCCAGCCTGCACGGTTCCAGCCCGTAATCACTTTTTCACCCCATTCAGCGGTGATCGTGCGGGCGACGCGCGCTTCGGTCGCTTTGGGCAAAGGACCCAAAGAATTACCATCAAGATAGATCATGCCTTCAGGCAGATGAAACAGGTCCTTGGTGGCCGCAAAGTTTGTCATCAGACTTGGCCCCCGGAAATCTGGATTGTCTGCCCATTCACACTGCGCGCCCCTTCCGAACAAAGCCACATCGCCGCCGCAGTCGTCTCGTCCACCTCCAACAGTTTGCGATGCCGGTTGCCTTTGGCAATCGCATCAATCGCGCCCTGTTCGTCCACGTCAAAGCGTTTCATCAGACCGGGGATTTGGTTACGCACGATATCCGTATCCACATAGCCGGGACAAAGCGCGTTAAAGGTGATGGGGCGGCGCATGTATTCCTCGGACAGGCCGCGGATCAGGCCGATGACGCCATGTTTGGTGACCGTATAGGGGATGGCATTTTTCAGCCCGCGCACCCCGGCAATGGAACTGACGACAATCATGCGGGCCGGGGTCGCGTCCTCTAGCGTGGCCATGGCCGCCTGAAATGTCAGGAACACACCATCAAGGTTTGTCACCATCGTCTTGCGCCATTGCGCCAGCGTTGTTTTCTCAAACGGGCCACCTTCGGCGATCCCTGCGTTGGCGATGCAAATCTGGATCGGCCCGCGCGCCTTGGCCGCGGCGGCGACCCCGTCACGCACCGACCCCTCATCATCCACATCCATCACCAGCGCATGCAAACGGTCAGAGGATGCCGCGACCTCCTCAAGCTTATCCGCACGGCGACCGGTGATCGTCACCTCCGCCCCGGCCTTTGCCAATGCCACCGCAATCCCCGCACCGATGCCCGTGCCGCCGCCTGTGACCAATGCGTGTTTGCCTGTGTGTTCCATGATATGTCCTTTCGTTAGGACAAACCCTAACGGGTCGCTGGGCATGGACAAGGGCAAAGCGCTCCGGCACAAGATGCGCCATGAAATGGATAGACATACCGCCCGTTTGGCTGCTGCTGGCCCTTGTGCTGACATGGGGGATTGCGGAACTACAGCCCATGGCATGGGCCATCGGCGGACCAATCACGGAACTGCTGGGCGGGCTTTTGGTGGGCGGTGGGATCGTTCTAATCTTGCTGGCCGCGGCAGAGATGCGCAAACAGCGCACCACGATCATACCGCATATGGAAGCGGATCGGTTGGTATCCTCTGGCATATTCAAACGCAGTCGCAACCCGATCTATCTGGGCGATGCACTGATCCTTGCGGGGCTCGCACTACGCTGGGAAGCCCCAATTGCATTGCTGCTGGTCCCGCTTTTCATGTTCACCATCACCCAGCGCTTTATCATCCCCGAAGAAAACCGGCTACGGGTCAAGTTTCGCGCCGATTTCGCCCGCTATTGCCAAAAGACGCGCCGTTGGCTGTGACTGTTAGCGCATGATATGAAATGTCATAGCCGCCAATCCCTTGCGAAATATTCTTTCGCGCTATAGTCCAAACTGACTGCGACAACAGATATGGGGGATGGTCCGTGAAAATCGGTACACCAAAAGAGATATTTGAAGGCGAAGACCGGGTCGCGATGACGCCCGCCTCTGCCAAGGATTTGCAAAAGCTTGGCTATGATTGCGTGATTGAAACAGGCGCCGGTGATGGTGCTGGGTTTTCTGATAAATCGTACAAGGATGCCGGTGTCGAGGTCGTCAAGACGGCGGCCGCCCTTTACAAAGCGGCTGATATCGTCGCCAAAGTACGGCCCCCATCAGATGCCGAAATCAAGCGTCTGCGCGAAGGGCAAACCCTGATCTCTTTCTTCTATCCTGCACAGAACAAAGAATTGATGGAAGCCGCCAACGGCAAAGGTGCGACCGTCATCGCCATGGATATGGTGCCGCGGATTTCACGTGCGCAAAAGATGGATGCGCTATCTTCCATGGCGAATATCGCAGGCTACCGCGCTGTGATCGAGGCGGGTAATAACTTTGGCCGCTTCTTTACCGGTCAGGTCACAGCCGCCGGTAAAGTGCCCCCTGCCAAAGTCCTTGTTGTCGGTGCTGGTGTGGCCGGTTTGGCCGCGATTGGCACGGCGATGTCGCTCGGTGCGATTACATACGCCTTTGACGTGCGCCCCGAAGTGGCCGAACAGGTTGAATCGATGGGTGCCGAGTTTGTCTTCCTTGATTTCGAAGAAGAACAGCAGGACGGATCAGCGACAGGTGGCTACGCCGCTGTGTCTTCGCCCGAGTTTGCCGCTGCACAATTGGCCAAATTCCGCGAAATTGCCCCTGACATCGACATTGTCATTACGACAGCCTTGATCCCGGGCCGTGACGCGCCAGAGCTTTGGACCAAAGACATGGTTGAAAGCATGAAGCCTGGTTCGGTCATCATCGACCTCGCAGCGGAACGCGGCGGCAACTGCAAACTGACCGTGATGGACGAAAAGATCGTCACCGATAACGGCGTGACCATCGTCGGCTACACCGATTTCCCAAGCCGGATGGCTGCGCAGTCTTCGACGCTTTATGCCACAAACATCCGTCACATGATGACGGATCTGACCCCTGAAAAAGACGGCACGCCACACCACAACATGGAAGACGACGTCATCCGTGGCGCGACCGCGACGCATGAGGGCGAGATTACATTCCCGCCGCCACCCCCCAAAGTGGCCGCGATTGCGGCGGCACCCAAGAAAGACAAGCCAAAGGAACTGACCGCAGAAGAAAAACGCGCGCAGGAAGTGGCCGCGTTCCAGAAGGAAACCAAGACGCAAGTGGGTCTTCTGGCCATTGGTGCGGCCCTGATCCTTGGGGTCGGTTTGATCCCAGGCATGCCTGCCAGCTTTATGCAGCACTTTATCGTGTTTGTGCTATCAGTCTTTATCGGCTTCCAAGTGATCTGGAACGTGGCACATTCGCTGCACACACCGTTGATGGCTGTGACCAACGCGATTTCGTCGATCATCATTCTGGGTGCGCTTATACAGATCGGATCAACCAGCGTGTTGATCACGATTTTGGCGGCATTGGGTATCTTTATGGCGGCCGTAAATATTTTCGGTGGCTTCCTCGTGACACGGCGCATGCTCGCCATGTTCCAAAAGTCTTAAAGGGGCAGGGCAATGGATAACGCATTTACAATCGCGGCCTATGTGGTCGCAGGTGTACTTTTCATCTTGTCGCTGGGCGGCTTGTCAGGCCAAGAAAGCGCAAAGCGTGCCGTCTGGTACGGCATCGCAGGTATGGCCTTGGCCGTCTTTGCAACGCTTGTGGGGCCGGGGGCCGGTTTGGGACTGCTTTCCGTGATCCTGATCGGTCTGGGCGGTGTGGTTGGTTACCAACTGGCCACCAAGGTTGAGATGACACAGATGCCAGAGCTTGTGGCGATTATGCACTCCATGGTGGGTCTGGCTGCGGTGTTCGTGGGTTTTAACGCCGATATTATGATCAACAACATGGCGGCACTTTATGAGGCCAACGGCCAAGTGCTGGGTACTGTCGGGTCCGATGGCATTACAGCCATCGGCTTGCCGAAAGAGGCTTACGACGGCCTTAGCGCCTTTGGTCAGTTGATCGCCAAGAAATCCAGTGTTGAGATCAGCATTTTGCGCGTCGAATTGGTGCTGGGTATCTGGATTGGTGCGGTCACCTTTACCGGGTCTGTCATCGCCTATGCCAAGCTGGCGGGTAATTCGTCCAAGCTGCCATTCAAGGTTGATACTGGCGCCAACAAACTGCCGGGTGGTCACTTCTTGAACGCGGGTGCTGCGGCGCTCTCGGTTATCTTGCTGATCATGTATATGGGCGGCAGCGGGTCTTGGGCACTGGTTCTGCTGACTCTGGCTGGTCTCTTCATTGGCTATCACCTGATCATGGGCATCGGTGGCGCGGATATGCCTGTCGTTGTGTCCATGCTGAACAGCTATTCCGGCTGGGCGGCGGCGGCGATTGGTTTCAGCCTTGGCAATGATTTGTTGATCGTTGTAGGTGCGCTTGTTGGCTCGTCCGGTGCGATCCTGTCCTACATCATGTGCAAGGCGATGAACCGGTCCTTTGTGTCTGTGATCTTGGGCGGTTTCGGCGGCCCAGCGGGTGAGCAGATGGCCGTGGAAGGTGAGCAGGTCGCAATTGATGCCGATGGCGTGGCCACGGCGTTGAATGAGGCTGATAGCGTCATCATTATTCCGGGTTACGGTATGGCTGTGGCGCAGGCGCAGAACGCGGTGAGTGAGTTGGTCAAGAAACTGCGGGCCAAAGGCAAGAACGTGCGCTTTGCGATCCACCCTGTTGCGGGGCGTCTGCCAGGGCATATGAACGTGCTCTTGGCCGAAGCGAAGGTGCCCTATGACATCGTGATGGAGATGGACGAGATCAACGAGGATTTCCCGGATACGGATGTCGCTATCGTCATCGGGTCCAATGACATCGTGAACCCGGCCGCACAGGATGATCCGAACAGCCCGATTGCCGGGATGCCTGTGCTGGAATGCTGGAAAGCCAAACAGGTGTTCGTGTCCAAGCGCGGGCAGGGGACCGGGTACTCCGGTATCGAGAACCCGCTGTTCTTTAAGGACAACACACGGATGTTCTATGGCGATGCGAAAGCATCACTGGATGCGCTGCTGCCAAAGATCGACTGATGATCAGGTAAGGTGGATCATGATCCACCTTACATCAGACCAAGACGGACGATCCTAGAAAGGGTCGCCCTTTTTGTTTGTTCTTTAAAAACCGACCGGAAGGTCGGCGCCCTTCTTGGCGCATTTCTTTGCATAGGCTTTGCGCCAATGCTTGTACTTCCCAAGCTGGGCCTGCTGGGCCATCAGCATATTCACGAAAGCAGCCTTATGCGCGGGCTTCTTCAGCGATTTATAAAGCGACTTCTGCGCCTTGGTCATCGCGCAGCCGATACAGTGGCCTTCGCGTTTGTACTTACAAACGTCAATGCAGGGCGATGGTGTCTTGCTCATCAGGGCACTCGCTTAGGATAGATCGCACCTTATCTGATAATTTTACTCGGAATAAACAAGAGCTAAGTTGCCGCAGGTCCGCTAAAGCCCTCTGATCCGCGGATCAAGCGCATCGCGCAGACCGTCACCGATGTAGTTCACTGCCAATACAGTCAGCGAAATTGCCAGACCGGGCCACAGCACACGTTCGGGGAATGCTGTCATCCGGTCCACGCTGTCAAACAGGATCTTGCCCCATGTGGGAAAGTCAGACGGGAAACCAAGGCCAAGGAACGACAGCGCGCTTTCGGTGATAATCGCCGTGGCCAGACCCAAGGTGGCTGACACCATGATGGGTGACAGCACATTCGGCAGAATATGCCGTGTGATCATCCGGCGCGGTGGGGTGCCGATGGACCGGGCGGCAAGCACGAATTCACGCTCTTTCAACGCCATGACATCGCCACGCACAATACGCGCCGTTTGCATCCAGGATGTGATCCCAATGCCCGTAACAATCAGGATGAATATGCCCGTCTCGGGTCCGAAGGCGGCGCGCAGCGGATCGCGAAACAGCAGCATCATGACCAGCAACAGCGGTAGGATCGGCAGCGAAAGCACCAGATCGGTAAAGCGCATCAACCCCCAGTCCAACCGCTTAAAGTAGCCCGAAAGGACACCCACAAACGTACCAATCAAAATGGCCAGGATCATCGCGGTCCAGCCCACGGCCAACGATATCCGCCCGCCTTGCATGATATTGGCCATGATATCGCGGCCCAGATGGTCTGTGCCCATCGGGCGCGCCCAGCTTGTCTTGGCGTCCCCATCCCATATGGCCACATAGATCGGGCGGACGTCCTTGTTGCGGATATCCAGCTTGCCGGGGTCCACATCCCAGACAAGCGGCCCAAAAGCGCAGAATACGGTAATAAAGATCAGAAAAATCAGCCCGGCCATCGCACCTTTATGCGACCGAAACTGATCCCAGACGTCCCACCATTGGTTGCGGGCTTTTTCTTCGGGTTCGAACGGCGCGTTGGGGTCGATCTGATCGACAGGCTGCACCTGGGCTGAGATATCAGTCATAGCGGATCCTCGGATCAAGGACGCCGTAAAGGATATCGGCGATCAGGTTCATCATCACGATCAGGACAGCCAACAGGAAGGTGATCGTCATGACCATCGGAATGTCAGAGCCTTGCAGCGCGATAATCAGCAACTGGCCAAGGCCGTTCACCTTGAACACCTGCTCGGTGATGATCGCACCGCCAAAGATCGACGGAATACCAAGCGCGATCACAGTCACAACGGGGATCATGGAGTTGCGCAGCACGTGGCGCATGACCACGACACTTTCCGACATGCCTTTGGCCCGCGCTGTGCGGACATAGTCTTGTCCAAGGTTGTCGAGCATCGAGGCACGCATATAGCGGCTAACCTGTGCCGTCGTTTGCAGGGCCAGCACCATGACCGGCATGATCATCTGCTGCAGTTGGAACTTGAATGTTTGCCAATCAACAACTTCGTGGGTGGTATCATAGATCGACGGCAACCAACCCAGTTGCACCGAGAATATCACGATAACCAGCACGCCTGAAAAGAAAGGCGGGACGGAAAAGCCGATCATGCTGATGAACGTACCTGCCTGATCAAAGACGGAATACTGCTTGTACGCACTGATAATCCCGATGGGCAGGGCAATGGCAACGCCCACGACATAGGACATACCAACCACCCAAAGGGTCTGTGGCATCCGCTCTGCGATGGTGTCAAACACCGGGCTGCGGGATTGAAAGCTGATGATGCGCTGCGCGCCATCGGCAAAGTTGGTGCCAAAGGCCCCGTCGATCCAATACTGTGGTTCGACAATGAAGAATTGTTTCAGCCAAAGCGGGAAACGCACCCACCAAGGTTCACCCAAGCCCAGCGCCTCGCGCATTTGCTCGCGCACTTCGGGCGGAATTGTCAGCGGCATGCTGGCCATTGGATCGCCGGGGGCGAGTTCCAACAACATGAATATAACAAAAGCAATAAACAAAAGCGTCGGGATCGACAGGACCAATCTACGGATCGTGTAGTTGAGCATGAGGGGGCGCCTTAGTTTATGGTTTTGCGAGAAGTGTGGTAAGGCGGGGAAATCCCCGCCTTACAGATTTTGCAGGTCGGGGTTTCCCCCCGACACTCACCTTTAGCGGTTGTCGCCAATCCGGTACCAGTCAGCCGCATTCCACAGCTCACTGTCCCAAACGTTCATTTCAACGCCGCCCAGTGTTTTGGCATGGGCAGAGTTCCGGCCACGGTGTGTCAGCGGCAGGATGATATATTCTTGCATCAGAATATCGTTCATCGCCTTCGCAAGACGGGCCCGTTCGTTGATATCGCCTGTTCCGGCCATTTCAGCACGCAGCGCATCGTATTCCTCGGAACAAAAACGCGGCATGTTATTGCCTTGCCACTGGTTCTCAGGTTGGGGTGCCTGATCACAGGTCCAGCCTGCCATATAGGCTTCGGGGTCTGTGCCATCGAAGTTGTTGGTGAACATTTCGACATCGGCAAAGAACTTTTGGAATGTATCCGGTGATCCCGGATCAGAACCAAAGAAGACCGACGCATCAATGTTGCGCAACTCGGTCTCAATCCCGATTTCTTCCCACCACTCTTTGATCAGCGCCTGATAGTCCTGACGCACAGCATTGGTCGAGGTTTGGAACAGCACGGAAAGACGCACGCCGTCTTTTTCGCGCACACCGTCACCACCCATTGCCCAGCCAGCCGCATCAAGCGCGGCATTGGCACCTTCAATATCCTGCGTTAGGCAGGCATCATTCGCGTCTGAGTTATAGATTTCAGGTGCCGGAAGCACGTTGCAGGTCAGGCGGCCAAAATCACCATAGCCAATCTCTGTCAGTAGGGCGCGGTCAATGGCCATAGACATGGCCTGACGCACGGATTTGTCTGTCAGAAACGGGTGTGGGTTGCCGATCACGCCGCGCTGGTCGCCCAACGCCGGGTCAACATCTGTCATGTTCATCAAAATACGTTCAACAGACGTACCAAAGGACACCACATTTTCGCCAAGGCCGGCCTCGGCCATGCCGCTGAGGACGTCAGGTGCCAATTGCAGGTTCCAAGCATAGTCATATTCACCGGTTTCGTGCACCGCACGGCCAGCGGCTGCGGCATCGCCACCACCTTTGAATGTGACTGTTGCAAAGGCTGGCTTGCCTTCTTCACGATAGTTTTCGTTGGCCGCAAGCGTGATCACGTCATTCGTGCGGAATTCCGTCACGACAAACGGGCCAGTGCCGATGGGGTTAAAGTTTTGCTCTGTGCACTCTGGCGCGCGCGGGCCAAGGCAATCTGCAAACTGTGCCGCCTGAATGATCGGCGCCTGTGCACCAACAAACGGGCCGTAAGGGAAGGGCTTTTCAACACCAAAGTTTACAACAACAGTGCGGTCATCAGGTGTGTCAACACTTTCGACGTCAAGGTATTTTTCACTTTGCGCACAACCGCCGCCTTCAGCAGTACAATATTCCCAAGAGAATTTGACATCTTCGGATGTGACCGGTGTACCATCCGACCACAACAAGCCTTCCTTCAAAACCCAGGTAATGGATTTCAAGTCTTCAGATACGCCGCCGTTTGCGACAGTCGGCACTTCTTCGGCCAACCACGCGACAAGATTGCCTTCGGTGTCGTAGCGGGCAAGTGGTTCGATCACCAGGCTCGCGGCCTCAAGTTCCTTTGTGCCACCGGACAGATAGGGGTTCATGATAGATGGCGCTTGCCAATAGATGATGCGCAATTCACCATCGCGGCCGCGTTCGCCTTCGTGGGCGTCAGCATAGGCCATTTGGCCCATTGCCGCGGTTGCAACAGCGCCCATCAGGGCTGTTTTGAGTTTCATGTTGTTGTCTCCTTGTTGGTCTTTTTCATGTTGTGTGCTCTTGGGCCTCTGGACCTGCCGTTTAGCCGGCAGTGTCGTTTGTACCGTTGTACAGATGGCAGGCAGTAAACCGGCCCGGTTGTACTTCACGATATTCGGGTTCCACGCGCTTGCAGATGTCCATCACAGCCGGGCAGCGCGTGCAGAAATTACAGCCCTCAGGCGGGTTTGAGGGGGAAGGCACGTCGCCTTTCAGGATGATCCGTTCGGTCGTGCGCGCAAGACTTGGGTCCGGCTCTGGCACCGCGGAAAGCAACGCTTTGGTGTAGGGGTGCAGCGGTGCGGCATAAAGGCCCTCGCGCGGCGCCAGCTCTACGATCTTGCCCAGATACATCACCGCCACACGCGTTGCGATATGGCGCACCATGGACAGGTCATGGCTGATAAACAGATACGTCAGGCCGAACTGTTCTTGCAGGTCTTCCAGCAGATTCACGACCTGCGCCTGAATAGACACGTCCAAGGCTGCAATCGGTTCGTCACAGACGATAAATTTGGGGTTCAGCGCCAAAGCGCGCGCAATCCCGATGCGCTGGCGTTGACCGCCAGAGAACGCATGCGGATAGCGTTTGGCAAATTTGCGGTTCAACCCAACCGCATCCATCAACTCGCCGACTTTTTCGCGTTTTTCGGCGTCTGTGCCTGTCGTATGCTCGTCCAGCGGTTCTTTGATGATATCCTCAACGGTCATGCGCGGGTTCAATGACGCTTGCGGGTCCTGAAACACCATCTGCATGGTGGGGCGCATTTCACGCAGGTCAGTTTGCGGTGTGGTTCCGATTTCACGGTTGTCGATCTCGATTGAACCAGAGGTGATGTCGTAAAG
Source organism: Roseobacter sp. CCS2 (assembly GCF_000169435.1). Taxonomy (GTDB): domain Bacteria; phylum Pseudomonadota; class Alphaproteobacteria; order Rhodobacterales; family Rhodobacteraceae; genus Yoonia. The sequence goes on along the minus strand of NZ_AAYB01000009.1, from coordinate 18,656 downwards.
GCGCAAAACAGCACGCCCGCAGGTCGACTTGCCACAGCCGCTTTCGCCCACCAGACCCAGTGTTTCGCCATCGAACACATCAAAACTGACGCCATCAACGGCCTTCACTTCACCCACACGGCGACGCAAAAGACCTGCGTGGATCGGGAAGTGCATTTTCAAGTCTTTGACCGAAACAAGGGGTTTCTTACCGCTATCAAGCATCACGCGGCCCCCCGGTACGGGCGTTATAGAAGCAGGCCGCGTCATGGCCATCGCCCAGATCATAGCGCGGTGGGTTTTCGACCGCACAGCGATCAAACGCCACATCGCAGCGGTCCCGAAACGGGCACGACGTGGGTGCGCCCGCCATAATCGGCGGTTGCCCTTCGATAATCGTCAGCCGCGCTGCGCGCTCTCCCTGGATGGACGGTATCGTCTTAAGAAGGGCGCGGGTGTAGGGGTGTTGGGGATCGCCAAACAACGCTTGCACCGGCGCATGTTCAACAACTTGTCCGCCATACATGACCATAACCCGGTCAGCGATACCTGCGATCACACCAAGATCATGGGTGATCCAGATCACCGCCATCCCCAGTTTATCACGCAGGTCTTTCATCAGCTCAAGGATTTGCGCCTGAATGGTCACATCAAGCGCCGTTGTCGGTTCATCCGCGATTAACACCTGCGGGTCGCAAGCCAAAGCAATCGCGATCATCACGCGCTGACGCATCCCGCCAGAAAACTGGTGCGGATAATCATCCAACCGCTGTTTGGCGTCAGGAATACCAACCAGCTCCAGCAATTCTTGCGCACGGGCGGCCGCTTGGCGCTTGTTCATGCCCATATGTTTGCGCAGCGGTTCCATGATCTGGAAACCCACCTGATAGACCGGGTTGAGCGATGTCATCGGGTCCTGAAACACAAAGCCGATCTTGCCACCGCGCACCGAACGCAACTGTTCGGGTGTGACGTTCAGCAGGTCCTTGCCATCAAATTGCACTGTCCCACTGCGTATGTCCGCAGGTGGCGACGGCAACAACCCCAGCAATGACATCATCGTCACCGATTTACCTGATCCGCTTTCACCGACCACGCCCAGCAATTCGCCTGGCTTCAGTGAAAAACTCACGTCATTGACGGCGTGGACTTCACCACCGCGCGTTTGAAATACAGTTTTGAGGTCCCGGACATCCAGAACAGGCAGCGCCCCATCGGGCATATTGAACCTCCCAAGTGGTTCAGAATTCTTATCTTTTTATGCGTCGGCATTATGTTTGCCGATCGCCATCTGCGCTGACGGTATCATCAAATTTCGATCCCGCAAGTCGAAACCTGTTTGCGGCCCGGCATTAGACGGGCCACAATGGACTTGCCCTCGTTTTGCGCAGAAAACGTTTCGACATCTGTCAAAAACGGCTGATCTTGAAAGGACAGATATGACACTCACCGCCCGCGAACTGATGGACCGCCTTGTGGGGTTTCCCACGGTTAGTCGCGACAGCAATCTGGAATTGATTGATTTTGTTGAGGAATATCTGGACGGCTTTGGCGTAAAATCGACGCGTGTTCCAAATGAGGATGGCACCAAGGCAGCGCTTTATGCGCATGTAGGGCCGCAGGTTGATGGCGGCGTGGTTTTGTCAGGACACACGGATGTTGTGCCTGTTGATGGACAGGCCTGGGACACCGATCCTTTCACTGTGACCGAGCGTCAGGGCAAGCTTTATGGCCGCGGGACCTGCGATATGAAAGGGTTTGACGCGCTGGCGCTGTCTGCCGTGCCGCTTGCGCTGGAACAAGGTATCAAACGCCCGCTGCAAATCGCACTCAGCTACGATGAAGAGGTCGGCTGCACGGGCGCGCCGCCAATGATCGACCATATGGTCAGCATGGGTATGCCTCGGGCAGATACGGTTCTGGTCGGTGAACCTTCGATGATGAAGGTGGTGACCGGCCATAAGGGCGGTATCGGTTACAAGATGCATTTTAAAGGGTTTGAAGTGCATTCCTCACTTGCCCCAACGGGTGTAAGCGCCATTATGATGGCCGCGAAGCTGATCAATTGGGCCAATGAGGTGAATGCCGAAAATGCCGCAAAAGACCCCAGCGCATTGGCGGCGGATTTCTTTCCACCTTACACAACCTTGCACGTTGGTACGATCAGCGGAGGTACTGCACATAACATTACCGCCAAAGACTGCCACTTTGGGTTCGATTTCCGTATCGTACCTGGTGATGATATCTGTGCCTGGCAGGCCCGTTTTCTGGCCAAGGTGGCCGAATTGGAATCAGAGATGAAAGCGGTGCGCCCCGAGGCAGGCATCAGTGCGGAACAATATTTCCACGTGCCGGGTCTTGTGCCGGAACAAGATGGCAAGGCCGAGGCCATGGTGCGCCAACTGACCGGCGAAAACGCAAGCAACGTAGTCAGCTATGGAACGGAGGCGGGGCAATTTCGGGAACGCGGCTACTCTGCCGTGATCTGCGGCCCCGGTGACATTGCCCAAGCACACCAACCCAACGAATTTATTACTGTCGATCAGTTCAAACAGGGCGAAGCATTTATCGGCCGACTGGTGGACATGCTCGCAAAATAGACCACATTAAACGTACCATTCATTGGAGACCACAAATGCCAGTTAAAAACCGTTTTGCTGAACTGCTGCCCGAAATTACTGCGTGGCGCCAAGACTTGCACGAGAACCCCGAGATCCTGTTCGAAACGCATCGGACCTCGGCTATGGTCGCAGATAAGCTAAAGGAATTTGGCTGCGATGAGATTGTTACAGGCATCGGGCGCACTGGCGTTGTGGGTGTTATCAAAGGCAAGTCGGACACGTCTGGCAAGGTGATCGGACTGCGTGCCGATATGGATGCACTGCCGATCCACGAACAGACAGATGTGCCCTATAAATCGAAGGTTGATGGTGCGATGCATGCCTGCGGGCATGATGGGCACACTGCGATGCTGTTGGGGGCGGCGAAATACCTGTCCGAGACGCGCAATTTTGACGGTACTGTCGTGGTCATCTTCCAGCCTGCCGAAGAAGGTGGCGGCGGTGGCAAGGAAATGTGCGATGACGGCATGATGGACCGCTGGGGCATTCAAGAGGTGTACGGCATGCACAACTGGCCCGGCAAACCAGTGGGCAGTTTTGCTATTCGGTCCGGCGCATTTTTTGCCGCAGCCGACCAGTTTGAGATCACCATCGAAGGCAAAGGCGGCCATGCCGCCAAGCCGCAAGAGACAATTGATACCACCGTGGTCGCAAGTCATATCGTGATCGCATTGCAGACAATCGCGTCGCGCAATGTGGACCCTGTGGAACAGGCGGTTGTTTCGGTCACAAGCTTTGAGACATCATCGAAAGCACATAACGTGATACCGCAAACCGTGCATTTGCGCGGCACGGTGCGCACATTGTCAGCCGCAACACGTGACCTTGCCGAGAAACGGTTGGCGGACATCGTGCAAGGAACAGCCACCACCTTTGGCGCGACGGCAGAGGTCAACTATACCCGCGGCTATCCGGTTATGGTCAACAGCGAGCGTCAGACCGCCTTTGCGGCCGAGGTCGCCAAATCGGTATCAGGTGATTGCGAAGAGGCCCCCCTTGTGATGGGCGGCGAGGATTTTGCATTCATGCTCGAAGAACGCCCGGGTGCCTATATTCTGGTCGGTAACGGGGATACGGCATCTGTGCATCACCCGGCCTATAATTTCGACGATGATGCGATCCCGGCGGGCTGTTCGTGGTGGGCCGAAATTGTGGAACAGCGGATGCCAGCCGCCTAAGTATGGTTCACGTAAGGTGGATCGTGATCCACCTTACACTATCCACCCGTGTGCGACATATGTCGGCTGACCTGCCCATCGACCTGCTGGCGTGAGTAATCAAAATCATGCCCCTTGGGTTTCAACGCAATTGCGGCCCGGATCGCATTTTCCAGGTCAACATCTGCCTCTGATGCGCGCAAAGGCGCACGCAGGTCAGAATGACCTTCCTGACCCAGACACGTGTAGATTTCACCCGTGCAAGTGATCCGCACACGATTGCAGCTTTCGCAAAAATTATGGCTGAGAGGGGTGATAAACCCGATCTTCTGACCGGTCCGTTCCACCCGCACATAACGCGCAGGCCCCCCTGTTTTTTCAGGCAAATCCGTAAGCGCTGATCGTTCTGCCAGCCGCGCGCGCAGGTCCTTCAGCGACCAATACTGGCCAAACCGATCTTCATTGCCCAGATCACCCATTGGCATGACCTCAATAAAGGTCAGATCCATGTCGCGGGACGCGCACCAGTCGGTCAGTTGCTCCAACTCATCCTCGTTAAAGCCTTTCAGCGCCACGCTGTTGATCTTGACCCGCAGCCCCGCTTTTTGTGCCGCGTCAATCCCGCGCATCACTTGGGGCAGGCGGCCCCAGCGGGTGATGTCGGCAAACTTTGCCTCATCCAGCGTATCCAGCGATACGTTCACCCGGCGGACACCTGCAGCAAACAAATCATCGGCATATTTTTCAAGCTGGCTGCCATTGGTGGTCAGCGTCAGTTCGTGCAGCGCGCCACTGTCGAGATGGCGGGACATGCTGCGAAAAAAGGTCATGATATCCCGGCGCACCAAAGGCTCCCCACCTGTGATCCGCAGCTTGCGTACACCAAGGCGCACAAAGGCCGAACACATGCGGTCCAGTTCTTCCAGCGTCAGCAGTTCTTTTTTGGGCAGGAAGGTCATGTTTTCGGACATGCAATAAACGCAACGGAAATCGCAGCGATCTGTGACCGATACCCGAAGGTAATCGATGGTGCGGGCAAAGGGGTCAATCAATGGCTGTGTCATGGCGATCAGCCTATGCATGGGCAGGCCCCTGCGCAAGCACGAAGCTGGCCGTTGCATGGCGGCATTGTGCAGCATAGGTTCGGGATATGAGACTGATTTTAATATTGCCCATCGTGGCCCTCGCGGGTTGTTCAACGCCATCTTTCCAAAGCATTTTTGGCACGTCCCCGCAGCCCCCTATGGCGGCACCGGTACCAACGCTGAACCCCACACCTCCACCGCCGCCACCAGCGAATGCTGTGACCGTCGACCAATTTGACACCACCAGCGCAGAAGAACGGGCCGCCGCTGTCGTATCAGAGCAACCCAGCGCAGCAGCGCCGCTTGGCACAACGATCGCCGCTCTTGGGCCACCGGCAGAGCCGGGGATATGGTTAAAAACGCCGCTCGTGACCGAATTGACCCTTGGGCGCGTGTCCTATCAGGGCAAAACGATCAATATTGAACTGCGCCCCTCAGGCGGCGCCGCTGGATCCGGCAGCCAAATCAGCCTTGCGGCCATGCGCCTGATCGAAGCGCCGCTGACGTCATTACCTGAATTGACGGTGTTTGCTGCACCCTAGCCGGGCAACTTACGTCCGGCTTCTTTCACGGCAAAGGGTTTCATGTCAGCCGCATGCCTGCCCAGAAACGCGCGCGTGCGGTCGGGGTCGTGCTTTGACAACTCGCGCAGCCACCATGCGATGGCCTTTTGTATGAACCAGTCGTGGTCTGTAACGTAAGAAGCAGCCCAACCCAAAACCCGATCTCGGATTGCTAAATCAGCAGGCTTGGGGTGGTTTTGCTTGGTCCAGGGCAGGGTCATCACAAGCGCCGCCCGTCGGGTCCACATATGGTCGCATGTTGTCCACGCCTCGACCTCGTCCAAACGGGCCGGGTCCGCTACAAGGCGCTTTTGCCCCGCAATGCTGGCATGATCGGCCACCGCCCACGCATCAAATTCAGGCACCCACAATACAATCAGCGCCCAAGCGTCGGTATCATCGGGCCTGATCCGTGCTTGCGTCAACAGTTTGGCGGCGGCAATGCGCCCTTCATGGGTGTTGCCTTTCCAAAGGCCTTTCGCCAGCGCCAGCCGGGTGTCGAGATCAACCTGTGCCCGCCATGCTTTCACATGTTCATCAATCACCGGGTTTGCGACGCCTAGATAGGGGCGGTCCACCTTGTGATATTTATGCATTTCAGCCGCTTTGAACGGATCACCCAAAGCGCGCAGTTCCGCAATCGCGGTTTTCGGGGTCATTCGACTGTCACAGACTTGGCTAGATTGCGGGGCTGGTCTACATCGGTGCCTTTGGCAACGGCGGTATGATAGGCCAGCAATTGGGCGGGGATCGCGTACAGGATGGGGGCCAGGAACGGGTCAATCTCAGGCATGATGATTGTATCCCAAACGCCCTCGGCGGCCTCATCAGCGCCTTTCTGGTCGGTGATCAAAAGCACCTTGCCGCCGCGCGCCATGACCTCTTGCATGTTCGACACTGTTTTATCAAACAGGCTGTCGCGTGGGGCCATCACGATAACAGGGACGTGTTTATCGACCAATGCGATAGGCCCATGCTTCAGCTCACCAGATGCATAAGCTTCGGCGTGTATATAGCTGATTTCTTTCAATTTAAGAGCACCCTCAAGGGCAAGAGGGTACATCGCTCCGCGCCCAAGAAACAAGATGTCGCGCGCCTCTGCCAGCTTGCGCGAGATATCCTTGGATTTCTCCTCAATCCCCAGCGCGTGGTTCAGCAGCCCCGGTAGGGCGCGCAAACTGACAAGTTTCTCAGCCAATGTGGTTTCGTCCAGCTTGCCTCGCATCTGTGCCGCGCGCAGCGCGAGGATCGCAAGGGTCGTCAACTGACAGGTAAAGGCCTTGGTCGAGGCCACGCCAATTTCGGTTCCAGCCAGAATAGGCAACGGTACATCGCTTTCGCGCGCGATCGAACTTTCGGGCACGTTGACGACCGACATGATCTTGTCAGCCTTGCCTTCCATGTAGCGCAGGGCGGCCAGCGTATCTGCGGTCTCACCCGACTGGCTGACAAAAAGCGCGACAGTACCTGATGTGACCGGCGGCTCGCGATAGCGGAATTCGGACGCGACGTCGACTTCAACGGGGATGCCAGCGATTTGTTCAAACCAGTATTTCGCAACCAGACAGGCATAGAACGCGGTGCCGCAGGCGACCATTGTCATACGCTCGACTTTCGTAAAATCAATCTCAGGCTCTGGCATCGTAACGGTCGTGCCATCAGCGCTGATGTAATGCGACAGTGCGCCTTGCAGCACGACAGGCTGTTCGGCGATTTCCTTGGCCATGAAGTGCTTGAAACCGGCCTTGTCAACGCGGGCGGTGTCAATCTGGATTGTCTTGATCGCGCGATTGGCAATGGCGCCATTCGCATCGCGGATTTCAACGCTATTGCGGGTGATGACGGCCCAGTCGCCCTCTTCAAGATAGCTGATCCGGTCGGTCATCGGGGCCAACGCAATGGCGTCAGAGCCTACGAACATCTCGCCTTCGCCATAGCCAATCGCCAGGGGTGAGCCCTTGCGGGCCGCAATCAGCAGATCATCTTCGCCGTCGAACAAGAAACAAAGGGCATAGGCCCCTTCAAGACGCGCAATCGTCTGCTTGGCTGCATCACGGGGGCTGAGGCCCTGATCGCGATAGTAATTGGCCAACAATGCCACGGTTTCCGTATCCGTATCCGTTTCAAACCCGACACCCTGATCCGCCAGAAAGGCGCGCAATTCGCGGAAGTTTTCGATAATGCCGTTATGCACCACAGCCACGCCGCCGGCGCGGTGCGGGTGTGCGTTGCCCGCGTTGGGTGCGCCATGCGTCGCCCAACGCGTGTGGCCAATGCCAGCTTTGCCGGGCAGGGGATCATGCACCAAAACGTCAGAGAGGTTGACCAGCTTACCAACGGCCCGCCGCCGGTCCAGCCTTTGGTCATTGATCGTGGCAATCCCCGCGCTGTCGTATCCCCGATACTCCAGCCGCTTAAGTGCTTCGACCAACAATGGGGCGGCCTCGTGATCGCCCAATACGCCTACAATGCCACACATGGTTTAAGACCCTTTTGCTTTTCTGGCTTTGAGTTTTTCAAACAGGCGGACGGCAAAGCCCGCCTTGTTTTCCTGTTTGGCACGCGCCACCGCTAAATCACCCGGCGGCACATCCTTTGTTACAACTGATCCGCTGCCTGTCATGGCCGCATCGCCCACGGTTACCGGGGCGACCAGCATGGTGTTGGATCCGATAAACGTATCCTCACCGATAGTCGTTTTGTGTTTGAACACACCATCGTAGTTACAGGTGATTGTGCCTGCACCGATATTGCTGCGCGCACCGATTGTCGCGTCACCGATGTAGGACAGGTGATTGACCTTTGCACCGTCCGCGATTTGCGCATTCTTGATCTCAACAAAGTTGCCGACCTTCACGTTTTCGGCCAGTTCGGCACCGGGCCGCAGGCGGGCATAGGGGCCAACCACCGCGCCACGTGACACATGACACCCCTCCAAATGGCTGAACGCGCGGATGGTGGCGCCGGACTCGACCGTTACACCGGGGCCGAAGACCACATTGGGTTCGACAACGGTATCGCGGCCGACAACCGTGTCGTGGGCAAAAAAAACCGTCTCGGGCGCGGTAAGTGTGACACCGTCAGCCTGCGCAGCTGTGCGCGCCTGCATCTGAAAAAGCGCCTCAGCTTTGCTGAGTTCTGCGCGCGAGTTGATGCCAAGTGTTTCGCTCTCATCGCAGCGCACAACGGTGGCTGACATGCCGCGCGCCCGCGCAATTGCGATAATGTCCGTCAGGTAATACTCGCCCGAGGCATTATCATTGCCAACAGCCGAGATCAGATCAAACAGCGTGGCGTTATCCGCCGCAATAACACCGCTATTGCAAAGTGTTACGGCGCGTTCGTCATCTGTCGCGTCCTTGAATTCGACAATCCGGTCCAACTGATCATCTTTCATGATCAAGCGGCCATAACGTCCCGCATCAAGCGCTTCGAACCCTAAAACCACAATATCATGGGTCAGGCGCGCGGCAGTCATCGCAGCCAGTGTTTCGGGGCGGATGAACGGTGTATCGCCATAAAGCACCAAAGCATCGCCCGAAAATCCTTTCAGCGCATCGCGTGCCTGATCCACGGCATGGGCCGTTCCCAACTGTTCCGTTTGAATTGCAACGGCAACATCCGGTTCATAGGCCTTCGCCGCTTTCTCAACCAACGCGGCCCCATGCCCCGCAACAATGACCGTCCGTGCGGGATCAAGTGCTGCGCCCGATTTCATCGCATGCACCAGCATTGGCGCGCCTGCAATTTCATGCAGCACTTTGGGCATGTCGGAATTCATGCGCGTGCCCATGCCTGCGCCTAGGATAATCAGTGCGGTTGCCATTGCTGCCTCAAACCTTGTTGTTGGTGCGACTTCTACTGCCCTTTTTGATTATCACAAGGGGATGGGGGTTCACATCAGTTTACAGGGCGTTACAGAGTGACAGGCAAACAAAAGGCAGACCCATGACCAAACGCACAGTGATATTCGATCTTGATGGTACTTTGGCCGATACAAGTGGTGATTTGATTGCCGCGGCCAATACCTGTTTTCGCGGGCTTGGATTGGGTGACCTGCTGGACCCCGCGAAAGATGCGGCCACAGCGCTGCGCGGTGGGCGAGCCATGCTGACATTGGGTTTTTCGCGGGTCGAAGGGTTTGGCGAAGCTGAAGTTGACGCGCAATATCCTGTGCTGCTGGACGCCTACGCCGCGGATATCGACACCCATACCGTGATGTATCCCGGGGCGATGGACGCCGTTGAACGCCTGCTTTCTGCCAACTACGCCGTTGGTATCGCGACCAACAAACCCGAAGGTCTGGCCGAAACCCTGATGGCCAGCCTTGGTGTGCGTGATGCCTTCGCGTCACTTATCGGGGCCGATACGCTGCCGGTGCGCAAACCCGACCCAGAGCATCATTTTGAGGCTGTGCGGCGCGCCGGTGGTGATGCGGCGCGGTCCTTGCTTGTCGGGGATACGGCGACAGACCGCGATACATCACGCAACGCCGGTGTGCCCTCAGTTCTGGTGACCTTTGGGCCCGGTCGGGATGATGTGCTGGCGCTTGATCCAGAGGCCACAATCGACAGCTATGATCAGTTGGATGCAGTGGTCACCCGGCTGATCGGCTGAATTGGCCTTAACGTCTGCGCCAAAGTGGTCATTTGACGTGCGGCGAAAGCGGCTAGAGAATAGCCTCATGACAGAGATATTCACCGGCAGCTTTACCCAGCAAGAACCAATCCCCGACGAAGGGATCGCGGCAGCCAATGCGGTGATGCAGTCCGGGCGCTTGCACCGCTACAACACCAGCGGCCATGAAATCGCCGAGGCGGCATTGCTGGAAGAAGAATTCGCCGCAACGGTGGGGTCAAAATACTGCCTCGCTGTGGCCTCTGGCGGGTATGCGATGACGACGGCCTTGCGCGCATCGGGTGTGCAGCATGGTGACAAGGTGCTGACCAACGCTTTCACTTTGGCCCCGGTCCCCGGTGCGATTGCTGCCGTTGGCGGCGTTCCGGTTTTTGTGGGGGTGACCGAAGACCTTGTAATCGACCTTGATGATCTGGCTGCAAAACTGGATCAGGCCAAGGTTCTGCTACTCAGCCACATGCGCGGCCATATCTGCGATATGGACCGCCTCATGGCGCTGTGTGACGCGGCTGGTGTCGCGGTGATTGAGGATTGCGCACATACGATGGGGGCCGTATGGAACGGCATGCCCAGTGGGCGCTGGGGGCGGTTTGGGTGTTATTCAACGCAGACGTACAAGCACATCAATTCAGGCGAGGGTGGTTTCCTGATCTGCGATGGTGCCGAAGACATGGCGCGCGCGATCATGCTGTCCGGCAGCTATATGCTGTTTGAAAAACACCGCGCGGCACCCCCGGTCGAAACCTTTGCCAAGATCAAATATGAAACGCCGAATATCTCTGGTCGGATGGATAACCTGCGCGCGGCCATCCTGCGCCCGCAGTTGCGCGATCTGGCCACACAGGCCGCGCGCTGGAACGCGCGCTACCGCGTGCTGGAGGCGGGGTTAGCTGAAACGCCGGGCTTGCGCCTGATCCCGCGCCCGGAGAAAGAGCAATTCGTGGCTTCGTCCTTTCAATTCCTGCTTCTGGATTGGTCGCCTGATGCTGTGCACACCGTTCTGGCACGCTGTGCGGCACGCGGGGTCGAGTTGAAATGGTTTGGTGGATCTGAGCCCAAAGGCTTTACCTCGCGCTACGACAGTTGGCGCTATGCGCCGTCCGAACCGATGCCTGCATCAGACCGTGTGTTAGCCGGGGTGATCGACATGCGCCTGCCGCTAACCTTCAGCCTTGATGACTGTGCGATGCTTGCCCGCATCATCCGGGCCGAAGTTTCAGCCGTTTATCAAGGCAATGTCGCGGCTGAATGACTTGCCTGTCAGGCGCTCACCACTAGCTTGACCACCATGACAAACCGCCCCGATATCGCGCAATGCCAAGACGCCGCCAGTTTTCGGCAATGGTATTATCTGAAGCAAGAGCTTGTGACCTATGCGCGCAGCAAGGGGATCAAGACCACCGGTGGCAAGTTCGAGATTGCAGACCGCATCGCCTACTTTCTTGACCACGGCAAAGCACCGTTGGAGGTGAAGCAGGCCAATCGGGTGACATCGAAATTTGATTGGCATTCCGAAGTGCTTACCCCCAATACGGTGATCACGGACAGTTACAAAAACACCCAGAACATGCGGCGTTTCATGCAGGCGGCCATTCCGGGGTTCAAATTCTCGATCCCGTTCATGGATTGGATGAAGGACAACGCAGGGCTGACCCTTGCCAATGCGGTGGATGCCGCCAAACAGATTGAGGCCGATAAAAAGGCGGGCAAGAAGCAACCGAACCAACCACACAACCAATACAACGCCTATACCCGCGCTTATTTCGCCCATGTGCCGGATGGTACGCAGAAAGAGTTACGAAGGCTCTGGGCGTTGCGCCGCCAGCAACCGGGGCCTTACGTATTTGCGCCCAAGGATCTGGACCTGCTGAAAGAGAAATGACTCGACAGGGCGGGCCTTCGCGTTTTATTAATGAACAAGCGTTCAATTAATCTGGAGCCAACAGATGTTTCATGCCTCAATGACCTTCGATTTGGGTGAAGACGTGAATGCCCTGCGCGACATGGTGCATGACTGGGCGCAAACCCGTGTCAAACCGATGGCGGCTGATATTGATCAATCCAACGCTTTTCCCCCCGCTTTGTGGACTGAGATGGGCGAATTGGGTCTGCTGGGTGTCACAGTGGATGAGGACCATGGCGGGGCGGGCATGTCTTATCTTGCGCATACTGTTGCCATTGAAGAAATCGCACGCGCCAGCGCGTCGGTCAGCCTGTCCTATGGCGCGCATTCCAACCTTTGCGTGAACCAGATCAAGTTGAACGGAAACGATGAACAGAAGGCCAAATATCTGCCGCGTCTGATTTCGGGCGAACACGTCGGCGCGCTTGCGATGTCCGAAGCGGGCGCCGGATCTGATGTTGTTTCTATGTCGCTGCGCGCAGAAAAGCGCAACGATCACTACCGCCTGAACGGTAACAAATACTGGATCACGAACGGGCCGGACGCCGATACGCTGGTGGTCTATGCCAAGACCGATCCCGATGCAGGGTCCAAGGGGATCACGGCCTTCCTGATTGAAAAGGAAATGACCGGGTTCAGCACATCGCCGCATTTCGACAAGCTGGGAATGCGGGGCTCAAACACGGCCGAGCTGGTCTTTGACGATGTGCAGGTCCCGTTCGACAACGTGCTGGGCGAAGAAGGCAAAGGCGTGCGGGTTCTTATGTCGGGCCTTGATTACGAACGGGTTGTGCTGGCGGGTATCGGCCTTGGCATCATGGCGGCCTGTTTGGACGAGGTCATGCCCTACATCAGCACCCGCAAACAATTTGGTGAGCCCATTGGTAATTTCCAACTGATGCAAGGCAAGATTGCTGATATGTATACAGCGATGAATTCAGCAAGGGCTTATGTCTATGAGGTTGCCAAGGCCTGTGACCGGGGGACAGTCACGCGCCAAGACGCCGCGGCCTGCTGCCTTTACGCATCCGAAGAAGCGATGAAACAGGCGCACCAAGCGGTGCAAGCCATGGGTGGGGCAGGGTTCCTGAACGACGCACCCGTCGCACGCATCTTCCGCGATGCCAAGCTGATGGAAATTGGCGCAGGCACATCAGAAATCCGGCGTATGTTGGTGGGTCGGGAATTGATGGGGGCGATGGTGTGAAGGCAATTGCGATCTGCCTGATGCTGCCGGGTGCCGCGCTGGCGCAATCCTTCGGCGCGCCGCCAGTGACCGAGGTTGAGGGCACATCATTGCAGGCAATGGAAACGCATACCTGCGTCAACGATCAAGCGACCAAAGGGCCGGGCGGGCTTGTCACTCGCGCTGCGCGCAGTTGCATCGGACGCTCAGCGCGTTTGTGCGAGGGCGCCCCAACCGCTTGCCTCCAGCTTGAACAGTCCTATTGGGACTGGCGCATTGCGCAAAACTACATGGGGCTGCAAGCGTGGGTCGCAGATCGGCCAGCGGCGGAAAACGGTGATCTGCAGGCGTCGGTTGAAAACCCTGCGGCGGCGACCGCGAACGTGACGCTGGAATGCACGTTGCGCATTGGGCAGAACGCGCCCAGCGACACCGCAGATCAGGATATCGCCGCATGCGAAATGCGTGAAACGGCATTGATCGCGTTGGAATTGGAATTCACCGTGCGGCAGGCCTGTGACAGTGCCGCGGACGGTGGTTTTGCGGCCTTTTGCAGGACGGTTCCCGAATGATCCGTGCGCTTTGCCTCGTAATGATGATGGCGGCAGCGGCCCCGGTGTCAGCGCAGGATGACTGGCCTTATGCAGCTGTTGTTCATGACTGCTACGACAGCACGATCCGCACAGACGGTGCCACAGACTGTTTGGGCGACGCTGCAAACATTTGTATGGAAACCGAAGCAGATGGTCATACCACGACTGGGATGATGTTCTGTCTTTCCGATGAAGCAGGTGTTTGGGATGATTTGCTGAACGAAGAATATGCGCAGTCACGCGCATTTGCACAAAGATGGGATGAGAGCGATCTTTCGACTTCGCCCCAATTTGCTGTACGTGACAATCAGGTTTTGCAGGCGCAGCGCGCATGGATCGCATTCCGGGATGCCAATTGCACAATGGCCTATGGCCGTCACGGGGCAGGAACGCTGCGACAAGTTTCTGGTGCGGCTTGTCAGATGCGTATGACTGCTGAACGTGTTTTTGAATTGGCACGATATCGCGGGGCGAAGCAATGAAACGCGCCTACCTCTTCCTTCCCCTCGCAGCCCTTGTGGCCTTTGCAGGTTATCTTGGCTTGCAATGGGGGCAGGTGCCCAGCGAAACGGATATCATCAATCGCTATGCCGCCGCTTACATGGAAACAGCGCCAAGCGGGGCCAGCCCCACCGATTGCGCGGCAAGCCCACATCCTGATCCTGATGTGCGTATGGTGATCAATTGCGGGCATCCCTTTGGGTTAACGACAACCTATTTTGTCGGACCACGCGGCGAGGCGTTGCCCGCACCAGCAGGACCAGAGGCATGAGACGGTTTTTGGTATCTTTGACGACAGCACTGGCCTGCGCATTTTCTCAAACATCCATACTGAGGCCTGCCTGCAAGAGGCCGTTGACCCCGATGAGCAATAGAACAGGTTTTTGTGTTGGAGCAGAATATTAGATGACGGATCGCGATGCCCACCTCGACGCTCTTGAAGATGTCCGCCTTGCTGCTGAGGCCGCATCTCTTGGCGGCGGCGAAAAGTCCCGCGCGCGCCATCTGGCGCGCGGCAAGATGCTGCCGCGTGATCGCGTGGCAGGTCTGCTTGATCCCGGCAGCCCATTTCTGGAGGTGGGGGCAACCGCCGCACATGGTCTTTACGATGGGGCAGCCCCTTGTGCTGGCGTTATTGCTGGCGTGGGTCGTGTGAATGGCCATGATGTCATGGTCGTCTGTAATGACGCCACCGTCAAAGGCGGCACTTACTATCCGATGACCGTGAAAAAACACCTCCGCGCGCAAGAGATCGCAGAGGCGTGTCATTTACCATGCGTCTATCTGGTCGATAGTGGCGGCGCGAACCTGCCCAATCAGGATGAAGTCTTTCCCGACCGGGACCACTTTGGCCGGATTTTTTATAATCAGGCGCAGATGTCGGCCAAGGGCATTCCACAGATCGCGGTTGTCATGGGGTCATGCACTGCAGGCGGGGCCTATGTGCCTGCCATGGCCGATGTGTCGATCATCGTCAAAGAGCAAGGGACGATCTTTCTGGCCGGGCCGCCCTTGGTGAAAGCAGCCACCGGTGAGGTGGTGTCGTCCGAGGACCTTGGCGGCGGTGATGTACATACACGTCTGTCTGGTGTGGCAGATTATCTGGCCGAAGATGATGCGCATGCTTTGGCCCTGGCGCGGCAGGCTGTGGCGTCTTGCAATCTGGATAAATCATTGCAGGGCAATCGGTTGCCACCTGAACCTCCTGCACTTGATCCCGATACACTTCTCGATGTGGTCCCCGCTGACCTGCGCACGCCATATGACATTCGCGAGGTGATCACCCGCATCGTCGATGGGTCCCGCTTTGATGAATTCAAAGCGCGGTTTGGCGAAACGCTGGTCTGCGGCTTTGCGCATATTGACGGCTGGCCTTGCGGCATCATCGCCAACAATGGGGTGTTGTTTTCGGAAAGCGCGCAGAAGGGTGCCCATTTTGTGGAACTGTGCAGCCAGCGCAAGATCCCGCTGGTGTTCCTGCAAAACATCACAGGCTTTATGGTTGGCCAAAAATACGAAAACGAAGGGATCGCACGGCACGGGGCCAAGATGGTGACGGCAGTGGCGACAACGAAAGTGCCAAAGATCACTATGGTGGTCGGTGGGTCGTTCGGAGCCGGAAATTATGGCATGTCAGGAAGGGCTTATAGCCCAAACTTTATGTGGTCATGGCCCACTTCGCGCATCTCGGTGATGGGCGGCGAACAGGCCGCGGGCGTTTTGGCCACAGTCAAAAGGGACGCGATTGAACGCAGCGGCGACAGTTGGTCAGCCGAGGACGAGGCGGCGTTCAAACAGCCCACCATTGATATGTTCACCGAACAGTCGCACCCGCTTTATGCCAGTGCGCGGCTTTGGGACGATGGCATCATCGACCCACGCAAAAGCCGCGAGGTATTGGCGCTGTCACTCGCCGCATCCATGAATGCGCCGATTGAGGAAACACGCTTTGGCGTGTTCCGGATGTGATGGGAATGTTTACGAAGATCCTGATCGCCAACCGCGGCGAAATTGCCTGCCGCGTCATACAGACCGCCCGGTCTATGGGTGTGCGCACTGTCGCGGTCTATTCCGATGCTGACGCGCAAGCCATGCATGTGGCACAGGCGGACGAGGCCGTGCGCCTTGGACCCGCGCCCGTGGCCGACAGCTATCTACGCGGTGATCTGATCATTCAGGCGGCTTTGGACACCGGGGCAGAGGCGATCCATCCCGGCTATGGTTTTCTGTCAGAAAATCCAGGTTTTGTGGATGATGTTGTTGCGGCAGGTTTGATCTTCATTGGCCCGTCTGCGGATGCGATCCGTGCCATGGGGCTGAAAGATGCTGCAAAGGCGCTGATGGTTAAGGCAGGTGTTCCGGTGGTGCCGGGGTATCACGGTGATAATCAGGACCCGGGTTTCCTTGCCGAAAGGGCATCAGAGATTGGGTATCCCGTTTTGATCAAGGCCGTCGCCGGGGGCGGGGGCAAAGGCATGCGCTTGGTCGAGGCGGCATCGGATTTTCTGGAAAATCTGGCATCAGCGCAGGCCGAAGCACAGACCGCCTTTGGCAACGCGGATGTGTTGATCGAGAAATACATTACGGCACCGCGCCATATCGAAGTGCAGGTGTTCGGCGATGGAACCGACGCGGTGCATCTGTTCGAACGTGACTGTTCCCTGCAACGCCGCCATCAAAAAGTGATCGAGGAAGCGCCGGCGCCGGGAATGACAGATGACGTACGCAAGGCAATGGGTGATGCGGCGGTGAAGGCCGCCAAAGCCATTGGCTATGCCGGTGCCGGCACGATTGAGTTTATCGTTGATGGCATCGATGGGCTGCGTACCGATGGGTTCTGGTTCATGGAAATGAACACGCGGTTACAGGTCGAACATCCGGTGACAGAGGCGATTACTGGCGTTGATCTGGTGGAATGGCAATTGCGTGTCGCGGCCGGTGAAGCCCTGCCAGCGCGACAACAGGATTTGTCCATCACAGGCCACGCGTTCGAAGCGCGGTTGTATGCAGAGGATGTGCCTGCAGGTTTCCTGCCTGCAACCGGCGTAATTGATCATCTGGTGTTCCCTGACGCGGCCCGCATTGATAGCGGCGTGACAGCGGGGGACGAAATATCACCTTGGTACGATCCGATGATCGCCAAGATCACCGTGCATGGGCCGGGCAGGGCGCGGGCCTTGCAGGCGTTATCGGCGGCGCTGGATGCAACGCAGGTTGCGGGCACTGTGACCAATCTTGATTTTCTGCGGAATTTGTCACGCGTGCCGGATTTCGTGTCCGGCGATGTGGATACCGGTTTGATTGCGCGTTGCAGTGACGCGCTTTGTGCGCGGGCGGTCCCATCTGCGCGCGATTTCGCATTGGCCGCTGTGATGGCGGCTGATCTGTCTGACGACGCGCTGACAGGGTTTTCATTGTGGGCGCCGTTGCGACGGCAGATTGTCCTGCAACATGGGGATCAGGTGACAGTGGCAACGATCATCGTGCAGGATGCGGCCACTTGCGACGTGCAGATTGAAGATGACGTCATTCCACTTACCCGCCGGGGCGGGGATTGGGGTGGTGCCGCGGTTGTGCATGGATCACGAGTCACCGTGTTTGGCGCGGCAAGCTGACTTTTGATATTATTGATCCAGTGGCCCGCGCCGACACTGCGATGGGCGGGGATACTGTCTTGGCGCCGATGCCGGGGTTGGTGCGCGATGTGGCCGTCACCGCAGGCCAAACCGTGCAAGAGGGCGACCGCATGGTCGTGTTGGAAGCGATGAAGATGGAACATGTCTTGCGCGCCCCGCGTGATGGAACGGTCGATAGCGTGATGGTTGCAACCGGTGATCAGGTCACAGCGGGTGCATTGATGGTCAGTTTAGAGGCCGATACATGATCCGTCTGCACCACTGTCCGCAAACCCGATCGATGCGCAGTTTGTGGCTGTTGCATGAACTGGGTGTCGATTTTGACGTAGTGGAATACCCTTTTGACAAGACGCTGCGGGAAGAGCCCTATCGCAAGCTGAACCCGACAGGGCGCGTACCAACGCTTGAGATTGATGATGTGGTGCTGACAGAAAGCGGGGCGATTGCAGAGTATCTATGCGAGCGTTTCCTTGAAAAGGGCTTGGGTCGCGACCCAAGTCACGCAGAGCGCGCGCAGTGGCTGAACTGGGTCCATTTCGCCGAGACGATCTCGCAGCACACCGCCGCACTGACCCAGCAGCATGTGGCGCTTTATGAAGACAACATGCGCTCACCCATCGTCATGCAGCTGGAGGCCAAACGCCTGGCCAAGACCCTCGCCACGGTTGAGCAGGGTTTGGCCGGTGATTACCTGCTTTCTGCTTTCTCTGCTGCGGATATCGGGGTTGGGCAAGCGGTTTATATGGCGCAGCACTTTGTGTCGCTTGATCCTTTCGCCCGTGTATCTGCGTGGTT
>NZ_AAYB01000010.1 GCF_000169435.1 Roseobacter sp. CCS2 | reverse complement strand
TTTCGCTACAGCATCGGCACAGACTTTGCCGATCCGCTCACGCAATTCAGGTGTGATGCAAGGGCCGGGGGCCTCTTCAAACACTTTTTGGTGGCGCCGTTGCAACGAACAATCGCGTTCGCCTAAGTGGACGGCGTTACCTTTGCCATCGCCAAATACTTGAATTTCGATGTGGCGCGGCGTGGTCAGATATTTTTCAATATAGACTTCATCGTTCCCAAACGCGGCTTTGCCTTCGGCCCGTGCGGAATGGAACGCCTGTTCCATGTCTGCGGCTGTTTGGGCCACTTTCATACCACGCCCACCGCCACCAGCAGTGGCTTTGATGATGACAGGATAGCCAACTTCTTCGCCAACACGTTGCGCATCGGCCAGCGTTGGCACGCCGCCGTCAGAGCCGGGCACGCAGGGCACGCCAAGGTCTTTCATCGTGTCTTTGGCAGTGATTTTATCACCCATCACCCGAATATGTTCGGCCGTGGGGCCGATGAATGTCAGATCATGATCTTCGACAGCCTGCACAAAGGCTGCGTTTTCTGACAGAAAGCCATAGCCGGGGTGGATTGCCTGCGCGCCTGTAATTTCACAAGCTGATATGATCGCCGGGAACGACAGATAGCTTTGCGCCGATGATGGCGGCCCGATGCAGATGGCTTCATCTGCCATGCGCACGTGCATCGCATCTGAGTCGGCTGTCGAATGCACAGCCACAGATTTCACACCCATTTCACGGCAGGCACGCACAACCCGAAGGGCGATTTCGCCGCGGTTCGCGATAAGAATTTTATCGAACATGGGACCGCCCTTATTCGATGATCACAAGAGGTGCGCCAAATTCGACGGGTCCGCCATCCTCGACCAAAATCCGTTTGATCGTGCCCGCACGCGGTGCAGGGATGTGGTTCATCGTTTTCATGGCTTCGATGATAAGGATGGTATCACCCTCTTTCACAGTTGCGCCCACTGTGGCGAATGGCGCGGCATCCGGCTCGGGTGCCATGTAAACTGTCCCGACCATCGGTGATGTTACAGCACCCGGGTGGCTGGCAGGGTCGGCTGCGTCTGACGCGGATGCTGGTGCGGCTGGCGCGCTGGGTGCTGCCGGGGCGGTTGTTGGCGCCGCTGGGGCGGCGGGTACGCTCGCTTGTACAACTGTCTGGGTTTGGCGGCTCACGCGGACGTTTAGACTGTCGTTCTCGCCATAGTCCCGTTTGACCTGCAATTCAGTGAGATCGTTGTCGCGCAGCAATGCGGCCAAGGCCGCAATAAAGCTGACGTCGCTATCGTGAGAGGTTTTGTTGCCCATGTTTTCCTCGGCCCGTTGCCCATATTATTGGCGCTGTCGCGACGTTGCGTCACGAAGCATCAAAACGCTTATAGGGCAAGCCAGCGAAGGTGGAAAGCATCGCCGCCCGGAAAAATATCATGCCTCTTTGGCTGTGCTTTCTTCAGGCACCGTCTGCGCCCCGCCTACAGGGGTTGCATCGATGGTTTCACCACTGCTGTCGTAAGGTAGCATCGGCATGTCATATGGACGTAAGGTGCGTTCTGGTGGGGCAATCTCGACTGGGTTTTCGGGGAATTCAGACCCTGACAGGCGCGCCGTCACGACCTGTGCGATATATGGTTTATTCGAGGGCAAGGTTGCACTGCTATCGGAACTTTCAACCGCCTGTACCTTCGTGGTGACCGCACGCGGCAAAGTGGGTGCCGCGGCTGTAGCAGCGGCTGCAGGTGTGGGAAGTGAGAGTGCTGTATCCATCAATCTGGCTCCGTAAAAGCAAGGGCTATGCTGTCCCAGATTCGCTTTTTCGGATTACCAAATGCTTAATCGCAGCGAACGATTTCGCTGCCATTTTAGATTAACGCGCTCTGGCAATCAGATCGCAAGATACTGCGCACGCAGGTCTTCATTCTCAAGCACTTCGGCGGCAGACCCATCAAAAACCACCTTGCCGATATCAAGAATGACAGCACGGTCAGCCAGCTTTAGCGCCGCAACTGCGTTTTGCTCAACAATGATTGTCGTGATGCCCTGATCCCGGATCACACCAAGGGTCTTGGCAATTTCTTGAACAATCACCGGTGCCAGACCCTCGTAAGGCTCATCTAGCAAAAGCACTTTAATATCACGGGCCAACGCGCGGGCGATGGACAGCATTTGCTGCTCACCACCAGATAGGGTCACGCCCTCTTGCTTGCGCCGTTCGCCCAGACGCGGGAACAGGTCATAAATCCGATCCAGCGACCAGCCATGTGGTGGCGCGATTTGCGCCAGCTGCAGGTTCTCTTCCACTGTCAGGCCCGGAATGATCCGCCGATCTTCGGGCACCAGGGAAATACCGTTCGCGGCTGCCTCATGGCTTTTCATTTCGTGCAGCGGTTTGTGGTCCAGCCAGATTTCTCCATGCGTCAATGCAGGATCATCAAGGCGGGCAATGGTGCGCAAGGTCGATGTTTTGCCTGCCCCGTTGCGCCCCAAAAGGGCAAGGATTTCGCCTTCGTGGATGTTGAAGCTGACGTTTTGTACGATGTAGCTTTCGCCGTAATAGGCTTCGATCTCCCATACGCTCAGATAAGCAGGGTGGGTGGCCGCGTTGTTGGCGTGCTTGTTGAAAGGTGCGTTCATTGTATCGTCTCCTAGATCTGCGCTTCACCAAGATAGGCTTCACGCACCTTGGGGTGACCCTTGATCTTGTCGGGCGTATCTTCGACCAGCGGCGTGCCTTGAGCCAGCACCGTAATCCGTTCGGCCAGCGAAAAGACCACATTCATGTCATGTTCAATAATCGCCATGGTGATCCCGCGCTTTTCGCGGATTTCCTTCAGCAGGCTGATCGTGTTTTGCGTATCGGCGCGCGCCATACCCGCTGTTGGTTCGTCCAGCAGCAAAAGTTTGGGGTCTTGGACCAGACACATCGCCATTTCCAGGCGCCGCTTGTCACCCCGCGACAGGCTAGAGGCCAGCATATCCTTTTTTTCAAGCATATTGACATCAGCAAGGATGCTGTCTGCCTGCGCTTGAATGTCCCTTTCAGCAAAGATGCTTTCGATGGCATGCATCCGAAACGCCCCATCACGTTTGGCAAAGCAAGGGATCATCACGTTTTCAAAAACGGTCAGGTCGGTAAAAATCTCAGGCGTCTGAAACACCCGGCTGATCCCCATCTGGTTGATCTCATGCGGTTTGCGCCCCAACACGGATTGCCCATCAAACATCACCGATCCACTGTCAGGGATCAGCTTGCCCACCAGCACGTTCAGTAGCGTCGATTTGCCTGCCCCGTTTGGCCCGATGATCGCGTGTAGGCTGCCTTCGGCAACGCTCAGGTTCACGTCACCCAGTGCTTGCAGGCCACCGAACCGTTTATTGATGCCTTTTACTTCTAACAAACCCATCTGTTTGTCTCCTTATTCGGCCGGTTCAGTGGCGTTTGGTTTGGCGTCTTCGGGCTTGTTACGCCGGAAGAGGGCGGCGATTTTCTGACCACCTTGGACAAGGCCACCGGGCAGAAAGATCACAACCAGCATGAACACGATGCCTAAGGTCAGGTGCCAGCCTTTGCCGATGAATGGGTAGATCATCGCGACGACGAAGTTTTCCAATCCATCAGGCAAGAAGGCAAACCAGCTGTGCAGAATGGTTTCGTTGATCTTTGAAAAGATGTTTTCGAAGTATTTGATCATACCGGCACCAAGGACCGGACCGATCAGTGTACCTGCACCACCCAAGATAGTCATCAAAACAACCTCACCTGACGCTGTCCATTGCATCCGTTCTGCCCCGGCAAGTGGATCCATCGAGGCCATCAGACCACCGGCCAGCCCGGCATACATGCCAGAGATCACAAAGGCCGCCAGCGTATAGGGCCGTGCGTTCAGGCCAGTATAGCTCATCCGGGTCTGGTTCGATTTGATCGCCCGCAGCATCATTCCGAAGGGGGACCGAAAGATGCGGATCGACATATAGAAAGCGAAGATCATAAAGGCCGCGGCAAGATAGTAGCCCGCATTAAACGTGAACAACCACGCGCCCACTTCCCATTCAAAACTGGATCGCATTTCCAATCCGAAAAGTGAGGGAACAGGGATATTGCCTGTCGCGGTTTGCGATGCGCCAAAGATGCGCGGGTCATCAAGCGCCAGTTGCAAGCCTGTCTCACCACCGGTGATCGGTGTCAGCACCGAATAGGCCAAGGCGAATGACATTTGCGCAAAGGCCAGCGTCAGGATTGAAAAATAGATGCCAGAGCGTCGCAGTGAGATAAACCCAATCAGCAGCGAGAATAGCCCTGCAATAATTACGCTTATCGCAATCGCTGGCAGAACATTCATGCTGAGCAGCTTGAACATCCAAACCGCCCCATAAGATCCCGCACCCAAGAAAGCCGCGTGACCGAAGGACAGATAGCCCGTAAGCCCAAAGAGAATGTTGAACCCAATGGCGAAGATGCCAAAGATCACAAAGCGCTGCATCAGGTCAGGATAACCTGCGTTGAACTGCGCCATCTCTGCCCCTTCGGGAAAGGGGTTCAGGATGAAAGGTGCGAACATGGTCAAACCAATGACAATGAGCAGCAGACGAAAGTCTTTTTTCTCTAATCCGAGCATTGGCTTATTCCTCCATCACGCCTTTGCGACCCATCAGGCCACGTGGACGCGTCAACAGAATGATAATTGCAACAAGGTAGATGATGATCTGGTTGATGCCTGGCAGGATATCGATGACCTGAGACATCGAAGCAAAGCTTTCCAAAATGCCCAGCAGGAACCCTGCAGCGACGGCACCGGGCAGGGACCCCATACCGCCCACAACAACCACCACGAAACTAAGCACAAGGAAATCCATACCCATGTGATAGTTGGGTGAATTGATGGGCGCGTACATGACGCCCGCCAAGCCAGCCACGGCGGCGGCGATCCCGAACATGATGGTAAAGCGCTTATCGATGTCGATGCCCAGAATACCGACGGTTTCGCGGTCAGCCATGCCCGCCCTTACAACCATGCCGAAAGTCGTAAATTGCAGGAACGCAAAGACTGCACCGATGATGATGACCGAGAAGAAGAAGTAAACCAAACGCCAATAGGGGTAGATGATCTGGTTCGGGTCAAAACCAAGAATAACGCCAAAATCAAAGCTGCCGATAAAGGCTTCTGGTGCAGGCGTTGGAATTGGATTGGCACCGTAAAAGTATTTAACGATCTCTTGAATAACGATGGCTAAACCAAAGGTCACAAGGATCTGGTCAGCATGGGGGCGCTTGTAGAAGTGTTTGATCAACCCGCGCTCCATGATGAAGCCGATGCAGACCATGATCGGGATGGCGACCACGATGGAAATGGGAACGGCCCAGTCAATGATGGTGTCACCCGTCGCCTGTCCGAAAAGATCATAAAGATATGGCACATCCACCTGAAGCGGGTTGCCCAGAAAGTCAGTTCGCGTTTCGTCGATCACCTTGTGGCTGAGCGTCAGCAGGTTGCTGACCGTAACCGCGACAAAGGCACCCAGCATGAACAAAGCACCATGCGCAAAGTTCACAACACCAAGCGTGCCGAAGATTAGCGTCAAGCCCAATGCAATCAGCGCATAGGCCGATCCTTTATCAAGCCCGTTAAGAATTTGAAGAATGAACTGGTCCATCTGGTGACCTCTGATCAGTTGTGGGGGTACGCAACGCTTGCGCGCTATCACGCCACAGCCGGATATCGGCGTCGCATGACCTTAAAAAGGGGCAGGTCACCCGGATATCGGGTGACCTGCGTCTGTTTGGTTTATGCGCCTGGGTTACAGGAGCCCAGTGCACCACCGGCAAACTGCGGGTGATCTGCTGGGTATGTGACCTGAGCAGCTGGCGTAACTTCAACGATTTCAAGAAGGTCGAACTCGTTGTCCGGGTTCTCTTTACCCTTCACAACCAGCACGTCTTTGAAGCACTGGTGATCTTCGCCACGATACAGTGTTGGGCCATTGCCCAGACCGTCGAACTCAAAATCTTCGAGCGCTTCGTCAACCGCACATGGGTTGAACGAACCAGCGCGTGTGACCGCATCTGCATAAAGCAGCGTCTGCACATAGCATGTGTGCGCGGCCTGTGATGGCGGGAAGCCATATTTTGTGCCGAACGAACGTACAAAGGCTTGCGAGCCTGCATCCTGCAAGGACCAGTGCCAGTTCGTGGACCCAAAGATACCCTTCACGTTGGCACCCGCACCTTTTGCCATCAGACGAGAGTACAGTGGAACAACGATCTCAAAGTTCTGACCGTTGGCTTGCGCATCACGCAGACCGAACTGAACCGCGTTGGTCAGCGAGTTCACCATGTTCCCGCCGTAGTGGTTCAGAACCAGAACGTCAGCACCGGAGTTCAGAACAGGCGCGATATAGGAAGAAAAGTCTGTCTGTGTCAGCGGTGTCAGCACCGTGTTCACAGTTTCCCAACCCATGGCTTCTGTTGATGTCCGCACGGCCTCTTCTGTGGTGTAACCCCAGTTATAGTCGGCAGTCAGGTGATAGGCCTTACGGCTGTTGCCGTAAGCCGCTTCAAGCACAGGGGCCAGCGCCGCACCGGACATGTAGGAGTTAAAGAAGTGACGGAAACCATTAGCACGGCGGTCCTTACCGGTCGTGTCGTTGGAGTGTGTCAGACCAGCCATAAAGATGATGCCGGCCTCTTGGCAAAGCGCCTGCACAGCCACAGCCACACCAGAGGACGAACCACCGGTGATCATAATGGCGCCGTCTTTTTCGATCATCGAACGGGCCGATGCGCGGGCTGCATCAGACTTTGTCTGCGTATCACCGGTCACATACTTTACTTCGCGGCCCAAAATACCTGTGCCATCAAGTTCCTGTGACGAGAATGTTGGCAGCATACCACCGTCGCCGCCACCATTCAGGTGCTCAACCGCTAGCTCATAAGCGCGCAGCTCGTCCGCGCCTTCGTCGGCATATGGGCCGGTCTGCGGCACGTTGAAGCCAAGAATGACTTCGCTGTCGCCGGGGGCATTTGTGTAACCAGATTCTTGAGCACTCAGATACTGCGGCAGAGCGAGACCAGCACTGGCAACCATGCCAGTTTTGAGAACGCCACGACGCGAGAAATTCGATTTGGACATTATTATCCTCCCTAAAGATTGACGCTGGCTGTGCCCGTTAGGCCAACTCAGCAGCATCTTGCCAGTCTGAAAGACGCGACACTCTTTCACCAACAAACCATTGAGAGCGCTGGACTTATTTGTAAAGTTATGAACAAGATATAGAGATATGTAGTAAATACTTTCTCTTGCACCCGCAGAAAGCCACTGAAACCTATAAGGGAATTCCCAGTGCCCAATCAAAGGCTTGTCGGATCACGCATTCGCGAAAAGCGGCTCGACCGGGGGTTGAGGCAAGCATCGGTTGCGGAAACAGTTGGGATTTCGCCATCATATTTGAACCTGATCGAACACAATCGGCGAAGAATCGGTGGAAAATTGCTTGCTGACCTGGCGCGGGTATTGGATGTTGACACGTCGCTTTTGGCCGATGGCGTCGATGGTGAGACGCTTGATCAGATGCGTGGTGCTGCGGCCAGCGTGGGCCGCACTGTTGAAGTCGACCGAACCGAAGAACTTGCCGCGCGCTTCCCTGGGTGGGCCGCGTTGATTGCAATGCAGGCCCAAAAGATTGCAGCATTGGAGGAGCGCGGTCGCGTTCTGACAGATCGTATTGCCTATGACCCGCAACTTGCCGGATCGCTGCACGAGGTCATCTCGGCCGTGAGTGCGATCCGATCATCTGCTTCCATTCTGGTCGGGCCAGAGGAACTGGATCAGGACTGGCAACGGCGCTTTCACGAGAATATTCACAACGACAGTATCCGTCTGGCCGACAGCAGTGAGGCGCTGATTGCCTATCTTGAAGCACCCGAAGGCGTTTTAGAGCAATCAGGTTCGCCCTTTGAAACCGTCGAGAACTATCTGGAGCGCAGTGGCTTTCACATTGCAGCGCTGGAAGAAGGTGCGACCCCGGCGCAGGTCTTGAAAGAGGCCGGATTGGAAGGGTCCCCCAAGGCGGTGCTGCGCGAGGTTTTGAACGACTACGCACAAGGTGTCGCGCAATTGCCTTTGGCCAAACTGGAAAAGGCGTGTCGCAAGCATAACTATGATCCCGCAGCACTGGCGCAATTCTTCGGTGTGCCTTTGTCCGTGGTGATGCGCCGTCTGGCACAGTTGCCGCCCGGCAAGGGCCATCCGCCCATGGGTCTGGTGATTTGCGATGCAGCCGGGGCTTTGACATTTGTAAAACCCGCCCCCGGTTTTACGATGCCGCGATCCGGTGGGGCCTGTCCGCTTTGGCCGCTTTATGGCGCGCTTAGCAGACAGCACCAGCCGATCCGCATGGATGTTCAAATGCCCGGTCGGAATGGCACAC
Source organism: Roseobacter sp. CCS2 (assembly GCF_000169435.1). Lineage (GTDB taxonomy): Bacteria > Pseudomonadota > Alphaproteobacteria > Rhodobacterales > Rhodobacteraceae > Yoonia. Next base: position 41,484 of record NZ_AAYB01000010.1, on the reverse strand, counting down.
GCGCGCTGTGCTTTGCATTGGCAGAACCGCGTGCCCCAACAACGTTTGACGCACCACCTGCTTTGCAAAGTATGATGTTGGTGATCCCGGATCCGCCTGAACCCGCAGCAGAGCCGCATCCTGTGGGTGTTTCTTGTCGGATTTGCCCGCGCACCGACTGTCCCAGCCGCAGGGAACCGGCCCTCAAGGGTATGGATACGCAAACAGTGCTTTGACAGGTCTGAGGTTTAGCGTGATAGTCGTTTCTCAGGGAGGCCCCTTTGCAAAAGGGGACATGAAGAGGGAGGCGATGAAATGGGCAAACGTGTCCTTTTGATCGAAGATGAGCCAAATATTATCGAGGCGATCAGCTTTATCCTCTCGCGTGATGGATGGACGGTACATACCCACGAAGACGGCACCTCTGCCATGGATAAGGTTCTCGCGTTGCCGCCCGATATGATCATTCTTGATGTGATGCTGCCGGGGCGCAGCGGCTTTGATATTCTGCGTGATCTGCGGGGCCATGATGTGACAAAGCAAACGCCCGTCATGATGCTGACAGCCCGCGGTCAAGACAAAGACCGTGATCTGGCGATGCGTTTGGGTGCAAACCTTTTTATGACCAAGCCGTTTTCCAACACCGAGGTGCGTGACCACGTGCGCCACCTGATGGAGGCATGAGCCGCAAGCCGACCACGCCGGTCTTTTTGCAGCGGGCCAGTTATCGTCAGCGGCGCGTCAGGGATGCGGCCAAGCTGTTGCCTTTTGTGGGTGTTGTTTTGCTGGCTATTCCATTGGCATGGACGGGCGGCGAGGGGGACGACCAGATCGGAGCATCCGGCCTTTTGTATGTCTTTGGTGTCTGGGTTCTGCTGATCGTTTTGACGGCTTTGCTGTCCAACCTGATGCGCGCTGACAGATCGCTGACAGCGCAGGACAAGCCAGAGGAATGACGTCCTTTAACGCCCTTATTGTAGTGGCGCTGGGCTATGTCGCGTTTCTTTTTGCAATCGCCTTTATCGCAGAGCGTCGGGCCGCTAATGGTCATTCCAACTGGCTGACATCGCCTTGGATTTATACACTATCGCTAAGTATCTATTGCACCGCCTGGACATTTTATGGCGCCGTTGGCTATGCCGCGCGGTCCGGGTTGGAGTTTGTAACGATATACCTTGGCCCAACCTTGGTGATGGTCGGTTGGTGGTGGATACTGCGGCGGCTGGTGCGGATTGGACGCGCACAAAGGATCACATCCATTGCTGATCTGGTATCATCGCGCTTTGGTAAATCAACCCAGTTGGGAATGATCGTGACGGTAATTTCGGTCATTGCCGGTACACCCTATATTGCGCTGCAATTGCAGTCGGTCACCCTGTCTTTTGCGGTCTTTGCGCAAAGCGAAGGGGTTAACTGGGATCAGCCCGACTTTGTAGTGACAGCCATGTGGGTGGCCGTTGGTTTGGCCGTCTTTACGATTATATTCGGCACGCGCAATTTGGACGCCAACGAACGCCACCACGGCGTTGTTATTGCCGTCGCGGCAGAGGCAGTCGTCAAACTGCTTGCGCTGGTTGCAGTGGGTGTCTTTGTGGTCTGGGGTATTGCCGGGGGACCGGGCGAAATGCTGGACCGCATTGATCAGTCTGAAATTGTTTTGTGGAACGAAGACAGCGGACGCTGGATTAGCCTGATCTTCCTTTCAGGGGCAGCATTTTTGTGTCTGCCGCGCATGTTTCAGGTGCTTGTTGTTGAAAATGCAGATGAACGTCACCTGCACATCGCAAGTTGGGCGTTCCCGCTGTATCTTTTTATGATGAGCCTTTTTGTCGTGCCGATCGCGGTGATTGGCCTTGATCTGCTTCCCGCTGGCAGCAACCCCGACCTGTTTGTACTGACTGTCCCGCTAAGCGAAGGGCGTGATGGTTTGGCAGTATTGTCATTTCTGGGTGGCTTTTCGTCTGCAACATCCATGGTCATTGTGGCCACCATCGCCTTGGCGACGATGGTGTCAAACCACATTGTTGTCCCGATTTGGTTGAACCGGCAAACCAATCAGCGCGCCGTCATGTCAGGCGACGTGCGTCATGTGATCTTGTTGGCGCGGCGGTTGTCGGTTGCCGGTATCATTGCGCTAGGTTTTTTTTACTACCGCATGTCAGGCGGCGGCACAGCGCTGGCCGCCATTGGTCTGATTTCCTTTACCGGCGCTGTGCAGATTCTGCCGGCCATGATTGGTGGAATTTTTTGGCGTGGGGCAACCGGTGTTGGTGCCGCAGCAGGGCTGATTACCGGGTTGGTGATCTGGCTGTGGACCCTTTTCTTGCCCAGTTTTGGCGTTGATGCCGTGATCAGTCAGACCGTGATGGACCAAGGGCTTTTCGGTCTGTCATGGCTACGGCCACAGGCGCTTTTTGGTGTCAGCGGTTTGGATCCTCTGGTGCATGGCATTCTGTGGTCAATGGTGCTGAATTCCGCAGTGTTCGTGATCTGCTCGCTTCTGACTTTTCCAGCCCCGTTAGAGCGGTTGCAAGGTGCGCAGTTCGTGAATGTCTTTGCCCATTCAAACGCCGCGCCTGCGTGGTCTGGTGCTGCAACCGGGGCGGAAGATCTGTTGATCATGGCGCAACGGATCATGGGCAGTAAACAAGCCCAGGCGCTTTTCACGCAAGAGGCTGCACGCCAAGGCAAGGTGGGCTACTTGCCCGAAGTGACACCTGATTTCATAGAACAGTTGGAACGCATCTTGGCCGGGTCAGTCGGTGCCGCCACCGCGCATGCGATGATCGCACAGTTGATTGGTGGCAGCAGCGTTTCAGTGGAAGACCTGATTGCGGTGGCGGACGAAGCGGCGCAAATTCTTGAATACTCAAATCAGTTGGAAGCCAAATCGCAAGAACAAGAACGCACGTCACGCGCTTTGCGCGCGGCCAATGACAAGCTGACCGCGCTGTCGATCCAAAAGGATGCCTTTCTAAGCCAGATCAGTCACGAATTGCGTACACCCATGACCTCAATCCGGTCATTTTCTGACATTCTGCGCGATGGTGAGATGAACGAGGAAGAACAAGGGCGTTATGCAAGCATCATCCACGATGAAGCTGTACGTCTGACCCGGCTTTTGGATGATCTGTTGGATCTATCGGTCCTTGAGAACGGACAGGTAGAGTTGCGCGAGCAATCGGGTGATTTGTCAGGCCTGTTGGATCGCGCTGTGCGGGCTGCCGGTACCCATGATGGTGTGTTGGATATCCGGCGTGACCTTGATCAGGAACAGTTGCAACTGTTTACTGATCTGGACCGGCTGACGCAGGTGTTTATCAACCTGATCGCCAATGCGCGTAAATATTGCGATGCGGATAATCCGATACTGGAAATCAAGGTACATCGGCAGGGGGGTGGCTACGTCGTTGATTTCATCGACAACGGTAGCGGCATCGCGCCCGAAAATCAGGATTTGATCTTTGAAAAATTTTCCCGCGTGGCTGACGGATCAAAGGCCGGTGGTGCGGGACTGGGCCTGGCGATTTGTCGTGAAGTCATGCACCGCCTTGGCGGGGATGTTTCTTATCTGTCGCGAACCAGCGGTGCTGCTTTTCGGGTCCAGTTACCGCAGGTCATAGATGTGGCGGCGTTAGAAGAAACGTAACGACTTTTCCGTATCACTGCTGCAGAACATCTGTGACAGGCCTATGACTGATAGCACACAAGTGACATTGCTGCGGCGGATGACCCGTCCGCAAGGGCAAGAGGTCGCGGATAACCCGCTGACCTCTTCTCGTGCTGTGCGGCTGGCGCTGACGAAAGCAGCAAATGATACCGTTGGTCTGGTCCTGACCGTGCAAAGTGTGGCGGAAGAGGTGACAAGCCTTGATGACATGCTGGGCACATTGGCAGACGAATTGATGTTGGTTGCATTGGAACGCGACGGTGGTCTGGCCGGTCTGATCGCGCTGGATATGGAAATGCGCGCGGCAGTGCTTGAGATGGAAACCATGGGCGCGGTGCTGGCCCACCCGGCTGAGGCGCGCGCGCCGACGCTGACTGATAAAACACTTTGCGATCCGCTGTTACAGGCATTCCTGTCGGCATTTCCGCTGGCCGTGCTGGACACGCCATTAGAAGGATGGATGGACAGCGTTGTATTGGGCCACAAAATAGAAAGCACGCGGGCTGCCGGATTGGTGTTGGCAGATCGTGATTACCGCATCGTGCGGCTAAGCGTGGACCTTGGCGTTGCAGAACGGCAAGCAGAACTGGTTATTGTGCTACCGGTTGTGCAGCATGCCCCGGAACCTGAAACGACGCCTGAGACGTTTTTCGACTGGGACAGCGACTTTCAGGACAGGGTTTCGGATGCACCAGCCCGTCTTGATGCTTTACTGCACCGCTTTCCGATATCGCTTGCCACAGCGCAGGGTTTGCAGGTCGGTTCGGTGCTGCCGTTGCCGGGATGCACCGTTAACTCTGTGCGCCTGCTGTCACCAGATGGTCATGAGGTCGCGCAGGCCAAGCTTGGGCAGATTGGTGGTTACCGCGCTGTCCGGCTTGAGGCGGCACCGGCGCCGCAACTGATCGAACTGCCGGGCACAACGGCCGACGTGGGCCAATCTTTGCCTGATGCGATGGACGTTGATCTTGGGGGCGGCGATGTATTGGGTGATGTGCCTCATATGGATGATGGGCTTGCGTCCGGCGAAGTGGCGGAGGCTGCAATGGATATCGACCTGATGTCTGGCGACATGCCCGAGATTGATGATCTGCCCTTTGACCCAGACGCGCTTTAACGGTTGGCTAAGGCTTCCAGCTGGGGGCGCATACCGCCCAGATCATAGCCTGCCGCAGATGTTGCAGCGATAATCTCATCTGCAGGCATTTCTGTTGCTTGGCCCAAGGCCCAGACGATGGAAGACCGCGTGCCAGATGCGCAATAGGCCAGCGTTGGTCCGTCAGAACCATCCGTAGCTGCCTTTTGGGTGTCGATCATCTCCATATTCATTCCTTGATGGGTGACGGGAATGATCACAAAGTTCAGACCGGCGGCCTTTGCGGCCGCTTCGATCACCGCTGCGTGGTGGCTTGGCGGCACCTCAGCATCGGGTCTGTTACAGATGACCGTGGTAAACCCCGCCTCGGCGATGGCTGCGATGTCCGCCACATCAATCTGGGGCGTGACGGCGTAAGTCGGGCTGAGGTGTCGAATATCCATGTGTCCTCCTAAACCGCGACGGCGGTTTGGTCCAGTCGGCTGCGCAGCTTTGGTGTGATCATCATGCCGGTCACCATGGCCACAATAAAGATGACGCCACCAGTGCCCCCGAAACTAAGCGATGCAACCGCCGGACCTGGGCAAAGACCCGAAAGGCCCCAGCCCATACCAAAAAGGGTTGAACCAAGTATCAGATTGCGGCCCAGCTTTGGTTCTGGCGGCGTTGGAAAGGCCGCGCCCAAAACTGGTTTGCGCCCAATCGTAAACCGCCACGCAACAGCCATAGGAACGATCGCGCCGCCCATTACAAAGGCCAGCGTCGGGTCCCAATCGCCAAAGACATCAAGCCACCCTTGCACTTTGGTCGTGTCGGTCATGCCTGATACCAACAAGCCAAGTCCAAACAGCGATCCCACCAAGAACGAGATGAATGCCCGCATCAGATCACCCCCAAAAGATGTTTGAAAATCACGACCGTCAGACCGCCCGCACCAATGTAATACGCAGTCGCGACGATGCCGCGCAACGACAGGCGTGAGATACCGCAGACACCGTGGCCGGACGTACAGCCATTGGCCAATCGCGTGCCAACGCCGACAAGCAGGCCGGCCACGATAATGATCGCCCAATTCCCGGTTAGATGCGTCTCAGTACCGCCCACGATAAATGTGGCGATCCCCGGAACGATGATCAGGCCAGCAATCAGTGCAGCGCGTTCGATCCAATCATGCCGGCCGCTTCCATCCACAAGACCGCCAATAATCCCCGAGGCCCCCATAATGCGCCCGTTCACAAGCAGATAAATGGCCGCAGCCACCCCGATAAGCACGCCACCAGCGAGCCCCATGATCCAATCCATAGGCATCATTTTGTCCTGTTCTGATCGTCGTCTCTAGAGTGCGTTGATCGGCACTTTGAAATAGCTTTGACCGTTCTCTTCCGGTTCGGGCATATGCCCGGCGCGCATATTGGTTTGCAGCGACGGCAGGATCAGGCGCGGCATGCCAAGCTTGGCGTCACGCGCCTCGCGCATCGTTACGAATTCATCCAGCGGTCGTCCTTCGCCGATATGCACGTTCAGCGCCTTTTGTTCACCCACCGTGGTTTCCCATGCAAATTCATCGCGCCCGGGTGCTTTGTAATCATGGCCTACGAAGATGCGTGTATCATCAGGTAAGGCCAGAATTTTCTGGATAGAGGCATAAAGATCTTCTGCCGATCCACCGGGGAAGTCGCAGCGCGCGGTGCCAAAGTCGGGCATAAAGAGTGTATCACCCACGAACGCCGCATCGCCAATCACATAGGTCAGGCAGGCAGGCGTATGGCCCGGCGTATGCAGCACATCGGCACGCATCTGACCAATGTGAAAGCTGTCATCTTCTTCAAAAAGCGCATCAAACTGCGACCCGTCCCGTTGAAAGGCGGTGCCTTCGTTAAAGACTTTGCCAAAAGTATCCTGCACAACCGTGATATTGGCACCAATGCCAATCTTGCCACCAAGATGTTCTTGCAAATAAGGGGCTGCGGAAAGGTGGTCGGCATGGACGTGGCTTTCGAGGATCCATGCAACCTGAAGATCTTCTGATTTGATCCAAGCGATGATTTCATCAGCCGATTGTGTGTTCGTACGACCTGCCGCCTGATCATAGTCAAGAACGCTGTCGATAATGGCACAAGTGCGTCCTTCCGGTTCTTGGACGGCGTAGGATACGGTATTGGTGGCCGTGTCGAAGAATGCTTTCACTTTGGGTGTCATATCGAATCTCCTGTCCAAGCACAGAATAAGCTTTTTAGGACACATTTCAATGTTGAAATGTTTTATTCGGAACGCTACCATGACATCATGGACAATATGACGACGTTTCGCGATGACCCGATGGATGCTGCCGCCGCAGATGCAGCTGACCTTCTTAAATCACTGTCGAACGCAGGCCGCTTGCGCATTCTTTGTGCACTGGTGCCCGGTGATTTAACAGTGAGAGAGCTTGAAACAGCATTGGGTGCCAGCCAATCCTATGTGTCCGGTCAGCTTTTGCGCCTGCGCAACGAAGGACTTGTCGCCTGCGAAAGGAACGGGCGCAGCATGCGCTATCGTTTGTCGGACCCGCGGGTCAGGCCGTTATTGGAACGGATCTACGAATTGTTCTGCCCAGAGGTATAGGGTGCCAGTTCGGCCCGTGCGACCTGCCTGCGATGTACGGCATCCGGTCCGTCAGCTAATCTGAGTGTGCGCAGATGCGTCCATTGCCGCGCGAGCGGCGTGTCTTGTGATACGCCTGCAGCGCCGTGCATTTGTATGGCTTGATCGGTGATATCAAGCGCGACCTGCGGTGCTATGACCTTGATCTGACTAATCCATGGTGCGGCGGCTTTCTTATCGCCCTGATCCATCATCCACGCGGCTTTCAGACACAATAGACGCGCCTGTTCGATATCCATTCGCGCCTTTGCGATAATGTCAAAGTTTTCGCCCAGTTGTGCCAGCGGTTTGCCGAACGCTTCGCGTGCGGTGGCACGTGTGCAAAGCAGCTCCAACGCTTTTTCAGCCTGCCCAATCGCGCGCATGCAGTGGTGAATGCGACCCGGTCCAAGCCGCCCCTGCGCAATTTCAAACCCGCGCCCTTCGCCCAGCAAAAGGTTCTTGGCTGGTACGCGCACATTGTCATAGCGGAAATGCATATGCCCGTGGGGCGCGTCATCGTGTCCATATACCTCCATTGCGCGCAGTTTTGCGATCCCGGGCGTGTCGGCGGGCACCACGATCATGGAATGTTGCTGATGCTTTGGCCCGTCAAAGCGCGTGCGCACCATCACGATATGCACGGCACAACGCGGATCGCCTGCACCCGTTGCCCACCATTTCTGGCCGTTCAGAACATAGTGATCACCGTCGCGTTCGCAGCGCATGGCGATATTGGTGGCGTCTGAACTGGCGACATCGGGTTCTGTCATCAGATAGGCCGACCGTATCGCACCTGCCATCAATGGCTTTAGCCACTGTTCCTTCATCGCATCGGTGCCGTAGCGTGCGAATACTTCCATGTTACCAGTGTCAGGGGCATTGCAGTTAAACACCTCTGCGGCCAAATGGGATTTGCCCATCTCTTCGGCCAGATAGGCATATTCAACGGTATTGAGTTGCGGGCCGTCACGGAACGTATCCCAGAAATTCCATAGGTCGCGCGCTTTTGCCGTTGCCTTCAACCCTTCCAGGATTTCGGTCTGGCGCGGGGTAAAGGTCCAACGGTCACCAACGTTCACTTCGGCCAAAAATTCCACGTCCAGCGGTGCAATCTCATCTGCGATCATGGCTGTGACAGCTGCCAGTACCGGTTTCAGCCGTTCGGTTTGTCCCAGATCCATCATCGCGCCTCATGTATTGGTTGCGCTATCGTGCATCCTCGCATCGGGGTGTCAATCAATGGTTGCACATGGGTGGGTAGGGGCCCCTAATGGGGCCATGAAAGAAGCTGCACAAAACCTAGGGATCAGTCTGCCTGATCTGGATACTTACCTCACGCAATCCATTGCCGAATTTGAAGGACTGAAAGAGGTCATCAAGTTCGGTACAGGCCAATCAAACCCCACTTTTCAGCTGAACGCTGAAAGCGGAACCTATGTGTTGCGTAGCAAACCACCGGGGCGGCTGTTGCCGTCTGCACATGCGGTTGACCGGGAATTCCGCGTGATGCGCGCTTTGGCTGAAACAGAGGTGCCTGTTCCCGAAGTCTTGCATCTGGCGCAGGCTGAAACTTCACCCAGCAGGCGGGCGTTCTTTGTTATGCGCTACCTGCCGGGGCGCATTTTCTGGGACCCGGCGCTGCCAGACTGTCCTAATGATGAAAGATCAGCGATCTATGACGCGATGAACAGGGCTTTGGCTGCGTTACATGATGTGGATGTCGATGCTGTGGGGCTAGGGGATTACGGCAAACCGGGCAACTATTTTGCGCGACAGTTGGAGCGTTGGCGCAGTCAGTATCTGGCGTCAGTTGATGAACCAAGCGCTGCGATGTCCGAGATTATATCATGGCTTGGCGCACATATGCCCGCTGATGACGGAAAAGTCGCGCTGGTGCACGGCGATTGGCGGCTTGATAATATGATCTTTCAACCGGATAGCTCTGATGTGGCGGGCGTGCTGGATTGGGAACTGTCCACCTTGGGTCACCCGATGGCCGATCTTGCCTATCAATGCATGCAGTGGCGATTACCAAACCAAGGGGACATGCGCGGGCTGGCCGGAGTGGACCGCGCCGCCCTGGGCCTGCCAAGCGAGGCGCAATATGTGGCCGATTACGCCGCCCGCCGTGGGATTGGACAGATCGAAAACTGGTCGTTTTATTTGGTCTTTGCTTTCTTCCGGTTGGCCGCAATCCTTGCAGGTGTTGCCGCACGTGCTGCGGCTGGCAATGCGTCAAACCCGGCGATGGCGCGAAAATACGGTGCGGCTGTTCCGGCACTGGCGGCAATGGCCACAATCGTGATGCACGAAGGGGCCGAGCTTTAGCCCAGCATCACGCCTACAATAACCGCCATCAGACCAATCATTGATACAAAAAGGGCGCCCAGATTAATCGGCAAAATCTTGGAAATCCGCGCGCGCAATTCCGCGTCTGGCAGGTTTGCGCGTTTGGCCCGCGCCACAGCCACGATGCTGTAAACAATGCCGCATAGCCCCATAACCGACAGGGCCGCACCAATCCACACGACAATTTCCATGACCACTCCGCTGTTTTGGTCGATCTATCGCGCGGTGCGACACTGCGCAAGGGTTGCAGGCCACGGGGGCAGGGGCTAGTCAATGGCAACCTTTCAGGAGAGCATCATGAACGATTCCGTGACCGAGACCGCAAGCACCGTTGCCGGACAAGAACTGCGTCAGTTCGTGGAACGCTATGAGCGGTTGGAAGCAGAGAAGAAAGACATCGCCGACGCGCAAAAAGAGGTGATGGCCGAAGCCAAAGGGCGCGGCTACGACACCAAGGTGCTGCGCAAGATCGTAGCGATCCGCAAACGCGACGCAAACGATCTAGCTGAAGAAGAGGCAGTGATGGATATGTATAAGGCCGCCCTTGGCATGTAAGGCCTAATCGAAGGGTAGGATCAGTTCGACCCCTTCCATTGCCGCGATGACATCAAGATCAGCCTCATAGGCATCCGTGATTGTTGCCACGACAGTTTCATCCAGCTGCGGCAGGCTAATGCTGTCTTCGACCAAGTCAGGCAAAGCATGTTCCTCAAGCACCTCGGCGATCAGCGTTTGACGTGCATCTATATCGGCAGGGTCAGTATCGACGATCCGGGCCAGAAAGCCTTGCATACCTTCAGGGCTGATGATGTTTGAAAGCACGTCATACTGCCCGGTGATGGGGGTATCGACAGAAACGCCTGCCAAAAGGCGGATCAGTTCTTCCCATATCAAGGGCGTGTCTTCATTGCACCAGACATAAAGCGGGGTGTTAGGGGCGGCCAGTTTGATCCGCCGAATGACATCGGACCACAGCACCTCAACCGGCGACAGAACACCCAGATAATGGGCCAGACTTTGCACACCCGCGCGTGTCGCTGTGTCTTGCAGAAAACTGGCCGGGTGCCGCATCCCCAGAAACAGGGTGATATCGTCGTTGGGAAACAGCGCGTGTAAGCCGCGCACCTTCTTTTCAGCCTGATGATAAAAGACGCTGTGGTCAAAGATCCGCTTTGGGATCGTGATAAAGTTGTCATTGCTCAGCACAAGCCGCTTGATCTCATCATCTTCAACAATGGCATCCAACAGCACATCGCGGGCATCCGCGGTTGGTGCGCCCTCGGCAAGCATTTCAATCGCTTCGCGGATCAATTTGCGGTACTTACCCGGGCCGGGCACCGCTGTGCCTTGCTGAAGAAACGTATCGGCATTCTTAAGTACCGATTTCAGCAGCCGGTCTTCATCCGTACAATTCGCGCCGATATGAAATGCGATCTGCATGAATGGCCCTTTAGCTTAATTATTCGAAGGTCATCATAGGCGGATTTTTCAGGTGCGAAAGCGTGATAACCCGACGCGCGCGGGCGCCCCCCGAAGCCGCGATGATTTTTTGCAGTTGCAGAGCGAAAACACCATTGCACATCTGCGTTTCCCCCTGCTATACGCCGCGCATTCGGTTCAACCGATCCACCGCAAGCGGTGTACCAGTGCCCCTATAGCTCAGCTGGTAGAGCAACTGATTTGTAATCAGTAGGTCCGCGGTTCGAGTCCGTGTGGGGGCACCATTAAAACTCTTAGAGAACAATTGGTTGTGAGTTAATCAAAGGATGGGCTGCTGGCTATTCAGTTGTGCTTTGCAACGTTGATAGAGTTGACAAGTTGTCGAACGGCCATGAGGCGTGGAGATCGACAACGGAGTACTCTTGGCGAATAGCCTGGCCAACGGATGTGTTGGGCGGGTGGATGATCGGGGCGGCATGGGCGCTGTAGTGCGGGATTATCGCAAAATGCTTAGGTCAACGTGAGCGCGATGCATCACTGTCGCTGGATGACGGAACGTTTGCGCGTGTAGCAGGCACTTGGATGTCGTAAAATCCAATCAACTTCATGAATACGTGGCACGGGTGCTATCCGCTTCTTCGAAGACAACCGTGGTTGTTTTGGCGCCAGATAATTTGACGCATGTTCAGCCACCGTCGCGCACTTCCCTGACCCAGGCGACTAGACTTGCGCGCGCCTCTAGGTCCATCTGAACCGCATTGGGTGGTGGCATGGCGTGGCTGACGCCGGCCTGCAGGTAGATCGCGCTTGCGTGCCGTGCCACGTCGCTGGGCGTTTCCAGATAAACGCCTTTGGGTGCCCATTGCATGTTGCCCCAGGCAGGTTCGCGGGCGTGGCACATGGAACAGTTGCCGATCACTGCGTTATAGGCGTCTTCGAAACCCTCTGCCGACGCGAACTTTTGTTCATATGCGGTCAAATCGCGCGCCTCTGCTTCCTGCCAGGTGTCGCCTGTGCGCACGGTCGATAACCATGCAATGACGATCATCAGCAACACGGTCACAGCCCATGTCCAATGCGGCCCTTTGCCGGTTTTGTGCATGGTGTTGAAGTAGTGTCGGATGGTGACGCCTGTCAGAAAGATCAGGCTGGCAATGATCCACGCATATTCAGTTCCAAAGGCTAGCGGGTAATGGTTCGACAGCATCAGAAACACGACGGGCAGCGTCAGATAGTTGTTGTGGGTTGATCGCACCTTGGCAATCTTGCCGTATTTGGCGTCTGGCGTGCGTCCTGCCTTAAGGTCTTCGACCACAATCTGCTGGTTTGGCATGATCTGAAAGAACACATTGGCGGTCATGATCGTCGCAGTAAATGCACCAAGATGAAGCAGGGCGGCCCGCCCCGTGAACACCTGATTGTAGCCCCATGACATGATCACAAGAATGACGAACAACAACAGCATCAGCACCGTTGGGCTGTCGCTTAGTTTGGATTTGCACATCGCGTCATAAAGCAGCCAACCGATGGTCAGCGACCCACCAGAGATCAGGATGCCTTGCCACAGCGTCAGATCAGCTTTGGTCGGATCAAGAAGATAAAGCGCGCCACCCACCCAATAGATGATCATCAAAAGTGCCGCACCCGACAGCCACGTCGCATAGCTTTGCCATTTGTGCCACGTCAGATGTTCGGGCATCTCGGCAGGGGCGACCATATATTTGGTGGTGTGATAAAAGCCGCCGCCGTGCACTTCCCATTCTTCACCAGATGCCCCTTCGGGCAGATTTGGCGCCGGTTTCAGCATCAGATCAAGTGCGATAAAATAGAATGATGCGCCGATCCACGCCATTGCGGTGATGACGTGCAACCAGCGGACCGAAAAAGCGATCCAGTCCCAAAAAATTGCAAGGTCATACATGGCGCTTCCTCTCTTCGTGCGATTCACAGGCAGGCTATCGCATCTGATATTGTTCTGGTATCTCGGCCTTAGGCCAAACAGCATCAAAAAAACCAAGTAAATGTCTTATCTCGATAACATCCAGACTTTTGTGCGCGTCTATGAGTTGGGCAGCATGTCGGCCGCAGCACGTGACATGCGTATTTCTGCGGCAGTGACGTCGGCGCGAATCTCTCAGCTAGAGCAACATCTTGGGGTCCGTCTATTCCAGCGGACGACCCGTAGTTTGACGGCAACAGAGCAAGGACAGGCCTTTTATGGCGGCGCTTGTGATGTGCTGGAAGCAGTGGCAAGCGCCGAAACGCAAATCGTCGATATCACGGATAATCCCAAAGGGTCGCTCTACGTCGCGGCCCCATTGGGCGTCGGGCGACGTTTGATTGCGCCCCATGTGCCAGAGTTTTTAAGGCTTTACCCTGATATCAACATGCGTCTGCGTTTGACTGACAGAAAGGTTGATCTGACAACCGAAGGGCTCGACCTTGCCTTCTTTTTAGGCCAACCAGAGGACAGTAACCTGCGTATTCGTAAGATCGCGGATGTTCAGCGCATCTTATGTGCTTCACCGGCATATATTCGCACCAAGGGTAATCCTGCGGATGGTGACGCGCTGATTGCAGACAACCACGAATGCATAAACCTGCGTTATCCGGGTGTCGCAGAGTTTCAGTGGCGCTTGATGACCGGCGAAGGGGCAAAGCGTTTTCGCGTCACCGGACGGTTTGAATCCGATGATGGTGATGTATTGACCGACTGGGCACTGAGCGGAAACGGCATCGTGATGAAACCACTCTTTGAGGTGTCAGACCATATCAAAGCCGGGCGGCTTGTACCTGTGGCGGTCGACACACCACCTGAGCCGATCCAGATGGCATGTCTATTCACGCATCGTCGGGGGCAGGACCCCAAGTCGCGCTTGTTCATGGAGTTCATGATCGAACGCATCAGTGTGGCTGTGCAGACTTAGTGGGCACGCACCCTAGCTTCCGCGATAAGTCGAATACCCGAATGCCGACAACAGCAGCGGCACGTGATAATGCGATGCCTCTGACATACCAAACCGTAAAGGTATGACGTCTAGAAAGCGCGGGGCCTCGGGTGGGGTGCCTGTTGCGTCAAGGTAGGCACCTGCGTGGAACACCAACTCATACATGCCGACTTCGAATTTGTCGCTGGGCAGGATCTGTTCATCCGTGCGGCCATCATCATTGGTCACGAGCGTCTTGAGGTGTGTGCGGCTGTCGCCATCAATCTTGAAGAGCTCAATTTTTAGCCCCTCAGCGGGGCAACCACGGGCCGTGTCCAGAACATGGGTCGTCAAATAACCAGTCATTGCATCTCTCCTTTAAGCGTTGACTTGCTTTTGCCAGACCCGAAGATGAACAGCAAAGCTTCGCATTCAAGAGGGTCCTTTAGCTTTTATTTGAAAAGCAAACCCATTGAATTGGTTTAGAGAAGACTCAATGACTGCATAAGGAACCTGATAAGTGACCCGTTACCCGCGCGACATGACCGGTTATGGTGCGACACCACCACAGGCAAACTGGCCACATAGCGCAAAGATTGCTGTGCAGATTGTCCTGAACTACGAAGAGGGCGGCGAAAATAACGTTCTTCATGGTGATCCAGCCTCTGAAGCGTTTCTGTCAGAGATCACAGGTGCGTCCGCCTGGCCCGGTCAGCGCCACTGGAACATGGAAACCATCTATGAATACGGATCGCGTGCCGGTTTTTGGCGTCTTCACCGTTTGATGGGTGACTTGCCTGTTACGGTTTACGGTGTAGCCACAGCCTTGGCCCGCGCACCTGAACAGGTCGCCGCGATGAAATCATCAGGCTGGGAGATTGCCAGCCACGGCCTGAAGTGGGTCGAACACAAAGACATGCCCGAAGACGAAGAGCGCGCGCAAATCATAGAGGCGATCCGTCTGCATACGGAAGTCACAGGTGAAGCGCCGCGCGGGTGGTACACCGGGCGCTGTTCCAACAACACCGTGCGATTGGCGGCTGAAACAGGCCAGCTTGCCTATGTCGCTGATAGCTACGCCGATGATCTGCCCTATTGGATGCGCTTTGGTCGCAAAGACCAATTGATTGTGCCCTACACGATGGATTGCAACGATATGCGCTTTGCCATTCAGGCCGGATTTACCACCGGGGATCAGTTCGAAAGCTATCTCAAAGACAGCTTTGATATGCTTTACGCCGAAGGTGGGGCAGGGGCGCCAAAGATGTTGTCGATCGGGTTGCACTGCCGCCTGATGGGCCGTCCAGGGCGGGCTGCGGCGCTGCAACGTGTCATCGACTACATGAAATCCCATGAAGATGTCTGGTTTGCGACCCGGTTGGAAATCGCTGAACACTGGACAAAGGAATATCCGCCAATCACCCGATCACGCCCGTCCGAGATGGATTGCGATACCTTTGTTTCCGAATTTGGCAGTATCTTCGAGCATAGCTCTTGGATTGCCGAAGGGGCGCATACGCTTGAGTTGGGCCCGACACATGACACCGCGCAAGGCGTACACAACGCGCTCGCACGTATTTTCCGCAGCGCAACAGAAGAACAGCGTCTGAGCGTGCTGACGGCGCACCCCGATCTGGCGGGCAAATTGGCTGCTGCGGGCGAATTGACAGCCGAAAGTACCGCTGAACAGGCAGGTGCCGGGCTTGATCTGTTGACGAACGCTGAACGCGAGATGTTCCAGGGGCTGAATGCACAATATGTGGACCGCCATGGCTTTCCGTTCATTATTGCCGTCAAAGACAACGACAAAGCGTCCATCTTGGCCGCGTTCCACCGCCGCATTGATAATGACCGCGCCACCGAATTCGCCGAGGCCTGCCGGCAGGTCGAACGCATCGCCGAATTGCGGCTGATCGAGAAGCTGGGCTGATGGGGCAGGTATTACATCTTGAACCATTGACCCAAGAGGCGTTTGCGCCGTTTGGGGACGTGCTGGAGGTTGCGGGCGATCCTGACAAGATCATCAATCAGGGGCTATGTGGCCGTTATCATGATCTGGCAAATATTGACATCGTTGGCGGGCGTGCGGGCATCAGCCTGTTCAGTGCAGAACCGCGTCAGTTTCCGATCACATTGGATATGGTTGAACGTCACCCAGACGGCAGCCAGGCCTTTCTGCCCATGAGCCACCATCCATTTGTTGTTGTCGTAGCCCCTGACGATGACGGGACACCGGGCCAGCCACGCGCATTTATCACGACGGCGGGGCAGGGGATCAATTTCGGCCGCGGCACATGGCACGGGGTGCTGACCCCGATCCATGCGCCCGGATTATTCGCTGTTGTAGATCGGATCGGGAGCGGTCCAAACCTGCAAGAACATTGGTTTAATACACCGTTCACGATTCAACGGTAACGACACTCGCCAGCAAGGAAAGACTGGCAGATACGTCCAAAGGGAGGGACATGAACTATGGCTGACAATTCCATCGGGACCCCGGAGCAACTGCGCGATCCCAATTATACACCAGCACTTTACAAAGCCGTGCCACTTGGCATCCAGCATGTTCTGGCGATGTTCGTATCCAACATCACGCCAGCGATCATCATCGCCGGGGCCGCTGGTTTCGGCTTTGGGTCTGACGCAGGCGCGCAGGGTTTCCCTGACATGACGTATCTGATCCAGATGTCGATGTTGTTTGCGGGCATCGCGACACTGTTTCAAACAATCGGCTTTGGTCCGGTCGGTGCACGTTTGCCAATCGTACAAGGGACATCGTTTGCATTCATTCCAATCATGATTCCTCTGGTCGCTGGTAAAGGTGTCGAAGCCATGCCTGCGCTCTTTGGTGGTGTCGTGATTGGTGGTTTGTTCCACGCGTTCATTGCAACATTTATTGGCAAGATCCGCTTTGCCTTGCCGCCATTGGTCACAGGTCTGGTTGTGACGATGATTGGTCTCGCACTCGTGAAGGTTGGTATCCAATACGCCGCCGGCGGTGTTCCTGCGATCAATTCGCCAGAGTACGGTTCGCTATTGAACTGGTCTGCGGCACTTGTTGTCGTCTTCGTAACATTGGCGTTGAAGTTCTACGCCAAGGGTATGTTGGCTGTGTCCGCTGTCGTGATCGGTATTATTGTCGGCTACTTTTATGCTTTGCTCATGGGTATGGTCACTTTTGAAGGCATCGCCACAAGCTGGGACCGCGCCGCTTTGGTTTCGTTCCCAAGCCCGTTCAAATACGGTTTTGAGATCAGCTTTGCAGCCGTCATCGGTTTCTGCCTGATGGCATTCGTATCTGCGGTTGAAACTGTGGGCGATGTCTCTGGTATCACCAAAGGTGGTGCTGGCCGTGAAGCCACCGAAAAAGAGATCACTGGCGCGACGTATGCCGATGGTGTTGGTTCTGCGCTGGCTGGTATCTTTGGCGGTTTCCCGAACACATCTTTCAGCCAGAACGTTGGTTTGATCGCGATGACAGGCGTCATGAGCCGTCATGTTGTCACCATCGGTGCAATCTTCCTGATCATCTGTGGCCTGATCCCGAAAGTGGGTGCCGTCATTCGCACGATCCCGATCGAGGTCCTTGGCGGCGGTGTGATCGTGATGTTCGGTATGGTTGTGGCGGCCGGTATTTCGATGCTGTCAGACGTGAAATGGAACCGGCGCAACATGGTGATCTTTGCGATTGCCTTGTCGGTTGGTCTGGGTTTGCAGCTTGATCCGAAAGCAGTTCAGTATCTGCCAGATACACTGCGCATTCTGATGACATCCGGTCTGCTGCCTGCCGCGTTGATCGCCATCGTGTTGAACCTGATCCTGCCGGAAGAACTGTCCGGTGAAGCGACAGAAGAAGTATCTGGTGGCATGCGAGGGCACGGCGAAGGATCTCTTGAAAAGGATTAAAGTCTGATCTTGGCAATAGAGGAAGGCCCGGTCTTTGGACTGGGCCTTTCGCACAGCTAACCCTAAGGGGAAATACAAAAGCCTTGCATTTGACATAAATTCGCCTGCCAAAAAACACCGTAGTACGGGATAAAATCTACAGTTGCTGTTTTGTGTTTGTTCGGAGTTCGCCTGGTGATGTTTCGTCAGTGTCTACATTCTCTTTATGATTTTGTGCCAAATTTGATGGCCCAATCCTGCATCAAAACCCAAACAGCACCTTGCCTGGCCGCGTATACGCAGTGTTTTGCTGCGGGATCGCGCCCGCATAATCTCCATAATTGATGAGTATAGTGATGATAAATCGTAGACATGCAATCGCATTGATGGCCGCCGCAGGATCAGCTTACGGTACTTCGACATTTGCGCAAGAATCCAAAAAAGTAGCGTTTATGCTGAATGGCACACCTGGCGATGTTGGGTGGAATTTTGAGCATGCGCGCGGCATTGAACAGGCGAAAGCTGCCTATGGTGATGCCGTGCAAATTGATACGTTCACGGACGTCAAAGAATGGGGCAATGGTGATGCCGAACAGCTGGAACAGTTGGTCGCCGCTGACTACGGAATGATTTTCGGATGCTCGTTTGGCTATATGCAGTCGATGATGCAGGCTGCGTTTGCGGCCCCGAATGTAAAGTTTGAACACTGCGGTGGATATGTGCGGGTCGCAAATCTGTCGACCTATTCGGCCCGTTGGTACGAGGGGCGCGTTCCGCAAGGCATTATTGCCGGCACGATGACTAAAACCAACAAAGTCGGATATCTGGCATCTTTTCCAATTCCACAAGTTTTGCGTGGCATCAATGCTGCCTATCTTGCTGCAAAATCTGTCAATCCAGACGTTGAGTTTGAAGTCGTTTGGCTAAACGCATGGTTCGCGCCCGAAAAGGAAGAGGCGGCGGCGCGGGACCTGATTGCGAATGGCGCGGACGTGCTTTTGGCGCATACCAACAGCACCAAACCAACCGAAGTTGCAGAAGAGTTGGGCGCTTTTGCCTTTGGTCAAGCCTCTGACATGACGGCTTATGGCCCCAACGCAACGTTGTCATCAACGATCAACAACTGGGGTCCATACTATGTACGCCGTATCGGTGCTATGTTGGATGGCACGTGGGAGACCGAAAATACGTGGGGCGGATTTGCGGATGAAATTATTGCAGCGGGCGCATTTTCCGATCAGATGGCGAACCGTACATTCCTGCAAGCGTCAGATACTGTTGAACGGTTAAGCAGTGGCCAAACGCACCCCTTTGTCGGTCCTATCCGTCGCCAAGACGGCTCGGCTTGGCTTGCCCCCGGTGAAACAGCGAGCGATCGTGACTTGCTGAAGATGGACTTTTTTGTACAAGGGATTTCCAGTGTTATCCCGTCGGGTGGGAATTGATGAGTATGCGAGGATTGAACAACATGAACGCAAGATCGACTGCAAAGCTTACCTGTTTGCTTTTTTTGGGTGCCGTAACGCCGATGACCGCAGCATATGCGGATGTCACCCTAACTGCATTGGATGGTAGTTTCGAAATGAAGGGTGCTTCAGTTACGTTTGATGACGAAAACTATTTTCTAGAGGGTCCTCAGGGCCAGTTGATCGTACAGCGCGAATTCGTGTCCTGTCTTGGCGATGGCTGCCCCGCCGAAGAGATCGCAAGCTCGGCTGTTGATGACAACAAGGTCGAACTGGTTTCGCTTGATGGGTCTTTCAGTCTAAGCGGAACCCTATTGGAAGTTACCACCGCAGATTTTGTCATCCAAACAGGCGACGGATCGGTTACTGTTCAGCGCGAATTCGTGACATGCAAGGGCGCCGCTTGCCCCAGTACGACAGTTGATAAAACGAACTTTGCCATTGCTGTTTCCAACACCGACGGTGCCAGCCTTTTGTCATCTATCATTGCTGAATTTGCAGCATCGAAAGATTTTGGTGTCACGCGTTTTGTCGGAGGTGAGGACATCGTATCGACAATCTTGATCGGCAACGAACAAGGTGAAGAAGTGGCAAACGTCCAACTTATTGAGATGGATACATCAGCTGCTATTCAGGCTGTGATGAACGGCAGTGTCACGATGGCGTTGACACAGGATGAAGTTTCAGCAGATGCCTTGGCCGAAATGACCGGGGTTGAGACAGATGATGTCAGCACGGTATTGAACGAAACGACCGTTGGCTTGGATGGAATTAGCTTTGTTACGAACCCAGACAACCGGATTAACGTGTTGGACTTGGAAAACCTGCGTTCAGTGCTGACTGGCGAAGTCACAAACTGGGCCGAACTTGGCGGCGCGGATGCGGCGATCAATGTGCATATGATGGCGCCAGGTGCTGGTGTTACCCAACAGTTGGCTGCGCGTTTGCTGAATGATGCCAGTTTGGCGGACGGACACAACATCGCTGAAACAACACAAGAACTCAATACTGCCGTCAAATCGGATCCTTATGCGCTGGGCGTTCTGTACCGGTCGCAGGTCGAAGATACGAAGACGCTCGACCTTGTCGGAAGCTGTGACATTTTCTTTGATAACAGTGATTTCTCAATCCAAACGGAAGAGTACCCTCTGACGGTGCGTTGGAACCAATACACGACGGTCACAGGTGACATGCCAGAGATTGCTGAAAATATCAGCGAATTCATTGCAACTGACTTTGGACAGCAAATTATTGCTGCCGAGGGCCTGATCGCACAAGAACTGCGCGTTCTGCCAATCAAAGATCAGGGTGGTCGGCTTTTGACCTCTGTTCTTGCCAGTGGTGACAGTCGTATCGCTGACGACGTTACGCGTACCTATTTGGCAGAGATCGCAAATGCGGAACGGCTTTCGACATCCCTTCGGTTTCTAACCGGACAGGCTGTTTTAGACACAAAAGCAATCGCCGATATCAAACGCATATCTAGCATTGTGCGTTCTGCTGAATACGAAGGCTATGAAGTGCTTGTTTTCGGATTTACCGACTCGGTTGGTACGATCAACAACAACATTGCGTTGGCTGAACGCCGCGCGCAAACTGTCAAAGACGTCTTAATTGCTGAAAATGCAGGCATTCTAGATGATGAAACAGTATCGATCTTTGGCATGGGGCCAATCGCACCGGTAAACTGTAACGATACATCTGTCGGGCGTGATCTAAACCGTCGCGTGGAAGTTTGGATTCGCCCACGCGCGTAAAAGTTGTTAACGTCGTCATTGGGCGCATGTTGCGTCCAATGACATTTATTTAGTTTCGGGTGAATCGTAATGCGACTTTTCCTTATCGCAGGTATTTTGACAGCGGCAGCGGCGTTGTTTTTTGTGGCGGTTCAAGCAATCGAAAGCAGAGTCGCCGTCGGTCAAGACCAAGAAGCGCTTATTGCTCTTGAGGCGCTACGGTCCGAAGAGGTTGCTGCGCGCGCTGCGTTAGAAGCCAAAGTTGCTGACAGCCTCACGACTATTGCCGGGTTTGAAGCCCAGCAGGCAGCGCAGATCGCTACCCTAGAATCAGTGCAGACCGAAAACGTGCGACTGGAAGGCGCGCTCACAGATGCACTTGCACGCTTCGCCTCAGCGGAAGAGGTGGCGCAGGCGCTGCAACTGGAAAATGATGCTCTTGAAGATCAGGTTAAATTGCTTGGCGAAGAGGTTGCGCAGTTTACCCAGAATCTGGCTAATACCGAGGATCTGATGGTCAGTGCCAATAAGACTGCCGATGAAAGCGAAGCGGCAGTCACCGCTCTTGAGAAACAGCTTTCGGACCTTCAGGCTATTGCCGATGGCTACATCGAACGTATAGCCGAACTAGAGGACGCGAACAGCGCGCTAGTCGTCCCTGATGCGCCGATTGCGAATATTGAAACGGATGTGCGTAGACGCATGGCGACGTCTGCGACCCAAGATGAACGTGATCAACCAAGCGCTGAGCCCGAAACCATGGTTGCGGTCGCCGCAACGCCAGAGCCGCCCGTGCCAAATACGTTGACCCAGCCCGATGCGAGCGATGAAATCGCCACCGTCGAAGAACCGGCCATTGTGGCCGAGTGCAATGCGCGTACTACCGCTGTTTTTGCCGATCAACAAATCACATTTGTTGATGACACCGATGCCATTGCTGCGTCATCAGCCACGGCGCTTGAAGCACTCGCTCGTGTTGCTGTCGAATGCGCTCAGAATGATCTGATCGTAACCATTGCTGTGCACACAAATGAAGATAAGGACGCTGTGGATATTATTGCGCTAAGCAATGGGCGCGCGGCGGCACTGCGCAATTTCCTTGGTACGCGTGGGCTACCGGCGAACTCGATGGGTATCATGGGTCATAATGCAATCCAGACCACTGATATTGATGATCTGTCAATGGGATCAACAGCGACATTTAGTTGGCAGCAGCGCTAACATAAAAAAAGATGTGAGGAAATTATGGTGTCAAATCTCGCCGCTGAAGTACTGATATATATGTCCTGCGCATTTCTCTTGGGCCTTGGACTGGGTTGGGTCGCGTGGCGAATTGGACGCGAGCAAGAACGGAAATCCTTGGTGTCCCAAGTCAATTTCTGGGAAACGCAATTGGAAGAGGCACGACGCCAGCGTGACGCTGACATCGGCATGATCGATGTCTTGCGTAAAGAGAAGGTGAACTTGAAGAAACGTGTTGCATCACTGATGTCCAGGCCATCAGTTGACGAGCCGTAATAGGACATCCGACCCTGCCATATTTAGTCCGCGCGGTGTTATCCCCGGCGTGACGATATGGCAGCGGTGACCCATACCCATCAGGATCGGTTCAACCTCAAGCCCGCGTGCGGCGCCTGCAGTGTCAGTGTTGGTATAGATCAGCAAAGTAAGGCGTAGCTTATCCGTTTCTAGCATCTTCCGCACATCGTTCAGATACCAATGGTATTGACCAAAGAGCGGCAGATCATGCTATCTGCATCATCGCTTTGGCAAGGTGAGTGGTGAACCTAGGCAAGGGAAGAAGGTCCAAGTTCGGGCGCTGTCGCTGCCGACAAACTCTGCTATTCGGCAGCTACCTTTTGGGGAAACGCCTGCGTATTAGACCCGGATGCGACGGGTAAGCCCATGTGGCGATTGACGTCCTTGTACAGCAAATAGCGGAACTTGCCCGGCCCACCTGCGTAGCAAGCTTGCGGGCAAAAGGCGCGCAGCCACATGTAATCGCCTGCTTCAACTTCGACCCAGTCTTGGTTCAAGCGGTAAACGGCTTTGCCTTCCAGCACGTAAAGCCCATGTTCCATCACATGTGTTTCAAGGAACGGGATAACTGCCCCCGGTTCAAAGGTCACCACAGTGACATGCATGTCATGTCGCAGGTCGGTTGGGTCCACAAAGCGCGTGGTCGCCCATTTACCGTCCGTATCAGGCATGACAGTCGGTGCGATCTCATTCTCATTGGCGATAACGACGTCCGGCAGATCCAGACCGGGGACAGCTTCATATGCTTTGCGGATCCAGTGAAAACGCAGCATATCGTCGGATTGATTGTGCAATGTCCAGGCGATACCAGGCGGCAAAAATGCATAGCCGCCCGATTCAAGAACATGGGTTTCCCCGTTGACCGTCAAGGTCGCTTGGCCTTCGACCACAAAAAGCACAGCTTCGGCACGGGCGTCCGTTTCGGGATGATCTGAACCACCGCCGGGTGACACTTCCATGATGTATTGTGAAAATGTTTCGGCGAATCCGCTTAGCGGGCGGGCAATGACCCAAAGCCGCGTCTTATCCCAAAAGGGCAAGAAACTAGTCACGATATCGCGCATCGTCCCTTTCGGGATCACGGCATAGGCGTCCGTGAAAACGGCACGATCTGTTAGAAGCTGATCTTGACCGGGGTGACCGCCGGTAGGCGCGAAATACTTGCCTGACATGCTGGCTCCTGCTGTATAATATTACTTGCGAATATGCGGGTACGGATCGGGCGTTGCCACCCATCAAACAGTGACAGGACCTATCGGTTTGTTTTGATAATGTGTCATCGGGCAACAATGAAATTCGAGTATCGCCGCCAGTTTTACTGAAATTTGGCTTCTCCGTATTGGCTTCCTTGTCTCAAAATTAGGGAAGAAAGTATCTACAAAACTGGAGATTATTCAGTTTTGGACACCTCAAGATTATTGTACGCGATGAAGCGGTTCGACCTGCCTTCAGTCCCGATGCGGTATTTCGCCAAGGCACTAACGTAACCCATTGTCTTTCAATCTAACGTAGGGTTCTCTTGCACCAGTTCATGGAGTGCAGCCGCAGACCAGTTTTTGCGTGCGATCCGTTTTAAGATACGCATGTGGCCGTTACCAGTTGCCCCTTTCGTCAGTTCCTGTCTGTCAAGCTTCACTATATCGGGGCCTTAATGGTCTTTGCGGTCAGCTTTGCGCATGCGACCGCCAATTTGGGAGAATGATATGTCATTGATTATTACAGGTGTCTTGGATGGGCCATTGACCGGCGGATTGCCAAAAGCGGTCGAGATTTTTGTGACCGCCGACATTGCCGATCTTTCGGTTTATGGTGTTGGATCCGCGAATAATGGGGGTGGTTCGGACGGCGAAGAATTTACCTTCCCCAGCGTGGCCGCCGAGGCTGGAACATATATTTATATCTCGTCCGAAGTTCCCGGTTTCACAGAATTTATGGGGTTTACTCCCGACTATACCGCGGGTGCTTTATCCGTAAATGGTGATGACGCGATTGAGGTGTTTCAGAACGGCGCTGTGATCGACCGCTTTGGCGATATCAATGTGGATGGCACCGGCCAGCCTTGGGAATACCTGGATGGCTGGGCCGCACGTAATCCCGGTGCTGTCGCCAGCCCGGATTTTGACATCACACAATGGAGCTTTTCAGGGCCAAACGCCTTTGACAATCAGGCCAGCAATGCAACAGCTGCCACGCCATTTCCAACCGCATCTTTTGATGATGTGGTGGCCACACCCACATTTGTCATCAACGAAGTCGACGCAGATCAAGACGGCACCGATAGCGCAGAGTTTATCGAGATTTATGATGGCGGCATTGGTAATGCCTCGCTCGATGGGCTGACTGTTGTGCTTTATAATGGCAATGGCGATGCGGCTTATGACACGATTTCGCTGGATGGGCTTTCAACCAATGCAGACGGGTTCTTTGTTATCGGATCCGCCAATGTGCCCAATGTTGATCTGGTAGAATTCACCACCAATGGTTTGCAAAACGGGGCTGATGCTGTCGCCCTGTATGATGGCCCTGCGCCTGCCGCGGCGACAACGGACAATTTGCTTGATGCCGTTGTCTATGGAACAAATGATGCCGACGACACAGAACTTTTGACCGCACTTGGGCAGACAGTGCAGGCCAATGAAAGCGCGAATGGCAATTCCATTGGCGATGCCGTTGCGCGCCAACCTGACGCAACCGGTGATTTTATTGCGCAAGCGCCTACACCGGGCACCAGTAACACCATTGAACCACCTGCCGAAATCACATTGATCAGTGAAATTCAGGGCGCTGTTGGCACAGACAATCTGGCGCAGGTCGGTGTTGATGACCGCAGTGCGCTTGAAGGTGAAACTGTGACCGTGCGCGCCATCGTGACGGCTGATTTTCAAAATGGTTTGTTTGGCAGCATGGGGGATCTGGACGGGTTCTATATTCAGGAAGAAGAAGTTGATTATGATTTCAATGATCTAAGCTCGGAAGGGATTTTCATCTTCGATGGCAATGCCCCACTGGTAGATGTGAACGTTGGCGATCTTGTGGAAATCACAGGGGTTGTGACTGAAAACTTTGGCCAGACCCAGATCACCGCGACAACGACGGCTGTCTTGGACACTGACCAAATGCTGCCTGACGCGGTTGAGGTCACGTTTCCGACGGCCAATATCATGCAAGATGATGACGGCAATTATGTTGCAAACCTCGAGGCTTATGAGGGTATGTTGGTCAATGTCGCGCAGGACATGACGGTGTCCGAATTGTTCAATCTGGATCGCTTTGGTGAATACACTGTCAGCGCTGATGGCAGACCTGTGCAGTTCACCCAAGATAATGCGCCTGATGTGGCAGGATTTGAACAGCATCGACAAGATATCGCCGCAGCCAAAATTGTTTTGGATGACGGGTTAGCGGGACAAAACCCTGATGTGCTGAATATCATTGACGGCAATGACGGTGTCTTGACCGCCGATGATGCGTTCCGCATGGGCGACACAATTTCGTCTATTCAAGGTGTCGTAAGCTATGGATTTGACGAGTTTCGCATCAACGCTGCCGAAGGTGATTATCAGCAGGCCAACCCGCGTCCCGAAACGCCTGATGAACTGGGCGGCAATTTCAAGGTCGCCAGCCTGAATGTGCTTAATTACTTCACTACTATTGATGAGCCGGGTGTAACGACTGACAATGGATCGGATCCTCGCGGTGCTGACTCTTTGGAAGAATTCGAAAGGCAGGCGGACAAGCTTGTAAATGCGATTGTTGCCATTGACGCGGCTGTTCTTGGGCTGGTTGAAATCGAAAATGACTTTGCCGGTGACACATTCGCGATCAAAGATATCGTGGATCGGGTGAATGCCGAATTAGGATCAGAGGTCTATGCCTTTGTTGATCCCGGTCAGGAATTTGTCGGCGGCGACGCGATTTCCAACGGGCTGATCTACAAGGTAGATGAAGTCGGTTTGAACGGTGACATGGCCATTCTGGAAACTTTCGAAGGGCGCGACTTTATTGATCCGTTGGACGCTGGCCGTGGTTTGAACCGCCCCGCCATCGCGCAAACATTTGAGGATCTTGATACCGGCCAAACCATTACTGTTTCGGTCAATCACTTCAAATCCAAAGGATCACTTTCGGGGCTTGAGGCTGATGAGGCCCAAGGCGACGGGCAAGGCAACAACAACGCGACCAGAACAGAGGCCGCCGATATCCTTGCTGCTTGGCTGAACAGCGATCCGACCGGCCAAGGGTCAGAGAATACGCTGATTTTGGGTGACCTGAATGCTTACGCTAAAGAAGACCCGCTGACGGTTCTGGCAGACGCAGGCTTTACCGATCTGGCGGCAGCGGAATTGGGGGATGCCGCTTATTCGTTCGTGTTTGACGGCCAAATCGGCACATTGGACTACGCGTTGGCCAATGACGCCTTGGCCGACAATGTTGTTGGTGTCACCGAATGGCATATCAACGCTGACGAGGCAGACGCGCTGGATTATAATCTTGATTTTGGGCGCGATCCCGCACTTTTCGATGGTGACAGTCCGAACCGCAATTCCGACCATGATCCGGTGATTGTCAGCTTCCAATTTGATCCGGTCTATAATCAGGTGGCAGGCACAAACGGCCGGGACTTCTTGTTCGGCACCGAGGGGCGGGATGACATTGATGGCAAGAAAGGCGGCGATTTCATCTTCGCTGGCGGCGGCGATGACCTGATCAGCGGCGGGCGCGGGCGTGACAAAATCCTTGCAGGCAGTGGCGATGATGAGATTGACGCCGGACGTGGTAGTGACCTCGTTATTGCCGGTGCAGGTGATGACACGATCATCAGCGGCAATGGCAAACGTGATCTGTCTTGGGGTGGCCATGGGGCAGATACCTTTGTCTTTTCAGCCGCGTTCGCAGAGAACGGGTCGCGGGACAGGACCACCATTCTGGATTTTGACGTGACGGAAGACATCATCGACCTTGGCGGTGCCGAAATCGCAAACGTCCGCGAGGCCGGTGGATCTGTCCGGATCACACTTGAGGGTGGGCACGACAGAATTGACCTGATTGGTGTGTTCGAATTTGATGATATCGTATTCGCAAACGATTTTGTCTTTGTATGACCCAAGGTCAAAATAAATGCCTGTCACCGTTATGCGGTGGCAGGACTCAGACACCTTTCTGACCCATTATGCGGAACAAAACAGCGCGGACTTTGCTAAAGGCGAAATCTGAGGAAGGCGTCCCACCCCACGACTTACCCCGAGGGCAATAATCCGTACCACTTGAAAACCAAAGCGATGGCCTAGCTTGTAAAGCGCAGTCAACGAGAGCGGTTCAAATGTCCGGTGGTCACCGAAACAATCTTGCAATCTATGATGATGTTGCTGACCAATGGTGGTCTGACGACATCCGCTGGGTGCGCACATTAAAGAATATGGTGCCGGGGCGGTTATCCTGGTTTGATCAAATGGCCGACTGGCAAGGCAAGACCGTGCTTGATCTGGGGTGCGCCGGTGGTTTCATGGCCGAGGCTTTGGATGAACGTGGCGCAACTGTCGTGGGAATTGACCCGGCCAAAGATGCGATTGCGTCCGCCAAAGCCCACGCAGAACTGACACAGCGCGATATTCGCTATGATGTGGGTGTGGGTGAAGCGTTGCCTTATGATGATGCCAGTTTTGATGCGATCGTATGCGTGGATGTTTTGGAGCATGTTCAGGACCTTGGCAAAGTGGTGTCCGAGATCGCGCGCGTCCTGCGTCCGGGTGGCACGCTGTTTTATGACACCATTAACCGCAATCCGATCGCGCGTTTCGTCACGATCACAATTGCCGAAGATGTGCTGCGCATACTGCCCAAGGGCACCCATGACCCGCAGATGTTCATCAAACCGTCAGAGCTGAAAGACCAACTCGAAAGCGCCGGGCTGGTGCCGGGAAAAACCGCGGGCCTTGGACCGCGCGGGATCAATCGGCGTGGCGACTTTGTCTTTGGCCGTGTGCCCGGCACATTCATTATTTTCATGGGGACAGCACAAAAACCCCTTTCAGCACCTGAATGAGGAGAAGAACGATGGACAACAAAACATCCAACGACCCCACGATCCGCTTTGACCGGATGTGTGAGCACCTTGCGTTGATGGCGCAAAACACACAACGCCCACAGCAGGTCGAGCAGCGTGGCGATCTGAACCTGCGCAAGGATGGATCACAGCACAGACGCTATCATGCATTCTTTGATGACCTGCAGAACTGATGCGCCCGACTTTACCTTTCCGTCGTCTTAAGGCCACCGTCGGCGCGTTTCTGACAGGGCTGCTTATCGTGTCGGCAGGTCCGACCTTGGCACTGGACCGCGATACACCGTTTGGATCAATCGACGGTGGAACGCTTGCCTTGTCGCAATGGGAAGGGCAGCCTGTTCTTGTGGTCAACACAGCCTCTATGTGTGCTTTCACCGATCAATACCGTGACCTGCAAACGCTTTATGACCAGTATCGCGATCAAGGTCTGGTCGTGCTGGCCGTCCCGTCAGATGATTTCAACCAAGAACTGTCCAGCGATGCAGAGGTGAAAGATTTTTGTGAACTGGTGTACGGCATTGATATGCCAATGACGGTGATCACCGGCGTGAAAGGGCGCAATGCCCATCCCTTTTATCAGTCACTGCGCCAAGAGGCGGGGTTTGTTCCAAGGTGGAATTTCAACAAAGTACTGCTTGATCACGACGGACGCCTTGTTGACACCTTCGCGGCACGCGTCAGCCCACTCTCCGATCAAATCACTCAAGAGATTGAAGAGTTGTTGTCTGACGTCTCTGGCTGATCAAGAACCTTATTAGGGATAAGGCTCCACTGAATTGGTTGATTAAGCCTTGTCCTGATGCCGTCACACCTTGCCCCTCCAAATGAGGGATTGTTGGTTCAGCGCGTGAATATCGACCCTTTTCGCTATGATGTCTTCGCATAATTGAACCGCGCGGCGTGCCTGCTGTTGGTTGATGTGCTTGTAAGCCGGGCGCGCCAAGTAATCATACCAAACGCCGCCG
The DNA here is from genome assembly GCF_000169435.1 of Roseobacter sp. CCS2. Lineage (GTDB taxonomy): Bacteria > Pseudomonadota > Alphaproteobacteria > Rhodobacterales > Rhodobacteraceae > Yoonia. The sequence goes on along the minus strand of NZ_AAYB01000010.1, from coordinate 11,743 downwards.
CAGATCGTATCCAGCACAATCCTTTGAAAGCAGTGATCATGTTTCACAGGCCATTGCGCGCCATGTTGCCGCGCAAGCTGCGGCAACACCTGTCGCGTAAGCCGCAAATAGTGCGCGACAGCGTCCTGGTGGTCATCACGTGCTTCAAAAAGCGACGGCGTAGTGCGTGTGTTCATCTGGCCTATTTCTGACGGTACCCTGCTGAGTTCCTTGGAACCAAGGCAGTTTGCATTAGTTCATGCATCACAAATAGAGCACCGGGTTGAAACGGCGAGGATACAGCGCAAGACCCGATGAAAATATCACCACTCTTTTTCGAGGAATCAAAAATTGAACAAACGCCTTCTTATTCTTGGTGCAACGTCCGGTATCGGGAAACTTGCAAGCGACAACGCTTTGTCGCGTGGTTATGATGTGCGTGCATTCGGGCGCAGCGCCGATACGCTTGATAAAAAACCACAGTTGGAACCTTGGGTCGGCGATGCCCTTATCGCCGAGGATATCGCCCGCGCTTTGGACGGTGTTGATGCGGTCATTTACGCCCTCGGCATCAAGGAAAGCATTGCGATGCTTTGGCAAGAGGTGACACTATTTTCCGACACCAGCCGCATTTTGATCGACCAAATGCAGCAAAAAAACATTAGACGTTTGGTTGTCGTCACCGGCTTTGGCGCCGGGCGCAGCAAGGCCGCGATGAGCCGCATAGAACGGTTGGGGCATCGCGCGATCCTTGGCAGACCCTACGCTGATAAAGACCGGCAGGAAGAACTGATCATGGCCAGTGATCTTGATTGGACAATTGTGCGTCCGGTCATTCTGACCAATAACGCCAAGACCGGGAATTTTCGTGTGTTGAGGGATGAAAAGCAGTGGCGTAATGGGCTGATATCGCGGGCGGATGTTGCCACGTATCTGGTTGATGCCGCTGCATCAGACGACGATATGCGGCGCGACGTTGTTCTTGCGCGCTAAAGCTGATGAACCGACCATACCTGATCCACATAAGTTCGCTTGTTCTGACAAAAACAGCCGACGGGCTGATTGATCCGAAACTTGTCCTTGCGTGGCTGCTGAATGCAATTGGCGCACCGGGATACATCATCGGTATTCTGGTGCCGGTGCGCGAGTCTGGTTCATTGCTTCCGCAATTGTTCCTGGCGCAAAAGATAGAAGCACGCCGTCAGCGTAAATGGTTCTGGGTGACAGGGTCGGCGGTGCAAGGTGCCGCAGCGGCCGGCATTGCAGCCGCAGCTTATTTTTTGTCCGGGCCGGTGGCAGGTTGGGTCATTCTGCTGTGTCTTGCCGTTCTTGCCGTCGCGCGCGCGGCCTGTTCCGCCAGTTTCAAGGATATCCTTGCCAGAACGGTCGAAAAAGGCAATCGCGGCAAGGTATCCGGCACGGCGAGCACCATTGCCGCTACGGTCGTTTTCATATTTGCCATATTGCTTAGTTTTGGCATCTGGCCACGCGAACCCGCTGCAGTCGCATTCGCGGTTTTTCTGGCGGGTCTGTTGTGGCTTGCGGCAGCGGCACTTTTTGCGCGGCTGTCAGAACCTGACGCCGATGCGCGCGATGATAATGATACGACTTTACCTGAACTTGTGCAGCCACTTTGGGACGACAAAGAACTGCAAACCTATATCGCGACGCGCGGTCTTCTTATCTCGACGGCTTTGGCGCCACCGTTCCTTGTTATGCTGGGTAACCTGAGCAGTGGGGCGCTGGGCAACTTAGGCGTGCTGATCATCGCATCCGCGCTCGCGTCGATCATATCGTCTTATGTGTGGGGCGCGTTGTCTGACCGGTCGAGCCGGAAAACGCTTATCGTGGCAAGCGGTGCTGCGGCGGTGACTTACGTCATGGCAGCATTAAGCGGTTTTGCAGGGGTGGGCGTTGGCAGTGACTACTTGATCCCCATTCTTATATTCATGGCGCAGATCGCATATGAAGGCGCGCGCGCCGGGCGGAAGACGCACTTAACCGATATGGATGCGGAAGGTCGCACTGCCGTCTACACAGCGCTGTCCAACACGGTGATCGGGGTGATGCTTGTGTTTGGCGGCTTGCTTGGTTTTGTTGCGGATGCGTTTGGTCCCGGGCTTGTACTGCTGATCCTTGCAGTGCTGAGTGGCTTTGCGATGGTGACAGCCTGGCAATTATCCGAAGTTCAAGCGGAGTGAGCGGGGCGCTCTAATCGTCTTTCAACGGGTCATGCCCCCAGTTCATAAGCGAATACCGCCACGCAGAGTTTTCAACATCGTTGTCAGGTCCACCTTGCGACAAATGTCGTTTGATATAGCCTACGACAGTTGCCATGTGATCCCATTGATCGTCGCTCAGATCATCCTTGTTGGTCCGTTTGATTTCAACGATCCGTCGCCCTGACTTGTGGCCGGTGCTTTCGCTGCCATCATTGTCACCAACAGACTTTGACGCGTCGGTGTCTAACCAATCTTCAAGCGCGCTTGGCGACAGATTAACAAGCTCGCGCCACTCGTCCCAGATTTCTTCATGCGATTTCGAAGATGACATTATGTGCCTCCCATGTTGCAGTGGCAAAACCGCTTATGCGGCCGTTGGTTCCCCCCAAGGTTTGCCATTTACCGCAATGCGGCATCAAATTGCGGAACTAATGGTAACGTGCGCAGTTAATAACGGCATAGTAGAGGACCATTGTTTTGAAAGCTTCAGATCTTTTTGTGAAATGCCTTGAGGCTGAAGGCGTAGAACGCATCTACGGCGTTCCCGGAGAGGAAAACGCGGATTTCATGAAGTCCCTAGAGGCGTCCTCCATCGAATTTATTCTTACCCGTCATGAACAGGGTGCCGCTTTCATGGCCAGCGTCTATGGCCGCCTTACCGGCAAGGTTGGCGTCTGTCTTGGCACCTTGGGTCCCGGTGCCACAAACCTGATCACGGGGGTCGCCGACGGAAACATGGACCGCGCACCGCTGCTGGTGATCACCGGCCAGGGTGCATTGACCAGACAGCATAAAGAAAGCCATCAGGTAATGAACGTGGTCGAAATGTATCGCCCGGTGACCAAATGGAACTGTGCTGTCAATCATCCTGATAACATCCCCGAAATCGTCCATAAGGCTATCAAACTGGCGGTCACCGAAAAGCCGGGCGCGTGCCATATCGAACTTGCCGAAGACGTGGCGGCCATGGACACAGACGCCGTCGTGTTGCGACTATCGCGCGTGCGGCGCCCTGTGCCCGACGACATGATTATTGATGAGGTCTGGGATCGGCTAAGGTCTGCAAAATCGCCCCTGATCATTGCAGGCAATGGCGCGATCCGGACCCGGGCCAGCAGGGAACTGCGGGCATTGTGCGATGCCACAGGGATCGGTGCGCTGATGACTTTTATGGCAAAAGGCGCGCTGGATTTGGATGATCCGCAGTGTTTGTTTACCGTGGGGATGGGGCAGCGTGATTTTCCCCAGCTGGCAATCGACGCGGCAGATCTGGTGCTGACCGTGGGTTATGACCCGGTTGAATATGGGCCAGCAAAGTGGAACGAAAAATGCGATCTTGATATTATCCATATGGATTTCGATCCTGCCGAAAGCGACATTCATTATCAGCCCATTGTGGAAGTCATTGGTGATTTGGCGCATGGGCTTGGCGCGCTGAACAAGCGCATCCAGCGCGACGGGACACCGCAATATGATCTGACAGCGCAGAAGAAACTGCGCCAAAAGATGATGGATGAATTCAAACAATACGCAGACGACGAAACCAAAGGGTCAATTAGGCCGCAGAAAGCAATCGCAGATGCGCGCGCTGTTCTGGGTGCACATGATATTTTGCTGTCGGGGGTTGGTGCGCACAAGATGTGGGTGGCACGGCACTTTCAGTCTCATGAACCGAACACATGCCTGATTTCGAACGGGTTTTGTTCGATGGGGATGCCATTGCCCGGTGCGATTGCCGCCAAGCACGCCGATCCATCTGCCAAGGTACTCGCGATCCTTGGCGATGGTGACATCATGATGAATGTGCAGGAAATGGAAACGGCCTCTCGCCTTGGCTCTGACATCACGCTTTTGGTTTGGGAAGACAAAGCCTATGGCCTGATCGCATGGAAACAAGAACAGGATTTTGGGTCCCACACCGATCTTTCTTTCAATAATCCTGATTGGGCCCAATTGTGCAATGCGATGGGCTGGCATCATCAGGCCTGTGATGCGTCGGTTGATTTGCAGGACTGTCTGAAAACAGCGCTGGATCATGAAGGACCTGCGATGGTCGTGATCCCGATTGACTACCGTGAAAACATGGAGTTGACCAAGCGGCTTGGCAGCATAGATCAGACATTCTGAGGTGTGGCATCGCCATGCGTCCAGAACGGTCGGAACCATATGTGACTAAGGCGGTTGTCTATTCACGCGATATGAAAGGGACAACGCCATGACAATTGATAACAAGCGGTTTTGGGAAATTCTGAAAGACACGCCGATCTGCATGGTTACGACGGTCGATGGCAACGTTTTGCGATCACGCCCCATGGCACCGTATATCGACACGAACAAAAAGACGATCCAGTTCATGACGGACGGCGACAGCGCCAAGCTGTTCGAGATCGCGGAGAATAAGGAAATCGGGCTTAGCTTTGCCGATCAGAAGAACATGGTTTTCGCATCGGTATCCGCGACAGCGACTGTTAGTCGTGACAAGGCATTGATCAATGAACTTTGGGATGCCTATGCCGAAGTCTTTTTTGGAAACGGTCCTGAAGGTGCTGATGTCGCCATTATCAAAGCTGAACCGACCCAGGCTGAGTTTTGGGACAACAGCAAAGGCACCCTCGCAATCGCCGCAGAGATGACACGCGCCTTTTTCTCAGATGATGGGCCGAACCTTGGTGACAATGAAAAGCTTCAAACGTCTTGATTAAAGGACGCCCCGCAAAAAGGCCCAAAAAAACATGAGTTTCTCACTTAGCACGCATCACGAAAACCTGCAGGCATTCCTGAATGACCGCGCACCGCACCAGCCGGAATTTCATCAGGCAGTGGAAGAAGTGATGGCGGACATCAAGCCGATCATCGACCAGTCAGAGCCTTATAAAAAGGCAAATGTGTTCGAACGGTTGGTAGAGCCTGAACGTGTAATTTCGTTTCAGGTTGCCTGGCAAAACGATGCGGGCGCGGTTGAGGTCAATCGCGGCTATCGCGTGCAATTTAACGGCGCTATCGGGGCTTATAAGGGCGGCTTACGGTTTCATCCCACAGTAAACCCATCCGTTCTAAAGTTTTTAGCTTTTGAACAGACCTTCAAGAACGCCTTGACCGGGTTGCCGATGGGGGGTGCTAAGGGTGGGTCAGATTTTGATCCGACCGGGCGATCAGATGCAGAAATCATGCGCTTTTGCACGGCCTTCATGCAAGAACTGCATCGCCATATCGGGCCAGACATCGACGTGCCGGCAGGGGACATCAATGTTGGCGCGCGCGAGATTGGCTATCTGTTTGGTGCCTACAGACGCATTCAAGGCAAGTTTGAAGGTATTCTGACCGGCAAGGGTGAGGCATTCGCGGGCAGTGCTATGCGGACCGAAGCAACAGGTTATGGGGTGATGTATTTTCTGTCGGACATGCTGAAGTCCCATGACGATAGCATTGATGGAAAGACGATCATCATCTCGGGGGCAGGCAATGTCGCTACATATGCAGCTGAAAAGGCAGTTGCATTGGGCGCAAAGGTGATCAGCCTCTCTGACAGTTCTGGTTTCGTGTATGACGCAGATGGGCTGACGCAGGAAAAGATAGACTGGGTGCGCGCGCACAAGGCAAAGGCCGGTGCAAGTTTGGCCGCTTATGTTGATGCATTTGGTGGTAAATGGGCAAAAGGCGAAACGCCTTGGTCTTTGAAAGCTGACATCGCAGCACCTTGCGCCACCCAAAACGAGCTGGGCAAACAGGATGCAAAAACCTTGGCTAAGAACGGCATCAAGGCCGTTATTGAAGGCGCCAACATGCCAACAACGGCGGACGCGAAAAAGGTATTGAGCGACAAAGATATTCTTTTCGCACCCGGCAAAGCAGCAAATGCAGGCGGTGTCGCCGTATCCGGTTTAGAAATCAGCCAAAACCGTCAGCGCCAATCAAGCGGGCCCGACGAAGTTGATAACGCACTGCAGAATATCATGTCTGACATTCACGCATCATGCGTCGCTGAAGGACAAAAAGACGGCAAGGTCGATTATGCCAAGGGCGCGAATATCGCCGGTTTCCGAAAAGTAGCGGATGCAATGGTTGCCCAAGGTGTCGGTTAGAGCGTTGTACGTTCTGGCCCGCGTGATCATGCCCGCCGCTTGCGAAATGCCGCCAAACCCAAGGCTTTGGCACTTTGCGCGACGGCACGCCATGCAGACATTTTCGGATTTGGTTCCAATCCTGCGCCCAACCGCCTGATTTGGGTTTCATAGTATGACACTGCAATCATAAACATCTTGTCGAGCGATTTAATACCGGTGCTTGGTCGCCCCACATCGCAAGTGTAATCCGGGTTGGCTGCGGCATGTTGCGGCAGTTCGGGATCCAGCGTCAAAGCACGCGCAATGCCGATGAAATCCGTCGCCCCAGATACCAATGCTGTTTCCATTGCCGCGACTGAACGAAAGCCGCCGGTGACGGCAAGGGCAACACTGGTGTGCTTTCTGGCGTTTGCAGCAAAATCAAGGAAGTATGCCTCGCGCGTTGTTGATTGTTTGACACCCGTCATGGCCGGGCTTTCGTAATTACCACCCGAGATTTCAATCAGGTCAATCCCTTCGGCAGACAGTGCCGCGATCAGATCATAGGCTTCGTCGCCTTCAAATCCGCCTTTCTGGAAATCAGCGCTGTTCATCTTGATAGATACCGGAAAATCAGGCCCGACAGTGGCCCTGACAGCGCGGTAAACCTCAAGCACGAACCGGCGCCGGTTTTCAGCACTGCCACCCCATTGGTCGGTGCGGCGGTTGTGGTGTGGCGACAAGAATTGACTGACAAGATATCCGTGTGCGCCGTGTATCTGCACACCATCGAACCCTGCACGTTGGACCAGCCCCGCTGTTGTGGCAAAGCGTTTGATCAAATCGGTGATTTCTTCACCGACTAGTGCTTTTGGCGTAGCAAAGGCAGCCTCAAGCCCGGCACCCAAAGGAACCGCGCTGGGTGCGACCGGCTGTGGTGTCAAAAACTTGGGGCTTTGTTTGCCGGGATGATTGATTTGCATCCAAAAGCGCGCATCGGGATTGGCCTGATGTACAGCATCAGACCATGACGCAAACCGGTCCAAATGTGCATCGTTTTCAAGCACGACATTGCCGGGTTCGCCTAACGCCGTTTTGTCGATCATCACATTGCCTGTGACCAGAATGCCGGTACCGCCAGCAGCCCACCGCGCATAGACACGGTTGTGTGCTTGCGTCGGCAAATGCTCTCCCTGCACCGCCATTACCTCGCTCATGGCGGATTTGAAGAACCGGTTGGGTGCACCGATCTTTCCGCCCTCATCGAACGGGCTGAACAGGGTCGGTGCATGGGCGGGTGAAGGTGATGTGGTCATCTATATCTCAATTCCTGCGCTTGGCGGTCACAGATATGTGGGCATGCCGGTTTGCAGCACAAGGTAATCAGTCTGATGACTTTGCGTCGCTTACCAACGGATTAGGGGTTCCATTCGTCAAAGTTGCGAATGTCTGATCTACGGCTAGGGCAGGGCGGCTACTGACCGTTTCACAAGCTTATGCAGGGGCAAACAAGTCTTTATAGTCTTCGCGCAATGCCTTTTTTTGAACTTTGCCCATCGTGTTGCGTGGCAGTTCTGGCAGCACGATCAGCTTTTGTGGATGTTTAAAGCGTGCAAGCGAGGTGCCGATATTTTTCTTGATCGCATCAAGGTCAAGTTCCGCTTCGCCTTCGGCAACAAGAACACCCACGACCGTTTCGCCAAAATCAGGATGCGGAACACCGATAACGGCGCTTTCCAGAACGCCTTTTTCTGCATCCAACAAAAGTTCAATCTCTTTGGGGTAAATATTGTACCCACCCGAGATAATCAGGTCTTTGTTGCGCCCGACGATGTGTAAATAGCCGTCCTCATCAATTTGCCCAAGATCACCGGTAATAAAGAACCCATCTTCCCGCAGCTCTTCGGCGGTCTTTTCCGGCATTTGCCAATACCCCTTAAAAATGTTCGGACCCCGTACCTCGATTTCGCCGATCTCGCCTTGGGGAAGGGTCGCTCCGGTATTACTGTCAGTGATCTTGATTTCAATTCCCGGAAGTGGAAAGCCAACGGTGCCTGCGCGACGCTCACCGTTGTATGGGTTGGACGTGTTCATGTTTGTCTCTGTCATGCCATAGCGTTCAAGAATGCGGTGGCCGGTACGCTCTTCAAACTGCACATGGGTTTCAGCAAGAAGCGGTGCACTGCCAGAAACAAACAGCCGCATATCCTGCGCCAATTTCTTGGTGAACCGTGCATCCTCTAACAGACGTGTATAGAATGTGGGAACGCCCATCATCGTTGTCGCAGTCGGCATGCGGTCAATAATCACATCCAAATCAAATTTTGGCATGAAAAAGATTTTGCTACCGGCAAGCAGCGAAATGTTCGTCGCCACGAACAGCCCATGCGTGTGAAAAATGGGCAGCGCATGAAGCAGAACATCATCGGATGTGAACGCCCATTCATTGGCCAGTGTCTTGCTGTTTGAAAGCAGATTGCCTTGCGTAAGCATCGCCCCCTTGGAACGCCCTGTCGTCCCAGACGTATAAAGGAAGGCGGCCAAATCATCCTCGGACCGGTCAGCGGTTTTGAATTCTGGCGACATAAGCTTTGCCTGCGTCGCAAAACTGCCGCGTCCGTCGGTGTTCATCGTTTCAAGGACTGCACCGGCTGCTTTCGCAACGGGTGCCAAGGCCTCGGATCGACGTTCGTCACAAAGAACGACCCGCGCACCGCTGTTTTCGACAAAATACGAAACTTCATCAGCCGTATAGGCTGTATTCAAGGGCAGAAAGACGATACCGGCTTGCACGCAGGCGGCGTAGACGGCCAAAGCTTGTGGGGACTTTGCGACCTGCACGGCGACGCGGTCGCCAGGCCTTACCCCAAGTTGGGCAAACACATGGGCATATTGTGCTGCCAGTTCAAGAAACGCATTGTGCGAAATGATCGTGCCATCGGCTAACTCAAGAAATGGCGTTGTCTTACCTTTGTGCTGCCCGAAAAGTGTATCATACAAAGGGTTTGCCATGTTCAACTTCCTTAGCTTTTGGTCACTGATCCGCTGAGTGTTTTCACGGTTGCGGATGCGACGACAGTTTGGTCACCGACAAATTTCTCGTGGTTTTGTGAAATTTGGGTCAGGTCATAAAGATAGTTCACCATTGCCCCGTTCGATTGCCTACGCCCATTGGGCGAAACATCTGCGTTGGCATGGACAGCATGAACCAAAGCGCCATTGCCAAGATGGAACCGCGCGACCGGATCATATGGCATGCCGTCTGATCTTTTGGCGTTCAGCAGATAATAGGCCGCCAATGCCTGATCATCAGCGCTTTTCACAGCGTCGACACCTGTTTCTTCAAGCCATTTGTTCAAGCCGGGGATCGGCGACAGCGTCACAAATGTCGTAAGCCCCGGCAATTCTTTTGCCAGATCCGCGACAACTTGTTTGATAAGTGAATTACCAAAGGAAATGCCGGCAAGTCCCGCTTGGCAGTTGGAAATCGAATAGAAAACAGCCGTATCGGCGTCTTCTGCATCAATCTCGTCCCGATCATCCGTCAGCAAATCCTGGACAGAGCTTGGCACACCTTTGGTCAGTGCCACCTCAACGAAAATAAGCGGCTCATCAGCCATCGACGGGTGAAAAAAGCCAAAGCAACGCCGGTCTGTGGGCTTTAGCCTGCGCCGAAGATCATCCCAACTGTCAATTTCATGTACCGCTTCATAAGCGATGATTTTTCAAGAATGTTCGCCGGGCTTGCCCAGTCAATTGGGCGGAGCACCAGAAAACCGCGATTGAACCATGACGCAAACAAATGCTTGAAATCCACATCCAAAGGTTCCAGATCAGGCTGTTCCCGCATCATGCCCAGCAAATCTTTGCGCATCTGAACCAGCCGACCGGTGGCACCGGGCACTTGATTAAGCCGTCTTGCCAACTCTTGGCGTCGCGGCTCACAGGCAAGTGCAAAAGCACGATAGGTACTTTTGCTGGGTTTATCTTTGTAAGCCTCCAGCGCGCTGATAACGCCATCGGGGTCGATTTCGAGTTGATGGGTCACAAACTCAAAAAAGGCCGATTTCTCGTCTTTGTTCATCGCCGCGTAGCGGTCCAACAGGTTGCGCGCCAGCGTTCCGCCTGACACCTCCCCATGGCTGCTCAGCAGGTCCTCACACAAATCCGATGTTGTGCGGCTGTCGACCTCCTCTGAAAGCGCCTTTTGATAGCGCCGCTCAAATATAGTGGAAATCAAGCCACCGAAGTAGCTCATACCGCTTCTCCCATGACGAAGTCAGGCAGCCATGTGGCGATGCCGGGAAAGAAGCAAAGCAGGATGATTGCAATCACCATGCACGCCACGAAAGGAAGCGATCCCTTCAGGATGGTCTTGAGCGAGATGTCAGGCGCGATGCCATTGATCACATAAAGGTTCAAACCGACCGGTGGGGATATCAAACCAATCTCCATGTTGATCGTCAGAACAACCGCAAACCAGATAGGATCAAAACCAGCCGTTGTGATGATCGGCAGCAAGATCGGTGCCGCCATCAGGATCACAGCTACAGGTGGCAAAAAGAAGCCAGCAACCAACAGAAACAGCATGACAAATGTCATCAGCACCCAGCGGTTTACATCCAGCGTTCCAATCCATTCGGCAATCGCCTGGGTGATGAACAGGCTTGACAGCATATAGGAAAAGACACCAGCCGCGGCGATGATGAACATGATCATCACGCTTTCCTTGGTGCTGTCGCGCAGAACGACCCACAGATCCTTGGGGTTCCAAAGCTTGTAGATGATCATCGCGATCAACAGGCAAAGAAGCGCGCCAACCGCGGCAGTTTCAGATGGCGTCGCGATGCCACCATACATGGCATAAAGCACACCAACGATGATCGCGAGAAACGGTAAGACCCGCGGCAGAATTTCAAACTTTTCTTTCCAAGAATAGGTTCGCGTCGACAGCAATTGCTTGTCGCCAGACTGCCACGTTGAATACAGCGACCAGATCATGAAAAGCGCAACAAGCAAAAGGCCCGGCAGAACGCCCGCAAGAAAAAGACGACCAATCGAGGTTTCTGTCGCGATGCCGTAAACGATCATCGTGACAGATGGCGGAATAAGAATACCCAACGTGCCGCCCGCCGCGATGGAACCCGCCGCCACACCATCAGGATAGCCACGTTTGCGCATTTCCGGGATGCCCATCTTTCCGATGGCCGCACAGGTCGCCGGGCTGGACCCGGACATTGCTGCAAACAAGGCACAGGCCCCAAGGTTGGAAATGACAAGGCCACCGGGCACGCGTGTCAGCCAGCGTTCCAGCGCTTCGTAAAGATCAGCACCGGCGCGGGTTGATGCAATGGACGACCCCATAATGATGAACATCGGGATCGACAAAAGCGCGAAGTTATCAAGCTTTCCGAACAGGATTTCAGGGATCAGTTCAAGCGAGCGTAACCCGTCGAAAATCAGCAGAAACCCGGTTGAGACGATCAGCAACCCAAGTGC
>NZ_AAYB01000011.1 GCF_000169435.1 Roseobacter sp. CCS2 | reverse complement strand
CAATGGCTGTTCCAGACGTTAACATCTTCTTTTGCAATGCATTAATCGCGTCGCTTTCAAGGATGATGCAGATATCAACCGTGTTGAAGGCATGGTCAACAAAGGCGCCTTCACCCACGGTTGCGCCCAGACGCAGATATGCTTTGATCAAAGCAGGCATCTGCCGGACTGCGGCAACACGATCCACCGCTTCGATTGACGACATATCCATCGGCAGGGCTGTTGGCCCAATAGCCTTCACCCGCAATTCTTTGCGCGCCAGATGGCGGTGATGCAACAGGCTTAGCGGGCCAGACAGCGCTGTCGCATCGGTGCCATGGAATGATGCGACACCGAAAAGAACCTCAATCCGCTGGTCCTGCACATACGCCGCCAGCGCCGCCCAAAGGTGTAGCATCGCGGCCCCCCCGCGATAGTCTGCGTGCAAGCATGACCGCCCCAATTCCAACAGACGCTTCCCACTTTGATAAAAAGGGGTCAGATCATATTCCTCGGCGCAATAAAACCGCCCTGCCGCGATTGCCATTGGTTCGGTCATGACACGGTAAACGCCAACGACCTGATCGTCAGGGGCGCGGGTTTCATCAAGTAAAAGGATGTGATCGGCATGTGCGTCAAAAATATCCCGCTCCAACCGCAGGTCGTGATCAACCAGCGGCCCATCGCCTCCCAGTTCGGTCACAAAGACGTTGTAACGCAAGCGTTGTGCGGCGCGCACGTCCTGTTCGGACTGTGCAACGCGGGTCGAAAACACCGGCGCAGCCGTCATCATTGCGTTTGATTGTGCCGTCATCGACCTGCATCTTCTGCGAAATTAACCATTTGGCAACCATTTCACGCGACGTAATGAAAAGGCACTCTCAAACTTCACTTGCGAGACTCGCCTGTAAGTTGTATCTCATTCGTTAACCAGTAAGAGTAGAACCCGTTTACCATCAATGACAACTTTCCCCATCTCCCGAAAATTCACTGTAATTTTATCGCCAATGTTGGATTGCACTTGTCCGGTGCCCCACTCTGGATGGTCGGGATGGCGGACAAGCACGCCGGGTTCCAAAATGGCGTTGAAATCGTGCATCACTTCTCTTTCAAAATGGAGGCTGCTTTATGCAACCTGATCTTGCGGCATTAGTTGGCTCGCGCATTTGTCATGACCTTATCAGCCCAATTGGGGCAATCGGCAATGGGGTCGAGCTTTTGGCGCTAACAGATGGCGATACCGGCGCTGAGATGGAGCTGATAAACGAAAGCGTTCAGAACGCCAGCGCCCGGATCAGATATTTTCGGATTGCCTATGGCGCCGCCAGCGAAGAACAAATGGTTAGCCGGTCAGAGATATTGTCCATTCTTGCCGCAACCGCCCGGGGTGGGCGGATCAATTATATCTGGAAGATTGATGGCGACCAGCCGCGCAGATTGGTGCGATGCGCCCTTTTGACATTACAGGCGATTGAGGCATCGCTGCCGCTTGGCGGCGACATCCATATCACGCAAGAGGAAGAAATGTGGGTCATGCGCGGCGAAGGCCCGCGCCTGACGCTGGATAAAGAGCTTTGGAATAACCTGCTCTCACCGCAAGTTGGTTTTCATTACACTGCGGCGCATGTTCAATTTGCGCTATTGCCGGGCGTTTTGGCCGAAGCCGGACGCGTGCTGCAATTCAAACATGAAGCCAACCACATGGTCGTGCGGTTTTAGGATCGCAACGCCCCGTCGCCGGTCACAAGATATTTAAAGCTGGTCAATTGACTGGCCCCGACCGGCCCGCGCGCGTGCAATTTACCTGTGGCGATGCCAATTTCAGCACCCATGCCAAATTCGCCGCCATCAGCGAACTGCGTTGACGCGTTGCGCATCAGAATGGCGCTATCGAGCTGCTTAAAGAAATGTGCGGCGGCTTGATCATCCGCAGTTACAATCGCATCGGTGTGGTTTGAGCCATAGGTGCGGATATGGTTGATCGCGTCATCCACACCGTCGACCAGTTTGGCAGCACAGATCATATCAAGGAATTCTGTCCCGAAATCATCGGCTTGCGCTTTGGTCGTCCCTTCAATCTTGGCCAGCTCGCCATCAGCGCGTACTTCTACACCGGCTTTGAGCAGCGCATCCACAAGCATTGAACCGTGTTGCGTATAAAACCGCCAATCAATCAGCAGGCACTCCATCGCGCCGCAAATCCCGGTACGGCGGGTTTTGGCATTCAATACAATCTCAAGCGCCATTGCAGGGTCGGCGGTCGCGCCGATATAGATGTGACAAACCCCCTCAAGATGCGCGAAAACAGGCACGCGCGCCTCGCGCTGTACCAACCCGACAAGGCCTTTGCCACCGCGTGGCACGATCACGTCGATATGGTCAGTTGCCGTCAGCATCGCGGAAACCGCGGCCCGGTCACGTGTTGGCACCAGCTGTATGGCAGCAGCGGGCAGACCGGCCTGCTGCAATCCGGTCTGCAAGCAGTCATGGATCGCTGTCGAGGAATGAAAGCTTTCCGAACCGCCACGCAAAATCACGGCATTGCCAGATTGCAGGCAAAGCGCGCCTGCATCAGCGGTCACATTGGGGCGGCTTTCATAGATCACACCGATCACACCCAAAGGTGTGCGGACACGCTGAATGTGCAGCCCCGTTGGCATGTCCCATTCGGTGATCACTTCGCCCACCGGATCAGCCTGTGCCGCGACATTGCGCAAGCCGTCTGCCATGGCGCGGATACGCGGCTCGTCCAGCATCAAACGGTCCATCATCGCGGGGCTAAGCCCTTTTTGTTCGGCGAATACCTGATCTTCAGCATTGGCATCCATAATGGCCATCCGGTTGTCCCAGATCGCATCAGCCGCACCAATGAGGGCGGCATATTTGCGTTCTGACCCGGTTGTCGCCAACACGGTCGATGCCGCACGCGCGTCAGCACCGATTTGCGCCATCATAGGCCCGATTGCGTCGTGATCGTTCATGATCTTACCCTCTTACAGCACCATATCATCCCGGTGCACCAATGCAGCACGACCTTCATAACCCAGTATTTCAACAATGTCAGCCGACCGACGCCCCATAATTTGCTGCGCCTCGGCACTGGTATAGCGGATCAGGCCCTGCCCCATCTGCACCCCCGCCGCATCAACAATCGCTACCAGATCACCGCGCCCAAAGCTTCCGTTGATCTGGGTCACACCTGCCGGCAGCAAACTTTTGCCGTGCTTCAACGCGTCGCCAGCACCTGCGTCAACGGTGACAGTGCCGCGCGGCTTCATCGCGGAAATCCAGCGTTTACGCGCCGCTTGTGGATCAGTTTGCGCCGTGAACCATGTGGCATTGGCCCCGTTTTCCAGCTTACCAAGCGGGTAGAGCGCCGTACCCAACGCAATCGCCATCGCACATCCTGCTTCTGTCGCGATCCGTGCTGCCATGACCTTGGTGATCATGCCGCCCTTGGACAGGCCAGAACCGGCGTCACCAGCCATCGCCTCAACCTCGGGCGTGATCTTTTCAACTACGGCAAGGTGTTGCGCGGACTTCTTGATCTTTGGATTTTCAGTATAAAGACCATCAACGTCAGACAATAAGATCAACTGATCCGCACCAATTGTCACTGCAACCTGTGCTGCCAAACGATCATTGTCACCATAGCGAATTTCATCAGTTGCGATCGTGTCGTTTTCATTGACAATCGGTGTCACACCCAGCCCCAGCATCGTTTCCATCGTTGCACGGCTATTCAGATAACGACGGCGATCCTGCGAATCCTCAAGTGTGACAAGCACTTGGCCGGTCACGATACCATGTGGCGTCAGAGCCTCTTCATAAGCACGGGCCAATCGGATTTGCCCGACAGCGGCGGCGGCTTGCGACTGTTCAAGCGCAAGGGATGTCTGCGGCAGGTCAAGAATACCCCGGCCAAGTGCGATAGAGCCGGACGATACGATGATCACATCCGTCCCCCGCGCCCTGATCCGAGCGACATCACTTGCCAGTGACGTCAGCCAGCCTTGGCGTAACGCACCGGTTTCAGCATCCACCAGCAAGGCAGACCCGATCTTTATAACAAGGCGCTTGGCGTCGCTTAGGGCTGCCATGGCGTGTCCTCGTTTGTCTCCGCCTCCGCCGCTTTGCGGTGGCGCAGGCGGTTGTCATCAATCTCGGAACGCAGGGCGCGCAAGACGTCAGGGATACCTTCGCGGCTGACGCCTGACATCATCATGACGGGTCCATTGGCGACAGCAGCGATTTCATCGCGCAGGAATTCGCGTTCTTCATCATCCAATGTGTCGATCTTATTCAGCACCGTTATACGTGGTTTGTCCGCCAATTCCCCGCCATAGGCTTCCAACTCAGCAATGATTGTTGTCAGATCACCAGCCGGATCGCCGGATGTGCCATCAATCAGGTGCAAAAGAACGGCACAGCGTTCGACATGACCAAGGAACATATCGCCAAGACCGCGGCCTTCGCTGGCGCCTTCGATCAGGCCGGGAATATCGGCGACAACAAATTCCACGTCATCAATGCCCACAACGCCCAGATTGGGGATCAGCGTTGTAAATGGATAGTCAGCAACCTTGGGCCGCGCATTGGAAGTGGCGGCCAGAAACGTGGATTTGCCCGCATTCGGCATCCCCAGTAGACCCACATCAGCAATCAGTTTCAACCGCAGCCAGATCGTTCGCTCAATCGCTTCCTGTCCCGGATTGGACCGGCGCGGTGCTTGGTTCGTGGCTGTTTTGAAGCGCAAGTTGCCCCAACCACCATTACCGCCTTTGGCAATCACGATTTTCTGGCCGACTTCGGTCAGATCAGCGATAATGGTTTCTTCGTCTTCATCAATGATTTCAGTGCCAACAGGCACACGCAGCACCTTGGCTTCACCATCTTTACCGGTCCGCTGGCTGCCCATGCCATGCTGACCGTTACCCGCAAAGAAATGCTGCTGATAGCGAAAATCAATCAGCGTGTTCAGGCCCTCGACAGCCTCAACCACCACATCGCCGCCTTTACCGCCGTCGCCCCCATCCGGGCCACCGTATTCCATAAACTTCTCGCGCCGAAACGAGATGCATCCGCCGCCACCGGCACCGGACCGGATATAGACCTTTGCAAGATCAAGGAATTTCATGTGTTTGGCTTTCTACGGCTATCCTGATCAGCCGATAACCTACTGCGGCGCGGTTCTCAAGCGGTCCCATGTGGTCCGCGGGAGGCGGTACTGGTGCACAAGCGTCGGCAGGCGTGCCGGACTGCGCGTATAGTGGGTTTGCCAATGCGCAAACCCGCACTTTCGCAAGACGGCAGCCGAGGCCGGATTATCATGCCAGACAGAGGCGCGTAGGATGGGCCAGTCATATTCAGCAAAAGCCATGGCAATGGCGTCGCACGCCACCTTGGTGGCATAGCCTTTGCTGTGCACGTCTGGCACAAACATGTATCCCAATTCGCCCTGCGTCACAGCCATGGTGCCGATTACACGATCGTTCAGGCAAACCGCCCAGACAAACCCATGCCCCGCATAAGGTTTGCAGCGACCACGCGTGAATGCCTCTTGTGGTGGCCACGGCCAGCGCCCCAACTGACGTACAACAGACCAGTGCGACACCATCGCGTGCATATCATCGAAATCATCTGCGTTCAGAAAGCGATAGTGTAGTTCAGTCATCACCGCACCGTCATGAATGCCGCGCGTTCTGTCCGCAAAGTTAAATAGATCATGACCCGAGTTTGAGCGTATACGTCCAGGTCGGCACAGTCGCGCCGCGTGACACAGAAAATGCCTCAGCATCGCCAAGATAGTCGAAACCACAGTTGGTCAGCACACGCGCAGACCCCGGATTGTCCTGAAACACTTCGGCAAAGATACGATCCGACCGGTGCGGGTTAGCAGCAATCAGCGTGCGTACCGCTTCGGTTGCGAAACCGGTGTTCCAGAACGCAGGCGCGATCCAATAGAATACTTCGGATTGCGCACGGTCCATATGCTCAAGGCTGATCAACCCCAAAGCTTCTGCGTGGCCATGGGCAGAGCCATCAATAACCCAGACATCTTCTGTCCGCTCAGACACACTGGCACGTTCAATCATCGCTTCAACCGAACCGGGGGGCAGCGGGTGCGGCATGGCACGCGTACCACGGGCCACACGATCATCGCCGGCGTACATGGCAATCAGACCAGCGTCGGACTTGCGGCAGGGCCGCAGGACAAAGCGATCTGCTTCGATCGTATCTTGAACGATGATATCCTCGTGTCGCATTGCTTCCCTCCCCGAAAACAACTTTCTGTTATGCCATCCTCTAAATCCATATGGTGGCAAAACTATGAATAAATTAGGGGGACCGGTTATCACCGATCCCCCCAAAATTTCGTAACCTTGGAATATTCGGTTTATTCAGCGGCCTCCGCCACTGGAAGGACCGAAATAAAGGTGCGGCCTTTCAGGCCTTTATGGAATTTGACGTTGCCATCAATGGTCGCAAAGATCGTGTGATCCTTGCCCATACCAACGCCCATGCCTGGCCACATTTTTGTGCCACGCTGACGCATGATGATGTTGCCGGGAACGACAACTTCGCCGCCGAATTTCTTGACGCCAAGACGACGACCAGCTGAGTCGCGTCCGTTACGGGATGAACCGCCTGCTTTTTTATGTGCCATTTGGTCTCTCCTTAGCCTTTTGACAGCTCAACCGCTTGCGCGATCCAGCCTTCACGTTCGATGCGGCCTTTGAACGACAGTTTCTCGTCCATAGCAGCCACATCAGCTTCCGTCCATGCGGCGATCTGCGCGAATGTTGTTACGCCAGCCGCATGTAGCTTCTTCTCAAGTGCCGGGCCAACGCCTGACAGCTTTTTCAGATCATCCGCGCCAGCAGCCGCTTTTGGCTCTGCTTTTGCTTTTGGTTCAGCCTTCGCCTTTGGCTCTGCCTTGGCTTTTGTGGCCGCCTTCGGCTTTTCAGCCTTCGGCGTTGATGCGCGCTCAGCCGCCGCGGCCGCTTTCTTGGATGTTGGGGCACCATTGGCACCTGTCACATAGGCCGTGCCAGCGCCGGAAACGGCGGCCATCACGCCAGATTTGTCAGCACCCTTTTCAAGGATGTCGGCGATACGCACCAAAGTCAGTTGCTGACGGTGGCCTTTTGTACGCTGGCTGCCATGCTTACGACGGCGCTTGACGAAGTTGATCGTCTTCTCGCCTTTGATCTGGTCAATCACCTCAGCCTGGACGCCTGCGCCCGCAACTGTTGGAGTGCCCACTGTGGACCCGACCATAAGCACTTCGTTGAATTGAATTTTGTCGCCTGCTTTTGCAGCAAGCTTTTCGACACGCAATACATCGCCAGAAGCAACTTTGTACTGCTTGCCGCCGGTTTTGAGAACCGCAAACATATGTTATTCCTTTGTTTTTCGCGTCTCTGAGGCCCCGGGAATACCCGGCGTTTGGTACCTGTGGACTGCGTGCCCGTGGGCATAATTTCGCATATTCCCCACAAATGCCTTGCAGAGATGGCGCTATATCTGACCAATGTAGCCGTAAGTCAACATAAAAAGAAGGGAAAAACCCATGCGCTGGCCATTGATCATCATTCTTCTTACCGCCGCTTGTTCACAAGAGGCGAACCACCTTGGCAACCCTTTAATGTTGCCGGTGTCAGGGGTCAGCACAGTGATCGGCAATGCCGCTTACGAAAAGCGGCGCGGCGAGGTCGAATTGATCGTGAAATCAAACTATGAAACCATCAAAGCCGATATCCGCGCAGGCGGCGGGCCTGTTCTGACCAAAGCCATGGATGCGGCAGGAATACCGGAACGCGACCGCCCTGCCCGCATCATTCAGCTGCAATCGGATATGGGTTTATATCAGACAACACCTGGCGCCTTGGTCACGGCATTGATGGTCTATGGTGGTTAGAAATCAGCAAGCAGGCTGTCGCGGCGGGCCACCAAATCCCAGAATGCCTTGGACTTGGAAATCTCATCTGCAAGGTCTACCGGAATACCACGCGCAATCATGCGGTCATACATCGTTTGCGGATAGCCTGGGGTGACCGGCGGCACACTTACCATCGCGTTGATGTCGGCTGAAACGCCAGCGGCTTCTGGCGGGCAGCCCCGCGTTGGGTTTCCGCTGACCGTGCGTCCTTCTGCCTCAAGCTTGGTGACGGCCGCGAAATAGATCGTGCATTCAGCTGCCAGCAACTGCACCTGACGCGGATCATCGGCAGGCAGATCGGGTTGCGGGGCGATAGGTGCAGTTTGCTCGCATGCAGCGAGAATACCAACAGCAAGAACGGCGTATTTAAAGGAAGGCAATGCGAGATATCCCAATGTGTTTCAATTCCCGTTCAGAATACCCGACCATCCGCCGATGCCAAGGGGTGATGATCACAACTCTTGACTGATCATAAAGCGCGATGACGCCAGACCAAGCCCACGCGAAACATCATCAAACATCCCGTCAAATGCGACGAAAAGGGCATCACCCATATCCTGCCCGGCCTCGGATCTGGAAAAAGCGATATAGGCCTGCAATTCTTCATCCGACAGGGGCTGATATGCCATCATCAGAAACGAATAGACCCATTCTGTCGTGTCATTGCGCACCTCGGGTTCTTGCGTCCAGACATCTTGCAAGGCGCTTTCGGCGGTCACGCCTGCCGGCATGGCACCGCCATCAATCAATCCGGTATAGAACGCATAGCTCGCGTTCAGCGCACCGACGACATTGGCCTCAATCAGGTCGTTCACCTCAACAAATTCCTGCACCATCAGGTAACGCGGTGTCTGATCCATCATCGCAATAGCGGCGTTTTCCTTGCTCGCCTCTTCGACCGCGTCATCCAACAAGGCGCGGCGGGCGCTCACCTCCAGCCCGACGATCTTGGCGCCCGGCTCTGATGTGAAGAACGCCAGCATGGCATCAATATCATCTCCGGCTATCGCTTCACCAAAGGCGCCGCGGACTTCTTCGTACATCGTTTCGGTGTCATAGATGGCTGACACGGCTTTTGCCCATTGATCAGATGTGCCGCCGGGCAGCATATCAACGGCCAAAACCTCACCATAGGCTAACCCTTCCTCGCGCATAATCTCGATCATCTGTGGCATACCAAGGGCATTCAGCAGTGCATCAACTTTGGCATCATCAGCGGGCTGGGCCCAAAGCGGGGCTGCCACAATCGATAGGGCGACGGCATAGGGGGCGGTAAAGCGGATCATCATCGACCTCATCAAGGGTGCGTTAAAGGATATCTATGCACCCCGCCTTGCTTTGCAAAGTGGCTGCACGGAATTGTCATAACCCTTTTGATTTGGGTCTTGCGCCAAGGGTCTGCGCGCAGTACCACGCCGCACGATCCCCGCGGAGAGGTGCCGGAGTGGTCGAACGGGGCGGTCTCGAAAACCGTTGTGGGTGCAAGCCCACCCAGGGTTCGAATCCCTGTCTCTCCGCCAGCTTTATCAAATTTGGTTTATGGCGCCTTCAACAAACGCCCAAGATACAAAAAAGGCGAGCCCCGAGAGGCCCGCCCTTCAGTCGTAATTTCAATGACTTACATTAAATTCTGTACGTTGATACCAAATGTTACCGCACCAATCACTTCACCTGTTGCGGGATCTGAAATCGCCAAAGACGCCTGTGACTGGTAGAACCCTGTGCTGTCGTCAAACTCGACCTCGCTGATGTGCAGCGCGTCTGGGCCGACCGAATAGGTCTGCTGCCATTTCGCTTCATCACCCTGCCAGTAGTCGGATGTTTCAACACTTTGGGCCACGTTCAGGCCTTTATTATCCATGATAAACACTTCGGTCACAAAGCCTGCCGTTGCCTGTTGCTTGTTCAACAGCCAGTTCGACACAGATGCCGACAACAGCTTTTCGATCAGCGGGCCACCGCCTTCGCCAGCCTCTGCGCGCCATTGCTGATCAAGGGCGATGACGTCGTCTTCGGACAGACCATCATGCTGGACATTCTGCGCCTTTATTGCGTCGATCAATGCAGGATCTGTCAGCCAGCCTGCCAACTCATCACGGGCGTAAGCCTCCAATGGCACACGGTACACACCGTCCTGGCCCGGTGTTGCAATCAGGTAAAGCGTAATGGTGTTGTTCATCGCCACCGACAGCGTTTGGGAAAGATCGGCGGCAGCATTCACCATATCCGCCGTGGGGGTCTGACCCGACAACGCAGCGTCGAACACATCACGCTCTGCCTGCCAAATATCGAAGGTGCTGGACAGGCTGTCGCGCACAGCATCATTGGGCGGTGGATTAATGCCTGCTGCGGCGAAACCATCCCGCAGCGCAATCAGTGTTTGCTGAAACAGATCGACGGTTTCTCGCAAGTCTTCCGATGTCGCGCCCTGACCAGAGTTTGTTGCCAGCTCGCACATCTGCCGCGTCATGCGGTATGCCAATGCGCGCTGCCGGATGGCAAAGTTTAGGACCGTTGCGTCACTTTGCAATAGCTGCTGTGGATCGGAATATTGCCCCGATATCACAGAGGCCAGTTGTTCGGTCTGGTCAAACAACCCCGCAAAACCATCTCCGATCGCCGTGGCATCGGCGGATGAAGCAGGACCAGAGGCCAAATTGGCGGCCGCGGCATCCATCGGCTGCCATAGGTCTGCGGTTTCATTCAATGCGGTCAAGGTGCGTGCGCGCTGTTCGGCGCCGGGCATGCCCAAGGCCGGATTGCCGTTGACCAGACCATCAATGATCCGACCAAAGTCCGCACGATAGGTCGCCAATTCTGTCTGCGCTTCAGAAACGTCGATCCCGCCATTGACCCGGCAACTGGCCGAGGCAACAGCCTCTGTCAAAGAGCGCAGGTTGGCCGACCGGCTGACGCGCGCCTTGCCACCGTTGTACAATGACGCATCATTTGCTTGTGCTGCGGCTTGGTTCGGGCTGAACACCCCCAATACGGGCACAGAGGCCACCGCCAGTGCAAGACAAAGTGACTTTGAAACGGAATGCCCCGCCAGCGTTGTGCGGCGTGGGGGTTGAGCGGTGGTCGTCTTTCTAATGTTCATGCCATGAGTCCTATCATGCGTTACTTGCTTCGCCGCGGCTTGGTCGGTGCTGGTGCACGGACAGATCAGTTAAAGACGAAATTGCGGTCTTTAGGCTGTTTCAAGCAACTTGGACAAAACAAGTTGGTAAATGTTTACGGACGTCTCGCGGGCTTCTGTGATAGATAACAAACGCTTAAAATGAGCACTAGTAACTGGTATACGGGTAACAATCAGAAGTCGGGTGAAGACAGTTTTTCGTGACCGCTGCCAAACCATTCTGTGTTCAATTCAGTTGAGCGCAGATGGTCGGAGCGCGTAGCCGTCCAACGTGATGGTCTTGCGATACGTGTTCCGCAGAACACGTATCGCCTGTGTTTTTAGCTCTCGACGGTGTTGGAAATCCAAACCTCAACACGGCGGTTGATACCACGACCACGCTCTGAAATGTTGCAAGCGGATGGGGCGATTTCGCCATAACCGGCTGTGGACATCGTCACGTTATTGATCGAACCACCTGTGATGGCGCGCATTTCTTCCATGACCGCAGCGGCGCGCTGTTCAGCAAGGCGCTGGTTTGCGTCAAATGCACCCACATCATCGGTGAAGCCAACAAAGGTTACTTCTGTACCGTCCGGCACACGCTGCAGATACGCAATCAGGCGCTGCATGTCCAAACGACCACGTTCGTCCAGCTTGGAAGACCCGGTGCGGAAGCGGAATGTTGTGGACAGACGATCATTTTCGTCCATTTCACCCAACATGTCGCCCATAAGTTCGCCTTCAAAGCCAACGTCATAGCGTGCCATTTCCGCGACCAATGCGGCGCGACGGGCGTCGCCCTCTGCCTGGCTACGGCGCAGGATGCCA